>NZ_CP076026.1:0-2796307 GCF_018622755.1 Staphylococcus sp. MZ3
ATGTCGGAAAAAGAAATTTGGGAAAAAGTGCTTGAAATTGCTCAAGAAAAATTATCAGCTGTAAGTTACTCAACTTTCCTAAAAGATACTGAGCTTTACACGATTAAAGATGGTGAAGCTATCGTATTATCGAGTATTCCTTTTAATGCAAATTGGTTAAATCAACAATATGCTGAAATTATCCAAGCAATCTTATTTGATGTTGTAGGCTATGAAGTTAAACCTCACTTTATTACTACTGAAGAATTAGCAAATTATAGTAATAATGAAACTGCTACTCCAAAAGAAACAACAAAACCTTCTACTGAAACAACTGAGGATAATCATGTGCTTGGTAGAGAGCAATTCAATGCCCATAACACATTTGACACTTTTGTAATCGGACCTGGTAACCGCTTTCCACATGCAGCAAGTTTAGCTGTAGCCGAAGCACCAGCCAAAGCGTACAATCCATTATTTATCTATGGAGGTGTTGGTTTAGGAAAAACCCATTTAATGCATGCCATTGGTCATCATGTTTTAGATAATAATCCAGATGCCAAAGTGATTTACACATCAAGTGAAAAATTCACAAATGAATTTATTAAATCAATTCGTGATAACGAAGGTGAAGCTTTCAGAGAAAGATATCGTAATATCGACGTCTTATTAATCGATGATATTCAGTTCATACAAAATAAAGTACAAACACAAGAAGAATTTTTCTATACTTTTAATGAATTGCATCAGAATAACAAGCAAATAGTTATTTCGAGTGATCGACCACCAAAGGAAATTGCACAATTAGAAGATCGATTACGTTCACGCTTTGAATGGGGGCTAATTGTTGATATTACGCCACCAGATTATGAAACTCGAATGGCAATTTTGCAGAAGAAAATTGAAGAAGAAAAATTAGATATTCCACCAGAAGCTTTAAATTATATAGCAAATCAAATTCAATCTAATATTCGTGAATTAGAAGGTGCATTAACACGTTTACTTGCATATTCACAATTATTAGGAAAACCAATTACAACTGAATTAACTGCTGAAGCTTTAAAAGATATCATTCAAGCACCAAAATCTAAAAAGATTACCATCCAAGATATTCAAAAAATTGTAGGCCAGTACTATAATGTTAGAATTGAAGATTTCAGTGCAAAAAAACGTACAAAGTCAATTGCATATCCGCGTCAAATAGCTATGTACTTGTCTAGAGAGCTTACAGATTTCTCATTACCTAAAATTGGTGAAGAATTTGGTGGGCGTGATCATACGACCGTCATTCATGCTCATGAAAAAATATCTAAAGATTTAAAAGAAGATCCTATTTTTAAACAAGAAGTAGAGAATCTTGAAAAAGAAATAAGAAATGTATAAGTAGGAAACTTTGGGAAATGTAATCTGTTATATAACAGCACTAATAATAACTGTCATTTTTTACATTTCTATATACTAATGTGGCAAGATGAGCAAAACTCATTTTGTGGATAATGTTTAAAAGTCATACACACCATACACAAGTTATCAACATGTGTATAACTTCGCCAAATCTATGTTTTTACGACTTATCCACCAATCCACAGCACCTACTACTATTACTAAGAACTTAAAACCTATATAATTATATATAAACGACTGGAAGGAGTTTTAATTAATGATGGAATTCACTATTAAAAGAGATTATTTTATTACACAATTAAATGACACATTAAAAGCTATTTCACCAAGAACAACATTACCTATATTAACTGGTATCAAAATCGATGCGAAAGAACATGAAGTTATACTAACTGGTTCAGACTCTGAAATCTCAATAGAAATCACTATTCCTAAAACTGTAGATGGCGAAGATATTGTCAATATTTCAGAAACAGGCTCAGTAGTACTTCCTGGACGATTCTTTGTTGATATTATAAAAAAATTACCTGGTAAAGATGTTAAATTATCTACAAATGAACAATTCCAGACATTAATTACATCAGGTCATTCTGAATTTAATTTGAGTGGCTTAGATCCAGATCAATATCCTTTATTACCTCAAGTTTCTAGAGATGACGCAATTCAATTGTCGGTAAAAGTACTTAAAAACGTGATTGCAGAAACGAATTTTGCAGTGTCCACCTCAGAAACACGCCCAGTACTAACTGGTGTGAACTGGCTTATACAAGAAAATGAATTAATATGCACAGCGACTGACTCACACCGCTTGGCTGTAAGAAAGTTGCAGTTAGAAGATGTTTCTGAAAACAAAAATGTCATCATTCCAGGTAAGGCTTTAGCTGAATTAAATAAAATTATGTCTGACAATGAAGAAGACATTGATATCTTCTTTGCTTCAAACCAAGTTTTATTTAAAGTTGGAAATGTGAACTTTATTTCTCGATTATTAGAAGGACATTATCCTGATACAACACGTTTATTCCCTGAAAACTATGAAATTAAATTAAGTATAGACAATGGGGAGTTTTATCATGCGATTGATCGTGCCTCTTTATTAGCGCGTGAAGGTGGTAATAACGTTATTAAATTAAGTACAGGTGATGACGTTGTTGAATTGTCTTCTACATCACCAGAAATTGGTACTGTAAAAGAAGAAGTTGATGCAAACGATGTTGAAGGTGGTAGCCTGAAAATTTCATTCAACTCTAAATATATGATGGATGCTTTAAAAGCAATCGATAATGATGAGGTTGAAGTTGAATTCTTCGGTACAATGAAACCATTTATTCTAAAACCAAAAGGTGACGACTCGGTAACGCAATTAATTTTACCAATCAGAACTTACTAAAAATAAATATAAATAAAGGATGACGTGATTAATTAAAACGTCATCCTTTATTTTTTGGCAAAAATAATTCTAGATGTGTATGTAAAATAAATTTGACAGCATTTTAAACAGCAAATAAAAGACGCCAATTAAATTTATGACAAATGTATCCAAAATTTAATAAGTGTGCTTATATGCCCTTTAAATTTAAAATTTTAATAGTCAATAACAAGTTGAATATAAAAGTTAAACGCCGTTAAATAGCGTTAAAAAATTGAAAATGACAGTATTGCCAAAAAATAAGAATTAATTATTTATATGTAAACGGTTTCTACCTCTATTTTAAATGAAATTTGTGACAAAAAAAGGTATAATATATTAATGACATACAAAGAAATGGAGTGATTATTTTGGTTCAAGAAGTTGTAGTAGAAGGAGACATTAATTTAGGTCAATTTCTAAAAACAGAAGGGATTATTGAATCTGGTGGTCAAGCAAAATGGTTCTTGCAAGACGTTGAAGTATTAATTAATGGAGTGCGTGAAACACGTCGCGGTAAAAAGTTAGAACATCAAGATCGTATAGATATCCCAGAATTACCTGAAGATGCTGGTTCTTTCTTAATCATTCATCAAGGTGAACAATGAAGCTAAATACACTCCAATTAGAAAATTATCGTAACTATGATGAGGTTACGTTGAAATGTCATCCTGACGTGAATATCCTCATTGGAGAAAATGCACAAGGAAAGACAAATTTACTTGAATCAATTTATACCTTAGCTTTAGCAAAAAGTCATAGAACGAGTAATGATAAGGAACTCATACGTTTTAATGCTGATTATGCTAAAATAGAAGGTGAGCTTAGTTATAGACACGGCACGATGCCATTAACAATGTTTATAACTAAAAAAGGTAAACAAGTCAAAGTGAATCACTTAGAGCAAAGTCGTCTAACTCAATATATTGGACACCTTAATGTGGTTCTATTTGCGCCAGAAGATTTGAATATTGTAAAAGGCTCTCCTCAAATAAGACGACGCTTTATAGATATGGAGTTGGGCCAAATTTCTGCTGTTTACTTAAATGATTTAGCTCAATACCAACGTATTTTAAAGCAAAAGAATAATTACTTAAAGCAGTTACAATTAGGCCAAAAAAAGGACTTAACAATGTTGGAAGTATTAAATCAGCAGTTTGCTGAATATGCAATGAAAGTAACTGATAAACGTGCACATTTTATTCAAGAGCTAGAGTCGTTAGCTAAACCGATTCATGCTGGTATCACAAATGATAAAGAAGCGTTGTCGCTGAATTATTTACCTAGTCTTAAATTTGATTATGCTCAAAATGAAGCGGCACGACTTGAAGAAATTATGTCTATTCTTAGCGATAATATGCAAAGAGAAAAAGAACGAGGCATTAGCTTATTCGGACCACATCGAGATGATATAAGTTTTGATGTGAATGGCATGGATGCTCAAACATATGGTTCTCAAGGACAGCAACGTACAACGGCTTTGTCCATTAAATTAGCTGAAATTGAGTTAATGAATATCGAAGTTGGGGAATATCCCGTCTTATTATTAGATGATGTACTCAGTGAATTAGATGATTCGCGTCAAACGCATTTATTAAGTACGATTCAGCATAAAGTACAAACATTTGTCACTACGACATCTGTAGATGGTATTGATCATGAAATCATGAATAACGCTAAATTGTATCGTATTAATCAAGGTGAAATTATAAAGTAACAGAAAGCGATGGTGACTGCATTGTCAGATGTAAACAACACGGATAATTATGGTGCTGGGCAAATACAAGTATTAGAAGGTTTAGAAGCAGTACGTAAAAGACCAGGTATGTATATAGGATCGACTTCAGAGAGAGGTTTGCACCATTTAGTGTGGGAAATTGTCGATAATAGTATCGATGAAGCATTAGCTGGTTATGCAAATCAAATTGAAGTTGTTATTGAAAAAGATAACTGGATTAAAGTAACGGATAACGGACGTGGTATCCCAGTTGATATTCAAGAAAAAATGGGACGTCCAGCTGTCGAAGTTATTTTAACTGTTTTACATGCTGGTGGTAAATTTGGCGGTGGCGGATACAAAGTATCTGGTGGTTTACATGGTGTTGGTTCATCAGTTGTAAACGCATTGTCACAAGACTTAGAAGTATATGTACACAGAAATGAGACTATATATCATCAAGCATATAAAAAAGGTGTACCTCAATTTGACTTAAAAGAAGTTGGCACAACTGATAAGACAGGTACTGTCATTCGTTTTAAAGCAGATGGAGAAATCTTCACAGAGACAACTGTATACAACTATGAAACATTACAGCAGCGTATTAGAGAGCTTGCTTTCTTAAACAAAGGAATTCAAATCACATTAAGAGATGAACGTGATGAAGAAAACGTTAGAGAAGACTCCTATCACTATGAGGGCGGTATTAAATCGTACGTTGAGTTATTGAACGAAAATAAAGAACCTATTCATGATGAGCCAATTTATATTCATCAATCTAAAGATGATATTGAAGTAGAAATTGCGATTCAATATAACTCAGGATATGCCACAAATCTTTTAACTTACGCAAATAACATTCATACGTATGAAGGTGGTACGCATGAAGACGGATTCAAACGTGCATTAACGCGTGTCTTAAATAGTTATGGTTTAAGTAGCAAGATTATGAAAGAAGAAAAAGATAGACTTTCTGGTGAAGATACACGTGAAGGTATGACAGCAATTATATCTATCAAACATGGTGATCCTCAATTCGAAGGTCAAACGAAGACAAAATTAGGTAATTCTGAAGTGCGTCAAGTTGTAGATAAATTATTCTCAGAGCACTTTGAACGATTTTTATATGAAAATCCACAAGTCGCACGTACAGTGGTTGAAAAAGGTATTATGGCGGCACGTGCACGTGTTGCTGCGAAAAAAGCGCGTGAAGTAACACGTCGTAAATCAGCGTTAGATGTAGCAAGCCTTCCAGGTAAATTAGCCGATTGCTCTAGTAAAAGTCCTGAAGAATGTGAGATTTTCTTAGTCGAAGGGGACTCTGCCGGGGGGTCTACAAAATCTGGTCGTGACTCTAGAACGCAGGCGATTTTACCATTACGAGGTAAGATATTAAATGTTGAAAAAGCACGATTAGATAGAATTTTGAATAACAATGAAATTCGTCAAATGATCACAGCATTTGGTACAGGAATCGGTGGCGACTTTGATCTAGCGAAAGCAAGATATCACAAAATCGTCATTATGACTGATGCCGATGTGGATGGAGCGCATATTAGAACATTGTTATTAACATTCTTCTATCGATTTATGAGACCGTTAATTGAAGCAGGCTATGTGTATATTGCACAGCCACCGTTGTATAAACTGACACAAGGTAAACAAAAGTATTATGTATACAATGATAGGGAACTTGATAAACTTAAATCTGAATTGAATCCAACACCAAAATGGTCTATTGCACGATACAAAGGTCTTGGAGAAATGAATGCAGATCAATTATGGGAAACAACAATGAACCCTGAGCACCGCGCTCTTTTACAAGTAAAACTTGAAGATGCGATTGAAGCGGACCAAACATTTGAAATGTTAATGGGTGATGTTGTAGAAAACCGTAGACAATTTATAGAAGATAATGCAGTTTATGCAAACTTAGACTTCTAAGCGCTGTGAACTGAACTTTTGAAGGAGGAACTCTTGATGGCTGAATTACCTCAATCAAGAATAAATGAACGAAATATTACCAGTGAAATGCGTGAATCATTTTTAGATTATGCGATGAGTGTTATCGTTGCTCGTGCATTGCCAGATGTTCGTGACGGTTTAAAACCAGTACATCGTCGTATACTATATGGATTAAATGAACAAGGTATGACACCGGATAAATCATATAAAAAATCAGCACGTATCGTTGGTGACGTAATGGGTAAATATCACCCTCATGGTGACTCATCTATTTATGAAGCAATGGTACGTATGGCTCAAGATTTCAGTTATCGTTATCCGCTTGTTGATGGCCAAGGTAACTTTGGTTCAATGGATGGAGATGGCGCAGCAGCAATGCGTTATACTGAAGCGCGTATGACTAAAATCACACTTGAACTGTTACGTGATATTAATAAAGATACAATAGATTTTATCGATAACTATGATGGTAATGAAAGAGAGCCGTCAGTCTTACCTGCTCGATTCCCTAACTTGTTAGCCAATGGTGCATCAGGTATCGCGGTAGGTATGGCAACGAATATTCCACCACATAACTTAACAGAATTAATCAATGGTGTACTTAGCTTAAGTAAGAACCCTGATATTTCAATTGCTGAGTTAATGGAGGATATTGAAGGTCCTGATTTCCCTACTGCTGGACTTATTTTAGGTAAGAGTGGTATTAGACGTGCATATGAAACAGGTCGTGGTTCAATTCAAATGCGTTCTCGTGCAGTTATTGAAGAACGTGGAGGCGGACGTCAACGTATTGTTGTCACTGAAATTCCTTTCCAAGTGAATAAGGCTCGTATGATTGAAAAAATTGCAGAACTCGTTCGTGACAAGAAAATTGACGGTATCACTGATTTACGTGATGAAACAAGTTTACGTACTGGTGTGCGTGTCGTTATTGATGTGCGTAAGGATGCAAATGCTAGTGTCATTTTAAATAACTTATACAAACAAACGCCACTTCAAACATCATTTGGTGTGAATATGATTGCACTTGTAAATGGTAGACCGAAGCTTATTAATTTAAAAGAAGCGTTGGTACATTATTTAGAGCATCAAAAGACAGTTGTTAGAAGACGTACGCAATACAACTTACGTAAAGCTAAAGATCGTGCCCACATTTTAGAAGGATTACGTATCGCACTTGACCATATCGATGAAATTATTTCAACGATTCGTGAGTCAGATACAGATAAAGTTGCCATGGAAAGCTTGCAACAACGCTTCAAACTTTCTGAAAAACAAGCTCAAGCTATTTTAGACATGCGTTTAAGACGTCTAACAGGTTTAGAGAGAGACAAAATTGAAGCTGAATATAATGAGTTATTAAATTATATTAGTGAATTAGAAGCCATCTTAGCTGATGAAGAAGTGTTATTACAGTTAGTTAGAGATGAATTGACTGAAATTAGAGATCGTTTTGGTGATGATCGTCGTACTGAAATCCAATTAGGTGGATTTGAAGATTTAGAAGATGAAGATCTCATTCCAGAAGAACAAATAGTAATTACTTTGAGCCATAATAACTACATTAAACGTTTGCCGGTATCTACATATCGTGCTCAAAACCGTGGTGGTCGTGGTGTTCAAGGTATGAATACATTGGAAGAAGATTTTGTCAGTCAATTGGTAACTTTAAGTACACATGACCATGTATTGTTCTTTACTAACAAAGGTCGTGTATACAAACTTAAAGGTTATGAAGTGCCTGAGTTATCAAGACAGTCTAAAGGTATTCCTGTAGTGAATGCTATTGAACTTGAAAATGATGAAGTCATTAGTACAATGATTGCTGTTAAAGACCTTGAAAGTGAAGACAACTTCTTAGTGTTTGCAACTAAACGTGGTGTCGTTAAACGTTCAGCATTAAGTAACTTCTCAAGAATAAATAGAAATGGTAAGATTGCGATTTCGTTCAGAGAAGATGATGAGTTAATTGCAGTTCGTTTAACAAGTGGTCAAGAAGATATCTTGATTGGTACATCACATGCATCATTAATTCGATTCCCTGAATCAACATTACGTCCTTTAGGCCGTACAGCAACGGGTGTGAAAGGTATTACACTTCGTGAAGGTGACGAAGTTGTAGGGCTTGATGTAGCTCATGCAAACAGTGTTGATGAAGTATTAGTAGTTACTGAAAATGGTTATGGTAAACGTACGCCAGTTAATGACTATCGTTTATCAAATCGTGGTGGTAAAGGTATTAAAACAGCTACGATTACTGAGCGTAATGGTAATGTTGTATGTATCACTACAGTAACTGGTGAAGAAGATTTAATGATTGTTACTAATGCAGGTGTCATTATTCGACTAGATGTTGCAGATATTTCTCAAAATGGTCGTGCAGCACAAGGTGTTCGCTTAATTCGCTTAGGTGATGATCAATTTGTTTCAACGGTTGCTAAAGTAAAAGAAGATGCAGAAGATGAAACGAATGAAGATGAGCAATCTACTTCAACTGTATCTGAAGATGGTACTGAACAACAACGTGAAGCGGTTGTAAATGATGAAACACCAGGAAATGCAATTCATACTGAAGTGATTGATTCAGAAGAAAATGATGAAGATGGACGTATTGAAGTAAGACAAGATTTCATGGATCGTGTTGAAGAAGATATACAACAATCATCAGATGAAGAATAATAAAAAATAAGACTTCCCTATATGTAGGGGAGTCTTATTTTTATGCTAGAAAGTAATGCTTTACTATATTCAATGATTAGTAATGACTAACTTTCTAATTGTTTCATTGCGTAAGGTATTTCATTGATAAGTCTTGATGGTGGCACCACATACATATCTTTTGCAAGGTTTTCGCCAATAAAACTATGTGTATATGTGGCACTCATAACCGCTTCTTTTAAGTTATCAAATTGACCGACAAAGCTTGTAATCATACCAGCAAGTGTATCGCCCATACCACCAGTCGCCATTGCTGGGCTACCGATTGTCAATTTAAAGTCTTCATCTTTAAAGAAAATTTCAGTACCATGTTTTTTAAGTACAACAGTTGCACCTAAACGATCAACTGCTTCACGATTACGCTCATATGTCTGTTCCTCAATAGGAATACCACTTAATCGTTCCCATTCTTTGAGGTGTGGTGTAAAGATCACACGACATGTAGGTAATTGCGGTTTCAGTTTACTAAAGATTGTAATCGCATCGCCGTCTACGATTAAATTTTGATGCGGTTGTATATTTTGTAGTAGGAATGTAATGGCATTATTTCCTTTGAAATCAACGCCAAGACCTGGACCAATTAGTATACTGTCAGTCATTTCAATCATTTTCGTCAACATTTTCGTATCATTAATATCAATAACCATCGCTTCTGGGCAACGAGAATGTAATGCTGAATGATTTGTTGGATGTGTAGCTACAGTGATTAAACCACTACCGCTAAATACACATGCACGAGCCGCTAACATAATGGCACCACCTAAGTTAGCAGATCCACCAATTAATAAAATTTTGCCATAATCACCTTTATGTGAATCTTCTTTGCGCTTAGGAATGTTAATAGAATTTAACGTTTCCATAGTGATATAACCTCCCATGTAAAAGCCTTTTCCGAATTTATTCAATTTTAAAAATATATAGTAACTTTTAACAAAATGTATTATAAATTTCTGAATTCATTATTATTTGTCGTTAAATACAATAGAAAATACTATACCTGTATATGCAATTCGTCAATAGATAAATTATTAAATATGCTTACAACAATCTTAATATCCTTTAACGCACTACAATAGTGCTCTGATAATAGGTTATAAATGTACGTAAAACCATTGTTTCAATAAAAATGAAAACGTATACTTCAAGAAGGATGGGTTACTTAATATAAACAAGGGGGTAACATATATGACTTTATATTTAGATGGTGAAACACTAACAATTGAGGATATTAAATCATTTTTACAACAACAATCAAACATTGAAATTATTGATGATGCGTTAGAACGTGTCAAAAAAAGTAGAGCGGTAGTTGAACGTATTATTGAAAATGAGGAAACGGTTTACGGTATCACTACAGGTTTTGGGTTATTTAGTGATGTACGTATAGACCCGACGCAATATAATGAATTACAAGTGAATCTGATACGCTCACATGCCTGTGGGCTAGGTGAGCCATTTTCAAAAGAAGTAGCATTAGTCATGATGATTTTACGATTGAATACATTATTAAAAGGTCATTCAGGTGCCACTTTAGAATTAGTGAGACAATTACAATTTTTTATAAATGAACGTATTATACCGATAATCCCACAGCAAGGCTCTCTCGGTGCATCAGGAGATTTAGCGCCATTATCACACTTAGCATTAGCATTAATTGGTGAAGGGAAAGTATTGTACAGAGGGGAAGAAAAGGATAGTGACGATGTATTAAGAGAATTAAATAGACAACCTTTGAACCTTCAGGCTAAAGAAGGTTTAGCATTGATTAATGGTACGCAAGCTATGACAGCTCAAGGTGTCATTAGTTATATAGAAGCAGAAGATTTAGGTTACCAATCTGAATGGATTGCTGCATTAACGCATCAGTCTCTTAATGGCATTATAGATGCATATCGACATGATGTGCACGCAGTTCGTAATTTTCAAGAACAGATTAATGTGGCAGCGCGTATGCGTGATTGGTTAGAAGGATCAACATTAACGACGCGACAAGCAGAAATACGTGTACAAGATGCATATACGTTGCGTTGTATACCACAAATCCATGGCGCGAGTTTTCAAGTATTCAATTATGTTAAACAGCAATTAGAATTTGAAATGAATGCGGCTAATGATAATCCACTTATATTTGAGGAAGCAAATGAAACGTTTGTTATTTCAGGTGGTAACTTCCATGGACAACCTATTGCTTTTGCATTAGATCATCTTAAATTAGGTGTAAGTGAATTAGCAAACGTATCGGAACGTCGTCTAGAGCGACTAGTAAATCCTCAATTAAATGGTGATTTACCAGCATTTCTTAGTCCAGAGCCAGGATTGCAAAGTGGCGCGATGATTATGCAATATGCTGCTGCAAGTCTCGTTTCTGAAAATAAAACTTTAGCGCATCCAGCGAGTGTTGATTCTATCACTTCATCTGCGAACCAAGAAGATCACGTATCTATGGGAACTACAGCTGCTAGACATGGTTATCAAATTATTGAAAATGCAAGACGTGTGTTGGCAATCGAATGTGTTATTGCATTACAAGCAGCAGAGTTGAAAGGTGTCGAAGGATTATCACCAAAAACACGTCGCAAGTATGATGAGTTTCGAAGTATCGTGCCATCCATTACACATGATCGTCAATTTCATAAAAATATTGAAGCGGTTGCACAGTATTTAAAGCAATCAATTTATCACACGACTGCATGTCACTAAATCGACATGAGTGATGTTTGAAATCGTTACTTGAAAAAGCAAATATAGTTTGCTATATTAAAATTAACTTAATAAGACATTGTTCGTAGGACAAGTAATATATAGTGTTCGATATCAGAGAGCTTGTGGTTAGTGTGAACAAGAATCAACATATATATGAATCTACCTACTTATTTAAAAGAACAATCGGTGATAACCGTTATTTTAGTGAAGTGCAATTTAGGTTTAGTGTATCTTTATAACTTAAATTGTTAAATAGGGTGGCAACGCGTAGACCACGTCCCTTGTAGGGATGTGGTCTTTTTTTATTTTCTAAAAAATAAAGACGTACGTCATTCCATAATAAATGATAATTATTTGGGAAAGGATGAAGGTTAATGTTAGACATTAGATTATTCAGAAATGAGCCTGACACAGTTAAGAGCAAAATTGAATTACGTGGAGATGATCCAAAAGTTGTAGATGAAATTTTAGAATTGGATGAGCAACGACGTAAATTAATTAGTGCAACAGAAGAAATGAAAGCACGTCGTAATAAAGTAAGCGAAGAAATCGCATTAAAAAAACGTAATAAAGAAAATGCTGATGATGTGATTGCTGAAATGCGCACATTAGGTGACGATATTAAAGAAAAAGATAGTCAATTAAATGAAATTGATAATAAAATGACAGGTATCCTTTGTCGTATTCCAAATTTAATAAGTGATGATGTACCTCAAGGTGAATCTGATGAAGATAACGTTGAAGTTAAAAAGTGGGGTACACCACGTGAGTTTTCATTTGAACCAAAAGCACATTGGGATATTGTAGAAGAATTGAAAATGGCTGATTTTGATCGTGCAGCAAAAGTTTCAGGCGCGCGTTTTGTATATTTAACAAATGAAGGTGCGCAATTAGAGCGTGCTTTAATGAACTATATGATTACAAAACATACAACACAACATGGTTATACAGAAATGATGGTACCACAGCTTGTGAACGCAGATACAATGTATGGTACAGGTCAATTACCTAAATTTGAAGAAGATTTATTTAAAGTAGAAAAAGAAGGATTATATACAATTCCAACTGCTGAAGTACCATTAACGAATTTCTACCGTAATGAAATTATTCAACCAGGTGTACTTCCTGAAAAATTCACTGGTCAATCTGCATGTTTCCGTAGTGAAGCAGGATCAGCAGGTAGAGATACAAGAGGATTAATTCGTTTACATCAATTCGATAAAGTGGAAATGGTACGTTTTGAACAACCTGAAGATTCATGGAATGCTTTAGAAGAAATGACAACAAACGCAGAAGCAATTCTAGAAGAGTTAGGTTTACCATATCGTCGTGTTATTTTATGTACAGGTGATATTGGATTTAGTGCAAGCAAAACATATGATTTAGAAGTTTGGTTACCAAGCTACAATGATTATAAAGAAATTAGTTCATGCTCAAACTGTACGGATTTCCAAGCGCGTCGTGCTAACATCCGCTTCAAGCGTGACAAAGCAGCTAAACCAGAATTAGCACATACATTAAATGGTAGTGGTTTAGCAGTTGGACGTACATTTGCTGCTATTGTTGAAAATTACCAAAATGAAGATGGAACAGTAACAATTCCAGAAGCATTAGTACCATTTATGGGTGGTAAAACACAAATTTCAAAACCAGTTAAATAAAGGCTTTAGCTACAAGCTTTAAAAAGTATATATCTACGTATACTTAAAGCAAGGGCAAGATACTTTAAATAATATTTTAAAAAGTGGTGACGAAGCTGTCGCCACTTTTTTTGTGCTGTAAAAGTATAATATTGAGTCAATGCACATAACAACAATAAATTAAGTTTGTGGTTTAATGGGGTGAACGCATTTCATTATAGCAACAATACGGGATAATTATGATGAACTAAAACAATCTAAAACGTAACAATTTTGAGCATCACTATTATAGGAAATTAAGCGATAAAATACTGATTTCGTTGATGTAGTATGAGTAATATCGATGGAGTAGGGTAGGGGGAGGGGATGATGATTATAAGGGAGTGGTACATGAATCAATATCCCATACTCATCATTAGATATAAAAAATTATAAAATTAGTATTTAAAAACAACTACAATCCATAGAAAATATTGAGGTAGTCTTAAATAAAAAATTGAAAATTCTAAAAAAATAAAAAGTTAATATGAAGCTGATTAAAGACTGCGGTATGTCTAACTTCAGACAAACCGGTGTCTAATGTTATTGCTTGTGATATAGAACTGTATTAGACTAGGTATATTATTTTTTTCGTAATTATATAAATATAAAGTGGCAAAGGAGGTAGTTGAGATGGCAACACATTTAAGTTTTAGACAAGGCGTACAAGAGTGTATCCCAACATTATTGGGTTATGCCGGTGTTGGTATTTCATTTGGTATTGTGGCTTCGTCTCAAAACTTTAGTATTTTAGAAATTATCTTGTTATGTCTTGTTATATATGCCGGTGCTGCGCAATTTATTATGTGCGCGTTGTTTATAGCAGGTACACCGATATCAGCGATTGTACTAACTGTATTTATCGTAAATTCAAGAATGTTCCTTTTAAGTATGTCGCTTGCACCAAACTTCAAGACATATGGGTTTTGGAACCGTGTTGGATTAGGTTCATTAGTAACTGACGAAACGTTTGGCGTCGCCATTACACCTTATTTAAAAGGAGAAGCTATCAATGATCGTTGGATGCATGGTCTTAATATCACAGCATATTTATTTTGGGCAATTTCATGTGTAGCTGGGGCTTTATTTGGCGAATATATCTCAAATCCGCAAACGCTAGGGTTAGATTTTGCTATCACGGCTATGTTTATCTTTTTGGCCATTGCGCAATTTGAATCAATTACTAAATCGCGATTAAGAATTTACATAGTACTCATTATTGCCGTCATAGTAATGATGTTATCGCTAAGTATGTTTATGCCTTCATATCTAGCAATATTAATTGCAGCCACAATTTCAGCAGCGTTAGGAGTGATGATGGAACGATGATAACTCATATGAACATGTTAATACTTATTTTATTGTGTGGTATCGTAACGCTATTAATTCGAATTATACCTTTTATCATGATTTCAAAAGTGCAATTGCCTGATGTCGTGGTTCGATGGCTATCATTTATCCCAATCACACTATTTACGGCACTTGTCATAGACAGCATTATTCAACAGACGCCTCATGGTGAGGGGTATACATTAAACATCCCTTACATTATCGCGCTCATTCCGACGGTTATTTTATCTATAATCACGCGTAGTTTAACTATTACAATTATTAGTGGGATTGTTATCATGGCAGCATTACGATTTTTCTTTTAAAAATAACTGAAAATCATTGAACAGATATTTAAACTTAGGTAAACTGTTAGTAATCAGAAAATTCTGATATACAAATCGTCTATGTTAAGATTGGGAATCGTGTATACGTAAGCGATTTGGCTAACGCATGACAATGATAACAACATTTTAAATGATAAAGTAATTCATCACTGAATCTCAACTAACACATAACAATTTCATATTTCTTATTGTGAGAAGTTGAGGGACTTGGCCCTGTGATACTTCAGCAACCGACTTTATAGCACGGTGCTAAAACCAACGAGTTACTCGAATGATAAGTATAAAGACTTCTTACTTTTCAATAGGGTGAGAAGTTTTTTGTTTAAGGAGGAAAGAACAATGACAAATTACACAGTAGATACTTTAAATCTAGGGAAATTTATTACAGAATCTGGGGAAGTCATAGATAACTTGCGTTTGAGATATGAGCATGTCGGTTATCATGGACAACCATTAGTTGTAGTTTGTCATGCATTAACTGGTAATCATTTAACATATGGAACAGATGATTATCCGGGTTGGTGGCGAGAAATTATTGATGGGGGATATATACCCATTCACGATTATCAATTTTTAACATTTGATGTTATTGGTAGTCCTTTCGGTTCAAGCTCACCTTTAAACGACACTCATTTTCCTAAAAAATTAACATTAAGAGATATTGTCAGAGCGAATGAACGAGGTATACAAGCCCTTGGTTATGACAAGATTAATATTTTAATAGGGGGAAGTCTTGGAGGAATGCAAGCAATGGAACTACTTTACAATCAACAGTTTGAAGTAGATAAAGCCATTATCCTTGCTGCAA
The DNA here is from genome assembly GCF_018622755.1 of Staphylococcus sp. MZ3. Classification (NCBI taxonomy): domain Bacteria; kingdom Bacillati; phylum Bacillota; class Bacilli; order Caryophanales; family Staphylococcaceae; genus Staphylococcus; species Staphylococcus sp. MZ3. Next base: position 16,058 of record NZ_CP076026.1, read on the forward strand.
CAAGCCGAACATCATCTTATAGTAGAGCTTTTAATGAAATTGCAAGGCAAGCCATTCATCTTGGTGGTAAGGAAGGTCTAAGTATTGCACGCCAATTAGGTTTTTTGACATATCGATCATCAAAAAGTTATGATGAACGTTTCACGCCGGATGAAGTAGTCGCATACCAACAACATCAAGGTAATAAATTTAAAGAACATTTTGATTTGAATTGTTATCTGACACTGCTAGATGTATTGGATAGTCACAACATTGACCGAGGCCGCACAGACGTAACGCATGTTTTTAAAAATTTAGAAACAAAAGTGTTAACGATGGGGTTCATAGATGATTTGCTATATCCGGACGATCAAGTTCGTGCATTAGGTGAACGTTTTAAATATCATCGTCATTTCTTCGTGCCTGATAATGTTGGGCATGATGGATTCCTACTAAACTTTAGTACCTGGGCACCTAACTTATATCATTTCTTGAATTTAAAGCATTTTAAGCGCAAGTAATAATGTATATATTTTCAAAGAATGAAGCCACTAAATCACAGTTATCATATTCAAAAACATCTAGAGTACATGAGAGTGGAAATGAATTGTAAATCTAAATCAAGCTTGATTGCTGTGTAGTGGGATTAAATAATCATGTTGAAAATGAAAGCACACAAAAGCGATTCAAATGAGTATGTTAATTACTTATAAAACATGAAAGTTATTGTTCAATTAAATGAAATAGAAGCATACAATCTATAAATTGTTAATTTCCATTAAAGAGGTTAAAATAATAGCTATAGTTAAAAATATGGGAGTGGCTTATGTGTTTTCAAAAATACAACCTAAAGCAACAATAATTGCAACGATTACGTTGGTATTTGTCGCTTTAGCTTTATATCTAGTGCCTGGTTTAGGACTAATATTTGCATTATTTGCAACCATACCAGGTATCGTTTTATGGAATAAATCAATACAATCTTTCGGGATTAGTGCACTTATTACAGTAATTATAACAACTGTTTTAGGTAATACTTTCGTTTTAAGTGCCATCATATTAGTCTTAATTGCAAGTTTAATTATTGGTCAATTGCTCAAAGAAAGAACGTCTAAAGAAAGAATATTATACGTAACAACAGTAGCGATGAGCTTAATTTCATTAATCGCTTTTATGTTACTACAAACATTCGGAAGAATTCCACCATCAGCGAGCATAGTAAAACCTTTCAAGCAAACATTACATGAAGCGATTACGATGAGCGGTGCCGATGCGAATATGACCCAAATATTAGAAGAAGGGTTTAGACAAGCGACCGTTCAATTACCAGGTTTCATCATTATCATTACATTTTTAATCGTCTTAATTAACTTAATCGTTACATTTCCGATTTTACGAAAATTTAAAATCGCTACACCTGTATTTAAGCCACTTTTCGCGTGGCAAATGAGCGGTATTTTATTATGGATATACATTATTGTTATCATATGTTTATTATTTACAGGTCAACCGAGTGTGTTCCAGAGCATTCTTTTAAACTTCCAACTTGTGTTATCATTAGTAATGTATATTCAAGGTTTAAGTGTTATTCATTTCTTTGGTAAAGCGAAAGGTTTGCCGAATGCAGTAACGATTTTACTATTGATTATCGGTACAATACTGACACCTACGACACATATTGTAGGACTACTTGGTGTTATCGATTTAAGTTTGAATTTGAAGCGAATCATGAAAAATAATTCTAAAAAGTGAATAGAGGTGGAATAATGAATCGGCAGTCCACTAAGAAAGCTTTACTAATACCATTTGTCATCATGATCATCACAGCAATTGTTTTAATGGGTGTATGGTTTATCTTTAATAGTCTTATAGCATTAATTGCATCTATCGTTCTTGTCGTGATGATTATTGTTAGCATCATTTTATTCAGACAAGCTTTAATGAAAATGGATAGTTATGTAGATGGTTTGAGTGCTCAAATTTCAACAACAAATAATAAAGCAATCAAACATTTACCAATTGGTATCATTGTTTTAGATGAAAATGATCACATCGAATGGGTTAACCAATTTATGACAGATCATATGGAAGCAAATGTCATTTCTGAATCTGTAAATGAAGTATTTCCAAACATTTTAAAGCAATTAGATAGAGTGAAATCCGTTGAAATAGAATATAATCAGTATCATTTCCAAGTACGTTATTCTGAGAATGATCACTGCCTCTATTTCTTTGATATAACTGAACAAGTACAAACAAATGAACTATATGAAAATTCTAAACCAATCATTGCGACATTATTTTTAGATAACTACGATGAGATTACTCAAAATATGAATGATACGCAGCGTTCGGAAATCAACTCAATGGTAACGCGTGTCATTAGTCGATGGGCAACTGAGTATAATATATTCTTTAAAAGGTATAGTTCCGATCAATTCGTAGCCTATTTAAATCAAAAAATATTAGCTGACTTAGAAGAATCTAAATTTGATATTTTAAGTCAATTACGTGAAAAAAGTGTTGGTTATCGTGCCCAATTAACATTAAGTATCGGTGTTGGTGAAGGTACTGAAAATTTAATCGACTTAGGTGAATTGTCACAATCAGGCCTAGACTTAGCATTAGGACGCGGTGGCGACCAAGTTGCAATTAAAAGTATTAATGGTAATGTGCGCTTCTATGGCGGTAAGACTGACCCGATGGAGAAACGTACTCGTGTAAGAGCACGTGTGATCTCACATGCGTTAAAAGATATCCTTGCAGAGGGTGACAAAGTCATTATCATGGGACATAAACGTCCTGACTTAGATGCAATTGGTGCAGCAATCGGTGTGTCTAGATTTGCAATGATGAATAATTTAGAAGCATACATCGTATTAAATGAGACTGACATTGATCCAACATTACGACGCGTGATGAACGAAATTGATAAAAAGCCAGAGTTAAGAGAACGATTTATAACATCAGATGATGCTTGGGATATGATGACATCTAAGACAACCGTAGTGATTGTTGATACGCATAAACCGGAACTGGTTTTAGATGAAAATGTCTTAAATAAAGCAAACCGTAAAGTTGTTATCGATCATCATAGACGTGGTGAAAGCTTCATCTCTAATCCATTGTTGATATATATGGAACCATACGCAAGTTCGACAGCTGAATTGGTAACAGAGTTACTGGAATATCAACCAACAGAACAACGTTTAACACGTCTTGAATCAACAGTGATGTATGCAGGTATTATTGTAGATACAAGAAACTTTACATTACGAACAGGATCAAGAACATTCGATGCAGCGAGTTATTTACGTGCACATGGTGCAGATACGATTTTAACGCAACATTTCTTAAAAGATGATGTGGATACTTACATTAATCGATCTGAATTAATTCGAACTGTAAAAGTTGAAGATAATGGCATAGCCATTGCGCATGGTTCAGACGATAAAATTTATCATCCAGTAACAGTTGCACAAGCAGCAGATGAACTGTTAAGTTTAGAAGGTATTGAAGCATCATATGTTGTTGCGAGACGTGAAGATAATCTGATTGGTATATCTGCGCGTTCACTCGGTTCAGTAAATGTCCAGTTAACAATGGAAGCACTTGGTGGCGGTGGACATTTAACCAATGCGGCAACACAACTTAAAGGTGTGACAGTCGAAGAGGCGATAGCACAATTACAACAAGCAATTACAGAACAATTAAGTAGGAGTGAAGATGCATGAAAGTAATTTTTACACAAGATGTTAAAGGTAAAGGTAAAAAAGGTGAAGTTAAAGAAGTACCAGTAGGTTATGCAAATAACTTCTTATTGAAAAAGAATTATGCTGTAGAAGCGACACCAGGTAACCTTAAACAATTAGAGTTACAGAAAAAACGTGCAAAACAAGAACGCCAACAAGAAATTGAAGATGCTAAAGCATTAAAAGAAACGTTATCAAACATTGAAGTTGAAGTATCAGCAAAAACTGGTGAAGGTGGTAAATTGTTTGGATCAGTAAGTACAAAACAAATTGCCGAAGCACTAAAAGCACAACATGATATTAAAATTGATAAACGTAAAATGGATTTACCAAATGGAATTCATTCCCTAGGATATACGAATGTACCTGTTAAATTAGATAAAGAAGTTGAAGGTACAATTCGCGTACACACAGTTGAACAATAAAGTTGGATTGAAATAAGAGGTGTAACCATTCATGGATAGAATGTATGAGCAAAATCAAATGCCACATAACAATGAAGCTGAACAGTCTGTCTTAGGTTCAATTATTATTGATCCAGAATTGATTAATACTACTCAGGAAGTGTTGCTTCCTGAGTCGTTTTATAGGGGTGCCCATCAACATATTTTCCGTGCAATGATGCACTTAAATGAAGATAACAAAGAAATTGATGTAGTAACATTGATGGATCAGTTATCAAGTGAAGGTACGTTGAATGAAGCGGGTGGCCCGCAATATCTTGCAGAGTTATCTACAAATGTACCAACGACGCGAAATGTTCAGTATTATACTGATATCGTTTCTAAGCATGCATTAAAACGTAGATTGATTCAAACTGCAGATAGTATTGCCAATGATGGATATAATGATGAACTTGAACTAGATGCGATTTTAAGTGATGCAGAACGTCGAATTTTAGAGCTGTCATCTTCTCGTGAAAGCGATGGCTTTAAAGACATTCGAGACGTCTTAGGACAAGTGTATGAAACAGCTGAAGAGCTTGATCAAAATAGTGGTCAAACACCAGGTATACCTACAGGGTATCGAGATTTAGACCAAATGACAGCAGGGTTCAACCGAAATGATTTAATTATCCTTGCAGCGCGTCCATCTGTAGGTAAGACTGCGTTCGCACTTAATATTGCACAAAAAGTTGCAACGCATGAAGATATGTATACAGTTGGTATTTTCTCACTAGAGATGGGTGCTGATCAGTTAGCCACACGTATGATTTGTAGTTCTGGTAATGTTGACTCAAACCGCTTAAGAACGGGTACTATGACTGAGGAAGATTGGAGTCGTTTTACTATAGCGGTAGGTAAATTATCACGTACGAAGATTTTTATTGATGATACACCGGGTATTCGAATTAATGATTTACGTTCTAAATGTCGTCGATTAAAGCAAGAACATGGCTTAGACATGATTGTGATTGACTACTTACAGTTGATTCAAGGTAGTGGTTCACGTGCGTCCGATAACAGACAACAGGAAGTTTCTGAAATCTCTCGTACATTAAAAGCATTAGCCCGTGAATTAGAATGTCCAGTTATCGCATTAAGTCAGTTATCTCGTGGTGTTGAACAACGACAAGATAAACGTCCAATGATGAGTGATATTCGTGAATCTGGTTCGATTGAGCAAGATGCTGATATCGTTGCGTTCTTATACCGTGATGATTACTATAACCGTGGTGGCGATGAAGATGATGACGATGATGGTGGTTTCGAGCCACAAACGAATGATGAAAACGGTGAAATTGAAATTATCATTGCTAAGCAACGTAACGGTCCAACAGGCACAGTTAAGTTACACTTTATGAAACAATATAATAAATTTACCGATATCGATTATGCACATGCAGATATGATGTAAAAAAGTTTTTCCGTACAATAATCATTACGATGATAAAATTGTACGGTTTTTATTTTATTCTGAACGGGTTGATATATGTTAAGTTTGTGTATTGAAAGTGATAAATTAGTACTGTCAACGCCTCTGTTAAAGGGTTTTTAGGACGTTGAAGACGATTTGTTAAAATGATTTTTCTTTTAAAAAGGTCGAAAATCAATGTTCGATTTTTATTTGCATTATGGTCTCGATATTGGTAGAATATCAAATGGTTAAATGAGAAAAACTTGGAGGTGCTCACATGTCATCAATCGTAGTAGTTGGGACACAATGGGGAGACGAAGGAAAAGGAAAAATAACGGATTTCTTGGCAGAACAGTCAGATGTTATCGCGCGTTTTTCAGGTGGTAATAATGCAGGCCATACCATTCAATTTGGCGGAGAAACATATAAATTACATTTAGTACCATCTGGTATCTTTTACAAAGACAAATTAGCGGTAATCGGTAACGGTGTCGTTGTTGATCCAGTTGCACTATTGAAAGAATTAGACGGATTAAATGAACGTGGCATTCCTACAAGTAATTTACGTATATCTAATCGTGCACAAGTGATTTTACCATATCACTTAGCACAAGATGAATATGAAGAACGTTTACGCGGTGACAATAAGATTGGTACAACTAAAAAAGGTATCGGTCCAGCATATGTAGACAAAGTTCAACGTATCGGTATTCGTATGGCAGATTTACTTGAAAAAGAAACATTCGAAAGATTATTAAAATCAAACATTGAATATAAACAAGCATATTTCAAAGGTATGTTTAACGAAACATGTCCATCATTTGATGATATCTTTGAAGAATACTATGCTGCAGGTCAACGTTTAAAAGAATTTGTAACAGACACATCAAAAATCTTAGACGATGCATTTGTAGCAGATGAAAAGGTACTTTTCGAAGGTGCGCAAGGTGTAATGTTAGATATCGACCATGGTACATACCCATTCGTTACATCAAGTAATCCAATTGCAGGTAACGTTACTGTTGGTACAGGTGTAGGTCCTACATTCGTTTCAAAGGTAATTGGTGTATGTAAAGCTTATACATCACGTGTTGGTGATGGTCCATTCCCTACTGAATTATTCGATGAAGATGGACATCATATTAGAGAGGTTGGTCGTGAATACGGTACAACAACAGGACGTCCACGTCGTGTAGGTTGGTTTGATTCAGTTGTATTACGTCACTCTCGTCGTGTAAGTGGTATTACAGATTTATCTATTAACTCAATCGATGTTTTAACAGGCCTAGACACAGTGAAAATCTGTACAGCTTATGAATTAGACGGTAAAGAAATTACTGAGTACCCAGCAAACTTAGATCAATTAAAACGTTGTAAACCAATCTTTGAAGAGTTACCAGGTTGGACAGAAGACGTAACAAGTGTGCGTACTTTAGAAGAATTACCTGAAAATGCACGTAAATATTTAGAGCGTATTTCAGAATTATGTAATGTACAAATTTCTATCTTCTCAGTTGGTCCAGATAGAGAACAAACAAACCTATTAAAAGAATTGTGGTAGAACTTTATATAAGTCATACGCAATGATTATAAATACATGAGCCTTCTATCTTTATTGGTAGGAGGCTTTTGCTTTGTTTGCTTCTGTATCGATTCGATTATTTAGATAAAAATTACTAACGTAAAGGTGATATTTGCTAGTCATAATTTAAAAGATTAGATGATATTTAACGAAATTAAGAAGAAATACTTGAATGTAATAAGTCTGATGTCGAAAATAGCTATTAAAATAGAGTAGACGTAAGTGTAAATGAAAGTACCTAAAATAGAAAAATTTCAAAAATAGCGTAATTATTATAATAAATAGACTGCCAATAAAATGCAATTTTTCACTTATAACATTCTTCAAAAAATAATAGCAAAATTATGTAAAAAATATCTTGTCATGGCAAGATTGGCTGTGCTATAATCTATCTTGTGCTTAAGAACGGCTCCTTGGTCAAGCGGTTAAGACACCGCCCTTTCACGGCGGTAACACGGGTTCGAGTCCCGTAGGAGTCACCATTTTTTAGGTCTCGTAGTGTAGCGGTTAACACGCCTGCCTGTCACGCAGGAGATCGCGGGTTCGATTCCCGTCGAGACCGTACAAATGCCTATCCAAGAGGATAGGCATTTTTTTGCGTTTAATATTATATTAATAAAAGATATATGGACGAATGATAATCATATTGATTTATCTGTTCGTCCATTTTCTTTATAATGTATGAACCTCAAGTAACTTAGTGGTTGGATATGAAAGATAAACGTAGACAATAAAATCTTTATTAGACGTACAAACATATGCTACTGTCAACATATTTCTTCGTTGTGATATGCCACCAATCCTCCATAACATCAATTGTTAAAGTAACGAATAATGATATTTATTTTCTGAGCAATGACGTGCAACTAGAAGTTGCCATTACCCTAATTTTATTATTGGAATAGAGACCTCATCATTGTGTTAAATATCATTGTCACAATCCGCCGTGAGAAACTAATAAAAAATATTAATATATAAGTTTATATTGGAAAATAGAATTAATAGCTTATAAATGGTAAATTATATAATAGGTTACTATACGTTATAAGACGGAAAATGCGCACAATAACAAAAATAGTAAGCGACATCCTGTGATTTTTTACACAAACATAAACGATAAAGAACAAAAAATGATAAAATAATATTAATGATTTAAGAAAAGAGGTTTATGCAAATGGCTAGAAAAGTTGTTGTAGTTGATGATGAAAAACCGATTGCTGATATTTTAGAATTTAACTTAAAAAAAGAAGGATACGATGTGTACTGTGCATACGATGGTAATGATGCAGTCGACTTAATTTATGAAGAAGAACCAGACATCGTATTATTAGATATCATGTTACCTGGTCGTGATGGTATGGAAGTATGTCGTGAAGTGCGCAAAAAATACGAAATGCCAATTATAATGCTTACTGCTAAAGATTCAGAAATTGATAAAGTGCTTGGTTTAGAACTAGGTGCAGATGACTATGTAACGAAACCGTTTAGTACGCGTGAATTAATCGCACGTGTGAAAGCGAACTTACGTCGTCATTACTCACAACCAGCACAAGACACTGGAAATGTAACGAATGAAATCACAATTAAAGATATTGTGATTTATCCAGACGCATATTCTATTAAAAAACGTGGCGAAGATATTGAATTAACACATCGTGAATTTGAATTGTTCCATTATTTATCAAAACATATGGGACAAGTAATGACACGTGAACATTTATTACAAACAGTATGGGGCTATGATTACTTTGGCGATGTACGTACGGTCGATGTAACGATTCGTCGTTTACGTGAAAAGATTGAAGATGATCCGTCACACCCTGAATATATTGTGACGCGTAGAGGCGTTGGATATTTCCTCCAACAACATGAGTAGAGGTCGAAACGAATGAAGTGGCTAAAACAACTACAATCCCTTCATACTAAACTTGTAATTGTTTATGTATTACTGATTATCATTGGTATGCAAATTATCGGGCTGTATTTTACAAATAACCTTGAAAAAGAGCTGCTTGATAATTTTAAGAAGAATATTACGCAGTACGCGAAACAATTAGAAATTAGTATTGAAAAAGTATATGACGAAAAGGGCTCCGTAAATGCACAAAAAGATATTCAAAATTTATTAAGTGAGTATGCCAACCGTCAAGAAATTGGAGAAATTCGTTTTATAGATAAAGACCAAATTATTATTGCGACGACGAAGCAGTCTAACCGTAGTCTAATCAATCAAAAAGTGAATGATAGTTCTGTCCAAAAAGCACTATCACTAGGACAATCAAACGATCATTTAATTTTAAAAGATTATGGCGGTGGTAAGGACCGTGTCTGGGTATATAATATCCCAGTTAAAGTCGATAAAAAGGTAATTGGTAATATTTATATCGAATCAAAAATTAATGACGTTTATAACCAATTAAATAATATAAATCAAATATTCATTGTTGGTACAGCTATTTCATTATTAATCACAGTCATCCTAGGATTCTTTATAGCGCGAACGATTACCAAACCAATCACCGATATGCGTAACCAGACGGTTGAAATGTCCAGAGGTAACTATACGCAACGTGTGAAGATTTATGGTAATGATGAAATTGGCGAATTAGCTTTAGCATTTAATAACTTGTCTAAACGTGTACAAGAAGCGCAGGCTAATACTGAAAGTGAGAAACGTAGACTGGACTCAGTTATCACCCATATGAGTGATGGTATTATTGCAACAGACCGCCGTGGACATATTCGTATCGTCAATGATATGGCACTTAAGATGCTTGGTATGGCGAAAGAAGACATCATTGGATATTACATGTTAAGTGTATTAAGTCTTGAAGATGAATTTAAACTTGAAGAAATTCAAGAGAATAATGATAGTTTCTTATTAGATTTAAATGAAGAAGAAGGTCTAATCGCACGTGTTAACTTTAGTACGATTGTGCAGGAAACAGGATTTGTAACTGGTTATATCGCTGTGTTACATGACGTTACTGAACAACAACAAGTTGAACGTGAACGTCGTGAATTTGTTGCCAATGTATCACATGAGTTACGTACACCTTTAACTTCTATGAATAGTTACATTGAAGCACTTGAAGAAGGTGCATGGAAAGATGAGGAACTTGCGCCACAATTTTTATCTGTTACCCGTGAAGAAACAGAACGAATGATTCGACTGGTCAATGACTTGCTACAGTTATCTAAAATGGATAATGAGTCTGATCAAATCAACAAAGAAATTATCGACTTTAACATGTTCATTAATAAAATTATTAATCGACATGAAATGTCTGCGAAAGATACAACATTTATTCGAGATATTCCGAAAAAGACGATTTTCACAGAATTTGATCCTGATAAAATGACGCAAGTATTTGATAATGTCATTACAAATGCGATGAAATATTCTAGAGGCGATAAACGTGTCGAGTTCCACGTGAAACAAAATCCACTTTATAATCGAATGACGATTCGTATTAAAGATAATGGCATTGGTATTCCTATCAATAAAGTCGATAAGATATTCGACCGATTCTATCGTGTAGATAAGGCACGTACGCGTAAAATGGGTGGTACTGGATTAGGACTAGCCATTTCGAAAGAGATTGTGGAAGCGCATAATGGTCGTATTTGGGCAAACAGTGTAGAAGGTCAAGGTACATCTATCTTTATCACACTTCCATGTGAAGTCATTGAAGACGGTGATTGGGATGAATAATAAGGAGCATATTAAATCTGTCATTTTAGCGCTACTCGTCTTGATGAGTGTCGTATTGACATATATGGTATGGAACTTTTCTCCTGATATTGCAAATGTCGACAATACAGATAGTAAGAAGAGTGAAACGAAACCTTTAACGACACCTATGACAGCCAAAATGGATACAACTATTACGCCATTTCAGATTATTCATTCGAAAAATGATCATCCAGAAGGTACGATCGCTACGGTTTCTAATGTGAATAAGCTGACGAAACCTTTAAAAAATAAAGAAGTGAAGTCCGTGGAACATGTTCGTCGTGATCATAACTTGATGATTCCTGATTTGAGCAGTGATTTTACATTATTCGATTTTACGTATGATTTACCGTTATCAACATATCTTGGTCAAGTACTGAACATGAATGCGAAAGTACCAAATCATTTCAATTTCAATCGTTTGGTCATAGATCATGATGCTGATGATAATATCGTGCTTTATGCTATAAGCAAAGATCGCCACGATTACGTAAAATTAACAACTACAACGAAAAATGATCATTTTTTAGATGCATTAGCAGCAGTGAAAAAAGATATGCAACCATACACAGATATCATCACAAACAAAGATACAATTGATCGTACGACGCATGTTTTTGCACCAAGTAAACCTGAAAAGTTAAAAACATATCGCATGGTATTTAACACGATTAGTGTTGAGAAAATGAATGCTATACTATTTGACGATTCAACCATCGTTCGTAGTTCAAAGAGTGGTGTTACAACCTACAACAATAATACAGGTGTCGCAAACTATAACGATAAAAATGAAAAATACCATTATAAAAACTTGTCCGAAGATGAAGCAAGTTCCAGCAAAATGGAAGAAACGATTCCAGGAACCTTTGATTTTATTAATGGTCATGGTGGTTTCTTAAACGAAGACTTCAGATTGTTTAGTACGAATAATCAGTCAGGCGAGTTAACATATCAACGTTTCCTTAACGGTTATCCAACGTTTAATAAAGAAGGCTCTAATCAAATTCAAGTCACTTGGGGTGAAAAAGGCGTCTTTGATTATCGTCGTTCGTTATTGCGCACCGACGTTGTGTTAAATAGTGAGGATAATAAAACGTTGCCGAAATTAGAGTCTGTACGTTCAAGCTTAGCGAACAATAGTGATATTAATTTTGAAAAAGTAACAAACATCGCTATCGGTTACGAAATGCAGGATAACTCAGATCATAATCACATTGAAGTGCAGATTAACAGTGAACTCGTACCGCGTTGGTATGTAGAATATGATGGCGAATGGTATGTTTATAACGATGGGAGGCTTGAATAAATGAACTGGAAACTGACAAAGACACTTTTCATTTTCGTGTTTATTCTTGTCAACATCGTGTTAGTATCGATTTATGTTAATAAAGTCAATCGCTCACACATTAATGAAGTTGAGAGTAACAATGAAGTTAATTTTCAGCAAGAAGAAATTAAAGTATCGTCTAGTATATTGAATAAATCAGTTAAAGGTATAAAATTAGAGCAAATTACAGGGCGATCAAAAGACTTTAGTTCTAAAGCTAAAGGCGATTCGGATTTGACCACATCAGATGGTGGAAAATTATTAAATGCGAACATTAGTCAATCGGTAAAGGTCAGTGACAATAACTTAAAAGATTTGAAAGATTATGTTAACAAACGTGTGTTCAAAGGTTCAGAATATCAATTAAGTGAAATTAGTTCTGGTTCTGTAAAATACGAACAAACGTATGATAATTTCCCGATTTTGAATAATAGTAAAGCGATGTTGAACTTTAATATAGAAGATAACAAAGCGACTAGTTATAAACAATCAATGATGGATGACATTAAGCCCACAGATGGTGCTGATAAAAAGCATCAAGTGATTGGTGTGAGAAAAGCAATCGAGGCATTATATTATAATCGTTACTTGAAAAAAGGTGATGAAGTCATTAATGCTAGACTCGGTTACTACTCAGTCGTTAATGAAACGAATGTTCAATTGTTACAACCAAACTGGGAAATTAAAGTGAAGCATGACGGTAAGGACAAAACGAATACTTACTATGTCGAAGCGACAAATAATAACCCTAAAATTATTAATCATTAATATGAATCGTAATAAGCTAGCATTGCAAGCTCATCATATGTGAGAAGCAGTGCTAGCTTTTTGCTGGTACGGTTTATTATGGCTGACAGGCGACATTTCTGCGTCTCCAACGTGCGCATTTATTCATATTTTAAGTAGAACCGCATTGTAAAATTAGTGTAACTGTTATTTTAAAAACTTTAGTATTTGTCTAATCATTGTTATAATAATTAAGAAATTCATTGCACGTGATTATCAAAATTTAAATATAAGAAACCGGTCGATGAACTAAAGTTACATAATAGGAAAGGTATACAAAACAGCTAATATACTGATAGTTTCTGTAGGGAAAATCGTATATTTGCACTGATGTATATTGCAGTCATATAGAGAAAGTGACTGTTTAAAGAGAAAGGATGAGCCGCTTGATACGCATGAGTGTATTAGCAAGTGGTAGTACAGGTAACGCCACTTTTGTAGAAAATGAAAAAGGTAGTCTATTAGTTGATGTTGGTTTGACTGGCAAGAAAATGGAAGAATTGTTTAGTCAAATTGACCGTAATATTCAAGATTTAAATGGTATTTTAGTAACCCATGAACATATTGATCATATTAAAGGATTAGGTGTTTTGGCGCGTAAATATCAATTGCCAATTTATGCGAATGAAAAGACTTGGCAGGCAATTGAAAAGAAAGATAGTCGCATCCCTATGGATCAGAAATTCATTTTTAATCCTTATGAAACGAAATCTATTGCAGGTTTCGATGTTGAATCGTTTAACGTGTCACATGATGCAATAGATCCGCAATTTTATATTTTCCATAATAACTATAAGAAGTTTACGATTTTAACGGATACGGGTTACGTGTCTGATCGTATGAAAGGTATGATACGTGGCAGCGATGCGTTTATTTTTGAGAGTAATCATGACGTCGATATGTTGAGAATGTGTCGTTATCCATGGAAGACGAAACAACGTATTTTAGGCGATATGGGTCATGTATCTAATGAGGATGCGGGTCATGCGATGACAGATGTGATTACAGGTAACACGAAACGTATTTACCTATCGCATTTATCACAAGACAATAACATGAAAGATTTGGCGCGTATGAGTGTTGGCCAAGTATTGAACGAACACGATATTGATACGGAAAAAGAAGTATTGCTATGTGATACGGATAAAGCTATTCCAACGCCAATATATACAATATAAATGAGAGTCACCCTATAAAGTTCCGCACTGCTGTGAGACGACTTTATCGGGTGCTTTTTTATATTGTTGGTGGGAAATGGCTGTTGTTGTGATTAAGGTTCTAGTTGAAATGTGTAAAATAATTCGATATTAAATGTAATTTATAAATAATTTACATAAAATCAATCATTTTAATATAAGGATTATGATAATATATTGGTGTATGACAGTTAATGGAGGGAACGAAATGAAAGCTTTATTACTTAAAACAAGTGTATGGCTCGTTTTGCTTTTTAGTGCAATGGGATTATGGCAAGTCTCGAACGCGGCTGAGCAGCATACACCAATGAAAGCACATGCAGTAACAACGATAGACAAAGCAACAACAGATAAGCAACAAGTACCGCCAACAAAGGAAGCAGCTCATCAATCTGGTGAAGAAGCGGCAACCAACGTATCAGCATCAGCACAGGGAACAGCTGATGATACAAACAACAAAGTAACATCCAACGCACCATCTAACAAACCATCTACAGCAGTTTCAACAACAGTAAACGAAAGACACGATGTAGATGCACAACAAGCCTCAACACAAAAACCAACTCACACAGCAACATTCAAATTATCAAATGCTAAAACAGCATCACTTTCACCACGAATGTTTGCTGCTAATGCACCACAAACAACGACACATAAAATATTACATACAAATGATATCCATGGCCGACTAGCCGAAGAAAAAGGGCGTGTCATCGGTATGGCTAAATTAAAAACAGTAAAAGAACAAGAAAAGCCTGATTTAATGTTAGACGCAGGAGACGCCTTCCAAGGTTTACCACTTTCAAACCAGTCAAAAGGTGAAGAAATGGCTAAAGCAATGAATGCAGTAGGTTATGATGCTATGGCAGTCGGTAACCACGAATTTGACTTTGGATACGATCAGTTGAAAAAGTTAGAGGGTATGTTAGACTTCCCGATGCTAAGTACTAACGTTTACAAAGATGGGAAACGCGCGTTTAAGCCTTCAACAATTGTAACGAAAAATGGTATTCGTTATGGAATTATTGGCGTAACGACACCAGAAACAAAGACGAAAACAAGACCTGAAGGCATTAAAGGTGTTGAATTTAGAGATCCATTACAAAGTGTGACAGCGGAAATGATGCGTATTTATAAAGACGTAGATACATTTGTTGTTATATCACATTTAGGAATTGACCCTTCAACACAAGAAACATGGCGTGGTGATTACTTAGTGAAACAATTAAGTCAAAATCCACAATTGAAGAAACGTATTACAGTTATTGATGGTCATTCACATACAGTACTTCAAAATGGTCAAATTTATAACAATGATGCATTGGCACAAACAGGTACAGCACTTGCGAATATCGGTAAGATTACATTTAATTATCGCAATGGAGAGGTATCGAACATTAAACCGTCATTGATTAATGTTAAAGACGTTGAAAATGTAACACCGAACAAAGCATTAGCTGAACAAATTAATCAAGCTGATCAAACATTTAGAGCACAAACAGCAGAGGTTATTATTCCAAATAATACGATTGATTTCAAAGGAGAAAGAGATGACGTTAGAACGCGTGAAACAAATTTAGGAAACGCGATTGCAGATGCTATGGAAGCGTATGGCGTTAAGAATTTCTCTAAAAAGACTGACTTTGCCGTGACAAATGGTGGAGGTATTCGTGCCTCTATCGCAAAAGGTAAGGTGACACGCTATGATTTAATCTCAGTATTACCATTTGGAAATACGATTGCGCAAATTGATGTAAAAGGTTCAGACGTCTGGACGGCTTTCGAACATAGTTTAGGTGCACCAACAACACAAAAAGACGGTAAGCCAGTATTAACAGCGAATGGCGGTTTACTACATATCTCTGATTCAATCCGTGTTTACTATGATATAAATAAACCGTCTGGCAAACGAATTAATGCTATTCAAATTTTAAATAAAGAGACAGGTAAGTTTGAAAATATTGATTTAAAACGTGTATATCACGTAACGATGAATGACTTCACAGCATCAGGTGGCGACGGATATAGTATGTTCGGTGGCCCTAGAGAAGAAGGTATTTCATTAGATCAAGTACTAGCAAGTTATTTAAAAACAGCTAACTTAGCTAAGTATGATACGACAGAACCACAACGTATGTTATTAGGTAAACCAGCAGTAAGTGAACAACCAGCTAAAGGACAACAAGGTAGCAAAGGTAGTGAGTCTGGTAAAGATGCACAACCAATTGGTGACGACAAAATGATGGATCCAGCGAAACAAACAGCTCCAGGTAAAGTTGTATTGTTACCAGCGCATAGAGGAACTGTTAGTAGCGGTGCAGAAGGTGTTGGTTCCACATTGGAAGGAACTGCTGTATCAAGTAAGAGTGGGAAACAATTGGCTAGCATGTCAGCGCCTAAAGGTAGCGCACATGAGAAACAGTTACCAAAAACTGGAACTGATCAAAGTTCAAGCCCAGCAGCGATGTTTGTATTAGTAACAGGTATAGGTTTAATCGCGACTGTACGACGTAGAAAAGCTAGCTAAAATATATTGAAAACAATACTACTGTATTTCTTAAATAAGAGGTACGGTAGTGTTTTTTTATGGAAAAAGCTATAACCGTTGATAAATATGGGATATAAAAACGAGGATAAGTAATAAGACATCAAGGTGTTTATCCACAGAAATGGGGATAGTTATCCAGAATTGTGTACAATTTAAAGAGAAATACCCACAATGCCCACAGAGTTATCCACAAATACACAGGTTATACACTAAAAATCGGGCATAAATGTCAGAAAAATATCAAAAACTGCAAAAAATATTGGTATAATAAGAGGGAACAGTGTGAACAAGTTAATAACTTGTGGATAACTGGAAAGTTGATAACAATTTGGAGGACCAAACGACATGAAAATCACCATTTTAGCTGTAGGGAAACTAAAAGAGAAATATTGGAAACAAGCCATAGCAGAATATGAAAAACGTTTAGGCCCATACACCAAGATAGACATCATAGAAGTTCCAGACGAAAAAGCACCAGAAAATATGAGCGACAAAGAAATTGAGCAAGTAAAAGAAAAAGAAGGCCAACGAATACTAGCCAAAATCAAACCACAATCAACAGTCATTACATTAGAAATACAAGGAAAGATGCTATCTTCCGAAGGATTGGCCCAAGAATTGAACCAACGCATGACCCAAGGGCAAAGCGACTTTGTATTCGTCATTGGCGGATCAAACGGCCTGCACAAGGACGTCTTACAACGCAGTAACTATGCACTATCATTCAGCAAAATGACATTCCCACATCAAATGATGCGGGTTGTGTTAATTGAGCAAGTGTATAGAGCGTTTAAGATTATGCGTGGAGAGGCGTATCATAAATAAAACTAAAAAATAGGTTGTAAAAAATATAATATGAGGTGAATTAATGGAAAATAAGGTTCTGTTGCAAAGTAAAAAATATAGCTAACCACTAATTTATCATGTCAGTGTTCGCTTAACTTGCTAGCATGATGCTAATTTCGTGGCATGGCGAAAATCCGTAGATCTGAAGAGACCTGCGGTTCTTTTTATATAGAGCGTAAATACATTCAATACCTTTTAAAGTATTCTTTGCTGTATTGATACTTTGATACCTTGTCTTTCTTACTTTAATATGACGGTGATCTTGCTCAATGAGGTTATTCAGATATTTCGATGTACAATGACAGTCAGGTTTAAGTTTAAAAGCTTTAATTACTTTAGCCATTGCTACCTTCGTTGAAGGTGCCTGATCTGTAATTACCTTTTGAGGTTTACCAAATTGTTTAATGAGACGTTTGATAAACGCATATGCTGAATGATTATCTCGTTGCTTACGCAACCAAATATCTAATGTATGTCCCTCTGCATCAATGGCACGATATAAATAGCTCCATTTTCCTTTTATTTTGATGTACGTCTCATCAATACGCCATTTGTAATAAGCTTTTTTATGCTTTTTCTTCCAAATTTGATACAAAATTGGGGCATATTCTTGAACCCAACGGTAGACCGTTGAATGATGAACGTTTACACCACGTTCCCTTAATATTTCAGATATATCACGATAACTCAATGTATATCTTAGATAGTAGCCAACGGCTACAGTGATAACATCCTTGTTAAATTGTTTATATCTGAAATAGTTCATACAGAAGACTCCTTTTTGTTAAAATTATACTATAAATTCAACTTTGCAACAGAACCGTATTATGGAATAGAGATGTTGGTAACATTTATACAGGATCATTATACTTAAGTTTAATTTCGTTATTACAGAACCACACATTCCAACCAGAAGAGAAAGTATGTCTATTTAGTTATGGTTCAGGAGCAGTAGGAGAAATCTTTAGTGGTTCAATCGTTAAAGGATATGACAAAGCATTAGATAAAGAGAAACACTTAAATATGCTAGAATCTAGAGAGCAATTATCAGTCGAAGAATACGAAACATTCTTTAACAGATTTGATAATCAAGAATTTGATTTCGAACGTGAATTGACACAAGATCCATATTCAAAAGTATACTTATACAGTATAGAAGACCATATCAGAACATATAAGATAGAGAAATAAACTAGTGGCCGATTGTGCTTGATGAGCTTGGGACATAAATCCTAACTCGAAATAAATAAGCATATCACTAAACTGATTTTTTAAAGTTTACAGTGATATGCTTATTTTTTTATCTTACGATTTTGTACGTGCATGCTTGCCTAGGGGTATGGCTCGAGCCATTAGTCTCTCGCACATACTATTCCCTCAGGCGTCAGCACTTACAAAATCGGTTGTAATTTTCATTTTTATACGCATTCTTACTGAGATTATACTAATAAGAGGAATAGTAAAAGCAATTCTAAGTAAAATTGCAGATAAGAGGTTTGTTAAAAGCAGTTCTAAGTAAAATTGCAGATAAGAGGTTTGTTAAAAGCAGTTCTCAGTAAAATTACAGATAAGAGGTTTGTTAAAAGCAGTTCTAAGTAAAATTGCAGATAAGAGGTTTGTTAAAAGCAGTTCTAAGTAAAATTGCAGATAAGAGGTACGTTAAAAGCAATTCCATGCAAAATTGCTGATAAGGGGTAAGTTAAAAGCAGTTCTCAGTAAAATTGCAGATAAGAGGTACGTTAAAAGCAGTTCTAGGCAAAATTGCAGATAAGAGGTGCGTTAAAAGCAGTTCTCAGTAAAATTGCTGATAAGGGGTAAGTTAAAAGCAATCCTAAGTAAAATTGCAGATAAGAGGTAAGTTAAAAGCAATCCTAAGTAAAATTGCAGATAAGGGGTACAGAAAAACTAGACTTGATTACAAAATGGAGCTTGGGACATAAATGATTTTTTAAAAATGAGATGAGACGTAGATTAACTCCATAATCAATACGAATCTATCGACTTCTTTATTTATGATATTCATCTCTTTTTAATGGAAATAAAAGTGCGATTAATGTGATAATACAGTTACGTTAATTAAAAAAATAAAAATGCAAGGAGAGGTAATATGCTAACTGTATATGGACATAGAGGATTACCTAGTAAAGCTCCGGAAAATACAATTGCATCATTTAAAGCTGCTTCAGAAGTAGAAGGTATAAACTGGTTGGAGTTAGATGTTGCAATTACAAAAGATGAACAACTGATTATCATTCATGATGATTATTTAGAACGGACTACAAATATGTCCGGGGAAATAACTGAATTGAATTATGATGAAATTAAAGATGCTTCTGCAGGATCTTGGTTTGGTGAAAAATTCAAAGATGAACATTTGCCAACTTTCGATGATGTAGTAAAAATAGCAAATGAATATAATATGAATTTAAATGTAGAATTAAAAGGTATTACTGGACCGAATGGACTAGCACTTTCTAAAAGTATGGTTAAGCAAGTGGAAGAACAATTAACAAACTTAAATCAGAATCAAGAAGTGCTCATTTCAAGCTTTAATGTTGTGCTTGTTAAACTTGCAGAAGAAATCATGCCACAATATAACAGAGCAGTTATATTCCATACAACTTCGTTTCGTGAAGACTGGAGAACACTTTTAGATTACTGTAATGCTAAAATAGTAAACACTGAAGATGCCAAACTTACTAAAGCAAAAGTAAAAATGGTAAAAGAAGCGGGTTATGAATTGAACGTATGGACTGTAAACAAACCAGCACGTGCAAACCAACTTGCTAATTGGGGAGTTGATGGTATCTTTACAGACAATGCAGATAAAATGGTGCATTTGTCTCAATAGAAAGTTAGAGGTGAGTCTTACGTTTCAGTGACGGTAGACTTACCTTTAACATGTTACATACTAAAAAATTAATTTGAATAAGAAAGAGAGACATATATGAAATACGATGATTTTATAGTAGGAGAAACATTCAAAACAAAAAGCCTTCATATTACAGAAGAAGAAATTATCCAATTTGCAACAACTTTTGATCCTCAATATATGCATATAGATAAAGAAAAAGCAGAACAAAGTAGATTTAAAGGTATCATTGCATCTGGCATGCATACACTTTCAATATCATTTAAATTATGGGTAGAAGAAGGTAAATACGGAGAAGAAGTTGTAGCAGGAACACAAATGAATAACGTTAAATTTATTAAACCTGTATACCCAGGTAATACATTGTACGTTATCGCTGAAATTACAAATAAGAAATCCATAAAAAAAGAAAATGGACTCGTTACAGTGTCACTTTCAACATACAATGAAAATGAAGAAATTGTATTTAAGGGAGAAGTAACAGCACTTATTAATAATTCATAATAAAACAGTGAAGCAACCATCGTTACGGATTGCTTCACTGTTTTGTTATTCATCTATATCGTATTTTTTATTACCGTTCTCATATAGCTCATCATACACTTTACCTGAGATTTTGGCATTGTAGCTAGCCATTCCTTTATCTTGTACATCTTTAACATTAATAGCCATCATCATGTTTGGATTATCTTTATCATATGATATAAACCACCCAATTTGTCTGCCAGTTTCTCCTTGTTTCATTTTGAGTTCTGCAGTACCGGATTTGCCAATTAAGTTTGCATAAGATCTATAAATATCTTCTTTATGTGTTTTATTTACGACTTGTTGCATACCATCAGTTAATAGATTGATATTTTCTTTGGAAATAATATTTTTCTTCCAAACTTTGTTTTTCGTGTCTTTTAATAAGTGAGGTGCGTTAATATTGCCATTATTTTCTAATGCGCTATAGATTGAAAGGATCTGTACTGGGTTAATCAGTATTTCACCTTGTCCGTAACCTGAATCAGCTAATAATATTTCATTATCTAAATTTTTGTTTGAAATTTGAGCATTATAAAATGGATAATCACTTGGTATATCTTCACCAACACCTAGTTTTTTCATGCCTTTTTCAAATTTCTTACTGCCTAATTCGAGTGCTACTCTAGCAAAGAAAATGTTATCTGATGATTCTATTGCTTGTTTTAAGTCGATATTACCATTTACCACTTCATATCTTGTAACGTTGTAACCACCCCAAGATTTATCTTTTTGCCAACCTTTACCATCGATTTTATAACTTGTTTTATCGTCTAATGTTTTGTTATTTAACCCAATCATTGCTGTTAATATTTTTTGAGTTGAACCTGGTGAAGTTGTAATCTGGAACTTGTTGAGCAGAGGTTCTTTTTTATCTTCGGTTAATTTATTATATTCTTCGTTACTCATGCCATACATAAATGGATAGACGTCATATGAAGGTGTGCTTACAAGTGCTAATAATTCACCTGTTTGAGGGTGGATAGCAGTACCTGAGCCATAATCATTTTTCATGTTGTTATAAATACTCTTTTGAACTTTAGCATCAATAGTTAGTTGAATATCTTTGCCATCTTTTTTCTTTTTCTCTATTAATGTATGTGCGATTGTATTGCTATTATCGTCAACGATTGTGACACGATAGCCATCTTCATGTTGGAGCTTTTTATCGTAAAGTTTTTCGAGTCCCTTTTTACCAATAACTGCATCATCTTTATAGCCTTTATATTCTTTTTGTTTTAATTCTTCAGAGTTAATGGGACCAACATAACCTAATAGATGTGAAGTCGCTTTTCCTAGAGGATAGTTACGACTTTCTGTTTCATTAGTTGTAAGATGAAATTTTTTTGCGAAATCTCTTAAATATTCATCCATTTTTTTAACGGTTTTAAGTGGAACGAAGGTATCATCTTGTACCCAATTTTGATCCATTTGTTGTTTGATATAGTCTTCAGAAATACTTAGTTCTTTAGCGATTGCTTTATAATCTTTTTTAGATACATTCTTTGGAACGATGCCTATCTCATATGCTGTTCCTGTATTGGCCAATTCCACATTGTTTCGGTCTAAAATTTTACCACGTTCTGATTTTAAATTTTCAATATGTATGCTTTGGTCTTTCTGCATTCCTGGAATAATGACGCTATGATCCCAATCTAACTTCCACATACCATCTTCTTTAACAAAATTAAATTGAACGTTGCGATCAATGTTACCGTAGTTTGTTTTAATTTTATATTGAGCATCTACTCGTTTTTTATTTTTAGATACTTTTTTTATTTTACGATCCTGAATGTTTATATCTTTAACGCCTAAACTATTATATATTTTTATCGGACGTTCAGTCATTTCTACTTCACCATTATCGCTTTTAGAAATATAACTGCTATCTTTATAAACTTGTTTGAAATTTTTATCTTCAATTGCATCAATAGTATTATTAATTTCTTTATCTTTTGAAGCATAAAAATATATACCAAACCCGACAACTACAACTATTAAAATAAGTGGAACAATTTTTATCTTTTTCATCAATATCCTCCTTATATAAGACTACATTTGTAATATATTACAAATGTAGTATTTATGTCAAAATAATGTTATAATTTTTGTGATATGGAGGTGTAGAAGGTGTTATCATCTTTTTTAATGTTAAGTATAATCAGTTCATTGCTCACGATATGTGTAATTTTTTTAGTGAGAATGCTCTATATAAAATATACGGTTCTGTTGCAAAGTTGAATTTATAGTATAATTATAACCAAAAGGAGTCTTCTGTATGAACTATTTCAGATATAAACAATTTAACAAGGATGTTATCACTGTAGCCGTTGGCTACTATCTAAGATATGCATTGAGTTATCGTGATATGTCTGAAATATTAAGGGAACGTGGTGTAAACGTTCATCATTTAACGGTCTAGCGTTGAGTTCAAGAATATGCCCCGATTTTATATCAAATTTGGAAGAAAAAGCATAAAAAAGCTTATTACAAATGGCGTATTGATGAGACGTACATCAAAATAAAAGGAAAATGGAACTATTTATATCGTGCCATTGATACAGAGGGACATACATTAGATATTTGGTTGCGTAAGCAACGAGATAATCATTCAGCATATGTATTTATCAAACGTCTCATTAAACAATTTGGTAAACCTCAAAAGGTAATTACAGATTAGGCACCTTCAACGAAGGTCGCAATGGCTAAAGTCATTAAAGCTTTTAAACTTAAACCTGACTGTCATTGTACATCGAAATATCTGAATAACCTCATTGAGCAAGATCACCGTCATATTAAAGTAAGAAAGACAAGATATCAAAGTATCAATACGGCAAAGAATACTTTAAAAGGTATTGAATGTATTTACGGTCTATATAAAAAGAACCGCAGGTCTCTTCAGATCTGCGGATTTTCGCCATGCCATGAAATTAGCATCATGCTAACAAGTTAACACAAAGTATTATTTTAAAATTGAGATTAGACATTTATTTTTCAACTTTGCAGCAGAACCTAATTTTTTCTCTTTGTAAATAAATGCAAAGAGATACCATAAGGATCTCTTACATAACCATAACCTTCAGTATAGAATTCTGGACTAAATGTTTTCAATACCTCACTGCCTTTTTCTATTAACTGGTCATATACATGTTTAGTTTCTTCTACTTGGTCAAAAGTGAGACAAAGAGATATATTATTACCTTGTGTTATGGGCAAACCTTCAGTGTCATCTGCGATCATAATTTTTATATCTCCAAATTGAAGTACACATTGATCAATTTTATTTAAATCATTTTCGTCAATATTAAGTTTCTTATCTATAGGTCTATCTTTAATACGTTGAATATACAGTGTTTTAGCGCCAAACAGCTCTTCATACAACTTTTTTAAACCCTCTGCATTTTGAGTGATTAAAAAATATGGACTTACTTGAAATTTCATGTTTTTTCCTCCTTAGATTTGTTATAAATAGAGTATATACTTAATTAGTGTCATCTATTGACACTAAAAGGAGAATAATAATGAAAAAATCTGTTAGATTATATAATATGATTGAATATTGTAATGAAAATAGGAACTTCAAATTAAATGATTTAATGTCAGAATTTAATATTTCTCGTAGTACCGCTTTAAGGGATATAAAAGAAATTGAAGCATTAGGAGTACCTTTATATAGTAATCCAGGGAAAAATGGTGGTTATACGATCATAGGTAATCGAGACCAAACGAAAATAGCAATCTCAGATGAAGAGTTGAAAGCTTTAGTATTTACACTTTCGAGTATTTCAAATGTGAGTAATCTACCTTTTCAAACAGAATATCAAGAAATATTAAAAAAATTATATAATAACTCGAATAAAAAAGAGTTAATAAACCAATATAATGATCTATTTCAATATTTTAATGAAGATAAGTATCAGTTCAAAAGTTATAAGTTATTTAATGAAATCATTAGATTGATAATTGAGAATAAGTCTTTTGAAACCTGTTATTCACAAAACTATATTAAAGAACAATATAAAGGTATTGGCATTATGTATAAAAATCATCAATGGTATTTTGTTGTAGCTAATATAGAATCAAAGTTAGTGAATCTATTAAATATTTCGAAAATAAAAGAACTATATGAAATGGGAGAGACTCAAGAGTGTAATGATATAACTATGCAGAATTTTCAACAGTTCATGGTTAAAAATGAAACAGCTATTGATATTCTTATTAGAAGCAATGTTATGGGATTGAATATCTTGAAAGGCTACCTGTGGAGTGACTATATGATTGAAAATATTGACGAAGAGACATATTTATTTAAATCAAAAGTGAACGCGAAAGATATAGATTTTATAGCTAAGTTAATTGTCACAGGTGGTGTCAATGTAAAAGTAGAGACCCCTAATAGTTTGAAAAATGCTGTTAAAGTTGAATTAACTAAAATAATAAACATGTATTAATAGTAATTTAATCATAATTGTAATAACAAAAAGATGACAACATTAAACAATTTAAATTTATACAAAAAAGCATTACCAAATTTAAAATTGGGTAGTGGTAGTGCTACAGCATACATAAATAGTTATAATTAAATAAAGATGGGTCAATGAAGGTGAATTAAGTGAATAAAAATATTACAGCTCTAAAATCTACTGAAAATACTACATATATGCAGTATACGGTTCATATCGATGATCAAATTATAAATAATATAAAAGAGTGTACCAAAAAGTTTAAAATTTTGCCTATGGAAGATAAAATTCCATTATCACCGTTGTTACAACCAGAATATGCAGGAGAGGTACAAGATTTTATTAGTACATATGAGCAGTTTATGATTAATTTTGGTAAAGTAATATTGGATAGTCAAGGCATAAAAATACAGTTTGAAAGTGAATCATTAAGTAGTATTCAACGAGGCATTCAAGAACATTGTTACTTAAATGAGCGAACAAATGACATTGATGTGACTAAAGAATGGTATTTATGCAAATTTTCAAATCAAATATTAGAAGAGGATAAAAATCAATTGTATAATGCTTTAAAGCAACTCATGAATGATTCTAAAAATAAAAAGCAAGCTTTTCAAGAGGTGTTTAAGGTTCATATTGATATTTATCTCTACAATAAAGAAAAATCTGAATATAAGTATCAAGTATCTAGTTATTTCAATCTTGTAAAAGAAAATCCTAAAATAACTTATAAAAAAAGACATTTACAAGAGAAACAAGGTGTCAAGGGTACAACTTTCACGAACAAATTAAAATTATTGAACAAAATGTATGGTGTAGATGTTGCAAAATATCAGCCATTTTATAATTCTAATAATCCTGAATATGAAAGAGGTCAATTTGGTGAAAGATACATTTCTCAAAGATCTAACTATGAATTTAATAGACTTCAATATCAAATTATAGATATGTTATCGAAAATACTTGATAAGCATCCATTACCAAAGTCAGATAATAATTATAAACATATTCCAACTATTGAAAAAGCAATATTAAGTGGGGATTCTCATAGTTTTTATGAGTATTTTGAAGATATAATGAAAGAAATTATAAGTATGGAAAATTCTTCTTTAAAGGAAAAATTATTGACTGATTTTACATATCAATCTCAATGTAGATGGTACTCTGAAAGTGAAAAATTAAAATTGCAACTTGAAAGTTTTATGCATAAAGTTTTGGAGAGCAATTATTATGAGGGTAACAAATTATATAGAATGTTGTCTCATGCAATTGAAGAAACAATCAATGAGGCTGATGAAGATAAGGTTCATTTCAATTATTTTAAAGATTATTTTTTGACAGACGGTGGGGTGAAGAATTGGGAGCAGATTAGCGAGAAAATTACTGAATTCAATGGTAAAGTTATTAACGATATCCAAAATGAATATAATAAGATTCAATTTAATAACGCAAATCGAAATCAGAAACTAAACTTTAATTATTTATACCATTGCTTTGAGTTTAGTAATAACTTAGTAAAAGCAAGGGTAAATGGAAATAGAGGTTACATTTTATATTTTGTAGATAAATATAAAATAAAAATGCCCTTTTTGGATCAATTATTAATCAATTATTTGAATCAAGAAATAGGTCAGGAAAGTATTAATTATAATATGCAAACATTGTTTGAAAAAGAAAGATATGATAGAAGTAGTACCATTGAAAAATTAGTAGCAACAAGCAAATTTAAGTATGAAAAAGATGATTCAGATTTATTCAAACAACTTTTCAATGATGTTGAAAATTCAATAGACAGATTAGGTATTTACTTACTAAATAATGGTATAAATTCGAATGATGAAAATGCAAGATATTATAGATCGTTTTTAAAGGAACTTAGTAGAATAAAAAGTAAATTAACGCCATTTTCTCTTGAAATAAGTAAGTCTAGCGGAAGAGAGCAACATTATCCTGATGATGCTATTGATGATAAAGATGAGAGAAGAAAAAATAAAGAAGAAACATATCATGCTTTTGATGATAAAAGCGATATTGACTCCAAATTAAAGAATAAAATAAATGTTTCTATCGATAATTTATTGTCAGTTAAAATTAAGAGCAATTTGTATGATATTAGTCCAAATACAAAAAAACAATAACTATAATGAGCCAACTCAAGAATGAGTTGGCTTTTTAATTGTAATTTTACGCTTCCATTACAGGAATCAATGTTATGGAAGCCATTAAGCAATTAATTTGAGTCATTTATAGTATAGGTACAACGTTGTGATGTTCACATGATAATCAGCCCGGGAGATTATTGTGTAATAACTTATAGAAGGAGCAAATCACCATGTATCAAGCAAATATACGTGATTTAATTACAAAATTGCCTCAAAGCAATAAAACAGAACACTTTTTAATGAACAAATTTTCAAATCAAGATAAAGTTCAGCAGCTACAAAGACAAATTAGCCAACAGCTAGATCAACAATATAATGAGCTTTTGGCTAATGAAAAAGCTAAGCTAGACCAATACGTGGAAGTACACCATAATTTAGAACCATTAAAGAAAGAGATTGAATCAGAATCTATTAACCTTGATACCGATAAATTACCTGATATCAAAGCGACAATGCTTGAAAAGGCTAAGAACGATGAACATTTTGATAAAATCGAACAGCTATTTGATAGATTAGATCAGTCATTAAATGGTACGAATCGATTATATACGCAATTATCGTTGATTGGCACACGAACACATCGGATCACAACGAAAAGATTTAATGTTCAAGGCTTGCCTAAATTAGTCCAACAAATGATTTTACCTTCGCAATTTAAAAAGGTTTATACAATAGATTTTAAATCATTCGAACCATCAGTTGCTGCGTATATGACACAAGACGAACAACTGATTGACTACTTGAATCATGAAGAAGGGTTATACGATGCATTACTGAGAGACTTATCTTTGTCAAAAGAGAAGCGCGTGAGTGTGAAACGTGCATTTATAGGGTCATTTCTTTTTGGCGGTCGTTATAGTAGCTCTAAATTCAAAATCAATCAAGAGGTTAGTGAAATTAACTGGCTACAAGTAATGAGCAAATTCAAGAAGGTCATTGAATTTAAGGAGCAAGTCGAAAAATATAAAACAATGCCTACGCCTTACGGCATTGAACATGATATGAGCGCATTTCAAGGTAGTAGTATTATGGCAATTTATGTACAAACGGTAGCAAGCTATATTTTCAAGCACATTTTGTTGGAAGTGTACAAAGCACAGTGCGAAAAAAAAACGTTCAAGATTATAGTGCCGATACACGATGCGATTATGATTGAATGTAATGATAAGGGGATTGCACAAAATGTAGCACAGCTCATGAAAGATACAGCTAATCAACTGTTTAATGGTGAATTTGCACATGTGACAGTGGAAGCTTTAGGAGGTATAGACAATGAATAATGATAGAGGAAAAAGTCTTCAAATTCCCCAAAGTACATTGTTAAAAGAAGGATCTATATACGTTGCTACGTTACATTCTGTGTACGAGAAGAACTTCTCAGGTGATATTAAACATCAGTTTACGTATGAAGTAGAACTTAACCAAGAAACGCACTATGTAAATCGCAATATTACCGTAAAATCTATGAGTCACCAATTATCAATTGCTGATTGGATTAAACGTCACAGTAACTATAACGTAAACCACATTAATTATGATCCATACATTGATCGAAAACATTTGGTCCTTGTAGGGCAATATAACGGAAATTATTATATTCAAGATGTAGCACCATTAGATGAATTTGGAGGGGTATTGTAATGAATCATATTTTAGAAATGTTAATAAAATTATTAAAAGTGGGTATGGAGGCAATCGACCGTAAAGGTCTGATTGCCATCCTAACAAGTAGTATTGGAAATGATGAAATGGATGATTCTGAACAAGCTGTAATGGTGTATAACGAGCTTATCGATAAGCTACAGCTTAACATTCCTAAAGATGTCGACTATAGACCTAACATATACAGTTATTTTGGTATTCAAAAAAAGCCAAATGACACAATATTAGTGGAAATGATGATATGTATTTTTCATATCAAGCGTTTTGATTCAGAGTTGTTTGTTTTCAAAGATAAAGGTTGGCAAAAGGTAAGTGAAGATGAATTGCAAGGGTTGATATCTAAAATGATACAAGTGTTGCTAGTTGATTATAAACCTTCACTAAGTACTTTGAAAAACGTAGTAGATGGCATACAGAAATCAACGGACATAGAAAAACTTGTTGAGCATAGACAGTACATTGGTTGTGGACGAAATATGTTCAATCTAAAGACCTTTAAAGTGGTTGATAATGACCTTGAAATATTCCCTAAAACACGCTTAGATTTGGAATTAGATATAAATGACACGATTACGGACAAGATACCCCCGAATTTCAAACAATATATGTTAGAGTTGGCGAATTATGACCATGATTTACAATATTTCCTTTTCCAACATATGGCAGTGTTATTGACGGCAGATACTAAACTACGTCGTGGACTTTTTTTGTATGGAACTGCAAAAAATGGGAAATCGGTCTATATTAAATTAGTTAAGTCATTCTTTTATAGTAATGATATCGTATCTAAAACACTTAATGAACTTGGCGGGCGTTTCGATAAGGAAAGTCTAATTGGTAAACGAATTATGGCAAGTGATGAAGTGGGGAAAGCTAATATTGATGAAGCAACTGTGAATGATTTCAAAAAATTACTATCTGTTGAACCAATTCATGCTGACCGTAAAGGAAGAACGCAAGTAGAAGTTACTTTAGATTTAAAACTCATTTTTAATACGAATGCTGTACTCAATTTTCCATCATCACATGCAAAAGCATTAGAGCGTAGAATTGCTGTTATTCCATGTGAATATTATGTTGAAAAAGCTGACCCTGACTTAATTGAAAAGTTACAGGATGAAAAGAAAGAAATCTTTCTTTACTTGATGTATGTGTATAAGCAAATTGTAAAAAATGATATCGAGTACCTCCAAAATGATCGTGTTACTGAAATTTCTCATGATTGGTTAAATTTTGGATATGAATTTGTTTCTAGTAAATCAGCAAATATTGCACATCAGAAAGCGTGTATTAATTTACTCAGAAAACTTATAGAAATCAAACCAGGGTCACGTATCAAAGTGTCTAGGCTAAATGAGGTTATTAGAGATGAAATTAAAGTAAGCTCTCAAGTTATTAATGATTTGGTTCAAGCTAACTTTAATGTACAAAGTAGACTAAATAATGGTTATAAGTATTGGGTCGATTTAGGATGGAAAGAAACTGATAAAAAAGATGACATGATTTCATTCGATAAAAATGAGAATGTAACAGATGATGAATTCTTATACGAAGATGATTTGAACTTAGGTTGGGAGGACTTTGACGATGAATAATGAACAAATTGAAGCATTTGTAGAAGTGCTTGTGCCTATCATAGAAGAACGTATCAATAAAGGTAAGTAATCTAATTACGTACTACAGGCAGTTGCCTGTAGTACTCATATGATTAAGTGGTAAAAGTGATAAAAATGAAACGAAATTATAAATATATATTATCTATATGTTGTTACAAGACCGATGGTCTGTAGCAATAATCTAATAAAAGGAGCGGTATGATATGAAGGGTAAAATTGCACTTTATTCACGTGTTAGTACGTCTGAGCAGTCAGAACATGGTTATTCTGAAAAGGAGCAGGAACAACTACTCATCAAAGAAGTTATGAAAAATTTCCCAGGTTATGACTATGAGACATATACTGACTCAGGCATTTCAGGTAAAAATATTGAAGGTCGTCCGGCAATGAAACGTCTATTACAAGATGTTAAGGATAATAAAATCGAAATGGTATTAAGTTGGAAATTGAATCGTATTTCTCGCTCAATGAGAGACGTGTTTAATATTATTCATGAATTCAAAGAACATGACGTAGGGTATAAATCGATTTCTGAGAATATTGATACATCCAATGCTTCTGGAGAAGTACTCGTTACAATGTTTGGACTAATAGGATCTATAGAACGCCAGACTTTGATTTCCAATGTGAAACTTTCTATGAATGCTAAGGCAAGGAGCGGAGAGGCAATCACCGGTCGTGTTTTAGGCTACAAATTATCACTTAATCCATTGACACAGAAAAATGATTTAGTTATTGATGAAAATGAAGCTCATATTGTACGGGAAATCTTTGATTTATATTTGAATCACAATAAAGGATTTAAAGCAATCACGACAATTCTAAATCAAAAAGGATATCGTACCATTAATCAAAAACCATTTTCAGTGTTTGGCGTGAAATACATTTTGAATAATCCAGTCTATAAAGGCTATGTCAGATTCAATAATCATCAAAATTGGGCTGTTCAGCGAAGAAGTGGTAAAAGTGATAAAAATGATGTGATATTGGTCAAAGGTAAGCATGAAGCCATTATAAGTGAAGATGTATTTGATCAAGTTCATGAGAAACTAGCTTCTAAAAGTTTTAAACCGGGTCGACCTATTGGTGGAGATTTCTACTTACGTGGCCTTATTAAATGCCCAGAATGCGGAAATAATATGGTATGTCGACGGACGTATTATAAAACGAAAAAGTCCAAAGAACGCACAATCAAACGCTATTACATTTGTTCATTATTCAATCGCTCAGGAAGTTCTGCCTGTCATAGTAATGCGATTAATGCTGAAGTCGTCGAACGCGTAATCAATGTTCATTTGAATCGTATTCTTTCACAACCTAATGTTATTAAGCAGATTGCGTCAAGTGTGATAGAAGAACTGAAACAAAAGCATAGTAAACAAACAGAAATAAAATATGATATTGATAGTCTAGAAAAACAAAAAGCAAAAGTTAAAACACAACAAGAACGATTATTGGAATTGTTCTTAGATGATGAAATGGATAGCGAAATGTTAAAAGCTAAACAAAGTCAGATGAATGAACAAATAGAGATGTTAGATAAGCAAATTAAAGAAACGCAACAAGCTAGGGAATCACAAGCTGAAGTACCTGATTTTGATAAACTTAAAAGCCGTTTAACCATGATGATTAGCCGATTTAGTATCTACTTAAGAGAAGCTACACCCGAAGCTAAAAATCAACTTATGAAAATGTTGATTGATTCTATTGAAATTACGACAGATAAACAAGTAAAACTTGTAAGGTATAAAATTGATGAAAGTCTTATCCCTCAATCTTTGAAAAAAGATTGGGGGTCTTTTTTTATGCCTAAATTCCAATTCGAAATAGACGGTCGAAACAATTATTTCATCGACCAAATTACCACTTTTACCACTTAGTTATTAGTGAAAAAAGTGAGAGAAATGAAATAAAAATCAAATATATATTATCTAAATGATGTATCACATGACTACATCAAACCAATACATTAGGAGGTCATAAATATGACACTGGAACAACAACTCAAGCACTATATAACCAACTTATTCAAGCTGCCAAAGGAAGAAAAGTGGGAATGTGAATCCATCGAGGAAGTCGCTGATGATATTCTACCTGATCAATACGTAAGACTTGGCCCACTCAGTAATAAAATACTTCAAACCTATACCTACTACTCTGATACACTTCATGAAAGTAATATCTACCCGTTCATCCTCTACCATCAGAAACAACTCATAGCCATTGGTTATATCGATGAAAATCATGATATGGATTTCTTATACCTACACAACACTATCATGCCCCTTTTGGATCAGCGATACTTACTAACAGGAGGACAATAATATGCATAAATACATCAAAATCACACAACTAGTCATTACAGTTCTAAGTGAAATAATAACTTGGATGAAAGAATCAGAAAGAAGGGAAAACGCTTATGAATAGATATATTACACGTGGTATTACCAATAACTTATCCCCCACCTTACAACATCAAATATGGGACCTCGTCCTACAAAAAGATACCAACCAATCGAACGAACAAGAACCCTTGGACTATTTTCATATCTTTCAGTTTATTATGCATCAACAAAAGCTTTTTATAAGACATACTCAAGAAAATCCCGAATACTTTCAATATACAAAAGCAAATGACAATCATCAGGTAAACATTAGTAAAGTCTACGTCATCCGAGAGGACGATGTAGACTTTTCTTATTATGTAATGTTACTACCCGAAGAATACTAAAGGAGATTAGCAATGAAACATATCCAATCCACACTCGAAACCGAAGCTATTTTTAGTGATGACGGGCAACATCGTTATCTACTCAAAAAGACATGGGACGCATCAAAATCTACGTGCACCGTTATTACAATGTATCCTCATTATGATGGGGTAACCTCTTTAGATCTAACGACCGTATTAGTTCTCAATGCATTATCAAGTAACGCCAAGTTAGGCGCTATTTATTTTGTTAATCTTTTTTCAAATATCTCTTCCTCCGGAAATATAAAACATATTCAGTCGCCTTATGACAAGCATACAGATATTCATTTAATGAAAAGTATTTCAGAAGCTGATGAGATTATATTAGCTTATGGCGCTTACGCCAAACGTCCAGTGGTCGAGCAACGTGTTGAAACGATATTAGAGATGTTGAAACCCCATAAGAAAAAAGTGAAAAAACTTATAAATCCTGAAACAAACGAAATTATGCATCCACTCAATCCAAAAGCAAGACAAAAATGGCATTTAAAACCCTTATAAGAAAAGGAGACGATACCAATGACAAACATAGATTGGCAATCGCTTAAATCAATATTACAAAATTCAGCTTATGATACTGTCTTTAAAAGTCTTGTGAGTTATTTTTATGACATTAATGATAACGAAATACTAGACCAAATTTATTTAGACTATATGGACAATGACGCTATCTTGACGTTTATTAATAACGATTTAAATCAACTCGTCCAAAGATATATCGATAAAATGTCATAGTTAGGAATAATCATTCATTAATAAAACACGGATAAAGACATATTTTGGCAACTTCACATTTCTAAAAACCGCCTATTTTTTAAAAGGCCTCTAAACTAAAGAAAGCTCAACCTCAAATAAAACTTTTAAATAATTAGCGCTTTCTATAGGAAATGACATATTTTGACAAACCTATTGTATAAAATGTAATTCAAAGGGGGTGCCATATTGGATCGTGCTTTTCGTATACTCACGATTTACCATCGTTTGTTACAAAATAAAAAAGTGAATAAGAAGTCATTAGCCTTATTGTTAAATACGAGTACACGAACGATTCAAAGAGATATCGATGATATAAGAAATTTCTTGTATGAATCAGAACACTGGCTAAATACTCAATACGAAGTGAAGTATGATTACGATCTTGAAAGTTACACGATAAATCATGATAAAAATGAAAATCTGTATTATATGTATGATATTTTGACAAAATTATACGTCACCATGCCCACTATTAGCTATCCATTCTACCGATATTTAAAGGAGCTCATCAATAAACACCATTCAAACCATCAAAATGAATTATATCAGTATCTTGATAAATTTATAGTTGATAGCGATATACCTTCGGTAAGTAATCTAGCTATAACTACACAGGCAATTAATACAAAAAATTATTTATTGAAAGATAACGAAAACATACTCCCTATTACATTAAACTATAACAACTATGGCTTTTATTTAACCTACTTGATGGGAGGGAATTTACTAAGAACAAATGTTGGTCATTTAAACATTCAAACCTCAAATAAATCCTTTAAAGAAGAAGATATTACTGATGAACGTACGCAAGTTACGTTAGAAATGACTAAAGACATTTGGAAAGATATTCATTTATATTATGAAAACTATATTATTGAGAAGTACTTCAAAAATTTAATAGTAGTTACAATTGAAGATATGTTGCCTTATGAAGCGATCCAACTTTGTTTTAATTATCGGTCTCAAGTTCGTATTATATCTCCACTAGATTTAAGAGAAATAGTGATTGATGAACTGCTACTTCTTCAGTCAACATATCTAAAGCAACGTATTCAAAAATAAACAATGATGAAGGGAATAAAAATTATGAATAAAATTATAAAAACTATTGGCAAGGGAATCGGAAAAGGAATAGGAGGCGCTGCATATGTAACACTGACTACCGTTGGTGCGGCAGTTAGTGCAATTTGGGAAACAACAGGAGATAGAGGTATGATGAGAGATATGTTCAAAGATAGTTCTGATCAAGAATTAATAGAATTGTATGAAAAACACAAAGACGATGGAGATTATGACATCTATGTTGCGACTAAATCCTTATTAGAAGAAAGAAAGTATACTTACAATAACGAAACTAACAAGTGGGAAAAATAATTAGGGGTATAATAAATGGAATTTACTTATTATAAAACTAAAGATTTAAATGCTTTTGAAAATGACTTAAAAGATCTCTCTTTGAATAATAACTATAACTTTAATAAAGAAGTAGAAGTGCTTGATGAAAATGATATTCTTAAAAATGCCAATAAAATTAATCCTGGATTGCTAAAAGGATTTAATGGTCAAGCAAAAACTATATCTTATTACCTTACAAGTCATAAAGGTAACTATTTAGTCATCATTGAAGAAACAAATTACCAAGGTTATATAGGCCTGACGATTATATTTAACAAAAACACATTTAAACTACGTAATAAGGGATTAATGGGAGTATTAATAGGTTTGTCTGCGAGGACGGGTGGAAGTCTGTTGCTAAGCCTTCTAGGAATTGAGTTTATGAATTTTAAATATCAACGTTTTATGGCCATTAAAGGTCCATTAGGCAAAGAGCTAGAAGAAACTATAAAAATGACTTTAGGAGAGCCAGTTATCATAAAGGTGTAACCACCAAATTATGTTTACTCTTAACTACAATAACTAATAACTTAAGTATCGTTTACTATTATTTAGAATGATTTTTTAACAATATTGGAATGGTTGAATCACTTATAAATTAAACATACTAAAAATAATATAAAGGGGAAAATGAAATTGGAACAAAAAAATGATGAAAGCAAAGCCTTACAAGTTATTGAACAAGCAGTAAAACTACCATTTGTTAAAGTAAAACGCAAGGAATTTTTACTAAAAGCGTTTTCGGATTATAACATTGATATGAATGAATTAATTGAAAACGGACCAGTAAAACTTGTATCAAAAAAAGATTTGGATAAA
This sequence comes from Staphylococcus sp. MZ3, assembly GCF_018622755.1. NCBI lineage: Bacteria > Bacillati > Bacillota > Bacilli > Caryophanales > Staphylococcaceae > Staphylococcus > Staphylococcus sp. MZ3. The sequence goes on from NZ_CP076026.1 coordinate 52,689, forward strand.
GTAGCTAATAGGGCTATCAACGATGCATTAATTAAATCTACAAGCGCCTCATTTATGACTGGTTTACCTGGAGGCATTGCTTTAGCTGCTACTATACCCGCAGATATGGTACAGTTTTATGGTTTTGCATTAAAACTAGCTCAAGAACTTTCTTATATCTATGGACTTGAGGACTTGTTTAACGATAGTGGTGAGCTTAGTGAGGAATCTAAAAATATGCTAATTATCTATTTAGGGGTAATGCTAGGTGTGACTGCTGCTGGTTCTACTGTTCGATTATTATCAAAGCAGGCTTCAACACAAGCTCTCAAATCCATTCCTGGAAAAGCATTGACTAAGACAGTATACTACCCAATTTTAAAAAAGGTTCTAAAGACATTTGGTATTAAACTAACAAAAGATACCTTTGCCAAAGGCGTTTCTAAGGCCATTCCAATTGTAGGTGGTGTTGTATCGGGAGGCATGAATTTTGCTTCTCTTAAACCGATGGGGAAAAAATTAAAAAATGAACTAAGTGATTCGATCAACTATTCTTCTAAGGAACAAGCTAGGGATATTAAAATTATTGAAGGTGAAGGCGTTGTAATAGATTAACAACTTCATTTATAAATACTTAATATTCATTTCAAGAGTCTATATCATTTGAAAAATGATATAGACTCTTTTTATATAAAATTATAGCATCCCTCACTTTGCGGTGAAGGATGCTATGATTAATTTATTTTTATTGTTGGCTAGCCATTAGTTCTGCTTGTTCTACAACTTGTTCTACAGCCATTTTTTGAAGATCAGGTGGGTAACCATATTTCTTTAATAGTCGTCTTACTTGGACTCTCATTTTAGCCTTTGCGCTCTCACGTTTTGACCAGTCTACACTCATATTATTCTTGACCGTTTTTGTTAATTCATGTGCAATAGCCCTTAATTCTTTATCCCCCATTGCTTCTTTTGCAGTTTCATGAGAGGCTAATGCATCATAAAAAGCAATTTCCTCCGTGCTTAAACCTAAGTCTTTTCCTCTTTGTTTTTCTTGATTTATTTCTTTCGCCATTTGAATCAATTCTTCTATGACTTTTGAAGCTTCAATAGAACGGTTATTGTATTTTTGTATTGATTTACTTAGCATCTCAGAAAATCTTTTAGATACTGTAGCATTTGTTTTCATTAATGACTTAACTTGTCCTTTAAGTAATTTGTTTAACAACTCAACTGCAACATTTTTTTGCTGTAGTCCTTCTACATCTTTTAAGAAATCATCTGACAAGATTGAGATATCTGGGTTTTCAATTCCGAGTGTTTGATAAATATCTACAACTTCTTCAGTTACAACTGATTTTGAAATCAATTGATTTATTTCTGCTTCTATTTCAGCAGGTGTCTTTTTATGGCTGCTTACTTCACTAGGTGGAGCTAATAATTTAACAAGTCCGGATTTCACGGCTTTTAAAAACGCAATTTCACTATTCAGTTCTTGAGCAGCTTCCTCTGTTGCACATAATGCAAATGCCTTAGAAAGCTCTGTCACTGTTGTCACAAATCGCTCTCTTTCTTTCTCACCTAATCCAATGATATAATCCATCGTATTTGAGATAGCATTATAGCGAATTAATTGATCTTCTGACTCAAAATCAGAATAGTCATGATTATACAACATATCTTGAATGATATCGTATTTCATTAACATTAGTTCTAGCGCTTTATCTGTATCTATACCTGTTTGTTCTCTATCAGAATCCGTATACTCTTTTAATGCTTCCTTCAGACTTTCAGCGATACCTACATAGTCAACAATTAAGCCGCCCGGTTTATCTTTAAATACTCTATTAACACGCGCAATAGCTTGCATTAAATTGTGACCTTTCATCGGTTTATCTATGTACATTGTATGCATTGAAGGTACATCAAATCCTGTTAACCACATGTCTCGCACAATTACGAGTTGCAATTCATCATTAACATCTTTCATACGATTCTCTAAAAGGTTTCTTCGCTTTTTCGGACCTATATGTTTTTGGAAGTTTTGCGGATCACTAGATGAACCTGTCATAACGACTTTGATAACACCTTTGTCATCATCATCAGAATGCCATTCAGGTTTAAGTCTTACAATTTCATCATATAAATCAACGGCAATACGACGACTCATTGTGACAATCATACCCTTACCCTTCATTGCCTTCTGTCTTGTTTCAAAGTGATTAATAATGTCAGTCGCTAAAACATGTACACGTTGTTCTGCACCAGATAGAGCTTCTATACGTGACCACTTAGATTTCAATCGAGATTTAGTATCTTCTTCTTGGCCAGAAGTAATGACATCATATGCTTCATCAATATCTAAATCGCTTGGTAAATTTAATGGGATAATACGACTTTCATAATAAATTTTAACCGTACTTCCATCTTCAACAGCCTGAGTCATATCATATACATCTATATAATTACCAAATACCATTTGTGTATTTTTATCTGTTGAAGATACAGGTGTTCCAGTAAAGCCAACAAATGAAGCGTTAGGTAAAGCATCTCTTAAATATTTTGCATAACCATATTTAATACCTTCACCTTTTTCATCGTAAGTTGCTTTGAAACCATATTGTGTGCGGTGTGCTTCGTCTGCCATAACAACTACATTTTTACGTTCTGTTAAAGCATCCATTGTCACTTGTCCTTCTTCAGGTTCGAATTTCTGCATAGTTGTAAATACGATACCACCTGATTCTACTGATAATAGTTCTTTTAATTCTTTTCGTGATTCAGCTTGTTTAGGTGTCTGTCTTAATAATCCTTTACCTGAGCGTCCTTTGGACTTAACAAAAGTACCATACAATTGATTGTCTAAGTCATTACGGTCTGTTACGACCACTAATGTTGGATTATTTAATTTTTGAATTAACTTTCCTGAGAAGAAGACCATTGTCAAACTCTTACCAGAACCTTGCGTGTGCCAAATAACACCACCTTTACCATCACCATGTTCAGATGTTGCTTCCATAGCACGATCAACAGCTTTGTTCACTGCATAATATTGATGATATGCAGCTAATATTTTAACTATATTTCCTTTACCATCATCTTGGAACAAAACAAAATGACGTATTAAATCTAATAGTACTTCTTTATTTAACATACCGTGAATTAATATGTCTAAACTACGAAACATTGATGAATCTTCAGTTTTGCCATCTTTAGTACGCCAAGTCATAAAACGATCATAATCAGCAGTTAAAGAACCAGCTTTTGTATTAACACCATCACTCGTTACTAACACTGCATTGTGAATAAATAATTGTGGAATTCTCATTTTATAAGTTTCTAACTGATGGTATCCATCTTCAATACCAACAGATTCATTTGTAGAATTTTTCAGTTCAATTACCACTACCGGTAATCCATTTATGAATAACACAATATCAGGTCGCTTTTTATAGTCTCCATTCACAACAGTTAATTGATTAACTGCTAAGAAATCATTATTTCCCGGGTTATCAAAGTCGAATACATATACCAAATCATTAATCGTCTCACCGTCATCATTATAATGTTCAACCTCAATACCATTTGTAATCATTTCATGGAAAGAACGGTTATTCTCTAATAAACTAGGCGACTTCTCAATAGAAATTTCACGAATTGCCTGTTCAATTGTACTATTATTTAGTTCAGGATTAATACGTCTCAAAGCCGCTTCCAAACGATCATCAAGCACAACATCTTTGTCGCTCTCCCGTTCATTCATAACCCCATTTTCACCACTATCTCGACCATTCTTAACAGAATAACCAAGCCCCTCAAACCACTTCAGTGCCACTTGTTCTAAATCATCTTCACTAAATTGAAAGCTCATCTTCATTCACCTCGATATCGTCAGGTATCTCAATTTCACCTGACATTAATTTTGGTAGTAATGTGTCACGGAGTTGGGTTAAATATTTATTTTCATCATGAACTTCGCGAATTTTTTTATAATAAGTGTTTATATACTGATCAAACTTTCCATATATAAGTTTACTACCTACTACTATTTTAATGCTATTTAAATTTTTTTTGCTTATCTTAGGCTGAACAGCACCAGTAATATAAGGTTGAATATCAATGTTATTTAATATTAGCATTAACACTTCATCTGATAAATTTTTCCCTTTCAAAATATGAGCATGATTACTAACCCAAAATTGTCCCCAAACATACTGCACAAAAGGATGACCTTCTTCGGTTTGAACAGTACCATCTTCACCAACAAGTATGAATTTACCATCAAATAAATAGTCATCTACATAATCAATTATTTTAGTCGCACCATAATAAGGATAAATTGATGCAACTTTTTCTCGTTCTAACTTTGATAATGGTTTCCTTTTAGTATTATAACTTTCAGATATATCATTTAAAGTTTGTATACTCCAATCCTTAGGTATCACACCTAATTCACTCTCAACCATCTCTCCACCGCTTGATTTGTATGGATTTCCATTTTCATCAGGGAATTCAAAATCAACAAACCAACGTTTGAATAATGTTTGTGAAAGTTCTTCAAGATTTGCTATGATTTTTTTATTTTCTTTTAGTTTTTCTTCTAATGAGTCTAAGATTTGAACTATATAATTTTGATAGCTACGTGGAGGTAATTTTATTATCATATTGCCATATGTTTTTGCATTTATATTTTTTCTCGTGCTTCCTGTGGCAAATTGATTAATCCATCCTTTATAATTTTCAGATAAAGTATAGTATCTTATAAACTTAGGATTCACTTTTTTTGAATCAAGTTTAAATCTTATTAAGAAACCTGCAAACACTAATGGCCCATCTTCTTCATTGTAAAAGTAACTTTTGCCGGTACTATTTCCAGTACGGGCAAATACAATCTCATTTTCTTTAAGTAAATAATTTTCAGCATTTTTATCATTTACACTTTTTAATTCATCAGTATTGATAAACCCATTGTCATCAATATCTGTTATACGCAAATATCTATATAGAGAAGGGTTATATTCAACTGCAGAAGCTCCTATTCCATATTCACCTTTACCGTTAATAGTTAAATCGCTTAACTTGTATTCTTTAAACTCCATAACCTAATCCCTCCAATGATTTTCGGATTTGGTCTTCGAGTTCTTTTGATTTCGCAAATTGTTCGCTCAAATCTGCTGTGATTCTTTCCATTTTCTGTTCAAATGGTTCTGAATCTTCTTCTATTTCTGCTAAGCCTACATAACGTCCTGGTGTTAAGATATATTCGTTATCTTTTATTTCTTCTGTCTTTGCTACTTTACAGAAACCTGCTTTATCTTCATATTGATTATCGGTTGTACCACGCCATGAGTGATAAACATTTGCAATATTTTTTATTTCATCATCTGAAAATTCTTTCAATGTTCTTGATACCATGCTTCCGATATTTCTAGCATCTATAAATAGTACTTCTCCACGTCGTTCATTCTTACCATTTTTAGCTTTATTTTTTGTCACGAACCACAAACATACTGGAATTTGAGTTGAATAGAATAATTGCCCTGGTAATGTGACAATACACTCAACTAAGTCTTGTTCAATTAAGTTTTTACGTATTTCTAATTCATCTTTACCACTTGTAGACATCGAACCATTCGCTAATACAAATCCTGCTGTACCACTTGGTGCAAGTTTAGAAATCATATGTTCAATCCATGCATAGTTGGCATTGCCTTTAGGAGGGATACCAAATTTCCAGCGGTAATCATCTAATAATTTTTCTTGTCCCCAATCACTTGCATTGAATGGAGGATTAGCCAATATAAAATCAGCTTTCAAATCTTTATGTAAATCATTATGAAATGTGTCTGCATGATGATCACCTAAATCATTATCTATACCTCGAATAGCCAAATTCATTTTTGCTAATTTCCAAGTTGTCGGATTAGATTCTTGACCATAAACAGCAATATCATCTATACGACCTTGATGACGTTCGATAAAATATTCACTCTGTACAAACATTCCGCCTGACCCACAACAAGGATCATAAATTCTACCTTGATATGGTTCAATCATTTCAACAAGCAATTTAACTATTGAAGCTGGTGTGTAGAATTCCCCAGCATTCTTACCCTCAGCACTTGCGAATTTTGCGATAAAGTATTCATAAACACGCCCCAAGACATCTTGCTGTTTACTTTCAGTGTCTCCGACTTTGAAAGTAAACAAATCAATAATATCTCCTAATTTTTCCTTGTCTAAAGCAGGTCGTGCATAATCTTTAGGTAGCACGCCTTTTAAGGACTCATTTTCCCTTTCAATTGCTATCATTGCTTTATCAATAATTTGACCAATTTCTGGTTTTTTAGAATTATCGTTAATATATTGCCAACGTGCTTCTTTAGGAACCCAGAAAATATTTTCTGCTAAGTATTCATCTTTATCCTCTTCATCAGCATATTCATCATTTAATAATTCTTCATATTTTTCCTCAAACGAATCAGATACATATTTCAAAAATATAATACCTAACGCTACATTTTTATATTCTGCTGCATCCATACTGCCACGTAATTTATCTGCTGCATGCCATAATTTTTCTTCAAATCCAATTGTCGCCATAATCAATAATTCCACCTTAAAAGTATTCTCCTTCTAAATATAACAAAGAAAAAGGTAGATAGGGATAATTTTAAGATATTTAAGAAAAATTTGATTAGCTATATTTAATATTTTCGATTATTATTTAGTTAATTAAGGAAGTATGTACTATTTAAAGTTTAGTTGTTAAAGGACGATTATATGAATAATATTTTAATTATTGGTAACGGTTTTGATTCAAGTCATTTTTATAAAGTTCCAACCTTAAGGGGTATAAATAGTTTCAAACTCTTAAGAAGTAATATTGAAAGTGAAAATCAACAACTCTTCAATAAAATAAATACGACAGAAAGTATTAATAAAGAATGGGGTAACTTAGAAAAAGTTGAACCTAATCTTGTTAAATACGAAATAGAAACATTTTTGACTATAGTGAAAAATTGGTACGAAGATATCGATGAAAAGTCTGTGAAATACAAAGAAGAACTGATTGAACCGAATTTCAAAAAAATTATTGAAGAAAATGAATTTATTGTTTTGTCACTTAATTACACAAATTTGATTGAACAAATTTATGATATGACGAAAAGTAAAGTTGTTCAATTACATTTAGACGATAATGGACTACCCTACATGGACTTTAATGATATATACGTTCCGAATAGTAATAAAATTAAAAAAACCTTCGGTATTTCCACAAAAATACCAAATAGTGAAAAAATACCAATAGGGCTTGTAAAGGAAAAGAAAATACTAAAAAGACACATCAATATTAATGAAAAAGAAGTGAATATATATTTATTTGGTGCTAGTTTAGATGGAGTAGACTTTAAATATTTCGAATGCCTAATCTTTTATTTGGATAAAGAATGTAAAGATATGGTGAGAATCAATATATATATAAAGAGACATGGAAGTAATTATGAAGAATTAGAATGGGAAAATCGGATAAGAATCTTTTTTTCTAATAACCCACTAAGAATGAATTTGAAATTAGACAATATTAAACTGGAAAAAATTAAAAGTGAAGAATGGTTGAATATTATAATAAAAGCAGAAAAGTAATTCAAAATAGACAATTTTAAAAAATAAAACACAAATCCTTTTAGCAAAATCACTAATAAGGGGAGGCGTATCATAAATAGGGATAAATTTATGGATAAATTAAAAAATTGAATATCAAGGAGTAATAATTCGATGGAATCATTTAGTGTGAATTGTTTTAATTTAGATTCTTACTTAACAATTTATAATATGGATAATAATGATATGATGAGCTCATTTCTTAAAATTACAGATGATTATTATAGAAGATTAAAAAATGTAAAAATTAGTAAAGAGAACGATGATTTATTTTGTCTTTCAGAATTGTTAAGTGAAAAATTATCGGTAAAACAAAAATCTGGATATTTTTTAGGATATAAAATTAATAGTAAAATTGATGAAGAGTTTGATTTATTAAGATTTAGTGAAGAAAATATTCTTAATATTGAACTAAAAAATAGTATGCCGAAAGGTGGCATAGAGTCCATTGAGGACCAATTAAGAAGGCATAAATTTATATTATCAATTCTTAATAAAAGAGTAATTTCTTATACATTCATTTCCGATGACAAGAAATTCTATAAAATAGATAATAATGACAATTTTATAGAAAGTACAGTTGATGATTTGGTAGAATCAATCTCTGAGAATTACCTGCAAAATAATGAATTGTTAGATATAGATGTTAATAAATTTATAATATCACCTTATTCTGAAGATGATGAGTTTCTAAATCATGAATATTATTTAAGCCAAAATCAGAAACAAATAAAAAATGAAATAAAGAACTGTACACAAAATAAAATATTTGTGAGAGGCCATGCTGGAACAGGGAAGTCACTTTTATTGTTTGATTTAGCTAAAGAATTTCATAATCAGGGTAAAAAAGTTTTATTGCTTTTTTGTGGGCAATTATCTAATAAATATGATTTAACTGACAAGTTTGGATTTAAAATAAGTGAAATATCTTCTTATAGAAGATGTTTAGAAGATGAAAATATAAATAATAAAGAACTTGATGAAGCTGACATAATATTTATTGACGAGGCACAACGTATATACGATAAACAATATAGAAATTTATTAAAAAAGTTTCCTGAAAAAAAGATTTTTTTTGCTTATGATCCAAAGCAAATATTAGCTAAAAGTGAGAAATATAGATTTGAAATTCTATTAAAGGAATACAATAATGACAAACATTTGAATAAATTTGTTGAGCTTAAGCAAAAAATCAGAACTAATAATGAGATGATAGCATTTATTGATAGAATATTAGATTTATCAGCTAGAGGTCATAAAAATTATAATTACAAGAATATAAATTTAACTTACTTTTCAACGAAAGAAGATGCAATAGAGTTCATCAGAAAATTGGAAGAAGAACATTATCAGTGTATAGAGCTGACACAATATTTGACTAGAAGTACAAGTGTTTTAAAAAGAAAATATATTTATAATGCTTCATTAGATGTACATAAAGTTATAGGGAGAGAGTTTGAGAAAGTTGTAGTTATAATAGATCAACATTTTTTTTACGATAATGAAGGGAAATTGAATTCCGACTACATGGAGTATTATCCATATTTGGAACCTGAAGGTATTTATCAAGCACTGACAAGAGTGAAAAAACAACTTCATATAGTAATTATAAATAATCCTAATGTCTATATAGAAATTCAAAAGATTATGACACGCAAATTTGATAAAACATAGGAAATTTAACATAAAATCAATATTATTAAGTATATGAACCAAAGATTGGAACACAGAATGAATCACTTACGCTTAGTTGGATAAAATTTATAAAACAGTATTCAACTTCAGTAGCATTTATAGCGCATAACATATAAAGTGTCTAAAAAAATTTGACATTCCATTTTGGCTACAGATAAAAATTTTTCAGTGAAGCCAGGTAGAAAGAGTTCAGGTATAAATGATTTAGTGTGGGTTGGCAAGCAGTAACAGTAGCGTCAAATATAGCAGGTTTTGGTAATAAAGAGGACATTTGTCCCATTGTGATGTCAGACACTTTTTTACTAAGTATATTGATGTTGAAAAGAATGGAGATTCTAATAATTGGTGTACGAAAAACATCGATGTAGTTAATGACACATATTATCATGGCGATATTGTAAATATAGCATTTAATGGTATTTTGAAACAATGTATATAGGGAAGTAATTTAATGATAAAAAAATTAGATAATATAGACTCTGAGACAATAGAAAAAATATCAAATATATGGCTTAATTCTAATTTAGATGCACATGACTTTATAAAACGCCAATTGTAAAATTAAGTTAGACAAATAAATAAGCCTTCTGTGCTAAACTCAATATGTATTTCCTACCAAAGAAAACATAAGGAGTTAGTACAGAATGGCCTATACACATCTTAACACGGATGAACTTACGTTCATAGAATCATATTATCACCAGAATCTTTCAGTTAAAGAGATTTCGATTAGATTGAAACGTTCTAGACAGACAATTTATAACGTAATCAATGCTTTTAAGTCGGGTATGTCTGCCCTTGAATATTATCAAGAATACAAACAAAGAAAGTCTAATTGTGGGAGACATAGAATAGTGCTTCCAGAAGAACAGTCTGATTATATCCGAGAGAACGTAGCTGATGGATGGACACCTGATACTATTATTGGCAGAGGTGAACGCACGATCAATTGTTCTGTTAAAACACTTTACAGAATGTTTAAAGAGAACATTTTTGCTGTACATGATTTACCTATGAAAGGTAAAAGAAAGCCAAATGGCCATTCTGAAAAAAGAGATAGACAGACTTTTAAAAGACATATTTCTGAAAAAATAGAAGAATTTCCTTTATTCAATAAGGAGTTTGGGGATCTTGAAGCAGATACTATTGTTGGTCGTCGTCATGGTAGTGCAATCATTACTTTGGTAGAAAGAGTATCCAAGATGATTATCACCTTACGACCCTTAGGTCGTAAGGCAACTGATATAGAAAACGCTCTACACTCAATGTTTTCATCTTTACCTTCTCATATATTTAAATCAATTACTTTTGATTGTGGTAAGGAGTTCTCAAACTGGAAAACATTATGTAACTGTCACGATATATTTATATTTTTTGCTGATCCAGGCACGCCATCACAGCGAGGTTTAAATGAACATTCTAACGGAATACTTAGACGCAGTGGATTAGATAAAGAACTAGATTTCAATTTAGTAACAGACGATCATATCATCAGTGTTGCTCAAAAAATCAATCATCGTCCTAGAAAATCTTTAGGTTATAGAACACCATTGGAAGTATTTATGAGTTTCATCGAAGATGATAAACTTGTCCAGCTTAATTTGACAATCTAAATTATAAAAAATATTATTTTCCAAGACAAAAACTAAATGTAGTAATATTGAATACAATGTGGGGTTATTCTTTGAAGCAGTTGAAGTCTTTAAATAAAATAATTTTATTCAAAGAGTGTACGTATTTATATTTTAAAATTTCATAATCGGGTAATTTATATGTGGTATAATATATTGACTCAAACAAAATAACATTTGATATCATTGATCGTCGGAGGTGGAGATAATGGAATATTTTAAAATTTTATTACAAAGAGATATTGAAAAATTTGATTTCACTTTAATATTGAAGGAAAAGGATATTTGTTATATTAAAGGTAATGCGAAAGGGTCTTTAGCAGTTAAATATAATCCTGAAAGTTATAATATTTTGATGAGAGATGATAAAGTTTTTGAAAAGTACCAACTATCCTCTATAAAACAGTTAATGATGACGAATGAAAAATTTGAATTTTTAAGCAATAGTTCTAAATTAAAATTTTTAAACTTGGTGAATTTTAAAGTAAAAGAACTAACTGATGAAGAGATTGAGGAATTGTATGATTTTGAAAATGCAGATAATAGAAAAAGAATAGAAATTTTAATTAATGAGTATGAAATTAACATTAGTGAATATATTTTTAGAACAAGTGAGCAGAAAAGAATGATTAAGGTCCAAAAAAATGGTGTTATTGGAGTAGACCAAAATATAATAGATAATGATATTGATTCAATAAAAAAAGTAATGGATTTATTAAATTATGGAAATGGAATAAAGATATGAAAAAGGTTTGGAATGGCTTCAAAACCTTAGTTATTACTATTTTAACAGTTTTAGTTGCAAGTAATCACACTAATTTTATTTATGTTGGATTAGAGAGAGTGGGTCTTGCTGATGAGACTATAAAAAAAGTGATATTAGGAGCTCTTATCACTTTTGCTATAATATTAATAGAAGCTTTTTTATCATGTTTATTCAAAATTTTAGGAAAAATGTTTTTAGTGTATTTATCGAGAATAACTATACAAGTCTCAATCAATAATTCAGGTAGACAACCAAATAAAATAGTATTTGAACCTTTTAATGGAGAGTATGAAGAAAAGATAATAGCATTAAATATTGCTATAACACCTAAAGGAAAATTAATAATGAAGATATTAAAAAAATTGAATTTTCAATTTTCAATTTTCTTTAATCCTAAAATATTAGATGTTGAACCAATTAACAATCCAAATTTTAGTGAAATTAAGGATGTTAGTAGTAACATGGATAGAATTGACTATTCCATATTAATGAATTATGACTTAGACGCAATTAATCATCTTCAATATGAGAAGACTATAAAATTCATTGTAAAACCTAAAAGAGTTGAAGATGATCAATGTAATCTAAGCTATAGTATTAAATCAAATATCTTACAAACAAAGGTAAAACATTTATGCGAATTTAGTTATGAAAATTTGTCTGTAATATGTCGTGAAAGGTGAGTTTATGGTTAAATTAAATGCATGTATAAATGAAGTGAAAACATTCAAAGGTATAGTGAATAATGTGGTCAAAGAACCAGTATCCTCATCTGTTAAGAAAAAAGCTATTCTTGAAAAAATGTCTGATGAGGAGAGAAATTATTATCATTCATTCGTAGAAGAAAATGAATTAGAAGAATTAAGCTTACCTTTTTTGAAAAATAATATATATTTAAAGAAAGTAAAAGCCAAATTAGAATATCCTAGGAAGAAGAAGTTGAACGAGAATGGAATATTTTTACCGAAAAGTGATCGACTAAATATTGCCTATGTAGATGTTTATTTTTTAGGGCTAAACAATAGATTTTATACAGTTATTACTACTAGTAATAAAACATGGGTCAATAGAATTAAAAATTTAATTGGCAGTGAGAATTTCATAGTTAATGATGACTTGGATATAGATAATGATATATTTAATTGGCTTATGTACTTATATGAAGAAAGAAACGGTAATATAAGTGAAAAACTTAAAATTGAAAATATAAGTGGTTTTGTAGGGAATATAGCTGATGATACTAACGTTTTTTCGGGTAACTCTAATCAAACTACTGAATTAACAGTTACTAAGGCATTTATTAGTAATGGTGGAGAACTAAAAAAAGTAGGTACTAGAATTAGACATGATGAAATAATAGATATAATATTTTTTATCGACCATAAGTCGAATATTTCTATAGATTGTGTCTCGTCAATTGATTTAATTCTATTAAATGGGGTTAATACTCAATTAGGCAAAGAAGTTTATTATATGCTTTATATATACTGTTATTTGATCAATGAATTAAAAAAGCGATACGCCGTTGAATCAAAAGAGTTTATGAATACTAAAAAAAGAGCATTTTCCAAAAAAATTGGTTTAGAAGTTATAAAATCTATAATGATTGAAAATGGAATAGAACTGAATGAACTGAAATAAGTTCATTCAGTTCTATTTTAGAATATCAGAGTAATTGCACTTATATTAAAGTTTTTATGTTATTTAATTTAAATTATTAACAAAAAACCGCATCACTATCCGATAAGCAGAGGCGTATCATAAATAAAACTAAAACCTTTTGAAAAAATTATTTTGTACAATGAATGCCAAAATAAAGATTGGTTATAATGATAAAATTGTAGTTTAATTGGAAGGATATAAATAATGATTAATATAAATTTTAATGACTGGGAAAAGTCTGTAAATCATTCTTTAATTTAAATAAAGCTAAGCTAGAAAGTTACATACAATGGTACCCATTTTCAAAATTAACTGAAAATAGTAAGTGTATAATATTAAGTGAAAAATTTTCTTAAATTTTATCAAAAATGGGGCTATTTTTAAGGAGTTTAGATTGTCAAATTAAGCTGGACAGTTTATCATCTTCGATGAAACTCATAAATACTTCCAATGGTGTTCTATAACCTAAAGATTTTCTAGGACGATGATTGATTTTTTGAGCAACACTGATGATATGATCATCCGTTACTAAATTGAAATCTAGTTCTTTATCTAATCCACTGCGTCTAATTATTCCGTTAGAATGTTCATTTAAACCTCGCTGTGATGGCGTGCCTGGATCAGCAAAAAATATAGATATATCGTGACAGTTACATATTGTTTTCCAGTTTGAGAACTCCTTACCACAATCAAAAGTAATTGATTTAAATATATGAGAAGGTAAAGATGAAAACATTGAGTGTAGAGCGTTTTCTATATCAGTTACCTTACGACCTAAGGGTCGTAAGGTGATAATCATCTTGGATACTCTTTCTACCAAAGTAATGATTGCACTACCATGACGACGACCAACAATAGTATCTCCTTCAAGATGCCCAAACTCCTTATTGAATAAAGGAAATTCTTCTATTCTTTCAGAAATATGTCTTTTAAAAGTCTGTTTACCTCTTTTTTCAGAATGACCATTTACATCATTAGTAGAATGACTACTATTTTCGTCCCATGATTAGCGCTACTTGCTTTAAAATATCGTTCTCTATTCTCATAGAATTTGTCCAATTAAGTGTAGACGATTCACATCTTTTACATCTTTCGTATCCATATTTCCAATTATTGCTTGCAACCACACCTCCAATTGCTGTTCATCAAATAACCCATGTCTCATTTTTAAATACTTATATCTTAAGAATTATGAATATATAGAGAACGTAAGTTCTTGATTTGTTATAATTATTTGTAGTAAGAGTTTTCATAATAAAGTAGACTGTAAAATAGGAATTTAAATTATGAAAATATTATTTTTTATTTTTTTATAATTCAAAAGGATGATTAATCTGATGGAAAACAACAATTTAAAAAATGAGCTTTTAAACGAGTTAGATAGTCAAAAAGAAATAGTATTAAACGCATTGAACAATATAAATTTTTCGAATGTAATTTATTTAATATTTGAAGGAGCGGTCTATTTTTTATTTTTTGATGGAGTATTTAATATAATTAGGGTGCTTTTTCCCCAGTTAAGAAAATCTGTTAAGGCATATAACGGAATAGAAAATGACTCCTTATATTATTTTGAAAGCATTTCAAGCAAGACTTATTCTGAGTATAAAAAGCAAAGAATTAATAGAACATCAGAAGAAGAAATCCATGATATTTTATCACAGATTTATATAAATTCAAAAATATCTACAAAAAATATCATTTTTATAAGAAAGGATTAGCATTGGTACTTTGGGGGATTTTAGGAATTTTAATTTTGCATTCTATCGGTATTATTTTAGTTAAAGCGGGAGGTTTTTAAATATGAAAATAAGAGGCTATGATTACAAGGCAAGAAAGAAAAAAGTTGAAGAAATCTTAGAGAATACTAATTTTATACATGAAGTGGAAAGATTTCCTAATAATGATGATTTTACATATGAGAATGGCTATAAAGCTTGGCTTAGTGCAATTTTTGTAGATTTAAGAAATTCTACTAAATTATTCACAGAAAATAGAGAAGTAGATGTTGCCAAGGTGATTAGAGGCTTTACGTCTGAAGTTATAGAGATTTTATAAAAGGATACTCAAGATAAGGAATTGAAAGAAATTGGTATTAGGGGAGATTGCGTATTTGCTGTATATTCAACTGCTAGCAAAGAAGAAATATTTGATGTCTATCAACGTGCAGTTTACATTAATACCTATTTAAAAATGTTGAATAAATTATTAGATAAAAGAAATCTTCCAAATATCAAAGCAGGTATTGGTTTAGCTGCTGATGAAAATTTAGCAGTAAAGGCAGGTAGAAAAAGTTCGGGTATAAATGATTTTGTTTGGATTGGAAAAGCAGTAACAACAGCATCGAATTTAGCAGATCTTGGGAATAAAGAGGGCATTTGTCCCATTGTGATGTCAGGCATTTTTTATTCTAATTATATTGATGTTGAAAAGAATGAAAATTCTAAAAATTGGTGGACGAAAGACAGTGATATACATAATGGCACATATTATCATGGTAATGTTGTAAAAGTAAAATTTGATGAATGGATTAAGTCAGGTATGATTGATTAAGGTTTAATAATGTTTTGAAATGGTTTAAATAAGGGGTGAGTAAATTGATAAAGAAATTAGACAATTTAGATTATGAGTCAATAGAAAAAATTTCCAATATATGGTTAAATTCTAATTTGGAAGCTCATGATTTTATAAAACGTGAGTATTGGATTAGTAACTTCGATAAAGTGAAAAAAATGTTCCCAGATTCATCAATTTACGTGTATTATGCTGGTAATCAAATTGTTGGATTTGCTGGCTTATATGAGCAATATATTGCAGGTATTTTTATTACAGACAATTACCGTAATAGAGGTATAGGAAGTTTATTATTGGAAAGATTAAAAAGCGATTATAATGGACTTAATTTACATGTATATGAGAAAAATGAAGGAGCCATTCATTTTTATACAAAACATCAATTTGAAATAAGATCTAAGGAATTTCAAGCAGAAACTCAAGAATATGCATGTCTTATGAAATGGGATAGTAATATAAGTTACAAAAGTAACAATAAATAACATTTAATATATAAAGCTTTTATGATGTTTATGTAAGTGATTATTATGATTAAGCATATTCTTCAAATTAAATAATAACAAGAATAAAAGGCGCTTAGCGACATTGAATTTATTAATCTAGGAAACTAATAGATTTATATAAAATTTTATTTGTAAGGGAAAAATTTTGAAAAAGTAGTATTTTTCTATCTTTTCATAATACATTGTAATTACAACGGAGGTATATTGTGATGAAGTGTATAGATAAAACATGGGTTAGCTATTATAAAGAATTAGCTGATAAGTTAACAGATTATCAAAATAAACGTTATGAATTAATTGAAATAGTGAAGGAAGTATATAAAAAAACGGGAATAAAATTCCCTACTTTAGCAAGTGATAATGTATTGATGGATATAGATCCTTTTACAATATTTGCATTATTTAATAAAAATTCTATGAAAGAAACTAATAAGATAAAAATTTTAACAGAATTAGCTTCGGAATTGAATATTAAGTCCAAAATTCCGTCAGTTTTTGACAGTATTCCAACAGTCAATAATCTGAATGCTACATATTATAATTTTAAAGATTATGGAAAAGATAATGATATAGAGAACCTGTGGACATTATTTACCGCTGCATTAAATTTTGCGAATTATCCATCAGAAGATAATAAATTAAAATTTATACATAGTTTTGATAAGAATATTACTAAAACAGGAAATGGGAATAGTAAGATTACGAGTGGTTTGTACTGGATTGCACCTGAAACTTTTGCTAACTTTGATTCACGGTCAATTTGGTACATTTTTGATACATATAAACTCCCTAAAGAATTGATTAATGAACAACTTAAACCTAAAGAAAAATTAACAGGTCGACATTATTTAGAATTGATAGATATGTTAAAGCTAGTTTTGAAGTGCCAGGAAGTAGAGATTAATGATTTTATTGATTTAAGTTATGAGTCTTGGCATTATTCTGAAATGATAAATGAAGCTAACAGAAACAAACTTGATTCTAATATCAAAGAAAATGTTGTCAGTGAAAATGACAATATAATACAAAATAGAAGTAGAACAACTGAAGTTATACCATATGGAAAACAAGAATTCTTAGATGAAGTTTTTATTGATGAAAGTGATTATGATAGGTTAGTACAACTTTTAAGAAGGAAGCGAAATGTCATACTACAGGGACCGCCTGGTGTAGGAAAAACTTTTCTTGCAAAACGTCTTGCTTATTCATTGATTGGCAGTAAGTGTAAAGAACGAATTAAATTAATTCAATTTCATCAAAGTTATTCATATGAAGATTTTATTATGGGATATAGACCTACTAGTTCAGGTTTTGAACTGACTACGGGGACGTTTTATGATTTTTGTAAGAAAGCTGATAAAGACCGTGATAATGAATATTTTTTAATTATTGATGAAATTAATAGAGGTAATCTGAGTAAAATTTTTGGTGAATTATTTATGTTGATTGAAAGTGATAAAAGAGATGAAGAACTAATATTACTTTATAGCGGTGAGAGATTTTCTGTGCCTAAAAATATTTATATTGTGGGAATGATGAATACAGCTGATCGTAGTTTAGCAATTTTAGATTATGCATTACGCAGACGCTTTGCGTTTTATAATATGCAACCAGCGTTTCACACAACTAAATTCAAAAAACTTCTTAAAGCAATTAATAATACTGAATTAGAGTCAGTAATTAATTGTATAGAAGGATTAAATAAAGAGATTGTTCAAGACGATATGTTAGGTAATGGCTTTGTGATTGGTCATAGTTATTTTAGCAATATTGAATGTATCGACAAAGATGAACTTTCTAATATTGTAGAATTTGAGATTATTCCTATGCTAGAAGAGTATTGGTTTGATGAACCTTCAAAAATAAATGTATGGTCTGAAAAATTAAGGGATTCGATAAATAATGATTAATATTAAAAATATTTATTATATGTTATCTTATGCATTTACAGTACTTAACAAAAAAGGATATCAGAAGTTAGCAACAGAACAATTTGAAAATATATTTGATTTATATTCAGCTATTCTTATAAAAGGTATATCAAGTCAGTTAAATAGTGGACTTCATCATGAATATATAGAACAGACAGATTCTCTAAAAGTTATTAGGGGAAAAGTTGATGTTAAGAATTCTATACAAGGCTTAGGAGTTTTAAGTCAACGTATTAATTGTATTTATGATGAATTTTCATTAAATACATACATGAACAAGATTTTAAAAACTACAATGAGATGTTTAATAAAAACAGATATTTCTAGGAAGAATAAGATAAAGATCCGAAAGTTATTAATTCATTTTAATAATGTTGATACTTTAGATTATAGAAATATTCAATGGCATCATTTGTTTGATCGAAATAATCAGATGTATAAAATGTTGATATCTATATGCTCTTTAATTTTTCAAGGAGTAATACAAACTGAAAACAGGGGACAAAATAATCTTATGGCGTTTGTAGACGAACAACAAATATCTCGACTATATGAAAAATTTGTTCTAGAGTACTATAAAAAAGAATTTCCAGAGCTTGTTGTTACATCATCAAATATTCAATGGTCATTAGATAATTATGACAACGTGAATATGCTTCCTATAATGAGAAGTGATATTATGTTGAGATATAAAAATAAATGTCTAATTATCGATGCAAAATTTTATAAAAATACATTAAACAATTATTATGATACTAAAAAGATCCATTCAACTAACTTGTATCAAATATTTACCTACGTGAAAAACCAACAATTAAATTTAAAAAAGAAAGCAATGCAGGTCTCAGGAATGTTGCTATATGCTAAAACAGACGAAAATATTGATTTGAACAATAAGTTTCATATGAGTGGTAGTCAAATCATTATTAAGACATTAGATTTGAACAGTGATTTTACTATTATTAAAAAACAGTTGAATGAGATAGTTGATGATATATTTTACTAAAATAATATTAAAAATTTAAAAGTATAAAGCTATTAATTTTGATTAGTGATTTCAAAATGTTATTTTTAGAGGTTTAAGATTGTCATGAATTTAGTTTTATTTGTTCTCATGTTCAAGTTTCTTTATATCAACTTTTATTTTAGTAAACCTAAAAGAGTAGCAACTTCAAATTTCGCATTTATAGCTAAAAATAATTTTAAAATGCACATGTTTAAAGAATCAAAATTGTGCATTGTTAAATCATCATTCCCACCAAATCACTTATTTCATTTTAATTATACGCTAAGTAAATATAAATATTGAAAGAGAAAGAGTTAACATCAATTATAATAGTAAGACTACCATTTCCCGTTCCTGATCCAGTAATAAAAAGAAAGAGTAAATTATTGGGTAATATTGAAAAGGTAATAGTTTCAGAGATGATTATGAAGTTTAAACAAGGTACCGGTAGATTAATCAGAACAGCAAAAGATAGAGGATTATTGACTATATTGGATTTAAGAATGAATGATAAAAATTACCGCCATAGAGAATTAATATTAAATTCGATACCAATAAAAAATGAAATTAATGAATCCGATGTGATAAACTTTTTGACATCATTATAACTATACCTTTTTATATTGTACTTTGGAGGGGTATTTATGCTGTTAGATAAAAGAACTAGTAATTTCGTCATTAAAAAGAGCATTAATGACATAAGAACTATCTGTAGATTTAATTCATCATTTGGATAGATGGAGTCAGCACTCATCGATAAAGTGTCAAAATAAATTAAGAGAAACAGAAAAAATTACGAGTGTAAGTCATAAAGAGAATTGTTGCGATAATGCATGTATTGAACTATTTAAGTCCAATAGAATTTGAAAAGAGACTTACATAATTTAACCTATTTAACAATGAACTTATGTGTATAAGCCACTCTATACTAACTACTTAGGTTTCTTTTTGGGGGAATACTTATTATGTTTAACACAGAACACTTTTTTAATTGTCTAATATAATCTTACAATTGATAATTATATAAATTGAATATCATTCCCATTTTTATGTTAATATGTAATAAAGTGAAAAATTTCTATATTTGTGTTTTTAAAATATATAAGTTTAAAAAGGGGTTGTTTGTCTTTGGAAAATGAAGTAATTGAAGTAATAGAAAAATATAGAACAGATGTGGAAATAGAAAGTAATAAGTTGACCATAAAATTGAAATTTAACCCAATTAGCAAAAAAGATAAAGAACTAATCGATGTGCTGAATTATGTAATTAATCAAAAATACATTTTAGAATTTGGTGGTAATGATTACCAATGCTACAAGTTTCAGTCTTATTACAAAGGCAATGACAGATTCGAAAGGTTTTATAATAAATATTTTAATAATACAATAGAGTTGCATGCTGTAGCATTATTAAAAACCAATGTTGATATAAATACTAACTCTGTAGATATCAAAAAAGCGAATCAGATAAATATATATGCAGAAACTATTAATTCAATAAATGCAAAGAAGTTCATATACGAAGAAGAATTAAATGATATAAGTAACGTGGACTTAATGATTGCTGTTAATAATATTCAAAATACTCTTAATAATCAAATGGCACCCACTCATGAAGATTTATCAGTTTTGAAAAGATTTGCAAAATCATCTTCTAGTATAGCTAGCTTCGCTTCGGATATTATTACAATTTTAGGGGTGTTTTTAAAGTAGAAAATCTAATAATTATTATAGAATAAATAGGTTTAACTTTTGTTTAATTTACAGAAATAATTACTAATAAGGATTTTTAACAGAGAGAAGTGACTTATTTTGGAATATAAATCTTACAACAAAATGAGTAATAATATTTTATCTATCTTGTTAAGTGAAAAAAATTTCGATAATAAAATGGTAGTCTCAACAGGTAGTTATATTTTGTCTGAGTTGCCATGTATTGTTGCCTATAAAAATAATGATATTGTGGGGCTACTAACGTATAAAGTTTATGATGAGTACATTGAAATCATTTCTTTAGATAGTTTTGTAGAGAACAAGGGTATTGGTAGTCATTTACTTAATTATGCTGAAATAATTGCCTCAGATATGAGTAAAAGAAGTATCCGTGTTATTACTACAAATGAAAATATTAAGGCACTCTATTTCTATCAAAAAAATAAATATAGAATCACAGACGTTATTTTTGATGCTGTAACAGAAGCTAGGAAAATAAAGCCGTCGATTCCTACAATTGATAAAAATGGCATTGAAATTAGAGATGAAATTGTTTTGAGGAAATGTTTGTAATGTATAAATACACTCAGCTTTAAATCACCCTAGTTCATACCTAAAAGACTTTAACACAAACAAAAAAGGAGGAACATTAAATTCCTCCTCAACCTTTATTACTCATACTATAATTCTATTTTAATGTCTTCGTCCATTTGGGCTTCAAATTCATCTAGTAGTGCTCGTGCTTCTGCAATTGATTGTGTGTTCATCAATTGATGGCGAAGTTCGCTAGCGCCTCTTATGCCACGCACATAGATTTTAAAGAATCTTCGCAAGCTCTTGAATTGTCGTATTTCATCTTTCTCATATTTGTTAAACAATGATAAATGTAATCTCAATAGATCTAATAGTTCCTTGCTTGTGTGTTCACGTGGTTCTTTTTCAAAAGCGAATGGATTGTGGAAAATGCCTCTACCAATCATGACGCCATCAATGCCATATTTTTCTGCAAGTTCAAGTCCTGTTTTTCTATCGGGAATATCACCGTTAATTGTTAACAATGTATTTGGTGCAATTTCGTCACGTAAATTTTTAATAGCTTCGATTAATTCCCAATGTGCATCTACTTTACTCATTTCTTTACGTGTACGAAGATGAATAGATAAATTGGCAATGTCTTGTTCGAAGACGTGCTTCAACCAATCTTTCCATTCATCGATTTCATAGTAGCCAAGGCGTGTTTTAACACTTACCGGAAGCCCACCTGCTTTAGTTGCTTGAATAATTTCGGCAGCGACATCCGGTCTTAAGATTAAGCCGGAACCCTTACCCTTTTTAGCAACATTTGCTACAGGACATCCCATATTTAAGTCTATGCCTTTAAAGCCCATTTTAGCTAATTGAATACTCGTTTCACGGAACTGTTCTGGCTTATCTCCCCATATGTGAGCGACCATCGGCTGTTCATCTTCACTAAAAGTTAAGCGTCCACGCACACTATGTATGCCTTCAGGGTGGCAAAAGCTTTCAGTATTTGTAAATTCAGTGAAAAACACATCCGGTCTAGCTGCTTCACTTACAACGTGTCGAAAGACGATATCTGTAACGTCTTCCATTGGTGCCAAAATAAAAAATGGACGTGGTAATTCACTCCAAAAATTTTCTTTCATAATATATTTATACCCTCTTTATAATTAGTATCTCGATTTTTTATGCATGATGATATTACCACAAAAGCCTAACTTATACAAAAGGAATTTCAATAGATGCAACCATTTGAAAGGGAAGTCTAAGAGTAGTCTAAAATAAATGTTGTGGTAAGTTGATCAATACAAAGATCAAGGATTATCGTATTAAATTGTTCATTATTAATGATACACTACTTATGAATATGATTCAGAATTTTCTTTGGCTACTTTTACAGTAAAGCGATTTTTTAGTTATCTTATAACAAAGACAAATTTATAAAGGTGATATTATGGAAGGTTTAAAGCATTCTTTAAAAAGTTTAGGTTGGTGGGATTTATTTTTTGCGATACCTATGTTTCTGCTATTCGCATACCTTCCAAACTATAATTTTATAACTATATTTCTTAACATTGTTATCATTATTTTCTTTTCCATAGGTTTGATTTTAACTACGCATATAATTATAGATAAAATTAAGAGCAACACGAAATGATTCATTAATACGAATGTGATTAAACGTAAAACTGAAGGAGCGATTACAATGGCTACTGAAAAAGATATAAATGATTTGTTTTTAAATCATGTGAATTCAAACGCGGTTAAGACAAGAAAGATGATGGGAGAATATATTATTTATTATGATGGCGTGGTTATAGGTGGTTTGTATGATAATAGATTATTGGTTAAGGCGACTAAAAGTGCACGTCATCAATTGCAAGATAATACATTAGTTTCGCCATATCCAGGTGCCAAAGAAATGATATTAATTCCAGACATTACCGAAGCAATAAATCTCACTAATTTATTTGAGCTCATAAAAAATGATTTGAAAAACTAATCATAAATTGCCATACTCAACTATTTTGAAAAGTATCAATTTCATATTATCAAATTATTGAGTATCTCGATTTATTGTTATACACAAACAGTATTTTTGCTATGATAGAGTTAATAAATATAATAAATTGAATAAGTAACTTTACAAAACTAGAATGATTCAATTCAATCACAATTATTTGAAAATAGAGGTGAGCAGGTGAACGATATGTTAATTAGTCTTGTAACCCCAGTTTTTGCTTTGCTAGTTATTGGTGGTATTATTTGGGTGATTATAGAAGGTATAGTACATATTTCAAAAAAGAATAAAGCAATCGATAACTTTTTAAACCAAGTTAATAAAGTAAGTGAGACATATAAATTCGCTACTACTTTTTTATTTCTAATCTTGGCTACGGCGGGTATTTCTCAATTTTATCTATATTATATAGTATCAGCGTTTCTTTTTTGGCTTGTCATACTTACCTTTGGTATTGCAGGTATCATTTTTTTAATGCCATATGGATTATGTTTTCTACCGTTTTATAAGCAAAAAAAGAAAAAACAGACATTTAAAAAATACATGGTTTACACTACGATTGGTTTGTCAATTTGTCTAGGCTTATCTCTAGTTTTGGTTCACACTACGAAAATTTATATGGACGAAGGTGGCGTAAGATACTATTACGGTAGTTTTGTAATGAAACAAGCGGGCGGTTATGCTTATTTAGCTTTAGCAGTACTTTCAACGTTGTTAATTGTTGCGAAAAAAGCTACAAATAAAAATAAAGAAATCGAAACCGTCGACAATACAAATATAATGGAAAGATAATTAAGGGAGTGCTCATTCAGGAGTGCTCTTTTTTGGTGTTCAAATTTAGTTGCAAATGAAGAAGCAGAAACATTTGTGAGTGGAAAATAAAAGTGAAGCTGAAATCCTATCGAAAGTATCTGTAAAGTAAAAAATTAACGCCACAATCTTCATCGCAATTAAAAACAGACATTCTAATTACATGCTTTTTCAAACAATAATCTAATAATAAGTCCATCTACAAAATATTTCTACGCACTAAAAAAGGCGGACTAAATCGTCCGCCTCAATGCACACTACCGCATGTTGTTTTTATAGAGTTTCTTTATAGAATGATTCAAGTTTTGGTAACACTTGATTTACGTATTCTGGAATATCATATAAATCTACGTGTGATGCACCTTCAATTTTATATAATTCATTGTTGTCGCCTGCTGCTTTTTCAACAGCATCAACGCTATATTCAATCGTGTCTGCTTCTGTACCTGCGATTGCTAAGAATGGTTGTGTCAACAATTCATCAATATATGTGAATGGCGCAAATGTTAATACTTCTGAAAAACTTCTTAATAATAGTTTGTTTGGTGCGTTTTTATGTTGACCACGTGCAGTTAAATAATAATCATGCCCTTGTACCATTGTTGAATTTTCAGGCATAGAATCATCAATTTCTTCAGGCACATAGCCAGTGATACCATAATCTGCACCATTTGCTTCAGCTGTACGTTGATCTGCAACTTGTGTCATAAATGCCAGTTGATCATCTATTGATACTACATCGCCAGGACCTTTACGGAATAAAGCGCCAATATCTACCATACTTACAGTTGCAAGTGCTTTAATGCGACGTTCTGTTCTTGCTGCACTTACTGTATATCCACCACCTGCACAAACGCCAAGCGCACCAATTCTGTCATTATCCACAAAGTCTAATGTTGTAAGATAATCAACTGAAGCTCTAACGTCTTCTGTTCTCGCAAATGGATCTTCTAAATATCTAGGAGAGCCTTCACTTTCACCTTGATGTGATGCATCATATACAACCGTAACGTAGCCGAATTCCGCAAGTTTCTCTGCATACATACCTGCAGTTTGTTCTTTAACACCGCCACCTGGGTGACAAACTGTAATTGCTGGATATTTTTTGCTTTCATCAAATTGTTCTGGTGTAT
Organism: Staphylococcus sp. MZ3; assembly: GCF_018622755.1. Taxonomy (NCBI): domain Bacteria; kingdom Bacillati; phylum Bacillota; class Bacilli; order Caryophanales; family Staphylococcaceae; genus Staphylococcus; species Staphylococcus sp. MZ3. The sequence continues at coordinate 78,296 of NZ_CP076026.1, forward strand.
ATAAATTCGCTGCTAATAAATTTGTTTTACTTTTAAAATTAACTGATTGTTTCATAGATTAAATGCCTCCATCTTTTTATATAAGTCATTCATTTGTTGTAGATATTTATTACTCTTGTGTGTATAATGCCATACTAGAGTATTTAAATGTACAATTCAATTAACAAGGAAGCACATATGTGTTTTAATACACAGTTTTATAAAAATGGGTTTTAAAAGAAAGGAGTATTATTATGAATGTTGGGGATTTACGTGTTGTTAAAACGAGAGCTAGTATTAAAAAGGCATTTATGACCTTACTTTTTGAAAAAGATTTTGATACTATTTCGATTAAAGAAATTACTGAATTTGCGCAAATTGGCAGAAAAACATTTTATCTGCATTATATTGATAAATATGATTTACTAGATCAAATAGTATCGGAAAAATTGATAGAACTTGAGCAAATTTCTGAAGCCAAAAAGAGTCTGGGTATCCAAGAAGGCACACAGTTATGGTTTGAGTTTTTCGAAAATAATAGAACATTTTTTATGAAAATTTTTAATATCAACAACGCTTCAAATTATAAGAAAAAACTGCTTCATTTTATTGAAGAAGAATTTAAGAAAAAAGTTCAGACACGTGTTGCTACTGAAAAAGGCTTAGACTACGACTTATATATTAATTTTATTAGTAACGGTATTATCGGACTACTAGATATCTATCTAAACAGTAGTGAAAATACAGAAGAACAAGAAAAAATAACATTGCAGGTGTCGCGCCTACTATCTTTGTACGATTTAATTTAAAACTAAGCTGTCTATTTTGAAATATAATTGTGTGAAGTAGATATAGTATGTCACTTCTTGAAAGAATTTTATTATAATAGTTTTATGAATTGATATTGCAGTGACAAGAGCTAAAAAAGAATTTTATGTAATTGGCGACATGCAAAGAATACAGACAAAACCATTTTATGAGACGATTTTTAAAGAAAGAAATGTTCAATAACATACAAAAAAGTATATAGAGGAAGTTATGTTCATGCAAAATAGAAATGATTTTATAGAAAAGCTATTAGACAGAGCTCAAATTGAAGAAGGCATGCGTGTACTGGATATAGGTTGTGCGACTGGTGAGGTCACTCAATTAATTGCAAAACGTGTGGGGACGAATGGTGAAGTCGTCGGTGTTGATGTGAATGAGTCATTACTTAAAATCGCAAATGAAAACAATCAATATAACAATGTATCATATCAATCTTCTGATATATATCAATTGCCAGAAACTATGGGGCATTTTGATGCGATTGTTGGTAGAAGAGTATTAATGTACTTACCAGATGCTGAAAAGTGTTTACAAATTTTGAAATCAATTTTAAAACCTGAGGGTATATTATGTTTTCAAGAAAGTGATGCTATTAACGCAGGTGTTGGTGCAGATACACTATCTTTACATCAATCAGCAATTCAATGGATTTGGGAAACAGTGAAGCAAGAAGGTGGCAATATTCATATCGGTCAAAATTTATATAATTTGTTTAATAATAATGGAATGCATGTTGTAGATTATTTTGCAGAGGTAGTGATTCAAACATCAATGGACAATGATTTAGCATGGCTTGTAGATGTAATGCTACCAAGAATGAAAGCACATGGTGTCATTAATGATGATTTTTCACTAGATGAATTTAAATCAAACCTTGAACAAGAAGCAATAAACAATCAGTGTGCATTTATACGTGACATGGCGTTTGGAATTATCGGAAAAGCCTAGTTTAAAAAACGCTGAAAGCAGCATATTATCATCGCCATTGTTTTAACTTGTGAAGTTACTAATGGATTTTGAAAATAACAGCATTTCTATAGGCTAATCAAGTGATACTTAATTATCGAGCAATTTATACATTTTAAAAGGAGCAAAATTGAATAATGAAGAAATTTAACAACTGGATATTAAATGCAATAAGTGGATCTCAAACAGACAAGAATGAAACAACTGAAGAATTAAAAGGGGCAAAATTTATCATTTTATATGCATATTCAATGCTCGTTTTGCTTGCGTTAGTAATTTCTAACATATTCATTCACATTTTGGAGCCTAAACTATCAATCACCACTCAAATCATCATCGTTTTGATTTTAATTGAAGCACTAATTGGACTGCGTTTCTTGAAAGCGTACGATGTTAAGCGTGGCAAAGATAAAGAAAATAAGAAAAATAGTAAGGATTTCGTTAAACTAAAATCAATTTTAGTAGCAATTTTATTTACATCATTGGCGCTGACAGCAGGTACTGTAGCTGATATATACGGTTTCACTGACTTAGGAAATACTAGAAGTGATTTAATCGTTTGGAGCATAGGTGGTATTATATTTGGCCTCGTATGTTACACAATGGAAGATAAAAAATAACGATAAGGAGCTGGCGATTATAAAGCTAGCTCCTTTTTTTACTTATATATGTAAAGAACTATCTCCAGAGTTTTGAATCATACGTCATTAATTTCTATAATTAATACGCTTAAATATTGTTTAAATAAGTTTTAAAATTTTACACATATTTTTATTTAAAAAAGATGTATAATTAATGTATTAAATATAGAAAGAAGTTGATGTTATGAAAAAGTGTATTAAGACTTTGTTTTTAAGTATCATTTTAGTAGTGATGAGTGGTTTATATCATTCAGCACATGCGTCAGATTCGTTGAGTAAAAGTCCGGAAAATTGGATGAGTAAACTTGATGAAAGCAAACATTTAACTGAGATTAATATACCGGGTTCGCATGATAGTGGCTCATTCACTTTAAAGGATCCAGTAAAATCGGTTTGGGCAAAGACTCAAGATAAAGATTACCTTACTCAAATGAAGTCAGGAGTCAGGTTTTTTGATATTAGAGGTAGAGCAAGTGCTGATAATATGATTTCAGTCCATCACGGCATGGTTTATTTGCATCATGAATTAGGAAAATTTCTCGATGATGCTAAATATTACTTGAGTGCTTATCCAAACGAAACAATTGTGATGTCTATGAAAAAGGACTACGATAGCGATTCTAAAGTTACGAAGACATTTGAAGAAATTTTTAGAGAATATTATTATAATAACCCGCAATATCAGAATCTTTTTTACACAGGAAGTAATGCGAATCCTACTTTAAAAGAAACGAAAGGTAAAATTGTCCTATTCAATAGAATGGGTGGTACATACATAAAAAGTGGTTATGGTGCTGACACGTCTGGCATTCAATGGGCAGATAACGCGACATTTGAAACGAAAATTAATAATGGTAGCTTAAATTTACAAGTACAAGATGAGTATAAAGATTACTATGATAAAAAAGTTGAAGCTGTTAAAAATTTATTGGCTAAAGCTAAAACGGATAGTAACAAAGACAATGTATATGTGAATTTCTTGAGTGTAGCGTCTGGAGGCAGCGCATTTAATAGTACTTATAACTATGCGTCACATATAAATCCTGAAATTGCAAAAACGATTAAAGCAAATGGGAAAGCTAGAACGGGTTGGCTGATTGTTGACTATGCAGGATATACGTGGCCTGGATATGATGATATCGTAAGCGAAATTATAGATAGTAATAAATAAGGATTCAATAATGATATTAAGACGAGTATGAAAATAGTTAGATTCTAATTATTTTCACTACTCGTTTTTATTTTGAAAATAAGTAATGATTCAACAATATTATAAATTGAACAGATTGTTTATGGAATTTTTGATAATATTAAAGTGAAAAAGAGTTATAAATTGATAAATATATGTAATTAACAAAAACAAATCATTTTAAAAAGAAGAGAGTTGTAAGATGATGAAACGATTAAACAAATTAGTGTTAGGCATTATTTTTCTGTTTTTAGTCATTAGTATCACTGCTGGTTGTGGCATAGGTAAAGAAGCGGAAGTTAAGAAAAGCTTTGAAAAAACATTGAGTATGTACCCTATTAAAAATCTAGAGGATTTATACGATAAGGAAGGCTATCGTGATGATCAGTTTGATAAAAATGATAAAGGTACATGGATTATAAATTCTGAAATGGTTATTCAACCTAATAATGAAGATATGGTAGCTAAAGGCATGGTTCTATATATGAATAGAAATACCAAAACAACAAATGGTTACTACTATGTCGATGTGACTAAGGACGAGGATGAAGGAAAACCGCACGACAATGAAAAAAGATATCCGGTTAAAATGGTCGATAATAAAATCATTCCAACAAAAGAAATTAAAGATGAAAAAATAAAAAAAGAAATCGAAAACTTTAAGTTCTTTGTTCAATATGGCGACTTTAAAAATTTGAAAAATTATAAAGACGGAGATATTTCATATAATCCAGAGGTGCCGAGTTATTCGGCTAAATATCAATTAACTAATGATGATTATAATGTAAAACAATTACGCAAAAGATATGATATATCGACGAGTAAAGCTCCAAAGTTATTGTTAAAAGGTTCAGGGAATTTAAAAGGCTCATCAGTTGGATATAAAGATATTGAATTTACGTTTGTAGAGAAAAAAGAAGAAAATATATACTTTAGTGATAGCTTAGATTATAAAAAAAGCGGAGATGTATAATCATGGCTCAATCAGAATATGAAATCAATCCCGGAAAAAGAGAGTGATGAAATGATAAAACGTGTAAATAAATTAGTGCTTGGTATTAGTCTTCTGTTTTTAGTCATTAGTATCACTGCTGGTTGTGGCATGGGTAAAGAATCGGAAATTAAGAAAAGTTTTGAAAAAACGTTGAGTATGTATCCGATTAAAAACCTAGAGGATTTATATGACAAAGAGGGCTATCGAGATGATCAATTTGATAAAAATGATAAGGGAACATGGATTGTAAATTCTCAAATGGCAATTCAAAATAAAGGAGAAGCTCTAAAAATAAAAGGCATGCTTTTGAAGATAGATAGAAATACAAGAAGTGCAAAAGGATTTTACTATACTAATGAAATAAAGACGGAGAAATACGAAGTAGCTCAGGATAATCAAAAAAAATATCCAGTTAAAATGATTAATAATAAATTCATTTCTACTGAGGAAGTTAAAGAAGAAAACATAAAAAAAGAAATCGAAAACTTTAAGTTTTTTGCGCAATATAGCAATTTTAAAGATTTAATGAATTATAAAGATGGAGATATATCATATAATCCAGAGGTGCCGAGTTATTCAGCTCAATATCAATTAACTAATGATGATTATAATGTAAAACAATTACGTAAAAGATATGACATACCAACAAATAACGCGCCGAAGCTGTTGTTGAAAGGTACAGGGAATTTAAAAGGTTCATCAGTTGGATATAAAAAAATTGAATTTACTTTTTTAGAGAATAAAAATGAAAATATTTACTTTACTGATAGTCTACATCTTGAACCGAGCGAGGATAAATAATCATCTTTTAACCAGAATATGAAATCAATCCAGGACAACCTAATAAAAGGAGAGAGTTGTAAGGTTATGAAGTGTTTAAGTAAATGGGCATTTTACATTAGTTTTTTGATATTAGTTATTAGTATTACTGCTGGTTGTGGTACAGGGAAAGAAGCGGAAATAAAGAAAAGTTTTGAAAAAACGTTGAGTATGTATCCGATTAAAAATCTAGAGGATTTATACGATAAAGAAGGATATCGTGATGATCAATTTGATAAAAATGATAAGGGAACATGGATTGTTCGTTCGTCAATGTCGATTCAATCTAATGGAAAAGATATGAATATAAAAGGCATGGTTTTATATATGAATAGAAATACAAGAACAACAAATGGCTATTACTATGTTGATGTTATAGAAAGAGAAGATAAAGGTATACATCGTGATAACGAAAAAAGATATCCGGTTAAAATGGTCGATAATAAAATCATTCCAACTAAAGAAATTAAAGTTGAAAAAATAAAAAAAGAAATCGAAAACTTTAAGTTCTTTGTTCAATATGGCGACTTTAAAGATTTGTCGAAGTACAAAGACGGAGATATATCATACAATCCAGAGGTGCCGAGTTATTCAGCAAAATATCAATTAACTAATGATGACTATAATGTAAAACAATTACGAAAAAGATATAATATACCAACGAATAAAGCACCAAAGCTATTGTTGAAAGGTACAGGGAATTTAAAAGGTTCATCAATTGGCTACAAAAAAATTGAATTTACTTTCGTAGAGAAAAAGGGAGAAAATATATACTTTAGTGATGGGCTACATTTTAATCCAAGTGAGGATAAATAATCATGATTCGATCAAATTATGAAATCGATCCAGGAAAAACAATAAAAAGAAATAGGATTGTGAAATGATGAAACGATTAAACAAATTGGTATTGTACATTAGTTTTTTGATATTAATCATCAGTATCGTTGCTGGTTGTGGTACAGGGAAAGAAGCGGAAATAAAGAAAAGTTTTGAAAAAACATTGAGTATGTATCCGATTAAAAATCTAGAGGATTTATACGATAAAGAAGGCTATCGTGATGACGAATTTGATAAAAATGATAAAGGAACATGGACTATTAGTTCTGAAATGGCAATTCAGAAAAAGGGAGAAGCCTTAAATATAAAAGGTATGGTTTTGAAGTTAAATAGAAATACAAGAAGTGCAAAAGGATTTTACTATGTTAATGCGATAAAGAAGGATGAAAATGGCAGACCTCTGGATAATCAAATAGAATATCCCGTTAAAATGATTGACAATAAAATCATTCCAACTAAAGATATCAAAGATGAAAAAATAAAAAAAGAAATCGAAAACTTTAAGTTTTTCGCGCAGTATGGCAATTTTAAAGATTTGACGAAGTATAAAGGTGGAGATATTTCATATAATCCAGAAGCCCCGATTTATTCAGCAAAATATCAACTAACCAATGATGATTATAATGTAAAGCAATTACGTAAAAGATATGATATACCGACGAATAAAGCTCCAAAGTTATTGTTAAAAGGTTCAGGAAATTTAGATGGTTCATCAGTTGGATACAAAAAAATTGAATTTACTTTCGTAGAGAAAAAAGGAGAAAACACTTACTTTACAGCTAACCTACATTTTAAACCGAGTAATGATGAATAATCGTGACTAATAAAGAGTATGAAATCGATTCAAGGAAACAAAATAAAAAGAAGAGAGTTGTAAGGTGATGAAACGTTTAAATAAATTAGTGTTAGGTATTAGTTTCTTATTTTTAGTCATTAGTATCACTGCTGGTTGTGGCATAGGTAAAGAAGCGGAAATAAAGAAAAGTTTTGAAAAAACATTGAGTATGTATCCGATTAAAAATCTAGAGGATTTATACGATAAAGAAGGCTATCGTGATGATCAATTTGATAAAAACGATAAAGGCACATGGATTATTAATTCTGAAATGGTTGTTCAACCTAAAGGGGAACGTATGAAATCAAAAGGTATGGTTCTATATATGAATAGAAACACTAAGACTACAACCGGGAAGTATATAGTGAGTGAAACACTTCATGATGAAGATGGTAGACCTAAGAGTAAAGATAAAGAATATCCCGTTAAAATGGTCGGCAATAAAATTATACCAACTAAAGATATCAAAGACGAAAAAATAAAAAAAGAAATCGAAAACTTTAAGTTTTTTGTTCAATACGGCGATTTTAAAGATTTGTCGAAGTACAAAGATGGAGATATTTCATACAATCCAGAGGTACCGAGTTATTCAGCCAAATATCAATTAACTAATGATGATTATAATGTAAAACAATTAAGAAAAAGATATAATATACCAACGAATAAAGCACCAAAGTTATTGTTGAAAGGTACAGGTAATTTAAAAGGCTCATCAGTTGGATATAAAGATATTGAATTTACTTTTGTGGAGAAAAAAGGTGAAAATATATACTTTAGTGATAGTCTACATCTTGAACCGAGTGAGGATAAATAACCTCCTGCCTCCCACACAATTCAACACGAATTTCAAATATATTGCTGTAAAATAATGTAAAATAAACGTATTCATATTACTGAATTGAGGGATAGTATGCAACGTGATTATTTAATTCGAGTAGAAACTGAAAGCATGCCAGATTTCAAAAGGCTCAATGGTTTAATGATTGGTTTTGTTATTAAAGGTGAGGCACATATTTATGATGAAAATAATATGACGCAATGCAACAGTGGCGACATTTTCATTATTAACCACCGCGACTTGTATCGATTTCAACTTCAACAAGATGGCATCATATGTTATATCCAATTCCAAATGAAATATTTAGCAGACAAGTTTGATGATGCGCATTGTCTATATTTTCACTTAACAGATGCGACCACAACAAAGAATATACATCAACTGAGAAATATAATGGCAAGACTGGTTTCAACACATATCCGACATAATGAGTTGTCTAAATTGACTGAGCAACAACTTGTCATTCAGTTGCTTATGCATATGATTCATTATGTCCCGCGTACATATCATTCGAACCAAAGTATCTTAAATGATGATAAAGTGAATCAAGTATGCGACTATATCGAGTTACATTTTCATGAAGATTTAAGCCTTTCAGAATTAAGCGAATACGTTGGGTGGTCAGAGAGCCATCTGTCTAAAAAGTTTACAGAATCGCTAGGTGTAGGATTCCAGCATTTCTTAAATACGACGCGAATTGAGCATGCGAAACTCGATTTAACATACACAGATGAAACCATTACTGATATTGCATTGCAAAATGGCTTTTCAAGTGCAGCGAGCTTTGCGAGAACATTTAAACACTTTACGCATCAAACACCTAAACAATATCGAGGTGATCGTCCAGCAATCACTGAAAACCAGCAATCGGCACAACATGATTATCACGACCGTGAATTGATATTACTTTTAAATGACTACATTGAAGAAATGAATCATTTCATTGAAGATATTGAAAAGATGAACTATAAAGAGATTGCCTTTAAACCAACTAATCAACAACTAAATCAATTTAATCATATTATTCAAGTGGGCTATTTGAGGAATTTGCTCAATACACAGTATCAATCACAGTTGCTTACATGTCATCATGATTTTCAAGTCAATGAAGTATTAGCATATGATGTGATTCCATATATCATGAAAAAGCTCAATGCGCCATTCACATATGATGCAGAAATTTCGAATATATTTTATGATATTGATTTGTGTTTAGACTTTTTATTAGATCATAACTTTAGTTTGACCATGCATTTGGATCAGTATGACTCACGTGATTATATCGATGCATTTAAAATTTTTATCCATCACGTTGCCCTGCATGTCAGTCATAGAAAAGATTTGAAGTTCAACTTGTATGTGACGACATTGCACACGTCTTTGATTGAAATGATTGATTATTTTAAAGCATTATTCCCTAATGGTGGCTTGTACATTCACTTAGATCAAGCTACGGAAAGACATCTACCATTGTTGAAACGACTTGAGCCACACATCGACCATTTTGTATTTGATGCCAATTCAAATGACGCTGTTGATTTTAATAAAATGAATGATGATGAATTTAAAACCGCGAGTCAAATGATTATTAATAAAACGAATTACCTTATCGACTTAATGCATCGTCATCGCCTAAAGCGTCCACTCATTTTACTCAATTGGAATACATTGACGGGTGATACATTTATTACAAACGGCGAATATTTTAGAGGTGGTATCATCATTGAGCAATTATTAAAATTAAGTTCTAAAGTAGAGGGTATCGGTTATTGGTTGAACTATGATTTGCACGTCAGTCATTGTAGAAATGAACGCGATTATATGAATTCAATTGAACTGTTTCATCAATATAATGGAAAACGTCCGGTCTATTTCACGGCATTGCTATTTAATAAATTAACAAGCAATATTTTGTATTCTGATGATACATGTATTGTCACGGGAACTGATTCAAATTTTCAAATATTGTTATATGATGCAAAGCATTTTAATCCGTACTTAGCGCTGGACAATCAAATGAATATGCGTGCGACGGAAATGATTCATTTGAACATTAATGCCCTAGAAGACGGTATGTATAAGGTTAAACATTTTACCTTAGATAAAGAAAATGGTGCGTTATTTAATCTTTGGCGCAAACATCATACGATACATGGCATGGACAAGGACTCTATAGATTACGTTAATCGAATGAGTTTTCCGAAATTAGAAGTATATGATATAGATATCACGGACACACTGGCATTAAACATTAAAATGATTACGAATGGGATTCACTTAATTGAAGTAAAACGTTACCCAAGTTCATAAAATGATCACAAATCACAAATTTTGATATGCAGAATTTGTGATTTTTATATTCAAAGTTAAAATTGCAAAAAATTAATGGTTAACATCTCTGTTGTTGGCAATATAAATAATGATTAATCATTTATGATGTAACTAAGGAGATGAAGGATATGAATCAACAATTAATTGAAGCTTTAAAATCTAAAGAAGACAAAATGATTGAGATCAGACGTTATTTACATCAGCATCCAGAATTATCTTTTCATGAAGATGAAACGGCGAAATACATCGCTGAATTTTACAAAGGTAAAGATGTGGAAGTAGAAACGAATGTCGGACCACGTGGAATTAAAGTAACGATTGATTCGGGGAAACCTGGTAAAACATTAGCAATCCGTGCAGACTTTGACGCATTACCCATTACTGAAGATACAGGATTATCTTTTGCATCACAAAATAAAGGTGTTATGCACGCATGTGGTCACGATGCACATACAGCATACATGCTTGTATTAGCAGAGACGCTTGCTGAAATGAAAGATAGTTTTACAGGAAAAGTCGTTGTGATACATCAACCAGCTGAAGAAGTACCACCAGGTGGTGCTAAAGCAATGATTGAAAATGGTGTATTAGACGGTGTTGATCATGTATTAGGTGTACACGTCATGAGCACAATGAAAACAGGTAATGTGTATTACAGACCTGGTTATGTTCAAACAGGACGCGCATTCTTCAAATTGAAAGTTCAAGGTAAAGGTGGTCATGGTTCATCACCACATATGGCCAATGATGCCATTGTTGCAGGTAGCTACTTCGTCACAGCGTTACAAACAGTTGTATCTAGACGACTAAGTCCATTTGAAACCGGTGTTGTCACAATCGGTTCATTTGACGGTAAAGGTCAATTCAATGTCATTAAAGATGTTGTTGAAATTGAAGGTGATGTACGTGGATTAACAGATGCTACAAAAGCAACAATTGAAAAAGAAATTAAACGTTTATCAAAAGGATTAGAGGATATGTATGGTGTAACTTGCACCTTAGAATATAACGATGATTATCCAGCATTATATAATGATCCAGAGTTTACTGAGTACGTGGCTAAGACGTTGAAAGAAGCAAACCTTGATTTTGGTGTTGAAATGTGTGAACCACAACCACCTTCAGAAGACTTTGCATATTATGCTAAAGAACGTCCAAGTGCCTTTATTTATACAGGTGCAGCTGTGGAAGATGGTGAAATTTACCCACATCATCATCCTAAATTTAACATTTCAGAAAAATCATTACTTATTTCGGCAGAAGCTGTAGGGACAGTTGTTTTAGATTACCTTAAAGGAGATAACTAACATGAATGAAACGTATCGCGGGGGCAACAAGTTAATCTTAGGTATTGTATTAGGTGTTATTACATTTTGGTTGTTTGCACAATCACTTGTAAATGTTGTACCAAATTTACAACAAAGTTTTGGTGCAGACATGGGGACAATTAGTATAGCGGTCAGTCTAACTGCACTATTTTCAGGTATGTTTGTCGTTGGAGCAGGTGGTCTAGCAGATAAAATTGGGCGCGTGAAAATGACGAATATCGGTTTATTGTTAAGTATTATTGGTTCAGCATTAATTATTATTACGAATTTACCGGCATTATTAATTTTAGGTCGTGTTATACAAGGTGTATCAGCAGCGTGTATTATGCCTTCCACATTGGCCATTATGAAAACTTATTATCAGGGTGCTGAACGTCAGCGTGCCTTAAGTTATTGGTCTATCGGTTCTTGGGGTGGCAGTGGTATCTGTTCACTCTTCGGTGGTGCAGTTGCGACAACTATGGGTTGGAGATGGATTTTCATCTTCTCAATTATCGTTGCCGTACTTTCAATGTTACTCATCAAAGGGACGCCTGAAACGAAATCAGAAATTACCAATACACATAAATTTGACGTTGCAGGGCTAATTGTTCTAGTAGTTATGTTGCTAAGTTTAAACGTTGTCATTACTAAAGGTGCAGCACTTGGTTACACATCATTATGGTTCTTTGGTTTGATTGCAATCGTAATTGTAGCATTCTTTATTTTCTTAAAAGTTGAGAAAAAAGTAGATAATCCGCTTATTGATTTTAAATTATTTGAAAATAAACCATATACAGGTGCAACGATTTCGAACTTCTTATTAAACGGTGTTGCAGGTACATTAATTGTAGCGAATACATTCGTGCAACAAGGTTTAGGTTATACAGCATTGCAGGCAGGATACTTATCAATTACTTATTTAATCATGGTGTTATTGATGATTCGAGTTGGTGAAAAATTATTACAAAAAATGGGTTCTAAGCGACCAATGTTATTAGGTACATTCATTGTGGTCATTGGTATTGCACTTATTTCATTAGTATTCTTACCAGGCATATTTTATGTTATCAGTTGTGTCGTAGGATATTTATGTTTCGGACTAGGCTTAGGTATTTATGCAACACCTTCTACAGATACAGCTATTTCGAATGCACCGTTAGATAAAGTTGGCGTTGCTTCAGGTATTTATAAAATGGCTTCATCACTTGGTGGCGCATTCGGTGTCGCAATTAGTGGTGCTGTATATGCTGGTGCAGTTGCTGCAACGAGCATTCATACAGGTGCGATGATTGCACTTTGGGTTAACGTATTAATGGGAATCATGGCATTTATCGCAATTTTATTCGCGATTCCTAATGATGATAAACGTGTCAAAGATGCGAAATAATAACGATGACACGCCAAGTGTTTTGATAATGATATAAATGAAAGTAAAGCAAATTAAATGAGGAAATGTATAGAGCAGTGCATATAGATAAATCTATGATTGGATTAACACTAATATAAATATAAATGAAAAACCATCCACTTAAACTTTTGATAAGTTAGGTGGATGGTTATTTATTGCGTTGTTCTAAAAATTTGGACATTTATATAGAAGGAACTATATCTAATGTGAAGATAATGGCTATTCGCTTCAATGAAGGCGACGTGTAAAAGTGTATATTAAACGTTTCGGGGTCAGACTCCGAGAACAGTGTCCGTCATGCTTACCGCATACTAATGAAGCATTATTATATCAGTGATTATAGCCGATTTAAGATAACAAAGTTTGCTAAATATAAAAGAGCTTGTGACATTCAATAAAAATCGAATTATCATCAATAAGATTTTGCTTTAAACATTGACTATGAAACTGGATAAATAAAGATTCAATTAATGCATCAGTATTAGGATTTACTCTAAAACGATTAATAATTTTATAAGAAGGTGTTTGATTTTGAGCTAACCACATCATTCGAATACTGTCATGAAGTAATTTCTCTATTCTACGACCAGAAAATACAGATTGAGTGTATGCATATAAGATAATTTTTAACATCATTTTTGGATGATAGGATGTTGCGCCACGATGGTGTCTGAATTCATCGAATTCACTATCAGGTATCGTTTCAACAATTTCATTAACATATCACGAAATATCATTTTGAGGAATTCTAACAGAAGTTTCTATTGGTAGTGTAAGTTGGACAAAGTGTCTTATTTTTTAAAGTATTTAAAAGTAAAATTACATGTTAATACGTAGTATTAATGGCGAGACTCCTGAGGGAGCAGTGCCAGTCGAAGACCGAGGCTGAGACGGCACCCTAGGAAAGCGAAGCCATTCAATACGAAGTATTGTATAAATATAGAACAGCAGTAAGATATTTTCTAATTGAAAATTATCTTACTACTGTTTTTTAGGGATTTATGTCCCAGCCTGTTTTACATGCATCTGAATCTCTAATTTTATATAAGATATGAATTTAAATAAGACAGTAAAAATTAAATTTCAGTTGTTGCAATTTCTTCATCTGTAGGTACATCATCGTTAAGGCCAACAAGTGCTTCAGAAACATTTCGTGAATGATAACCGATACGTTCAAGAACACCAATCATATCGATATATAGTAATCCGCCTTTTGTTGTACATTCACCACGATTAAGGCGTTTAATATGACCTTTGCGTAGTTTATGTTCAATATTAAATGATTCTCTACTACGTTCTACAATTTCATCTTTTTTCGTTTTGTCATAAACATCTAACATGTCGATGGCTTTATCAAATGACTCAGCAACATGGTTGAATAATTTATCCATACCGCGTTGTGCATCTTCTGTAATGCGAATATCTTCATCATGTTGGCGTTTTAATTGAGCGACATACTCTTCTGTTAGCTCTGCTACTTTTAAAATAGAGCGATTGACATCAAACATAACTGCTAAACGCTCAACGTCTGCCTTCGTAATGGCTTTTGTAGAAATTCTAACTAAATAATTGCGAATACTATCATTGATTGTTTCAACAGCTTGGTGCTTTTGTTCAAGCTTTTTGATCAATTTTTTATCGTCTTTTGTAATTTCGCGAATGTCTTCAAACATCGTTAAGACAATCTGACCCACATTTTGTAATTCTTTTTGAGTTTCTTGTAATGCAACACCAGGTGCGTGATAAACAAGATCTTTGTTTAAGTGCTGAGGTTTATAGTCATCAGCAATATCTTTACCTGGGACAAGCTTTGTAACTATCCATGCTAAACCTGCTACAAATGGTAATTGAATCAAAGTATTTGTTATGTTGAAGATACCATGTGATACTGCAATCGTCATCGCTGGTTTTAAGTGCCATACATCTTGTAACAAACTAATCAAATGAATCACAACTGGCAAGAAAATTGTGAAGATAATTACCCCGATTAAGTTAAAGATGACGTGTACAAGCGCCGCACGTTTTGCAGCGATTGAGCCGGCTAAACTAGCTAAGATAGCTGTAATCGTTGTACCAATGTTATCGCCTAGTAACACAGGGATTGCTGCGTTTAAGCTGATTAAATCTTGTTGATAAAATTCTTGTAAAATACCAATCGTCGCACTTGAACTTTGAACTAGTGCTGTTAACCCTGCGCCGACAATGACAGCAAGTATTGGATTTGATGACATATCAAGCATTAATTGCTTAAATCCATCTAATGATGCTAAAGGTTTAACGGCATCACCCATAAATTCTAGACCGAAGAATAGAGAACCGAAACCGAATAGTATGCGGCCAATGTTATTAATTTTAGAGCGTTTAAAGAAAAAGATTAAAAATGCACCTAATGCTAAAATTGGCATTGCATATTCGCCTAAATCTATACCGATAATAAATGCAGTTACCGTTGTTCCGATATTAGCACCCATTATCACTCCAATGGCTTGTTTCAATGTCATAAATCCAGCTGTTACCAGTCCGATTGTGATAACTGTCGTACCTGAACTACTTTGTATTAAAATAGTTACAACGATACCTGCAATAACACCTAATACTGGATTTGATGTAAATTTGTTTAAAATATCTCGTAGCCTGTCTCCTGCTGATGCTTGAAGCCCGTCTCCCATGATTTTTAAGCCGTAAAGGAAAATACCTAAACCACCTAAAAAGGAGAAAATGACTTCTGTAACCGACATTTCCATTATTTCACCTCAAATAAGCTTTATATTTAGATTATCGCTTATAATTGTAAATTTAATGTTAAGATTAGGTAAAATTATTTAACAATATATGTTATTTGTATATGACTTGTAAAATATCGTCACTTATTATGTAAATTTTCAGTGTGAAATGGCAGGTTTGCAATCACTTGTTTAACAAAATGATGCAATCAATCATGTAATTATGTTTCATCAAAAAAATCATGAGAGTGGGATAACGAAATAATTTTTATGAAAACATTATTTCTGTCCCAGTCTCATGATTCGAAATCACCAAATAAAATTATTTAATGTGCCTCGTTATAACAATTTGTGTTCTTTTAATAATGTCTCAATGTACGTACCTTTTACCTTTTTAAGGAATCCAGCTAATGCGAGTTTTTGCATTTTCGAATCTTTAGTAATCTCACGCAAATCTTGGTGGTCATTGAGCTCATATACAGCATCCATTAAGACGCGAAGATCAAATGGACTATTGATGACTTCTGGGATGCCACGGTCGATATTTAGTAGTTCATAAACAGCTTCCATTGCAGTACGAACCGAATATTCTGTAGTAAATACAGTATCTCGCTCTGTTTCTGCAAAGTTACCAATAAATGCTAAGTTCTGAGATTGATGCGGGACGACTAAAGGTCTGTCGCCGATAGCACGCGTCATGAAATAAGATGTGATATATGGCATATAAACAGGAATCGTATTAGATGCATGTTTTGCTAAGTCTTCAATTTTGTCAGTTGATACACCTAAGTGATACAGCCATTCTTGACATATTTCATTACCACTACATTCTGTAATTGGCTTTTTAATATAATCGCCGTTTACATCTGAATATAAGGCATAAATCCATGTAGATATTTCATTTTCAGGTTGGTCTTTAAACTGTTGCTGACGATTGATTGTAAAACTCATTTGCCATGCAGAATCATTGATTGTAATAATACCGCCTGTAACTGTTTTGCCTGCAAGTGGGTCACGTTTACAAATACTTTCTATTGTATCGATAATCTCTTTATTGTTTGTTGTAGAAGTTGCTGAAACAAACCAACTTTTTTTAGGAATATTTTGGCAAAACTTATCAGGATTACCAAATTCAGGACTTTGTCGCGCTAAATTTTTCCATAGTGTCCAACTACCACCTAATTCGTCAGTTGGTGGCGCTGGTGTATCATTATCACCATAAGTAGAGCTTTCTGTAATACTACCGTTTGTCACAAAGACAAGATCGTTTATAGTCAGTTTAATAGATTCTGCATTACCATTACGGTCAATTAATATTTCTCGGGCAATTTTTTGACTTGTCGTAACATCTATTTTAATATCTTCGACTTTTACATCGTATTCAAATTGAACCCCATGCGATTTTAAATATTCAACCATAGGTAATACTAAAGATTCATATTGGTTATATTTAGTGAATTTTAAAGCTGAAAAGTCTGCGAGACCACCAATATGATGAACGAATCGCATTAGATAGCGACGCATTTCCATAGCAGAATGCCACGGTTCAAATGCAAACATCGTTTTCCAGTAAATCCAAAAGTTTGAATTAAAGAAGTCATCGGAAAATACATCTGTTATTTTGACATCATCTAAATCTTCTTCATTCGTTAAGCATAAATCTAAAATTTCTTTAATCGCCGTTTTAGTCAAAGTGAAGTCTCCATCTGTGACTAAACGTTGACCCTGTTTCTCAATAACACGACAACGAGAATAGTTAGGGTCTTCTTTGTTTAACCAATAGAATTCATCTAATACTGACGCGTTATCGATTTCTAATGAAGGGATAGATCTGAATAAGTCCCACAAACATTCAAAGTGGTTCTCCATTTCACGACCACCGCGGACAACATAGCCTTTTAAAGGAATATTTTCTCCGTCAAGACTACCACCTGCTTTAGGTAACTCTTCTAAAATATGAATCTTAGAACCTTCCATTTGACCATCCCTTATTAAAAAACAAGCTGCAGCAAGTGAAGCTAGACCAGATCCGATTAAGTAAGCGGATTTGTTTTCTACATTTTCAGGTTTTTTAGGGCGCGCAAATGCTTCATAATTTCCATAACTGTAATACATATCCACCAAGTCCTTTCGTATTGGAATACACTCAGACTATACCCCTTTGTGAATTGCAAATATTAGTATTTATATTGGTAAATTTGACGAAATTAGATCATTTTTATATTTTTGATTTTTAAAATTTTATCACTCGAATGTTTTTGGATTCTGAGGTGCGGGACTTGGAATAATTATGTATTTTGAAAGAAGTTACTTAAACTAACGCCTAGTAGAGTGATAATTCCGCCTATAATAGCAAGGGTTGTTGGTAGCTCGTCTAATAACAGATAAGATAATAATAAAGAAACGATAGGTGTTAAATAAAGAGACATTGTTGCATCAGAGACACCAACTGACTTCACAATATAAGCAAGCAAAACGTATGGAATTATAGTAGGGAATATAGCTAAATAAAGTACCGATACTATTGATGTAAAAGTGGCGCCGTGTATATCGTTGATGATTTCAGGAATAAAAATAAGCATAAATGGTGAGCTTGCCATTATTGTATATAGTGTGAAAGCGATGAAGCCGTATTTTTCTATGTATTTTTTCTGGAAAGTAAAATACAAACTTTCACTAAAAGATGCAAGTAAAATAATAAAAACACCTAATACATTAATAGTTGTGTAATCATCTTTACTTATTGAAATAATGGATATTCCTATAAATGCGACGAGTGAACTTAACCAATTCCATTTTGAAAAATGCTCTTTTAAAAATATATAAGCTAAAGCACTAGAAAAAATAGGCGTTGTAGAGACTAGAATTCCAGATATACCTGCACTAATCAAAGTTTCACCAAAATTTAAAGCTGTGTGATATATCACAAATCCACAAAATCCTAAAATAAAAATAACAGGGATATCTCTTAGTTCAGGGGTAGGCAATTTCTTTATAATTACGAACGGCAAGAGAATTATTGTTGCTAAAATTAAACGAAATGCCGACAATGATTCTGCACTAAAATCATTTAACGCAATCTTTATCATTGGAAATGCAGATCCCCACAATATGATAGTAAATAAATATGATAGAAAAGTAGTGTCTCGAAGTTTATTCATTAATATCATCACTCCTTTAATTATGTGTTTCTATATTAAAAAATATGATTTAAAATGAGTACAACCAATTTTGAATGGATTTACCTATCCAATTTTAAAAGGGAGGGAGAAGATGGCTAAATATAAAGATATTGCTAGTGACATAAGAGATAAAATAATCACAGGGGATTGGTTTTATGGAATGAAAATACCTTCACATAGGCAGTTGGCGATACAGTACAACGTAAATAGAGTAACGATTATTAAAAGTATTGAGTTATTAGAAGCTGAAGGATTTATCTATACTAAAGTAGGTAGTGGAACATATGTTAATGACTATTTGAATGAAGCACATATTACAAATAAGTGGTCTGAAATGATGTTATGGTCCTCTCAACAAAGAAGTCAGTATACGGTGCAATTAATTAATAAAATTGAGACAGATGATTCGTATATACATATAAGTAAAGGTGAATTGGGTATATCGTTAATGCCACATATTCAATTGAAAAAAGCCATGTCTAATACAGCCAGTCATATTGAAGACTTATCTTTTGGTTATAATAATGGCTATGGTTATATCAAGTTAAGAGATATTATCGTTGAACGAATGTCAAAGCAAGGTATAAATGTAGGTAGAGAAAATGTAATGATCACTTCAGGCGCTTTACATGCCATTCAACTTTTATCTATTGGGTTTTTAGGTCAAGATGCCATAATAATTTCGAATACACCATCATATATTCACTCTACAAATGTTTTTGAGCAATTGAATTTTAGACATATTGATGTTCCTTATAATCAAATTAATGAAATTGATACCATCATTGATAGATTTATTAATTTTAAAAATAAAGCGATTTATATAGAACCTAGGTTTAATAACCCGACAGGTCGTTCTTTAACGAATGAGCAAAAGAAAAATATAATTACTTATAGCGAAAGACATAATATTCCTATCATTGAAGATGATATCTTTAGAGATATTTTCTTTAGCGATCCAACTCCTTCTATCAAAACTTATGATAAATTGGGAAAAGTTATACATATAAGCAGTTTTTCAAAAACGATTGCACCAGCAATAAGAATAGGTTGGATTGTTGCTTCTGAAAAAATAATAGAGCAATTGGCAGATGTAAGAATGCAAATTGACTATGGATCCAGTATTTTGTCACAAATGGTTGTATATGAGATGTTGAAAAATAAGTCTTATGATAAACACTTAGTAAAGTTAAGGTATGTTTTAAAAGATAAACGAGACTTTATGTTAAACATCCTCAATAATTTATTTAAGGATATAGCACATTGGGAGGTTCCAAGTGGAGGTTATTTTGTATGGTTAGTCTTTAAAATAGATATAGATATTAAATATTTATTTTACGAATTGTTAAGTAAAGAAAAAATATTAATCAATCCGGGTTACATTTATGGCAGTAAAGAAAAGAGTATAAGGCTATCTTTTGCCTTTGAATCAAATGAAAATATTAAGCATGCGCTCTATAAAATTTATACATATGTGAAAAAGGTTTAATTAAAACAATAATTCGAATCATTATGTGGCATGTTAAACAGCTAAATATAAGCTATGCACATTTAACAAGCGGATACTCCTGACGCAATTATAGTATCATTACATATTGTTTAATCGTTTGGGGTAATGTAATTAAAAGGTAAAATAGGCAGAGTGTTATACATAAAATGTAAAGAAAGAGGCGATAGAATGTCTAAAATCAGGTCTTTTACAATATTAAGTCTACTTATTTACTTAGCTATGATGTGCTATACAGTAGTGACCTATCCAAAATTACCAACCAAAGTGCCTATTCATTATAATTTAGCAGGGGATGCTGATAATTTTGCTGATAAATGGGTGCTGCTTTTGATTAATAGCGCATTTATAGTGATTTGGCTTATATTTTTCATTGCAGGTAGATACTATGAACGATTTGCCAAATGGTCACATTATAATCATACACCACGTGAAATTCGAGCGATTAAATTATTTTTAAGTACGTTAAATTTAGAGATTATGAGCTATATGTCTATCTTCACAGTATTAGAAATTTGGCAAATACAACACCATCATCAATTCAATTTACTATGGTTTAATATGATATTTATCATTATCATTGGTTTGACGCTTGTCATATTTTGTTTACTTCCTACAATTCATAAAATGAGAGATTCTCAATAAAAATATAAACTCTCATGATGCAGTTTTGAAGCGAATTCCTGAGATTATTATAAATAATATCTAGTATTTATAATTAAAATGATATATTATTTATTATAGTTAAATATTGTGTATATTTTGTGAACTTTTTGTAAAAATTCGATTGCCTGTCACATATAGGAGTGTTACATTTTAAATATGTGATCATCGCAAAATATAAGTTGAAATAGGTTGTAGATTAATCAGAATGATAAATATTTTATATAAAGAGAGGGAGTCATTATGACACTACTTACTGTAAATCCATTCGATAATGTCGGATTATCAGCCTTAGTTGCAGCAGTACCTATTATTTTATTTTTATTATGCTTAACCGTTTTTAAAATGAAAGGCATTTATGCAGCATTGACAACTTTGGTTGTTACATTGATTGTGGCTTTATTTGTATTTGAATTACCAGCGCGTGTATCAGCAGGTGCGATTACAGAAGGCGTTGTTGCCGGTATTTTCCCAATAGGATATATCGTTTTAATGGCAGTTTGGTTATATAAAGTTTCTATTAAAACAGGACAATTTTCTATTATTCAAGATAGTATTGCAAGTATTTCAGTGGACCAAAGAATCCAACTATTATTAATTGGATTTTGTTTCAACGCATTTTTAGAAGGTGCAGCAGGATTTGGTGTGCCAATTGCGATTTGTGCAGTATTATTAATTCAACTTGGATTTGAACCATTAAAAGCAGCGATGTTATGTTTAATTGCTAATGGTGCGGCGGGTGCCTTTGGTGCAATTGGTTTACCAGTTAGTATTATTGATACGTTTAACTTAAGTGGAGGCGTTACAACATTAGATGTTGCGAGATACTCAGCATTGACACTTCCAATTTTAAACTTTATTATTCCATTTGTTTTAGTATTCATTGTAGATGGTATGAAAGGTATTAAAGAAATTTTACCTGTCATTTTAACAGTGAGTGGTACATATACTGGATTACAATTATTATTAACAATATTCCATGGTCCAGAACTAGCAGACATTATTCCATCACTAGCAACAATGGTGGTGTTAGCATTTGTTTGTCGTAAATTTAAACCGAAAAACATTTTCAGATTGGAAGCGTCTGAACATAAAATTCAAAAACGAACGCCTAAAGAAATTGTCTTTGCTTGGAGTCCGTTCGTAATTTTAACTGCCTTTGTATTAGTATGGAGTGCACCATTCTTCAAAAAATTATTCCAACCTGGAGGTGCACTTGAAAGTTTAGTAATAAAATTGCCAATTCCAAATACTGTGAGTGATTTATCGCCTAAAGGAATTGCGTTGCGTCTCGATTTAATTGGTGCAACTGGGACAGCGATTTTATTAACAGTAATTATTACAATTTTAATTACGAAGTTAAAATGGAAAAGTGCAGGTGCTTTATTGGTCGAAGCAATTAAAGAATTATGGTTACCGATCCTTACAATTTCAGCTATCCTAGCTATTGCTAAAGTTATGACATACGGTGGTTTGACTGTAGCAATTGGACAAGGTATTGCTAAAGCGGGAGCAATTTTCCCATTATTCTCTCCAGTATTAGGTTGGATTGGTGTGTTTATGACTGGTTCAGTTGTAAATAACAATACTTTATTCGCACCTATTCAAGCGACAGTGGCACAACAAATTTCAACAAGCGGTTCATTACTTGTGGCAGCTAACACTGCAGGTGGTGTAGCAGCGAAACTTATTTCACCACAATCAATTGCCATTGCGACTGCAGCTGTTAAAAAAGTTGGTGAAGAATCTGCATTATTAAAAATGACGTTAAAATACAGTATTATATTTGTTGCTTTTATTTGTGTTTGGACGTTTATACTAACGTTAATATTCTAAATATAAATAATGTTGTCACTTGGATTCAAATGACATTTTAAATCTAATTATTCATGAATCGAACTAGTACGAAATGCAATGAGCATCTTGTCTAGTTCGATTTTTTAATGCCTAAAAATGTCATATATGTAATCAGAGTAGAAAGTGTTGAGGCGTTTCAGAAGTTGTTTAGAAAAGTAAGTAAAATAAAAAATGCACTGAGCAACAAAAGATGTTGCTCGTGCATTTAGATGATTCTTATCATTTCAAATAAGAATGTGTTAATCAACGTATATAAGTTAAAATTGGTTTGGATAAAATGATATCTATCGTTGTGTATTGTTTGTTTTTATAGTTCGCGACGACGTCCAGCTAATAACGCTGCACCTAAGGCTAATGATAATCCACCAAATACAGTTGTACCGATGAATGGATTTTCTTCACCAGTTTCTGGTAATGCTTGAGCTTTGTTAGCATCTGCATGGTTTGCTGGTTGCTTCTTATCAACAACAAGTTCTTGACCAGGTTTGATCATGTTTTTATCAGCTAATTTGTTATCTGCAGCAATTTTGTCAGCAGTAGTGCCGTTTGCTTTTGCAATGTCATTTACTGTATCACCAGGTTTAACGACATGTACTCCGTTACCATCTTCTTTACCAGGTTTGTTGCCATCTTCTTTACCAGGTTTGTTGCCATCTTCTTTGCCAGGCTTGTTGCCGTCTTCTTTACCAGGTTTTTTGTTGTCTTCTTTACCAGGCTTGTTGCCATCTTCTTTACCAGGTTTTTTGTTGTCTTCTTTACCAGGCTTGTTGCCGTCTTCTTTGCCAGGCTTGTTGTTGTCTTCTTTACCAGGCTTGTTATTGTCTTCTTTGCCAGGCTTGTTATTGTCTTCCTCTTTTGGTGCTTGAGCATCGTTTAGCTTTTTAGCTTCTGCTAAAATTTCTTTGCTCACTGAAGGATCGTCTTTAAGGCTTTGGATGAAGCCGTTACGTTGTTCTTCAGTTAAGTTAGGTAAATGTAAAATTTCATAGAAAGCATTTTGTTGTTCTTTGTTGAATTTGTTGTCAGCTTTTGGTGCTTGAGCATCATTTAGCTTTTTAGCTTCTGCTAAAAGGTTAGCGCTTTGGCTTGGGTCATCTTTTAGGCTTTGGATGAAACCATTGCGTTGTTCTTCGTTTAAGTTAGGTAAATGTAAGATTTCATAGAAAGCATTTTGTTGTTCTTTGTTGAATTTGTTATCCGCTTTCGGTGCTTGAGATTCATTTAACTTTTTAGCTTCTGACAATAGGTTAGCACTTTGGCTTGGGTCATCTTTTAAGCTTTGGATGAAACCATTGCGTTGTTCTTCGTTTAAGTTAGGCATATTCAAGATTTCATAGAAAGCATTTTGTTGTTCTTTGTTGAAATTGTTATCAGCTTTCGGTGCTTGAGATTCGTTTAATTTTTTAGCTTCACCTAAAACGTTAGTGCTTTGGCTTGGGTCGTCTTTAAGACTTTGAATGAAGCCGTTACGTTGCGCTTCGTTTAAGTTAGGCATGTTCAAGATTTCATAGAAGGCGCTTTGTTGATCTTTGTTGAAGTTATTTTGTTGCGCATCAGCTTTTGGAGCTTGAGAGTCATTAAGTTTTTGAGCTTCACCTAAAACGTTAGCACTTTGGCTTGGATCATCTTTAAGGCTTTGGATAAAACCATTGCGTTGATCAGCATTTAAGTTAGGCATATTTAAGACTTGATAAAAAGCATTTTGTTGAGCTTCATCGTGTTGCGCAGCATTTGCAGCAGGTGTTACGCCACCAGATATAAGTAATGTACCTAAAGTTACAGATGCAATACCTACACCTAGTTTACGAATTGAATAAATGTTTTTCTTTTTCAAATTAATACCCCCTGTATGTATTTGTAAAGTCATCATAATATAACGAATTATGTATTGCAATACTAAAATCTATATTTATAATTAAATTTAAAGGTAAGTTTTATAACTTATAAAATAAATATTTTGCTGAAAGATTTATTCAGGAAGTAAAAGGCTTAAAACCGCAAAATCACGCTATTTCGATTAATAAAAACAGATAAAATATAGAGATATTTTTTATAATGAAAGCGGTTTAATACATATGAGTTAAAAAATATTTTTAAGAATAAAGTGGGGCTTTGAATGTGCTGAGGTTTAATTTCGGAAATGGTTTTAAGTGATATAGAAAATAGATAGTTGTTCATTATGTGCTGAGGTTTTATTAAAAAATAGAAAACACAAGTGCACTTTAGAATACAGCACACTTGCGTAATAGAGATATTATTCAAAAACAAGATGTAAATGATCTTTATCTGCTAATAATTGATTCACTTGAGCTAATAATTGTTCAGCATGGTCTTGCTGCGCGTCATCCATATGAATTAAAATTTTTCTTTCATCTTCAGTTGAGCGTTCTTTTATTAGATAGCCTTGCTTTTTTAAATTATTGAGAGCTCTAACAGTTTGAGGGTATTTATGGTGGATTGTTTCAATTAAATCTTTAAGAAGAACGATGTTTTTATTTTGAGAAGTGATAATAGCTAGAATTGTGAATTCTACAAAACTTAATGTTAGATGTTTTTTGATAATATTCTTGAAATACATTGTATACATCATCAAGTTTAGAAATTCTTTACTATCTTTTGGTATCATCTGTGATTCACTTTGATCTGCAAGGTTAAATTGTTTAATGATTTGATCAAACAATGTAACACGTTCTGCAATTTTCTCTCGTTGTTCTTCAGATATTGAAATGTAAGTATTACGCTCATCAATTTTACTTCGAACTTTACTAATATATGAATGTTTCACAAGTACTTTTATATGCTGTACTAAATCCGATTGTTTATAACATAAATCTGAAACAATCTTCTTAAATGGAAGTGTGTTTTCTTGCTGATGAAATAAATAAGTCAGTAATATAAATTCTTTTATAGTCATATCGACTTCAGGCTTGACTTTTTTCTTAAAACGAAACATATATGCTTCAATGATTATAAAATCTCTAATTTTGTCATGGTTATTATATTTCATTGTTTTATCTCCTTGTATATGCACTTTATTTTAATATAACACAATATAATAAGAAAAATAATCCATAATTTACAATTAAAAATAATATGATATTTTTATTAAAATTTGTGTTTTTGAATAAATGACATTATCAAACACTATATTTAAATAAGAAATAGTTATCGATATTTGAAAAATCGAAGAATATTGATTGATATTATAGAATATGAGTCGGTGTTATTTGTATATAAAGTATTAATATGTAATTAAGAAAGTCGACGCTTGTTAACAATAACAACAACTATATGTATAAAAAAACCTCGCAACTGTTAGTTAACTGAATCATTTAGCTAACTTCGTTGTGAGGTCATTTTGTTTTAATAATATCGTTATAACTTTTTCACGGTTAATAATAAGTATATGAAGAATGGGGCACCAAAAGCAGCAATAAATACACCTGCTGGCACTTCTTTAGGCAAGAATAAGGTACGCCCAATTAAGTCTGCAATAACAATTGATATGGCACCAATCATTGCTGACATTAGTAACTTTTTAGCATAACTTCCGCGAACGATTGTTTTCGCGATATGTGGTGCGATTAAACCGACAAACCCAATGTTACCTACTAAACTGATTGCCATAGATACGAGTATAGTAGAAGTGATTAATTGGATTAGTTTCATACGTTGTACATGTAAGCCTAAGCCAATCGCTACAGGGTCATCAAGTATAGATATTTTCATTTTTGGTATAACAAGAAATAACAACGGCACAACAGCTAAAATAACCATACCCAAGATGATTGTATCTTTAAACGTAGCACCGTAAAGACTTCCGACTAGCCATGTATAAGCTTTGGCAGCAGATAATTGCTTCGTTGTAATGAGTAATCCTTGGACAAGCGCAATAAACAACGTTTGCATCGAAATACCGATGATTATGAGTGTTGTCGGGCGTATTTGTCCTTTCGTTTGAAACACTAATAGTATCATCATTGCAATTGCGCCACCTAATACAGCGAATAGTGGAAGTAAATGTATCGTTAAATGGCTGAAAAATGCAATAAAGACAACGGCACTTAAGCTAGCACCACCTGTGATACCGATAATATCAGGTGAGGCAATTGGATTTTTTAATACATTTTGCAACATTAAACCACTCATTCCTAGTGCGGCACCTGCTAAAATCGCAAGTGTAATGCGAGGTAAGCGTAATACTTCTAAAGTGAATTGATCCATACTGTCATTTGGATTTATAAAGTACATCAGTACGCGTTGTAATGGTATAAAGCTTGAACCACTCATCATACTTACCACTGAAACGATGGCTAAAAAGATTAACGCGAAGATGAGATGGTAATTGTCTTTTTTATTAATCTTTTCGGTCATAAGCGTTGACGTCCTTTCTTCATAATATAGATTAAGACAATAGCGCCAATGACAGCGGTAACGACACCGATAGGCAACTCTAGTGGCTTAATTATTATACGAGCAACAATGTCTGAAATGATCATTAGGATTGCTCCAGCTAATGCAGTAAAAGGAATTAAATACTTATAGTTTGGTGGTAATAATCGTTTGCTAATATTCGGTACGATAAGACCCACAAAGACGATTGCTCCAGCTACGGCTACCGAAATACCGGCTAACATACTGATGAGCATAATAATCATCCATTTGATTAATTTTATGTTTTGACCGAGGCCGATTGCAATGTCGTCACTTGTCATCAAGATGTTGATGTGTGCAGCCATGCTAAATGCAATTAAAATAAGTATCAATACAAGCGGAATAATCCATGGGATATCCCAAATATTACGTAATGAAACGGAGCCACTTAACCAAAATAATAGGCCTTGTAAGTCTGTTTCGTTCATAATAAGTATGCCTTGAGTAAAGGCTGTAAATAGCATCGCAATCGCAGCACCTGCCAAAATGACACGGTGAGGTGAGAATAGTGTTTGTCTAAACATACCTAGCGCAACAACTAATACAGTAACAACAATGGCACCTAAAAATGCAATAACTACAATCATTTTAAAAGATTGAATTTGGATAAATGTAATACTAAAAATGACAAAAAATACTGCGCCTGCATTGACACCGAAAAGCCCTGGTGATGCTATTGGGTTTCGTGTAAGTGCTTGCATCAACAAACCTGAGACAGCAAGGGCAGCACCAGTCAATAACGCAATGATTGTTCTCGACGCCCGTGCACCAGTGACAACATCATGTAAATCGTTTTCACTATCAAAGTTGAATAACGCCTGTATCACCGTACCTGGTGACACAAGCGTATTTCCAATCATTAAACTTAAGATAGCTACTATTGCAAGACATAAACCAGCAATAACGATTTGGTATTTTGGTTTAAGTAGCATCGTAAAACTCCTTAATTATTTTGATTGTTTTTCAATATTTAACTTTTCATATAAATCGTCAATCAATTTTAATGATGATTTATATCCGCCAGCTAAGTTCCAAGTGATTTCATCTAAATCATCAGATACTTGGTTGTTTTTAACTGCGTCTAAATTTTTCCATTCTTTACTTGAAGTCCATTCGCTTTCAGTCTTTTTAACTAATGCAGCATCTTTCGCATTTGGATCTGATTTTACTACAAAAATATGATCAGCGTTCATTAATGGAATGCTTTCTTTGGATGTAAGTTGGATAATATCTTTACCATTATCAACTTGTTTTTGTAAGTCTTTATTACGTTTGAATCCTAAATCATTTAAGATTTCACCAGCATATCCACCAGCATAAATTCTTGTATGATCAGCACGGAAGTTAACAACTGAAGCTTTCAATGGCCATGCATCTTTATACTTTGCTTTTGCATCTTTTTGGAATGCAGCTACTTTATCATCGTACTTTTTAAGTAAATCTTCAGCTTCTTTTTCTTTCCCTAAAGCTTTCCCCATTAACTTAGTTGTATCTTTGAATTTGAAAACTGTATCAGTAGAAACTGTTGGTGCGATTTTAGATAATTGATCGTAAACTTTTTCATTTCTAACTTTTGACGCGACAATTAAGTCCGGTTTTAATTTAGAGATTTCCTCTAAGTTAGGTGCAGGTTCTTGACCTACAATCTTAGTATCTTTTAAATCATTTTTTATGTATTCGAATTTCGGTTTTTGTGTCCATGATTCTACAGCACCTACAGGTTTAACACCTAAAGATACAGCGACGTCAGTGGCACCTTGATATAGCGTAACAACACGCTTTGGTTTCCCTTTAATTTCAGTTGTACCCATTGCATGTTTAATTGAAGTTGTTTCCTTATCTTTGTTATCAGATGATTGTTTATTTGAATTCCCACTACATCCTGCTAAAACAAGTAGGAAAGCAAGCGTAACAACAAGCATTTTAATTACTTTATTCATTGACTAATTAGCCTCCTTCGTGATGTATGACAATGAGAATCATTATCACGATTTAGTATGAATTAAATTTTTTCCTAAGTCAATAAAATATTTATGATTTACATGCAACTTATAATTATTTGACATATAAATGCATAAAAAATATAATCCTAATTACTTGATAGTGAGAATCATTATCAATTAGGTAACACACAATATTATAGAATTTTAAATTTGAGGAGGAAGCGCTTTTGATTGAAAAAAGTCAAGCATGTCACGATTCATTGTTAGATTCTGTAGGGCAAACACCTATGGTT
This sequence comes from Staphylococcus sp. MZ3, assembly GCF_018622755.1. Lineage (NCBI taxonomy): Bacteria > Bacillati > Bacillota > Bacilli > Caryophanales > Staphylococcaceae > Staphylococcus > Staphylococcus sp. MZ3. The sequence goes on from NZ_CP076026.1 coordinate 107,873, forward strand.
CAACTTCATCAACTATTTCCGAAACATGAAGTGTTTGCAAAGTTAGAGTATATGAATCCTGGAGGCAGCATGAAAGATCGACCTGCCAAGTACATCATTGAACATGGTATTAAACATGGTTTAATCACTGAGAATACACATTTAATTGAAAGTACTTCTGGTAATTTAGGCATTGCGTTGGCAATGATAGCTAAAATCAAGGGATTAAAACTCACGTGTGTTGTTGATCCTAAAATATCACCAACAAATTTGAAAATTATTAAAAGTTATGGTGCCAATGTAGAAATGGTTGAAGAACCTGATGCACATGGGGGTTATTTAATGACTCGTATTGCAAAGGTGCAAGAACTGTTAGCCACTATTGACGATGCATATTGGATTAATCAATATGCGAATGAGTTAAATTGGCAATCCCATTATCATGGTGCAGGCACAGAGATTGTTGAAACAATTAAGCAACCTATAGATTATTTTGTCGCGCCAGTCAGCACGACAGGTAGCATTATGGGTATGAGTAGAAAAATAAAAGAAGTGCATCCAAACGCACAAATTGTTGCTGTTGATGCGAAAGGGTCAGTCATTTTTGGTGACAAACCTATTAATAGAGAATTACCTGGTATCGGTGCTAGTCGTGTACCCGAAATATTGAATAGATCAGAAATTAATCAAGTGATCCATGTAGATGATTATCAATCTGCTTTGGGCTGTCGAAAACTGATTGATTATGAAGGCATATTTGCCGGAGGTTCAACAGGTTCGATTATTGCAGCGATTGAGCAGTTGATAACGTCAATTGAAGAAGGTGCAACAATTGTCACGATTTTACCAGATCGAGGCGATCGTTACTTAGATTTAGTTTATTCAGATACATGGTTAGAAAAAATGAAATCAAGACAAGGAGTTAAATCAGAATGAATAGAGAGATGTTGTATTTAAATAGATCAGATATTGAACAAGCGGGAGGTAATCATTCACAAGTTTATGTGGACGCATTAACAGAAGCATTAACAGCCCATGCGCACAATGATTTTGTACAACCGCTTAAGCCGTATTTAAGACAGGATCCTGAAAATGGACACATCGCAGATCGAATAATTGCAATGCCAAGTCATATCGGTGGTGAACACGCAATTTCAGGTATTAAGTGGATAGGTAGTAAGCACGACAATCCATCGAAACGTAATATGGAGCGTGCAAGTGGTGTCATTATTTTGAATGATCCAGAAACGAATTATCCAATTGCAGTTATGGAAGCAAGTTTAATTAGTAGTATGCGTACTGCAGCAGTTTCAGTGATTGCAGCTAAGCATTTGGCTAAAAAAGGATTTAAAGACTTAACAATCATTGGATGCGGGCTAATCGGAGACAAGCAATTACAAAGTATGTTAGAGCAATTCGATCATATTGAACGCGTGTTTGTTTACGATCAATTCTCTGAAGCATGTGCACGCTTTGTTGATAGATGGCAACAACAGCGTCCGGAAATTAATTTTATTGCGACAGAAAATGCTAAAGAAGCAGTATCAAATGGTGAAGTAGTCATTACATGTACCGTAACGGATCAACCATACATTGAATATGATTGGTTACAAAAGGGTGCATTTATTAGCAACATTTCTATCATGGATGTGCATAAAGAAGTCTTTATTAAAGCTGACAAAGTCGTAGTAGACGACTGGTCACAATGTAATCGAGAAAAGAAAACTATTAACCAATTGGTGTTAGAAGGTAAATTCAGCAAAGAAGCACTTCATGCTGAACTAGGACAACTTGTGACAGGTGACATACCAGGACGTGAAGACGATGATGAAATCATATTACTTAATCCGATGGGTATGGCTATCGAAGATATTTCAAGTGCTTACTTTATTTATCAACAGGCACAACAACAAAATATTGGGACAACATTGAACCTATATTAAGAATGCGAGGTGTCTGAACATTGCAGAATCATACAGCAGTCAATACAGCACAAACGATAATATTAAGAGATTTAGTTGATGCATTATTATTTGAAGATATAGCCGGTATTGTATCGAATAGTGATATTACTAAAGAAAATGGACAAACGCTTTTGATATACGAACGTGAAACACAACAAATAAAGATACCTGTTTATTTTAGTGCTTTAAATATGTTTCGTTATGAAAGCTCACAACCAATTACGATAGAGGGAAGGGCGTCTAAGCAACCTTTAACAGCAGCTGAATTTTGGCAAACAATTGCTAATATGAATTGTGATTTAAGTCATGAATGGGAAGTGGCTCGAGTTGAAGAAGGACTGACTACTGCTGCCACACAGCTTGCTAAACAATTATCAGAATTAGATTTAGCGTCACATCCTTTTGTGATGTCAGAGCAGTTTGCAAGTTTAAAAGATCGTCCATTTCATCCATTAGCTAAAGAAAAAAGAGGATTAAGAGAAGCGGATTATCAAGTGTATCAAGCTGAATTAAATCAATCATTTCCTTTAATGGTTGCAGCAGTTAAAAAGACACATATGATTCATGGCGATACTGCAAATATCGATGAATTAGAAAATTTGACAGCACCTATAAAAGAACAAGCGACAGACATGTTAAATGATCAAGGGTTATCAATAGATGACTATGTACTATTTCCGGTACATCCTTGGCAATATCAGCATATTTTGCCGAACGTCTTTGCGAAAGAGATTAGTGAAAAGTTGGTTGTACTATTACCGTTAAAATTTGGAGATTATCTGTCGTCTTCAAGTATGCGTTCATTAATTGATATTGGCGCACCGTATAACCATGTCAAAGTACCATTTGCAATGCAGTCATTAGGGGCATTAAGGCTAACGCCTACGCGTTACATGAAAAACGGAGAACAAGCAGAACAATTATTACGTCAGCTTATAGAAAAAGATGAAGCACTAGCTAAGTATGTCATGGTTTGTGATGAAACAGCTTGGTGGTCATATATGGGTCAAGATAATGATATTTTCAAAGATCAATTAGGTCATCTAACTGTTCAGCTAAGAAAATATCCCGAAGTGCTAGCCAAAAATGATACGCAACAGCTAGTGTCAATGGCAGCACTCGCGGCAAATGATCGCACTTTATATCAAATGATTTGTGGAAAAGATAATATTTCTAAAAATGATGTCATGACGTTATTTGAAGATATCGCGCAAGTCTTTTTAAAGGTAACACTATCATTTATGCAATACGGCGCATTACCAGAGTTGCATGGTCAAAATATATTGTTGTCATTTGAAGATGGACGTGTACAAAAATGCGTGTTACGTGATCATGATACTGTCAGAATTTATAAACCATGGCTAACAGCACATCAGCTTTCATTGCCGAAGTATGTCGTCAGAGAAGATACACCTAATACGCTAATTAATGAAGATTTGGAAACATTCTTTGCTTATTTTCAAACATTAGCTGTATCGGTAAATCTATATGCCATTATTGATGCAATTCAAGATTTATTTGGTGTAAGTGAGCATGAACTTATGTCGTTGTTAAAACAAATTTTAAAGAATGAAGTGGCAACTATTTCCTGGGTTACAACTGATCAGCTAGCTGTCAGACACATTTTATTTGATAAACAGACGTGGCCATTCAAACAAATTTTATTACCATTGCTATATCAACGTGATAGTGGTGGAGGTAGTATGCCTTCAGGTTTAACTACCGTACCAAATCCAATGGTGACATATGATTAATCAGTCTATATGGCGCAGTAACTTTCGCATTTTATGGCTCAGTCAGTTTATAGCGATTGCTGGACTGACAGTACTTGTGCCATTATTGCCAATTTATATGGCATCACTACAAAATCTATCAGTCGTAGAAATACAGTTGTGGAGTGGTATAGCGATTGCTGCTCCAGCTGTAACGACGATGATAGCTTCGCCGATATGGGGGAAGCTAGGTGATAAGATTAGCCGGAAATGGATGGTGTTAAGAGCGTTACTTGGTTTGGCGGTATGCTTATTTTTAATGGCATTGTGTACGACACCATTACAGTTTGTACTTGTGAGGTTATTGCAGGGACTATTTGGTGGTGTTGTTGATGCATCAAGTGCGTTTGCGAGTGCAGAGGCGCCAGCTGAAGATCGTGGAAAGGTATTAGGAAGACTGCAAAGTTCAGTCAGCGCAGGGTCTCTTGTGGGGCCATTAATTGGCGGTGTTACAGCTTCGATATTAGGTTTTAGTGCGTTACTGATGAGTATTGCCGTTATTACTTTTATTGTCTGTATTTTCGGTGCATTAAAATTGATTGAAACGACACATATGCCAAAATCACAAACACCAAATATTAATAAAGGTATTCGCCGTTCATTTCAATGTCTATTATGCACACAACAAACATGTCGATTTATTATCGTTGGCGTTTTAGCAAACTTTGCTATGTATGGCATGCTAACTGCATTATCACCACTTGCTTCATCAGTGAATCATACAGCGATAGATGACCGTAGTGTGATTGGATTTTTACAGTCCGCATTTTGGACGGCTTCGATATTAAGCGCGCCTTTATGGGGACGCTTTAATGATAAATCATATGTTAAATCAGTATATATATTTGCCACGATTGCATGTGGTTGTAGTGCGATACTGCAAGGTTTAGCGACGAATATAGAGTTTTTAATGGCTGCAAGAATACTTCAAGGATTAACATATAGTGCATTGATTCAAAGTGTCATGTTTGTTGTCGTGAATGCGTGTCATCAACAACTTAAAGGCACATTTGTTGGAACGACGAACAGTATGTTAGTTGTTGGTCAAATTATTGGCAGTCTTAGTGGCGCTGCCATTACAAGTTATACTACACCAGCTACTACGTTTATCGTTATGGGCGTAGTATTTGCAGTAAGTAGTTTATTTTTAATTTGTTCAACCATCACTAATCAAATCAACGATCACACATTAATGAAATTATGGGAGTTGAAACAAAAAAGTGCAAAATAAAGAATTAATACAACATGCAGCGTATGCGGCTATCGAACGCATTTTAAATGAATATTTTAGAGAAGAAAATTTATATCAAGTACCACCTCAAAATCATCAATGGTCTATACAATTATCAGAGCTCGAAACTTTAACGGGTGAATTTCGCTATTGGTCTGCGATGGGGCATCATATGTATCATCCAGAGGTATGGCTTATCGATGGAAAAAGTAAAAAAATAACAACTTATAAAGAAGCAATTGCGCGTATTTTGCAACATATGGCTCAAAGTGCAGATAATCAAACGGCAGTGCAACAACATATGGCGCAAATTATGTCTGACATCGATAATAGCATTCATCGCACGGCGCGTTATTTGCAAAGTAACACAATAGACTACGTAGAGGATCGTTATATCGTTTCAGAACAATCTTTATACTTAGGTCATCCATTTCATCCGACTCCTAAGAGTGCAAGTGGGTTTTCAGAAGCAGATTTAGAGAAATATGCACCCGAATGTCATACATCATTCCAATTGCATTATTTAGCTGTGCATCAAGATGTTCTGCTCACGCGCTATGTAGAAGGTAAAGAAGATCAGGTTGAGAAAGTGTTGTATCAATTAGCAGACATAGATATATCAGAGATACCCAAAGATTTTATTTTATTACCAACACATCCTTATCAAATCAATGTGTTGCGACAGCATCCACAGTATATGCAATATAGTGAACAAGGTTTAATAAAAGACCTTGGCGTTTCCGGTGATTCAGTGTACCCGACGTCTTCGGTTAGAACTGTATTTTCAAAAGCATTAAACATTTATTTAAAATTACCGATACACGTTAAAATCACTAATTTTATACGTACGAATGACCTTGAACAGATTGAACGGACAATTGATGCCGCGCAAGTTATCGCATCAGTCAAAGATGAGGTTGAAACACCCCATTTTAAATTGATGTTTGAAGAAGGATATCGTGCATTGTTACCGAATCCATTAGGGCAAACAGTTGAACCTGAAATGGATTTATTAACAAATAGTGCCATGATTGTTCGTGAAGGGATACCGAATTACCATGCTGATAAAGATATTCATGTATTGGCGTCATTATTTGAAACAATGCCTGATTCACCGATGTCTAAGTTATCACAAGTGATTGAGCAAAGTGGTTTAGCACCAGAAGCATGGCTTGAATGTTATTTGAATCGTACATTATTGCCGATATTAAAGCTGTTTAGTAACACAGGCATTAGTCTAGAAGCACATGTACAAAATACATTAATTGAATTAAAAGATGGCATACCCGACGTATGCTTTGTCAGAGATCTTGAAGGCATTTGTCTATCTAGAACGATTGCTACTGAAAAACAACTTGTGCCAAATGTTGTGGCAGCATCAAGCCCTGTTGTATATGCACATGATGAAGCATGGCATCGTCTTAAATATTACGTTGTAGTAAATCACTTAGGACATTTAGTATCAACTATTGGTAAAGCGACTAGAAATGAAGTTGTGTTATGGCAACTTGTAGCGCATCGTCTTATGACTTGGAAAAAAGAATACGCGAATAACGCAGTGTTTGTTGACTGTGTAGAAGATTTATATCAAACGCCGACCATTGCGGCTAAAGCGAATTTGATGAGTAAATTGAATGATTGTGGTGCAAACCCTATTTATACACATATACCAAATCCAATTTGTCATAACAAGGAGGTATCGTATTGTGAATCAAACAATTCTTAATCGTGTAAAGACTAGAGTGATGCACCAACTGGTATCATCACTTATTTATGAGAATATTGTTGTGTATAAAGCGTCATATCAAGACGGTGTCGGTCATTTTACAATAGAAGGACATGATTCAGAGTATCGTTTTACTGCTGAAAAGACACATAGCTTTGATCGTATACGTATCACATCACCAATTGAGCGTGTCGTAGGAGATGAGGCAGATACAACAACAGACTATACACAATTATTGAGAGAGGTTGTATTTACATTTCCTAAAAATGATGAAAAGCTAGAACAATTTATTGTTGAGTTATTACAGACAGAATTAAAAGATACACAAAGTATGCAGTATCGAGAATCAAACCCACCAGCAACACCTGAGACATTTAACGACTATGAATTTTATGCGATGGAAGGGCATCAGTATCATCCAAGTTACAAATCACGTTTAGGATTTACGTTGAGTGATAATTTGAAATTTGGTCCTGATTTTGTACCAAACGTTAAACTGCAGTGGTTAGCTATCGACAAAGATAAAGTAGAAACGACGGTATCAAGAAATGTTGTAGTTAACGAAATGTTACGTCAACAAGTTGGCGATAAGACTTATGAACATTTTGTACAGCAAATTGAAGCGTCTGGCAAACATGTAAATGATGTTGAGATGATACCTGTACACCCATGGCAGTTTGAACATGTCATCCAAGTTGATTTGGCTGAAGAAAGGCTTAATGGCACAGTACTATGGTTAGGGGAAAGTGATGAGCTATATCATCCTCAACAATCGATTCGTACGATGTCGCCAATAGACACGACAAAATATTATTTAAAGGTACCAATAAGTATAACGAACACTTCAACGAAACGAGTGTTGGCGCCTCATACAATTGAAAATGCAGCGCAAATTACGGATTGGTTAAAGCAGATACAGCAACAAGATACGTATTTAAAAGATGAATTAAAGACAGCTTTTCTAGGGGAAGTCTTAGGACAGTCTTATTTAAATACACAACTTTCGCCTTATAAACAAACTCAAGTTTATGGTGCGTTAGGTGTTATATGGCGTGAAAATATATATCACATGTTAATCGATGAAGAGGATGCGATACCATTTAATGCACTTTATGCAAGTGATAAGGATGGTGTACCATTCATTGAAAATTGGATTAAACAATATGGTTCTGAAGCTTGGACAAAGCAATTTTTAGCTGTAGCGATTCGTCCAATGATTCATATGCTTTATTATCACGGTATTGCCTTTGAATCGCATGCACAAAATATGATGCTCATTCATGAAAATGGTTGGCCTACACGTATTGCCTTAAAAGATTTCCATGATGGTGTTCGTTTTAAGCGTGAGCATTTAAGTGAAGCTGCTTCACACCTGACATTAAAGCCAATGCCAGAAGCACATAAAAAAGTGAATAGTAATTCATTTATTGAAACAGATGACGAACGTTTAGTACGCGACTTTTTACATGATGCATTTTTCTTTATTAATATCGCCGAAATCATCTTATTTATTGAAAAGCAATATGGTATCGATGAGCAGCGACAATGGCAATGGGTTAAAGACATTATCGAGGCGTATCAAGAAGCATTTCCAGAGTTGAATAACTATCAACATTTCGATTTGTTTGAACCTACGATTCAAGTTGAAAAGTTAACGACACGTCGATTATTAAGTGACTCCGAGTTAAGAATTCATCATGTTACAAATCCATTAGGTGTAGGAGGTATCAATGATGCAACAACTATCTCTGAAACATAGATTAAACAATGGTGATTCAGTTTATGGCATTTTTAATTCTATACCGGACCCATTGATGATCGAGGTTATCGCAGCAAGCGGGTATGACTTTGTTGTGATTGATACAGAACACGTGGCGATTAATGATGAGACACTAGCGCATTTAATTCGTGCAGCTGAAGCAGCGCATATTATACCAATTGTACGTGTCACTGCAGTGATAGATAGAGATATCATTAAAGTGTTAGATATGGGTGCGAGAGGTATTATTGTGCCACACGTTAAAGATCGTGAGACAGTTGAGCATATTGTGAAATTAAGTCGTTATTACCCGCAAGGATTAAGAAGTTTGAATGGTGGTCGCATGGCAAGATTTGGACGTACACCATTACTTGATGCAATGGAGATGGCTAATGAGCATATTATGGTGATTGCCATGATAGAAGATGTTGAAGGGGTTATGGCCATTGACGATATAGCTCAAGTCGAAGGTTTAGACATGATAGTCGAAGGTGCCGCAGATTTATCGCAGTCACTTGGCATACCATGGCAAACGCGTGATGATCAAGTAACATCACATGTTCAACATATTTTTGAGGTTGTGAATGCACATGGTAAACATTTTTGTGCATTACCACGTGAAGATGAAGATATTGCAAAATGGCAGGCACAAGGTGTACAAACATTTATTTTAGGTGATGATCGCGGAAAAATATATCGCCATTTAAGTGCATCTCTAGCGACGTCTAAACAGAAAGGGGATGATGGCTAATGCGTATAGTTCAACCTGTTATTGAACAATTAAAAGCACAATCTCATCCAGTTTGTCATTATATCTATGATTTAGTCGGACTGGAACATCATTTGCAACATATTACATCGTCATTGCCGAGTAATTGTCAAATGTACTATGCAATGAAAGCAAATAGTGAACGAACAATCCTAGATACAATTAGTCAGTATGTTGAAGGATTCGAAGTTGCATCTCAAGGTGAAATAGCAAAAGGTCTTGCTTTTAAACCAGCAAATCATATTATTTTTGGTGGCCCTGGTAAGACAGACGAGGAACTAAGATATGCAGTAAGTGAAGGTGTTCAGCGTATTCATGTTGAAAGTATGCATGAATTACAACGGCTAAATGCCATCTTAGAAGATGAAGATAAGACACAACACATTTTATTGCGTGTTAATTTAGCAGGACCATTTCCCAATGCAACGTTGCATATGGCAGGACGCCCAACACAATTTGGTATTTCTGAAGACGAAGTTGATGATGTCATTGAAGCTGCGCTAGCAATGCCAAATATTCATCTAGATGGCTTTCATTTTCATTCTATTTCTAACAATTTAGACTCGAATTTACACGTCGATGTAGTGAAACTTTATTTTAAAAAAGCAAAATCATGGTCTGAAAAACATCGATTTCCACTCAAACATATCAATCTTGGTGGTGGTATAGGGGTTAACTATGCAGATTTAACTAGCCAATTTGAGTGGGATAATTTTGTAGAAAATTTTAAAACACTTATCGTTGAGCAAGAAATGGAAGATGTGACATTGAACTTTGAATGTGGGCGCTTTATTGTGGCACATATTGGTTACTATGTGACAGAAGTGCTAGATATTAAGAAAGTGCATGGTGCTTGGTATGCCATTTTAAGAGGAGGTACGCAACAATTTAGACTGCCGGTATCTTGGCAGCATAACCATCCTTTTGAAATTTATCGCTATAAGGACAATCCATATTCATTTGAAAAAGTTTCAATTTCGAGACAGGACACAACGTTAGTCGGTCAATTATGTACACCGAAAGATGTCTTTGCTAGAGAAGTACAGATAGACGCAATCAGTACAGGCGACGTTATTGTTTTCAAATATGCAGGTGCATACGGATGGTCTATTTCACATCACGATTTCTTAAGCCATCCACATCCTGAATTTATTTATTTAACGCAAACAAAGGAGGATGAATAACTATTGAATCATATTCATGAACATTTAAAATTGGTACCAGTAGATAAGATTGATCTTCACGAAACATTCGAACCTTTAAGATTGGAAAAGACGAAAAGTAGTATTGAAGCAGATGATTTTATACGTCATCCTATTTTAGTGACAGCGATGCAACATGGTAGATATATGGTTATAGATGGTGTGCATCGGTATACAAGTTTGAAAGCGTTAGGATGTAAGAAAGTTCCAGTGCAAGAAATCCATGAAACACAATATTCAATTAGTACGTGGCAACATAAAGTTCCATTTGGTGTGTGGTGGGAAACGTTACAACAAGAACATCGCTTGCCATGGACTACTGAGACAAGACAAGAAGCGCCATTTATTACGATGTGTCATGGTGATACAGAACAATATTTGTATACGAAAGATTTAGGCGAAGCACATTTTCAAGTATGGGAAAAGGTTGTCGCAAGTTATAGTGGTTGTTGTTCTGTAGAGAGAATTGCACAAGGTACATATCCTTGTCTTTCTCAACAAGATGTACTCATGAAGTATCAGCCATTGAGTTATAAGGAAATTGAAGCGGTTGTTCATAAAGGGGAAACTGTGCCAGCAGGTGTGACACGCTTTAATATTTCAGGACGATGTCTTAATCTTCAAGTACCACTGGCATTACTTAAACAAGATGATGATGTTGAACAACTGCGCAATTGGAAGCAGTTTTTAGCAGATAAGTTTGCCAATATGAGATGCTATACTGAAAAAGTATACTTGGTGGAGCAATAGTTTTACTGTGATGTTGAGGGAAATATGATGATTTAGCGTATTGATAGCGAAAATATAATAAAACAATATAGTGTGGAGAACTTTTGATATTTTATAAATATTGAAGTTCTCCATTTTTGTATTTTGCATATAAAAATTAAATAAAATAAGGTATATTAAGGTAAAGTATAAATATTAAATAAATGGGGAATAGACATGGAAAAAAATGTAGAAAAATCATTCATAAAGATAGGTTTATATTTTCAAATAGCTTATATAGTACTCATGGCTATAACTTTATGTGGGTTTGTAATTTGCTATGGACTAATTTTCGGCCTTTTCTATTTATTATCAGGTAGCAGAGCTGATTATTTAATAGTAACAATAGTTATATCGGCAATAATTTCTATATTTGTAATTATACTTTCAATCGTACCTGTCATCGTATTGGCATCTGACTTATTTAAAGAAAGGATTTCAAAAGGTGTCATATTAATTGTATTGGCTATTATTGCTTTAGTATTATGCAACTTTGTATCTGCAATACTCTGGTTTGTTTCAGCCATATCTATTTTAGGTAGAAAAAAATTAGTAGCTGCAGCAGATACTACCACTATTCAAAAAAGTAAAGGGAACGCAAATCAAGCATCACATAAAGACACGTGTAAAAAGGAACTTGATAGTCAAGACATGATGGAACATCCTGAGGTTAAAAATCCCACGACTAAAAACCTTGAAGGATTTAACGAAGAAATACATAAAGATGAAGCTACAACTAAAGTTGTCAGTGATAACACGGAACCGCCGATTGAATCAAAAGACCATGTCTCGAAAAAAGATTGATGACAAACTAATCGAGAGACTTAAAAAAATAATATTCAACATAAGAACTTTTAAAACGACATTTAAACGCATTGCCAATCACTAATGGTAGTGCGTTTAACTATACCTTAAATATCTGAATATTTTGTTAAATGGAGCTACCTTTGTTGTACTATTCAAATGAAGAGGAGTAAAATGTAATTAAAGGAAAGTAATTTGAGGAGTGATCTTTATGACAAACAACAAAGTAGCGTTAGTAACTGGCGGAGCACAAGGGATTGGTTTTAAAATTGCAGAACGTTTAGTGGAAGATGGTTTCAAAGTAGCAGTTGTTGATTTCAATGAAGAAGGGGCAAAAGCAGCTGCACTTAAATTATCAAGTGATGGTACAAAAGCTATTGCTATCAAAGCAGATGTATCAAACCGTGATGATGTATTTAACGCAGTAAGACAAACTGCCGCGCAATTTGGCGATTTCCATGTCATGGTTAACAATGCCGGCCTTGGACCAACAACACCAATCGATACAATTACTGAAGAACAGTTTAAAACAGTATATGGCGTGAACGTTGCAGGTGTGCTATGGGGTATTCAAGCCGCACATGAACAATTTAAAAAATTCAATCATGGCGGTAAAATTATCAATGCAACATCTCAAGCAGGCGTTGAGGGTAACCCAGGCTTGTCTTTATATTGCAGTACAAAATTCGCAGTGCGAGGTTTAACACAAGTAGCCGCACAAGATTTAGCGTCTGAAGGTATTACTGTGAATGCATTCGCACCTGGTATCGTTCAAACACCAATGATGGAAAGTATCGCAGTGGCAACAGCCGAAGAGGCAGGTAAACCTGAAGCATGGGGCTGGGAACAATTTACAAGTCAGATTGCTTTGGGCAGAGTTTCTCAACCAGAAGATGTTTCAAATGTAGTGAGCTTCTTAGCTGGTAAAGACTCTGATTACATTACTGGACAAACGATTATTGTAGATGGTGGTATGAGATTCCGTTAATAATCATCCACTAATGATAAATAAATCCTTATTGTTAAGTTTAATCACTTAGCAGTAAGGATTTTTTAGTGCACTTAGAAGGGAGTGTATTGGTAGAAAATTAATAAGCGAAGTTCTTAAGTGAGTTATGATGTCACAGTCTAATGCATCAGTTGAAAGCATTATTAGTATTAACACACCCAAGATATTATAAAACAACACAAAAACGTCACTATCTAATTTATCTCAATAAAAATTCACAAAGTTATCTCATTTTATTTTTATAAATAAAAAATATCGATAAAAAGCTTACAATACTTTATGTTTTTATGATATATTTTTAATGTATAAATGAGGTGGAAGATTTGGAAAGAGTTTTGATAACTGGTGGGGCTGGTTTTATTGGGTCGCATTTAGTAGATGATTTACAACAAGATTATGATGTTTATGTTCTAGATAACTATAGAACAGGTAAACGAGAAAATATTAAAAGTTTGGCTGACGATCATGTGTTTGAATTAGATATTCGTGAATATGATGCAGTTGAACAAATCATGAAGACATATCAATTTGATTATGTTATTCATTTAGCAGCATTAGTTAGTGTTGCTGAGTCGGTTGAGAAACCTATCTTATCTCAAGAAATAAACGTCGTAGCAACATTAAGATTGTTAGAAATCATTAAAAAATATAATAATCATATAAAACGTTTTATCTTTGCTTCGTCAGCAGCTGTTTATGGTGATCTTCCTGATTTGCCTAAAAGTGATCAATCATTAATCTTACCATTATCACCATATGCAATAGATAAATATTACGGCGAACGGACGACATTAAATTATTGTTCGTTATATAACATACCAACAGCGGTTGTTAAATTTTTTAATGTATTTGGGCCAAGACAGGATCCTAAGTCACAATATTCAGGTGTGATTTCAAAGATGTTCGATTCATTTGAGCATAACAAGCCATTTACATTTTTTGGTGACGGACTGCAAACTAGAGATTTTGTATATGTATATGATGTTGTTCAATCTGTACGCTTAATTATGGAACACAAAGATGCAATTGGACACGGTTATAACATTGGTACAGGCACTTTTACTAATTTATTAGAGGTTTATCGTATTATTGGTGAATTATATGGAAAATCAGTCGAGCATGAATTTAAAGAAGCACGAAAAGGAGATATTAAGCATTCTTATGCAGATATTTCTAACTTAAAGGCATTAGGATTTGTTCCTAAATATACAGTAGAAACAGGTTTAAAGGATTACTTTAATTTTGAGGTAGATAATATTGAAGAAGTTACAGCTAAAGAAGTGGAAATGTCGTGAAAATGACATTGAAGCTGTCCATAATAATAAGGGTTATGCCTATCAAAGAAAATTAGATGCACTCGAAGAAGTGAGAAAAGGCTATTACCCAATTAAACGTGCGATTGACTTAGTATTAAGTATCGTTTTATTATTTTTAACATTTCCGATTATGTTCATATTCGCCATTGCTATCGTCATAGATTCGCCAGGAAACCCTATTTATAGTCAGGTTAGAGTTGGGAAGATGGGTAAATTAATTAAAATATACAAATTACGTTCGATGTGTAAAAACGCAGAGAAAAATGGTGCGCAATGGGCTGATAAAGATGATGATCGTATAACAAATGTCGGGAAGTTTATTCGTAAAACACGCATTGATGAATTACCACAACTAATTAATGTTGTTAAAGGGGAAATGAGTTTTATTGGACCACGCCCGGAACGTCCGGAATTTGTAGAATTATTTAGTTCAGAAGTGATAGGTTTCGAGCAAAGATGTCTTGTTACACCAGGGTTAACAGGACTTGCGCAAATTCAAGGTGGATATGACTTAACACCGCAACAAAAACTGAAATATGACATGAAATATATACATAAAGGTAGTTTAATGATGGAACTATATATATCAATTAGAACATTGATGGTTGTTATTACAGGGGAAGGCTCAAGGTAGTCTTAATTTACTTAACTAAGTTCAAATAAAAGTTACATTTTAAAGATTGTGACCAATTGTTACAGTATAACGAGGAATCCCTTGAGACAGTATCAAATGGCATTAAGAAATATGTGCCATCATTGATTTGCATGGCTATAAATACTATTCATCTGATGAGATAGCCATGTTAAGAAATTGAAAGTATAGCATTAAAGGGGTTTGTAACAGTTGAAAATTATATATTGTATTACTAAAGCAGACAATGGTGGTGCACAAACACATCTCATTCAACTCGCCAACCATTTTTGCGTACACCATGATGTTTATGTCATTGTAGGCAATCATGGACCAATGATTGAACAACTAGATGCAAGAGTTAATGTAATTATTCTCGAACATTTAGTAGGTCCAATTGACTTTAAACAAGATATTTTAGCTGTCAAAGTGTTAGCACAGTTATTCTCGAAAATTAAGCCTGATGTTATCCATTTACATTCTTCTAAAGCTGGAACGGTCGGACGAATTGCGAAGTTCATTTCGAAATCGAAAGACACACGTGTAGTTTTTACTGCGCATGGATGGGCTTTTACAGAGGGTGTTAAACCAGCTAAAAAATTTCTATATCTAGTTATCGAAAAATTAATGTCACGTATTACAGATAGCATTATTTGTGTTTCAGATTTCGATAAACAGTTAGCGTTAAAATATCGATTTAATCGATTGAAATTAACCACAATACATAATGGTATTGCAGATGTTCCCGCTGTTAAGCAAACGCTAAAAAGCCAATCACATAACAATATTGGCGAAGTAGTTGGAATGTTGCCTAATAAACAAGATTTACAGATTAATGCCCCGACAAAGCATCAATTTGTTATGATTGCAAGATTTGCTTATCCAAAATTGCCACAAAATCTAATCGCGGCAATAGAGATATTGAAATTACATAACAGTAATCATGCGCATTTTACATTTATAGGCGATGGACCTACATTAAATGATTGTCAGCAACAAGTTGTACAAGCTGGGTTAGAAAATGATGTCACATTTTTGGGCAATGTCATTAATGCGAGTCATTTATTATCACAATACGATACGTTTATTTTAATAAGTAAGCATGAAGGTTTGCCAATTAGCATTATAGAAGCTATGGCTACAGGTTTGCCTGTTATAGCCAGTCATGTTGGCGGTATTTCAGAATTAGTAGCTGATAATGGTATATGTATGATGAACAACCAACCCGAAACTATTGCTAAAGTCCTGGAAAAATATTTAATAGACAGTGATTACATCAAAATGAGTAATCAATCTAGAAAACGTTATTTAGAATGTTTTACTGAGGAGAAAATGATTAAAGAAGTGGAAGACGTTTATAATGGAAAATCAACACAATAGTAAATTACTAACATTGTTACTTATCGGTTTAGCGGTTTTTATTCAGCAATCTTCGGTTATTGCCGGTGTGAATGTTTCTATAGCTGACTTTATCACATTACTAATATTAGTTTATTTACTGTTTTTCGCTAACCATTTATTAAAGGCAAATCATTTTTTACAGTTTTTCATTATTTTGTATACATATCGTATGATTATTACGCTTTGTTTGCTATTTTTTGATGATTTGATATTTATTACGGTTAAGGAAGTTCTTGCATCTACAGTTAAATATGCATTTGTAGTCATTTATTTCTATTTAGGGATGATCATCTTTAAGTTAGGTAATAGCAAAAAAGTGATCGTTACCTCTTATATTATAAGCAGTGTGACTATAGGTCTATTTTGTATTATAGCTGGTTTGAACAAGTCCCCTTTACTAATGAAATTGTTATATTTTGATGAAATACGTTCAAAAGGATTAATGAATGACCCTAACTATTTCGCGATGACACAGATTATTACATTGGTACTTGCTTACAAGTATATTCATAATTACATATTCAAGGTCCTTGCATGTGGTATTTTGCTATGGTCTTTAAATACAACGGGGTCTAAGACTGCGTTTATCATATTAATCGTCTTAGCCATTTATTTCTTTATTAAAAAGTTATTTAGTAGAAATGCGGTAAGTGTTGTGAGTATGTTAGTGATTATGCTGATATTACTTTGTTTTACCTTTTATAATATCAACTACTATTTATTCCAATTAAGCGACCTTGATGCCTTACCGTCATTAGATCGAATGGCGTCTATTTTTGAAGAGGGCTTTGCATCATTAAATGATAGTGGGTCTGAGCGAAGTGTTGTATGGATAAATGCCATTTCAGTAATTAAATATACACTAGGTTTTGGTGTCGGATTAGTGGATTATGTACATATTGGCTCGCAAATTAATGGTATTTTACTTGTTGCCCATAATACATATTTGCAGATTTTTGCGGAATGGGGCATTTTATTCGGTGCATTATTTATCATATTTATGCTTTATTTACTGTTTGAATTATTTAGATTTAACATTTCTGGGAAAAATGTAACAGCAATTGTTGTAATGTTGACGATGCTGATTTACTTTTTAACAGTATCATTTAATAACTCAAGATATGTCGCTTTTATTTTAGGAATTATCGTCTTTATTGTTCAATATGAAAAGATGGAAAGGGATCGTAATGAAGAGTGATTCACTAAAAGAAAATATTATTTATCAAGGGCTATACCAATTGATTAGAACGATGACACCACTGATTACAATACCCATTATTTCACGTGCATTTGGTCCCAGTGGTGTGGGTATTGTTTCATTTTCTTTCAATATCGTGCAATACTTTTTGATGATTGCAAGTGTTGGCGTTCAGTTATATTTTAATAGAGTTATCGCGAAGTCCGTTAACGACAAACGGCAATTGTCTCAGCAGTTTTGGGATATCTTTGTCAGTAAATTATTTTTAGCGTTAACAGTTTTTGCGATGTATATGGTCGTAATTACTATATTTATAGATGATTACTATCTTATTTTCCTACTACAAGGAATCTATATTATAGGTGCAGCACTCGATATTTCATGGTTTTATGCTGGAACTGAAAAGTTTAAAATTCCTAGCCTCAGTAATATTGTTGCGTCTGGTATTGTATTAAGTGTAGTTGTTATCTTTGTCAAAGATCAATCAGATTTATCATTGTATGTATTTACTATTGCTATTGTGACGGTATTAAACCAATTACCTTTGTTTATCTACTTAAAACGATACATTAGCTTTGTTTCGGTTAATTGGATACACGTCTGGCAATTGTTTCGTTCGTCATTAGCATACTTATTACCAAATGGACAGCTCAACTTATATACTAGTATTTCTTGCGTTGTTCTTGGTTTAGTAGGCACATACCAACAAGTTGGTATCTTTTCTAACGCATTTAATATTTTAACGGTCGCAATCATAATGATTAATACATTTGATCTTGTAATGATTCCGCGTATTACCAAAATGTCTATCCAGCAATCACATAGTTTAACTAAAACGTTAGCTAATAATATGAATATTCAATTGATATTAACAATACCTATGGTCTTTGGTTTAATTGCAATTATGCCATCATTTTATTTATGGTTCTTTGGTGAGGAATTCGCATCAACTGTCCCATTGATGACCATTTTAGCGATACTTGTATTAATCATTCCTTTAAATATGTTGATAAGCAGGCAATATTTATTAATAGTGAATAAAATAAGATTATATAATGCGTCAATTACTATTGGTGCGGTGATAAACCTAGTATTATGTATTATTTTGATATATTTTTATGGAATTTACGGTGCTGCTATTGCGCGTTTAATTACAGAGTTTTTCTTGCTCATTTGGCGATTTATTGATATTACTAAAATCAATGTGAAGTTGAATATTGTAAGTACGATTCAATGTGTCATTGCTGCCGTTATGATGTTTATTGTGCTTGGTGTGGTCAATCATTATTTGCCCCCTACAATGTACGCTACGCTGCTATTAATTGCGATTGGTATAGTAGTTTATCTTTTATTAATGATGACTATGAAAAATCAATACGTATGGCAAATATTGAGGCATCTTCGACATAAAACAATTTAAGTATCGGTAACGCTATACTTTAGAAATTTAAGATTAAGAAGAAAAGGCAATTTCTTATTGAAAAATGGAAGTTGTCTTTTTTAATTCTCTTTAAAAGCGGGAAACAAAAGCAGTTAAATGCCTTTTTGCATTCAATATTAAATATTATATCAATTTCGAATATTTAAATTTTATATAATTGGATATAACAAATAAATAATAATTATTGCAAAACACACCCGAAATTAATTATTATAAAAGTATATTCATAAAAGGAGGAATATACTTATGGCATTTAAATTACCAAATTTACCATATGCATATGATGCATTGGAACCATATATAGATCAAAGAACAATGGAGTTTCATCACGACAAACATCACAATACGTACGTGACGAAATTAAACGCAACAGTTGAAGGAACAGAGTTAGAGCATCAATCATTAGCGGATATGATTGCTAACTTAGACAAGGTACCGGAAGCGATGAGGATGTCAGTCCGTAATAATGGCGGTGGTCATTTTAACCATTCATTATTCTGGGAAATACTATCACCTAATTCTGAAGAAAAAGGTGGTGTAATAGATGACATCAAAGCGCAGTGGGGCACTTTAGATGAATTTAAAAATGAATTTGCAAATAAAGCAACAACATTATTTGGATCAGGTTGGACTTGGTTAGTTGTTAATGATGGCAAATTAGAAATTGTGACAACGCCAAACCAAGATAATCCATTAACAGAAGGCAAAACACCAATCTTACTATTTGATGTTTGGGAGCATGCCTACTATCTGAAATATCAAAATAAACGTCCAGACTATATGACTGCATTTTGGAATATTGTTAACTGGAAAAAAGTTGATGAATTATACCAAGCAGCAAAATAATATAACTTAATATAATTGAGGTGGAGCATCTACAAGGTGTTCCACTTTTTTGTACTTAATATCTTTACTTATTTGTTTTTGTGTAATGGGATAGCACGTAAAAGTGGCAAAATAATAAGATAAATTTCAACTCGAAATACCTTATTATTGTTGACTATAATGATGACCTAAATGTTATACACATCAGACAATACTATTAATTAATCAACATATTGACATTAAATAAATTGACAAAATAAGTAATTATTGTGAATCTAAAGTGAAATTTTTATAAAAAAATGTAATGATTCAAAAATTTTGTTGCATTTCTTTTGTAATCGTATGATAATGCAAATGTAATCAAATTGTAATATAAGGGGACAAGACAATGAAAAAATTAGCAACAGTAGGTTCTTTAATTGTAACAAGCACTTTAGTATTCTCAAGTATGCCTTTTCAAAATGCGCATGCCGACACAACTTCAATGAATGTGTCGAATAAACAAAGCCAAAATGTACAAAATCATCGTCCTTATGGCGGAGTAGTACCACAAGGAATGACGCAAGCACAATATACTGAATTAGAGAAAGCTTTATCCCAATTAAGCGCTGGCAGTAATATGCAAGACTATAATATGAAATTGTATGATGCGACGCAAAATATTGCTGATAAATACAATGTGATAATTACAATGTGATAATTACAACTAATGTAGGGGTATTTAAACCACATGCTGTTAGAGATATGAATGGCCATGCGTTACCTTTAACAAAAGATGGCAATTTTTATCAAACGAATGTAGATGCAAATGGTATTAATCATGGTGGTAGTGAAATGGTGCAAAATAAAACAGGTCATATGAGTCAACAAGGCCATATGAATCAGAACACACACATGAACCAACAGCCACACATGCAACAAGGTCATATGCAATCATCAAACCATCAAATGATGAGTCCAAAAGCAAATATGCATTCATCAAATCATCAAATGAACCAAAGTAACAAAAAAGTTTTACCAGCTGCTGGTGAAAGTATGACATCAAGTATTCTTACTGCAAGTATTGCCGCACTACTATTAGTATCTGGGTTATTCTTAGCATTTAGACGACGTTCAACAAATAAATAAACATAATACGATTAATAATAGAAAAATCGTGTGATTATCTGAGCGAGCCTAGGACATAAATCAATGTCCTAGGCTCGCTAATGTTATATTGGCAGTAGTTGACTGAATGAAATTGCGCTTGTAACAAGCTTTTCCATTTCTTACCAACTCCCTAAATAGTCATCAAAAAATTTCTTATATTTTAATAATTTTAATAATCCGATTGTCTTATACGTGTCAGTGTTAATTCAGATATTTCCTGTGGAATATACCACTTATTAATCATAATTGGATAAGGTGTTTGTGCGTACAATGTTTCAATAATCAGCCAACAATGTGTATCACCATCAAACACGTGACTATGATTTTTGAAGTGGGGCGCTTTGGTAATAGACATTTTTAAATCTGATTGATATGCATTGCTATAAATCGTTTGCTCAACGAATGTCTTCATGTCGTCTTCGTTTTGTGTATTCACTTTAAATGTGTCAATGACATTTAACGGTATAAAGGTAAAGCAAAATGCATCAGCTTGCTTAGAATGATTGTCCTTTTTTTGATAATAGCGTTCCATTGCAATGACGGCAGAAGGATGGTTTGCAAACAAATGATTTGTATATTCACTTTCTAAATCAACACGATAATTAATTGATGACATAGATACGCGAGCTAGCAATATTTGATCAAGTGGATGCTTAAATTGATCCATACTTGAAGCGTGTTGGGCATTTGTTTGTGGAATAACAAAGTGTCCCTTCCCTCTTGTACTCTCTACGATGCCATCTTCGGCTAACAATTTTATAGCTTGGCGCAAAGTCATACGACTGACATCAAAGCGCGCACAAAGTTCCTTTTCAGTAGGTAATGCATGGCCACTCGGATATTTTCCTATTTGAATTTCTTTATATAACGTATTATAAATCGTTAAAAATTTTGGTTGTGTTTGCGTCACGTAGACAACCTCCATAAAGTTACTTAATCACTCTCATCATACAATAATTTTTACTCGAATTGGAAAAATTATAAAAATTAAATATAGATAGGCTTTGAAAATTAGTTTTATACAAGGTTAGTAGCTGTAACTGTAAAATGTTCTTAATATTGTCAAAATGTAATGCTTGAAAGCGCTTTTAAAAAATATTATTATATACATGGTTAGACAAATAGACAAATCACTATACAAATATTGGGAGGAATATTTTATGAAATCAACACCACACATTAAACCAATGAATGACGTCGAAATTGCAGAAACGGTTCTATTGCCAGGAGATCCGTTAAGAGCTAAGTTCATTGCAGAAACTTATTTGGATGATGTGGAACAGTTCAATACAGTGCGAAACATGTTTGGTTTTACCGGAACATATAAAGGTAAAAAAGTTTCTGTCATGGGTTCAGGTATGGGTATGCCATCTATTGGCATTTACTCTTATGAATTAATTCATACATTTGGTTGTAAAAAATTAATTCGCGTTGGCTCTTGTGGCGCGATGCAAGAAAACATTGATTTATATGATGTGATTATTGCACAAGGTGCCTCTACTGATTCAAATTACGTTCAACAATATCAATTACCAGGTCATTTTGCGCCAATTGCTTCTTATCAATTATTAGAAAAAGCAGTTGAAACAGCACGTGACAAAGGTGTACGTCATCATGTAGGTAATGTGTTATCAAGTGATATTTTCTATAACGCGGATACAACAGCGAGTGAACGTTGGATGCGTATGGGTATTTTAGGTGTAGAAATGGAATCAGCTGCATTATACATGAATGCAATTTACGCTGGTGTCGAAGCATTAGGTGTGTTCACAGTGAGCGATCATTTAATTCATGAAACGTCAACAACACCTGAGGAAAGGGAACGTGCATTTACAGATATGATTGAAATTGCACTGTCATTGGTGTAGATGATTATGAATGTTGAATATTCTAAAATAAAGAAAGCAGTACCTATTTTATTATTCTTATTTGTATTCAGTTTGGTTATAGACAACTCATTTAAATTGATTTCTGTAGCCATTGCTGATGACTTAAACATATCTGTAACGACAGTAAGTTGGCAAGCGACATTAGCCGGTTTAGTAATTGGTATTGGCGCTGTAGTATACGCTTCATTATCTGATGCCATTAGTATACGCACACTATTTATTTATGGCGTGATATTAATCATTATCGGATCAATTATTGGTTACATTTTCCAACATCAATTCCCATTACTTTTAGTTGGACGTATTATTCAAACTGCCGGTTTAGCTGCTGCAGAGACATTATATGTGATATATGTTGCAAAGTATCTTTCTAAAGAGGACCAGAAGACTTACCTTGGCTTAAGTACGAGCAGTTATTCCTTGTCATTAGTTATCGGTACATTATCAGGTGGATTTATTTCTACGTATTTACACTGGACAAATATGTTTTTAATTGCATTAATCGTAGTATTTACGTTGCCATTCCTATTTAAATTATTACCAAAAGAAAATAATACGAATAAAGCTCATTTAGATTTTGTTGGCTTAATTCTAGTGGCAACTATTGCTACAACAGTCATGCTGTTTATTACGAACTTTAATTGGTTATATATGATTGGTGCCTTAATTGCGATTATCGTTTTTGCGCTATATATTAAAAATGCGCAACGTCCATTAGTAAATAAATCATTTTTCCAAAATAAACGTTATGCTTCATTTTTATTTATAGTATTTGTAATGTATGCTATCCAATTGGGTTATATTTTTACGTTCCCATTCATAATGGAGCAAATTTATCATCTGCAACTAGACACAACATCACTGTTATTAGTACCGGGTTATATAGTAGCAGTCATTGTTGGTGCACTAAGTGGTAAAATCGGCGAATATCTGAATTCAAAACAAGCGATTATCACAGCAATTATTTTAATAGCACTGAGCTTGATTTTACCTGCATTTGCAGTAGGTAATCACATTTCAATCTTCGTCATTTCTATGATATTCTTTGCAGGTAGCTTTGCTTTAATGTATGCACCTTTACTTAACGAAGCCATTAAAACAATAGATCTTAATATGACAGGTGTGGCTATTGGTTTTTATAATTTAATTATTAATGTGGCGGTATCTGTAGGTATTGCGATTGCTGCGGCTCTAATCGATTTTAAAGCATTAAATTTCCCAGGCAATGATGCATTAAGTTCACATTTCGGTATTATTTTAATTATTTTAGGTTTAATGAGTATTGTCGGATTAGTTTTATTCGTCAGCTTAAATCGTTGGACACAATCTGAAAAATAAATAGATATAAATTCGCGAGATATATTCGTATTTATAGTAAAATTAAATAAAGAGATTATATAACACGAGGAGTAGTAAGTATGAAATTTGAGAAATATATAGATCACACTTTATTGAAGCCTGAGTCAACACGTACGCAAATCGATCAAATCATCGATGAAGCGAAAGCATACAATTTTAAATCTGTATGTGTGAATCCAACACATGTTAAATATGCAGCAGAGCGACTAGCTGATTCAGAGGTGCTCGTTTGTACGGTAATAGGATTCCCATTAGGTGCGTCGACAACTGCAACGAAAGCATTTGAAACAGAAGATGCAATTCAAAATGGTGCAGATGAAATTGACATGGTCATCAACATCGGCGCATTAAAAGATGGACGTTTTGATGATGTACAACAAGACATTGAAGCAGTGGTTAAAGCTGCGAAAGGTCACACAGTAAAAGTGATTATTGAGACGGTATTGTTGGACCATGACGAAATTGTAAAAGCGAGTGAATTAACAAAAGCGGCTGGTGCGGACTTCGTTAAAACTTCAACAGGTTTTGCAGGTGGCGGTGCGACTGCAGAAGACGTTAAATTAATGAAAGATACAGTAGGTGCTGATGTAGAAGTAAAAGCATCAGGTGGCGTACGTAATTTAGAAGATTTCAATAAAATGGTTGAAGCAGGTGCGACACGTATTGGTGCGAGCGCAGGTGTTCAAATTATGCAAGGTTTAGAAGCAGATTCAGATTACTAATATATATAAATTTTGGGAGTGATAGCTATGACAAGACCATTTAATCGTGTACATTTAATCGTAATGGATTCAGTAGGTATTGGTGAAGCGCCAGACGCAGCTGATTTTAAAGATGAAGGTTCACATACTTTAAGACATACCTTAGAAGGTTTCGATCAAACTTTACCAAACCTTGAAAAGTTAGGTCTAGGGAACATCGATAAATTACCAGTAGTAAATGCAGTTGAACAACCAGAAGCATACTATACTAAATTGAGTGAAGCTTCAGTTGGTAAAGATACAATGACTGGTCACTGGGAAATTATGGGATTAAATATTATGCAACCTTTTAAAGTATACCCTAATGGATTCCCTGAAGAGTTAATTCAACAAATTGAAGAAATGACAGGTCGTAAAGTTGTTGCTAACAAACCGGCATCGGGTACGCAAATTATCGATGAGTGGGGCGAGCACCAAATGAAAACTGGTGACTTAATTGTTTATACAAGTGCAGACCCAGTATTGCAAATTGCTGCACATGAAGACATTATCCCATTAGAAGAGTTATATGATATTTGTGAAAAGGTTCGTGAGTTGACAAAAGACCCTAAATATTTAATTGGTCGTATTATCGCACGTCCATATGTTGGTGAACCAGGAAACTTTACACGTACATCTAATCGACATGACTATGCGTTAAAACCTTTTGGTAAAACTGTCTTAGATCATTTGAAAGACGGTGGTTATGATGTTATTGCCATCGGTAAAATTAATGACATTTATGATGGTGAAGGTGTAACAGAAGCGGTTCGTACGAAGAGTAACATGGACGGTATGGATCAATTGATGAAAATTGTTAAGAAAGATTTCACAGGTATTAGCTTCTTAAACTTAGTAGACTTTGATGCATTATACGGTCATCGTCGTGATAAACCAGGTTATGCACAAGCAATTAAAGATTTCGATGATCGCTTGCCAGAACTGTTTAGCAACTTAAAAGAAGACGATTTAGTAATTATTACAGCAGACCATGGTAATGACCCGACAGCGCCAGGTACGGACCATACGAGAGAATATATCCCAGTAATTATGTACAGTCCGAAATTTAAAGGTGGTCATGCACTAGAAAGTGATACTACATTCAGTTCTATCGGTGCAACTATAGCAGATAATTTCAACGTAACATTACCAGAGTTCGGTAAAAGTTATTTAAAGGAATTGAAATAGAATAAATTTAGATATTATAAAAACAGCAGTGAAGTTAACTATAACAATAGTTTTCTTCACTGCTGTTTTTATTATAATAGAGAAACGTAAGACGGTAGGACCTCTTATTTAGGAGTATCCTGATTTAATGTTAAACAATACGTTTTCGGATTGAACCGGAAATTAAATCGACAATTGCGACCATTAGTACTAAACCGATTAATATAATACCTACACGGTCCCAAGAACGTGTTTGAATGGCAAATATGAGTGGTGTCCCGATACCACCAGCCCCAATTAGCCCCAGTATAGAAGCTGAACGTAAGTTTAGTTCAAAGCGATAAAGTATGAGTGATAGAAAGGCAGGCATAATTTGTGGTATGACTGCAAATACGAGTGTTTTAATTTTATTCGCACCACTGGCCTTTAATGATTCTACAGCACTGAAATCTAGACCTTCAATATCTTCAGCTAAAAGTTTCCCAAGCATACCTACGGAATGGATACCTAAAGCTAATACACCTGAAAATGAACCTGGGCCAACAGCTTTGATAAATATAAGTGCCATTACAATTTCTGGGAAGACACGTATAACACTTAAAATAAATTTGCTAACACCTGAAACCGGGCGTAACTTTACCATATTATTTGCACCTAGAAATGCTAATGGAATACAGATAATTGCGGCGATGAAAGTACCTACAACGGCTATCGCAAAGGTTTCAAGTAAACCACGTAATAAGTCTTCGCCATCTGGTATATAGATATAGCTGATGTCAGGATGGAATAATCCGCTGAATATGGATTTTAAGATTTCTAATGATTTACTTTTAAGTTCTAAACTTGGTACACCTGCAAATGCCCAGATGATAATAGCTAAGACAACAATTGCAATAAGCCATCTTTTAATCAATTTTCGTTTGTGTGCTTTTGTGTGAACATTATATTTTGCTATTTCCTGTGTCATGCGAGATGTGCCCTCACTTTCGTACTGATGTAATCAATGACGACGACAATAACTAAAGTAAATAAAATAATCGTTGCTGTTTTTGGATATTGAAATAAACCAAGTGTTTGATCATAAAACAATCCAATACCGCCAGCGCCGACTAATCCAAGCACAGCTGAAGCACGTATATTTACTTCAAATGCATATAATACGTATGACATAAATGACGATATGGCTTGTGGTACAACACCGAAAACAATCCATTTTATTTTATTAGCGCCAACAGCCGTCATTGCTTCCATTGGACCTGGATCTATCGTTTCCAATGATTCATATAATAATTTTCCAATAATACAGATAGTTAAAATAAACAGTGCTAATATCCCTGGAATTTGACCGATTCCAAATACAGCCACAAATATTGCTGCTAATAGCAAATCCGGTATAGTACGAACTATATTTAAAATAAAACGCGAGGGTATTGAAATCCACTTTTGATGAACGATATTGCTAGCACATAATAACGCAATTGGTATTGAAACGATGCTACCTAATACTGTACTTACGATAGCCATTCGAATAGTATCTAACATTGGCGTTGTAATTTGTTGTAAATACTCGAAATCAGGTGGAATCATTTGTTTGAATAGATCACCTATTTGAGGTATTCCTATCATTAAATCTCCAAAATTAAACCCCGTATAAATGAAGCTCCAAATGATAAGCACAATGATTAACATGAAGGTAAAACTCGTTTTTAAAGAAACCTTTTTCTTTAAAAGGGAGTCATACTTTGTAGGTGTTTCTAAAGGCATGTTAGTTCACTCCTAGCTTTTCATCTTCTTTAATTGTACGTCCATATATTTCACTAAATACGTCATCTGTTGCTTCAGATGCAGGACCATCATAGACAACCTCACCATCACGTAAACCAATGATGCGTGTGCCATATTCTTTTGCTAAGTCAACAAAATGTAAGTTAATTAAAATTGTGATGCCTAATTCTTGGTTGATTTTTCTTAAATCATCCATAACCTGTTTCGTAGTTAATGGGTCTAATGAAGCAACTGGCTCATCTGCAAGAATAATTTCAGATTCTTGGCATAGTGCACGTGCAATAGATATACGTTGTTGTTGACCTCCTGATAATTCATCAGAGCGTTGATTATATTTATCTAAGATGTTGACCCGTTCTAGTGCATCCATTGCTTTAATTTTGTCTTCTTTTGGGAATAAACCTAATACCATTTTCCAAGTAGGGTGATAACCTACACGTCCACTTAGTACATTTCGTAATACACTTGACCGTTTAACTAAATTAAAATGTTGGAAAATCATACCTATATTTCGGCGCATTTCTAATAGTGCTTTACCATGGGTTTTAGTGATTGATTTACCTTGGATGAAAATTTCACCTGACGTGATATCATGCAAACGATTTACAGATCTTAATAACGTGGATTTCCCAGCACCAGATAGTCCGACAATGACTGCAAATTCACCTTTTTCAATATTTAAGTTAATATTTTTCAAGCCTACATGACCGTTAGGATAGACTTTACTGACGTTTTTAAATTCGATTTGACTCATGTTTGACACCTTTCTTTAATAAAGAAAAGCCAAGGTAAACTGAAATATCATAGACATTGGGTTTCTGTGTACAAATGGTTTCAAATGTACAGCGACACCTTTCTATATCTGTTTCAGTTTAGCGCCTAGCTTTTCAATATTAATCTAGAATATATCTATTGAACGAAAGCTTTTAATACCAAATTCGCTAATGATTCATTTGTTAAATAATGATTATTTCATATCTTTAACTAATTTTTCGTACTCTCTTACAATGTCGAAATTTGAATCTTTCGTTTCTGTGTATCCTTCATGTGAATAAACTTCGCTAATAATTTTGTGACCTTCTTTTGATTTAGCAATGTCTATAAAAGCTTTTTTCAATTTTTCTTGGAAATCTTTATCCATATCTGGTCTTACAGAAATTGTGTCATTAGGAATAGCTTGTGTTAATTTTAAAATTCGTGTGTCTTTAAATACATTTGGTTGGTCTTTTTTCACAGTATTACGTGCATCGTTAAATACAGCCGCAGCATCTACATCTCCATTTAATAATGAGATAACTGCTTGGTCATGACCTTTAACATTCACAATTTTCATATCTTTAGTTGCATTAATACCTGCTTCGTTTTTTAACATCGCAAGTGGGAATGTATATCCAGCAGTTGATGTTACATCTTGTAAGGCAATTTTCTTACCTTTTAAATCTTTCAGGCTTTTAATTTTTGAGTCTTTTTTAACAAGAATTTCTGATTTATAACTATCTACAAGTTCTTTACTTGCTGAACCATCTTCTTTTACACCAAAACGTTGTGCTTGTAATAATAAATCAGCTGCTTTTTGATCATGTGCTAATGTGTATGCCGTTGGTGGTAAGAAACCAACATCAACTTTTTTAGACTTCATAGCTTCAACAATTGTATTGTAGTTAGTTGATACAGACACTTTAACTGGAATCCCTAATTCTTTAGATAGTAATTTTTCTAATGGTTTTGCTTTAGCCTCTAATGTTCCAGCATTTTGCGAAGGTACAAATTGTACTGTTAATTCTTTAGGTTTGTATCCTCCTGATTTAGAATCCGAATCATTACTAGCGTTCTTTTGATTATCTAAAGAACTTGAATTTCCACATGCTGCTGCAAAAACAATGACTGCTAACATTAATACAAATAAACACTTAAAATTTTTCATTTGATAACTGTCCCCTTCACATTCTTAATCGTGTAATATGTATGCAATGAAATTACACTTATAGCGTACCACATTTAAATACGAAAAAGTATTTTATAAAAATGAATTTTAATAACTTTCTTTAAGAGTTTGATAAGATTTTGTAAATTTTTCGTTAAATTGCTCATATGCAACGAATTTTTATCCTATAATTCAAGAACAAATTTATTTTAAAAGGAGCCTCACAAAATGAAAAAAATATATAAGTCATTAACTGTCTCTGCAATTGTTGCAACGGTATCATTAAGTGCTTTACCGCAATCTTTAGCTATAACGCATGAATCGCAACCTACAAAGCAACAGCGAACGGTATTATTCGATCGTTCTCATGGTCAAACAGCTGGTGCTGCAGATTGGGTTAGTGATGGTGCATTTTCAGATTATGCGGATTCAATACAAAAACAAGGTTATGACGTTAAAGCTATTGATGGTCATTCGAACATAACAGAAGCAAGTTTGAAAAGTTCCAAAATATTTGTAATTCCTGAGGCTAACATTCCTTTCAAAGAATCAGAACAGGCAGCAATTGTTAACTATGTGAAACAAGGTGGCAATGTTGTCTTTATTTCAGATCATTACAATGCTGACCGAAATTTAAATCGTATTGATTCATCGGAGGCAATGAATGGTTATCGACGTGGAGCATATGAAGATATGTCGAAAGGTATGAATGCAGAAGAAAAAAGTTCTACTGCAATGCAAGGTGTGAAAAGTTCAGATTGGTTATCTACAAACTTTGGCGTACGTTTTCGATATAATGCACTAGGTGATTTAAATACGAGCAATATTGTTTCTTCAAAAGAAAGTTTCGGTATTACTGAAGGTGTGAAATCTGTCTCTATGCATGCCGGATCGACATTAGCAATTACTAATCCAGAGAAAGCAAAAGGTATTGTGTATACACCAGAACAATTGCCAGCGAAAAGTAAATGGTCACATGCTGTAGATCAAGGTATTTATAATGGGGGCGGTAAAGCAGAAGGCCCCTATGTAGCAATTTCTAAAGTTGGAAAAGGTAAAGCAGCATTTATCGGTGATTCATCACTTGTGGAAGATAGTTCGCCCAAATATGTAAGAGAAGATAATGGAGAAAAGAAGAAAACATATGATGGTTTTAAAGAACAAGACAATGGTAAGCTATTAAATAATATAACGGCTTGGATGTCTAAAGATAATGATGGGAAATCACTTAAGGCGAGTGGCCTAACATTAGATACAAAGACTAAGTTGCTTGATTTTGAACGACCAGAGCGTTCAACTGAGCCTGAAAAAGAGCCATGGTCACAGCCGCCGAGTGGTTATAAATGGTATGATCCAACAACATTTAAAGCAGGTAGTTATGGCAGCGAAAAAGGCGCAGATCCTCAGCCAAACACACCAGATGATCATACGCCACCAAATCAGAACGAAAAAGTATCATTTGATATCCCGCAAAATGTTTCTGTAAATGAGCCATTTGAAGTGACAATACATTTAAAAGGATTTGAAGCAAATCAAACACTTGAAAATCTTAGAGTTGGTATTTACAAAGAAGGCGGACGTCAAATCGGACAATTTTCAAGTAAAGATAACGATTATAACCCGCCAGGTTACAGTACTTTGCCAACAGTTAAAGCAGATGAAAACGGAAATGCTACAATTAAGATCAATGCTAAAGTACTTGAAAGTATGGAAGGTTCAAAGATTCGTTTAAAACTCGGTGACAAAACCTTGATTACAACAGACTTCAAATAAATATATAATAGAAATAAGAAAGATGTTTGTGATTGAAGGAGTGAGTGAGGATGTCAAACATAGCATTTTATGTCGTGAGTGACGTACATGGTTATATTTTCCCAACAGATTTTACGAGTAGAAATCAATATCAGCCTATGGGATTGTTACTAGCGAATCATGTTATAGAACAAGACAGAAGGCAGTATGACCAAAGTTTTAAAATAGATAATGGTGATTTTTTGCAAGGGTCACCATTTTGTAATTACTTAATCGCGCATAGCGGCAGTAGTCAGCCTTTAGTTGATTTTTATAATCGAATGGCATTCGACTTTGGTACGCTTGGTAATCATGAATTTAATTATGGATTACCATACTTAAAAGACACTTTACGCAGACTCAATTATCCAGTTTTGTGCGCTAATATTTATGAAAATGATAGTACATTGACTGATAACGGTGTGCAGTATTTTCAGGTTGGAGATCAAACGGTTGGTGTGATAGGTTTAACGACACAATTTATTCCCCATTGGGAACAACCAGAGCATATTCAGTCACTTACGTTTCATAGTGCTTTTGAAACACTTCAACAACACTTACCTGAAATGAAGCGACATGCAGATATCATTGTGGTTTGTTACCATGGTGGATTTGAAAAGGATTTAGAAAGTGGTACGCCGACCGAAGTGTTAACGGGTGAAAATGAAGGATATGCCATGTTAGAAGCGTTTTCTAAAGATATAGATATCTTTATTACGGGTCACCAACATCGACAAATTGCTGAAAGGTTTAAGCAAACGGCTGTGATTCAACCTGGTACGAGAGGTACAACTGTAGGCAAAGTTGTCTTGAGTACTGATGAATATGAAAATGTATCCGTTGAATCATGTGAATTACTTCCTGTTATAGATGATTCCACATTTACTATTGATGAAGATGACCAACATATACGAAAGCAGTTAGAGGACTGGTTAGATTACGAAATTACTACATTGCCATATGATATGACGATTAATCATGCATTTGAGGCACGTGTAGCTCCGCATCCTTTTACTAATTTTATGAAGTACGCTTTTTTAGAAAAAAGTGGTGCAGATGTTGCATGTACAGCTTTGTTTGATTCTGCTAGTGGTTTCAAGCAAGTCGTGACGATGCGAGATGTTATTAACAATTACCCATTTCCAAATACATTTAAAGTTTTAGCTGTAAGTGGTGCCAAACTTAAAGAAGCCATTGAACGATCAGCAGAATATTTTGACGTGAAAAATGATAAAGTAAGTGTAAGCGCAGACTTCCTTGAACCCAAACCACAACACTTTAATTATGATATATATGGTGGCGTAAGTTATACCATTAATGTTGGCAGACCAAAGGGACAACGTGTGAGTAATATGATGATTCAAGGTCACGCAGTTGATTTAAAGCAGACATATACAATTTGTGTAAATAATTATCGTGCAGTTGGCGGTGGTCAGTATGATATGTATATCGACGCGCCAGTTGTAAAAGATATTCAAGTTGAAGGCGCACAATTACTTATTGATTTTTTATCAAATAATAATTTGATGCGCATCCCGCAAGTTGTTGATTTTAAAGTTGAAAAGTGACGGATATATGTAAAACTTACTTGATTTTAATCGGGTAAGTTTTTGTTTTTGTTTAAACTAATCACTCTTAAAAACCAATATACTTTAAGAAAAATGTTGATTTTACAAAAAATAAGGCTTGTATTTTATATAACTTAATATTAGGAAGTGATTAATTTGGAAACAATTAAACAAGAAGTAAGAGAATCTATTGTTAAAGGAATTATCGCGGGATATAAGGACTATGTTAATGAGAGAAATGAAGTCAAGAAACGTATGGTGATTAGTGATGCCTATGTGTACACCAAATCTAATCATATTGAAAATCAAGTTGCTAAGCATTTGGAAAATTTTGTTAAGTATATTAAAGAAAATGCTGGACCATCATGGAAGTATTTAAAGTTTATATTTAATAAAGATGAAGAGAAAAATAATATCATGTTTATATTGAAAAATGAAGATTACTTTGATGAAAAAAATGTAAGCGTAGGGAAGAGTTTAGTTGCTGATAAAAATCCAAAAAGTAAAAACTACCTAGAGGTACTTATGGCTAAGAATAGGGACATTAATTTTGGTACTGTTGGAGAAGATTTTGAAATTGGGCATCAAATGACTGCAGATAGTATATTATTTAATATAAAAGAAGGCAGTAATAGAGATATTAATTCTTATTTTTTAATTATTACATATCGTATTGATAAAGAATCAAAGCAATTAGCTGCAATCAAACAATGGTTACCAAATCCAGAAACAAATTCTGCAATTATGGTTGATGATTTGACAGAGTTAATAGAAAAAGTAATAGTAGAAAGAGAAGATTATCATATTGACGAAGAAGAGTTAGAAGTACTTAAAAACGATGGAGAGTTAGAACTCATAGATGTGGAACATGCATTTGGTATCAGTATCGATGAAGATAACGATATGATTGAAAGTGAAAGGTGAAGTTAATGTTTATTGGCAAGAATTTAGAATACGTGAGAAAGCTTAATGCTCTAAGTAGAAAAGAATTATCAGAAAAAATAAATGTGAGTGAACAAGCAATTTGGCAATATGAAACAAAAAATATGATGCCAGAAATTAGTAAAATTTATGATATGACATCTATTTTTAATGTTAAATCTAGCTACTTTATTAGCGAGCAGCCCGAAGAGCTCCTAATAAATTCTGTCGATAAACATAGTATAGCTTTTAGAGCAAAAAATTATAAAGTATCTACGAAACTATTAAATAAGCAATATTATCAAGCAATGTATTTATCTAATTTAACTAGCTACTTATTTTCTTTTGTAACGATACCGGATAATATTATTTTATCTTTAATAAATAATTTAGATGAATTGTTGAATGGCAATTTAGAATCACTAAATAAAAAAGAAAGCATAAAAGAAATTGCTAAAGTTGTGAGGGCTAAAATTCTTCAAGATGAAAGCAACGAAGCACTATTATTTATGCTTGAAAAAGCGGGTATAGTTATATACGAAAAGCGAATTAATGATAGCATAGACGCATATAGTTTTTGGAGTAAAGATCAGACACCTTTTATTATACTGGGTACAAATAAGGGGGTAGCAGTTAGAAGGAATTTTGATCTTGCACATGAGCTGGGACATCTCGTTCTACATCGTCATATTCAATTCGACTTATTATCTCCTGAAGAATATAAGACAATTGAACATGAGGCAGATATTTTCGCCTCTGAATTTTTACTACCTGAAGAAGCGTTTAAAAAAGACTTTGATCAAATGACCAAAAAATCAAATCCTGATTATTTAGCTGTATTGAAAGAAAAATGGTATGTTTCTATACAAGCAATTGCAATGAGAGCCTATTATCTAGGCCTAATGTCTAGTACTCAGTACAGATATTTTTGGGCATCATTAAATAAAAAAGGTTATAAAAGTAAAGAGCCTTTAGACGACGTGATTGAAATGTCACGCCCTGTCAAAATGAATAGTTTATTAAAGTTGTATTTTGATAGAAATATACTGACACCACAAAAATTATTGAATTATTTAAAAGTTGATGAAACATTTTTGAATCAACTAGCAGGTATTAATTTAAAACTCTTTAAGGATTATGTTAATGAAAAAAGAGAATATAATATAACGAATCTATATAAATAAGGTACCAATATTTAAACCTCGAGCTGAAAAGATCATCATTTCAGTTCGAGGTTTTTATTTGTAACATCTGTTGATAGGTATCGACAAGGACCTTTTAATGTTGTGTTTTGTGCGATATAATAAGCTTTTTAGGCTATTAAAGAATATTCAGAATTAAATATATAATTATGAATAAATTATGTCATTGAAAAAATTATGATTATAAAATCATTCTAAAAACACCGAAATAACAATGATTTCATGAAAACATTTATTTTAAAATTTGATATTTGTTCAAATAATATTCGAAATTAAACTTTTTTGTATAGAATTTTCTTTATATCCTGAGAGACATGTACTATAATGTTTGTGAAATAATTCACAAAGTATAAAGGAGTGGTTGTATATGTTAACTATACCTGAAAAAGAAAATCGTGGATCGAAAGAACAAGAAGTGGCAATTATGATTGATGCTCTAGCTGACAAAGGGAAAAAAGCATTAGAAGCATTATCTAAAAAGTCACAAGAAGAAATTGATCATATTGTTCATCAAATGAGCTTAGCAGCTGTTGATCAACATATGGTGCTAGCAAAATTAGCACATGAAGAAACTGGAAGAGGTATATACGAAGATAAAGCGATTAAAAATTTATACGCTTCTGAATATATATGGAATTCAATAAAAGACAATAAGACAGTAGGGATTATTGGTGAAGATAAAGAAAAAGGATTAACGTATGTAGCGGAACCAATTGGTGTTATTTGTGGTGTTACGCCAACAACAAATCCTACGTCGACAACTATTTTTAAAGCGATGATTGCAATTAAGACAGGAAATCCAATCATTTTTGCATTCCATCCAAGTGCACAAGAATCGTCGAAGCGTGCAGCAGAAGTTGTATTAGAAGCGGCAATGAAGGCAGGTGCACCTAAAGATATTATTCAGTGGATTGAAGTGCCTTCTATCGAAGCAACAAAACAATTAATGAATCACAAAGGTATTGCATTAGTTCTAGCAACAGGTGGTTCGGGCATGGTTAAGTCTGCATATTCAACTGGCAAACCGGCATTAGGTGTGGGACCAGGTAACGTGCCGTCTTACATTGAAAAAACAGCACACATTAAACGTGCAGTAAATGATATCATTGGTTCAAAAACATTTGATAATGGTATGATTTGTGCTTCTGAACAAGTTGTAGTCATTGATAAAGAAATTTATAAAGATGTTACTAATGAATTTAAAGCACATCAAGCATACTTTGTTAAAAAAGATGAATTACAACGCTTAGAAAATGCAATTATGAATGAACAAAAAACAGGTATTAAGCCTGATATTGTCGGTAAATCTGCAGTTGAAATAGCTGAATTAGCAGGTATACCTGTCCCCGAAAATACAAAACTTATCATAGCCGAAATTAGCGGTGTAGGTTCAGACTATCCGTTATCTCGTGAAAAATTATCTCCAGTATTAGCCTTAGTAAAAGCCCAATCTACAAAACAAGCATTTCAAATTTGTGAAGACACACTACATTTTGGTGGATTAGGACACACAGCCGTTATCCATACAGAAGATGAAACATTACAAAAAGATTTTGGACTAAGAATGAAAGCTTGTCGTGTACTTGTAAATACACCATCAGCGGTTGGAGGTATTGGTGATATGTATAACGAATTGATTCCGTCTTTAACATTAGGTTGTGGTTCGTACGGTAGAAACTCAATTTCACATAATGTTAGTGCGACAGATTTATTAAACATTAAAACGATTGCTAAACGACGTAATAATACTCAAATTTTCAAGGTGCCTGCTCAAATTTATTTTGAAGAAAATGCAATCATGAGTCTAACAACAATGGACAAGATTGAAAAAGTGATGATTGTCTGTGACCCTGGTATGGTAGAATTCGGTTATACAAAAACAGTTGAGAATGTATTAAGACAAAGAACGGAACAGCCTCAAATTAAAATATTTAGCGAAGTCGAACCGAACCCATCAACTAATACAGTATATAAAGGTCTGGAAATGATGGTTGATTTCCAACCGGATACAATCATTGCACTTGGTGGTGGTTCAGCGATGGATGCTGCAAAAGCAATGTGGATGTTCTTTGAACACCCTGAGACATCATTCTTCGGTGCTAAACAAAAGTTCCTAGACATCGGTAAACGTACTTATAAAATAGGCATGCCTGAAAATGCGACGTTCATTTGTATCCCTACGACATCAGGTACAGGTTCAGAAGTAACACCATTTGCAGTTATCACAGATAGTGAAACAAATGTAAAATATCCGTTGGCTGATTTTGCTTTAACACCTGACGTTGCAATTATTGACCCTCAATTTGTGATGAGTGTGCCAAAAAGCGTTACAGCAGATACAGGAATGGATGTACTAACGCATGCAATGGAATCATATGTATCTGTAATGGCTTCAGACTACACAAGAGGTTTGAGTCTACAAGCGATTAAATTGACGTTCGAATATTTAAAATCATCTGTTGAAAAGGGTGATAAAGTTTCAAGAGAGAAAATGCATAACGCATCAACTTTGGCTGGTATGGCATTTGCAAATGCATTCTTAGGCATTGCACACTCAATTGCGCATAAAATTGGTGGCGAATATGGTATTCCGCATGGTAGAGCGAATGCGATATTACTACCGCATATTATCCGTTATAATGCCAAAGACCCGCAAAAACATGCGTTATTCCCTAAATATGAGTTCTTCAGAGCAGATACAGATTATGCAGATATTGCCAAATTCTTAGGATTAAAAGGTAATACGACAGAAGCACTTGTAGAATCATTAGCTAAAGCTGTCTACGAATTAGGTCAATCAGTCGGAATTGAAATGAATTTGAAATCACAAGGTGTGTCTGAAGAAGAATTAAATGAGTCAATTGATAGAATGGCAGAGCTCGCATTTGAAGATCAATGTACAACTGCTAATCCTAAAGAAGCACTAATCAGTGAAATCAAAGATATCATTCAAACATCATATGATTATAAGCAATAATCTATCTGATAATAATCATCTAACTCACCTGAAATTACAAAAGTAAAAAATGCCACATAAACTTTAAGTCGATAATCATTATACGGTTATCGGCTTTTATTTATTGCCAAATCTTCAGAGAGATACAAACTAGACAATCATTTTTTTAAATAAAGAAAATATTAAGATTGATACTCATTTCGCAAACTATTACTACTTTAGAGTATAATTATTTTTAATTTCATATAAATGAAAAGTCTAAAATAATGCGGTTTAAAAGTAATTAATTGTTTAAACGATATGTAATATGTAAATACTATATATATAATACCAATTTTAATGAAAATTTTTAAGGGAGGTAAATAATGGAAAGTACATTAGAATTAACAAAAATTAAAGAAGTATTACAAAAAAACTTGAAGATTTTAATTATTTTACCGCTATTATTTTTAATTATTAGCGCTATTGTTACATTTTTCGTCTTATCACCTAAATATCAAGCTAATACTCAAATCTTAGTGAATCAAACTAAGGGTGACAATCCTCAGTTTATGGCACAAGAGGTTCAAAGTAATATTCAACTTGTAAATACGTATAAAGAAATTGTTAAAAGTCCTAGAATTTTAGATGAGGTGTCAAAGGACTTAAATGATAAGTATTCACCATCTAAATTGTCGAGTATGTTGACAATTACAAACCAAGAAAATACGCAACTTATCAACATCCAAGTTAAAAGTGGTCATAAACAAGATTCGGAAAAAATTGCGAATAGCTTCGCTAAAGTTACAAGTAAACAAATTCCGAAGATTATGAGTGTGGATAACGTATCAATTTTATCTAAAGCAGACGGTACAGCAGTTAAAGTCGCACCAAAAACTGTAGTGAATCTAATCGGTGCATTCTTTTTAGGATTAGTTGTCGCGCTTATATATATCTTCTTCAAAGTAATTTTCGATAAGCGAATTAAAGATGAAGAAGATGTAGAGAAAGAATTAGGATTGCCTGTATTGGGTTCAATTCAAAAATTTAATTAAGGATGGTTGCTACTTATGTCAAAAAAGGGAAATACGACAACAACACTATTTGTGTATGAAAAACCAAAATCAACAATTAGTGAAAAGTTTCGAGGTATACGTTCAAACATCATGTTTTCAAAAGCAAATGGTGAAGTAAAGCGCTTATTGGTTACTTCTGAAAAGCCTGGTGCAGGTAAAAGTACAGTTGT
Source organism: Staphylococcus sp. MZ3 (assembly GCF_018622755.1). Taxonomy (NCBI): domain Bacteria; kingdom Bacillati; phylum Bacillota; class Bacilli; order Caryophanales; family Staphylococcaceae; genus Staphylococcus; species Staphylococcus sp. MZ3. The sequence goes on from NZ_CP076026.1 coordinate 147,344, forward strand.
ATCGAATGTAGCGATTACTTATGCACAAGCAGGCTATAAGACATTAGTTATTGATGGCGATATGCGTAAGCCAACACAAAACTATATTTTTAATGAGCAAAATAATAATGGACTATCAAGCTTAATCATTGGTCGAACGACTATGTCAGAAGCAATTACGTCGACAGAAATTGAAAATTTAGATTTGCTAACAGCTGGCCCTGTACCTCCAAATCCATCTGAGTTAATAGCTTCAGAAAGGTTTAAAGAATTAGTTGATCTGTTTAATAAACGTTACGACATTATTATTGTCGATACACCGCCAGTTAATACTGTGACTGATGCACAACTATATGCGCGTGCTATTAAAGATAGTTTGTTAGTAATTGATAGTGAAAAAAATGATAAAAATGAAGTTAAAAAAGCAAAAGCACTTATGGAAAAAGCAGGCAGTAACATTCTAGGTGTCATTTTGAACAAGACAAAGGTCGATAAATCTTCTAGTTATTATCACTATTATGGAGATGAATAAGTATGATTGATATTCATAACCATATATTGCCTAATATCGATGACGGTCCGACAAATGAAACAGAGATGCTGGATCTTTTAAAACAAGCGACAACACAAGGTGTTACAGAAATCATTGTAACATCACATCACTTACATCCTCGATATACCACACCTATAGAAAAAGTGAAATCATGTTTAAACCATATTGAAAGCTTAGAGGAAGTACAAGCACTAAATCTAAAGTTTTATTATGGTCAGGAAATAAGAATTACCGATCAAATCCTTAATGATATTGATCGAAAAGTTATTACCGGTATTAATGATTCACGCTATTTACTAATAGAATTTCCATCAAATGAAGTTCCACACTATACTGATCAATTATTTTTCGAATTACAGAGTAAAGGCTTTGTACCGATTATTGCACATCCAGAGCGGAATAAAGCAATAAGTCAAAACCTTGACATACTATACGATTTAATTAACAAAGGTGCTTTAAGTCAAGTGACAACGGCGTCATTAGCGGGTATTTCCGGTAAAAAAATTAGAAAATTAGCAATTCAAATGATTGAAAACAATCTGACACATTTCATCGGTTCAGATGCGCATAACACAGAAATCAGACCGTTCTTAATGAAAGACTTATTTAATGATAAGAAATTACGTGATTATTATGAAGATATGAACGGATTTATTAGTAATGCGAAGTTAGTTGTTGATGATAAAAAAATTCCTAAACGAATGCCACAACAAGATTATAAACAGAAAAGATGGTTTGGGTTATAAACAGCAAATGAGGGGTTTTATGGCACATTTATCTGTGAAATTGCGGCTTTTAATACTAGCATTAATCGATTCACTGATAGTGACATTTTCAGTATTCGTAAGTTATTACATTTTAGAACCGTATTTCAAAACATATTCTGTCAAATTATTAATATTGGCAGCTATATCACTATTCATATCGCATCATATTTCAGCATTTATTTTTAATATGTATCATCGAGCGTGGGAATATGCCAGTGTGAGTGAATTGATTTTAATTGTTAAAGCTGTGACGACATCTATCGTTATTACGATGGTGGTCGTGACAATTGTTACAGGCAATAGACCGTTTTTTAGATTGTATTTAATTACTTGGATGATGCACTTGATTTTAATAGGTGGCTCAAGGTTATTTTGGCGTATTTATCGGAAATACCTTGGAGGTAAGTCATTTAATAAGAAGCCAACTTTAGTTGTTGGTGCTGGTCAAGCAGGTTCAATGCTGATTAGACAAATGTTGAAAAGTGACGAAATGAAACTTGAACCGGTATTAGCAGTCGATGATGACGAACATAAACGCAATATCACAATTACTGAGGGTGTAAAAGTCCAAGGTAAAATTGCGGATATTCCAGAACTAGTGAGGAAATATAAGATTAAAAAAATCATCATTGCAATTCCAACTATTGGTCAAGAGCGTTTGAAAGAAATTAATAATATTTGCCATATGGATGGCGTTGAGTTATTGAAAATGCCAAATATAGAAGACGTCATGTCTGGTGAGTTAGAAGTGAATCAACTGAAAAAAGTTGAAGTAGAAGATTTACTAGGCAGAGATCCTGTTGAATTAGATATGGATATGATATCAAATGAATTGACGAATAAAACTATTTTAGTTACGGGTGCAGGTGGTTCAATAGGATCAGAAATTTGTAGACAAGTTTGTAATTTCTATCCAGAACGTATTATTCTACTTGGCCATGGTGAAAACAGTATTTATTTAATCAATCGTGAATTGCGAAATCGCTTCGGAAAAAATGTTGATATCGTTCCTATTATAGCGGATGTGCAAAATAGAGCGCGTATGTTTGAAATTATGGAAACGTATAAACCATACGCAGTTTATCATGCAGCAGCACACAAGCACGTGCCGTTAATGGAAGACAACCCTGAAGAAGCAGTACATAATAATATTTTAGGTACGAAAAATACTGCTGAAGCTGCTAAAAATGCAGAGGTAAAGAAATTCGTTATGATTTCTACGGATAAAGCCGTTAATCCGCCTAATGTCATGGGCGCTTCAAAGCGAATTGCAGAAATGATTATTCAAAGTTTAAATGATGAAACGCATCGAACAAATTTTGTTGCAGTGAGATTTGGTAATGTACTTGGATCGAGAGGGTCTGTGATTCCACTTTTCAAAAGTCAAATTGAAGAAGGTGGGCCAGTTACTGTGACACATCCTGAAATGACACGTTACTTTATGACAATTCCTGAAGCTTCTAGACTAGTTTTGCAGGCAGGGGCATTAGCAGAAGGTGGCGAAGTATTTGTGCTAGATATGGGAGAACCAGTGAAAATTGTAGATTTGGCACGTAATTTAATTAAGCTAAGTGGTAAAAAAGAAGACGACATACGCATTACTTATACAGGGATTAGACCCGGCGAAAAAATGTTTGAAGAGCTTATGAATAAAGATGAAGTTCATCCTGAACAAGTATTTGAAAAAATTTATCGTGGCAAAGTACAACATATGAAATGTAATGAAGTTGAAGCCATTATTCAAGACATCGTCAATGACTTTAGTAAAGAAAAAATTATTAACTATGCCAATGGCAAAAAGGGAGATAATTATGTTCGATGACAAAATTTTATTAATTACTGGGGGCACAGGATCATTCGGTAATGCTGTTATGAAACGGTTTTTAGATTCTAATATTAAAGAAATTCGTATTTTTTCACGCGATGAGAAAAAACAAGATGACATTCGAAAAAAATATAATAATTCAAAATTAAAGTTCTACATTGGTGATGTGCGTGATAGTCAAAGTGTAGAAACAGCAATGCGAGATGTTGATTACGTATTCCATGCAGCAGCTTTAAAACAAGTGCCGTCATGTGAATTCTTTCCAGTTGAGGCAGTGAAGACAAATATTATTGGTACAGAAAATGTCTTACAAAGTGCTATTCATCAAAATGTTAAAAAAGTCATATGTTTATCTACAGATAAGGCAGCGTATCCTATTAATGCTATGGGTATTTCAAAAGCAATGATGGAAAAAGTATTCGTAGCCAAATCAAGAAATATTCGTAGTGAACAAACGCTTATTTGTGGTACAAGATACGGTAATGTGATGGCTTCAAGAGGATCAGTAATACCTTTGTTTATCGACAAAATCAAAGCAGGAGAACCTTTAACGATTACAGATCCTGATATGACAAGATTTTTAATGAGCTTAGAAGATGCGGTAGAACTAGTTGTTCATGCATTTAAGCATGCAGAGACAGGAGATATTATGGTTCAAAAAGCACCAAGCTCAACGGTAGGGGATCTTGCGACTGCATTATTAGAATTGTTTGAAGCTGATAATGCAATTGAAATCATTGGTACGCGACATGGAGAGAAAAAAGCAGAAACATTGTTGACGAGAGAAGAATACGCACAATGTGAAGATATGGGTGATTATTTTAGAGTGCCGGCAGACTCCAGAGATTTAAATTATAGTAATTATGTTGAAACCGGTAACGAAAAGATTACGCAATCTTATGAATATAACTCCGATAATACACATATTTTAACGGTGGAAGAGATAAAAGAAAAACTTTTAACACTAGAATATGTTAGAAACGAATTGAATGATTATAAAGCTTCAATGAGATAGGAGAGATTGACGTTGAATATTGTAATTACAGGAGCAAAAGGTTTTGTAGGAAAAAACTTGAAAGCAGATTTAACATCAACGACAGATCATCATATTTTCGAAGTACATCGACAAACTAAAGAGGAAGAATTAGAGTCAGCGTTGTTGAAAGCAGACTTTGTCGTGCATTTAGCAGGTGTTAATCGACCTGAACACGACAAAGAATTCAGCTTAGGAAACGTGAGTTATTTAGATCATGTACTTGATATATTAACTAGAAATAAGAAAAAGCCGGCGATATTATTATCGTCTTCAATACAAGCAACACAAGATAATCCTTATGGTGAGAGTAAGTTGCAAGGTGAACAGCTATTAAGACAATATGCCGAAGAGTATGGCAATACGGTTTATATTTATCGCTGGCCAAATTTATTCGGCAAGTGGTGTAAGCCGAATTATAACTCAGTGATAGCAACATTTTGTTACAAAATTGCACGTAACGAAGAGATTCAAGTTAATGATCGGAATGTTGAACTAACGCTAAACTACGTGGATGATATCGTCGCTGAAATAAAACGTGCTATTGAAGGAACTCCAACGATTGAAAATGGTGTACCTACAGTACCAAACGTATTTAAAGTGACATTGGGAGAAATTGTAGATTTATTATACAAGTTCAAACAGTCACGTCTCGATCGAACATTGCCGAAATTAGATAACTTGTTTGAAAAAGATTTGTATAGTACGTATTTAAGCTATCTACCTAGTACAGACTTTAGTTATCCCTTACTTATGAATGTGGATGATAGGGGTTCTTTTACAGAATTTATAAAAACACCGGATCGTGGTCAAGTTTCTGTAAATATTTCTAAACCAGGTATTACTAAAGGTAATCACTGGCACCATACTAAAAACGAAAAATTTCTAGTCGTATCAGGTAAAGGGGTAATTCGTTTTAGACATGTTAATGATGATGAAATCATTGAATATTACGTTTCTGGCGATAAATTAGAAGTTGTAGACATACCAGTAGGATACACACATAATATTGAAAATTTAGGCGACACAGATATGGTAACTATTATGTGGGTGAATGAAATGTTTGATCCAAATCAGCCAGATACGTATTTCTTGGAGGTATAGCGCATGGAAAAACTGAAATTAATGACAATAGTTGGTACAAGGCCTGAAATCATTCGTTTATCATCAACGATTAAAGCATGTGATCAATATTTTAATCAGATATTAGTACACACTGGTCAAAATTATGATTATACATTGAATCAAATTTTCTTTGATGATTTGGAATTAAGACAACCGGACCACTACTTAGAGGCAGTTGGAAGTAACCTTGGAGAAACGATGGGGAATATTATTGCGAAGACATATGACGTTTTATTACGCGAACAACCAGATGCACTTTTAATTCTTGGTGATACAAATAGTTGTTTAGCAGCAGTATCTGCTAAACGATTAAAGATTCCTGTTTTCCACATGGAAGCGGGTAATAGATGCTTTGATCAGAATGTACCTGAAGAAATCAATCGTAAAATTGTTGACCATGTCAGTGATGTGAATCTACCTTATACGGAACATAGCAGACGTTATTTATTAGATGAAGGCTTCAATAAAGCGAATATCTTTGTGACAGGATCACCGATGACAGAAGTGATAGAAGCGCATCGAGATAAAATTAATCACAGTGACGTTTTAAATAAACTAGGATTAGAACCGCAACAATACATTTTAGTATCTGCGCATAGAGAAGAGAATATCGATAATGAAAAGAATTTTAAATCATTAATGAATGCGATAAATGATATTGCCAAAAAGTATAAAATGCCTGTGATTTATTCAACGCATCCAAGAAGTTGGAAGAAAATTGAAGAAAGTAAATTTGAATTTGATCCATTAGTTAAACAGTTAAAGCCATTTGGTTTCTTAGATTATAATGCATTGCAAAAAGATGCATTTGTTGTGCTATCAGATAGTGGAACATTGTCAGAAGAGTCGTCTATTTTGAAGTTCCCTGGTGTCCTTATTCGAACTTCCACAGAAAGACCGGAAGTACTAGATAAAGGTACGGTTATTGTAGGTGGTATTACCTATAACAATCTAATCCAATCCGTTGAACTAGCAAGAGAGATGCAAAAAAATAATGAACCGATGATTGATGCTATTGATTATAAAGACACTAACGTTTCGACAAAGGTAGTTAAAATTATTCAAAGTTATAAAGATATTATCAATCGAAATACTTGGAGGAAATGACGATGAGGATAGCGATTCTTGGCGCTACTAACATTAAGCATATGTCATTATTATCACATTATTTAAACCACATTGATTTGAATATCAATGAGGTGGACATTATATACACTGACAAATATGATATCGAAGAACATATCCAAGGCATCAATAATTACTATAAATATAAAGTAGATATTAAAGAAGATTGGACATTTATCAAAAAAGCTATTGCTTACTATCGATTTAGGCCATACGCTATGAAAATTCTTAAAGAAAATCGTTATGATTTTGTCATAGTATGGGGAAGTTATACAGGACACTTATTTAAAAGTTTTTTAGAAAAACACTATAAAAATAAATTCATTTTAAATATAAGGGACTACTTTTTTGAAAATAATAAACTTATTAAGTATAGAATGAAAAAAATCGTTGATGCTAGCAGGGTGACAACATTATCTTCAGAAGGTTTTCTTAAATTTTTACCTAAATCTGAAAAATATAGAATTATTTATAGTTATAACATGAGTATTATTAGAGAAAGTAATGTAACCGATGGGTTTAAAAAAAGATGGCCAATTAATATAGGTTTTATTGGTAATGTTAGATTTAATGAGATAAATCAAAAATTGATAAAGGAACTGGCAAATGATTCAAGGTTCCATATGCAATATTTTGGAACAGGGTCGGAAAAATTAGAAGTCTTTGCTCGAGAAAATTTTATTAATAATATTACATTTTCTGGCGGCTTTGACTTGAAAGAAACACCGAAATATTTAAATGAAATTGATATACTTAATAATTTGTTTGGTAATCAAAATATTGCTTTAGATACTGCTTTATCCATAAGAATGTATTATGCGTTGTTTTTAAACAAACCTATTATTACAACAGACGATACATTCACCGCTACAGAAGCTAATAAATTCGGACTGGGTTTTAGTATTAATCCAGAAAATTTAAAAGGTATTGGTGATGAATTGATGGATTGGTATAACAATTTGGATGTAATGGACATTAATCATAAAAGAGAAGCTTATAGAAACGATGTAATTGAAAATAATAAACAGTTCTATCAAGAGATAGGCAGGATATTTAATGAATAAGATATATAATGTCACTTCATATGTTATTGCCATTTTAATGTTTCCTTGCCTTATGTTAGGTGATAAACCTTTATTATTTTTAGCACCTATAAGTTATGGAGTAGGAAAGCTCTTTATAAGCTTCTCGAATAATCCGAATTTTAAATTTTCGAAAATTGTATACGATGTTTTAGGTTTTCTTAGATTAGTATTTATACCTGCTATGATAGTGTTTTTCCAGGATTCAACTATAGATAATTTACCATTAGGACAAGCTTATTTTAATCAAGCGGTTATTTATATGAGTGTGGAGTTTATCATAGGCTCGCTATTTATATTGATACTATCTAAATTATTCAAACATGAAGTGGTATCAAGAAATAGCTTTACACTTTCTGGATCATCAATTTATTACATTGTGTTTGGTCTTGTTATTTGTGGGATTTTTGTAGCTTTTCCCGAAGTGCGCAAAAACATATCATTTTTAATTATTAAAACAGATGCAATGGGAAGAGGAACCGAAGCAACAAGTGGTTTAAATGTTCTTTTTGTAATGCTATTTCAACTTGCCTTAGCGTTATTATTCTTAATAATCGCATATGCTTCATATAAAAAGTATAAAGAGAATCCTAAAATTATTTATGTTGTATTACCGCTAGCTATAGGAATTTTAAATATTAGTTTAATTGTTGGTGAAAGAAGAAGTTATCAACTTTATACAATGGTTGCTGTTTTAACAGTGGTGTCAATCTTGTTTTCTAAGCATAAAAGACGTATCAATATCATTATTATATCTGTAGGTATTTTCGTATTAGCATTGATGACACTATATAAAGAATTGTATGTGTTTAATTATAGTTCATATAGCGAGGCGTTAAATAGTACAAGTGTAAGTAATCTTAAAATAGTTGACACGTTGCAGTCATATTTTTATGGACCTAGCAATATTGCAGCTTCTATAGACTATTTGAATTACTATAATGGTTCGTTCAAACAATATTTATTTGATAATACCAGAGCTGTTTTTGGGTTTAATTTCTTTTTAGATAAAAAGCAGTTGATTACTAGCCAACTTTTTAACCAATTGATATATGGTAGTAAACAATTGACTGGTCATCTAATTTCGAGTGCTGGATATGGAATTATTTATTTTGGACCCTTATTCTTCTATTTGAATTTAATTGCAAATATCTTTTTTGCATTTCTGAGTGAGTATATTATTCGGAAGAGTCATTCGTTAGAAGTGATATTTATTGGTACATATATTTATATGAGACTTATTACGAGTATTTTTAGTCACCCGACACCATTAATCACATTGATTTCTATGATTTTAGTTGTATATGTTATAGCTATTATCCCAGGCATTATAATAAAAAAATTTACTAAAAAAGTAGGGATAGAATGATTGTAAAAACATTTATGAAATCGAAAATATTTAGATTAATGAATACACCACTATTATTATTTTATAAGAAAGAATATTTAACTGGATATTATTTTGAAAATAAAGTGGCTGGATGGTTATGGGCGTGGAAAGCTGTTCCGTTCAAGTTGTTAGGAATAAATATGAGTTTGCCATTTCCTGCAGATATAACTGTTAGAATGCATAACCCTAATAACATTGTTTTTGATAAAAATGATATTCATATTTTTCAATCGCCCGGGACGTATTTTAATAATTTTTCAGCAGTTATATATATAGGTAGAGGTGTTTATATAGCGCCTAACGTAGGTATTATTACAGCTAATCATAATATTAAAAATTTGAAGTCACATGCACCAGGTGAAGATGTCAAAATAGGGAATTATAGTTGGATTGGAATGAACTCAGTTATATTACCAGGAGTAGAATTGGGGGAACATACAATTGTAGGGGCTGGGTCGGTTGTAACAAAAAGTTTTCCAGAAGGTAACGTTGTTATAGGTGGCAATCCAGCGAAAATCATCAAGAAAATCTGAGGTTAATTATGAGATTAAATAAATTTATTGGCGATTCGTTCTTAATGATTTTAAGCAGTGGCATCGCTCAAGTCATATTAATCATCACTACCCCAATTATTACAAGACTATATTCACCTACAGAATTTGGTGAGTTTACAATTTTTTCAAATATCGCAATGATTTTAATACCAATAATAAATGCAAGATACGATTTGTTGATTGTGAATACTAAAAATGACCGTAGTGCTAATATACTTTCACAAATCAGTTTTTTGATATCATTGCTTATTTTATTAATACTGATACCAATATTTGCGATTAGTGCATGTTTATACCCAAACTTTATATTAGATTTTATTTTCATTATTATTATGTTGTTTTTGGTAAGTTTAACAAACATTTTTACAAATTATCTAAATAAGGAAAGAAAGTATAAAGTGTTAAGTTTGATTAATGTGTTTAGAGCTGGATCAATGGCTTTACTTCAAATCATTTTCGGACTTTTAGCATTAGGAAGTTTAGGATTAATTATTGGTTTTTCATTATCCTATATCGCAGGCATTACACTAGGATATAAAACGTTTAAAAAGCACTTTAATATTGTGAGAGATAAAGAAGAAACTAAAGCATTATTTTTAGAAAATAAAAATCAGTTAGTTTATTCAACACCATCAATATTATTAAATAGTTTGTCTTTCTCGGTTGTTGTGTTCTTTATAGGTATTTTGTATACCAATACAGAAGTGGGTATTTATGGTATGGCCATAAGAGTACTAGGCATACCAGTGACAATTATTTCATTAGGGTTATCAAAAATATTTATGCAACAAGCCAATGACTATTATATTGAACATGGTAACTTCCGAAATTTATTACTTAAATTTAGTTCCATACTGGTTATAGTTTCTATAATTCTTTATGTGCCACTTTATTTGTTCAGTGAAGAATTAGTCAATATATTATTAGGACACAGCTGGGTTGACGCAATTACAGTTATAAAAATTGTTATCCCATTATTTGTTATAAGGCTGATTGTATCAACGGTATCACTTTCTGTGATTGTATTACAAAAACAACAGTTAGAATTAATACTACAAGCGTTATTTTTAATAGGTACTACTGCAACATTTGTTATATCAAAAATGCTTAATTTAACTTTTTTAAACTTTGTATCTATTAATACAATTGTTTTAATCGTATCGTACATGATATTTTTCATAGCACTCTATTATTTTGCTAAAAATAAACAGTTCAAAAATTCTTAGTCTAAATTCATTAATAAAAAGGACGTCGATTAGATGAGTGAAAAAAAGATTTTGATTTTATGTCAGTATTTTTATCCGGAATATGTATCTTCTGCGACGTTACCAACTCAATTGGCGGAAGATTTAATTGCGAATCACATTAATGTCGATGTCATGTGTGGATGGCCATATGAATATAGTAATCATAAACAGGTTTCTAAAACCGAGATGCATCGTGGTATTCGCATTCGACGTCTCAAGTATTCGAGGTTTAATAACAAAAGTAAGGTTGGAAGGATCATCAATTTCTTTAGTTTATTTTCAAAATTCGTGATTAATATACCTAAAATGTTGAAATATGATCAGATTCTTGTTTACTCTAATCCACCAATCTTGCCATTAATACCAGACGTTTTACACAGACTGATTAAGAAAAAATATTCTTTTGTGGTGTATGATATAGCACCTGATAATGCGATTAAGACAGGTGCAACTCGTCCAGGTAGCATGATTGATAAACTGATGCGTTACATTAATAGACATGTCTACAAGAATGCTGAAAATGTCATTGTCCTTGGTACGGAAATGAAAAACTACTTACTAAATCATCAAATTTCTAAAAATGCTGACAATATCCATGTGATTCCTAACTGGTATGACATGCGTCAATTACAAGACAATCGTATCTATAATGACACATTTAAAGCTTACCGTGAGCAATACGACAAAATTTTATTGTATAGCGGTAATATGGGGCAGTTACAGGATATGGAGACACTTATCTCATTTTTAAAATTAAATAAGGATCAGCCTCAAACGTTAACAATACTTTGTGGTCATGGTAAGAAATTTGCAGATGTCAAAACGGCAATAGAAGACCATCGTATTAAAAATTGCGGATGTATGTATTGCATCGCTGATTAAAGAAGGCGTCGGTTTAGGCGTGCCGAGCAAGAATTATGGCTACCTTGCAGCTAAGAAACCGTTGGTACTCATCATGGATAAGCAATCTGATATCGTTCAACATGTTGAACAATATGATGCGGGTATCCAAATTGATAATGGCGATGCACATGCCATTTATAACTTCATCAACACTCACTCGAGTAAGGAATTGCACGAGATGGGTGAGCGCGCACATCAACTGTTTAAAGATAAATATACGAGAGAAATTAATACTATGAAGTATTACAATCTGTTGAAGTGAGGAGATAATTATGAAGCGATTATTCGATGTAGTGAGTTCAATATATGGTTTAGTAGTTTTAAGTCCGATTCTGTTAATTACAGCATTACTAATTAAAATGGAATCACCTGGACCAGCCATTTTCAAACAAAAAAGACCGACGATTAATAATGAATTGTTTAATATTTATAAGTTTAGATCAATGAAAATAGACACACCTAATGTTGCAACTGATTTAATGGATTCAACATCGTATATAACAAAGACAGGGAAGGTCATTCGTAAGACCTCTATTGATGAATTGCCACAATTATTGAATGTTTTAAAAGGAGAAATGTCAATTGTAGGTCCTAGACCAGCGCTTTATAATCAATACGAATTAATCGAAAAACGTACAAAAGCGAACGTGCATACGATTAGACCAGGTGTGACAGGACTAGCTCAAGTGATGGGGAGAGATGATATTACTGATGATCAAAAAGTAGCGTATGATCATTATTACTTAACACATCAATCTATGATGCTTGATATGTATATCATATATAAAACAATTAAAAATATCGTTACTTCAGAAGGTGTGCATCACTAATGAGAAAAAATATTTTAATTACAGGCGTTCATGGATATATCGGTAATGCTTTAAAAGATAAGCTTATTGAACAAGGACATCAAGTAGATCAAATTAATGTTAGGAATCAATTATGGAAGTCGACCTCGTTCAAAGATTATGATGTTTTAATTCATACAGCAGCTTTGGTTCACAACAATTCACCTCAAGCAAGGCTATCTGATTATATGCAAGTGAATATGTTGCTTACGAAACAATTGGCACAAAAGGCTAAAGCTGAAGACGTTAAACAATTTATTTTTATGAGTACTATGGCAGTTTATGGAAAAGAAGGTCAGGTTGGTAAATCAGATCAAATTGATACACAAACACCAATGAACCCTACGACCAACTATGGTATTTCCAAAAAGTTCGCTGAACAAGCATTACAAGAGTTGATTAGTGATTCGTTTAAAGTAGCAATTGTGAGACCACCAATGATTTATGGTGCACATTGCCCAGGAAATTTCCAACGGTTAATGCAATTGTCAAAGCGACTGCCAATCATTCCCAATATTAACAATCAGCGCAGTGCATTATATATTAAACATCTGACAGCATTTATTGATCAATTAATATCATTAGAAGTGACAGGCATGTATCATCCTCAAGATAGTTTTTACTTTGATACATCGTCAGTAATGTATGAAATACGTCACCAATCACATCGTAAAACGGTATTGATCAACATGCCTTCCGTGTTAAATAAGTATTTTAATAAGTTGTCGGTCTTTAGAAAATTATTCGGCAATTTAACATACAGCAATACGTTATATGAAAATAATAATGCGCTTGAAGTTATTCCTGGAAAAATGTCACTTGTTATTGCGGACATCATGGATGAAACGACAACCAAAGATAAGGCATAAGTCATCTATTAAATAAAATCAACATACAAATCGTTTTATTTGGAGGTTATAGTATGAAGTTAACAGTAGTTGGCTTAGGTTATATTGGTTTACCAACATCAATTATGTTTGCAAAGCATGGCGTCGATGTGCTTGGTGTTGATATTAATCAGCAAACGATTGATAAGTTACAAAATGGTCAAATTAGTATTGAAGAACCTGGATTACAAGAGGTTTATGAAGAGGTACTGTCATCGGGAAAATTGAAGGTATCTACAACGCCAGAAGCATCTGATGTTTTTATCATTGCCGTTCCGACGCCGAATAATGATGATCAGTACCGGTCATGTGACATTTCGCTAGTTATGCGTGCATTAGATAGTATTTTACCATTTTTAGAAAAAGGAAATACTATTATTGTAGAGTCGACAATTGCGCCTAAAACGATGGATGATTTTGTAAAACCAGTCATCGAAAATTTAGGATTTACAATAGGTGAAGATATTTATTTAGTGCATTGTCCAGAACGTGTACTGCCAGGAAAAATTTTAGAAGAATTAGTTCATAACAATCGTATCATTGGCGGTGTGACTAAAGCTTGTATTGAAGCGGGTAAACATGTCTATCGCACATTCGTTCAGGGAGAAATGATTGAAACAGATGCACGTACTGCTGAAATGAGTAAGCTAATGGAAAACACATATAGAGACGTGAACATTGCTTTAGCTAATGAATTAACAAAAATTTGCAATAACTTAAATATTAATGTATTAGATGTGATTGAAATGGCAAACAAACATCCGCGTGTTAATATCCATCAACCTGGTCCAGGTGTAGGCGGTCATTGTTTAGCTGTTGATCCGTACTTTATTATTGCTAAAGACCCTGAAAATGCAAAGTTAATTCAAACTGGACGTGAAATTAATAATTCAATGCCGGCCTATGTTGTTGATACAACGAAGCAAATCATCAAAGCGTTGAGCGGGAATAAAGTCACAGTCTTTGGTTTAACTTATAAAGGTGATGTTGATGATATAAGAGAATCGCCAGCATTTGATATTTATGAGCTATTAAATCAAGAACTAGACATAGAAGTATGTGCTTATGATCCACATGTTAAATTAGATTTTGTGGAACATGATATGTCACATGCTGTCAAAGACGCATCGCTAGTATTGATTTTAAGTGACCACTCAGAATTTAAAAATTTATCGGACAGTCATTTTGATAAAATGAAGCATAAAGTGATTTTTGATACAAAAAATGTTGCGAAATCATCATTTGAAGATGTATCGTATTATAATTATGGCAATATATTTAATTTTATCGACAAATAAAATGTGTCAAACTAGGGCATACATGATTAAGGAAAGATAAGCTGTCATGTGTTTGAACTTCAGAGAGGATAATGTTATGAAAAAAATTATGGTTATTTTCGGTACGAGACCCGAAGCAATAAAAATGGCACCATTAGTAAAAGAAATTGATCATAATGGGAACTTTGAAGCGAACATTGTGATTACAGCACAACATAGAGATATGTTAGATAGTGTGTTAAGTATATTTGATATTCAAGCTGATCATGATTTAAATATTATGCAAGATCAACAAACGTTAGCGGGCCTTACGGCGAATGCGCTTGCTAAACTTGATAGCATCATTAATGAGGAACAGCCGGATATGATTTTAGTACATGGTGATACTACAACGACTTTTGTAGGAAGTTTGGCAGCATTTTATCATCAAATTCCGGTCGGACATGTAGAAGCTGGACTTCGAACACATCAGAAATACTCACCATTTCCTGAAGAGTTAAATCGAGTCATGGTAAGTAATATTGCTGAATTGAATTTTGCGCCAACAGTAATTGCAGCTAAAAATTTACTTTTTGAAAACAAAGACAAAGAGCGTATCTTTATTACTGGAAATACAGTTATTGACGCATTGTCAACAACAGTTCAAAATGATTTTGTTTCAACGATTATTAATAAACATAAAGGCAAGAAAGTTATTTTACTAACAGCGCATCGTCGTGAAAATATTGGGGAACCGATGCATCAGATTTTTAAAGCAGTAAGAGATTTGGCAGATGAATATAAAGATGTTGTCTTCATTTATCCAATGCATCGTAATCCAAAGGTAAGAGCGATTGCCGAAAAATATTTATCTGGGAGAAATCGGATTGAATTAATTGAGCCATTAGATGCGATTGAGTTCCATAATTTTACAAATCAATCGTACCTCGTGCTGACAGATTCTGGTGGTATTCAAGAGGAGGCTCCTACATTTGGAAAACCTGTGTTGGTATTAAGGAATCATACAGAGCGTCCCGAAGGCGTTGAGGCGGGAACATCGAGAGTAATTGGCACAGATTATGACAATATTGTTCGAAATGTGAAACAATTGATTGAGGATGATGAAGCGTATCAACGTATGAGTCAAGCGAATAATCCATATGGTGATGGACAAGCATCACGACGTATTTGTGAAGCAATAGAATATTATTTTGGATTGCGCACAGACAAGCCGGATGAATTCGTACCTTTACGTCACAAATAATAAAAAACCCCTAATCATGAAGTTGGTTTAGACAACCAGCGGTGACTAGGGGTTTTTAATATATTTATTTTTGATAGTGGTAGCCAATATCATATTTGAATACTTTATTTGATAATATTGGACTTTGCTGTCCATCGTCATCACTTTTTAAACGTACATTTTTATGAGCTTCTTTAAATACATCGGAATTCAACCAATTATTAAAGCTATCTTCAGATTCCCAAATAGTTAAGATTTTAACTTCGTCTGTATCCTCGGTATTTAATGTTTTAGTGACAAACATTTGTTGGAAGCCTTCAATAGTTTCAATACCTTGTCTATTGTAAAAACGTTCAATCGTTTCTTCCGCACTGCCTTTTTGTAATTGTAATCTATTTTCTGCCATAAACATGGGCAATCACTCCTCTATTTTATTATTTGATTTGGGTAATGTTTTTACAAATGTAAAGAGTACAGCGGTTTGTATGATAACCATTATGATTAATCCTACACGGACTGCAAGAACATCCACCATATAAATTGAAAAACCTATTACAATGTATAAGCTAATTAAAATTTTAATTTTCTGTTGTAGCGTGTAGCCTCGATGTAAATAAAAGTTTTCTACATATTCTTTATAAATTTTTTGATTAATAAGCCAATTGTAAAAGCGATCTGAACTTCGAGCAAAACAAAAAACTGCTACGAGTAAAAAAGGGGTCGTTGGCAGTAAAGGTAATACGGCACCTGCAATACCAAGCGCTGTAAATATTAAGCCAATGACGATTAAAATAAGTCGCATTGAAAAAACTCCATTCTAGTACTAATGCGCATGTAATATTGTTTTAGTAATATAACTCATGCTAAATATAATGTGTATGATAAGTGCAATGACTCAGTAAAATGAAACGTTGTTGAATTATTCTTGTCCCATTAACGCATTTTAAGCGCGACTTTCATAACAACCAAACTATTTAATGAGAATTATTCTCAAGTATTATAGTTATATTATGTGTTTTATTTTTGAAAAGTGCAATATGTTTTCGAAAATAAGATTATTTTTATGTGCAAAAACGACGCAAAAGTTTTAAAAATGAGACTTCTGTGAGCTGATTATTTTATAAAATGTAAACGCTTACTATATAATGTGAATCATATCGTTTAAAAGCATTATTAAATATGATGCTAAGAGATTTATATTATAGCCAATAAACAAAGGAGAGATAATATGGCAGTAAACGTTCGAGATTATATTGCAGAGAATTATGGTTTATTTATCAATGGGGAATTTGTTAAAGGTAGCAGTGACGAAACAATCGAAGTGACTAATCCAGCAACTGGAGAAACACTATCACATATTACAAGAGCAAAAGATAAAGATGTCGATCATGCAGTCAAAGTGGCGCAAGAGGCATTTGAATCATGGTCATTAACTTCTAAATCAGAACGTGCACAAATGTTGCGTGATATTGGTGATAAATTAATGGCACAAAAAGATAAAATTGCAATGATTGAAACATTAAATAATGGTAAACCGATTCGTGAGACAACAGCAATTGATATTCCATTTGCTGCAAGACATTTCCATTATTTCGCAAGTGTTATTGAAACAGAAGAAGGTACAGTGAATGATATCGATAAAGACACAATGAGTATCGTACGACATGAGCCGATTGGCGTCGTAGGTGCTGTTGTTGCTTGGAACTTCCCAATGCTATTAGCTGCATGGAAGATTGCGCCAGCCATTGCTGCAGGTAATACAATTGTGATTCAACCTTCGTCTTCAACACCATTAAGTTTATTGGAAGTTGCTAAAATTTTCCAAGAGGTATTACCTAAAGGTGTTGTCAATATACTAACGGGTAAAGGTTCAGAATCAGGTAATGCAATTTTCAATCATGATGGTGTAGATAAATTATCATTTACGGGCTCAACTGATGTAGGTTATCAAGTTGCCGAAGCTGCAGCAAAACATCTAGTACCCGCTACATTAGAGCTTGGTGGTAAAAGCGCCAATATCATATTAGATGATGCTAATTTAGACCTTGCAGTTGAAGGTATTCAGTTAGGTATTTTATTCAACCAAGGTGAAGTATGTAGTGCAGGTTCTCGATTATTAGTTCATGAAAAAATTTATGATCAATTGGTGCCACGTTTACAAGAGGCATTTTCAAATATTAAAGTTGGAGATCCACAAGATGAAGCTACACAAATGGGTAGTCAAACTGGTAAGGATCAATTAGATAAAATTCAATCATATATTGATGCAGCAAAAGAATCAGATGCACAAATTTTAGCAGGTGGTCATCGCTTAACTGAAAATGGATTAGATAAAGGGTTCTTCTTTGAGCCGACATTAATTGCTGTGCCAGACAATCATCACAAATTAGCACAAGAAGAAATATTTGGACCAGTGTTAACAGTGATTAAAGTGAAGGACGATCAAGAAGCAATTGATATAGCTAATGATTCTGAGTATGGTTTAGCAGGCGGTGTATTTTCTCAAAATATCACACGTGCATTAAATATTGCTAAAGCTGTACTTACAGGACGTATTTGGATTAACACTTACAACCAAGTACCAGAAGGCGCACCATTTGGTGGTTATAAAAAATCAGGTATCGGTCGAGAAACTTATAAAGGTGCGTTAAGTAACTATCAACAAGTTAAAAATATTTATATTGATACAAGCAATGCTTTAAAAGGTTTGTACTAGAATAAATATCGTTTCTGAAGCGTGTTTGTAGGTCAGTCTAGCGGTAAGTCTTAACATTTAACGGCGTTGTTTAGATTTTAAGCAAAACAAAATATATAGGAACACGTATCATGATATTAGGATATAATGACTAAAATAATAGCAGTAGGATGGTTTTTAATTGCAAATCATCTTACTGCTTTTTTTAATTATGCTAATTTGCGATGCGGCTATTATAAGGACAGAGTTGTTTATTAATTATGGTGATTTAGAAATATGAAGTTCAATATGCAAAGTCATCGTTTGTTTTAATATGTGGAACAATCATTAAAGTTATTGTGATTTTTTGAACTTAATGAAACTAAACAATAAATTTGAGATACTTTTTTGTCATTTTTATGTAACTAACACAATAATCTCGTACATTATTAAAATTTTCTATATGATAGGGATAAAGTAAAGAGCGAGTGTGCTGTAAAAGTTTTTCCAAGGTGATATTACATAAAGGTATAAAGGGTAAAGATTAATGAGTTGTCATGTGAAGAACGATGGTGTATAAATTATGGTTAATTACGGAAGCATTAATATTAATCTGAGAAGCTATAAAGAATTATTTTTAAAAGCGACAATATTAAATACGACGCATTTATTTAGGAGTGGCAAACTATGAATGGGAAAAAGGCAAATACGATAAACAGATACAAATATTTTCATCATGTCAATCATCAAAAAATTCAACAAAGTTCTAAAAAGACGCTGTGGGCATCACTAATCATCACATTGTTATTTACAGTGATTGAATTTGTCGGAGGTTTAGTATCTAATTCATTGGCATTACTGTCAGATTCATTTCATATGCTTAGTGATGTATTAGCACTTGGTTTATCTATGTTGGCCATTTATTTTGCAAGTAAAAAGCCGACTGCACGATACACATTTGGATATTTAAGATTTGAGATATTAGCTGCATTTTTAAATGGTTTAGCATTAATTGTAATTTCAATCTGGATTTTATATGAAGCTATTGTACGTATTATTTATCCGCAACCAATTGAAAGTGGCATTATGTTTATGATTGCTAGTATTGGTTTACTCGTTAATATTATTTTGACAATTATCCTTGTAAGGTCTTTAAAACAAGAAGACAATATCAATATTCAAAGTGCATTATGGCATTTCATGGGAGACTTATTGAACTCTATTGGTGTCATCGTTGCAGTTGTATTGATTTACTTTACAGGATGGCGCATCATCGACCCAATCATTAGTATTGTAATTTCACTCATCATTTTACGTGGTGGTTATAAAATTACGCGTAATGCGTGGTTAATTTTAATGGAAAGTGTGCCTCAACATTTGGATACTGATCAAATTATGGCAGATATTAAAAACATAGATGGCATATTAGATGTACATGAATTTCATTTGTGGAGTATTACAACAGAGCATTATTCATTAAGTGCCCATGTTGTGTTAGATAAAAAATATGAGGGTGATGATTATCAAGCGATTGATCAAGTATCATCATTGTTGAAAGAAAAATATGGCATTGCACATTCAACGTTGCAAATTGAAAACTTGCAATTGAATCCATTAGATGAGCCATACTTCGACAAATTAACATAAATAAAACATTGTACAGGCTGGGACATAAATCAATGTTCTATACTCTACGAAGTTATATTGGCAGTAGTTGACTGAACGAAAATGCGCTTGTAACAAGCTTTTTTCAATTCTAGTCAGGGGCCCCAACACAGAGAATTTCGAAAAGAAATTCTACAGGCAATGCAAGTTGGGGTGTTGGCCCCAACACAGAGAATTTCGAAAAGAAATTCTACAGGCAATGCAAGTTGGGGTGGGACAACGAAATAAATTTTGCGAAAATATCATTTTTGTCCCACTCCCACGTTTGTTTTATACTTATGTTGCATCATTTAAATGATTTTCGTCAATTTCTTTGATGCTATCTACATCTAACACGACATCTTTAGGTTTCAAAATATGAATATGTTTTTCATCATTTGTATGTAAAATGCGTTCTATGATGTATCTTTGACCGGCCATTGTTTCTACAGCAATCTTTTTGTTTCTAGCTAAACTTGCTACGACAGATTCTTTATCCATAATGATAGCCCCCTATATATATGTTTATTTACTTATACCCTAACATGATTTTTATACTCTTTGAAAATATATTTTACAGAATTTTATCTAAATATTTAAAAAATCGCTCAATATCCTTGTAATCCGATAAGAATTATAGTAATATTTTTTCAACCATTGTTATAGGAGGTCTTATTAATGACATTATTTTTATTAGAAGCTAACAATCTTGATTTTGCATCAACGAAAGAAGAACTAGAAGCAAAGGCAGCATCACTATCTACGAAGACAATTCCAACATTAATTGAAGTACAAGCTACTGAAAATTTAACTCATGGTTATTTTATTGTGGAAGCAAATGACGAAGCAGAAGCTAAACAATTTTTAACAGAAGCAGATATTAGTATTCAATTAGTCAAAGAAGTACGCTTAGTTGGTAAAGATTTAGATGAAGTTAAAAATGGTGATGCACATGTTGATTACCTTGTAACTTGGAACATTCCGGAAGGCATTACGATGGATCAATATTTAGCACGTAAAAAGAAAAATTCTGTTCATTATGAAGAAGTGCCAGAAGTTGAATTTAAACGCACATATGTATGTGAAGATATGTCTAAATGTATTTGTTTATACAACGCACCTGATGAAGAAGCGGTACGTCGCGCGCGAAAAGCAGTTGATACACCGATTGATGGCATCGAAAAACTTTAATAAGACAACAAGTTGATGAGATATATGTATATAGGTTTGACGTGGATTTCGATTGCAGTTAATTAGAATAGCTCAATGCTATAAATGTAAGTAGTTGATATGAAGAAACTAATGAACTAAATGCAAGTATTGTCTAAAACAATCATTTTATTGAAATTTAGTAGAGCTGAAATTAATATAACGTCGTTAATTGAATAACGCTTATGTTATAAGAGCACTCATACCAAACCATAATCATCTATAGATATAACAATTCACGATATAAGGGCTGTGTTTGGCATAGCCCTTTAGATATACACTTAATTCCTATTAAAATAGTAGGGATTAAAAGGGGGCTTGTCATGATTAAAATACAACAATTACAACATCACTTTGGATCACATAAAGTAATTCATAACTTTAATTTGGACATTAGCAAAGGAGAAATAGTCACTTTCATAGGAAAAAGTGGTTGCGGAAAGTCTACTTTACTCAATATCATCGGTGGATTTATTCATCCATCATCTGGACGTGTCATTATTGATAACGAAATTAAACAACAGCCGTCTCCAGATTGTTTAATGCTATTTCAACATCATAATTTGCTGCCATGGAAAACGATTAATGACAACATTAGGATTGGATTTCAACAGAAAATTAGTGATGAAGAGATTAACGCACAGCTTAAATTAGTTGATTTAGAAGGCAGGGGAAAGCATTTTCCCGAGCAACTGTCCGGGGGTATGAAACAACGTGTGGCACTATGTCGAGCGCATGTGCATAAGCCTAACGTTATATTGATGGATGAGCCATTAGGTGCATTAGATGCATTTACACGTTATAAACTTCAGGATCAACTAGTGCAACTAAAACATAAAACGCAATCAACTATTATTTTAGTGACGCATGACATTGATGAAGCTATTTATCTTTCCGACCGCATTGTTCTGTTAGGTGAAGGGTGCAATATTATTTCTCAATATGAAATTACAGCATCACATCCACGCAGTCGTAATGATAGCCACCTACTTAAGATTCGTAATGAAATTATGGAAACATTTGCATTGAATCATCATCAAGTTGAACCTGAATATTATTTATAAGGAGTGAGTGACGATGAAAAGGTTAAGCATAATCGTCATCATTGGAATCTTTATAATTACAGGATGTGATTGGCAAAGGACGTCTAAAGAACCGTCTAAAAATGCCCAAAATCAGCAAGTGATTAAAATTGGATATTTGCCGATTACACATTCAGCTAATTTGATGATGACTAAAAAATTATTATCACAATACAATCATCCGAAATATAAACTAGAATTAGTTAAATTCAATAATTGGCCAGATTTAATGGACGCATTAAACAGTGGTCGTATTGATGGTGCATCAACTTTAATAGAGCTAGCGATGAAATCAAAACAGAAGGGCTCAAATATAAAGGCTGTGGCATTGGGCCATCATGAAGGCAATGTCATTATGGGACAAAAAGGTATGCACTTAAATGAATTTAATAATAATGGCGATGATTACCATTTTGGTATACCACATCGTTATTCAACACATTATCTTTTACTTGAGGAATTACGTAAACAATTAAAGATTAAACCGGGGCATTTTAGCTATCATGAAATGTCGCCAGCAGAAATGCCAGCCGCATTGAGTGAACACAGAATTACAGGGTATTCTGTAGCCGAACCATTCGGTGCACTGGGTGAAAAGTTAGGCAAAGGTAAGACTTTGAAACATGGTGATGACGTTATACCTGATGCGTATTGCTGTGTGCTAGTACTGAGAGGGGAATTGCTTGATCAACACAAGGATGTAGCGCAAGCATTTGTACAAGATTATAAAAAGTCTGGCTTTAAAATGAATGATCGCAAGCAAAGTGTAGACATTATGACGCATCATTTTAAACAAAGTCGTGACGTTTTAACACAGTCAGCGGCATGGACATCCTATGGTGATTTAACAATTAAGCCATCCGGCTATCAAGAAATTACGACATTGGTAAAACAACATCATTTGTTTAATCCACCTGCATATGATGACTTTGTTGAACCGTCATTGTATAAGGAGGCATCGCGTTCATGACACGTCCCACAAATAACAAATTTATATTACCTATTATCACATTTATTATTTTCTTAGGCATTTGGGAAATGGTCATTATTATTGGGCATTACCAACCTGTATTGTTACCTGGTCCTGCTCTTGTAGGAAAAAGTATATGGACTTTCATTGTTACTGGAGAAATTTTCCAACATTTAGCAATTAGTTTATGGAGATTTGTAGCGGGCTTTGTTGTCGCATTGTTGGTTGCTATTCCATTGGGCTTCTTGCTTGGAAGGAATCGTTGGCTATACAACGCTATCGAACCGCTATTTCAATTGATTAGGCCGATATCTCCGATAGCATGGGCACCATTTGTTGTTCTATGGTTTGGTATTGGTAGTTTGCCAGCGATTGCGATTATTTTTATCGCTGCTTTTTTCCCAATTGTGTTCAATACTATTAAAGGCGTTAGAGACATTGAACCTCAATATTTAAAAATAGCGGCAAATTTAAATTTAACTGGGTGGTCATTGTATCGCAATATATTATTTCCCGGGGCATTTAAACAAATCATGGCTGGGATACATATGGCGGTAGGAACAAGTTGGATATTTTTAGTTTCTGGTGAAATGATTGGTGCACAATCGGGATTAGGTTTTTTAATCGTTGATGCACGAAATATGTTGAACTTAGAAGATGTTTTAGCAGCAATATTCTTTATCGGATTATTTGGTTTTATTATTGATCGATTCATTAGTTATATTGAGCAGTTTATACTTAGAAGATTTGGTGAATAAGGAGAGATGATGATGACTTTAGAAACGCTTATCAAAGAACAATTAGATCCTCATTTAGTAGAAGTTGATGAAGGGACGTATTATCCGAGAACATTTATTCAGCAATTATTTGTAGATGGTTATTTCGGTGAGGCGGCATTGAGAAAAAATGCTGAAGTAATCGAAGCTGTATCGCAGTCTTGTTTGACAACAGGATTTTGTTTATGGTGCCAATTAGCTTTTTCAACGTATTTAGAAAATGCCACGCAGCCACATTTAAATAATGACTTACAACAGCAATTGTTATCTGGAGAAATATTAGGTGCTACCGGATTGTCTAATCCGATGAAGTCATTTAATGATTTAGAAAAGTTGAACCTTGAACACACTTATGTTGATGGACAATTGGTTGTCAGTGGACGTATGCCAGCTGTAAGTAATATTCAAGAAGACCATTATTTTGGTGCGATTTCGAAACATGAATCATCAGATGAATTTGTCATGTTCATTCTACGTGCCAATCAAGATGGTATCACTCTTGTTGAAAAAACCAATTTTTTAGGAGTCAACGGGTCAGCAACGTATCAAATCACATTGAATCAAGTCGTAGTGCCACAATCACAAATTATCACGCATGATGCGAAGCAGTTTGCGGCAACTATTCGCCCGCAATTTATTGCTTACCAAATTCCAATAGGATTAGGCTCAATTAAAAGTTCTTTAGAGTTAATTGATGCATTTTCAAATGTGCAAAACGGAATAAATCAATATTTAGAGTATGATGTTGAAGCTTTTAAAAAACGTTATCGTCAACTTAGAGAAGAATATTATGCAATATTAGATGACGGTAACTTAACTTCACATTTAAATGAATTAATATCATTGAAGAAGGACATCGGCTATTTATTGCTAGATGTAAATCAAGCTTCTGTTGTCAATGGTGGTTCAAGAGCGTACACACCATATTCGCCACAAGTTCGCAAGTTAAAAGAAGGATTCTTCTTTGCAGCATTGACACCAACATTAAGACATTTAGGTAAACTTGAAGCAGAGTTGAAGGGGTAAGTGTGATAAGCTGATTTTTTGTTTAGATGCGTTTGTTGAAACATTTTTTAAAATAATATAAATCTTAGTTTATAAACATTTTCTGTTAATTTGTTATATCCTTTTAACTAGGAAAATATACATTTCGTAATAATAATAATCGTTATCATTGAAAAAGTGTTAATAAGGTGTATAATGAAAATGTGAACAATTAATGAACTTCTTATTTTAAAGAAGGTGAATACTATAGATACGCATACTAAAGAACAACAATTCTCGAATCTAGTAAGATCTTATCGTAAAGAATACGTGGGTAAAGGACCCAATAGTATTCGAGTGTCGTTTAAAGATAATTGGGCGATTGCACATATGACAGGTGTTTTGAGTAAAGTTGAGAGTTTTTACCTAAACGACAAACGCAATGAATCGATGCTCCATTATACACGCACAGAGAAGATTAAACAGATGTATAAAGAAATAGATGTAAATGAGATGGAAAGTCTTGTAGGCGCTAAGTTTGTAAAATTATTTACAGATATTGATTTGAATGATGATGAAGTCATTTCAATATTTGTTTTCGATAAGTCAATAGAATAAGTGTTGCTGGTGTAAGGTACACGGTGCTGTTTGCTAACTTCGCTTTGAATTTAACAATAATTCAAGGGGGTGGTATGTCAAACGGTGCCGTTTTTTTTGTCATATTTTTAAAACAAGCAACATGCAACACGTACTTTAAGGAAGTCAAAATTTATCATTTAGGAGAGATGGATATGAAAATCGTAGCATTATTTCCAGAAGCAGTAGAAGGTCAAGAAAATCAATTACTTAATACTAAAAAAGCATTAGGATTAAAAACATTTTTAGAGGAAAGAGGACATGAGTTCATTATATTAGCAGATAATGGTGAAGACTTAGATAAACATTTACCAGATATGGATGTGATTATTAGTGCGCCATTTTATCCTGCATATATGACTCGTGAACGTATTGAAAAAGCACCGAACTTGAAATTAGCAATTACAGCAGGTGTAGGATCTGACCATGTAGATTTAGCGGCAGCAAGTGAACACAATATTGGTGTCGTTGAAGTTACAGGAAGTAATACAGTTAGTGTGGCAGAACATGCGGTTATGGATTTATTAATACTTCTTAGAAACTATGAAGAAGGTCATCGTCAATCAGTAGAAGGTGAATGGAACTTGTCTCAAGTAGGTAATCATGCGCATGAATTACAACACAAAACAATTGGTATTTTTGGATTTGGTCGAATTGGACAACTTGTTGCTGAAAGATTAGCGCCATTTAATGTAACATTACAACACTATGATCCAATCAATCAACAAGACCATAAATTGTCTAAATTTGTAAGCTTTGATGAACTTGTTTCAACAAGTGATGCGATTACAATTCATGCACCATTAACACCAGAAACTGATAACTTATTTGATAAAGATGTTTTAAGTCGTATGAAAAAACACAGTTATTTAGTGAATACTGCACGTGGTAAAATTGTAAATCGCGATGCGTTAGTTGAAGCGTTAGCATCCGAGCATTTACAAGGATATGCTGGTGATGTTTGGTATCCACAACCTGCACCTGCTGATCATCCATGGAGAACAATGCCTAGAAATGCTATGACGGTTCACTATTCAGGTATGACTTTAGAAGCACAAAAACGTATTGAAGATGGAGTTAAAGATATTTTAGAGCGTTTCTTCAATCATGAACCTTTCCAAGATAAAGATATTATTGTTGCAAGTGGTCGTATTGCTAGTAAAAGTTATACAGCTAAATAGAATAAGGATGCTGGGCTAGCGATTAACGCTTTCAATTTTATATAAATGAATCATATAAGCACTACTGCTGTTGTAAAGATGGCAGTAGTTTTTTTATGATTACATCTAAGTATAGTCACGGCTATGTTAGGACAATGATTTAACATTTACGCACATATGTGTTCACTTACGCAATTATTGATAAATTTCATTCATTTGGAATAATATATAGTCATATAGTGCTAATTTTTTTGAGGCATTATATGCAAGATGCATTGTAAAATCGATGCATTTGTTTGTTAAATAACTTTGTATAACTAAAAATTCTTTGTTTCAACGTATAATCTAATAATAGATTTTATATAAATGGTAGTGTGTATATATGTGGATAGGGGTGTAGTTATTAATGAAACGCTTAAGTACGACTTTGAAAGTACGATTGATTAGCAATTTTTTACAGCTAATTATTACGACAGCATTTATACCGTTTATAGCACTATATTTAACAGATATGTTAAGTCAATCAATTGTCGGTATATATCTTGTTGGTTTAGTGGTTCTAAAATTTCCATTGTCCATTATATCTGGTTACCTTATTGAGATTTTTCCGAAAAAGTTGCTAGTACTTATTTATCAAGCGACGATGGTGATAATGCTTGTGTTCATGGGCGTATTTGGGTCACATCAATTGTGGCAAATTATTGGTTTTTGTGTTGCATATGCCATATTTACAATCGTTTGGGGATTACAATTTCCAGTTATGGACACATTAATTATGGATGCAATTACCGAAGACGTGGAACATTATATTTACAAGATTAGCTATTGGATGACGAACTTATCGGTAGCTATTGGGGCATTGTTAGGTGGCTTGATGTATGGCTACAGTATGTTACTACTTTTCTTAATAGCAGCTTGTATATTTTTAATTGTACTCTTTATTTTATATATTTGGTTACCTCAAGACCGAAATCAAGTAAAGCAAAGTGATGACAAGAGGCATGCAAGTCGTTATCAAAAATTACAAATAATGAATATATTTCGCAGTTATAAATTAGTTTTGAAAGACCGTAATTATATGTTATTGATTTCGGGGTTCAGTATCATCATGATGGGTGAATTTTCAATCTCCTCATATATTGCTATTAGACTAAAGGATCAGTTTGAAACAATAAGTATAGGTTCATATGATATTACAGGTGCTAAGATGTTAGCAATCTTGCTAATGATTAATACGGTCGTCGTCATTTTACTCACGTATTCAATCTCGAAAGTTGTATTGAAAATAGATTTTAAAAAAGCTTTAATCACTGGTTTGCTGATTTATATTGTTGGCTATAGTGGTCTAACCTATCTTAATCAGTTTGGCTTATTAGTTGTTTTTATGATAATTGCGACTGTAGGTGAGATTATTTATTCGCCTATAGTTTCAGAACAACGCTTTAAAATTATTCCTAAAGCTAAAAGAGGAACATATAGTGCAGTTAATGCATTAGGTATTCATTTTTCAGAAACACTAGCTAGGTTAGGGATTGTGTTGGGTGTTTTCTTAACGTCATTACAAATGGGACTGTATATGTTTATCGTTTTAACAATTGGTGCTAGCATGCTTGTTGCTGGTGTATTCGGGGGACAAAAACAAGTGAATACAAATTGAATTTATTTAAATATTTATTTTATGCATCTTTTTATATTGAAAACCTATTAATTTGGTCGTAATTAAAATAGAGATAAATTTATTAAGAATTTGTTAAAATTTAAGGATAACAATTGTTTTATGCGAGTTGTTTGTTTAATATAAACTTGCTTCATGGATATTTTGTAACAACAATATTGAATTTGCAATGAGATATGAACAACAGAAAGTGATTAACGAGTTGTAGTGTGCTATTTATCGAAGATGTATGTAATTTACATTGAAAAATATACCAATTGTAACGATGATACAAGATGTATTTTAGGGTAGAATATATCGCTCATATGTTGCGAATGGTGTTTTATATTAATCATTACATAACGAGTTAATTAACATTTCGTCGGTTATCATATCATCATGCAATTTCAGTAAGTAATGAGTATTATGATATGAAAGAAGGACTTTTTATGATTATGGGTAATTTGAGATTTCAACAGGAATATTTTCGTATATACAAAAATAATACAGAATCAACGACACACCGTAATGCGTATTGGGTTAAACTCGCTAAAAATGTTGAAGCTACTAAAATGATGTATGCATTATCGACAATTGTGCAACAACATGCATCTATAAGACATTTTTTTGATGTTACTACCGATGACAATTTAACAATGATACTTCATGAATTTCTGCCTTTTATTGAGATAAAACAAGTTCCAACTTCTTCCGCAAACTATGATTTAGAAGCTTTTTTTAAGCAAGAATTAAGTACTTACCATTTTAATGATTCACCTTTATTCAAATTTAAATTGTTTCAGTTCGCTGATGCTGCATATATACTATTAGATTTTCATGTGTCCATTTTCGATGATAGTCAAATTGATATTTTTCTTGATGATTTATGCAATGCATATCGTGGCAATACTGTTATTAACAATACTCGACAGCATGCACATTTAAATAGAAATGATGATAAAGACAATCAAGATGCATCGCATATAGCATTAGACTCAAACTATTTTCGGTTAGAGAATAACTCTGACATCCATATTGATAGTTATTTACCAATTAAGCAGCCATTTGAGCAAGCTTTATATCAAACGTATTTGATTGATGATATGACATCAATAGATATGGCATCGTTGGCTGTTAGTGTGTATTTAGCTAATCATATAATGAGTCAACAACATGATGTCACATTAGGTATACATGTACCATCACATTTACCAAATGATTTACACGGAAATATTGTGCCGTTAACGTTAACAATCGATGCAAAAGATGTATGTCAACGTTTTACAACAGATTTTAATAAATGTGTGTTGCAAAATATGTCGCAATTACAGTGCGCGAAGTCTTCGCTTTCACTAGAGACTATTTTTCATTGTTATCATCATATGATGTCTTGTTGTAATGATGTTATTGAGGATGTACATCAAATACATGATGCACATACATCTTTAGCGGATATTGAAATTTTTCCACATCAACACGGGTTCAAAATTATATATAACAGTGCAGCATATGATTTGCTCTCAATCGAGACGCTGAGTGACTTAGTTCGAAATATTTATTTGCAAATTACTGAAGAAAATGGAAATAAACGAACAACTGTAGATGAACTTAATTTGATGACAGAACGTGATATTCAATTATATGACGATATCAATTTAAGTTTGCCTGAGATAGATGATGCGCAAACAGTTGTTACCTTATTTGAGCAACAAGTTGAAGCAACGCCGAATCATGTCGCTGTGCAATTTGACGGAGTGTTTATAACATATCAAACATTGAATGCACGCGCGAATGATTTAGCACACCGTTTGAGAAACCAGTATGGTGTTGAACCTAATGATCGTGTCGCTGTCATAGCTGAAAAAAGTATTGAGATGATAATAGCGATGATAGGTGTGTTGAAAGCTGGTGGGGCTTACGTGCCAATTGATCCGAACTATCCAATTGATCGTCAGGAGTACATTTTAAAAGATGCAACGCCTAAAGTTGTAATAACGTACCAAGCTTTATATGAAAATGGTAAACAAAATATTAATCACATTGATTTGAATAAGATAGCGTGGAAAAATATTGATAATCTTTCTAAATGTAACACGTTAGAAGATCATGCTTATGTTATTTACACGTCGGGGACAACTGGTAACCCTAAAGGGACACTAATTCCGCACCGAGGTATTGTTCGCTTGGTCCATCGAAATCATTATGTACCATTAAATGAAGAGACGACAATTTTGTTATCAGGAACTATAGCCTTTGATGCTGCAACATTTGAAATATATGGTGCATTGCTCAATGGTGGAAAGCTGATTGTTGCTAAAAAAGAACAATTATTAAATCCAATAGCGGTAGAACAATTAATCAATGAAAATGACGTTAATACTATGTGGTTAACCTCCTCATTATTTAATCAGATTGCTAGTGAACGAATAGAAGTATTGGTACCGTTAAAGTATTTATTAATTGGTGGAGAAGTATTGAATGCTAAGTGGGTGGATTTGCTTAATCAAAAACCGAAGCATCCTCAAATTATTAATGGTTATGGACCAACTGAAAATACAACATTTACAACGACGTATAATATACCTAACAAAGTTCCAAATCGTATTCCTATTGGTAAACCGATTCTGGGTACTCATGTTTATATCATGCAAGGCGAGCGTCGGTGTGGCGTTGGTATTCCTGGAGAATTATGTACAAGTGGCTTTGGGTTAGCTGCAGGTTATTTAAATCAGCCAGAATTGACAGCAGATAAATTTATCAAAGATTCAAATATAAATCAGCTGATGTATAGAAGTGGTGATATCGTTCGTTTGTTACCCGATGGCAACATAGATTATTTATATCGAAAGGACAAACAAGTTAAGATTCGAGGGTTTAGGATTGAGTTGTCAGAGGTTGAGCATGCGCTCGAGCGTATACAAGGTATTAATAAAGCAGTTGTTATTGTTCAAAATCATGATCAAGATCAGTATATCGTTGCTTATTATGAAGCGATGCATACATTATCACATAATAAGATTAAATCACAATTACGTATGACCTTACCGGAGTACATGATACCAGTTAATTTCATGCATATTGAGCAAATTCCTATTACTATTAATGGGAAATTAGATAAGAAGGCATTGCCTATCATGGACTATGTCGATACGGATGCCTATGTAGCACCGAGTACAGATACCGAACACTTGCTATGCCAAATTTTTGCAGATATTTTACATGTGAATCAAGTAGGTATTCATGATAATTTCTTTGAATTAGGTGGCCATTCATTAAAAGCAACGTTAGTGGTGAATCGGATAGAGGCATCTACTGGGAAACGATTACAAATTGGTGATTTATTACAAAAGCCAACTGTATTTGAACTAGCACAAGCGATTGCTAAGGTTCAAGAACAAAACTATGAAGTGATTCCAGAAGCTATAGTTAAAGATGATTATGTGCTGAGCTCTGCACAAAAGCGTATGTATTTATTATGGAAATCAAACCATAAAGATACGGTGTATAACGTACCTTTTTTATGGCGGTTATCATCAGGACTTAATGTAGCTCAATTGCAACAAGCAGTTCAGCATTTGATAGCGCGACATGAGATTCTACGAACACAATATATTGTTGTAGATGATGAGGTTCGACAACGTATTGTGGCAGATGTTGTAGCTGACTTTGAAGAAGTTAACACGCATTTTACGGATGAACAAGAAATTATGCGCCAATTTGTGGCACCTTTTAATTTGGAAAAGCCAAGTCAAATTAGAGTGAGATACATTAGAAGTCCCTTACATGCATACCTGTTTATAGATACACATCATATCATTAATGACGGTATGAGTAATATACAATTAATGAATGATCTTAACGCACTTTATCAACATAAATTATTGTTACCACTTAAATTGCAATATAAAGACTATAGTGAGTGGATGTCGCATCGTGATATGACGAAACATAGACAATATTGGTTATCTCAATTCAAAGATGAAGTACCTATTTTAAGCTTACCGACAGACTATGTTAGACCAAATATTAAAACGACAAATGGAGCAATGATGTCATTTACAATGAATCAACAAATGAGACAGCTACTTCAAAAGTATGTAGAAAAGCATCAAATTACTGATTTTATGTTCTTTATGAGTGTGGTTATGACGTTGTTAAGCAGATATGCTCGAAAAGATGATGTTGTTGTCGGTAGTGTGATGAGTGCACGTATGCATAAAGGCACGGAGCAAATGCTAGGCATGTTTGCTAATACGTTGGTATATAGAGGGCAACCGTCACCTGATAAAATGTGGACACAGTTTTTACAAGAGGTTAAGGAAATGAGTTTGGAGGCATACGAGCATCAAGAATACCCATTCGAATGTTTAGTAAATGACTTAGATCAATCACATGATGCCTCACGGAATCCATTATTTGATGTCATGTTAGTACTACAAAACAATGAAACGAATCATGCTCATTTTGGGCATAGTAAATTAACACACATTCAACCCAAATCAGTGACGGCGAAATTTGATTTATCTTTCATCATTGAAGAAGATCGCGATGACTATATAATCAATATCGAGTATAATACCGATTTATATCACTCAGAAACAGTTCGTCACATGGGTAATCAATGTATGATTATGATTGATTATATTTTGAAGCATCAAGATACACTACAAATTTGTGATATACCAAACGGCACGGAGGAACTTCTAAATTGGGTCAATACGCATGTTAACGATCGAATGCTTAATGTCCCGGGAAATAAATCTATCATAAGTTACTTTAATGAAGTTGTCTCACGACAAGGTAATCATGTTGCGCTAGTCATGAATGATTTGACAATGACGTATGAAACATTACGCAACTATGTGGATGCCATTGCGCACATGCTCCTATCAAATGGTGTGGGCAATGGTCAACGGGTTGCCTTGTTTACAGAACGTAGTTTTGAAATGATTGCGGCGATGTTGGCGACAGTTAAAGTAGGTGCATCTTATATACCTATCGATATTGATTTTCCGAATAAACGACAAGCTGCAATTTTGGAGGATGCTAAAGTAACTGCAGTCATGTCTTACGGCGTTGAAATTGAAACGACATTACCAGTCATTCAATTGGAAAATGCTAAAGGCTTTGTTGAATCAAAGGAAAATGAACAATATGATGATTTACATGGCAATCAACTTGAAAACACAGCGATGTTAGATAATGAGATGTATGCTATTTACACATCTGGTACGACCGGGATGCCTAAAGGGGTTGCCATACGACAACGAAATTTGTTGAATTTAGTGCATGCATGGTCAACTGAATTGCAATTAGGCGACAATGAAGTATTTTTGCAACATGCAAATATTGTTTTTGATGCATCAGTTATGGAGATTTATTGTTGTTTGTTAAATGGTCATACGCTTGTGATTCCAGATAGAGAGGAACGTGTTAATCCAGAACAGTTACAACAACTCATTAATAAGCATCGTGTGACGGTTGCGTCGATTCCGTTACAGATGTGTAGTGTTATGGAAGACTTTTATATTGAAAAGTTGATTACAGGCGGGGCAACTAGTACGGCATCCTTTGTTAAATATATTGAGAAGCATTGTGGCACGTATTTCAATGCCTATGGACCATCTGAGTCAACAGTCATCACATCGTATTGGTCACATCGTTGTGGTGATTTGATACCTGAGACGATTCCAATTGGCAAACCCTTATCTAACATCCAAGTATATATTATGTCAGATGGTTTGTTATGCGGTATTGGTATGCCAGGCGAGTTGTGTATTGCAGGTGATAGTTTAGCGATAGGATATATTAATCGTCCAGAATTAATGGCTGATAAATGGCAAAATAATCCATTTGGTAAAGGAAAGTTGTATCATAGTGGTGATTTAGCACGTTATACATCTGATGGTCAAATTGAATTTTTAGGAAGAATAGATAAACAAGTGAAAGTTAACGGGTACCGTATTGAACTTGATGAAATTGAAAATGCAATATTAGCTATTCGTGGTATATCTGATTGTGTTGTCACAGTAAGTCACTTTGATATGCATGATATATTGAATGCTTATTATGTCGGAGAGCAACAAGTGGAGCAAGATTTGAAGCAATATTTAAATGATCATCTGCCTAAGTATATGATTCCTAAGACTATAACGCATATCGATTGTATGCCATTAACCACGAATGACAAGGTGGATACTACGCGTTTGCCAAATCCATCACCTATACAACAGTCTAATAAAGTGTATAGCGAACCCTCTAATGAAATTGAGCAGACATTTGTTGATGTATTTGGAGAGGTATTGAAACAAAATGATGTCGGTGTTGACGATGATTTCTTTGAACTTGGTGGTAACTCATTAGAGGCGATGTTAGTTGTCTCGCATTTAAAACGATTTGGCCATCATATTTCAATGCAGACATTATACCAATATAAAACCGTGCGACAGATTGTTAATTATATGTACCAAAATCAACAATCATTAGTTGCATTACCGGATAATCTTTCGGAATTACAAAAGATTGTTATGTCTCGTTATAACTTGGGTATTTTAGAGGATAGTCTAAGTCATCGACCTCTAGGAAATACACTATTGACTGGCGCGACAGGTTTTTTAGGTGCTTATCTGATTGAAGTACTACAAGGATACAGTCATCGCATTTATTGTTTCATACGTGCTGATAATGAGGAAATAGCATGGTATAAGTTGATGACGAATTTAAATGATTATTTTTCAGAAGAGACGGTTGAAATGATGTTATCAAACATTGAAGTCATTGTTGGTGATTTTGAGTGTATGGATGATGTTGTTTTACCAGAAAACATGGATACGATTATTCATGCAGGTGCTCGTACAGATCACTTTGGTGATGATGATGAATTTGAAAAAGTAAATGTTCAAGGTACTGTTGATGTCATACGTTTGGCACAACAACATCATGCAAGGTTAATATATGTGTCTACGATAAGTGTGGGAACTTATTTTGATATAGACACAGAAGATGTGACATTTTCAGAAGCGGATGTCTATAAAGGGCAACTACTAACATCACCATATACACGGAGCAAATTTTATAGTGAATTAAAAGTATTAGAAGCTGTAAATAATGGCTTAGATGGTCGGATTGTACGTGTTGGTAATTTGACGAGTCCTTACAATGGAAGATGGCATATGAGAAATATAAAGACTAACCGTTTTTCAATGGTAATGAATGATTTGTTACAACTGGATTGTATCGGGGTTAGCATGGCTGAAATGCCTGTAGATTTTTCTTTTGTGGATACGACTGCAAGACAAATTGTCGCATTAGCACAAGTCAACACACCACAAATCATTTACCATGTGCTATCACCTAATAAAATGCCGGTGAAATCTTTGTTAGAATGCGTTAAGCGCAAAGAAATTGAACTCGTCAGCGATGAATCATTTAATGAAATTTTACAGAAACAAGACATGTACGAAACGATTGGATTAACTAGTGTTGACCGTGAACAACAACTAGCAATGATAGATACAACATTAACATTAAAAATAATGAATCACATCAGTGAAAAATGGCCAACGATAACTAACAATTGGCTGTATCATTGGGCACAATATATCAAAACAATATTCAATAAGTAAGTAGGGAAAGTTATGACAGTATTTGTAATGCAATTACAGAGTAACTTGAAAAGTATTGAAGAATTAATATCACAAAGTCGTTGGTCATATAAAAAACCGCGTACAGTCAACTATAGATACAATCAAGATAAACTCATGCACAGATTGGGAGATATTTTAGTGCAATATGGAATTCAACATGACACAGGTTTATTACCACATGAATGGCATTATCACATTTCGCCACGAGGTAAGGCAGATATTGTTCAACACAATCGTGATGGACAGCCCATCTATGTGAGCTTATCATATAGTTATCCTTATATCGTGTGTGTTGTCGATAAAGAACCAGTTGGTATAGATATCGAAAAGATATCACAACGTTTAGACTGGCGTACGTTAGTGACGTGTTTCTCTACAAACGAAGCACATCAAATATGTAGTTTAAATGATTTTTATCAAATATGGACACAAAAAGAAAGTTTTACAAAATTGATTGGTGAAGGTTTAATCAAAGGATTGGACATTTATGATATGACACAATCACACTTTTATCAATCACGTGAAGTGAAGTTCAAACAATTTATTTTTGATCAGTTTATGGTACAGGTATGTTTCTTAGGACAGGCACCCTGGGGTTATAAAAAAGTGTCTGTATTTCAGTTATTGAGTAGTTAATATGACGTCTGACAGTATCATTGCGCAGTGATTTTAAACTATACTGCCTAAATGTTTACTGTTAGATGTTTTTTTATTGGAAAAATGAAAGGTGAATACACGATGGCATCATTCAAAATCATGACGAGATTAAAGTAAGTGATAAGGTGAAAATATACTGAGCAATATTGAAATTACCGAAAATAATAGTTTGTTACGACGCATTTGAGACTTTAATGCTCACGTAAGTTGGCTGGAATCATATCATGTCAGTTAATAAAATAACGTGAGCATCAATCATCATACTCAAACGATGATTTAAAACTCACGTTAATGTTAGTCAGTGTATTAATTTAATTTATAGCGATAGACAAAATGTTGTCGCACTAATTCAATTGTCATCATCCAGACGATATGGCCAAAGAATTCTGACAGATGCTCTTGGAATGGTTGATCCCACACAGCAGGTACAGTATGCATGATTGGCATAATGATAAGGTGGAATAATACCCAAATAGCAATACCAAAAACAGCACCTTGTCCCATTGCTAAGTAAGCGTATTTTTTAACTAATATGCAGTAAATAATTGCAATGACGATAGAAAAACTAAAGTGAACAATGAAGCTTACCCAAGGTAATTCCATATTTGAAAATGTATACGTCTGATGTGTAAATTCACTACTAAATCCTAATTGTTGCAATAACTCTTGAGGTGGGTTCGTTGCATTACGTTCTGGTGTGCGAGGTGGAAACATGACTTCCCAACCTAATTTTACAATTCCAGATAACAAGCCACCGATAATTCCAGCATAAATGAATATACCCATTTGTCGTTTCGTCAACTTAAGGACTCCTCTCTATTTACTATCCTCATTATAGTATTTTGTGAAAATAATCACAATAAAAAGCTTTGCAAAACTTAAAATATTTTGATGAACAAATTTGTAAAAGGTTATTAGTTTTTTACATCTCATATTGTATCGTACTGTATTCAAAATTGTTAACGAGATGAACGGTAAATAAATGTTTTAGCGCAATGGATAATCGAACTGGAATCATCGCGTGTCAAAACTTGTTAGGCCTTAATTTCATAGTTATGAATTAAGGATTGTTGTGCCAACAAAATCATTATTGTAAATAGATTCAATGATATTTGGCTTGTTTCCTGATGCAATGATAACTTTAGGACAGCCATTTTCAATCGCATTTTTGGCATCTAGCACTTTGGGAATCATACCTCCATAAATATCACCATGTTCAATATATTGATGAATATCGACTAATGGCAATTGAGGTATAACCACATCATTGATGAGTACACCTGCAATATTACTTAATACATAAATAGGCGCTTTTAATGATGATGCAATAAAATAGGCAAGCGTGTCAGCATTAATATTGTAAAATTCTCCATCATGGTTATTGAAACCAATCGAATTGATGATAGGTACAAATTTAGTACATATATACTGTAAAGCATCCTTATTTAAAGCGGTCGGGACACCGACATATCCATATTGTTGATCAAAACGTTTAATTTCAAATAATTGAGCATCCAAACCACATAAGCCTATCGCAGAACATTGGTGCTGGTTAAATTGAGCTACTAATGCAGTGTTAACGTCTGCAATGAGCGTGTGTTTAGTAATGGTCATGGTTGCTTTATCAGTCACTCTTAGGCCATTAACAAAGTGTGGCTCGATTTGCTGGTTTGATAATGCATCATTAATAAATGGGCCACCGCCATGAACGATAATAGGGTAGATGTTGTTTAATCGTAAATGCTTAATATTGTTAATAATTGATGGATGCATGTCACTAAGTGTACTGCCACCAATTTTAATGACAATAAATTTCATCTAACCAACACCACCTTATGTTCGATATGATGCGTTGATACGCACATAATCATAGGATAAATCACAACCGTATGCAGTCGCTGCAGCGTTACCTAAACCAAGCTGAACGTCAATTGTGACATTTTCATGAGTTAATGTATTCGACATAGCTTACTCATCAAATAGTACAGCCATACCTTTATCAACGACAGGTATTTGGTTCAGTTGAACATATGTGCAGTTAGGATCAATTTCACATCCGCTGTAGCCAATAGCTGTAATGATTCGACCAAAATTGGCATCTTCGCCAAAAATAGCTGATTTTACTAGATTTGAACTTACGATAGTTTTACCGATTTTTCTTGCATCTGATATTGATTTAGCGCCTGACACATTGACGCTGATTAACTTTGTTGCGCCTTCGCCATCTCTGGCTATAGCTTTAGCTAAAAATGTACAGACAAAATTGAATGCATCAACAAATGTTTCCCATTGTGGATGGTCTTGACTAAGTATTTGGTGTTCAACTTGGTGATTTGCCATGACTAATACCATGTCATTTGTACTTGTATCGCCATCAACAGTAATCATATTAAATGTATGGTCAGTCGAAGATTTTAATAATTGATGAAGTGTATTCGATTCAATCGATGCATCGGTTGTTATAAAAGCAAGCATGGTAGCCATATTTGGGTGAATCATACCTGAACCTTTGGCGCTACCACCAATTGTAACGGTTTTACCATCGATTTTTAGTGATACAGCGATATGTTTTGTACAGGTATCAGTTGTTAAAATTGCCTCGTTAAACGCACCTGGCGTTGCAAAATTAGCATCCTTAATATGTTCGGTCCCAGTCTTAATTTTATCCATAGGCAAATATTCACCAATGACCCCAGTTGAAGCAACAGCAACATGCTCAGATGGTATTTGAAGTTGTTGAGCAACCCATGTTTGTGTTTGTCGTGCATCATCTATGCCTTGTTGACCGGTACAAGAATTTGCATTAGCTGAATTAACAACAAGTGCTTGTAATTTTCCTTTAGACTTTTGTAAAGTGTCTTCAGTGACAATAAGTGGTGCAGCTTTAAACTGATTTAAAGTATATACGGCAGCTGCACTTGCCAAAGACGATGAGTAAATCCACCCAAAGTCTTTTTTGTTAGCGCGTAAACCGATGTGCATACCACCAGCCGTGAAGCCTTGAGGTGTACTGATATCGCCATGTTTAATAATTGAAAAGTTATATTGTTGTGATGTCGTTTCTTGATGTTTCATTCTAACACCCCTTATGGATAAACTGGTGATTGATTTAGGCCAGTCGTCACTTCAAAATCATATAATATATTTAAATTTTGAATGGCTTGCCCACTTGCGCCTTTGACAAGGTTATCAATCACTGATACTAAAATTGCTGTTTGCGTTGTTTCATCTACATAGATGCCGATATCGCAGTAGTTACTACCGAGTACTTCTTTTGTGGTTGGAAAAGTCCCAATATCTCTAATTCTGACAAATGGCTGATTAGCATAATAAGAGGTCATTAATTTATGTAATGATTCAGTCGTATATTCAGATGATAATTTGACATATATTGTTGATAAAATACCTCGTGTCATTGGTACGAGATGTGGTGTAAATATGACTGATACATCTTGACCCGCAATGATAGATAAATATTGCTCGATTTCCGGTTTGTGTTTATGGTTTCCGATTGCATAAGCGCTTAGATTTTCATTCATTTCTGAAAAATGAACACGTTGTGATAATGAACGACCAGCACCTGACACGCCGGTCTTAGCATCAATAATAATAGATGACAAATCTACTATTTTTTCGCTAATAAGTGGATGTAATGCTAATAATGTTGCTGTAGGGAAACAGCCAGGATTAGAAATGAGCTTCGTTCCATTGTTATCAAACGATTGCCATTCTGAAATGCTGTAAATAGCATGATTCAAATCATCTTGTGCTGCAGCAGTTTCTTTGTAATATGCTTCATATATTTCACGATTCTTAATTCTAAATGCGCCAGATAAATCGATAACATGAATACCTTTTTCTACTAAGGGAGGGATACATGTTTTACTTACGGGTGCTGGTGTCGCAAAGAAAATTACATCACAGTCATTATTGTCCACTGTAAGTGCTTCGAAATGTTGTATAATATGTTGTAAATGTGGAAATGTTAATTTCAACGGTTCATCTACTTTTGAATGTGAGTAGATGTGTGCAATCGTTACATGAGGATGTGTTTGTAACAATCGAATTAATTCAATTGCGCCATAACCGCTACCGCCAACGATACCTACTTTAATCATCATGAATCCCTCCTATGTCATATATAAATGATTAATTGTTAATTTTTAAAAACGTCTTGAAAAGCTGCAACAATTTGATGGATTTCCTCTTTATCAATGACTAGAGGTGGAGACAATCGAATGATAGTACGATGCGTGTCTTTGCATAAGATTCCACGTTGAATCAGTTGATCCACAAAAGGTGCAGCATCTGTGTTAAGCTCTATGCCTATAAATAAACCACGACCTCTAATTTCTTTAATACTAGGATGTTTAAGTTGTAGCAACGCTTTTAATAAAAATGAACCTAAGCGTTCTGATCGTTCAACCAGTTGTTCATCTTTAAGTACATCAAGCGCTGCCGTCGATATTGCAATGGCTAAAGGGTTACCACCAAATGTCGAACCATGTGTACCTGGTGTTAGAACACGCATGACATCATTATTTGCAAGTACAGCAGATACAGGGTATAAGCCGCCACCCAATGCCTTACCTAAAATATAAATGTCTGGAACAACTTGCTCCCATTCCATAGCAAACCATTTCCCAGTTCTACCAAGACCAACTTGAATTTCATCTGCAATCAATAATATTTGATGTTTATCACATAGTTGACGCACAGCTTGAATATATCCTTTCGGTGGTATATTAACGCCACCTTCACCTTGAATTGGTTCCAAAATAATTGCTGCTGTATTCGGTGAAATAGCTTGTGTTAATTGTTCAATGTCTCCAAAATCTACTGTTGTAGTGCCTTGAAGTAGGGGGTGAAATCCTGCTTTATATGCGTCGTGGTTAGATAGTGATAATGAGCCAAGTGTACGACCGTGAAAATTGTTATTCATAGCGATGATTTCAACTTGTCCGTCAGTAATGCCTTTAACTTCAGAGCCCCATTTTCTAGCAATTTTAATGGCTGCTTCAACAGCTTCAGTACCAGAGTTAAGGGGGAGTACTTTGTCTTTCTTAGCAAGATGACAAATTTTTTCTTCCCATTTCCCGAGATTGTCACTATAAAGGACACGTGAAATGATAGACAACTTTGAAGCTTGTTCTGTCATCGCTTTAACAATTGTTGGATGACAATGGCCTTGGTTTGCAACTGAAAAACCCGAAATGCAATCTATATATTGTTTGCCATCAGTATCCCAAACTTTGACACCTTTACCTTTAGAAATGACAAGCTTAAGTGGTGCATAATTATTAGAGCTATAATAATCAGTTAATTCAATGATTGAATTCATCGGTCTCCCTCCTTTATATTTATACAATTTAAAGAATTAATATTAATATATTACAGTTGTTCAATATAAGTGTCAAATGTAAATTTAATAATATAAAGATAAGGTTGTGTTTGTATTAATGTGATTTGTAAAATGAAAGTACTAATATTTTTTGTGGATAATCATTGATATGTATGTATACGATTGCAGTTTAATGTAGTATGAATAAAAAATGCCACAAGCATATGTTTAACATATGACTGTGGCATAGTATTATGCTTGTGGAATTTTACGATGCTTAATTTTAAAAATAATGAAGCCGATAATGAAACCAATCAAACTGAGAACAACCCAGCCCATACCAATGTCTGATAATGGTAAATATTTTTGGCTGAAATTAATCAAAGTTTGTGAGAATGATGTGCTTGAAATGAACTCTGGACTAGCTTTTAATCCATCTACTAATGCAGCAATCATTGTAAAGAAAATGGTACATTGATAAATAATTTTTGAATGATGGAATTTGCTACTAAATAATGTTAGTACAATCAAGGCAATTGCTAATGGATATAAGAACATTAACACTGGGACTGAGTACATAATAATCTTAGTTAAACCAACATTCGCGAATAAGAACGAAATAAAGCTTACAACTGTTGCAATCGCTAGGTAATTCATTTTAGGGAAAAGGTGTTCGAATGTTTCTGAAAATGCCGTAATCAAACCGATGGCTGTTTTTAAACAAGCAACCATAACGATAAGTGACAACAGGACGATACCGTAGTTACCTAAGTAGTATTGCGTAATTTGCGCTAAGGCAATACCACCATTTTCACTAAGTTTGAAATGACCAATACTTAATGTACCCATGATTGCTAGTAGGGTATAAATGATCCCCATCATAATGATACTGATAGTACCAGACTTAATTGTTTCTTTAGCGATATCAGTTGGATTTTCGATACCTAACTTTTTAATCGTTGCAACAATGATGATACCAAATGCCAATGACGCTAGCGCATCTAAGGTATTGTATCCATCTAAAAAGCCGTTAAATAAGGCATGTGATTGATATTGTTTACTAATAGGTGCATCAGATATGCCACCTAATGGATGGATAAAAGCAAATAATAAAATAATTGCTAATAATACTAAGAATACCGGATTTAAAAATTTACCGATATATTCTAAAATTCTTGATGGCTTTCTCGCAAAAAACCATGCAATCACAAAGAAGACGAAGCTAAAAATAAATAAATATAAAGTGATTTGCTTTGGTGATAAAAATGGCGAAAATGCAATTTCAAATGATGTCGTTGCCAGTCTAGGTAAGGCGAAAAATGGTCCGATAACTAGATATAAGGCAATCGTGAAAATGTAAGCATATGTTTTATTAACACGCGATGCAATTTCAAATAAACCAGATGTCTTTGAAATGCCAATAGCAATGATACCTAGAAATGGTAAGCCAATTGCTGTAATTAAAAATCCTAAGTTAGCGATAAAAACGTTAGAACCAGCAGCTTGACCCAAGTGTATTGGGAAGATAAGATTGCCGGCACCAAAGAATAAACCAAATAACATAGAACCTATAAACATGTTTTCTTTAAATGTTAGTTTCTTCTTCATATATGTATTTGTTCTCCTTTTTAGAACTTATAAAAATCTACTTAATTAAGATAATATCAAAAATTAAACATAAAGTGATACATAATTTTGCAATAAATACTAAATTTTTTGAAAATTCCGGAATAAATACTGTTTTTTATGTAGTAGGGGCGTAAGTTAAGAACGATTTAACAGATATAGAATATGTTAAATATAGAAGGTTAGACAACCCGACGTATTAATACTTTGTGAAATAAAGATCCCCCTCAACATGATTGAAGGGGGGAAGTATATGTTTAGTTCAATACATTTAGAAAGTCGTTTGTAGTTATTGTTTGTCCCATCAATGGGAATACATTATCTATTGGAAATTGATGTAGCGTTTCGTTTTGTGCACTCATCATATCTGTAACAAAAAACTGATTGTAGTTTAATTGATAGGCATCTCGCGCTGTCGTATCTACGCCAATATGCGTTGCGACACCACCAAGAACAATCGTATCAATTCCTCGACGTCGCAATTGTAAGTCCAAATCTGTTCCTACAAATGCACTAAAATGTCGTTTGTCTATGACAAAATCGTCATCTCTCTTGTCTAATAAATGATGGAAACGACTGTAGTCGTCGCCTTCTTTTGGTGGTAATGAGATCATTGCATTTGGTTGCAATACATCTTTACCATCATAGAAATTCACGCGAACAAAAGCGATAAAGCCATTGTTTTTTCTAAAAACATCTATTAATTTATTAGCGTTTTGAACGACATTTTCAGCTGTATGTGGCGCATAATCCATCTTAAGTATACCTTCTTGCAGGTCGATTAACACTAAAGCGGTTTTATTAAAATTAATCATCTTATATCAGAGTCCTTTTCGTTTAATAAAGTATTCGCTTAAACTTATACCCTGTTTACGATGAAATTATTTATTTTGTTGTGAAAAAGCTTTAGCGATATCGATGAGTTTCTTCGGTGCGTCTTCGA
Organism: Staphylococcus sp. MZ3; assembly: GCF_018622755.1. Classification (NCBI taxonomy): domain Bacteria; kingdom Bacillati; phylum Bacillota; class Bacilli; order Caryophanales; family Staphylococcaceae; genus Staphylococcus; species Staphylococcus sp. MZ3. The sequence goes on from NZ_CP076026.1 coordinate 192,163, forward strand.
CAGACATTTTGACTTCGACAAAATGCATCACATCGGGATGACCATTAATTGCATTAAACGTGTCTTGTAAATCTTTTGATGATTCAACGTCATGAATTTCAACATTTTTACCACCAAATACAGCTGGTAAAGCTTTATAATCCCACATGTGAATTTCATTATAAGGTTCATACATGCCGTGAATAAGTCGTTCTACCGTATAGCCGTCATTATTAATCACAAATAATACCGGTTTAATATGCTGTCTAATCATAGTTGAAATAGCTTGAACAGTTAGTTGCAATGAGCCATCACCAATTAATAATAAGTTACGACGATCTTTGTCTGCTAATTGTGAACCTAATGTTGCAGGTAATGTATAGCCGATAGAACCCCATAACGGTTGCCCTATAAAAGTATTGTTTTTGTATAATGCTAAATCATAAGCACCAAAGAATGATGTACCTTGATCAGCAATAATGACATCATTTGGTTTTAAGAAATTTTGCATCATTTTAAAATAAGTTTGTTGTGTTAATGGTTCTGTGCCAACTGTATAATCGGGTGATGTTGGACGATGATACGCAGGGAACGTTGCGTTATTCGTATGTGAAATATTGGATAACTGTTTTAACAATGATGGTAGAGATATTTCATCATTTGTAACATCGTCAATTTTGATATTGTGATGATTTAACATAACGACATCATCGATATTGAATTGGTATGAAAAACCTGCTGTTGCTGAATCTGTTAATTTGGCTCCAATATTTAAAATTAAATCGCTGTTGTCCACATAATCTCGTATTTTATCTTCGGCAATTTTCCCATCGTAAATACCCATATAATATGGATTTTCCTCATTAAAAGCACCTTTTCCTAATGAAAGTTGTGCTACTGGTATCTGTGTTTGATTTACAAAATCTTCTAATTCTTGATGAAGGTGAAAACTGTTAATTTCATGTCCAGTAATGATGATAGGCTGCTTCGATTGATGCAATTTAGATGTTAATAACTCTATATATGTTGATGCATCCGTATCTTTGGCTGCCGTTACTTCAAATGGTGTCGGTATCTCAATTTCAGAGATTGCGACATCGATTGGTAAATGTAAATGAACTGGGCGTCTTTCGGCGATTGCTGTATTAATTAAACGTGGTATTTCGGTTGTTGCATTTTCAGGTGTGATATAACCTTGTGCAACGGTTATATGTGCAAACATTTTTCGGTAGTCGTCAAATGTACCTTCACCAAGTGAGTGATGTACATATTTACCGGCATGTTCAACAGCACGTGTCGGCGCACCTGTAATCGCAATGACAGGTATGCGTTCAGCATATGAACCTGCGATACCGTTGACGGCACTTAATTCGCCAACACCAAATGTAGTAACTAATGCAGCGAGTCCATTAAGACGGGCATAACCGTCCGCTGCGTAACTTGCGTTTAATTCATTTGTATTTCCTACCCAATCTACATTGGGATTGCTGATAATATCGTCTAGAAAAGCGAGATTAAAATCACCAGGAACACCAAAAATTTTATCGACGCCTGCTCGATGAATAGCGTCAATTAAGTAAGCTCCAATGCGTTGTTTCATAAAAAAACCACCTTTTCTCTATATTTACACTTAAAATGATAGCCTCGAATATAGTGTAAGGTCAAGGAAGTTGACTTTGTTGTGAAAACGCTAACAATAGTGAACAATTAATATTTTTTAGGAAATGAGTATGAAGGGGGGCTTTAATTGATGATCTTAAAATTCAAAATTTAAGGGGAGAGCGAACTATCAATGATGCTGCAAAATACAATAGCAAAGAAAAAACAGGCGCGTCACCTTATGAAGGTATACGCACCTGTTTATAGTAAGCATTATTTAGCTTCAAATAATTGATCGCCAAATGAAATGTTGCCATGTTCACCTTGTTTAAAATCAAGGTTTGTAATGTTTCCTTGTGTCACGATAATAGGCGTAATATCACTCTTTGCATGATTGCGGATGTAGTCTAAATCAAAGTTGATTAATAAATCACCTTGTTTAACTTCTTGACCTTCCTCAACATGTAAAGTAAAGCCTTCTCCGTTTAATTTAACAGTGTCTAAACCGATGTGGATTAATAGTTCTAAACCACTATCTGATACAAGACCAATTGCATGTTTTGTTGGGAAAATCATTTGTACTTTACCGTTGAATGGTGCACGAACTTCACCTTGTGAAGGTTTAATAGCGATACCGTCACCCATCATTTTTTCGCTGAACACTTGATCAGGCACTTTTGATAATGGTGTTACTTCACCAGTTAATGGTGCATGCACGATATGGCTCAATTCGCTAGTTGCAGATTTATCTTCTGCAACAACAACAGTTTCGTCTTTATCGTCTTCCATAGTAGTAGGGTTTTCTACTACTTGACCATTCATAATCTGTTGCATTTCATGTTTGATTTGGTCAGATTTTGGACCAAAAATCGCTTGCATATTATTGCCGACTTCTAATACACCGGATGCACCTAAATCTTTCAAACCAGGAACATCAACTTTAGATTTGTCGTTAACTTCAACACGTAGACGTGTGATACAAGCGTCTAAATGTTTAATGTTTGCTTTACCACCCATAGCTTCTAATACTGCATATGGTAATTCAGTTGCTGAAGCAGTAGCCGCTTGTGATTGTTTATCTTCACGACCTGGTGTTTTGTATTTTAATTTTACAATTAAGAATCGGAATACGAAGTAGTAAATAACTGCGTATACAAGACCTACAGGAATAACTAACCACCATTGTGTCTTATTAGGTAGTATACCGAGTAAGAAGTAGTCGATGAAACCACCTGAGAATGTATAACCTAGATGAAGATCTAATAAGTACAATGTTAAGAATGATAAACCATCAAGTACTGCGTGAATAAAGAATAATAATGGTGCTACAAATAAGAATGAGAATTCTAATGGTTCTGTAATACCAGTTAAGAATGATGTTAAAGCAGCAGAACCCATTAAACCTGCTACTACTTTCTTATTTTCAGGTTTAGCTGTGTGATAAATTGCTAAAGCTGCTGCAGGTAAACCGAACATCATAACAGGGAATTCACCTTGCATGAATTTACCAGCTGTCAAATGTGCGCCTTCACGAATTTGTTCGATAAAGATACGTTGGTCACCGTGAATAATTTCACCAGCTGCATTTTTCCATGAACCAAACTCGAACCAGAACGGTGCGTGGAAAATGTGATGTAGACCGAATGGAATTAATAAACGCTTGATGAAACCAAATAAGAATACGGCAACACCAGTATTTGAATCTAATAATCCTGTACTGAATGCATTTAATCCTGATTGAATCGTTGGCCAAATTAATGCCATTGGGAATGCTAAAATAAATGATGTTGTAGCCATCATAATAGGTACGAAACGCTTACCAGCGAAGAAACCTAAATAAGATGGTAAGTTAATGTTATAGAACTTGTTATAACACCAAGCTGCCAGGGCCCCGATTATAATACCGCCGAACACACCTGTTTGTAATGTTGGGATACCTAAAATGCTAGCGTAACCACTCGCTGGATCACCAATATTCTTAGGTGTAACTTGTAAAAAGTCGCCCATTGTTTTGTTCATGATTATGTAACCGACGAATGCTGCGATAGCTGCTACGCCATCACCGCCAGCTAATCCGATTGCGACACCTAATGCGAAAATCATAGGCAAGTTATCAAAAATGATACCACCAGCACCTGTCATTAATTTAGCGACAGTTTGTACGCCACCATTTTGTATAAACGGCAAGTAGTGTTGTAATGATTCACCTTGCATAGCTGTACCGATAGCTAATAACAGACCAGCTGCTGGTAAAATCGCAACAGGTAACATTAGCGCTTTACCAATACGTTGCAATTGACCGAAAAGTTTCTTCCTCACTTGTCCAACCTCCAAAGTTGTATTTATTATTTAAGATTCAATAAAAAAAGACACGAGCAAATAGACTGTGTTGGTAACCATCACAGCTTAATTTAACTCATGCCTAATCTTACTTAGTAACACGTTGGTGTATGTAATTAATGTAAAAGAAGCAATTGACTAAGTAGTATATAAAACTGATACGTTAGTTTATCTAGCTTACCATCACATCTTATTGAATCTTATTTGTTTGCGACTCCTATTTTAGCATGGTGAAGTATGCGTTTTCAATACAATTATTAAATTCAATTTCAAATCTCTCTCTTAATTGTTCACAGATTATTATTAAAACATAATATAAGATAATCCTGAATAAAATGTATAAAAGTTGTTGTAATAATTCAGCAGTAGCAGCTATTATCAGCACTTAAAAGAAAGGATAATCTTTGATGGTGTAATAATTAACTTGTGACAGAAATATGTAAGATTATTACAATGAACAGGCTTTAACTGATTAATATTGTAATGTGTTTTCTCTTATAGTAAAATGTAAGCGATTACACAACTCAACTATATTTTCCTAATAATTATATTGTTAAGGAGGGCTACTTTGACAGGCTTTTCAGTGTATTTAGGACAACCTTTAGATGAAGCGTATATTAAGCGAATGATTAAACAAGGTTACCAAATGATTTTTACATCTGTACAAATACCAGAAGAAGATGACGAGACAAAATATCATTATTTCACAAAACTACTCAATTTATTAAAACATGAACAAGTGACTTACCTCATAGATGCTAATCCATCTATTTTAACACCATCTTTTTATGAGCATCTTCGACAATATGATGCACAATTTATGATTCGTATCGATCATAGTACATCAATTGAGGCAATCGAAGCGATAATGGCACAGGGTTTAAAGTGCTGTTTGAATGCAAGTATTATTTCCCGGGAATTGTTAACAAGCTTACATCAACAATTGAATGATTTTACATTACTTTCATTTTGTCATAACTATTATCCAAGACCAGATACGGGATTATCTGTTGACTTGGTCAATAAGAAAAATGAACTCATTTATCAATTTAATCCAAAGGCACAAATATATGGTTTTATTGTAGGGAGTGGTTTGCGAGGTCCTTTGCATAAAGGCTTGCCAACAATTGAAGCAACGAGACATAGTCATCCTGTAGTTGCAGCTAAATTATTACAAGAAACTGGTGTATCTGAAGTGTTAGTTGGAGACCCATTGATTGAAATGAGGCAGGCAAAACAACTTATAGATTTTTGCAAGCATAGGCATTTCACGTTATGTATTGAAGAAGTGTTTGATACGACAGTGACTTACCTTTTCGATATGTGTCATAAAGTACGCCCGGATAATCCGGAAAATGTCATTCGTTCGGAAACGTCAAGACAAATATGTCCACATTCGATTCAACCACAGTTTACGACGCAACGACGCATTGGTTCAGTAACCGTTGATAATTTGAATAACGGACGTTATCAAGGTGAAATGCAAATTGTGAGACAAACGCTTAGTGCACATGACAATGTGAATGTTGTTGCACAAATTATTAAAGAAGACTTACCACTGTTAAGTTGTATCGAGCCGAATGATACATTTGATTTTCAAAAAACTAGGGAGTGTAAGAAGTGATGGAAAATAGTACGACCGAAGCGCGTAATGAAGCGACGATGCATCTTGATGAAATGACTGTGGAAGAGGCTTTAATTACGATGAATAAAGAAGATCAGCAAGTCCCGTTAGCAGTTCGAAAGGCAATACCACAATTGACAAAAGTAATTAAAAAAACAATTGCACAGTATAAAAAGGGTGGACGATTGATTTATATCGGTGCAGGTACAAGTGGAAGATTGGGTGTCTTAGATGCAGCGGAGTGTGTACCTACATTCAATACTGACCCTCATGAAATTATAGGTATTATTGCTGGTGGACAACATGCTATGACGATGGCTGTAGAAGGTGCGGAAGATCACAAAAAATTAGCGGAAGAAGATTTGAAAAATATAGATTTAACATCAAAAGATGTCGTTATAGGAATTGCCGCGAGTGGCAAAACGCCATATGTTATAGGCGGTTTAACATTTGCTAACACAATCGGTGCTACAACAGTATCTATTTCATGCAATGAATATGCAGTTATAAGTGAAATTGCGCAGTATCCAGTAGAAGTTAAAGTTGGTCCAGAAGTATTAACTGGTTCAACGCGTTTAAAGTCTGGTACAGCACAAAAGTTAATTTTAAATATGATTTCAACCATCACAATGGTTGGTGTCGGAAAAGTTTACGATAACCTCATGATTGATGTTAAAGCAACCAATCAAAAACTGATCGACCGTTCAGTGCGTATTATTCAAGAAATATGTGCTATCACATATGATGAAGCAATGGCGTTATATCAGGTATCTGAGCATGATGTGAAAGTTGCGACAGTTATGGGTATGTGTGGCATTTCTAAGGAAGAAGCAACAAGACGGTTATTAAACAATGGTGACATTGTTAAACGAGCAATCAGAGATAGACAACCTTAGGAGGGATTTAAATGACCAAAGAACAACAACTTGCAGAACGAATTATTGCTGCAGTAGGTAGTATGGATAATATAGATAGTGTCATGAACTGTATGACACGTGTGCGTATTAAAGTATTAGATGAGAATAAAGTAGATGACCAAGAACTAAGGCATATTGATGGTGTCATGGGTGTTATACACGATGAACGCATTCAAGTTGTGGTTGGACCTGGTACAGTCAATAAAGTGGCTAATCATATGGCGGAATTAAGTGGTGTTAAACTAGGTGACCCAATACCACACCATCACAATGATAGTGAAAAAATGGACTATAAATCATATGCAGCTGATAAAGCAAAGGCGAATAAGGAAGCGCATAAAGCAAAACAAAAGAATGGTAAGTTGAATAAAGTATTGAAATCAATTGCCAATATCTTTATACCGTTGATTCCTGCATTTATTGGAGCTGGATTAATTGGTGGTATTGCAGCAGTACTGAGTAACTTAATGGTGGCAGGCTATATTTCAGGTGCTTGGATTACGCAACTTATAACAGTATTCAATGTCATTAAAGACGGTATGTTAGCATACTTAGCTATTTTCACTGGTATTAATGCGGCTAAAGAATTTGGTGCGACACCAGGACTTGGTGGCGTGATTGGTGGTACAACGTTATTAACGGGTATTGCTGGTAAAAATATTTTAATGAATGTCTTCACTGGAGAACCATTGCAACCTGGACAAGGTGGGATTATTGGCGTTATTTTTGCCGTTTGGATTTTAAGTATTGTCGAAAAGAGATTACATAAAATTGTGCCAAATGCGATTGATATTATTGTAACGCCGACTATTGCATTGTTGATTGTAGGACTATTAACTATCTTTATCTTTATGCCATTAGCAGGTTTTGTTTCAGACAGTTTAGTTTCAGTAGTTAACGGAATTATTAGTATTGGTGGCGTATTTAGTGGATTTATCATTGGTGCAAGCTTCCTACCGTTAGTTATGTTAGGGCTTCATCATATTTTTACGCCAATTCATATAGAAATGATTAACCAATCAGGTGCTACTTACTTATTGCCAATTGCAGCGATGGCTGGTGCTGGACAAGTAGGTGCCGCATTAGCACTTTGGGTAAGATGTAAACGCAACACAACATTACGTAATACTTTAAAAGGTGCATTGCCAGTTGGTTTCCTAGGTATCGGAGAACCATTAATCTATGGTGTGACTTTGCCATTAGGTCGACCTTTCTTAACTGCTTGTATTGGTGGTGGTATTGGTGGCGCTGTAATAGGTGGAATTGGACATATTGGTGCCAAAGCAATAGGCCCAAGTGGTGTGTCACTATTACCATTAATCTCAGATAATATGTATTTAGGTTATATTGCAGGATTACTTGCTGCGTATGCTGGTGGATTCGTTTGTACATATTTATTTGGAACGACAAAGGCGATGCGACAGACAGATTTGTTGGGTGATTAATGATGACAAATATTTTATATCGCATTGATAAGCAGTTGAGTGATTTTACGAAGACAGAAAAGATAATCGCTGATTACATTTTAAAGAATCCACATAAAATCATTGATATGACTGTGAATGATTTGGCAGATGTTACGAATGTTAGTACAGCATCAATTGTTAGATTTAGTCGGAAAATGACACATCAAGGTTTTCAAGAGCTAAAGATTGCGATATCTCGATACTTACCCGAAGATATTGCAACCAATCCACATTTAGAATTGATTGAAAATGAATCTGTAGAAACTTTGAAAAATAAAATGATTGCTAGAGCAACGAATACGATGCGATTTGTAGCTACTAATATTATGGATGCGCAAATTGATGCAATTTGTGATGTGTTGAAAAATGCCAGGACAATATTTTTATTTGGATTTGGCGCATCGAGTTTGACTATTGGTGATCTTTTTCAAAAGTTATCTCGTATTGGCTTAAATGTCAGGTTATTACATGAAACGCATTTACTTGTGTCAACATTTGCGACGCATGATGATAGAGATTGCATGATTTTTGTGACGAATCAAGGTAGTCATAGTGAATTGCAGTCAATTGCACAGGTGGCCACACATTACAGTATTCCCATCATAACTATATCTAGTACAGCTAATAATCCAGTGGCTCAAATTGCAGACTATGCATTGATTTATGGCAGAACTGATGAAAATGAAATGCGTATGGCGGCTACAACGTCACTATTTGCACAGTTATTCACGGTAGATATATTGTACTATCGATTTGTAGCATTAAATTATCATGCGATTCTAGATTGTATAACCCAATCGAAAATGGCACTTGATAATTACAGGAAGCATCTTGCGACGATAGATTTTAAACATTAGATATTGTGTGCGTTCTAACATAAAGTTAGTTGCAACGTAAACAATTGAAGTTTTTGATGTGATTCAGTTGCTTGATGAAAAATTGTTGCTACAAGTTTGTAAAACTGGCATAGAGGCTATTTTGAAAATGATAAAGGCGTGACAAATTAAAGCAAAGTTCAGATTTGAGCTTTGCTTTTTTCATAGATGGAAATTAAATGCTGTTATTAATGGGGGAATTAATTTGGAACTTAACGAGATGATTAATTTTGTAAAAGAAAACAATAAGATAATTGTTACTTTATCGCTAACAATTTTCACGTCTGTAATATTTCCTGAGTTAAAAAGTTGGTATTCAAAAATCATTAATACTGAAAACAAATATAGAATATTCGATAGGGCAATTATTATGATTGGCACAGTGTTACCAATGTATTTTCTTTTAGGATTCTTGAATTATAAAATATATATTAAACTGCTAGAGAGACCTCATAGTGAATTTATTAATACAATATGGTTTTTATTAATAGTCATAAGTTATGGATTAATCTTATTTATAGCTATTTCAACTTACCGAAATTATTTAGCGATTGTTAATAGATTTCAATTATATAAAATGTGTGGAAATTGTGATTACATACATCCCTATAGGTTTGTTGTAAATAAAGAAAGTACATTAATTAAAGATTGTTTTAAAGTTGGCAATAATGACCTTTACGAACCTGGATCAAACTACAAAATAATTGACCTAAATCAAACCATATATGGACACTATGAAAAAGTTGAAAGTTTTTATCAAAATAAAAACGACAAAATATTCCATATCATTACGCTAAATAGAAAAAACTTAATAAGAAGTTGGCTTTTTATAAATAATTGGTCTATTATTTTATGTCGTTTTACAATGCCGATAGTGTTCATTTTATTTATTTTTTCTTTATCCTATTTTGATAATGACATGTATAATGCTTTTATTCCAATTGTTATGTACATTTTCACTTTTGTTTTTCAATCAATCATATTCAATAAAATATATACAGAGAACAAACAATTGAGGACACAATATATTCAAAAGTTGAACTCTGGCATAGAAGTATAAAAATATAAAGGATAGTGTGTGTTGGTGTTTTTAGTATACGACTTACCTCAAAGACAAATATTAAAAGATAAGACAATAAAATTAGAATAAATTTACGTTTGAAGATAAAAAACAAACATTTTTCATTAAAGTTTATGATATATTTAGAGCAATAGAAAGTGTATGGAAGGGGATATGAATGGTATACCAAAGTGAATACGCATTAGAAAATGAAATGATGAATCAACTTGAACAATTGGGTTACGAAAGAGTAACGATACGTGATAATAAGCAATTGCTTGATAATTTTAGAACGATTTTAAATGAGCGTCATGCGGACAAATTAGAAGGCAATCCCTTAACAGATAAAGAATTTCAACGTCTGTTAACGATGATTGATGGGAAAAGTATTTTCGAGAGTGCCCGTATTTTACGTGATAAATTACCACTTAGACGTGATGATGAGTCTGAGATTTATTTGTCGTTTTTAGATACGAAAAGTTGGTGTAAAAATAAGTTTCAAGTGACGAATCAAGTATCTGTCGAGGATACATATAAAGCACGTTATGATGTAACGATATTAATCAACGGACTACCCCTTGTCCAAGTTGAATTGAAACGTCGAGGTATTGATATTAATGAGGCGTTTAACCAAGTAAAACGTTACCGCAAACAAAATTACACAGGCTTATTCCGCTACATACAAATGTTTATCATTAGTAATGGTGTTGAAACGCGATACTTTTCTAATAATGATAGCGAACTATTGAAGAGTCACATGTTTTATTGGAGTGATAAACAGAATAACCGAATCAATACATTACAATCATTTGCTGAGTCGTTTATGAGACCCTGTCAATTAGCTAAGATGATATCGCGCTATATGATTATTAATGAAACAGATAGAATACTGATGGCAATGCGTCCGTATCAAGTGTATGCGGTAGAAGCACTTATTCAACAAGCGACTGAGACAGGGAATAATGGATATGTATGGCATACAACTGGAAGTGGTAAGACGTTGACTTCTTTTAAAGCGAGTCAGATTTTATCACAGCAAGATGACATTAAGAAAGTTATCTTTTTGGTTGACCGTAAAGACTTGGATAGTCAAACAGAAGAGGAATTTAATAAATTTGCTAAGGGTGCTGTAGACAAAACTTTTAATACCTCGCAACTGGTACGCCAACTAAATGATAAAAGTTTGCCACTTATTGTAACGACGATTCAAAAAATGGCTAAAGCGATTCAAGGGAATGCCCATTTATTAGAACAGTATAAAACGAATAAAGTTGTATTTATTATTGATGAGTGTCATCGCAGTCAATTTGGTGACATGCATCGTCTAGTTAAACAACATTTCAAAAATGCCCAATACTTTGGATTCACTGGTACGCCACGTTTTCCAGAAAATAGTAGTCAAGATGGTAGAACAACTGCAGATATTTTCGGTAGATGCTTACATACGTATTTAATTAGAGATGCCATTCATGATGGTAATGTACTTGGTTTCTCAGTTGACTATATTAATACTTTTAAAAATAAAGCTTTAAAAGCAGAAGATAACAGCATGGTTGAAGCAATTGATACGGAAGAAGTATGGTTAGCGGATAAACGTGTGGAATTAGTAACACGACATATCATCAATAATCATGATAAATATACACGTAATCGTCAATATTCAAGTATATTTACAGTCCAAAGTATTCACGCGCTTATTAAATATTATGAGACATTTAAGCGACTTAACAAAAAGTTGGAACAACCATTAACGGTAGCTGGTATATTTACGTTTAAACCTAATGAAGATGATCGTGATGGTGAAGTGCCATATCATTCACGTGAAAAATTAGAGATAATGATTAGCGATTATAATAAAAAGTTCGAGACGAATTTTTCAACAGACACGACTAATGAGTATTTTAATCATATTTCAAAAAACGTTAAAAAGGGCGTTAAAGATAGTAAAATTGATATCTTAATCGTTGTTAATATGTTCTTAACTGGTTTTGATAGTAAAGTACTGAACACTTTATATGTTGATAAGAGTTTAATGTATCATGATTTAATTCAAGCGTATTCACGTACAAATAGGGTTGAAAAAGAATCAAAGCCATTTGGTAAAATTGTAAACTATCGTGACTTGAAAAAAGAGACAGACGATGCACTGAGAGTATTCTCACAAACAAATGATACGGATACAATTTTAATGCGTAGTTATGAAGAGTATAAAAAAGAATTTATGGACGCTTATCGTGAGCTTAAAATGATTGTGCCGACACCACACATGGTTGATGACATTCAAGATGAAGAAGAGCTAAAGCGCTTTGTTGAAGCTTATCGTTTATTAGCTAAAATAATATTACGTTTAAAAGCATTTGACGAGTTTGAGTTTACAATTGATGAAATTGGAATGGATGAACAAGAGAATGAAGACTATAAAAGTAAATATTTAGCTGTGTACGATCAAGTAAAAAGAGCGACGGCTGAGAAAAATAAAGTATCCATTTTAAATGATATTGATTTCGAAATAGAAATGATGCGTAATGATACGATTAATGTGAATTATATTATGAACATATTGAGACAAATTGATCTTGAAGACAAGGCGGAACAACGTCGTAACCAAGAACAAATTAGACGTATTTTAGATCATGCAGATGATCCGACATTGAGGTTAAAACGAGATCTAATTAGAGAATTCATAGACAATGTTGTACCCTCTTTAAATAAGGATGATGATATCGATCAAGAATATGTCAATTTCGAAAGTATTAAAAAAGAAGCGGAGTTCAAAGGATTTGCTGGAGAGAGATCTATCGATGAACAAGCCCTAAAAACAATTTCAAATGACTACCAGTATAGTGGTGTTGTAAACCCACATCACCTTAAAAAAATGATTGGTGATTTGCCATTGAAAGAAAAACGTAAAGCAAGAAAAGCCATTGAATCTTTCGTGGCAGAAACAACTGAAAAATACGGTGTGTAATGATTCAGCCCCCTCGCTAGATTAGTGTAGGGGGCATTATTATTTTCTATCTTTTGTAAGTTATCATGTATTTGGCAATCATCACTTGGTTTCAATACAATTTTATCATCGTATGCGTATAGAAATAATGTCTATAGGCATTTAAAATAGTTTATAATATTAACAGGATAAGTATTAAATGTATGTTGAAGGAGGTGCGTAGCTATGGATAATAGAAATATGATTAATCGTGTTTTTAGTCAAAAGATATTACATCAAATTGCAATCAAAAATAAAAGTGATGTTGTTGATGAGGCATATGATTTTTATATACAGGGACCTAAAAATATCAATGTAATACAGAAGATGAAATCTTTATATAATTATCTTAAAAAGTCTTATCGTAACGAATATTTTTACAAAAACACAATACTTAATAAACTCCTTCTAGGACGACATTCTATTAATACAACTACTGCACTTTCTGAGATGCCCATAGGGAAAAGTATTGCTGATTTTATATTGTTAAACGGCAAAGGCGTTGTCTATGAGATTAAAACAGAATTAGATAAGCTGGATAGATTAGATAATCAAATTAATGATTATTATGAAGTGTTTAATTATGTAGTAGTTATTACAAATGACAAACATCTGAATAAAGTTATGGCTAGATACAAAGATACAACAGTTGGAATTTTAGTGTTAACAACTAGAAATACACTGAGTGAAGTTCAAAAACCTAAAGAAAACAATAGTCTCTTAAACACAAAAGCGATGTATAACTTTTTACGAAAAGAAGAAAGAAAAAGAGTTATTGCACAAAATCATATGGATGTGCCAACTTATAATGATTTCACAGAGTATGATGTGTTATTTGACGTGTTTAAAGAAATACCAATGACGAAACTGCATAACAATATGATTTCTGAGTTGAAAAAAAGAGGCAACATGAAAGAATACAAAGATGAATTTTTAGCAGCGCCGGCTGAAATTAAGTTCTTGTTATATTTCGCAAAAATGACAAAGAAAGATAAAAATAAACTATATCATTTTCTTAAGGAGGATTAATATGTATTATCCTTATTTGCGTGGGAAACAAAATGAACTATTTGCAATTAGAGAATTGTTAGAGAAAGGTTTGATTGGTGATTGTATTCAACCTATAATTGAACCGATTAAGTATACAACCACGTTTAAAAATGTTTTGAAATATTGTGGTGAAAAAGAATTTCGTATAAATTTAGTAGTAAATTCGAAGTTAACTGAAGAAGAGATTAGTAACGAAACTGTTGAAGACTTAAGCGAAATAATAACAAAAAACAAAAGTGTTATTCAAAAAGCTTACTTGGGTCCTTCTGATGAAGGCGATGATAGGTTGAAACAGCAATTTTCAAGTAATAGTTTAGCTATTTTAACAAGTGTAGATGACTGGGAAATGTTTGGAGATAAAAATAAACTTGAAATGGTTTTTGTACCAGATGATAGACACATTAAACGTAAATTGCGTAATATTCCAAACAAAGGCATCATTATGGATCCTTTTAATAAACTAAGTCGTAATGTTGATTATTTAGATAATGATGACGAGTTTTATAGCGACGATCACCTTTATTATAAGGAAGATGGATACGTAGCATTTTCAGACTATTCTGTTATAGGTGGAGAATATGTAGACGGTGGCTTTTCGCCATTAGCTATTGCGATACATATTGTCTATTTTGATGAGGCTAATGAGTTAAGAGTTAAACATTTTGTCTCTGATTCTAATAACGATAGATTAAATCCAGCTAAAAAGTTTTTTGAGGCTGTAGATAAATTAGTAACTTGGTCTAAAAACTTAGATAATAAAAATAGATCTTATGCAATCGGACAATTTGAAGAATTAAATGAAAATAATAAGTATCCAGGATTAGGTTTAATTAAAAGGTTATCTATCATGCATCATCTAGAAATTATGAATAGATACTTGGAGTCTCAAAATGAAAATATGTGAAAAATGTTTTAATAATACTGAAATCGTAGAAATCATTGTAAATGATAATAGCAAATTTGACAATTGTGATATTGATAACGATCATCTTGGTGTTAAAATATTTGATACGACTCGACACATAGATAAATTAGAGCAGATTAGAGATTATTTAAGACCAGCGTTAGAATTATATGATATTAGTATAAATTTACCAGATACTTTTAGCCAAAAAGAAGGTAAAAAAATTGAAACAGCATTAAAAGATGATTGGAGTATATTTAATGTTGAAGAAGCTCAAATAAGTTGTATTTTAAATGAACTTTTTAAAGATGATGAAAATATAGATAGACGGGTGTTGGAAGGTTTAGTAAGCGCTAAAATCATTAAAGATAAAAAATATACAAATGAAAATCTAATTGTAGCAAATAATGACTGGGATGGATTTTGTGAGAGCTTGAAGTATAAAAATAGATTTCATAATAATATGATCAATTTAGAGAATTTAGCGTTCTTTCTCGATATCACTACTAATTACTATAGTATTGAGGAATTTAGAGAAAGATTTGAACCATTATATAGATCTAGAATAGTTAAGTTCATTACAGAGAAAAGTGAACTAATGTCACCACCAAAGGGATTTGCAACGGCAGGAAGATTGAATTCTAAATGGATAAGCGTATTATACCTTAGTACAAAAGAACAGGTCAGTATAGAAGAAGTTAAACCTAAGCATAATGACATTATTTATATAGGTAAGGTTAAGTTACAAAAAAACGTTACAAAAGAGAAATTGAAAATTGCGAATTTAACTAATTTAACTAGTAATGCAATCAAAGCTGGCGATGATGGATTTAGAAAGTATTTTGTAAATCACCAAACATTAAAAAAGATTCATAAAGGAATAACAAATCCAAGCGATGAACAAGGAATAGATTATTTGCCATTTCAATATTTAGCTGATTATATTCGAAGCCTTAAATATGACGGGATAATGTATGAGAGCATATTGCAAGATGGTACTTTTAACTTTGTGTTTTTTGATCAAAATTTATTTGAATGTGTTAATTATGAAAGAAAAAGAGTAAGTGATGTTAAATATACATTGACTAAGCTAAGTTGACACACTCGAAAATCTGAATATTCTAATAAAATATAAATAATCCCCCGCACTTCACATAGTGGCGGGGGATTTATTCTGGCGTCAAAATGCCCAGAGTATGGGTGTGACCCTTAAATCATGGCAAGGCACTTAAAACTTGATATGGTGCCGAGCCCTAACTTAGCACAATATAGTTAGTATGACAAAGTCATCTAACATAACACATCAGAAGTCGCGCAATTTATTTCAGACCATACAGTGATAAAGTTGCACAACGCATGACTTTTATTTAGCAATAACTGCTACTTCTGAAATAAGTTGCTTTGCATAGTCTGACTGCGGATGTTTGATAATATCTTCTGTGTTATTCAGTTCAACGATTTCGCCATTTTTCATAACTGCAACGCGATCACATATTTCATTGATAACACCCATGTCATGTGTGATGAATAAATAAGTGATGCCGAAGTCTAACTGTAATTGTTTTAATAACTCGATGATATCTTTTTGAATTGAAACGTCTAAAGCGGACACTGCCTCGTCGCAAACAATCACTTTAGGTTCTACAGCAAGTGCTCTCGCGATACTTACACGCTGACGTTGCCCACCAGATAATTCGTGTGGATAGCGATATAAGAAACTTTGATCTAGGCCAACCTTTTCTAACAACGATACGACAGTTTTAATAATGTCATCATTATCTTTGACTTTCCCATGAATGATTAGTGGTCGTTTAATCACATCAATGACTTTAAATCTTGGATTAATAGATGCGAATGGATCTTGAAAAATCATTTGTATCTCTTGTCGTAAAGATTTCAATTCATCATCTTTAAATAAACTTAATGGTAATTCGTTATACCAAATAAAGCCTTCTGACACTTCCTTTAGACCGACGACCGTCTTAGCTAATGTCGATTTCCCTGACCCTGACTCACCAACAATGCCTAATGTTTCGCCTTTTCTAATAGCCAAGTTAATATCATTAACTGCTCGGTATAGGCTGCCACTTGGTGACTTGTAATCCACGCTCACGCGATCGAATTTTAATAAAATATCATTGTTTAACGATCTTGGCGGACGCGTTTGATGAATATCAGGAATCGCATCTATTAAGCGTTTTGTATAGGTATGTTGTGGCGATTTAAAAATACTTTCAACCGTGCCACTTTCAACGACACTTCCATCTTTCATTACAATCACATCGTCGCAAAATTGATACACAGCGCCTAAATCGTGAGTGATAAAAATAATAGATGTTTCTGTGTACTCATAAAGGGACTTCATTAACTGCAGTAATTGATTTTGTGTACTGGCATCTAATGCCGTTGTTGGTTCATCTGCGATTAAAATTTGTGGCTTTAAAATCAATGCCATTGCTATCATGACACGTTGACGCATACCACCAGAAAGTTCATGTGGATAAGCATCAAATTGTCGAGTTGCATGTTTTATACCTACTTTTTCTAAAATGTCTATTGTCATCGACTTTGCTTCAGATTTAGATACACGTTTATGTTGAAATAGTACTTCTGTAATTTGTTTGCCAATCGTTAATCTTGGATTCAACGAAGAGAGTGGATCTTGAAAAATCATTGAAATATCCTTACCTCGAATTTGTTGTAACGCTGAAGTTGATAAATTATTTAACGATTGCCCATTAAAAATAATTTCTCCTGTTAATGTGTGATCTGGATAATCTGGTAGTAGCCCTAAAATAGATTTAGCAGTAATACTTTTCCCTGATCCTGATTCACCAACAATACCTAGGATATGTTTTTTTCGTAATTCGAAAGAGACATTTTTTACCGCTTGAACTGTAGTTTCATCATAATTGAATTGTACATTCAGACTGTTGACTTCTAATAAATTTGACATGATGTTGTGCCTCCCTATTCACAAATGTGTAAATTTATTCTATACTTTTGTATATCATAGTAATCTACTCAAGATTATTTTACAAGGAGTGATTATCATAATTACTTATTTAGAATCTTTTAAGTCGTTGTATCACAAGGCATTTTACAAGTTTGTATTATCGGTATTAAGCTTGCCAATATTTTTATATGCAGTGATAAAGTTTTTCTTTTCTGCTAAGAGAAAAAATTTTTACGCTAATAATTCTGAAATTTCAGAAATTGAACAGGCGTTACATCAAAAATATAAATATTTATCGCAGCAAAAGTCATCCACACAAATACATAAAGAAGCATTAAAAATATTCAAGGCACAAAGTTCTAATACGAGTTCAAAGAATATTGAACAAGCACATTTTTCAACATACTTTGAAAATTTATTATTTCATAAGTTCATCATGATCAAAGTAATATTGGCCTTGCCGATGTTCATCTTATTGACTATTTATTTACAGCCATTAGTTAGATATATTTTTGAGAGAATTGTCATGGCTGTGATTGTCATCATTGGTGTTATTGTCAGTGTGTTTACCATTCTGTATTTTTCACCGCTTGATGCGGCTTATAGCATACTGGGACAAAATGCAACAAAGGCACAGATACATCAATTCAATGTATTACATCATCTTAACGAACCTTATTTTATTCAATTGTGGGATACCATCAAGGGTGTTTTTACCTTTGACTTAGGTACGACTTACAAAGGGAATGAGGTTGTGACTAAAGCAGTTGGCGAAAGAATTCCAATTACAATAATTGTCGCAGTATTAGCGCTAATTGTGGCATTAATTATTGCAATACCAATTGGTATTATCAGTGCGATGAAGCGAAATAGTTGGCTTGATATCACGTTAATGATAATTGCATTAATTGGTTTATCTATTCCAAGTTTCTGGCAAGGGCTATTATTCATTTTAGCGTTCTCATTGAAATTGGATATTTTGCCACCATCTTATATGCCAGAACATCCAATATCGTTGATTTTACCTGTACTTGTCATTGGAACAAGTATTGCTGCTTCTATCACGCGTATGACAAGGTCTTCTGTACTTGAAGTAATGCGCAGCGATTATGTTTTAACTGCTTATGCAAAAGGATTATCGACGACACAAGTTGTTATTAAACATATTTTGAAAAATGCCATTATTCCAATTGTAACGTTAGTTGGTCTTCTAGTGGCAGAGTTACTAGGCGGTTCAGCAGTGACGGAACAAGTATTTAACATTAATGGTATCGGGCGTTATATCGTCCAAAAACAACTAATACCTGATATCCCAGCAGTCATGGGTGGGGTCGTATATATATCAATTGTAATATCTTTAGCAAACTTAATTATTGATATATTTTATGCTTTAATCGATCCAAAATTACGTAGTGAAATTAACGAAAGGAAGTGAGGCATATGGTAAAACTTACAACAAAGATAGCTTCCTTAAAACTATTCGCAAGTTATGCTATAGCAACTTATATTTTAGTTATATTAACGAGTGCATTAAATCTTTTTAAAGGTTATGTGGCCGATACGTTCTATATTGCTGAAACATTGCTAATCGTTTTAACCATCATTTTAATTATCATTTTAACAACGGAACAAACATGGAAGCATCATGACTTATGGCGACGTATCGTCGAAGTGTTGTTATTGTTGATGACATTAACAGGCAACGTATTTACATTATTAATGTTTGTAAGTATTAGACGTTACCAACGTACATCGCAAATACATAGTTATAACGGGTGGGAATCGTTTATACGAAAAACTACTAGACATCGTATTGCGATTATCGGGTTACTTATTTTAGTCTACATGCTGACATTATCAATTGTGTCACAATTTACATTTGATACGACATTGGCTACTAAAAATCAGTTCAATGCACTGTTACATGGACCGAGTCTAGCCTATCCGTTTGGTACTGATGATTTCGGTAGAGACTTATTTACACGCGTAGTTGTCGGAACGAAACTGACATTTTCAATTTCAATTATTTCAGTAGTTATTGCAGTTATTTTTGGTGTGTTACTAGGCACTATCGCAGGTTATTTTAATCATATTGATAATTTAATAATGCGAATTTTAGATGTAGTGTTTGCAATTCCATCATTATTGTTAGCGGTGGCAATTATTGCATCATTTGGAGCAAGTATTCCAAATTTAATTATTGCTTTAAGTATCGGTAATATACCATCATTTGCACGGACAATGCGTGCCAGTGTTTTAGAAATTAAACGCATGGAATATGTAGATGCAGCACGTATCACTGGTGAAAACACTTGGAATATCATATGGCGTTATATTTTACCGAATGCGATTGCGCCTATGATTGTACGTTTTTCATTAAATATAGGTGTGGTTGTATTAACAACAAGTAGTTTAAGTTTCCTAGGACTTGGTGTTGCACCTGATGTAGCTGAATGGGGCAACATTTTACGTACCGGTAGTAACTACTTGGAAACGCACAGTAATTTAGCTATTGTACCTGGTGTTTGTATTATGTTCGTCGTTTTAGCATTTAATTTTATAGGTGATGCAGTGCGTGATGCACTAGATCCAAGAATTCATTAAAAAGGTAGGGATAGATGTGAAGAAAATCATTAGTATCGCAATTATAGTTTTAGCGTTGGTATTAAGTGGTTGTGGTGTCCCTACGAAATCAGAAGTGGCTCAAAAGTCATCGAAAGTTGAAGTGAAAGGCGAGCGACCAACAATACATTTCCTAGGACAAGCAAGTTATGAAAATGATATGAATATCGTTAAAGATCAATTGGAAAATGCAGGATTTAACGTGAAGATGAATATCCAACCAGATTATGGTAGCTATCGTACACAACGTCAAGCCGGCAATTATGATATCCAAATTGATGACTGGATGACAGTGTTTGGTGACCCGAACTATGCTATGACGGCATTATTTAGTTCTACAGGATCAAATAGTTTATTGAAAGATAAACATGTAGACCAGTTGTTAAATAAAGCTTCTACTCAAAATGAAGCAGATGTTAAACAAACATATAAGCAAATTGAAGATGAAGTTGTATTTGATAAAGGGTATATGGCGCCTTTATATGGATCAAAAAAGAATTTAGTATATGACAATAAAGTGTTAGATAAAAATAGTGTTGGATTGCCAAATTCACGTGCATTAATATGGCAACAATTTGATTACAACAATAGTAGAGAACGAGATACGCGGCCACTTGTGATGACACAACAAGATGGTGAAATTCCTACATTGGATCCAATACGTTCAATTGCGCCGTCAGTATATTCAATTAATATGAATATGTACACAAGGTTATTATTATTAGATGAAAATGATCATTTAACAACGAAAGGTTCGTTAAGTCATGATTATGCTGTGAATAAGGACAATAAAGCATTTTATTTCTTGTTAAGAGATGATGATTATTTTGCGAAAGTGGTCAATGGACAAGCACGTAATACTGGAGAGCGTGTATCGGCTGAAGATGTTAAGTTTTCTTTAGATAGAGCACGTGATAAAAAGTCTGTGCCTAACAATAATACTTACAATATGCACAAACATATAAATGACATCAAGATATTAAAAGATGAGGACATCGATCAGTTGCGTAAAGAGAAAGACAAGGACGATAAATCAATCTATGATAAGTTGATTAAAGCTTATAACGTCAAATCGTTAACGACAGATGGTCAAAAAGTAAATAATAAAGACGGTATTTATCAAATTGTTAAAATTACGACAGATCAATCGATGCCTCGAGAGGTAAATTACTTAACACACTCTTCGGCAGGCATTTTATCTAAAAAATTTGTTAATCAAGTAAATCAAGAATATCCAAAAGGATATGGGGATAGCAGTACAATTCCTGCAAATTCAGATGGGAAAAATGCGCTGTATGCAAGTGGCGCATACATTATGACACAGAAAAATGCATATCAAGCAACGTTTCAACGTAATCCAGGATTCAACGAAACAGAAAAAGGTAGTTATGGACCAGCTAAAATTAAAAATATTACATTGAAGTTTAATGGTGACCCGAATAATGCATTGTCAGAACTTAGAAATCATTCAATTGATATGTTGGCAGATGTGAATCAAAAACATTTTGATTTAATTAAGTCGGATAAAAATTTAAGCATTATTCGCAAAAATGGACGCAAGTCAGTCTTTTTAATGCTAAATATTAAAAAAGGTATATTTATGACGCATCCAAACTTGAGACAAGCAGTAGTTAATGCGATAGATCAGGATCAATTTATTAAGTTTTATCGTGGCGATAAATTTAAAATTGCATCACCGATTACACCACTTGTCGATACTGGTAACGAGCAACGTCAAGATTTAGAAAAAGTAGAAAAAGCCATCAATCAATAATGTTTTAAATATTTAACAGAAAGTAGGAGGATATAGTATGGTCATTAACTTAAATGACAAACAGACAAAAACATCTAAAGAAGGGTTAATTTCCGTATCACATCCTCTTGCGGCTAAAATTGGTAAGGATGTATTAGATCAAGGTGGCAACGCCATGGATGCAGTGATTGCAATTCAACTGGCATTGAATGTGGTAGAACCATTTGCATCAGGTATTGGTGGTGGCGGGTATTTGCTATATTATGAGCAAAGTACTGGCAGTATAACTGCGTTTGATGCGCGTGAGACAGCCCCTGCACATGTAGATAAACAATTTTATCTAGATGATTCAGGCGAATATAAATCATTTTTTGATATGACTACACATGGTAAAACTGTCGCTGTGCCAGCAATTCCAAAGCTGTTTGATTATATTCACAAGCGTTATGCTAAGTTGTCATTGGAAGATTTAATTAATCCTGCAATTGAACTAGCTATTGAAGGTCATGCAGCCAATTGGGCTACTGAAAAATATTCGCGCCAGCAACACGCACGATTGACAAAGTATTATGAAACGGCACAAGTATTTACGCATGAAAATCAATATTGGCGTGAAGGTGATTGGATTGTACAACCCGAATTAGGTAAGACATTTCAAATATTAAGAGAACAAGGGTTTAATGCATTTTATAAAGGTGACATTGCGAAACAATTAGTCAATGTTGTCAAAGCATGTGGTGGGACAATCACTTTAGAGGATCTAGCCAAATATGACATTCAGATTAAAGCGCCAATCAGTGCAACATTTAAAGACTATGACATTTATTCAATGGGACCATCTAGTTCTGGCGGTATCACGGTAATTCAAATATTGAAGTTATTAGAACATGTCGATTTACCATCTATGGGTCCAAGATCTGTCGATTACTTGCATCATTTGATACAAGCGATGCATTTAGCATATAGTGATCGCGCGCAATACTTGGCGGATGATAATTTTCATGAGGTGCCTGTACAGTCATTAATTGATGACGATTATTTAAAAGCACGCAGTACGCTCATTGATAGCAATAAAGCAAATATTGATATAGAGCATGGTGTTGTGTCTGATTGCATTAGTCATACAGATGTTGAAGAAAATCATACCGAAACAACTCATTTTTGTGTGATTGATAAGGAAGGTAATATTGCTTCATTTACGACATCAATCGGTATGATTTACGGATCGGGTATTACGATTCCAGGGTACGGCGTGTTATTGAATACCACAATGGATGGTTTTGATGTAGTAGATGGTGGTATTAACGAAATTGCACCATATAAACGACCACTAAGTAACATGGCTCCAACGATTGTGATGCATCACGGGAAGCCGATATTAACAGTAGGTGCACCTGGTGCCATAAGTATCATTGCTAGTGTTGCGCAAACATTAATCAATGTATTAGTGTTTGGCATGGATATTCAGCAGGCTATAGATGAACCTAGAATTTATAGTAGCCATCCTAATCGCATTGAATGGGAGCCTCAATTTTCACAATCTACAATATTAGCATTGATTGCACGTGGACATGCAATGGAACATAAACCAGATGCCTATATTGGAGATGTACATGGGTTACAGGTTGACTTGAATACACGTGACGCGTCGGGAGGTGCTGATGATACGAGGGAAGGCACAGTGATAGGTGGCGATGTATTATCAATTAGAAAACAACCATTACCTAGTCCGAAAATATACGATAATGACACCCATCGAGTATATTTCAATGATATGCAGTTGCCATTATATGCTGAACAAGTGCGGTGGATGCATGACAAATATTGGGTTGATGAAAGTGTTATTAGAATCATTTTCCCTGAAGTTAGTGTGCATATTGAAGATTTAAGAAGTTATGAAATCGCCGGAAAAAATTATATAGATATTGCCTGGTTGGCACGGAAGAAAGGTTATCAAGTTACCTTAAAGGATGACAGTTTATACTTAACTGATGAAACATATCATTCAGTGAAAGCAAACACAAATGCATACTATAGATATGATCGAGATAGTATCACAAGATAATTTATGTATTTGATATATAGTTTGAAGTGGATTTTGATTTTTGTTGAACGAAAGGGTTCGATTTCAAACTTTAGAGTGATGCTTGAGTGTAGTAATGTTGAAGTTGTTATAAGAAACGCTAGTCGCCTTTGTAAAATATAAAACGCCCCACAAATTCGTTTTTGATGTACACCACAATAGTTAGTCTAAAATCTAACTTGATGTGATTCGGTACAATTAAATGAATGATGTGAGGCGTTTTTATAATGTGTGATTTTAATAAATGATTTGGTTATTTCTATAATTACATCATAAGTATTAATGTTCACTTAATTTATTATAAGTAAGGCTTTCTTTGTATATAATTTGGTCTTTTCCAGGACTTGAAAAATAAAAATAAAGTTTCTGATCTTGATGATTATTGCCTTTTAAATCACTCATTCCCTTTAATTCCACCTTTGTTGATGCATTTCTGGGAATATTATATCTACGTTTTAATTGTTTAACGTTTGGATTATCATTCGACAACTTACCAGATAAATTATAATAATCAGTGGTAGGATCATGTGTGACTTTCAAATCATTGCTATTTAAAATGCTTGTTAAATCACCACTTTGAATCAAAAATTGATTGTTTTCGATTTTTTGTTTCAGCGCGGGATCTTTTACGTCTTTTGTGAAAACGATTTTATTATTAACTACTTTTACTGGATAACTTTTGTATGTCGAGTCAGTAGCATTTTTTCTATCGTTTGTAGTTGTGTCATATTCACCAGTTATTTTATGTGTGTTCTTATCTACCTTTAACAACATACGGTCTTCTTTTAAAAGCTCATCTGATCCAACAACTGAATAAGAGGATTCTATATACCATGTGTCTTGATCATTATTTTCATAATGGGGATTATCGTGACCATCAATTTCATAAAGCGTTTCTAAGTTTTTAATAGGATACGTACTTAGTACTTTTTTAAGACCATCTTTCAAATGAATTTGTTCCCACTTCATTGCCAAAAACATACCGCCACTGACTACAATTGAAATAATAATAATTGCTGCTAAGTTTAACCAGAAAATTTTATGTGCTTTCATACATTCCCACCGTTTCTCAAAATACTTCATTAACACTATAATAATATATTTTGAAAAATATTTACATCAGTATTAAAGTGAATATCAAATTTTAAATTTATGAAAATAATAGATATTTATAAAAAGCGGAAAAGAGATACAATAAAAAACTGCATGACGTTGAGGAGTCACACAGTGTAATTAAAAATTTAAAATGTAGTTGCTAATTTTTCAGCATTATTAATACTAGTTGCTTTAATTTCTTCAGTCTTATGAGGTTCAGCATTGTGTCCTTCAATAATGATTGTTTCATATGATGGCACACCTAAGAATGTCATAATTGTTCTTAAATAACGGTCACCCATTTCAAAATCAGCAGCAGGTCCTTCAGTATAATATCCACCACGTGATTGAATGTGTAATACTTTTTTGTCAGTTAACAAACCTTGAGGTCCTTCAGCAGAATATTTAAAAGTTTTACCTGCAATTGAAATAGCATCAATATATGCTTTAACTACAGGTGGGAAAGAAAGGTTCCACATAGGCGTTACAAATACATATTTATCTGCACTTAAAAATTCTTCTAAAATGTCACTCAATCTTGAAACTTTCATTTGTTCATCATCAGTTAACGTTTCGCCATTACTCATTTTTCCCCAACCAGTTAATACATCTTTGTCAATAACTAGAATATAAGTTTCAAATAAATCAATATGTTTCACTTCATCATCAGGATGTTGTTGTTGATATGTTTCGATAAATGCTTTACCAGCCGCCATAGAATTTGATACCAGTTCATTAAAAGGGTGTGCTGTAATATATAATACTTTTGCCATTTGAAAATTCTCCTCTGTTTCTGTTATTTTCTTGAGTATAATTATTATATTAGATATAAAATTTGATATCAATAAAAATATTCAAATTACCATCATTTTCTTCATCTATATTTGGCAGTACTACTAAAGTATGAGTGCATTTAATTATGAAATAGTTGATTTAGAATATATACTTAATACCCAAAATATATGAAGGATGGATGCCACTATGACAAAGCGACCAAAACGTATTTTGGCAACAATTATCATTTTTCTTTCACTATTATTTACGATTATTTATATAGATGACATTCAAAAATGGTTTAACCAATATACCGATAAATTGACACAAAATCATAAAGGACAAGGACACTCAAAATGGGAAGACTTTTTTAGAGGGAGTCGGATTACTGAGACTTTTGGTAAATATCAACATTCACCATTTGATGGTAAGCATTATGGCATTGATTTTGCATTGCCAAAAGGTACACCAATTAAAGCGCCGACGAATGGTAAAGTAACACGTATCTTTAATAATGAATTGGGCGGCAAGGTATTACAGATTGCCGAAGACAATGGAGAATATCACCAGTGGTATCTACACTTAGACAAATATAATGTCAAAGTAGGTGATCGAGTCAAAGCAGGTGATATTATTGCATATTCAGGCAATACAGGTAAACAAACGACAGGCGCACATTTACATTTTCAAAGAATGAAGGGTGGCGTAGGTAATGCATATGCAGAAGATCCAAAACCGTTTATCGATCAGTTACCTGATGGGGAACGTAGCCTATATGATTTGTAGTTATAGAAGGGTGCCCGCAGTCTAAAAAATTAAGCAATCATTGTGTGAGTATGATACTTACATAATGGTTGCTTTTTTCAATGAAAATCGTAATGCTAAGTCATACTTGTTTGATTTAGATATTACTTAAAATGTAAGACAAGGTTGTTAGCATTGGCAGTGAAATATCGCACATAAAAAAACATTATTGTCACACTAGAAAATAGTTGTGCACTATATCAATTTTCTGTATAAAAGTTTAATTCTGACAGTAATGTAAACGTTTACAATTTATGATTGACATTAATAATGACTGAATATATGATTTATGTAAGTATTTGTGCAAACGTTTTCACAAAGTGTATTGCACAATCAAACTGTAAACAAAGTATGGGAGGCATAACATGGCAGAACTAAAGTTAGAGCATATTAAAAAGACGTATGATAACAACAATACTGTAGTGAAAGATTTTAATCTACATATTACTGACAAAGAATTCATTGTATTTGTTGGACCATCGGGATGTGGTAAATCAACAACATTACGAATGGTTGCTGGACTAGAGTCTATCACATCTGGAGATTTTTATATTGATGGGGAACGCATGAACGATGTTGAACCAAAGAATAGAGATATTGCGATGGTATTTCAAAACTATGCATTATATCCACATATGACTGTTTTTGAAAATATGGCATTTGGGCTAAAGCTACGTAAAGTAAATAAAAAAGAGATTGAACAAAAAGTCAATGAAGCAGCTGAAATATTAGGATTAACTGAGTATCTTGGTCGTAAACCAAAAGCGTTATCTGGTGGACAGCGTCAACGTGTTGCTTTGGGCAGAGCTATTGTTAGGGATGCGAAAGTCTTTTTAATGGATGAACCATTATCGAATCTTGATGCGAAGCTTCGAGTACAAATGCGCACAGAAATATTGAAATTACATAAGCGACTTAATACTACGACAATTTATGTTACACATGATCAAACTGAAGCATTGACGATGGCTAGTCGAATTGTTGTTTTGAAAGATGGCGACATTATGCAAGTCGGCACACCTAGAGAAATATATGATGCCCCTAATTGCATATTTGTGGCGCAATTTATCGGCTCACCAGCAATGAATATGTTGAATGCTACAGTTGAAATGGACGGATTGAAGGTAGGAGCACACCATTTTAAATTACATAATAAAAAATTTG
The DNA here is from genome assembly GCF_018622755.1 of Staphylococcus sp. MZ3. Taxonomy (NCBI): domain Bacteria; kingdom Bacillati; phylum Bacillota; class Bacilli; order Caryophanales; family Staphylococcaceae; genus Staphylococcus; species Staphylococcus sp. MZ3. The sequence continues at coordinate 220,214 of NZ_CP076026.1, forward strand.
AAAAGTTAAAAGCTGCTGGCTACTTAGACAAGGAAATTATTTTAGGTATTCGAGCTGAAGACATTCATGAAGAACCAATATTTATTCAAACTTCTCCAGAGACACAATTTGAATCTGAAGTAGTTGTATCCGAACTGTTAGGTTCAGAAATCATGGTACATAGTACATTCCAAGGAATGGAATTGATTTCTAAATTAGATTCAAGAACCCAAGTGATGACGAACGACAAGATTACACTAGCATTTGATATGAATAAGTGTCACTTTTTTGATGAAAAAACAGGAAATCGTATCGTCTAAGGGGGAGTATTCATGTCTAAAATTTTAAAATGTGTCACGTTAGCCGTGGTAATGTTATTAATCGTAACTGCATGTGGCCCTAATCGTTCGAAAGAAGATATTGATAAAGCATTGAATAAAGATAATTCTAAAGACAAGCCTAACCAACTTACGATGTGGGTGGATGGCGACAAGCAAATGGCGTTTTATAAAAAAATTACGGATCAATATACTAAAAAAACTGGCATCAAAGTAAAGCTTGTAAATATTGGTCAAAATGATCAACTAGAAAATATTTCGCTAGACGCTCCTGCAGGAAAAGGTCCAGATATCTTTTTCTTAGCACATGATAATACTGGAAGTGCCTATCTACAAGGCTTAGCTGCTGAAATCAAATTATCAAAAGATGAGTTGAAAGGTTTCAATAAGCAAGCACTTAAAGCGATGAATTATGACAATAAGCAACTAGCATTGCCAGCTATCGTAGAAACAACCGCACTTTTCTATAATAAAAAATTAGTGAAAAATGCACCGCAAACGTTAGAAGAAGTTGAAGCTAATGCTGCCAAGCTAACTGATAGTAAAAAGAAACAATACGGTATGTTATTTGATGCTAAAAATTTCTATTTTAATTATCCGTTTTTATTCGGCAATGATGATTATATTTTCAAGAAAAATGGCAGTGAATATGATATTCATCAGCTAGGACTAAATTCAAAACATGTCGTCAAAAATGCTGAACGATTACAAAAATGGTACGACAAAGGGTATCTTCCTAAGGCAGCAACACATGATGTCATGATTGGTCTTTTTAAAGAAGGAAAAGTAGGACAATTTGTCACTGGACCGTGGAACATTAATGAATATCAAGAAACGTTTGGTAAAGATTTAGGAGTAACAACATTACCTACAGATGGTGGCAAACCTATGAAACCATTTCTCGGTGTACGTGGTTGGTATTTATCTGAATATAGTAAACATAAGTATTGGGCTAAAGATTTAATGCTGTATATCACTAGTAAAGATACATTACAAAAATATACAGATGAAATGAGCGAAATTACTGGACGTGTTGACGTGAAATCATCTAATCCAAATTTAAAAGTGTTTGAAAAGCAAGCACGTCATGCTGAACCGATGCCTAATATTCCTGAAATGCGACAAGTTTGGGAACCGATGGGCAATGCAAGCATATTTATCTCAAATGGTAAGAATCCTAAACAAGCGTTAGATGAGGCGACGAATGATATAACGCAAAATATTAAGATTCTTCATCCATCACAAAATGATAAGAAAGGAGATTAGTTATGACGAAACGTAACCCTAAATTAGCGGCATTATTATCTGTTATACCTGGTTTGGGACAGTTTTATAATAAAAGACCCATTAAAGGTACGATATTTTTTATCTTTTTCATCAGTTTTATTTCTGTATTTTATAGCTTTTTAAATATTGGTTTTTGGGGATTGTTCACATTAGGGACAGTACCTAAGTTAGACGATTCTCGTGTCTTACTTGCACAAGGTATTATTTCTATCTTACTCGTTGTTTTTGCAATCATGCTATATATCATTAATATTTTAGATGCATATCGTAATGCTGAACGATTTAATCGCAATGAAGAAATAAAGGATCCGAAGGCACGTATGGTTGCAACATGGGACAAGACGTTCCCATACTTATTAATCTCACCAGGTACATTCTTATTGATATTTGTAGTTGTATTTCCATTAATATTTATGTTTGGAGTAGCATTTACAAATTACAATTTATACAACGCGCCTCCGAGACACACATTAGAATGGGTTGGTTTAGATAACTTTAAAACGTTATTCACAATTGGCGTTTGGCGTAAAACATTTTTCAGTGTTATTACTTGGACATTAGTATGGACGCTTGTTGCAACGACACTTCAAATTGCATTAGGGCTGTTTTTGGCAATTATTGTAAATCACCCTGTCGTCAAAGGTAAGAAATTTATCCGTACTGTGTTAATCCTACCTTGGGCTGTACCATCATTTGTGACAATTTTAATATTTGTAGCGTTATTTAATGATGAATTTGGTGCGATAAATAATGATATTTTGCAACCTTTATTAGGTGTAGCACCAGCATGGTTAAGTGATCCGTTTTGGGCAAAAGTGGCATTAATCGGCATTCAAGTATGGCTTGGATTCCCATTTGTCTTTGCACTGTTCACTGGAGTACTGCAAAGTATTTCATCAGATTGGTACGAAGCAGCAGATATGGATGGTGCGTCTAGTTGGCAAAAGTTTAGAAACATCACATTCCCGCATGTCATTTACGCCACAGCGCCATTGTTAATTATGCAATATGCAGGTAATTTCAATAATTTTAATCTTATTTATCTATTTAATAAAGGCGGTCCACCAGTGTCAGGGCAGAATGCTGGTAGTACAGATATCTTGATATCTTGGGTGTATAATCTGACATTTGAGTTTAACAACTTCAACATGGGTGCAGTTGTGTCATTAATTATTGGATTTATTGTTGCTATTGTCGCATTTATTCAATTCAGACGTACAAGTACGTTTAAAGATGAGGGAGGTTTATAAGATGACAAAGAAGAAAAACATATTAAAAGCAATCGGTATTTACGGTTTTATAGCGATGATGTTTGTCATCATTTTATATCCACTACTGTGGACATTTGGCATTTCCCTTAATCCAGGTACGAACTTGTATGGTGCCAAAATGATACCAGACAATGCAACATTTAAAAATTATGCATTCTTACTATTCGATGACAGTAGTCAATACCTGACTTGGTATAAAAATACGCTTATCGTAGCATCTGCAAATGCACTGTTTAGTGTGATATTTGTCACGTTAACAGCATATGCTTTTTCTAGATATCGCTTTGTTGGTCGTAAATACGGGCTGATTACATTTTTGATTTTACAAATGTTCCCTGTATTAATGGCAATGGTCGCAATCTATATTTTGCTAAATACAATTGGATTATTAGATTCTTTATTTGGACTAACACTGGTATATATTGGTGGATCAATACCGATGAATGCCTTTTTAGTGAAAGGTTACTTCGATACGATTCCAAAAGAACTTGATGAATCTGCCAAAATTGATGGTGCAGGGCATATGCGTATTTTCTTACAAATTATGCTTCCATTAGCTAAGCCGATTTTAGCAGTTGTTGCTTTGTTCAATTTTATGGGGCCATTTATGGACTTTATATTACCTAAAATACTATTAAGAAGTCCTGAAAAATTCACATTAGCAGTTGGATTGTTCAACTTTATTAATGATAAGTATGCAAATAATTTCACAGTGTTTGCAGCAGGGGCAATTATGATTGCAGTACCTATAGCAATCGTATTCTTGTTCTTGCAACGCTATTTAGTATCAGGTTTAACAACAGGTGCGACAAAAGGTTAGTTTGAAATTAGGAGTGGGGCAGAATTGATAAAGAACCACTAATGACGATAAAGATTAAAAGGAGGACGTTATGATGACGATTAAAGTTGGAATCATTGGGTGTGGTGGTATTGCGAATGGCAAGCACATGCCAAGTTTACAAAAAGTTGAAAATGTTGAAATGATCGCATTTTGTGACGTAGACATTTCGAAAGCAGCGAGTGCGGCAGAAGCATACGGAACTGACAATGCAAAGGTTTATGATGATTACAAAGCATTGTTAAAAGATGACACGATTGATGTTATCCATGTTTGTACGCCAAATGACTCGCATTGTGAAATTACTGTAGCAGGGTTGCATGCCGGTAAACATGTGATGTGTGAAAAACCAATGGCTAAAACGACAGCAGAAGCTCAAAAAATGATAGATACAGCTAAATCAACAGGTAAAAAATTAACAATAGGTTATCAAAATCGTTTCCGAGCAGATAGTCAATTTTTACATCAAGCAGCGCAACGTGGCGACTTAGGAGACATTTACTTCGGAAAGGCACATGCCATTCGTCGTCGAGCAGTACCAACATGGGGTGTCTTTCTAGACGAAGAAGCTCAAGGTGGAGGACCATTAATCGATATCGGTACACACGCTTTAGATTTAACGTTATGGATGATGGATAATTATGAGCCAGAATCAGTGATGGGTTCAACATTCCATAAATTAAATAAACAGCATCATGCGGCAAACGCTTGGGGTTCATGGAATCCAGATGAATTTACAGTTGAAGATTCTGCGTTTGGATTTATTAAAATGAAGAATGGAGCGACGATCATTTTAGAATCCGCTTGGGCGATTAATTCTTTAGAAGTGGATGAGGCAAAATGTTCATTATCAGGAACTAAAGCAGGTGCTGATATGAAAGATGGTCTACGTATTCATGGTGAAGACATGGGTACACTTTATACCAAACACGTTGAATTGGAAAACAAAGGCGTCGACTTTTATGAAGGTAATGAAGTGGATGAAGCTGAAGAAGAAGCAAAAGCTTGGATTGATGCAGTTGTAAATGATACTGAACCAGTTGTGAAACCGGAACAAGCAATGGTAGTTACAAAAATTCTTGAAGCGATTTATCAGTCTGCAAAATCAGGCAAAGCAATTTACTTTGAATAACATCATACGGTAAGGAGGCACATCATGACAAAATTAAAAGTTGGTGTGATAGGTGTTGGTGGCATTGCACAAGACCGTCATATTCCAGCATTGCTGAAACTCAAAGACACAGTCTCATTAGTTGCAGTGCAAGATATTAATACAGTTCAGATGATTGATGTTGCGAAGCGCTTTAATATACCTCAGGCAGTTGAGACACCTAGCGAGCTGTTTAAACTTGTTGATGCGGTGGTCATTTGTACACCCAATAAATTCCATGCTGATCTTTCTATAGAAGCATTGAACCATGGTGTCCATGTCTTATGCGAAAAGCCAATGGCAATGACGACGGAAGAGTGTGATCGCATGATTGAAGCGGCTAATAAAAATCACAAATTATTAACTGTCGCTTATCATTATCGTCACACAGATGTCGCTATGACTGCTAAAAAAGCAATTGAAGCAGGTGTTGTTGGTAAACCATTAGTAGCACGTGTACAAGCGATGCGTAGGCGTAAAGTACCTGGGTGGGGCGTTTTTACCAATAAAGCGTTGCAAGGTGGCGGTAGTTTAATCGATTATGGTTGCCACTTGTTAGACTTATCTTTGTGGCTATTAGGTAAAGATATGGTGCCGCATGAAGTGCTAGGAAAAACATATAATCAATTGAGCAAACAACCGAATCAAATTAATGATTGGGGAACATTTGATCACACTAAATTTGATGTCGATGATCATGTTACTAGTTATATGACATTTGCCAATCGAGCAAGCATGCAGTTTGAATGTTCGTGGTCTGCAAATATAAAGGAAGATAAGGTACACGTTAGTTTATCAGGAGAAGATGGCGGTATCAATTTATTTCCATTTGAAATATATGAGCCCCGCTTTGGAACTATTTTTGAAAGCAAAGCTAATGTTGAGCATAACGAAGACATTGCTGGTGAGAGACAGGCGCGTAACTTTGTCAATGCGTGTTTAGGTATAGAAGAGATTGTGGTGAAACCGGAAGAAGCACGCAATGTAAATGCCCTTATAGAAGCGATTTATCGTAGTGATCTTGATAATAAGAGTATACAACTTTAACGATTATCATATATGATACAAAATTCTCAATATAAAAAGAAGGAGTGCTTTTCAATGAAAATAGGTGTATTTTCAGTATTATTTTACGATAAAAATTTTGAAGATATGTTAGATTATGTCGCAGAATCTGGATTGGATATGATTGAAGTTGGAACAGGTGGTAACCCAGGAGATAAATTTTGTAAGTTAGATGAGTTGTTAGAAAATGAAGACAAGCGCCAAGCATTTATGAAGTCAATCACAGACAGAGGCTTACAAATAAGTGGTTTCAGTTGTCATAACAATCCAATTTCTCCAGATCCGACAGAAGCGAAAGAAGCCGATGAAACGTTACGTAAAACAATCCGTTTAGCAAATCTATTAGACGTGCCAGTTGTTAATACATTTTCTGGCATTGCAGGATCAGATGATACCGCTAAAAAGCCTAATTGGCCTGTTACACCTTGGCCAACAGCCTACTCTGAAATTTATGATTATCAGTGGAATGAAAAGTTGATACCATATTGGCAAGATTTAGCTGAGTTTGCAAAAGAGCAAGATGTAAAAATTGCCATAGAGTTGCATGCAGGATTTTTAGTTCATACACCATATACGATGTTGAAGTTGCGTGAGGCTACAAATGAATATATCGGTGCTAACTTAGATCCTAGTCATTTATGGTGGCAAGGTATTGACCCAATTGCTGCGATTCGCATATTAGGCCAAGCAAATGCAATTCATCACTTCCATGCTAAAGATACGTATATTAATCAAGAAAATGTAAATATGTATGGTCTAACTGATATGCAACCATATGGTAACGTTGCGACAAGAGCATGGACATTCCGTACAGTTGGTTATGGACATAGTCCATATGTATGGGCAGATATCATAAGTCAACTTATTATTAATGGATATGATTATGTATTAAGTATTGAACATGAAGATCCTATTATGTCAGTAGAAGAAGGTTTCCAAAAAGCTTGTCAAACTTTGAAATCTGTTAATATTTACGACAAGCCAGCAGACATGTGGTGGGCATAATACGAACTCGAGGTTAGTCTGAAGTTTGTCTGAAGTAAGACTGGTGGCAGTGTTGAATAAATGCATATGTCGCCAAGCCATTGCCAAAAATTTCACACCTTAAATCATGTCATTGTTTGTAAAGAAGGTGTATTTTATATAAGTATTTAGCGATGATCATACCCATTCACAGTAACAATCCTCACCATTGAAAAGAGTATATAACCTTTACGATAGTGAGGTATATGATAATAAAAAAAGCCTGTTGTCACAATGGTCATAGACACGACATACTTTAAAGATTTCTGAATATAATATTTCAGAACGCACTTTAAAGATGGACGTCGATGTCGACTAATGTGATGACAGGCTTTCATCTTTTTAAATATTCATTAATTTCTCTTCTTGTTTAATACGTACATATAAGAAATACGCATACGGTACTAATAAAATAGTTGTATATGTTGCGTGTGTTAATAATAATACACCGATTAATTCAGGAATGATGTTTAAGAAGTAATTTGGGTGTTTTGTAATTTTATATAATCCAGATTTAATAATAGGATGGTTAGGTAAAATGAATAATTTTAATGTCCAAATACCACCTAAAGTTTTAATAACCATAAATAACATGATATAAGCAAAGATTAATATAACTAAGCCAATACCATTTGCAAAGCTAAATGTATCTTTATTAATAAATGCCTCTACACCAGCCAATACATAAATTAAAACGTGTGTTATTGCTAAAAACTTCGAATTTTTAACGCCATATTCAACTGCACCGTCTGCTTTTAATTGTTTTGAGTGATTAATAGATATCTTTAAGCTGACAAGTCTGATACAGAAAAAGATAAGTAATATAGATAGAATCATGATGTCCTCCGTCATTATGTCATATGTATAAGCGTTGATTTTGACAACATAAAGTATTTTATAGATAAAACTTGTCAAATACTATTAACTATTTATTAATTTTAGTACATAAATATGTTTCTAAGTATGTGTTTATGTTCAGTATTTTGGATAATTTAATAATTTTAAGGATATTAAGCGCTTACACCGACGTGATATATTTGGCTTAACGAAAATGATTGAGGTGACAGAGATGAACTTTTTTGATATCCATAAGATTCCGAACAAAGGCATTCCATTATCGGTACAACGTAAATTATGGCTTAGAAACTTTATGCAAGCTTTCTTTGTAGTGTTCTTTGTTTATATGGCTATGTATTTAATTCGAAACAATTTTAAGGCGGCACAACCGTTTTTAAAAGAGGAAATTGGATTATCTACATTAGAACTTGGTTATATCGGATTAGCATTTAGTATCACGTACGGTTTAGGGAAAACATTACTTGGATATTTTGTCGATGGACGTAACACAAAACGTATTATCTCGTTCTTACTTATCTTATCTGCGATTACAGTTTTAATTATGGGATTTGTTTTAAGTTACTTTGGTTCTGTAATGGGATTATTAATTGTACTTTGGGGACTTAACGGGGTGTTCCAATCAGTTGGTGGACCTGCAAGTTATTCAACGATTTCAAGATGGGCGCCAAGAACGAAACGTGGCCGATACTTAGGATTCTGGAATACATCACATAATATCGGTGGTGCCATTGCAGGTGGTGTTGCACTTTGGGGTGCTAATGTATTCTTCCATGGAAATGTTATAGGGATGTTCATTTTCCCATCGGTGATTGCATTACTTATTGGTATCGCAACATTATTTATCGGAAAAGATGATCCAGAAGAATTAGGATGGAATCGTGCTGAAGAAATTTGGGAAGAGCCGGTTGATAAAGAAAATATTGATTCTCAAGGTATGACGAAATGGGAGATCTTTAAAAAATATATCCTGGGAAATCCTGTTATATGGATTCTATGTGTTTCAAACGTCTTTGTATACATTGTACGAATCGGTATTGATAACTGGGCACCGTTATATGTGTCAGAGCATTTACACTTTAGTAAAGGCGATGCAGTTAATACGATATTCTACTTTGAAATTGGTGCATTAGTTGCAAGTTTATTATGGGGCTACGTATCAGACTTATTAAAAGGTCGTCGTGCAATTGTAGCTATTGGCTGTATGTTTATGATTACATTTGTTGTCTTATTCTACACAAATGCTACAAGTGTCATGATGGTTAACATTTCATTGTTTGCATTAGGTGCGTTAATCTTTGGTCCGCAATTATTAATTGGTGTATCATTGACTGGTTTTGTTCCTAAAAATGCCATCAGTGTAGCAAACGGAATGACAGGTTCATTCGCGTATCTATTCGGTGACTCAATGGCAAAAGTTGGTTTGGCGGCTATTGCTGATCCAACACGTAACGGTTTAAACATCTTTGGATATACATTAAGTGGATGGACAGATGTTTTCATCGTCTTCTATGTTGCATTATTCCTAGGCATGATTCTATTAGGAATCGTTGCTTTCTATGAAGAAAAGAAAATTAGAAGTTTAAAAATTTAATATCAATCGGATTAAAAGTATCGCCAATCTATTGCAATATAGTTGGCAATCCTGCCCCGACGGCATGTGCGTGAAGAGATGAAAGATACTGCTTCTACCCTTGCAAATATATCATCTCTATGTCTCGGGGCAGATCATAATTCCCTGTTATGAAGTATCCTTATTTGCCCGACTTAGGGTGACTCAATGAATTTACTCCTTACAATAAAGACATATAGCGGTGTCAATATTGTAGGGAGTATTGTTTTATATTTAAACTCTCTAAAAAGCGGACTGAAAGAAAAGTGAAAACTTCTCTATCAGTCCGCTTTTTCATAGAACAAAATGGAGGCGCCATAATCATTAGTTATTTGTTAATCTATTTTGCTTGCTTACAATAATCACTTGGTGACATTTGTAAATATTTTTTAAAATGATAGCTAAACATTTTATACTCTGAAAAGCCTACTTTGTCTGCAATTTCATAGTGCTTATAATGTCGATCTAACAATTGCAGAGATTGTAAAATACGATAGCGATTTAAATAATCGACAATTGTAATACCAACATGATCTTTAAATGTTCGCATCGCATACGATTCACTAACATCGATATGTTGAATTAAATCTGAAACAGTCACTTTCGTTTGATAAGATTGCTTAATTTGATCAACAATCTGATTTACATAATAATCATCGTATTCTACTTTTAATAATGGTTGGAAGGCATCATGACAAGATGCTAAGCTACGGCCGTTCTGTGATTGTCGCTCTAATAAGGTACGGACAAGTCTTCCTAAAATAACTTCTAATTGTGCATGGTCTACTGGTTTTAATAAATAATCAAGAACATGATGTTGAATGCCGGCTTTCATATATTCAAAGTCATCGTAACTCGATAATATGATGACATTACAATCTAGATGCGCAATATCATTGAGTAAATCGACGCCATTTTTACGTGGCATACGAATATCAGTAATTACTAATTCTGGCTGATGTTGTTGAATTAGTGATAATGCTTCAACACCATCTTTAGCAGTGTATATTGTATTGAAATGATAGTCTCCCCAAGGAATGATTTGCTTTAATCCTTCTCGAATAATTCGTTCATCATCACAAATAACTACCTTAAACATCTACATTCCCCCTTGAAAGTGGTATTTTATAACAAATTAACGTACCTTGATTACGCTTTGAAAAAATATGGAGTCGTGCATTTGAACCATATTGAATCATTGCTTTATTGTGTAAATGATTTAATCCCAAATGCTTAGTATCAAATACATCATTATTAAGAGATTGGCGTACATATTGCAGGCGAGATGACGACATCCCAATACCATTGTCGCAAACTAAAACATGTAAATTCTGACGTGCCAATGTCAGGCGTATAGTAATGTCCAATGACTCAGTATCTCTACCATGTTTAATAGCATTTTCTATGAGTGGCTGAAGCATCATTTTACCAATTGTCTGGTGACGCGCTTCTTCAGAACTTTCGATATGGAGCTTAATCATGTCATCAAAACGGATGTTTTGTATCGCAACATACTGTTCAATGTAGTTCAACTCTTCGTTTAATTCCACTGTATGTGAGTTTGTACGTAATGAGTAACGTAACATTTGCGATAATTGTTGGACCACAGTTTGTGCTAATTTAGGAGATAACGTAATTAAATATTGTATTGTTTGCATCGTATTGAATAGGAAATGAGGTTGGAATTGGCGCTCTATTTCCTTTAACTGAATGTCACGCAAACGACGTTCTGTATGCTCGATAGAATGGATCAGTTGCTCATTTGATTCAAATAAATCGTAAATATAATTATTAATTTCTTCTAGTTCACTGTTGTTTTTTAAAGGCGTATATGTACCTAGATGACGATTTTTGGCATAGTAAATTTTTTGAATAATCGTTTCGATATCTTTTGTTTGTCGTTTAGCCATATTATCTGCGCTAATGAAACCAAATATTACTAGTAAAACAAGAACTACGGCCATAACAATTAACAACGTGATACCATCTTCAATGTTTTCATGTATATCTTTATAAATAATGAGACGATGGTCAGCATGGTTTAATTTTACAGATTCATTCATAAATCCGAATTGTTGTGGTCTATACTTTTCACCTATAGTAAAACGGTCATCGTTGGCGTATAAAATATTGTCATATTGATCAACGATAAGTGCGAATTGTCGGTTATCTTTCTTAATTTCACTTAAACGTGGGCTGTTAGCCATATAAATTTTAAGCATATATGTACTATTTTTGAATTTAAGCTGATGCGTTGAAAATAAATACATATTTTTAGTGTTTAAATGTTCATAATTATTGGTTATAAACTGATTTGGTCCAGATAATTCATAATAAAGTGTTGCGGGCTGTTGGTGTATTAATTTTAATAATTCACGTTTTGTAGCGGTCACATCATGATGATTTGTTAAATCGAGCTCTTGAAACGAATTATTATGCTGTGTAATAAATGTCTGAATCTGCTTTTCAGTGTGATGTAAAGATGACTGACTTTCATCAACATGTTGATGAATCGTACGATGCTCAATCCAAATATAGATGGCATAGAAGCTTACTAGTCCAATAATAATGACTAAAAATACTGGAAAAATAGTAGACGCAAATAACGATCGTCTCAACTGATGTCTATAAGGTTTGTATGCCGTCATTGAATCATCTCCAAAAATTTATGATGCGGAATGTCCGGTAATTTAGATTTCGGTATTAAAGGTATGTTCTTAAGATTTTCGATAGACTGATCGCTTTGTTCACTAACATCTTTTCGAATTGACTTGGCATCGAACTCTGCAACTAATCGTTGTTGTACTGAGCGGCTTGTTAAATATTGCACTAACTTTTTACGCTTAGGATGAGGGTGTGCATTTTTAACTAAAGCAATACCATCAACATTTAACATTGTTCCTTCAATTGGATAAACGATTGATACAGGATAACCTTTGTTTTTCCATGTGCGTGCATCTTGTTCGTAGCTTAGACCTGCGTAATATTTACCTTTTGCAACATCTTCAATGACTTTAGACGTCTTTGACAGTTGCATCGCATGGTTTTGGAATTGATGCACATCACTTACTCGATGATGCATGCTATAAATAGCGCGCATATGTTGATAGCCTGTCGTTGTTGTATTTGGATTTGAGTACGCAATTTTACCTTTAAGTATAGGTTGTAATAAATCTTGATAACCTCGAATCTTAATATCTCCTTGTAAATCTGAATTCACTACTATAACTGTTGGCATTAATAGAAAACTAGTAACATATTTATTGTTCGAGCGATAATCCTCTAATTGCTGTGTTACAGATGTATCTTGATAGGGAACAAAATCTTCTGGATGATCAATTGTTTCTGATAACACACCACCCATAAAGACGTCACCACGCTCCGAAAAATCTTCGTTATGCAAGTTTGAAAGCAGTACTTGAGTAGATCCATGTTTGATTTCAATTTTGACATGCTCTTGTTTTTCAAATTCATTTAAAATTGGACGAATCAAGTTTGATTGATACGGAGAATAAACTGTTAATACATTTTTATCTGATTCAGAGTGACGCGTATTAGCGCATGCTGATAAAAAAATGAGAAATAATAGCAAGATATAAATTTTTGATTTCATGATATCCCATCAATTCTATGTATATTTTAATACAATAATTTTAGCAATAAATGACGCATAAGTAATGTTAAATATTTAGAAATGTTTAAAGATGACTTGTTAAGACGTTGCAAATGTTGTGATAGCACATAATTTTTGTTTGTCAAGATGACTTACCGAGGTTGTAAAATCAAACTGTTATATTTTATTTGTAGCTGTTATATAAAAATTGGCAAGATATTGAACGGTTCAAAAGTGAATTTTTACGTCAATAAAAGTATTTAATCCAGTCTCTTCATATATAAAAGTAAATCTTTCTAAGTGTTGATTTAACGCTTATCAACAATCATTTTTTATAAACAAATATATACTCCTAAATTAACTTTTAAAGCAATGAAAATAGTGAACATTATAACTGTTGTGTAACAGAATGCAATTAGCATATTACTGTTACACAAATTAGTACAGTTTCTATTTTTTGACATACATTTGATGAAAATTGTACATAATTTATGTGAAAAAAATCACAACAAACATGCTACAATGACTATGAAAACGTTAACATAGCATTTCAAATTCACAACATTATACAGATGGAGGCGTTTAGTATGTTAGAAACAAATAAAAATCATGCAACAGCTTGGCAAGGATTTAAAAATGGAAGATGGAACAGACACGTAGATGTAAGAGAGTTTATCCAATTAAACTACACTCTTTATGAAGGTAATGATTCATTTTTAGCAGGACCAACAGAAGCAACTTCTAAACTTTGGGAACAAGTAATGCAGTTATCGAAAGAAGAACGTGAACGTGGCGGCATGTGGGATATGGACACGAAAGTAGCTTCAACAATCACATCTCATGATGCTGGTTATTTAGACAAAGATTTAGAAACAATTGTAGGTGTACAAACTGAAAAGCCATTCAAACGTTCAATGCAACCATTCGGTGGTATTCGTATGGCGAAAGCAGCTTGTGAAGCTTACGGTTACGAATTAGACGAAGAAACTGAAAAAATCTTTACAGATTATCGTAAAACACATAACCAAGGTGTATTCGATGCATATTCTAGAGAAATGTTGAACTGCCGTAAAGCAGGTGTAATCACTGGTTTACCTGATGCATACGGACGTGGACGTATTATCGGTGACTATCGTCGTGTAGCTTTATATGGTGTAGATTTCTTAATGGAAGAAAAAATGCACGACTTCAACACGATGTCTACAGAAATGTCAGAAGATGTAATTCGTTTACGTGAAGAATTATCAGAACAATATCGTGCATTAAAAGAATTAAAAGAACTTGGACAAAAATATGGTTTTGATTTAAGCCGTCCAGCAGAAAACTTCAAAGAAGCAGTTCAATGGTTATACTTAGCATACCTTGCTGCAATTAAAGAACAAAACGGTGCAGCAATGAGTTTAGGTCGTACATCAACATTCTTAGATATCTATGCTGAACGTGACCTTAAAGCAGGCGTTATTACTGAAAGCGAAGTTCAAGAAATTATTGACCACTTCATCATGAAATTACGTATTGTTAAATTTGCTCGTACACCTGATTACAATGAATTATTCTCTGGAGACCCAACTTGGGTAACTGAATCTATCGGTGGTGTAGGTATTGACGGACGTCCACTTGTTACGAAAAACTCATTCCGTTTCTTACACTCATTAGATAACTTAGGTCCAGCACCAGAACCAAACTTAACAGTATTATGGTCAGTACGTTTACCTGACAACTTCAAAACATACTGTGCAAAAATGAGTATTAAAACAAGTTCTATCCAATATGAAAATGATGACATTATGCGTGAAAGCTATGGCGATGACTATGGTATCGCATGTTGTGTATCAGCGATGACAATTGGTAAACAAATGCAATTCTTCGGTGCACGTGCGAACTTAGCTAAAACATTACTTTACGCTATCAATGGTGGTAAAGATGAAAAATCTGGTGCACAAGTTGGTCCAAACTTCGAAGGTATTAACAGCGAAGTATTAGAATATGACGAAGTATTCAAGAAATTTGATCAAATGATGGATTGGCTAGCAGGTGTTTACATTAACTCATTAAATGTTATTCACTACATGCACGATAAATACAGCTATGAACGTATTGAAATGGCATTACATGATACAGAAATTGTACGTACAATGGCAACAGGTATCGCTGGTTTATCAGTAGCAGCTGACTCATTATCTGCAATTAAATATGCACAAGTTAAACCAATTCGTAACGAAGAAGGCCTTGTAGTAGACTTTGAAATCGAAGGCGACTTCCCTAAATACGGTAACAATGACGACCGTGTAGATGATATCGCAGTTGATTTAGTAGAACGCTTCATGACTAAATTACGTAGTCATAAAACATATCGTGATTCAGAACATACAATGAGTGTATTAACAATTACTTCAAACGTTGTATACGGTAAGAAAACTGGTAACACACCAGACGGACGTAAAGCTGGTGAACCATTTGCACCAGGTGCAAACCCAATGCATGGCCGTGACCAAAAAGGTGCATTATCTTCATTAAGTTCTGTAGCTAAGATTCCTTACGATTGCTGTAAAGATGGTATTTCAAATACATTCAGTATCGTACCAAAATCATTAGGTAAAGAACCAGAAGATCAAAACCGTAACTTAACTAGTATGTTAGATGGTTACGCAATGCAATGTGGTCACCACTTAAATATTAACGTATTTAACCGTGAAACATTAATAGATGCAATGGAACATCCAGAAGAATATCCACAGTTAACAATCCGTGTATCTGGTTACGCTGTTAACTTCATTAAATTAACACGTGAACAACAATTAGATGTAATTTCTCGTACATTCCATGAAAGTATGTAACAAAATTTAAGGTGGGAGCACTATGCTTAAGGGACACTTACATTCTGTCGAAAGTTTAGGTACTGTCGATGGACCGGGATTAAGATATATATTATTTACACAAGGATGCTTACTTAGATGCTTGTATTGCCACAATCCAGATACTTGGAAAATTAGTGAGCCATCAAGAGAAGTCACAGTTGATGAAATGGTGAATGAAATATTACCATACAAACCATACTTTGATGCATCGGGTGGCGGTGTAACAGTCAGTGGTGGCGAACCATTGTTACAAATGCCATTCTTAGAAAAATTATTTGCAGAATTAAAAGAAAATGGTGTGCACACTTGCTTAGACACATCGGCTGGATGTGCTAATGATACAAAAGCATTTCAAAGGCATTTTGAAGAATTACAAAAACATACAGACTTGATATTATTAGATATAAAACATATTGATAATGACAAACATATTAGATTGACAGGAAAGCCTAATACACACATCCTTAACTTCGCGCGCAAACTGTCAGATATGAAACAACCTGTATGGATTCGACATGTCCTTGTGCCTGGTTATTCTGATGATAAAGACGATTTAATTAAACTAGGGGAATTTATTAATTCTCTTGATAACGTCGAAAAGTTTGAAATTCTGCCATATCATCAGTTAGGTGTTCATAAGTGGAAAACATTGGGCATTGTATATGAATTAGAAGATGTCGAAGCGCCCGATGATGAAGCTGTTAAAGCAGCCTACCGTTATGTTAACTTCAAAGGGAAAATTCCCGTTGAATTATAAATACAATTCAGACCGAAAAGAAAGCATATGTAACTTCAAGAGTGAAGGGGCATATGCTTCTTTTTCAATTGAGTATAGAGTATTAGCAAGACGTAGTAGGTATATGAGACAACTTCTACAATGGTTGAAGGAAGACGTTTTTGTAAGTAGCTATGCTGATAAAGAATGTGATGTCTTGTTAAAGGTGGGGTTCCAATATCATCATTTAGCTGATGTTGAATGGGTTATTATTTGCTACTTGCATATGAATATGAGTCTTTTCAAATTTTTATTGACCCTGAGTAATGAAAAATATTAAGATGAAACTTAATATTAAAGCAATGCGGAGCGTGATTATGAAGAGAATTAGTAAAGATATATGGGCAGTATTTAAATTACTGTATCAAAATAAAGGGCGTTTTAGCATTAATGCCTTACTATTGCAGTTAATCATGATTTTTATTAGTAGTACATACTTAATTTTACTATTTAATATGATGTTAAAAGTAGCTGGGCAAAGCCAACTTACGATTAACAATTGGAAGGAAATCGTTAGTCATCCTGCCAGTGTAATACTTCTTATTATATTCATATTAAGTGTTGCTTTTCTGATTTATGTAGAGTTTTCATTGTTAGTTTATATGATTTATGCCGGCTTTGATCGACAGATTATTACATTTAAATCCATTTTTAAAAATGCCTTTGTAAATGTGCGTAAACTCATAGGTGTACCAGTTATTTTCTTTGTCATTTATTTAATGCTAATGATACCCATTGCCAACCTAGGACTAAGTTCAGTATTAACAAAAAATATTTACATACCTAAATTTTTAACGGAAGAACTTATGAAAACGACGAAAGGTATAATCATTTACGGTACCTTTATGATTGCTGTATTTATATTAAACTTTAAATTAATATTTACTTTACCGTTAACGATTTTAAACCGTCAGTCGTTATTTAAAAATATGAGACTAAGTTGGCAAATTACGAAGCGAAATAAGTTTCGACTTGTTATAGAAATAGTTATATTGGAACTCATCATTGGTGCGATTTTAACATTAATTATTTCAGGAGCAACATATCTTGCTATTTGTGTAGATGAAGAAGGAGATAAGTTTTTAGTCTCATCAATTTTATTTGTTGTATTGAAAAGCGCATTGTTCTTCTATTATTTATTTACGAAATTATCATTAATCAGTGTGTTAGTACTGCACTTAAAACAAGAGAATGTATTAGACCAACCGGGCTTAGAATTTAAATACCCAAAACCGAAACGGAAGTCTAGGTTCTTTATAATTTCAATGGTGCTTGCAGTGACATGTTTTATCGTTTATAACATGTACTTACTTTACAATAATACTATCAATACAAATATCTCCATTATTGGCCATCGTGGTTTCGAAGATAAAGGCGTTGAAAATTCTATTCCGTCATTGAAAGCTGCTGCAAAAGCGAATGTCGAATACGTTGAGTTAGATACAATTATGACGAAAGATAAACAATTTGTTGTTAGTCATGATAACAATTTGAAACGTTTAACAGGTGTTAATAAAAACATTTCTGAATCTAATTTCAAAGATGTCGTCGGTTTGAAAATGCGTCAAAATGGACATGAAGCAAAACTTGTATCCTTAGACGAATTTATTGAAACGGCTAAACAATCAAATGTGAAGCTACTAGTAGAGTTAAA
This sequence comes from Staphylococcus sp. MZ3, assembly GCF_018622755.1. NCBI lineage: Bacteria > Bacillati > Bacillota > Bacilli > Caryophanales > Staphylococcaceae > Staphylococcus > Staphylococcus sp. MZ3. The sequence goes on from NZ_CP076026.1 coordinate 238,532, forward strand.
GCCACATGGTAAAGAACCAGCAGATTATACACAACGTGTTATTGATATTTTGAAAAAGCATGGTGTTGAACATCAATATCGTGTGATGTCATTGGATTATGATGTGATGACTAAATTAAAAAAAGAAGCGCCATATCTCAAGTGTGGTTATATCATTCCGTTGCAGTTTGGTCATTTTAAAGAAACATCATTAGATTTCTTTGTCATCGAAGATTTTTCTTATTCGCCAAGACTTGTTAATCAAGCGCACTTGGAAAATAAAGAAGTCTATACTTGGACTATTAACGGCGAAGAAGATTTAACGAAATACTTACAAACCAATGTTGATGGTATTATCACAGATGACCCAGCATTAGCTGATCAGATTAAAGAAGAAAAGAAAGACGAAACATACTTCGATCGTTCTATAAGAATTTTGTTTGAATAATATAAACAAAGACCTCTAAAGTTATCAAGATGATACTTTCAGAGGTCTTTTTAATGTTGCGCCTATGGCATGAGCGATTGTTTTATTCGTTTATAAACATCTGTCAAGTATTTATAAGGCAATTTGGCGTCACAAATACTTAAATGATTTATTGGTGAATTATTAATTGTTTTGTGAATGCAAAGGGTTAGAAATTGAAACGTAAATACTTTCTAATCTATGTTTCGCTTTAGTCATTTGATCCAAATTTTTAGTGCGTATAGCTGATTTAGCAATATAGTGCGCAGCTAAAATGTCGCGTTTTTGATACGCATCTAAATTTAGGTACGATAATTTATTAAAGTCAGTGTTTGCTATTAATTCATGTAATTGATCTACAAGCGCTTGATGTTGATACGTATGTGATGTAGTTTCAGATTTGCTTGCTAATTTAATACCAGTCGTATCAAGGAGCGCCGCTTTAATACCAGCAACTAAATATGTTTTGATTTTCATTTGTGTTGTCATGCTTTGTTACTCCTTTGATGTACATTAATCAAAAAAATTATACACTATTGTATATTGCAAAGCTAATTAACTATAACAAAAAGATAGTTAATGCTTTGTTTATTCTAGTTAATATATAGTTAATGTCTTTTAATATTTTGTTTCTTTAATGTAGATTGGGCAATTACATTTTGGAGGAATTAAAAAATTATGAAAAAGCAAATAATTTCGCTAGGCGCATTAGCAGTTGCATCTAGCTTATTTACATGGGATAACAAAGCAGATGCGATAGTAACAAAGGATTATAGCAAAGAATCTAGGGTGAATGAGAACAGTAAATATGATACACCAATTTCAGATTGGTATTTAGGTAGTATTTTAAACAGATTAGGGGATCAAATATACTACGCTAAGGAATTAACTAATAAATACGAATATGGTGAGAAAGAGTATAAGAAAGCGATAGATAAATTGATGACTAGAGTTTTGGGAGAAGATCATTATCTATTAGAAAAAAAGAAAGCACAATATGAAGTATACAAAAAATGGTATGAAAAACATAAAAGTGAAAATCCACATTCTAGTTTAAAAAAGATTAAATTTGACGATTTTGATTTATATAGATTAACGAAGAAAGAATACAATGAGTTACATCAATCATTAAAAGAAGCTGTTGATGAGTTTAATAGTGAAGTGAAAAATATTCAATCTAAACAAAAGGATTTATTACCTTATGATGAAGCAACTGAAAATCGAGTAACAAATGGAATATATGATTTTGTTTGCGAGATTGACACATTATACGCAGCATATTTTAATCATAGCCAATATGGTCATAATGCTAAAGAATTAAGAGCAAAACTAGATATAATTCTTGGTGATGCTAAAGATCCTGTTAGAATTACGAATGAAAGAATAAGAAAAGAAATGATGGATGATTTAAATTCTATTATTGATGATTTCTTTATGGATACAAACATGAATAGACCATTAAACATAACTAAATTTAATCCGAATATTCATGACTATACTAATAAGCCTGAAAATAGAGATAACTTCGATAAATTAGTCAAAGAAACAAGAGAAGCGGTTGCTAAGGCTGACGAATCTTGGAAAACAAGAACCGTCAAAAATTACGGTGAATCTGAAACAAAATCTCCTGTTGTAAAAGAAGAGAAGAAAGTTGAAGACCCTCAATCACCTAAATTTGATAACCAACAAGAGGTTAAAACTACGGCTGGTAAAGCTGAAGAAACAACACAACCAGTTGCACAACCTCTAGTTAAGATTCCAGAAGGTACAATTCAAGGTGTAACTGTAGAAGGGCCAAAATACCCAACGATGGAACAGCACACAATCTATGGTGAAATTGTAAAAGGTCCGGAATATCCAACGATGGAAAATAAAACGTTACAAGGTGAAATCGTTCAAGGTCCAGATTTCCCAACAATGGAACAAAACAGACCATCTTTAAGCGATAATTATACTCAACCGACGACACCGAACCCTATTTTAGAAGGTCTTGAAAGTAGCTCATCTAAACTTGAAATAAAACCACAAGGTACTGAATCAACGTTGAAAGGTATTCAAGGAGAATCAAGTGATATTGAGGTTAAACCTCAAGCATCTGAAACAACAGAAGCATCACATTATCCAGCGAGACCTCAATTTAACAAAACACCTAAATATGTTAAATATAGAGATGCTGGTACAGGTATCCGTGAATACAACGATGGAACATTTGGATATGAAGCGAGACCAAGATTCAATAAGCCATCAGAAACAAACGCATACAACGTAACGACAAATCAAGATGGCACAGTAACATATGGCGCTCGTCCAACACAAAACAAGGCAAGCAAAACAAACGCATATAACGTAACAACACATGCAAACGGTCAAGTATCATACGGAGCTCGTCCGACATACAAGAAGCCAAGCGAAACGAATGCATATAACGTAACAACACATGCAAACGGTCAAGTATCATATGGCGCCCGCCCAACACAAAACAAGCCAAGCAAAACAAATGCATACAACGTAACAACACATGCAAACGGCCAAGTATCATATGGCGCTCGCCCGACACAAAACAAGCCAAGCGAAACAAACGCATATAACGTAACAACACATGCAAATGGCCAAGTATCATACGGAGCTCGCCCGACATACAAGAAGCCAAGCGAAACAAATGCATACAATGTAACAACACATGCAGATGGTACTGCGACATATGGGCCTAGAGTAACAAAATAAGTTTGTAACTCTATCCAAAGACATACAGTCAATACAAAGAATTATGTATCTATACAACAGTAATCATGCATTCTATGATGCTTCTAACTGAATTAAAGCATCGAACAATCGGAAGCATATTTCTAAATTATTTATTCATTATAGTCTTAAACATAACATGACCTAATATATTACTAACCTATTAAAATAAACCACGCACATCTAAGTGATATACGACAATCACAGCAATAATAATTGCTTTAGAAAGTCGTACCGAACTGGAACTTACAAGTCTAGTTCGAACACACACTGATGTGAGTGGTTTTCTTTATTTTAAACATGAACAATCAGATAAGTTACTAGCATTAACAAATATTATTAAATCAAAGGGCTTCGATTCATAAAATTTAAAACAATGATTAAAATTAGACGTGTAAATGTTAAATTTTAAAACGGAAATACCCACCGTCCTATTAACCCACCATTTTGTTCAATCACTATATTTCATATAGCTTCAATAATAAAACGAAATTGCCTCAATCCGCTTCAACTTCAATCTACTTCAACTTCAGCCTACTTCATTCAATAACCAAACGAATCCGCTTCATCCAAAATCAACCATTCTAACGCACATATTCAAATATAGCAGCTGCACCCATACCGACACCAATACACATCGTAACCATGCCGTAACGGCTATCGGGACGTCTACCCATTTCATTAAGTAAACGCGCGGTTAACATTGCGCCTGTAGCACCTAATGGATGACCTAAAGCAATAGCGCCACCATTCACATTTGTACGTGATATATCTAGACCTACTTCTTTAATAGATGCAATCGTTTGAGAAGCAAATGCTTCGTTCAATTCGATCAAATCAATGTCTTCAACAGATAGATTGCTGAGTGACAATACTTCAGGAATCGCATATGCAGGCCCAATACCCATAATTTTCGGGTCAACGCCTACTGCCTTATAACCAACGAATCGTGCAATAGGTGTCACGCCGAGTTCTTTCACTTTATCTCCAGACATTAAAACTACAAATCCTGCGCCATCAGAAAGTGGGGCAGATGTTCCCGCAGTCACAGTGCCGTCAGCTTTAAATACTGTACGTAATTTGGCTAATGCCTCCATCGTGGTGTCAGGTCGTATAAATTCATCTTGGTCAAAGATATTTGTGTGTACTTTTGGTCCTGCGTTTGTATATTCAACTGAGTTTACTTGTATTGGAATAATTTCATCTTTGAACCGACCATCACGTTGTGCGTCATAGGCACGTTGATGACTTCTGACAGCATAAGCATCTTGATCTTCGCGTGATACGTCAAATTGGGATGCTACATTTTCAGCAGTTAAACCCATAGGATATGACGCACCTATATCATCATATTGTAAGGTAGGATTGTTTGTGGGCTCGTTGCCACCCATTGGTACGGCACTCATCAATTCAACGCCACCAGCTACAAGTATATCTCCTTGACCAGCCATAATTTGATTGGCTGCAATCGCGATGGTTTGTAATCCTGATGAGCAGTAGCGATTCACTGTTTGACCCGGTACCGTGTCAGATAATCCCGTACGCAATGCAATCGTTCGTGCAATGTTTTGTCCTTGTAATCCTTCTGGAAAAGCCGTACCAACAATGACATCTTCAATCATATTCTTATTGAATTTTCCGTCAATACGTTTCAATACGCCTTGTAATACTTTGGCTGCGACATCATCAGGTCTTTCGTGGAATAATGCGCCTTGCTTTGCTTTCGCTGCGACTGAACGCCCATAAGCTACAATGTATGCTTCTTGCATGGTTATCATCCTCTCTTAATGACTATCTTTTAATTACGTAATGGCTTACCAGTTTTTAACATATGTGCAATTCTTTCATATGATTTTTTAGATTTTAGTAAGTCAATAAAGCCAATTTTCTCCAACGATTGAATGTAACGTTGATTTATAAATGTATTTCTTGGTAAATCACCACCCGCTAAAATTGTGGCGATATTTAAGGCGATATGATAATCATGGTCGCTAATAAAATGACCCCGTCTTTGCGCATCTAATTGTCCTTGGATCAATGCTTTGAAGTCTTCACCTAAAGCGATATATTGATGTCTAGGATTCGGAATATAGTTTGTTTCTGCTTCATATTTCGCACGTTTGAGCGCAACTTCGACACGTTGTGCTGTATTGAAAATAATCGTATCTGTATCACGTAAATAACCATAACGACGTGCCTCAAAGGCATTTGTAGAGACTTTCGCAAATGCGATATTCGTCAGTACTTTTGTCATGGAAGCTTGTTTGTCATCAAACTTATGCGATGTGCGTAATATGCGATCAGCCATTTCTGCAAGGCCACCGCCACTCGGTAATAAGCCAACGCCTGCTTCAACAAGACCTATATATGTTTCACTTGCAGCGACAACAATAGGTGAGTAAAGTACAAGCTCACAGCCACCGCCTAAGGCACGACCTTGAACAGCTGTGACTACTGGTTTCAAACTATACTTCAAACGATTAAAGCTATAATGTAATTTATCAATTGATTGTGCAACGACATCATCTACAAGACCGTCTTCATGCGCCTTTTTCATTAAGAAAAGGTTAGCACCCACACTGAAATTGTTACCATCTGTATAAATGACCATACTTGTGTAATGGTCATTTTCCAGTAAATCAATGGCATCAACTAACGCATCGTTGAATTCATCGGTAATGACATTATTTTTACTTTGTAATTTCAGTAACAGTTGATCATCATGAGTTACGGAAAGTTTGGCATCACCTTTATCCCAAAGTTCATCTTTTACGAAGTGAGAAATAGGTGTTGCATATTCAATGGTCTCATTTTGTTTATAAAAGCCACCATCTAAATCACTAATCCATTGTGGTAAGTCTCCAAGTTCGTCTTCCATACGTGTTTTAACACGTTCGTATCCCATTGCATCCCATAATTGGAATGGACCAAGTTTCCAGTTGAACCCCCAGACAAGCGCACGGTCTATGTCTCGGAAATCATCGGTAGCTTTAGGTACATTGATAGCAGAGTAATAGAAATTATTACGTAATGTCTCCCATAAAAATAGTCCCGCTTCATCTTGCGCATTGAATATGACATCAAGGTTATGCACTAAGTCTTTATTAAATTCATTTAAAATTGGTAATTGTGGTTGCGATACAGGTACATAATCTTGTTTTTCAACATCGTAAACAAGTCGAGCTTTAGTTTCTTTATCCTTTTTGTAAAATCCTTGTTTCGTTTTACGTCCGAGTGCGCCATTTTCAAACAACGTATTTACAATTTTGACATCGTTAAAATAAGGTGTTTCTTCAGGTACTTGTTGCATGCCTTTAATTACAGACACTGCAATATCTAAACCGACTAGGTCAGATAGGGCATATGTACCTGTTTTAGGACGACCAACCGCTTGCCCAGTTAAAGCATCCACATCTACAATGCTTAACTTGTGTTGCTCGGCGCGATACATAATATCATTCATTGTTTGCGTGCCGACTCTATTTGCGACAAAGCCAGGCACATCATTGACGACAATGACACCTTTACCTAACACATTTTGCGCGAAATTTTTTACATCTAATATGATAGATTCCTTCGTGTGTGACGTAGGTATTAACTCCACTAATTTCATAATACGTGGTGGGTTAAAGAAATGTAGACCAAAGAATCGTTCTTGATCCTTCTCGTTAAATGCTTGAGCAATCGCATTAATTGGAATACCTGATGTATTTGTAGCAAATAAAGCATCTTCTTTAGCATGTTGTAGAACTTGTTGCCAAACAGCATGCTTAATTTCAATATCTTCTTTGACTGCTTCGATATATAAATCAGCATCATCATTTACCAAGTCATCATCAAAATTACCATATGTTAAATGACTCACTAGATTTAAGTCGAATAGTAGCGGCCGTTTCTTATCTGTAATTTTATCGTAAGATTTTTTCGCAATGAGATTTGGATCGTTTTTGTCCACTACAATATCTAATAGTTTTACTTTAAGTCCAGCATTCACAAAGAGTGCTGCCAGTTGAGCGCCCATTGTGCCTGCGCCAAGAACGGTTACTTTATTAATTGTCATAGTGATTCCTCCAATTTAGTTGAGGATAAGATAACCATTAAGATAATTGGAATAACGTTGCTATTTTATAAAATTAATTAAGTATCTTTGACAGTCATCTTAGCCTCTTATTTAAGGAAAAAGCTTTATGCTTAAAATAAGTCTTTTTTAGTGAAATTAATGCATCTCATATAATTATTTGCTATTTATACGAAAGCAGAATCTCCAGTCAAAGCGCGTCCAATTACTAAGGCATTAATTTCATGTGTACCTTCGTACGTGTAAATCGCTTCTGCATCAGAGAAGAAACGTGCAATATCATAATCGTCAGCTAGTATGCCATTACCACCTGTAATACCGCGGCCCATAGCTACTGTCTCACGCAAACGTAAGGCATTCATCATCTTCGCCGTTGAAGTTGCAACCTCGTCATATTCACCATGTGCTTGCATATTAGCTAATTGAGCACATGTTGCCATTGCTTGAGCTAAATTACCTTGCATCATTGCTAGCTTTTCTTGTATTAACTGATATTTACTAATTGGTTTGCCGAATTGCTTACGCTCAGTGACATAATCTAATGTGGCACGTAAAGCGCCAGCCATACCACCTGTAGCCATATAAGCAACGCCTGCTCTCGTTGAATAAAGAATTTTGGCAATATCTTTAAAGCTTGTTATGTTTTGTAAGCGATCCGCTTCATCTACTTTGACATTAGTTAATTTAATTAGGGCGTTAGGAACAATGCGAAGTGCGATTTTATTATCAATGACTTCAATATCGACGCCATCTTGTTCTGGTCTGACTACAAAGCAATGGGGTTTGCCAGTTTCTTTATTTACTGCGAATACTGGAATGACATCAGATACATGTGCACCACCAATCCATTTCTTTTCACCATTGATAACCCAAGTATCGCCTTGGCGTTCAGCGACTGTTTCAAGACCTCCCGCAACGTCCGAACCGTGTTCTGGTTCAGTTAAAGCAAAGCATGTACGCAGTTCATGTGACTGTAATTTAGGTACATATTTCGCAATTTGTTCTTTGCTACCTCCGAAATAGAAAGTGTTATGCCCTAAACCTTGGTGAACACCGAGTAGGGTAGCTAAGGAAATATCAAATCGCGCGAGTAGGTAAGACATGAAAAACTGAAATAGTTGACTAGGCATTTTGGCGTTTGGACGATCCTTGTAAAGTAATGGATTGTTAAAATAATTTAATTCTCCCAGATCTTTAAAATAGTCCTCGGGTACAGTAGCGTCTATCCAATGTTGATTAATATTTTCACGGTACTTACTTTCTAGCAATGAGTCTACTTGTTGTAAAAATTCGACTTCACCGTCTGTTAAACCTTTAGCAATACTAAGTACATCTTCAGGAAATAATGTTTTTAAGACTGTTTCTTTTTCAAATGTCATATAAATTCCTCCTAAAAATAATATGAATACTAATGTGAAATGCATTTAATTCAAAAACAACACGCTTTATTTGTAAACGCTTACACTAAATGTCAAAAATTTTTATCACCTTTAAAGTGTTTGTGAGACTTTGTCATTCATCATTTGTCGAATCGCAAGTTTATCTGGTTTCTGCGTACTGTTTAACGGCATATGTGTCACTGGTACATACATTCTTGGGACTTTATAACCTGCTAAACGACTTCGCATATGTTGATCTAAAATTTCAGCATAATGAGGTTCATCTTCGCGAAGTATAATGGCTGCAGCAATTGATTCACCATATTTTGGATGATCATAGCCAACGACCACACACCGGTCTACTAGTGGATGCTCAGCTAAAGCATTTTCGACTTCGGATGGTAAGACATTTTCGCCACCAGTTATGATTAATTCTTTTTTGCGGTCAATAATAAATATATCGCCATCGTTGTCCATCTTCGCTAAGTCACCAGTTAATAAATAACGACCATGAAATGCTTTGGCAGTCTCTGCTGGTTTATTCCAATATCCTGGCGTGACATTTTTAGCCTTAATTGCAAGTTCGCCAATCTCACCAGTAGGTACTTCCTCACCGTTATCATCAAGGATACGTGCATCAACGAACATGACTGCTTTACCAATACTCATTGGCTTACGTTTTGAATTTTCCGGTGTATTAACAAGTACAAGAGGTGCTTCAGTTAAACCATAGCCGTTAATAATGTTTATGCCATATTGTTTAAAAGCTGCTTGGATACTTGGTAATGGTTGTGAACCACCTTGGATGATATAATCCATAGCTCTAAAATTTTCAGGATTAAAATTACTAGCACGTAGCGTACTATAATACATTGTCGGAATCATGATAATAAATGTAGGGTGATATTGTGCAATCATGTCATTCAATTCTTCGCCGTTAAAGTAACGTTGAAGAATAAGTGTGCCACCTGACATTAATACTGGTAATACAGTATCGTTAAACCCTAAAACATGGAACATTGGTGTTGATACAATCGTAATATAGTTTGAATTGAACTTATACGTCAGCTCTAAGTTTGCACCGTTATGAACAAATGATTCATATGAGAACATCACACCTTTAGGTGATCCGGTTGTACCACTTGTATAAATTAATGCTGCAAGATCTTGTGGTTCAACAGGTGTTGCTTGAAAAGGTTGGTGATAATCTGGATTTACGATTTCATCATATTGCGCTACATCAATATCCATATGCAATAAATTTTGGTCAATATCGGTGAGTGAACTTAAATGTTTTTCAGCATAGAAGAGCAGTTTTAATTGTGCATCTTCCACAATGGCTGCAATTTCTTTTGGGTTAAGCCGCCAATTCAATGGTAAAAAAACCGCACCTGTTTTAAAACAAGCAAATAATAAATCTAATATTGCAATATCATTTGGCGCAAAAATACCGATAACATCGCCTTTTTTAACACCTTGAGATGTTAAATAATGTGCCATATTATCAGCGCGTGCATTGAGTTGTTGGTATGTCCAAGATGTTTGTTTTGCGTGATCAATAACGGCAGGCTTGTCATCATCGAAGTCTGAACGCGTTTTTATCCAATCGAAATTCATTAGTATACCCCCTTTAGCTTCACTTTCATACTTTATGAATTGATTGTTTAAGTTGTCCCCATTTTTCTTTGTAAATGCTGGTATCAATTAATTTTAAATGATCAGCAATAATTGGTTTAAAAGCCATTTGATTCAAAATATCTTTATGCAAATCAAGACCTGGTGCAATTTCAATTAGTTTCAAGCCTTGATTGGTGAGTTCGAATACTGCACGATCAGTAACAAAATAGACTTCTTGCTCGAGTGATTGTGAATATTGTGCATTAAAGTCGATATGGCTCACATCTGATACAAATTTCTGGTTTTGTCCTTCAGTTTCAATGTTTAATCGTTGATTATGACATGAGACATGACTGCCAGCTACAAAAGTACCTGAAAAGATAATTTTATTTACAGATTGCGTAATGTCTATAAAGCCGCCACATCCATTTAGTCGGTCATTGAAGTAAGACACGTTGACATTGCCGTATTGATCAACCTCAGCAAAGCTAAGATAGGCAACTGATACACCATTGTTATAAATAAAATCCCATGCTCGATCATGAGGCATGCGCACATCTGCATTGTAATTCATACCAAAATGTTCACGACTCCCAACGAATCCACCGAAAATGCCAACATCTAGAATCGGTTGCACATCATGTTCAACACATTCTTCGTGCAATAAATTAGAGAGTTCATTATTGATGCCATAACCGATGCTAATTGTATCGCCATAAGTTAAAAACTGAGCAGCACGTCGGAGAATCAATTTGCGACTATTAAAAGGTAATGCGGGTTCAGGTATTCCATCAATTCGTTCTTCTCCAGACAAGGCTGGTAAATAATGACTCTGAATTACTTGGCGGTGATTCTTTTCATCTTCTGTGACGTATACATAATCGACAAGATTTCCTGGGATAACAACTTCATTCGGTTTTAGTTGATAGTCGTCAACTAAAGCTTTAACTTGTACAATAACTTTCCCATGATTGGCTTTCGTGTTTAATGCGACATGATAACACTCGCTCAAGTACGCTTCTTGAGTTAAATAAATGTTACCTTGTTGATCTGCGTATGTTCCTCTCAGTAGTGCCACATCAACGCTAGGGAATGTGTAGTGTAAGTATGTTTCATCGTTGATGGTTACTAATGAAACTAAATCATCAGTTGTTCGTGTATTTACTTTACCGCCACCGTATCTAGGATCAACAGCTGTGTTTAATCCGATTTTAGTAATAACTCCAGGTAATAATTGATTACTCTGACGATAATGAGTTGCAATGATACCTTGTGGTAAAAAATAAGCTTCAATGTCATTATTTTTCATTGCTTGTGCCGTTTTGGAAGAAGCCGTTAAAATGCTCATAATGACACGTTTAATCATGCGACGTTCTATAAAATCATCTAAATCCGGTGCGGCACCTAAACTATGGATATCATTCGCTAATATAAACGTTAAATCATTGGGCGTATGATATGTGTCATGTTGCGCTAACACAGCACGTAGAACTTCGGCGGGTAAGTTGGCTACAGCTAATGCTGGTAAACCAATCACATCACCATCTTTAATGATATGTTGTAAGTCGTGCCATGTGATTTGTTTCAAGCAAGTCACCTCCATCACATTTGATAAAATATAGCGTTTTTACACTTTGTGTAAACCCTTACAAGAAATATAACATAACGACGTTTAAAATCAATTAGAAATATCTTTTTATTCTGATAATAGACACAGTATAGACACATTTTAATGGTTGATAACAATTGTAATATCAAGGGTTTGTAATGAATTGAATATCATTAAAATACTTATATAAAAATATTGCTCGGAATATAAAAAGTTAAATAGGTTTTGAGTTTTAAATATGAAATACAAAGCGCCCAATCGAACAAAGTATTTATATTAAAATATGGAAAATCCATCAATATTAAATTAAAATAGTTTTATTATGAAAAGTGAAAGTAGGTAAGTCTATGGAAGGTCTTAATCATCGAAGAAATACAGAAAAAGAAGAGACAACACAAACGCAATCAGTTGCACCTAATACAGGTGAAGAGGGGATGTCATCAGCAAGTACACAATCAACTAAGACGTCCGACATACATAATGAATCTATCAATAAACAAATGGAAGCCAAAGCGCATGAAACAGCGCAAAATGCAGATTTAAAAACCGAAGCAAGAAGTTTATTTGATAATGCAACCAAATCAATCGGTAGACTAGCCGGCAATGATGAAAGCTTAAATCTTAATTTAAAAGATATGTTTTCTGAAGTATTTAAGCCGCATACTAAAAACGAAGCAGATGAAATATTTATAGCGGGTACTGCTAAAACTACGCCAGCAATTTGTGACATATCAGAAGAATGGGGGAAGCCATGGCTCTTTTCTCGAGTATTCATCGCTTTCACAGTAACATTTATTGGATTATGGGTCATGGCAGCGATTTTTAATAACACTAACGCGATTCCGGGTCTCATTTTTATAGGGGCTTTAACAGTACCATTATCGGGTTTGTTCTTCTTTTATGAATCAAATGCGTTTAAAAATATTAGCATTTTTGAAGTTATTATCATGTTCTTTATTGGCGGCGTATTTTCATTACTAAGTACGATGGTATTATATAGATTTGTCGTTTTTAGTGATCAATTCGAAAGGTTTGGTTCTTTAACATTTTTCGATGCATTTTTAGTAGGATTAGTTGAAGAAACTGGAAAAGCACTCATTATTGTTTATTTCGTCAATAAATTGAAAACAAATAAGATTTTGAATGGATTATTAATCGGTGCTGCTATTGGTGCAGGGTTCGCAGTTTTTGAATCAGCAGGTTATATTTTGAATTTCGCTTTAGGGGAAAATGTCCCATTATTAGATATTGTCTTCACACGTGCGTGGACTGCGATTGGTGGTCATTTAGTTTGGTCAGCGATTGTTGGTGCTGCAATAGTTATTGCGAAAGAACAGCATGGCTTTGAATTCAAAGATATTTTTGATAAACGCTTTTTAATATTCTTTTTATCAGCCGTTGGTTTACATGGCATTTGGGATACATCTTTAACTGTACTTGGCAGTGATACGTTGAAAATATTTATTTTAATCGTTATTGTGTGGATACTTGTATTCATTTTAATGGGGGCAGGTTTAAAACAAGTGAATTTACTGCAGAAAGAATTTAAAGAACAACAGAAAAAAGTAGACGAATAATAATTAAAGCTTATGTTGCTCATATGTTTGTGACATAAGCTATTTTTATAATTTGTCTTTAAAAGAGTGGAATAGGAATACTTTTCGGAGTTAAAAAAGTGTTTCACGTTAAACAAATAGTGACAATTAGATTTATATAAAATGAACATGATTCACTGAAAGTATGTAATAATCATTTTATTGAAATTCATCAAACAGAAATTAATACAATCATATAAGCAAATTAAACCACGCCATAATCATATTGGATGACTTCGGCGTGGTTTTTATAGTTGAAGCAGGGCTGAGACATAAATCAATGTCCCACACTCCTTTATCGTTCAATCGTTGTTCGATAATCGATTAAATAGATACCTTCAGGTGTTACTTTATAATTTTTAACCTTAGAGTTAGCAGCGACTATTTGATCGTTGTAAGCAATATAACTGTTTGGTACATCTCGACTTGATAATTTAATAATATCATTAGAAATATTGTGACGTTCCTTAACATCTACAGTATGATTCAATTGATTAATTAAATCATCGACGTTGCTATTATTGTAGTCTCCTTTATTAATAGCACCATCTTTTTTATATGCTTGATTAAAGAAATAACCTGTATCTCCACGAGGAATTGTTCCGAAACTATACATCGTTGCATCCCATGCAGAACGGTCTTTTAAGTAACCTTCTATGTCATCAACACTTTTAATGTCGATTTCAATATTTGCTTTTTTAGCATCTGATTGTAATACTTGCGCAATTTTCGATAGCTCTGGACGACCGTCATACGTAATTAACTTAATTTTTAAAGGGTGTTCTTTTGTATAACCATCTTTAGCTAATAACATTTTTGCTTGTTCGATATTTTGTTTGGTTAACTTAGGTTCTTTAATATATGGAATTTTATCATTAAATGGACTCGTTGCAGGTTTCGCATAACCTTGATAAATATGATCTGCAATACCTTGTCTATCAATGATATGATCTAATGCTTCACGAACGGATTTAGTCATTTTTTTATTAGTATGATTATACATAAGTAAAGAAGTTCTAAATCCAGATTCTTTTGACACTTTTAAATTTTGATTATTTTCTATGTCTTGAACTTTATTAACTGGGACATCAGTTATTAAATCATCTTTTTGAGATTCTAAATTTCTGACGCGATTATTGCCGTCTTCTTGGTACGTCACAGTAATATGATCAAGTTTCGGTTTACCTTGCCAATAGTCCTTAAAATTCGACAATGATATTTTTCGAGATTGCTTATAATCTTTTATTTGGTAAGGGCCTGTACCAACAGGAGTTTGATTAACATCTGATTTAGCATCTGTATCATAAATTGCCATAAAAGGATTAGCTAATTCAGATACAAGTTCAGGGTAAGCGGAGTTGGTTTTAATTGTCAGTTTTTGACCTTTAGCGGTAATTGATGATATTGGTAATGAATATTTGACCAAGTCGCTTTTTTTCATGCTATTTTCAAGGCTAGATTTCACTTTTTCTGCAGTCAATTTTTGACCGTTTTGAAATTTAATATTATCTTTTAATTCTATATCTAACGTTGTATCATTTGGTTGATGATACGATTTCACTAATGCTTTTTCTATTTTTCCTTGATCATTTGTTTTAAATAATGATTCTGCAGCACCAATCTTAACTGGTACATCTGTTTCATAAGGTGCAATAGACTTTGTTTTTAACGGTAACGAAATATTTAAGTCTTTGCCAGATGAATGCATTGAGCCACATCCTGATAACACTAATACTGCTGAAAATATAGTTGCTAGTCTTTTAAACTTCATTTCATTAACACTCTCTTTCTAATTACTATGTAAAACCCAACAATTAATATTTTAAAACTTTATTTTGTTAAAGTAAAATGTTGTTCAAGTTTAGTAATCATTAAAGTTCAATTAATTGTAGTAATTATGCTTTTTAAAAATAAATATTAGAAATGAAGTTAGCAACATTTATAGTGATTCACGATAAACATATATAACTAAGTATTGAGCAACTGCTGTAGTACTACAGCTTGGTTATGTTTAGTATCTTTTGCTGCATATAACAATAGAACATGATTATGCTGATTTACAATATCCTTTAATTTTTCAAAAGCATCTTTTTGCGCATCCTGATCACGTAATTCTTTTTCATATTTTTCTTTAAAAGCTCCAAAAAGTTTAGGATCATGTTGGAACCATTGTCGCAACTCAGTAGAAGGGGCAATGTCTTTTAACCAATAATCTAGGTTAGCAGTTCTTTTCGAAATACCTCTCGGCCAGACTCTATCGACTAGGATACGAATAGCGTCGGTATTATCTTTATTGTCATAAATCCGTCCAATATCTACGGTCATCTTGTGAACTCCTTTCTTATGAAATTCAGTGAGCATACATCAATGCATGTTGTGGTGGGACGACGAAATAAATTTTGCGAAAATCTCATTACTGTCCCACTCCCAATTAAAAAACAGCCATGACAAAGTAAAGTCATAGCTGTTTTTTATAGATGTCATTTATTTTTACGTTTAGTTAAATACTTCAAACCAACTGCAAAGACGGTGTAACCGGCAAGTGTTTGAATCAATGTTTTGATTAAATTGTTATTTTTGACAACAATATTTGCGGTAACAATACTCGCGAAATATAATGCAAATACTTTTACGTAACGTTGATTAAGTTTCATATGAGCACTAAACCTCTTTTCTCAATTATACTGCAACGCTTAGTCTTGGAATAAATGTTTCGTAGTGTACGCGATCCATATCGTAATTTAAAGATTTAAGTGCTTCGATCATAGATTGTAAGAATTTTGTACCACCACAGATATAAATTTCAGGTTTATTTGCTAAAAATACTTGTAATTCTTCAGCGCCAATATAGCCTTGTTTATCTTTTAAGTGTGTATATAATTTAGCGTTGTCATGATGGCTTGCGATACTGTTGAAGTTGTCTTTGAAAGGTAAATGTTGTTCATTTTCAGCAACTTGAACCATCTGTGTATCTAAACCTTTGGCAGAGGCAGCTTCATACATAGCTACTAAAGGTGTAACACCAATACCTGAACCTAAGAAAAGTTGTGGTTCAGTCGTATTCTCTAATACGAATCCACCTACAGGCGCAGCTAAATTAATTATATCGCCTTCTTTAATCTCATCGTGTAAAATTGTTGAAACTTCGCCTTCATGTTCTGTTGTGACATCACGTTTAACGCCAAAAGTTAAATGGTTTTTTTCACCTGATACGATAGAATAGTGACGTTTAGCTCTATATGGAAGTTTATCACTAGAAACATCAACTGTGATGTATTGGCCTGGTGTAAATTCACTAAAGTCATATTCTTCAGTTTCAACTGTAAATGATTTAATGTCTTCAGATTCTTGTTTAATATTGGTAATTTTGAATGGTTTAAAACCAATCCACATCATTTGATCATAAATTTCTTTTTCAATTTGGATGAACACATCCGCAATAACACCATATGCTTTTGCCCAAGCTTGAATCACAGGGTCATGTTCTTCTAAACCTGTCACGTCTTGGATTGCTTTTAATAAATTTTCCCCCACAATTGGATAATGTTCAGCATAAACTTGTAATGCACAGTGTTTATATGCGACTGGCATAATGACTGGTTTAATAACACTTAAGTTATCGATATTAACCGCAGCGGCCATTACAGCTTGTGCTAATGCTGAAGATTGCATGCCTCGTTTTTGGTTCGTTTGATTAAACATGTTTAAAAGTTCAGGATGCGCTTTAAACATTTTTGGATAAAAGATTGACGTAATTTCTGTCCCTTTCTCTTTAAGTAAAGGCACCGTTTGTTTGATAATGTCTTTCTCTTGTTCTGTAAGCATGATACTCCTCCTTTAATCTGTCTATTTTGATTATTCTACTAAAAATTTCGATATTCAATTAATTGGTTTGAGAAAATATAAATAAAATGGCAAATTTGATAATTGTATGACATTTTTAATTTTTTAAATACTTATCAATAAGCATTGTGTACAATTGTCTGTTTGCACACCGACGATTGCGCGCATTTATTTGACTAATTCAAAAAACATTGTTGTTTTCTTAGAAAAAAGTAAACATGATAATAAAAATGTGAAAGTGTAAATAATCACTGGCGAAGTACGAAGACTAAAGACATCTAAGATGTAATCGTATACAAATTAAAAAGGTGTAAAAATTAAAATAAAATGTGAAATAAATCACAATTTAATATTGACCCAGTACTTAATGCATGTTACATTTTATATGTGAAATAAATCACAAACTTAAAAGCGGATGACACATGACCTTTTAAGTTATGCGTTGAAAATAAAAGAGATGTTTATTTGCTTTTGTATCGTCAATAAGCAGCATTAAACTAACATATTTGAAGCTACATGTATGTTAGTGAATTAATCATAAGGGAGTTTTTGTAATGAACAAATTTAAAGGGAACAAAGTTGTATTAATAGGTAATGGTGCAGTAGGTTCAAGCTACGCATTTTCATTAGTGAACCAAAGCATTGTTGATGAATTAGTCATCATTGATTTAGACACTGAAAAAGTTCGAGGAGATGTTATGGATTTAAAACATGCCACACCATATTCTCCAACAACAGTTCGTGTGAAAGCTGGCGAATACAGTGATTGTCATGATGCGGATCTAGTTGTCATCTGTGCTGGTGCTGCACAAAAACCTGGAGAAACACGTTTAGATTTAGTATCTAAAAACTTGAAAATATTCAAATCAATTGTTGGTGAAGTAATGGCATCAAAATTTGATGGTATTTTCTTGGTAGCTACAAATCCTGTTGATATTTTAGCGTATGCAACATGGAAATTCTCTGGTTTACCTAAAGAACGTGTTATAGGTTCTGGTACAATTTTAGACTCTGCACGCTTTAGATTATTGTTAAGCGAAGCGTTCGATGTTGCGCCACGTAGCGTCGATGCTCAAATTATTGGTGAACATGGTGACACTGAATTACCAGTATGGTCACACGCTAATATTGCGGGTCAACCTTTGAAGACATTACTTGAACAACGTCCTGAGGGCAAAGCGCAAATTGAACAAATTTTTGTTCAAACACGTGATGCAGCATATGACATTATTCAAGCTAAAGGTGCCACTTATTATGGTGTTGCAATGGGATTAGCTAGAATTACTGAAGCGATTTTCAGAAATGAAGATGCCGTATTGACTGTATCAGCATTATTAGAAGGCGAATATGAGGAAGAAGATGTTTATATTGGTGTTCCAGCAGTCATCAATAGAAACGGTATTCGCAACGTCGTAGAAATCCCATTAAACGACGAGGAACAAAGCAAGTTCGCACATTCAGCTAAAACATTAAAAGATATTATGGCTGAAGCAGAAGAACTTAAATAACTTTTTATAAAATCTATACCATTCCAAAAATTGTAAAACCTTACCCCAAAAAATTGTATAAAGGGCTATTTGATACAACTATATGTGTCGAGTAGCCCTATTTTTAATGTAGTGAAAGTCGTTGTTGAAATTAAATTCAAATCTGGCACTTAAGCTTTAATCATAGCATTAAGATGATTGTCTAGCAGAGGCGATTTGCGGGCTCACTACAGTGCATGATGAACTTAATGCTTCAAATGTAACATTAAAAATAAAAGCAACGATGTCACTTCTTACTTCGTACATCGTTGCCATTAGTTCTGTTGATATTTCGGTTAGTCTTAATCCCCGAGCAATTCTTCAATTTCATTTTTGATAACTGTAACGTGAGGCCCATAAATTACTTGCACACCAGTGCCTTGCTGGATTACACCTTTGGCACCAGTACTTTCGAGTAATACTTTATCGACTTTGTCATTTTGATGAAGTGTGACGCGTAGTCTCGTTGCACAACAGTCAACGATTTCAATGTTATCTTTGCCTCCCAAACCAGCAACAATTGTTTGTGCTCTTTCAGTAGCCTCAACTTGTTGTGCTGCAGCTTTATCTTCTCGACCAGGTGTTTTGAAATTAAATTTCGTAATTAAGAATCTGAAAACGATGTAATACAAACAGAACCACACAATTCCAATAGGTATGACGTATAGGTAGTTTGTTTTACTATTACCTTGTAGCACACCAAAAAGTAAGAAATCGATAAAGCCTCCACTGAAGGTTTGACCAATTGTAATGTTGAAAATGTCTGCCATCATAAATGCTAATCCATCAAAGAAGGCATGGATTACATAAAGAATAGGTGCGACAAACAAGAAACTAAACTCTAAAGGTTCGGTAATACCTGTTAAAAATGAAGTGAGTGCAGCGGATAACATTAAACCGCCGACAACTTTTTTATGTTCAGGTTTAGCTGTGTGATAAATTGCAAGTGCGGCACCACATAAGCCGAACATCATCGTAATAAAACGGCCTGACATAAAGCGTGACACACCTGAATAATACTTCGTCACATCTGGATCACCAAGTTGAGCAAAGAAGATGTTCTGCGTACCTTGAACTAAGTGCCCTTTGACTTCTAAAGTACCACCAAGTGCCGTCTGCCAAAACGGTAAGTAAAAAATATGATGTAAACCGAGTGGACCTAACAATCTTAAGATGAAGCCATAAACAAAAGTACCGATGGCACCTGTTTTCGTTACAAATCCACCAACATGGTAAATGCCGGCTTGTATGCTTGGCCAAATGAAAAACATCAATACACCTAAAAAGATTGCGGCAAA
Source organism: Staphylococcus sp. MZ3 (assembly GCF_018622755.1). Lineage (NCBI taxonomy): Bacteria > Bacillati > Bacillota > Bacilli > Caryophanales > Staphylococcaceae > Staphylococcus > Staphylococcus sp. MZ3. The sequence goes on from NZ_CP076026.1 coordinate 258,664, forward strand.
TGCTGTGACAATAGGGACAAATCTAGAGCCACCAAAGAAACCTAAATACGGTGGTAATACCACTTTGTGATATTTGTTGTGAAGTATTGCAGTCATAATACCTGTGATAATCCCGCCAAAAACACCGGTTTCAACCGTTTGTATACCGAGCACCATGCCTTGTCCATTTTGTGCAAGCTGATCTTTTGCCAATGTGCCCGTGATAGTTAATAAGCCATTCATAGTTGCGTTCATAATTAAGAAACCGAGCAGTGCAGCTAAACCTGCAGTACCTTTATCGCTTCTAGATAATCCGATTGCGACACCAATGGCAAAGATGACCGGTAAATTTTGGAAAACAATACTACCTGCAGCTGACATTAATGTAAAAATATTTTGTAATAAGGTAATATCTAAAATAGGGTATGCTTTAACGGTGTTTGGATTACTTAATGCACCACCGATACCCAACAATAGACCTGCAGCTGGTAAGATTGCGATAGGTAGCATAAAGGACTTGCCGAACTGCTGTGCTTTTTCAAATAAAGATTTCATCAACATCCCTCCTAATTATTCTCAATATAGCTTTTGAGAAATTTAATATCAATATATATTCTGTGTATGAAAATATTTTTCATAAAAATTGTTTGAATCATGTAACAATCATATAAATTGCTGTTTATATTGTTGTGAAAATGAGTTGACAAAAGTCGGTATAGATATGTAGACATCCTATTTTTAGCGAGGTAGGTTGATAAGGCATATCGGATAAATTTATAAGCCATAAAATAGATAAATAGTGTTTGTATCCAAAAATATGAGAAAGTTAAAACTATTTTTCAAAATAAACATGATTCACCACATAAATAAATATACATAAGCTATCGATAACAACTTAAGAAAGGTGGATATATAAATGAAAAGAAAGATTATTATGGATTGTGATCCAGGACACGATGATGCAATAGCATTAATTTTAGCGGGGGCAATTGACAGTCCACTAGAGATATTAGCTGTAACAACAGTCGCAGGTAATCAATCAGTTGACAAGAATACGACAAACGCCTTGAACGTATTGGATATTATGGGACGTCAAGATATAGCAGTAGCGAAAGGTGCGGACAGGCCGTTAATTAAATCAGCTGCCTTTGCTTCTGAAATACATGGGGAATCTGGATTAGATGGTCCGAAACTACCGTCGACACCATCACGTCAAGCAGTTGCAATGCCAGCATCAGATGTGATTATAAACAAAGTGATGACGAGTGATACACCTGTAACAATTGTAGCGACAGGTCCTCTTACGAATGTAGCAACGGCATTGATTCGTGAGCCAAGAATCGCTGAGCATATTGAATCTATTACTTTGATGGGTGGTGGTACATTTGGAAATTGGACGCCTACAGCAGAATTCAATATTTGGGTAGATGCTGAAGCAGCGAAGCGTGTTTTTGAAAGTGGGATTACTATAAATGTGTTTGGTTTAGATGTAACACATCAAGTTTTAGCCGACAATCACGTGATTGAACGCTTTGAAAGTATCAATAATCCTGTTGCACAGTTCGTCGTAGAATTATTGCAATTCTTTAAGAAGACATACAAGACTCACTTTAATATGGATGGTGGTCCAATACATGATGCTTGTACAATTTTGTATTTGTTACAACCAGAATTGTTTACAATGGTACCCGTTAATATCGACATTGAACATCAAAGTTCACTAACTTATGGCACTATGGCTGTCGATTTAAATCATGTTACAGGTAAGCCTGCCAATGCTTATTTTGCTACAGCAGTTGATGTTGAAGAAGTGTGGAACTTGATAGATTATAAGTTACGTACTTACGAATAATAATACTTAATTAAATAGATACAGTTAGCCCTAAGGCGCCTGATATAAGCGTTCTTAGGGTTTTTGTATTGGATTACATTGGTCATGACAATTTGATAATGATTGAGATATGTATGTTAAAAATGCTTCAAAAAACATAAAACACAAAAATATATGTAAAAATTTCAATTGATTTATTTTAAAAGATTAAAATCACAAAAAATATAGATATAATTGAAATGTTGTTAAAACATCACAATGATGTACATGCTCATTTTGAAAATATGTGTTCAAAGTGTGTACATCGGTGTGACGATTGATGATAAATTGAGCTCAGATGCTCAAAGGAGGATCGAACATGAACGGGGATAATCAGCAAATACTCAGAGAAATTGTATTGAATCCTACTATTCATGGTAAAGAACTTGAATCGATATTTGGTTTGTCTCGTAGACAACTAGGATACCGCATTCAAAAAATCAATTTGTGGCTTGAACAAGAGGGTTATCCAAAACTTGAAAGAACAAGCCAAGGAAATTTTATTGTAAGTTCTGAAATCATGACGTTATTCAAGCGAGATGTATCGGAGCAGCAAATGTTAAACGGCAACAATGTCATTTTTAGCATAGAAACACGTCGTTATTATTTAATGCTCATGCTTTTTAGTAAGGAAAATGCAATGTCTCTAAACCATTTTTCAATTGATTTACAAGTCAGTAAAAATACTGTCATTCACGATATAAATCATGTGAAAGAGCAATTGGAAGATCATGGTTTGTCACTTAAGTATTCTCGAAAGCATGGTTATGAAATTGTTGGTGATGAATTTGAAGTTCGCCGTTTCTTCATTAAGTTGATTGATCAAAGGTTGAATCATGATATTACTAAAAGTGAAGTTTTAAAGGCGCTCAACTTAACATTCGAAGATATCGCATATCAAAAAGACAAGATCAAACAGGTAGAACAATTTTTGAAGAGTCGCTTTATAGACAAATCACTTAGTTCATTGCCTTATGTCCTTTGTGTGATTCGTAGACGAATTCAAAGTGGTCATGTGATGAATCCATTAAATATTAATTATCAGTATTTGAGGGATACGAAAGAATATCAAGCAACGGAGATTATGACGCAACATGAGCCGGATTTGCCAGAAGCGGAAAAGTTATATTTGACATTACACTTACTTTCAACAAGTGTGCAATGGACTGATTTGCAGGAATCAGATAACATATCGAATTTAACGATGGCCATCGCTCAAATGATTCACCATTTTGAACAAATCACTTTTATTAACATTGAAGATAAGGAGAAATTATCACAGCAACTCTTGTTACATTTAACGCCTGCTTTTTATAGGATTAAATATAACTTAACGGATCGTGATGAATTAATAAATCCTTTACAAGGAAATTATCAATCCTTATTTCATATGGTGAAACAATCATGTCAATCGTTAACTGAATATTTCGGAAAATCGTTGCCTGATAATGAAATAGCATATTTAACCATGTTGTTCGGAGGTAGTTTGAGACGTCAAGATGAAAACTTCGATGGCAAGATAAAAGCTATTATCGTGTGTACACAAGGCACGTCAGTATCACAAATGATGTTATACGAGTTGCGAAACTTATTTCCAGAAATTATTTTCTTAGATGCGATTTCACTTAGAACATTTGAAAATTACACATTAGATTATGACATCGTCTTTTCACCAATGTTTGTCCTAACACATAAAAAATTATTTATCACAAAAGTAGCTTTATCTGAAAATGAGCAACGAAAGTTACGTAAAGATGTGATGAAGTACATTAATAAGGAATCGGCTGACATTGATAAGGAAATAAACAAGTTAATGGCATTAATTGAACGCACAACGACAGTTAATGACATTACAGAACTACGTGATGGTTTAGAAGATTTTATTGCCAATTATAATTCAATTTCAACCATTAATGGATCGATTGTCACACAAAATAAGACATTAGATTTAGCTGACTTGATACCGGCAAGGCACGTGAAAAGAATGCATCATGTTGAAAATATTGATGAAGCTATTGCTAAAGCAAGTGATGTGTTAGTTGCTAATCATTTTATTGATATTAAATATATTCATGAGATGCAACAGGTATTTGATGATTCGTATATGGTTATCATGCAAAATATTGCTATTCCACATGCATACTCTGAAAAGCATGTACATAAAACAGCGATGAGTATGTTGATATTACAAGAACCAATATACATGTCAGATGGAACAGCAATCCATATTATTGTACCTATTGCTGCTGTTGATAAAGTGACACACTTAAGAGCGTTACTACAATTGAGAGATGTGGCGCAAGACAATGACGCAATTAAGCGCATCATACAAAGTCGCAAAAATTCTGATGTAAATGAGATTTTAAAAAATTATTCAAATAAAGAAGCGAGGGGAAATGGATGGGACAGCAATTAGTGCATAAAGAAAATATAATGCTCAATTTGTCGGCAACTGATAAAGAATCCGTATTGTCACAAATGTCAGATGTGTTATTTCAAAATGGGTTCGTGAAGTCAACGTTTAAAGATGCAGTCATCGACAGAGAAAAAGAATTTGCTACTGGTTTACCAACGCATCTATGTTCGGTCGCTATACCGCATACAGATGTCGAACATATTAACCATAGAACGATAGGTGTGGCTGTTCTAGAAAAAGAAGTGCCGTTTATTGAAATGGGAACACTTGATCAACAGACAGAAGTGAAAATCGTTTTTATGTTAGCAATGAATAAAGTAGATGATCAACTTAAGCTGTTACAACAGTTGATACAAATTTTTCAAAGTGAAGAAAAATTGGAGCAGATTCTACGAACGAAAGATGAAACAATTTTAGCAACACTAATCAATGATTATTTGGAATATAACTAAAAATTAATTGGAGGAATTGAAAATGAAACAAGTATTAGTAGCGTGTGGTGCAGGTATTGCAACGTCAACAGTAGTAAATAATGCAATTGAGGAAATGGCAAAGGAACACAATATTAAAGTAGATATTAAACAAATCAAAATTACAGAAGTTGGACCTTATGAAGACACTGCAGATTTATTAGTTACAACTGCAATGACAAAAAAAGAATATAAATTCCCAGTTATCAACGCACGTAATTTCTTAACTGGTATTGGTATTGAAGAAACAAAACAACAAATCTTAACAGAGTTACAAAAATAACGGAATTGATATGTAACGTGGGTCAATAACATATAAATATATGCAAATTGCATATAAATGACTATCACGACAAATGATTGTTGATGACATAGAAACGCAGTGACTGTAATTCAAAAGGACTGCAGTCGAATGTAGCAAGGGTTGTCGTTGAAATGACTGTAACGTCAAATGTAATCACAATCGGAAAGTATCGTGACAATGCATATATAACAGGGAGGGTTTAAATATGAGTTACTTCACTGATTTTGTAAGGGGATTTTTAGATTTAGGTGCAACTGTTATTTTACCGGTTGTCATATTCTTGCTTGGCCTATTCTTTAGGCAGAAAATTGGAGCGGCATTTAGGTCTGGTTTAACAATAGGTGTGGCTTTTGTAGGGATTTTCTTAGTCATCGATTTATTAGTTAAAAATTTAGGGCCAGCAGCACAAGCGATGGTTAAAAATTTAGGCGTCAGTCTGAATGTGATTGATGTAGGTTGGCCAGCAACATCATCTATCGCTTGGGCATCATCTGTCGCAGCATTTATTATTCCACTCGGAATCATAGTTAACGTTGTATTGCTAGTAACTAAAGTGACAAAGACGATGAATGTAGATATTTGGAATTTTTGGCATTATACGTTTACAGCAGCAATGGTTTATTCCGTATCAGGCAGTATTTGGCAAGCGTTATTAGCAGCAGTTATTTTCCAAATTATCTGTTTGAAAGTAGCAGATTGGACAGCACCGATGATGAGTGAGTTCTTTGATTTACCAGGTGTATCGATTGCTACAGGAAGTACAATTTCTTATGCACCAGGTATTTACTTAGTTAAATTGTTACAAAAAGTACCCGGTCTGAATAAGTTAGATGCTGATCCTGAAACAATTCAAAAACGTTTTGGCGCATTTGGAGAGTCTATATTTGTCGGCTTAATTTTAGGTTTAGGTATTGGTGTGTTAGCAGGTTACAAACCTGGAGACATCATTAATTTAGGAATGTCAATGGCTGCAGTAATGGTATTAATGCCTAGAATGGTAAAAATCTTAATGGAAGGTTTAATGCCAGTTTCAGAGTCTGCAAGAACATGGCTAAATAAACGTTTTGGCGAACGTGAAATTTATATTGGATTGGATGCGGCTGTAGCATTAGGTCATCCAGCGGTTATTTCGACAGCATTAATTTTAGTACCTATCACTGTTTTATTAGCCGTTATTTTACCAGGAAACCAAGTACTACCTTTTGGTGACTTAGCAACGATACCATTTGTTGTCGCGTTTATTGTTGGTGCAGCAAGAGGAAACATTATTCATTCTGTCATTGTGGGTACGATTATGATTGCAATTTCATTATATATTGCAACAGACGTAGCACCCATTTTCACAGATATGGCGAAAGGTACGAATGTACAAATGCCAAAAGGTTCATCTGAAATTTCAAGTATTGATCAAGGTGGTAATATCGTTAACTATCTTATCTTTAAACTATTTAGTCTATTCAATTAAAAATCGAGGTGTTTGTGGTGAAAGCTTTAGTAAAAACAAGAGAAGGACATGGCAACTTAGAACTTCTTGATAAAGAAGTTGCAACACCGCTAGATGATAAAGTAAAGATTAAAGTACATTATGCAGGAATTTGTGGCACAGATATTCATACTTATGAAGGTCATTATAAAGTTAATTTTCCAGTGACATTAGGTCATGAATTTTCTGGTGAAATCGTTGAAGTTGCAGCAGACGTTAAAGATTTTAAAGTTGGTGACCGTGTCACATCTGAAACGACATTCTATGTTTGTAATGAGTGTGAATACTGTAAATCAAAAGACTATAATTTATGCAACCATCGAAAAGGTATTGGAACACAAGTTGATGGCGCATTTACTAATTATGTCATTGCACGTGAAGAAAGTTTGCATCATATTCCAGACGAAGTATCGTATCAGTCTGCAGCTATGACAGAACCATTAGCATGTGCACATCATGGCGTTTCTAAGATTCAAGTCAATTCAGGCGATGTAGCAGTTGTAATGGGACCTGGGCCAATCGGATTACTTGTAGCACAAGTGTTAAAAAGTAAAGGCGCAACTGTTGTGGTAACTGGATTGGACAATGACAAAGTCAGATTAGATAAAGCAGAAGCATTGCACATGGATTATGTAGTCAATTTACAACAAACAGACTTAAAAACGTATATCAATGGAATTACAGACGGTTACGGTGCAGATGTTGTTGTTGAATGTTCAGGTGCAGTTCCAGCAGCACGACAAGGTTTAGATATTTTACGCAAAAAAGGTTTCTACAGTCAAATAGGTATTTTTAAGGATGCTGAAATTCCATTTGATATGGAAAAAGTGATTCAAAAAGAAATAACAGTTGTTGGTAGTAGAAGTCAAAAGCCAGCAGATTGGGAACCTTCATTGCAACTTATGGCGGATGGTTTAGTAAATGCTGAAGCTTTGGTGACAAAAATATATGATATTTCGAAATGGGACGAGGCGTATCAACATTTAAAATCCGGCGAAGGTATTAAAGCATTACTTAAGCCGCTCGATTTAGATGAAAATGAAGGAGAGAATTAATATGGTAGAATCAATGCTAACTTTTATGCTTGGGCCATTAAGACAAATCACTGATTTTTATATGGAACATTTACTCGTAAGTAATTCCATTGTCATTGCAGGTTATTTTGCGACAGGTATTTTTAAAAAGAAAAAAGTTGTGAATTAAATCAAATTTGAGGTGATTTACAAGTGAAAGCATTGAAATTATATGGCGTGGAAGATTTACGGTATGAGGATAATGAAAAGCCAGTCATTGAAAGTGAGAATGACGTTATTGTTAAAGTACGAGCGACTGGCATATGTGGTTCAGACACGTCACGATACAAAAAAATGGGGCCATACATTAAAGGTATGCCATTTGGTCATGAATTTTCAGGTGTTGTAGATGCCATTGGAAGTGATGTTACGCATGTTAATGTAGGCGACAAAGTGACAGGTTGCCCAGCAATACCTTGTTATCAATGCGAGTATTGTTTGAAAGGTGAATATGCACGATGTGAAAAGTTATTCGTTATTGGCTCATATGAACCTGGATCGTTCGCGGAATATGTCAAATTGCCAGCGCAAAATGTTTTAAAGGTTCCAGAAAATGTTGATTACATTGAAGCAGCAATGGTTGAGCCATCAGCCGTTGTTGCGCATGGGTTTTATAAATCGAATATACAACCTGGTATGACTGTTGCAGTAATGGGGTGTGGCAGTATAGGTTTGTTAGCTATTCAATGGGCACGAATATTTGGTGCTGCACATATCATCGCTATAGATATAGATGCGCATAAACTAGATATTGCAACATCATTGGGCGCACATCAAACAATCAATTCAAAAGAAGAAAATCTTGAGAAATTCATCGAAAATCATTACGCCAATCAAATCGATTTAGCTATAGAATCATCAGGTGCTAAAGTTACGATTGGTCAAATATTGACGCTACCTAAAAAAGGTGGCGAGGTGGTATTACTCGGAATACCATATGATGATATTGAGATTGATCGCGTTCATTTTGAAAAAATTCTGCGTAACGAGTTGACAGTATGTGGCTCTTGGAACTGTTTGTCCAGTAATTTTCCGGGCAAAGAGTGGACGGCAACCTTACATTATATGAAGACGAAAGATATTAATGTAAAGCCTATTATTTCTCATTTTTTACCGTTAGAAAAAGGCCCGGAGACATTTGATAAATTAGTTAACAAGAAAGAACGATTTGATAAAGTCATGTTTACGATTTATTAGTATGCACCTTTGAGGACGAAAACGCTGGTATAGTTATAGCTATGAAAGTGCGAATGCCGTCTGGTCTACAGATACTATCGAAATAATTCATCTTCGAATATACGTTGATAAATAGCCGGTTTACTTGTGTGAAATATGCTTGTGAATCGGTTGTTTTGCATTTTGTATACTTAAAATAAGATGGCAATATTTGATAATTTTTAAAGTGAAAATCAAGTACAGCCACTTAATAAGATAAATTTATTATAATATATGGTAAAATGATGGCAGTAATAATGAATTTGAAAAAGAGTAAACATTAATACCTTTAACAATTTAATATCGTCAGAGTTAATGATTAACTGCATGGCAAAACAACTTAGAATGGTCAGTTACAAAAATACATTTTTATAAAAAATTATCACACTATTGTGACAACTATCTTTGGATTAATAAAAGAGGCAAGTGAGCAATAGGTTAGGCTTATGTGCGGGCATAGGTCAGTAATGTATAAATGGAAATGATGTAATGACAGAATGGAGGACAACATGATTTATGCAGGTATTTTAGCAGGAGGTATTGGTTCGAGAATGGGGAACGTGCCATTACCAAAACAATTTTTAGATATTGATAATAAACCGATTTTAATCCATACAATTGAGAAGTTCATTTTAGTGAGTGAATTTAATGAGATTATTATCGCAACGCCAGCACAGTGGATTTCCCATACACAGGATATTTTAAAAAAATATAACATTACAGATCAACGTGTCAAAGTAGTTGCAGGTGGTACGGATCGAAATGAAACAATTATGAACATTATCGACCATATTCGCAATGTAAATGGAATTAATAATGATGATGTGATTGTAACTCATGATGCCGTAAGACCATTTTTAACTCAACGTATTATTAAAGAGAACATTGAAGTAGCAGCAAAATATGGTGCAGTAGATACAGTCATTGAAGCAATTGATACGATTGTAATGTCTAAAGATAAACAGAACATACACAGTATCCCTGTAAGGAATGAAATGTATCAAGGCCAAACACCACAATCATTTAATATTAAATTATTACAAGATAGTTATCGCGCCTTAAGTAGTGAACAAAAAGAAATATTATCAGATGCATGTAAAATTATTGTCGAATCTGGACATGCAGTTAAATTGGTACGTGGAGAACTATACAACATTAAAGTGACAACACCGTATGATTTAAAAGTAGCAAATGCCATTATTCAAGGTGATATTGCCGATGATTAATCAAGTATATCAACTCGTTGCACCGAGACAGTTCGACGTCACATATAATAATGTTGATATTTATGGTAATCATGTCATCGTAAGACCTTTATACTTGTCTATTTGTGCAGCTGATCAAAGGTATTACACAGGTCGAAGAGATGAAAATGTACTGCGCAAAAAATTGCCAATGTCATTAGTTCATGAAGCTGTTGGTGAAGTTGTATTCGATAGTAAAGGAGTATTTGAAAAAGGTACGAAAGTAGTAATGGTGCCGAATACACCTACAGAGCAACATCATATTATTGCGGAGAATTACTTAGCCTCTAGTTATTTTAGATCTAGTGGTTATGATGGTTTTATGCAAGACTACGTTGTGATGGCACATGATCGTATCGTTCCGCTGCCTAATGACATTGATTTGAGTACGATTTCATACACAGAGTTAGTGTCAGTAAGTTATCATGCTATACAACGATTTGAACGTAAATCTATACCTTTGAAAACCAGCTTTGGTATTTGGGGTGATGGTAACTTAGGTTATATTACTGCTATTTTGCTACGTAAGTTGTACCCAGAAGCTAAAATTTATGTATTTGGTAAGACAGACTATAAATTAAGTCATTTTTCATTTGTAGATGACATCTTTACAGTAAATCAAATACCAGATGATCTTAAAATTGATCATGCATTTGAATGTGTTGGAGGTAAAGGAAGTCAAGTTGCACTTCAACAAATAGTTGAACATATTTCACCAGAAGGCAGTATTGCTTTGTTAGGCGTAAGTGAATTACCCGTGGAAGTGAATACACGATTAGTACTTGAAAAAGGATTAACGTTGATTGGTAGTAGTCGAAGCGGCTCTAAAGATTTTGAGCAAGTTGTTGATTTATATCGTAAGTACCCAGACATAGTTGAAAAGTTAGCATTATTAAAAGGACATGAAATTAATGTATGTACGATGCAAGATATCGTCCAAGCGTTTGAAATGGATTTATCGACATCTTGGGGAAAAACAGTATTGAAATGGACGATTTAATAAACCGATGGGGGAATAACAATGACAAAAACGAAACAAGCAATACATATTGATAACATATACTGGGAACGTGTTCAGTTATATATTGAAGGACATAGTGAAGGTGTCGATTTAACATCAGGACAATTTGTTCTGAGGAATTTAACCGAAACAAAAACATTAGAAGCAAATGAAATGAAAATAGACGGTAATACATTTATATGTAGATTCAACGTCGCAATATTAGACGATGGGTATTATTTACCAATGGATAAATATTTATTTGTTTATCATGACCAGTTAGAGTATATTGGACAACTTAATCCAAATATTATTGATCAAGCTTATGCGGCATTAAATGAAGAGCAAATTGAAGAATACAATGAGCTGACTACACAAAATGGAAAAGTGAACTATTTATTAGCGTATGATGCTAAAGTTTTCCGTAAAGGTGGCGTATCACAACATACGGTCTATACCATTACTCCGGAAATAGCAAGTGACGTTAACGAATTTGTATTTGATATTGAAATCACCTTACCTCAAGAGAAATCAGGGGTCATTGCGACAAGCGCACACTGGCTTCATAAACAAGGCCATAAAGCTTCATTTGAAAGTAGAAGTTTCTTATTTAAAGCTATTTTTAATATTACAAAGTTACTACATATTAAAAGAAGCAAAACAATATTATTCACATCAGATTCGCGTCCGAATTTATCAGGGAATTTCAAGTATGTATATGATGAGTTACTTCGCCAAAAAGTAGATTTTGATTATGATATTAAAACGGTATTTAAGGCGAATATTACGGATAGACGTAAATGGAGAGACAAGTTTAGATTGCCATATTTACTTGGTAAGGCAGATTATATTTTTGTTGATGATTTCCATCCATTAATTTATACGGTTCGCTTTAGACCATCACAAGAAATTATTCAAGTGTGGCATGCCGTTGGTGCTTTTAAAACAGTTGGCTTTAGTCGTACAGGTAAAAAAGGTGGTCCGTTTATCGATTCATTAAACCATCGTAGTTACACGAAAGCATATGTTTCATCAGAAACCGATATTCCATTTTATGCTGAAGCATTTGGAATTAGAGAAGAAAATGTTGTACCAACAGGTGTACCACGTACTGATGTACTATTTGATGAAGCTTATGCAACACAAATTAAACAAGAGATGGAAGATGAATTGCCAATTATAAAAGGTAAGAAAGTTATTCTGTTCGCACCGACTTTTAGAGGTAATGGTCACGGTACGGCACATTATCCATTTTTTAAAATTGATTTTGAACGTCTAGCAAGATACTGCGAGAAGCATAATGCAGTTGTGTTATTCAAAATGCATCCGTTCGTAAAAAATAGACTTAATATTTCACGTGAACATAGACAATACTTTATCGATGTGTCAGATCATCGTGAAGTTAACGATATTCTCTTTGTTACAGACTTGTTGATTAGTGATTATTCATCTTTAATATATGAATATGCAGTATTTAAAAAGCCGATGATTTTCTATGCATTTGACTTAGAAGATTACATTACGACGCGTGATTTCTATGAACCATATGAATCATTTGTTCCAGGTAAAATTGTACAATCCTTTGATGCATTAATGGATGCTTTGGACAATGAAGATTATGAGGTTGAAAAAGTTGTGCCATTCTTAGATAAACATTTTAAATATCAAGATGGTCGCTCAAGTGAACGTTTAGTCAAAGATTTGTTTAGACGCTAATGTCGGCATATATTACTTGCCATGCAAATGAGTCATAAGGCATAGTTTTCAAGAAGGGTTCTGACTATGAAGTGAGCAACATGTCATGATGAGAAGCAGGACTATACAATGAGAATAACCTTTTGATTTTTCATGCATAAGAGGCTGGGACATAAATCCCTAAAAAACAGCAGTAAGATATTTTCTAATTGAAAATTATCTTACTGCTGTTCTCTATTTATACAATACTTCGTATTGAATGGCTTCGCTTTGCCCGTCTGGCACATAAATGTAAAATTCAATAAAATGAATTTTCTGTGTTAGGGCCCACACCCCAACTTGCATTGCCTGTAGAATTTCTTTTCGAAATTCTCTTTGTTGGGGCCCACACCCCAACTTGCATTGTCTGTAGAAATTGGAAATCCAATTTCTCTTTGTTGGGGCCCCTGACTAGAATTGAAAAAAGCTTGTTACAAGCGCATTTTCGTTTAGTCAACTACTGCCAATATAATTTCGTAGAGCATAGAACATTGATTTTTCATGCATATGGCGATTCAATCAAAAGCAATCACCTTCCAACTGAATTGTCATTTTGTAAAATAAAATAATCAATCCAATCGTTATCTAATTCATAAATGTGTAAACACATACGTTATGAATGGATAACGATTTTTTGTTATGTTAAAGTGGTACATTAATCATGTATTTCGTATGATAATTAACGACAAGTGTAATGGTTAAATGTATTTTATGATGAAATGCTATAATAGGCATGGTTACAATGAGCTTGCTCATACATATTAATATAATTACAAAAACACGTCGGAGGTACGACATGATTAAAACTACAATTAAAAAATTGATAGAACACAGTATATATACGACTTTTAAATTACTATCAAAATTGCCAAACAAGAATCTAATTTATTTTGAAAGCTTTCATGGTAAACAATACAGCGACAATCCCAAAGCATTATATGAATACTTAACTGAACATAGCGATGCCCAATTAATATGGGGTGTGAAAAAAGGATATGAACACATATTCCAACAGCACAATGTACCATATGTTACAAAGTTTTCAATGAAATGGTTTTTAGCGATGCCAAGAGCGAAAGCGTGGATGATTAACACACGTACACCAGATTGGTTATATAAATCACCGCGAACGACGTACTTACAAACATGGCATGGCACGCCATTGAAAAAGATTGGTTTGGATATTAGTAACGTTAAAATGCTAGGAACAAATACTCAAAATTACCAAGATGGTTTTAAAAAAGAAAGCCAACGTTGGGATTATCTAGTGTCACCTAATCCATATTCGACATCGATATTTCAACATGCATTTCATGTTAGTCGAGATAAGATTTTGGAAACAGGTTATCCAAGAAATGATAAATTATCACATAAACGCAATGATACTGAATATATTAATGGTATTAAGACAAGATTAAATATTCCATTAGATAAAAAAGTGATTATGTACGCGCCAACTTGGCGTGACGATGAAGCGATTCGAGAAGGTTCATATCAATTTAATGTTAACTTTGATATAGAAGCTTTGCGTCAAGCGCTGGATGATGATTATGTTATTTTATTACGCATGCATTATTTAGTTGTGACACGTATTGATGAACATGATGATTTTGTGAAAGACGTTTCAGATTATGAAGATATTTCGGATTTATACTTAATCAGCGATGCGTTAGTTACCGACTACTCATCTGTCATGTTCGACTTCGGTGTATTAAAGCGTCCGCAAATTTTCTATGCGTATGACTTAGATAAATATGGCGATGAGCTTAGAGGTTTTTACATGGATTATAAAAAAGAGTTGCCAGGTCCAATTGTTGAAAATCAAACAGCACTCATTGATGCATTAAAACAAATCGATGAAACTACAAATGAGTATATTGAAGCACGAACGGTATTTTATCAAAAATTCTGTTCATTAGAAGATGGACACGCGTCACAACGAATTTGCCAAACGATTTTTAAGTGATAACTTAAAAACAATAAAAAATTATAAATTAATTAGTTAAGTGATATAAATAATAAACGAAATGTTTGCTTGTATGTTATTATTTGTGTATGAAAACGTCTGATATAATGTAATATAGGTTTAAACAAAATATGCTAAAATATAAGCAAAATATGTATAATTTTAAGTAATACACAGACATTTAGAGTTTTGATTTTAAAATGAGTTTTCAATTGGAAAATGCAACGAAATTTAAATAATTAAATATAGATATAGTTGAATGGAGGAAGTATTTTATGAAATACGCTGGTATTCTAGCTGGAGGTATAGGCTCAAGAATGGGTAACGTACCTTTACCTAAACAATTTTTAGATTTAGACAACAAACCGATTTTAATCCATACATTAGAAAAATTTATTTTAATTAATGATTTTGAAAAAATTATTATCGCGACGCCACAACAATGGATGACGCATACGAAAGATACACTTAGAAAATTCAAAATTTCTGATGAAAGAATTGAAGTCATTCAAGGTGGTAGCGATCGTAACGATACAATTATGAATATCGTTAAACATATTGAATCAACAAATGGTATTAACGATGACGATGTCATTGTGACACATGATGCAGTTAGACCATTTTTAACGCATCGTATTATTAAAGAAAATATTCAAGCTGCTTTAGAGTACGGTGCAGTAGATACAGTGATTGATGCTATAGATACGATTGTTACATCTAAAGATAATCAAACGATTGATGCAATTCCAGTGCGTAATGAAATGTACCAAGGTCAAACACCTCAATCGTTTAATATTAATTTATTAAAAGAAAGCTATGCACAGTTGAGTGATGAGCAAAAGAGTATTTTATCTGATGCTTGTAAGATTATTGTAGAAACAAACAAACCGGTTCGACTTGTAAAAGGTGAGTTATATAACATTAAAGTAACAACACCTTACGATTTAAAAGTAGCGAATGCTATTATTCGAGGTGGTATTGCCGATGATTAATCAAGTATATCAATTAGTTGCACCTAGACAATTTGAAGTTACGTATAACAACGTAGATATTTACAGTGACTATGTCATTGTACGTCCTTTATATATGTCAATTTGTGCTGCCGATCAAAGATATTATACTGGTAGCCGTGATGAGAATGTCTTATCTCAGAAATTGCCAATGTCTTTAATTCATGAAGGTGTTGGTGAGGTCGTATTTGACAGTAAAGGTGTGTTTAATAAAGGTACAAAAGTAGTTATGGTACCGAATACGCCGACAGAAAAAGACGATGTCATTGCTGAAAACTATTTAAAATCGAGCTACTTCAGATCAAGTGGACATGATGGGTTTATGCAAGATTTTGTGTTGCTAAATCATGATAGAGCTGTACCACTACCTGATGATATTGATTTAAGTATTATTTCATATACAGAGCTTGTAACAGTAAGTTTGCATGCTATTCGTCGTTTTGAAAAGAAATCTATTTCAAATAAAAATACATTTGGTATTTGGGGTGATGGTAACTTAGGTTACATTACAGCCATTTTATTACGTAAATTATATCCAGAGTCTAAAATATATGTCTTTGGTAAAACAGATTATAAATTGAGTCACTTCTCATTTGTTGATGATGTCTTCTTTATTAATAAAATACCTGAAGGCTTAACATTTGATCATGCATTTGAGTGTGTGGGTGGTCGCGGTAGTCAATCAGCCATAAATCAAATGATCGATTACATTTCACCAGAAGGAAGCATTGCACTGTTAGGTGTAAGTGAGTTCCCAGTAGAAGTTAATACACGTCTAGTATTGGAAAAAGGACTAACGTTGATTGGTAGTAGTCGAAGTGGTTCAAAAGATTTCCAAGATGTTGTAGACTTATACATTCAATACCCAGATATTGTAGATAAATTAGCGTTGTTAAAAGGTCAAGAATTTGAAATTGCAACAATTAATGATCTTACAGAAGCTTTTGAAGCAGACCTGTCTACATCTTGGGGTAAAACAGTATTAAAATGGATTATGTAAATAGAAAAGGATGAATTAACGTTGGTTAAAAGTAAGATATATATAGATAAAATCTATTGGGAACGTGTTCAGTTATTCGTTGAAGGACATAGTGAAAACCTAGATTTAGAAGATAGTAATTTTGTATTAAGAAATTTAACTGAGACACGTACAATGAAGGCGAATGATGTCAAAATAGATGGGAATCAATTCGTTTGTCGTTTCAATGTAGCTATCTTAGATAATGGTTATTACTTACCTGAAGATAAGTACTTATTAGTGAATGAGCAAGAACTTGATTATATTGCACAGTTAAACCCAGATGTGATTAATGATGCATATCAAAATCTAAAGCCAGAACAAGAAGAAGAATACAACGAATTAGAAACACAAAATGGTAAAATCAATTTCTTATTGCAGACTTACCTAAAAGAATTTAGAAAAGGCGGCATTTCGAAGAAAACGGTTTATACTGTTACACCTGAAATTTCTAGCGATGTTAATGAATTTGTCCTTGATGTTGTTGTAACGACTCCGGAAGTTAAAAGTATTTATATCGTTCGTAAATATAAAGAATTACGTAAGTATTTCCGCAAACAATCATTTAATACAAGACAATTTATTTTTAAAGCGATATTTAATACGACGAAATTTTTCCACTTGAAAAAAGGGAATACGGTGTTGTTCACATCAGACTCTAGACCAACGATGTCTGGAAACTTTGAATACATCTATAACGAAATGTTACGTCAAAATTTAGATAAAAAGTATGATATTCACACTGTTTTTAAAGCGAATATTACAGATAGACGTGGCATCATCGACAAGTTTAGATTGCCATATTTACTTGGGAAGGCAGACTACATTTTTGTTGATGACTTTCACCCATTGATTTATACAGTGCGTTTTAGACGTTCTCAAGAAGTTATTCAAGTATGGCATGCCGTTGGTGCCTTTAAAACAGTTGGCTTTAGTCGTACTGGTAAAAAGGGTGGACCATTTATTGATTCATTAAATCATCGTAGCTATACAAAAGCTTATGTATCATCTGAAACCGATATTCCATTCTACGCTGAAGCATTTGGTATTAAAGAGAAAAATGTAGTGCCTACAGGTGTTCCACGTACTGATGTACTATTTGATGAAGCTTATGCGACACAGATCAAACAAGAGATGGAAGATGAATTACCAATTATTAAAGGTAAGAAAGTCATTCTTTTCGCACCAACATTTAGAGGTAGTGGTCATGGTACAGCACATTACCCATTTTTCAAAATTGATTTCGAACGTTTAGCAAGATATTGCGAAAAAAATAACGCGGTTGTATTATTTAAAATGCATCCATTTGTGAAAAATAGACTTAATATTGCAGACAAACATAAACAATATTTTGTTGACGTTTCTGACTTTAGAGAAGTTAATGATATACTGTTCATAACAGATTTATTAATTAGTGACTATTCATCTTTAATATATGAATATGCAGTATTTAAAAAGCCAATGATTTTCTATGCATTTGATTTAGAAGATTATATTACGACGCGTGATTTTTATGAACCATATGAATCATTTGTTCCAGGTAAAATTGTGCAATCATTTGACGCATTAATGGACGCCTTGGACAATGAAGATTATGAAGGAGAAAAAGTCATTCCATTCTTAGATAAACATTTTAAATATCAAGATGGCCGATCAAGTGAGCGTTTAGTCAGAAATTTATTTGGTAGCTAAGTTTATATAGTAGTCAAAGTGGGAGAGGTATAATGATGAAATTTTCAGTAATAGTTCCAACATACAATTCAGAAAAGTATATAACAGAATTACTTAATAGCCTTGCGAAACAAGATTTTCCGAAAACTGAATTTGAAGTGGTTGTAGTTGATGACTGTTCAACAGATCAAACGTTACAAATAGTTGAAAAGTATCGCAATAAATTGAACTTGAAAGTAAGTCAACTCGAAACAAATTCTGGTGGTCCAGGTAAACCTAGAAATGTGGCGTTAAAACAAGCAGAAGGTGAATTTGTATTATTTGTGGACTCCGATGACTATATAAACAAAGAGACTTTAAAGGATGCAGCAGCATTTATTGATGAACATCACTCAGATGTCTTATTGATTAAAATGAAAGGTGTTAATGGTCGTGGTGTACCACAATCTATGTTTAAAGAAACAGCACCTGAAGTTACTTTGTTAAATTCAAGAATTATCTATACTTTAAGCCCGACTAAAATCTATAGAACAGCATTACTAAAAGATAATGACATTTATTTTCCAGAAGAATTAAAGAGTGCAGAAGATCAATTATTTACAATGAAAGCATATTTGAATGCAAATCGAATCAGTGTGTTAAGTGATAAAGCGTATTATTATGCTACAAAGCGTGAAGGGGAACATATGAGTAGTGCGTATGTTTCACCTGAAGACTTTTACGAAGTCATGAGATTGATTGCTGTAGAAATATTAAATGCAGATTTAGAAGAAGCCCATAAAGATCAAATCTTAGCAGAATTTTTAAATCGTCATTTTAGTTTTTCTCGTACGAATGGCTTCTCACTTAAAGTTAAACTAGAAGATCAACCGCAATGGATTAATGCTCTAGGAGACTTTATACAAGCAGTTCCAGAACGTGTAGATGCATTGGTGATGAGTAAATTACGACCATTGTTGCACTACGCGAGAGCGAAAGATATAGACAACTATAGAACTGTAGAAGAAAGTTACCGTCAAAGTCAATACTACCGTTTTGATATTGTAGATGGTAAATTAAACATTCAATTCAATGATGGCGAACCATACTTTGAAGGCATTGATATCGCTAAGCCAAAAGTGAAAATGACAGCATTTAAATTTGATAATCATAAAATTGTTACAGAGCTAACGTTAAATGAATTTATGATTGGCGAAGGACATTATGATGTCAGACTTAAATTACATTCACGAAACAAGAAGCACACAATGTATGTACCTTTAAGTGTCAATGCGAATAAACAATATCGTTTTAACATTATGTTAGAAGATATTAAAGCGTATTTACCTAAAGAAAAAATTTGGGATGTTTTCTTAGAAGTCCAAATAGGTACGGAAGTATTTGAAGTGCGTGTTGGTAATCAACGTAATAAATATGCATATACTGCAGAAACAAGTACATTAATTCATTTGAATAATGATTTTTATAGATTAACACCGTATTTCACAAAAGACTTTAATAACATTTCGTTATACTTTACAGCTATTACATTAACGGATTCAATCTCATTGAAGTTAAAAGGTAAAAACAAAATCATTTTAACTGGTCTGGATCGTGGTTATGTATTTGAAGAAGGTATGGCTAGTGTCGTGCTAAAAGACGACATGATTATGGGAATGTTAAGCCAAACGTCAGAAAACGAAGTGGAAATCTTACTTAGTAAAGATATTAAGAAGCGAGACTTCAAAAATATTGTTAAGTTAAACACTGCACATATGACTTACTCGCTAAAATAAATAATAAATGCCCTCAAATCTATGTGAACTAACATGATTTGAGGGTTTTATTTTGCTATTTATGAAATGATTATGACATTTCCCTGATTTTCATTTTCATATACATTAAATTGTATACACTGAAAATGAGGAGGTCGTCTATAATGATAAATAAAAATGACATAGTAGCAGATATAGTAACAGATTATCCGAAAGCAGCAGATATTTTTAGAAGCGTAGGTATAGACTTTTGTTGCGGTGGGCATGTAAGTATAGAAGCAGCATCCTTAGAAAAGAAAAATGTAGATTTGAACGAATTATTACAGCGTCTCAATGACGTTGAACAAACGAATACACCAGGTTCGCTTAACCCTAAATTTTTAAATGTTTCGTCACTTATTCAATATATTCAAGCAGCATATCATGAACCTCTTAGAGAAGAATTTAAAAATTTAACACCTTATGTGACGAAATTATCGAAAGTACATGGACCTAACCATCCATATTTAGTCGAGTTAAAAGAAACATATGATACATTTAAAAATGGCATGTTAGATCATATGCAAAAAGAAGATAATGTTGATTTTCCAAAACTAATTAAATATGAACAAGGTGAAGTAGTAGACGATATTAATACAGTGATTGATGATTTAGTATCTGATCACATTGCAACGGGACAATTGTTAGTGAAAATGAGCGATTTAACATCTAGCTATGAACCACCGATAGAGGCATGTGGTACGTGGCGACTCGTTTATCAGAGATTAAAAGCACTTGAAGTTTTAACACATGAGCATGTTCATTTAGAGAATCATGTTTTATTTAAAAAAGTATCATAAATAACGCGATTAGAAACTGTTGGCAAAGTAATGTCAGCAGTTTTTCGCTATACTTAACAGAAATTTAGTGACATAAACAGCATTATTTGAAAAGAAAAATGGTCAACTTAGCATAAAAATTGATATGAAAATTTAATGGTATAGATAATTAAATAGTAGCGTGTTTTTTTAATAATTTATTCATGAATTTTACATGCACTATTATGATAAAATAAACATAATTATAATTCACTGAGGTGCTATCGTGCTATCGCTAACAATGTTATTACTTGAGCGTGTAGGTTTAATTATTATTTTGGCCTATGTGTTGATGAATATTCCATATTTTAAAAACTTAATGAATCGTCGACGTACATGGAAAGCACGTTGGCAATTATGTATTATTTTCAGTTTGTTTGCCTTAATGTCTAATTTAACTGGTATCGTCATCGATCATCAACATAGTTTGTCAGGAAGTGTGTACTTCCGTTTAGATGATGATGTATCTTTAGCTAACACACGTGTATTAACGATAGGTGTCGCAGGATTAGTTGGTGGACCTTTTGTAGGTCTATTTGTTGGCGTTATTTCAGGTATTTTCAGAGTGTATATGGGTGGGGCGGATGCACAAGTTTATCTTATCTCATCTATATTTATCGGTATAATTGCTGGTTATTTTGGCTTACAAGCTCAAAGACGCAAACGTTACCCGAGTATTGCGAAAAGTGCCATGATTGGAATTGTTATGGAAATGATTCAAATGTTGAGCATTTTAACATTTTCCCACGACAAAGCATATGCGGTTGACCTCATATCATTAATTGCACTACCAATGATTATTGTTAATAGCGTTGGTACGGCGATTTTTATGTCTATTATCATTTCAACATTAAAGCAAGAGGAGCAAATGAAGGCTGTTCAAACACATGATGTACTGCAATTGATGAACCAGACATTGCCGTATTTTAAAGAAGGATTGAATAGAGAATCGGCACAGCAAATTGCGATGATTATTAAAAATTTAATGAAAGTATCTGCCGTAGCAATTACAAGCAAAAATGAAATCTTATCACATGTAGGTGCAGGTAGTGATCATCACATACCAACAAATGAAATATTAACAAGTCTGTCTAAAGATGTATTGAAATCAGGAAAGTTGAAAGAAGTTCATACTAAAGAAGAGATTGGTTGTAGTCATCCGAATTGCCCGCTTAGAGCAGCTATCGTGATACCACTTGAGATGCATGGTTCTATCGTCGGTACATTGAAGATGTATTTTACAAACCCTAATGATTTAACTTTTGTGGAACGTCAACTTGCAGAAGGATTGGCAAATATTTTTAGTAGCCAAATTGAACTTGGTGAAGCCGAAACGCAAAGTAAGTTATTGAAAGATGCTGAGATTAAGTCATTACAGGCACAAGTGAGTCCACATTTTTTCTTCAATTCAATTAACACGATTTCAGCTTTAGTTAGAATAAATAGCGAAAAGGCACGAGAGTTACTATTAGAATTGAGTTATTTTTTCAGAGCGAATTTACAAGGCTCAAAGCAACATACGATTACCTTAGATAAAGAGTTAAGTCAAGTGCGTGCATACTTATCACTCGAACAAGCACGTTATCCAGGAAGATTTAATATCAATATTAATGTTGAAGACAAATATCGCGATGTGCTTGTACCACCATTTTTAATTCAAATTTTAGTTGAAAATGCCATCAAACATGCGTTTACGAATCGAAAGCAAGGTAACGATATTGACGTGTCAGTGATTAAAGAAACTGCAACACATGTACGTATTATTGTACAAGATAATGGTCAGGGTATTTCTAAAGATAAAATGCATTTGTTGGGAGAAACATCTGTAGAATCAGAGTCTGGAACTGGTAGTGCTTTAGAAAATTTAAACTTACGCCTAAAAGGATTATTTGGAAAATCCGCAGCATTACAATTTGAATCGACATCGAGCGGTACCACTTTTTGGTGTGTACTTCCTTATGAAAGACAAGAGGAGGAATAAATATGAAAGCATTAATCATAGATGATGAGCCATTAGCACGTAATGAATTAACATATTTATTAAATGAAATTGGTGGTTTTGAAGAAATTAATGAGGCAGAAAATGTAAAAGAAACATTGGAAGCACTACTGATCAATCAATATGACATTATATTTTTAGATGTCAATTTAATGGATGAAAATGGAATCGAATTAGGAGCTAAGATTCAAAAGATGAAAGAGCCACCTGCGATTATTTTTGCAACTGCACATGACCAATACGCAGTACAGGCATTTGAATTAAATGCGACAGACTATATTTTGAAACCGTTTGGTCAAAAACGTATTGAACAAGCAGTCAATAAAGTTCGTGCGAATAAAGCCAAAGATGATAATAGCGCAAGTGCAATTGCGAATGATATGTCGGCGAATTTTGATCAAAGTTTACCTGTTGAAATTGACGATAAAATTCACATGTTAAAGCAACAAAATATTATTGGGATTGGCACACATAATGGTATTACAACCATACATACAACGAATCATAAATACGAAACAACAGAGCCATTGAATCGTTATGAAAAACGATTGAATCCCACTTATTTTATACGTATTCATCGTTCATATATTATTAACACGAAACACATTAAAGAAGTGCAACAATGGTTTAACTACACTTATATGGTAATATTGACAAATGGTGTCAAGATGCAAGTTGGACGTTCATTTATGAAAGATTTTAAAGCGTCGATAGGATTACTTTAACAGTAATCCTTTTTTTTATGCATTTTACCTATGATATTTTGTATTTCGGACTAAAAATCACGCAAATCGAAGTGAGCCATCTATACTTTAGTTAAATCAAACGTAGGAGGCAATGGTCGTGAAACAACAAAAAGACGCATCAAAACCAGCACACTTTTTTCACCAAGTCATTGTAATTGCTTTAGTACTCTTTGTATCGAAAATAATTGAATCATTTATGCCAATTCCTATGCCTGCATCAGTAATCGGTTTAGTATTATTATTTGTATTATTATGTACTGGTGCTGTTAAGTTAGGCGAAGTCGAAAAAGTAGGAACGACACTAACAAATAACATTGGCTTACTCTTCGTACCAGCCGGTATCTCAGTTGTTAACTCTTTAGGTGTCATTAGCCAAGCACCATTTTTAATCATTGGACTAATAATCGTCTCAACAATACTATTACTTATTTGTACTGGCTATGTCACACAAATTATTATGAAAGTTACTTCGAGATCTAAAGGTGACAAAGTCAAAAAAAAGATCAAAATAGAGGAGGCACAAGCTCATGATTAACCACTTAGCACTAAACACACCTTACTTCGGAATACTGTTATCCGTTATACCATTTTTCTTAGCGACCATATTATTTGAAAAAACTAATCGTTTCTTCTTATTCGCACCGCTATTTGTCAGTATGGTATTTGGTGTGGCCTTCCTCTATTTAACAGGCATTCCGTATAAGACTTACAAAATAGGTGGAGACATTATTTATTTCTTCTTAGAACCGGCAACAATCTGTTTTGCGATTCCGTTATATAAAAAGCGTGAAGTGCTTGTTAAACATTGGCATCGTATTATCGGAGGTATTGGTATCGGTACAGTTGTAGCGTTATTAATTATTTTAACTTTTGCGAAGTTAGCACAATTTGCCAATGATGTTATTTTATCAATGTTACCTCAAGCAGCAACTACAGCGATTGCGTTACCAGTATCAGCTGGTATCGGTGGTATAAAAGAATTAACATCATTAGCAGTTATTTTAAATGGTGTCATTATTTATGCCCTAGGTAATAAATTCTTGAAGCTTTTCCGAATTACTAACCCTATTGCCCGAGGATTAGCACTTGGAACAAGTGGTCACACATTAGGTGTAGCACCAGCCAAAGAATTAGGACCTGTAGAAGAATCAATGGCAAGTATAGCTTTAGTGTTAGTTGGTGTAGTTGTTGTAGCAGTTGTGCCTGTCTTTGTAGCAATATTCTTCTAAAACGAAAAACCTAAGCAAGATAATAGCAATTTGAGCCATTGTTATTATCGTAAAAAAACGTCTATACTCCAGTTTATAACTGGGATATAGACGTTTTTATGTATTTATTACTTTTTACTAGGAATATAAAACTGTGCATGACGATAATGAAATACGATGTCAGACGAATCAAAGGGTTTGCCAGTCATTGTATAAAAAGTCTGGTGGTAACGTAAACATGGTTCACCTGTAGACAATTGTAGTAATGAAGCTTCACTTGAAGTGAGTTGATCTACATTAAAGAAAATATCTGAAAAACCAATACGAAGCTTCATGTTTGATTCTAAATAGTCGAAGATAGAGCCCTTAGCGATCTCTGCAGTTAAATATTTTACAACCTCTTTATGATAATAAGAATATTCGATACATAAAATATCTTCATCAACAAAGCGTAATCGTTCTAAATAGTACACAGTATCATTGGGATTTAACTGAAGTTCATCTATCACAGATTGAGGTGGTGTTGCCATCTCCTTAAAAACAAGTACCTTACTTGTCATTCGATGTTCACCTAAACTTTTAGAGAAACCATTAGTCTTAAAGACGTTGATACGATTGGCATCTGCAATATTTCTCACATAAATACCACTGCCTTGTGCTTGATAGATCAAACCATCTTGTTCCAATAAGCCTAATGCTTTAATGATAGTACTCTTACTTACTTGATAACGTTCTTTTAATTGCGTCACGCTTGGCAATTTATCACCGGGTTTGAAATTAGATTGATGTATAAACGCATTAAGTTGCTTAGCAATATGTTCATACTTTAACAATATTCTGTCCTCATTTCACTTTGTCTGTAATTATTATAGCACAAAATATTATAATTGTATCGGCGTTTACAAATTGAACCGGTACAATTATAATTGGAGGTAAGTAAATACATTTTCATTCTACTATCAAGTTGAGGGGGTAATATTTATGAGCAATAAATATAAAGAACAAGCCCAAGACATTCTTACAGCTGTAGGTGGTGTCGAAAACATTGTTGATGCAACGTATGACACGAAGTGCATTACAATTCATATGCAACATACAATTCCTTCTACAGCAAATGAAGTGAAACAAATAGTTGATGTGACATCTGTAGCAGAAAATGATGCGCAGTTAGTCATAAAATTAAATGGAAATGTCGATGAAGTGTATCAGCAATTACAGCGATTAATTAAGAATGCTAATGTTGAAGAGAGTGAGAATACTGACAACATTAATAGCCAAGATACAAGTTATACACCTCAAGTAAAAGTAACAACACCAATTTTAGTGAAAGCACCAATCGCTGGTCGTCGTATTTTACTTAAAGAAGTAAGAGATTCAATTTTTAGAGAGAAAATGGTAGGCGAAGGCTTGGCAATTAAAGCTCATGAAGAATCCAAAGTAATCGCACCGTTCAATGGTTTAGTATCTATGATTGTACCAACTAAGCATGCAGTTGGTATTCAATCAGAAGACGGTGTGGACATAGTCATTCATATTGGCGTGAATACAGTTGACTTGGAAGGTAAAGGGTTCAAGTGCTTTGTAAAGCAAAATGATCATGTTGAAGCAGGGCAAACGTTGTTGCAATTCGACCAGCAATATATACAACAACAAGGCTACAATGCTGACGTTATTGTCGTTATTAGCAACTCTGCCGATTTAGGAAAAGTAGAACTGACAATGAATGAAATCATTACGACTGAAGATGTTATTTTTAAAATATTTAAAAACTAGGAGTGTGTTGTAATAATGACAAAATTACCGCAAAATTTTATGTGGGGTGGCGCTCTTGCCGCAAATCAATTTGAAGGTGGATATGATAAAGGTGGTAAAGGATTAAGTGTAATTGATGTTATGACGAGTGGTGCACATGGCAAAGCACGTCAGATTACAGAATCTATAGATCCCAATCACTATTATCCAAATCATGAAGGTATTGATTTTTATCATCGTTATAAGGAAGATATTGCCTTGTTTAAAGAAATGGGATTGAAATGTTTACGTACGTCGATTGCGTGGACACGTATCTTTCCGAATGGGGATGAAGGTGTGCCAAATGAAGAAGGACTTGCCTTTTATGATCGTATCTTTGATGAATTAATTGCACAAGGTATTGAACCTGTTGTGACGTTATCACATTTTGAGATGCCACTTCATTTAGCGAAACATTATGGTGGATTTAGAAATAGAGAAGTTGTCGATTATTTTGTGCATTTTGCGCGTGTTGTATTTGAAAGATATAAAGATAAAGTGACATATTGGATGACGTTTAATGAAATTAATAATCAGATGGACACATCAAATCCTATCTTTTTATGGACGAATTCTGGGGTAGCATTGACAGAAAATGATAATCCTGAAGAAGTCTTGTATCAAGTAGCACATCATGAACTTTTAGCCAGTGCTTTAGCAGTTCGTCTTGGTAAAGAGATTAATCCGAAGTTTAAGATTGGAACAATGATTTCACATGTACCCATTTATCCATATTCGTGTCATCCGAAAGATATGATGGAAGCACAAATTGCGAATCGCTTACGTTTCTTTTTCCCGGATGTCCAAGTGAGAGGTTATTATCCAAGCTATGCTAAAAAAATGTTGGCACGAAAAGGATATGATGTTGGATGGCAAGAAGGGGACGACAGTATTTTACAGCAGGGCACGGTTGATTATATTGGCTTTAGTTATTACATGTCTACGGCTGTAAAACATGATGTTGATACTACAGTTGAAAACAACATCGTCAACGGTGGTTTGAATCATTCTGTGGAGAATCCGCATATCGCAACGAGTGATTGGGGTTGGGCGATTGATCCAGATGGCTTAAGATATACATTGAATGTGTTATATGATCGTTATCAGTTACCACTTTTTATTGTGGAAAATGGTTTTGGTGCAGTTGATGAAGTGGTAGATGGACATATTCATGATGATTATCGCATTGAATATTTAAAAGCACATATTACAGCAGCGATAGAAGCAGTTGATCAAGATGGTGTAGATTTAATCGGTTATACACCGTGGGGAATCATTGATATTGTTTCATTTACAACCGGTGAAATGAAGAAACGCTATGGTTTAATATATGTTGATCGAGATAATGATGGTCATGGCACGATGGAACGCTTGAAAAAAGATTCGTTCTATTGGTATCAACAAGTGATAGCATCAAATGGAGATAAATTATAAAGGTATATTATAAGTATTTTAGGGTTAGAGCCCGAGACATAAATTAATATAGTAGGACCTACAGTGTTATATTGGCGGGCCCCAACATAGAAGCTGGCGGAAAGTCAGCATACAATAATGTGCAAGTTGGCGGGGCCCCAACATAGAAGCTGGCGGAAAGTCAGCTTACAATAATGTGCAAGTTGGGGAAGGACAGGAATAAATTTTGCGAAAATATCATTTCTGTTCCAATCCCGTGATGTTAAAATTTTTAAAAAAATAATGCCACTAACTAAGTATGTATAGTGTTAATGTTTGAGTGTTTATGAAAGTCTTTAACCAAAATTGATGACTTACTAATCAACGATAACGATATTGTTAAGTAGATGATTAGTGTCACAAAGAAATTAAAGTAGCAGTCAAACATAGATACAAAGTACGGTTAGTGGCATTATATTTAGTCCTCTTTTTTAGCGACAAAAGTAATATAATTCATATCTTTACGCAATTTAGTCATCGTTTTAAACATTTTACAAAACATTGGTCGATTTTCTTTTTTTAAAGCATTGTTGATAATCTTTATAGTTCCAACAATACCTTCGTCATAAATTAAACCTTTTGGTGTCATTAAACTCATTGGACCAGTATGATAATGCACATGATTAAAACCAGCTTGATTATATAAATCTAACCAGCCAAGTTTCGTCTGCGGTGAGACATTGACATTAATTGCTGCAGATAATGATTTAACTACATGTGTGGCATGTGATTCATTAACGATGACAATATCATGTGTTAACAAGATACCCCCAGGCTTTAAGACTCGGTAGTACTCGCGTAATGCTTTTTCCTTTATGGCGATGGGTAACATTGTTAACATTGCTTCATTTAAAACGATATCGAATTGATTGTCATCAAAGGGCAATTTAACAGCATTCGCTTGTTGAACTTGAATATATGATTCAAGACCTGCTGCTGAAATATTTTCCTGTGCTTTTTCTAATGCTTTCTTATTTATATCAACGCCTTGAATGTGACAGCCATATGTATGAGCTAGATAAATAGATGTTGTGCACATATTACATGCCACTTCTAACACTTGTTTATCTTGTGAAAATGCCCCTTGTTGTATTAACCAATCTGTTGCTTCTTTACCACCGGGGCGTAGACGAGTTTTTCCTAATTTAGCTAAAAATGTATGACCAGCTTCTTTAGACATAGCATAACCTCCTTGTAATTGATAATTATTATCATTAATATAGCATATTTATATGCGATAATTTGGAAGTTAAAAAGATTACAAAAAATTGTCACTTCATTTATAACTAAACATGAGTCATCAAGCATAGGTTTAGTGGAAAATTATTTCTAATAGATGATGTTTTATAAAGATAAAAAAGCACAGCCATGATATACGAATGTTGCAAGTTATATGCTAAACCTTCATATCATAGCTGTGTTTGATTCATTTAAACTTGATTTACTTCTTCTAGTAGAGGAATAGATGCTTGCGCGCCGTGTTTTTGTACAGTGAGTGAGCTCGCTTTATTACCAAAATCAATAGCATCTGCTAAGTTATCTTGCGACTTGTTTAAGCGACTGACAAATGCACCAATAAATGTGTCGCCTGCAGCAGTTGTATCAATCACATTTACTTTATAAGCTTCGATGTGTTGGCTTTGATTTTTAGTAGCAAAATATGTACCTTGCTTACCTAATGTAATTAAAACAGTCTTAATGCCTAAAGATAAAAAGTAATTGGCATTGTCTTTCATAGATTGTTCATTAGTTACTTTAATCCCAGATAATAATTCGGCTTCTGTTTCGTTTGGCACAATAATATCGATTAATGATAATAATTCATTAGGTAATGCTTTCGCTGGTGCAGGATTTAATACTGTCGTCACACCATGTGCCTTGGCAATTTCAAATGCAGATATAATAGCCGGGATGGGTACTTCTAATTGTGCAACGACAAAGTCTGCATTGATTATAGCGTCTTTTGCGTTAATAACATCTTCAGGTGTCATCGTCATATTCGCACCACCATAAACATAGATGGTGTTTTGTCCTTCTGCATTCACAGTGATAAAGGCTTGGCCCGTTTTTGCTTCAGCTGTTTTGATAATATATGATGTATCAATATGAGCTGCTTTAAAATCTTCTAAGATGAAATCAGCAACGCCATCAGTGCCAATTTTAGTAATAAATGTTGTGTCTGCTTGCATGCGTGCAGTGGCAATAGCCTGGTTGGCACCTTTACCTCCGCCGAATGCTTTTTGTGCTTCTTCAACATGTAATGTTTCGCCTGGTTGTGCATATCTTTCAACTGTTAAAAATTGATCGACATTCGTTGAACCTAAAATAACAACTTTGTTGGTCATGTGTACGCTCCTTTCAAGTTATAACTTTTAAAAAGTAACATTCGATTCTAATGCAATATTAGAGTAGGGCGTTGTTTCACCAGTACGAATATTACCTTTATTTAATGGGTGAGCTAAGTTACTTTTCATTTCTTCGTGAGGAATGAAAATGATTTCGATTTCCGATGAAATCAATTGTTTAATTTGTTGCAATTGTGTAGGGTTATGTTCTTTTATTTCTTCTGCTAAGTATATTTTTTGGATTTCCATTTCTTCTAACACTGTAGCTAAGACATCAATAAAGCGTGGTAAGTTTTTAGTTACAGCTAGGTCGATACGACGATGATCATTTGGAATTGGCATGCCAGCGTCATTAATCGTTAATAAATCAAAATGACCAATTGTCGCGATTGCTTTTGAAATATGTTCATTTAAAACAGCTGATTTTTTCATGACATCTACACTCCTTATTTTATAAATACTGTAACAGAAGCGGCTACTAAAATGAGTACTAAGCCGATGATTGTAATAACCATTTCTTTTGACGTTTTATGTTGTTTTAAGAAATAAATACCAGTTAATGTAGCAAGCACAACGGATGTTTGAGAAAGAATAAATCCAGTTGCTAAACCATTCATATTAGGTTGTGCTGAAATAAGATATGTTAAAGCACCAAATGCAAAGAAGAAACCTGAAATAATTTGTAACCACGTAATTTTATTACGGAATGGATTCTCTGCTTTCATATTCATAAAGCCATAAATGACTGCAACAATTACCATACCCATTGCTTGAGGTAAAAAGGCAGTTAGGCCATCAATAGAAGTTGCTTGCGGTGCAGCTGAATATAACCAGTATCCAAATTCACCAATTAACAGAAGTACCACTGCACGACGTAAATTTTTGGCGTTACTTGCTTCTTTGCGTTCACTCCAAACTGTCATACGCGCTCCAATTAGAATAACGACTAAAGCTGTAAATCCAATGATTTTATGACCAATGCCTGGCCAATTTCCTAATGCAAAGACACCCCATAAAGATGCGCCTAATAATTGGAATGCTGTTGTGACTGGCATGGCACGAGATGAGCCGACTAATTCGAACGCTTTAAATGTAATGATTTGTCCGAATCCCCATCCTGCACCTGATAATAAGGCGAATAGCAAATTGGTTCCAGTAGGGAAGCCACTTGATGTGACTACGGCTAATATAATAGCGAAGATTAACGTACCTACAGTAGCACCGATAATTTGATGTACAGGTTTACCACCAAACTTTGAAGCGACTGTTGGGAAGAAGCCCCAGCCAATTAAGGGGCCTAACCCGATAAGTAATGCAACAATGCTCATGTTATACACCTCACGATTTGTTTTTAGTAAAACATTTTACCAATGCCATCGTACCATTTTTATTTGCAAAATGCATGCGTTTTCATAAAAACTGAAAACGTTTAAATCATATTTAAAAATTCATACATTATTATTTTAATTTCTTAGTGAAATAATTATGATTAAAAACCCTCAGCATTAAAGCAACGCTAAGGGCCTAACAATGATGAGTATATTTCGGAAGATACGTAGTTAGTTTGAAAGATGATAGCCAGTTGTTGCACGAATTTTTAAAGTCGTTGGTAATTCAATCATATCAATGGATTTATCTAAGTGCTGTAATCGTTGAAGTAATAAGGTTAAAGATGTTTTGCCAATATCAGTTATAGGTTGTGCCACAGTAGTTAAAGGTGGCGAGACGTACGCTGCATAATCAATGTCGTCATAACCTATTAATGAGATATCTTTCGGAATACTGATGCCATGTTCAATTAGTCCTCGTAAAATGCCAATAGCGAGTTCATCGTTAATAGCGAAGATTGCAGTGGCAGATTGAACCATGATGTCATCAACAATGGTTAGCCCACCGCGCTTAGATAATTCAGTATGGACGATTTGTGGTTCTGGCAATTGATTCGCGCGCAAAGTATCGACAAATCCAGCGACACGAGTCGACATATTCGCCATCATGTCATATGGTGCAACAATTATCATATTGTTGTGACCGAGTTCTATTAAATGTTGTGCTGCAAGTTGTCCACCTTGATATTCATTTGTCCGAACAAAATCTGTATAGCCTTGATGGTCATTTTGATCCAGTACGACATAAGGTACATGATGTTTCTTTAGATAGTTATTTAGGGCGTCCGGGGATGATATGTATTGTGCGATAATTAATCCGTCAATACCTCGATCAATTAAATGTTTAATATTGTCATACAAATCAGTTGCTGTAGATGTTAAAAAGCATAAATCAACATCAGATGGTTTATGGTCATGAATACTTTGCATCAGTGCTGAGAAAAACGGATTTGTTAAGCTAGGTAAAATGACGCCAATAGTTTGAATTTTACTGCCGCGCAATTGTTTTGCATGTTTATTAGGGGCATAGCCTAAACGTTCTGAAACAGCATGTACGTTTTTTATCGTTGTTGCGGAAAAACGACTATCATTATGATTTAAAATATGTGACACAGTTGTAACTGATACACCAGCTTCTCTAGCAACATCTTTAATTGACACTTTTTTCATATTATATTCCTTCTCTTTATTGTGTAATTAATCATACAGTTATATACCCGATTATTATATTCATCATATCATGATAAACATTGGATGACATATGAAGACGTGCATGACTTTTATTGTCTACAAACAGACGCCTATAGTATGCGATTAAGGTTGAGGCGAGAGAATATATTATTAAGGTTAAATAACTTTTAATGATTATGATAACAAGAATTTTAAAATGTTTATTGTGATGAAAAATACAAAAGTCATTATTTTAAAGAATAAAATATTTGTTTTTGAAAAAAGTATTAAAAAACATAACGAAATGATGTATATTGAACTATGTGATTGAAAAAATTTTTAATTAAGGCTTGTTAAAAATTAAGAGAGGATGTTTTTAAATGCAATTCAAATTAAAAGAAGAAGAGATTATTAGTTTTTTAGAATTGAAATATCCAGAAAAAGAGTTCGAATATGGTCGTTTGTTAGTTGGACAACATAAACGTGATGATTTAGATGTTTATTACTTTGGTGATACGTTTTTAATGTGCACGATTATTTCATTCAAAACATTTGAAATTAAAGAAACAGTAGAATTATCATATGATGCTGTTAATCGTATTGTGTTAAAAGATGGATGGTTATTTAGAAAAATGAGAATAGAAACAATGCAAAAAGTGTTAAAATACGGTACATCTAAATTAATGTTAACTGATTTTCAAAAAGAGAATTATAATAAATATATTCAAGGTCAGAAACAACGCGTGATATTTGAAAATGGCCATTTTGTCTAATTGATAGTGAATATAATTAGAGTAAGAGGCTGGGACATAAATCCCTAAAAAACAGCAGTAAGATAATTTTCAATTAGAAAATATCTTACTGCTGTTCTCTATTTATACAATACTTCGTATTGAATGGCTTCGCTTTCCTAGGGTGCCGTCTCAGCCTCGGTCTTCGACTGGCACTGCTCCCTCAGGAGTCTCGCCATTAATACTACGTATTAACATGTAATTTTACTTTGAAATACTTTAAAAAAATAAGACACTTTGCCCAACTTACACTACCAATAGAAACTTCTGTTAGAATTCCTCAAAATGATATTTCGCGACATGTTAATGAAATTGTTGAAACGATACCTGATAGCAAATTCGATGAATTCAGACATCATCGTGGCGCAACATCCTATCATCCAAAGATGATGTTAAAAATCATCTTATATGCATATACTCAATCTGTATTTTCTGGTCGTAGAATAGAGAAATTACTTCATGACAGTATTCGAATGATGTGGTTAGCTCAAGATCAAACACCTTCTTATAAAACTATTAATCGTTTTAGAGTGAATCCTAATACTGATGCGTTAATTGAATCTTTATTTATTCAGTTCGCTTATTTTTCTTGAATTTCTTGTATATCATTTTAAAGTGATACAGATATTTCGAAACATGATGCTTCTATTATATTTAAGATTTAACCGTTTTTGGAATGATCATGTATGCAGACAATGAGCCAAGGATCATCAATACAATGCTGACGATAAATGTTACGGTTGCAGCTACACTTGGTGCATAGTTTAGTTGTAACATACTGAAAACTGTAGTACTTAGTGCTATACCAAAGGCGCCACCTAATGTACCACTCATTTTATATAATCCTGTAGCTAAACCAACTTTTTCATTTGGCATACTGAAAATTGCAATTGTAAGGCCGGGTGTTGCGACTAAACCATTTCCAATTGCGCAAATGACAAACCCAATAACAACAGCAATGATATATTGTGATGGTTGAAGTGATGTCATGCTAATAATAGTGATGCCGATGACAGGGAACAACGGACCAATGATGAGCATCAATTTGCCACCGAAACGTAATGTTGCTTTTTCACCTAAACGAATCATCGCAACTGCCACAATGGCATATGGCAATGTAACAAGTCCAGATTGCGCAGCTGATAAACCAAGGTGTGTTTGAGCATATATGAAAAAGACCACTGTTACGCCTAGACCGCTATTTAAAACAAAGTTATTTAAAAATGCACCAATGAACGGACGGTTGCGTAATACTGAGAAATCAATAAAAGGTACTTCATGTCGACGTTCGATGATGATGAATATCAACGTAGTGATGATAAAAATGCTCAGACAAATGATTGAAAATGTACTAAACCAACCTTGTTCGAATCCTTGTGTTAACAATAATGTAAAGCTACCAATCATAACAGCGAAAATCGACATACCTTTGTAATCGAATGGATGACGGTGGCTATGTTGACTTACTTTTTCAGGTGTGCCTTTTAGAAGCAATATGGCAATGAAAGCAATGACTATACTAATGATGAAATTCGTTTGCCATCCGAAATTTGAGGCAATTAAACCGCCGATAACACCAGCTAGGCCGATGCCACCAACAGTACTAATCATTAGATAACTAATCGCTCGTCTTAAATGTTCTCCTTTAAATTGATTATTTAACACGCCAACTGTTGAAGGTAACAAGATAGCTGCTGATAGACCTTGTAAAATTCTACCGATGATGAGCAGTGCAGTGATGTCCGATATAATTAATAGAAGAGATGCAAACATACTGATTATGAGACCCATGTATGTCATTCTCAGTTGTCCTATTTTATCAGCAATATCACCTGCAGCCACCATGAAGATACCTGTGGCGAAGGAAGTTAAACTAATAGATAAATTTAACACGGCAGGAGAGGTTTGATACGTTTGACCAACGAGAGGTCCTATATTAATAAATGATTGTGCAAACAACCAATATGTTAATGCAGACAACATAATCGCAATAATAATATTACTGCGTGGTGAAGATTGTGTGTTATTCACAGATGTCACTCCTTGTAAAAATTAAATATAGAAAGTCATGAGATGAAGTGAACGGATGTATAGATGATCGTTCACTCACACATTAGTCATGATTTCCTTACATATCATACCACAGTTATTGAGAATGAATATCAATTAATTGCTTGTATAATTGATTTTTTATAGTATGTTTAAGTGAAACAGCTTTATTTGAAAGTGATTAAAGTAAATGAAGGTACAGAGGAATGAGAACAATGTGCACAGGATTCACAATACAAACTTTAAATAATCAAGTACTTCTTGGACGCACGATGGATTATGATTATCCATTAGATGGTTCGCCAGCAGTGACGCCTAGAAATTATCGTTGGAAATCTCGCACTGGCACGACAGGCCAAACGCAATATGGCTTTATTGGCACAGGAACAGATATGGAAGGTTTTATTTATGGTGATGGTGTTAATGAACATGGCGTTGCCATTTCAACACAATATTTCCGAGATTATAGTTCATATGGATCAACACACAAAGCGGACGCGATGAATATTACGCAAAATGAAATTGTGACATGGATTTTGGGATATACAACAAGCATTGAAGATATGAAACAACAAGCATCCCAAATACATGTTGTAGCTGTATATTTAAATGACATCGGTGAAGTTCCGCCATTGCATTATCATGTTTCCGATGCAACTGGACATACAGTCGAAGTTTCATTTAAAGAGGGTGAAGTGGTTATAAAAGATAATCCTATTGGTGTCTTAACAAATCATCCAGACTTAAATTGGCATTATAGTAATTTAAGACAATATATCAATATTTCTCCTTATCCAGCAACAGCAAATTTATTGGAAGGTGTAACGATTGAACCTTTAGGCAATGAAGCAGGTACATTTGGATTGCCAGGTGGATTTACTTCAACTGAGCGCTTTGTGAGAATGGCATTTATGAAAGCAAACATTGCTCAAAACAATGATAAAGAAATGGATTTAATGAATGCATTTTATTTATTAGATGCGGTAAATATACCGATTGGAATTGTACGTCCGCATGATGCTGACAATCACTATACGATGTATCAGACCGTAATAAATTTAACTACAAGAACGTTATATATTAAGTATTATGGCAGCAATGAATTAGTAGCATTAAAGCTCACAGATGATTTAATTAATAGAAAAGATATGACGATTTTTAAGCCTGAGAAGCATATCATTATTAGAAAGTTGAATGACAATCAATAGCGATTGATAATGGAATTTGGTTGATATGATTTGATGGATGATTACTATCATACATTAGCGTTGAAGCGCGAACATGGACGAATGATTAGTTGTTAGTTTTGAAAATTTATAAAAGGTTAAACGAATGCAGTGAGAGATGTCATTTTAATATCAATGTATGGCTATTTTGTAATGACAATGTAATGAGTTTAGTAAAACATTTCGGGAATATTAAATAGTTGGAAAATGAGAATTAAATCCTTTACTCAGTTGTCTAATTCTTTTAGTATGTGCAGTACAGTTTAATTGAAAACTAACTTTAACTTTAATGGAGGATGTTTTATACATGAAAAAATTAACAGCAGCAGCGATTGCAACGATGGGCTTCGCTACATTTACAATGGCGCATCAAGCAGATGCAGCAGAAACGACAAACACCCAACAAGCACATACACAAATGTCAACACAATCACAAGACGTATCTTATGGTACTTATTATACAATTGATTCTAATGGGGATTATCATCACACACCTGATGGTAACTGGAATCAAGCAATGTTTGATAATAAAGAATATAGCTATACATTCGTAGATGCTCAAGGACATACGCATTATTTTTATAACTGTTATCCAAAAAATGCAAATGCCAATGGAAGCGGCCAAACATATGTGAATCCAGCAACAGCAGGAGATAACAATGACTACACAGCGAGTCAAAGCCAACAGCATATTAATCAATATGGCTATCAATCAAATGTAGGTCCAGACGCGAGCTATTATTCACATAGTAACAACAACCAAGCGTATAACAGCCATGATGGTAATGGAAAGGTCAATTCCCCTAATGGCACGTCTAATCAAAATGGCGGATCAGCAAGTAAAGCGACAGCTAGTGGTCATGCGAAAGACGCAAGCTGGTTAACAAGTCGTAAACAACTACAACCATATGGACAATATCACGGTGGTGGTGCGCATTACGGTGTCGACTATGCAATGCCTGAAAATTCACCAGTTTACTCATTAACTGATGGTACAGTAGTACAAGCAGGTTGGAGTAACTATGGTGGGGGTAATCAAGTAACGATTAAAGAAGCGAACAGTAATAACTACCAATGGTATATGCATAATAATCGTTTAACTGTTTCAGCTGGTGATAAAGTCAAAGCTGGTGACCAAATTGCATATTCAGGTAGTACGGGTAATTCAACAGCACCTCACGTACACTTCCAACGTATGTCTGGTGGCATCGGTAATCAATATGCAGTAGACCCAACGTCATACTTGCAAAGTAGATAATACAGTAAATCCCAAGTTACGATATCATACGCAACTTGGGATTTTTTCGTTTTAATAATAGGTATAAGCCCATTGCTTGTCCTCTAAAACATGTTGATAAAAAGGATCTTGGCCAATTAACTTGATATCATCTGCAAGTGCTTCAACTTCATCTAAATGATGGGTAGTTAATATAATTAAACATTTAGATTTCATAATGTTCAGTAGTTGGTGGATGTCATGTCTAGATTTTAAATCAATACCAACTGTCGGTTCATCTAAAATGAGAATTCGAGGTTGACCTAGTAAACCTACTAATATATTAATTTTACGTTTATTCCCACCAGACAATGTAGATACTTTGGCAGACGTATCATCAAAGTTTAATTGCTGTAAATATTCGTTGATAGTTGTATCGTTAATTGGATTTTTACAAAGTGATTTAAAAAATTTAATGTTTTCAGCCACTGTCATGTGTTCAAATAACGCAATGTCTTGTGGCACATAACCGATGTGATTTTGTATTTGTCTTTGATTCCATTTTTCGCCGAAATAGTTGATAGTTCCATCATTAGCTTTTTCAATACCAGCAATCATACGAAGTAATGTTGATTTTCCAGCGCCATTATCGCCAAGTAATACGGTTAAACGATTACTATCAAAGGACATGGTTAAATGATTGAAAATCTGTTTGTTACGGTAACGCTTTGAAAGGTTATTAATTTCTATCATCAGTTACGCTCCTTTACATGAAAATGGTCAAGTATACGATACCCATAGCAAGTGCATATATAAATGTCATGAATAATCGATGACTTATTGTTTGAATATGGAATAAGATAAAGACGATACCTATCTCATAAATCAATATAAGTAACAGTGATTTTAAGTAAAATATTAAGCTGAGTGGTTGAGACAAATATAGACTAACTGCCAATAGTACCAACAATAACAAGATCGTATGTGTCATTACATAAGTACTATATAGTTTGAAACGGCTTAAATGATATTGTGATAATCGTTGCAATGCTGCTTGTTGGTTTAAACGATAATGAAGTACTACTTGAACAGCGCTAACAAATAAAATCACCGCAAAGATTAAGCTAATTGAAATAGAGTGTTGTGCTTGTTTAGTAAGCGACACAAATTTGATTTTAGATTCAGGTGTATGTTTATGATAGGACTTGTTGATAGCATCGATAGATTGATGCTGTTTCATATCCTCAAGGTGTTCATAAATAATGTTAGGAATTTGCTGTTCATATAATGAACTACTAACAATTTCTATAGCAATACCACCTATAAAGTCATCTCTACCATATAACTGTATCGTTTCTTTTAAACGGTTCTCTTTTAATTTTTGAGAGAAACCTTTAGGAATTTGCATGCTTAAAATAGCTTCCTTTTTAGTAACATCATCTTCAATATAGCTTTCATCTTCATCGACTTTTTTAATAGTTACATAGTCAGATTGTTTAATTTTATTGACGAATGATTTTGATGCAGTGGTTTGGTCTAAATCTTGAATGGTAATCGGTATTTTGAAGTTGTCATGTGCTACACGGTAACCGATACCAATAAGTACGAGTGCGATGACAATGGTTGTTACGAGCAAGATGTATTGTAACCATTGCTTGAACAAAACAAGTTGTATATAAGGCTTCATTGACGATACTTCCAAACCAATACAGCTAAATTAATTATCAAAAGTGCGATGAAGCTAAGATAGAAACTAGGGTGCAGTTCTAAAATGTAGTTGTTTAAAATAATTTCTAACAATTGATTTGTTACAACTGCGAACGGTTGAATATTGAAAACGCCATTTGCTATATGTTGTAAAAAAATCGTAGGTATTGTTAAACCGGATAACACCAGGATGACAATAGCTAATATGACTTTACTAATACTATTCAACAAGCCTGTTGTTAAAAGTTCGATGAGTAATAACCACAGTATTAAAAAGGTAACATAATAGCTTAAATGAATGGCTAACGTTGGCCAATTATATAATTCAAAGGTATTCGGAATACTGAACACAATCCAAACTACACCAACGATACTCCATAACATAGTATAAAACCATGTAATCAACGCACGAATGATTAACAAACGCTCTTTAGAAAAATGAAACATTTTCAATCGCGCTTTCAATACAGTATCTTGATTCATTTTCAAAACTGTAAATAAAGATAGTGCAAAGATGAATACCGTTGCTAAAAATCCGGTAATTGCATAATAACTGCCCGTATCGTATAAATGAATCGGTTCTAAGTTAAATGCACCTGAACGGTTTAATCCTGTAATCAGCAAATCAGTCATAACATTGATACTGTCAGAATGTGATGCTTTCGGTGCTAAGTCTTGAAAAGCTAAGATGCCACCCATTGATCGCATAAGACGTTGGTAAACAGAATCTGTTAGCTGAGATAGCACGACACTTTTCATGGATTGTTGGTCATATGTATATACTGAAATTGGTAGTTCGCCTTGTTTATAAAATGCCTTGGTCATACCTTTATCAAAAACAAAATAGCCTTGAAGTTTATGTTTTTTTAACAAAGTATGTGCTTGCTTATCATCATATGCTTTAATGCTCACGTTTTTTCCTAGGTTACTCCCTTTACCAATAGAGTTTAAGATTAATTTCGTTTCACTTGATTGATCTTTATCTACGACACCTATATTAAAATGATTGTCATCTTCTGTTACATGTTGGATCGTCGTTAATGTAATAACGAGTGCCGCTAATATAAATAGTAAATAGATAATCAAATACCACTTTTTCAATAAAAAAGAGTGGTAGATGCGAAACAAATGTATTGTTTTCATTTAACCACTCCTCCAATGATAAGATTGAAAGGCAAGATGACCTTCCAATCTTATTTTTATATTTTAGTTATTTAGATGCCTTTTTTAAAATTGATTCAAACATTTTGCCGCCATTTTTTTCGATTTCTTTTTCAAGTTTTTCACGGTCTTTTGAAGATAGACTATTGAAATCTTTCGCACCACTATCATCAAAATCAATATCTTCTTTCAATTTTGTGCTAGATTTTAAAATGAAATTAATTGGTTCTTCAGCATATTTGATACCGATATTTAACGTAGATTTCTGAGTGTTATTTTTTACGTCAGAATCTATATTATTTTCAAAAGTGAATTCATTTTCGTCGCTATATTTATCTAATGCGACAGTGATTTTACCTTTATCTTGACGTTTTGTGCCATCTACTTTTTCTTGGTTATCTAATTTGATTTTTGATTCATCATATTCTGTCTTTTTACCAAATTCGTATTTATCATTATATTTATTATCTTTTTCTTTAGAAGATACGCCTTTAATTGTATATTTCGCTTCAGCATACGTGTATTTATCTTGATCGAAATCAAGTGCGTAATCTAGTTTTAACTTATCGTCTTCTAAAGTATTAGTACCTTTGATTTTAGTTTTATTATTTTCTTTGTCGGTAATAGTAATTTCTCGTTTTACAATCGTATGTTTTTCGGTATAAATTTTAGATTGAATTTTAGCAAATTCATCCTTTTTAGTTTCTTTGACATCGTCAATTGCTTTTTTGATGTCTTTTTCAAAGTCTTTTGTAGCACCTTGTTCTTCCATTAATTTTTTAAGGTCTTTATCCTTTTTAGCTTCTTCTAATACAGCTAATGTAATTTTTTTAGTGTCAGCTCTGCTAAGTGTTAACGTGACAGGTCTAACTTTGTACTTTTCACCATTAACCTTAATTTCTTCTTTTTTACCTTTATCAAAATTATCGTCATCTAATTTGTCGACAATAAGTTCGGAATATTTTTCGGCAATTTTGCTGTAGTCACTTTGTTGTGCTTGAGCATTATTAAAAAGAGTATTTAAATTTAGTTGTTGGTTTGTAATACCATTTTCTTTTGCTGTTTCTTCATCTTCACCTGTAAGTTTTGAATAAGTTGATAATAAATCAGAATTATTAACACTATATTTCCCTTTAAATAATGGTGATTCGAAATAATGCTTATCTTTATCTGCAGCTAACTGGAATTTCCCTAATGCAGAGTCTGCGATTGTTGGTTCAAGATTAATCATTGATTTCTCTTTTTTAGGATCATGTCCATATGACATTTTAATTTTCGATGCATTAACAACAGATTTAGGAATGCCAAGCCCTTTAACAATTTCATCTGATGCATCTGCGCTTAATTCTAATGAAGATAAAAACGAATTATCTTTCATCTTTTCTTGGAACTTCACTTCATTTTCAAAACGGTCATTAAAATAATCTTTATACATTTTTGCTGTTTGTTGTTCACTTTTTAGGTATGTATTTTTCGGTGTATTAGCAAAAAATGCATAAACTCCCCATGCGATTCCACCTATTAATAATAAGACAACAATAATAGGAATTATAATTTTTAGTTTTTTAGACATTTTGTTTCCTCCCAATTATTTATGAGTTAATCATATCAGAACAATACATTTTATTAAATGGTTTATTTTAAATTTTGTTTAAATTAATAGAATTTTAGTTATAATAATGTTTAATAAGTTATTGAAAATCTAATAAACTACAAAAAATAGTTTGATTACATAATGATTCTTGAAAAATGTCGGTTAACTTAATAATAAGCATTTTTTGGCGAAGAAGATTTATTTAACTTATTGAAAATATTGAAGCTATATTGGGGGGATTATGTATTTATGGAATTGAAAGTCGATGATTTTGTAAGGAATATAAAAAGACCATACTTGACTGTATTGGGAGTATTTGTAGTTGCAGTTTCATTATTTTTTGACGCGATTATGTTTTTCTACGCTAAACTATATGATAAATTGCCTATGTATTTACTGGTGTTTATGGCCTTTACAGCTGTAATTTTGATTATGAAGTACATACA
This sequence comes from Staphylococcus sp. MZ3, assembly GCF_018622755.1. Taxonomy (NCBI): domain Bacteria; kingdom Bacillati; phylum Bacillota; class Bacilli; order Caryophanales; family Staphylococcaceae; genus Staphylococcus; species Staphylococcus sp. MZ3. The sequence goes on from NZ_CP076026.1 coordinate 302,017, forward strand.
AGAGAAAAATGAAAATTACAAAGTTGAAAAAAGATATGTGGTTAGATATCTCACACTTAACGTTATTGTGGGATATACTTTGCCATTGCTTTTGGCATCTATTTATGTTTTTGGGGTAGCTGGTTTTGGATTTGACGTTTTTAATTATTGGCTAGGTATAGTGATGATGCTATTTATTTCTTGGTTAGGCTTATTTTTATTTTATAAAAATAAATTTGATAGTGAAAATCCGAATAAAGCAGTTAATGTCATAGCAATTATTATAAAATTATTTGCATTTGGTGGATTATTCTATATTAGTACAATTGTACCTAACACTGCAGATGAAGAAAAATTTATATATACAAGTATTCTAATAAATTTAGCTTCTGATGCTCTTCTTGTTAGGTCATATTTTAATTACGCGTTATATAAGAGTATTAAGAAAGATATCGAAAAAGGTTTAGATAATTAAAGATTTTTGTATAGGGGGATAAGTGTAATGGAGATAAAGGAAATTGTAGCAAATATAAAAAGACCGTACTTAACACCTTTTGTAATATTTACGATTTTGCTCTCATTGTTTTTTGATGCGATTATGTTTTTCAATAGTAAACTTTATGATAAGTTGCCATTATATTTAGTCGTATTTTTAATTTTTGCAATAGTAGTGTCAATTTTACTGTATTTACAAGAAAAAAGTGAGAAGGTAAAAGTTGAGAAAAAGAATGTGATTTGGTATATGACACTAAATGTTATAACTGGTTATTCAATGCCATTATTTATTGCTTCTACTTATGTTGTTGGTGCAGCAGTAAACGATATAGATGTGTTTTATTATTGGTGCGGAGTAGCTTTGATGTTATTTATTTCTTGGTTAGGTTTATTTTTATTTTATAAAAATGAATTTGATAGTGAAAATCCTAATCCTGCAGTTAACTTTATAGCAATTATTATAAAATTATTTGCTTTAGCAACTATATTTTATATAAGTAAAGTTGCGCCTAGTATTGCGGATGAAAAGAACTTTATATTTTTAAGTATACTAATAAATTTAGGTGTTGATGCTCTACTTGTTAGGTCATATTTTAATTACGCGTTATACAAGAGTGTTAAGAAAGATATCGAAAATGAAGGTAAGACAATGTAAAGGAAAGACATAAAAATTAATAGGAGTCTAACCATGATAATTTTTATTTTAATAACAATATTTGCTATTTATTATATAGCTATGATTGCTAGTTTGTTTAAAAGTGAAGGTTTTTCAATAATAGGTTTAATATTAGATGGTGTTATAATGGGGACATTGATTTTTTACTATTTTATAGGCGCTCGCTTTGTTGATAATGATTTAAGCAACTTTTTAATGTTTATGGATACTGGATCATATATTTTTATGTACTTTGCAATTAAGTGTTTATGGGTGAAACCTAAGGTAGTAAATTATTTGATTGCAAAAGAATTGGGTGAATCTAAAGAGGTCATTGAAGAGCAGGAATTAGATTTACAGACATCAAAGATAAGAGGTATCTACTTTTTCATTATTTCAGTAGTGATGTTAATTATCACTAAATTAAGAATGCAACCTGAGTTACAGGCAGATGCTATATCGATGAATCCTGTATTTATTTTTGTTGGTGTTATAATCATTTTAATTTGGCTAGTACTGGATATATATCGCAAGAAAAAATACGGTATATTCTTATTCAAGACGATAGTGCCACTAGTTGTTACGACTTGGATTATTATAGCTACAATTATACTTTCGTAAACGATTTTGATTAATGGGGAATTTAGAGAACATTTCTTTGTAATTTTATAATCGAATAACATACAAAATAAAGCGACCAGCTAAAATTTTACATCTAGTAAAATGTTGTCTGGTCGCTTTTTATTGATGTCATGATTAATTTAATGGATGTAACTATATGAAGAAACTTCTGAAGCAGAGATGGTTCTTGATGAAACGATATATTCACCAATCCAATTCATTTCTGAAATTAGAATACTTCCATCAATATTAACTTTCTCAACGTAGGCTACATGACCAAATGGACCGTTTACTGTTTGTAAAATTGATCCTCGTGTTGGGTGTCTATCTACTTTGAAGCCATTGCTTGAAGCTTGGCCTGCCCAGTTTTTAGCATCTCCCCAAAATGTACTAATCGTGTGTCCATCTTTGGCGCGTTTATCAAAGACATACCATGTACATTGTCCAGCAGTATATAAGTTGTTCTTACTTGTGATAAGAGGCTGATCAATGATTTTACCGTTACCTAAAGCTAAAGGTTTACCGTCAGCAGTCTTTGCTTTGTCATTAAATTCGGCGATTTGTAATTCGTCATACAATTCGTCTAAATCGATGCCTGTAATAAGCCCTTTGTTATCTTTTGAAAAAGCGTTATTTAATTCATCGTCATTGTCTTCGACATTCGGTATTGCTGGTGTCAAAGGATTGCTTGGTGACGTTTGAGGCGGTGTGTGTGAATCAATTGCGTCATTAATGTGCGTATACTGACCACTTAATGAAGAATGGTACTGATTGTTGTTAAAATCACGTTGATTTGCGTGTTGATGATTGTCGTTTGTACGTGACTGATTTTGATGATTGTTGTTTGGCGCGTTGTTTTTGTCATAAGTATAAGTATACGCGCCGGTGTCTTTATTCACTTTGAACTGTGCGTTTGGGTGTGCTTTCTTTGCTTCTTCTAATGTTTTGCTATCATTCGTGTAAGCTTGAGCCGAGTTAGGCGACATACTAAATAAAGTAAGAGTTGTCATCGTCAGTAAAATTGTTTTCTTCATAATAACCATTTAATCCTTTATGTATTTAATTTAATTTTAGTATACACATTTATATTACAAAAATGAATGGTTAATTAAAAATATATGGGTATATTCAATATATTTATTTAAAAAAAGCTAAAAATACTTAAAAAACTATATACATATACTAATAATTTATATATTATTTGAGTAAGGAGCACTTTTTCAAAAAATAGTGTCCCTAAAAAGTTTTGATAAACTTAAAATATTCAGGAGGTTTCTAGTTATGGCAATGATTAAGATGAGTCCAGAGGAAATCAGAGCAAAATCGCAATCTTACGGGCAAGGTTCAGACCAAATCCGTCAAATTTTATCTGATTTAACACGTGCACAAGGTGAAATTGCAGCGAACTGGGAAGGTCAAGCTTTCAGCCGTTTCGAAGAGCAATTCCAACAACTTAGTCCTAAAGTAGAAAAATTTGCACAATTATTAGAAGAAATTAAACAACAATTGAATAGCACTGCTGATGCCGTTCAAGAGCAAGACCAACAACTTTCTAATAATTTCGGTTTGCAATAAGCATTCTGAAATTGGCAAAGTCACATTTTCTAATGTGGCTTTGCTTAGCATTTTTTAAGAAAACAACTGAAAGGAAATAAGCATGAAAAAGAAAAATTGGATTTATGCATTAATTGTCACTTTAATTATTATAATTGCCATAGTTAGTATGATATTTTTTGTTCAAACAAAATATGGAGATCAATCAGAAAAAGGATCCCAAAGTGTAAGTAATAAAAATAATAAAATACATATCGCAATTGTTAACGAGGATCAACCAACGACATATAACGGTAAAAAGGTTGAGCTGGGTCAAGCTTTTATTAAAAGGTTAGCAAATGAGAAAAACTATAAATTTGAAACAGTAACAAGAAACGTTGCTGAGTCTGGTTTGAAAAATGGCGGATACCAAGTCATGATTGTTATCCCAGAAAACTTTTCAAAATTGGCAATGCAATTAGACGCTAAAACACCATCGAAAATATCACTACAGTATAAAACAGCTGTAGGACAAAAAGAAGAAGTAGCTAAAAACACAGAAAAAGTTGTAAGTAATGTACTTAACGACTTTAACAAAAACTTAGTCGAAATTTATTTAACAAGCATCATTGATAATTTACATAATGCACAAAAAAATGTTGGCGCTATTATGACGCGTGAACATGGTGTGAATAGTAAATTCTCGAATTACTTATTAAATCCAATTAACGACTTCCCGGAATTATTTACAGATACGCTTGTAAATTCGATTTCTGCAAACAAAGATATTACAAAATGGTTCCAAACATACAATAAATCATTATTGAGTGCGAATTCAGATACGTTCAGAGTGAACACAGATTATAATGTTTCGACTTTAATTGAAAAACAAAATTCATTATTTGACGAGCACAATACAGCGATGGATAAAATGTTACAAGATTATAAATCGCAAAAAGATAGCGTGGAACTTGATAACTATATCAATGCATTAAAACAGATGGACAGCCAAATTGATCAACAATCAAGTATGCAAGATACAGGTAAAGAAGAATATAAACAAACTGTTAAAGAAAACTTAGATAAATTAAGAGAAATCATTCAATCACAAGAGTCACCATTTTCAAAAGGTATGATTGAAGACTATCGTAAGCAATTAACAGAATCACTGCAAGATGAGCTTGCAAACAACAAAGACTTACAAGATGCGCTAAATAGCATTAAAATGAACAATGCTCAATTCGCTGAAAACTTAGAGAAACAACTTCATGATGATATTGTCAAAGAACCTGATACAGATACAACATTTATCTATAACATGTCTAAACAAGACTTTATAGCTGCAGGTTTAAATGAGGATGAAGCTAATAAATACGAAGCAATTGTCAAAGAAGCAAAACGTTATAAAAACGAATATAATTTGAAAAAACCGTTAGCAGAACACATTAATTTAACAGATTATGATAACCAAGTTGCGCAAGACACAAGTAGTTTGATTAATGATGGTGTCAAAGTGCAACGTACTGAAACGATTAAAAGTAATGATATTAATCAATTAACTGTTGCAACAGATCCTCATTTTAATTTTGAAGGCGACATTAAAATTAATGGTAAAAAATATGACATTAAGGATCAAAGTGTTCAACTCGATACATCTAACAAGGAATATAAAGTTGAAGTCAATGGCGTTGCTAAATTGAAAAAGGATGCTGAGAAAGATTTCTTAAAAGATAAAACAATGCATTTACAATTGTTATTTGGACAAGCAAATCGTCAAGATGAACCAAATGATAAGAAAGCAACGAGTGTTGTGGACGTAACATTGAATCATAACCTTGATGGTCGCTTATCGAAAGATGCATTAAGCCAGCAATTGAGTGCATTATCTAGGTTTGATGCGCATTATAAAATGTACACAGATACAAAAGGCAGAGAAGATAAACCATTCGACAACAAACGTTTAATTGATATGATGGTTGACCAAGTTATCAATGACATGGAAAGTTTCAAAGACGATAAAGTAGCTGTGTTACATCAAATTGATTCAATGGAAGAAAACTCAGACAAACTGATTGATGACATTTTAAATAACAAAAAGAATACAACCAAAAATAAAGAAGATATTTCTAAGCTGATTGATCAGTTAGAAAACGTTAAAAAGACATTTGCTGAAGAGCCACAAGAACCAAAAATTGATAAAGGCAAAAATGATGAATTTAATACGATGTCTTCAAATTTAGATAAAGAAATTAGTAGAATTTCTGAGAAAAGTACGCAATTGCTATCAGATACACAAGAATCAAAAACAATTGCAGATTCAGTTAGTGGACAATTAAATCAATTAGATAATAATGTGAATAAACTACATGCGACAGGTCGAGCATTAGGCGTAAGAGCGAATGATTTGAACCGTCAAATGGCTAAAAACGATAAAGATAATGAGTTGTTCGCTAAAGAGTTTAAAAAAGTATTACAAAATTCTAAAGATGGCGACAGACAAAACCAAGCATTAAAAGCATTTATGAGTAATCCGGTTCAAAAGAAAAACTTAGAAAATGTTTTAGCTAATAATGGTAATACAGACGTGATTTCACCGACATTATTCGTATTATTGATGTATTTACTATCAATGATTACAGCATATATTTTCTATAGTTATGAACGTGCCAAAGGACAAATGAATTTCATTAAAGATGATTATAGTAGTAAAAACCATCTTTGGAATAATGTCATCACGTCAGGTGTTATTGGTACAACTGGTTTGGTAGAAGGATTAATTGTCGGTTTAATTGCAATGAATAAGTTCCATGTATTAGCTGGCTATAGAGCAAAATTCATCTTAATGGTGATTTTAACTATGATGGTCTTCGTACTTATTAATACGTATTTACTAAGACAGGTAAAATCAATCGGTATGTTCTTAATGATTGCTGCATTGGGTCTATATTTTGTAGCTATGAATAATTTGAAAGCGGCTGGACAAGGTGTGACTAATAAAATTTCACCATTGTCTTATATCGATAACATGTTCTTCAATTATTTAAATGCAGAGCATCCTATAGGCTTGGCGCTAGTAATATTAACAGTACTTGTGATTATTGGTTTTGTACTGAACATGTTTATAAAACACTTTAAGAAAGAGAGATTAATCTAATGTTGATGAATAGCGTGATTGCTTTAACTTTTTTAACAGCATCTAGCAATAATGGCGGACTTAATATTGACGTGCAACAAGAAGAGGAAAAGCGAATCAATAATGATTTAAATCAATATGATACAACGCTATTTAATAAAGACAGCAAAGCGGTTAATGATGCGATTGCTAAGCAGAAAAAAGAACGACAACAACAAATAAAAAATGATATGTTTCAAAATCAAGCGAGTCACTCGACTCGCTTGAATGAAACTAAAAAAGTGTTATTTTCCAAATCTAACTTAGAAAAGACTTCGGAGAGTGATAAAAGCCCCTATATTCAAAACAAGCAGGAGAAAAAAATATTCCCGTACATTTTGATGTCTGTAGGGGCTTTTTTGACTTTAGGATTTGTCATTTTTTCAATTCATAAAGGGAGACGAACGAAAAATGAATCAGCACGTAAAAGTAACATTTGATTTTACTAATTATAATTACGGCACATATGACTTAGCAGTACCAGCATATTTACCGATAAAAAATTTAATAGCTTTAGTATTGGATAGTTTGGACATTTCAATATTTGATGTCAATACACAAATTAAAGTGATGACGAAAGGTCAATTACTTGTTGAAAATGATCGACTCATTGATTATCAAATCGCTGATGGAGATATTTTGAAGTTACTATAGGAGGAAAAATAGATGGTTAAAAATCATAACCCTAAAAATGAAATGCAAGATATGTTAACGCCTTTAGATGCTGAAGAAGCAGCTAAAACAAAATTACGCTTAGATATGAGAGAGATTCCTAAGTCTTCAATTAAACCAGAACATTTTCATTTAATGTACTTATTAGAACAACATTCTCCATATTTTATAGATGCTGAATTAACTGAACTACGTGACAGTTTCCAAATACATTATGACATTAATGACAATCATACACCTTTTGATAATATTAAATCATTTACTAAAAATGAAAAATTACGTTACTTACTCAATATCAAAAATTTAGAAGAAGTAAATCGTACACGCTACACATTTGTGTTGGCACCAGATGAATTATTTTTCACAAGAGATGGATTACCCATTGCTAAAACAAGAGGGTTACAAAATGTTGTTGATCCATTACCTGTGTCAGAAGCTGAATTTTTAACAAGATATAAAGCGCTGGTTATCTGTGCATTCAATGAGAAACAATCATTTGATGCTTTAGTTGAAGGAAACTTAGAACTACATAAAGGAACGCCATTTGAAACTAAAGTTATTGAAGCGGCAACGTTAGATTTACTAACGGCATTTTTAGATGAACAGTATCAGAAACAAGAACAAGATTATAGTCAAAATTATGCATATGTTCGTAAAGTAGGGCATACCGTTTTTAAATGGGTTGCTATCGGTATGACAACGTTAAGTGTGTTATTAATTGCATTTTTAGCCTTTTTATATTTTTCAGTAATGAAGCATAATGAGCGCATTGAAAAAGGATACCAAGCATTTGTGAAGGATGATTATACGCAAGTACTAAATACGTATGATGATTTAGATGGTAAAAAATTAGACAAAGAAGCGCTTTACATTTATGCCAAAAGCTATATTCAAACAAATAAACAAGGTTTAGAAAAAGATAAGAAAGAAAACTTGCTTAATAACGTGACACCAAATTCAAACAAAGACTACTTATTATATTGGATGGAATTAGGACAAGGACATCTTGATGAAGCGATTAATATTGCCACTTATTTAGATGATAACGATATTACAAAGTTAGCGTTGATTAATAAGTTAAATGAGATTAAAAATAACGGAGATTTATCGAATGATAAACGTTCTGAAGAAACGAAAAAGTATAACGATAAATTGCAAGATATTTTAGACAAAGAAAAGCAAGTTAAAGATGAAAAAGCGAAATCTGAAGAAGAGAAAGCAAAAGCAAAAGATGAAAAATTAAAGCAACAAGAAGAGAATGAAAAGAAACAAAAAGAACAAGCACAAAAAGATAAAGAAAAACGCCAAGAAGCTGAAAGAAAAAAATAGTATAGGACTGAGGCAAAGACAATGCATAAATTGATTATAAAATATAACAAACAATTGAAGATGCTCAATTTGCGAGATGGTAAGACATATACTATTAGCGAAGACGAGCGTGCAGATATTACGTTGAAATCGTTAGGCGAAGTCATTCATTTAGAACAAAATAATCAAGGTACTTGGCAAGCGAATCATACTTCTATTAATAAGGTGCTTGTTAGAAAAGGTGACCTTGATGACATTACATTACAGCTTTATACAGAAGCTGATTATGCATCATTTGCGTATCCTTCAATTCAAGATACGATGACAATTGGACCAAATGCGTATGATGACATGGTCATTCAAAGCTTGATGAATGCCATCATTATTAAAGATTTTCAATCAATACAAGAATCACAATACGTACGCATTGTGCACGATAAAAATACAGATGTGTATATTAACTATGAACTACAAGAGCAATTAACAAACAAAGCTTACATTGGTGATCATATTTATGTTGAAGGGATATGGCTCGAAGTACAAGCTGATGGTTTAAATGTATTGAGTCAGAATACAGTGGCATCGTCATTAATTCGCTTAACACAAGAGATGCCACATGCACAGGCAGATGATTACAATACGTACCATCGTTCGCCAAGGATTATTCACCGTGAACCGACCGATGATATTAAGATTGAAAGACCACCACAGCCAATACAGAAGAACAATACAGTGATATGGCGTTCCATTATACCGCCATTAGTAATGATTGCTTTAACTGTTGTCATCTTTTTAGTGAGACCAATTGGTATTTATATTTTAATGATGATTGGTATGAGTACAGTAACGATAGTATTTGGTATTACAACGTATTTCTCTGAAAAGAAAAAGTATAACAAAGATGTTGAAAAACGAGAGAAAGATTACAAAGCTTATTTGGATAATAAATCTAAAGAAATTAATAAAGCGATTAAAGCACAACGTTTTAGTTTGAATTACCATTATCCAACGGTTGCTGAAATTAAAGATATCGTTGAAACGAAAGCACCAAGAATATATGAAAAAACATCGCATCATCACGATTTCTTACATTATAAGTTAGGTATTGCGAATGTAGAAAAGTCATTCAAATTAGATTACCAAGAAGAAGAATTTAACCAACGTCGTGATGAACTATTCGACGATGCTAAAGAATTGTATGAATTTTACACAGATGTAGAACAAGCACCATTAATCAATGATTTAAATCATGGACCAATTGCATATATTGGTGCACGACATCTCATTTTAGAAGAATTGGAGAAAATGCTAATCCAATTGTCAACGTTCCATAGTTATCATGATTTAGAGTTTCTATTTGTGACACGTGAAGATGAAGTTGAAACATTGAAATGGGCACGTTGGTTGCCACATATGACATTGAGAGGTCAAAACATTAGAGGGTTTGTTTACAATCAACGAACACGTGACCAAATTTTAACGTCAATTTATAGCATGATTAAAGAACGTATCCAAGCTGTGCGTGAACGCAGCAGAAGTAATGAGCAAATTATTTTCACACCGCAATTAGTGTTTGTCATTACAGATATGTCATTAATTATTGATCATGTCATTTTAGAATATGTAAACCAAGATTTATCAGAATATGGTATTTCATTAATCTTTGTTGAAGATGTGATTGAAAGTTTGCCAGAGCATGTAGATACCATTATTGATATCAAGTCTCGTACTGAAGGTGAACTGATTACGAAAGAAAAAGAATTAGTTCAATTGAAATTTACACCTGAAAATATTGATAACGTCGATAAAGAATATATCGCGCGACGTTTGGCGAATTTGATACACGTCGAACATTTGAAAAATGCAATTCCTGATAGTATTACATTTTTAGAGATGTATAACGTGAAAGAAGTAGATCAGCTTGATGTAGTTAATCGATGGAGACAAAACGAAACATACAAAACGATGGCAGTACCTTTAGGTGTAAGAGGTAAAGATGATATTTTATCATTGAACTTACATGAAAAAGCACACGGGCCACATGGTTTAGTTGCTGGTACCACTGGTTCAGGGAAATCTGAGATTATCCAATCATACATTTTATCTTTAGCTATTAATTTTCATCCACATGAAGTTGCGTTCCTATTGATTGACTATAAAGGTGGGGGTATGGCGAACTTATTTAAAGATTTAGTCCATTTAGTTGGTACGATTACAAACTTAGATGGCGATGAAGCGATGCGTGCCTTAACATCAATCAAAGCCGAATTGAGAAAACGTCAACGTTTATTCGGAGAGCATGATGTTAACCATATTAATCAATACCATAAGTTATTTAAAGAAGGTGTTGCAACAGAACCAATGCCACATTTATTCATTATTTCCGATGAGTTTGCCGAATTAAAATCAGAACAACCTGATTTTATGAAAGAACTTGTATCAACGGCACGTATTGGACGTTCGTTAGGTATTCATTTAATACTTGCGACACAAAAACCATCGGGTGTTGTTGATGACCAAATTTGGTCTAACTCTAAATTTAAATTGGCATTAAAAGTACAAGATAGACAAGACAGTAATGAAATTTTAAAAACACCAGATGCAGCAGACATTACATTACCAGGTCGTGCGTATTTACAAGTTGGTAATAATGAAATTTATGAATTATTCCAATCTGCATGGAGTGGTGCAACATATGACATCGAAGGCGATAAATTAGAAGTTGAAGATAAGACGATTTACATGATTAATGACTATGGTCAACTTCAAGCAATCAACAAAGACTTGAGTGGACTTGAAGATGAAGAAACGAAAGAAAACCAAACCGAGTTAGAAGCGGTTATCGATCATATCGAATCTATTACAACACGATTAGAAATTGAAGAAGTTAAGCGTCCATGGTTACCACCATTGCCAGAAAATGTATATCAAGAAGATTTAGTAGAAACAGATTTCAGAAAATTATGGTCAGATGATGCAAAAGAAGTGGAATTAACATTAGGACTTAAAGACGTACCAGAAGAACAATACCAAGGACCGATGGTATTGCAATTGAAAAAAGCTGGGCACATCGCGTTAATCGGAAGTCCAGGATATGGTAGAACAACGTTCTTACACAACATTATTTTCGATGTTGCAAGACACCATCGTCCTGATCAAGCACACATGTACTTGTTCGATTTCGGTACCAATGGTTTGATGCCAGTCACAGACATACCGCATGTCGCTGATTACTTTACAGTAGATCAAGAAGACAAGATTGCTAAGGCGATACGTATATTTAATGATGAAATCGATCGCCGTAAGAAGATTTTAAGTCAGTATCGTGTTACTAGTATTTCTGAATATCGAAAATTAACTGGTGAAACAATTCCGCATGTCTTTATTCTTATTGATAACTTTGACGCAGTAAAAGATTCACCTTTTCAAGAAGTTTTTGAAAATATGATGATTAAAATGACACGTGAAGGGCTAGCATTAGACATGCAAGTAACCTTAACTGCCTCAAGAGCTAACGCTATGAAAACACCAATGTACATTAATATGAAAACGCGTATCGCCATGTTTTTATATGATAAATCAGAAGTGTCGAACGTAGTAGGACAGCAAAAATTTGCGGTTAAAGATGTAGTGGGTCGAGCATTGTTAAGTAGCGATGACAACGTATCATTCCATATTGGCCAACCATTTAAACATGATGAGACCAAATCATATAATGATCAAATTAATGATGAAGTATCGGCGATGACAGAATTTTATAAAGGTGAAACACCAAGTGATATTCCTATGATGCCAGATGAAATTAAATATGAAGATTACAGAGAATCATTAAGCTTACCGGATATAGTTGCAAATGGTGCTTTACCAATTGGATTAGATTATGAAGGTGTTACACTACAAAAAATTAAATTAACTGAACCAGCAATGATTTCATCAGAAAATCCGAGAGAAATTGCGCATATTGCTGAAATTATGATGAAAGAAATTGACATATTAAATGAAAAATATGCGATTTGTATCGCAGATTCAAGTGGAGAGTTTAAAGCTTATAGACATCAAGTGGCTAACTTTGCCGAAGAAAGAGAAGACATTAAAGCGATTCATCAACTAATGATTGAAGACTTAAAACAAAGAGAAATGGACGGTCCGTTTGAAAAAGATTCACTTTACATTATCAATGATTTTAAAACATTTATTGATTGCACGTATATTCCGGAAGATGATGTTAAAAAACTTATTACAAAAGGACCAGAACTTGGCTTGAACATTTTATTTGTCGGCATTCATAAAGAATTAATAGATGCTTATGATAAACAGATTGATGTTGCACGTAAAATGATTAACCAATTTAGTATAGGTATTCGTATTTCAGACCAACAATTCTTTAAATTTAGATTTATTCAACGAGAACCTGTTATTAAAGAAAATGAAGCATATATGGTCGCAAACCAAGCTTATCAAAAGATTAGATGGTTTAAATAGCAATGAATTAAATAGGAGGGAGGTATGTTATGAATTTTAATGATATTGAAACAATGGTTAAGTCGAAATTTAAAGATATTAAAAAGCATGCTGAAGAGATTGCGCATGAAATTGAAGTTCGTTCTGGATATTTAAGAAAAGCTGAACAATATAAGCGATTAGAATTTAATTTGAGTTTTGCACTAGATGATATTGAAAGCACAGCAAAGGACGTACAAACTGCAAAAACTAGTGCTAATAAGGACAGTGTAACTGTTAAAGGAAAAGCGCCCAATACGTTATATATCGAAAAAAGAAATTTGATGAAACAAAAGCTTGAAATGTTGGGTGAAGATATCGATAAAAATAAAGAATCCCTCCAAAAAGCTAAGGAAATTGCTGGAGAAAAGGCAAGTGAATATTTTAATAAAGCAATGAATTAATATTGAGGTGAAGATATGGGTGGATATAAAGGTATTAAAGCAGATGGTGGCAAGGTTGATCAAGCAAAACAATTAGCGGCAAAAACAGCTAAAGATATTGAAGCATGTCAAAAGCAAACGCAACAGCTCGCTGAGTATATCGAAGGTAGTGATTGGGAAGGACAGTTCGCCAATAAGGTGAAAGATGTGTTACTCATTATGGCAAAGTTTCAAGAAGAATTAGTACAACCGATTGCTGACCATCAAAAAGCAATTGATAACTTAAGTCAAAATCTAGCGAAATACGATACATTATCAATTAAGCAAGGGCTTGATAGGGTGAACCCATGATGAAAGATGTTAAGCGAATAGATTATTTTTCTTACGAAGAATTAACAATTTTAGGTGGTAGTAAATTACCTCTCGTAAATTTTGAATTGTTTGATCCATCAAATTTTGAAGAAGCTAAAGCGGCTTTAATTGAAAAGGAATTAGTAACAGAGAATGACAAGTTAACTGATGCAGGTTTTAAAGTGGCTACATTAGTCAGAGAGTATATTAGCGCAATTGTAAATATTCGAATTAATGATATGTATTTTGCACCATTTAGCTATGAAAAAGATGAATATATTTTGTTAAGCCGGTTTAAAAATAATGGATTTCAAATACGAATTATAAATAAAGACATTGCATGGTGGTCGATTGTACAATCATATCCTTTATTAATGAGACAAGAAAAGTCCAATGATTGGGACTTTAAACAAATTGACGATGAAACATTGGAGAACTTAAATAATGAAAGTATCGATACGATTGGGCGTGTTTTAGAAATTGAAATATACAATCATCAAGGTGACCCTCAACAAAGTTTATATAACATTTATGAACAAAATGATTTGCTACTCATTCGATACCCATTAAAAGATAAAGTACTGAATGTTCATATTGGCGTCATTAATACATTTATACGAGAATTATTTGGATTCAATACTGATGAAAATCATATTAATAAAGCAGAGGAGTAATGACGTTGAGTGGAAAAATTAGTGTTAAAGCTGAAACGATTGCACATGTTGTAAAAGAATTGGAAAGCATTAGTCAAAAGTATGATGAAATAGCTCAAAACTTTGGAAAAATTGCGCAATTAAATTACTACAGTAGTGAAAAAGCTTCACATTCTATGGAAAACGGCTATAGTAGTGCTGCAACAGTCATTAGTGGTCTCAAAGGTCCATTGAGTACACTCGGTGGTGGTGTCATGAATTCAGCACAAAAGTTCTTTGAAGCAGATGAACATTGGGGTACGGAATTTGCCAAGCTTTACTATAATATTGAGGGATAGGTGCATGACATGACAAAAGATATTGAATATTTAACAGCTGATTATGACAATGAAAAGTCATCTATCCAAAGTGTAATAGATGCAATAGAGGGGCAAGACTTCTTAGATGTAGATACAACAATGGATGATGCGGTAAGCGATGTCAGTTCTTTAGACGAAGATGGCGCAATATCATTAACAAGTAGTGTAGTAGGTCCACAAGGATCTAAATTAATGGGCTATTATCAAAATGAGTTATATGATTATGCATCTCAATTAGATTCGAAAATGAAAGAAATTATTGACACGCCATTTATAGAAGATATAGATAAAGCATTCAAAGGTATAACGAATGTTAAATTGGAAAATATATTAATTAAAAATGGCGGTGGTCATGGTAGAGATACCTATGGGGCTTCTGGGAAAATTGCAAAGGGAGATGCCAAGAAAAGTGACAGCGATGTTTATAGCATCGATGAAATATTAAAATCGGATCAAGAATTTGTAAAAGTAATTGATCAGCATTACAAAGAAATGAAAAAAGAAGATAAGAAATTATCTAAGAGTGATTTTGAAAAAATGATGACTCAGGGCGCTTCTTGTGATTACATGACAGTAGCTGAAGCGGAAGAGCTAGAGGAGCAAAAGAAAAAAGAAGAAGCTATAGAGATTGCAGCACTAGCTGGTATGGTAGTTTTATCTTGTATTAATCCTGTTGCTGGAGCAGTAGCTATTGGTGCTTATTCCGCCTATTCAGCAGCAAATGCAGCCACAGGAAAAAATATTGTAACTGGAAGAAAGCTATCTAAAGAAGAACGAATCATGGAAGGACTTTCGCTTATTCCATTGCCAGGTATGGGCTTCCTCAAAGGTGCTGGGAAAAGTTTAATGAAATTAGGCTTCAAAGGCGGAGAAAAATTTGCAGTTAAAACAGGATTGCAAAAGACAATGCAACAAGCGGTTAGTCGTATTTCACCTAAAATGGGAATGATGAAAAACAGTGTGTTGAATCAATCTCGTAACTTTGCTCAAAATACTCATGTTGGACAAATGCTGAGTAACATGCGTGGTCAAGCAACTCATACTGTTCAACAAAGTAGAAATTGGATTGGACAACAAGCACAAAATGTCAAACGAATAGTGAATAATGGACTTGATAAAGAAATAGCACATCCATTTAAACAACAACTTGCACCAGCGGGAATGGGTGGTATAAAATTTGCTGAAACAACTACTTTGAGAAACATGGGTCAAAACATGAAACGTGCTGTTACACCACAAAATCACGTGACACATGGTCCGAAAGATAGTATGGTGAGAAGTGAAGGTAAACATAGTGTAAGTAGCCATGAAATAAATTCATCAAAATATGTTGAATCACCAAACTACACCAAGGTTGAATTCGGAGAACACTATGCAAGACTTAGACCTAAGAAACTAAAAGCAAATATAGAATATACAACACCAACTGGTCACATATATCGGACCGATCATAAAGGGCGCATAAAAGAAGTTTATGTAGACAATCTTTCTCTAAAAGATGGCGGTCGTAATAACCATGCACAAAGAACTGTGGGGGGAGAGGATAGATTACCAGACGATGATGGAGGTCATTTAATCGCTAGAATGTTTGGTGGGTCAAAAGACATAGATAACCTTGTGGCACAAAGTAAATTTATCAACCGTTCATTTAAGGAAAATGGACAATGGTATAAGTTGGAAAAACTATGGGAAAAAGCAATCAAGTCTGGGAAGTCAATAGAAAATGTTAAAGTTGAAGTTAAATATAAAGGTAATAGTCAAAGGCCAACCGAATTTTCAGTTAGATATAATATTAATGGTGAGCAGTTTTTAAAAAATATAATTAATAAATAGGAGGATTAACATGACTTTCGAAGAAAAACTAAGTCAAATGTATAACGAGATTGCGAATAAGATTAGCAGTATGATACCGGTAGAATGGGAAAAGGTATATGCAATGGCATATATAGATGATGAAGGAGGCGAAGTGTTCTACTATTACACAGAACCTGGAAGTAATGAATTATACTATTATACTAGTGTATTAAATAAATATGATATATCGGAATCAGAATTTATGGATTCAGCGTATGAGTTGTATAAACAATTTCAAAAGTTAAGAAATATATTTAAAAAAGAAGGACATGAACCATGGACATCATGCGAATTTGATTTTACAAATGAAGGTAAATTAAAAGTTTCATTTGATTATATTGATTGGATAAATACAGAGTTTGATCAATTGGGCCGTCAAAATTATTATATGTACAAAAAATTTGGGGTTATACCAGAAATGGAATATGAAATGGAGGAGGTTAAACAAATCGAGCAATATATTAAAGAGCAAGAAGAAGAATAGACAATCTTAATTTGAGACTAAACAATAAAGCTTTGTTTAGTCTTTTTTGGCGGTTAAGTAAAAAGCAATAGAGACCGTAAAGTTGATGCTCATCAAATAATAATATAAAGATAATTTTAGGTTTTTAAACTTTTAATCGAAAAGAATCTAAGTATATATAGCTTTAAATACGTAATATGCTATTTAAAAGATAATGTATAGGAGATAGATATGACTACTAAAGAAAATATTGATACTCTTCGAAAGCCAGGTGCACAAGCCTTAAGTTTAATATCATTGTTTTTGATACTTTTTTCATGTCTGACTTTCTTTTTTGGTTTAGATTATGAAAGGTTTCCTAATTATTTAAAGATAACGACAATTATAGAATTAATAATTATCATAATTAGTTTACTTCAATGGATTAGATTTATAGATTTCGAAAAAGAAAGTGCACAGAAATATAAAAAAATATATGCTCGATTTTTAGTTGTTATAAATGTGTTAACTACTATCACTGTAGTATTTGCACTGTGTAACCTTTATTATTTTTCAGCTGTACAAAACCATTATGATTTATTCAATTATTGGTTAATGGGTACGATTTCAATCATAATTAGCTATTTATTATTAGTAATTGGCGGAATGTTCACGTTATTAAAATTACCTAAAGTAACAAAACGTTGGGGTGGTAAAACTAAAACACATTTCGGTTTATTATTAACTGCGTTGAGCTCATTTATATATATTGAAAAAATTATCGAATATATATTGATTCCTAATGTCGTAGAATCCAAGTTTATAATTATTGTGAGCATGTTGGTTATCGCTGGAGCACAATTTGTGGCATTTCAATTTATTATGCAATACAGTAGATTCTATATTTTTGAATTAAACACAGAAGATGATGACTAAATGATTTTGTAAATTCTTTAAAGTATACTTAAATAAGAAAATCAACTTCAACGTATATCACCATATTATTTTATACTCAATGATGTGAATGGATTTAAATGGATCGATATTAAAGTAAAAGTTATGGAATGTTGAGGTGCGAATATGGAGTTCTTATTATTAATTGTCGAAGCCGGACTGTATTATATTATATATTTAACTGCTGTGATGTATTCTGAAAAAATAGTAGTATTGCCTATAATCATCTATGCCATTGTGTTTGTAGTAATTGGTATCACTTATATTTTTATAGGTGACAGCTATGATCAGTTAACAAATTTCAATGTGATTTTGTATATGGGGAGTTTGTTTTATGCATGGATGGCTTTTAGAAATCTTTGGAACAGACCACTATTACTAAAATATAAGAACATTACAGATAGTTCAAGTGGAATAGTTAATAAATCTGAATACAATTCAGTTGAAAGCTTACGTATAAACATTGAAATAGCTAAGTATAAAGGGATTATTTCTTTGATAGTAGCTATAGTATTAACGGTATTAATGACATTAAAATCAACACCTCAAATTACTGCAGAAACACGTGACTTAAGTATCTCATTTTTCATACTCAGCTTATTTATCATTATTATATTTGTAGTTTGGGATTTGATTATTAGAGTTAGAAAAGGAGCGTTTGCTTTTGTTGTAATAAGGCCAATATTATTCAGTTGTTGGTTATTTATTCTGAATATGATTTTATCAAGATTAGTATAATGATAAGAAGTTGAATAAATTGTAATGTGAAAAATCATTGAGAATTTCTATTATTGTAACAATAGTTTCAGTTATTTTAGTTTCATTAGTTTATTTAGGTTTAAAATGAGTAATATTATTTTGAAGAAGCATTAAGCCACGTAGAGGTGTTGTTTAATGCTTTTTATTTAACGGTAATGAAAATATAGGGGAGATAACATGACTTTCGAAGAAAAACTAAATGAAATGTACAACGAGATTGCGAATAAGATTAGCAGCATGATACCGGTAGAGTGGGCAAAGGTATATGCAATGGCATATATCGATGAAGAATCTGGAGAAGTGTTTTTCAATTATACTGAACCAAGAAGTGATGAATTATTTTACTATACAAGCGTGATAAAAAAGTATAATATTTCGAGATCAGGATTTATGAATTCAGTATATGAGTTGCATGATCAATTTGAAAAACTAAGAGAATTGTTTATAGAAGAAGGACATGAACCATGGACATCATGTGAGTTTGATTTTACAAAAGAAGGTAAATTGAAAGTATCTTTTGATTATATAGATTGGTTAAATACAGAATTTGATCAATTGGGTCGTGAAAATTATTATATGTACAAAAAATTTGGGGTTATACCAGAAATGGAATATGAAATGGAAGAAATTAAAGAAATCGAGCAATATATTAAAGAGCAAGATGAAGCTGAACAATAGAGGCGATAACATGACTTTCGAAGAAAAACAAAGTGAAATGTACAATAAAATTGCAAATGAGATTAGTGGAATGATACCGGTTGAGTGGGAAAAGGTATATACAATTGCTTATGTAGATAATCAAGGTGGAGAGGTCATTTTTAATTATACTAAACCTGGAAGTGAAGAATTGAATTATTATTCAGATATTCCTAAAGATTGCAATGTCTCAAATGATATTTTTATGGATTTATGGATGAAAGTTTATCGAATGTTTGATGAGTTAAGAGAAACTTTTAAAAAAGAAGGACATGAACCATGGACATCATGTGAATTTGATTTTACAAGAGATGGTAAATTGAAAGTATCTTTTGATTATATAGATTGGTTAAATACAGAATTTGATCAATTGAGTCTTGAAAATTATTATATGTACAAAAAATTCGAGGTTATACCAGAAATGGAATATGAAATGGAAGAAATTAAAGAAATCGAACAATATATTAAAGAGCAAGATGAAGCTGAACAATAGAGGCGATAACATGACTTTCGAAGAAAAACAAAGTGAAATGTACAATAAAATTGCAAATGAGATTAGTGGAATGATACCGGTTGAGTGGGAAAAGGTATATACAATTGCTTATGTAGATAATCAAGGTGGAGAGGTCATTTTTAATTATACTAAACCTGGAAGTGAAGAATTGAATTATTATTCAGATATTCCTAAAGATTGCAATGTCTCAAATGATATTTTTATGGATTTATGGATGAAAGTTTATCGAATGTTTGATGAGTTAAGAGAAACTTTTAAAAAAGAAGGACATGAACCATGGACATCATGTGAATTTGATTTTACAAGAGATGGTAAATTGAAAGTATCTTTTGATTATATAGATTGGTTAAATACAGAATTTGATCAATTGAGTCTTGAAAATTATTATATGTACAAAAAATTCGAGGTTATACCAGAAATGGAATATGAAATGGAAGAAATTAAAGAAATCGAACAATATATTAAAGAGCAAGAAGAAGCTGAAATATAGGGGAGATGACATGACTTTCGAAGAAAAACTAAATGAAATGTACAACGAGATTTCGAATAAAATTAGTAGCATGATACCAGTAGAATGGGAAAAGGTATATACAATGGCTTATATAGATGATGGAGGAGGTGAAGTATTCTTTAATTATACTAAACCAAACAGCGATGAATTGAATTATTACACCGATATACCTAAGGAGTATAACATTTCTGTGCAAGTATTTGATGATTTATGGATGGATTTATATGATTTGTTTGAGGAATTAAGAAATTTATTTAAAGAAGAAGGACTAGAACCATGGACATCATGCGAATTTGATTTTACAAGAGAAGGTACATTGAATGTATCTTTTGATTATATTGATTGGGTTAATACGGAGTTTGATCAATTAGGCCGTGAAAATTATTATATGTACAAAAAATTTGGGGTTATACCAGAAATGGAATATGAAATGAAAGAAATTAAAGAAATCGAACAATATATTAAAGAGCAAGATGAAGCTGAAATATAGGGGAGATAACATGGCTTTCGAAGAAAAACTAAATGAAATGTACAATGAGATTGCGAATAAAATTAGCAGTATGATACCGGTAGAATGGGAAACGGTATATGCAATGGCTTATGTAAATGAAAGAAGTGGAGAAGTGTTTTACAATTATACTGAACCAAGCAGTGATGAATTATTTTACTATACGAGCGTGTTAAATAAATATAATATACCAAGATCAGAATTTATGGACTCAGTATATGAATTATATAAGCAATTTGATAATTTAAGAGAATTGTTTATAGAAGAAGGACTCGAACCATGGACATCATGTGAATTTGACTTTACAAGAGATGGCAAATTGAATGTATCTTTTGATTATATTGATTGGGTGAATTCAGAATTTGGACCAATGGGAAGAGAACATTATTATATGTATAAAAAATTTGGAATTTGGCCTGAAAAAGAATATGCCATAAATTGGGTTAAAAAAATAAAAGATTATGTTAAAGAGCAAGATGAAGCTGAACTATAGGGGAGATAATATGACTTTCGAAGAAAAACTAAGTCAAATGTACAACGAGATTGCGAATAAGATTAGCAGTATGATACCGGTAGAGTGGGAAAAAGTATATATAATTGCTTATGTAGATGATCAAGGTGGAGAGGTCATTTTTAATTATACAAAACCTGGAAGTGAAGATTTGAATTATTACACGGATATATCTAGAGATTATAATATTTCAGAAGAAATATTTGATGATTTATGGATGAATCTTTATTACTTGTTTATGAATTTGAGGGATTTATTTAAAAAAGAAGGTCTTGAACCATGGACATCATGTGAATTTGATTTTACAAGAGAGGGTAATTTGAAAGTATCGTTTGATTATATAGATTGGATTAAATTAGGTTTTGGTCCATCAGGAAAGGAAAACTACTATATGTATAAAAAGTTTGGTGTTATACCAGAAACGGAATATGAAATTAATAAAGTTAAAGAAATCGAGCAATTTATTAAAGAGCAAGATGAAGCTGAACTATAGGGGAGATAATATGACTTTCGAAGAAAAACTAAGTCAAATGTACAACGAGATTGCGAATAAGATTAGCAGTATGATACCGGTAGAGTGGGAAAAAGTATATACAATTGCTTATGTAGATGATCAAGGTGGAGAGGTCGTTTTTAATTATACTAAACCAGGTAGCGAGGACTTGAATTATTACACATATATCCCTAGAGAGTATAATGTCTCTGAAAAAGTATTTTATGATTTGTGGACGGATTTATATAGATTGTTTAAGAAGTTAAGAAACGCATTTAAAGAAGAAGATTTAGAACCATGGACATCATGTGAATTTGACTTTACAAGAGATGGTAAATTGAATGTTGTATTTGATTATGTTGATTGGATGAATTCAGAATTTGGTCCATCAGGAAAGGAAAACTACTATATGTATAAAAAGTTTGGTGTTTTACCAGAAACGGAATATGAAATTAATAAAGTTAAAGAAATCGAGCAATATATTAAAGAGCAAGATGAAGCTGAACTATAGGGGCGATAACATGACTTTCGAAGAAAAGCTAAGTCAAATGTACAATGAAATTGCAGATGAAATCAGTGGAATGATACCAGTAGAATGGGAAAATATATATACAATTGCCTATGTAACTGATCAAGGTGGAGAGGTCATTTTTAATTATACTAAACCAGGTAGCGATGAATTGAATTATTACACGGATATATCTAGAGATTATAATATTTCAGAAGAAATATTTGATGATTTATGGATGAATCTTTATTACTTGTTTATGAATTTGAGGGATTTATTTAAAAAAGAAGGTCTTGAACCATGGACATCATGTGAATTTGATTTTACAAGCGAAGGTAAATTAAAAGTTTCATTTGATTATATTGATTGGATAAATACAGAGTTTGATCAATTAGGCCGTGAAAACTATTATATGTATAAAAAGTTTGGTGTTTTACCAGAAATGGAATACGAAATTAATAAAGTTAAAGAAATCGAGCAATATATTAAAGAGCAAGATGAAGCTGAACTATAGGGGCGATAACATGACTTTCGAAGAAAAGCTAAGTCAAATGTACAATGAAATTGCAAATGAAATCAGTGGAATGATACCAGTAGAATGGGAAAAAGTATATACAATTGCCTACGTAGATGATGAAGGTGGAGAGGTTGTTTTTAATTATACTAAACCAGGAAGTGAAGATTTGAATTATTATTCAGATATTCCTAAAGATTGCAATGTCTCAAAAGATATTTTTAAGAATTCATGGTTTAAAGTTTATCGAATGTTTGATGAGTTAAGAGAAACTTTTAAAAAAGAAGATTTAGAACCGTGGACATCATGTGAATTTGACTTTACAAGAAAGGGAAATTTAAAAGTATCATTTGATTATATAGATTGGATTAAATTAGGTTTTGGCCCATCAGGAAAGGAAAACTACTATATGTACAAAAAATTTGGTATTTTACCAGATATGGAATATGAAATGGAAGAAATTCGAGAAGTAGAGAAGTATGTTAAAGACCAAGAGTAGCATATATGTTATAGAAGGCTGTGCAAAATCACCCTCGTTTTACATTTGACTCAAAGAAGAAGGTAAACGATAAGATTATTTGCAACTTAAAAAGTCAATTAGCTTATCGGTATCCATACATCATGGATAAATGAGTTTAACTAATTAATAAATCACGATATAAATTTAAAATTGCCATTAATTGAAAAGGTTATTGTAGTGTATTTTATAAAGTTGATGCACATCGACTTATTTTTTAAAACTTATATCAAAAAAATATGAGAAAAGTATATACTATTAAAATGTTTTTTACTATAATTATAAATAGTTAAATATTTGGGAATTAAATAAATATATAGGAGGCAATTTTTAGAGATACATAGCAATGTAAAGGTATCAAATAGTTATTGCATAATTTATTATGATGACATAATTTTCAGTAGATAGTTGTAAATTAACACTGAAATAGATGTTTATATTAAGAAGACTTTAATATCATAATTAATCAAAATCTTGCGTCAAACATTTAAACGAATTTTAAGTTGATAACAATTGGCAAAACATTGTTCAAACATCACAATGATAAAGCGTATTATCAGTATTGTAGTGTGTGGAAAATGACAGCCATCTAAGGAGAAAAATGATGAAAAGAATATTGGTAGTATTTTTAATGTTAGCAATTATATTGGCAGGTTGTTCTAATAAAGGTGAAAAGTATCAAAAAGATATTGATAAAGTGTACAAAGAACAGAATCAAATGAATAAAATTGCCTCGAAAGTACAAAACACTATTAAAACAGACATTAAACAAGAAGACAGTAATACACATGTTTATAAAGATGGTAAAGTCATTGTTATTGGTATTCAATTATATAAAGATCGTGAAAAAATGTATTATTTCGCATATGAAATAAAAGATGGTAAGGCAGAAATCAATAGAGAAATAGACCCAATTAAGTATATGAAAGACCATAAAGCAGATTATGAAGATGAAAATGTAGAAGTGGAAAAAGATTAACGTATGCTTTCTTTAAAACTTTTAACCAGCTTCAAAAAATAAATGAGCTTTAGCGACAATAATTTTTAAAATAAACACGATATAAATTTAAACATTTATATATAAGAACACAAACGTAAGTTTGTAAATAATAATAAAGGAGTAAGTCAATGGAAAAATCGATCAAAATAATGACAATAATAGGAATTGTGATTCAGGGTTTAGCAACGGTATTTAGTTTACTATTGATGGTTTTAGCAGCATCAGGTGTAATGACTACAGATGTGTCAACAACAGTTAATGGTGAGGTTGACCCAGTTGATGCAGAAACAGCAGCAGCAATTTTCACTGTATTATTCTTATCCCTATTCATATTTGGAATCATTTCAATTATTTTAGGTGCAATCGGTATGTTTAAAGCATCTAAAAACAAAAAAATGAGTGGTATATTGTTGATTATTGGAGCTGTAATAAGTGGTAACATAATTACATTTGCTTTATGGTTAGTCAGTGGTATTAAACTCCTTACTAATAACAAGCCTAAAGATGAAATAAGCGACTTATCATAAACATCGTATATTGAAATTTCAAGATTTCTTAAGTAATTAAATAAAGTGCTCTCTTAGAAGTAGATTTTCAGTCAATAACTGCTTTTAAGAGAGCATTTTGTATTTGATAATGCTCATAGCATCGGATAAAAACCATTGACGAACTTAAAAAAATACGTTAGACAATGCACTTCTAAATATTAAAGGCATCGACTAACGCATTGTTCAAATATAGTTAATTATTTTTATAAAATTGATGATGATCATTCAAGTAAGCATAGAATAAACCTATAATGAGTCCGCCTCCAATATAGTTACCGATAAAAGCCGCAGCGATATTCGAAATAGCTGGTATGAAGTGCAATGTATCAACTTGATAAATTAAACCACCCATAAATAAGCAACTGTTGTAAACGACATGTTCATAACCCATAAAGGCGAATATGGTAACACCGAACATCATGACAAACATTTTTGCAAGTACATCGTCAATTTGCATGGCAATAACTAATGAAATATTGATAAAGAAATTGGCGAATATCGCTTTCATTAATATACTTACAAAACCAGTAGACAACGTTTTATGCTCTATAACTGCTGATAACTGATTTAACATATCTGGCGTCATTACATTTGAAAAACGCATGAAACTAAATAAAATAGCAGCACCTAAAATATTTCCTGCAAAGCATAATAAAAATATTTTCAATACTCTAGTTGGTTTAATTACTTTATAATACAGGCCTACAGTAAAGTACATGAAGTTACTGGTTAGTAGTTCGGAGTTTGTAAATAAAATGAGTACTAACGCAAAGCTGAATGTAATGGCACTGGCCATATTCACAATGCCTGGCGGTAAATCTGGTTCGTGTGTTGCTTTAACTGATAATACGAAGACCGTAATAATCCCGATAATAAATCCTGCCATCATCGCGCGTAATAAATAACGTTTTAAATAAACGCTTTGTAATATATCTTTTGTTCTTATTGTTTCGACTACGTTATTTACCCAGTCGTCCCCATAAAATATCTTATCCCATTTAATATGTTTCTCCTTCACAATGACATCCTCACTTTTCATTTGTTAATCAGAGTATACTATGAATCGCCTTATTTGTGAATAATTTCACAAAATTAATTTTAAAAACTAATATTTTTGAATAACTGATAGGATTTTTTGGCAAATCAATTATTTTAAAATAATCAATAGACAGACAGTATCGCTGAAAATCCATGAATTTCATATAAAAAAGCCTAGTAATGATGCGACGATCATTACTAGGAGATTATGCGACGATCATTACTAGGAGATTATGCGTCTATTAAGTTGTCGCTTGTTTCGGACGGCGTATAACTACATCGATGATGAAACCTATTATTGCCAAGAGCATGAATGGTACAAGCCAAGCTAAATCGATATCTGCTAAAGGTAACATCATAAACGATTTCAAAATAACACCGTGTAATAAGTTGAAACTATTTAGTATTTGTAAAATTGAAATAATCAATGTAATAACAGTTGCGAGTCGATAGGCCCAACTGAATCTGAATGTGCTAAACATGTTAGCAAATGATATGAGTACAAGTGCAATCGACACGGGATATATTAATGTCAACAATGGTACAGCAATTTTTAAAATCATTTCTAAACCAAGTGTTGTAAATAAGAACCCTATGATAGAGAAAATAAGTGCGAATATTTTATAAGAAAACTTAGGTACGTGTTTCTTAGTAAATGTGGCGCAAGCATTGACGAGTCCTATACATGTTGTTAAACATGCAAGTATCACTGTCATACCAAATACTATGTTGCCAAATGAACCAAATACGCGTAATGAGTTATACGTCAATATATCTGTACCATCTTTAAAGTTTCCTGGAGCCGTTGATGCCCCAACGTATGCAAGTGCAAAGTAAATCATTCCAAGTAATATGGCTGCAATAAGACCTGAAAAGCAGACATATTTTAAAATTTTCATGCGATCTGTGAGGCCTTTAAACTTATAGCCATTGACAATGACTACGGAAAAAGCTAACGCAGCAACAAGATCCATTGTAAAATAGCCTTCCAAACTTCCTGAAATGAAAGGATGTGTTATATATTTATCCTTAGGTGCACTTAGTGCAGATTCAGGGTTGAAAATGACAGCAATACTTAATAGAGCGACCATTAATAGTAATAATGGTGTTAATAATTTACCTAAATTATCAACGATTTTCGATGGATTTAAACTAATCCAGTAAACGATGGCAAAAAAGATTGCTGCGAATATAATTAAAGTCCATTGGTTATGCACAGGTAAAATGTGTCTTGTACCAATTTCGTACGCGACATTTGCAGCACGTGGAATACCGTAAAATGCTCCGATAGACATGTAAATCACGACAGCAAAAATAAACCCGAACCATGGATGTATACGATTGCCTACACTTTCAACACCTTCATCATAAAATGCAACAACAATAACAGTAATAAAGGGGAGTAATATGCCTGTAAGGGCAAAGCCTAGCATACCAATCCACATATTTTGACCCGCTGTATGGCCAAGAATGGGCGGGAATATTAAATTTCCGGCTCCAAAAAATAGTGAAAATAACATGAGGCCCGAAATAATAACTTGTTTTTTCAATGTAATTTCCTTCCTAAAACTAGATATTCATAATAATTTAAAAAATCTGAAAAATAAAAACGTTCTTACTTTATCTTTAAATGACAATACTATGATTCTATTATTTTATAAAAAAGATTGCAATAATAACGTCTTGCTATTATTGGATAATGACAATTAAAGTGTCGTTTTTATGAATTAAAATAGGTGAAAGTAAGTTGGAAATACGTTGGAGCGTTGTGATTTTTATGAGAAATTGTATGAGTGAGGACTGCTATTTATAAAAGGTAAACTATGGATGAGTTTATGGTTGTTCCAATAGGTAAATAAGAGATAGCACACTGTACACATAATGATACGTGGATGAGTGAATATGTCTGATAGGAAGGCCTAGTCACTCAAATGAATTTAAGTTTATTACGTGATAAATCACAAATCTCTCTCATGTGATAGGTCTCCCATTAAATCATGCTTATATGAAATGTTCACATATTTGTTAGCTTTTCAAGAAATAATATTAAATATCTTTTCATAGTATAGCAATATTAAATAAATGCATTTATAATTTTAACTGTATTTTAAATATTAATCATGAGGTGATAAGATGAATAAAATTTCAAAGTATATTGCAATAGCATCATTATCGGTAGCGGTTACAGTTTCAGCACCACAAACGACAAATTCTACAGCGTTTGCCAAAAGTTCTGCTGAAGTTCAACAAACGCAACAAGCTTCTATACCAGCATCACAAAAGGCGAATCTTGGTAATCAAAATATTATGGCAGTGGCTTGGTATCAAAATTCAGCTGAAGCAAAAGCATTATATTTACAAGGTTATAACAGTGCAAAGACACAGTTAGATAAAGAGATTAAAAAGAATAAAGGTAAACATAAGTTAGCTATTGCTTTGGATTTAGATGAAACAGTTTTAGATAATTCTCCATATCAAGGCTATGCATCAATACATAATAAACCTTTCCCAGAAGGTTGGCATGAATGGGTACAAGCTGCTAAAGCTAAACCTGTCTATGGCGCAAAAGAATTCTTGAAATATGCTGACAAAAAAGGTGTCGATATCTACTATATTTCTGATAGAGATAAAGAAAAAGATTTAAAGGCAACACAAAAGAACTTAAAACAACAAGGTATCCCTCAAGCTAAGAAGAGTCATATTTTACTAAAAGGTAAAGATGATAAGAGTAAAGAATCACGCAGACAAATGGTTCAAAAGGATCATAAACTTGTCATGCTATTTGGAGATAATTTATTAGACTTTACAGATCCAAAAGAAGCTACAGCTGAATCTCGTGAAGCATTAATTGAAAAACATAAAGACGATTTCGGTAAGAAATATATCATTTTCCCTAACCCAATGTATGGTAGTTGGGAAGCTACGATTTACAACAATAACTATAAAGCAAGTGACAAAGCAAAAGATAAATTACGTAAAAATGCTATTAAGCAATTCGATCCTAAAACAGGCGAAGTTAAATAATATATGAATTGGACGTCTACATGTACTTAAAGGTATATGTAGGCGTTTTTAAATTGATCCTTAATTTTAAATGTACCGTACAAAAATAATAGACAATTAATTGCATTTTCCATAAATTTGCTTTTAATATAAAAAGTTCGGGTATAATGAAGGATAAGTGTATGTATAACATTACAGAGCGCAACACGACGTACGTGCATCTAAGAATATAAACAATGTTTAAATCATAGTAGTAGGGAGAGAAATGCATGTTTTTAGCTTGGAATGAAATACGGCGCAACAAATTGAAGTTTGGACTAATTATTGGTGTGTTAACGATGATTAGTTACTTGCTATTTTTATTATCTGGATTGGCGAATGGTCTTATCAATATGAATAAAGAAGGCATTGATAAGTGGCAAGCAGATGCCATTGTTCTAAATAAAGATGCCAATCAAACTGTGCAACAATCTGTTTTTAACAAGAAAGATATTGAAAATAAATACAAGAAGCAAGCTACTTTGAAGCAAACAGGGGAAATTGTGTCTAATGGCCATCAAAAAGACAATGTTTTAGTGTTCGGTGTTGAAAAGTCATCATTTTTAGTTCCGAGTTTAATAGAAGGGCATAAAGCGACTAAAGATAATGAAGTGTTAGCTGATGAAACGCTTAAAAATAAAGGATTTAAAATTGGTGACACATTATCACTATCTCAATCAGATGAAAAATTGCATATCGTAGGTTTTACAGAAAGTGCAAAATATAATGCGTCACCAGTCATTTTCACGAATGACGCTACCATTGCCAAGATCAATCCTAGATTGACTGGAGATAAAATTAATGCAGTTGTTGTACGTGATACAAATTGGAAAGACAAAAAATTAAACCAAGAGCTTGAAGCGGTAAGTATTAATGACTTTATTGAAAATTTACCAGGTTATAAACCACAGAACTTAACATTAAACTTTATGATTTCATTCTTATTTGTCATTTCAGCTACAGTTATAGGCATTTTCTTATATGTCATGACATTACAAAAAACAAGTTTATTTGGCATATTAAAGGCTCAAGGATTTACGAATGGCTATTTAGCGAACGTAGTTATTTCGCAGACGCTCATATTAGCATTATTTGGTACGGCATTTGGCTTACTGTTAACAGGCGTTACAGGTGCATTTTTACCTGATGCAGTACCTGTCAAATTCGATGTACTAACATTGCTCGTATTTGCAATTGTGTTAATGATTGTCTCTGTATTAGGAAGTTTATTCTCCATTTTAACAATTAGAAAAATAGATCCGTTAAAGGCGATTGGGTAGGAGGTGTAGCAAATGTTGAAATTTGAAAATGTAACAAAGTCATTTAAAGATGGGAATCGTAACATTGAAGCGGTTAAAGATACAAATTTTGAGATAAATAAAGGTGATATTATAGCATTGGTTGGACCTTCTGGCTCTGGTAAAAGTACATTTCTAACTATGGCAGGTGCTTTACAAACGCCGACATCTGGGCACATTTTAATCAATAACCAAGATATTACGACAATGAAGCAAAAAGCATTGGCAAAAGTTAGAATGTCTGAAATAGGTTTTATTTTACAAGCTACAAACCTTGTACCATTTTTAACGGTAAAGCAACAATTTACATTATTGAAAAAGAAAAATAAGAATGTTATGTCTAATGAAGACTATCAGCAACTTATGTCACAATTAGGTCTAACTTCATTGCTTAATAAGTTACCTTCAGAAATTTCAGGTGGTCAGAAACAACGTGTGGCGATAGCCAAAGCGTTATATACGAATCCGTCGATTATTTTAGCGGATGAACCTACCGCGGCGTTAGATACTGAAAATGCGATTGAAGTCATTAAAATTCTACGTGATCAAGCCAAAAAAAGAAAGAAAGCATGTATTATTGTTACACATGATGAACGACTTAAAGCATATTGTGATCGTTCATATCATATGAAAGATGGCGTCCTTAATCTTGAAAATGAAACAGTAGAATAGTTTTATTAAGCCGGTACATCATGTGCCGGTATTTTTATGTTTATGTATTATTTGAATAAACTTTCACATTCAATTAATAATAATTATTATCGAAAATTAGAAATATTCCGTGAAATATAATATTTTTTGTAGTAAAATGGCCTCTAAGTATTCAATATTTAAATATGGGGATTGAATATAAAATTATCGTAATGGGGGTCAATGGTTATGGATTTAATGATAGGTACTTTATTTTTATTTTTGGTCTTAGTGATTTTTACATTATTTACATATAAAGCACCTAATGGTATGCGTGCCATGGGAGCATTAGCTAATGCAGCAATCGCAACATTTTTAGTGGAAGCATTTAATAAATATGTTGGTGGCGAAGTATTCGGTATTAAATTTTTAGAAGAGCTAGGAGACGCTGCGGGAGGTCTAGGTGGTGTCGCTGCCGCTGGATTAACAGCATTAGCTATCGGTGTATCACCAGTATATGCATTAGTTATAGCAGCCGCGTGCGGTGGTATGGATTTATTACCAGGTTTCTTTGCGGGTTATATGATTGGATATGTGATGAAATATACAGAGAAATATGTGCCGGATGGTGTCGACTTAATTGGATCGATTGTCATCTTAGCGCCATTAGCTCGTCTTATTGCAGTATTATTAACGCCAGTAGTGAATAGTACATTGATTCGAATTGGTGATATTATCCAAAGTAGTACGAATACGAATCCAATTATCATGGGTATCATTTTAGGTGGTATTATCACGGTTGTCGGCACAGCGCCATTGAGTTCAATGGCATTGACAGCATTATTAGGTTTAACGGGTGTACCTATGGCTATTGGTGCCATGGCAGCATTTAGTTCGGCATTTATGAATGGGACGCTATTCCATCGCTTAAAATTAGGTGATCGTAAGTCTACGATTGCAGTAAGTATTGAACCTTTATCACAAGCAGATATTGTATCAGCCAATCCAATTCCAATCTATATTACAAATTTCTTTGGTGGTGCGATTGCTGGTTTAATTATTGCTATGTCAGGTTTAATTAACGATGCGACAGGTACAGCTACACCGATTGCAGGATTTTTAGTAATGTTTGGATTTAATCATCCAATGACTATTGTAATTTATGGTGTAGTAATGGCGATTGTAGGTGCGCTTGCAGGTTATCTTGGTTCAATCGTATTTAAAAAATATCCAATTGTTACTAAGCAAGACATGATTAATCGAGGTGCAGTTGACGCATAGCATCATCATATTGAATAGTAAAAACAAATAAAACATAGTAACGTGATTCAGTCGATGAAAAAATCGATAATGAGTCACGTTTTTTTATAGAAAAATATAAGACATAAAAATGTCATAATTTATTGTCGACAAATATCATACTGTATAAACATTTATCATTTTCTCAAGTACCTTTTACACGATGGAATGAACTTACTTTTTACGAAATTATGCGTATTTTATAAACAAATATCATTGATATAACGGCAAATGTAAGCGTTTACAACAGAAATAACAGCATGCTACGATATTTTTGTAAATTCACTGATTCAAGTATTTTAAGTCAATATGAGGAGGGATGTTATGAGCGATTCTGAGAAAGAAATTTTAAAAAGAATTAAAGATAATCCGTTTATTTCACAACGTGAACTTGCTGAGGCAATTGGATTATCTAGACCCAGCGTAGCAAACATTATTTCAGGATTAATACAAAAGGAATATGTTATGGGAAAGGCATATGTTTTAAATGAAGATTATCCTATTGTTTGTATTGGCGCAGCGAATGTAGATCGTAAGTTTTATGTGCATAAAGATTTAGTTGCAGAAACATCAAATCCTGTAACGTCAACACGCTCTATTGGTGGCGTAGCAAGAAATATTGCTGAGAACTTAGGTAGGCTTGGCGAAACGGTCGCTTTTTTATCTGCTAGTGGACAAGATAGTGAATGGGAAATGATTAAACGATTGTCCACACCATTTATGAATTTGGATCATGTTCAACAATTTGAAAATGCGAGTACAGGTTCATATACAGCTTTAATTAGTAAAGAAGGCGACATGACATATGGCTTAGCAGATATGGAAGTGTTTGACTACATTACGCCTGAATTTTTAATTAAGCGTTCACACTTATTGAAAAAGGCTAAGTGCATTATTGTCGATTTGAATTTAGGCAAAGAGGCATTAAACTTCTTATGTGCCTATACCACGAAACATCAAATCAAATTAGTTATCACCACGGTTTCTTCCCCAAAAATGAAAAATATGCCTGATTCATTACATGCTATTGATTGGATTATCACGAATAAAGATGAAACAGAAACATACTTAAATTTAAAAATAGAATCTACTGATGATTTAAAAATAGCTGCTAAACGCTGGAATGATTTAGGTGTTAAAAATGTTATTGTGACAAATGGCGTGAAAGAACTCATTTATCGAAGTGGTGAGGAAGAAATCATCAAGTCAGTTATGCCATCAAATAGTGTGAAAGATGTTACAGGTGCAGGCGATTCATTCTGTGCTGCAGTAGTATATAGCTGGTTAAATGGGATGTCTACTGAAGATATATTAATTGCTGGTATGGTTAACGCAAAGAAAACGATAGAAACGAAATATACAGTTAGGCAAAACCTAGATCAACAGCAACTTTATCACGATATGGAGGATTATAAAAATGGCAAATTTACAAAAGTATATTGAGTATTCTCGAGAAGTTCAGCAAGCACGGGAGAACAATCAACCGATTGTAGCATTAGAATCAACAATTATTTCGCATGGTATGCCGTACCCACAAAATGTTGAAATGGCAACAACAGTAGAGCAAATTATCAGGAATAATGGTGCCATTCCAGCAACCATAGCCATTATAGATGGCAAAATTAAAATTGGTTTAGAAAGCGAAGATTTAGAAATAATGGCAACTAGTAAAGACGTTGCTAAAGTATCTAGAAGGGATTTAGCAGAAGTTGTTGCGATGAAGTGTGTTGGTGCTACTACTGTAGCGACGACGATGATATGTGCTGCAATGGCTGGTATTCAATTTTTTGTTACAGGAGGTATTGGGGGCGTCCATAAAGGTGCAGAACATACGATGGACATTTCAGCAGACTTAGAAGAACTGTCTAAAACAAATGTCACTGTTATCTGTGCAGGTGCCAAATCAATTTTAGACTTACCTAAGACGATGGAGTATTTAGAAACAAAAGGCGTTCCAGTTATTGGATATCAAACGAATGAATTGCCAGCATTCTTCACTCGCGAAAGCGGTGTTAAGTTAACAAGTTCGGTTGAAACGCCAGAACGACTTGCTGACATTCATTTAACAAAACAGCAGTTAAATCTTGAAGGTGGCATTGTTGTTGCTAATCCAATTCCATATGAGCATGCCTTATCAAAAGCATATATTGAGGCAATCATAAATGAAGCTGTTGTTGAAGCGGAAAATCAAGGTATTAAAGGTAAGGACGCCACACCGTTCTTGTTAGGGAAAATTGTAGAAAAAACGAATGGTAAAAGTTTAGCAGCAAATATAAAACTTGTTGAAAACAATGCGGCGTTGGGTGCTAAAATTGCTGTCGCTGTTAATAAATTATTGTAGGTGATGATACATGAATATTTTATTCGCTATCACAGGGATAGCATTTGCACTATTTGTTGCGTTTTTATTCAGTTTTGATCGTAAAAACATAGACTTCAAAAAGACGTTAATAATGATATTTATTCAAGTGTTGATTGTGTTATTTATGATGAACACAACGATTGGTTTAACAATCTTAACTGCATTAGGCTCATTTTTTGAAGGGTTAATAAATGTTAGTAAAGCAGGTATAAACTTTGTTTTTGGAGATATACAAAATAAAAATGGCTTTACGTTCTTTTTAAATGTGTTGCTGCCATTAGTGTTCATTTCTGTATTAATAGGCATTTTTAATTATATTAAGGTATTACCATTTATTATCAAATATGTAGGTATCGCTATTAATAAAATAACGAGAATGGGGCGCTTAGAAAGTTACTTTGCTATTTCAACAGCGATGTTTGGACAGCCAGAAGTGTATTTAACTATAAAAGACATTATACCAAAGTTGTCTAGAGCAAAATTATATACAATTGCGACATCTGGTATGAGTGCTGTTAGTATGGCAATGTTGGGTTCATATATGCAAATGATTGAACCTAAGTTCGTAGTTACAGCAGTAATGTTAAATATTTTTAGTGCGCTTATCATCGCCAGTGTAATCAATCCCTATAAATCTGATGATACTGATGTTGAAATTGATAACTTAACGAAATCCACAGAAACTAAAACATTGAATGGAAAAACAGGAAAGCCTAAGAAAGTTGCCTTTTTCCAAATGATTGGTGATAGTGCGATGGATGGGTTTAAAATCGCTGTTGTAGTAGCCGTAATGTTGTTAGCATTTATTTCATTAATGGAAGCAATTAATATCATGTTTGGTAGTGTTGGTTTGAACTTTAAACAGCTTATTGGCTATGTGTTTGCACCAATCGCATTCTTAATGGGGATTCCATGGAGTGAAGCTGTTCCAGCTGGCTCTTTAATGGCTACAAAATTAATTACCAATGAGTTTGTAGCAATGCTAGATTTTAAAAATGTTTTGGGTGATGTATCAGCTAGAACACAAGGTATTATCTCAGTTTACTTAGTGAGTTTTGCTAATTTCGGTACTGTTGGTATCATCGTTGGTTCAATTAAAGGAATTAGTGATAAGCAAGGAGAAAAAGTTGCATCCTTTGCAATGAGGTTGCTACTTGGTTCAACTCTAGCTTCAATCATTTCAGGATCAATCATTGGCTTAGTATTGTAAATTAATCGAAGCACCTAAATTAAATTCATGGCAAAGCTAAACCCCGTCACCAAGTTGGCGCAACAGCGCATCATAACTTAGTGACGGGGTTTTATCATAACAATCTACTTTTTCGTAGCCGTTTTTGAAATGTATGTTGATGGTTTATCTTTTTCAAAAATTGTTAATCCCGTTATATCTTTTTTATGTTTTGAAGGGACAATGAAGCTAAGTATATAAGCAAAGACAAAAGCAACTGTAAATGAAATGGTAGATACATAGAAAGGTGAGTTACCTTTGCCAACACCATTATAGACATAAGCAAAGATGATACCCAATATTAATCCACAAATAACACCGAATGTATTCGTACGTTTAGTGAAAATACCAACTGCAAATACACCAGCTAATGGAACACCGAATAATCCAGTTACAAACAAGAATAAATCCCATAAGTCATTTGAATTAGAAGCAATTAAGTATAGTGACATTCCAAAACCGAAAATACCTGCAATGATGATAATCAAACGTGCAAAGTTAACTTCGTGTCGCTCGCTACCTTTTCCGAAGAAGCGTTGCTTAATGTCGATTGAAATACAAGCAGATATAGAATTTAAACTAGATGAAATGGTAGACTGTGCAGCGGCGAAAATGGCTGCAATAAGTAATCCTGCTACAAATGGTGGCATCTCAGTCAAAATGAAATATGGCACTACAGATGATGTATTGAAGCCTTTTGGTAAAACAGCTTCATGTGTATAAAATGAATACAGCATTGTACCCATACCATAAAATAAGGGTGCTGAAATTAAAGCTAGGATACCATTTGTCCATAACGATTTATTTGTTTCTTTTAAACTATCAGAAGCTTGATAACGCTGCACGACGTCTTGACTCGCTGTGTATTGATACAAGTTGTTGAAAATATTTCCTAGGAAAATAATTGGAATGGCAGCTGCCGCAGTGTTTAGCTTCCAATTATCTGCACTAATTAATTTTTTGTGCTCAATCGCATCTGCAAAGACAGTGCCAAAACCGCCTTTAATGTTCATAACACCTAGAATAATAATAACTAAAGCGCCGCCTAATAAAATGACGCCTTGAATGAAATCACTCCAAACCACACCTTCGAATCCACCTAAAAATGTATATAAAATACATAGTAAACCAACGAGTGATGCAACGATATAAGGGTTCATGTCTGATACAGATGTGATTGCTAATGTTGGTAAGTAGATAACGATTGCAACACGCCCTAAATGGTAAACGACAAATAATAATGAGCCAATAACACGTATGCTAGGGCCGAATCTAGCTTCTAAATATTCATATGCAGATGTTACCTTTAACTTTTTAAAGAATGGAACATAGAAATAAATGAGTAATGGAATAATTGCTACGATAGCGATGTTACCTGCAATATATGACCAATCTGTTAAAAATGCTTTCTCTGGTGTAGACATAAACGTAATTGCACTTAATGTAGTAGCATAAATGGAAAAACCAACTACCCAAGATGGCAAGCGACCACTTGCGGTAAAGAAACTATTCGTACTTTGACTCGCGCGCTTGGTAAAATAAACGCCAATGAGTAACATAGCTAGTAGATAAATGATAACGGCAACCCAGTTTAGTGTGCCAAATCCAACTTCTTTCATGGGCAACATCCCCTTTACAATGTATTGATTCTTTGATGTCTATAAATCGTATTTTGCAATGAGTTGATCTAATGTTTGTCGATGTGCTTCGTTAAAAGGTTTGAAAGGTCTTTTCGGTAATCCTGCATCAATGCCACGATGACGTAATATTTCTTTCAATGTTGGATAAATCCCCATTGATAACACTGTTTCGATAATGTCGTTTGAATCATGTTGTAGTTGGTAAGCTTCTTGAATTTGACCTTGTCTTGCTAAGTCGAAGATTTTTCTAGCGCGGCGACCATTAACGTTATATGTAGAACCAATTGCACCATCTACGCCAGAAATCGTAGCTTGAACTAACATTTCATCAAAGCCAGATAAGATTAATTTGTCTGGGAATGCTTTTCTAATACGTTCGAGTAGGAAGAAGTTTGGCGCTGTATATTTAACACCAACAATTTTTTCATGATTAAATAGCTCGCTGAATTGTTCAATAGAAATATTCACACCTGTTAAATCTGGTATTGCATAAATAATCATATTGTTCTGAGTTGCTTCGATAATATCGAAATAGTAATCTCTAATTTCTTCAAAAGTAAATGGATAGTAGAATGGTGTTACGGCAGAAAGTGCATCATAACCGAGTTCTGTGGC
Organism: Staphylococcus sp. MZ3; assembly: GCF_018622755.1. Taxonomy (NCBI): domain Bacteria; kingdom Bacillati; phylum Bacillota; class Bacilli; order Caryophanales; family Staphylococcaceae; genus Staphylococcus; species Staphylococcus sp. MZ3. Next base: position 340,179 of record NZ_CP076026.1, read on the forward strand.
ATATTTTCCAAGTTCAATGGCTTCATTTAAATCTAACGAACCTACTTGAGCAATCAATTTCACTTTATCCCCAACTGCCTCTTTGGCAACTTTGAAAACTTGCTTCTTCTGCTCTGTATTTAATAAAAAGTTTTCGCCTGAGCTACCATTTACATAAAGACCGTCTAATTCTTCAGTTTCAATGGCATTTTGAGCAATTTGTTTGAGTCCTTGTTCATTTACTTGACCATTTTCATCAAAAGGAACGAGTAACGCTGCATATAAACCTTTTAAATCTTTGTTCATTATGAAGTCCCTCCAAAAATCATTTGATAATATAGTTTACAGCTATAATTGTAAACGCTATCATAAAATGTAACAATATCTTTTTGAAAATTGTAGTCATATTTATGTATAATTAATGAAAATGTTTTTCAAAATCAATAGAAATGGAGTGAGTAAGGTGTATTACATCGCAATCGATATTGGAGGCACTCAAATTAAATCGGCAGTTATTGATAAGCAATTGAATATGTTTGACTATCAACAAATATCAACGCCGGACAACAAAAGTGAGCTTATTACTGACAAAGTATATGAGATTGTAACAGGATATATGAAGCAATATCAGTTGATCCAACCTGTCATAGGTATTTCATCAGCAGGCGTTGTTGATGAACAAAAAGGCGAAATTGTATACGCAGGGCCAACCATTCCGAATTATAAAGGTACTAATTTTAAGCGATTATTAAAATCACTGTCTCCTTATGTCAAAGTAAAAAATGATGTAAACGCTGCATTACTAGGCGAATTGAAATTACATCAATATCAAGCAGAACGGATCTTTTGTATGACGCTTGGTACAGGCATTGGGGGTGCGTACAAGAATAATCAAGGTCATATTGATAATGGTGAGCTTCATAAGGCAAATGAAGTTGGGTATTTATTGTATCGTCCAACTGAAAATACAACGTTTGAGCAACGTGCTGCAACGAGTGCATTGAAAAAGCGCATGATTGCCGGAGGATTTACGAGAAGCACACATGTGCCAGTATTGTTTGAAGCAGCTGAAGAAGGTGATGATATTGCAAAACAAATATTGAATGAGTGGGCAGAAGATGTAGCAGAAGGGATTGCCCAAATACAGGTCATGTATGATCCAGGGCTTATATTAATTGGGGGCGGTATATCTGAACAAGGAGATAATCTCATTAAATATATCGAGCCGAAAGTTGCACACTATTTACCAAAAGACTATGTTTATGCACCAATACAAACGACTAAGAGTAAAAATGATGCAGCATTATATGGCTGTTTGCAATGATAGTTGAAAGAAGGAGTCATTCTAAAATAGAATTTGAAACCGTTACGAGAGATGAGAGCTGTTGTTAGTTCCACACATCACACTCTATCTAGGACCAATCTAAACTATATCAACCAACAGTGTGCCACAGACATATTAAATTGAAGAAGCTGAGATATTAAAATTTTAGAAAATGAAAAAAATATTTGGTATTGAAATTAAAAAAGCACCTAGCAACTCGTTGGGACAATCACGATGATTGTCTACAGTTGCAGGTGGATTTGAATATACTACTAGTTATTTGTTGTCTAGGATAATAGATTTAGTATGTTGATAAGTTTGACTCAGATTCGTATTTTCTAATAAATGATAACTCACGATATCGATTAAAAAGAGTGTCGCAATTTGTGTGTTGATAAATTGATGGTCGGTATTACGCGATTGATCCGTTGTTAAAAGTACTAAATCTGCACAATCTGTAAGTTTACTACCTTCAAAATTTGTGATGGCAACGACATATGCACCATGAGATTTGGCGACTTCCGCTGCAGAAATTAATTCCGAAGTATTACCACTATTTGACATAGCAATAAACATATCCGAATGAGATAGTAGGGATGCCGATATTTTCATTAAATGTGAATCGGTAGTAACATTACCTTTTAGCCCCATACGAATCATACGATAATAAAATTCAGTCGCTGATAAACCAGAGCTACCTAGTCCAGCAAAGAGTATATGTCGACTTGATTGAAGTTTGTCGATAAAGGTTTGGATAATGTCGTTATCAATAAATTCACCAGTTTGTTGAATGATTTGTTGATGATATTTATGAATTCTTTGAATAATTGGGCTATTTTCAATAACTGTCTCTGTCATTTCTTGTTGAATATTAAATTTTAAATCTTGGAAATTCTCATAATCCAGCTTATGACTAAAGCGTGTCATCGTTGCTGGTGATGTACCAATCGCATGGGCTAAGGAGTTAATCGTTGAAAAGGCATCGCTATAACCATTTTGTCTTATATAATTGACGATGCGTTTATCAGTTTTTGTAAATAAATGTTGATAACGTTGAACACGATTCTCAAATTTCATTGTGTCACCCCTTCATCTTAATGATTACTATTATATATGAAAAATATTTTCAAGATAGTAAAAAGCATTGATAAAAATTATCTTAATGATATATTGTAAATGACTTTACGTGAAAAAACGACTTATGGAGTGAGGAATAATGTTACCACATGGATTAATAGTATCTTGTCAGGCACTACCAGATGAACCATTGCATTCATCTTTTATTATGTCGAAAATGGCATTAGCTGCGTATGAAGGTGGTGCTGTTGGTATTCGCGCAAATACTAAGGAAGACATTTTAGCAATTAAAGAAACGGTAGATTTACCAGTTATTGGCATTGTGAAACGTGACTATGATCACTCAGATGTTTTCATTACTGCAACGTCAAAAGAAGTTGATGAACTGATAGAAAGCCAATGTGAAGTCATTGCATTGGATGCAACGTTACAGCAACGTCCGAAAGAAACGTTAGACGAATTAGTATCATATATTAGAACACATGCACCGAACGTTGAAATCATGGCTGATATCGCGACCGTTGAAGAAGCTAAAAATGCCGCACGACTTGGCTTTGATTATATTGGCACGACGTTACATGGCTATACTAGTTATACGCAAGGACAATTACTTTATCAAAATGACTTCCAATTTTTAAAAGATGTACTACAAAGTGTTGATGCAAAAGTTATTGCGGAAGGTAATGTCATTACACCGGATATGTATAAACGTGTGATGGACTTAGGCGTTCATTGTTCAGTCGTTGGTGGTGCGATAACACGACCAAAAGAAATTACGAAACGTTTTGTTCAAATTATGGAAGATTAAATGATAACGATAAAAAAACGAGATGACCATCATTAATTAAAGGCACCTAATTATCTTAGGTGGCTGAATGAATGTAATGGGTTCATCTCGTTTTGTTTGTTTATGATAGTGATTTTATTTTCAACTTTATCCAAAAATAAGTAAAGCGACGGGGATGGTGATTAATAGCGACAACGCCACGCGTAAAAACCAAATGATGATGAGTTTCCAGACAGGTATTTTAATTTCAGTTGCTAGTATACATGGCACTAATGCTGAGAAAAAGATAATGGCTGATACGCTTACTACACCGACGACAAATTTAGTACTCATTGCAGCTTTAGTTACTAACAAAGATGGTAGAAACATTTCTACAATAGAAATCGCTGACGCTTTTGCAAGTACAGCCTGATCAGCAATTGGGAAGATATAAATAAATGGATAGAATATATAGCCAAGCCAATCAATGAATGGTGTATAGTTCGCTACAATCAGTCCTAAAAAACCAATCGATAATATAGAAGGTAAAATACCAACAGTCATTTCTAAACCGTCTTTCAAATTGTCCCAAACGTTCTTCACGAGAGATGGTGTTAATGCATTTTGTTTCATCGCCTCTGCATATGCAGTTTTCAGTCTGCTTCCTTCAATAGCAACTTCTTGTTCTCCTTCTTGTCCGTTATAATATTCTGTTGATTCATTGGTGATTGGCGGTAGCCATGCAGTAATTGCAGTCACGACAAATGTGATGACTAAAGTTATCCAAAAGTATAAATTCCAATGCGGCATTAATCCTAAAGTTTTAGCAACGATAATCATAAAAGTTGCTGAAACTGTTGAAAAGCCAGTCGCAATAATCGTGGCTTCTCGTTTGTTGTACATCCCTTGCTTATAGACACGATTAGTAATCAATAATCCTAAGGAATAACTGCCGACAAACGAAGCTACTGCATCGACAGCGGATTTTCCTGGTGTTTTAAAAATAGGTCTCATAATAGGCTCCATATAAACACCGACAAATTCTAATAAGCCATAGCCTACTAATAAAGAAAGCGCAATTGCACCTACTGGAATTAAGATACTTAATGGCATCATTAATTTTTCAAACAAGAACGGACCATAGTTAGCTTTAAATAGTATTGATGGACCGATTTTAAATACATACATTATACCAATCATTGCACCTGCAACTTTAAATAATGTAATGACCAAGTTTGTGATTGAAGTCATAAAAGTACGTCTCACTATTGGTAACGCTGTACCAATTAAAATCATAATCAGTGCAACATAGGGCATAAGTGGACCTATGATTGAGCGAATGGCTAGATGAACATGATCGACGAAAATAGTGTTGTTACCATTAATCGTAAAAGGAATAAAGAAACATAGTATGCCCACTAAACTATAGACAAAAAAACGCCATGCACTTGGTTGTTGTGCATTAGAATGATATTGATTCATTAAAGCAACCCCTTTGTTTAAATGAATACACAAAACTGTATGATGCATCTTCCCCTTAATGAGATGAATCATTATTTTAATTTAGAAAAATCTGAAAACTTACTATAATTGTATAGTTTGAATTATTTTCATACCAATACAAATTAACTAATTATATATAGATTGAAACTATATTACTTAATAAAATATTTATCTTAAATGTTGTTGTGTTGATTCAACGCCACAACTAAAAGTGTTTATAAATTATTTGGAAATGCACATATTTGTAAATGATTAGTATCGATTTAATATCGTATTATTAAATTTTTATTAATTTTGTAGTCTTAATCAAAAAATAATATATGTCATGTTATATTGAAGGTGCAGTTGTTTTTCATTCTCAAGAGGGGGTCAAAAAAATACTTTTGAGGTGATTATATGTTAAGAGGACAAGAAGAAAGAAAGTATAGTATTAGAAAGTATTCAATAGGCGTGGTGTCAGTGTTAGCGGCTACAATGTTTGTTGTGTCATCACATGAAGCACAAGCCTCGGAAAAAACACCAACGTCCAATGCAGCGGCACAAAAAGAAACACTAAATCAACCGGGAGAACAAGGGAACGCGATAACGTCACATCAAATGCAGTCAGGAAAGCAATTAGACGATATGCATAAAGAGAATGGTAAAAGTGGAACAGTGACAGAAGGTAAAGACACGCTTCAATCATCGAAGCATCAATCAACACAAAATAGTAAAACAATCAGAACGCAAAATGATAATCAAGTAAAGCAAGATTCTGAACGACAAGGTTCTAAACAGTCACACCAAAATAATGCGACTAATAATACTGAACGTCAAAATGATCAGGTTCAAAATACCCATCATGCTGAACGTAATGGATCACAATCGACAACGTCACAATCGAATGATGTTGATAAATCACAACCATCCATTCCGGCACAAAAGGTATTACCCAATCATGATAAAGCAGCACCAACTTCAACTACACCCCCGTCTAATGATAAAACTGCACCTAAATCAACAAAAGCACAAGATGCAACCACGGACAAACATCCAAATCAACAAGATACACATCAACCCGCGCATCAAATCATAGATGCAAAGCAAGATGATACTGTTCGCCAAAGTGAACAGAAACCACAAGTTGGCGATTTAAGTAAACATATCGATGGTCAAAATTCCCCAGAGAAACCGACAGATAAAAATACTGATAATAAACAACTAATCAAAGATGCGCTTCAAGCGCCTAAAACACGTTCGACTACAAATGCAGCAGCAGATGCTAAAAAGGTTCGACCACTTAAAGCGAATCAAGTACAACCACTTAACAAATATCCAGTTGTTTTTGTACATGGATTTTTAGGATTAGTAGGCGATAATGCACCTGCTTTATATCCAAATTATTGGGGTGGAAATAAATTTAAAGTTATCGAGGAATTGAGAAAGCAAGGCTATAATGTACATCAAGCAAGTGTAAGTGCATTTGGTAGTAACTATGATCGCGCTGTAGAACTTTATTATTACATTAAAGGTGGTCGCGTAGATTATGGCGCAGCACATGCAGCTAAATACGGACATGAGCGCTATGGTAAGACTTATAAAGGAATCATGCCTAATTGGGAACCTGGTAAAAAGGTACATCTTGTAGGGCATAGTATGGGTGGTCAAACAATTCGTTTAATGGAAGAGTTTTTAAGAAATGGTAACAAAGAAGAAATTGCCTATCATAAAGCGCATGGTGGAGAAATATCACCATTATTCACTGGTGGTCATAACAATATGGTTGCATCAATCACAACATTAGCAACACCACATAATGGTTCACAAGCAGCTGATAAGTTTGGAAATACAGAAGCTGTTAGAAAAATCATGTTCGCTTTAAATCGATTTATGGGTAACAAGTATTCGAATATCGATTTAGGATTAACGCAATGGGGCTTTAAACAATTACCAAATGAGAGTTACATTGACTATATAAAACGCGTTAGTAAAAGCAAAATTTGGACATCAGACGACAATGCTGCCTATGATTTAACGTTAGATGGCTCTGCAAAATTGAACAACATGACAAGTATGAATCCTAATATTACGTATACGACTTATACAGGTGTATCATCTCATACTGGTCCATTAGGTTATGCAAATCCTGATTTAGGTACATTTTTCTTAATGGATACAACGAGTAGAATTATTGGTCATGATGCAAGAGAAGAATGGCGTAAAAATGATGGTGTCGTACCAGTGATTTCGTCATTACATCCGTCCAATCAACCATTTGTTAATGTTACGAATGATGAACCTGCCACACGCAGAGGTATCTGGCAAGTTAAACCAATCATACAAGGATGGGATCATGTCGATTTTATTGGTGTGGATTTCCTAGATTTCAAGCGTAAAGGTGCAGAACTTGCCAACTTCTATACAGGTATTATAAATGACTTGTTGCGTGTTGAAGCAACTGAAAGTAAAGGAACACAATTGAAAGCAAGTTAAATTCATCTTCTGAATTTAATATGCTATGTAAATCGTGCTACTAACATGGCACAGCAGATATAAGTAGCATCACAGTGTTGAATTTCAAAATAGTAAAGTGAAATAAAGCGCCTGTCTCATTAGCGAAAACTAAAGGGACAGGCGTATCTGTTTATGAGCTTAATAAATTGTATGAATAATATGGTTGATCGAATAACTGTTTATCATGATGATAAATTGAGTTTTTTAAAATAATGATATATTACATCATTGTTATAGCGTTTAAGAAATCAACAACTTTACGATAAATAGTGATTGCTTCGTCATTAGGTCTACGATCAAAATCATGCTCGTTTTTATTCACGCGTTCAAATGTTGAATGTGGAACATGATTCATGATATGTTCGCTTTCCTCAACGGGAACATCATAATCGCCATTACAATGCGCAATGAAAACAGGTGGAAGTGTTTTAAGTTCATATGGTGCAATATTATATTTTGAATCAGTATAATCAGCAATGTTAATCATATTTATCCATTTACCTGTGCCACGTGCATAAACGTAGATTAAAAAACGTTGTGCGATTTGATCTTGAACAACCGGTGTTGGTGAAGTGAGTTGTGCAATCATTGTTTCGTTTACGCTTTGAGCTATTTTTGCGTAATAACTATTAGTTGTTTTAAAAGGTTCAGTGTTGATGCGACTATAACCATAAAAATCAATAACACCATCAATATCTCTGTCTCGTGCAATTAATAGACTTAAATATGCACCTGATGATCTGCCAAAGGTAAAAATAGGGCAATTAGAATATTGTGATTGAATCGCATCGAATGATGCGTAGACATCCTCAATAATGCAATCGAGACTTACTTCTGGTAATAAACGATAACTTAGTTGAATTAAATCGTAATGTTCCGTAAGGATATCGATATACTGTGGGGATAAATCGTTAGCTTTACCGAACATTAATCCACCACCGTGGATGTAGACAATAGCGCCTTTTGTTGGTTGATTTTTTGCTTTAATAATTGTGTAAGGTAATGCAAATGCATCTTTAGTAATTACTTTATCTTTAATTTCAGTCACGATTTAATAGGCTCCTTATTTTTGATATTGATGTCATTATAACACTGTCTTAAATTTCCATGAAAAATAGTCTTAAGACGATGAGTCATGATAATTCTGTTCCAATTGACGTAAAGCGTCACGGGTATGCTTCTTTAGACCTTCCCCATAATCCATCATTTTAACAATATCTTTAAAAGCAGCATGTGGAATGGCTAAATCTTCTAAATCTGCCATAGAAAATTCAAGATTGATATCATGTGGTCGCTGTTCAGCAAGTTTATGCACAAAGTCAGGTTCTGTGACAAAAGGCGAAGACATGCCGACCATATCTGCATGTTGTAAAGCATCTAAAGCAGACTCTGGAGAATTAATCCCGCCACTTGCAATTAAAGGGATACGACCTGCTAAATGTTCATAGACAATTTGGTTAACTGGTCGACCGAAATGATCACCTGGTGTACGAGACGTATTTTGATAAATATGTCGACCCCAGCTAGCGATTGCTAAGTATTGGATGTTTGAAACGTCCATGACCCAATCGATTAATTGGTTGAACTCGTCAATGGTATATCCTAAATCACTGCCTCTGGTTTCTTCTGGCGTTGCTCGAAATCCTAAAATAAAATTGTCAGGTGCTTCTTTATCAATCACTTCTTGTACCGCACGCATAACTTCTAAACATAATCTTGCACGATTTTTTAATGAGTCGGCACCGTAATGGTCTGTACGTTTATTCGAAAAAGTTGAGAAAAATGTTTGAATCAGCAAACGTTGTGCAATCGAAATTTCCACACCATCAAAACCTGCTTTAATCGCGCGTAATGTAGCATCGCGATACTGCTGAATGATGCTATTGATTTTCTCATGAGACATGGCGATAACATCGTGTTCAATCGGTGAATTCAAAGTCATAGGACTTGGTCCATACACCTTTCCAAAATTTAAAATGGCTTGATTTGAAAAACGACCAGCATGCGCTAGCTGGATAATAGCGAGGCTACCATGTTGTTTCATCGTAGATGCCATGTTAGTTAATCCAGGGATACAAGCATCATGATCAATATTAAAGCCATATTCAAACAATTGACCATAAGGTTCAATGTAAGCAGCGCCGGTGACTTGCATTCCAGCTGAATTAGAGCGACGTGCAGCATAAGCCAAGTCTGCTTTTGTAATATAGCCTTCTTTTGTTGATGTGTTTACGGTCATTGGTGATAATACAAAGCGATTCGAAATTTTGATGCCATTAGGTAAGTGGATTGATTGTAAAAGTGGTTTGTATCGGTACATACTATGATTCCTTTTCTATTCAATATTGTTTTCAAAGTACCATGGAAAGAATGAATAATCAATGATGAACAGTCTTGATAGAATAGAATTGGTACATGGAAAACATTTTTAAAATTGAACTAATGAATGGCATTTGTAGGTCTGAAAATATGAATATGAAAAAGAAAAATAAAGGCGAAAAGATATAAAAGTTAATTGAAAAACGTTATCATATACGTGGGTATATGAAGAGGGAATGGTATTAAGAACGCTAAAATGTTATGTCGATTTGACATGACAGGATAAGTTTGGAGATGACGGATTGGTTAAATTAAGCGTATTAGACTATGCCTTAATAGATGAAGGTAAGGATGCACAAAAGGCATTGCAAGATTCAGTGACACTTGCAAAATTAGCAGATCGACTTGGCTTTAAGCGAATTTGGTTTACGGAACATCATAATGTACCAGCGTTTGCGTGTAGTAGTCCAGAACTTTTGATGATGCATACATTGGCGCAGACAAATCACATACGAGTTGGCTCTGGTGGTGTGATGCTGCCGCACTATCGACCTTATAAAATTGCTGAGCATTTTAGAATGATGGCAGCGTTATATCCAAATCGTATTGATTTAGGTATTGGTAATAATCCAGGTACTACTATGGTAAAGCAAGCTTTAGATGGAATAAATCCTACATATGATAGTTACGATGAATCGATTTCGTTATTACGTGATTATCTTACAATAAAGGATAAACCAAGTGCGCATACGTTAGGTGTCCAACCACACATTGATCATTTTCCAGAAATGTGGTTATTAAGTAGTAGCGCAACATCTGCCAAAATAGCTGCCGAACTAGGTATAGGGCTTTCTGTTGGAACATTTTTGCTACCAGATATAAATGCGATACATGCAGCGAAGGATAACATTGATATTTACAAAAAACATTTCCAAGCATCAACGATTAAAATGGACGCAAAGGTGATGGCATCTGTATTTGTCATTGTAGCTGATAACGAAGCGGAAGTAGCAGCATTACAACATGCCTTAGATGTTTGGTTATTAGGTAAATTACAATTTGCAGAATTTGAAGATTTTCCTTCAGTAGACACAGCACAAAAGTATAAGCTTAATGATCGAGACAAAGAGATGATTCAAGCACATCAAGCACGCATCATTGCAGGTACACAAGAAAAGGTTAAAGCACAATTAGATGATTTCATTGCTACGTTTGAAGTTGATGAGGTGTTAGTAGCACCGCTTATTCCAGGTATTGAACAGCGTTGTAAAACATTAAAATTACTCGCGGAAATTTATTTGTAGCATTTTAAATAGAAGAGAAAGGATGAAGATAAGATGAAAAAGTTAGCCAATTATTTATGGGTAGAAAAAGTAGGAGATTTGTATGTGTTTAGTATGACACCTGAATTGCAAGATGATATTGGGACAGTAGGTTATGTTGAATTCGTAAGTCCAGATGAAGTTAAAGTGGATGATGAAATTGTGAGTATCGAAGCATCGAAAACGGTCATTGATGTGCAAACGCCATTGTCAGGAACGATTATTGAGCGAAACACAAAAGCGGAAGAAGAACCGACAATTTTAAACTCTGAAAAACCAGAAGAAAATTGGTTGTTCAAATTGGATGATGTCGATAAAGAAGCATTCCTAGCATTACCGGAGGCTTAAATGGAAACGTTAAAATCAAATAAAGCGAGACTTGAATATTTAATCAATGATATGCGTCGAGAGAGAAATGACAATGACGTATTGGTAATGCCATCTTCATTTGAAGATTTGTGGGAATTATATCGAGGCTTGGCAAATGTCAGACCGGCATTACCTGTAAGTGATGAATATTTAGCTGTACAAGATGCTATGTTAAGTGATTTGAATCGTCAACATGTTACGGATTTGAAGGATTTGAAGCCGATAAAAGGCGACAATATCTTTGTTTGGCAAGGTGATATCACGACGTTAAAAATCGATGCTATTGTTAATGCTGCAAATAGTCGTTTTCTAGGATGTATGCAAGCTAATCATGACTGCATTGATAATATTATTCATACAAAAGCGGGTGTTCAAGTTCGACTTGATTGTGCAGAGATCATTCGACAACAAGGGCGCAATGAAGGTGTAGGTAAAGCCAAAATAACACGTGGATATAATTTGCCAGCAAAGTATATAATTCATACGGTTGGTCCGCAAATACGTCGATTGCCTGTTTCAAAGATGAATCAGGACTTGTTAGCTAAATGTTATCTTAGCTGTCTTAAATTGGCTGATCAACATAGTTTAAATCATCTCGCTTTTTGCTGTATATCTACAGGTGTATTTGCTTTTCCTCAAGATGAAGCAGCAGAAATTGCTGTTCGAACAGTAGAAAGCTATCTCAAAGAAACAAATTCAACATTGAAAGTCGTGTTCAATGTATTTACAGATAAGGATTTACAACTGTATAAGGAGGCATTGAACCGTGATGCAGAGTAGTAAATGGAATGCAATGTCTCTTTTAATGGATGAAAAGACAAAGCAGGCTGAAGTATTGCGTACTGCGATTGATGAAGCAGATGCGATAGTGATTGGAATTGGTGCAGGCATGTCTGCATCTGACGGATTTACATATGTAGGAGAGCGTTTTACGGAAAATTTCCCAGATTTTATTGAAAAATATCGCTTCTTTGATATGTTGCAAGCGAGTTTACATCCTTATGGCAGTTGGCAAGAGTATTGGGCGTTTGAGAGTCGTTTTATTACATTAAACTATTTAGATCAACCTGTAGGTCAGTCTTACCTCGCTTTAAAATCCTTAATGGAAGGTAAACATTACCATATCATAACTACGAATGCAGACAATGCTTTCGATGCTGCTGAATATGATATGACGCATGTATTTCATATACAAGGGGAGTATATACTGCAACAGTGTAGTCAGCATTGTCATGCTCAAACATATCGTAATGATGATTTAATTCGTAAAATGGTTGTTGCGCAACAAGATATGCTTATACCTTGGGAGATGATTCCAAGATGTCCAAAATGTGATGCCCCAATGGAAGTGAATAAACGTAAAGCGGAAGTTGGCATGGTTGAAGATGCTGAATTTCATGCGCAACTACGACGTTATAATGCTTTTCTAGAGCAACATCAAGATGATAAAGTGTTGTATTTGGAAATTGGAATTGGTTATACTACACCACAATTTGTGAAGCATCCTTTTCAGCGTATGACACGTAAAAATGAAAATGCCCTTTATATGACGATGAATAAAAAGGCATATCGCATTCCGAATTCAATTCAAGAACGTACCATACATTTAACTGAGGATATCTCAACATTGATTACAGCAGCACTCCGGAACGACAGCACAACGAAAAATAACAACATTGGAGAGACAGAAGATGTACTTAATAGAACCGATTAGAAATGGAGAATATATTACTGATGGTGCGATTGCACTCGCTATGCAAGTTTATGTTAACCAGCATATCTTTTTAGATGAAGATATTTTATTCCCTTATTATTGTGATCCAAAAGTGGAAATTGGACGTTTTCAAAATACTGCTATAGAAGTGAATCAAGATTATATAGATAAACACAGTATTCAAGTAGTTCGCCGAGATACTGGTGGTGGCGCTGTGTATGTTGATAAAGGTGCCGTTAATATGTGTTGTATTTTAGAACAAGACACTTCAATTTATGGTGATTTTCAACGATTTTATCAACCAGCTATAAAGGCGTTGCATACATTAGGTGCAACAGATGTGGTACAAAGCGGTAGAAATGATTTAACATTGAATGGTAAAAAAGTGTCAGGCGCCGCAATGACATTAATGAATAATCGTATTTATGGCGGTTATTCGCTATTACTTGATGTTAATTATGAAGCAATGGATAAAGTGTTAAAGCCTAATCGCAAAAAGATTGCATCGAAAGGGATTAAATCTGTGCGCGCACGTGTTGGTCATCTTAGAGAAGCACTGGATGAAAAGTATCGTGATATAACCATTGAAGAATTTAAAAATTTAATGGTGACGCAGATTTTGGGAATCGATGACATTAAAGAGGCGAAACGATATGAATTAACGGATGCAGATTGGGAAGCGATTGATGAATTAGCTGATAAAAAGTATAAAAATTGGGATTGGAATTATGGCAAGTCACCCAAATATGAATACAATCGAAGTGAAAGATTATCTTCAGGTACGGTAGACATAACAATTTCTGTTGAACAAAATCGTATCGCAGATTGTCGTATTTATGGGGATTTCTTTGGACAAGGTGATATAAAAGATGTGGAAGAAGCATTACAAGGAACAAAAATGACAAGAGAAGATTTAACGCATCAGTTAAAGCAATTAGACATCGTTTATTATTTTGGCAATGTTACGGTAGAAGCATTAGTGGATATGATTTTAAGTTAATATTGTTATTTTATGTATGCTGAATCATTGGAAGTGTTTGCTTGCTCTTGAAAAGGTGACAATAGTGTTTGGTGAAGGTTGAACATATGAGTGGAAATTATTGCCTTTAACTATTCAAAGTATGATATATATATGGTTTTTGTTTCTAAATGATTGGGTATTTGAAAATAGATGAGTTTAATATTTTAAGGAATATAATGATGTTTACTTTTATAATTCATATAGAATATTAAGCAATATAAGTCTGTTGATATATACAAAATATAATGACTGCTATAATGAGTAATCAATAGACACAAAGAGGAGATTATGTGATGAATAATAAAGTATTAGTAACCGGTGGTACAGGGTTTGTTGGCATGCGAATTATTTCACGATTATTAGAACAAGGTTATGACGTACAAACGACGATACGTGATTTAAGTAAAGCTGATAAAGTAATTAAAACAATGCAAGACAATGGCATTTCCACAGAGCGATTAATGTTTGTCGAAGCGGATTTATCACAAGATGAACATTGGGATGAAGCAATGAAAGATTGCAAGTATGTCTTGAGTGTAGCATCTCCGGTGTTTTTCGGTAAAACAGACGATGCAGAAGTGATGGCGAAGCCTGCAATTGAAGGTATACAACGTATTTTAAGAGCTGCAGAACATGCGGGTGTTAAACGTGTGGTAATGACTGCAAACTTTGGTGCAGTTGGTTTTAGTAATAAAGATAAAAATTCAATCACAAATGAAAGTCATTGGACAAATGAAGATGAACCAGGCTTATCAGTATATGAAAAATCAAAATTGTTAGCTGAAAAGGCAGCGTGGGATTTTGTTGAGAATGAAAATACAACAGTAGAATTTGCAACAATCAATCCAGTTGCAATTTTTGGGCCATCATTAGATGCACACGTTTCAGGAAGCTTTCATTTATTAGAAAATTTATTGAATGGTTCAATGAAACGTGTACCTCAAATTCCGTTAAATGTTGTTGATGTGAGAGACGTAGCTGAACTGCACATTTTGGCAATGACAAATGAACAAGCTAATGGCAAGCGATTTATTGCGACGGCTGATGGACAAATTAATTTGTTGGAAATTGCAAAATTAATTAAAGAAAAGAGACCTGAAATAGCTCAAAAAGTTTCTACTAAAAAATTACCAGACTTTATTTTGAGTCTAGGTGCTAAATTTAATCATCAAGCTAAAGAAGGTAAACTTTTATTAGATATGAACCGCAATGTAAGTAACGAACGTGCAAAAACATTACTTGGTTGGGAACCGATTGCGACACAAGAAGAAGCAATTTTAGCAGCAATTGATAGTATGGCTAAGTATCATTTAATATAATACAAAACACCGTCCATAAGTAAGTGGCTTTCCTCTTGATAAAAGGGGCATTCACTCAATATGTGACGGTGTTTTATATTTCTACGTTAACACTATTGCTGTGGCTTTTGACGGCCTTTTAATAAAATTGCTGTCGCACCTACGATAATAATAAATAGAATCGCACCAAATAATCCCATATATTTTACTGCGTTACCGAACACGATACCGACAGTTAAAAAGTCTGTATCTGAGAATGTTGTTGCAGCACCACCTAATTCGCCTAAAAATGGCAAGAATAATAATGGTAAAAACGTGATTAGGACACCATTTAGAGCGGCGCCAGCAACAGCACCTTTAATACCGCCTCTTGCATTACCGAATACAGCAGCCGTTGCACCTAAGAAGAAGTGTGCAACTACGCCAGGTAAAATGACGACGCCACCAAATAAGAATAAGATAAACATACCGATGACACCTGTAATAAAGCTGACAAAGAATCCAATTAATACTGCATTTTGTGCATAAGGGAACACAATAGGGCAGTCTAATGCAGGTTTAGAATTTGGTACAAGCTTTTCAGAAATTCCTTTAAATGCTGGGACGATTTCAGCTAAGATTAAACGAACGCCCGTTAAAATAATAAATACACCAGCAGCAAATGTCACACCTTGAATTAATGAAAAGACAATAAAGTTTTGACCATCACTAATAGATTCGTGTATATAACTAACGCCCGCAAATAAGCATGCGATGAAGTAAAGTAATGCCATCGTAATCGAGATACTAATTGTACTTTCTCGTAAGAAACTTAAGCCTTTTGGAAATTTAATCTCTTCCGTTGATTTAGACTTACCTTTGAATAATTGACCTACAGCACCTGCGGCAAAGTAACTGATTGAGCCAAAATGACCTAAAGCTACTTGGTCATTCCCTGTAATTTTTCGCATCGTAGGTTGGAGTAATGCAGGTAATACTGCCATGATTAATCCTAATACGAGTGCGCCGATAACAATCGTTAGCCAGCCTTTAATATGACTGACTGTTAAAATGATTGCTAAAAACGCAGCCATGTAAAATGTATGATGACCTGTTAAAAAGATATATTTTAAATTAGTGAAGCGGGCAATTAAAATATTAACAATCATGCCACAGACCATGATGAGTGCAGCTGTTGTTCCAAAATCTTTTAAGGCTAGTGAGACGATAGCTTCGTTGTTAGGTACGATACCTTGCACACCAAATGCGTGTTGGAATATTTTGCCGAATGGTTCAAGAGATCGAACGACGACATCAGCACCTGCACTTAAAATTAAGAAGCCTAATATCGTTTTAATGGTTCCTGAAGTGATCGTTGCGGCAGGTTTTTTCTGAACGATTAAACCTATAAAGGCAATCAGTGCAACAAGAATGGCTGGTTGACTTAAAATATCGACTATAAAATTAAGGATTGCTTGCATAGGTCGTACCTCCTTTAAATCATGTTAAGTTGTTGTAATTTTTCTGAGAGCTTTTGTTGTAATTCAGCTTTGTCTAAAATATTATCAAGAACTAAGACATCCCCTAGACGTTCGGCATTTTCAGCTAAATCTCTACCACAAATAAACAAGTCAGCCATCTCTGGACTTGCTGTCATAATGTCACTATGTTCAACTTCGATATCAGATGGTGCATTAAGTTGCCTAAGTGCTTCTTGTGCGTTCATTTCTACCATAAAACTACTTCCTAAACCGTGGCCACATACTACTAAAATTTTCATATTAATCATGCTCCTTTAAAATGTTTTTAATGTCTTGTGCGTTTGTTGCAGTTAATAGTTGCTGGACTGTTTGGTTATCGCCCAGTATGGTTGCTAAATTTTGTAATACAGATAAGTGTGAATGATTGTCGATGGCACTCAATACAAAAATGAGTGATGCGTAGTGATTTTCATCACAGAATGCCACATGTTGGTTCAACTTTAATAGACTTAAACCAACTTGATGTACGTCATTGTTCGGTCTTGCATGTGCAATTGCAATTTCAGGTGCGATAACGATATAAGGTCCAAGTTCATTAACGCTATCAATCATTGCTTGAACATAGCCTTGTTCAATAATTTGTTCTTGTAGTAATGGCTGAGAAGCTATAGTTATAGCTTCAGTCCAATCATTTACTTGTTCTTTTACAATGATGCGTGTTGTTGACAAAATGTCTAATGACACGTTATTAAGCCTCCTTTGTCATAGTTAAAGCAATGTGTTGTTTAATTTTAAAAATATTCCCATCTAAGAAATCTTGTCGATATAAGTCGCTGCTTAAGCATTCGCTTAACTGTCCCAATGCCTTTAAATGTGCATTGGGGTGGTCCGTTGCTAATGTAATTACAAGGTGAACGGGATCGTTAGCTTTACTACCAAAGATAATCCCTTCAGTGAAATATGTTAGTGCGAAACCTACACCATTCTGTACATAATCAGTACCAGCGTGAATAAGTGCAATATGTGGACTAATGACCATATATGACCCGAATTGTTCAAATTGTTTTAAAATTGCAGCTGTATAATTTGAATAGACAATGCCATCATTGATTAAAGGTTGCACAGCCACTGCAATTGCGGATTCAATTGATAATGGTTGTTTATTTATAATGATGCGATGTTCAGGCAATAAATCTGCGAGTGACTTGCCATCAGTTGCCATTTTCATGACTCGTTGTTCTCTTGAGTCATTGATAATTTGATTCAATTTTTGACGAGATTGTTGATTGATAAATGGATCGACATGAATAACTGGTACAGCTGATATTTCACAAGGTACTGTTGAAATGACATAATCAATGTTATCTTGCAATAATCGACTTTCTTCCAATTGATAAATGGAATAGGCATCCCAAATGTGAAACTCAGGATACAGGTGATTTAGTTTTGATTTTAAAAGTTGCGACGTGCCTATACCAGAACCACATAGTAAGACAACCTTAATCATTGATTGTTTATGTGTTGCAACACGCTCTATACTTGATGCGAAGTGAATTGTAATGTATGTTAATTCATCTTCGTTGAAGCGAATAGCAGCATCTTGTTCAATTGGGCTAATATGCTTGCTAACGGCTTCAATGATTTGAGGATAGCGACGCATAACTTCTTGCCTCAAAGGATTAGGTTGTAGCATATCATATTTAATACGATGTATAGCTGGTTTGATATGTGTGATCAGACTGGTATGTAACTTGTTGTCTTTTGACATATCAATGCCTAATTCTTGGCTAACACAAGTGATCAATTCATGTATATTTTGCGATAAATCATGGTATTCAAAGGCAATTGAAGATGCTGTATGTTCGGTCATTTTAGAGCCTAGTAAATGTAACGTGATAAAGATAATTTCAGACTCTGGAAATGTGACATTACAACTACGTTCTAAGTTTTCTATCATTTTTGAAGCAATAGCATACTGATTAGTATGTCGCCATTTATCAATTTCATTGATAGGTATATCGAACGAAAAATTTTCATTTAGACGCTGAATGGCAATGAGTATATGATAGATTAAGCCATCGATAGCCGACTGAACTAAATGATAATTTTCACTATTTAATGTCTTAATAATGGCACGGCGAACCAATGCGATTGATTCTGAATTAAAGATATCAGCCTCTATAAAAGGTGCAGCTTGTTTCATATATTGATGTATAAAGTGTGCATACGCTTTACGATAATGATCTTCCTCACCAATAATATTGAATCCTTTATTGTGGACATAATTTAACTTTAAATGGTATTGATCTAGTTGGGCTTGAATCATTTTAATATCATCTGCAATTGTCCGACGCGAAACATTAACATCTTGTGCAAGTTGCTTTGTTGAAACAGGATCAGTTGTTTCGAATAACTTTAAAGCGATATGTGTGAGTCGTTCATCTTTTGAAAAATGAATTTGATTTGTTAGATTGTGCTCTAATTCATTTAATAGTGTCGCGTGAGCTGTTGTTACTTTGATGCCTGCAGCTTTATTACGGCTGACTTGGTAATGATAAGTTTCAGCATATTGCTCAATATATGATATATCATATTGAATGGTACGAGGTGATACACCAAGTTGATTAGCAATGGTATTGATTGGAATAAACGTTTGCTCATGAATTAAAAGATACAAAATTTCAATTTGTCTATAACTTAACAACGTAATATCCTCCTATTTGCAATTGTAAGCGATTTCTTGAAAACGTAGATATGCAATCTCTTTCATATTTTAATCCGAAAAATTGCATATCAAAATGTTTATGGCGCAAGATTTTATAGGAACTTTTAAAATAAATTAGATATTCATGTTGACAATTTAAAAATGTCGCAGTATATTTAGTTAGACATCTAACGAAATGGTGGTGCAATAAATGGAATTCACTTATTCGTATTTATTTAGAATGATTAGCCATGAGATGAAACAAAAGGCTGATCAAAAGTTAGAGCAATTTGATATTACAAATGAGCAAGGTCATACGTTAGGTTATCTTTATGCACATCAACAAGATGGACTGACACAAAATGATATTGCTAAAGCATTACAACGAACAGGTCCAACTGTCAGTAATTTATTAAGGAACCTTGAACGTAAAAAGCTGATCTATCGCTATGTCGATGCACAAGATACGAGAAGAAAGAATATAGGACTGACTACCTCTGGGATTAAACTTGTAGAAGCATTCACTTCGATATTTGATGAAATGGAGCAAACACTCGTATCGCAGTTATCTGAAGAAGAAAATGAACAAATGAAAGCAAACTTAACTAAAATGTTATCTAGTTTACAATAAATGATAAGTGTGACTGGTAGAAATCAGTCACTTTATCTTTAATATTATAGTTAGATATCTAATTGTTAGTAAGCTAATTATTGAAAAAGACAAGGAGTATTGAACAATGAAAGACGAACAATTATATTATTTTGAGAAATCGCCAGTATTTAAAGCGATGATGCATTTCTCATTGCCAATGATGATAGGGACTTTATTAAGCGTTATTTATGGCATATTAAATATTTACTTTATAGGATTTTTAGAAGATAGCCACATGATTTCTGCTATCTCTCTGACACTGCCAGTATTTGCTATCTTAATGGGGTTGGGTAATTTATTTGGCGTTGGTGCAGGAACTTATATTTCACGTTTATTAGGTGCGAAAGACTATAGTAAGAGTAAATTTGTGAGTAGTTTCTCTATTTATGGTGGTATTGCACTAGGACTTATCGTGATTTTAGTTACTTTACCATTCAGTGATCAAATCGCAGAAATTTTAGGTGCGAGAGGTGAAACGTTAGCTTTAACAAGTAATTATTTGAAAGTAATGTTTTTAAGTGCACCTTTTGTAATTTTGTTCTTCATATTAGAACAATTTGCACGTGCAATTGGGGCACCAATGATTTCTATGATTGGTATGTTAGCTAGTGTAGGCTTAAATATTATTTTAGATCCAATTTTAATTTTTGGTTTTGATTTAAACGTTGTTGGTGCAGCTTTGGGTACTGCAATCAGTAATGTTGCTGCTGCTCTGTTCTTTATCGTTTATTTTATGAAAAATAGTGACGTTGTGTCAGTTAATATTAAACTTGCGAAACCTAATAAAGAAATGCTTTCTGAAATCTTTAAAATCGGTATTCCTGCATTTTTAATGAGTATCTTAATGGGATTCACAGGATTAGTTTTAAATTTATTTTTAGCACATTATAGAAACTTCGCGATTGCAAGTTATGGTATCTCATTTAGACTTGTGCAATTTCCAGAACTTATTATCATGGGATTATGTGAAGGTGTTGTACCATTAATTGCATATAACTTTATGGCAAATAAAGGCCGTATGAAAGACGTTATCAAAGCAGTTATCATGTCTATCGGCGTTATCTTTGTTGTATGTATGATTGCTGTATTTACAATTGGACATCATATGGTCGGACTATTTACTACTGATCAAGCCATTGTTGAGATGGCGACATTTATTTTGAAAGTAACAATGACATCATTATTATTAAATGGTATAGGTTTCTTGTTTACTGGTATGCTTCAAGCGACTGGGCAAGGTCGTGGTGCTACAATTATGGCCATTTTACAAGGTGCGATTATCATTCCAGTATTATTTATTATGAATGCTTTGTTTGGACTAACAGGTGTCATTTGGTCATTATTAATTGCTGAGTCACTTTGTGCTTTAGCAGCAATGTTAATCGTTTATTTATTACGTGATCGTTTGACAGTTGATACATCTGAATTAATAGAAGGTTAAATATTTCGTACACTTCTGGCTGAGTATATTTCGGTCGAAAGGGTATTTTTCGAAAAAAATAAATATATGATACGATTATGAAAAAATAAAGTGAGATTGGCATATGTGTAAATCTAAAATACTGTTGAAAAATATTTTTAGTGAAGAATCAGAAGTTAAAGATTTAACTGAAGAAAAATATAATCAAGATTACGAAGCATTAACATTTAGCTTTAAAGAGGAAACATATCAAAGTAGGTTAGCTAAGAAAACACCGACTAAATCGGGATATTTTGTTACATGTTGGACAAAAGACGAGAACAATTGTAATCAACCATACTCAAAAGAGGCATTTGCAGATTACTTAATGATTATAGTTATTGATGAAGAATTAAGCGGTTATTTTTTATTTCCTAGGGAATTATTGGTAGAAAAAGGTATCTTAACTACATTTGAACATAAAGGTAAGATGGCTTTTAGAGTTTATCCTAAGTGGTGTAATCAATTGAATAAAACAGCAGGGCAAACACAAAAGTGGCAATGTAAATATTTTTTTGAATACTAATAAAAAGTCATATGGTTGAACTTATAAGAGATGAATATATCATCTTTCGATAAGATAACCATATGACTTTATTTTTTATCATTTAATGATGAACGGTTTCTTGTCCTACTTTATTCCAAGTGAGGATAAAGCTCAACATTGCAAACACACTGATTGCTGTTAATAAAATAAAACCGACATCCCATCCGAATTTATCAACTACAGCACCTAAGACGATGTTGGCCATTACAGCACCAAACAGATAACCAAATAATCCTGTTAATCCAGCTGCTGTGCCAGCTGCTTTTTTAGGTACATAATCTAATGCTTGTAAACCAATTAACATAACTGGTCCATATATTAAGAAACCAATGGCAATTAATGAGACATTGTCTAACCAAGCATTGCCTGGAGGATTTAACCAATAAATTAATACAAATACTGTGACACCTAACATAAAGAAGAAACCTGCAGGTCCACGACGACCTTTGAATAATTTATCAGAAATGTAACCACATAATAATGTACCAGGAATTCCAGCCCATTCGTATAAGAAGTATGCCCAACCTGATGCTTTTAAGTCGAAATGTTTTTCTTCACTTAAGTAGACTGGCGCCCAATCAAGTACACCATAACGCACGAAATAAACAAATATATTTGCAAAGGCAATTGCCCATACCCATTTATTGTTTAGTACATATTTAAATAAAATTTCTTTTGTTGTTAATTCTGTTTCTAATGTTTTCTTATCGCTTGTAGCAAAGTCGTTTTTATAAATTTCGATTGGAGGTAAACCTTGAGATTGAGGTGTGTCTCTAATCAATACGTATGAAATTGCGGCAATGATAAGTGCTAAGAGTGCAGGGTAAATGAATACACCTTCGAAACCTTTTAAATAACCAAAGTTGATAAATGCTGTTGTTGTAATACCCCAAGCAGCAATAGGTGCCATAATACCTCCACCAACATTATGCGCAACGTTCCAAAGGGCAGTCTTACTTCCGCGTTCACTTACACTAAACCAGTGAACGAGAACACGGCCTGAAGGTGGCCAGCCCATACCTTGAAACCATCCATTTAAGAATAATAGGACAAACATAATACCGATACCTGATGTAAAGAACGGTACAAATCCCATTAACAAATTGACGATAGCAGTGAGTGCTAATCCAAGAACTAAGAATATCCGAGCATTGCTCCGATCACTTACAGTACCCATAAAGAACTTACTAAATCCATATGCGATGGAAACAGCAGAAAGTGCAAAACCCAGTTCCGCTTTTGTAAAACCTTGCTCTTGCAATGCTGGCATCGCTAATGAAAAGTTTTTACGTAATAAATAGTACCCAGCGTAACCGATGAAAATACCAAGAAATACTTGGAGACGTAATCGTTTATAGGTATCATCTATCTGATTTTCTGGCAAAGGCTTAATATGCTTTGCAGGTTTAAGAAAATTCATAAAATCCTCCTTAATATGTATTTATATGCATTTTGTGCGATAAACTTATATTAGACATGTATGAAAGCGTTGTCAATATACTTTTGTGAAATCTTGCATATTTAGTTATTGAAGTATTTTATAAACATTTAGAAAAAATAAATTGCTACACATAAATTTATAATTATGCAATTATTATGTCGTTATACATACTAGCTGTGTATCTACGAATGAGTACAAACATATTTTTATTTGCAGAAAAGGGGTAAATGGCATATAACTATCTTTTTTATGTAAGCTGGTATAAAATTTATACTAATAGGAGGGATAGTATGAATATAGTAGGGCATCATCACATATCCATGTATACAAAAGATGCAAAACGTAATAAGGATTTTTACACAAATGTCCTTGGATTACGATTAGTTGAAAAGTCGGTTAATCAAGACAATCCTTCAATGTATCATTTGTTTTATGGGGACGAAGTAGGTACAGCCGGAACAATTTTAAGCTTTTTTGAAATTCCCAATGCGGGTCATAAGCAGCCAGGTTCTGAAACGATTTATCGATTTTCTTTATTAGTACCAAATCAAGCGGCACTTCATTATTTTGAAAAACGTCTTGAGAATAATGGTATTAAGTCTGAACGTTTGTACTATCTTGGACAAGAAGGTGTTGTCTTTAAAGATGAAGACGACTTAGAAATCATATTGCTTGTTAATGATAGTTTTGAAGTACCACATCAATGGCAACATAACGCTTATAGTGAAATACCTCAAGCATATCAAATTTTAGGAATAGGGCCAGTCGAATTAAGAGTTAGAAATGCAGCGCGTACGGTAGAATTTTTGGAAAATGTCTTAGGTTATCGTAAAAGAGATGATAAATCATTCGATGTGCTGACATTAGCACCACAAGGTTTATATTCGGATTTTGTAGTTATTGAGCAACAGGGACAACGTGAAAGACCTGGACGAGGTTATATACATCATATTGCAGTTAATACACCACTAATGAGTGATTTAGATGCAATTTACAAGAAATTACAACAACAACCACAAAGTAATTCAGGTATAATTGATCGCTATTTCTTTAAATCATTATACTATCGCCATAATTCAATTATGTATGAATTTGCGACTGAAGCGCCTGGATTTACTATTGATACACCTGTTGAACAATTAGGAAGTCAATTGAACTTGCCTGACTTTTTAGAAGCAGAACGTGAACAAATTGAAAGTAAGTTACACGAAATATAAAGGAGAATGTTTAATGGCCAAATTAGAAATGAATAAAAATACACCTCTTGAGTTTGGTTTGTATTCCTTAGGTGATCATTTATTGAATCCATTTAAAGGTGAAAAAGTTAGTTATGAGCAACGTATTAATGAAATTATTGAAGCAAGTAAATTAGCAGATGAAGCAGGTATTGATGTTTTTGCAGTTGGTGAAAGTCATCAGGAGCATTTTACAACACAGGCACATACGGTTGTGTTAGGTGCAATTGCCCAAGCGACAAAGCATATTAAAGTTTCAAGTTCTTCAACGATTATTAGTGCAACAGATCCTGTAAGAGTATTTGAAGACTTCGCGACATTAGATTTGATTTCTCATGGTAGAGCCGAAATTGTAGCTGGCAGAGCATCAAGAACAGGTATTTTTGACTTGTTTGGCTATGATTTAAAAGACTATGATGAATTGTTTGAAGAAAAATTAGGTTTACTTTTAGAGTTAAATAAAACTGAGCGTATTACTTGGTCTGGAAAATATCGTCCAGAACTTAGAAATATGAAAATATTCCCAAGACCAATCGATAATACATTGCCAATATGGCGTGCTGTTGGTGGTCCACCTGCAAGTGCTATTAAAGCGGGAAAACAAGGTGTGCCAATGATGATTACAACCCTTGGTGGCCCAGCAATGAACTTTAAAGGTTCTATAGATGCTTATCGTCAAGCAGCAACTGAAGCAGGTTTCGATGTTTCGTCTAAGTCTTTACCAGTAAGTACAGCGAGTCTGTTTTATACAGCTGAAACAACTCAGGATGCTATGAGAGAATTTTATCCACATTTGAATACAGGGATGTCATTTATTCGTGGTGTTGGTTATCCGAAACAGCAATTTGCTAATTCGTCAGATTATCGAGAAGCGCTAATGGTTGGAAGCCCGCAACAAATTATTGAAAAGATATTGTATCAACACGAGTTGTATGGTCATCAACGTTTTATGGCACAGCTTGATTTTGGCGGTGTGCCATTTGAAAATGTTATGAAGAATATTGAGTTAATTGGCAACGAAATTATACCGGCGATTAAAAAGCATTTATCAAAATAGGAGGGGCGTCATCATGAATATTGTATTATTGTCAGGTTCCACAGTAGGTTCTAAAACGAGAATTGCTATGGATGATTTAAAAAATGAACTAGAAGTCATCAATGAGGGACATCAAATAGAGTTGATGGATTTACGAGAACTTGAATTAGAATTTAGCGTTGGAAAGAATTATCTAGATACTACAGGAGATGTATATAAATTAACGACGTCGTTAATGCAGGCTGATGTGATTTTTATTGGTTTTCCAATTTTTCAAGCTTCCATCCCTGGTGCTTTGAAAAATGTATTTGATTTGCTTCCGGTCAATGCTTTTCGTGACAAGGTAATAGGACTTGTAGCGACAGCAGGTTCTAGTAAACATTATTTAATTCCTGAAATGCATTTAAAACCAATATTGAGTTACATGAAAGCACATACGATGCAAACGTATGTATTTATTGAAGAGAAAGATTTTTCAAATCAACAAATTGTCAATGATGATGTTGTATTTCTGTTAAAAGCGTTGGCACAATCCACAATGCGAACTGCCAAAGTACAACAACAAGTGTTTGAAGAAGAAAACAACCAATACGACTTTTAAAGTATAAAAATAAGACGCTCGGCACACTAAATTTGTAAGTGTTTGAGCGTCTTTTCATATTAACTATATAGCCAATGAACGACGATAAAGGCAAGTGATGACAAGCATATTGAGGTAATAATGATTGTCATAAGCGGTTTAAGTGCGCGATTTTTAAGATCTTTAAATGCAACATTTAACCCTAAAGCAACCATGGCCATTAATAAGCAAATTGTTGATACAGTATTTAAAATATTTAGCAATGCTGACGGAATAGTTACATACGTATTCACTAAGGCCATAATGACAAATCCAATTAAAAAGTATGGAATACTTATTCGACCTTTGCTAGATGATTCTGATGAACGGAAACGCATAATTAAAATAAGTACGATGGTTAATGGAATCAGTAAGAATACTCTGCCAAGTTTGCCCAGCAGTGCAATTTTAAGTGCATCACTACCACCAAAGCCACCAGCTAGGACAACGTGTGCAATTTCATGAAGACTAACGCCAGACCAAGCGCCATAAACATTTGTCGTCATTGAAAAGATAGCGTAGATAGCTGTATATATAAGTGAGAATATCGTACCAATCAATGCGATGATACCGATACTAATAGCTGTATCCTTTTCACGTGATTTGAATATTGGAGCGACTGCGGCAATAGCAGCAGCACCACAAACGCCTGTGCCTACACCTAGTAATAATGCGATGTTTTTGTCACCATGCAACAGTTTGTTGACAAAGAGCATCATTACAATACTGAAAATAACGACACCTACATCGATGGCTAATAGTTTACTACCTTGACCGATAATATCGAATATATTGAGTTTAAGTCCATATAGGATGATTGCAAATCTTAATAAATATTTAGATGAAAACGTAATACCTGAGCTATATTGTTCAGGATATCCTCTAAAGTGACGATATAGAATAGCGATTAATATCGCGATAGTTAATGCGCCAACCTTATCTAAGATTGGCAATTTAGCTGCTAAAAAGCTAAATAATGCGACTATAAATGTTAATGATAGTCCAATCATAAAATGCTTATTTTTCAATGATGCCATGAGCAGTGCCTCCTTTAATAGCATTTTAGCACTGTTTTGTCGAATTTTTAAATATAAATTTGGAATGAATAATAAAATGGTATTTAAATTAAGTTGTGTTGTAGGTATCAAGGACATCAACCAAAGTAATAGGCACTACAACGCTTATTGGTGGGGCCCCAACAAAGAAGCTGACGAAAAGTCAGCTTACAATAATGTGCAAGTTGGGGATGGGCCCCAACAAAGAGAAATTCGAAAAGAAATTCTACAAGCAATGCAAGTTGGGGAAGGACAACAAATTTAAGGTACAAGGCGTAATATTAATATGTTATTATTATGATAATTTACAGAATTATATGAAAAATAAATGAGGGTGTGATGGTATGTTTGGAATGAAAGTGAATGAACAAATAATATTAAAAATTTTAGAAGCCCATGACACAGAAGCGCTTTTCAATTTAGTCAATCGTTCAAGAAATTCACTTAGGGAATGGTTACCTTGGGTAGATGCAACTGAGCAACCATCAGATACGCGTGCATTTATCAAAAGAGGACTTTTGCAATTTGCTGATGGTAATGGATTTCAGTGTGGCATTTGGTATGAAGGAACGTTAGTTGGTGTCATCGGTTTACATGAAATTAATCACATGCACAGAAAAACTTCATTAGGATATTATTTAGATAAACAATTTGAGGGTCATGGGATTATGACACAAGCAGTTGAGGCATTGATAAAGTATTGTTTCGAAGAGCTTGACTTAAACCGAATTGAGATTAGTGCCGCAGTTAATAATGAAAAAAGCCGGGCTATTCCTGAAAGGCTGGGATTTACTAGAGAAGGTATGTTACGTGACAATGAATTACTAAATGGTATTTATTCATCGAGTTACATCTATAGTTTATTAAAATCAGAATACGACCAAAAATGACAAATTAGACTTACAAAAGAGTGATGACATTTAAAATGGCATCGCTCTTTTATTTAATTTTTGAAAATAAAAGGTTGTTGACAGCATTATTTTATAACAATATAATGATTTTGATAATTATTATCAACTAGATGATGTTTATGGGAGGATGCTTTAAAACAGCCGTTTTAAGTGTAATGTATTATTTTAGCGTGTAGGGAATGCGAAAATAATATTTATAAGAACACATCTATGGGGATAATAGAATTTCTATAATGAGGTGTCAAAATGAAAAAGTTAACAACGCTATTATTAGCATCAACGTTATTAATTGCTGCATGTGGGAACGACGATAGTAAGAAGGATGATTCAAAGACATCGAAAAAAGATGATGGTGTTAAAGCAGAATTAAAACAAGCAACAAAAGCATATGATAAATATACTGATGAACAGTTAAATGAATTTTTAAAAGGTACAGAAAAATTTGTTAAAGCGATTGAAAATAATGATATGGCCCAAGCAAAAGCGTTATATCCAAAAGTTCGTATGTATTATGAACGCTCTGAACCAGTTGCAGAAGCATTTGGAGATTTAGATCCTAAAATTGATGCACGTCTTGCAGATATGAAAGAAGAGAAAAAGGAAAAAGAATGGTCAGGATATCATAAGATTGAAAAAGCATTATACGAAGATAAGAAAATTGATGATGTGACTAAAAAAGATGCACAACAATTATTGAAAGATGCAAAAGAATTGCATGCCAAAGCTGATACATTAGATATCACACCAAAATTAATGTTACAAGGTTCTGTTGACCTATTAAATGAAGTTGCAACTTCTAAAATCACAGGTGAAGAAGAAATTTATTCACATACAGATTTATATGATTTTAAAGCGAACGTTGAAGGTGCACAAAAAATTTATGACTTATTTAAACCTATTTTAGAGAAAAAAGATAAAAAATTAAGTGATGATATTCAAATGAACTTCGATAAAGTGAATCAATTATTGGATAAATATAAAGATAACAACGGCGGTTATGAGTCATTTGAAAAAGTATCTAAGAAAGACCGTAAAGCATTTGCGGATGCTGTTAATGCATTAGGAGAGCCACTAAGTAAAATGGCTGTGATTACTGAATGACAAATTATGAACAAGTTAACGATAGTACGCAATTTTCAAGACGTACATTTTTGAAAATGTTAGGTATTGGCGGTGCCGGTGTTGCAATTGGCGCAAGTGGTGTTGGTAGCATGTGGTCTTTCAAATCAATGTTCAATACACCAGAAGATCCGGAAAAAGATGCGTATGAATTTTATGGTAAAGTGCAACCAGGCATTACCACACCCACGCAAAAAACATGCAATTTCGTTGCGTTAGATTTGAAGTCAAAAGATAGAGATGCAATTAAGGCAATGTTTAAAAAGTGGACGGTTATGGCTGATCGTATGATGGATGGTGATACAGTTGGCAAGACGAGTAACAATCCTTTAATGCCACCAGTAGATACCGGTGAATCGATAGGATTAGGTGCAAGCAAGTTAACGATTACCTTTGGGATTAGTAAGTCTTTGATGAAGAAAATTGGGTTATCTAGTAAAATTCCCGATGCCTTTAAAGATTTACCGCATTTTCCGAATGATCAGTTAATAGACGATTACAGCGATGGTGATATTATGATTCAAGCATGCTCAAATGATTCGCAAGTATCCTTTCATGCGGTTCATAATTTAGTTCGTCCATTTCGAGATATTGTTAAGGTACGTTGGGCGCAATCTGGTTTTATCTCTGCTAAAGGTAAGGAAACACCTAGAAATTTAATGGCATTTAAAGATGGAACAATTAATCCTAGAAAGAGTAATCAACTTAAAGATTATGTGTTTATTGATGACGGATGGGCGAAACATGGAACTTATTGTGTTGTCAGACGTATTCAAATACACATTGAAACGTGGGATCGTACTGCACTGGAAGAACAAGAGGCTACATTTGGTCGGAAACGACATAGTGGTGCGCCGTTAACAGGTGGGAAAGAGTTTGATGAAATTGACTTAAAAGCGAAAGATAGTCATGGCGAGTATATTATTGATAAAGATGCCCATACGAGACTAGCGAAAGAAGCAAATACGTCAATTTTACGTAGAGCCTTTAATTATGTTGATGGTACGGATGACCGCACAGGTAACTTCGAAACAGGCTTGTTGTTCATTGCTTTTCAAAAAGCGACAAAACAATTTATCGATATACAAAATAATTTAGGTAGTAATGATAAATTAAATGAATATATTACACATAGAGGTTCTGCTTCATTTTTAGTATTACCAGGTGTTAGTAAGGGAGGATACCTTGGTGAAACATTATTTGACTAAATTTGTAGCAATGCTAATAACTGCTGCTATGGTGTGTAGCTTTGGGTTACTGAAAAGTCAGGCAGCAAAACAACAAAGTATTAGTGATGTATATAGTGTGATAACGGATGCGAAATCTGCACTTTCTAATAATTCGATATCGAATGACAATAAGCAGAAAGCAATTGAGCAAGTGGTAAGTGCAGTTAAGAAATTATCGCTTGAAGATAATAGTGAAGGTAATGCTGTCAAATCAGATGTGAGAAAGCTTGAAGATGCAAAAGCGAATGATAATCAAAAAGATACACTTTCGCAATTAACGAAGTCATTAATTGCTTATGAAGAGAAATTGGCTAGTAAAGATGCGGGTTCTAAAATTAAACTATTGCAACAGCAAGTCGATGCCAAAGATGCAGTAATGACAAAAGCGATTAAAGATAAAAATAAAGCGGAATTAGAATCTTTGAACAATAGTTTGAATCAGATTTGGACAAGTAATGAAACAGTGATTCGCAATTATGACGCAAATCAATATGGACAAATTGAAGTCGCATTATTACAACTTAGAATTGCAATTCATAAGTCACCATTAGATACGGCAAAAGTGTCACATGCTTGGACAACTTTTAAATCAAATATTGATCATGTCGATAAAAAAAGTAATACGTCTGCAAATGATCAATACCATGTATCACAATTAAATGATGCGTTAGAGAAGGCGATTAAAGCTATCGACGACAATCAATTGTCAGATGCTGATACATCACTTACACATTTTATAGAAATTTGGCCATATGTTGAAGGTCAGATTCAAACTAAAGACGGTGCTTTGTATACGAAAATTGAAGATAAAATACCATACTATCAAAGTGTATTAGATGAACATAATAAAGCACATGTGAAAGATGGCTTAGTAGATATAAACAATCAAATTAAAGAGGTTGTTGGCCATAGTTATAGCTTTGTCGATGTGATGATTATCTTTTTACGTGAAGGGCTAGAAGTGTTGTTAATTGTAATGACATTGACTACCATGACGCGTAATGTAAAAGATAAGAAAGGGACTGCAAGTGTGATTGGTGGTGCAATTGCCGGACTTGTACTGAGTATTATCTTAGCAATTACGTTTGTAGAAACTTTAGGGAATAGTGGCATTCTTCGTGAAAGTATGGAAGCGGGATTAGGTATCGTTGCGGTCATATTAATGTTTATCGTTGGTGTTTGGATGCACAAACGTTCAAATGCAAAACGTTGGAATGACATGATTAAAAATATGTATGCTAATGCGATTAGTAATGGTAATTTGGTATTGTTAGCGACGATTGGTTTAATATCTGTGTTGCGTGAAGGTGTCGAGGTTATCATTTTCTATATGGGGATGATAGGTGAGCTAGCGACCAAAGATTTTATTATTGGTATTGCTTTAGCTATCGTTATTTTAATCATCTTTGCGTTATTATTTAGATTTATCGTCAGATTGATACCTATATTCTATATATTTAGAGTGTTGTCGATTTTTATTTTTATTATGGGATTCAAAATGCTTGGCGTAAGTATTCAAAAGTTACAATTATTAGGTGCTATGCCGAGACATGTCATTGAAGGATTCCCAACGATTAACTGGTTAGGATTCTATCCAACTTATGAACCATTGATAGCACAAGCTGCCTATATTATGGTAGTTGCTATCTTAATCTTTAAATTTAAAAAATAAAAAACAGGCCGAGTGCCTGTTTTTTTGTTGCGATGTTGGAAATATTCGGTATTGCAGTATAACGATAATCACAGCATTAATTCGTATAAGGTTAATGTGTTGGCGGTTTGCCTCGGCATGTGAACTTAACAATGAACATGCTGAACTCAAAGAGCAATATGAGTGGCAATGTAAGTAATATATTTAATGTTAAATCGGGTGGTGCAATGATACTTGCTAATACAAAGCAAGCGAAATAAATATATTTTCGATAATGCTTCAATGATGTGGTATCTATAAGACCGAATTTTGCAAGTCCTATGAATAATATTGGCAATTGGAATAAAATGCCAAAAGTGAATAACCAACGTATAAGTTCAACTAAATACGCTTTAAAGCCAATCACTGGCGAAATGTTCAAAGTGGTTGATAATTTTAACGCGAATTGAATGATCATTGGAAAGCCAACATAAAATGCAAAAGCGACACCAGCACAGAATAATAACACGCTGAAAAAACTATATTTATAAATAAATTGACGTTCATTATTATGTAATCCAGGTGCAATGAATGCCCACAATTGATAAAACATGACTGGTGAAATGGAACAAAACGCGATGAAAAATATAATCATCACGTATATTTGGATCATTTCTGTGAATGAAAATGCATGTAAGGACACATGTGCACGAGTAATATACGTTATGAATGGTGTCATCCACCAAAATGATGAAACATATACGACGATGACCGTAATGACGAACGACAATAAAATTTTTACTAACCGATGGCGTAGTTCGCTAAAGTGAACCATTAATGTATCATCAGTACTATTGCTCTCGCTGTTGTTTCGATTCCTTACTGGGTGTATCGTAAGACTCTTTATCTAAATCTTCTGTTGCAGATTTAAATTCTTTTAAAGTAGAACCGATGGCACGGCCAAATTGTGGTAATTTTTTCGGACCAAAAATAATTAAAGCGATAATGCTAATGACGACAAGACTTGTTGGGCCTGTGATGCCTAAAATAAAAGTGTTAGTTATCATGATAATCAACCTCACTCATAAGTAGTATATAGTATTTACTTTATACCGAACGATAATGATTATCAATAAAATTTTATGAAATAATTAAAATGTTGCTATAAATATAGTTTATTGAGGGATTAATTCTGAA
Source organism: Staphylococcus sp. MZ3 (assembly GCF_018622755.1). Classification (NCBI taxonomy): domain Bacteria; kingdom Bacillati; phylum Bacillota; class Bacilli; order Caryophanales; family Staphylococcaceae; genus Staphylococcus; species Staphylococcus sp. MZ3. The sequence continues at coordinate 373,658 of NZ_CP076026.1, forward strand.
ATAACAGCTTGGTCTTGCAAGTCGATATAAGTACAAGTGCCCGCTTGAATATCGATATGCCATTTATAAATGCCAGCTTCAGCCATTTCATCACAAAATGTTTCAAAATCTGTTTGCCCTTGTTGATGTCTTGTTAAGACGTCTTGAACTATTGTTTTGTTTGATTTTTGAGCAACAGGATGATTACTTTTTACAGATGACGTAACGATATCATCTTCTGATTGATGTACGTATGTTGCTGTACCATCTTGAATATTAACAATATTGTACGTCATACCCATATCCTTAAATGCTTTGAATAGTTTTGGAAAATCAACACCAGTAAATTGTTGATGTGCTTGTTGAATTGCAGATAATGTAAATGCCATAATAATCTCCTTTGAATGATTTGATTTAGTGAAAATGCGTGCATCATACTAAAATTAGAATGCTGTTAATTATGCAGGAAGGTGTAACGAAAGTAAACAATTATGACTTGTAGGCGTTGAGGTGTTTGTTTCAAAATGTCATACATAGGTGGACAATCATATTTTTTTGTGTGGATTTGACAAATATAGTTGTCAAAAAGACGCATATCATTTACAGTGTAGTTAAGGAGTTGATGCGATGTGCGTAATCGATTGAAAGAATTACGAGCACGAGATGGCTTAAACCAAACGCAACTTGCTAAACAAGCGGGCGTTTCAAGACAAACCATATCGCTAATTGAGCGAAACAATTTTATGCCATCAGTATTAACGGCAATAAAAATTGCTCGAATTTTCAATGAAACGGTGGAAACTGTTTTTATTATTGAGGAGGATGAGGTATGAAAATACTAAGATATATCGGATATCTTTTACTAGGTGGACTTGTAGGGGGTATCATTGGTGGAATTTTAGGTAATTTTGATGGATTGGGTATTGAGAACTTGACGTTTGCGACATATACCAATGTCGTTGTAATATCGATTGTTGCGACGATTATCATCATATTGGTAGAAGGCATTATTTTGATGAATCAAAGACGTGCATTGAAGTATAAGCAACTTGTAGATAAAGAGGTAGATATCGATGCAACAGATCAATATGAGTTGCTTGCGAATCGTTATGTTTTAAATGGAAGTATATTAAGTATTCTGCAGACAGTTATTGCTTTTTTAGTATTGCTTATTTTTGTGGTAGGGCACGCTGCAGCAAATGCAATACTATTCTTTTTAATACCATTTTTTGCTAGTGCTATTTTCAATACACAATTTACGCTGTTTAATAGAAGATTTGATGATAGAATGCCAAAAATTGCAGATAAGAATTACACTGAAAAGCGATTGGAAATATTGGATGAGGGTGAACGCCATATAGAATTAATTGCATTATTTAAAACATATGCGATCAACTTATCCATATTGATACTAGCCATTATTTTTATAGGGTCTTATTCAATTGCTACAGGAATTAATCAAAGCTTTAGTTTGCTACTTATCATTGCTATTTTCATATATAACGCCTTTAGTTATTTATTGAAGAGAAGACGTTTTTATTAAAATTAAACAAAGAGGAGCATGGATATGACAACATTGTTAAACGTAGATCGTGTGAACAAACAATACAAAGATTCGGATTTTAAATTACAAGATGCATCTTTAACGATTGCTACTAATGAGACAGTAGGATTAATCGGGAAAAATGGCTCGGGTAAATCGACATTAATTAATATTTTAGTAGGCAATCGACTTAAAGATAACGGTAGTATTGCATTTTTTGGAGAAGAACATGCTATGGATGATGTAGAATATAAAGAACACATAGGTGTTGTGTTTGATGATCTGAGAGTACCTAATAAATTGACTATTAAAGATATTGATAAAGTATTTCAATCTATTTATACGACTTGGAATAGTCAAAAATTCTTTGATTTAATCAAATATTTCGAGTTGCCACTACAAACTAAAATTAAAACTTTTTCAAGAGGAATGCGAATGAAGATAGCTTTAACGATTGCGCTTTCTCATGATGTGAAGTTACTAATCTTAGATGAAGCAACTGCGGGTATGGATGTTTCTGGACGAGAAGAAGTAATGGAACTATTAGAAGATTTTGTCACACAAGGTGGAGGTATCTTAATATCATCGCATATTTCTGAAGATATTGAACATTTAGCGGACAAATTAGTGTTTATGAAAGATGGACGAATGGTTTTAACTGAACAGAAAGATATACTGTTAGCACAATATGGAATTGTTACGACAGAAGATAAAGATGTTGAAATTCCTAAGCATTTAATCATTGCTTCTAGATTGTCAAAGGGGAAACATCAAATTTTAGTTAAAGATTATGCAGAAATTGAAAATGCAGAGCCTTTAAAACACATTGATGACGCTACAAAAATCATAATGCGAGGTGAAGTATAATGAAAGGTATGTTCCTAAGTAGTTTTTATGCAACGAGAAAGCAAACATATATTTATTTTATAGTCGCTATCATAGCTGCGGGATACTTTTCGGTATTTAGTCCGTTGATGAGTTCTGCAATGGCTGGGGTTATGTTAATCACACCCATTACTGATAATATTAAACATGAAAAAGACTCAAGATGGATGTATTATGTATCTACTTTACCGGTTAAACGTAATGATTATATTAAGTCATACTTTGCCTTTTATTTAATCTTATTCGGTGCAAGTTTAATGATTGGATTAGTTGTGACTACAATCGTGACCCAAAGTGTGATGATTGGTATTATGTCAGGTTTAATGAGTTTTGGTATCATAGGGGCATACTCTATCATTTTCCCATTGACATTTAAATTTGGCGCTGAAAACTCCAATGTCATTATGATATGTGCATTTATACTACTACTTATTTCTTTCGTGGTCTTTTTCTTTATATATGGTATGGTTAGTGGTGCATCTGCATTAGAATTTGAAAAAATTAGCACTGAAGGATGGCTAGTTGTCATAGCATATGCGGTCATTGGTATAGTTATAACGAGCGTTTCTTATATATTGTCTATTAAAATTTTTAACAAACAAGAACTATAATCAATATTCTTGGTGTGAAGCTAGTCCTTGAAATAATATTTAGAGCAGGTGATAAATCAATACGATTATCATCTGCTCTTTTTGGTGTGGAATGAAATGCAGGGTGATAAGTATAGGTGACATATCTAGATTGATTCATTTGTTTTGAGGTGGTTATGTTGTGTGGGAATTATTTCCTTTTATAGTGAGGATTAACGTGTATATATTATTTAGTATGTTGCTGAAATTTATTTGTGTGTATCAATTGATGATGGTATATGCCAATGATTTCCTTGGAAATATTTAAAAACCTCGATCATGTAGCATAACTGAATCCAAAAGTATAATGTGAAGTTCGACACTTTTGGATTCAGTTCAAATACTTTGACCGAGGTGAATACTATTTATTCATTTTTATTACGTAGACGTTGATTTTTAAAATAAATCAGCATGATGCAGAAAGTCGCAACGGATACCGAGATAATCATTACTTGGTCATGCCCTTTAAAGATAAGGCTGATGATATATGATACTACAAGTATGCCAAGTGAAGAAGAAATATATTTTGCGTTTGTCAGTTCATTATGGAAATAAGGGGTGATTAACCATAATCCAATATAGAATATTAAAACACTGATATACATCATATTAATTTCAAACAAGTCATTTAGTTTATTGTTATTACTAAAAACAATTGCAGCATTAATCACACCTAAAGCGATATTGATTAATATATGCGTATACGATAAACGGAAACCGATAGATGACAATTTATGATTAATGTAATTTTCAGTAATGATCCAATATACACCGAAAAGACTAATTAAAATCATAAATTGGAATATATAAATGTAACTAAAATAATCAATGCTAAATGATGACGAAGCTAAACCAACCAGTACCTCGCCAAAGATAATAATTGTTAGTAACGAAAAACGTTCTACTAAATGCATCATATTAACAGGTGATAATACAAGATATTTCTGAAATGGAATAAGTCCTGTCGCTGCAATGAATACGCCTAAAAATCCAGGGATGTAATGGATACTTTGTGGTAGTACTAATGATAGAAATGATAAAAATGAAATCACAAAGGCTACGCTCGCAAAAGCTTGACATGTACGCTTATCGCCATAATCTAACCCTGTACGTATATGTAATAAATACTGTAATCCGATACTTAAATACATAATTGCCACGCATAAGAAGAATGGGAAGAATGTCTTTTCAAAGTCCGGATATAGGCTGTTAGATAGGAAGACCATGATGAACATATTAAACATCATAAACGAGACGTCTTTGAATGTAACTTGACCAAATCGATTTGTAAAAAATGTTTGATGAGACCACATTAACCATAAGAACAAACTCATGACGATGTATTTGAAAAATAAATCAGCTGAAATGGAACCATTTTGTGTTGTTAAAATCACATGTGCAATTTTTTGAATGGCATAGACGAAAATTAAATCAAAGAACAACTCATGGAATCCTGCACGCTTTTCAGCTAAATGTTTTGGTGTTAATGCATTAACCATAAAATTTTAACTCCTTTAAGATGTGTAATTAATTTACTAAGTATACTATTTATTTTTTCTAGTGAATAGGGGCAGATTTGGCGATGAAGTGGAAGGAGAGGTGACTGCAAGGTAATTGTGGAATTAACAATCATCAGCGATTTAATATTTGACTGGAGACGTAATGGTAAGAAAAAGTTGATGAGAAATTGATGGTGAAACCAGCTGTGAATAGCGATGCAATGATAGATAGCATTTAATTAGAGTCATTACGCGAAATGATTAATGATAATTTGTGGTAAATCAAAGCATAATTTTGTACTATAGATGAGGATGATAGAGCATATTTAAGAGTGTGAAATGTTAAAGTGAAACCGTTTACGTTTCCGATTGCCCAAACAAATTACATCATTGTATAATATGATTTGTTAAATGCATAACAAGAATGAAAATGTAACATACGTAGCAATTGGTTTCATAAATTGGATGTTAGTGGCGTATTGGTTCATTAGACGTATTAGTAATAAAATTGTATATATCATAAGGAGATGAATATGACATGACGAGAGTCGTATTAGCAGCAGCATACAGGACACCTATTGGCGTTTTTGGAGGTGCGTTTAAAGACGTGCCAGCCTATGATTTAGGTGCGACTTTAATAGAACATATTATTAAAGAGACGGGTTTGAATCCAAGTGAGATTGATGAAGTTATCATCGGTAACGTACTACAAGCAGGACAAGGACAAAATCCAGCACGAATTGCTGCTATGAAAGGTGGCTTGCCAGAAACAGTACCTGCATTTACGGTGAATAAAGTATGTGGTTCTGGGTTAAAGTCGATTCAATTAGCATATCAATCTATTGTGACTGGTGAAAATGACATCGTGCTAGCTGGCGGTATGGAGAATATGTCTCAATCACCAATGCTTGTCAACAACAGTCGCTTTGGTTTTAAAATGGGACATCAATCAATGGTTGATAGCATGGTATATGATGGTTTAACAGATGTATTTAATCAATATCATATGGGTATTACTGCTGAAAATTTAGTAGAGCAATATGGTATTTCAAGAGAAGAACAAGATACATTTGCTGTAAACTCACAACAAAAAGCAGTACGTGCACAGCAAAATGGTGAATTTGATAGTGAAATAGTTCCAGTATCGATTCCTCAACGTAAAGGTGAACCAATCGTAGTCACTAAGGATGAAGGTGTACGTGAAAATGTATCAGTCGAAAAATTAAGTCGATTAAGACCAGCTTTCAAAAAAGACGGTACAGTTACAGCAGGTAATGCATCAGGAATCAATGATGGTGCTGCGATGATGTTAGTCATGTCAGAAGACAAAGCTAAAGAATTAAATATCGAACCATTGGCAGTGCTTGATGGCTTTGGAACTCATGGTGTAGATCCTTCTATTATGGGTATTGCACCAGTTGGCGCTGTAGAAAAGGCTTTGAAACGTAGTAAAAAAGAATTAAGCGATATTGATGTATTTGAATTAAATGAAGCATTTGCAGCACAATCATTAGCTGTTGATCGTGAATTAAAATTACCTCCTGAAAAGGTGAATGTTAAAGGTGGCGCTATTGCATTAGGACACCCTATTGGTGCATCTGGTGCTAGAGTATTAGTGACATTATTGCATCAACTGAATGATGAAGTTGAAACTGGTTTAACATCATTGTGTATTGGTGGCGGTCAAGCTATCGCTGCAGTTGTATCAAAATATAAATAATAAGAAAACAGGTTATCACAACAGTATTAATTACATGTTGGCATAACCTGTTTTTATTTGTTTATGGATTTATTGGGTAATATTAGTCATTTGATGGTTTAATTGCAAATGCTCTAACAGGGAACCCAGGTGCATCTTTTGGTTTAGGGCTGATAGCGTAAATGATGGCGCCACGAGTTGGTAATTGATCTAAATTAGTTAATAACTCGACTTGGTATTTATCCTGACCAAGAATATAACGTTCGCCAACTAAATCGCCATTTTTTACAACGTCCACAGATGCATCGGTATCGAATGTTTCATGACCAACAGCTTCAACACGGCGTTCTTCAATTAAGTACTTCAAAGCATCTAATCCCCAACCCGGTGCATGTTGTTGTCCGTTCGCATCTTTGTTTTCAAACTTTTCAATATTAGGCCAACGTTTTGACCAATCGGTACGAAGTGCAACAAAAGTGCCAGGTTCAATAGTACCATGCTCTTTTTCCCATGCTTCTATATGCGCACGTGTTACGATGAAATCATTGTTGTTCGCTACTTCTGTTGAAAAGTCTAATACAATTAACGGCAATACCAATTCTTTTAAATCAATGTCTTCTAAATAACGTTTATTCTCGACAAAGTGAATTGGTGCATCAATGTGAGTACCATATTGCGTTACAATATTCCAACGTTGCACATAGAAACCATGATCTTTAACCGTGAATAAAGTTGAAACTTCGCCTTTTTCAAACTCACTAAAACGTGGTATTTCCGGATCAAATGTATGCGTTAAATCAACCCAAGTTGCTTGTTTTAAAGTATTTAATTGTTGCCATAAAGGATATTGTGTCATAAAATCACCCGTTTTTAGTTTATTATATGATAAATGCTGCGATTATTCTTGGCGTTTAGCTTTAACAGCATTCACAAGCACAGTCAATGCATCTTTAACTTCTTCTTCTTTTCGCGTTTTCAAACCACAGTCAGGGTTTACCCAGAATAATGAGCGGTCGATTTGTTGTAGTGAACGATTGATTGCTGTAGTAATTTCTTCTTTTGTTGGAATACGTGGACTATGAATATCATATACACCTAGACCAATACCTAAATCATAATTAATATCTTCAAAGTCTTTAATTAAATCACCATGGCTACGAGATGTTTCAATTGAAATAACATCAGCATCTAAGTCATGAATAGCATGAATGATTTGACCGAATTGAGAATAACACATATGTGTATGGATTTGAGTTTCATCACGAACTGAAGACGTTGCAAGTTTAAATGATAAAACAGCATCTTTAAGATATTGTTCGTGATATTCAGAGCGTAATGGTAAGCCTTCACGTAATGCAGGTTCGTCAACTTGGATAACTTTGATTCCTGCAGCTTCAAGTGCTAATACTTCTTCGTTGATTGCTAAAGCAATTTGATCTTGAACGACTTTACGTGGTAAATCAACACGTTCAAATGACCAGTTTAGAATTGTTACAGGTCCAGTTAACATACCTTTAACTGGTTTATCTGTTAAGCTTTGTGCATAAACTGTTTCATCAACAGTTAAAGGCGCTGTCCATTTTACATCACCATAAATGATTGGTGGTTTTACGGCACGTGAACCATATGATTGCACCCAACCGAATTTAGTTACTAAGAAACCTTGTAATTTTTCTCCGAAGAATTCAACCATGTCATTACGTTCAAATTCACCGTGAACTAATACATCTAAGCCGATGTCTTCTTGAATTTTAATCCATCGAGCAATTTCATTTTTTAAGAATGTTTCATATGCTTCGTCTGTAATGCGTTTGTTCTTCCAATCTGCACGGTATTTTCGAACTTCTCGGCTTTGCGGGAATGATCCAATAGTTGTTGTTGGTAAATCCGGTAAGTTCAAACGTTTTTGTTGTTGTTCAATACGTTGCGCGAATGGTGATTGTCTTGAAGTACGCACGCTTTCGAAATCATAATCTAAGTTTTTGAATGATTGATTTTGGAAACGCTCATAACGTGCTTTTAATTTATCATATTTAACACTATCGTTTTGATTAAATAGGCGACGCAATGCATCTAATTCGTCTAATTTTTCAGTTGCAAAGCTTAAGCCTTCGCCAACACTTGTATCTAATGTTTCATCATCTAAAGATACTGGAACATGTAATAATGAAGATGATGGTTGAATGACAAGTTCATTAGTGTGTGCTAACAATTTATCGATTAAGACTTTTTTAGCTTCAATGTCACTTGCCCATACATTACGACCATCAATAATTCCAGCGTATAATGTTTTTGATTTATCAAAATCTCCAGCTTCAATTTGTTTAAGGTTATAGCCATTATCATGGACAAAGTCTAAACCTAAACCACCAACAGGTAAAGAACTTAAGAATTTAAGATGTGCACGTTCGAAGTATGTTTGAATGACTAATTTTTTAGCAACACCAGCTTTTTCGAAATAGTCATAAGCTTCACGTGTAATATTTTCATAGCTTTCACTGTCGTCTGTAACTAAGATTGGCTCATCAACTTGAATGTACTCAGCACCTGCATCAATTAATGATTCAAACACTTCTTTATAAAGTGGTAATAACGTTTTAACTTTTTCTTCAAAAGTTTGGTGACCGCCTTTTGATAATTTAACAAAAGTAATCGGACCAACAATGACAGGGTGAGCGTTAACGTTTAAAGATTGGGCATATTTAAAGCGATCTAATAATACATTGCGACTCACTTTAGGCTCAACATTGTCCCATTCAGGTACGATGTAATGATAGTTAGTGTTAAACCATTTTATAAGTGCACTTGCAACATGGTCTTTATTACCGCGAGCAATATCAAATAATAAATCATCATCAATAGTTCTTCCTTGGAAACGTTCAGGGATGATGTTGAATAATAATGACGTATCTAATATATGGTCATATAAAGAGAAATCACCAACTGGGATGCTATCTAAGTGATAGTACTTTTGTAATAATAAATTTTCTTTATGTAGATCAGTTAATGTTTGATCTAATTCTTCTTTAGAAATCTTCTTTGCCCAATAACTTTCGATGGCTTTTTTCCATTCTCTTTTTCTACCTAATCTTGGGAATCCTAAGTTTGATGTTTTAATTGTTGTCATAATATTGCCTCCTTGTGAGCAGTAATAGATTTTGAGTATGCTGCAAGTTCTAATGAATCTTCGACATTTTGAAACGGTGTGATAATGTATAAACCATTAAAATATTCATGAACAGTATCGATTAAATCCTTTGAAAGCTTAAGACTTAGTTCTCGTGTTTTGGCTTTATCATCTTTAACTGCTTCAAATTGTTGTAAAATTTCATCTGACATCTTGATTCCTGGCACTTCATTATGCAAAAAGAGTGCGTTTTTGTAACTTGCGATAGGCATAATGCCTATGAAAAATGGTTTGTTCAAGTGCTTAGTGGCATGGTAAATTTCAATGATTTTCTCTTTGCTGTACACGGGTTGTGTTATAAAATAAGACATTCCGCTTTCTATCTTTTTCTCTAATCTTTTGACGGCACCATCTAATTTACGAACATTAGGGTTAAAGGCGCCAGCGATGTTGAAGTGTGTACGTTTCTTCAGCGCATCACCGTCAGTGTTAATACCTTGATTAAATCTTAGAGCGAGTTCAGTTAATCCTTTAGAATTAACATCATAGACATTGGTTGCACCTGGTAAGTGACCAACTTTTGAAGGATCACCAGTTATGGCTAATATTTCGTTAACGCCAATGAGCGATAATCCAAGTAAATGGGACTGCAAGCCGATTAAGTTTCGGTCTCGACATGTAATATGTACGAGTGGTTCAATATTGTAATATTGCTTAATTAAGCTAGCAGCAGCAATATTGCTAATTCTGACAGTTGCCAATGAATTATCTGCGAGTGTTACCGCATCTACATTAGCTTTATCAAGTTTAGCGATATTTTCAAAAAATCTATCCGTGTCTAAATGTTTCGGTGTATCCAATTCGATAATAACGGTTGGACGTTCTTGAACCTTAGATGTTAATGATTGTCTAACTTTATTTTGAGATGGATTGAAAAGTGCTTTCGTTGGTATCGGAATCACTTTTTTGTCATTAACAGGTTTAAGTGTCTGAATAGATTCTTTAATAAATTTGATGTGCTCTGGCGTTGTACCACAGCAACCACCAATTAAACGAACACCTTCGTGAATTAAATTTTGAGCAACTTGGCCGAAATATTGTGCATTGTCACTATACTTAAATTCACTATTTTCAATATCTAATAAGCTGGCATTTGGATAGCAAGATAAGTATGCGTGCTCTGGTAATTCAATATGTGTGAAAGACTCTTGCATATGGTGCGGGCCATGATGACAATTGAGTCCCACGATGTTTGCACCACATTGAACGAGTTGTTTTAATCCTTCATTGATTGCCTGACCATTAACTAAGTAATTTGTGTTTGAAGCGGTTAATTGAGCAATGATTGGAATGTCGTATTTCTTTCTCGTTCGTGAAATGACATTTGTTAGCTCTTCTAGGTCGTAATACGTTTCGAAAAGTAGCGCGTCAACGCCTTCTTCAATTAAGGTGTCTATTTGAATTTCAGTATGATAAAGAATAGTTTGTAAGCTGATATCCTCTTGTTTGATACCTCTAAACCCACCAACTGTGCCTAATATATACGTATCTTTATTTGCTGCTTTTTTTGCGATGCGTACGGCGGCTTGATGTATAGCTTTAACTTTATCTTCAAGACCGAATCGTTTTAACTTTTCAAAATTTGCACCATAAGTATTGGTTTGAATGACATCAGCACCAGCTTCGATATATGAACGATGGATACGTTCAACTTTATCTGGATGGCTAAGATTATATGCTTCTGGACAGGTGTCTAATCCTTCAGAGTATAAAATGGTTCCAATAGCGCCATCAGCTACTAAAACATTATCTTTCAATTGTGTGAGGAATTGACTCATTGAATGCCTCCTTTAATGCGTATTTGATGTCTGCAATGAGTTCATCAGGATCTTCGAGACCAACACTTAATCGGAATAGACCGAAAGTGATACCACGTTCTTGTCTCACTTCTTCAGGTAGTGCAGCGTGAGACATTGTTGCTGGATGTGAAAGGATCGTTTCAACACCACCCAGACTCACTGAAACGAGTGGTAATGTCAGTGCATCGACAAATTGTTGTGCTTTAGACTCATCAGCTAAACGAAAGCCAATAACGGCACCGCCATTTTTAGCTTGTTCTAAATGAGCAGTAGTGAGTCCCGGATAATAAACTTCTGAAATTTCATCTTGCTTTATTAAAAATGACACGATTTTTTGAGCGTTTTCGACAGATTGTTTAAATCTGATTGGAAAAGTTTTTAAATGTTTAGCAAGTGTCCAGCTATCCTGAGCAGATAACATATTGCCTGTACCATTTTGTATTAAATAAAGAGCGTCACTAATTGCCTCATTATTAGTTATGACAGCACCAGCAATTAAATCGCTATGTCCACTTAAAAATTTTGTAGCACTATGAATGACAATATCAGCGCCAAGTAATAAAGGTGATTGACCTAACGGTGTCATAAATGTATTGTCCACAGCTACCAGTAGTTCATGCTTTTCGGCTATTTTAGAAACAGCTTTGATATCAGTAATTTTAAAACAGGGATTCGATGGTGTTTCGATATAAATTAATTTTGTGTTTGATTGAATGGCACCCTCGATTTGTTCGAGCTTGGTAGTATCTACGGTTGTAAATTCAATATTAAATCGATTCAAAATTTGCTCAGTGAGGCGAAAAGTACCGCCATATACATCATCGGGTAAGATGACATGATCACCAGATTTGAAAGTCAAAAGTACTGCTGAAATCGCAGCAATACCTGATGCAAAAGCAAAAGCGAATTTCCCCTGTTCTAATCGTGCTAACTTCTCTTCTAAAAGTTCACGGTTAGGGTTGCCACTTCGTGCATAATCATATTTAACATCGCCACCAAGACTTGTTTGATGGAATGTTGAAGAATCATAGAGTGGTGGGTTAGCTGAATGATATTCCACACCTCTACGCCAATCGAATATCACTTCTGTCTCTTTTGAAAGTGTCATACAATCTCTCCAATCTGAGCTTTATCTAATGCTTGGATGATATCGCGTTCGATGTCTTCATAATTTTCAACACCTAGTGATAAGCGGATTAAATACTCATCAATGCCACGTTTATCTTTTTCAGCATCTGGCATATCAACATGTGTTTGGGTGTAAGGGAAGGTCACTAATGTTTCAGTACCTCCTAAACTTTCTGCAAAAATGCAAATGTCTAAATTTTCTAATAATTTAGCGACGCTATAGGCCTTGTTAAGTCTTAAACTAAGCATGCCAGTTTGCCCGCTATATAGTACTTCGTCAATTGCTTGAAGTGACTGACATTTTTTAGCAAGTTTTCTAGCGTTTGATTGCGCACGCTCAATGCGTAAATGCAAAGTTTTAAGTCCACGTAACAACAAATAACTATCTATTGGTGAAAGTGTTGCGCCAGTCATGTTGTGAAAATCAAACAACTGTTGCGCGAGTGATTCATCTTTGACGGTTACGACACCTGCTAGTACATCGTTATGTCCGCCAATATATTTCGTGGCTGAATGTAAGACTATATCAGCACCTTCTGCTAGTGGTGTTGAAAGATAAGGTGTTAAAAAAGTATTGTCGATAATTGACAATAAGCCTTTAGCTTTACAAAGTTGATAGTATGGCTTTACATCAATAGCAATCATTTGTGGGTTAGATATTGGTTCAATGAATAATGCAACTGTTTTATCAGTGATTTCTTTTTCAACTTGTTCATAATCTGTAAAATCAACGTACTTAAATTTGATATTGTATTGTTGCTCATAAAATTCAAATAATCTAAATGTGCCGCCGTATAAATCGAATGAAACTAAAATTTCATCGTGTGGTTTAAATAAATTACATATTAATTGAATGGCTGACATTCCACTTGATGTAGCGAATGATGCAATACCATGTTCGAGTTTGGCAAAACAGGTTTCAAATGTTGAGCGTGTAGGATTTTTAGTACGTGTATAATCAAAACCTGTCGATTGTCCTAGTTTTGGATGCTTGTAGGCAGTAGATAAATGGATTGGATTCGCTATAGCACCGGTTGAATCATCGGTTAATGTGATTTGGGCTAACTGTGTATCCTTCATATTAAGACCCTCCTATAAGAAAAAATAAAAAAAGCTTCCGTCCTTCGTACCCGAATGAATCGGATAAAAAGGACGAAAGCTTATGTTTCGCGGTACCACCTTTATTTGTTATTCCATCGCTGAAATAACCTTATTCAGTACGCATTAAAAGTAAATATGCTTACTGAACAATTATCACAATTAAAGTCAGTAAGTAAGGATATAGTAATGTGCTATCCCATACTTATTAACAAAAAATCGTGCGTAAAGAATCCAGTACGCCATTTAACATCAATGTTAATACTGTATCGCTATAACGGGCGAACCCGTAGACACCTCATATTGGCATCAACACTCCAAGGCCATTTTCAAACACGCTTTCAAAATCTTCTCTCAGCTACTAAAGACTCTCTGTATAAGCAGGGTGTGTTTTACTTTCCTCTTTATTGTGTTTACGTTTCATTAAACTGTTATAAGATATTAATTAGCTTACAGAGTAAAAAAAGATTTGTCAACAATTATTCAGAAAATTTTGATTTAAAAGTTAATTTGTTTGTGAAATTGTAATTGGTATCTTGAAGTTGAAAAATGAATTATTTTTTAAATAAAGTGTGGTTAATGGTTGTCTGACTCATTTAGAATACATAAAATATATTTAACTGTTGTTATCAAATAAAAAGTGATGTGAGTGAATTGTCAAAAAGTGAAGATCAACGTATTACTAAAACAAAAGATGAACAAATTAAGCAAATAGATATATCGGATATCAAACCGAATCCGTATCAGCCCCGAAAAACTTTCGATGAAAATCATTTAAATGATTTGGCAGATTCAATTAAGCAATATGGAATTTTGCAACCAATTGTGCTTAGAAAAACAGTTCAAGGTTATTACATTGTAGTTGGTGAAAGAAGGTTTAGAGCTTCGAAAATTGCTGGTCTAAAATACGTATCAGCGATTATCAAAGATTTAACAGATGAAGATATGATGGAACTGGCGGTCATCGAAAATTTACAACGAGAAGACTTAAATGCGATTGAAGAAGCTGAAAGTTATCAACGTTTGATGACAGATTTGAAAATTACACAACAAGAAGTAGCGAAGCGATTGAGTAAGTCGCGCCCGTATATAGCGAATATGTTGAGGTTATTACATTTGCCGAAAAAGATTGCTGACATGGTAAAAGATGGGCGACTGACAAGTGCACATGGACGAACGTTATTGGCAATTAAAGATGAACAACAAATGCTTAGGTTAGCGAAACGGGTTGTTAAAGAAAAGTGGAGTGTTAGATATTTAGAAAACCATGTTAATGAATTAAAAAATGTTTCGTCAAAGTCGGAAACAGACAAAGTAGATATAACTAAGCCTAAATTTATAAAGCAACAAGAACGACAGTTGCGAGAACAGTATGGTACCAAAGTAGATATATCAATAAAAAAATCGGTTGGTAAAATCTCATTTGAGTTTGATTCACAAGAAGATTTTCTAAGAATAATTGAACAATTAAATCGTAGGTATGGTAAATAGTTACACAATTTTATATAATAACTCTTTGTGCAAGTGTAAATAAATTGTAATCAGTGAACATTTGATTCTAGATATATTGAGACTTTCGTAGGTTGGAAGTATATAAAAATATGAATACAATATTGATATATCATATAGAAGGGAGTAACGCTTATCATGAATCAAGTCATGAATATTATTTCATCTCTATTTGAGCCATTAACAAAAATAGAAACATATGAAAACATTGCAACTAAAATCGCTATGATTGTTATTTATATTATCGTAGCCCTCATAGTTATTAAAATACTGAATAAAATGATTGAACAGGGATTTAAGATTCAAAATAAGAGTAAAAAGAGTAACAAAAAGCGCTCTAAAACTTTAATATCTCTTGTTCAAAATGTAGTGAAGTATATCGTTTGGTTTATAGTTATTACGACGATTTTAAGTAAATTTGGCATTAGTGTTGAAGGTGTTATTGCAAGTGCTGGTGTCGTAGGTTTAGCAGTAGGTTTTGGTGCTCAAACCATTGTTAAAGACGTTATTACTGGATTTTTCATTATATTTGAAAGTCAATTTGATGTAGGTGATTATGTTAAAATAAACAATGGTGGTACGACTGTGGCAGAGGGAACGGTTAAATCAATAGGACTTCGTTCAACACGAATCAATACAATTTCAGGAGAATTAACAATTTTACCAAATAGTAGTATGGGTGAAATAACGAACTACTCAATTACAAATGGTACAGCTATCGTTAAAATTCCAGTGTCTGTCGAAGAAAACATTGATAATGTTGATAAAAAACTAAACAAACTATTTACTTCTTTACGTAGTAAATATTACTTATTTGTTAGTGATCCGGTTGTTATTGGTATTGATGCTATTGAAGATACAAGAGTAATATTGAGAATATCTGCAGAAACAATTCCAGGTGAAGGATTTGCTGGAGCTCGAATTATTCGCAAAGAAGTACAAAAAATGTTTTTACAAGAAGGTATTAAAACACCTCAACCAATTATGACTGCTTATAATCATAGTGAAAACGGTGTTTAGTAGTTTATAATACATGGAGGTCATATTTAATGGCGTCAAAATATGGAATAAATGATATAGTAGAAATGAAAAAACAACATGCGTGTGGAACAAACCGTTTTAAGATTATTAGAATGGGTGCAGACATAAGAATTAAATGTGAAAATTGTCAAAGAAGTATTATGATTCCACGTCAAACGTTTGATAAAAAACTTAAAAAAATCATCGAATCTCATGATGATACACAAAGATAGGAGAATGATTCATGGCTTTAACAGCAGGTATCGTTGGATTGCCAAACGTTGGTAAATCAACATTATTTAATGCAATAACAAAAGCAGGTGCTTTAGCAGCGAACTATCCATTCGCTACGATTGATCCTAATGTAGGGATAGTAGAAGTGCCAGATGCTAGATTACTTAAATTAGAAGAAATGGTTCAACCTAAAAAGACATTGCCGACTACATTTGAATTTACAGATATCGCTGGTATTGTGAAAGGTGCTTCAAAGGGAGAAGGGTTAGGTAATAAATTCTTATCACATATTAGAGAAGTAGATGCGATTTGTCAGGTCGTTCGTGCATTTGATGATGATAACGTAACTCATGTTGCTGGTCGAGTAGACCCTATTGATGATATTGAAGTTATTAATATGGAATTAGTACTAGCGGACTTAGAATCTGTTGAGAAACGTTTGCCTAGAATTGAAAAATTAGCACGTCAAAAAGATAAGACTGCTGAAATGGAAGTACGTATTTTAACAACTATTAAAGAAGCTTTAGAAAATGGTAAACCCGCTCGTAGTATTGACTTTAATGAAGAAGATCAAAAATGGGTGAATCAAGCGCAATTACTGACTTCTAAAAAAATGCTTTATATCGCTAATGTTGGTGAAGATGAAATTGGTGATGATGATAATGATAAAGTAAAAGCGATTCGTGAATATGCAGCGCAAGAAGACTCTGAAGTGATTGTTATTAGTGCAAAAATTGAAGAAGAAATTGCTACATTAGATGATGAAGATAAAGAAATGTTCTTAGAAGATTTAGGTATCGAAGAACCAGGATTAGATCGATTAATTAGAACAACTTATGAATTATTAGGATTATCAACATATTTTACTGCTGGTGTGCAAGAAGTACGTGCTTGGACATTTAAACAAGGTATGACTGCACCTCAATGTGCTGGTATCATTCATACTGATTTTGAACGTGGATTTATCCGTGCCGAAGTAACAAGTTATGACGACTATGTACAATATGGTGGCGAAAGTGGCGCTAAAGAAGCGGGCAGACAACGATTAGAAGGTAAAGAATATATTATGCAAGATGGTGATATCGTTCATTTCAGATTTAATGTATAAACGATAGAGTGAAGTTAATTAAATAGTATATATGGAGAAGAGGCGGAATCAATTGTTCGCCTCTTTTAATTATGCGTATAATTTATTAAAAGAATGGAATAATTTTACTCGCGTTAATAATATCTTGAGTGCTGAAAAATTGTTTGCCTTCGCCAGTATAAGCAGGCTCTAAAACAAGATTAGCCTTTGCACAATAAAGCCATTCAGGATGAATGCCACTATTAAGTATCTCTTGGAATTCTTGAAAATCTTTAGACCAATCAATATTTAAATTCATTCCTTACCACCTCACAACTATTATAGAACACGTGTTCGCTTTTGTGAAGTGTATTTTTAAAAATATCATAGAAAATTTCAAATGAATTAATGTCAAAAATGATATGAAGAGTAGTTTGAATTATTATTGTAAAAAGTAATGGCGCATGATATAATTCTTTATTGTGAGTAATGAAAATTATTCCTTGCTTATCTGTTTTAAGATTGATAAGCCGTATAGACCACAAGGAGGTGCAAATATAAAATGAGAACATATGAAGTTATGTACATCGTACGCCCAAACATTGAGGAAGATGCTAAAAAAGCGTTAGTTGAACGTTTCAACGGCATCTTAGCTACTGAAGGTGCAGAAGTTTTAGAAGCAAAAGACTGGGGTAAACGTCGCCTAGCTTATGAAATCAATGATTTCAAAGATGGCTTCTACAACATCGTACGTGTTAAATCTGATAACAACAAAGCTACTGACGAATTCCAACGTCTAGCTAAAATCAGTGACGATATCATTCGTTACATGGTTATTCGTGAAGACGAAGACAAGTAATAATTAGAGGGGGCGTTTAAATGCTAAATAGAGTTGTATTAGTAGGTCGTTTAACGAAAGATCCGGAATACAGAACCACTCCCTCAGGTGTGAGTGTAGCGACATTCACTCTTGCAGTAAATCGTACGTTCACGAATGCTCAAGGGGAGCGCGAAGCAGATTTTATTAACTGTGTTGTTTTTAGAAGACAAGCAGATAATGTAAATAACTATTTATCTAAAGGTAGTTTAGCTGGTGTAGATGGTCGCTTACAATCCCGTAATTATGAAAATCAAGAAGGTCGTCGTGTGTTTGTTACTGAAGTTGTGTGTGATAGCGTTCAATTCCTTGAACCTAAAAATGCGCAACAAAATGGTGGCCAACGTCAACAAAATGAATTCCAAGATTACGGTCAAGGATTCGGTGGTCAACAATCAGGACAAAACAATTCGTACAATAATTCATCAAACACGAAACAATCTGATAATCCATTTGCAAATGCAAACGGACCGATTGATATAAGTGATGATGACTTACCATTCTAATAAAAATTAACGAAATTAAAGCGAAAAAATTATCAAAGGAGGCACACAATCATGGCAGGTGGACCAAGAAGAGGCGGACGTCGTCGTAAAAAAGTATGCTATTTCACAGCAAATGGTATTACACATATCGACTACAAAGACACTGAATTATTAAAACGTTTTATCTCAGAACGCGGTAAAATTTTACCACGTCGTGTAACTGGTACTTCAGCTAAATATCAACGTATGTTGACTACAGCTATCAAACGTTCTCGTCATATGGCATTATTACCATATGTTAAAGAAGAACAATAATATTTAATATATTATAACCCCCGTAGGCATAGGCTTGCGGGGCTTTTTGTGTTTTGGGATATAGAAAAAGGGCAAAAAAGAGGATGTGAATGTTTTGTGTTCGGAATTTGCACAAAGATATGTTTATATTGCAAAAATAATATGAATTTATATGCATAAAAAAAAGAGGCAACCGTCAGTAACAGTTAACCTCAAGTGCATTCCTCAGATATGCACCGCTATTTATGTATAATATTAATATGTTTTTAGATAAAAATCAAGGTTATTGATAAAGTTCTTTAAACTTCTTAATTTAGGTCTTGCTCGAACACCTATAATTTTATCATAAGTCGACTCGCTTATCTTTGATCGTAAAAAATCAAGGTTTTGTTCGAATTGCTTTATAATTCTTTGGAGTTCTGTTTTAGAATAAGAGAGACCAGAACAAATTAAAATTAATAAAATGAGATAATCAATTATTCTGTCGAAATCTAAATTGTGTATATCCATTTTTACTGCTAAATATTCTTTTAATCTATTACTTGTCTCTCCAGTTTTAAATCTACAGTCATAAAGTACACCATTGTGAGCTATAGCATTTCTTAAGCCTTTCATACAATCAATGATGTCACCTAGTATATCTTTACTTTGATCAAATGCTGGGGAGTATAATTTTAGTTGCTTTTGAGCTTCTATATTCAAATTTTGGGACATGCAACGAGTGAAAAATACCAGATTTCCCAAAGTGAATAATTCAAATACGGCATATAGTGGCACGGTTCTATCTTGATGTATGTAATGATAAATGTAAGGTTTCGAATTACAATGTTCATGGATCATGTCGTAAATATCTCTTCTTAGTCTAGTAGTATTTTTTAAATGTTTTTTATATTTTGAGCTACCGGGACTATAACTTTTATAATATGTTAATGATTTTTGAAATAAACTATCTAAATCAAAGCCAGAGTTTACACAAACTATTTCTAGCAATCTATTTTTAATAGCCGTTTCACAGAACATAACGTGTTTATAGAAAAGGCTTTTAATTTCTGTATCAAAACTGTATAAAGCTTGTAATTCGCTAAATTTTTCAAAATTAAGTTCTTCCTCTTTGTTTAAAAAGAAATTATACCCTTTGAATCCATGAAAATAGCCGATGTTTCGTAACTGGATTTTTTCCGTGCTACCATTTATTTGGATACCTTTATTGTCTCTTATATGTCTCATTAAACCATCAGTAGTTTTAGGTGTTTTTCTGTTCATAGTTTTTAACTCCCCAATCATTCAAATTTATTCATCATATCTTTCGCCATCTGATTAGTAACATGTGTGTATATCTCTAGATTTTTTTTATAATCTGAATGACCTACATGCTCTTGCATTGCTTTTAAGTTAATTCCTAATTGAGCAAGTGTAGATATATGCGAATGATGTAATGTATGCGTTGTTATAGGTTTCTTAATAGGACTAATATCAGCGCCCCCCCTTTAATAATGTGGCTAATTTTGTTCGAGTCGATAGGGCTACCAGCCGTATTTGTGAATATGTACTCTCTATCAATAAACTTATCATTCCAAGCATAAGTGTTCTTAGTAAGTCGATGCTTTGGGTAGTGAGCCCTATGACCTTATAGCTATTACTTCTTTCAGTTGTCTCCTTTACTCCGAATGCTCCCGTCTTTTTTCAGTTTCCCAATTAACTTTACCGTCGATATCTAGCTTTTTATCTTCATAGTTTATATTTACTCTCTTTATTGCAAGTAGCTCACCGATACGCATGTCATTAGCAATTTGAAACTGTACCATAGCTTTTACCATTTTATAATTACGTTTTGTCGTTGGATATTTTTATGCTGAATTAGATAGTCGAAACAATCCAGTAACTCCTTAACTTCATTATCTTCTAAAGTGTTATTATGTTTAGCTAGTAACGCATCACTATAGGGATATCTATTTTATCTATTACACATATAACTTTGAATTGCTTGCTATTTTAAATTAACAAATTTTATTCTCTTAGATTTAGTCCAATTATGTGTAGACGATTTATAGTTATTAAAGACAAAGTGATAGAAAATTAAAGTTAATCAAGAGTTAAGATGAATTTAATTCATGAACACGTCTATTATTTTTATAATTGTAGCAAATAAAGCTTTACATCAAGGAGGTAATTAAATATGTTCAAAAAATATGACTCAAAAAATTCAATCGTATTAAAATCTATTCTATCGCTAGGTATCATCTATGGGGGAACATTTGGAATATATCCAAAAGCAGACGCGTCAACACAAAATTCCTCAAGTGTACAAGATAAACAATTACAAAAAGTTGAAGAAGTACCAAATAATTCAGAAAAAGCTTTGGTTAAAAAACTTTACGATAGATACAGCAAGGATACAATAAATGGAAAATCTAATAAATCTAGGAATTGGGTTTATTCAGAGAGACCTTTAAATGAAAACCAAGTTCGTATACATTTAGAAGGAACATACACAGTTGCTGGCAGACTGTATACACCTAAGAGGAATATTACTCTTAATAAAGAAGTTGTCACTTTAAAAGAATTGGATCATATCATAAGATTTGCTCATATTTCCTATGGCTTGTATATGGGAGAACATTTGCCTAAAGGTAACATCGTCATAAATACAAAAGATGGTGGTAAATATACATTAGAGTCGCATAAAGAGCTACAAAAAGATAGGGAAAATGTAAAAATTAATACAGCCGATATAAAAAATGTAACTTTCAAACTTGTGAAAAGTGTTAATGACATTGAACAAGTTTGAAATTAAGCTAAATTAGTATATATAGTGTTTTATCGCTAATACTTTGAAAGTTAGGTATCTAAAGGTGCCTAGCTTTCTTTGTTATGATTAGCACCATCATATAGAAAATTCTTTAATGACGTTTATGCCGAAATCTACAAAAATAATTTCTCTTTTATGGTTAATCAATATGTTTTTACATTCGACAACCTTAAAATTAACTTCTTTCAATTTCATAATAAAGTCTCTATAAAATAACTTAGTTTAAAAACGATTCGTATCTTTCAGATTCAAATACCATCATTTTCTCCTAATACTTACACTTTAATTACAATTATGTAAGTTGTTTTCAGATACATCCTATTTTATATTTTGTCAGAGGTGATCTTTTGAAAACGATTTTAAAAACAATAACATATCTTGTACTTACTATCATTGGCGCTTATGCTGCTTTATTCATTTTAAAAACAATAGACTCTCATGGTATAACAGATCAATTTAACCCATTAGTAAAGGAAGATGATTCTTATGTTAAAACGACAGAGGTGTCTACTAGAATGGATGATCAACTCCGAAGTTATACTCAAAGTGCTTTTAATAAAGAAGGGAAAGAGACGCAATTAATGTATACTGCTACATTTGATGTTAAACCGCATAGATACTTGAAAATTACACATAAAGGTCGTCATGTAGAAACTTTTGAAGAAGTTGAAAAGGAAGAAGTACCAAAGAAAGCATTAGACAAACTGAGTCGATAATAGCATGCTTATATTACATGGTTCATTTATAAAAGGAGTACGAACGAAAGTAACGCATGACGATTAATTTAAAAATATTTGTAATAATTATGAATAAAATTAAAAACAAGGGGTAATACAATCTATATAGCATATAAGCTTTTGTTATGAGTTTCAAAAATAGGAAGAGAGAGTGATATTATGAAATTAAAATCATTAGCAGTGTTATCAATGTCAGCGGTGGTGCTTACTGCATGTGGCAATGATACTCCAAAAGATGAAACAAAATCAACAGAGTCAAATACTAATCAAGACACTAATACAACAAAAGATGTTATTGCATTAAAAGATGTTAAAACAAGCCCAGAAGATGCTGTGAAAAAAGCTGAAGAAACTTACAAAGGCCAAAAGTTGAAAGGAATTTCATTTGAAAATTCTAATGGTGAATGGGCTTATAAAGTGACGCAACAAAAATCTGGTGAAGAGTCAGAAGTACTTGTTGCTGATAAAAATAAAAAAGTGATTAATAAAAAGACTGAAAAAGAAGATACAATGAATGAAAATGATAACTTTAAATATAGCGATGCTATAGATTACAAAAAAGCCATTAAAGAAGGACAAAAAGAATTTGATGGTGATATTAAAGAATGGTCACTTGAAAAAGATGATGGCAAACTTGTTTACAATATCGATTTGAAAAAAGGTAATAAAAAACAAGAAGTTACTGTTGATGCTAAGAACGGTAAAGTATTAAAGAGTGAGCAAGATCACTAAAAAGATTCGTTGCATTAACGCTTGTAAAATGTCTTAATTCATATTAATTATTAAAATACCCTCACAACGTAATGTAATATATCCAGTATAGATTTGAAAGGATATATGCCAAACGTGTTGTGAGGGTTTATTTGCATCTATTTATCCATGCGAATATCGACTTCTTCTAAATGTTTCTGATATTCTTTAACCTTACTTTCTAAAAACATTTCATATGGTGCATCAAAGAAGTCAGCTAAATGCATGGCATCTTTAAATTTAGGTTCATGGTGATGATTCTCCCATTCCCAAATTTGATGTGCTTCATATTTAGTACCATATTTCTCATTTAATTGCTGTGCTAATTCGTCAATTTCTAAATTATGTTTAGTTCGTAAGTTATATAAAATATGCATATTCATTGTTCATTAACCTCGCTTCTTGATTTAAAATTCAAAGATGCTCTAATAATATGTGTATATTCTAGTCCTATAACATAAAATAATCAAGCTATGAATTCGGCAGAAAAAATAATGTAAATGTATATGATATTGCCAGTACAGAGACTTTAAATAACGATAGCTACATTGAATAAAATTGATATTCAATTACTACTTTTAAAAATATTTGGATAAAAATAATTTGAATTTGTTTTAGAATTGTAAATAAGGGGTACTACTTAGAATAACGCAAAATAAATAGAAAAAGGAGACTGAAAATTATGTTTGGATTTATTGGAATGTTAATTGTCGGTGGCTTAATTGGATGGGCTGCTGGTGCTATTATGGGTAAAGATATCCCAGGTGGTATTTTAGGTAATATTATCGCAGGTATTATTGGATCATGGTTAGGTGGAACGTTATTAGGGCAATGGGGTCCTGAAATAGGAAGAATTTACATCTTACCAGCATTAATTGGTTCAATTATCTTAATTGCAATCGTAACGTTAATTTTAAGAGCTATGCGTAAATAATAAAAAATTCAATTGGAAATTGAATTAATATAAAGATGGCATTCAGTTGTCATCTTTTTTATTTGCGTGAAAATGGTCAATATGTATTATAATATTTGAAAATGTAGGTAAGATAGGATTAAAAAGTAATAAATTAACATGAGGAGAGGTTGGAAATAAAAAAGCAAGTATTTGATAAATAAAAAAAGGATGACGTTGGGTTGCGTCATCCAGGAGTATTATGTTCATGAATATAAAAGACTGTGTATTCATTTAAGAACTACACCCATATAGTAACACATCACTTGATTAAAGACAATACTATTTTTAGAGTCATTAATTTAAAATATGAATTAATTATTTTTTTAGAATAGAATATTGAGATTGATATCGAATTAGTAGTCAAAGTGTTATGGTAGATATGAAATACATAAGGTAAGGAGTAATATTATGACGATTTATTTAGTTAGACATGGCGAATCAAAATCGAATTATGATAATAAACATTTTAGATCTTATTTTTGTGGACAATTAGATGTGCCGTTAACGGATACTGGCACAAAAAGTGCGGACGATTTATGTGATTATTTTAAAGAGAAACAGATTAAACATGTATATGTTTCAGACTTATTAAGAACACAGCAAACGTTTGAACATATTTTTCCATATGACATTGCATCAACGACTACCCCTCTATTAAGAGAACGTTCACTTGGCGTATTTGAGGGTGAATATAAAGATGAAATCAGTGCGAATCCGAAATATGAAAAATATTTCAATGATCCAAACTTTAAAGACTTTCGTCATAGTTTTTCACAAAAAGCGCCTGAAGGAGAAAGTTATGAAGATGTATATCAACGCGTCGAACATTTTATGAATCATGTTGTCAATGAAGATACACAAAAAGATGATATTGTCATTGTTGCACATCAAGTTGTCATTCGTTGTTTAATGGTTTATTTTAATAACGTTTCACGGGAAGAAGCTGTGGATTTAAAAGTTGAAAATTGCAAACCATATATCATTGAATAGAAGTATTGAGGTTCTGAAAAGCTGTGTTTTATAGCGGCCTTCAGAACCTTTTTTGTATTTGGAATTTAATGGGAATCATTCTTATCAACAGACTTACCACCAATAGCTAATGTGATAATTGTGCTTGCGAACAAAATAATTGAAGTTATAAATGACGCTAATGTAAAAGGTGTAAATTGTGTGAGCGATAATATCAATGATAAAAAGAACCAAGAGACAGCCCCTAGAAATTGTAAAATAGCAGAAGAAATTCTAAAACTCATATAATCATATATAGCTAAAACAAGTGAAGGTAATGCGACTAATACCATTATAATGATGTTGAGGGTGAATAAATATGGCTGTTCAAAAGTTACTGTGTTTGGTCCTGTTGGATGCATGGCTGCTAAGAACAAGCAAACAATCGTCGATAAAATTGCTAAAATAATAAAAGTAATTCGAACTTTCATCATGATCATCCTTTGTTTATAGAGTCAATATAAGTATGGAATATGTTAGGGATATAGTCAAATGTGTCAACTAATGGGTGATTTTGGCATAGATAGAGAATTTAAGGCAATTAAAGAAGCATCAAACAGTAATATGCTGCTTGATGCCCAAATGATGACTTTAGCTAAATTGATTAGTCACTTTTAAAGATAAAGAATTGTCATGAATTAAAGCACATGTAATGATGTGTTACATGTCGCAATGATGGCTTTCAGTTATTTATCGATAACATCACTCTTGATACCTTTAGATTTTAAGAAATCTTTAATTTTATCTTGTTGCTTTTTATTAACATCACCGGCATATTTTGTTGGCACGTCGACAACATTGATTTTATTTTGCGGTTGATAGCTAAGCTTTTCAATATCTTCATCAACATTGGCGATTGTACTATTTAAAGCTTTGAAGTAATTCATCATTAATTCAACGGGTTTCTTATATTCTTTAGGAATATTGTTTTCAGTGACAAATTTCTTGAAATGCAAATCGTTTTTAACAGCTAAGTTAGATAAGTGGCTAAGTGTTTCTGCTTGTTTTTCAGTCACTTTTGTTTGACTGTCAATTTGTTTATCTAGTTTATGTTGCATAATATATTTGTTATCAAGTATATCGCTATTTACAGACAAATACTTTTCTATAGCTTGCTTCATCTCTGCATCACTAATATCACTATTTTTCTTATCTGAGTTAAAGATATCTTTTGTTTCTAATTTTTTAGCGCTTTTAGGTGCATGGATGCCAGTACTTGTATGATGATCTTCGTTATCAGATTGATCGGACGCGCAACCTGTAAGAATTAATGTCGATGCTAAAAATGTACTTAGTAGTAATCTCTTTTTCATAATGTAATATAACTCCTTAGTTTATCTTTAATTGAAAAAATATGTATTCATGTTTAATAGAGTAACATTGAATTAGTTTGGAATGTCACGATGACCTTGCAATGACCATAGACGTAAATGATTACGTGCATGAGTTGCTTTTTCTATCAATAATGCATCATTTTGGACGTTGTTAAGGATAGCTTTATCTATAAATAACTGCATAATTGGTTGTACTAATTTAGACGTAGGTATCGTACGTAAAAGCATAATAATTTCGTTCACATACTTTTCTTTCTCAATATCATTTTTCATATTGATTTGTTTGCGTAGATAACTGGTAAACTCTTTAATTGCTTGATCAGATTTCAAATAGTGATGTCTATCATAATAGATTAATTCTTCAACCGAAGCTGGTACATAATATCCATCATCAGAAATATCAATGCCAGACGCCTCAGACTCGACAACATCAAATAACACAGGATGAAACACGAAGTCATCGTCAACATAATATAGCTCAGTACCAGCTAAAGTATCTAAGCTATATTGTAACTCTTCTTTACTAAAAGTAGCGTCATAAAATCTTTGTAAAAGATATAGTAGATGATTAGTTGATAAAATACCATACAAGTTTACAGAACCAAGTATAATACGAAGAGGTAAAATATCTTTTTTATCTATTAATCCTTTCTTAATCTCAGAAATCAATTGAGTGATTGCATCACTTCTTAAGCTATCGGTTGTACCAAAATCTTCAAAGTCATCATCTTCAAGTAGCATATCTAAGTCAACTTCGTCTTCCATAAATGATAATTCTAACGCGTTTTTAAACTCTGCTAAACTATTCTCAATTGTTTGCTCATTAACAAATTGATTTACAGCTTTCTCAAAATCACCATTGCCGACTTGATTCACGAAATTTTCAATATGTTTACGCACATCATTTGGCAAAATAAGACAATCATATTCAAAGTCGTAATAATAATAAAAATGAATAGTTAAAAAGTTATCAAAATTTATTAATTGCAGCTTTTCAAATTTAGTTAGTTCATTGTTTAATCGGTAGTTATCATCACTTTCAAGTATGCTAGAAAGAATATCAAACTCAAATAGAGTAGCATTAGAAAACACTTGTTCAATGATGTGATTATTATTGAAAAATGCTGTCATAATTAATTCAACAAGATTTTGTTTGTTTTTATTTGAGAATCCTTTGATACCATACTGCCTGCATATTGTTTTTAGCTCGTCATTAGTTTTTAACAGTAAAGCATGTTCTAATGTGACATCGTTTAAGCGCGTATGTTGTCTTACACGTAACACTTCTTCATTTAAATTCATATGGTTTATTGTATCTAACGATTCGAATTCACCGTATGCATTATCTAGTACCTCTGAATTGATATATCTTAAAAAGAAATTATTTACAAAGAACTCATCTTCGTTAAGTTGATAAACAAAACCTAGGTGATTTGTTAGCTTTAACATATTAACATCACGGCTATTTACGATTGTGACAGGGTTACCATTAGATATAAGTGTTTCTATAAATTTTTGTTCTGTCTTATCCATATCATGATAAATTTTATGTATATTTTCAGGGCGTAAAGCATGCATCGTGACTTCAAATCCTTCTTTTTGGGTCGGTAAATTAAAATATTCGCATGCGTTTTGTAATTTTCTTGGGTATATAAAATGAACATCAAGCATTTTTGCACACCTCGTTGTATATATTAAGTTTATCATAACATGATTTTATGTCGGGATAAAAAAATAACAGCATCTTAACAAATGTAAGATACTGTCAGTGAAACTGTGAAAACTTTAGTTTCTGATAATATAGTCAAAGGCATTTAATGCTGCATTTGCACCAGCGCCCATTGAAATGATAATTTGTTTGTTCTTCTGATTTGTGACATCGCCAGCAGCAAATATTCCAGGTACGTTAGTATTATTGTTACGATCAATAACAATTTCACCACGTTCGTTTAATTCAACAGCATCTTTTAACCATGATGTGTTTGGAAGTAAACCAATTTGAACAAAGATACCATCTAAGTTAAGTAGATGTTCTTCGCCGGTGCTCATGTCTTCGTAACGTATACCTGTAACATGGTCTTCTCCGACAACTTCAGTAGTTTTGGCATTTGTTTTGATATCAACATTTGATAAAGAACGTAAACGATCTTGTAACACGTTGTCTGCTTTTAATTCGCTAGCGAATTCGAATAATGTAACATGATTAACGATACCAGCAAGGTCAATTGCTGCTTCAACCCCAGAGTTACCGCCACCGATAACTGCTACGTCTTTATTTTCGAATAGAGGTCCGTCACAGTGAGGGCAGAATGCAACACCTTTATTAATCAATTGCTCTTCACCTGGAATGTTTAGCTTACGCCAACCTGCACCAGTAGCAATAATGACTGTTTTGCTTTCTAAGACAGCACCGTTTTCTAACGTAACTTTAATTGCTTCGTCAGTCTTTTCGATATCTGTAGCACGTATACCTGTCATTGCATCAATGTCATATTGATCAATGTGCGCTGCTAAGTTAGAAGAAAATTCAGAACCAGTTGTTTCTTTAACAGTAATGAAGTTCTCAATACCAGCAGTATCATTAACTTGGCCACCGATACGATCAGCAACTATACCAGTACGTAAACCTTTACGTGCTGTGTAAATCGCTGCACTACCACTAGCAGGACCACCACCAACGATTAAGACATCATAAGGTTCTTTATTTTCAAACTCAGATGCATCTGCCGTACTGCCTAGTTTCGAAAGAATATCTTGGATTGTCATACGACCATTGCCAAATTCTTCACCGTTTAAAAAGACAGCAGGGACTGCCATGATGTTTTCAGATTCTTCACGGAACACTGCACCATCAATCATAGAATGCGTGATGTTAGGGTTGATCACACTCATTAAGTTAAGTGCTTGAACGACATCAGGACATTTTTGACACGTTAAACTAATGAATGTTTCAAAATGGAATGAACCTTCTAAGTTTTTAATTTGGTCAATAATTGACTGTTTTTCTTTAGGTGCACGACCACTAACCTGTAAAATTGCTAAAACAAGTGAGTTAAACTCGTGACCTAATGGAATTCCTGCAAATGTTACACCTGTTTCTTCGCCAGGACGGTTGACTGAGAAACTTGGTGTACGTTTTAAAGACTTTTCAGAAAGTGAAAGTCTAGGTGACATATCAGAAATTTCTGTTAATAATTCTTTGAGTTCCTTAGATTTTTCATCTGAACCAAGGCTGGCAACGAATTCAACGTTGCCCTCCATTAGTTCTAATAATTGTTTAAGTTGTTGTTTTAAATCAGCATTAAGCATGGTTGTAATGCCTCCTTAGATTTTACCTACTAAATCTAAACCAGGTTGCAATGTTTTAGCGCCTTCTTCCCATTTAGCTGGGCATACTTCGCCAGGGTTTTTACGAACATATTGAGCTGCTTTGATTTTGTGAGCTAATGTACTAGCGTCACGGCCAATTCCGTCAGCGTTAATTTCAGATGCTTGTACAACACCGTCTGGGTCGATAATGAATGTACCACGTTGAGCTAAACCAGTAGCTTCATCTAATACATCAAAATTACGAGTGATTGTTTGTGATGGGTCACCAATCATAGTGTAAGTGATTTTGCTAATTGCATCTGAATGGTCATGCCATGCTTTGTGTACGAAGTGAGTATCAGTTGATACTGAGAATACATTTACGCCTAATTTTTGTAATTCTTCATATTGGTTTTGTAAGTCTTCTAATTCAGTTGGACAAACGAATGAGAAGTCAGCAGGATAGAAGCATACTACGCTCCAAGAACCTTTTAAATCTTCTTGTGTAACTTCTTTAAATTGATCTTTTTTTGGATCGAAAGCTTGCGCTGTAAATGGTAAGATTTCTTTGTTAATTAATGACATAAATATCTTCCTCCTAAGAATTTAAGTATGAATTAGAACTATCAATTGATTGTGCTTAATTATAATAATTCTAATCTCTTAGTTAGCATTATTACATTTTGATCCAGAATAGTCAACTGGATAACTTTGTAAAGTGAATGATTACTTTTAAAATAAAGAAAGATAATATAAAGTGCTTTGATAATGGATTTTGTAGTTGATGATTTAAAAGGTTGTGTCTATATTTAATATCTTGATTTTAATGTAAAAAAT
This sequence comes from Staphylococcus sp. MZ3, assembly GCF_018622755.1. Lineage (NCBI taxonomy): Bacteria > Bacillati > Bacillota > Bacilli > Caryophanales > Staphylococcaceae > Staphylococcus > Staphylococcus sp. MZ3. The sequence goes on from NZ_CP076026.1 coordinate 404,328, forward strand.
GTAAAAAAAGAAGATTTGTATTCTCAACTAAGTCAACCTTATTGATAATGGTGTGAGAATATTTGTTCGAGATGGATGAAGGTGATGAGTGAGAAACTGGATTTTTCAAGTACTAGACAATATTTTTAAAAGTGCAATTATTAACTTATAAGCAAATAATTGCTATAAAAAAGTTTGGACGTGTACAATTGCAATATGAAGATTTTTAATTAACTGTAAAGTATCGAGGAGTGGGTAACGTGTCAGATCATGTATATAATCTTGTGAAAAAGCATCATTCTGTGAGAAAATTTAAGAATAAGCCTTTAAGTGAAGACGTTGTTAAGAAATTGGTAGAAGCTGGACAAAGCGCTTCGACGTCAAGTTTCCTGCAAGCATACTCAATTATTGGTATCGACGATGAGAAGATTAAAGAAAATTTACGAGAAGTTTCTGGACAACCTTATGTTGTAGAAAATGGCTATTTATTCGTCTTTGTTATTGATTATTATCGTCATCATTTAGTTGATCAACATGCTGAAACTGATATGGAAAATGCATATGGTTCAACGGAAGGTTTGCTAGTAGGTGCAATCGATGCAGCATTAGTTGCTGAAAATATTGCGGTAACTGCTGAAGATATGGGGTATGGCATTGTCTTTTTAGGATCATTAAGAAATGGTGTTGAACGAGTTCGAGAAATTTTAGACTTACCTGACTATGTCTTCCCGGTATTTGGTATGGCAGTAGGGGAACCCGCAGATGATGAAAATGGTGCAGCCAAGCCACGCTTACCATTTGACCATGTCTTCCATCATAATAAGTATCATGCTGATAAGGAAACACAGTATGCACAAATGGCAGATTACGACCAGACAATCAGCGAGTACTATGATCAACGTACAAACGGGAATCGCAAAGAAACATGGTCGCAGCAAATTGAGATGTTCCTAGGAAACAAAGCAAGATTAGATATGTTAGAACAATTGCAAAAATCAGGCTTAATACAGCGATAGCAAGATACCAAAATAACCCGCCCCCTCTAGCTTAAAATGATAAGTATAGCTAGAGGGGGCGGGTATTTCTTGCAATGAATTAGTGTGAAGTTAATGCAGCATTATCATTTGATTCGAAAGTATCTTTGTCCCAATGTTTTGTTAACTTGGCGGTACCTGTACCAGCTAGCATTGAATCGTTCACGTTTAATGCTGTTCTACCCATGTCAATCAATGGTTCAACGGAGATGAGCACGCCGGCTAAAGCGACTGGCAAGTTTAACGTTGACAACACCAATATGGATGCAAATGTAGCCCCGCCACCGACGCCAGCAACGCCGAATGAACTAATAATCACGACAGCGATTAACGTTACAATAAATTGTAAATCAATTTCTACATTAGCGACGGGTGCGACCATAATTGCAAGCATGGCAGGGTAAATGCCTGCACAACCATTTTGTCCAATCGACAATCCAAATGTCGCAGCGAAATTGGCAATACCTTCTGGCACGCCTAGACGTCTTGTTTGTGTTTGTACATTCAATGGTAAGGCACCCGCGCTTGAGCGTGATGTGAATGCAAAGATTAATACTTCCAAAGTCTTTTTAACATAGCGAATTGGGCTAATACCTAACAGGCTTAAAATAATTAAGTGAATGATATACATCGTAATTAATGCAGCGTACGATGCGATTAAGAATTTTCCTAAAGTCCAAATGGCGCCAAAGTCACTTGTCGATAATGTGTTGGCCATAATTGCTAATACACCGTATGGCGTTAAACGTAAGACGAACGTCACAATCGCCATTACTAGTGAATAGATAGCGTCAATCGCACGCTTAAGCAATTCACCATGATCAGGTTGTTTGCGTGCTACGCGTAAATAAGCAAATCCTATAAACGAAGCAAATATCACGACAGCAATCGTGGAAGTTGCACGTTGTCCAGTGAAATCTAAGAATGGATTTTTAGGCAATAATTCCAAAATTTGTTGTGGTAACGTATGTGCTGTTAAATCTTTCGCTTGTTTAGCAATTTCGCTTCCACGTGCTTGTTCAGCGTTACCAAGATTAATTGTTGATGCATCTAAACCAAACACCAAGGCATAAACAACACCAACAATTGCAGCAATGGTGACAGTGCCAATTAAAAAGATAAAAATGAGACTACCAATTTTAGCAAACTTTTCTCCGATTTGAATTTTAGTGAATGCAGCGACAATAGAAATGAAAATTAAAGGCATCACAATCATTTGCAACAATGCAACGTAACCTTGTCCGACAATGTTGAACCAGTCACTTGTTGATGTAATAACATTCGAATGTGTTCCATAGACAAGATGTAATAACACGCCAAATACAATGCCGATACCTAAAGCTGTAAACACACGTTTCGCAAAAGATATATGTTTGCGAGCCATCATGTGCAATATTACGATGAAAATCACCAATACAATAATATTAATCAGTGTAAGAAAAGCATTCATGAACGTCACTCCTCAAATTTTTGAATATAATTCCGACTAGTATGCTAAGAATAATATTAATTTTAAAATATTTCAAGAGGGCATTTGCAATTAAATGTAAACATGATGAAATTCGACCGTTGGCATAAGGGAATTTGTAAACAAATCGTTTTGAATTTAGTAGAGAAAGGTGAAAAGGGTTAATATCGTTAATAGCGTTAATAGTGTTATGAGCTAGTCGATTAAAGTCGATATTTGAAAATGAAGCAGGGCATTAAATGCAATAAATTAAATGAGTTGTCATTACAGCGTTAATAATAGAAATGATTTTAACAGGAAAAAAGTGATTAACATTTGGAAAAGATATATATCGTGTACTGTCATGAGAGATAAGATATGAGAAAACAAATGTATTCCTGAATCGAGATGTGGCTATGACGGTTTGATAAAAATTGCTAACCTCATATTTATTGAATAAAAAGATAATAAATGATCAACCTTGAAAAGACGCTTCGAACAAACACGTTGTAAAAAAATCTGTCGAATCAAAATTAGCATCTTTTGAGTGTTCGTGTGTGCAGGTGGTAGTTCAAAAGCTTACTGTAAACAAATATTTTTGTTTGAGCAAAAAGGCGTTTGTAGAAAATGTGAATATGAGTGTGCCCTTATGCGATTCGTCAGTTACTAACACAGCCAAACATATAAATTGAATGGGCTTATTAAGATGAATCTATTTAGGAATACACAGGAGCCATCCCATTTAAAAGTAACATACTATAAAAATTTATTCAAAATTCAATATTAATCATAATGAATAATTAAAAAACCTGAAACAAATTAGTTTGATATGCTCTCTTCAAAGTAGATATTGAATGGAGTATATCAGCTTGTTTCAGGTTTTATGAATTGAGTATTAAATTTGAAAATAAATTACAGTTCTATAGTTTTATAAAAAATCAGTTTTTAAATCATAGATATATATTACTGAGTCTTACAGGCTGGGACATAAATCAATGTTCTATGCTCTACGAAGTTATATTGGCAGTAGTTGACTGAACGAAAATGCGCTTGTAACAAGCTTTTTTCAATTCTAGTCAACCTTGCCGGCGGGGCCCCAACAAAGAGAAATTGGATTCCCGATTTCTACAGACAATGCAAGTTGGGGTGGGACGACGAAATAAATTTTGCGAAAATATCATTTCTGTCCCACTCCCTACAGGTTGAATAAACGTGCGAAGAAACCTTTTTTCTCTTCTTGAGGTTTAGGTTCTGCCATTTCAGACTGTGAAGCTGTGCTGTCATTTTCTGCTTTCGCTTCCAATGAATCGTTAGAAGTAGCTTGTTTAGAAGCTTCTGCATGGGCTTCTGCTACTTGTTGTTCAGCATCATGTTGCGCTTCTGCATCTACTGTAGCTTCTTTATTTGAAGGCTCAGCTGCATTGTCATTTTTAGACTGCTCAACGCTGGCTTTTTCAATTGCTTCAGTTGCAGAAATTTGATCCTCTTTATCTACTTTAGTAGCAGTGCCATCGCCTGCATTTTCAGCATTAGTATCCGTTGCAGCATTTGCTGTTGACTCTTTCGAATCTTTACTGTCAGCTTTATCTTCAATAACAGCATTATTTTCAACTTTATTTGTTGATTCAGCCAATACTTTAGCTTGAGATGCTTGTGCTTCTTGGATAGCCTCTTGTGATGTTTGGATGGCTTTTAAGGATTCGCTATTTGAATCGATTTTAGATGTAAGTTGATTTTGAAGTTCTTTTAATTCTTGTTGTTGCTGATGTACTTGATTCATCATTTGACCAAGTAGGTGACGTTCTTCGCGCATTTTCTGGATTTCTAGGCGTAAATCTTCTACTAGTTGAGCGACATTTTGATTAGTAGGTAAGTTTTTGTCATCGTTTTTGACAATGACTTGCAGGAAGTCTTTTTCTTTTTCTAATTCATCAAACGCTAGATCATAACTATTTGTTTGTTTTACTTTGTCGGCAATGTCTTTGAAAAGCTCGATATCTTCTTCTTTGAAATCAGTTGCTTCACGACCACGATATTCAGTCTTGCTTAGTTGGTAACCACGTTCTTCTAAATGTTGAACAATTTTACGGACTTGCTTCTCACTTAGTTCTACGCGTTGTGCAAATTCTTTAGTTAACATACTTTAAAGTCCTTTCTGCATATACTTTATGTATACTGACGTTTGTCTACGGGCAGTGAAACGTCAGTCTTGCTTCATACATAGTTTAAACGTTATTGTTAGTGATTTCAAGTTTGTTTAAAATGGTTTACGTAAATCCATTTCTTCTAATAAAGCATAAATAATTTCACGTGCGATACCATTGGCAAATACATACTTCAAAATATAATTTGATTTAACACTTGTACCGTAGATATCCTTTGTCAGTTTAATATTTTTCTTTAAAAATAGGTCGACTTTTTTAGTGTGACCATCATTAGTTGGATGAATGTAATCAATTTCAGTTTGTCTTTCAAATTGATGTTCGTATAAAAACTGTCTACGGTGTTCAATAATGAGTCCATTATCTTGTGTTAAATCTGCAGGTTCTTTAGGGACTTCCATCATTAAAAAGTTAATACTTCTAGAATGAACAAGGTTTGATAATAAGTTTAGTTCATGTTCAATTTGATGTAATGTTTGCGTCATTAACTCATCATGGTTGGGTAGGTCTTTTGCGAATAAATAAATTAAAAATGCTGAATTGGTTGTGGCTTCATAATGTGCAGTTGCTAGACTGACAACAACATCGTTTTCTAAGCCTACGATAAAGACATAATCGTTTTCAGTTTTGTTGTTTTCTAATGAGCGTTTGATGATACGTTTATCTTCAGTTAAAGATAAATTTAACTTAGTATCGTAAAGTTTAAGTGCTTCGTTGTAATGTGGATCTTTGACAGATTGAATGGTTTTAAATTCCATAAGAACACCTCCCCAATTTAATTAATATTATAGCATAATCGCCTGCTGTAAAAGACTGTTCATAAACTTTTAAATGGTATAAAAAACTGCACTATCTTAAATTAGACAGTACAGTAATCTCATTTTGAATTTAGTGTGATAACTAAGCTTTGGGACCTTTAGATGCTTCAGCAAAATGAGTAATATCAATTTCTTCATATGCTGAGTTATGTTCTTGAACTTCTTTATGTGATGATTTGTCACGAACCGCTACAACTAACATTTTATCGTCTAAAATAAGTTGTTTATATTTTTCTAATTCATCAGGCGCTAAGTTGTAGCGTGATAAAACTGCATGTTCACCATCTTCTCCTGTTAACAGTTTAGTCATTCTATCACTAAATGTTCCACTTGTTGAGATAAGGGAGATTTCAGAGTCGTGTAAGTCATTTAGGTGTAATTTACTTTTACTAATAATTGTTAGCTCTGATTCTAAATAACCTTCAGATTTCTTTTGATTGATTACGTTGTATAATTCGCCAGTGTCATTTACTACAGTAATATCTGCCATAGTTGTCGCCCCTTTAAAAATTTGTTTATTTAATCTTTTACCCTTCTTATTATAAAGTAAAACCCTTACATTATTAAGTTATAAGTCTTCATTCGCATTAAACGTCTCTGTACATTTATAAAACTATTAAAAGATTACCTAAGCAGTTATTGAAAAAATGCCGAAAATTTGCTATTATCGTTAAATAATTTACATAAACTCATATAATCTAAAGAATATGGCTTTAGAAGTTTCTACCATGTTGCCTTGAACGACATGACTATGAGTAACAACACAATACTAGGAGTAGCTTCAGCCATTAAATTGTAACCATGGTGGGTGATTTATATCATTTTATATGATGGTCACAGTTTATTTGATGAAACTTCTTTTACATTGATTGCATGACAAATTCGTTATGCATGTTCGTTCACTCATAAACCCTGAAACTATTATTTAGTTTGGGGATTTTTTTGTATCTAGCACCAATTTAAGAGCAAAATGTTTCACACAAATCTGAGGAGGTTTTAAGAGTGGAGTTACTAGGACAAAAAGTAAAGGAAGACGGCGTTGTCATTGATGAGAAGATTTTAAAAGTCGATGGATTTTTAAATCATCAAATTGATGCAAAGTTAATGAATGAAGTTGGTCGCACTTTTTACGAGCAATTTAAAGATAAAGGGATTACTAAAATCTTAACCATTGAAGCTTCCGGTATCGCACCTGCAATCATGGCTGCACTGCATTTTGATGTGCCATGTTTATTTGCGAAAAAAGCAAAACCTAGCACTTTGACGGATGGTTATTATGAAACATCTATTCATTCATTTACTAAAAATAAAACAAGTACGGTCATTGTTTCAAAAGAATTTTTATCAGAAGAAGATACTGTACTCATCATCGATGACTTTTTAGCAAATGGTGATGCTTCATTAGGATTATACGATATCGCACAGCAAGCGAATGCTAAGACAGCTGGTATTGGTATTGTTGTTGAAAAGAGTTTCCAAAATGGGCATCAACGTTTAGAAGAAGCAGGTTTAACAGTTTCTTCTCTCTGCAAGGTTGCTTCACTAGAAGGAAACAAAGTGACATTGGTGGGAGAAGAATAATGAAAAATTTAATCCTAAGTGTTCAACATCTTTTAGCTATGTACGCAGGTGCCATCTTAGTTCCAATCATTGTTGGTACAAGTTTGAAGTTTACACCTGAACAAATCGCTTACTTAGTTACAGTAGATATATTTATGTGTGGGGTTGCCACATTTTTACAAGCCAATAAAGTAACAGGAACAGGATTACCAATCGTTCTTGGATGTACATTCACGGCTGTTGCGCCCATGATTTTAATTGGTCAAACGAAAGGAATAGATGTACTTTATGGTTCGCTATTTTTATCAGGGATATTAGTTATTATCATTGCGCCTTTCTTTTCACATCTTGTAAAATTCTTCCCACCAGTAGTAACGGGTAGTGTTGTTACTATCATTGGTATCAATTTAATGCCAGTAGCAATGAATTACTTAGCTGGAGGTCAAGGTGCAAAGGACTATGGAGATGTTAAGAACATTTTGTTAGGTTTAATGACATTAATCATTATTCTTGTTTTACAAAGATTCACAACTGGATTTATTAAGAGTATTGCCATATTAATTGGACTCGTTTTAGGAACGATAGGTGCTGGCTTACTTGGGATGGTCGATATTAATCAAGTATGCCGGTTGGTTAGGCATCCCAGTGCCGTTTAGATTCTCTGGATTTAGCTTTGATGTGACATCGACGTTAGTGTTCTTTATTGTAGCTATCGTTAGTTTAATTGAGTCGACAGGTGTCTATCATGCGTTAAGTGAAATTACCGGTAAGAAGTTAGAAAGAAAAGATTTTCGTAAAGGTTATACTGCGGAAGGTCTAGCGATAGTGTTAGGTTCTATATTCAATTCATTTCCGTATACAGCCTATTCGCAAAATGTAGGACTTGTTTCTTTATCCGGCGCTAAGAAAAATAATGTTATATACGGCATGGTCGTGTTATTACTTATATGTGGTTGTATACCTAAGCTTGGTGCATTAGCAAATATCATACCGCTACCTGTGTTAGGTGGTGCGATGATAGCTATGTTTGGCATGGTAATGGCATATGGTGTTAGTATATTAGGACATATCGATTTTAAAAATCAAAACAATTTATTAATTATCGCTGTATCAGTAGGATTAGGTACTGGTATAAGCGCTGTACCACAAGCATTTAAAGGTTTAGGTGAACAATTTGCATGGTTGACTCAAAACGGAATTGTTTTAGGCGCAATCTCTGCAATTATTCTTAATTTCTTTTTTAATGGAATAAAGTATAAACAAACGGAAGAAAATGTGAAATAATATAACTAATTAATTTGAAAAATGGAGGCTGTTTTTAATGTGGGAAAGTAAATTTGCAAAAGAATCATTAACGTTTGATGATGTGTTATTAATTCCAGCACAATCTGATATTTTACCGAAAGACGTTGATTTAAGCGTACAATTATCAGACAAAGTTAAATTGAATATTCCAGTTATTTCTGCTGGTATGGATACAGTAACTGAATCTAAAATGGCGATTGCTATGGCTCGTCAAGGTGGTTTAGGTGTTATTCATAAAAATATGGGCGTTGAAGAACAAGCGGACGAAGTTCAAAAAGTAAAACGCTCAGAAAATGGTGTCATTTCAAACCCATTTTTCTTAACGCCAGAAGAAAGCGTTTATGAAGCAGAAGCATTAATGGGTAAATACCGTATTTCAGGTGTACCAATTGTTGATAATAAAGAAGATCGCAACTTAGTAGGTATTTTAACAAACCGCGACTTACGTTTTATTGAAGACTTCTCAATTAAAATTGTAGATGTAATGACGCAAGAAAATTTAATTACAGCTCCAGTGAATACAACACTTGAAGAAGCAGAAAAAATTCTCCAAAAACATAAGATTGAAAAGTTACCATTAGTTAAAGACGGACGTCTAGAAGGTCTTATTACTATTAAAGATATTGAAAAAGTAATCGAATTCCCTAATGCAGCAAAAGATGAACATGGTCGTCTACTTGTAGCCGCAGCAATCGGTATTTCAAAAGACACTGATATTCGTGCTCAAAAATTAGTCGAAGCAGGTGTGGATGTCTTAGTTATCGATACAGCACATGGTCACTCTAAAGGCGTTATCGATCAAGTGAAACATATTAAGAAGACTTACCCAGAAATCACATTAGTAGCTGGTAACGTAGCAACTGCAGAAGCAACAAAAGATTTGTTTGAAGCGGGTGCAGACATTGTTAAAGTTGGTATTGGCCCAGGTTCAATTTGTACGACGCGTGTTGTAGCAGGTGTTGGTGTACCACAAATTACAGCAATTTATGATTGTGCAACTGAAGCACGCAAACATGGTAAAGCTATCATTGCTGATGGTGGTATTAAATTCTCAGGAGATATCATTAAAGCATTAGCTGCTGGTGGACATGCGGTTATGTTAGGTAGCTTATTAGCAGGTACTGAAGAAAGTCCAGGCGCAACAGAAATTTTCCAAGGTAGACAATATAAAGTATACCGTGGTATGGGCTCTTTAGGTGCGATGGAAAAAGGTTCAAACGACCGTTATTTCCAAGAGGACAAAGCGCCTAAGAAATTTGTTCCTGAAGGTATCGAAGGACGTACGGCATATAAAGGTGCGTTACAAGATACAATTTACCAATTAATGGGCGGTGTGCGTGCTGGTATGGGTTATACTGGTTCACACGATTTAAGAGAATTACGCGAAGAAGCACAATTCACACGTATGGGCCCTGCTGGTTTAGCAGAAAGTCACCCACATAATATTCAAATTACGAAAGAATCACCGAACTACTCATTCTAATTAAGATAAAGGAGAACGACAAATATGGAAATGGCAAAAGAACAAGAGTTAATCCTTGTCTTAGACTTTGGTAGCCAATACAACCAATTAATTACACGCCGAATTCGTGAAATGGGCGTTTATAGTGAATTACACGATCATGAAATTTCAATTGAAGAAATTAAGAAAATGAATCCAAAAGGTATTATCTTATCAGGTGGTCCAAATTCAGTTTATGAAGAAGGTTCATTTACAATTGATCCGGAAATATATAATTTAGGAATTCCAGTACTTGGTATTTGTTACGGCATGCAATTAACTACTAAATTATTAGGTGGTAAAGTTGAACGTGCCAATGAACGTGAATACGGTAAAGCAATCATTAATGCGAAGTCAGATGAGTTATTCGCTGGCTTACCAGCAGAACAAACTGTTTGGATGAGTCATTCTGATAAAGTTATTGAAATTCCAGAAGGCTTTGAAGTTATCGCTGATAGCCCAAGCACAGACTATGCAGCAATCGAAGATAAGAAACGTCGCATTTATGGTGTGCAATTCCATCCAGAAGTACGTCATACAGAATATGGTAATGATTTATTAAATAATTTTGTCCGTCGTGTTTGTGATTGTAAAGGTCAATGGACAATGGAAAACTTTATCGAAATCGAAATTGAAAAGATTCGTCAACGAGTAGGAGACCGTCGTGTATTATGTGCGATGAGTGGCGGCGTAGATTCATCTGTTGTTGCTGTATTATTGCATAAAGCAATAGGTGATCAACTAACATGTATCTTTGTAGACCATGGCTTACTTCGTAAAGGTGAAGGCGACATGGTTATGGAACAATTCGGTGAAGGGTTCAACATGAATATTATTCGTGTTAATGCGAAAGATCGTTTTATGAATAAATTAAAAGGTGTTTCAGATCCTGAACAAAAACGTAAAATCATTGGTAATGAATTTGTATATGTATTTGATGATGAAGCATCAAAACTGAAAGGTGTAGACTTCCTTGCGCAAGGAACACTTTATACAGACGTTATCGAATCAGGTACCAAGACAGCACAAACAATCAAATCACATCACAATGTTGGTGGATTACCAGAAGACATGGAATTCGAATTAATCGAACCAATCAATACATTGTTTAAAGATGAGGTACGTAAATTAGGTATTGAATTAGGTATTCCAGAACATTTAGTATGGAGACAACCATTCCCAGGACCTGGTCTTGGTATTCGTGTACTTGGAGAAATTACTGAAGATAAACTAGAAATCGTTAGAGAATCAGACGCGATTTTACGCCAAGTGATTAGAGAAGAAGGCCTTGAAAGAGAAATTTGGCAATACTTCACAGTGTTACCAAATATTCAATCAGTAGGTGTTATGGGAGACTACCGTACGTATGATCACACAGTAGGTATCCGTGCAGTAACATCTATCGACGGTATGACAAGTGACTTCGCACGCATCGATTGGGAAGTCCTACAAAAGATTTCAAGTCGTATCGTAAACGAAGTAGACCACGTTAACCGCGTAGTCTATGACATTACATCAAAACCACCAAGCACAATTGAGTGGGAATAATTATATTTAGCAAATGATAGGCTGGAGTGACCGTTATTACGCGGTTTCCAGCCTTTTTGGTGTGCTTGGCATGGGCAACATCATGTGATGAAATGATGGGAGTCATCTCTTTCTTATATTTTGAGACGGAGATGATGAGAAGTTAGACAAAAATGTAGAAGAAGTATTTAACGACAATCCTAGACATACAATGATTGTAGATGATATCCGTTAGAGGAGTGAGAGCAAATTTATTTGTTACTAAGAGACAAGAGTTTTAAATAAATATCTTTTGTACTACATAAAAGAAAGTGGTCGTTATCATAGAATATTTGGCGATAAGGTAAATCTGATTATGTTAGAACCTATATTTATTGATGATTTAGTGAGGTTTGAGAAGACAAGAATGATTGAATTACAATTGACAATTGACACCCCTTAGATTAATATTAATTTATTAGAAGTCAACTAACGCCTCTTAGCAATGCGAAACACAGTTGGCCTTTTTTTTGTAATAGGAGAATTTATAGTTATGGATAAATCACTTGAAATTAACTTAAAAGAATTAGAAAGCATAATGTATAAAGAAAAAGTAATCGACGTTAAAGAGTATGATAATTTAAAAGTAACTTTTGAGACACTAAACGATGCTCCTAAAAGTGAAATACCCACTCCCTTTACAATAGAACAAATGTTATATAAATTAGAAACTAAAAATTTATATTTTCCTGAAATTAAGTCAAAAGAAAAATGTGTGGAGCTTTTACATAGTGTTGGCTATTATAATTTGAAGCATTTTATGTATAATGAATTTGGTAAAGATGAGCCGAAAAATTTTGATGAAGTATATATACTTTATAAATTTGATAGATATTTATTGAAACAATTATTTAGTTTAGTAAATATGTTGGAAACTCATATAAGAAATATTATTTTAGAAGTATATATGTTAGAAATTGAGTATAATAACAAGCCTTCGACACTGTTCTATTTAGATAAAGATTTATATTTTGAGAAAGTTAATGATGAGTATAAATATTCTGCCAAAAAGCTAAAAGAGTTCAATAGGTTACAAAATGTTTTTTGGAGAGCTATAGAAAAAAAGAAAAGTAACGATAACGTTAAACATAATATTAAAAAATACAATATTATACCAGCTTGGGTTTTATTCCAAAATTTTAGTTTTGGAGATTTGTCTACTTTTTATAGAACTACATTACCAACTTATAGAAATAAAGTAAGTAAGCGAATTGAAAATTTAATAGAAAAAAATACTGGTATAAGCATAAAACTTCCAGAAAAGTTATTGTGTGCATGGTTGAATAGTATCAGGTTTTTGAGAAATAGAATAGCTCACACAGATATAATTTATGGAATTAATTTTACAAACACCTGTGCAAAACATCATAGTGATGAGGAAATGTATGTAAATATAGAAAAGTATAAATATCAGCAAAGGTTAGTTACATTTTTATTAGCTATGAAGAAAATATTTATGAGTATGCCAGAAAATAATATTATTGAATGGAATGAGACTCTAACTAAGATAGAGAATAAATGTTCAGAACATAACTTTATTAAACTTTCTAGGTTAGGAGTTATTGAAAATAACCTTTCTTACTTTAAAATAACTAAATAAAAAATAGCGCACACTAATAACTAAGTGATTGTCTTTTTACGCTGAATAATGCCCTGTGTTGTAGTTAGAAAGATTTTCAAATAACACTATATTTATAAAAATGTTGAATTATAATATGGTCGGTTTATTTTATAGGAGTAATAAAAAGCATTTATCTTTTATCCGCCACAAATAATGAGTAAATGTACCTTGCTTTCAATGTTGATATTTTACAACCTTGTAGAGTTGATTTGATATATCATCTCATACGTTGTAGGCAATGAATACGTAAATTATGCAGTGACATGAACTGTTGAGAAGTATAGAGCATTAAAAATCTTGATATATCAATAGTTATAAACTGGTACAAATTAACGAAAAGTACTCTTGTCATCGAGTGGGAATAATTATATATAGCAAATGATAGGCTAGAAGTACCGTTATTATGCGGTTTCTAGCCTTTTTTGGTGCGATTGGTATGGGCAACATCATGTGATGAAATGATGGGAGTTATATCTGTAGAAATTGGCGTACCAATTTCTTTATGTTGGGGCTCCGCAGTCAACTACTACCAATATAAGATTGTAGAGCCTACGATTTGGATTTTATGTCCTGGGATCGGTTTCCTATTCTTATTAAATAATATTTAAAAATCTATACTATCTATATTGAAATTTTTATTTATGGTTATGCCATAACTACTTTGTATTTCCGGTACTAAACTTTGCAATATTGGATAATAGTTATTAGCGAAACCAATAATAATGGAATTAATCACATTGATACTAAGTTCTTTATCTTCAGGTAATGCATTTTCTATTATTTTGATTAAGTCTATATATTTTATTTCATCAGAATTTTTATGTGCTAAATACTTCATAAAATCAGTTTGCACTTTTTCGAAAACGCTATATCTTAAGTCCATTTGTACAAATATTAAGCTGACAGTTTTAGTTTCGAATTGACTTTGACCCAAAACTGAAGCAAGTTCTTCTATTGATTGATATAGCAATCTGATATCGCCGTTATCTTCAAGCATATGAAACACTCCTTTATCATTTTAGAATAACCATGCAATGGCTTCTTTGACTACAGTTGAGATTATTCCAGCATCACTTTTACTTAGACCGGCATTTATTGCGCCTCGTTTAACTGCATCACCGACAGCGTTAGCTGGTACTTCTGACCATTTTAGCAATGGTTTCAATTCTTTTACAATACCTGAATACCCTTTATCAAAAATAGTTGCAGCTTTTTTGCCACCAACTTGTTGTATGACATTTTTTGCTTTGCCCCTATTATTAATAATTAGCTTTATAGCAGTTTTAACTACTTTTGTTCCGCCAATTCGTTGTTGTGCTTCTGGATTCATTGGCAAGTTAGGATTGCGATTAATTTTCACACCATTTATATTTTCATAACTTTGGTGAGCAGTTTTTGTATTGTTTGTCTGTATTTCATTTGCGTTAGTTAAAGGTGAAACAGACGTTAATAAAACGGCAGTCAAGACTAGTGAACCAATAGCTTTTGTGATTTTCATTATACATTTATCTCCTTTAATAGTGAATTTGCAAAACCAAATGTTTGAAATATAAGTAAATAATCATTAAAAAAACAAAGTGAGTGAAAGGTCCTAATTCGTATAACTAGCATTTAATAATTTAATTAATCGTTTTCACCAAAATAGAAAATGCCACTTAACACAATTATTAAAAGTAATGTAACTATGAAAGAAGTCCAAGCTAATACAAGTGAACATATTAAAAGTACTAATGAAGTGACTGTTTGTAAGAACCCAAAAAGTAAAGATTCCATTATATAAGCAAAATAAATAGTTAGTGAAAAAATTGCTACAGCAAGTAACATTTGCCCTATGATTTTCAAAATTCCAGTTGTGTAGCCAGTAACTAATAAATTTTTCACATGAACTTGATTACCATATTGCCATCCCGTTCATAAAATAGTTTAGAAGAGATTGCTATTAAATTTAATTGTTTTGCATAAGTGTCAGAATATTATTCTTAACTGTTAAGAGTCGTTAATTTATTTAAATCTATTAAGATTGTTAGAGATTATTATGCGCTGGGAAACGCCACTGTTACAGTGGAAGAGGAATTTGGATAACTAGATATGTTAATCGTAAATGTGGCGTCGTGAAACACGACTTCAACATCTTCGATCAATCTATCTTTGAGATTGGTCGAAGATTGAAACATATGTAAGAAAACGACATAGTTTATGGAAAGCTCGGTAAGTAGTTGAAAAATCAATCTAGATTGAAATCATGCATATCGTTTAATAAAATTTTTCGGAGAAATAAAAACTTACTAAAAACGAAAAGGTTTATTTGATTTATTTACTTGTATATTGTAAATGGTTAAAATGAGTCTATAGATTATGTAGAGAACTCTAGTATGCCTTTTGAGTATATGTGGGATTCTTTCTTTATATAAAAGGAGTTCGGAGTGGCAACACTAAAAGATGTAAAGACTGGTAAAAAGGAAATTTTGCCATCAACTGCAAAAGATAAAAATGGTAAAAATGTTACGTTAATTTATTTTGAAAAAGACGGTAAATTAGGTTTTTATGTGCAGAAAACACAAAAAGAACGTGGAGTAGGGAAATGCGTTTCTGGTATAGCGGGTGGCGCAGTGACAGGAGGCACTACTTTAGGTCTTGCAGGTGCAGGAGTAGGAACAGTTACTATTCCAGTAATTGGGACAGTTAGTGGAGGCGTAGTTGGAGCTGTTGGTGGTGCTGTCGGCGGGGGTCTAACCGGTGGAGCCACATTCTGCTAATAGTGTAGGAGTGATACCATGAAAAAATTTTTTAATCTATGGGTATGTTCGTTCTTATTTTTAGTAATAATATCATGGGTAATAATTAGTATAAAATTTGGTAATATCAGCACGATGCAAATATTAATTTCTAATCTGTTTATATTTATTGCTTATTTACTATATTTAGTTAAGTTCATTCGTTTCAAAAAAACAGTGGCGATCAGTAAACAAGTATAAAGAAAGTCGATTTTGTCTTTCTCTCGAACATATATAAGTTTATATAGATGTAGAGCTATTTTTTATTTGTAAATTATTTTGTAATTGAAAATGAGTATGAACATGTTCTCCAATCAACAGAGTATGTCTCGGAAGAAATCTATTATACTTATGTGAATAAGTCATAATGTCAGACATATATATAATAAGACGAATAGATTGTAAATAGCTTTTTACTTTTAATTGTTGATATTCCAATATTAGTACCTATATTTATTGAAGATATAGTGAGATTTGAGGATAGATGTATTTTAAATTATAGAATTGATGATTTATTTCAAATATTAATGGAATTATATTTGAAAATTAATAACACTTAGATTAATATTAATTTATCAGAAGTCAGCTAACGCCTCTTAACAATGCGAAACATAGCTGGCCTTTTTTTGTAATAGGAAAATTTATAGTTATGGCTAAATCACTTGAAATTGACAAATCTATAATTAAATACGCACGTAAGTAATTTTGATCGTTCATTGTTATTGTTTTATGTTTTAGGAAATGTGCTATTGAAAGGTTTAAAGATGATTGGAATTTCTTGGTTTCTTGACTTATATAGTTATGAAAGAGGGCGTTGTCCTTAATGGCATTTCTGAGATCAGAAATGCTATTAATAAACATTTGGAATATACAAATATAACTGAAGAATGTATTTAAAAACTTAGAATGTATATCTATCCTTAAATAGTTGTAGTACTATTGATCTTTAAACATAAGATGTAAATGGAAAAGATATTGTATTTTAACAACATTTCAATTTATAATATATTTGTATGTCATATTTCTAGCAATTTTTATAGTTTTATAGCTATTTAATTCGTATTTGAGATAAAAGGAGAGGTTTGGATGGGATATAGAATAGAAACAAGAACGTTTGAAGAGTTAGAAGGAAAATTAAAGTTACCAACTTTTCAAAGAGCACTAGTTTGGTCTAATAATCAAAAGCAAGAATTTTTCTCAACGCTGAAAGATGGTTTTCCTTTTGGTTCTATTCTGTTATACGAATATGAAAATGATAATAAATACAGTCTTATTGATGGCCTGCAAAGGTATTCTACAATGGTAGATTTCATGGAGAATCCAACAAACTATATTGAATTTGAAGATTTTACATTGAAAATTGCTGAATTGTATAAAGGGGCATCAGAGAGTACAAAAGCAGAAGTAGTTAATTATGCCGAAGATATTCTGCTGAAAATTATTGAAAAATATATTGATTCTACAAAAGAAAATGTAAAAGTAAATGAACTAGCTAAAAAAATGGTGGATAAATTTCCAGTATTAGGTGAAACAGATATTAGAGATGAAATCACTCAAATACAGTCAGATGTTATTACTTATTTTAATAATCAACTAGATATTAGTAATGTCAAGATTCCGTGTATCTTCTTTGAAGGAGAAGAGACTGAATTGGCAGAAGTTTTTCAAAGGTTAAACAGTGGAGGTAAAAAGTTATCGAAGTATCAAGTTTTTGCTGCACATTGGGACAGATATGAAGTTGAATTGGGAGATTTAAAGTATAGTGATGAGATACTTAAAAATGTAATAGAAAGGTACGAAAGATTAAATAATGATAGAGGTATCTTAATTGAAAATTTTGACCCTAAAGAAATGGAGACGTCAAGAGTAATTAATTTATCTGAATTATGTTATGGACTTGGTAAAGTGATTTCTGATGAATTACAAGCATTTTTTAAAGAGTCAACAGAAGATATATGCAATGAATTAGGATTTCAAACAATGCTAATTGTATTTGGCATTCCTACAAATAAGATGAATGAGTTACCATA
This sequence comes from Staphylococcus sp. MZ3, assembly GCF_018622755.1. Lineage (NCBI taxonomy): Bacteria > Bacillati > Bacillota > Bacilli > Caryophanales > Staphylococcaceae > Staphylococcus > Staphylococcus sp. MZ3. The sequence continues at coordinate 422,125 of NZ_CP076026.1, forward strand.
TAAATATCAATATATGAAGAATAAAAATAATATAGAAATCTTGTTTGAAAAAATTGTGAAGATATATAAAATAATAAATAACAAGTTTAAAGAAGCTTTCTCTATGGTAGTATCGTCAAGAGAAGATAAATATGAAACTAAATCTTTTACTAGATTACAAATAATGTCATTCTTTTCATCTTTATGGATCTCATCGTATAGTATTGAATTAGATGAAAATAAAAACACATTTTCTATTAAACAAACTAAATCTTTGAAAAAAAATCAACAAGTGATTTTGTCTAATATCATAATTTATGCAATTTATGATGTGATAAGAAAGTACTGGTCAGGAACAGGTGATCGAAAATTAATGGATATATACATATCTCAAAACAATAGATATTTAAAGCCGTTAGCAAAAGAAGTGTTTAGAAATGAGCTACTTAGATGGAATGAAGAGAATATAAATAAGACAAGTATTAATATTCAAACGGATGAGAAGATGATCATTACTTTTATTGCTAATAAATTTAGAAGCTTCTATTCATCTTTGAATGATAATTTAGATTATGAACATATTTTTTCAAGAAAATTATACAAGCTGCATAAAGGTAATGCAATAATCCCTGCTGGATCTTTAGGTAACATCATGTTACTTGACTCTGGTATTAATAGAAGAAAAAAAGAAAAATTTCTTTATTCAGCAATAGATATTGATAAGGCATCTATTACGGGAACTATAGAAAATCAGTATGTTAACAACAGTTTTTATCCAGATAAAAGAACAATAGATACTATTGAAATAGATATAATTGATGAAAAATATGATAGTTTAATAAAAATGATCAAAAATCGTGGTGATAAATTAATAGAAGAAGTTGTTAGAGAATTATATAAATAAGTTTGATATATCTTGCTTTTTATTATCACGCTAGTTGATGGTATCTTTAAAGTGTGTATTACCTGATTGATATCAATACCAGGTATCGAATGAATATTTTTAAAATAATTGAGTTGTTGTGCTAATTGAATCATGGCATCATTTAATTGTTTGATACGATGGATAGATTGTTTTAATTGTTTAGGCGGCCTTTGTTGGTCGCCATTTTTATATAATAATATAAATGACCAAACCACAGCACCTATTAATTTAAGAGTGAGGTCATTTTTAAAGGTAAAAAAGGAGTAATTTTATATATTAAAATGATATATAAAACAAGTAGTATTAGTATGTTGTGAATTGTTATAGAATTTGACTTGTTAGCAATTTCGTAGTTATTGTAATAGCAAGTACTGTATGGTTTTATTTTTTAAAGTTAGTGAAATAATATTGGATTTTTGAAGTGAAATATTTGTAGATGGATACAACGAAGCATATTAGAAATACAAAAGGAACGATGAAATTAAATGTCCATCATTCCTTATGCCTAGTAGTTTTTTAGTTAATATATTTAATTGCTAACTTATTATTAGGGTCTCTTTCAAGAATTTTATTTGCGACCAATTGAATATTCTCATGTGAAATCATATTAAAGTCTGGTTCTCCAAGGATTTCTAAAAATTCGTATAATAAATTAGCATTATTAAATTGCGAAATCTCTAACGATTGCCAATAATGATAGTATGCTAAATCATAGGCATTATCTATGTAATTGAAATGAAAGTGATAGATGCTTGCGACCATTTCATGATATTCAATTGTATTTATTTGATTCGCAAGATTTGATAAATATGATACTAATTTTTCATCTGAAATTTCGTTCGACATAAAGTATGTTAGAATATTCTCCATATCTTTATTCTCTAACATATTTTTTAATTCAGTTGGTAATAAATTTAATAGAATGTTAACGCTTTTCATTTATTTAACCCATCCATTCGATATATATATTGCCATTTTTTCGTGTATAAGTTATGACTACAGTTCTATCACTCATGACAAGTGTTTTTTGGTATGCGGACTTTTTGTATCGGCTTTGCTTTCCATACCTCATAACATGCGACATTACTTTAGAAACATCTTTCCAATTGTTTTTAGTAACTTTATTCCAATTATGTTTACTAGCAAGAATATGTTTTCTTTTATTAGCTCCTAGATTGGCTACAGAAGGTAAAAATTTACCAAAACTCTTTGTTTTGATAGCGGTTTGAGTTGCTTTTTTCCATATGTTTTAATTGCATAGTTTATTCCGTATCAGCTACAGCAGCTAATATTACTAATGGCAATGCAGAAGATTTAGCTTCAATTGAGTTGAATTTTATTATTTCGCCAGTTTCTTTGTCGATTAATGTAGCTTCATATTCTTCATTTTCAAATTGTTCTACGAAAACGTCATAATCCTTATTTATTAGTTTTCCATTTTCATCGACGTATCTGCCCTTATCATCCATAGTATTAGTATTCAAATCATATTGAATATTTTTATCTAAATCAATATCTTTTTTCGTTTTTCCACTAACGTCTTTTTCAAGCTTTATATTTACAATTTTTAAGCAGAAGTATCCCATTATTTCAAGGTCTGATTTATCTATAATTAAATACGTACGTATGGAATTTTGATCGTTCATTTTTATTGCTTTATGTTTTAGGAAATGTGCTATTGAAGGGTTTAAAGATGTTTGGAATTTCTTGGTTTCTTGACTTATATAGTTATGAAAGAGGGCGTTGTCCTTTATTAAATTTCTGAGATCAGAAATGCTATAAATAAAGTGATTAAGATTTTTTGTTTTCATGTAATTTAAGAAATGGATTTGTTTTTTGTGGGTTATTTTTAATTCTATTATGAAATGGTTTGAATTTTGCAGTTGCAAATATGATAGCTGCTTCTTTTGACAAAGTAATAGAACCTTTTTCTTCTGGTACCATGATATTCACTCCTTGTACAATTCAATTTAAGTATTATAAAATAATTTTACTATACAATTACCTTTGTGTAAATCGTTTCTTATTGTTACCAAATTATTTGTTTAAAAGCGTTATGCAATGCCAATCAACACTAATGGGGTGTAAGTATTTCCCTGTTAATATTTTATTAGCGTTATTTACATATACCTTCTGTAATGTGAATTTTTAAAATTACAGTTTACATGGAACGTTGTGGCGTATATTCTGTATATAGAAGTGTAAAAACACAATTGGGTTGGTAGTCCTAATGCAGTTTTAAAACTGTCAGTAACCTTCCTCCTCGGGTCGTCCGTCATTTCTAATTAAACTAGAGGAGGGATAGCATGGAGCTATCTATTTTTTACAATGGGCAATTTTTTGTAGCATTGGTAGAATATAAAATGGGAAATAAATCAAAATTTATCCAATACACATTTGGGAATGAACCTGATGATATAGAGGTATTGGATTTTATTCATCATCAATTAATGAAAATGATTGATGATATGCAAACTATTGTTTATACGAAAAATATTTCTAGAAAAGTAAACCCGAAAAGGCTACAAAGACAAATTGCTAAGGAGCAAAAGAAACCTAAATACTCTACCCAAGCACAAATAGCTATTAAGAAAGAATTAGAATTAAAGAAAAAGCAAAAGCGGAAGAACTATAAAGAAAAACGTGATGCATTTCAAAAAAGAAAAAGAGAAATTAAAAAGGTTAAAGCAAAAGAGAAGCATAAGGGGCATTAGCAATACGACAAATAAATTAAAGCAAAATGATTTATAGGTGGTTGGGATGATTTTAATTAGTTCGTGTTTGATAGGCGAAAATGTAAGATACGATGGTGGCAATCAATTGGATGTTAGATTGAAAAAATTAATAGACAGTGGAAAAGCTATTCACGCATGTCCAGAATTGCTTGGTGGATTGTTAATTCCTAGAGAACCTGCAGAAATTATTGGTGGAGATGGTTTTGATGTGTGGAATAACGCTGCAAAGGTTGTTACTATTTCTGACAAAGACGTAACTGACGATTATAAACATGGAGCAATAGTTACATTAAAAATTTTGAAAAAATATCAATGTGATACAGTTATTTTAAAAGCAAATAGCCCATCATGTGGATCACAAGAGATATATGATGGGAATTTTACAGGAAATAAGAAAAAGGGTGTAGGTGTGGCAACTGCTTTACTCATTAATGAAGGTATAAAAGTTTATGATGAAAATACGTTTTTTGACCAAAACCATGATTGAAACGATAGTACATGAAAAGTAAGTATTGAGGATATACGTAATAAACCAAGTGTTTAAGTTGTGCGATGTTTTATAAAATATTTTTTAAAATCGTTGAAAGGATATTCAAGTTGTGATAATATATCGGTACAGATAATTTTGTTAACAGATCCATGAGAGTAGGAACCCCACCATACGGGAATTTCGAAATCATGGATTTTTTGATATAAAGGAGTGATGTAATGGAAAAAGTAGCCATTTTAGTAGATGGTGGATACTATAGAAAGATAAGCGCAAAAGTCTACGGAAAAGTTACAGCGAAAGAAAGAGCTGACGAGTTATATAGTTATTGCAATAGACACTTAAAAGAGACACATTTCAAAGAAGAAATATATAATAAATTATACAGAATATTTTACTATGATTGTCCTCCTATTGATAAGATAGTTTATCACCCCTTATTAAAAAAGAATGTAAATTTTTCCAATACTGATACGAAAAAGTGGACAGAAGACTTTTTCAAAGAAATGAGCAAAAAAAGAAAGGTAGCATTGAGGTTAGGAGAGTTGAGTGAGTATTCAGTTGAATACAACTTAAAATACTCTATTACAAAAAAATTATTAAATGGAAGTATCGATTTAAATGATTTGAAAGAAAAAGATTTTTCCCTATCATTACAACAAAAAGGTGTTGATATGAAAATAGGTTTAGACATAGCTTCATTATCATTTAAACATCAAGTAGATAAAATTATTTTAATAGCTGGTGATAGCGATTTTGTACCTGCTGCTAAACTAGCAAGAACAGAAGGAATTGATTTTGTATTAGATTCTTTAGGGGCAGATATTAGAAACAACTTGTCATTACACATTGATGGTAGGCGTACTTGTGATGAAAAATTTAAATTTTATTTAAATCAACTATTTAAATAATAATTTTTTTAAAACGCATCTTCTACTTTACAGACGTTTATAGCTATTAGTATTTATCAGCTGAAAATTAAATCAGATATGGGTTTTCTTCATTAAATAATTTTTCTATAAGGAAACAGAGGCAACGTTACTGTCACCTCTGCTTGAAATAATTAGGATGAAATACTCTGAGTTTATGAACGTCCACACCCAAAACACTCAAACCCTCCAAACTCTCAACCCCAGACTACATCTCCAAACCCCCAAACACCAATATTTACCAAAGCATTGATATGAGTGCCAATACTGGCAATGTGCCTTGTTTGAAAAAGATACTAATATTGCTTGAAAGGCCACCATAAATAGCAACGCCAATGATATACACTAAAATAGCTGCGCATATTTCTTTTGGATTACTGCTGATAAACAAACCGTATATTAGCAAAATTCCGATTAAACCGTTATATACGCCTTGGTTCTTCAAAAGTAGGTTAATATTTTTGTCTTTCAATTTATCGACGCTTATATTAAATGTCTCGCTAGTCTTTTTGGAAGTTGTAGCAATCGTTTCAAGGTACATAATATAGAAAAACTCTAATGCCACAAATATGATTAAAATTATCGATATGATATTCACTGTATCGCTCCTTTATTATTAAATATTTTCTTGTAAAAATGATTGTAGTGTCTGTGGTTGATCATTGACTAATTGTTGGAAATCATTGGATTCTTGGTCTAATAGTCCTCTTGCTCCTGCGTTGTACATTGATGCCAATAATGCACCAAAGCCTTTAGGTTCATCGTACATTTCTGCAAATGTCTCTAATGAAACGGGCTCATATTTAATTTCTGTGCCTGATGCCTCAGATAAAATAGCAGCAAGTTCTTTCATATCATAACTGTAGCCTGATAATAAATAGCGTTTGCCCCAAGTATCTGGATTTTTAATAATAGCAATGACACCTCTAGCAATATCATTTCTAGTAATATAATTAATACGACCATCACCAGCTGGATAAATCAGTTTATGCATATTCATCAATTCTGGTAAATATGGTTTAAGTGGATCCATGTACATTGCCATTCTTACATACGTATAGTCAATGCCACTTGTTGCCAATAAACGTGCTGCATAACCAAAATAAGGACTCATATGGAATGGATTATTATGCTGATCTGCGTAATAACCTATGAAAATGATATGAGCAACGCCACTTTGCTTTGCCGCATATACTAAATTTTCCACTTCAGGAATACGTTTGAATGATGGATGAATAATACTTGGAATAAACACAACGGTATCCATTTCTTTAAATGCTTCTACCATGCTTTCTTGATTAAAATAATCTAATTGTCGAACAGAAACTTTTCCACGCCAATCTTCTGGAACTTTCTCAACATTTCTAACACCAATGTGAAAATGATCTATGTGATTTGCAATGGCTTGATTTGTAATATGTGTGCCTAAATGACCTGTAGCACCTGTTAACATAATATTCATTCACTTCATCTCCTAATCTTTATATACATAACATAATACTTATTTGATGGTTTTCAAAACATTTGATTTTATAAAAAATTCTAATCTGTATTTATTGTCGACGTGTATAGTAAATACGTAAATATTATTAATGTTGAAAATGCCGTAATGACGCGTTTTAGTTGATGTGTATCACTAATATCTTTGAAAATTTTAATCAGGTACTACGACAATATGATGTCTGTTTTGTGTCTGAAAGTTTTACAGTTTTTAAAATAAAAATGGTATAAAGTGTGATTTGTATAAAAAAGAGTCTCGACGGATAAGAATTGATTAATAACAGTTAGCATTTTATTAATTACCTTAACAATGATTCAAGTTTAGTTAAATGAGGTTTAATTTGAAAGGGGATAGCGCCTCAATATAATGTAGGTAGATTGTTCATATTACGTAATTGAAAAATCAAATTTAAATAGATTGGGGCTAAAAATTATGAAATTTAAAGCGATAGCAAAAGCAAGTTTAGCATTGGGAATGTTAGCAACAGGTGTAATAACGTCGAATATACAATCAGTACAAGCGAAAACAGAAGTTAAACAACAAAGTGAATCAGAGTTGAAACACTATTATAATAAACCATTTTTCGAGCGTAAAAATGTGACTGGATATAAATATACTGAAAATGGTAAAGATTATATGGAAGTCGCAACAGATCATCAGTATTATCAAATATCGTTACTAGGTCCGGATAAAGATAAATTTAAAGAAGGAAATAATCCAGGTCTAGATATATTTGTCGTTAGGGAAGGTGACAGTAGGCAAGCTGCGAATTACTCAATTGGTGGCGTAACAAAAACAAACAGTCAACCTTTTATTGACTATATACACACACCAATCCTTGAAATCAAGAAAGGTAAAGAAGAACCACAAAGTAGTCTATACCAAATTTATAAAGAAGACATCTCATTAAAAGAACTTGATTATAGATTAAGAGAACGTGCGATTAAACAACACGGCTTGTATTCAAATGGTCTTAAACAAGGTCAAATTACAATTACAATGAATGATGGCACAACACATACAATCGATTTAAGTCAAAAACTTGAAAAAGAACGTATGGGTGAGTCAATCGACGGCACTAAGATTAATAAAATTCTAGTAGAAATGAAATAATACTTTCTAATAACAAAGCGCTATGTTGAATAGTGCTTGTTATGGAAATATATGGAAGTTAAGCGACGTACTGTTGCTTAGCTTCTTTTTTTGAGGGGAAAAGTTACAAAACGCACACAAACAGTCGCACCACGCATTATCTTTTGCTTAAATAGCTTAATCATATTTTATGAATAGTTAAAAACAGGTTAATGTGAATATCCGAATACAGCTCCTATAATATGGGTGTATGATTCAAATTACGTAATAAAACAATCTAATTATAATAGATTGGAGCATACAACTATGAAAATGAAAAATATTGCAAAAATAAGTTTGTTATTAGGAATATTAGCAACAGTTGTAAACACTACAACGGAAAAACCAGTTCATGCCGAAAAGAAACCTATTGTAATAAGTGAAAATAGCAAAAAATTAAAAGCTTATTATACTCAACCGAGTATTGAATATAAAAATGTGACAGGTTATATCAGTTTCATTCAACCAAGTATTAAATTTATGAATATCATAGATGGTAATTCTGTTAATAATCTTGCTTTAATTGGCAAAGATAAGCAACATTATCATACGGGTGTACATCGTAATCTTAATATATTTTACGTTAATGAGGATAAGAGATTTGAAGGTGCAAAGTACTCCATTGGCGGTATCACGAGTGCAAACGATAAAGCTGTCGACCTAATAGCAGAAGCAAGAGTTATTAAAGCAGATCATATTGGTGAATATGATTATGACTTTTTCCCATTTAAAATAGATAAAGAAGCAATGTCATTGAAAGAGATTGATTTTAAATTAAGAAAATACCTTATTGATAATTATGGGCTTTACGGTGAAATGAGTACAGGGAAAATTACCGTCAAAAAGAAATACTACGGAAAGTATACATTTGAATTGGATAAAAAGTTACAAGAAGACCGGATGTCCGATGTTATCAATGTCACAGATATTGATAGAATTGAAATCAAAGTTAGAAAAGCATAACACACATACTTGACGACGAAATAATTTGAAATTGAAATAGAGAGGTTAAGTGATGATCAAACGTTGCTTAACTTCTTTTTAATGCTTAAAAATCATTTCAAAGGCACATAGAAACGCTATATTAATCTCATAATCACTCATTATTTTTTGCTTAAATTACTTAATAATACTTCAATAATTGTTAAAAGGGGTTTAATGTGATTATCTTAGAACGCCATCTATAATGATGTTGTATGATTCAAATTACGTAAAAAGACAATCGAATATAATATAGATTGGAGCATACAATTATGAAAATGAGAACAATTGCTAAAACCAGTTTAGCGCTAGGGATTTTAACAACAGGCGCAATTACAGTAACGACGCAATCGGTCAAAGCAGAAAAAGTACAATCAACTAAAGTTGACAAAGTATCAACGCTTAAAGCAGAGCGATCAGCAATGATAAACATAACAACAGGTGCAAATACAGGGACAACGCAAGCAGCTAACACAAGACAAGAACGCATGCCTAAACTCGAAAAGGCACCAAATACTAATGAGGAAAAAACTTCAATTTCCAAAATAGAAAAAATATCACAACCTAAACAAGAAGCGCAGAAATCGCTTAATATATCAGCAACGCAAGCGCCTAAACAAGAACAATCACAAACGACAACCGAATCCACAACGCAACAAACTAAAGTGACAACACCTCCATCAACAAACACGTCACAACCAATGCAATCTACTAAATCAGACACACCACAATCTCCAACCATAAAACAAGTACAAACAGATATAACTCCTAAATATGAAGATTTAAGAGCGTATTATACGAAACCGAGTTTTGAATTTGAAAAGCAGTTTGGATTTATGCTCAAACCATGGACGACGGTTAGGTTTATGAATGTTATTCCAAATAGGTTCATCTATAAAATAGCTTTAGTTGGAAAAGATGAGAAAAAATATAAAGATGGACCTTACGATAATATCGATGTATTTATCGTTTTAGAAGACAATAAATATCAATTGAAAAAATATTCTGTCGATGGCATCACGAAGACTAATAGTAAAAAAGTTGATCACAAAGCAGAATTAAGCATTACTAAAAAAGATAATCAAGGTATGATTTCACGCGATGTTTCAGAATACATGATTACTAAGGAAGAGATTTCCTTGAAAGAGCTTGATTTTAAATTGAGAAAGCAACTCATTGAAAAACATAATCTTTACGGTAACATGGGTTCAGGAACAATCGTTATTAAAATGAAAAACGGTGAGAAGTATACGTTTGAATTACACAAAAAACTGCAAGAGCATCGTATGGCAGATGTCATAGAAGGTACAAACATTGATAAAATTGAAGTGAATATAAAATAATCATGACGTTCTCTAAATAGAAGCTGTCATCGGAAAAACAAGAAGTTAAGTGACAACGGTTTACATGTTGCTTAGCTTCTTTTATTATGTGCAATGATGTAAAAAGACGAATATTCATTTGTTTGTAAAAGTGGCATTTCTATGTCTTAAAAGTGACGAAACTTCAAATGTGCCAAGTGTTGAATCACATCAAAATCATTTTTATTTAACGAACATTATGGATTTCTTAATTTACTTAACGATGATTCAAATATAGTTAAACAAGGTTTAATGTGAATGGAGCAATACGCCATCTATAATAAAGCTGTATGATTCAATGAATGTAATCGAACAAATCTAATAATTACGAATGGAGCATACAACTATGAAAATAACAACGATTGCTAAAACAAGTTTAGCACTAGGCCTTTTAACAACAGGTGTAATCACAACGACAACGCAAGCAGCAAACGCGACAACACCATCTTCAACTAAAGTGGAAACACCGCAACAAACACCGAATGCACCAACACCGCCTTCAACTAAAGTGGAAGCACCACAACAAGCAGCAAACGCGACAACACCATCTTCCACTAAAGTGGAAGTACCAAAACAAGCAGCAAATGCAACAACACCATCTTCAACTAAAGTAGAAGCACCGCAATCAAAACCAAACGCGACAACACCACCTTCGTCTAATGTAGACACATCACCACTACAATCGCCAACCACAAAACAAGTACCAACAGAAATAAATCCTAAATTTAAAGATTTAAGAGCGTATTATACGAAACCAAGTTTAGAATTTAAAAATGAGATTGGTATTATTTTAAAAAAATGGACGACAATAAGATTTATGAATATTGTTCCAGATTATTTCATATATAAAATTGCTTTAGTTGGTAAAGACGATAAAAAATATGGTGAAGGAGTACATAGGAATGTCGATGTATTTGTCGTTTTAGAAGAAAATAATTACAATCTGGAAAAATATTCTGTCGGTGGTATCACAAAGAGTAATAGTAAAAAAGTTGATCACAAAGCAGGAGTAAGAATTACTAAGGAAGATAATAAAGGTATAATCTCTCATGATGTTTCAGAATTCAAGATTACTAAAGAGCAGATTTCCTTGAAAGAACTTGATTTTAAATTGAGAAAACAACTTATTGAAAATCATAATCTGTACGGTAACGTTGGTTCAGGTAAAATTGTTATTAAAATGAAAAACGGTGGAAAGTACACGTTTGAATTACACAAAAAATCACAAGAAAATCGCATGGCAGATGTCATAGATGGCACTAATATTGATAACATTGAAGTGAATATAAAATAATCATGACATTCTCTAAATAGAAGCTGTCATCGGAAAAACAAGAAGTTAAGTGACAACGGCCTACATGTTGCTTAGCTTCTTTTGTTATGTTCGATGATTTGAGAACCCGAATTTTCGATGGGCCCAAATATGACGTGGAAAAGTCCTGAATTTATCTGTAAATCCCTATCTATCGGGTGTGAAGCATAACGGAATCAGTTTTATTTAACGAACATTATAGATTCCTTAATTTACTTAATAATGATTCAATGATTATTAAACATGGTTTAATGTGAAAGGTCAAATACGCCATCTATAATAAAGCTGTATGATTCAATAGACGTAAGCGAACAAATCTAATAATTACGAATGGAGCATACAACTATGAAAATGACAGCAATTGCGAAAGTAAGTTTAGCATTAGGTATTTTAGCAACAGGAACAATAACATCAACGCATCAAACTGTAAATGCAAGTGAACATGAAGCAAAATATGAAAATGTGACAAAAGATATCTTTGACTTAAGAGATTACTATAGTGGCACAAGTAAGGAACTTAAAAATGTTACTGGTTATCGTTATAGCAAAGGTGGCAAGCATTACCTTATCTTTGATAAACATCAAAAGTTCACTAGAATACAAATTTTTGGCAAAGATATAGAAAGACTTAAAACACGTAAAAATCCAGGTTTAGATATATTTGTAGTTAAAGAAGCGGAAAACCGTAATGGCACAGTGTTTTCATATGGTGGTGTCACTAAGAAAAATCAAGACGCTTATTATGATTATATAAACGCACCAAGATTTCAAATCAAGAGAGATGAAGGTGACGGTATTGCTACGTACGGTAGAGTACACTACATTTATAAAGAAGAGATTTCACTTAAAGAACTCGACTTTAAATTGAGACAGTATTTAATTCAAAATTTTGATCTGTATAAAAAGTTTCCTAAAGATAGTAAGATAAAAGTGATAATGAAAGATGGCGGCTATTATACGTTTGAACTTAATAAAAAATTACAAACAAATCGCATGAGTGATGTCATTGACGGTAGAAATATTGAAAAAATAGAAGCCAACATTAGATAATTCAATGAAATATGGATAATAGTAAAATATGGATAGTATAGAGGAGTTAGGCAACATAAGTTGCTTAGCTTCTTTTTTGTGTTGGAGAGATGAAAAATAGAAGCGGGTTCATGATCAAAATTTTGGAAATAGTTGATACCTATAGTCGCGCGTTGTCCTTTTCGTGACATGAAACAATGTGGAAAACATAATTAAATTGAGGGAAAGTGTGAATAGTTAAAAAATTAGCATTGTGTTATAAAAAATAATTAATACTGTTAGGATTTCATTAACTAACTTAACGTTGGTTCAAAAATAGTTAAAAAGAGGTTAATTCATAGCGCAGTATCTCGCTTATATAATGATAGTAGATTGTTCGTATTACGTAATTGAATTAATCATATAAAAATATATTAAGACAAAATTTATAAATAGATTGGGAGAATAGTACTATGAAATTAAAAACGTTAGCTAAAGCAACATTGGCATTAGGCTTATTAACTACTGGTGTGATTACATCAGAAGGCCAAGCAGTTCAAGCAAAAGAAAAGCAAGAGAGAGTACAACATTTATATGATATTAAAGACTTACATCGATACTACTCATCAGAAAGTTTTGAATTCAGTAATATTAGAGGTAAGGTTGAAAATTATAACGGTTCTAACGTTGTACGCTTTAACCAAGATGGTCAAAATCACCAATTATTCTTATTAGGAGAAGATAAAGCTAAATATAAACAAGGACTTCAAGGTCAAGATGTCTTTGTGGTAAAAGAATTAATTGCTCCAAACGGTAGACTATCTACTGTTGGTGGTGTAACGAAGAAAAATAACCAATCTTCTGAAACTAATACACCTTTAGTAGTTAATAAAGTGTATGGAGGAGATTTACATGCATCAATTGACTCATTTTCAATTAATAAAGAAGAAGTTTCACTGAAAGAACTTGATTTCAAAATTAGAAAGCAATTAGTTGAAAAATATGGTTTATATAAAGGTACGACTAAATACGGTAAGATCACTATCAATTTGAAAGACGAGAAAAAGGAAGTAATTGATTTAGGTGATAAACTGCAATTCGAGCGCATGGGTGATGTGTTGAATAGTAAGGATATTCAAAATATAGCAGTGACTATTAATCAAATTTAAATTAAACAATCAATGACTTTAAAGTAATAAATTTGAAGCAGCTTAACGATGAAATGTTGAATAAATACGTACATCCTCCAAAAAGGGGCGTATCTAAATCAACAGTGTCGTTAGGCTGTTTTTATGTTTTATAACGCAGGGTATGAGCGTACTAAAAATTCACATTACTTCTGAAAGTGATGTCCATTGAATATTAATTAGTTCTTCATTAACCATGATTTAATTTTAATTAAACGAGTGTTAATGTCAGTCTGTCTCAATGCCCTTTATAATAAATGTGTATTATTCAAATTACGTAATAAAAGCAATCCAATATATTAAGATTGGAGCATATGAATATGAAATTTACAGCGATAGCTAAAGCGATATTTGTATTAGGAATATTAACAACAAGTGTAATGATAACAGAAAATCAATCGGTTAATGCAAAAGGAAAGTATGAAAAAATGAACCGTTTATATGATACAAACAAGTTACATCAATACTATTCAGGACCTAGTTATGAGTTAACAAATGTTAGTGGCCAAAGTCAAGGTTATTATGACTCTAACGTTTTGCTTTTTAACCAACAAAATCAAAAGTTCCAAGTATTTTTATTGGGAAAAGATGAAAATAAATACAAAGAAAAAACACATGGTTTAGATGTCTTTGCGGTACCAGAATTAGTAGATTTAGATGGAAGAATATTTAGTGTTAGTGGTGTAACGAAGAAAAACGTAAAATCAATATTTGAGTCTCTAAGAACGCCGAACTTACTAGTTAAAAAAATAGACGATAAAGACGGTTTTTCTATTGATGAATTTTTCTTTATTCAAAAGGAAGAAGTGTCATTGAAGGAACTTGATTTTAAAATAAGAAAACTGTTGATTAAAAAATACAAACTGTATGAAGGGTCAGCTGATAAAGGTAGAATTGTTATTAATATGAAAGATGAAAATAAGTATGAAATTGATTTAAGTGATAAATTAGATTTCGAGCGTATGGCAGATGTCATTAATAGTGAACAAATTAAGAACATCGAAGTGAATTTGAAATAATCAATGATATATAGAATAAAAGCTTAAGAAGCGGTTTAATAATCCCATGTTTAATGATTTTGATACGTGTTTTAATAATAAAAACATATCGAACATTGACTACGTTATTAAGCTGCTTTTTTGTACACTTTGTATCGAATAACTTAAGATCTAAAACTAATCGGAAAGAACAATGATTCCCCAAAAAAAATTTATGTTGCTATTAAAAATCAGTTAATACGAATGTTAAAATACGTTTGATTTTCATTAATAATGATTCAAGTTTATTTAAATGAGCGTTAATGTCAGTCTGTTTTGATGCACCTTATAATAAAGACAGATAGTTCAAATTACGTAATCATAACAATCCAATATATCAAGATTGGAGCAAATAAATATGAAATTGACTGCATTAGCAAAAGCAACATTAGCATTAGGAATATTAACTACAGGTGTGTTTACAGCAGAAAGTAAAGCTGTTCACGCGAAAGTAGAACTTGATGAGACACAACGCAAATATTATATCAATATGCTACATCAATACTATTCTGAAGAAAGTTTTGAATCAACAAACATTAGCGTTAAAAGTGAAGATTACTATGGTTCTAACGTTTTAAACTTTAACCAACGAAATAAAACTTTCAAAGTGTTTCTGCTTGGTGACGATAAAAATAAATATAAAGAAAAAACACATGGCCTTGATGTCTTTGCAGTACCTGAATTAATAGATATAAAAGGTGGCATATATAGCGTTGGCGGTATAACAAAGAAAAATGTGAGATCAGTGTTTGGATTTGTAAGTAATCCAAGTCTACAAGTTAAAAAAGTTGATGCTAAACATGGCTTTTCGATAAATGAGTTGTTCTTTATTCAAAAGGAAGAAGTATCGTTGAAGGAACTGGATTTTAAAATAAGAAAAATGTTAGTCGAAAAATATAGATTGTATAAAGGCGCGTCAGATAAAGGTAGAATCGTTATTAATATGAAAGACGAAAAGAAATATGTAATTGATTTAAGTGAAAAATTAAGTTTTGATCGTATGTTTGATGTAATGGATAGTAAGCAAATTAAAAATATTGAAGTGAATTTGAATTAGTTTGAGTTAATAGCATAATAGCTTAAGAAGCGACTTAACGACAAAATGTGAATTGACATCTGTGTCCTTATATAAGGAACTGTGTTAAATACATTACTGTTGTTAAGTTGTTTTTGTAATTCAAAGAGCAGAACAGAGTAACATCATCAGTTGTAGTAAACGATAATCCAGTAAAACAACTAAATGAAATAATGAAAGTCATTTAACCTGAACATTAAAATATATTTGTTTTTCATTAAGAATAATTCAAGTATATTTAAATCGAGGTTAATTATCGTATGAAACGATGCACGTTATAATAAAAATGTATGATTCAAATTACGTAATGAAAACAATCCAATATATTAAGATTGGAGCAAATAAATATGAAATTTACAGCATTAGCAAAAGCAACATTAGCTTTAGGAATTTTAACAACAGGAACTTTAACAACAGAGGCTCATTCCAGTCATGCAAAACAAAATCAAGAGACAGTAAACAAACATGACAAGGAAGCATTATACCGATACTACACTGGAAAGACTATGGAATTGAAAAACATTAATGCTATGAAGCATGGTAAAAATAACTTGCGTTTTAAGTATAGAGGTATGAAGATTCAAGTATTGCTGCTTGGAAATGATAAAAATAGATTTCAACAGCGTAGTTATAAGGGCTTAGATGTGTTTTTTGTTCAAGAAAAAAGAGACAAGCACGACATATTTTATACTGTTAGTGGCGTAATACAGACGAATAAAACATCTGGAGTTGTCAGTGCCCCAATATTAAATGTTACAAAAGAAAAGGGTGAAGATGCTTTTGTGAAAGGATACCCTTATTATATTAAAAAAGAAAAAATAACATTAAAAGAGTTAGATTTTAAGTTGAGAAAGCATCTAATCGAAAAATATGGACTTTATAAAACAATCTCAAAAGATGGTAGGGTCAAAATTAGCTTGAAAGATGGCAGTTTTTATAACCTTGATTTAAGGTCTAAATTAAAATTTAAATATATGGGGGAAGTCATAGAAAGCAAACAAATTAAAGATATTGAAGTTAACTTAAAGTAAATAATTACGAATAAGAAAAAATTAATTGAAGCGGCTTAACGATGAAAAGTAAATTGATGCGCATACCTTATAAAAAGGATGCATCAATCGATATCGTCGTTAAGCTGTTTTGGTTTACGTTTCATGGATTCTACCCCAATTTTCATGAATATAAAAATTTCCACAACCAACCTCAAAATTCTCAACATCGCAACATAACCAAATGTTATAATAAATCTATTACACAAAGAGATAAATTACTTATTCAAAGGCGGAGGAATCACATGTCTATTACTGAAAAACAACGTCAGCAACAAGCTGAATTACATAAAAAATTATGGTCGATTGCGAATGATTTAAGAGGAAACATGGATGCGAGTGAATTCCGTAATTACATTTTAGGCTTGATTTTCTATCGCTTCTTATCTGAAAAAGCGGAACAAGAATATGCAGATGCCTTGTCAGGTGAAGACATCACGTATCAAGAAGCATGGGCAGACGAAGAATACCGTGAAGATTTAAAAGCAGAATTAATTGACCAAGTCGGTTACTTCATTGAGCCACAAGATTTATTCAGTGCGATGATTCGTGAAATTGAAACGCAAGATTTCGATATCGAACATTTGGCGACGGCGATTCGTAAAGTTGAAACATCAACGCTAGGTGAAGAAAGTGAAAATGACTTTATCGGTCTGTTCAGCGATATGGATTTGAGTTCAACGCGACTAGGTAACAATGTCAAAGAACGTACTGCTTTAATCTCTAAAGTCATGGTTAATCTTGACGACTTACCATTCGTTCACAGTGATATGGAAATTGATATGTTAGGTGATGCATATGAATTCCTAATCGGGCGCTTTGCGGCGACAGCGGGTAAAAAAGCAGGCGAGTTCTATACACCACAACAAGTATCTAAGATACTGGCGAAGATTGTCACAGACGGTAAAGATAAATTACGTCATGTGTACGACCCAACATGTGGTTCCGGTTCATTGTTGTTACGTGTTGGTAAAGAAACGCAAGTGTATCGTTATTTCGGTCAAGAACGTAACAATACCACTTACAACTTAGCGCGCATGAACATGTTATTACATGATGTACGTTATGAAAATTTCGATATCCGTAATGATGACACATTGGAAAATCCAGCCTTTTTAGGCCATACATTTGATGCGGTTATAGCGAATCCGCCATACAGTGCAAAATGGACAGCAGATTCAAAATTTGAAAATGACGAACGCTTCAGTGGTTACGGCAAACTTGCGCCAAAGTCTAAAGCAGACTTTGCCTTTATTCAACACATGATACATTACCTAGACGATGAAGGTACCATGGCCGTTGTACTCCCACATGGTGTCTTATTCCGTGGTGCTGCAGAAGGCGTCATTCGTCGTTATTTAATAGAAGAAAAGAACTACCTAGAAGCCGTGATTGGCTTACCAGCCAATATTTTCTATGGGACAAGTATTCCAACATGTATTTTAGTATTTAAAAAATGTCGCCAACAAGACGACAACGTATTATTTATCGATGCATCCAATGATTTTGAAAAAGGAAAAAATCAAAATCATTTAAGCGATGCCCAAGTTGAACGCATTATAGACACATATAAGCGTAAAGAAACCATTGATAAATATAGCTACAGCGCAACATTACAAGAGATTGCCGATAACGATTACAACTTAAACATACCGAGATATGTTGATACATTCGAAGAAGAAGCACCGATTGATTTAGATCAAGTCCAACAAGATTTGAAAAATATCGATAAAGAAATCGCAGAAGTTGAACAAGAAATCAATGCATACCTGAAAGAGCTTGGGGTGTTGAAAGATGAGTAATACACAAAAGAAAAATGTGCCAGAGTTGAGGTTCCTAGGGTTTGAAGGCGAATGGGAAGAGAAGCAGTTAGGGGATATTATAAAAGTTAATTCTGGAAAAGATTATAAACATTTGGATAAAGGCGATATACCAGTCTATGGTACTGGCGGTTATATGACAAGTGTTTCAGAACCACTAAGTGAAATTGATGCTGTTGGTATTGGGAGAAAAGGGACTATAAACAAACCATATTTGCTTGAGGCGCCGTTTTGGACGGTGGATACATTATTTTATTGTACACCTAAAAAAGAAACAGACATACTATTTATATTAAGTTTATTTAGAAAAATAAACTGGAAAGTATACGATGAATCAACAGGTGTGCCAAGCTTAAGCAAACAAACCATTAATAAAATAAATAGATTTGTCCCTACAAATAAAGAGCAGCAAAAAATAGGCAAGTTCTTCAGCAAACTCGACCGGCAAATTGAATTAGAAGAACAAAAACTTGAATTACTTCAACAACAGAAAAAAGGCTATATGCAGAAAATCTTCTCGCAAGAATTGCGATTCAAAGATGAGAATGGTAATGATTATCCGGAAAGTCTACTTTATAAACTTAGCGAGATTGGAACATTTAATACTGGTATTGGATTTCCTGAAAGTTTACAGGGTGGGAAAGAAGGAATACCTTTCTTTAAAATTTCTGATATGAATAATAAAGGCAATGAAATAATTATGAGAAATGCTAATAACTACGTTTCAAATGGGATTATAGAGTCTAAAAAATGGAAAATTATAACTAACGTACCATCTATGATTTTTGCTAAAGTTGGAGCTGCAATAATGTTGAATCGAAAAAGATTAGTTTTAGAACCATTTTTAATCGATAACAATACTATGAGTTATTCATTTTCGCAAGAATGGAACATTAATTTTGGAAGAACATTGTTTCAAACCATTTATTTACCTAAATATGCCCAGGTTGGTGCACTTCCATCATACAATGCAAAAGATATTGGATTAATTAAAATAGAATTACCTGTCAAAGAGGAACAAAAAAGAATAGGTGACTTTTTTGTTTGGTTTGAAGAATTAATTGAAAGACAGATATTAAAACTAGATTTATTAAAAGAGAGAAAAAGAGCGATTTTACAGAAAATGTTTATTTAATTTGTCGCTACAATATAGTTTTAATTATTTGTTTATTTCAGCTGTTTCATCACACGATATAACTTTATAAATAAGATGTAAATTTTTATCTAATTCAAAAACGAACATTAAATTTAGGCACTGTGAAAGCGCAGTGTCTTTTTTGTGTCGAAATTGTGTACAGAATAAGTAGTTAAATAAAGATTAAGTTGAGATAAAGTGTTATTCGTAAATAAAAGATAGTAGATCGATAGGAATTGAATGATATTAGTTAACTATTTATTAAATTACTTAATAATGATTAATTTTTAGTTAAAGTAAGTTTAATGTGAAGCACGACCATTGCTCATTATAATGAATGAGGATTGTTCGTATTGCGTAATAGAATAAATCAAATAGACTAAAAATTGGGAGCATAGAATTATGAAATTAAAAAATATTGCTAAAGCAAGTTTAGCACTAGGGATTTTAACAACAGGTATGATTACAACTACTGCTCAGCCAGTAAAAGCAAGTACATTAGAGGTTAGATCACAAGCTACTCAAGACTTGAGTGAATATTATAAAGGGAGAGGATTTGAATTAACAAATGTAACAGGATATAAATACGGAAATAAAGTTACATTTATAGATAATTCTCAACAAATTGATGTTACATTGACAGGAAATGAAAAATTAACTGTTAAAGATGATGACGAAGTTTCTAATGTTGACGTGTTTGTAGTAAGAGAAGGTAGTGACAAATCAGCTATCACAACATCGATTGGTGGAATTACAAAGACAAATGGGACTCAACATAAAGATACTGTTCAAAACGTTAATTTGTCAGTTTCTAAGAGTACAGGTCAACACACTACTTCTGTGACTTCAGAATACTATAGCATCTATAAAGAAGAAATCTCATTAAAAGAACTTGATTTTAAATTAAGAAAGCATTTAATTGATAAACATGATCTTTATAAGACAGAACCTAAAGACAGTAAAATTAGAATTACTATGAAAAACGGTGGCTATTATACATTTGAATTAAATAAAAAATTACAGACTCATCGCATGGGTGATACGATTGATAGTAGAAATATAGAGAAAATTGAAGTGAATTTATAATAATATTCGAGGGAGTATATCATGAGAGAAAATTTTAAATTACGTAAAATGAAAGTCGGTTTAGTATCAGTTGCAATTACTATGTTATATATCATGACAAACGGACAAGCTGAAGCTTCTGAAACTAATCAGAAGGTAAGTACAAATCAAGAATCAAAAGCTGTTTCACAAACTGAACAAAATTACAAAGAAACAAAAGCGGCAGAGTCTTCTAAAAACTTTGTAAATTTAGATCCTATCAAACCAGGAGCTCAAAAAGTAACAGGTACTACATTACCGAATCATATTATTTTACTTAATATAGATGGCAAAAGTGCTGATTCAGTAGATGGAGACGTCGGTTCATTTATAACTTCAAAAGAAGATGGAAAATTTGAGTATCCACTTCATAATCGTAAAATAGTTCATAACCAAGAAATTGAGGTATCATCATCTTCTTTAGATGATTTAGGCGAAGATGAAGAAGATGAAGAAGTAGAAGCAGATTCAACTGAAAAAGCAAGTGTTGAGGAAGAAAGTACAGATGCTAAGGCTAAATATACAACACCACGCTATGAAAAAGCGTATGAAATACCAAAAGAACGATTAAAAGAGGAAAGTGGACACCATCAAGTTTTCATTGAACCTATTACTGAAGGATCAGGTATTATTAAAGGCCATACTTCTGTAAAAGGTAAAGTTGCTCTATCTATTAATAATAAATTTATTAATTTTGAAGAAAGAGCTAAAGATGGAATTAGTAAAGAAGATACTAAAGCTAGTTCCGATGGTATTTGGATGCCTATTAATGAAAAAGGATATTTTGATTTTGATTTCAAAAAAAATCCTTTTGATAACTTAGAATTAAAGAAAAATGATGAGATCTCATTAACATTTGCACCTGATGATGAAGATGAAGCATTGAAGTCATTAATTTTCAAAACTAAAGTAACGAGCTTAGAAGATATCGATAAATCAGAAACAAAATATGATCATGCAAAAGTGAAAGAAGTTAATGTTTTGAAAGATGTTAATGAAGAGTTACATGTAGATGAAATCTACGGCAGTTTGTATCATACAAAACAAGGTAAAGGTATTCTTGATAAACAAGGAACTAAAGAGATTACAGGAAAGACTAAATTCGCGAATGCAGTAGTAAAAGTATATTCAGAGTTAGGTGAAGCACAACTGTTTCCTGATATTCAAGTAGATGAAAATGGTAAATTTAGCTTTGATGCTGAAAAAGCTGGTTTCAGATTACAAAACGGAGAAACATTAAATTTCGCAGTAGTTAAACCGATTAGTGGTGAACTATTACATAAAGGATTTGTTTCTAAGTATATCGATGTTTATGAATCTCCGGAAGAAAAGAAAGAACGTGAATTTGAAGAAAAACTTGAAAACACGCCTGCATATCATAAATTACATGGTGATAAAATTGTAGGATATGATGTTCAAGGTAATCCATCAACTTGGTTTTATCCATTAGGTGAAAAGAAAGTTGAACGTAAGGCACCAAAATTAGAAAAATAATTAATAAAATAAAACAGCTTAATGATGTAATGAAATTAGTGAGTTAATCACTGACTTCAACGTCATTGAGCTGTTTTTTGTGCTTTGTTACAAAGCGTTATTGAATTTATTTTACGTGTTCATATTTTGAAACATCAAAGCCGTCTTGTTTAGCTTTGTTGATAATGTCTTTGATTGAATGTAGTCCTTTATCGGCGAAGTATGATCTTAAGTTGTCTTTTGTAGCTTGGTCAGCATTCTTATCTAATAACACATCGATATAGCTTAATTCATGTTCTAAGAAGTTTGCATCATCATGTAGTACGAGTCCATTTTGAGAATAAACTTTCGCATCTGCTTGATTACCATATCCAACAACGCCAGTTGCTAAAACACCTACCATTGCCGTAGCTACTAAAACCTTTTTAAATTTCATATCTATCACTCCTCTAAAAATTGTAACTCCATAATAACACTGAATATTAAGAAAATTACGTTTATTAAGTCGATTTAATAATTTTTAATAAATAGTTAAAATGGCAAATATTGATAAAAAACAATTAATCTTTAGTGCAATGCTTGTATTTCTTCGAATTGATAAGTAGGTTTCGAAGATATTTAAATTCAAATGAAACAATAATAAAAAATTGCTACAACATAATAAAAACTACAAATTTAATTAAGAAATTAAATTGATTGTATATGTATATTTTGGTAACGTAAAAGAGAAATATACAAAATAATTAATTATTTATATGAAAAGAGAATATAAATGAAGTATAAAACAGAGAGACGTGAAACGATGGGATATTTAAAAAGGTTTGCATTGTACATAAGCGTTATGATTTTAATATTTGCGATAGCAGGTTGTGGCAAAGGTAATGAAACAAAAGAAGATTCAAAAGAAATACAAATCAAAAAGAGCTTTGCGAAAACATTAGATATGTACCCAATTAAGAATCTCGAGGACTTATATGACAAAGAAGGATATCGAGATGGAGAATTTAAAAAAGATGATAAAGGTACTTGGCTAATTAGATCTGAAATAGTTAAACAGCCAAAGGGCAAAGTAATGAAAACAAGAGGTATGCAATTATATATTAATAGAAATACCAAAACAGCCAAAGGTTTCTTTGTTTTGAAAGAAATAAGTGAAAATAATAATCGTGTAAATAAAGATAAGGAAGAAAAATATGAAGTGAAAATGGTAGGAAATAAAATTATTCCTACTGAACAAATTAATGACGAGAAAATAAAAAAAGAAATTGAAAACTTCAAGTTTTTTGTTCAATATGGGAACTTTAAAAATTTTGAAAAATACAAAAATGGTGAGTTTTCATATAATCCTGAAGCACCAATTTATTCGGCTAAATATCAATTACAAAACGACGATTATAATGTAAGGCAACTACGTAAAATATATGACATTTCAACAAAAGAAGCGCCTAAGTTACTTTTAAAAAGTGGTGGGGATTTAAAAGGTTCCTCAGTTGGTCAAAAAGATATTGAATTTACATTTGTTGAAAGAAAAGGTGAGAATATTTATTTTAACGATAGTGTTGAATTCATACCAAATAAGTAAAGTTAAATTACAATGTGTGGTTTGATGAAATGATCAAATATCAAAAATGTGCAAAGAGATGTGACAAGATGAAGTGCTTTCAGAAATTATACATGTTTATATTAATTTTAATCGTATTAATCACAGGATGCGAAAGTAATAATGATGGCAAAGGTTCAAAAGAAACACAAATCAAAAAGAGCTTTGCGAAAACATTAGATATGTATCCTACTGAAAATCTAGAAGACTTTTATGACAAAGAGGGATATCGAGATGGAGAATTTAAAAAAGGCGACAAAGGTACTTGGGTTATTAGATCTGAAATGACAACAGAACTAAAAGATGAAAATATGGAGTCCAAAGGTATGGTTGTACGTTTAAATAGAAATACCAGAACAACTACAGGTGAGTATTTTGTTAGGATAATTAAAGAAGACAGTGAGGGCAAGGTATATAGTGATGAACGAAAATACCCAGTCAAAATTGAAAATAATAAAATTATTCCATTAAAACCAATTGATGATGAAAAAGTTGAAAAAGAAATTGAAGAATTTAAATTCTTTGTACAATATGGGAATTTTGAAGAATTGGAAAACTATAAAGACGGTGAAGTGACATATAACCCAGAAGTACCAATACACTCTGCACAATATCAATTGAAAAACAGTGATCATAATGTAGAACAACTACGTAAGCGATATAATATCCCAACAAGAAAGGTACCTAAATTGTTATTGAAAGGCTCAGGCAATTTAAAAGGTTCATCAGTCGGATATAAAAATATTGAATTTACCTTTGTTGGAAACAAAGAAGAAAATATTTACTTCACAGATATTATTAATTTCAATCCAAGTGAGGATATTTAAGTATAATTAGGATTATAAAAAATAACGTTAGAACATTTAATAATAAAGTTAAATTAGTTATATATATTAAATTGATTAAGTGAGTTTTGTTTGATAACATAAAAGTGCAATAATCACTATTTTATTAAGTTGCATGAAATATTCAAATGTTTATAAAATTAAAGCAGAGAGATGTGAAATGATGGAGTATATAAAAAAAATTGCTTTGTACATGAGTGTATTACTTTTAATCATTTTTATTGGGGGATGTGGAAATATGAAAGATGAACAGAAAAAAGAAGTACAAACAAATAAAACAGATTCAAAAGAAGAACAAATCAAAAAGAGCTTTGCGAAAACATTAGATATGTACCCAATCAAAAATCTTGAAGATTTATATGACAAAGAAGGCTATCGTGATGGAGAGTTTAAAAAGGACGACAAGGGGACATGGACGATATATTCAGACTTTGCTAAAAGTGAAAAAGCAGGTGAATTGGATAGTGAAGGTATGGTACTACATTTGAATAGAAATACACGGACAGCTAAAGGATATTATTTTGTCAGAAAAACTTATGATGAAGAGGATAAGATGCCGCAAAGGAAAGATTATCGTGTTGAACTTAAAGATAATAAAATAGTACTTTTAGATAAGGTAGAAGATGAAAAACTTAAACATAAAATAGAAAAATTTAAATTTTTTGGACAATATGCAGATTTTAAAGACTTGAAAAATTATCGAAATGGAAAAATATCGAGCAATGAAAATGTGCCGTTTTATGAAGCAGAGTACAAAATGAAAAATAGTGATAGTAATGTAAAAAAACTAAGAGATGTTTATCCTATTACAACCAGTGAATCACCAACTTTAAAACTTCATATAGATGGGGATATAAAAGGTAGCTCGGTGGGATATAAAAAAGTGGAATATATCTTTTCAAAGAAAAAAGATAACCAAATTTCTGTCAGTGACTTTTTAAATTATAACCCTTCGAAGGGTGAAAACAATGAGTAATAAATTTCGCTTAGATCATAGTTTTATAAATAATAAGACTGAGACAACTAGTGCAGTTTCTAAATTATCATATGAAATTGAAAATGCTAATCTCAATGGATTGCCAAAAACTAATTTGCAATTGCAGTTTGATAGATTAAAAGTAACTAATGAATTCCCTTCTAATCTTGAATATATAGATAGTCACACAGATAAAAAGTACGGTGTGACAGCATCAGCTTTCTTAAACAAAGATACTGGGAAAGTGATTATTGGCATGACTGGAACAAACTTCAAAAAGGAAGCTCTTGCGAAGCAACTTTTGCTACCAGGGTTTGCAACAACAAAACAAGATAAAATTGACTCAGCTGAGACTAGAAAGGATTTAATTTCCGATGTCCAAATTGGAACATTTCCTCCGTCTGATAAAAGCAAACATTATGAAGAAACACAAGAGTTCATCAAAAAAATAAAAAATAAGTATGATATTGATTTTATTACTGGGCATTCATTAGGCGGTAGAGAAGCGGTAATATTAGGTATGAGTAATGGTATTCCTAATATCGTTGTTTATAATCCAGCTCCCATATCAGCTATTGGCTTAGACCCTAATTCTCGATTATTTAAATTATATAAAGGATATAAAGGTAACATTACTAGAGTTGTATCTAATAAAGATGAGTTAACTAATTTTATTCAGGGATATACGAAATATGTTTATTTTGGACATGAGATAGTGATTGAAAATGGTAAAGGTCATTCAATGGATGGATTCTTAACTGAACAAGAACAAAAAGCTATAAAAAAAGAACTTAAAAAACTACAAGGTTATGTAGAAGAAAATAATAAGTCATTTGTAAAGCATTCTAATAATGCCATATCTAAATTAGCTAGTATAGAATTACTTAGAACAAATATGATGACTACAAATGGAGGTTGGTTATCTTCTTCGCAACAAAAAGCTTTAGAAAGTTTATCAGCTTTAACAATTGCGCAGTCATTCAGTCAACTGATAGATGATGAAATTAATCAAATTAAAAAAATGTATAATGAAAAGGAAAAGAAATTTGAAAAAAATTGGGAAGACGCGCAAAAAGCTGGAAACGCTGTAGGTAAAGATATAACTGTGAGTGAAGTGCTAGAAGCTTTAGATGAAGGTCATGTGAATGAAAGTAGTATGGTAGGAGATCCTGAACAAATGATATCTGCAAAAGAAAGACAACTTTCAACGATAGGGTCTTCTGTATCAAATTATATTCTAAGAGTTAGATCTAGTATTAATGAAATCGTTGATAAAGATCAAGTGCTTGCATCACAAATAGGTGGATTACTATGATGTTCAATCGAATTAATAATAAAAATGAATTAGAAGAATCATATGAATATGAGAAAAAACGTATAGAGAATGAACTGCAAAATTTGAATGAGTTTAGGCATAGAGCTCGAAAAGAAAATGAACGTAGTTATGATGTCTTTCAATATTTGAAACACGAAATGAATTATAGTGAAGATGCACAAAGGAAAATGACGAGAAATATAGAAGCGTATGAGCAAGAAATCAATGAGATAATTAGAAAGCAAGAATGGAAATTAGAAGAATATAAAGAAGACTTAAAAAAATCTTATAAAAATCAGTTAGATAAACTAAGTGATTGATAATTTGGAGGAGATTAAATGAGTCCAATGGTAGGACCAGTTATAGGACCGGATATAGTACCGAGTATATCGTCAATGATAAAGGATGCTCAAAAAGTAAATATTCGCACAGTTATTGCACCTGAACATAAGAAAAAACAGAAAAATATTGAAAATGAATTAAAAGGTGAAGAAAAAGTATTGATTGAACAAATGGCGCAGCATTGCGAAGCTTTTAAAGCTAATTTTAAAGGTGCAGCTCAAGGAGATTGGGTTAAAAGTGCCATGTCTGAGATTGACAGCATTAAGGATGACCTGAAAAAAATTAATAGCTAAACTACATATCATACTACTAAATAAAGCGACCAATGTTCAGTATATTCACAACTGACTCTAGGCCGCTTCTTTTTAATTTATTTTATTCCCATGTAAAGTAATTCGAACCGAATGGACATATCACACTCTCAATTGTAAAAAAACAACTTAAATTACTGTCCCGCATTAAACATGACCACATTCGTAACAGCAACAATAAAAATCCTCAAGTACCAAAAGCTATGACCACTTTATCAAAATCAACGCAAGTCAACATCGACCGAACTACTTGCCATAAATCATCCTCACCTTACAAACCATAAAGCGCTGCAGTTAAGTATTGAATGGCATAGCCAATTGAAATGAAAATAGCAATCGTTATAATAGCACTGCCAATGGTATATAAAGTATGTTTCGTAGATAATCCTTCAGTCTTTGAACCAAAAACACTGAGTAGAATAAATGCAATACCAATGACATATAAAACTAAAATGACAAATAGCATGTTTATACACCTCGATTCTCTTTCGTGAGATATATCTTTGTCTCCATTATAAAGTAAAGTGCTCAATAATTTAATTAAGTATACTATTTTTTTATTATCGAAGATTGCGAAAGAGGAAACGCTCCTATATAATGTAAAACGTAATTATTCCTATTTACAAATAAATTGAAGTGAGGGTATATATATGGCTAAAATTCCAGTTACGGTATTAAGTGGTTATTTAGGCTCGGGGAAGACAACGTTGTTAAATCATATTTTACAAAATCGAGAAGGTCGACGTATCGCGGTAATTGTAAATGATATGAGTGAAGTCAATATCGATAAAGATCTTGTCGCAGATGGTGGGGGACTATCGCGTACAGATGAAAAATTAGTCGAACTCTCTAATGGTTGTATCTGTTGTACACTTAGAGATGATTTATTAAAAGAAGTTGAGCGTTTAGTGAAAAAAGGTGGCATCGATCAAATTGTTATTGAGTCAACAGGGATTTCAGAGCCAGTACCTGTTGCACAAACTTTCTCATATATTGATGATGAACTTGGCATTGATCTTACAGCGATTTGCCGTTTAGATACAATGGTTACAGTTGTTGATGCTAACCGCTTCGTACATGACATCAACTCAGAAGATTTATTGATGGATCGTGATCAAAGCGTTGATGAAACAGATGAACGTTCGATTGCTGATTTATTAATTGACCAAGTTGAATTTTGTGATGTATTGATTATTAATAAAATTGATTTAATTAGTGAAGAAGAACTTGCAAAGTTAGAAAAAGTGTTAAGCGCATTGCAACCGACTGCTAAAATCATTAAGACAACAAATTCTGAAGTAGATTTAAAAGAAGTCTTAAATACGCAGCGTTTTGATTTTGAAAAAGCGAGCGAGTCAGCAGGATGGATCAAAGAACTTGAGTCTGGTGGGCATGCATCGCATACACCTGAAACAGAAGAATATGGTATATCATCGTTTGTATATAAACGTCGACTTCCTTTCCATGCTAAAAGGTTCAATGATTGGTTAGAAACCATGCCAAATAATGTCGTTCGATCAAAAGGTATCGTATGGCTAGCACAATACAATCATGTAGCATGTTTATTATCTCAAGCAGGGTCATCTTGCAATATTCACCCAGTTACATATTGGGTGGCTAGTATGTCTGAAGCGCAACAAACACAAATATTAGCAGAACGTCAAGATGTCGCAGCTGAATGGGATCCAGAATATGGCGATCGTCATACACAATTTGTCATTATTGGTACAGAATTAGATGAAGAAAAATTAACAAAAGAACTCGATGCATGCTTAGTCAATGCGCAAGAAATTGATGCAGATTGGCAACAATTTGAAGATCCATATCAATGGCAAATTAGACCAGCACGATAAGTTGAATGAAGTATAATCATTTTTAAATTGTGGCTTAATTGTTTGCAATTTATGACAATTAATAAAAAGTTAAGATGTTCTTAGGATCTTTTTGTTTTCAATCTATCTAAAGTGTGATAGTTTTGATAAAGCAGAAATTTGCATTTTATCCATAGGGCTAGGACATGTATGTGTCTTAGTCCTTTTTATATTTACGTTGATGAAAAATGATAATCATCAAATGAAAGCACAATCATTGTTTAACGGTCATAAAAATGAGTGGAGTAAATGTAGCTATCAATGTACTATTACCGCTTACGGTCACACGAGTGTTTCAGTCTAAACGTGCAACGCAATTCCGTACGTGGCCAATATATCTTGCGCTAGATCATGAAAATCATTAAGATTTCGCACGCCAAATCATGAATGTCTCAGACCTCGAGTATCAAACATAAAACACGCCACAAAAATA
The DNA here is from genome assembly GCF_018622755.1 of Staphylococcus sp. MZ3. NCBI lineage: Bacteria > Bacillati > Bacillota > Bacilli > Caryophanales > Staphylococcaceae > Staphylococcus > Staphylococcus sp. MZ3. Next base: position 452,047 of record NZ_CP076026.1, read on the forward strand.
TAACGCGTCAGACTCCAAAGATCACGAATATTCCGTACGTCCCACCAAGAACATCCTATACAAAAAAAACAAGACCATTTATTTGCAACAAACTAACAAGACTAACCTCACATCAATAAATCAACACAAAGCAAAGCCACCATCCCTATTGGCATAGTGGCCTGAGAATTTTAAGTATTCAATTCGCTTAAATTATTTTGCGAAAATGTCGATAATTGCTTTGATGATTTTAATGATAGTACCTACAATAGCCATCGTTTTGTCCTCCTGTATGTTGATTTAACATAGTGATGAGTTGTTGATCGTTAATGTTTGAGATTAGTTGTTACCTAAAAATTTACCAAGTAAATCTTTAAAGAATTTGAATAATTTTGCTACGAATTCCATGTGAATGGCCCCCTTCAAATAAGATGTTCATATCTATGAGATTTTTATAACTTACTTACCAGTGAATTTCTCAATTAATCCTTTAATGAATTTAATGATTCCTGCAATGATACCCATGTGAAAGACCTCCTTTGTTTGTTATGAAATCTTATTTACCAGTGAATTGTTCGATTAAGCTTTTGATAACTTTAATGATGCCAGCGATGATACCCATTAAGATTACCTCCTTTGCTTATGAGTTAACTTCATTGTACATAGTTATCTTGTGCGTAATTGATTTTTTTCCTAACTTGAATTGTTATGATCATAACTGCGAATTTTTTATTTTAAAAGGACGGGAAATACTGCCTAACTGTACAGGTGCATTTACAAAATCTTTACAATCATTGGTTTAATAGAGGTTAAGCTCATGAATTTGACATGAAGCAGAAATTTAATTATATTTTATGTTATAAGTTTAAAACGAATAACACGTTAGGTCTCGTCTAGGCAAAGCATATTTATGAAGATGAATTGAACAGACAGAAGTAACATTTTATATACATATGTGCATGGGAGCACGCTTAAAGAGAACACTGCAACAAGGTATATCAACGTACCGTGATGCAGTGTCTAGTTAAACTGAAACCTGCAATAGTAAATTTTCTGCCATTATGTACAGAATCTACTATTGTAGGTTTTTATTTTTATACATAAGCAATTATGCGAGAGATTAGAAATAAGGAGGTTATGCAGTGTTAAGTTTTCAATTGCTATTTTCACTGTTTGTTATTGCGCTTATCATTGCATTGATAAGTGGCTTGTTGTTTTTAGCACCAGTTATGCCAATGAGATATATTAAATTACATTTATACATACTAGTCATGCCAGTATTATTTGCAGTCATTGGCTTTTTCGGTATTCATGGTCAACATGTCTTAGGCCCATTTAAAATAGATCGTTTATCTTGGTTATTAGCTGGCTTTGTAATGGCGCTTGGCTTTATTATTCAAAAGTTTTCAATGCGATATTTACTAGGTGATCATCATTATAGACATTACTTTCCATTGTTCACTGCGATTACGTCGTTTGCATCTTTAGCATGGATGTCTGAAGACTTAAGACTGATGGCACTCTGCTGGGGTATGACATTATTATGTTTAACACTGCTGATGAACGTTAATCGTTTTTGGAAAGTGCCACGTGAGTCTGCGAAATTATCAAGCATGACATTTTTATGTGGTTGGCTTGCATTCGTTGGAGCAATTGTAACTATTTATATTGCGACTGGCGAGTGGCGCGTGCCTCAACATATGTCTAATTCGACATGGTCATTGTTGACGAATGTACTACTTGTATTAGCTGTCATGATACCAGCAGCACAATTTCCATTTCATCGATGGTTGATTGAATCTGTAACAGCACCAACGCCAGTATCGGCAATTATGCATGCAGGAATTGTGAATGCAGGTGGTGTTATTCTAACTCGTTTTGCGCCGATATTTGATAATGGATTTGCGTTATCATTATTACTTATCCTTTCTAGTATTTCTGTATTGTTAGGATCGGGTATTAGCTTGGTTCAAGTGGACTACAAAAGACAGTTAGTCGGCTCTACGATGAGTCAAATGGGCTTTATGTTAGTTCAGTGTGCGCTAGGTGTCTATTCAGCAGCGATTATTCATTTAATATTGCACGGTATTTTTAAAGCAACATTATTTTTACAATCAGGTTCTATCGTGAAGCGATTCAATATTCCAAAACAAGCATCTGCTAAAGACGCTTATGGCTGGATTGTCATGGGACGTGTATTAGCTATTATCGTGGCATTTCTGTTTTGGATGAGTAGTGACAGAAGTGCATATGAAGTGTTAAGTGCACTCATTCTAGCATGGTCATTACTTGTATCTTGGAATCAAATGGTAGCCTTTAGTAAAGGGCGTATGGCACGTCTGGTTGGCATGATTTTGATTTCAATTGTGACATTTATCTACATCATCACACATAATTATTTTTACGATGTATTACAAAATATAACAACACATGCGACAACGCCGCCTACAGTGAGTGTCATCATTAGTGTTGTCATTTTAATCTTTGGTAGTTTATTAAGTATTTGGGTAGCGCGTCATCGATACTCTAAGACTTTTGCGGTATTGTACGTGTGGTTAGTTAATTTAGGTGAAGCACGCTCGAAAGCGATAGAAAGTCATCCGAATTATTTGAAGAAGTATTTATAGGAGGTGAAAGGTATGACAACACAGTTAAATATCAATTCAGTCATTGAAAATGCGAAACGTGTTATTACACCATTATCACCGATTTCGATTTTTGCAGCACGAAATCCATGGGAAGGATTAGAAGCGGATACGTTTGAAGATGTCGCAAAATGGTTACGTGACGTTCGAGATGTGGATATTTTCCCAAATAAAGCATTAATAGAAAGCGCTGTGGCACGTGGTGAATTAGATGAAAGTGTCTTTAATCAACTTGTTACTGATATGTTACTTGAACATTACTACAATATCCCGCAACACTACATCAATCTTTATATTGATAACATTAAAACATTAAAAGACGTACCTGCATCATATATGGATCATTCAAATGTTGATGTTGTTGCTGATCTACTATTAGAAAAATCAAAACGTGATATGGCTGAATCATATCATCACTATGATGTACGTCCGATGAGTGATGCAATAATAGATGAACAAGGTGAGCCACTTAGCGAACAAGTGAATCGTCAAATGATTAAATGGACGAAACTTTATATCGATCAATTTCTATCGAGTTGGACAATGCCGAAGCGTGAGCAAAGTTTTTACCATGCATGGTTGCATTTAGCGCAACATGACCATAGTTTTACTAAAGCACAGCGCCAAGTGATTAAAGGCTTACCCAATGATCCTGAAATGACGATAGAGTCAGTATTAACTCATTTTTCAATAGATCAGGAAGACTACCAAGCTTATGTTGAAGGACATCTTTTGGCGTTACCGGGTTGGGCAGGTATGTTATATTACCGTTCACAACAGCATCACTTTGAACAACATTTGTTAACGGATTATTTGGCAATTCGGTTAGTTGTCGAACAATTGCTAGTTGGTGATGAGTTTAAGTCAGTCACTAAAGATTGTGAAAGTAGATCGGAAAATTGGTTTAAGCAAACTGTTGCATCATTGTGTTACTACAGTGATATGCCTAGCGATGTATTACTACAACATGACGTCAATGAAATTCAAACGTTTATTCATTTTGCAGCAACTATGAATAAAAATGTATTTAAAAATTTATGGCTAATTGCCTGGGAAATGACATACGAATCTCAGTTAAAACAAAAAATTAAAGCAGGTCATGAAAGTGTGGCGGGCGCATTAGATGCAAACCAAGTAAATGTCTCAGAAAATGATAACGCTAATCAGCCACATTCAGTATTGTTAAATGACGCACAAGCAGTTGATGAAAATAATAGCGAGCTAAATCAGGTGGGCACATCAACGAAAGCGCAAATTGCATTTTGTATAGATGTTCGTTCAGAACCATTTCGTAGACATATCGAAGCAGCAGGGCCCTTTGAAACGATTGGTATTGCAGGTTTCTTTGGATTACCTATTCAAAAAGATGCCGTCGACGAACAATTCAAACATGATTCATTACCTGTCATGGTACCGCCGGCATATCGCATTAAAGAATTTGCAGACCGCTACGATATGAATGTTTATCGACAACAGCAACAGACAATGTCATCGATGTTTTACACATTTAAATTGATGAAAAATAATGTCATGCCTAGTCTGTTATTGCCTGAATTAAGTGGGCCATTTTTAAGCTTGAGTACCATTGTCAATTCGATTATGCCTAGAAAAAGTCGCGCGTCTTTACAAAAAATAAAACAAAAATGGTTGAAAAAGCCTGAAACAAAGTTAACGATTGATCGTGAGTTTGACCGAACATCAGACTTACCTGTTGGATTTACTGAGCAAGAGCAAATTGATTTCGCGTTACAAGCGTTGAAATTGATGGATTTAACCGAAGCATTTGCGCCGTTCGTTGTGTTAGCAGGTCATGCTAGTCATTCTCACAATAATCCACATCATGCATCACTTGAATGTGGGGCTTGTGGTGGCGCATCAAGCGGTTTTAATGCTAAGTTATTAGCGATGATATGTAATCGTCCAAATGTCAGACAAGGATTAAAACAAGCAGGCGTGTATATTCCAGAGACAACTGTTTTTGCGGCAGCAGAACATCATACGTCTACTGATACGTTGGCATGGGTATATGTGCCAGACACATTATCAGCTTTAGCTCTAGATGCATATGAATCATTGAATGACGCGATGCCGATGATTTCTGAACAAGCGAATCGCGAACGTTTGGACAAACTGCCAACGATTGGTCGTGTGAATCATCCAGTGGAAGAAGCACAGCGGTTTGCAAGTGATTGGAGTGAGGTACGTCCAGAATGGGGCTTGGCTAAAAATGCATCATTTATAATTGGACGACGCCAATTAACAAAAGGCATTGATTTAGAAGGGCGGACATTTTTACACAATTATGATTGGCGTAAAGATAAAGATGGCACATTGTTAAATACCATCATTTCTGGTCCGGCGCTTGTGGCACAATGGATTAATTTACAATATTATGCGTCGACAGTTGCGCCGCATTTTTACGGAAGTGGGAATAAAGCGACACAAACCGTCACGTCAGGTGTTGGTGTCATGCAAGGTAATGCGAGTGATCTGATGTATGGCTTATCATGGCAATCTGTTATGGCTGCTGATCGGACGATGTATCATTCGCCAATTCGTTTACTTGTCGTTATTCAGGCACCCGACTATGTTGTAGCTAGACTACTCGCGAATAATGAGCATTTCGCTAGGAAGGTGTCTAATCATTGGCTGCGTTTAATGAGCGTTAATGAGGAAGGGCGTTTTAAAAGTTGGATTTAACGATGAAATGTTGCGATGCTAAGTAACTAATATATCATCATATCTACAATGTTCTAGCTTCTTAAAATATACTAAAAATGATAAACTTAATGTAATAGTTGATGTCGTGATAACGATACAAAGATGAAATAATCAATTTTAATATTATTGGAGTTAGTGATATGAAAAGAACGAAAGGTGAAATCGAAGCTGAAATCAGTAAAGCCATTACGCAATGGGAAAAAGATTTCCTTGGCAGAGGTTCCTTGTCGGTTAAATCAGACATTTTAAGAGATATGGTGATTATTAGTTTACAAGGTATCTTAACGCCAGCAGAATATCGTGTGTGTAGTACGAATGAAGGATTACTAAATATTAAACGAACACGTTCTGAATTAGTTGAATCCGGTGAGCAAGATTTGAATGATATCATTCTTAAAATTACAGGTATCAAAGTGATGAGCTTCCACAGTGATTTAAGTACAGTTACAGGTGAACGTATTATCGTATTCAAACTTGAGGATAATTTGGAAAAGCATATTTAAGAAGGTTAGGTATGCTTTTGTTGGCTTATTAAAGCTATAGAAGTATGTTTGGTTAAACAGCGCAACGCCATATATTTGGGTGTGCTGTTTTTCTATTATATGATGTGTTTATTACGTGGATGAATGCGTGGGTCTGAATATAGCCCGTGAAAGGCGTATGTCATAAAATTTGCGAATGGTGACAAGTCGACGCAAGCATATTTGTTGCGAGACATGCCCACTATCCTTTTACATAAAGAGTATATGTGTGACGTAGGCATATAATCGATAAAGTATGCCTAAAAAATTAGGTATAATGACCATTGTTGCAATAAGTTTTTCGGCCTTGAAACCGATAACGCATAGTATAATAGGAATAAAATATAATACAAATATCCAGTAAATCAAATTTGAAAACGATGGATGAATAGGGGTAAAGAATCTAACTAATGTAATGATTAACGCTATATAGACAAAAATAACTCTATTGATACGCCTTACCCCCTCTGTATAATAAATATAGATCGTACTAAATTGAAAATAGCAAAATATTGTTATTTCAATTATACAATGTTTTATTTGCAATATACATAACAATATGAACTTTATAATTTTGATATTGTCGGTAAAGTGAAATTTGTGGCACATTGATATTATGGATAACATTTGTAAAATGAAAATGATGATACGAGGAGATTGTAAGATGATAGATAAAAAATTAACATCACCGAAAATGACAGTGCCTTTATTTTTAATCGCGCTGATTGTATTTATAGGTATGTTTTACAGTGTAGTGACAAATCAAGAATGGCTTAAAAATATAGATATGGGATCATTAACATGGTTTACAGATTATTTCGGTGAGCCACAACGTCAGTATGTTAACAATTTATTTAATTACTATATGACGTTTAGTGCGGAAATTGGAGATGTCAAAGGTGTCGTGTTGATTTCCATTATCGTCACAATCATACTGTTTATTAAACAGAGGCATTTAGCGGTTTGGTTTGTGACATATTTGGTTTCAGGTGTCATCATGAACAAATTAATTAAAGATACTGTTTTACGTCCAAGACCATATAATCATTTAGCCGTTGATACAGGCTTTTCATTTCCAAGTGGACATTCCAACGCCAGCACATTATTATATTTCGCTTTAATGATCATAATTATTTCACTTGCTGCTAAGACAATAACAAAAGTGTTGAGTGCGCTAGTTATGGGAATATTATGGCTTAGCATATTATTTTGTCGCCTTTATTTTCATGCGCATTACTTTTCAGATGTCATTGGCGGCACGTCACTAGCAATCATTTGGGTAGCGTTATTCTTAATGGTATACCCATACTTTATTAATCATCGACGACAACGCGTTTAGCAAACATCTTTAGACATAGTGGAGGTATATAGAAAAATGAGAATTAAAACACCGAGTCCATCTTATTTAAAAGGCACAAATGGACATGCGATATTATTATTACATTCATTTACAGGTACAAATCGGGATGTGAAGCATCTTGCAGCTGAGTTAAATGACCAAGGATTTAGTTGTTATGCACCGAATTATCCAGGTCATGGCTTACTGTTGAAAGATTTCATGACATATAATGTAGATGATTGGTGGGAAGAAGTTGAGAAAGCTTACCAATTTTTAGTCAATGAAGGTTATGAATCTATCAGTGCAACGGGTGTGTCTTTAGGTGGATTAATGACATTAAAATTGGCGCAACACTATCCTTTGAAACGTATCGCTGTCATGTCAGCACCAAAGGAAAAGAGTGACGATGGTTTAATAGAACATTTAGTTTATTATAGTCAACGCATGTCGGATATTTTAAATTTAGATCAGCAAGCATCGAGTGCGCAATTAGCAGCAATTGATGATTATGAAGGTGAAATTACGAAGTTTCAACATTTTATTGATGATATCATGACAAATTTAAATGTTATTAAAATGCCAGCTAATATATTATTTGGTGGTAAAGATGCGCCATCCTATGAAACAAGTGCACATTTTATTTATGAACATTTAGGATCAGTAGACAAAGAATTAAATGGTCTGAAGGATTCGCATCATTTAATGACGCATGGAGAAGGCAGAGATATTTTAGAAGAAAATGTTATTCGCTTTTTCAATGCTTTAACATAATTGAAGATTTTAAAAATTAACACTTGAGTGACGATGTTATTATATTTGTCATTTGAGTGTTTTTTGTGGCGTGATAGTATAGGGAACTTAACTAAAGTTAATTTTTAGTGTGATGTCGTGGAAATATTATGGAGTTATACCAGAAGTTGATTTGTATTGTAATGTTGTGGGCATTTTATGGGCATTGCACCTGAAGTTGTTATGTGGCGAGATGTTGGGGATATAGATGGTGTTGTATGTGGCGAGATATTGGCGCACGTATACAGCGTTGAACCAGGAATTTTAATGTAGCGTAATGACAACACATTACAAGAGTTGACTATATTATGATAAATCCAGGCGCTACCGTATTAATGAAACAATTTTGATGCAGGTGTATTGCATGTTATTTACATACATGTTAGAGTGTTACTTAAACACGTAGACGCTTTAACGCTTTAAAGGAGATGTGAATGATGAAAAGACAACAATCACAATGGAAGTCATCAACTGGATTTATTTTAGCTAGTGCGGGTTCTGCAATCGGTCTTGGTGCCATGTGGAAATTCCCATATATGGCAGGGATTTATGGCGGCGGTGCCTTTCTAGCTATGTTCTTAATATTCACCATTTTTGTTGGGTTACCATTACTCATTATGGAATTCACTGTTGGGAAAATGGGACGGACATATACAACACAAATATATAGTAAATTAACTGGTAAAAAATGGCTCAATATCATTGGCTGGAACGGTAATTTGGCCGTGTTTATTTTATTTGGCTTCTATAGTGTTATCGGTGGTTGGATTGTCATTTACATCGGACAAGTATTATGGCAATTAGTTATATTTCAACGCATCAATCATCTCCAAGAAATGAATTTTGAAGCGGTAATATCAAATCCTTGGTTAACTGTTCTAGGGCAAGGTATATTCATATTCGCTACGATGATTATTGTCATGTTAGGTGTTGAAAAAGGATTAGAAAAGGCATCGAAAGTTATGATGCCATTGCTGTTTGTCTTTTTAATCATCATTGTGATTAAGTCTTTAACATTAGATGGCGCCTTAGAAGGTGTGAAATTTATTTTACAACCAAGAGTGTCAGAGATTACTGCTGACGGTATCTTGTTTGCGCTAGGCCAATCATTCTTTACGTTATCATTAGGAACTACAGGTATGATTACTTATGCGAGTTATGCCTCTAAAGACATGACGATTAAGTCATCAGCTATTTCTATCGTTGTTATGAATATCTTTGTATCTGTATTGGCAGGTCTAGCTATATTTCCGGCGTTACATAGTTTTGGCTATGAACCACAAGAAGGGCCTGGATTATTATTTAAAGTACTGCCAATGGTCTTTAGTCAAATGCATCTAGGCACATTATTCTATTTGGGATTCTTAGTGCTGTTCTTATTTGCGGCTTTAACGTCATCTATTTCTTTATTAGAATTAAATGTTTCTAACTTCACGAAGAATGACAATACAAAACGTAAAAAAGTCGCAGTGATCGGTAGTATTTTAGTATTTATCATTAGTATTCCAGCAACCTTATCTTTTGGTATCTTAAAAGATGTAAGATTCGGTGCGGGAACGATTTTTGATAATATGGATTTCATCGTTTCGAATGTATTGATGCCATTAGGCGCATTAGGTACTACGCTTGTCGTAGGACAATTATTAGATAAAAAATTATTACAACAATATTTTGGTAAAGATCGATTTAGATTATTCAGTGGTTGGTATTACTTAATTAAGTATGCGATGCCTGTCGTTATTATTTTAGTCTTTATCGTGCAATTATTTAGTTAATATATAGAAGCATCTGACACACAAGTATTTGTGTTGCTCAGGTGTTTTTTTGTTTGGAATTGAAAAGTTAGTACTGGTTCTGAATTAATCGAAACTTAGATAATTGCAAAATAACAAAATGTCGTTTATAATTCTTATCTGAAAAGTAAGAATTAAAATTGAGACATGAAGAAAGGTTTCATTCATTTGATCGGCATGTCAGATGAGGGTGCATCTATGATTACTTATGATTTAATTGGCAATACACCATTAGTACTGTTAGAACATTATAGTGATGATAAAGTTAAAATTTATGCCAAGCTTGAACAATGGAATCCTGGAGGCAGTGTTAAAGACAGACTCGGGAAATATTTAGTAGAGAAGGCAATTCAAGAAGGGCGTGTGCGTGCAGGTCAAACTATTGTTGAAGCGACTGCTGGTAATACAGGCATAGGGTTAGCTATTGCAGCGAATAGACATCATTTAAAATGTAAGATCTTTGCGCCGTATGGTTTTTCAGAAGAAAAGATTAATATTATGATAGCGCTTGGTGCAGATGTTTCAAGGACGAGTCAGTCTGAAGGTATGCATGGGGCACAATTAGCTGCACGTTCCTATGCTGAAAAATATGGTGCCGTTTATATGAATCAATTTGAATCCGAACATAATCCGGATACATATTTTCATACATTGGGACCCGAATTGACTTCAGCATTACAGCAAATTGATTATTTTGTGGCTGGTATTGGCTCTGGCGGTACATTTACAGGTACCGCACGTTATTTAAAGCAACATCACGTGCAATGTTATGCCGTTGAGCCAGAAGGGTCCGTGTTAAATGGAGGGCCAGCTCATGCACATGACACTGAAGGTATCGGTTCTGAGAAATGGCCGATATTTTTAGAGAGACGTCTTGTAGATGGGATATTTACGATTAAAGATCAAGATGCCTTTCGAAATGTCAAAAGTTTGGCTATAAATGAAGGGTTGTTAGTAGGCAGTTCTTCAGGTGCAGCATTACAAGGTGCATTGAATTTAAAAGCGCAATTATCTGAAGGTACGATTGTTGTCGTATTTCCAGATGGTAGCGATCGATATATGTCTAAGCAAATATTTAATTATGAGGAGAATGATTATGAATAAGAAAACTAAATTAATTCACGGTGGACACACAACGGACGACTATACAGGTGCAGTTACTACACCAATTTATCAAACAAGTACATATTTACAAGATGATATTGGTGATTTACGTCAAGGATATGAATATTCTCGTACTGCGAATCCAACAAGAAGTTCTGTAGAAAGCGTTATTGCGGCATTAGAAAATGGCAAACATGGCTTTGCGTTTAGTTCAGGTGTTGCAGCTATCAGTGCAGTTGTTATGCTGTTGGACAAAGGTGATCATATTATTTTAAATTCAGATGTATACGGCGGTACTTATCGCGCATTGACAAAAGTATTTACACGATTTGGCATTGAAGTGGATTTTGTAGATACAACGCATACAGATTCAATTGTACAAGCGATACGCCCAACAACAAAGATGTTGTTTATTGAAACACCTTCTAATCCATTATTACGTGTTACTGACATTAAAAAGTCTGCTGAAATTGCGAAAGAACACGGTTTGATTTCAGTCGTTGATAACACATTTATGACACCTTATTATCAGAATCCATTAGATTTAGGCATCGATATTGTCTTGCATTCTGCAACGAAATATTTAGGTGGACATAGTGATGTCGTTGCTGGTTTAGTTGCAACATCGGATGACAAGCTTGCAGAACGTTTAGCATTTATTTCAAATTCAACAGGTGGCATTTTAGGACCTCAAGATAGCTATTTACTTGTGAGGGGTATTAAAACATTAGGTTTACGTATGGAACAAATTAATCGCAGTGTTATTGAAATTATTAAAATGTTACAAGCACATCCAGCTGTGCAACAAGTGTTCCATCCAAGTATTGAAAGTCATTTAAATCATGATGTCCATATGGCTCAAGCGGATGGCCATACAGGTGTGATTGCATTTGAAGTGAAAAATACAGAAAGTGCCAAACAATTGATTAAAGCAACATCGTATTACACATTAGCTGAAAGTTTAGGTGCAGTGGAAAGTTTAATTTCAGTACCTGCATTGATGACACATGCATCCATTCCAGCAGATATTCGAGCTAAAGAAGGTATTACAGACGGACTTGTAAGAATTTCTGTAGGTATTGAAGATACTGAAGATTTAGTCGATGATTTAAAACAAGCACTAGATACGTTATAAATAATAGCAGCACTGGCATATATTTTGAGTTCAACGTTTGTTGTTCTTGAATATGCTAGTGCTTTTTTTGTGCGATGTTAATCATTCGTGATTGAGTTATGGAGGTTTGGTGGACATTTGTATGGATTTAATTTGATAAATGTCATAGTAGTCTCACAATTCGTCATTGTCACATGAATTGCTTATTTTTTAATTTTTTAGAAAATTCGGCAAATTGTATTGACGATATATGCAATTTTACATATAATGCTTTTATTCCTAGTGGAATGATAAGAATTTGAAGGAGGGGGCTTTGCATGATTGAGTTTCGACAGGTAAGTAAGACCTTTAATAAAAAGAAGCAAAAAATAGATGCTTTGAAGGACGTATCATTTACGGTCAATCGCAATGATATTTTTGGTGTGATTGGATATAGTGGTGCAGGAAAAAGTACGTTGGTAAGACTCGTGAATCATCTTGAAGCTGCCTCGAATGGACAAGTGATTGTAGATGGACATGATATTACGAATTATAGCGATAAAATGATGAGGGATATTAAGAAAGATATCGGTATGATATTTCAGCATTTCAATTTATTAAATTCAGCTACCGTATTTAAAAATGTAGCAATGCCACTCATTTTAAGTAAGAAAAGCAAAACAGAAATTAAGCAACGAGTAACGGAAATGCTTGAATTTGTAGGATTGAGTGATAAAAAAGACCAATTTCCTGAAGAATTATCTGGTGGGCAGAAGCAAAGGGTGGCTATTGCAAGAGCGCTTGTTACTAATCCGAAAATACTCCTATGCGATGAAGCAACAAGCGCATTGGATCCAGCAACGACTGCTTCGATATTGACGTTATTAAAGAATGTCAATCAAACCTTTGGCATTACAATTATGATGATTACACATGAAATGCGCGTTATTAAAGACATTTGTAATCGTGTTGCTGTAATGGAAAAGGGTCAAGTGGTTGAAACAGGAACTGTTAAAGAGGTGTTTAGTCATCCTAAAACGACGATTGCTCAAAATTTTGTGTCTACAGTTATACAGACTGAGCCAAGTACATCATTGATTCGTCGATTGAATGACGAACAAGTTGGCGATTTTAAAGATTATAAAATCTTCGTCGAGGAAACTCAGGTGACACAACCGATTATAAATGACTTGATTCAAATTTGTGGCAGAGAGGTTAAAATTTTATTTTCATCTATGTCAGAAATACAAGGTAACACCGTATGTTATATGTGGCTTCGATTTAATATGGATCAACAATTTGATGACACGGCAATAAATCAATATTTCAAAGAGAAAAATATTCAATTTGAGGAGGTGCATTAACATATGTTTGGTTCTGATTTAGACAGTGCACAGTTATTACAAGCATTGTACGAAACGCTATATATGGTATCTATTGCTTTATTTTTAGGAGCAGTGATTGGTATTCCATTAGGTGTCTTATTGGTAATTACTCGAAAACAAGGCATATGGCCGAATATAGTGATACATCAAGTTTTAAATCCTATAATCAATATTTTAAGGTCACTACCATTTATTATTTTGTTAATTGCGATTGTACCATTCACAAAATTAGTAGTAGGTACTTCAATTGGTACGACTGCTGCCATCGTGCCTTTAACAGTATATGTGGCACCTTACATTGCAAGACTTGTTGAAAACTCATTATTAGAAGTAGACGAGGGGATTATTGAAGCGGCGAAAGCGATGGGCGCTTCACCACTACAAATCATTAGATATTTTTTAATTCCTGAAGCGTTAGGTTCATTAGTATTAGCAATTACCACTGCGATTATTGGACTTATTGGAAGTACGGCGATGGCAGGAGCTGTTGGCGGTGGTGGTATAGGAGACTTAGCTTTAGTGTATGGTTATCAAAGATTTGATACGACGGTCATTATTATTACCGTTATTGTATTAGTCATTATTGTCCAAGTGATTCAAACGCTAGGGAATGTCCTAGCTAGATTCATACGTAGACATTAATGATATATAGTGAAGATTTTGAAAGGAATTGATAGAATGAAAAGATTGATTGGGTTAGTTATCGTAGCACTTGTATTATTAGCAGCGTGTGGTAGTAACAATGATAAAAAAGTAACAATTGGTGTCGCATCAAATGACACTAAGGCTTGGGAGAAGGTTAAAGAATTAGCTAAAAAAGATGATATTGATGTGGAGATTAAGCACTTTTCCGATTACAATTTACCGAATAAAGCATTAAACGATGGTGATATTGATATGAATGCATTCCAACATTTTGCATTTTTAGATCAGTATAAGAAGGCACATAAAGGAACAAAGATTTCAGCATTGAGTACAACAGTTTTAGCACCGTTGGGCATTTACTCAGATAAAATTAAAGATGTCAAAAAGGTTAAAGATGGTGCTAAAGTTGTCATTCCAAATGATGTATCAAACCAAGCACGTGCACTTAAACTATTAGAAGCAGCTGGTTTAATAAAACTGAAAAAAGATTTCGGATTAGCAGGTACAGTGAAAGATATAACGTCAAATCCAAAACATTTAAAAATTACTGCAGTAGATGCACAGCAAACTGCGCGTGCTTTATCTGATGTCGATATTGCAGTTATTAATAACGGTGTAGCAACTAAAGCGGGGAAAGACCCTAAAAATGATCCGATATTTTTAGAAAAATCAAATTCAGATGCTGTAAAGCCATATATTAATATTGTTGCAGTTAATGACAAAGACTTGGATAACAAAACATATGCTAAAATCGTAGAATTGTATCATTCAAAAGAAGCTCAAAAAGCGTTGCAGGAAGATGTCAAAGATGGAGAGAAACCTGTTAATTTATCTAAAGATGAGATTAAGGCAATAGAAACGTCATTAGCAAAATAAATTATATTGCGTCCTACAAGCAAAGTTCATGCTTATGTTTGTAGGGCGTTATTGTTGGAGAATAAAATTATTTCCAATAGAGAAAGGGATTGTAATCATTTTATAGTGAAATATTATGAAATTGTAATAATTTAGATATTGTAAAATCTAATAAGTTGTAATAATTTTAAGGGGTAATTATAAAATTTGATGATACAGTATATGATTTTTTTGTAATCATAATGTCATCAAACATCAACCTATTATACATAATAAAATCGTATAATGATGTAGTATTCATAAATTCGGATAAAAGAATGTTAGGAAAGTTAAGCAAGAGGAGGATTTTAAAGTGCAAAAAAAAGTAATTGCAGCTATTATTGGGACAAGCGCGATTAGCGCTGTTGCGGCAACTCAAGCAAATGCGGCTACAACTCACACAGTAAAACCGGGTGAATCAGTGTGGGCAATTTCAAATAAGTATGGGATTTCGATTGCTAAATTAAAGTCATTAAACAATTTAACATCTAATCTAATTTTCCCAAACCAAGTACTAAAAGTATCTGGCTCAAGTAATTCTACGAGTAATAGTAGCCGTCCATCAACGAACTCAGGTGGCGGATCATACTACACAGTACAAGCAGGCGACTCATTATCATTAATCGCATCAAAATATGGTACAACTTACCAAAACATTATGCGACTTAATGGTTTAAATAATTTCTTTATTTATCCAGGTCAAAAATTAAAAGTATCAGGTACTGCTAGCTCAAGTAACGCTGCGAGCAATAGTAGCCGTCCATCAACGAACTCAGGTGGCGGATCATACTATACAGTACAAGCAGGTGACTCATTGTCATTAATCGCATCAAAATATGGTACAACTTATCAAAAAATTATGAGCTTAAATGGCTTAAATAATTTCTTTATATATCCGGGTCAAAAATTGAAAGTAACTGGTAATGCATCTACGAACTCAGGATCTGCAACAACGACAAATAGAGGTTACAATACACCAGTATTCAGTCACCAAAACTTATATACATGGGGTCAATGTACATATCATGTATTTAATCGTCGTGCTGAAATTGGTAAAGGTATTAGTACTTATTGGTGGAATGCTAATAACTGGGATAACGCAGCGGCAGCAGATGGTTACACTATCGACAATAGACCTACTGTAGGTTCTATCGCTCAAACAGATGTAGGTTATTATGGTCATGTTATGTTTGTAGAACGTGTAAATAACGATGGTAGTATTTTAGTTTCAGAAATGAACTATTCAGCTGCACCAGGTATTTTAACTTACAGAACGGTACCAGCTTACCAAGTAAATAATTATAGATATATTCACTAAAGTCTTACGTATATAAATATATAATGAATTCCTATTACATTTCACAAGCTGAAAGTTGGATTGAATCCTAAACTTTATGGCGGGGCTATCAAAGTCGTGATTGTTGTAATAGGAATTTTTGTATAAGAAAAAGGATTGGTCGAATGAACTTCATGTTCTATGTTCGACCAATCCTTTTCTGAATTAGTATTCATGCTTTACTTTGCGAATGCTTGTAAATAATCTAGCACCGTTTGTTATTAAAGTAACAACTGCCACTGCTTTTTTGAACTTACGTGGTGACTTAATTGAAATGTAAAAGTCTAACACGGTTCCTACAGTGCTTAAACCTAATGAAAGATATACTAATTTTTTATTTTTAGCATGATATTTATAGCCATTGTAGCCGTCGACTATGAAACCTGCGACATTTAGTAAACTTGATAAACGTTGTGATTTGGAACGTTTTGCCATAATAATAATTCCCCCTAGTATCTTCTGTTTATATGAAAAATTGGGTGCGCTGAATTGCTAACGTTTTGCGCTATAACTACTCATATATGATAACATAATTGTACAGTATAATTTTAAAAATTGATTTCACAAAGTTGGGGTGTCAAAGATGATTAAATGTGTCTGTTTAGTTGAAGAAACAGCTGATAAAATATTACTTGTTCAAGTAAGGAATCGCGAAAAGTATTATTTCCCAGGTGGTAAAATAGAAGAAGGGGAATCACGAGTACAAGCGCTGTTAAGAGAAGTAAAAGAAGAATTAAATTTAACATTAACAATGGATGAAATTGAATATATCGGGACAATTGTAGGTCCTGCATATCCACAACAGGATATGTTAACTGAGTTAAATGGATTTCGCGCATTAACCAAAATCGATTGGGAAAACGTAACTATCAATAATGAAATTACGGATATACGCTGGATTGATAAAGATAATGATGCGTTGATTGCGCCTGCTGTCAAAGTTTGGATTGAAACGTATGGTGGTAAACATGACAAATAATGACACCATCATGTTACGACATTATGTTCCACAAGATTATTCGATGTTAGAAGCTTTTCAATTAAGTGAAAGTGATTTGAAGTTTGTTAAAACGCCAGAGGAAAATATTACAGCTGCAATGTCTGATAATGAAAGGTATCCCATCGTTGTAATGGATGGCAGGCAATGTGTGGCCTTTTTTACATTACATCGTGGAAAAGGGGTCGCACCATTTAGCGATAACCAAGATGCAGTATTTTTCAGGTCATTTAGTGTTGATCAACGTTATCGTAATAGAGGAATAGGTAAAGTGGTAATGGAAAAATTGGCGTCATTTATCACTTCAACATTTCAGGATATTAATGAGATTGTGTTAACGGTTAATACTGACAATCCACATGCCATGGCACTTTATCGCCAACAAGGATATCAATATATGGGAGATAGTATGTTCGTCGGAAGACCTGTTCATATTATGGCGTTAACTATAAAATAAATTAAATTTAAAAGCATCTTTACTCATCGTCGACCACAACAATTAATGATGAATAAAGGTGCTTTTTGTTATAGATCACCGGACAATTTACTATAGTAAAAAGCGACCTAGTGAACAATTGACATATATCCACAGGTCGCTTAACTTAAGTTATATTGCTAGTTGCGATTAATTGATAGACTCATCATTTTTGCGCTGTCGAGATGGTCTTTTTATTAAAAATGCCGTAATCCAAGCCGTAATCGGAATACTGATTGCAACGGCAATACCGCCTAAAATAATAGAAATAAATTCTTGGGCAAATATTTTCGAGTTTATAATATGACCAAATGAATATTTAAGTTTGAAAAACCAAATAAATAAAGCAAGTTGGCCACCAAAAAAGGCAAGGTAAATCGTGTTCGCAGATGTCGCTAAAATTTCTCTACCAACACGCATGCCAGATTGGAATAATTCGTATTGTGTAAGTGTTGGATTTACTTGATGCAATTCATAAATGGGTGAACTAATGGTAATCGTTAAATCTATCACAGCTGCAATAACAGCAAGAATAATAGTGAACACCATAAATTGAACCATATCAATGCCAATATTCATTGAATACACATATGTTTCATCTTGTTGTTCGGTTGAAAAGCCTTGTAGATGACCGAAGTAGACCGATAAATAAATGAGTGTAATCAACAATATTGTTGTAACGATAGTGCTGATAAATGCAGCTTGTGTTTTAACATTGTAACTATTGAGTACGAATAAATTACAAGCGCCAATAATAATCCAGAAAAAGAATGTGACGACATAAATCGGTACGCCAAAAATAATCAACACAATACTAATAATTAAAATAGCAAAATTTAAAAATAGGGTTAAATAAGAGATGAATCCCTTTCTACCTCCGAAAATTATCATCAGAAAGAGGAGCAATAACGCCAATATAAATACAGCATTCATTGTTTCGCCCTCCTTAATGTTTCAAATATTTCCATAAACAATATTGTGATAGGAATTGTAAGTACGATACCTATACCACCTGTTAGTGCGCGCGCAATTTCTAACGACCAATTCATCGAAATAGTATAAGTCACTGTATTGGCATTTTTTAAAAAGATTAAAAACATAGGTAGTGCACCGGATAAATATGAGAATAATAAGATGTTAGTCATTGTTCCCATAATATCTTGGCCGATGTTTCGGCCAGCAAGCGCCCATCTCCTCATTGAAATGTGTGGCGTACGCTGTAAAATTTCATGCATACCACTAGCAATTGTAATTGCAACATCCATAATAGCGCCAAGTGAACCTATTAACACTGAGGCTAGGAAGATATCTTTCGGTGGTAATGATAAAAAGTTCATCGTTTCATATTTAATGCCTTTACCGTCTGTCATATATATGATTAATTCTGTTAAACCTATACTCAAAAAAGTTCCGATAATTGTACTGGCTATGGTAATGAGTGTGCGCATATGCCAGCCTGTAACGAGCAATAAAGTGAGTATTGTTGAACAGATCATGGCAATGGTCATGAGTAAGAATAAATTAATATTGCTATGTTGAATATGAATGTAAATTGCGATTAATATGGCAATAGAATTCAAGATTAACGATAAAATCGATTGCAGTCCGACTTTGCGACCAACCAATAATACAGTTAATAAGAACAAACCAGTGATGATAACCGTTAAGGTATCACGCTTCTTTTCTATAATATAAGCATCACTCGGCTTGTTAGAAATATGTAATAATACTTTTTCGTGTGTGCGAAATGCCTCAGAATCTGCTTGCGATTTGACGTACTGATGATTAATCGTCGTCGTTTCTCCAGCAAATTGACCATTTAATATTTTGACTTTTAATTGATTTTTATATTTAATATCACGATTATTTTGTGCATCTTTTGTAGGTGTCGAAGAAACATGTTTGACATCTATAATTTGACCAATTGGTTTGTTGTAAAAGTTCTCATTATTGAATGTAAATAAAATAGCACCAATGAATGCGATGCAGAACAAACCTAAAATTATATTAAATGGCTTTGTAAATAAATTTCTATATTTCAAAAACAAAACCCCAATTCTATGAATGAATTAATATGGTGATTATACGCCCTTAATTTTTTATTTTCAAAGATATTACTGCTAAGTGTAAAACGAAAATCATCATTGATAGCATCGAATTACTTAATGGAATGTAGACGTTTTAGTCATTAATTGCTGAATAAGTGTTAATAATATGCCAATATCACTCTTTGTATAAGGCTCCTTTGTAATAGCACATATCGTTCTTTTTAATTCAGTATGATCTAATTTTATATCTATCCATGATTTAGATTCTGGTAAATGTATATTTTGTGATGAAATGATGTAACCTTCTTTTTGACGAAGGAGATACTGCGCAAGTGGTTGGCTACTGATTGTGTATACATCTGATTTAGTAATCTTGCGCAATTGTTTTTTTACAGTTTCGGCAAATGGTGCCAAGCAATAAATATGACTATGCTCAAACTGAATTAATGGTGGGTGTGTCGCCATCGTAATTGGATCGTCTGAAGGCGCATATAAATGATAGTGCTCTTCGAATAAAGGTAGCATATGTAATTGTTTGTGTTTACGTATTTCTGGTGTAAGTTCCGTGAAACCAATGTCTATATTCCCATTTAATACGCTATTTATAATTGTGTCATGTTCTAATAAGCTCGGTATGACATGTGTATCATTTTGTAAATGAAACGTTTGGATAAGTGGTAGTAACATGTGGGATACGTCACTCTCATCATAGCCAATGTAGATACTTTTATTTTTAGTTAATCCATGGCTTTGAAATTGTTCAATCGTGCTATCTAAATGTTCAATAATACGCAGAGCTTCATTAAATAATAATTTCCCTTCAGATGTGAGCGTAATATTGCGTCCTTGCTTTTTAAATAAAGACACATTAAGTTCTTGTTCTAATAATGTAATTTGACGGCTTATCGCTGATTGAGCAATGTTTAGTTCAAGTGCTGTTTCGGAGATATGTTCTCTTTTAGCGACCTCGATAAAATATCTTAATTGTTTAATTTCCATAGCGATATAGGCACCTCCAAAAATGAGTGTTTTGTAACTATTATAGCAATATTATTGATAAATGTTCTATTTTTTAGATGAATATCTTCTATTTTATATATTGAACAGATAAATTTTTTAGATTATAGTAATTATCATTAATAACTAATATCAGAATATTCTAAAAAAGGGGTGTGCATCATGCACAATGAGAAATTAATTAAAGGCTTATATGACTATCGTGAGGAACATGATGCGTGTGGTATTGGTTTTTATGCGAATATGGATAATAAAAGGTCTCACGACATCATTGATAAATCGCTTGAAATGTTGCGACGCTTAGATCATAGGGGCGGGGTCGGCGCAGATGGCATCACTGGTGATGGCGCAGGTATTATGACTGAAATACCTTTTGCATTTTTCAAACAACATGTAACGGACTTTGATATCCCAGGTGAAGGTGAATATGCCGTGGGGTTATTTTTTTCCAAAGAACGCATTTTAGGTTCTGAACATGAAGTAGTTTTTAAAAAATATTTTGAAGGCGAAGGGTTATCAATTCTTGGTTATCGTAATGTACCAGTTAATAAAGATGCCATTGCTAAACATGTAGCAGATACGATGCCAGTCATTCAACAAGTGTTTATTGATATTAGGGACATTGAAGATGTTGAAAAGCGTTTGTTTTTAGCGAGAAAACAATTAGAGTTCTATTCGACTCAGTGCGATTTAGAATTGTATTTTACGAGCTTATCACGCAAAACAATTGTATATAAAGGTTGGTTACGATCAGACCAAATTAAAAAACTCTATACAGATTTATCGGATGATTCATATCAATCAAAGCTAGGTTTAGTGCATTCGAGATTTAGTACGAATACATTCCCGAGTTGGAAAAGGGCACATCCTAACCGTATGTTAATGCATAATGGTGAGATTAACACGATTAAAGGTAATGTAAACTGGATGCGAGCACGCCAACATAAATTAATCGAAACATTATTTGGCGAGGATCAACATAAAGTGTTTCAAATTGTCGATGAGGATGGTAGTGACTCTGCTATTGTAGATAATGCGCTAGAGTTCTTATCGTTAGCCATGGAGCCAGAAAAGGCAGCGATGCTACTCATACCTGAACCTTGGTTATATAATGAAGCGAATGATGCAAATGTACGTGCGTTTTATGAATTTTATAGTTATTTAATGGAACCGTGGGATGGTCCTACAATGATTTCGTTCTGTAACGGTGACAAACTTGGCGCGCTTACAGATAGAAATGGATTACGTCCAGGTCGTTATACGATTACTAAAGATAACTTTATTGTCTTTTCATCTGAAGTGGGTGTTGTGGACGTACCTGAAAGTAATGTTGCTTTTAAAGGTCAATTGAATCCTGGAAAGTTATTGCTTGTTGATTTTAAACAGAATAAAGTCATTGAAAATAATGATTTAAAAGGTGCGATTGCTGGAGAATTACCATATAAAGCGTGGATTGATAACCATAAAGTTGACTTTGATTTTGAAAATATACAATATCAAGATTCGCAATGGAAAGATGAGACGTTATTTAAATTACAACGTCAGTTTGCATACACGAAAGAAGAGATTCATAAGTATATTCAGGAACTTGTAGAAGGTAAGAAGGATCCTATCGGTGCAATGGGATATGATGCGCCAATTGCAGTGTTGAACGAGCGACCAGAATCACTATTTAATTACTTTAAACAGCTGTTTGCACAAGTTACGAATCCACCAATTGATGCGTATCGTGAAAAAATCGTAACGAGTGAACTTTCTTATTTAGGTGGCGAAGGTAACTTACTAGCACCTGACGAAACGGTTTTAGATCGTATTCAATTGAAAAGGCCGGTATTGAATGAATCACACATAGCAGCGATTGATCAGGAACATTTTAAATTAACTTATTTATCAACGGTATATGAAGGGGATTTGGAAGATGCGTTAGAAGCATTAGGCCGAGAAGCAGTGAATGCTGTAAAGCAAGGCGCTCAAATTCTAGTGTTAGATGACAGTGGATTAGTTGATAGCAATGGCTTTGCAATGCCGATGTTACTCGCAATAAGTCATGTGCATCAATTACTTATTAAAGCAGATTTACGTATGTCTACAAGTTTAGTCGCTAAATCTGGTGAGACACGAGAAGTGCATCATGTTGCTTGTTTACTCGCATATGGCGCGAATGCAATTGTGCCATACCTAGCGCAACGTACAGTTGAACAACTGACATTGACAGAAGGGTTACAAGGCACCGTTGTCGATAATGTTAAGACATATACGGATGTATTGTCCGAAGGTGTCATTAAAGTAATGGCTAAGATGGGAATTTCGACAGTGCAAAGTTATCAAGGTGCACAAATATTTGAAGCGATTGGCTTGTCTCATGATGTGATTGATCGTTATTTTACTGGGACACAGTCTAAGTTATCGGGTATTTCGATTGATCAAATTGATGCTGAAAATAAAGCACGTCAACAAAGTGATGATAATTATCTTGCATCAGGTAGTACATTCCAATGGAGACAACAAGGTCAACATCATGCTTTTAATCCGGAATCTATTTTCTTATTGCAGCACGCATGTAAAGAAAATGACTATGCGCAATTTAAAGCATACTCTGAAGCGGTGAACAAAAATAGAACAGATCACATTAGACATTTACTTGAATTTAAAGCATGTACACCGATTGACATCGACCAAGTTGAATCGGTAAGTGACATTGTCAAACGCTTTAATACAGGGGCGATGAGTTATGGATCGATTTCAGCGGAAGCACATGAAACGTTAGCACAAGCCATGAACCAATTAGGTGGAAAGAGTAATAGTGGTGAAGGTGGCGAAGATGCAAAACGTTATGAAGTACAAGTTGATGGAAGCAACAAAGTAAGTGCGATTAAACAAGTTGCTTCTGGACGTTTTGGTGTAACTAGTGATTATTTACAACATGCCAAAGAAATTCAAATTAAAGTTGCGCAAGGTGCAAAGCCTGGTGAAGGTGGTCAATTACCTGGTACTAAGGTATATCCGTGGATTGCGAAGACAAGAGGGTCAACGCCAGGTATCGGTCTGATTTCACCACCGCCACATCATGATATTTATTCAATAGAAGATTTAGCGCAACTGATACATGATTTGAAAAATGCGAATAAAGATGCAGATATCGCGGTAAAATTAGTTTCGAAAACAGGTGTTGGTACCATTGCATCTGGGGTGGCAAAAGCATTTGCAGATAAAATTGTCATCAGTGGTTACGATGGTGGTACAGGGGCTTCACCTAAAACGAGTATTCAGCATGCCGGTGTTCCTTGGGAGATTGGTTTAGCAGAAACACATCAAACATTAAAACTAAATGACTTAAGAAGTCGTGTTAAGTTAGAAACAGACGGTAAGTTATTAACTGGTAAAGATGTAGCGTACGCATGTGCGCTTGGAGCGGAAGAATTTGGATTTGCAACTGCACCATTAGTGGTGTTGGGCTGTATTATGATGCGTGTATGCCATAAAGATACATGTCCAGTAGGAGTTGCAACTCAAAACAAAGATTTACGTGCTTTATATAGAGGTAAAGCACATCATGTTGTTAATTTTATGCATTTTATTGCACAAGAATTAAGAGAAATTTTAGCATCTTTAGGTTTGAAACGTGTAGAAGACTTAGTTGGAAGAACTGATTTATTACAACGATCATCAACATTAAAAGCGAATAGCAAAGCGGCTAGTATTGATGTTGAAAAACTGTTATGTCCTTTCGATGGGCCAAACACAAAAGAAATTCAACAAAATCATAATCTTGAGCATGGATTTGATTTAACAAATTTATATGAAGTAACGAAGCCATATATTGCTGAAGGACGTCGCTATACAGGTAGCTTTACAGTAAATAATGAACAACGTGATGTAGGGGTTATTACAGGTAGTGAGATTTCGAAACAATATGGAGAAGCAGGACTTCCTGAAAATACAATTAATGTTTATACGAATGGTCATGCTGGTCAAAGTCTTGCAGCATATGCACCGAAAGGCTTAATGATTCATCATACTGGAGATGCGAATGACTATGTTGGTAAAGGATTATCTGGTGGTACGGTCATTGTCAAAGCACCTTTTGAAGAACGACAAAATGAAATTATTGCTGGTAACGTCTCATTCTATGGTGCGACAGGTGGTAAGGCATTTATTAACGGTAGTGCAGGAGAAAGATTCTGTATTAGAAATAGTGGTGTAGATGTTGTCGTTGAAGGTATCGGTGACCATGGATTAGAGTACATGACTGGTGGACATGTCATTAATTTAGGAGATGTAGGTAAGAACTTCGGTCAAGGTATGAGTGGTGGTATTGCTTACGTTATCCCGTCTGATGTAGAAGCTTTTGTTGAAAATAATCAACTAGATACACTTTCGTTTACAAAGATTAAACACCAAGAAGAAAAAGCATTCATTAAGCAAATGCTGGAAGAACATGTGTCACACACGAATAGTACGAGAGCGATTCATGTGTTAAAACATTTTGATCGCATTGAAGATGTCGTCGTTAAAGTTATTCCTAAAGATTATCAATTAATGATGCAAAAAATTCATTTGCACAAATCATTACATGACAATGAAGATGAAGCGATGTTAGCTGCATTTTACGATGACAGTAAAACAATCGACGCTAAACATAAACCAGCCGTTGTGTATTAAGGAAAGGGGGAGATACGATGGGTGAATTTAAAGGATTTATGAAGTATGACAAACAGTACTTAGGTGAATTATCACTGGTAGACCGTTTGAAGCATCATAAAGCATATCAACAACGATTTACTAAAGAAGATGCCTCTATCCAAGGTGCGCGATGTATGGATTGTGGAACGCCGTTTTGTCAAACCGGACAACAGTATGGTAGGGAAACAATAGGTTGTCCAATTGGAAACTACATTCCTGAATGGAACGACTTAGTGTATCATCAAGATTTTAAAACTGCTTATGAACGCTTAAGCGAAACAAATAACTTTCCTGACTTTACAGGGCGTGTATGTCCTGCACCATGCGAAAGTGCTTGTGTGATGAAGATTAATAGAGAATCGATTGCGATTAAAGGTATTGAACGCACAATTATTGATGAAGCTTTTGAAAATGGTTGGGTAGCGCCGAAAGTTCCGAGTCGCCGTAGAGATGAAAAAGTGGCAATCGTTGGAAGCGGTCCAGCAGGATTAGCTGCTGCTGAAGAACTTAATCTACTAGGATATCAAGTAACTATTTATGAACGTGCTAGAGAATCAGGCGGTTTATTAATGTATGGTATTCCGAATATGAAACTTGATAAAGATGTGGTTCGACGTCGTATTAAGTTAATGGAAGAAGCGGGCATTACTTTCATTAATGGTGTTGAAGTAGGCGTTGATATTGATAAAGCAACGTTAGAATCTGAGTATGATGCCATTATATTATGTACTGGTGCACAAAAAGGTAGAGATTTACCTTTAGAAGGACGCATGGGTGATGGTATACATTTCGCTATGGATTATTTAACTGAACAAACGCAGCTGTTAAATGGAGAAATTGATGATATAACAATAACTGCAAAAGATAAGAATGTCATTATCATTGGTGCTGGTGATACAGGGGCAGACTGTGTAGCGACAGCATTAAGAGAAAATTGTAAATCGATTGTTCAATTTAATAAATATACGAAATTGCCAGAAGCAATTACATTTACAGAAAATGCATCATGGCCTTTAGCAATGCCGGTGTTTAAAATGGACTACGCGCACCAAGAGTACGAAGCTAAGTTTGGTAAGGAACCACGTGCATATGGTGTTCAAACAATGCGTTACGATGTTGACGATAAAGGACACATACGTGGTTTGTATACTCAAATTTTAGAGCAAGGCGAAAATGGTATGGTCATGAAAGAAGGACCTGAAAGATTTTGGCCTGCTGACCTTGTATTATTATCAATCGGCTTCGAAGGTACAGAACCAACAGTACCGAATGCTTTTAACATTAAAACGGATAGAAATCGAATCGTGGCGGATGATACAAACTATCAAACTAATAATGAAAAGGTATTTGCTGCTGGAGATGCTAGACGTGGTCAAAGTTTAGTTGTATGGGCAATTAAAGAAGGTAGAGGCGTAGCGAAAGCAGTAGATCAGTATTTAGCTAGTAAAGTTTGTGTATAATCTTTGTATGGAAATGGTGGTTACGTTGACGTTGTGTCATGCTGAATCGAGTTTGAAATAATCTAGTATCTATCAACGTCACATGCCATCTTTGTAACCTAAAAACAAAGGTTTGTAAGACAACAAATAGATTAATTATAAGTAGTGATTTTTTACATTCGTTTTATAGGTCAACTGTAGTGGAAGACAATGATTTGTGGTAATCATGTAATGCTTAAAAACAATATTGACTTTTACAGAACGTTCATATATGATAAATATTGTGTTTAGGAGGAATACCCAAGTCCGGCTGAAGGGATCGGTCTTGAAAACCGACAGGGGCTTAACGGCTCGCGGGGGTTCGAATCCCTCTTCCTCCGCCATCAATATTTATATTAAATACTATATATAATGAAGGTAAGTGCTCAAATTTTGAGTATTTACCTTTTTTATTTGTCTTTGAATGACTCGTAATTTTTGATAATAGAAATGATAAGGCATTGAGATTGGAAGGGCATTTGGCTTGTGCAATATACATAGCTAAATGTCTTTTTTGTTTTGTGAAATATGATGGATGGCTTGTGTGGACAAGTTTGCTATTTATAGATATGCATTTTTCAATTTAGGAGTTGGCCATGCATCTACACTTTATAATGGTGAGAGCGTGGTGAGGTATTGTTAATAACGCAATTGTAGCGAGGAGTTATTGCTACATATGTCGTTATGGCCTATTGATTTTCTAAAATAGCTGTATCAGATCATGTGACAAAATAAAAATAATTTGTTGAAAGCCTTTACATAACTTGTCTAGACAAGTTATACTCGTTTTAAGACATTAAGGGAGTGAAATATATGGCTGTAAAAAGAGAAGATGTAAAAGCCATCGTAAGCGCTATTGGGGGAAAAGAAAATCTTGAAGCTGCAACGCATTGTGTAACACGATTACGTTTAGTGCTTAAAGATGAAAGCAAAGTTGATAAAGACGCATTAAGTAATAACGCGTTGGTCAAGGGGCAGTTCAAAGCAGACCATCAATATCAAATTGTCATTGGTCCAGGAACAGTCGATGAAGTGTATAAGCAGTTTATTGATGAAACAGGTGCTCAAGAAGCTTCGAAAGATGAAGCGAAACAAGCAGCTGCGCAAAAAGGGAATCCAGTACAACGTTTGATCAAATTGTTAGGGGATATTTTTATACCAATATTACCTGCGATTGTGACAGCTGGTTTGTTAATGGGGATCAATAATTTACTTACAATGAAAGGTTTATTTGGTCCAAAAGCACTTATTGAGATGTATCCGCAAATTGCTGATATTTCAAACATCATTAATGTGATTGCGAGTACGGCATTTATTTTCTTACCAGCATTAATTGGTTGGAGTAGTATGCGTGTATTTGGTGGTAGTCCGATTCTAGGCATAGTCTTAGGTTTGATTTTAATGCATCCGCAATTAGTATCTCAGTATGATTTGGCAAAAGGGAATATTCCGACGTGGAACTTATTTGGCTTAGAGATTAAGCAGTTGAATTACCAAGGTCAAGTGTTGCCTGTTTTAATTGCAGCTTATGTTCTAGCTAAAATTGAAAAAGGATTAAATAAAGTCGTTCACGATTCGATAAAAATGTTGGTCGTTGGCCCCGTAGCGCTTTTAGTTACTGGATTTTTAGCATTTATTATCATTGGACCAGTTGCGTTATTGATTGGTACAGGTATTACATCTGGTGTTACATTTATATTCCAACATGCAGGATGGCTTGGCGGAGCAATATATGGATTGTTATATGCACCACTTGTAATTACAGGACTACACCATATGTTTTTAGCAGTAGATTTCCAATTGATGGGTAGCAGCTTAGGTGGTACGTACTTATGGCCAATCGTTGCGATTTCCAATATTTGTCAGGGCTCTGCAGCATTTGGAGCATGGTTTGTCTATAAACGTCGTAAAATGGTTAAAGAAGAAGGCTTGGCATTAACATCTTGTATTTCTGGTATGTTAGGTGTTACTGAACCAGCTATGTTTGGTGTGAACTTACCTCTGAAATATCCATTTATCGCTGCGATATCAACATCTTGTGTATTGGGGGCAATCGTTGGTATGAATAACGTACTTGGAAAAGTTGGTGTTGGTGGCGTGCCAGCATTCATTTCAATTCAAAAAGAATTTTGGCCAGTATATCTTATTGTGACAGCTATTGCTATTGTTGTACCATGTATACTAACAATTGTGATGTCTCATTTTAGTAAACAAAAAGCGAAAGAAATTGTTGAAGATTAATAAAATAAAAAAGGGGCGTTCGTTATTTGGACGTCCTTTATTACGTTATAAGGTGGTAATTGTGTGTCGAAAGAAATAGATTGGAGAAAATCCGTTGTATATCAAATTTATCCTAAGTCGTTTAATGATACGACGGGGAATGGTATAGGAGATATCAACGGAATTATAGAAAAATTGGATTATATCAAGTTATTGGGTGTTGATTATATTTGGTTAACACCAGTGTATGAATCACCTATGAATGATAATGGCTATGATATCAGCAATTATTTAGAAATCAATGAAGACTTTGGAACGATGGATGATTTTGAAAAGTTAATCAAAGTTGCTCATCAAAAAGACTTGAAAGTGATGTTAGATATTGTCATTAATCATACGTCGACGGAGCATGAATGGTTTAAAGAAGCCCGTAAATCTAAAGATAACCCTTATAGAGATTATTACTTTTTCAGATCATCTGAAGACGGGCCGCCAACAAATTGGCATTCTAAATTCGGTGGTAATGCATGGAAGTATGATTCTGAGACAGATGAATATTATTTACATTTATTTGATGTCAGTCAAGCTGATTTAAATTGGGATAATCCGGAAGTACGTCAATCGTTATATCGCATAGTCAATCATTGGATAGACTTCGGCGTTGATGGTTTTCGATTTGATGTCATTAACTTAATTTCTAAAGGTGAATTTAAGGACTCTGACAAAATAGGTAAAGAATTTTATACGGATGGTCCTAGAGTGCATGAGTTTCTGCATGAATTAAATCGTCAAACGTTTGGTAACACTGACATGATGACTGTAGGAGAAATGTCTTCGACGACGATTGAAAATTGTATTAAGTATACACAGCCAGAACGTCAAGAATTGAATAGTGTTTTTAATTTTCATCATCTAAAGGTTGATTATGTTGATGGTGAAAAGTGGACAAATGCGAAGCTTGATTTCCATAAGTTAAAGGAAATTCTGATGCAATGGCAACGAGGTATTTATGACGGTGGCGGATGGAACGCGATTTTCTGGTGTAATCATGATCAGCCACGGGTAGTGTCTAGATTTGGTGATGATACGTCGGAAGAAATGAGGATACAAAGTGCTAAAATGTTAGCTATCGCACTGCATATGTTGCAAGGGACGCCATATATTTACCAAGGGGAAGAAATTGGTATGACGGACCCACATTTTACATCAATAGCACAATATCGCGATGTTGAATCGATTAATGCCTACCATCAGTTGTTAAGTGAAGGGCATGCTGAAGCGGATGTATTAGCGATTTTAGGACAGAAGTCACGAGACAATTCGAGAACGCCTATGCAATGGAGTGATGATGTTAATGCTGGATTTACAGCTGGTAAGCCTTGGATTGATATTTCGGAAAATTATCATCAGGTCAACGTTAGACAAGCACTTCAGAATAAAGAGTCTATTTTCTATACGTATCAAAAATTAATACAATTAAGACATACGCATGATATTATTACGTATGGAGACATTGTGCCACGTTTTATGGATCATGATCATTTATTTGTTTATGAACGTCATTATAAGAATCAACAATGGCTAGTAATTGCGAATTTCTCAGCATCGGCTGTTGATTTGCCAGAAGGATTGGCTAGAGAAGGTTGTGTTGTGATTCAAACAGGCACAGTGGAAAATAATACGATAAGCGGGTTTGGTGCAATTGTAATCGAAACAAACGCGTAAAATAAATTGAGTGGATGCGTTTATATGGCGAAACAAAAAAAGTTTATGAAGATTTATGAGGCGTTGAAAGAAGATATATTAAACGGGCAGATTCAATATGGTGAACAAATTCCGTCTGAACATGATTTGGTGCAATTGTACCAGTCATCTCGAGAGACCGTGCGTAAGGCATTAGATTTGTTGGCATTAGACGGCATGATTCAAAAGATTCATGGTAAAGGGTCACTTGTCATTTATCAGGAGGTTACAGAGTTTCCATTTTCTGAACTTGTTAGTTTTAAAGAAATGCAAGAAGAAATGGGCGTCGCATATTTAACTGAAGTTGTTGTGAATGAGGTTGTTGAAGCGCATGAAGTTCCAGAAGTTCAACATGCTTTAAACATCAATTCTAGTGAATCACTCATTCATATTGTTAGAACTCGTCGGCTTAACCAACATGTGAAGATTGTTGATGAAGATTATTTTCTAAAGTCGATTGTTTCAGATATAGGTAATGATGTTGCGAGTGATTCTATTTATGATTATTTGGAAAAGGTATTAAATCTTAATATTAGTTATTCAAGTAAGTCTATTACTTTTGAACCGTTTGATGAACAAGCATATCAATTGTTTGGTGATGTATCGGTGGCTTATTCAGCAACAGTTCGAAGTATTGTGTATTTAGAAAATACAATGCCGTTTCAATATAATATTTCAAAACATCTTGCAAATGAATTTAAATTTAATGACTTCTCAAGACGTCGTATAAAGTAAACAATGATATAAATGATTTATACTTGCAATTAACTATTAAAATATAGTAATATATATCTTGCCGTGCTAGGTGGGGAGGTAGCGGTTCCCTGTACTCGAAATCCGCTTTATGCGAGGCTTAATTCCTTTGTTGAGGCCGTATTTTTGCGAAGTCTGCCCAAAGCACGTAGTGTTTGAAGATTTCGGTCCTATGCAATATGAACCCATGAACCATGTCAGGTCCTGACGGAAGCAGCATTAAGTGGATCATCATATGTGCCGTAGGGTAGCCGAGATTTAGCTAACGACTTTGGTTACGTTCGTGAATTACGTTCGATGCTTAGGTGCACGGTTTTTTATTTTTTAAATATTAAACCGATTATTAAGAGTTGAAAATATATAATTATAGAAGCTACTTTCTTGAAGACAATTCAGCGTATTATACGTGGAACATGTTTGTGGGAAGTAGCTTTTTTAGGTTCTCCACCAAATGTGGTGGGTATATAATTTAAAGAACTATTTTTAAAATACAACTTTTAGAGTTTTTATTATTAGGCGGCCAGTCCATTATTGGGCTTGGTTGTCTTCTTTTTTTCTCCTTTGTACAAGCTGAAAATCATCATTATACGTGCTTTAAAGTTGTTGAAATTTCTGTAACCAAAAGAAATTCGCTTGATTAATTTTATCTTATTATTAATTCCTTCTATAGCACCATTATTAAATGCTGGGTAATAAATTGTATTTCTTAACATCCTTTGATGTTTTCTATAATATTTAACCGCTTTCCATACACCCTTACTCACAGACTTTTTACTAACTGAATTTAAACGATTAATAAATTTAGGCCAATTACATAACCTTAGGTCTTTTCGTAATCCTTGGACAAGTTCGTAGGAGTGTCGTAGTATATCGTCTTTTGAAAGCATGAATTCTACAATGTCAGATGAGCGTTTATAAGCCTTAAAAGATTTATTCCATCTGTATTTACTAAATATGGTTTTACTAGTATCCATCAATAGGACTTTCCAGTTATTCTTAAAAATTGTATAATCAGGTCCTTTTTTATTACGGTATTCATTCATAACTTGTACACGATACTTATTAAGTTCTCTATTTAAATGTTGAACGATATGGAATCTGTCAAAAATAATAGCTGCATTAGGAAATAGGTCGCGAAATAATCGGACATAGGGTTCATACATGTCAATAGTAACCGTCTTAACTTGTTGTCGATTTTTTAAATCGAATCGCTCGAAATAGGCACGCAAGAATCTTGTAGTTCTATTTTCTAAAATATCTATAACATCATGAGTATCATTATCTATAAAAATGAAACTCATTGATCCAGTTACATTTTTAACGCTTTTAAATTCATCCATAGCGATGTGTTCTGGCAAACAATTAAAGGGTTTAATTCGTAATGAATTAGCCGCTTTAGTTCTAATACGACTTACAGTAGATGGAGAGATACAGTTATCTTCTGCAGTATCAATCTCTGTTTTAACTTTAGTAGCTTCTTCTATAACTTTTTGAGTAACACATCTTGAGATAAAACACGACTCATCAACAATTGACGTTTTAGCAGTAAAAGTGCCATTGCATTCTAAGCATTTAAAACGTTGTTTAGCTAAGTTGAGGTATGTGTTATACCCTTGAGTTTTAAGTAAAGTAATACGAGAAACACGCTTACCATGTTTATGAATTTGTCCTTCATTTTTAACTCCACAACAATAACAGGCCGAAGGCTTATACGTTAGTACAGCATTAACCACTGTTGCTTTTTTTCCTTTGATAATGACGTCAATTTCTTGGTTTATATATTTTATATTTTCATCTTTTATTCTTAGTAATTCTAAGGTATCATTACACATAGGCGCACTTGTCTCCTTTAGTTTGGGTTTGGTCACTTTAAATTATAGAGGCAATTGCGCTTTTTGTGTATTAAAAAAAGCAGGAAGTTTTACCTTCCCACCATAAAAGATGAAGAACCCTTTTTTATATGTGAAGTTTGATTCAAGTGAACTCGATGTGCAGTTTGAATGATTTTTGTGTCAATGAAAAGTAAGAAGTTATTATTTGATAATAAAGAAATGATGGTGAAATGAGGGGGAGTATCTTACAATAGAATTATTAATGAGATACGTTATGATTATTGACAATCAAATGCCTACGGAGGACATATGCAAATATATTTAAGTACTTTAACAGAGTTAGATTATGATAAATCTTTAAATAGTATTGAAGAAAGTTTTGATGATAATCCTGAAACGAGTTGGCAAGCACGTGCGAAAGTAAAACATTTAAGAAAATCTCCTTGCTATAATTTTGAATTAGAAGTAATTGCGAAAAATGAAAATAACGATGTCGTTGGACACGTTTTATTAATTGAAGTAGAAATTAATAGTGATGACAAGACGTATTATGGTTTGGCGATTGCCTCTTTATCAGTTCATCCTGAATTACGTGGACAAAAATTAGGTCGTGGATTGGTTCAAGCAGTAGAAGAACGTGCAAAAGCGCAAGAGTATAGTACGGTTGTTGTAGACCATTGTTTTGACTACTTTGAAAAGTTGGGTTATCAAAATGCTGCTGAGCATGACATTAAATTAGAATCTGGTGATGCACCGTTACTTGTAAAATATTTATGGGATAATTTGACGGATGCACCACACGGAATCGTAAAATTTCCAGAACATTTTTATTAATTGTTCATTTAAGAAGTAAAGGTATTATCATGCTATAATGAAAGGTAATTGTTTATGGAGGTGCTAACTTGAATTATCAAGCCTTATATCGTATGTACAGACCCCAAAGTTTCGAGGATGTCGTCGGACAAGAACATGTCACGAAGACATTGCGCAATGCGATTTCGAAAGAAAAACAGTCGCATGCATATATTTTTAGTGGTCCGAGAGGTACGGGAAAAACGAGTATTGCCAAAGTGTTTGCTAAAGCAATCAACTGTTTAAATAGCACTGATGGAGAACCTTGTAATGAATGTCATATTTGTAAAGGCATTACGCAGGGGACTAATTCAGATGTGATAGAAATTGATGCTGCTAGTAATAATGGCGTTGATGAAATAAGAAATATTAGAGACAAAGTTAAATATGCACCAAGTGAATCGAAATATAAAGTTTATATTATAGATGAGGTGCACATGCTAACAACAGGTGCTTTTAATGCCCTTTTAAAGACGTTAGAAGAACCTCCAGCACACGCTATTTTTATATTGGCAACGACAGAACCACATAAAATCCCTCCAACAATCATTTCTAGGGCACAACGTTTTGATTTTAAAGCAATTAGCCTAGATCAAATTGTTGAACGTTTAAAATTTGTAGCAGATGCACAACAAATTGAATGTGAAGATGAAGCCTTGGCATTTATCGCTAAAGCGTCTGAAGGGGGTATGCGTGATGCATTAAGTATTATGGATCAGGCTATTGCTTTCGGCGATGGCACATTGACATTACAAGATGCCCTAAATGTTACGGGTAGCGTTCATGATGAAGCGTTGGATCACTTGTTTGATGATATTGTACAAGGTGACGTACAAGCATCTTTTAAAAAATACCATCAGTTTATAACAGAAGGTAAAGAAGTGAATCGCCTAATAAATGATATGATTTATTTTGTCAGAGATACGATTATGAATAAAACATCTGAGAAAGATACTGAGTATCGAGCACTGATGAACTTAGAATTAGATATGTTATATCAAATGATTGATCTTATTAATGATACATTAGTGTCGATTCGTTTTAGTGTGAATCAAAACGTTCATTTTGAAGTGTTGTTAGTAAAATTAGCTGAGCAGATTAAGGGTCAACCACAAGTGATTGCGAATGTAGCTGAACCAGCACAAATTGCTTCATCGCCAAACACAGATGTATTGTTGCAACGTATGGAACAGTTAGAGCAAGAACTAAAAACACTAAAAGCACAAGGAGTGAGTGTCGCTCCTGCTCAAAAATCTTCGAAAAAGCCTGCGAGAGGCATACAAAAATCTAAAAATGCATTTTCAATGCAACAAATTGCAAAAGTGCTAGATAAAGCGAATAAGGCAGATATCAAATTGTTGAAAGATCATTGGCAAGAAGTGATTGATCATGCCAAAAACAATGATAAAAAATCACTCGTTAGTTTATTGCAAAATTCGGAACCTGTGGCGGCAAGTGAAGATCACGTACTTGTGAAATTTGAGGAAGAGATCCATTGTGAAATCGTCAATAAAGACGACGAGAAACGTAGTAGCATAGAAAGTGTTGTATGTAATATCGTTAATAAAAACGTTAAAGTTGTTGGTGTACCATCAGATCAATGGCAAAGAGTTCGAACGGAATATTTACAAAATCGTAAAAACGAAGGTGATGATATGCCAAAGCAACAAGCGCAACAAACAGATATTGCTCAAAAAGCAAAAGATCTTTTCGGTGAAGAAACTGTACATGTGATAGATGAAGAGTGATACATGACAAGCGATATAATCGTATGTATAATGAAAGAAACATCATTTTATTGATAAATATTTATTGATTTTCAAGGAGGAAATGGAATATGCGCGGTGGCGGAAACATGCAACAAATGATGAAACAAATGCAAAAAATGCAAAAGAAAATGGCTCAAGAACAAGAAAAACTTAAAGAAGAGCGTATTGTAGGAACAGCTGGCGGTGGCATGGTTGCAGTTACTGTAACTGGTCATAAAGAAGTTGTCGACGTTGAAATCAAAGAAGAAGCTGTAGACCCAGATGATATTGAAATGCTACAAGACTTAGTGTTAGCAGCTACTAATGAAGCGATGAATAAAGCTGATGAGCTTACTCAAGAACGTTTAGGTAAACATACTCAAGGCTTAAACATCCCTGGAATGTGATCATAGATGCATTATCCAGAACCTATATCAAAACTTATTGATAGCTTTATGAAATTGCCAGGCATTGGTCCAAAGACAGCCCAACGTCTGGCTTTTCATACCTTAGATATGAAAGAAGACGATGTTGTTCAGTTTGCCAAAGCATTAGTAGATGTTAAGAGAGAATTAACATATTGTAGCGTATGTGGTCACATTACTGAAAATGATCCATGTTATATTTGTGAAGATAAGCAAAGAGATCGTTCAGTTATTTGTGTTGTGGAAGATGACAAAGATGTCATAGCTATGGAAAAAATGAGAGAATACAAAGGTTTATATCACGTTTTACATGGGTCTATTTCGCCTATGGATGGCATTGGACCAGAAGATATTAATATTCCTTCATTGATTGAACGCTTGAAAAACGATGAAGTTAGCGAATTAATCTTAGCTATGAACCCGAACTTAGAGGGGGAATCTACAGCCATGTATATTTCTAGATTAGTTAAGCCTATAGGTATCAAAGTGACGAGATTAGCACAAGGGTTATCGGTAGGTGGCGATTTAGAGTATGCTGACGAAGTAACATTATCTAAAGCAATCGCAGGTAGAACAGAAATGTAATGTCTTCTATTAAACATTTTTGATTTTAATACTATAGTAAGAAAAGTCACAGTGTAATCATTGTGGCTTTTTTTATGGTGTGGTGTGATGTACTACTTTATTTGCGGTGTGGCGGTGGTATGGTTTACCTAGTTTTACTGAGGGATGGGTAATCTTTAGGAAGCAAGCCGTTGGTTGTGATTTGTTACTTCTAATAGTAATGATGTGAATTGGATTATCGAATTAGATCTATGGTTATGGTGTGTTGGTGCTATTAATTTGATAAATGCGGTTAATGACTATGCAAATGAAATTCTTTTGTAATTGAAATGATAGATGCTGGCTTAGTAAGTTGTACTTCTTTGGTCTAAAGCTTATTAAATCAGCCTGTATAGCGGTGTTTTGAGAGATTATTTAAAACTTGTAAATTTATTTTTAATTTCTGGTAAAAAAATAACGTTCTGTTTTGCGGTTTTTTTGATTGATATGGTTAGAGAAAAATCTGTTTCTTGTTCTAAAAAACGTACTATTTATAAGTGGGGATCTTTTTAAGTTCGATTTTTAGGATAAGGGCGTTCAGTACAGATGACAAAGGTGTAATTTTTACTGTTGTTAAGCAGTTTGAAAGCCTGTATAGTATTTATTTGTTGAGGCAAACAAAACAATTCAACTTAAGAAATAACTTGAATTACTAACGAAAATTAATTTTAAAAAGTTGTTGACTTAAATGTTAATAAAATGTATAATTAATTCTTGTCGGTAAGAAAAATGAACATTGAAAACTGAATGACAATATGTCAACGTTAATTCCAAAAAACGTAACTATAAGTTACAAACATTATTTAGTATTTATGAGCTAATCAAACATCATAATTTTTATGGAGAGTTTGATCCTGGCTCAGGATGAACGCTGGCGGCGTGCCTAATACATGCAAGTCGAGCGAACGGACGAGAAGCTTGCTTCTCTGATGTTAGCGGCGGACGGGTGAGTAACACGTGGATAACCTACCTATAAGACTGGGATAACTTCGGGAAACCGGAGCTAATACCGGATAATATTTTGAACCGCATGGTTCAAAAGTGAAAGACGGTCTTGCTGTCACTTATAGATGGATCCGCGCTGCATTAGCTAGTTGGTAAGGTAACGGCTTACCAAGGCAACGATGCATAGCCGACCTGAGAGGGTGATCGGCCACACTGGAACTGAGACACGGTCCAGACTCCTACGGGAGGCAGCAGTAGGGAATCTTCCGCAATGGGCGAAAGCCTGACGGAGCAACGCCGCGTGAGTGATGAAGGTCTTCGGATCGTAAAACTCTGTTATTAGGGAAGAACATATGTGTAAGTAACTGTGCACATCTTGACGGTACCTAATCAGAAAGCCACGGCTAACTACGTGCCAGCAGCCGCGGTAATACGTAGGTGGCAAGCGTTATCCGGAATTATTGGGCGTAAAGCGCGCGTAGGCGGTTTTTTAAGTCTGATGTGAAAGCCCACGGCTCAACCGTGGAGGGTCATTGGAAACTGGAAAACTTGAGTGCAGAAGAGGAAAGTGGAATT
Source organism: Staphylococcus sp. MZ3 (assembly GCF_018622755.1). Taxonomy (NCBI): domain Bacteria; kingdom Bacillati; phylum Bacillota; class Bacilli; order Caryophanales; family Staphylococcaceae; genus Staphylococcus; species Staphylococcus sp. MZ3. Next base: position 490,686 of record NZ_CP076026.1, read on the forward strand.
CCATGTGTAGCGGTGAAATGCGCAGAGATATGGAGGAACACCAGTGGCGAAGGCGACTTTCTGGTCTGTAACTGACGCTGATGTGCGAAAGCGTGGGGATCAAACAGGATTAGATACCCTGGTAGTCCACGCCGTAAACGATGAGTGCTAAGTGTTAGGGGTTTCCGCCCCTTAGTGCTGCAGCTAACGCATTAAGCACTCCGCCTGGGGAGTACGACCGCAAGGTTGAAACTCAAAGGAATTGACGGGGACCCGCACAAGCGGTGGAGCATGTGGTTTAATTCGAAGCAACGCGAAGAACCTTACCAAATCTTGACATCCTTTGACAACTCTAGAGATAGAGCTTTCCCCTTCGGGGGACAAAGTGACAGGTGGTGCATGGTTGTCGTCAGCTCGTGTCGTGAGATGTTGGGTTAAGTCCCGCAACGAGCGCAACCCTTAAGCTTAGTTGCCATCATTAAGTTGGGCACTCTAAGTTGACTGCCGGTGACAAACCGGAGGAAGGTGGGGATGACGTCAAATCATCATGCCCCTTATGATTTGGGCTACACACGTGCTACAATGGACAATACAAAGGGCAGCGAAACCGCGAGGTCAAGCAAATCCCATAAAGTTGTTCTCAGTTCGGATTGTAGTCTGCAACTCGACTACATGAAGCTGGAATCGCTAGTAATCGTAGATCAGCATGCTACGGTGAATACGTTCCCGGGTCTTGTACACACCGCCCGTCACACCACGAGAGTTTGTAACACCCGAAGCCGGTGGAGTAACCTTTTAGGAGCTAGCCGTCGAAGGTGGGACAAATGATTGGGGTGAAGTCGTAACAAGGTAGCCGTATCGGAAGGTGCGGCTGGATCACCTCCTTTCTAAGGATATATTCGGAACATCTTCTTCAGAAGATGCGGAATAACGTGACATATTGTATTCAGTTTTGAATGTTTATTTAACATTCAAATATTTTTTGGTTAAAGTGATATTGCTTATGCGAGCGCTTGACAATCTATTCTTTTTAAAGAAAGCGGTTGTCAGACAATGCATTAAGAAAAATTAAAGCGGAGTTTACTTTTGTAAATGAGCATTTGATTTTTTGAAAATAAAGCAGTATGCGAGCGCTTGACTAAAAAGAAATTGTACATTGAAAACTAGATAAGTAAGTAAAATATAGATTTTACCAAGCAAAACCGAGTGAATAAAGAGTTTTAAATAAGCTTGAATTCATAAGAAATAATCGCTAGTGTTCGAAAGAACACTCACAAGATTAATAACGCGTTTAAATCTTTTTATAAAAGAAAACGTTTAGCAGACAATGAGTTAAATTATTTTAAAGCAGAGTTTACTTATGTAAATGAGCATTTAAAATAATGAAAACGAAGCCGTATGTGAGCGTTTGACTTATAAAAATGGTGGAAACATAGATTAAGTTATTAAGGGCGCACGGTGGATGCCTTGGCACTAGAAGCCGATGAAGGACGTTACTAACGACGATATGCTTTGGGGAGCTGTAAGTAAGCTTTGATCCAGAGATTTCCGAATGGGGAAACCCAGCATGAGTTATGTCATGTTATCGATATGTGAATACATAGCATATCAGAAGGCACACCCGGAGAACTGAAACATCTTAGTACCCGGAGGAAGAGAAAGAAAATTCGATTCCCTTAGTAGCGGCGAGCGAAACGGGAAGAGCCCAAACCAACAAGCTTGCTTGTTGGGGTTGTAGGACACTCTATACGGAGTTACAAAGGACGACATTAGACGAATCATCTGGAAAGATGAATCAAAGAAGGTAATAATCCTGTAGTCGAAAATGTTGTCTCTCTTGAGTGGATCCTGAGTACGACGGAGCACGTGAAATTCCGTCGGAATCTGGGAGGACCATCTCCTAAGGCTAAATACTCTCTAGTGACCGATAGTGAACCAGTACCGTGAGGGAAAGGTGAAAAGCACCCCGGAAGGGGAGTGAAATAGAACCTGAAACCGTGTGCTTACAAGTAGTCAGAGCCCGTTAATGGGTGATGGCGTGCCTTTTGTAGAATGAACCGGCGAGTTACGATTTGATGCAAGGTTAAGCAGTAAATGTGGAGCCGTAGCGAAAGCGAGTCTGAATAGGGCGTTTAGTATTTGGTCGTAGACCCGAAACCAGGTGATCTACCCTTGGTCAGGTTGAAGTTCAGGTAACACTGAATGGAGGACCGAACCGACTTACGTTGAAAAGTGAGCGGATGAACTGAGGGTAGCGGAGAAATTCCAATCGAACCTGGAGATAGCTGGTTCTCTCCGAAATAGCTTTAGGGCTAGCCTCAAGTGATGATTATTGGAGGTAGAGCACTGTTTGGACGAGGGGCCCCTCTCGGGTTACCGAATTCAGACAAACTCCGAATGCCAATTAATTTAACTTGGGAGTCAGAACATGGGTGATAAGGTCCATGTTCGAAAGGGAAACAGCCCAGACCACCAGCTAAGGTCCCAAAATATATGTTAAGTGGAAAAGGATGTGGCGTTGCCCAGACAACTAGGATGTTGGCTTAGAAGCAGCCATCATTTAAAGAGTGCGTAATAGCTCACTAGTCGAGTGACACTGCGCCGAAAATGTACCGGGGCTAAACATATTACCGAAGCTGTGGATTGTCCTTTGGACAATGGTAGGAGAGCGTTCTAAGGGCGTTGAAGCATGATCGTAAGGACATGTGGAGCGCTTAGAAGTGAGAATGCCGGTGTGAGTAGCGAAAGACGGGTGAGAATCCCGTCCACCGATTGACTAAGGTTTCCAGAGGAAGGCTCGTCCGCTCTGGGTTAGTCGGGTCCTAAGCTGAGGCCGACAGGCGTAGGCGATGGATAACAGGTTGATATTCCTGTACCACCTATAATCGTTTTAATCGATGGGGGACGCAGTAGGATAGGCGAAGCGTGCGATTGGATTGCACGTCTAAGCAGTAAGGCTGAGTATTAGGCAAATCCGGTACTCGTTAAGGCTGAGCTGTGATGGGGAGAAGACATTGTGTCTTCGAGTCGTTGATTTCACACTGCCGAGAAAAGCCTCTAGATAGAAAATAGGTGCCCGTACCGCAAACCGACACAGGTAGTCAAGATGAGAATTCTAAGGTGAGCGAGCGAACTCTCGTTAAGGAACTCGGCAAAATGACCCCGTAACTTCGGGAGAAGGGGTGCTCTTTAGGGTTAACGCCCAGAAGAGCCGCAGTGAATAGGCCCAAGCGACTGTTTATCAAAAACACAGGTCTCTGCTAAACCGTAAGGTGATGTATAGGGGCTGACGCCTGCCCGGTGCTGGAAGGTTAAGAGGAGTGGTTAGCTTTTGCGAAGCTACGAATCGAAGCCCCAGTAAACGGCGGCCGTAACTATAACGGTCCTAAGGTAGCGAAATTCCTTGTCGGGTAAGTTCCGACCCGCACGAAAGGCGTAACGATTTGGGCACTGTCTCAACGAGAGACTCGGTGAAATCATAGTACCTGTGAAGATGCAGGTTACCCGCGACAGGACGGAAAGACCCCGTGGAGCTTTACTGTAGCCTGATATTGAAATTCGGCACAGCTTGTACAGGATAGGTAGGAGCCTTTGAAACGTGAGCGCTAGCTTACGTGGAGGCGCTGGTGGGATACTACCCTAGCTGTGTTGGCTTTCTAACCCGCACCACTTATCGTGGTGGGAGACAGTGTCAGGCGGGCAGTTTGACTGGGGCGGTCGCCTCCTAAAAGGTAACGGAGGCGCTCAAAGGTTCCCTCAGAATGGTTGGAAATCATTCATAGAGTGTAAAGGCATAAGGGAGCTTGACTGCGAGACCTACAAGTCGAGCAGGGTCGAAAGACGGACTTAGTGATCCGGTGGTTCCGCATGGAAGGGCCATCGCTCAACGGATAAAAGCTACCCCGGGGATAACAGGCTTATCTCCCCCAAGAGTTCACATCGACGGGGAGGTTTGGCACCTCGATGTCGGCTCATCGCATCCTGGGGCTGTAGTCGGTCCCAAGGGTTGGGCTGTTCGCCCATTAAAGCGGTACGCGAGCTGGGTTCAGAACGTCGTGAGACAGTTCGGTCCCTATCCGTCGTGGGCGTAGGAAATTTGAGAGGAGCTGTCCTTAGTACGAGAGGACCGGGATGGACATACCTCTGGTGTACCAGTTGTCGTGCCAACGGCATAGCTGGGTAGCTATGTGTGGACGGGATAAGTGCTGAAAGCATCTAAGCATGAAGCCCCCCTCAAGATGAGATTTCCCAACTTCGGTTATAAGATCCCTCAAAGATGATGAGGTTAATAGGTTCGAGGTGGAAGCATGGTGACATGTGGAGCTGACGAATACTAATCGATCGAAGACTTAATCAAAATAAATGTTTTGCGAAGCAAAATCACTTTTACTTACTATCTAGTTTTGAATGTATAATCTACATTCATATGTCTGGTGACTATAGCAAGGAGGTCACACCTGTTCCCATGCCGAACACAGAAGTTAAGCTCCTTAGCGTCGATGGTAGTCGAACTTACGTTCCGCTAGAGTAGAACGTTGCCAGGCAAAAAATGGATGCGATGAGCCGCATTGAGACCGCAAGGTCTCTTTTTTTATGTCTAAAACGTCAAAATAAAAAGTAAACACAAAGAAAAATGGCTTGGCGAAGTGAAAACGTTTGAATCTGACGAAACGAGAAAAGAGCGCAACGAGTTTAGTAGAGCTAAATGAGTAAGCGAGAGCCGAAGAAGAGGAAAGAAGCAAGCGATTGTCACAAGTCAAGAAAGGTTCTTAGCGACGATGGTAGCCAACTTACGTTCCGCTAGAGTAGAACGTTGCTAGGCAAGAAATGGATGCGATGAGCCGCATTGAGTTTTGGAAATGATATTTTAATAATGTGCACTTTTGATTGTTTAAATCTGTGACTAGAAGTATAAGTGAAGACATTCAGAAGTATTATAAAAAGTGAACAGCAGTAAGATAGTTTTTAATCATAAATCATCTTACTGCTGTTTTTAGGTTTTATGTCTAATATTTTTTAAATCGAAATACAAAAAGGAAATTAATTATTATACAATAGACAAGCTATTGCATAAGTAACACTAACTTTTGTCAAAGAAGTGTTACTATATAATTAATACTTTTGAAAGTAACTAATTCCAAAACAGTGTAAATAAAGGAAGCGTATATCATGAAGCAACCTATTTTAAATAAATTAGAAAGTTTAAATCAAGAAGAAGCGATTTCTTTGCATGTTCCGGGTCATAAAAATATGACTATCGGTCATTTATCTCAATTATCAATGACAATGGATAAAACTGAAATACCTGGATTAGATGATTTACATCATCCTGAAGAAGTCATTTTGGAAAGTATGAAGCAGGTGGAGAAACATTCAGATTATGATGCTTATTTCTTAGTGAATGGCACCACTTCAGGAATATTATCTGTCATCCAGTCTTTTTCACAGAAAAAAGGCGATATCTTAATGGCAAGAAATGTACATAAATCTGTATTACATGCGCTCGATATTAGCCAACAAGAAGGGCATTTTATTGAAACGCATCAAAGTCCGTTAACGAATCATTATAATAAAGTTAATTTAAGCCGTTTGAATAATGACGGTCACAAACTTGCTGTGTTGACTTATCCTAACTATTACGGTGAAACATTTAATGTAGAAGAGGTTATCAAATCTTTGCACCAATTAAATATTCCTGTACTCATTGACGAAGCACACGGCGCGCACTTTGGATTGCAAGGATTTCCAGATTCTACATTAAATTATCAAGCTGACTATGTTGTTCAATCTTTTCATAAAACGTTACCAGCTTTAACGATGGGCTCGGTACTTTATATTCATAAAAATGCACCTTATAGAGAAACTATTATAGAATATCTAAGCTACTTCCAAACATCTAGTCCTTCGTATTTGATTATGGCTAGTTTAGAGTCAGCTGCCGAGTTCTATAAAACATATGATAGTACCGTGTTTTTTGATAAGAGAGCGCAATTAATCGAATGTTTGGAGAAGAAGGGTTTTGAAATGCTTCAAGTTGATGATCCGTTGAAGTTGCTGATAAAATATGAAGGTTTTACAGGTCATGATATTCAAAATTGGTTTATGAATGCACATATCTATTTAGAATTAGCGGACGACTATCAAGCATTAGCGATATTGCCGTTATGGCATCATGATGATACGTATTTATTTGATTCGCTTTTACGTAAAATTGAAGATATGATTTTACCGAAAAAATCAGTTTCTAAAGTTAAACAAACACAACTTTTAACAACTGAAGGTAACTATAAACCAAAACGCTTTGAATATGTTACTTGGTGTGATTTGAAAAAGGCAAAAGGTAAAGTTCTGGCGCGACATATTGTCCCGTATCCGCCAGGGATTCCTATTATTTTCAAAGGAGAAACAATAACTGAAAATATGATAGAATTGGTAAATGAATATCTGGAAACTGGAATGATAGTTGAAGGAATTAAAAATAATAAAATTTTAGTTGAGGATGAATAAAATGTCAGCTTTTATAACTTTTGAGGGCCCAGAAGGCTCTGGAAAAACAACTGTAATTAATGAAGTTTACCATAGATTAGTAAAAGATTATGATGTCATTATGACTAGAGAACCAGGTGGTGTTCCTACTGGTGAAGAAATACGTAAAATTGTATTAGAAGGCAATGATATGGACATTAGAACTGAAGCAATGTTATTTGCTGCATCTAGAAGAGAACATCTTGTATTAAAGGTCATACCAGCTTTAAAAGAAGGTAAGGTTGTGTTGTGTGATCGCTATATCGATAGTTCATTAGCTTATCAAGGTTATGCTAGAGGGATTGGCGTTGAAGAAGTAAGAGCATTAAACGAATTTGCAATAAATGGATTATATCCAGACTTGACGATTTATTTAAATGTTAGTGCTGAAGTAGGTCGCGAACGTATTATTAAAAATTCAAGAGATCAAAATAGATTAGATCAAGAAGATTTAAAGTTTCACGAAAAAGTAATTGAAGGTTACCAAGAAATCATTCATAATGAATCACAACGGTTCAAAAGCGTTAATGCAGATCAACCTCTTGAAAATGTTGTTGAAGACACGTATCAAACTATCATCAAATATTTAGAAAAGATATGATATAATTGTTAGAAGAGGTGTTATAAAATGAAAATGATTATAGCGATCGTACAAGATCAAGATAGTCAGGAACTTGCAGATCAACTTGTTAAAAATAACTTTAGAGCAACAAAATTGGCAACAACAGGTGGGTTTTTAAGAGCGGGTAATACAACATTCTTATGTGGTGTCAATGATGACCGTGTAGATGAAATATTGTCTGTGATTAATCAAACGTGTGGTAATAGAGAACAGTTGGTTTCACCTATTACACCTATGGGAGGCAGTGCGGATTCGTACATTCCATATCCAGTTGAAGTTGAAGTTGGCGGTGCTACTGTATTTGTTATGCCAGTTGATGCATTCCATCAATTTTAATTCTATAATACAATCATCAATTAGAGATACTTAAAATAGTGTATTAATAAGTTATTAACAATTTTGGGTTGCTTGACTGCGACTAGTTCAGATGCCAATAGATTTGATTTTTGTGGTTCTAAAAATAATCACAAATCATGGTCGCTATTGTTGCAGTAATTAGTTGCTCTTTGGCAACCTTTTTATATAAAAGCAAAAGGGAGTTTGTAATGAATGGATGAACAGCAACAATTGACGAATGCATATCATTCAAATAAATTATCGCATGCCTATTTATTTGAAGGTGATGATGCACAAACGATGAAACAAGTTGCGATTAATTTTGCAAAGCTTATTTTATGTCAAACAGATAGTCAATGTGAAACAAAGGTTAGTACATATAATCATCCAGACTTTATGTATATATCAACAACTGAGAATGCAATTAAGAAAGAACAAGTTGAACAACTTGTGCGTCATATGAATCAACTTCCTATAGAAAGCACAAATAAAGTGTACATCATTGAAGACTTTGAAAAGTTAACTGTTCAAGGGGAAAACAGTATCTTGAAATTTCTTGAAGAACCACCGGACAATACGATTGCTATTTTATTGTCTACAAAACCTGAGCAAATTTTAGACACAATCCATTCAAGGTGTCAGCATGTGTATTTCAAGCCTATTGATAAAGAAAAGTTTATAAATAGATTAGTTGAACAAAACATGTCTAAGCCAGTAGCTGAAATGATTAGTACTTATACTACGCAAATAGATAATGCAATAGCTTTAAATGAAGAATTTGATTTATTAGCATTAAGGAAATCAGTTATACGTTGGTGTGAATTGTTGCTTACTAACAAGCCAATGGCACTTATAGGTATTATTGATTTATTGAAACAGGCTAAAAATAAAAAACTGCAATCTTTAACTATTGCAGCTGTGAATGGTTTCTTCGAAGATATCATACATACAAAGGTAAATGTAGAGGATAAACAAATATATAGTGATTTAAAAAATGATATTGATCAATATGCGCAAAAGTTGTCGTTTAATCAATTAATTTTGATGTTTGATCAACTGACGGAAGCACATAAGAAATTGAATCAAAATGTAAATCCAACGCTTGTATTTGAACAAATCGTAATTAAGGGTGTGAGTTAGATGCCAAATGTAATAGGTGTTCAGTTTCAAAAAGCGGGAAAATTAGAATATTATACACCTAATGATATACAAGTAGATATAGAAGACTGGGTAGTTGTCGAATCTAAAAGAGGCATAGAGATAGGTATTGTTAAAAATCCATTAATGGATATTGCTGAAGAGGATGTTGTGTTACCTCTTAAAAATATTATTCGCGTTGCTGATGACAAAGATATTGATAAATTTAATTGTAATGAACGAGATGCTGAAAATGCATTAATACTATGTAAAGACATTGTAAGAGAACAAGGTTTGGACATGCGTTTAGTCAATTGCGAATATACATTAGATAAATCGAAAGTTATTTTTAATTTTACGGCGGATGATCGTATTGATTTTAGAAAATTAGTAAAAATATTAGCGCAACATTTAAAAACACGTATCGAGTTGAGACAAATTGGTGTAAGGGATGAAGCCAAATTGCTTGGCGGTATCGGACCTTGTGGTAGGTCGTTATGTTGTTCTACATTTTTAGGGGATTTTGAACCAGTATCGATTAAGATGGCTAAGGATCAAAATTTATCATTAAATCCAACTAAAATTTCTGGTGCATGTGGTCGTTTGATGTGTTGTTTAAAATATGAAAATGACTATTATGAGGAAGTACGTGCACAATTACCTGATATCGGTGAAGCAATTGAAACGCCTGATGGTAACGGGAAAGTAGTTGCTTTAAATATATTAGACATTTCTATGCAGGTGAAGCTTGAGGGACATGAACAGCCACTTGAATATAAATTAGAAGAAATAGAAACTATGCATTAAGGAGGCATTATTACATTTGGATCGCAATGAAATATTTGAAAAAATAATGCGTTTAGAAATGAATGTCAATCAACTTTCAAAGGAAACTTCAGAATTAAAGGCACTTGCAGTTGAATTAGTAGAAGAAAATGTAGCGCTTCAACTTGAAAATGATAATTTGAAAAAGGTGTTGGGCAATGATGAACCAACTACTATTGATACTGCGAATTCAAAACCAGCAAAAGCTGTGAAAAAGCCATTACCAAGTAAAGATAATTTGGCTATATTGTATGGAGAAGGATTTCATATTTGTAAAGGCGAATTATTTGGAAAACATCGACATGGTGAAGATTGTCTGTTCTGTTTAGAAGTTTTAAGTGATTAATCAAGCACTCTCAAATAGTGTTATAATTATAAATGAATATGGTTTGGATAAGTCTGAGACAATGCATGTTTCAGGCTTTAATTGTGTATAAAGTTTTGGTGATTGCATAAGAGATAGCGGTACTAAATGTTATTATTAAGTGTGCGCGCAGTATCATTAGTTATAAAATGTAGCTGTTAAAAGTCAAAAATACATCGAATGTAGATAGGCATATAATATAAAAAGAGATTTCAATTACTCAATAGAAAAAGGTTGTCTTCATAGGAGTTAAAAATGTTAAAAGAGAATGAACGATTTGATCAACTAATCAAAGAAAATTTTAGTATTATTCAAAATGATGATGTTTTTTCGTTTTCAACGGATGCTTTGTTGTTAGGGCATTTTACAAAACCTAGAACAAAAGATATTGTATTGGACTTATGTTCAGGCAATGGGGTGATACCCTTGTTATTGTTTGCGAAACATCCACGACATATAGAAGGTGTTGAGATTCAAAAAACACTTGTCGATATGGCGCGACGCACATTTCAATTCAATGATGTTGATGAATATTTAACAATGCATCACATGGATTTGAAAAACGTTACTAAAGTATTTAAACCTTCACAATATACTTTAGTAACGTGTAATCCGCCTTATTTTAAAGAGAATCAGCAACACCAACATCAAAAAGAAGCACATAAGATAGCGAGACATGAGATTATGTGTACACTTGAAGATTGCATGATTGCAGCCCGTCATTTATTAAAAGAAGGTGGCAGGCTAAATATGGTACATCGTGCAGATAGACTAATGGATGTCTTGTTTGAAATGAGAAAAGTGAATATTGAACCTAAGAAAGTCGTTTTTATATATAGTAAAGTAGGGAAATCGGCACAAACGATAGTTGTAGAAGGTCGAAAAGGTGGAAATCAAGGTTTAGAAATCATGCCCCCATTTTATATTTATAATGAAGATGGTAATTATAGCGAAGAAATGAAGGAAGTATATTATGGATAGTCATTTTGTATATATTGTAAAATGTAGTGATGGAAGTTTATATACAGGATACGCTAAAGACGTTAATGCACGTGTTGAAAAACATAACCGAGGTCAAGGAGCCAAATATACGAAAGTAAGACGTCCGGTGCATTTAGTTTATCAAGAAATGTATGAGACAAAGTCTGAAGCATTGAAGCGTGAATATGAAATTAAAACTTATACCAGACAAAAGAAATTGCGATTAATTAAGGAGCGATAGTATGGCTGTATTATATTTAGTGGGCACACCAATTGGTAATTTAGCAGATATTACTTATAGAGCAGTTGATGTATTGAAACGTGTTGATATGATTGCTTGTGAAGACACTAGAGTAACTAGTAAGCTGTGTAAACATTATGATATTCCAACTCCATTAAAGTCATATCACGAACATAACAAGGATAAGCAGACTGCTTTTATCATTGAACAGTTAGAATTAGGTCTTGACGTTGCGCTCGTATCTGATGCTGGATTGCCCTTAATTAGTGATCCTGGATACGAATTAGTAGTGGCAGCCAGAGAAGCTAATATTAAAGTAGAGACTGTGCCTGGACCTAATGCTGGGCTGACGGCTTTGATGGCTAGTGGATTACCTTCATATGTATATACATTTTTAGGATTTTTGCCACGAAAAGAGAAAGAAAAAAGTGCTGTATTAGAGCAACGTATGCATGAAAATAGCACATTAATTATATACGAATCACCGCATCGTGTGACAGATACATTAAAAACAATTGCAAAGATAGATGCAACACGACAAGTATCACTAGGGCGTGAATTAACTAAGAAGTTCGAACAAATTGTAACTGATGATGTAACACAATTACAAGCATTGATTCAGCAAGGCGATGTACCATTGAAAGGCGAATTCGTTATCTTAATTGAAGGTGCTAAAGCGAACAATGAGATATCGTGGTTTGATGATTTATCTATCAATGAGCATGTTGATCATTATATTCAAACTTCACAGATGAAACCAAAACAAGCTATTAAAAAAGTTGCTGAAGAACGACAACTTAAAACGAATGAAGTATATAATATTTATCATCAAATAAGTTAATCACTTTATCGATTATATGAAATTTTAAACGATTTTATAAACGCAAGCTGTAATTTTAAATGGTAAGTTATCATTTTGCATTGATACTGATAAAATGATGTTGACTATGATAAAAAAATGATGACATCGACGTTTTTTAATGTAAAATAAATACATTGAAAGTAATAAATACCTTAACATTGAATAAGATGAAAATGAGATGACGAGATAAATGTTCGCGTCCGTTGAAATGCATAGAAATCTTAGATATTATTTGAAGTGAGACATTACGAGGAGGAACAGTTATGGCTAAAGAAACATTTTATATAACAACCCCAATATACTATCCTAGTGGGAATTTACATATAGGACATGCATATTCTACAGTGGCTGGAGATGTTATTGCAAGATATAAGAGAATGCAAGGATATGATGTTCGTTATTTGACTGGAACGGATGAACACGGTCAAAAAATTCAAGAAAAAGCTCAAAAAGCTGGTAAGACAGAAATTGAATATTTGGATGAGATGATTGCTGGAATTAAACAATTGTGGGCTAAGCTTGAAATTTCAAATGATGATTTTATCAGAACAACTGAAGAACGTCATAAACATGTCGTTGAGCAAGTGTTTGAACGTTTATTAAAGCAAGGTGATATCTATTTAGGTGAATATGAAGGTTGGTATTCTGTTCCGGATGAAACATACTATACAGAGTCACAATTAGTAGACCCACAATACGAAAACGGTAAAATTATTGGTGGCAAAAGTCCAGATTCTGGACACGAAGTTGAACTAGTTAAAGAAGAAAGTTATTTCTTTAATATTAGTAAATATACAGACCGTTTATTAGAGTTCTATGACCAAAATCCAGATTTTATACAACCACCATCAAGAAAAAATGAAATGATTAACAACTTCATTAAACCAGGACTTGCTGATTTAGCTGTTTCTCGTACATCATTTAACTGGGGTGTCCATGTTCCGTCTAATCCAAAACATGTTGTTTATGTTTGGATTGATGCGTTAGTTAACTATATTTCAGCATTAGGCTATTTATCAGATGATGAGTCACTATTTAACAAATACTGGCCAGCAGATATTCATTTAATGGCTAAGGAAATTGTGCGATTCCACTCAATTATTTGGCCTATTTTATTGATGGCATTAGACTTACCGTTACCTAAAAAAGTCTTTGCACATGGTTGGATTTTGATGAAAGATGGAAAAATGAGTAAATCTAAAGGTAATGTTGTAGACCCTAATATTTTAATTGATCGCTATGGTTTAGATGCTACACGTTATTATCTAATGCGTGAATTACCATTTGGTTCAGATGGCGTATTTACACCTGAAGCATTTGTTGAGCGTACAAATTTCGATCTAGCAAATGACTTAGGTAACTTAGTAAACCGTACGATTTCTATGGTTAATAAGTACTTTGATGGCGAATTACCAGCGTATCAAGGTCCACTTCATGAATTAGATGAAGAAATGGAAGCTATGGCTTTAGAAACAGTGAAAAGCTACACTGAAAGCATGGAAAGTTTGCAATTTTCTGTGGCATTATCTACGGTATGGAAGTTTATAAGTAGAACGAATAAGTATATTGACGAAACAACGCCTTGGGTATTAGCTAAGGACGATAGCCAAAAAGATATGTTAGGCAATGTAATGGCTCACTTAGTTGAAAATATTCGTTATGCAGCTGTATTATTACGTCCATTCTTAACACATGCGCCGAAAGAGATTTTTGAACAATTGAACATAAACAATCCTCAATTTATGGAATTTAGTAGTTTAGAGCAATATGGTGTGCTTACTGAGTCAATTATGGTTACTGGGCAACCTAAACCTATTTTCCCAAGATTGGATAGCGAAGCGGAAATTGCATATATCAAAGAATCAATGCAACCGCCTGCTACTGAAGAGGAAAAAGAAGAGATTCCTAGCAAACCTCAAATTGATATTAAAGACTTTGATAAAGTTGAAATTAAGGCAGCAACGATTATTGATGCTGAACATGTTAAGAAGTCAGATAAGCTTTTAAAAATTCAAGTAGACTTAGATTCTGAACAAAGACAAATTGTATCAGGAATTGCCAAATTCTATACACCAGATGATATTATTGGTAAAAAAGTAGCAGTTGTTACTAACCTGAAACCAGCTAAATTAATGGGACAAAAATCTGAAGGTATGATATTATCTGCTGAAAAAGATGGTGTATTAACCTTAGTAAGTTTACCAAGTGCAATTCCAAATGGTGCAGTGATTAAATAACTGTATTTTTAAAAATTAGGAGAGATAATTATGTTAATCGATACACATGTCCATTTAAATGATGAGCAATACGATGATGATTTGAGTGAAGTGATTACACGTGCTAGAGAAGCAGGTGTTGATCGTATGTTTGTAGTTGGTTTTAACAAATCGACAATTGAACGCGCGATGAAATTAATCGATGAGTATGATTTTTTATATGGCATTATCGGTTGGCATCCAGTTGACGCAATTGATTTTACAGAAGAACACTTGGAATGGATTGAATCTTTAGCTCAGCATCCAAAAGTGATTGGTATTGGTGAAATGGGATTAGATTATCACTGGGATAAATCTCCTGCAGATGTTCAAAAGGAAGTTTTTAGAAAGCAAATTGCTTTAGCTAAGCGTTTGAAGTTACCAATTATCATTCATAACCGTGAAGCAACTCAAGACTGTATCGATATCTTATTGGAGGAGCATGCTGAAGAGGTAGGCGGGATTATGCATAGCTTTAGTGGTTCTCCAGAAATTGCAGATATTGTAACTAATAAGCTGAATTTTTATATTTCATTAGGAGGACCTGTGACATTTAAAAATGCTAAACAGCCTAAAGAAGTTGCTAAGCATGTGTCAATGGAGCGTTTGCTAGTTGAAACCGATGCACCGTATCTTTCGCCACATCCGTATAGAGGGAAGCGAAATGAACCGGCGAGAGTAACTTTAGTAGCTGAACAAATTGCTGAATTAAAAGGCTTATCTTATGAAGAAGTGTGCGAACAAACAACTAAAAATGCAGAGAAATTGTTTAATTTAAATTCATAAAGTTAAAAGTGAGAAAGATCACCGCCATAAATGTAAACGATGCTATATTCGTTTAATATGCTATGGTTCTTTCTCACTTTTTTAAATTAAAATATCGTGCATGTGCAATACGTACGATAGAGATGGTTAGAGCTTTGAAATTAAGAATTGTAGGAAGGCGTTTTAAATGAAAATCAATGAGTTTATAGTTGTAGAAGGACGAGATGATACTGAGCGTGTTAAACGAGCTGTTGAATGTGATACGATTGAAACGAATGGTAGTGCCATCAACGAACAAACTTTAGAAGTAATTAGAAATGCTCAACAAAGTCGAGGCGTTATTGTATTAACAGATCCAGATTTCCCAGGAGATAAAATTAGAAGTACAATTACTGAACATGTCAAAGGTGTTAAACATGCGTATATTGATAGAGAAAAAGCTAAAAATAAAAAAGGGAAAATTGGTGTTGAACATGCCGACTTAATTGATATTAAAGAAGCGTTAATGCATGTTAGTTCACCCTTTGATGAAGCTTATGAATCAATTGATAAATCTGTGCTTATAGAGTTGGGGTTAATTGTTGGGAAAGATGCAAGGCGCCGTAGAGAAATTTTAAGTAGAAAATTGCGAATCGGCCATTCCAATGGTAAGCAGTTATTGAAAAAGTTAAATGCATTTGGTTATACCGAAGCGGATGTAAGGCAAGCTTTAGAAGATGAATGAGGAAGTGAAAATGTTGGATAATAAAGATATTGCAACACCATCAAGAACGCGAGCGTTGTTAGATAAATATGGCTTTAATTTTAAAAAAAGTTTAGGACAGAACTTTTTGATAGATGTGAATATCATTAATAATATCATTGATGCAAGTGATATTGATGCACAAACTGGGGTGATTGAAATTGGTCCAGGTATGGGGTCGTTGACAGAACAATTGGCCAGACATGCTAAAAGAGTATTGGCATTTGAAATTGATCAACGTTTAATACCTGTATTAAATGATACACTATCACCTTATGATAATGTGACGGTGATTAATGAAGATATTTTAAAAGCGAATATTAAAGAAGCTGTTGAAAATCATTTACAAGATTGTGAAAAAATAATGGTTGTTGCAAACCTGCCGTACTATATTACGACGCCAATTTTATTAAATTTGATGCAACAAGATATACCAATTGATGGCTACGTGGTGATGATGCAAAAAGAAGTGGGCGAACGCTTAAATGCTGAAGTAGGTTCAAAAGCATATGGTTCATTATCAATTGTCGTACAATACTATACAGAGACTAGTAAAGTATTAACGGTACCTAAATCTGTATTTATGCCACCACCTAATGTTGATTCAATAGTTGTAAAACTGATGCAGAGAACTGAACCGTTAGTAACAGTAGATAACGAGGAAGCATTCTTTAAGTTAGCAAAAGCAGCATTTGCACAAAGAAGAAAGACAATTAACAATAACTATCAAAATTATTTTAAAGATGGTAAACAACACAAAGAAGTGATTTTACAATGGTTGGAACAAGCAGGTATTGATTCAAGACGTCGCGGTGAAACGCTATCTATTCAAGATTTTGCTAAATTGTATGAAGAAAAGAAAAAATTCCCTCAATTAGAAAATTAAATGATTGACAAAGCAAAGCACTATTGTTAAAATTTAAATTTTGTTTGACGAAAACGCTGCAAATATGGTATTATGTAACTTGTAGCGAGGTGGAGCAATATGCCAAAATCAATTTTGGACATCAAAAATTCTATTGATTGTCATGTAGGAAATCGTATTGTACTGAAAGCCAATGGAGGCCGTAAGAAAACAATAAAACGTTCTGGAATTTTAAAAGAAACATATCCGTCAGTTTTCATTGTTGAGTTAGATCAAGACAAACACAACTTTGAGAGAGTATCTTATACATACACTGATGTGTTAACTGAAAATGTTCAAGTTTCATTTGAAGAGGATAATCATCACGAATCAATTGCACACTAAATAAGACATATAGAGATGTTAGACGTTTCTTAGTATAAGAAGTAAATATTATGATAATTATTTGAGTGTTGGGCATTATGTTCAATACTCTTTTTATTTACAAAATGTTTAACACTGATGTTTCGCTTATAGATTTTTCAGTAAATGGATAATTGTATTTATAAACACAAATACAAGTAAATACTAAGTAATTAGATGGAGAAAATTACTTTTTTATTAAAAAAACACTAAAAAACAAATTAAAATGTCAAATATTAATTCTCTTTATGTTAAAATCATCATATTAAGATAACGAAAAGAGGGCGGAAAATGATATATGAAACGGCACCAGCCAAAATTAATTTTACGCTCGATACACTTTTTAAAAGAAATGATGGCTATCATGAGATTGAAATGATAATGACAACAGTTGATTTAAATGATCGTTTAACTTTTCATAAAAGAAAAGATCGAAAGATAGTTGTTGAGATTGAACATAATTATGTGCCTTCTAATCATAAAAATCTCGCATATCGTGCAGCGCAACTATTTATTGAGCAATATCAACTAAAGCAAGGTGTAACAATTTCTATCGATAAAGAAATACCTGTTTCTGCTGGCTTAGCTGGAGGTTCGGCTGATGCAGCAGCAACGTTAAGAGGATTGAATCGACTTTTTGATATAGGGGCGAGTTTGGAAGAATTGGCTCTACTAGGCAGTAAAATCGGGACAGATATTCCGTTTTGTATTTATAATAAAACTGCACTATGTACTGGAAGAGGAGAGAAAATCGAGTTTTTAAATAAACCACCTTCAGCTTGGGTGATTCTTGCTAAACCAAACTTAGGCATATCATCACCAGATATATTTAAGTTGATCAATTTAGATAAGCGTTACGACGTACATACGAAAATGTGTTATGAGGCCTTAGAAAATCGAGATTATCAACAATTATGTCAAAGTTTGTCTAATCGATTAGAGCCAATTTCTGTTTCAAAACACCCACAAATCGATAAATTAAAAAATAATATGTTGAAAAGTGGTGCAGATGGTGCGTTAATGAGTGGAAGCGGACCGACTGTGTATGGGCTAGCACGAAAAGAAAGCCAAGCAAAAAATATTTATAATGCAGTTAACGGTTGTTGTAATGAAGTGTACTTAGTTAGACTATTAGGATAGAAGGGTTGAAAAGATGAGATATAAACGAAGCGAGAGAATTGTTTTTATGACGCAATATTTGATGAACCATCCGAATAAATTGATTCCATTAACTTTTTTTGTGAAAAAATTTAAACAGGCGAAGTCTTCAATAAGTGAAGATGTCCAAATTATAAAAAATACATTCCAAAAAGAAAAGTTAGGTACAGTAATTACTACTGCTGGCGCAAGTGGTGGTGTTACGTATAAACCAATGATGAGTAAAGAAGAGGCGACTGAAGTTGTTAATGAGGTCATTACTCTATTAGAAGAGAAAGAACGTTTGTTACCTGGCGGATATTTATTTTTATCAGATTTGGTAGGTAATCCATCGCTACTAAACAAAGTTGGTAAGTTAATTGCCAGTATTTACATGGAAGAAAAATTAGATGCTGTTGTTACCATTGCGACAAAAGGTATTTCATTGGCAAATGCGGTTGCTAATATTTTAAATTTACCAGTAGTAGTGATTAGAAAAGACAACAAGGTGACTGAAGGTTCTACAGTTTCAATTAATTACGTTTCAGGATCTTCAAGAAAAATAGAAACAATGGTACTTTCGAAGAGAACTTTAGCAGAAAATTCAAATGTTTTAGTTGTCGATGATTTTATGAGGGCTGGTGGCTCTATTAATGGTGTTATGAATTTAATGAATGAGTTTAAAGCCCATGTAAAAGGGGTATCAGTACTTGTAGAATCAAAAGAAGTTAAACAAAGATTGATTGAAGATTATACTTCCTTAGTGAAATTATCTGATGTAGATGAATATAATCAAGAGTTTAACGTAGAACCTGGCAACAGTTTATCTAAGTTTTCATAAAAGGAGTTTTAGTATTATGAAAATCATTAACACAACAAGATTACCGGAAGCACTTGGACCATATTCGCATGCAACAGTTGTGAATGGTATGGTTTATACTTCTGGTCAGATTCCATTGAATATTGATGGACATATCGTAAGCGCTGATGTTCAAGCACAGACAAAACAAGTTTTATAAAATTTAAAGGTTGTTTTGGAAGAAGCAGGATCTGATTTGGATTCTGTTGTGAAAGCGACCATTTTCATTAAAGATATGAATGATTTCCAAAAAATAAATGAAGTGTATGGTCAATATTTTAATGAACACAAGCCAGCGCGTAGTTGTGTAGAGGTTGCGCGTTTGCCAAAAGATGTGAAAGTAGAAATTGAATTAGTAAGTAAAATTAAGGAATTATAATTTTCGATTAATATGTTTAATCAAGCTTCTAAATAAAACAGAGAGATATATACTATAGGGGGGCTCACTACATGAAAGTGACAGATGTAAGACTTAGAAAAATACAAACAGATGGACGAATGAAAGCACTCGTTTCCATTACATTAGATGAAGCTTTCGTAATTCATGATTTACGTGTAATTGAAGGAAACTCTGGCTTGTTCGTTGCAATGCCAAGTAAACGTACACCAGATGGTGAATTCCGCGACATCGCGCATCCTATTAATTCAGATATGAGACAAGAAATTCAAGATGCAGTGATGAAAGTATATGATGAAACAGATGAAGTAGTACCAGATAAAAACGCTACATCAGAAGATTCAGAAGAAGCTTAATCAATTTTATATTTAGCGATGTAATACATTTGCAATAAGTTGATTTGATACTGTCGATAAAGCATAAAGCTTTGTCGGCAGTTTTTTTAGTTTGTATTAATGTTTTTTTATTTTTAATGAAAGGCTAATAAATATATACGTTAACAGATTATGATGATATGAAAATTATTGATTCATTGCTGATAAAAATTGCGTTTGAATGATGCTCGTATTTTTGAAGTAAGAAAAAAGTTGTTTTTAAAATTACAACGAATTAAAAACAATGCCTTTTATATGTTGAAAGAGTATTGCAGATTAAATTATAATAATGACGAAGTGTAAAATTTAATGGGGGTTAATGTTCATGCGAAGACACGCGATAATTTTGGCAGCAGGTAAAGGCACAAGAATGAAATCTAAAAAGTATAAAGTGCTACACGAGGTTGCTGGGAAACCTATGGTCGAACATGTATTGGAAAGTGTGAAAGGCTCTGGTGTCGATCAAGTTGTAACCATCGTAGGACATGGTGCTGAAAGTGTAAAAGGACATTTAGGCGAGCGTTCTTTATACAGTTTTCAAGAGGAACAACTCGGTACTGCGCATGCAGTGCAAATGGCGAAATCACACTTAGAAGACAAGGAAGGTACGACGATCTTTGTATGTGGTGACACACCGCTCATCACAAAGGAAACATTAGAAACATTGATTGCGCATCACGAGGATGCTAATGCTCAAGCAACTGTATTATCTGCATCGATTCAACAACCATATGGATACGGAAGAATCGTTCGAAATGCGTCAGGTCGTTTAGAACGCATAGTTGAAGAGAAAGATGCAACGCAAGCTGAAAAGGATATTAATGAAATCAGTTCAGGTATTTTTGCGTTTAATAATAAAACGTTGTTTGAAAAATTAACACAAGTGAAAAATGATAATGCGCAAGGTGAATATTACCTCCCTGATGTATTGTCGTTAATTTTAAATGATGGCGGCATCGTAGAAGTCTATCGTACCAATGATGTTGAAGAAATCATGGGTGTAAATGATCGTGTAATGCTTAGTCAGGCTGAGAAGGCGATGCAACGTCGTACGAATCATTATCACATGCTAAATGGTGTGACAATCATCGATCCTGACAGCACTTATATTGGTCCAGACGTTACAATTGGTAGTGATACAGTCATTGAACCAGGCGTACGAATTAATGGTCGTACAGAAATTGGCGAAGATGTTGTTATTGGTCAGTACTCTGAAATTAACAATAGTACGATTGAAAATGGTGCATGTATTCAACAGTCTGTTGTTAATGATGCTAGCGTAGGAGCGAATACTAAGGTCGGACCGTTTGCGCAATTGAGACCAGGCGCGCAATTAGGTGCAGATGTTAAGGTTGGAAATTTTGTAGAAATTAAAAAAGCAGATCTTAAAGATGGTGCTAAGGTTTCACATTTAAGTTATATTGGCGATGCTGTAATTGGCGAACGTACTAATATTGGTTGCGGAACGATTACAGTTAACTATGATGGTGAAAATAAATTTAAAACTATCGTCGGCAAAGATTCATTTGTAGGTTGCAATGTTAATTTAGTAGCACCTGTAACAATTGGTGATGATGTATTGGTGGCAGCTGGTTCCACAATCACAGATGACGTACCAAATGACAGTTTAGCTGTGGCAAGAGCAAGACAAACAACAAAAGAAGGATATAGGAAATAATCATTTACGTATTTAAAATGGCTAGGATAAAAGGATAATCCTATGTAATATTAATGTAATCTTTATGATTTAATGATTCGCATAGTAATGGAGTTACATTTTATATATAATAGTAATTGCGTAAGTAAATAATTGGAGGACTATAAATGTTAAATAATGAATATAAGAATTCGTCATTAAAGATTTTTTCATTGAAAGGAAACGAAGCATTAGCGCAAGAAGTTGCTGACCAAGTAGGAATTGAACTAGGTAAATGTTCAGTTAAACGTTTTAGTGATGGAGAAATTCAAATTAATATCGAAGAGAGTATTCGTGGTTGTGACGTATTTATTATTCAACCAACATCATATCCTGTGAATCTACATTTAATGGAATTATTAATTATGATTGATGCTTGTAAACGTGCTTCTGCAGCAACAATCAATATTGTAGTGCCATATTATGGATATGCAAGACAAGATAGAAAAGCCCGTAGCCGTGAGCCAATCACTGCTAAATTAGTTGCAAACTTAATCGAAACAGCTGGCGCAACTCGTATGATTGCGTTAGACTTACATGCACCACAAATTCAAGGATTCTTTGATATTCCAATTGACCACTTAATGGGTGTGCCAATTCTTGCTAAACATTTCAAAGATGATCCGAATATTAACCCAGAAGAATGTGTCGTTGTTTCACCAGACCATGGCGGTGTTACACGTGCACGTAAATTAGCTGACATTTTAAAAACTCCAATTGCAATTATAGATAAACGTCGTCCTAGACCAAATGTTGCTGAAGTGATGAACATTGTTGGTGAGATTGAAGGACGTACGGCAATTATTATTGACGATATTATTGATACAGCAGGTACAATCACTTTAGCTGCACAAGCATTAAAAGATAAAGGTGCTAAAGAAGTATATGCTTGTTGTACACACCCTGTTTTATCAGGACCGGCTAAAGAACGTATCGAAAATTCTGCTATAAAAGAATTAATCGTAACAAACTCAATTCATTTAGATGAAGATCGCAAACCATCTAACACTAAAGAATTATCTGTTGCTGGTTTAATCGCACAAGCTATCATTCGTGTATACGAAAGAGAATCAGTTAGCGTATTATTTGACTAATATTTAAAAGGCGTTTGACGAACATATTCCAAACGTGTATAATAGTTTCGTTCGTGATTATACGAATAAATAAACACTTGCAAGCAACGATGATGTTGATGGGTAAGTGAGGTGCTCGTTTTGAGCAAAAATGAAAGGTGGAAATGAGAATGGCTTCATTAAAGTCAATCATCCGTCAAGGTAAGCAAACACGTTCAGATCTTAAACAATTAAGAAAATCTGGTAAAGTACCAGCAGTAGTATACGGTTACGGTACTAAAAACGTGTCAGTTAAAGTTGATGAAGTAGAATTCATCAAAGTTATCCGTGAAGTAGGTCGTAACGGTGTTATCGAATTAGGCGTTGGTTCTAAAACTATCAAAGTTATGGTTGCAGACTACCAATTCGATCCACTTAAAAACCAAATTACTCACATTGACTTTTTAGCAATCAATATGAGTGAAGAACGTACTGTTGAAGTACCAGTTCAATTAGTTGGTGAAGCAGTAGGCGCTAAAGAAGGCGGCGTAGTTGAACAACCATTATTCAACTTAGAAGTAACTGCTACTCCAGACAATATTCCAGAAGCAATCGAAGTAGACATTACTGAATTAAACATTAACGACAGCTTAACTGTTGCTGATGTTAAAGTAACTGGCGACTTCAAAATCGAAAACGATTCAGCTGAATCAGTAGTAACAGTAGTTGCTCCAACTGAAGAACCAACTGAAGAAGAAATCGAAGCTATGGAAGGCGAACAACAAACTGAAGAACCAGAAGTTGTTGGCGAAAGCAAAGAAGACGAAGAAAAAACTGAAGAGTAATTTTAATCTGTTACATTAAAGTTTTTATACTTTGTTTAACAAGCACTGTGCTTATTTTAATATAAGCATGGTGCTTTTTGTGTTATTATAAAGCTTAATTAAACTTTATTACTTTGTACTAAAGTTTAATTAATTTTAGTGAGTAAAAGACATTAAACTCAACAATGATACATCATAAAAATTTTAATGTACTCGATTTTAAAATACATACTTACTAAGCTAAAGAATAATGATAATTGATGGCAATGGCGGAAAATGGATGTTGTCATTATAATAATAAATGAAACAATTATGTTGGAGGTAAACACGCATGAAATGTATTGTAGGTCTAGGTAATATAGGTAAACGTTTTGAACTTACAAGACATAATATCGGCTTTGAAGTCGTTGATTATATTTTAGAGAAAAATAATTTTTCATTAGATAAACAAAAGTTTAAAGGTGCATATACAATTGAACGAATGAACGGCGATAAAGTGTTATTTATCGAACCAATGACAATGATGAATTTGTCAGGTGAAGCAGTTGCACCGATTATGGATTATTACAATGTTAATCCAGAAGATTTAATTGTCTTATATGATGATTTAGATTTAGAACAAGGACAAGTTCGCTTAAGACAAAAAGGAAGTGCGGGCGGTCACAATGGTATGAAATCAATTATTAAAATGCTTGGTACAGACCAATTTAAACGTATTCGTATTGGTGTGGGAAGACCAACGAATGGTATGACGGTACCTGATTATGTTTTACAACGCTTTTCAAATGATGAAATGGTAACGATGGAAAAAGTTATCGAACACGCAGCACGCGCAATTGAAAAGTTTGTTGAAACATCACGATTTGACCATGTTATGAATGAATTTAATGGTGAAGTGAAATAATGACAATATTGACAACGCTTATAAAAGAAGATAATCATTTTCAAGACCTTAATCAGGTATTTGGACAAGCAAACACACTAGTAACTGGTCTTTCCCCGTCAGCTAAAGTGACGATGATTGCTGAAAAATATGCACAAAGTAATCAACAGTTATTATTAATTACCAATAATTTATACCAAGCAGATAAATTAGAAACAGATTTACTTCAATTTATAGATGCTGAAGAATTGTATAAGTATCCTGTGCAAGATATTATGACCGAAGAGTTTTCAACACAAAGCCCTCAACTGATGAGTGAACGTATTAGAACTTTAACTGCGTTAGCTCAAGGTAAGAAAGGGTTATTTATCGTTCCTTTAAATGGTTTGAAAAAGTGGTTAACTCCTGTTGAAATGTGGCAAAATCACCAAATGACATTGCGTGTTGGTGAGGATATCGATGTGGACCAATTTCTTAACAAATTAGTTAATATGGGGTACAAACGGGAATCCGTGGTATCGCATATTGGTGAATTCTCATTGCGAGGAGGTATTATCGATATCTTTCCGCTAATTGGGGAACCAATCAGAATTGAGCTATTTGATACCGAAATTGATTCTATTCGGGATTTTGATGTTGAAACGCAGCGTTCCAAAGATAATGTTGAAGAAGTCGATATCACAACTGCAAGTGATTATATCATTACTGAAGAAGTGATCAGCCATCTTAAAGAAGAGTTAAAAACTGCATATGAAAATACAAGACCCAAAATAGATAAATCAGTGTGCAATGATTTGAAAGAAACGTATGAAAGCTTTAAATTATTCGAAAGTACATACTTTGATCATCAAATACTACGTCGCTTAGTAGCGTTTATGTATGAAACACCTTCGACAATTATTGAGTATTTCCAAAAAGATGCAATCATTGCAGTTGATGAATTTAATCGTATTAAAGAAACTGAAGAAAGTTTAACAGTAGAGTCTGATTCGTTTATTAGCAATATTATTGAAAGTGGTAATGGATTTATAGGACAAAGTTTTATAAAATATGATGATTTTGAAACATTGATTGAAGGCTATCCTGTCACTTATTTTTCATTATTCGCTACAACAATGCCGATAAAACTAAATCATATTATTAAATTTTCATGTAAACCTGTCCAACAATTTTATGGGCAATATGACATTATGCGTTCTGAATTTCAACGATATGTCAATCAAAATTATCATATCGTGGTTTTGGTCGAAACTGAAACTAAAGTTGAACGTATGCAAGCGATGTTAAGTGAAATGCATATTCCATCAATAACAAAATTGCATCGCTCAATGTCATCGGGGCAAGCAGTGATTATTGAAGGCAGTTTATCTGAAGGATTTGAACTACCTGATATGGGATTAGTTGTCATTACTGAGCGTGAGCTTTTTAAATCAAAACAGAAAAAGCAACGAAAACGTACGAAAGCTATCTCAAATGCTGAAAAAATTAAGTCTTACCAAGATTTAAATGTGGGAGATTATATTGTTCATGTGCATCATGGTGTTGGTAGATATTTAGGTGTTGAGACGCTCGAAGTGGGGCAAACGCATCGGGATTATATTAAATTGCAATATAAAGGTACGGATCAACTATTTGTTCCAGTAGATCAAATGGATCAAGTTCAAAAATATGTAGCTTCGGAAGATAAGACGCCAAAATTAAATAAACTCGGTGGCAGTGAATGGAAAAAAACAAAAGCTAAAGTTCAACAAAGTGTTGAAGATATTGCTGAAGAGTTGATTGATTTATATAAAGAAAGAGAAATGGCAGAAGGTTATCAATATGGGGAAGACACAGCTGAGCAAACAACATTTGAATTAGATTTTCCATATGAACTTACGCCTGACCAAGCTAAATCTATCGATGAAATTAAAGATGACATGCAAAAATCGCGTCCAATGGATCGCTTGCTATGTGGTGATGTTGGTTATGGTAAAACTGAAGTTGCAGTGAGAGCAGCATTCAAAGCTGTAATGGAAGGAAAGCAAGTTGCATTTTTAGTTCCTACAACTATTTTAGCTCAGCAACATTATGAGACGTTAATTGAGCGTATGCAAGATTTTCCTGTTGAAATTCAATTAATGAGTCGTTTTAGAACGCCAAAAGAGATAAAACAAACTAAGGAAGGACTTAAAACTGGGTTTGTTGACATAGTTGTTGGTACACACAAATTACTTAGTAAAGATATACAGTATAAAGATTTAGGGCTGTTGATTGTAGATGAAGAACAACGATTTGGTGTACGCCATAAAGAGCGTATTAAAACATTAAAACATAATGTAGATGTACTAACATTGACTGCAACCCCAATACCTAGAACATTGCATATGAGTATGCTAGGTGTGCGCGATTTGTCAGTGATTGAAACGCCGCCAGAAAATCGTTTCCCAGTTCAAACATATGTATTAGAACAGAACATGAGTTTTATCAAAGAAGCTTTAGAAAGAGAACTATCCCGTGATGGCCAAGTGTTTTATCTTTATAATAAAGTGCAATCCATTTATGAAAAACGAGAACAACTCCAGATGTTAATGCCAGATGCTAACATTGCAGTTGCTCATGGACAAATGACAGAGCGCGATTTAGAAGAAACGATGTTAAGTTTTATCAATAATGAATATGATATTTTAGTAACGACGACGATTATTGAAACAGGTGTCGATGTCCCAAATGCAAATACTTTGATCATTGAAGATGCAGATCGCTTTGGATTGAGTCAGTTGTATCAATTAAGAGGTCGTGTTGGTCGTTCAAGTCGTATTGGTTATGCATACTTCTTACATCCAGCAAATAAGGTACTAACTGAGACTGCAGAAGATCGATTACAAGCGATTAAAGAATTTACGGAGTTAGGCTCAGGATTTAAGATTGCGATGCGTGATTTGAACATTCGTGGTGCTGGTAATTTGTTAGGTAAACAACAGCACGGCTTTATTGATACAGTTGGATTTGATTTGTACAGTCAAATGTTAGAAGAAGCTGTAAATGAAAAACGTGGTATTAAGGAACCAGAATCTGAGGTGCCAGAAGTCGAAGTTGATTTAAACTTGGATGCATATTTGCCAACAGAATATATTGCAAATGAACAAGCTAAAATTGAAATTTATAAAAAGCTACGAAAAACTGAAACATTTGATCAAATTATCGACATTAAAGATGAATTAATTGATCGTTTTAATGATTATCCTGTTGAAGTAGCACGTTTGCTTGATATAGTGGAAATAAAAGTACACGCATTACATTCAGGTATCACGTTGATTAAAGATAAAGGGAAAATAATTGATATTCATTTATCTGTAAAAGCCACTGAAAATATTGATGGCGAAGTGCTGTTCAAAGCAACACAACCTTTAGGTAGAATAATGAAGGTTGGTGTTCAAAATAATGCAATGACAATTACTTTAACGAAACAAAATCAATGGCTTGATAGTTTGAAGTTTTTAGTTAAGTGCATTGAAGAAAGTATGAGAATCAGTGATGAAGCATAAAGAAGCATTTAATGGCGTTGTCGTGTTAACTGCTGCATTAATTGTCATTAAAATTCTGAGTGCTGTATATCGAATTCCATATCAAAATATATTAGGTGATACAGGTTTGTATGCATATCAACAAGTGTATCCAATTGTAGCATTAGGAATGATATTATCGATGAATGCCATTCCTAGTGCAATTACACAAAATATAGGGAAGTATCATAGTGACGAAGCATATGCAAAAGCAGTCGCTTATATACAATTAGTTGGTATATTATTATTTATTGCTATTTTTGTGTTTGCGAACAATATTGCACATATGATGGGTGATAGCCATTTAACACCAATGATTCAAGCAGCAAGTTTAAGCTTTATATTTATAGGTATGCTTGGCGTGTTAAGAGGTTATTATCAATCTGCAAATAATATGACAGTTCCGGCTATTTCCCAGGTTATAGAACAAGTTATACGAGTAGGTATTATCATTGTTACTATTGTTATTTTTGTAGACAGAGGTTGGACGATATATGAAGCGGGAACAATTGCTATTTTAGCATCAACGATAGGTTTTTTAGGTTCTTCAATTTATTTAGTAGCGCACCGACCTTTTAAGTTTAAAATGGTAAATAACACTGCAAAGATTGTTTGGAAACAGTTCGCACTTTCGGTTTTGATTTTCGCTATCAGTCAATTAATCGTAATTTTATGGCAAGTGATTGATAGTGTTACTATTATTAAGTCACTTCAAGCGATACGCGTGCCATTCGATGTTGCCATAACTGAAAAAGGAGTCTATGACCGTGGTGCATCATTTATTCAGATGGGATTGATTGTAACTACAACATTTAGTTTTGCGCTCATTCCTCTGTTAAGTGACGCAATCAAAATGAATAATCAGGTACTTATGAATCGTTATGCAAATGCGTCATTAAAGATTACGATTTTAATAAGTACAGCAGCGGGAATAGGATTAATTAATTTATTGCCTTTAATGAACGGTGTGTTTTTTAAGACGAATGATTTAACCTTAACGTTAAGTGTTTATATGATTACGGTCATTTGTGTATCGTTAATTATGATGGATATAGCATTATTACAAGCTCAACATGCTGTGAGACCTATTTTTGTTGGTATGACGGCAGGATTGGTTATTAAATTTATACTTAATATCATTTTGATTCGTTTAAGTGGCATTATTGGTGCGAGCATTAGTACTGTTGTATCATTAATTATATTCGGTACGATTATCCATATTGCTGTCACGAGAAAATACCACTTACATGCGATGAGACGATTTTTTATCAATGTTGTTTTAGGTATGGTATTTATGTCGATTGTTGTTCAATGCGTGTTAAACATAGTGACAACACACGGTAGAATCACTGGACTCATTGAATTATTATGTGCAGCAGTATTAGGTATCATTGCATTGTTTTTCTATATTTTTAGATTTAATGTTTTGACATATAAAGAGTTAACTTATTTACCATTTGGTTCAAAGTTGTATCAAATTAAGAAAGGAAGACGTTGATGGCACATACCATTACGATTGTTGGCTTAGGAAACTATGGCATTGATGATTTGCCGCTAGGGATATATAAATTTTTAAAGACACAAGATAAAGTTTATGCAAGAACGTTAGATCATCCAGTTATAGAATCATTGCAAGATGAATTAACATTTCAGAGTTTTGACCATGTTTATGAAGCACATAACCAATTTGAAGATGTCTATAATGATATTGTGGCGCAATTGGTTGAAGCTGCTAATGAAAAAGATATTGTCTATGCGGTTCCGGGTCATCCTAGAGTTGCTGAGACAACTACAGTGAAATTACTGGCTTTAGCAAAGGACAATACTGATATAGATGTGAAAGTTTTAGGTGGGAAAAGCTTTATTGATGATGTGTTTGAAGCAGTTAATGTAGATCCAAATGATGGCTTCACACTGTTAGATGCGACATCATTACAAGAAGTAACACTTAATGTTAGAACGCATACATTGATTACGCAAGTTTATAGTGCAATGGTTGCTGCTAATTTGAAAATCACTTTAATGGAACGATATCCTGATGATTACCCTGTTCAAATTGTCACTGGTGCACGAAGCGATGGTGCGGATAACGTTGTGACATGCCCATTATATGAATTGGATCATGATGAAAATGCATTCAATAATTTGACGAGTGTATTCGTACCAAAAATCATAACATCGACATATTTGTATCATGACTTTGATTTTGCAACGGAAGTGATTGATACTTTAGTTGATGAAGATAAAGGTTGTCCATGGGATAAAGTGCAAACGCATGAAACGCTTAAGCGTTATTTACTTGAAGAAACATTTGAATTGTTCGAAGCTATTGACAATGAAGATGATTGGCATATGATTGAAGAACTAGGAGATATTTTATTACAAGTGTTATTGCATACTAGTATTGGTAAAAAAGAAGGGTATATCGACATTAAAGAAGTGATTACAAGTCTTAATGCTAAAATGATTCGTAGACACCCACACATATTTGGTGATGCCAATGCTGAAACTATCGATGACTTAAAAGAAATTTGGTCTAAGGCGAAAGATGCTGAAGGTAAACAGCCAAGAGTTAAATTTGAAAAAGTATTTGCAGAGCATTTTTTAAATTTATATGAGAAGACGAAGGATAAGTCATTTGATGAGGCCTCGTTAAAGCAGTGGCTAGAAAAAGGGGAGAGTAATACATGAGATTAGATAAATATTTAAAAGTATCACGGTTAATAAAGCGACGTACGCTAGCAAAAGAAGTAAGTGATCAAGGTAGAATTACAATAAATGGTAATGTTGCTAAAGCTGGATCGGATGTTAAAGTTGAAGATGTGCTGACGATTCGCTTTGGTCAAAAATTAGTAACAGTTAAAGTAACTGCATTAAATGAACATGCATCTAAAGATAACGCGAAGGGCATGTATGAAATCGTTGAAGAGCGTCGACTTGAAGAAGCGTAAATTGGAGGTGACAAGCAATGAAAAATAAAGTAGAACATATAGAAAATCAGTACACGTCGCAAGAGAACAAGAAAAAACAACGTCAAAAAATGAAAATGCGTGTTGTTCGTAGGCGTATTACAGTATTTGCGGGCGTATTACTTGCGATAATTGTTGTTTTATCAATCTTGCTTGTTGTCCAAAAACATCGCAATGATATCGATGCACAGGAGCGAAAAGCGAAAGAAGCACAGTTTCAAAAGCAACAAAATGAAGAAATTGCGTTAAAAGAAAAGTTGAATAATCTGAATGACAAAGATTATATTGAAAAAATTGCGCGTGATGATTATTACTTAAGCAACAAAGGTGAAGTGATTTTTAGGTTGCCAGAAGACAAAGATTCGTCTAGCTCAAAATCTTCGAAAAAATAAATCCAAATTGATTCAAAATTATCCGAGTATAGACATTGTGAAAAAATCCAAACAAGGATATAATAAGGGAAAATCGAATCAAATCGGGAGGATTTATTTAACATATGTCAATCGAAGTTGGAAATAAGCTTAAAGGTAAAGTCACTGGTATTAAAAAGTTTGGTGCATTCGTAGAATTACCTGAAGGAAAAAGTGGTTTAGTTCACATTAGTGAAGTCGCAGATAATTATGTTGAAAACGTAGAAGAGCACCTTTCTGTTGGTGATGAAGTAGACGTAAAAGTATTATCTATTGCTGATGATGGAAAAATTAGTCTTTCAATTAAGAAAGCTAAAGACCGTCCACGTAGACAACATACGAGTAAACCAAGTCATCAAAAACCAGTGCAAAAAGCCGAAGATTTTGAAAAGAAATTAAGCAATTTCTTAAAAGATAGTGAAGATAAATTAACTTCAATCAAACGTCAAACAGAATCTAGACGCGGTGGCAAAGGTTCAAGACGTTAATTAAAATAAATAAAGACTGTTTCGATAAGGAATATATTTAGAATGATGCGTATCGAATAATCGATTGCAGCGTTAGACAATCTAAGACTGTTTCTTAAATAAGGAGCAGTCTCTTTTATTTGTAATGATATAACTAAGACTTATACCATTTTTGAAAATTGTAAAAGTGAGGTGATGTTATGCAGTTAAATAGTAATGGTTGGCATGTTGATGACCATATTGTTGTCGCTGTTTCTACAGGTATTGATAGTATGTGTTTATTGTATCAACTACTAAATGATTATAAAGATAGTTATAGAAAACTAACATGCTTACATGTCAATCATGGCGTTAGGTCAGCTTCAATCGAGGAAGCCAGATTTTTAGAAGTATACTGCGAACGTCATCACATCGATTTACATATCAAAAAGTTAGATTTGTCGCATAGTCTCGACCGAAATAACAGCATTCAGAATGAAGCTCGAATTAAACGTTACGAATGGTTTGATGAAATGATGAATGTATTAGAAGCGGATGTATTGCTAACGGCGCATCATTTGGACGATCAATTAGAAACTATTATGTATCGTATTTTTAATGGGAAATCGACGCGTAATAAACTAGGATTTGATGAGTTATCGAAGCGAAAAGGTTATCAGATTTATCGACCACTTTTAGCTGTCTCTAAAAAAGAAATAAAACAATTCCAAGAGAGATATCATATTCCATATTTTGAAGATGAATCTAATAAAGATAACAAATATGTTAGAAATGATATTCGTAATAGAATTATTCCAGCTATTGATGAAAATAATCAACTTAAAGTATCGCATTTATTAAAATTAAAACAATGGCATGATGAACAATATGATATTTTGCAATATTCAGCTAAACAATTTATTCAAGAATTTGTGAAGTTTGATGAACAGTCAAAATATTTAGAGGTTTCTAGACAAGCTTTTAATAACTTACCAAACTCATTAAAGATGGTTGTGTTGGATTGCCTATTATCAAAGTATTATGAGTTGTTTAATATTAGTGCTAAAACATACGAAGAGTGGTTTAAACAATTTAGTAGTAAGAAAGCACAATTCAGTATTAATCTCACGGATAAATGGATAATTCAAATTGCATATGGTAAATTAATAATAATGGCTAAAAATAATGGCGATACATATTTTAGAGTTCAAACTATTGAAAAGCCAGGTAATTATATTTTTAACAAATATCGATTAGAGATACATTCTAATTTACCAAAATGTTTATTTCCGCTTACAGTGAGAACACGACAAAGTGGCGATACATTTAAACTGAATGGGCGCGATGGTTATAAGAAAGTGAATCGCCTGTTTATAGATTGTAAAGTGCAACAGTGGGTTCGGGATCAAATGCCAATCGTATTGGATAAACAACAGCGCATTATTGCGGTAGGAGATTTATATCAACAACAAACAATAAAACAATGGATTATAATTAGTAAAAATGGAGATGAATAGCGTTATGCATAATGATTTGAAAGAAGTATTGTTAACTGAAGAAGATATTCAAAATATCTGTAAGGAATTGGGAGCACAATTAACAAAGGATTATCAAGGTAAACCATTAGTATGCGTGGGTATCTTAAAAGGCTCAGCAATGTTTATGTCAGATTTAATTAAACGAATTGATACCCATTTATCAATTGATTTCATGGATGTTTCTAGTTATCACGGAGGCACTGAGTCAACTGGTGAAGTTCAAATCATTAAAGATTTAGGTTCTTCTATTGAAAATAAAGACGTATTAATTATTGAAGATATCTTAGAGACTGGTACTACACTTAAGTCAATTACTGAATTATTACAATCTAGAAAAGTTAATTCATTAGAAATAGTTACTTTATTAGATAAACCAAACCGTCGTAAAGCGGACATTGAAGCTAAGTATGTAGGTAAAAAAATACCAGATGAATTTGTTGTTGGTTACGGTTTAGATTATCGTGAATTATACCGAAACTTACCATATATCGGTACGTTAAAACCTGAAGTGTATTCAAATTAATTTTTTAATCAATTTCAGTTATTATTACTATGCGTTTGAGAAATAATAGTGTAGACTCAAAAATATGAAAAATGTATTTCATATATATTTAATTTTAGACAAGACATATGTCTTGAAAAGTTGAAAAATATAGAGATTGATAAAACTAATACGGATGTGAATGACA
Source organism: Staphylococcus sp. MZ3 (assembly GCF_018622755.1). Classification (NCBI taxonomy): domain Bacteria; kingdom Bacillati; phylum Bacillota; class Bacilli; order Caryophanales; family Staphylococcaceae; genus Staphylococcus; species Staphylococcus sp. MZ3. Next base: position 524,406 of record NZ_CP076026.1, read on the forward strand.
TTGATGTTAAGCTCAATTACTAGCTTATAAAACATGTCATATGTTACAATTTTTGTTAGTTTTATTATGGGAAGTAGGAGGAAATGACGCATGCAGAAAGCTTTTCGCAATGTGCTAGTTATCGTAATAATAGGCGTTATTATTTTTGGTCTATTTTCATATTTAAACGGTAATGGAAATATGCCGAAACAGCTTACATATAATCAATTTACTGAGAAGTTGGAAAAAGGTGACCTTAAAACTTTAGAAATCCAACCACAACAAAATGTCTATATGGTAAGTGGTAAAACGAAAAATGATGAAGACTATTCATCAACTATTTTATATAACAACGAAAAAGAATTACAAAAAATTACTGATGCTGCTAAAAAGCAAAACGGTGTAAAATTAACGATTAAAGAAGAAGAAAAACAAAGTGTCTTTGTGAGTATACTTTCAACATTAATTCCAGTTGTAGTCATAGCGTTATTATTTATTTTCTTCCTAAGCCAAGCACAAGGTGGCGGTAGTGGCGGTCGTATGATGAACTTTGGTAAATCTAAAGCAAAAATGTACGATAATAATAAACGTCGTGTTCGTTTCTCTGATGTAGCAGGGGCAGATGAAGAAAAACAAGAATTAATTGAAATTGTTGATTTCTTGAAAGATAATAAAAAATTCAAAGAAATGGGATCTAGGATTCCTAAAGGTGTCTTACTTGTTGGACCTCCAGGTACTGGTAAAACATTACTTGCTAGAGCGGTTGCAGGTGAAGCTGGCGCACCATTCTTCTCTATTAGTGGTTCAGACTTTGTAGAGATGTTTGTTGGTGTTGGTGCGAGCCGTGTTCGTGACTTATTCGATAATGCTAAGAAAAACGCGCCTTGTATCATCTTTATCGATGAGATTGATGCTGTTGGTCGTCAACGTGGTGCAGGTGTTGGTGGCGGTCATGATGAACGTGAACAAACCCTAAACCAATTATTAGTTGAAATGGATGGTTTCGGTGAAAATGAAGGTATCATTATGATAGCTGCTACAAACCGTCCTGATATCCTTGACCCAGCCTTATTACGTCCAGGTCGTTTTGATAGACAAATTCAAGTTGGTCGTCCAGATGTGAAAGGCCGTGAAGCAATTCTTCATGTTCATGCTAAAAACAAACCACTTGATGAAACGGTTGATTTAAAAGCAATTTCACAACGTACACCTGGTTTCTCAGGTGCTGATTTAGAGAACTTATTAAATGAAGCATCTTTAATTGCTGTACGTGAAGGTAAAAAGAAAATTGACATGAGAGATATCGAAGAGGCAACGGATAGAGTTATAGCCGGACCTGCTAAGAAATCTCGAGTTATTTCTAAGAAAGAACGTAATATTGTTGCTCATCACGAAGCTGGTCATACAATTATCGGTATGGTACTTGATGAGGCAGAAGTAGTGCATAAAGTTACTATTGTTCCACGTGGACAAGCAGGTGGTTATGCAATGATGCTACCTAAACAAGATCGTTTCTTAATGACTGAACAAGAGTTATTAGATAAAATCTGTGGTTTACTTGGTGGACGTGTATCAGAAGATATTAACTTTAACGAAGTATCAACAGGTGCTTCAAATGACTTCGAACGTGCAACACAAATCGCACGCTCAATGGTTACGCAATATGGTATGAGTAAAAAATTAGGACCATTACAGTTCGGTCATAGCAATGGTCAAGTATTCTTAGGTAAAGATATGCAAGGTGAGCCTAATTATTCAAGCCAAATCGCATATGAAATTGATAAAGAAGTTCAACGAATCGTTAAAGAACAATACGAACGTTGTAAACAAATTTTATTAGAGCACAAAGAACAATTAATTTTAATTGCTGAAACATTATTAACAGAAGAAACATTAGTTGCTGAACAAATTCAATCATTATTCTACGAAGGTAAATTACCTGAAATTGATTATGATGCAGCTAAAGTTGTTAAAGATGAAGATTCTGAATTTAATGATGGTAAATTCGGTAAATCTTATGAAGAGATTCGTAAAGAGCAATTAGAAGATGGACAACGTGACGAAAGTGAAGATCGTAAAGAAGAAAAAGATGTTGCTGAGGATAAAAAAGAAGCTGATAAATCTGATGAAAAAGATGAACCAGCACATCGACAAGCCCCAAATATCGAAAAACCTTACGATCCAAATCACCCAGACAATAAATAATCGATTATATTCAGTACCTCTTTCTATGATAAAGTTATAGAAAGAGGTACTTTTATCGTTTTTGAAAATACGTATTAGATTTTAAGTCGTTGAATTGTTATAGCAGAAAATAATTGTAAAACAAGTTACTTCATTATTTAGAATGATGGGTGTAGAATAAGTACAATTGTTGCATTTTATGAAGTAAAGTAATTTTTTAAATATAGAGTAATAGAGGAGATTGAAATAATGACACACGATTATATTGTTAAAGCATTAGCATTTGATGGGGAGATTAGGGCTTATGCTGCTTTGACAACTGAAACTGCTCAAGAAGCACAAACGAGACATTATACATGGCCGACAGCATCTGCTGCAATGGGAAGAACAATGACAGCAACAGCTATGATGGGCGCAATGTTGAAAGGTGATCAAAAATTAACTGTCACTGTAGATGGCCAAGGACCTATTGGACGAATTATTGCCGATGCAAATGCTAAAGGCGAGGTGCGTGCTTATGTAGACCATCCACAAACTCATTTTCCATTAAATGAGCAAGGTAAACTTGATGTAAGACGAGCAGTAGGGACAAAGGGATCTATTATGGTTGTTAAAGACGTTGGAATGAAAGACTATTTCTCTGGAGCAAGTCCAATTGTTTCAGGAGAACTTGGTGAAGATTTTACTTATTATTATGCTACAAGTGAACAAACACCTTCATCGGTAGGTCTTGGTGTATTGGTAAATCCTGATAATACGATTAAAGCAGCAGGAGGATTTATCATTCAAGTTATGCCAGGTGCCAAAGATGAAACAATTTCAAAATTAGAAAAAGCAATTAGTGAAATGACACCAGTTTCTAAATTAATTGAACAAGGATTAACGCCAGAAGGATTACTAAACGAAATCTTAGGTGAAGACCATGTGCAAATTTTAGAGAAAATGCCTGTTCAATTTGAATGTAATTGTAGTCATGAGAAATTTTTAAATGCTATTAAAGGATTGGGCGAGGCTGAGATTCAAAATATGATTAAAGAAGATCATGGTGCTGAAGCAGTATGTCATTTCTGTGGAAATAAATATAAATATACTGAAGAAGAATTAAACGTGTTGCTAGAAAGTTTAGCGTAATTTAATTTAAATCAATACGCTAAAATGTTTATTTTTAGCGGTTTAGTGAAATGTAGAACTAAATAGTTGTATAATCCTTAGTGATTTTGTTTGCTTTCTAGAATTTATTTGATAAAATAATTCTATATCCGATAAATAAACTAAGATTTCAACAACTAACTAAAAAGGAGTGTTCTTAATGGCACAAAAACCAGTAGATAATATTACTCAAATTATTGGCGGTACACCGGTAGTCAAATTGAGAAATGTAGTAGATGACAATGCAGCAGATGTTTATGTAAAATTGGAATATCAAAATCCAGGTGGTTCTGTAAAGGATAGAATTGCTTTAGCAATGATTGAAAAAGCAGAGCGAGAAGGCAAAATTAAACCTGGCGATACAATTGTAGAACCAACAAGTGGTAATACAGGTATCGGTTTAGCATTTGTATGTGCTGCTAAAGGATATAAAGCAGTATTTACTATGCCCGAAACAATGAGCCAAGAGCGTCGTAATTTATTAAAAGCATACGGTGCGGAATTAGTTTTAACGCCTGGATCAGAAGCGATGAAAGGTGCAATTAAAAAAGCTAAAGAATTGAAAGAAGAACATGGTTACTTCGAGCCACAACAATTTGAAAACCCTGCGAACCCTGAAGTTCATGAGTTAACTACAGGTCCTGAGTTATTACAACAATTTGAAGGGAAAACTATCGATGCGTTCCTAGCTGGTGTTGGTACTGGTGGTACGTTATCTGGTGTAGGTAAAGTTCTGAAAAAAGAATATCCTAACATCGAAATTGTTGCTATAGAGCCTGAGGCTTCTCCAGTATTGAGCGGTGGTGAGCCAGGTCCACATAAATTACAAGGTTTAGGTGCTGGATTTATTCCAGGCACTTTGAATACAGAAATCTATGACAGTATTATTAAAGTAGGAAATGATACAGCGATGGAAATGTCTCGTCGAGTTGCTAAAGAGGAAGGTATTTTAGCAGGTATTTCATCAGGTGCTGCGATTTATGCTGCCATTCAAAAAGCAAAAGAATTAGGAAAAGGTAAAACAGTAGTAACAGTATTGCCGAGTAATGGTGAACGCTACTTATCAACACCTTTATATTCATTCGATGACTAATTAATGTCATTTAAAAGAGTGAGTTATCTTTTTGAGATAACTTGCTCTTTTTTTCTACCATGTATATTTTTAAAAATATGAGCGTTAAATTAAACATTTTTCTGATAAAAATATCCAGTGAATGATAAGATAATAAACGTACATACTAATAACTAGTAAATAGCAGGAGTAAATTTTATTAGAGTTAAACAATACATAATTAAAGGGTGGTTAACATGACTAAAACAAAAATTATGGGCATATTAAACGTCACACCTGATTCATTCTCAGATGGTGGAAAATTTAATAATGTTGAATCAGCTATAAATAGAGTGAAAGCCATGATAGATGAAGGTGCTGACATTATAGATGTTGGAGGTGTTTCAACGAGACCAGGTCATGAAATGGTTTCATTAGAAGAAGAGATGAACAGAGTATTACCTGTTGTTGAAGCTATTGTCGGTTTTGATGTAAAAATTTCAGTCGATACATTTCGAAGTGAGGTTGCTGAAGCATGTTTAAAATTAGGCGTTGATATCATTAATGATCAATGGGCTGGGCTGTATGATCATCATATGTTCCAAATTGTAGCTAAATATGACGCGGAAATTATTTTAATGCATAATGGAAATGGTAATCGTGATGAACCGGTTGTCGAAGAAATGTTAACATCTTTGTTAGCACAAGCACATCAAGCTAAAATAGCTGGTATACCTTCAAATAAAATTTGGCTAGATCCAGGTATAGGTTTCGCTAAAACTAGAAATGAAGAAGCCGAAGTTATGGCAAGACTGGATGAACTTGTTGCAACAGAATATCCAGTTTTATTAGCGATAAGCCGGAAACGTTTCACTAAAGAGATGATGGGTTATGATACAACACCGGTTGAAAGAGATGAAGTAACTGCAGCTACGACTGCATATGGTATTATGAAAGGCGTTAGAGCAGTACGCGTTCATAATGTCGAGTTGAATGCTAAATTAGCTAAAGGTATAGATTTTTTAAAGGAGAATGAAAATGCAAGACACAATCTTTCTTAAAGGTATGCGCTTTTATGGATATCATGGTGCTTTATCAGCTGAAAATGAAATAGGGCAAATTTTCAAAGTGGATGTAACTTTGAAAGTAGACTTAGCTGAAGCTGGGCGTACTGATAATGTTATTGATACAGTTCATTATGGTGAAGTGTTCGAAGAGGTTAAATCAATTATGGAAGGTAAGGCCGTTAATTTACTTGAGCATCTAGCTGAACGTATTGCAAATCGTATAAATTCACAATATAATCGTGTAATGGAAACGAAAGTGAGAATCACTAAAGAAAACCCACCGATTCCGGGTCATTATGATGGAGTAGGTATCGAAATAGTGAGGGAGAATAAATGATTCAAGCATACTTAGGATTAGGTAGTAATATTGGTGATAGAGAAAGCCAGTTAAACGATGCTATAAAGATTTTGAATGAATATGATGGTATTAACGTATCTAATATTTCTCCGATTTATGAAACAGCACCAGTTGGGTATACTGAGCAACCTAACTTTTTAAATTTGTGTGTTGAAATTCAAACAACACTCACAGTATTACAACTGTTGGAATGTTGTTTGAAGACAGAAGAATGTTTACACCGTATTAGAAAGGAACGATGGGGTCCTAGAACTTTAGATGTGGATATTTTGTTGTATGGAGAAGAAATGATAGATTTACCAAAACTGTCGGTGCCACATCCGAGAATGAATGAACGTGCATTTGTTTTAATCCCATTAAATGATATAGCAGCAAATGTCGTAGAACCACGTTCGAAATTGAAAGTGAAAGATTTAGTTTTTGTCGATGACAGTGTAAAGAGATATAAATAATGCATTGTTGAGAACATTCATATTTATTGGGAATAGATGATTGATTATTGGAGATGTTTCCGCATTTTGATTATCTCTAAATGCATTTGATTTCGAATTAGTATATGATGATTTAGTATGTGTTAGAATTAAGTTATTTCATAAAATCAAAGTAAGCAATATTTGATAAATTGCTGTAATTTATTTGGGCTTTTGTTGAAGTTTGTGGAAGATAATTTTTATACATTTACTTAGGGTTGTATTAATGATAATCATATTTTAAATGAATAAGTAATTCATAAACGAAAACAGAAATTGCTTTATTACATTTACAAGCTCTTGTAAAATTAAAAAAGTGATAAAATTGATGTTATGAATATAAGAAAACATGCCACATCATAACTTTAAGGTGTAATGGTTAATGATAAAGTATTAGAAACATCGAAAGAGATGTATGTTGAGCAAAAATGTCTGATATTTTATAAAACTTTAAAGGAAAATGTTTGAGTGTACCAGTTGGAATACTAAAGGATTACAACAAGTTAAAGGAGAGAAAGTTATGTCAGAAGAAATGAATGACCAAATGTTGGTTCGACGTCAAAAATTACAAGAATTATATGATCTTGGTATAGACCCGTTTGGTTCTAAATTTGACCGTTCAGGTTTATCTAGTGATTTGAAAGAAGAGTGGGACCAGTATTCTAAAGAAGAATTGGTAGAAAAAGAAGCGGATAGTCATGTCGCTATAGCTGGACGATTAATGACTAAGCGTGGTAAAGGTAAAGCAGGATTTGCACACGTTCAGGACTTAGCTGGACAAATTCAAATTTACGTTCGTAAAGATCAAGTTGGCGATGACGAATTTGATTTATGGAAAAATGCTGATTTAGGCGATATCGTTGGTGTTGAAGGTGTAATGTTCAAAACAAATACTGGCGAATTATCGGTTAAAGCGAAGAAATTCACGCTACTAACTAAATCATTGCGACCATTACCGGATAAATTCCACGGTTTACAGGATATTGAACAGAGATATCGTCAAAGATATTTAGATTTAATTACGAACGAAGATAGCACTCGTACATTTATTAATCGTAGTAAAATCATTCAAGAAATGCGTAATTATTTAAATAATAAAGGTTTCTTGGAAGTAGAAACACCTATGATGCACCAAATTGCTGGTGGAGCAGCTGCTAGACCATTTGTAACACATCATAATGCATTAGATGCAACGTTATACATGCGTATTGCTATTGAGTTGCATTTAAAACGTTTAATTGTCGGTGGACTTGAAAAAGTATATGAAATTGGTAGAGTATTCCGTAATGAAGGTGTATCAACTAGACATAACCCTGAATTCACAATGATTGAATTATATGAAGCATATGCAGATTATCATGACATTATGGATTTAACAGAATCTATGGTGAGACATATTGCCAATGAAGTATTAGGTTCTGCAAAAGTACAATACAATGGGGAAACGATTGATTTAGAATCTGCTTGGACTCGTTTGCATATTGTTGATGCTGTAAAAGAAGCTACTGGTGTGGATTTTTATGAAGTTAAAAGTGATGAAGAAGCTAAAGCTTTAGCTAAAGAACATGGTATTGAAATTAAAGATACAATGAAATATGGTCATATTTTAAATGAATTCTTTGAGCAAAAAGTTGAAGAAACACTTATTCAGCCAACGTTTATCTATGGTCATCCGACTGAAATTTCACCTTTAGCGAAGAAAAATCCTGAAGATCCTAGATTTACTGATCGTTTCGAATTGTTCATTGTAGGTAGAGAGCATGCAAATGCATTTACTGAATTAAATGATCCTATTGATCAAAAAGGTCGTTTTGAAGCGCAACTTGTTGAAAAAGCGCAAGGTAATGATGAAGCGCATGAAATGGATGAAGATTACATTGAAGCGTTAGAATATGGTATGCCTCCGACAGGTGGTCTTGGTATCGGTATTGACAGATTGGTTATGTTATTAACTGATTCTCCATCAATCAGAGACGTGTTATTATTCCCTTATATGAGACAAAAATAAATGACGTTGATTGTTAGTAAGAGCTCTCGTGTATACAACATGTGTATGCGAGGGTTTTCTTAATTATGGTAATTAGTTCGTGTTTGAATGTTTTTGATAGTAATAGTTAACGATAGTGGTGCTATTTTTGACTGTTAAACAAGGTAGTTGGCTGATAGATGAAAATGACGATACGTATATAGAGTAGTTCGGATGAGAAATGTTAACGATAGACATTGAGATATCTTATAACAAAAATTGCTATATTAGTATAATTTATCTTAATCAGCTATAAAAGTACTTTAAAATTGTATAGAATGTGTATGGTTTTGTACATATGTGTATGATAGAATACTAAAAGTGTTATGAATTAGAGGGCACGAGAAATGTCAGTTTTGAAGAATAAAAAAGTTGATTAAAAGTGTTGACTTTATCAATTGAATGAAGTAATATATAAAAGTCGTCAAAAACAGACGAAACACACTAAAAGCTGATGTGACAAAGTTTACATCAAAGTGTAAAATTAACTATTGCACCTTATTAATTAAGCGTGTATCATAAATAAGTAAGTTATTTTGTCTGGTGACTATAGCAAGGAGGTCACACCTGTTCCCATGCCGAACACAGAAGTTAAGCTCCTTAGCGTCGATGGTAGTCGAACTTACGTTCCGCTAGAGTAGAACGTTGCCAGGCAAATGACAAATCGGAGAATTAGCTCAGCTGGGAGAGCATCTGCCTTACAAGCAGAGGGTCGGCGGTTCGAACCCGTCATTCTCCACCATTTATTCTTAGATATAGCCGGCCTAGCTCAATTGGTAGAGCAACTGACTTGTAATCAGTAGGTTGGGGGTTCAAGTCCTCTGGCCGGCACCATCTTTTGAGCCATTAGCTCAGCTGGTAGAGCATCTGACTTTTAATCAGAGGGTCAGAGGTTCGAATCCTCTATGGCTCATTACGATTTAATTTTTATATTTAGCAAAATAATGCAGAAGTAGTTCAGCGGTAGAATACAACCTTGCCAAGGTTGGGGTCGCGGGTTCGAATCCCGTCTTCTGCTCCATTATTTTGCCGGGGTGGCGGAACTGGCAGACGCACAGGACTTAAAATCCTGCGGTGAGAGATCACCGTACCGGTTCGATTCCGGTCCTCGGCACCATTTTAGCGCCCGTAGCTCAATTGGATAGAGCGTTTGACTACGGATCAAGAGGTTATGGGTTCGACTCCTATCGGGCGCGCCATTTTTAAATTAATTGAATAACGGGAAGTAGCTCAGCTTGGTAGAGCACTTGGTTTGGGACCAAGGGGTCGCAGGTTCGAATCCTGTCTTCCCGATTACTTCTTAAATTCCATTTTATGGGGGCTTAGCTCAGCTGGGAGAGCGCCTGCTTTGCACGCAGGAGGTCAGCGGTTCGATCCCGCTAGTCTCCACCATTTATTTTTTACACGATGAACATTGAAAACTGAATGACAATATGTCAACGTTAATTCCAAAAAACGTAACTATAAGTTACAAACATTATTTAGTATTTACGAGCTAATCAAACATCATAATTTTTATGGAGAGTTTGATCCTGGCTCAGGATGAACGCTGGCGGCGTGCCTAATACATGCAAGTCGAGCGAACGGACGAGAAGCTTGCTTCTCTGATGTTAGCGGCGGACGGGTGAGTAACACGTGGATAACCTACCTATAAGACTGGGATAACTTCGGGAAACCGGAGCTAATACCGGATAATATTTTGAACCGCATGGTTCAAAAGTGAAAGACGGTCTTGCTGTCACTTATAGATGGATCCGCGCTGCATTAGCTAGTTGGTAAGGTAACGGCTTACCAAGGCAACGATGCATAGCCGACCTGAGAGGGTGATCGGCCACACTGGAACTGAGACACGGTCCAGACTCCTACGGGAGGCAGCAGTAGGGAATCTTCCGCAATGGGCGAAAGCCTGACGGAGCAACGCCGCGTGAGTGATGAAGGTCTTCGGATCGTAAAACTCTGTTATTAGGGAAGAACATATGTGTAAGTAACTGTGCACATCTTGACGGTACCTAATCAGAAAGCCACGGCTAACTACGTGCCAGCAGCCGCGGTAATACGTAGGTGGCAAGCGTTATCCGGAATTATTGGGCGTAAAGCGCGCGTAGGCGGTTTTTTAAGTCTGATGTGAAAGCCCACGGCTCAACCGTGGAGGGTCATTGGAAACTGGAAAACTTGAGTGCAGAAGAGGAAAGTGGAATTCCATGTGTAGCGGTGAAATGCGCAGAGATATGGAGGAACACCAGTGGCGAAGGCGACTTTCTGGTCTGTAACTGACGCTGATGTGCGAAAGCGTGGGGATCAAACAGGATTAGATACCCTGGTAGTCCACGCCGTAAACGATGAGTGCTAAGTGTTAGGGGTTTCCGCCCCTTAGTGCTGCAGCTAACGCATTAAGCACTCCGCCTGGGGAGTACGACCGCAAGGTTGAAACTCAAAGGAATTGACGGGGACCCGCACAAGCGGTGGAGCATGTGGTTTAATTCGAAGCAACGCGAAGAACCTTACCAAATCTTGACATCCTTTGACAACTCTAGAGATAGAGCTTTCCCCTTCGGGGGACAAAGTGACAGGTGGTGCATGGTTGTCGTCAGCTCGTGTCGTGAGATGTTGGGTTAAGTCCCGCAACGAGCGCAACCCTTATGCTTAGTTGCCATCATTAAGTTGGGCACTCTAAGTTGACTGCCGGTGACAAACCGGAGGAAGGTGGGGATGACGTCAAATCATCATGCCCCTTATGATTTGGGCTACACACGTGCTACAATGGACAATACAAAGGGCAGCGAAACCGCGAGGTCAAGCAAATCCCATAAAGTTGTTCTCAGTTCGGATTGTAGTCTGCAACTCGACTACATGAAGCTGGAATCGCTAGTAATCGTAGATCAGCATGCTACGGTGAATACGTTCCCGGGTCTTGTACACACCGCCCGTCACACCACGAGAGTTTGTAACACCCGAAGCCGGTGGAGTAACCTTTTAGGAGCTAGCCGTCGAAGGTGGGACAAATGATTGGGGTGAAGTCGTAACAAGGTAGCCGTATCGGAAGGTGCGGCTGGATCACCTCCTTTCTAAGGATATATTCGGAACATCTTCTTCAGAAGATGCGGAATAACGTGACATATTGTATTCAGTTTTGAATGTTTATTTAACATTCAAAAAAATGGGCCTATAGCTCAGCTGGTTAGAGCGCACGCCTGATAAGCGTGAGGTCGGTGGTTCGAGTCCACTTAGGCCCACCATTATTTGTACATTGAAAACTAGATAAGTAAGTAAAATATAGATTTTACCAAGCAAAACCGAGTGAATAAAGAGTTTTAAATAAGCTTGAATTCATAAGAAATAATCGCTAGTGTTCGAAAGAACACTCACAAGATTAATAACGCGTTTAAATCTTTTTATAAAAGAACGTAACTTCATGTTAACGTTTGACTTATAAAAATGGTGGAAACATAGATTAAGTTATTAAGGGCGCACGGTGGATGCCTTGGCACTAGAAGCCGATGAAGGACGTTACTAACGACGATATGCTTTGGGGAGCTGTAAGTAAGCTTTGATCCAGAGATTTCCGAATGGGGAAACCCAGCATGAGTTATGTCATGTTATCGATATGTGAATACATAGCATATCAGAAGGCACACCCGGAGAACTGAAACATCTTAGTACCCGGAGGAAGAGAAAGAAAATTCGATTCCCTTAGTAGCGGCGAGCGAAACGGGAAGAGCCCAAACCAACAAGCTTGCTTGTTGGGGTTGTAGGACACTCTATACGGAGTTACAAAGGACGACATTAGACGAATCATCTGGAAAGATGAATCAAAGAAGGTAATAATCCTGTAGTCGAAAATGTTGTCTCTCTTGAGTGGATCCTGAGTATGACGGAGCACGTGAAATTCCGTCGGAATCTGGGAGGACCATCTCCTAAGGCTAAATACTCTCTAGTGACCGATAGTGAACCAGTACCGTGAGGGAAAGGTGAAAAGCACCCCGGAAGGGGAGTGAAATAGAACCTGAAACCGTGTGCTTACAAGTAGTCAGAGCCCGTTAATGGGTGATGGCGTGCCTTTTGTAGAATGAACCGGCGAGTTACGATTTGATGCAAGGTTAAGCAGTAAATGTGGAGCCGTAGCGAAAGCGAGTCTGAATAGGGCGTTTAGTATTTGGTCGTAGACCCGAAACCAGGTGATCTACCCTTGGTCAGGTTGAAGTTCAGGTAACACTGAATGGAGGACCGAACCGACTTACGTTGAAAAGTGAGCGGATGAACTGAGGGTAGCGGAGAAATTCCAATCGAACCTGGAGATAGCTGGTTCTCTCCGAAATAGCTTTAGGGCTAGCCTCAAGTGATGATTATTGGAGGTAGAGCACTGTTTGGACGAGGGGCCCCTCTCGGGTTACCGAATTCAGACAAACTCCGAATGCCAATTAATTTAACTTGGGAGTCAGAACATGGGTGATAAGGTCCATGTTCGAAAGGGAAACAGCCCAGACCACCAGCTAAGGTCCCAAAATATATGTTAAGTGGAAAAGGATGTGGCGTTGCCCAGACAACTAGGATGTTGGCTTAGAAGCAGCCATCATTTAAAGAGTGCGTAATAGCTCACTAGTCGAGTGACACTGCGCCGAAAATGTACCGGGGCTAAACATATTACCGAAGCTGTGGATTGTCCTTTGGACAATGGTAGGAGAGCGTTCTAAGGGCGTTGAAGCATGATCGTAAGGACATGTGGAGCGCTTAGAAGTGAGAATGCCGGTGTGAGTAGCGAAAGACGGGTGAGAATCCCGTCCACCGATTGACTAAGGTTTCCAGAGGAAGGCTCGTCCGCTCTGGGTTAGTCGGGTCCTAAGCTGAGGCCGACAGGCGTAGGCGATGGATAACAGGTTGATATTCCTGTACCACCTATAATCGTTTTAATCGATGGGGGGACGCAGTAGGATAGGCGAAGCGTGCGATTGGATTGCACGTCTAAGCAGTAAGGCTGAGTATTAGGCAAATCCGGTACTCGTTAAGGCTGAGCTGTGATGGGGAGAAGACATTGTGTCTTCGAGTCGTTGATTTCACACTGCCGAGAAAAGCCTCTAGATAGAAAATAGGTGCCCGTACCGCAAACCGACACAGGTAGTCAAGATGAGAATTCTAAGGTGAGCGAGCGAACTCTCGTTAAGGAACTCGGCAAAATGACCCCGTAACTTCGGGAGAAGGGGTGCTCTTTAGGGTTAACGCCCAGAAGAGCCGCAGTGAATAGGCCCAAGCGACTGTTTATCAAAAACACAGGTCTCTGCTAAACCGTAAGGTGATGTATAGGGGCTGACGCCTGCCCGGTGCTGGAAGGTTAAGAGGAGTGGTTAGCTTCTGCGAAGCTACGAATCGAAGCCCCAGTAAACGGCGGCCGTAACTATAACGGTCCTAAGGTAGCGAAATTCCTTGTCGGGTAAGTTCCGACCCGCACGAAAGGCGTAACGATTTGGGCACTGTCTCAACGAGAGACTCGGTGAAATCATAGTACCTGTGAAGATGCAGGTTACCCGCGACAGGACGGAAAGACCCCGTGGAGCTTTACTGTAGCCTGATATTGAAATTCGGCACAGCTTGTACAGGATAGGTAGGAGCCTTTGAAACGTGAGCGCTAGCTTACGTGGAGGCGCTGGTGGGATACTACCCTAGCTGTGTTGGCTTTCTAACCCGCACCACTTATCGTGGTGGGAGACAGTGTCAGGCGGGCAGTTTGACTGGGGCGGTCGCCTCCTAAAAGGTAACGGAGGCGCTCAAAGGTTCCCTCAGAATGGTTGGAAATCATTCATAGAGTGTAAAGGCATAAGGGAGCTTGACTGCGAGACCTACAAGTCGAGCAGGGTCGAAAGACGGACTTAGTGATCCGGTGGTTCCGCATGGAAGGGCCATCGCTCAACGGATAAAAGCTACCCCGGGGATAACAGGCTTATCTCCCCCAAGAGTTCACATCGACGGGGAGGTTTGGCACCTCGATGTCGGCTCATCGCATCCTGGGGCTGTAGTCGGTCCCAAGGGTTGGGCTGTTCGCCCATTAAAGCGGTACGCGAGCTGGGTTCAGAACGTCGTGAGACAGTTCGGTCCCTATCCGTCGTGGGCGTAGGAAATTTGAGAGGAGCTGTCCTTAGTACGAGAGGACCGGGATGGACATACCTCTGGTGTACCAGTTGTCGTGCCAACGGCATAGCTGGGTAGCTATGTGTGGACGGGATAAGTGCTGAAAGCATCTAAGCATGAAGCCCCCCTCAAGATGAGATTTCCCAACTTCGGTTATAAGATCCCTCAAAGATGATGAGGTTAATAGGTTCGAGGTGGAAGCATGGTGACATGTGGAGCTGACGAATACTAATCGATCGAAGACTTAATCAAAATAAATGTTTTGCGAAGCAAAATCACTTTTACTTACTATCTAGTTTTGAATGTATAAATTACATTCATATGTCTGGTGACTATAGCAAGGAGGTCACACCTGTTCCCATGCCGAACACAGAAGTTAAGCTCCTTAGCGTCGATGGTAGTCGAACTTACGTTCCGCTAGAGTAGAACGTTGCCAGGCAGTTTTTTAATCAAATTTTGGTTAAAAAATAAAATGGACAAGATAAAAAAAGTTATTGACTTAAATGTTAATAAAATGTATAATTAATTCTTGTCGGTAAGAAAAATGAACATTGAAAACTGAATGACAATATGTCAACGTTAATTCCAAAAAACGTAACTATAAGTTACAAACATTATTTAGTATTTATGAGCTAATCAAACATCATAATTTTTATGGAGAGTTTGATCCTGGCTCAGGATGAACGCTGGCGGCGTGCCTAATACATGCAAGTCGAGCGAACGGACGAGAAGCTTGCTTCTCTGATGTTAGCGGCGGACGGGTGAGTAACACGTGGATAACCTACCTATAAGACTGGGATAACTTCGGGAAACCGGAGCTAATACCGGATAATATTTTGAACCGCATGGTTCAAAAGTGAAAGACGGTCTTGCTGTCACTTATAGATGGATCCGCGCTGCATTAGCTAGTTGGTAAGGTAACGGCTTACCAAGGCAACGATGCATAGCCGACCTGAGAGGGTGATCGGCCACACTGGAACTGAGACACGGTCCAGACTCCTACGGGAGGCAGCAGTAGGGAATCTTCCGCAATGGGCGAAAGCCTGACGGAGCAACGCCGCGTGAGTGATGAAGGTCTTCGGATCGTAAAACTCTGTTATTAGGGAAGAACATATGTGTAAGTAACTGTGCACATCTTGACGGTACCTAATCAGAAAGCCACGGCTAACTACGTGCCAGCAGCCGCGGTAATACGTAGGTGGCAAGCGTTATCCGGAATTATTGGGCGTAAAGCGCGCGTAGGCGGTTTTTTAAGTCTGATGTGAAAGCCCACGGCTCAACCGTGGAGGGTCATTGGAAACTGGAAAACTTGAGTGCAGAAGAGGAAAGTGGAATTCCATGTGTAGCGGTGAAATGCGCAGAGATATGGAGGAACACCAGTGGCGAAGGCGACTTTCTGGTCTGTAACTGACGCTGATGTGCGAAAGCGTGGGGATCAAACAGGATTAGATACCCTGGTAGTCCACGCCGTAAACGATGAGTGCTAAGTGTTAGGGGGTTTCCGCCCCTTAGTGCTGCAGCTAACGCATTAAGCACTCCGCCTGGGGAGTACGACCGCAAGGTTGAAACTCAAAGGAATTGACGGGGACCCGCACAAGCGGTGGAGCATGTGGTTTAATTCGAAGCAACGCGAAGAACCTTACCAAATCTTGACATCCTTTGACAACTCTAGAGATAGAGCTTTCCCCTTCGGGGGACAAAGTGACAGGTGGTGCATGGTTGTCGTCAGCTCGTGTCGTGAGATGTTGGGTTAAGTCCCGCAACGAGCGCAACCCTTAAGCTTAGTTGCCATCATTAAGTTGGGCACTCTAAGTTGACTGCCGGTGACAAACCGGAGGAAGGTGGGGATGACGTCAAATCATCATGCCCCTTATGATTTGGGCTACACACGTGCTACAATGGACAATACAAAGGGCAGCGAAACCGCGAGGTCAAGCAAATCCCATAAAGTTGTTCTCAGTTCGGATTGTAGTCTGCAACTCGACTACATGAAGCTGGAATCGCTAGTAATCGTAGATCAGCATGCTACGGTGAATACGTTCCCGGGTCTTGTACACACCGCCCGTCACACCACGAGAGTTTGTAACACCCGAAGCCGGTGGAGTAACCTTTTAGGAGCTAGCCGTCGAAGGTGGGACAAATGATTGGGGTGAAGTCGTAACAAGGTAGCCGTATCGGAAGGTGCGGCTGGATCACCTCCTTTCTAAGGATATATTCGGAACATCTTCTTCAGAAGATGCGGAATAACGTGACATATTGTATTCAGTTTTGAATGTTTATTTAACATTCAAATATTTTTTGGTTAAAGTGATATTGCTTATGCGAGCGCTTGACAATCTATTCTTTTTAAAGAAAGCGGTTGTCAGACAATGCATTAAGAAAAATTAAAGCGGAGTTTACTTTTGTAAATGAGCATTTGATTTTTTGAAAATAAAGCAGTATGCGAGCGCTTGACTAAAAAGAAATTGTACATTGAAAACTAGATAAGTAAGTAAAATATAGATTTTACCAAGCAAAACCGAGTGAATAAAGAGTTTTAAATAAGCTTGAATTCATAAGAAATAATCGCTAGTGTTCGAAAGAACACTCACAAGATTAATAACGCGTTTAAATCTTTTTATAAAAGAAAACGTTTAGCAGACAATGAGTTAAATTATTTTAAAGCAGAGTTTACTTATGTAAATGAGCATTTAAAATAATGAAAACGAAGCCGTATGTGAGCGTTTGACTTATAAAAATGGTGGAAACATAGATTAAGTTATTAAGGGCGCACGGTGGATGCCTTGGCACTAGAAGCCGATGAAGGACGTTACTAACGACGATATGCTTTGGGGAGCTGTAAGTAAGCTTTGATCCAGAGATTTCCGAATGGGGAAACCCAGCATGAGTTATGTCATGTTATCGATATGTGAATACATAGCATATCAGAAGGCACACCCGGAGAACTGAAACATCTTAGTACCCGGAGGAAGAGAAAGAAAATTCGATTCCCTTAGTAGCGGCGAGCGAAACGGGAAGAGCCCAAACCAACAAGCTTGCTTGTTGGGGTTGTAGGACACTCTATACGGAGTTACAAAGGACGACATTAGACGAATCATCTGGAAAGATGAATCAAAGAAGGTAATAATCCTGTAGTCGAAAATGTTGTCTCTCTTGAGTGGATCCTGAGTACGACGGAGCACGTGAAATTCCGTCGGAATCTGGGAGGACCATCTCCTAAGGCTAAATACTCTCTAGTGACCGATAGTGAACCAGTACCGTGAGGGAAAGGTGAAAAGCACCCCGGAAGGGGAGTGAAATAGAACCTGAAACCGTGTGCTTACAAGTAGTCAGAGCCCGTTAATGGGTGATGGCGTGCCTTTTGTAGAATGAACCGGCGAGTTACGATTTGATGCAAGGTTAAGCAGTAAATGTGGAGCCGTAGCGAAAGCGAGTCTGAATAGGGCGTTTAGTATTTGGTCGTAGACCCGAAACCAGGTGATCTACCCTTGGTCAGGTTGAAGTTCAGGTAACACTGAATGGAGGACCGAACCGACTTACGTTGAAAAGTGAGCGGATGAACTGAGGGTAGCGGAGAAATTCCAATCGAACCTGGAGATAGCTGGTTCTCTCCGAAATAGCTTTAGGGCTAGCCTCAAGTGATGATTATTGGAGGTAGAGCACTGTTTGGACGAGGGGCCCCTCTCGGGTTACCGAATTCAGACAAACTCCGAATGCCAATTAATTTAACTTGGGAGTCAGAACATGGGTGATAAGGTCCGTGTTCGAAAGGGAAACAGCCCAGACCACCAGCTAAGGTCCCAAAATATATGTTAAGTGGAAAAGGATGTGGCGTTGCCCAGACAACTAGGATGTTGGCTTAGAAGCAGCCATCATTTAAAGAGTGCGTAATAGCTCACTAGTCGAGTGACACTGCGCCGAAAATGTACCGGGGCTAAACATATTACCGAAGCTGTGGATTGTCCTTTGGACAATGGTAGGAGAGCGTTCTAAGGGCGTTGAAGCATGATCGTAAGAACATGTGGAGCGCTTAGAAGTGAGAATGCCGGTGTGAGTAGCGAAAGACGGGTGAGAATCCCGTCCACCGATTGACTAAGGTTTCCAGAGGAAGGCTCGTCCGCTCTGGGTTAGTCGGGTCCTAAGCTGAGGCCGACAGGCGTAGGCGATGGATAACAGGTTGATATTCCTGTACCACCTATAATCGTTTTAATCGATGGGGGGACGCAGTAGGATAGGCGAAGCGTGCGATTGGATTGCACGTCTAAGCAGTAAGGCTGAGTATTAGGCAAATCCGGTACTCGTTAAGGCTGAGCTGTGATGGGGAGAAGACATTGTGTCTTCGAGTCGTTGATTTCACACTGCCGAGAAAAGCCTCTAGATAGAAAATAGGTGCCCGTACCGCAAACCGACACAGGTAGTCAAGATGAGAATTCTAAGGTGAGCGAGCGAACTCTCGTTAAGGAACTCGGCAAAATGACCCCGTAACTTCGGGAGAAGGGGTGCTCTTTAGGGTTAACGCCCAGAAGAGCCGCAGTGAATAGGCCCAAGCGACTGTTTATCAAAAACACAGGTCTCTGCTAAACCGTAAGGTGATGTATAGGGGCTGACGCCTGCCCGGTGCTGGAAGGTTAAGAGGAGTGGTTAGCTTCTGCGAAGCTACGAATCGAAGCCCCAGTAAACGGCGGCCGTAACTATAACGGTCCTAAGGTAGCGAAATTCCTTGTCGGGTAAGTTCCGACCCGCACGAAAGGCGTAACGATTTGGGCACTGTCTCAACGAGAGACTCGGTGAAATCATAGTACCTGTGAAGATGCAGGTTACCCGCGACAGGACGGAAAGACCCCGTGGAGCTTTACTGTAGCCTGATATTGAAATTCGGCACAGCTTGTACAGGATAGGTAGGAGCCTTTGAAACGTGAGCGCTAGCTTACGTGGAGGCGCTGGTGGGATACTACCCTAGCTGTGTTGGCTTTCTAACCCGCACCACTTATCGTGGTGGGAGACAGTGTCAGGCGGGCAGTTTGACTGGGGCGGTCGCCTCCTAAAAGGTAACGGAGGCGCTCAAAGGTTCCCTCAGAATGGTTGGAAATCATTCATAGAGTGTAAAGGCATAAGGGAGCTTGACTGCGAGACCTACAAGTCGAGCAGGGTCGAAAGACGGACTTAGTGATCCGGTGGTTCCGCATGGAAGGGCCATCGCTCAACGGATAAAAGCTACCCCGGGGATAACAGGCTTATCTCCCCCAAGAGTTCACATCGACGGGGAGGTTTGGCACCTCGATGTCGGCTCATCGCATCCTGGGGCTGTAGTCGGTCCCAAGGGTTGGGCTGTTCGCCCATTAAAGCGGTACGCGAGCTGGGTTCAGAACGTCGTGAGACAGTTCGGTCCCTATCCGTCGTGGGCGTAGGAAATTTGAGAGGAGCTGTCCTTAGTACGAGAGGACCGGGATGGACATACCTCTGGTGTACCAGTTGTCGTGCCAACGGCATAGCTGGGTAGCTATGTGTGGACGGGATAAGTGCTGAAAGCATCTAAGCATGAAGCCCCCCTCAAGATGAGATTTCCCAACTTCGGTTATAAGATCCCTCAAAGATGATGAGGTTAATAGGTTCGAGGTGGAAGCATGGTGACATGTGGAGCTGACGAATACTAATCGATCGAAGACTTAATCAAAATAAATGTTTTGCGAAGCAAAATCACTTTTACTTACTATCTAGTTTTGAATGTATAAATTACATTCATATGTCTGGTGACTATAGCAAGGAGGTCACACCTGTTCCCATGCCGAACACAGAAGTTAAGCTCCTTAGCGTCGATGGTAGTCGAACTTACGTTCCGCTAGAGTAGAACGTTGCCAGGCAAAAAATGGATGCGATGAGCCGCATTGCGACCGCAAGGTCTCTTTTTTTTATGTCTAAAACGTCAAAATAAAAAGCAAACACAAAGAAAAATGGCTTGGCGAAGTGAAAACGTTTGAATCTGACGAAACGAGAAAAGAACGCAACGATTTTAGTAGAGCTAAATGAGTAAGTGAGAGCCGAAGGAGAGGAAAGAAGCAAGCGATTGTCACAAGTCAAGAAAGGTTCTTAGCGAGGATGGTAGCCAACTTACGTTCCGCTAGAGTAGAACGTTGCCAGGCAAAAATGGATGCGATGAGCCGCATTGAGACCGTGAGGTCTCTTTTTTTATGTCTAAAACGTCAAAATAAAAGTTAACACAAAGAAAATGGCTTGACGAAGTGAAAACGTTTGAATCTGACGAAACGAGAAAAGAGCGCAACGAGTTTAGTAGAGCTAAATGAGTAAGCGAGAGCCGAAGGAGAGGAAAGAAGCAAGCGATTGTCACAAGTCAAGAAAGGTTCTTAGCGAGGATGGTAGCCAACTTACGTTCCGCTAGAGTAGAACGTTGCCAGGCAAAAAATGGATGCGATGAGCCGCATTGAATTTTAGAAATAATAATTTAATAATGTGCACTTTTGATTGTCTAAGTATGTACAACTTTAATTTTGTGTTTATATAAATTTAAAATGATATCATCGAAAATAAAATATTGTATAAATAGAGAAGAGCAGTAAGACGGTATCTAATTGAAAATGATCTTACTGCTCTTTTATATACTTTATTGAAATACAAAAAGGAAATTAATTATTATACAATAGACAAGCTATTGCATAAGTAACACTAACTTTTATCAAAGAAGTGTTACTTTATAATTAATGATTTTATTAGAGCGTCTACATGCGGTTTTAAAGCATCATCGTCTATACCGCCAAAGCCTAATATAAATTTAGGGGTTTTCTTATAGTCTTGATCATCATCAAAATTATAAACTTGTAATTTTAACTTTACTTTGTTTGCTCTATCAAGACACTCTTGTAATGTTAATCCATTTTTTACTGTAATTGTAAAATGCATACCCGTTTCAGCACCTTGAATATCAAGCTGCTCTTTGTAAGGTTTCAATCTTTTTAAAATATAGGTTAGTTTTCTACGATAAATTCGTCTCATTTTATTTAAATGCCTTTCAAAACCACCGGAAGATATAAACGTTGCAATAAGGTTTTGCATATGAACAGGTACAGTGTTGCCTTCAATGTGATTTTGAGAATGATATTTTTTCATTATAGAATAGGGTAACACCATATATGCAACTCGACAGCTAGGAAAAATAGACTTTGAAAATGTACTGATATAAATCACTTTTTCTCCTCTTGAATATAGACCTTGAATTGCTGGAATGGGTTTGCCGAAATATCTAAACTCGGAATCATAATCATCTTCTATAATAAATCGTTCTTCTTTTTCTTGAGCCCATTGTATTAATTGAGTTCGCTTTTTTAAGTCCATCACATATCCAGTTGGAAATTGATGGGAAGGCGTTATATATACTATATTTTTTTGTGATTTAATAACTTCATCTACGTTTATTCCATTATCTTCAACTTCAATTTGTTCATATTCAACTTGTTTTTTATCTAAAATATTTTTGATTGGTGGATAACTAGGTTTTTCGATAATAAATGTTGAAGTATAAAGTAAATCGACTAATTGATTTACTAATTGTTCGGTAGATGAGCCAATTATAATTTGATTAGGATCACAAATTACACCACGATTAGTAAATAAATAAAATGCCAGTTGAAATCTTAAATGTAATTCTCCTTGAAAATGTCCTCTACGTAATTGATTTAAATGATTTGTATCATAAAGATCTTTGGAATACTTTCTGAAAAGTTCTATAGGGAAATGTTTCGTATCTATTTCATCCAAATTAAAAGCATAATCATAAGCTTCATCACTCGCTTTTGGTTTATATGAATCATCATCAAAAAGAGAGGGGATAGGTTGATTGTTTAAAATTGTTAAAGATTCAATTTCGGACACAAAATATCCAGAGCGAGGTCTTGAATAAATGTAACCTTCGTCTAATAGAAGTTGATATGCATGCTCTACGGTTGTTTGGCTGATAGATAAATGTTTGCTTAATTGTCTTTTAGAATAAAATTTATCGCCTTCTTTAAATTGACCTTCAATTATTTGTTTTTTTAATTTTTCATAAAGTTGATGGTATAAAGTGTTTTTCAATTTTATAACTGACCTCCTAAATTTATCTTATTTTGTACCTTTTTAAATATCAGTTTATACATTACAATGTATTTAATCAACTTGAAAAGGGGTTTTATGTATAATGAGTAAAATTATTGGATCAGACAGAGTCAAAAGAGGTATGGCTGAAATGCAAAAAGGCGGCGTTATTATGGATGTCGTTAATGCTGAGCAAGCAAGAATTGCAGAAGAAGCAGGCGCGGTAGCAGTTATGGCATTAGAACGAGTACCTTCTGATATTAGAGCTGCTGGTGGCGTTGCACGTATGGCAAACCCTAAAATTGTAGAAGAAGTAATGAATGCTGTTTCTATTCCAGTCATGGCTAAAGCACGTATTGGTCATATCACTGAAGCAAGAGTATTAGAGGCGATGGGTGTTGACTATATTGATGAATCAGAAGTGTTAACACCAGCAGATGAGGAATATCACTTAAGAAAAGATCAATTTACAGTACCATTTGTATGTGGATGTCGTAATTTAGGTGAAGCTGCGCGTAGAATTGGTGAAGGTGCTGCTATGTTACGTACTAAAGGTGAACCAGGTACAGGTAATATTGTTGAAGCTGTAAGACATATGAGACAAGTTAATTCAGAAGTTAGTCGTTTGACTGTAATGAATGATGATGAGATTATGACTTTTGCGAAAGATATCGGTGCGCCTTATGAAATTTTAAAACAAATTAAAGACAATGGTCGTTTACCGGTAGTTAACTTTGCAGCTGGTGGCGTTGCGACTCCTCAAGATGCTGCTTTAATGATGGAATTAGGTGCCGACGGTGTATTCGTTGGATCAGGTATTTTTAAATCAGAAGATCCAGAAAAATTTGCTAAAGCAATTGTTCAAGCAACAACACATTACCAAGACTATGAGCTAATTGGAAGATTAGCAAGTGAACTTGGCACTGCTATGAAAGGTTTAGATATCAATCAATTATCATTAGAAGAACGTATGCAAGAGCGTGGTTGGTAAGATATGAAAATAGGTGTATTAGCATTACAAGGTGCAGTACGTGAACATATTAGACATATTGAATTAAGTGGTCATGAAGGTATTGCAGTTAAAAAAGTTGAACAATTAGAAGAAATCGAGGGCTTAATATTACCTGGTGGCGAGTCTACAACGTTACGTCGATTAATGAATTTATATGGATTTAAAGAGGCTTTACAAAATTCAACTTTACCTATGTTTGGTACATGCGCAGGATTAATAGTTCTAGCGCAAGATATAGTTGGTGAAGAAGGATACCTTAACAAGTTGAATATTACTGTACAACGAAACTCATTCGGTAGACAAGTTGACAGCTTTGAAACAGAATTAGATATTAAAGGTATCGCTACAGATATTGAAGGTGTCTTTATAAGAGCGCCACATATTGAAAAAGTAGGTCAAGGCGTAGATATCCTATGTAAGGTTAATGAGAAAATTGTAGCTGTCCAGCAAGGTAAATATTTAGGCGTATCATTCCATCCTGAATTAACAGATGACTATAGAGTAACTGATTACTTTATTAATCATATTGTAAAAAAAGCATAGCTTAATGTATGCTAAATCAACGAATTATTGACATTTATAGATTTGTTGAGAAGACAATATCTCCTTCAAACTTAGCTTTGGAGGAGTTGTTTTTTATGTCAAAATTAAAAATGATAAAAAATAAAGATATACATAAGAAAAAACCCCTTCAAAGACACTGAGAATAGTCAAAATTTTGAAGGGGTTAATTCGATGTTGATGTATTTGTTAAATAAAGAATCCAGCGATTGCAGCTGAAATGAAAGATACTAGTGTTGCACCGAATAATAGTTTCAAACCAAAGCGGGCAACTGTATCTCCTTTTTTGTCATTAAGAGATTTAATCGCACCTGAAATAATACCAATAGAGCTAAAGTTAGCAAATGATACTAAGAATACAGATGTAACACCTTTTGCGTGTTCAGATAAATCACTAAGTTTACCAAGTGCTTGCATTGCTACAAATTCGTTAGATAATAGTTTTGTCGCCATAACTGAACCGGCTTGAACTGCATCTTGCCATGGCACACCGACTAAGAATGCAAATGGTGCAAAGACAAAACCAATTAATGTTTGGAAATCCCAAGAAATAGCGCCACCTGAAACTGTACTAAAGATATTGCTTACAATTCCATTTAATAGAGCGATAATAGCAATGTATCCGATTAACATTGCGCCTACAATGACAGCTACTTTAAATCCATCTAAAATATATTCTCCTAGCATTTCGAAGAATGATTGTTGTCTTTCTTCAGTTTCTTCAACTAATAATTTGTCATCTTCTTCATTAACTTTATAAGGGTTAATAATTGAAGCGATGATGAAACCACCAAATAAGTTTAAGACAACAGCCGTTACAACATATTTAGGTTCAATTAAGGTAAAGTATGCACCGATAATTGAAGCAGAAACAGTCGACATTGCTGAAGCTGTTAATGTGTATAAACGTTGCTTAGGTATGTATGGTAATTGTTTTTTAATTGAAATAAATACTTCAGATTGTCCTAAAATTGCTGCAGCAACTGCATTGTATGATTCTAAACGTCCCATACCATTAATTTTAGAAATTAAGAATCCTAAAACATTAATGATTAAAGGTAAAATCTTTGTGTATTGAAGGATACCGATAATCGCTGAAATAAATACGATAGGTAATAATACACTGAAGAAGAATGGTGGTTGCTTAGGATCGATATATTGAATACCACCGAATACAAAGTTAACACCATCTGCTGCTTTTAATAATAAGTAGTTAAAACCGTTTGAAATACCACCAATAACCTTGATTCCCATTGTAGTTTTAAGCAAGATAAATGCAAAGATAAGCTGAATTGCAAGTAAAATTCCTACATATTTCCAGCGAATATTTTTCCTGTCTGAGCTAAATAGAAACGCAAGTGCTAAAAAGAAGATAATTCCGATAATCCCAATTAGAATATGCATATATTTCTCATTCCTTTAGTTTTTTCTACAATCTATCATACAATAAAATGGAAGGGCTAACATCATAAATTTTTGAAAATATAAAAACAAATTAATTGAAAAAGGTCAAAATAGGTCATATAATATAGTCAAAGAAGGTCAAAAAGGGGTGATATACATGCACAATATGTCTGACATCATAGAACAATACATCAAACGTTTATTTGAAGAGTCGAATGAAGATGTCGTTGAAATTCAGAGAGCGAATATCGCACAGCGTTTTGATTGTGTACCATCACAATTAAATTATGTAATCAAAACACGATTCACTAATGAACATGGTTATGAAATCGAAAGTAAACGTGGTGGTGGTGGTTACATCCGAATCACTAAAATTGAAAATAAAGATGCAACAGGTTATATTAATCATTTGCTTCAGCTGATTGGACCTTCTATTTCTCAACAACAAGCTTATTATATTATTGATGGGCTTTTAGATAAAATGTTAATAAATGAACGTGAAGCTAAAATGATTCAAGCAGTTATTGATAGAGAAACGCTATCAATGGATATGGTTTCTAGAGATATTATTAGAGCAAATATTTTAAAACGTTTGTTACCAGTTATAAATTATTACTAAATGAAATGAGGTGTTGAAGTGCTTTGTGAAAATTGTCAACTTAATGAAGCGGAATTAAAAGTTAAAGTTACAAGTAAAAATAAAACAGAAGAAAAAATGGTGTGTCAAACTTGTGCTGAGGGGCACCATCCGTGGAATCAAGCTAATGAACAGCCTGAATATCAAGAACATCAAGATAATTTCGAAGAAGCATTTGTTGTTAAGCAAATTTTACAACATTTAGCTACGAAACATGGCATTAATTTTCAAGAAGTAGCGTTTAAAGAAGAAAAACGTTGCCCATCATGTCATATGACTTTGAAAGATATTGCACATGTTGGTAAATTTGGGTGTGCTAATTGTTATGCAACATTTAAAGATGACATCATTGATATCGTCCGCAGAGTTCAAGGTGGACAATTTGAGCACGTTGGAAAGACACCACATTCTTCACATAAAAAGATAGCTTTAAAGCGAAAAATCGAAGAAAAGAATGAATATTTGAAAAAACTTATTGAAATCCAAGATTTTGAGGAAGCAGCCATTGTTAGAGATGAAATTAAAGCACTAAAAGCTGAGAGTGAGGTGCAACATGATGACGCATAATATTCATGATAATATCAGCCAATGGATGAAAAGTAATGAAGAAACACCAATTGTTATGTCTTCTAGAATTCGGTTAGCGCGTAATTTAGAAAATCATGTGCATCCACTAATGTATGCTACTGAAAATGATGGATTTAGAGTTATAAATGAGGTACAAGATGCCTTGCCAAACTTTGAATTAATGCGTCTTGATCAAATGGATCAACAAAGTAAAATGAAAATGGTTGCAAAGCATTTGATTAGTCCTGAACTAATAAAACAACCAGCAGCCGCAGTATTAGTGAATGACGATGAATCTTTAAGTGTCATGATAAATGAAGAGGACCATATTCGTATTCAAGCTATGGGAACTGACACGACATTACAGGCTTTATATAATCAAGCTTCATCAATTGATGATGAATTAGATCGAAGCCTTGATATAAGTTATGATGAACAACTTGGTTATTTAACTACATGTCCTACCAATATAGGTACTGGTATGAGAGCAAGCGTGATGCTACATTTGCCAGGTCTATCTATTATGAAAAGAATGACACGGATTGCTCAAACCATTAATCGTTTTGGATATACAATCAGAGGTATTTACGGTGAAGGTTCGCAAGTTTATGGACATACTTATCAACTATCCAACCAACTTACACTTGGTAAATCTGAGTTAGAAATCATAGAAACATTAACAGAAGTTGTTAATCAAATCATTCATGAAGAAAAACAAATACGACAAAAGTTAGACACTTATAATCAATTAGAAACACAAGACCGTGTTTTTCGCTCGCTAGGTATTTTACAAAACTGTAGAATGATAACTATGGAAGAGGCTTCTTATAGATTAAGCGAAGTTAAACTTGGTATAGATTTAAATTACATTGAATTACAAAACTTTAAATTTAATGAATTGATGGTAGCTATACAGTCACCATTTTTATTAGATGAAGAAGATGACAAATCTGTAAAAGAAAAACGAGCAGATATACTAAGAGAACATATAAAGTAGGAGGTCATTATTTATGTTATTTGGTAGATTAACTGAGCGTGCACAGCGCGTATTAGCACATGCCCAAGAAGAAGCAATTCGTTTAAATCATTCAAATATAGGAACAGAACACCTATTATTGGGGTTAATGAAAGAACCTGAAGGAATTGCTGCAAAAGTATTAGAAAGTTTTAATATCACTGAAGATAAAGTAATTGAAGAAGTTGAAAAATTAATCGGACATGGTCAAGATCATGTTGGTACATTGCATTATACACCTAGAGCTAAAAAAGTCATTGAATTATCGATGGATGAAGCTAGAAAATTACATCACAATTTTGTTGGAACGGAACATATTTTATTAGGCTTGATTCGTGAAAATGAAGGTGTTGCAGCAAGAGTTTTTGCAAATCTAGATTTAAATATTACTAAAGCACGTGCACAAGTTGTGAAAGCTTTAGGAAACCCTGAAATGAGTAATAAAAATGCACAAGCTAGTAAGTCAAATAATACTCCAACTTTAGATAGTTTAGCTCGTGACTTAACAGTCATTGCCAAAGACGGTACATTAGATCCTGTTATAGGACGTGATAAAGAAATTACACGTGTAATTGAAGTATTAAGTAGACGTACGAAAAACAATCCTGTGCTTATTGGAGAGCCAGGTGTTGGTAAAACTGCTATTGCTGAAGGTTTAGCGCAAGCCATAGTGAATAATGAGGTACCAGAGACATTAAAAGATAAGCGTGTTATGTCTTTAGATATGGGAACAGTAGTTGCAGGTACTAAATATCGTGGTGAATTTGAAGAGCGTCTGAAAAAGGTTATGGAAGAAATCCAACAAGCAGGTAATGTCATCCTATTTATTGATGAGTTGCATACTTTAGTTGGTGCTGGTGGTGCTGAAGGTGCTATCGATGCTTCGAATATTTTGAAACCGGCATTAGCACGTGGTGAATTACAATGTATTGGTGCTACTACATTAGATGAATATCGCAAAAATATTGAAAAAGACGCGGCTTTAGAACGTCGTTTCCAACCTGTACAAGTTGATGAACCTTCAGTAGTAGATACAGTTGCTATTTTAAAAGGATTAAGAGATCGTTACGAAGCACACCATCGTATTAATATTTCAGACGAAGCTATTGAAGCAGCTGTTAAATTAAGTAACAGATACGTTTCAGATCGTTTCTTACCAGATAAAGCAATTGATTTAATTGATGAAGCAAGTTCTAAAGTAAGACTTAAGAGTCATACGACACCTAATAATTTAAAAGAAATTGAACAAGAAATTGAAAAAGTTAAAAATGAAAAAGATGCCGCAGTACATGCTCAAGAGTTTGAAAATGCTGCTAACCTGCGTGATAAACAAACAAAACTTGAAAAGCAATATGAAGAAGCTAAAAATGAATGGAAGAATGCACAAAATGGCATGTCAACTTCATTGTCAGAAGAAGATATTGCTGAAGTTATTGCAGGATGGACAGGTATCCCATTAACTAAAATCAATGAAACAGAATCTGAAAAACTTCTTAGTCTAGAAGATACATTACATGAGAGAGTTATTGGGCAAAAAGATGCTGTTAATTCAATCAGTAAAGCGGTTAGACGTGCCCGTGCAGGGTTAAAAGATCCTAAACGACCAATTGGTAGCTTTATCTTCCTTGGACCAACTGGTGTTGGTAAAACTGAATTAGCTAGAGCTTTAGCTGAATCAATGTTTGGCGATGATGATGCGATGATCCGTGTAGACATGAGTGAATTTATGGAAAAACACGCAGTGAGCCGATTAGTTGGTGCTCCTCCAGGATATGTTGGTCATGATGATGGTGGACAATTAACTGAAAAAGTTAGACGTAAACCATATTCTGTAATTTTATTTGATGAAATTGAAAAAGCTCATCCAGATGTATTTAATATTCTATTACAAGTTTTAGATGATGGACATTTGACAGATACAAAAGGACGTACAGTTGATTTCAGAAATACAATTATCATAATGACATCAAACGTTGGGGCACAAGAATTACAAGATCAACGATTTGCTGGATTCGGTGGTTCAAGTGATGGACAAGATTATGAAACAATTCGAAAAACGATGTTAAAAGAATTAAAAAATTCATTCCGTCCAGAATTTTTAAACCGTGTAGATGATATCATTGTATTCCATAAACTAACAAAAGAAGAATTAAAAGAAATTGTAACAATGATGGTTAATAAATTAACAAATCGATTATCTGAACAAAACATAAATATTATTGTTACTGATAAAGCGAAAGACAAAATCGCAGAAGAAGGATATGATCCAGAATATGGTGCAAGACCATTAATTAGAGCGATACAAAAAACTATCGAAGATAATTTAAGTGAATTAATATTAGATGGTAATCAAATTGAAGGTAAGAAAGTTACAGTAGATCATGATGGTAAAGAGTTTAAATATGACATTGCTGAACAAACTTCAGAAACTAAAACACCATCGCAAGCATAATTATAAAACAGTCCAAAACAAATTAAAGTTTTGGGCTGTTTTTTTAGTAGCATTGAACTATAGAAATTCGTGAAAGTATCCATCAACGAAACAATCTAATAAAATAATCATCAAAGGATAGTTAAGAATTATATGTAACAAGTTAATGAGCATACAGCGATAGCATAAAGGTATGAATTTTTATAAAGGTTTTTTGTTTGAAGATACTAGCAACTTACGTCAAAATAAAATAGGTCTATATAATATTGTGATAAATCTAGAGAAAAGAGTTTACTAAGAAATTATTAAGATTTTATCTTTGAAAGATACCGACTATCAACATGATGTAAGTTTATTTTATAATATTCATAAAAAATAAATCTGGTAAAACAGTTTGCGTTAGTAGTCATGTTAAAATACAAACAAATGTAACTCACATTTAATTTGTCATAATGGGAATGTGCGTTTAAAATAGATTTGTTCAAAGGAAAGTGGAGGTGCAATTTTGGCCAAGAAAAAAGTGATTTTTGAATGTATGGCTTGTGGTTATCAATCTCCTAAATGGATGGGGAAATGTCCTAATTGTGGCGCTTGGAATCAAATGGAGGAAATTGTTGAAAAAGCAGCCAATCCTAAACATGGAGTTAAAACCAAGGAATTAGCAGGTAAAGTACAAAAATTAAATAGTATTAAACATGAAACAACGCCGAGAGTGTTAACAGATTCAGCAGAATTCAACCGTGTATTAGGTGGAGGTATTGTGAGCGGATCGTTAGTACTTATTGGTGGGGATCCAGGTATTGGTAAGTCAACGTTACTTTTACAAATTTGTGCATCGTTATCTCAAAAGAAAAAAGTACTATATATTACTGGAGAAGAATCGCTTAGTCAGACTAAATTACGTGCAGAGCGATTAGATGAAGATTCAAGTGAATTGCAAGTATTAGCTGAAACAGATCTTGAAGTTATTTATCAAACAGTAAAAGAAGAACAACCTGATTTATTAGTAGTGGATTCGATTCAAACAATATATCATCCTGAAATCAGCTCTGCGCCAGGTTCTGTTTCACAAGTTCGTGAAAGTACACAAAGTTTAATGAATATTGCTAAACAAATGAACATTGCAACTTTTATAGTGGGTCATGTAACGAAAGAAGGTCAAATTGCTGGCCCAAGATTGCTAGAACACATGGTTGATACTGTGCTTTATTTTGAAGGCGATGAACACCACGCATATCGAATTTTGCGAGCTGTTAAAAACCGTTTTGGTTCAACGAATGAAATGGGAATCTTCGAAATGAAGCAAAGTGGATTAAAAGGTGTAAATAATCCATCTGAAATGTTTTTAGAAGAACGTTCAACAAATGTTCCAGGTTCAACAATTGTTGCAACCATGGAGGGAACCAGACCACTTTTAATAGAAGTTCAAGCGCTGGTAACTCCAACGACTTTTAACAATCCGAGACGAATGGCAACAGGGATTGATCATAATCGATTAAGTTTGTTGATGGCTGTTTTGGAAAAGAAAGAAAATTATCTATTACAACAACAAGATGCTTATATCAAAGTAGCTGGCGGTGTAAAGTTAACGGAGCCAGCAGTTGATTTAAGTGTAATTGTAGCAACTGCATCTAGCTTTAAAGATAAAGCTGTCGACGGATTAGATTGCTATATTGGAGAAGTTGGTTTAACGGGTGAGGTACGTCGTGTATCTCGGATAGAACAACGCGTGCAAGAGGCTGCAAAACTAGGTTTCAAACGTGTAATTATTCCTAAAAATAATATAGGCGGATGGACATATCCTGAAGGTATACAAGTAATAGGTGTAACTACTGTACATGAAGCATTGTCATTTGCTCTTCATTCATAAAACATCAAGAAAGGAGGACATTGTGTGAATATCGTTAAACTAATGGTTATTATTATTTACTTAATTATTGGGAGCGCATTAGGAATAATTATTATTCCTGAAATTGCAAATGATCTTGGATTACAAAACTCCAGCTTTTTAAAAAATCACTATGTAGATGGCATTATCGGTAGTATTTTTATGTTCTTAATTTTTGGTGTATTTATTAGACGAGTTACTAACGCTATAAAAGGTTTAGAACATTTTATTATGCGTAGAAGTGCTGTTGAAATACTATTCGCAACAATAGGTTTAATAATCGGATTACTTATTTCTGTTATGGTGTCGTTTATATTAGAATCAATTGGTAACTCTATTTTTAATCATTTCATTCCTGTCATAATTACGATATTACTATGTTATTTCGGTTTCCAATTTGGCCTTAAAAAACGAGATGAAATGTTAATGTTTTTACCTGAGAATATAGCGCGTTCCATGTCACAACATACTAAAAGTGCTACGCCAAAAATTATCGACACAAGCGCAATTATTGATGGTCGTATTTTAGAAGTCATTCGTTGCGGTTTTATCGATGGCAATATTTTAATTCCACAAGGTGTTATTAATGAATTACAAATTGTTGCAGATTCAAATGACAGTGTTAAACGTGAAAAGGGTAAAAGAGGCTTAGATATTTTAAATGAATTGTATGATTTAGATTATCCTACAAAGGTCATACATCCAACTAAAACACATAGTGATATTGATACAATGCTATTAAAGCTAGCAAAACAATATCATGCAAGTATTATAACGACAGATTTCAACCTAAATAAAGTTTGTCATGTACATGGTATCAAAGCATTAAATGTTAATGATTTATCAGAAGCAATCAAACCTAATGTACATCAAGGTGATCAACTGCATATTTTACTGACAAAAATGGGTAAGGAGCCTGGTCAGGCAGTAGGATATCTAGATGATGGTACGATGGTAGTTGTTGATAATGCTAAAAATCTTATTGGCAGTCATGTCAATTTAGAAGTAGTCAGCTTATTGCAAACATCTTCAGGAAGAATTGTTTTTGCTAAAAAAATCGAAGATACAGTATCATTATAAAAACTGTAGTTGACGAAAACAAAATAGATATTAAAAGGTATATGAAATGGCGAAGTTTGTAATTTGAAGTATAACTATAAATAAATGCAAAACATATTAGTTATCAAAAAATACAAATAGTGCTAATATATCATTGAAACAAGTTCATTAAGTGTTAAATTTTAGATATTAATAAAGTTATTCTTATAGCAATCAAGACATACAAAATTAGAATCAATTTTAACGTATTTGAATAGTTAATTTGAAGTTTAATTTCACAGTACATAATATTCATTTTTAAGTCGTTGAAATGTTTATGTAGTGCAGTCTTGATTCTTAGGGATAGCTTTTTTAAAGTGTTGAAAAAACAACAGCTTTCTATTTAAAATTTAAGCATATTACCCAGGGAATTATGTTATGATTAAACAATGAAATTATTTTAAGGTCATGTTAAAAAGCATTGTTTCGTTTTAACAATAAGACGAGTTAGACATTTGTTATGACGGTCGAAGATAGCAAATGAACAATTTATATGAACTAACTTGAAAATCTGATATTTAATTTAGGAGTGAAAAAAATGAGCGATCGTATAAGAGTAAGATATGCACCAAGTCCAACTGGTTATCTCCATATTGGTAATGCAAGAACAGCATTATTCAATTACTTGTATGCTAAACATTACAACGGAGATTTTGTGATTCGAATTGAAGATACTGATAAAAAACGTAATTTAGAAGATGGAGAAACATCACAATTTGATAATCTTAAATGGTTAGGATTAGATTGGGATGAGTCTGTAGATAAAGACAATGGCTACGGACCATATCGTCAATCTGAACGTCAACATA
The DNA here is from genome assembly GCF_018622755.1 of Staphylococcus sp. MZ3. Classification (NCBI taxonomy): domain Bacteria; kingdom Bacillati; phylum Bacillota; class Bacilli; order Caryophanales; family Staphylococcaceae; genus Staphylococcus; species Staphylococcus sp. MZ3. The sequence goes on from NZ_CP076026.1 coordinate 558,317, forward strand.
TCTACCAACCATTAATAGATCAGTTACTAGCAGAAGATAAAGCATATAAATGCTATATGACAGAAGAAGAATTAGAAGCTGAACGTGAAGCGCAAATCGCTCGTGGTGAAATGCCTCGCTATGGTGGTCAACATGCGCATTTGACTGAAGAACAACGTCAACAATTTGAAGCAGAAGGACGCCAACCATCAATTCGTTTCCGAGTACCTCAAAACCAAACGTATTCATTTGATGATATGGTAAAAGGAAATATTTCATTTGATTCAAATGGTATTGGTGACTGGGTTATCGTAAAAAAAGATGGCATTCCAACGTACAATTTTGCAGTAGCTATAGATGATCATTACATGCAAATTTCAGATGTAATTCGTGGTGATGATCATATTTCAAACACGCCTAAACAAATTATGATTTATGAAGCATTTGGCTGGGAGCCACCTCGTTTTGGTCATATGTCATTAATTGTTAATGAAGAACGTAAAAAGTTAAGTAAACGTGATGGGCAAATTTTACAATTTATTGAGCAATATCGTGACTTAGGTTATTTACCTGAAGCGTTATTTAATTTTATTGCGTTATTAGGTTGGTCTCCTGAAGGTGAAGAAGAAATCTTTTCTAAAGAAGAATTTATCAAAATCTTTGATGAAAAGCGTTTGTCAAAATCACCAGCATTTTTCGATAAGCAAAAATTAGCATGGGTTAATAACCAATATATGAAACAAAAAGATACTGAAACAGTATTCCAATTAGCATTACCTCATTTAATTAAAGCGAATTTGATTCCTGAGGTGCCGTCAGAAGAGGATTTATCTTGGGGACGCAAATTAATTGCGCTTTATCAAAAAGAAATGAGTTATGCCGGTGAAATTGTACCTTTATCAGAAATGTTCTTTAAAGAAATGCCAGCTCTTGGTGAAGAAGAACAACAAGTGATTAATGGAGAGCAAGTACCAGAGTTAATGACGCACTTATTCAGTAAATTAGAAGCACTTGAACCATTTGAAGCGGCTGAAATTAAAAAGACAATTAAAGAAGTTCAAAAAGAAACAGGAATAAAAGGCAAGCAATTATTTATGCCTATTCGTGTTGCTGTAACAGGCCAAATGCATGGTCCTGAATTACCAAATACAATTGAAGTACTTGGTAAAGAAAAAGTGCTAAACCGTTTAAAACAATATAAGTAATGAAATAGACAAGATCAAGGTAGTATATACTTGAATTTTATAACGTAACCACATATGATAAAGTTGTATTAACAAATTACAACAATATGAATAAAGTATTTTATATAAAACGAAGGATTAGTAATTAAATTTATACGATGCAGAGAGTGTACGGTTGCTGTGAGTACAACGTAGAAATTAATGAATGCACCTTCGTAAAATGAATTAAATATATAATGAGAGTGATGAGCATTAAGTTGACTTAGTTTCCTTGATAATTTGGAAGCGCCCGCAATATTATTAATGTTATTCGCTAAATTCAGAGTGGAACCGTGCGGAAGCGCCTCTAACAATACAATTTGTATGTTAGTGGTGCTTTTTTGATATTTAATTTCGCAGGTACTTCAATTATGTATTTACGTAGTTCAATCATTGAGGAGGAAATGATCTTGTTAAAAAGAATGAGAGACGATATAAAAATGGTATTTGAGCAGGATCCAGCGGCACGTTCAACATTAGAAGTCATTACAACGTATGCAGGTTTACATGCAGTTTGGAGTCATTTGATTGCACATAAGTTATACAACCAAAAAAAATATGTTGCAGCACGCGCGATATCTCAAATTTCAAGATTTTTCACAGGTATAGAAATCCATCCAGGTGCTAAAATTGGAAAGCGTCTATTTATAGATCATGGTATGGGCGTTGTAATAGGAGAAACATGTACAATTGGTGATAATGTGACAATCTATCAAGGCGTGACACTTGGTGGGACAGGGAAAGAAAGAGGGAAAAGACACCCAGATATAGGAGACAATGTTTTAATAGCAGCGGGTGCGAAAGTTTTAGGAAATATTAAAATAAATTCAAATGTAAATATTGGTGCAAATTCAGTTGTTTTACAATCAGTTCCAAGCTATTCAACGGTTGTTGGTATACCAGGACATATTGTTAAGCAAGATGGTGTTCGAGTTGGAAAAACATTTGATCATCGCCATCTACCTGATCCAATTTATGAACAAATTAAGCATTTAGAACGACAACTTGAAAAGACTAGGAATGGAGAGATTCAAGATGATTACATTATATAATACGCTTACACGTCAAAAAGAAGTGTTCAAGCCTATAGAACCAGGGAAAGTAAAAATGTATGTATGTGGTCCTACTGTATATAACTACATTCATATTGGTAACGCAAGACCAGCAATTAATTATGACGTAGTGAGACGTTACTTTGAATACCAAGGATATAATGTAGAATATGTATCAAATTTTACAGACGTAGATGATAAATTAATTAAACGTTCTCAAGAATTAAATCAGTCTGTTCCCGAAATTGCAGAAAAATATATCGCTGCTTTTCATGAAGATGTTGGTGCGTTAAATGTTAGAAAAGCGACTTCAAATCCAAGGGTAATGGACCATATGGATGACATTATTCAATTTATTAAAGATTTGGTGGATCAAGGTTATGCATATGAAAGTGGTGGCGATGTTTACTTTAGAACACGTAAATTTGAAGGTTATGGTAAATTAAGTCATCAATCCATAGATGACTTAAAAGTGGGTGCTCGTATAGATGCAGGAGAGCATAAGGAAGATGCACTTGATTTTACATTGTGGAAAAAAGCGAAGCCTGGCGAGATTAGTTGGGATAGCCCATTTGGTGAAGGTAGACCAGGATGGCATATAGAATGTTCTGTAATGGCATTTCATGAGCTAGGACCTACAATTGATATACATGCGGGTGGTTCAGATTTACAATTTCCACATCATGAAAATGAAATAGCACAATCAGAAGCACATAATCATGCGCCATTTGCTAATTATTGGATGCATAATGGTTTCATTAATATTGATAATGAAAAAATGAGTAAATCACTAGGCAACTTTATTTTAGTTCACGATATTATTAAAGAAGTTGATCCAGATGTACTAAGATTCTTTATGATTAGCGTACATTATAGAAGCCCAATTAACTATAATCTAGAATTGGTAGAATCAGCACGTAGTGGACTAGAGCGTATTCGCAATAGTTATCAATTAATTGAAGAGCGCGCACAAATTGCTACTAATATTGAAAATCAACAGACATATATTGATCAAATTGATGCGATTTTAAATCGTTTTGAAACAGTTATGAATGATGATTTTAATACAGCTAATGCAATTACAGCTTGGTATGATTTAGCAAAACTTGCGAATAAATATGTACTAGAGAACACAACATCAACAGAAGTAATTGATAAATTTAAAGCAGTTTATCAAATTTTCAGCGATGTTTTAGGTGTACCGTTAAAATCTAAAAATGCAGATGAATTATTGGATGAAGATGTTGAAAAATTAATCGAAGAGCGTAATGAAGCAAGGAAAAACAAAGATTTTGCACGAGCAGATGAAATTCGAGACATGCTGAAATCACAAAACATTATATTAGAAGACACACCTCAAGGGGTTAGATTTAAACGTGGATAATCAACAAGATAATCACATTAAATTATTGAATCCATTGACCTTAGCATATATGGGAGACGCAGTCTTAGATCAATATGTACGTACCTATATCGTTTTAAAGCTTAAAAGTAAGCCTAATAAACTACATCAAATGTCTAAAAAATATGTATCTGCCAAAAGTCAGGCGCAAACGTTAGAATATTTAATGGAGCAAGAATGGTTTACAGACGAAGAAATGGATATTTTGAAGCGAGGGCGTAACGCGAAAAGTCATACTAAAGCTAAAAACACTGATGTTCAAACATATCGTAAAAGTTCAGCGATAGAAGCAGTGATAGGTTTTCTTTATTTAGAAAAAAGAGAAGAACGATTAGAGGCATTATTAAATAAAATAATAACAATAGTAAACGAAAGGTAGTGACGATGTGGAAGATACGGTTATTGTTGGTAGGCATGCTGTTAGAGAAGCGATTATTACTGGGCATCCGATAAATAAGATATTGATTCAAGAAGGTATTAAAAAGCAACAAATTAATGAAATTTTAAAAAATGCAAAAGATCAAAAAATCATTGTTCAAACTGTACCAAAATCTAAATTAGATTTTTTAGCAAATGCACCACATCAGGGTGTTGCAGCGCTTATTGCACCATATGAATATGCTGACTTCGATCAATTTTTAAAACAGCAAAAAGAAAAAGAAGGTTTATCGACAGTACTTATATTAGACGGCTTAGAAGACCCGCATAACTTGGGATCAATTTTAAGAACAGCCGATGCAACGGGAGTTGATGGTGTTATTATTCCTAAACGTCGTTCAGTTACACTAACGCAAACAGTTGCAAAAGCCTCAACAGGTGCAATTGAACATGTACCAGTTATTCGAGTGACAAATTTAGCTAAAACTATCGATGAACTAAAAGATAATGGCTTTTGGGTAGCTGGCACTGAAGCTAATAATGCAACAGATTATAGAAATCTAGAAGCGGACATGTCATTGGCTATTGTAATTGGTAGCGAAGGACAGGGTATGAGTCGCCTAGTAAGTGATAAATGCGATTTTTATATTAAGATTCCAATGGTTGGACATGTAAACAGTTTGAATGCTTCGGTTGCAGCAAGTTTAATGATGTACGAAGTATTTCGAAAAAGACATGATGTTGGAGAAATATAATGAAAGAACGTTACTTAATCATTGATGGATACAATATGATAGGACAATCACCAACGCTAAGCGCCATTGCAAAAGAGAATTTAGAAGAAGCTAGAATGCAATTAATAGATGCAATTGCAAATTATAATGCAGTTATTTCAGATGAAATTATTTGTGTTTTCGATGCTTATGACCAATCGGGTGTTGAAAGAGAATACATGTATCATGGCGTTAAAACGATTTTTACCAAGGAAAAAGAAACAGCTGATAGTTTCATAGAACGTTATGTTTATGAACTTTATGACAAGCATACTAAGCATATTACAGTTGTAACAAGTGATATGAGTGAGCAACATGCTATCTTTGGATCAGGTGCATATAGAATATCATCTCGCGAAATGTGGAGAGATTTAAAAGAAAATGAAATTGATGTGAGTAAATCATTAGATGATATAAGTGAAAACAAGCCAAGAACTCGAATTCCGTTATCTTCTGAAATCCTTGCAGAATTTGAAAAAATACGAAGAGGACATCATAAGAAATGACATTTCCGTCATCTTGAAATTTTGAATGTAACAATATTAAACTAACCTTAAATTTTAGATAGAAGGGGTTAGTTTAATATTTGAAATACGATTTGACAACTCAAGACAGTACAATCAAACGTAACAATGCAATAAATGATAAAGACTTCGAAAAGTTAGTAATGGATCTACAACCATTAATTATTCGACGCATCAAAACATTTGGATTTAATCATTATGATTTAGAAGACTTATATCAAGAAATACTTATACGGATGTATAGGTCGGTCCAAACATTTGATTTTAGTGGAGAGCAGCCTTTCACAAATTATGTTCAATGTTTAATTACGTCTGTAAAGTATGATTATTTGAGAAAATATTTAGCTACAAATAAAAGAATGGATAATTTGATTAATGAATATAGAGTTACGTATCCATGTGCAATAAAGCGTTATGATGTTGAAAACAATTATTTGAATAAATTAGCAATTAAAGAGTTGATTCGTCAGTATAAGTATTTGAGTGCATTTGAAAAAGATGTCATGTATTTAATGTGTGAACAATATAAGCCGAGAGAAATTGCTCAATTGATGCATGTAAAAGAGAAAGTGATTTATAATGCCATACAACGATGTAAAAATAAAATAAAACGTTATTTCAAAATGATTTGAAAAGCGCCTTAGGACGTGAATTGAATTATAACGTGTTACTTACTGATGGTTTGACATTTGTTATAAATTTTATGTATAGTATACTGGTATTATAATGAATAAAGGTGAATTATTGTGAGAAAAATACCTTTAAATTGTGAAGCTTGTGGCAATAGAAATTATAATGTTCCTAAGCAAGAAGGCTCGGCAACAAGATTAACCTTAAAGAAATATTGTCCAAAATGTAACGCGCACACAATTCATAAAGAATCGAAATAAATACATTCGAAATAATACTTTGATAATATGTTCAAAGGATTTGGAGGTTGAGCAGATGGCTAAAAAAGAAAGTTTCTTTAAAGGCGTTAAGTCTGAAATGGAAAAAACAAGTTGGCCGACGAAAGAAGAGCTATTTAAATATACTGTAATTGTAGTTTCTACTGTTATATTCTTCTTAGTCTTTTTCTATGCCTTAGATTTAGGAATTACAGCATTGAAAAATTTATTATTTGGTTAGAGGAGTGAAGACATGTCTGAAGAAGTTGGCGCAAAGCGTTGGTATGCAGTGCATACATATTCTGGATATGAAAATAAAGTTAAAAAGAATTTAGAAAAAAGAGTAGAATCTATGAATATGACTGAACAAATCTTTAGAGTAGTCATACCGGAAGAAGAAGAAACTCAAGTAAAAGATGGCAAAGCTAAAACGACTGTTAAAAAAACATTCCCTGGATATGTTTTAGTGGAATTAATCATGACAGATGAATCATGGTATGTGGTAAGAAATACACCAGGCGTTACTGGTTTTGTAGGTTCTGCAGGTGCAGGGTCTAAGCCAAATCCATTGTTACCAGAAGAAGTTCGCTTCATCTTAAAACAAATGGGTCTTAAAGAAAAGACTATCGATGTTGAACTCGAAGTTGGCGAGCAAGTTCGTATTAAATCAGGTCCATTTGCGAATCAAGTTGGTGAAGTTCAAGAAATTGAAACAGATAAGTTTAAGCTAACAGTATTAGTAGATATGTTTGGCCGAGAAACACCAGTAGAAGTTGAATTCGATCAAATAGAAAAGCTTTAATTAACAATTAAAGTTATTAAACTAACCAAAAGATAAAAAAGAGTATTGATTTTTTAATTAGAAAAGTGTTAAAATTATGTGGTCGCGCTTTTAGAGCGCCCATTTCGTCACGAAATGTTAAGAGTGGGAGGGCAAAACTGAGCCCTGTGACCACATCACGATATCAAGGAGGTGCACATCGTGGCTAAAAAAGTAGATAAAGTTGTTAAATTACAAATTCCTGCAGGTAAAGCGAATCCAGCACCACCAGTTGGTCCAGCATTAGGTCAAGCAGGTGTGAACATCATGGGATTCTGTAAAGAGTTCAATGCACGTACTCAAGATCAAGCAGGTTTAATTATTCCGGTAGAAATCAGTGTTTATGAAGATCGTTCATTTACATTTATTACAAAAACTCCACCGGCTCCAGTATTACTTAAAAAAGCAGCTGGTATTGAAAAAGGTTCAGGCGAACCAAACAAAACTAAAGTTGCTACAGTAACTAAAGATCAAGTACGCGAAATTGCTAACAGCAAAATGCAAGACTTAAACGCTGCTGACGAAGAAGCAGCTATGCGTATTATCGAAGGTACTGCACGTAGTATGGGTATCGTTGTAGAATAATTTTACGAATATTAAATTTGATTACATGATTTAAACGATGAAGCAGATAACAGAGATAATAATGATGAATTATAAATATAATCTGAATGACTAGATTAATGATTGATTTATTCATAAGATTAATTCTTCTGTTGTCTGCTCTTAACTTGCATATAGCAAGTAATGTGGGAGGAAATTCCGCTAAAACCACTAAAGGAGGAACTATAAATGGCTAAAAAAGGTAAAAAGTATCAAGAAGCAGCTAGTAAAGTTGACCGTACTCAGCACTACAGTGTTGAAGAAGCAATTAAATTAGCTAAAGAAACAAGCATTGCTAACTTTGACGCTTCTGTTGAAGTTGCATTCCGTTTAGGAATTGATACACGTAAAAATGACCAACAAATCCGTGGTGCAGTTGTATTACCAAACGGAACTGGTAAATCACAAAGTGTATTAGTATTCGCTAAAGGTGACAAAATTGCTGAAGCTGAAGCAGCAGGTGCTGACTATGTAGGTGAAGCAGAATACGTTCAAAAAATCCAACAAGGTTGGTTCGACTTCGATGTAGTAGTTGCTACACCAGACATGATGGGTGAAGTTGGTAAATTAGGTCGTGTATTAGGACCAAAAGGTTTAATGCCAAACCCTAAAACTGGAACTGTAACAATGGATGTTAAAAAAGCTGTTGAAGAAATCAAAGCTGGTAAAGTAGAATACCGTGCTGAAAAAGCTGGTATCGTACATGCATCAATTGGTAAAGTTTCATTTACTGATGAACAATTAATTGAAAACTTCAATACTTTACAAGATGTATTAGCTAAAGCTAAACCATCATCTGCTAAAGGTACATACTTCAAATCTGTTGCTGTAACTACAACAATGGGTCCTGGAGTTAAAATTGATACTGCAAGTTTCAAATAATAAATGATATAAACAATTACAGGCTGAAAGAAATATCTTTCAGTCTGTAAAAATATATTGACAATAAGTAATTTCCAAGTTATATTACTTATTGTGATTATTTTACCTAAGACAGTAGGAGTTATTTATAACTTAAAATTTATCCTGCCGAGGCTAAAATTGACTTGAACGTGATGATCTATGATCTTTCAAGCACTTTTTGCCGTGGGTAGAAAGTGCTTTTTTTATTAATTTTAAAAAAAGCACCAAAAATTTAAATGGAGGTGTCTGAATGTCTGCTATCATTGAAGCTAAAAAACAACTAGTTGATGAAATTGCTGAGGTACTATCAAATTCAGTTTCAACAGTAATCGTTGACTACCGTGGATTAACAGTAGCTGAAGTTACTGACTTACGTTCACAATTACGTGAAGCTGGTGTTGAGTATAAAGTATACAAAAACACTATGGTACGTCGTGCAGCTGAAAAAGCTGGTATCGAAGGCTTAGATGAATTCTTAACAGGTCCTACTGCTATTGCAACTTCAAGTGAAGATGCTGTAGCTGCAGCGAAAGTAATTTCTGGATTTGCTAAAGATCATGAAGCATTAGAAATTAAATCAGGCGTTATGGAAGGCAATGTTATTACAGCAGAAGAAGTTAAAACTGTTGGTTCATTACCTTCACACGATGGTCTTGTATCTATGCTTTTATCAGTATTACAAGCTCCTGTACGCAACTTCGCTTATGCGGTTAAAGCTATTGGAGAACAAAAAGAAGAAAACGCTGAATAATTTTTAGCGTAAAAAAATTAAAAATAATGGAGGAATTATAAAATGGCTAATCATGAACAAATCATTGAAGCGATTAAAGAAATGTCAGTATTAGAATTAAACGACTTAGTAAAAGCAATTGAAGAAGAATTTGGTGTAACTGCAGCTGCTCCAGTAGCAGTAGCAGGTGCAGCTGGTGGCGCTGACGCTGCAGCAGAAAAAACTGAATTTGACGTTGAGTTAACTTCAGCTGGTTCATCTAAAATCAAAGTTGTTAAAGCTGTTAAAGAAGCAACTGGTTTAGGATTAAAAGATGCTAAAGAATTAGTAGACGGAGCTCCTAAAGTAATCAAAGAAGCTTTACCTAAAGAAGAAGCTGAAAAACTTAAAGAACAATTAGAAGAAGTTGGAGCTACTGTAGAATTAAAATAATTCAAGTATCTTAAACTTAATAATCAAAGTTTTATAGCAAGTATTGCTATAATATAATGATTCTTTGAGAAGTTAAAACCCCGTTATTTTGATAACGGGGTTTTATTCATTTAAAGACTGAGTGAAATGTTATAATTATAATGACGAGTTACAAAGTGAAGATGAGGTGGAATAATGAGTCATTATTACGATGAAGATCCAAGTGTAATTAGCAATGAACAACGTATTCAATATCAATTAAACCATCATAAAATTGATTTAATAACTGATAATGGAGTGTTTTCGAAAGATAAAGTAGATTATGGTTCAGATGTTCTTGTTCAAACTTTTTTAAAAGCGCATCCACCTGGTCCAAGTAAGCGAATTGCCGATGTTGGTTGTGGTTACGGACCAATTGGTTTGATGATTGCTAAAGTATCACCACATCATTCAATTACGATGCTAGATGTTAATCACAGAGCGCTAGCCTTAGTTGAAAAAAACCAAAAATTAAACGGTATTGATAATGTGATCGTAAAGGAAAGTGATGCTTTGTCTGCTGTGGAAGACAAAAGTTTTGATTTTATTTTAACCAATCCACCAATAAGAGCAGGGAAAGAAACCGTGCATCGTATATTCGAGCAAGCATTACATAGATTAGACTCGAACGGTGAACTATTCGTTGTAATTCAGAAGAAGCAAGGTATGCCATCTGCAAAGAAAAGAATGAATGAACTTTTTGGAAATGTAGAAGTGGTAAATAAAGATAAAGGATATTATATTCTGAGAAGTATAAAAGCTTGAAATGAAATGGATATTCTGTTATAGTTATATAATATAAAAATTTATGTTCAATAAGTGTGTACTTTTACGTTAAATAGATAAGTTAATTAAGAATAAATATAGAATCGAAAATGGTGTCATCATTAGTGTTGCCGTTTTCTTTTTGTCTTTTTATTAATATGCTTATGATATTTAGCTAAAAGCGGATCACATAATTTTTGAGGGGTGAATCTGTTTGGCAGGTCAAGTTGTCCAATATGGAAGACATCGTAAACGTAGAAACTACGCGAGAATTTCAGAAGTATTAGAATTACCAAACTTAATAGAAATTCAAACTAAATCTTACGAGTGGTTCCTAAGAGAAGGTTTAATCGAAATGTTTAGAGACATTTCTCCAATTGAAGATTTTACTGGTAATTTGTCATTAGAGTTTGTGGATTACCGTTTAGGAGAACCAAAATATGATTTAGAAGAATCTAAAAACCGTGACGCTACTTATGCTGCACCTCTTCGTGTAAAAGTGCGTCTAATCATTAAAGAAACAGGAGAAGTTAAAGAACAAGAAGTCTTTATGGGTGATTTCCCATTAATGACTGATACAGGTACGTTCGTTATCAATGGTGCAGAACGTGTAATCGTATCTCAATTAGTTCGTTCACCATCCGTTTATTTCAATGAAAAAATCGACAAAAATGGTCGTGAAAACTATGATGCAACAATTATTCCAAACCGTGGTGCATGGTTAGAATATGAAACAGATGCTAAAGATGTTGTATACGTACGTATTGATAGAACACGTAAACTACCATTAACAGTATTGTTACGTGCATTAGGTTTCTCAAGCGACCAAGAAATTGTTGACCTTTTAGGTGACAATGAATATTTACGTAATACTTTAGAGAAAGACGGCACTGAAAACACTGAACAAGCGTTATTAGAAATCTATGAACGTTTACGTCCAGGTGAACCACCAACTGTTGAAAATGCTAAAAGTCTATTGTATTCACGTTTCTTTGATCCAAAACGCTATGACTTAGCAAGCGTGGGTCGTTATAAAACAAACAAAAAATTACATTTAAAACATCGTTTATTTAATCAAAAATTAGCTGAGCCAATTGTAAATACTGAAACTGGTGAAATTGTAGTTGAAGAAGGTACAGTGCTTGATCGTCGTAAAATCGACGAAATCATGGATGTACTTGAATCAAATGCAAACAGCGAAGTGTTTGAATTGCATGGTAGCGTTATAGACGAGCCAGTAGAAATTCAATCAATTAAAGTATATGTTCCTAACGATGATGAAGGTCGTACGACAACTGTAATTGGTAATGCTTTCCCTGACTCAGAAGTTAAATGCATTACACCAGCAGATATCATTGCTTCAATGAGTTACTTCTTTAACTTATTAAGCGGTATTGGATATACAGATGATATTGACCATTTAGGTAACCGTCGTTTACGTTCTGTAGGTGAATTACTACAAAACCAATTCCGTATCGGTTTATCAAGAATGGAAAGAGTTGTACGTGAAAGAATGTCAATTCAAGATACTGAGTCTATCACACCTCAACAATTAATTAATATTCGACCTGTTATTGCATCTATTAAAGAATTCTTTGGTAGCTCTCAATTATCACAATTCATGGACCAAGCAAATCCATTAGCTGAGTTAACGCATAAACGTCGTCTATCAGCATTAGGACCTGGTGGTTTAACACGTGAACGTGCTCAAATGGAAGTACGTGACGTTCACTACTCTCACTATGGCCGTATGTGTCCAATTGAAACACCTGAGGGACCAAACATTGGATTGATTAACTCATTATCAAGTTATGCACGTGTAAATGAATTCGGCTTTATTGAAACACCATATCGTAAAGTTGATTTAGATACACATGCTATCACTGATCAAATTGACTATTTAACAGCTGACGAAGAAGATAGCTATGTTGTAGCACAAGCAAACTCTAAATTAGATGAAAATGGTCGTTTCATGGATGATGAAGTTGTATGTCGTTTCCGTGGTAACAACACAGTTATGGCTAAAGAAAAAATGGATTATATGGATGTATCGCCGAAGCAAGTTGTTTCAGCAGCGACAGCATGTATTCCATTCTTAGAAAATGATGACTCAAACCGTGCATTGATGGGTGCGAACATGCAACGTCAAGCAGTGCCTTTGATGAATCCAGAAGCACCATTTGTTGGTACAGGTATGGAACACGTTGCAGCACGTGATTCTGGTGCAGCTATTACAGCTAAGCACAGAGGTCGTGTTGAACATGTTGAATCTAATGAAATTCTTGTACGTCGTCTAGTTGAAGAGAACGGCGTTGAGCATGAAGGTGAATTAGATCGCTATCCATTAGCTAAATTTAAACGTTCAAACTCAGGTACATGTTACAACCAACGTCCAATCGTTGCAGTTGGAGATGTTGTTGAGTATAACGAGATTTTAGCAGATGGACCATCTATGGAATTAGGAGAAATGGCATTAGGTAGAAACGTAGTAGTTGGTTTCATGACTTGGGACGGTTACAACTATGAGGATGCCGTTATCATGAGTGAAAGACTTGTGAAAGATGACGTGTATACTTCTATTCATATTGAAGAGTATGAATCAGAAGCACGTGATACTAAGTTAGGACCTGAAGAAATCACAAGAGATATTCCTAATGTTTCTGAAAGTGCACTTAAGAACTTAGACGATCGTGGTATCGTTTATATTGGTGCAGAAGTAAAAGATGGAGATATTTTAGTTGGTAAAGTAACGCCTAAAGGTGTAACTGAGTTAACTGCCGAAGAAAGATTGTTACATGCAATCTTTGGTGAAAAAGCACGTGAAGTTAGAGATACTTCATTACGTGTACCTCACGGCGCTGGCGGTATCGTTCTTGATGTAAAAGTATTCAATCGCGAAGAAGGCGACGATACATTATCACCTGGTGTAAACCAATTAGTACGTGTATACATCGTTCAAAAACGTAAAATTCATGTTGGTGATAAGATGTGTGGTCGACATGGTAACAAAGGTGTCATTTCTAAGATTGTTCCTGAAGAAGATATGCCTTACTTACCAGACGGACGTCCGATCGATATCATGTTAAACCCTCTTGGTGTACCATCTCGTATGAACATCGGACAAGTATTAGAGCTACACTTAGGTATGGCTGCTAAAAATCTTGGTATTCACGTTGCATCACCTGTATTTGACGGTGCAAACGATGACGATGTATGGTCAACAATTGAAGAAGCTGGTATGGCTCGTGATGGTAAAACTGTACTTTATGATGGACGTACAGGTGAACCATTCGATAACCGTATTTCAGTAGGTGTAATGTACATGTTGAAACTTGCGCACATGGTTGATGATAAATTACATGCGCGTTCAACAGGACCATATTCACTTGTTACACAACAACCACTTGGAGGTAAAGCGCAATTCGGTGGACAACGTTTCGGTGAGATGGAGGTATGGGCACTTGAAGCATATGGTGCTGCATACACATTACAAGAAATCTTAACTTACAAATCCGATGATACAGTAGGACGTGTGAAAACATACGAGGCTATTGTTAAAGGTGAAAACATCTCTAGACCAAGTGTTCCAGAATCATTCCGAGTATTGATGAAAGAATTACAAAGTTTAGGTTTAGATGTAAAAGTTATGGATGAGCAAGATAATGAAATCGAAATGACAGACGTTGATGACGATGATGTTGTAGAACGTAAAGTAGATTTACAACAAAATGATGCTCCTGAAACACAAAAAGAAGTTACTGATTAATACGCAATTTACAAAACAGGCAAAAAGATACTAAGCTGAATTTTATTGATGATTCAGTTTAGTACTTTAAGCCATTTTAAATAAATGCAAATCAATCAAATAGCACAGCTAATCTAAATTGAAGGAGGTAGGCTCCTTGATTGATGTAAATAATTTCCATTATATGAAAATAGGATTGGCTTCACCTGAAAAAATCCGTTCTTGGTCTTTTGGTGAAGTTAAAAAACCTGAAACAATCAACTACCGTACATTAAAACCTGAAAAAGATGGTCTATTCTGTGAAAGGATTTTCGGACCTACAAAAGACTGGGAATGTAGTTGTGGTAAATACAAACGTGTTCGCTACAAAGGCATGGTCTGTGACAGATGTGGAGTTGAAGTAACTAAATCTAAAGTACGTCGTGAAAGAATGGGTCACATTGAACTTGCTGCTCCAGTTTCTCACATTTGGTATTTCAAAGGTATACCAAGCCGTATGGGATTATTACTTGACATGTCACCAAGAGCATTAGAAGAAGTTATTTACTTTGCTTCTTATGTTGTTGTAGATCCAGGTCCAACTGGTTTAGAAAAGAAAACTTTATTATCTGAAGCTGAATTCAGAGATTATTATGATAAATACCCAGGTCAATTCGTTGCAAAAATGGGTGCAGAAGGTATTAAAGATTTACTTGAAGAGATTGATCTTGACGAAGAACTTAAATTGTTACGCGATGAGTTGGAATCAGCTACTGGTCAAAGACTTACTCGTGCAATTAAACGTTTAGAAGTTGTTGAATCATTCCGTAATTCAGGTAACAAACCTTCATGGATGATTTTAGATGTACTTCCAATCATCCCACCAGAAATTCGTCCAATGGTTCAATTAGATGGTGGACGATTTGCAACAAGTGACTTAAACGATTTATACCGTCGTGTAATTAATCGAAATAATCGTTTGAAACGTTTATTAGATTTAGGTGCACCTGGTATCATCGTTCAAAACGAAAAACGTATGTTACAAGAAGCCGTTGACGCTTTAATTGATAATGGTCGTCGTGGTCGTCCAGTTACTGGCCCAGGTAACCGTCCATTAAAATCTTTATCTCATATGTTAAAAGGTAAACAAGGTCGTTTCCGTCAAAACTTACTTGGTAAACGTGTTGACTATTCAGGACGTTCAGTTATTGCAGTAGGTCCAAGCTTGAAAATGTACCAATGTGGTTTACCAAAAGAAATGGCACTTGAACTATTTAAACCATTCGTAATGAAAGAATTAGTTCAACGTGAAATTGCAACTAACATTAAAAATGCGAAGAGTAAAATCGAACGTATGGATGATGAAGTTTGGGACGTATTGGAAGAAGTAATTAGAGAACATCCTGTATTACTTAACCGTGCACCAACACTTCATAGACTTGGTATTCAAGCATTTGAACCAACTTTAGTTGAAGGTCGTGCGATTCGTCTACATCCACTTGTAACAACAGCTTATAATGCTGACTTTGACGGTGACCAAATGGCGGTTCACGTTCCTTTATCAAAAGAGGCACAAGCTGAAGCAAGAATGTTGATGTTAGCAGCACAAAACATCTTGAACCCTAAAGATGGTAAACCTGTAGTTACACCATCACAAGATATGGTACTTGGTAACTATTACCTTACTTTAGAAAGAAAAGATGCAGTAAATACAGGCGCAATCTTTAATAATACAAATGAAGTATTAAAAGCATATGCAAATGGCTTTGTACATTTACACACTAGAATTGGTGTACATGCAAGTTCGTTCAATAATCCAACATTTACTGAAGAACAAAACAAAAAGATTCTTGCTACGTCAGTAGGTAAAATTATATTCAATGAAATCATTCCAGATTCATTTGCTTATATTAATGAACCTACGCAAGAAAACTTAGAAAGAAAGACACCAAACAGATATTTCATCGATCCTACAACTTTAGGTGAAGGTGGATTAAAAGAATACTTTGAAAATGAAGAATTAATTGAACCTTTCAACAAAAAATTCTTAGGTAATATTATTGCAGAAGTATTCAACAGATTTAGCATCACTGATACATCAATGATGTTAGACCGTATGAAAGACTTAGGATTCAAATTCTCATCTAAAGCTGGTATTACAGTAGGTGTTGCTGATATCGTAGTATTACCTGATAAGCAACAAATACTTGATGAGCATGAAAAATTAGTCGACAGAATTACAAAACAATTCAACCGTGGTTTAATCACTGAAGAAGAAAGATATAATGCAGTTGTTGAAATTTGGACAGATGCAAAAGATCAAATTCAAGGTGAATTGATGCAATCACTTGATAAAACTAACCCAATCTTCATGATGAGTGATTCAGGTGCCCGTGGTAACGCATCTAACTTTACACAGTTAGCAGGTATGCGTGGATTGATGGCCGCACCATCTGGTAAGATTATCGAATTACCAATCACATCTTCATTCCGTGAAGGTTTAACAGTACTTGAATACTTCATCTCAACTCACGGTGCACGTAAAGGTCTTGCCGATACAGCACTTAAAACAGCTGACTCAGGATATCTTACTCGTCGTCTTGTTGACGTGGCACAAGATGTTATTGTTCGTGAAGAAGACTGTGGTACTGATAGAGGTTTATTAGTTTCTGATATTAAAGAAGGTACAGAAATGATTGAACCATTTATCGAACGTATTGAAGGTCGTTATTCTAAAGAAACAATTCGTCATCCTGAAACTGATGAAATAATCATTCGTCCTGATGAATTAATTACACCTGAAATTGCTAAGAAAATTACAGATGCTGGTATTGAACAAATGTATATTCGCTCAGCATTTACTTGTAACGCACGACATGGTGTTTGTGAAAAATGTTACGGTAAAAACCTTGCTACTGGTGAAAAAGTTGAAGTTGGTGAAGCAGTTGGTACAATTGCAGCCCAATCTATCGGTGAACCAGGTACACAGCTTACAATGCGTACATTCCATACAGGTGGGGTAGCAGGTAGCGATATCACACAAGGTCTTCCTCGTATTCAAGAGATTTTCGAAGCACGTAACCCTAAAGGTCAAGCGGTAATTACGGAAATCGAAGGTGTCGTAGAAGATATTAAATTAGCAAAAGATAGACAACAAGAAATTGTTGTTAAAGGTGCTAATGAAACAAGATCATACCTTGCTTCAGGTACTTCAAGAATTATTGTAGAAATCGGTCAACCAGTTCAACGTGGTGAAGTATTAACTGAAGGTTCTATTGAACCTAAGAATTACTTATCTGTTGCTGGATTAAACGCGACTGAAAGCTACTTATTAAAAGAAGTACAAAAAGTTTACCGTATGCAAGGTGTAGAAATCGACGATAAACACGTTGAGGTTATGGTTCGACAAATGTTACGTAAAGTTAGAATTATCGAAGCAGGTGATACGAAGTTATTACCAGGTTCATTAGTTGATATTCATAACTTTACAGATGCAAATAGAGAAGCATTTAAACACCGTAAGCGTCCTGCAACAGCTAAACCAGTATTACTTGGTATTACTAAAGCATCACTTGAAACAGAAAGTTTCTTATCTGCAGCATCATTCCAAGAAACAACAAGAGTTCTTACAGATGCAGCAATTAAAGGTAAGCGTGATGACTTATTAGGTCTTAAAGAAAACGTAATTATTGGTAAGTTAATTCCAGCTGGTACTGGTATGAGACGTTATAGCGACGTAAAATACGAAAAAACAGCTAAACCAGTTGCAGAAGTTGAATCTCAAACTGAAGTAACGGAATAACAAGTATATAACAGAGGCTAATGCTTTAGCCTCTTGTTATTTTTATGTAAATTATTTGATTTAATGTTGACGAATTCTCTTGTTCAATGTTAATATATTAAAGGTTGATGCAAGCAGAACTTTGGAGGATAAATTATTGTCTAAGGAAAAAGTTGCACGCTTTAACAAACAACATTTTGTAGTTGGTCTTAAAGAAACGCTTAAAGCGTTAAAGAAAGATCAAGTTACATCTTTGATTATTGCTGAAGACGTTGAAGTATATTTAATGACTCGCGTGTTAAGCCAAATCAATCAGAAAAATATACCTGTATCTTTTTTCAAAAGCAAACATGCTTTGGGTAAACATGTAGGTATTAACGTCAATGCGACAATAGTAGCATTGATTAAATGAGAATTAGTAAGTGTTTTACTTACTAAATTTTATTTAACCTAAAAATGAACCACCTGGATGTGTGGGATTAAAAAGTGAAGAGAGGAGGACATATCACATGCCAACTATTAACCAATTAGTACGTAAACCAAGACAAAGCAAAATCAAAAAATCAGATTCTCCAGCTTTAAATAAAGGTTTCAACAGTAAAAAGAAAAAATTTACTGACTTAAACTCACCACAAAAACGTGGTGTATGTACTCGTGTAGGTACAATGACACCTAAAAAACCTAACTCAGCGTTACGTAAATATGCACGTGTGCGTTTATCAAACAACATCGAAATTAACGCATACATCCCTGGTATCGGACATAACTTACAAGAACACAGTGTTGTACTTGTACGTGGTGGACGTGTAAAAGACTTACCAGGTGTGCGTTACCATATTGTACGTGGAGCACTTGATACTTCAGGTGTTGACGGACGTAGACAAGGTCGTTCATTATACGGAACTAAGAAACCTAAAAACTAAGAATTTAGTTTTTAATTAAATCTTAAACTTAAAATATTTAATATAAGGAAGGGAGGATTTACATTATGCCTCGTAAAGGATCAGTACCTAAAAGAGACGTATTACCAGATCCAATTCATAACTCTAAGTTAGTAACTAAATTAATTAACAAAATTATGTTAGATGGTAAACGTGGAACAGCACAAAGAATTCTTTATTCAGCATTCGACCTAGTTGAACAACGCAGTGGTCGTGATGCATTAGAAGTATTCGAAGAAGCAATCAACAACATTATGCCAGTATTAGAAGTTAAAGCTCGTCGTGTAGGTGGTTCTAACTATCAAGTACCAGTAGAAGTTCGTCCAGAGCGTCGTACTACTTTAGGTTTACGTTGGTTAGTTAACTATGCACGTCTTCGTGGTGAAAAAACGATGGAAGATCGTTTAGCTAACGAAATTTTAGATGCAGCAAATAATACAGGTGGTGCCGTTAAGAAACGTGAGGACACTCACAAAATGGCTGAAGCAAACAAAGCATTTGCTCACTACCGTTGGTAAGATAAAAGCTTTTACCCTGAGTGTGTTCTATATTAATGAATTTTCATTAAGCGTTCATGCTTAGGGCATCGCCATATCTATCGTATTTATTCAGTAATATAAACTGGAAGGAGAAAAAATACATGGCTAGAGAATTTTCATTAGAAAAAACTCGTAATATCGGTATCATGGCTCACATTGATGCTGGTAAAACGACTACGACTGAACGTATTCTTTATTACACTGGCCGTATCCACAAAATTGGTGAAACACACGAAGGTGCTTCACAAATGGACTGGATGGAGCAAGAACAAGACCGTGGTATTACTATCACATCTGCTGCAACAACAGCAGCTTGGGAAGGTCACCGTGTAAACATTATCGATACACCTGGACACGTAGACTTCACTGTAGAAGTTGAACGTTCATTACGTGTACTTGACGGAGCAGTTACAGTACTTGATGCACAATCAGGTGTTGAACCACAAACTGAAACAGTTTGGCGTCAGGCTACAACTTATGGTGTTCCACGTATCGTATTTGTAAACAAAATGGACAAATTAGGTGCTAACTTCGAATACTCTGTAAGTACATTACATGATCGTTTACAAGCTAACGCTGCTCCAATCCAATTACCAATTGGTGCGGAAGACGAATTCGAAGCAATCATTGACTTAGTTGAAATGAAATGTTTCAAATATACAAATGATTTAGGTACTGAAATTGAAGAAATTGAAATTCCTGAAGACCACTTAGATAGAGCTGAAGAAGCTCGTGCTAGCTTAATCGAAGCAGTTGCAGAAACTAGCGACGAATTAATGGAAAAATATCTTGGTGACGAAGAAATTTCAGTTTCTGAATTAAAAGAAGCTATCCGCCAAGCTACTACTAACGTAGAATTCTACCCAGTACTTTGTGGTACAGCTTTCAAAAACAAAGGTGTTCAATTAATGCTTGACGCTGTAATTGATTACTTACCTTCACCACTAGACGTTAAACCAATTATTGGTCACCGTGCTAGCAACCCTGAAGAAGAAGTAATCGCGAAAGCAGACGATTCAGCTGAATTCGCTGCATTAGCGTTCAAAGTTATGACTGACCCTTATGTTGGTAAATTAACATTCTTCCGTGTGTATTCAGGTACAATGACATCTGGTTCATACGTTAAGAACTCTACTAAAGGTAAACGTGAACGTGTAGGTCGTTTATTACAAATGCACGCTAACTCACGTCAAGAAATCGATACTGTATACTCTGGAGATATCGCGGCTGCGGTAGGTCTTAAAGATACAGGTACTGGTGATACTTTATGTGGTGAGAAAAATGACATTATCTTGGAATCAATGGAATTCCCAGAGCCAGTTATTCACTTATCAGTAGAGCCAAAATCTAAAGCTGACCAAGATAAAATGACTCAAGCTTTAGTTAAATTACAAGAAGAAGACCCAACATTCCATGCACACACTGACGAAGAAACTGGACAAGTTATCATCGGTGGTATGGGTGAGCTTCACTTAGACATCTTAGTAGACCGTATGAAGAAAGAATTCAACGTTGAATGTAACGTAGGTGCTCCAATGGTTTCATATCGTGAAACATTCAAATCATCTGCACAAGTTCAAGGTAAATTCTCTCGTCAATCTGGTGGTCGTGGTCAATACGGTGATGTTCACATTGAATTCACACCAAACGAAACAGGCGCAGGTTTCGAATTCGAAAACGCTATCGTTGGTGGTGTAGTTCCTCGTGAATACATTCCATCAGTAGAAGCTGGTCTTAAAGATGCTATGGAAAATGGTGTCTTAGCAGGTTATCCTTTAATTGATGTTAAAGCTAAATTATATGATGGTTCATACCATGATGTCGATTCATCTGAAATGGCCTTCAAAATTGCTGCATCATTAGCACTTAAAGAAGCTGCTAAAAAATGTGATCCTGTAATCTTAGAACCAATGATGAAAGTAACTATTGAAATGCCTGAAGAGTACATGGGTGATATCATGGGTGACGTAACATCTCGTCGTGGACGTGTTGATGGTATGGAACCTCGTGGTAATGCACAAGTTGTTAATGCTTATGTACCAC
Organism: Staphylococcus sp. MZ3; assembly: GCF_018622755.1. Lineage (NCBI taxonomy): Bacteria > Bacillati > Bacillota > Bacilli > Caryophanales > Staphylococcaceae > Staphylococcus > Staphylococcus sp. MZ3. The sequence continues at coordinate 579,834 of NZ_CP076026.1, forward strand.
TTTCAGAAATGTTCGGTTATGCAACATCATTACGTTCAAACACTCAAGGTCGCGGTACTTACACTATGTACTTCGATCACTATGCTGAAGTTCCAAAATCAATCGCTGAAGATATTATCAAGAAAAATAAAGGTGAATAATATAACTTGTTTTGACTAGCTAGCCTAGCTTAAAATACAAGGTGAGCTTAAATGTAAGCTATCATCTTTATAGTTTGATTTTTTGGGGTGAATGCATTATAAAAGAATTGTAAAATTCTTTTTGCATCGCTATAAATAATTTCTCATGATGGTGAGAAACTATCATGAGAGATAAATTTAAATATTATTTTTAATTAGAATAGGAGAGATTTTATAATGGCAAAAGAAAAATTCGATCGTTCTAAAGAACATGCCAATATCGGTACTATCGGTCACGTTGACCATGGTAAAACAACATTAACAGCAGCAATCGCTACTGTATTAGCAAAAAATGGTGACTCAGTTGCACAATCATATGACATGATTGACAACGCTCCAGAAGAAAAAGAACGTGGTATCACAATCAATACTTCTCACATTGAGTACCAAACTGACAAACGTCACTACGCTCACGTTGACTGCCCAGGACACGCTGACTACGTTAAAAACATGATCACTGGTGCTGCTCAAATGGACGGCGGTATCTTAGTAGTATCTGCTGCTGACGGTCCAATGCCACAAACTCGTGAACACATTCTTTTATCACGTAACGTTGGTGTACCAGCATTAGTAGTATTCTTAAACAAAGTTGACATGGTTGACGATGAAGAATTATTAGAATTAGTAGAAATGGAAGTTCGTGACTTATTAAGCGAATATGACTTCCCAGGTGACGATGTACCTGTAATCGCTGGTTCAGCATTAAAAGCTTTAGAAGGCGATGCTCAATACGAAGAAAAAATCTTAGAATTAATGGAAGCTGTAGATACTTACATTCCAACTCCAGAACGTGATTCTGACAAACCATTCATGATGCCAGTTGAGGACGTATTCTCAATCACTGGTCGTGGTACTGTTGCTACAGGCCGTGTTGAACGTGGTCAAATCAAAGTTGGTGAAGAAGTTGAAATCATCGGTTTACATGACACATCTAAAACAACTGTTACAGGTGTTGAAATGTTCCGTAAATTATTAGACTACGCTGAAGCTGGTGACAACATTGGTGCATTATTACGTGGTGTTGCTCGTGAAGACGTACAACGTGGTCAAGTATTAGCTGCTCCTGGTTCAATTACACCACATACTGAATTCAAAGCAGAAGTATACGTATTATCAAAAGACGAAGGTGGACGTCACACTCCATTCTTCTCAAACTATCGTCCACAATTCTATTTCCGTACTACTGACGTAACTGGTGTTGTTCACTTACCAGAAGGTACTGAAATGGTAATGCCTGGTGATAACGTTGAAATGACAGTAGAATTAATCGCTCCAATCGCGATTGAAGACGGTACTCGTTTCTCAATCCGTGAAGGTGGACGTACTGTAGGATCAGGCGTTGTTACTGAAATCATTAAATAATTTCTAATTTCTTAGATTTTATATAAAAAGAAGATCCCTCAATCGAGGGGTCTTTTTTTAATGTGTAAATTTTGTAATGGCTATTCGATTTAGAAGAACAATAATTGATGAAAGATTGACTAATAAAACTTATAACTGATAATACTGTTTAAATAAAATTGTTGAGTCTTGGACATTGTAAAATGCTCCCTTCAAAGTTTTCATTTTTTCAATGTCTACTTTGAAGGGAGCATTTCATTAGTTTATGTCTCAGATTCATATCTTTCAATTAATTTAAATGCTTAATTTGTTTTAAATACTTGCTCTAATTCAATGATTTTTAAAAATACAGCTACAGCGTATTTTAATGATTTTTCATCAATATCAAATTTGGGATTATGGTGTGGCGCTGTAATACCTTTACTTTCATTACCACAACCAGTCAGAAAGAATGCACCTGGTCGTACTTTCAAATAATGTGAAAAATCTTCTCCAATCATCATTAAATCTGATTCATTAAAGCGTACATGTAAGTCATTTGTTGCTTCTTTAATAACTTGATATGCTTTCTCGTTATTATGGACAGGCAAATACCCTTTAATATAATTCAAATCATAGTTAATATCATTTGCTATTGCTAAACCTTGTAGAAGCTTATCCATTTTGTCCATTACATGATTCTGTATATCTGAATCGAAAGTTCTAACTGTACCTTTACAAAATGCTTGATCAGGAATAACGCTATCTGTGGTGCCTGCTTGAATCATTCCAAATGAAAGTACAGCTTGTTTAACTGGATCGATCGTACGTGAAATTATTTTTTGTGCACTTAAAATGAACTCTGCCATGATTACTATTGGGTCAATGGTTTCATGAGGTTTGGCACCATGACCACCACGACCTTTAATTGTGACGCTAAATTCATCTGGAGAGGCCATGATTGCCCCCGCACGTGAATGAATAGTTCCAGTAGGATAACCACTCCATAAATGTGTACCGTAAATTCTATCTACATTTTCCAGACATCCAGCATCTATCATTTCTTGAGAACCACCTGGCATGATTTCTTCACCGTACTGGAATATTAATACAACATTACCTTCTAATAAATGTTTATGTTCATCTAAAATCTCTGCTACAGTAAGTAAAATTGCTGTATGACCATCATGCCCACACGCATGCATACATCCTGGATTTTTAGACTTATAAGGCACATCGTTTAATTCCTCGACAGGTAACGCATCAAAGTCAGCTCTTAATGCAATGGTAGGTCCTGTGCCCAAGCCTTTAAATGTGGCTTTGATACCATTGCGGCCGATAGGAGTTTCAATATCACAAGATAACTGGCTTAATTGGTTAACAATATAATCATGTGTTTGAAATTCTTCAAAAGATAACTCAGGATATTGGTGTAAATAACGTCTGAGTTGAATTGTTTTATTTTCTTTATTATTTGCTAGTTGGAACCAATCTAACACCCTTATCACTACTTTCTAAAATAATGTTTATAGTATAACATTTTATGAAATTATCGTACTAAATGATTGCTTTGAGATATTTTATCTATGAATGATAAGGCTTTCAAGTTATGTAGAATTACTGTATGATAAAGGTATTACCAAACAATACTTAAGGGGGATTATATACTGTGGTTCAATCATTACATGAGTTTTTAGAGGAAAATATAAATTATCTAAAAGAAAATGGTTTGTATAATGAAATAGATACAATTGAAGGTGCAAACGGACCAGAAATCAAAATCAATGGGAAATCATACATTAACTTATCTTCAAATAATTATTTAGGACTAGCAACAAATGAAGATTTGAAATCAGCTGCAAAAGCAGCTATTGATACACATGGTGTAGGTGCAGGCGCTGTTCGTACAATCAATGGTACATTAGATTTACACGACGAATTAGAAGAAACACTAGCAAAATTTAAAGGAACAGAAGCTGCAATAGCTTATCAATCAGGATTTAATTGTAATATGGCTGCTATTTCAGCTGTCATGAATAAAAATGATGCTATTTTATCAGATGAGCTTAATCATGCATCAATTATTGATGGATGTCGCTTATCTAAAGCTAAAATTATTCGAGTTAACCATTCAGACATGGATGATTTACGTGCGAAAGCAAAAGAAGCAGTTGAATCAGGTCAATACAATAAAGTGATGTATATCACTGATGGCGTTTTTAGTATGGATGGTGATGTGGCTAAATTACCTGAAATTGTAGAAATTGCAGAAGAATTTGGTTTATTAACTTATGTTGACGACGCTCATGGTTCAGGTGTTATGGGTAAAGGCGCTGGTACGGTTAAACATTTTGGTTTACAAGATAAAATCGATTTCCAAATAGGTACGCTTTCTAAAGCAATTGGTGTCGTTGGCGGTTATGTAGCAGGTACAAAAGAGTTAATAGATTGGTTAAAAGCACAATCACGACCATTCTTATTCTCTACATCATTAGCACCTGGGGATACCAAAGCAATAACTGAAGCAGTTAAAAAGTTAATGGATTCAACTGAATTACATGATAAATTATGGAACAATGCACAATATTTAAAAAATGGATTGTCAAAATTAGGATATGATACAGGTGAGTCAGAAACTCCAATTACACCAGTAATTATTGGTGATGAAAAAACAACTCAAGAATTTAGTAAGCGTTTAAAAGACGAAGGTGTCTATGTGAAATCTATCGTTTTCCCAACAGTACCAAGAGGTACAGGACGTGTAAGAAATATGCCTACAGCTGCACATACAAAAGACATGTTAGATGAAGCAATTGCGGCTTATGAAAAAGTAGGAAAAGAAATGAAGTTGATTTAATATTTATTTATTCCCACGGCAAATATTGTCGTGGGCTTTTTTTAATGTTTAGTTTATTAACAGTAAGTTCTTATAACAATGTTTAGTGCTCCCCAAAATTGAAGTTTGAATTTTAAAAGCATCTTGTAGAATTTAGTTGTATTTTTTACAAAGAAATTCATTTTGATTATTTTTGATAATGAGCATTTTAATAGTAATACATGTTTATAGTGTGTAGTATATGTCTATACTAGTAGTAACTATATAGAGAAAGTAGGAATAAACTATGTCACAAGATGTAAATGAATTAAGTAAGCAACCAACGCCAGATAAAGCAGAAGATAACGCATTTTTCCCATCACCATATTCCCTTAGTCAATATACAGCACCTAAAACAGATTTTGATGGTGTTGAACACAAAGGTGCCTATAAAGATGGTAAATGGAAAGTATTGATGATTGCTGCTGAAGAGAGATATGTATTATTGGAAAATGGAAAAATGTTCTCTACGGGTAATCATCCTGTTGAAATGTTATTACCTTTACATCATTTAATGGAAGCAGGTTTTGACGTTGATGTTGCGACATTATCTGGTTATCCAGTTAAATTAGAATTATGGGCTATGCCAACTGAAGACGAGGCAGTTATAAGTACTTATAATAAATTGAAAGAAAAATTAAAACAGCCAAAAAAATTAGCAGATGTGATTAAAAATGAATTAGGACCTGATTCAGACTATTTATCTGTCTTTATCCCAGGCGGACATGCTGCAGTTGTTGGTATTTCTGAAAGTGAGGACGTTCAACAAACATTAGATTGGGCATTAGACAATGACCGCTTTATAGTTACATTATGTCATGGACCAGCAGCACTACTTTCAGCAGGGCTTAACAGAGAAAAATCTCCATTAGAAGGATACTCTGTTTGTGTCTTTCCTGACTCATTAGATGAAGGTGCAAATATTGAAATAGGTTATTTACCTGGACGCTTGAAATGGTTAGTTGCTGATTTATTAACTAAACAAGGATTAAAAGTAGTTAACGACGATATGACAGGAAGAACGTTAAAAGATCGTAAATTATTAACAGGTGACAGTCCTTTAGCTTCAAATGAGTTAGGAAAATTAGCAGTTAATGAAATGTTAAATGCAATACAAAATAAATAATTAAATATTAATTAGAGGAGCCTCATATGTAAATGTATGAGGACTCTTTTTTTTGGCAAAATTTAAGTGATACTTGTAAAATAGAACCTATTATGAGTATGATTTAAGAAAACGCTTGCAAAACTAATAACCGCAACTAGCGATATGGAGGAAACATGATGTCTTATAGCATTGGAATTGATTATGGAACTGCTTCAGGCCGTGTGTTTTTAATTAATACAACTAACGGTCAAGTAGTATCAAAATTTGTGAAACCATATACACATGGTGTCATTGAAAGTGAATTAAATGGTTTGAAAATACCACATACATATGCACTTCAAAATAGTAATGATTATTTAGAAATTATGGAAGAAGGAATATCATATATAGTACGTGAATCAAAAATAGATCCAGTCAATATAGTAGGTATTGGTATAGACTTTACTTCATCTACTATTATTTTTACTGACGAAAACCTTAACCCGGTACATAATTTAAAACAATTTAAAAACAATCCACATGCGTATGTGAAACTTTGGAAACATCATGGTGCATATAAAGAAGCAGAGAAATTATATCAAACTGCTATTGAAAATAATAATAAGTGGTTAGGCCATTATGGATATAATGTTAGTAGTGAATGGATGATTCCCAAAATAATGGAAGTCATGAATCGAGCACCAGAAATTATGGAAAAAACGGCTTATATTATGGAAGCGGGCGATTGGATTGTAAATAAATTAACTAATAAAAATGTACGCTCGAATTGTGGATTAGGTTTCAAAGCATTTTGGGAAGAAGAAACAGGGTTTCATTATGATTTATTTGATAAAATAGACCCCAAATTATCAAAAGTAATTCAAGATAAAGTATCTGCACCGGTTGTTAATATTGGTGAAGTAGTAGGGAAACTGGACGATAAAATGGCACAGAAATTAGGATTATCAAAAGAGACTATGGTAAGTCCTTTTATTATTGATGCCCATGCTAGTTTATTAGGTATTGGGTCTGAAAAAGATAAAGAAATGACTATGGTGATGGGAACAAGCACATGCCATCTTATGTTAAATGAAAAGCAACATCAAGTGCCAGGTATATCAGGTTCTGTAAAAGGAGCAATTATTCCAGAATTATTTGCTTATGAAGCGGGGCAATCAGCAGTAGGTGATTTGTTTGAGTATGTCGCTAAGCAAGCACCAAAGTCATATGTAGATGAAGCAGCAAATAGAAATATGACTGTATTTGAATTAATGAATGAAAAGATAAAACATCAAATGCCAGGTGAAAGTGGGCTCATTGCTCTTGATTGGCATAATGGAAATCGAAGTGTATTAAGTGATAGCAATTTAACAGGTTGTATCTTTGGATTAACTTTACAAACTAAGCATGAGGATATTTATAGAGCATATTTAGAAGCTACAGCATTTGGTACTAAGATGATTATGCAACAGTATCAAGATTGGCATATGGAAGTAGAAAAGGTATTTGCATGTGGCGGTATACCTAAAAAGAATGCTGTTATGATGGATATCTATGCGAATGTACTGAATAAAAAACTAATTGTTATGGATAGTGAGTATGCACCAGCAATAGGCGCAGCAATATTAGGTGCAGTCAGTGGTGGCGCACATAATTCAATTAATGATGCAGTTGATGCTATGAAAGAGCCAATTTTATACGAAATTAATCCAGAAGCGGAAAAAGTACAAAGGTATGAAACATTATTTAAAGCTTATAAGGCTTTACATGATATCCATGGTTATAAAAAAGCTAATATAATGAAAGATATCCAGAGTTTAAGAGTTGAGGGATAAAAAATTTAATTTGACAGTAATTAGCAATAATAAACGCTATAAATTACTAAAATCAATTAATACAACTAGAATTTCCATTTACAGAAACATCAGCAACATGTACATGTCATATATACAAGAAAGCGCTTTTATATTATAATTATTATGAAAATGAATATTATGTCCGCTTGTGACGGACTATAGCTATATAGAAGAGACAAAGGAGATATTTCTATGAAAAAAATTATGATTACTGGTGCATTAGGACAAATTGGTACAGAATTAGTTGTTAAGTGCAGAGAAATTTATGGGACAGATAATGTTCTTGCTACAGATATTAGGGAACCTGAAGCAGACTCACCTGTACAAAATGGACCATTTGAAATTTTAGACGTAACAGATCGTGACCGCATGTTTGAGTTAGTTAGGGACTTTGAAGCGGATAGTCTAATGCATATGGCAGCATTATTATCAGCAACTGCTGAGAAAAATCCAATTCTAGCTTGGGATTTAAATATGGGTGGATTAATGAATGCATTAGAAGCTGCAAGAACTTATAATTTGCACTTTTTCACACCAAGTTCAATTGGTGCATTTGGAGACTCAACTCCTAAAGTTAATACGCCACAAGTAACGATTCAGCAACCTACGACAATGTATGGTGTAAATAAAGTAGCTGGAGAATTATTGTGTCAATACTATTTCAAACGTTTTGGTGTAGATACAAGAAGTGTTAGATTCCCAGGTTTAATCTCGCATGTTAAAGAGCCAGGTGGCGGTACTACAGACTATGCTGTTGAAATATACTTCAAAGCAGTAAGAGAGGGTCATTATACAAGCTTCATAGATAAAGGCACGTATATGGATATGATGTATATGGATGATGCAATTGAAGCAATTATTAAACTTATGGAAGCAGACGACGCTAAATTAGAAACTAGAAATGGTTATAATTTGAGCGCAATGAGTTTTGATCCAGAGATGGTAAAAGAAGCAATTCAAGAATACTATCCCAATTTTACATTAGATTACGATGTTGATCCTATTAGACAAGGTATCGCTAATAGTTGGCCGGATTCTATTGATACAAGCTGTTCACGTGGCGAATGGGGATTTGATCCTAAATATGATTTAGCGAGCATGACTAAATTAATGTTAGAAGCTATTGAACAAAAAGATACTGTTAAAAATAATAACTAATCATTTCCATTCACTTTAATACACGGAATGATATTTTAAATTACTCTTTATTTTAATAAACTAGTGCATGAATTCTAATATTATTCATTATACTTATTGAATTCGCGAGCTTAGTTCATTTTAAAGTAAAGAGTTTTTTGTATGTAAAGTATATTAGTAAAACACAGATTACTTGTCTCTGTGAAATTAATACGTTTATACTAAAAGATATAGTCTTTCTAGAAAATCTGTTAATTAATTTTGAATTTTTAGAAAATTTATTGAACAGCAAAATATGGATTGTTATAATTTAAGTTAAACAAATTCTTATACAATATTATTAGGAGGCAATCACCATGTCACAAGCAGTTAAAGTTGAACGACGAGAAACATTAAAACAAAAACCAAATACATCTCAACTAGGTTTTGGTAAATATTTTACTGATTATATGTTGAGTTATGATTATGATGCAGATAAAGGATGGCATGATTTGAAGATAGTACCTTATGGTCCTATTGAAATTTCACCTGCTGCACAAGGTGTTCATTATGGTCAATCGGTATTCGAAGGATTAAAAGCATATAAAAGAGATGGGGAAGTTGCACTTTTCCGTCCTGAAGAAAATTTTAAGCGTCTTAATAACTCGTTAGCACGATTAGAAATGCCTCAAGTAGACGAAGCAGAATTGTTAGAGGGGCTAAAACAATTAGTTGATATTGAAAGAGATTGGATTCCTGAAGGGGAAGGTCAATCATTATATATTCGTCCATTTGTTTTTGCAACAGAAGGGGCACTTGGCGTTGGTGCATCACATCAGTATAAATTATTAATTATTTTATCTCCTTCAGGTGCATATTATGGTGGTGAAACTTTAAAACCAACTAAAATCTATGTAGAAGATGAATATGTGCGTGCTGTTCGTGGCGGTGTAGGCTTTGCAAAAGTTGCAGGTAACTATGCGGCAAGTTTATTAGCACAAACTAATGCAAATAAATTAGGTTATGACCAAGTATTATGGCTTGATGGTGTTGAACAGAAATATATCGAAGAAGTTGGTAGCATGAACATTTTCTTCGTTGAAAATGGCAAAGTAATTACACCAGAGTTGAATGGCAGTATTTTACCTGGTATTACACGTAAATCTATTATCGAATTAGCTAAAAACTTAGGATATGAAGTCGAAGAGCGCCGCGTTTCAATCGATGAATTATTCGAATCATATGATAAAGGTGAGTTAACAGAAGTATTTGGTAGTGGTACTGCAGCAGTTATTTCACCTGTGGGTACATTGAGATACGAAGATCGTGAAATCGTTATTAATAATAATGAGACTGGTGAAATTACTCAAAAATTATACGACGTCTATACTGGTATTCAAAATGGTACTTTAGAAGATAAAAATGGTTGGAGAGTCGTTGTACAAAATATTAATAAAAATTGAATATAATCATGAAAACAATATGCAAAAGTTAATCATGACTAAAATCCCTTTCAATGAAGCGAAGCATGGTAATAAATTAAGTTTACAATGTTTATTGTTAAGTATTGAAGGGGATTTCACTTATTATTATATTTAATTCAATATTTAAATAGAACAATACTACGAGTTCATTTTCAGGGGATAACGAATATCATAGAATCAGCATAATACGAAATAAATAAATAGGAGTATTGATATTAATGGAATGGATATTATTTGATAAAGATGGTACGTTAATTGAATTTGATAGAAGTTGGGAAAAAATAGGGGTACGATTTGTACAATCATTGCTTGAGACTTTCCCAGTACATAATAAAGAAGCTGCTTTAAGACAACTCGGTGTCATTAAAGAATCTATTGATCCAAAATCAGTGATGGGTTCAGGATCTTTACAACAAATTATCCAGGCATTTAATGATGTGACGGGACAAGATACAACCGACTGGTCCAAGTCAACAAGTCAAAAGCTGGTAGATGAACGTATTCCTGAAATTAATTGGGTAGAAGGTGTTAAAGAAGCACTTATCGATTTGAAAGCAAAAGGCTATCAACTTGGTATTGTTACGAGTGATACTAAAAAAGGTGTAGAACAATTTTTAGCACATACCAATGCTACCTCGTTGTTCGATTTGATCATTTCTACCGAAGCGGATGCCTATGAGAAGCCAAATCCTAAAGTATTATCGCCTTTATTTGAGCAATATAATGTAGATCCTCAGAAAGTAGCTATAGTAGGAGACACTGCTAATGATATGAAGACAGCAAGTAATGCAAATTTAGGTATGGCAATAGGTGTATTAACAGGTATTGCAACAAAAGAAGAATTACATGAAGCTGATATTATTTTAAATAGTGCGGCAGATATTTTAGAAGCTTTAAATTAAAAAGAAAGACATAGTGTATATGTGAATTAATGTATTCGATAGAATTGATAAAATAATCGATAATATCTATGGAATATACATTGAATATAAACATATACGCTATGTCTTTAGTCTTTTATCGTGTATCTACTTGTCGATATGTTTGAATAATTCGAGCAATTTTGTTTATCATAGGATTTAAAGATTCGGGGTCCTTATGGATATCATATTCATTAATATTGATACGTACAACTGGACATGCATTAAAGCTATTAATCCAATCGTCATAGCGTTTAAATAGCTTTTTCCAGTATTCAGGGTCTGTATTAATTTCCATTTCGCGACCACGTTCAATAATACGATCAATGACCTCATCATAGTTACATTCTAAATAAATCATTACATCAGGTTTAGGAAAATAAGGTGTCATGACCATGGCATTAAATAAGTCTGAATATGTTTTGAAATCTTCTTTACTCATTGTGCCTTCTTCTTCATGCATTTTTGCAAAAATATCAACATCTTCATAAATTGATCGATCTTGGACAAAGCCACCACCATATTCAAACATACGCTTTTGTTCTTTAAAACGTTCAGCTAAGAAGTAAATTTGCAAATGGAAACTCCATCGTTCAAAATCGCTGTAAAATTTATCTAAATATGGATTATGTTCGACATTTTCAAAAGACGTTTTAAAGTTTAATTTATCTGCAAGTGCTTGCGTTAGTGTTGATTTTCCAACACCAACTGTACCTGCAATGGTTATAATGGCATTTTGTGGAATACCGTAATTATTCATTGGTAATATCTCCTATCATAGGTAATATAATATGTAATATATCTTCGTAATCTTGTTCATTTTTAAGAAAATCAATAGAAGTTGTATCGATTAAAACTACATTTGAACCATTACTTTGTAAGGACTCATAATACTCACGATAATCTTTTTTTAACTTTAACAGATATTCATCTTCTATTTGATGCTCAAAACTACGGTTACGTTTAGCAATTCTAGATTTTAACACATCAAGGTCTGCATCTAAAAAGATAATCATATTCGGCATAATCATATCTTCAGTTAAAATATCATAAATTTTACTGAATTTCTGAAATTCAACAGAACTCAAAGTATTTTTAGCAAATATCTTATTTTTATGTATATGATAATCACTAACTACACCTTGATTTAGTTGTGTTACATCTTGAAATTGCTTATATCTATTGCATAAAAAGAACATTTCAGTTTGAAAACTCCATTTAGAGATATCTTCATAAAAGTCTGATAAAAATGGATTTTCTGTGATTATTTCTTTTTCTTCATAAAAATCTAAAGTTTGACTTAATTTGTGTGCAAGTGAAGATTTACCTACGCCAATAGGACCTTCAATTGCTATAAAAGGTTTGTTCATATTCACATCTCCAAATGTTAAAATAGACATTGAGTATTGTACCATAAGTGAGGTATCTGGACATAAATGACAAATGATATATATTTTATGACATTAGCGATTGAAGAAGCTAAAAAAGCAGCTCAACTAGGCGAAGTACCTATAGGTGCTATCATCACTAAAGATGATGAAGTTATCGCTAGAGCACATAATTTAAGAGAAACACTACAACAACCAACGGCGCATGCTGAACATATTGCAATTGAACGTGCAGCCAAAGTGTTAGGTAGTTGGCGTTTAGAACGTTGCACATTATATGTAACCTTAGAACCATGTGTCATGTGCGCAGGAACAATTGTAATGAGTCGCATTCCAAGAGTCGTCTATGGCGCAGATGATCCTAAAGGTGGTTGTAGTGGCAGTTTAATGAATTTATTGCAACAATCTAATTTTAATCATCGTGCAATTGTTGATAAAGGTGTACTTAAAGAAGCATGTAGCACATTATTAACAACATTTTTTAAAAACTTAAGAGCCAATAAGAAATCCACCAATTAGACGATAGTACATACTAATTAAAATTTGTTAGAATTACATTATATGATAAATTAATGACAATATAAATGTTAATAGAAAAGTATGTGCGCTGAGTATATATTCTTATGTAAGAACAAGATTTTAAATTTACGAAACGAGGTAACATAATGATAAAACTAATAGCCACTGATATGGATGGCACGCTACTTAATGCAGCACATGAAATTTCTCAACCTAATATTGATGCGATTAAATACGCTCAAGAACAAGGGATAACGGTTGTTATCGCGACAGGTCGAGCATTTTATGAAGCACAAGCACCAGTTGCTGACACAGATTTAACAGTACCATATATTTGTTTGAATGGTGCTGAAGTACGTGATGAAACTTTCAATGTAATGAGCACTTCACACCTTAATAAATCGTTAGTACACAAAATTACAAATGTTTTAAAAGATGCAGGTATTTATTATCAAGTATACACGAGTCGTGCGATTTATACTGAAAATCCACAAAGAGATTTAGACATTTACATAGATATTGCTGAGCGTGCAGGTCAACATGCAAACGTTGAGCGTATTAAAAATGGTATTCAAAGACGCATAGATAATGGTACGTTGAAAGTTGTTGATAATTATGATGCTATTGAAAACATACCTGGTGAATTAATTATGAAAATATTAGCATTTGATGGAAATTTAGAAAAAATTGACAAAGCTAGTAAAATTTTAGCTGAATCTCCGAATTTAGCTATATCATCATCTTCGAGAGGAAATATAGAAATAACGCATTCAGATGCACAAAAAGGTATTGCGCTAGAAACAATTGCCGAAAGATTAGGGATTGAAATGAAAGATGTCATGGCAATAGGTGACAATTTAAATGACTTATCAATGTTAGAGAAAGTTGGTTATCCAGTTGCGATGGAAAATGGTGCAGAAGAAGTTAAAAAAATAGCGAAATATGTCACAGATACGAATGAAAATAGTGGTGTTGGAAAAGCTATTATGAAATTATTACGTGAACAACAAGTTTAATAAAAAAGAGGGGTCAAATATGAAAGGATTAATTATTATTGGCAGTGCACAAGTGAATTCACATACAAGTGCACTAGCAAGATACTTAACTGAGCATTTTAAAACACATGATATTGAAGCGGAAATATTCGATTTAGCAGAAAAGCCGTTAAATCAATTAGATTTTTCAGGAACAACACCGTCTATTGATGAAATCAAACAAAATATGAAAGATTTAAAAGAGAAAGCAATGGCGGCGGACTTTTTAATATTAGGAACGCCAAACTATCATGGTTCATATTCTGGAATATTGAAAAATGCATTAGATCATCTAAATATGGATTATTTTAAAATGAAACCTGTAGGCTTAATAGGAAATAGTGGTGGTATTGTTAGTTCAGAGCCATTGTCACATTTAAGAGTAATCGTCAGAAGTTTACTAGGCATTGCTGTACCAACTCAAATTGCAACACATGATTCTGATTTTGCTAAAAATGAAGATGGTTCATATTACTTAAATGATAGTGAATTCCAATTACGAGCAAGATTATTTGTCGATCAAATTGTATCTTTTGTGAATAATAGTCCATATGAACATTTAAAATAATATTAAAAAAATGTAAATATACATTAAAAATAGGTATGTAGCTTAAGGTATTTCATTGAGAATGCTTTTAAGTCACATGCCTATTTTTTGTTCTAATGCACCAATAGTAAGCCTTTGAGATTACTGTTGCGAGCAATGTTATTAATTAAAATAAGATGTAATAGCGAATTGAAAACAAGCTTAGATTAAAAGTGAGTTTTAAAAATATAGATAAATAATTTAAAACAATTAAAGAAAAAAAGTATTAAAAATTGCAATTCTTAAACTGTGATTCATATTAATATTTGTGGCAAATAACATTGTAAAATAAAGAAAAATAATTAAAGTATTGCACTTTATTGAAATTTATATTACGATAGTAATGCAGAAATTTATATATGCAAAATATTATATTTATCAAATTTTGATATTTTAAAGGAGTATTATTAAATGAATAATAAAAAGACAGCAACAAATAGAAAAGGCATGATATCAAATCGATTAAACAAATTTTCGATAAGAAAGTATTCTGTAGGTACTGCTTCAATTTTAGTAGGGACAACATTGATTTTTGGGTTAAGTGGTCATGAAGCTAAAGCGGCAGAACATACGAATGGAGAATTAAATCAATCAAAAAATGAAACGACAGCTCCAAGTGAGAATAAAACAACTGAAAAAGTTGATAGTCGTCAACTAAAAGATAATACGCAAACTGCAACTGCAGATCAGCCTAAAGTGACAATGAGTGATAGTGCAACAGTTAAAGAAACTAGTAGTAACATGCAATCACCACAAAACACTACAGCTAATCAATCTACTACACAAACTAGCAATGTAACAACAAATGATAAATCAGCAACTACATATAGTAACGAGACTAGTAAAAGCAATTTAACGCAGGCAAAAGACGTTTCAACTAAGCCTAAAACAACAACTATTAAACCAAGAACATTAAACCGTATGGCAGTGAATACTGTTGCAGCACCACAACAAGGTACAAATGTTAATGATAAAGTACATTTTAAGAATATTGATATTGCGATTGATAAAGGACATGTTAATAAAGATACTGGTAAAACTGAATTTTGGGCAACTTCAAGTGATGTTTTAAAATTAAAAGCAAATTATACAATCGATGATTCTGTTAAAGAGGGCGATACATTTACTTTTAAATATGGTCAATATTTCCGTCCAGGATCAGTAAGATTACCATCGAAAACACAAAATTTATATAATGCTCAAGGTAACATTATTGCTAAAGGTATTTATGATAGTGCAACAAATTCAACAACATATACATTTACAAACTATGTTGATCAATATACAAATATTAGTGGTAGTATTGAACAAGTTTCATTTGCCAAACGTGAAAATGCAACAACTGATAAAACTGCTTATAAAATGGAAGTTACATTAGGAAACGACTCTTATAGTAAAGAAGTTATTGTCGATTATGGTAATAAAAAAGCACAACCGCTTATTTCAAGTACAAATTATATCAACAATGAAGATTTGTCACGAAATATGACTGCATATGTAAATCAACCTAAAAATACATATACTAAACAAACGTTTGTTACTAATTTAACTGGATATAAATTTAATCCAAATGCAAAAAACTTCAAAATATACGAAGTGACTAACCAAAATCAGTTTGTGGATAGTTTCACACCAGATACTTCAAAACTTACAGATGTTACTGATCAATTCGATATTAATTATAGTAATGATAATAAAACAGCTACAGTCGATTTAATGAAAGGCCAAAAAAGTAGTAATAAACAATACATCATTCAACAAGTTGCTTATCCAGATAATAGTTCAACAGATAATGGGAAAATTGATTATACTTTAGACACTGACAAAACTAAATATAGTTGGTCAAATAGTTATTCAAATGTGAATGGCTCATCAACTGCAAATGGCGATCAAAAAAAATACAATCTTGGTGATTATGTTTGGGAAGATACAAATAAAGATGGTAAACAAGATGCTAACGAAAAGGGTATTAAAGGCGTGTATGTCATTCTTAAAGATAGCAATGGTAAAGAATTAGATCGTACGACAACAGATGAAAATGGTAAATATCAGTTCACAGGTTTAAGCAATGGAACATATAGTGTAGAATTTTCAACACCAGCCGGTTATACACCAACAACTGCAAATGCAGGTACAGATGACGCAATAGATTCTGATGGACTAACTACAACAGGTGTCATTAAAGATGCTGACAACATGACATTAGACAGTGGATTCTATAAAACACCAAAATACAGTTTAGGTGATTATGTTTGGTATGACAGTAATAAAGATGGTAAACAAGATTCGACTGAAAAAGGAATTAAAGGTGTTAAAGTTACATTGCAAAATGAAAAAGGCGAAGTAATTGGTACAACTGAAACAGATTCAAATGGTAAATATCGTTTTGATAATTTAGATAGTGGTAAATACAAAGTTATCTTTGAAAAGCCTGCTGGCTTAACTCAAACAGGTACAAATACAACTGAAGATGATAAAGATGCTGATGGTGGCGAAGTTGACGTAACAATTACGGATCATGATGATTTCACACTAGATAATGGCTACTACGAAGAAGAAACATCAGATAGCGACTCAGATTCAGACAGCGATTCAGATTCAGACAGCGATTCAGATTCAGACAGCGACTCAGACTCAGATAGCGATTCGGACTCAGATAGCGATTCAGACTCAGACAGCGATTCAGATTCAGATAGTGATTCAGATTCAGATAGCGATTCAGATTCAGATAGCGATTCAGACTCAGATAGCGACTCAGACTCAGATAGCGACTCAGACTCAGATAGTGATTCAGATTCAGATAGCGATTCGGACTCAGATAGCGATTCAGACTCAGATAGCGACTCAGACTCAGACAGCGATTCAGATTCAGATAGTGACTCAGACTCAGACAGTGACTCAGACTCAGATAGTGATTCCGACTCAGATAGCGACTCAGATTCAGATAGCGATTCAGACTCAGATAGCGACTCAGATTCAGACAGCGATTCAGACAGTGACTCAGATAGCGACTCAGATGCAGGTAAACATATACCGGCTAAACCAATGAGTACGGTTAAAGATCATCACAACAAAGCTAAAGCATTACCAGAAACAGGTAGTGAAAATAATAATTCAAATAATGGCACATTATTCGGTGGATTATTTGCGGCATTAGGTTCATTATTACTATTCGGTCGTCGTAAAAAACAAAATAAATAATATGATTAACTTAACCAGGTCCTTGTGACCTGGTTTTTCTGTTTAGAAATTACCAGATATAAATCAAAAAGATTTAAAAAATTAGATACAATTTAATTCGTTATAGCAGTGTAATTGTTTATGAATTAGAAAAGCCAAAATATTAATTTCAAGGGTAGATAATGCTATTTTTTATGATAATTAAATAAAGATTACAAAACTCATAAAAATTTTTATTTAAACACAAATATTAAATAACGTTTTACGATAAAGAAAAATAATTAAAGTATTGCGCTTTATCTAAAAATGTAATACTATATTGATATACATTTTTGTATTTAAAACAATTGTATTATTTAAAAATTTGATGAATTAGGAGTAATCTAATGCTAAACAGAGAAAATAAAACGGCAATGACAAGAAAAGGCATGGTATCCAATCGATTAAATAAATTTTCGATTAGAAAGTACACAGTGGGAACAGCATCAATTTTAGTAGGTACAACATTAATTTTTGGTCTGGGGAACCAAGAAGCAAAGGCTGCAGAAAGTACCAATAAAGAATTGAATGAAACAACAACTTCAGCAAGTGATAATCAATCGAATAGTAAAGTTGATAACCAGCAACTAAATCAAGAAGACAATACTAAAAATGATAATCAAAAAGAAATGGAATCATCTCAAGGTACTGAAACGACTTCGAATGACAATAAAGCTCTATCATTAGAAAATGGAAGTGTACAATCTACTACTGGAAATAAAGTTGAAGTTTCAACTGCCAAATCAGATGAGCAAGCTCCACCAAAATCTACGAATGAAGATTTAAACACTAAACAAACTATAAGTAATCAAGAAGCGTTACAACCTGATTTGCAAGAGAATAAATCAGTGGTAAATGTTCAACCAACTAATGAGGAAAACAAAAAGGTAGATGCGAAAACTGAATCAACTACATTAAATGTTAAAAGTGATGCTATCAAGAGTAATGCTGAAACTCTTGTTGATAACAATAGTAACTCAAATAATGAAAATAATGCAGATATCATTTTGCCAAAAAGTACAGCACCTAAACGTTTGAATACAAGAATGCGTATGGCAGCAATACAACCAAACTCAACAGATTCTAAAAATGTTAATGATTTAATCACATCAAATACAACATTAACTGTCGTTGATGCAGATAATAGCAAAACGATTGTACCAGCCCAAGATTATTTATCATTAAAATCACAAATTACAGTTGATGACAAAGTTAAATCAGGTGATTATTTCACAATTAAATACTCAGATACAGTACAAGTATATGGATTGAATCCGGAAGATATTAAAAATATTGGTGATATTAAAGATCCAAATAATGGTGAAACAATTGCGACTGCAAAACATGATACTGCAAATAATTTAATTACATATACATTTACAGATTATGTTGATCGATTTAATTCAGTAAAAATGGGTATTAATTACTCAATTTATATGGATGCAGATACAATTCCTGTTGACAAGAAAGATGTTCCTTTTAGTGTAACTATTGGAAATCAAATTACAACTACAACAGCAGATATCACTTATCCGGCTTATAAAGAAGCTGACAATAATTCAATAGGATCAGCTTTTACAGAGACAGTTTCTCATGTAGGAAATGTTGAAGACCCTGGTTACTATAACCAGGTAGTATATGTTAATCCTATGGATAAGGATTTAAAAGGTGCTAAGTTAAAAGTTGAAGCGTACCATCCGAAATATCCAACTAATATTGGTCAAATTAATCAAAATGTTACAAATATAAAAATATATCGTGTTCCTGAAGGATATACATTGAATAAAGGATATGACGTTAATACTAATGATTTGGTAGACGTAACTGATGAATTTAAAAATAAAATGACGTATGGATCAAATCAAAGTGTTAATCTTGATTTTGGTGATATTACATCAGCATATGTTGTAATGGTTAATACAAAATTCCAATATACAAATAGCGAAAGCCCAACACTTGTTCAAATGGCTACTTTATCTTCAACAGGTAATAAATCCGTTTCTACTGGCAATGCTTTAGGATTTACTAATAACCAAAGTGGCGGAGCTGGTCAAGAAGTATATAAAATTGGTAACTACGTATGGGAAGATACTAATAAAAACGGTGTTCAAGAATTAGGAGAAAAAGGCGTTGGCAATGTAACTGTAACTGTATTTGATAATAATACAAATACAAAAGTAGGAGAAGCAGTTACTAAAGAAGATGGGTCATACTTGATTCCAAACTTACCTAATGGAGATTACCGTGTAGAATTTTCAAACTTACCAAAAGGTTATGAAGTAACCCCTTCAAAACAAGGTAATAACGAAGAATTAGATTCAAACGGCTTATCTTCAGTTATTACAGTTAATGGCAAAGATAACTTATCTGCAGACTTAGGTATTTACAAACCTAAATACAACTTAGGTGACTATGTCTGGGAAGATACAAATAAAAATGGTATCCAAGACCAAGATGAAAAAGGTATATCTGGCGTAACGGTAACATTAAAAGATGAAAACGGTAACGTGTTAAAAACAGTTACAACAGACGCAGATGGCAAATATAAATTTACTGATTTAGATAATGGTAATTATAAAGTTGAATTTACTACACCAGAAGGCTATACACCGACTACAGTAACATCTGGTAGCGACATTGAAAAAGACTCTAATGGTTTAACAACAACAGGTGTTATTAATGGTGCTGATAACATGACATTAGATAGTGGATTCTACAAAACACCAAAATATAATTTAGGTAATTATGTATGGGAAGATACAAATAAAGATGGTAAGCAGGATTCAACTGAAAAAGGTATTTCAGGCGTAACAGTTACATTGAAAAATGAAAACGGTGAAGTTTTACAAACAACTAAAACAGATAAAGATGGTAAATATCAATTTACTGGATTAGAAAATGGAACTTATAAAGTTGAATTCGAAACACCATCAGGTTACACACCAACACAAGTAGGTTCAGGAACTGATGAAGGTATAGATTCAAATGGTACATCAACAACAGGTGTCATTAAAGATAAAGATAACGATACTATTGACTCTGGTTTCTACAAACCGACTTACAACTTAGGTGACTATGTATGGGAAGATACAAATAAAAACGGTGTTCAAGATAAAGATGAAAAGGGCATTTCAGGTGTAACAGTTACGTTAAAAGATGAAAACGACAAAGTTTTAAAAACAGTTACAACAGATGAAAATGGTAAATATCAATTCACTGATTTAAACAATGGAACTTATAAAGTTGAATTCGAGACACCATCAGGTTATACACCAACTTCAGTAACTTCTGGAAATGATACTGAAAAAGATTCTAATGGTTTAACAACAACAGGTGTCATTAAAGATGCAGATAACATGACATTAGACAGTGGTTTCTATAAAACACCAAAATATAGTTTAGGTGATTATGTTTGGTACGACAGTAATAAAGACGGCAAACAAGATTCAACTGAAAAAGGTATCAAAGATGTTAAAGTTACTTTATTAAATGAAAAAGGCGAAGTAATTGGAACAACTAAAACAGATGAAAATGGTAAATACCGCTTTGATAATTTAGATAGCGGTAAATACAAAGTTATTTTTGAAAAGCCTGCTGGCTTAACACAAACAGGTACAAATACAACTGAAGATGATAAAGATGCAGATGGTGGCGAAGTTGACGTAACAATTACGGATCATGATGATTTCACACTTGATAATGGCTACTACGAAGAAGAAACATCAGATAGCGACTCAGATTCGGACAGCGACTCAGATTCGGACAGCGACTCAGATTCAGACAGAGACTCAGATTCAGACAGAGACTCAGACTCAGATAGTGATTCAGACTCAGATAGTGATTCAGACTCAGATAGCGACTCAGATTCAGATAGCGACTCAGATAGCGACTCAGACTCAGACAGCGACTCAGATTCAGACAGCGACTCAGACTCGGATAGCGATTCAGATTCAGACAGTGATTCAGATTCAGACAGCGACTCAGACTCGGATAGCGATTCAGATTCAGACAGTGATTCAGATTCAGACAGCGATTCGGATTCAGACAGCGACTCAGACTCGGATAGCGACTCAGACTCAGATAGCGACTCAGATTCAGATAGTGACTCAGACTCAGACAGTGATTCAGACTCAGATAGCGACTCAGACTCAGACAGCGATTCAGATTCAGATAGCGACTCAGATTCAGATGCAGGAAAACATACACCTGTTAAACCAATGAGTGCTACTAAAGACCATGACAATAAAGCGAAAGCATTACCAGAAACAGGTAATGAAAATAGCGGCTCAAATAACGCAACGTTATTTGGCGGATTATTCGCAGCATTAGGATCATTATTGTTATTCGGTCGTCGTAAAAAACAAAATAAATAATACAGCTTATACCAGGTCCGTGAGGCCTGGTTTTTATTTCAAAATTTATGAAATGTATCTTATGTTTGAGATTAAATAGTGCAATTTTTAAAAAATATAACATAAATCAACATAAATTTAATTCATCTTTACATTAAAAGTACAAACGAATAAGAAAAGCAATTAAACACAGTATCAAACCATTTAAAACAATTGATATAAAAAACAAACGAATAATTAAAAATTACTAGAATTAATTTATTCAAACCAAAGTGTAAAATAACAGTCTTAGATAAATAAATTTATTTAAAGTATTGTGCTTTATCTAAAAATGTATTACGATGGGAATACAAATTTTTATATGTAAAAATATTAATTTTTTGCAAATATTGATATTTTAAAGGAGATTTATATGATTAACAGGGATAATAAAAAGGCAATAACAAAAAAGGGTATGATTTCAAATCGCTTAAACAAATTTTCGATTAGAAAGTATACTGTAGGAACTGCATCGATTTTAGTAGGTACGACATTGATTTTTGGTCTAGGGAACCAAGAAGCTAAAGCTGCTGAAAACACTAGTACAGAAAATGCAAAACAAGATGATGCAACGACTAGTGATAATAAAGAAGTAGTGTCGGAAACTGAAAATAATTCGACAACAGAAAATATTTCAACAAATCCAATTAAGAAAGAAACAAATACTGATTCACAACCAGAAGCTAAAAAAGAATCAACTTCATCAAGTACTCAAAAACAGCAAAATAACGTTACAGCTACAACTGAAACTAAGCCTCAAAACATTGAAAAAGAAAATGTTAAACCTTCAACTGATAAAACTGCGACAGAAGATACATCTGTTATTTTAGAAGAGAAGAAAGCACCAAATAATACAAATAACGATGTAACTACAAAACCATCTACAAGTGAACCATCTACAAGTGAAATTCAAACAAAACCAACTACACCTCAAGAATCTACAAATATTGAAAATTCACAACCGCAACCAACGCCTTCAAAAGTAGACAATCAAGTTACAGATGCAACTAATCCAAAAGAACCAGTAAATGTGTCAAAAGAAGAACTTAAAAATAATCCTGAGAAATTAAAAGAATTGGTTAGAAATGATAGCAATACAGATCATTCAACTAAACCAGTTGCTACAGCTCCACCAAGTGTTGCACCAAAACGTGTAAACGCAAAAATGCGCTTTGCAGTTGCACAACCAGCAGCAGTTGCTTCAAACAATGTAAATGATTTAATTAAAGTGACGAAGCAAACAATCAAAGTTGGCGATGGTAAAGATAATGTGGCAGCAGCGCATGACGGTAAAGATATTGAATATGATACAGAGTTTACAATTGACAATAAAGTCAAAAAAGGCGATACAATGACGATTAATTATGATAAGAATGTAATCCCTTCGGATTTAACAGATAAAAATGATCCTATCGATATTACTGATCCATCAGGAGAGGTCATTGCTAAAGGAACATTTGATAAAGCAACTAAGCAAATCACATATACATTTACAGACTATGTAGATAAATATGAAGATATAAAATCACGCTTAACTCTATATTCGTATATTGATAAAAAAACAGTTCCAAATGAGACAAGTTTGAATTTAACATTTGCTACAGCAGGTAAAGAAACAAGCCAAAATGTCACTGTTGATTATCAAGATCCAATGGTCCATGGTGATTCAAACATTCAATCTATCTTTACAAAATTAGATGAAGATAAGCAAACTATTGAACAACAAATTTATGTTAACCCATTGAAAAAATCAGCAACCAACACTAAAGTTGATATAGCTGGTAGTCAAGTAGATGATTATGGAAATATTAAACTAGGAAATGGTAGCACCATTATTGACCAAAATACAGAAATAAAGGTTTATAAAGTTAACTCTGATCAACAATTGCCTCAAAGTAATAGAATCTATGATTTTAGTCAATACGAAGATGTAACAAGTCAATTTGATAATAAAAAATCATTTAGTAATAATGTAGCAACATTGGATTTTGGTGATATTAATTCAGCCTATATTATCAAAGTTGTTAGTAAATATACACCTACATCAGATGGCGAACTAGATATTGCCCAAGGTACTAGTATGAGAACAACTGATAAATATGGTTATTATAATTATGCAGGATATTCAAACTTCATCGTAACTTCTAATGACACTGGCGGTGGCGACGGTACTGTTAAACCTGAAGAAAAGTTATACAAAATTGGTGACTATGTATGGGAAGACGTTGATAAAGACGGTGTTCAAGGTACAGATTCAAAAGAAAAACCAATGGCAAACGTTTTAGTTACATTAACTTACCCGGACGGTACTACAAAATCAGTAAGAACAGATGCTAATGGTCATTATGAATTCGGTGGTTTGAAAGACGGAGAAACTTATACAGTTAAATTCGAAACGCCAGCTGGATATCTTCCAACAAAAGTAAATGGAACAACTGATGGTGAAAAAGACTCAAATGGTAGTTCTGTAACTGTTAAAATTAATGGTAAAGATGATATGTCTTTAGACACTGGTTTTTATAAAGAACCAAAATATA
Organism: Staphylococcus sp. MZ3; assembly: GCF_018622755.1. NCBI lineage: Bacteria > Bacillati > Bacillota > Bacilli > Caryophanales > Staphylococcaceae > Staphylococcus > Staphylococcus sp. MZ3. Next base: position 604,345 of record NZ_CP076026.1, read on the forward strand.
ATCTTGGTGACTATGTATGGGAAGATACTAATAAAGATGGTATCCAAGATGCAAATGAGCCAGGAATCAAAGATGTTAAGGTTACATTAAAAGATAGTACTGGAAAAGTGATTGGTACAACTACTACTGATGCCTCGGGTAAATATAAATTTACAGATTTAGATAATGGTAACTATACAGTAGAATTTGAAACACCAGCAGGTTACACGCCAACGGTTAAAAACACTACAGCTGAAGATAAAGATTCTAATGGTTTAACAACAACAGGTGTCATTAAAGATGCAGATAATATGACATTAGACAGTGGTTTCTATAAAACACCAAAATACAGTTTAGGTGATTATGTTTGGTACGACAGTAATAAAGATGGCAAACAAGACTCAACTGAAAAAGGTATTAAAGATGTGACAGTTACATTGCAAAACGAAAAAGGCGAAGTAATTGGAACAACTAAAACAGATGAAAATGGTAAATATCGTTTCGATAATTTAGATAGCGGTAAATACAAAGTTATTTTTGAAAAGCCTGCTGGCTTAACACAAACAGTTACAAATACAACTGAAGATGATAAAGATGCAGATGGTGGCGAAGTTGACGTAACAATTACGGATCATGATGATTTCACACTTGATAACGGATACTTCGAAGAAGATACATCAGACAGCGATTCAGACTCAGATAGTGACTCAGACAGCGACTCAGACTCAGACAGCGACTCAGACTCAGACAGTGATTCAGATTCAGACAGCGACTCAGATTCAGATAGCGACTCAGATTCGGACAGCGATTCAGACTCAGATAGCGACTCAGATTCAGATAGCGATTCAGACTCAGACAGCGACTCAGATTCAGATAGCGATTCGGACTCAGACAGCGATTCAGACTCAGATAGCGACTCAGACTCAGACAGCGACTCAGATTCAGATAGCGATTCGGACTCAGATAGCGACTCAGATTCGGACAGCGATTCAGACTCAGATAGCGACTCAGATTCAGACAGCGATTCAGACTCAGATAGCGACTCAGACTCAAACAGTGATTCAGATTCAGACAGCGACTCAGACTCAGATAGCGACTCAGATTCGGACAGCGACTCAGACTCTGATAGCGACTCAGACTCAGACAGTGATTCAGACTCAGATAGCGATTCGGACTCGGATGCAGGAAAACATACACCTGTTAAACCAATGAGTACTACTAAAGACCATCACAATAAAGCAAAAGCATTACCAGAAACAGGTAGTGAAAATAACGGCTCAAATAACGCAACGTTATTTGGTGGATTATTTGCAGCATTAGGTTCATTATTGTTATTCGGTCGTCGCAAAAAACAAAACAAATAATACAATATGACCCAGGTCCTTGTGGCCTGGTTTTTTTATAATTACACATGCAATAGATGTATTTTTCATATAAAATAAACAATAAAGATACGGAATAAAACTTATATGAGGCGATAATATGAATTACATTTTAGGAACAATTTTAGAAAGTAAAATTACAGGTGTAGAAAAAGCGCAAATAAATAGATTGAAGTTGTTCAAACAACACGGCATATCTTCAAAATGTGTATATGTTAAATGGAATCCTTATTCATACACATATGCGAAGCAACATCAGATTGAAAATGATGTATTTACAATGTATGACTATTTTCAAAAAGCAATCAATTATAAAAAGACAAAGCAAGTTAACTGGATACAGTATTGGGAAAAGTCATGTAGGTACACATTGAAATTTGTGGAAAATTCAAATGATGTCAGAATATATGATGAAGAGCAATTTGTAATGTATGCTCATTTTTTAGATAAACAGTATCATCAATTAAATTATGTGAATTATTTTGATCATAAAAGAAGAAAAGTAAAACGCGAATTGTATGATGGAAGAGGCTTTTTAAGTTGTTCTCGAATTTTAGGTGAAGGACAACGGATTGTACTCGAAAATTACTATACACCTAATGGGGAAATCGTCATCCAAAAATATTTTGACGATATAAAAGGGAAAAACACGCTCACAAAGGTTATCTTAAATGAAGACCAGCATCAACAATTTTTTGATACAGAAGATGAATTAGTTCAATATTTTCTCCATCAATTATGTAAAAATAATGATCAAATCATATTAGATCGTCCTCATGAATTAGGAAATGTTATAGCGGGATTAAATCAAAGTATTCCAGTTATTGTTGTGCTCCATAGTACACATTTATCCGGTGCCGGTAATGGTATAAAAAGTTTTTATAAAACAGTGTTTAATAATTTAACACGTTATAAAGCGATTGTTGTATCAACAGAAAAGCAATGCCAAGATATTTCACAATATATTGAAAATAAAATACCAGTTATCAATATTCCGGTTGGCTACGTGGCAAATTTAAAGTATCAATTTGACATCAATCAAAAGGAGAAAAATCATATCATATCAATTGCTCGCCTCGTTGAAAATAAACAAATTAAACATCAAATTGAAGTAATCAAGCAATTAGTAACAAAACATCCCAATATTCAATTGAATATTTATGGACATGGAAATGGTTTGTCAGAATATCGACAACTTGTAGAAGATTATCATTTATCGGAACATGTAAAATTTCATGGTTTTAAGACGCATATTAATGAAGAGATTGCTAAAGCAGAACTGATGTTATCGACAAGTAAAATGGAAGGTTTTGGCTTAGCAATTTTAGAGTCGCTTTCAGTAGGTACACCAGTGATCAGTTATGATGTAGATTATGGTCCATCAGAACTGATTCAAGATGGATTTAATGGCTATTTAGTACCTCAAGGTGACATCAATCAAATGGTTGAAAAGGTCGACCAATTACTAAATAATACTCAAAAATTGCAACAGTTTTCGATTAATAGCATAGAATCTGCACAACAGTACAATGCAACTACTATCAGTACAAAGTGGCAAAATATTTTAAACTAAGTCAAAAGAAAAAAGCATTTTCCTAGAATCATCTATTTAACAAACCTCGTTCATACAAACTTACATGTTTAGTTAAATGACATAGGAAAATGCTATTTTTGTAAAAATAAAGGTAAAGTACATTTATATAAGACGAACAAATTGGTCCCATTGTTTAATTAACGACGCTTTACTATATTGTTGTGCTTTTGCCAAACTACCTTTTGACAGTCGTTGCTGTACTTCAGGATGATCAATCACATATTTTACTTTATCAAATAGGGCATCTTCATCATTTTTAGTAATTAAATAACCATTGAAATCAGGCGTAATTAATTCGTTAGGTCCATATTTAATATCATAACTAATAACTGGAACACCATGTGCTAAAGATTCAAGTAGCGCTAAAGAGAAACCTTCCATGTTACTTGTTATTAAACTCAAATAGGCATCGCTATATTCTTGGTCTAGATTGCTTAAAAAGCCGCGTAAGTAAACATGATTTTCCAATCCATATTTTTGTATCAATTCATTTAATTTTTTACTTTCAGAACCAAAACCATACATATGAAGCTCTATTTTTGGGACATACGATACTAAGCGTTTAATTAATTCAATTTGTTGATGTAATTGTTTTTCAGGTGAATAACGAGCAACGGAAATTAATTTAACACTGCGCTGATCTAATGTTTGGACTGGTGTATCAATTGTTTCACTATAGCCGACAGGAATATTAACAACTGGAATAGTATGGTTAATACGTTTTTCAACATCTAATTTTTGCTGCTCAGTAGAAACGATAATTGCACGATATCGAGATAAATTTTCAAACATCGCTTTATATACATTTTTAAATGGCGATGAATCTAATGCATCAATATTTTTAATGTGTGTACTGTGAAGCACAGCTACTACTGGGATTGACTCAGGTGTTAAGTTGAAAATAGGTGCTGTATACACATTACGGTCACTGAAAAATAAATCCCCATGTTGATATAGTTGTTTAATGAAAAATGCGCCTAATTCCGTTTCATTATTAAAGAAATATTGTTTGTTAGCATAGTAAACAATAATTTTTTGTACTTCTGGTTTGCCATCCTTGTAAGAAAAATACTTTTCTAATTTTGTGTCACCTTCTGGATTATAGAAAAATTCACATAATGTTTGTTGTTTATCAACAAGAATCCTACTACAACTTAAAAAGCCACGCACATCATAAAAATCACGTTTTACTTTTCGTCTTTGACTATCAAAATGATTCACATAATCTAATATACGATATTTAGGATCTTGAAAATGGGCATACATTAAGAAACGCTCTTGATCATATATTCTAAAGTCATGACTATTTTCAACATGTTTTAAAGTATAATAACATTCATCAGTCCAATACGACAACCAGTCAAATGGTTCATTGCGTTCTAAATATGTTGCTTCTTGGAAGAAATCATACATATTAATATAGTCAGAACTAGTAATATAATTTTGGGCATTTCTATATAAATATCTATTCCATGACAGAAATACACATTGCGCTGGTCTTCCCATTTCTTTAAATAAATTTAAACGATTAATAATTGCTTTCTCTATCCCAGTTAAATTAACACCTAAACTATTACCTACAAAATAATTCATTTACAACACCACTTATATCTATTTTTTATAATTATATCACATAATATTTAATTACTTCTTTTAACTGGAAGATGTGTTTATTTATAAAACAACAAGTTTTGATATTTATAATGGTAGTAGTTATTCAGTCAACTACGACCAATATATCATTGTAGAGTTTAGGAAATTGATTTATGACTCAGGCACATCAAATGAGAAGATTTATAAAAGAGATATACAACTCTAGAAGGTATAATAAAAACGCGCAACTACTGTTACGCGTTTGAATTAATCATATGATATTATTTGCGATACTTTAATTTAGCGAAAGCATCATGTTGATGGATAGACTCTTCATTACGACATTCGATATCGAAACCGTCTAACCAATCAAATTCAACTAAGTCCGCGGCAATTAAACGAATTAAGTCTTCGACAAAACGTGGATTTTCATATGCACGCTCTGTCACACGTTTTTCATCAGGACGTTTTAAAATAGGGTATAGAATTGAACTTGCATTAGCTTCCATTGCATCTAAAATTTTATTTTTATAGTCATCAACTATGTCTTGATCTTTATTAATATATGTTTTAACAGTGACAACACCACGTTGGTTGTGCGCTGAATACTCACTTATTTCTTTTGAACAAGGGCATAGCGTTGTGACAGTTGCTTCAATAGTAAGTTCTTTACGTGTAACTTTATCACCGTCAATTGCTAATCCATAAGTGACATCGGCATTACCAACTGCTTTAATATTTGTGGTTGGACTATAGCGATCAAAGAACCATTTCCCAGAAACATCAACGCCTGCCGCATTTTGTTTCATATTCGTTTGTAAAGTGCGTAACACCTGATAAAGTGTATTAAATTCAAGTTCAATACCATTATCATAGTGCTTTTCAACACTTTCAATTATACGGCTCATATTAATACCTTTTTCGTCTTTTGTTAAACTTGTTGAAAAACTAAATGTGCCAGCTGTTTGATACTGGTCAACAAGTACAGGGTACACTAAGTTTTTAATACCAACTTCTTCTATTTCAAATAAAAAATCTTTATGTGTACTTTGTAAGTCTGTCATTTCGTTCTTAGTAGTAGGTTTCGTGCCTTCAATAGGATCTACGGAACCAAAGTGTTTCCAACGACCTTCTCGTGTCGATAAATCAAATTCAGTCATTTTTTTCCTCCGTTAAGATTTAAAGTGATATGTCCAATATGGTTCGACTGTTAAAAAGCTGTGTTGTTTACCATCGATTTCAGGACTTGCTAATTGTTTTAAAAATGGACCTGTTTGAGAAGCATGTGCTTCAAATGCCTTAATTTTAAGTTCTTTAAAATCTGTAATATCATTTTGAATATCAGGTTCTCCAAGAGCTTCGGTTGCATCATTACTGAACGCAACTAAAGTTAAACGAGGGCGTTCTTCTTTAGGCATGCGTTCAACCGTTCGAATTACAGCATCTGCTGTTGCTTCGTGATCAGGATGTACTGCATATCCAGGATAAAATGAAATAATCAATGATGGATTTGTATCATCGATTAAAGATTTAATCATACCATCTATATGTTCGTAGGGTTCAAATTCGACAGTTTTGTCACGTAAACCCATTTTTCTTAAATCAGTAATACCAATAACTTTACAAGCTTCTTCTAGTTCACGCTCACGAATACTTGGTAATGATTCGCGTGTTGCAAATGGGGGATTACCTAAATTTCTGCCCATTTGTCCTAGGGTTAAACATGCATATGTTACAGGTATGCCTTTTTGGATATAACTTGCTAATGTGCCTGCAGATGAGAAGGTTTCATCATCAGGATGTGGAAATATTACTAATACATGTCTTTCGTCAGTCATGTTGATGCCTCCTCTATAAATTAAATGGTCGCTCACTAATTTGAAGTGCTGCAGCGAGTTGACCTTCGTAATTAAAACCTGCAATTAAAAATTCATCATGTTCATTGACCTCAAAATGCGTTAGACCTTGTACATAAACCCAACCACCATTTGATAGTTTAAGACCAATGCGATAAGGTTCTTTATTACCACCTTTTAGTTGTGCATGCGTATATGTTACTTGTATGTTTCTTAAAAATGTACCAGCATTAAAAACACGTTGATCGAAATGGTTCGCATAGGCCCCATTTGTCGTTTCAACATGCAGATACACAGGTTTATGTTCAAAAGAAGCAAGTAAATCTATAACTTCTTGTTCTTTAATTGGTTCCAACACGTTCACTCCTTACACTATCAATGTGTTTATCTTTCTATTTTACTAAAAACTATTCAATAATTGTATACGATTGCTCAATTATTTATAAATTAATTTTCATGAAGGGTAATTACTCAGGATTACGCAATCATACAGCATTAGTTTTTTACTTTTAAAAATCAAAAATTTGTTGGAATTTGAAAAGTGTTAAACATTAAAAATGATGCTATATTAATGGTGTATGAATGAATTCATAAGTTTTTAAAATGTATTAAATTTGTGGAGGCATGTAAACAATGAAAGTATTAAACTTAGGATCGAAAAAACAAGCATCATTCTATGTTGCATGTGAGTTATATAAAGAGATGGCATTTAATCAGCACTGTAAACTTGGTTTAGCAACTGGTGGTACAATGACAGATTTGTATGAGCAACTTGTTAAGTTATTAAATAAAAATCAGTTAAACGTAGACAATGTATCCACGTTTAATTTAGACGAATATGTAGGTTTAACCGCATCACATCCGCAAAGTTATCACTATTATATGGATGACATGCTTTTCAAACAATATCCTTATTTTAATAGAAAGAACATTCATATTCCAAATGGAGATGCCGATGATATGAATGCGGAAGCGTCAAAATATAATGACGTTTTAGAACAACAAAGTCAACGTGATATTCAAATTTTAGGTATTGGAGAAAATGGTCATATTGGATTTAATGAACCTGGTACGCCGTTTGATAGTGTTACTCATATCGTTGATTTGACTGAAAGTACTATTAAGGCTAATAGTCGATATTTTGAAAACGAAGATGATGTTCCAAAGCAAGCCATTTCGATGGGACTTGCTAATATTCTTCAAGCCAAACGTATCATTTTACTCGCATTTGGTGAAAAGAAACGTGCTGCTATTACACATTTATTAAATCAGGAAATTTCTGTTGATGTTCCAGCCACATTACTTCACAAACACCCGAATGTTGAGATATATTTAGACGACGAAGCTTGCCCGAAAAATGTTGCGAAAATTCATGTCGATGAAATGGATTGATTGCAATGTTTAATTAAGAAATGCCTCGGGAAAGGTTCCAATAGAAAGATAAAAAGCATTGGAAGGATGATTTTTAGTGGAATTACAATTAGCAATTGATTTATTAAACAAAGAAGACGCGGCTGAGTTAGCAAATAAAGTAAAAGATTATGTAGATATCGTAGAAATCGGTACGCCAATCATTTACAACGAAGGTTTACCAGCAGTTAAACATATGGCAGACAACATTAGTAATGTAAAAGTATTAGCAGACATGAAAATTATGGATGCAGCTGATTATGAAGTTAGCCAAGCAATTAAATTTGGCGCGGATGTAATTACAATACTAGGTGTTGCAGAAGATGCATCAATTAAAGCAGCTATTGAAGAAGCTCATAAAAATAATAAACAATTACTAGTTGATATGATTGCTGTTCAAGATTTAGAAAAACGTGCAAAAGAACTAGATGAAATGGGTGCTGATTATATTGCAGTACACACTGGTTATGATTTACAAGCAGAAGGGCAATCACCATTAGAAAGTTTAAGAACCGTTAAATCTGTTATTAAAAATTCTAAAGTTGCAGTAGCAGGTGGAATTAAACCAGATACAATTAAAGATATTGTCGCTGAAAGTCCTGATCTTGTTATTGTTGGTGGCGGAATCGCAAATGCAGATGATCCAGTAGAAGCTGCAAAACAATGTCGCGCTGCAATCGAAGGTAAGTAATATGGCTAAATTTAGTGACTATCAATTAATTCTAGATGAATTAAAGATGACTTTGTCACATGTTGAAGCGGATGAGTTTTCAACTTTTGCATCCAAAATACTACATGCTGAACATATATTTGTAGCTGGCAAAGGACGTTCAGGATTCGTGGCGAATAGTTTTGCAATGCGCTTAAATCAGCTCGGCAAACAGGCACATGTTGTTGGAGAATCAACGACACCTGCGATTAAGTCGAATGATGTATTTGTAATTATCTCTGGTTCAGGTTCCACGGAACATTTAAGATTATTAGCAGACAAAGCAAAATCAGTAGGTGCTGACATCGTATTAATTACTACAAATAAAGATTCTGCAATAGGCAATCTAGCTGGGACGAACATCGTTTTGCCTGCAGGTACAAAATATGATGAACAAGGCTCGGCACAACCATTAGGAAGTTTGTTTGAACAAGCATCTCAATTATTTTTAGATAGTGTTGTAATGGGATTGATGACTGAAATGAATGTTACGGAACAAACGATGCAACAAAATCATGCTAATTTAGAATAAAATAAAGATAGTCGATAATATAATGCCTAGGCAGAAATATTATCGATTATTTTTTTATTTAAATAATAAATTATAGTATAATATCAATAATAAACGAATAGGGGTGTTAATATTGAAGTTTGACAATTATATTTTTGATTTTGATGGTACGTTGGCAGACACGAAAAAATGTGGTGAAGTAGCAACACAAAGTGCATTTAAAGCATGTGGCTTAACGGAACCATCATCTAAAGAAATAACGCATTATATGGGAATACCTATTGAAGAATCATTTTTAAAATTAGCAGACCGACCATTAGATGAAGCAGCATTAGCAAAGTTAATCGATACATTTAGACATACATATCAATCTATTGAAAAGGACTATATTTATGAATTTGCGGGTATAACTGAAGCCATTACAAGTTTGTATAACCAAGGGAAAAAACTTTTCGTGGTGTCTAGTAAGAAGAGTGATGTATTAGAAAGAAATTTATCGGCTATTGGATTAAATCACTTGATTACCGAAGCTGTTGGATCCGATCAAGTAAGTGCATATAAACCAAATCCTGAAGGCATACACACAATTGTGCAACGCTACAATTTAAATAGCCAACAAACGGTTTATATTGGTGATTCAACATTTGATGTTGAGATGGCGCAACATGCTGGTGTACCATCTGCAGCAGTAACATGGGGAGCACATGATGCAAGGTCATTACTTCATTCAAATCCAGATTTTATAATCAATGATCCATCAGAAATTAATACAGTATTATAAAATTTGTTAAAACAGAGAATACCATGGTTAAAATGTATATTCATAAATATTAGATTATACATAGAAATATTTCGCTTTAGATTAGGAATGTAAAATAAATATTTATTAAACATTATGAATTTTTAAAGAGTAATGTCTGACTCGTTGATCATTTATTTTTGTAAAAATAAATTAAAGTAATGACAAAGTTATTGAAGTAAATTGAGTATAAACATTTAAATACGATGTCGAAAATGGCGATAGCATATGACTTACATGAAGTTGTGTGCTATCGCTATTTTTAGTTATAATTCCAAAAAGTTAATCGTTCGATGATTTAAGAATTATTATTGTTTAATTCAAATGTATGAGGGTATAAAATCATTGAATTTAATTCGATAAAGTGAAATTTTTGAGTAAACATACTTTTGTATTTATATAAAAGTTTAAATTCTTATAAATTTGACAAAACTAATTAACTCCGTATAATTATGAAACATACAAGAGGGAGTGTATGAATTCATGGATTTTAATAAAGAGAATATTAACATGGTGGATGCAAAGAAAGCTAAAAAAACCGTTGTTGCAACCGGTATCGGTAATGCAATGGAATGGTTCGATTTTGGTGTCTATGCATATACAACTGCGTACATTGGAGCGAACTTCTTCTCTCCAGTAGAGAATGCAGACATTCGACAAATGTTGACTTTCGCAGCATTAGCCATTGCGTTTTTATTAAGACCAATTGGTGGTGTCGTATTTGGTATTATTGGTGACAAATATGGACGTAAAGTTGTATTAACATCTACAATTATTTTAATGGCATTTTCAACATTAACCATTGGATTATTGCCAAGCTATGATCAAATTGGACTTTGGGCACCAATACTATTATTGCTTGCAAGAGTACTGCAAGGATTTTCAACAGGTGGAGAGTATGCGGGGGCAATGACATATGTTGCCGAATCATCTCCAGATAAGCGTCGTAACTCATTAGGTAGTGGACTAGAAATTGGGACATTATCAGGTTACATAGCTGCTTCAATTATGATTGCTGTATTAACATTCTTTTTAACAGATGAACAAATGGCATCATTTGGTTGGAGAATCCCATTCTTACTCGGTTTATTCCTAGGATTATTTGGCTTATATTTACGTCGTAAGCTGGAAGAATCACCAGTTTTCGAAAATGATGTTGCAACACAACCAGAAAGAGATAACATTAACTTTTTACAAATCATCAGATTTTATTACAAAGATATATTTGTATGTTTTGTAGCTGTTGTATTCTTCAATGTTACGAACTATATGGTAACTGCATATTTACCAACCTATTTAGAACAAGTTATTAAATTAGATGCAACGACAACAAGTGTATTAATTACTTGTGTCATGGCAATAATGATTCCATTAGCATTAATGTTTGGTAAGTTAGCGGATAAAATAGGTGAAAAGAAAGTATTTCTAATTGGTACTGGTGGGCTAACATTATTCAGTATCATCGCATTTATGTTATTACATTCACAATCATTTGTTGTAATAGTAATCGGTATATTTATATTAGGATTTTTCTTATCAACTTACGAAGCGACAATGCCAGGGTCGTTACCAACGATGTTTTACAGTCATATAAGATATCGAACTTTATCAGTAACATTTAATATCTCTGTTTCGATATTTGGTGGTACGACGCCATTAGTTGCAACATGGTTAGTTACGAAAACTGGAGATCCATTAGCACCTGCGTATTATTTAACAGCAATCAGTGTTATTGGCTTTTTAGTTATTACATTCTTACATTTAAGTACAGCAGGAAAATCTCTAAAAGGTTCGTATCCAAATGTAGATAACGAGCAAGATAGAGCTTATTATGCAGAACATCCAAAAGAAGCATTATGGTGGGTTAAAGAACGTAAGAATTAGAGATTTTAATAAAAAGTATAAATCAATCGTATATAAGCACTTTAAAGCTAGTAGGTTCTGCTAACTTTAAAGTGCTTTTTAAATTGAGAACTGTAATTAGCCGTAATAAAGTTTTTGTATATACATAAACCCCCACTGCAATGATTATCGCAATGGGGGAAAGAGGGGACTTAAAGCATATGTTTAGCTTTGAATACTTAAAATTCTCTTGCTATTGAAATGTTAGGATGTAAATATGTCTTAGAGTATTTTGTCCAACGCAATTAATATTGAGACTCTAACCTTCAATATTATTATAGAGAACACAAACTTAAATAGATTGGGTGACTTATTTGTGTCAGTTATTGCGATTGCGATAACTTCTTTTCTCTATATACATATAGTAACGTCTTATCTAATAAAAAACATGGTACTACAGTATCAAATTTATCTAGGGCTTAAGTTTGATTTTTATAATAGGCAGGTTTACCTGATAAAAATACTTATTCATTATATAATGTTAACAAGATGTATTTTAAAGTTTACATTGAGTGAGGGATATTGATGAACGTAATATTAGAACAGTTGAAAACACATACTCAAAATAAACCTAATGACATAGCATTACATATCGATGATGAAACAATTACATATAGTCAACTAAATGCCCGCATCACTAGCGCAGTGGAATCTTTGCAGAAATATTCACTTAACCCTGTCGTTGCTATTAATATGAAATCACCGGTGCAAAGTATTATTTGTTATTTAGCTTTGCATCGTTTACATAAAGTGCCTATGATGATGGAAGGTAAATGGCAAAGTACTATACATCGTCAATTGATTGAAAAATATGGTATTAAAGATGTAATTGGAGATACAGGTCTCATGCAGAATATAGACTCACCGATGTTTATTGATTCAACGCAATTACAGCACTACCCCAATTTATTACATATTGGTTTTACTTCAGGGACAACTGGACTGCCAAAAGCATATTATCGTGATGAAGATTCATGGTTGGCTTCTTTTGAAGTTAATGAAATGTTGATGTTAAAAAATGAAAATGCAATAGCAGCCCCTGGACCACTATCGCACTCGTTAACATTATATGCGTTATTGTTTGCTTTAAGTTCCGGTCGTACTTTTATAGGACAGACCACTTTTCATCCTGAAAAGTTACTTAATCAATGTCGTAAAATATCATCATACAAAGTTGCTATGTTTCTTGTTCCAACGATGATTAAATCATTATTGTTAGTTTACAACAATGAACATACAATCCAATCATTTTTTAGCAGTGGAGATAAGCTGCATTCTTCTATTTTTAAAAAGATAAAAAATCAAGCAAATGACATAAATTTGATTGAATTTTTTGGTACATCGGAAACCAGTTTTATCAGCTATAATTTGAATCAGCAAGCACCAGTTGAATCAGTAGGTGTGCTATTTCCAAATGTGGAATTGAAAACAACGAATCACGATCACAATGGTATAGGAACTATTTATGTAAAAAGTAATATGATGTTTAGTGGCTATGTAAGTGAACAATGTATAAATAATGATGAATGGTTTGTTACTAATGATAATGGCTATGTAAAAGAGCAGTATTTATATTTAACGGGACGTCAACATGATATGTTAATTATTGGTGGTCAAAATATATATCCAGCACATGTTGAACGCCTTTTAACGCAATCGTTGAGCATTGATGAAGCAATTATCATCGGTATTCCAAATGAGCGTTTTGGTCAAATAGGCGTATTGCTTTATTCTGGTGATGTGACACTTACACATAAAAATGTAAAACAATTTTTAAAAAAGAAAGTGAAACGCTATGAAATTCCATCGATGATTCATCATGTAGAAAAGATGTATTACACTGCAAGTGGTAAAATTGCTAGAGAAAAAATGATGTCGATGTATTTGAGAGGTGAATTATAATATGAATCAAGCAGTCATAGTTGCAGCTAAACGAACTGCATTTGGGAAATATGGTGGCACTTTAAAACATTTAGAGCCAGAACAATTGCTTAAACCTTTATTCCAACATTTTAGAGAGAAGTATCCAGAGGTAATATCTAAAATAGATGATGTAGTTTTAGGTAATGTTGTTGGGAATGGTGGCAATATTGCAAGAAAAGCATTGCTTGAAGCGGGGCTTAAAGATTCAATACCTGGCGTCACAATCGATCGGCAATGTGGGTCTGGACTTGAAAGTGTTCAATATGCATGTCGCATGATCCAAGCCGGAGCTGGCAAGGTATATATTGCAGGTGGTGTTGAAAGTACAAGTCGAGCACCTTGGAAAATCAAACGACCGCATTCTGTGTACGAAACAGCATTACCTGAGTTTTATGAGCGTGCATCATTTGCACCTGAAATGAGCGACCCATCAATGATTCAAGGTGCTGAAAATGTGGCCAAGATGTATGATGTTTCAAGAGAATTACAAGATGAATTTGCTTATCGAAGTCATCAATTGACAGCGGAAAATGTAAAGAATGGAAATATTTCTCAGGAAATATTACCTATAACCGTTAAAGGAGAAATATTCAACACTGATGAAAGTCTAAAATCACATATTCCGAAAGATAACTTTGGCCGATTTAAGCCCGTGATCAAAGGTGGGACCGTTACCGCTGCGAATAGTTGTATGAAAAATGATGGTGCAGTTTTATTGCTTATTATGGAAAAAGATATGGCATACGAATTAGGTTTCGAGCATGGTTTATTATTTAAAGATGGTGTTACGGTAGGTGTTGATTCTAATTTTCCTGGCATTGGTCCAGTACCAGCCATTTCCAACTTACTAAAAAGAAATCAATTAACGATAGAAAATATTGAAGTCATTGAAATTAACGAAGCGTTCAGTGCACAGGTGGTTTCCTGCCAACAAGCTTTAAATATTTCAAATACGCAATTAAATATATGGGGTGGTGCATTAGCATCAGGTCATCCATACGGTGCAAGTGGTGCCCAATTAGTGACTCGATTATTTTATATGTTTGACAAAGAGACTATGATTGCATCTATGGGGATAGGGGGAGGTCTAGGAAATGCAGCATTATTCACTCGATTCTAACCAGCGATTAAATGTGTCATTTTCTAAGGATAGTGTGGCTGCATATTATCAGTGTTTTAACCAACCTTATAGAAAAGAAGTACCACCATTAATGTGTGCGTCATTATGGTCAAAATTTGATTTATTTAAAAAATATGCAAATAGCGAACTGATTTTAACAAAATCAGCAATTAATCAAACTCAAAAGATAGAAGTAGACACAATATATGTAGGACGTTTAGAAGATATTGAATGCCGACAGATTCGCAATATCACACGTTATACAATGGCTTTAACATTAACTAAAAATGATCAACATGTCATAACGGTTACACAAACTTTTATTAAGGCGATGAAGTAGAGATGAAGTTTAATGAGATATGGATAAATGAATATTTGGCGCTCGTAAATGATGATAATCCAATACATAATGAGATTGTGCCAGGACAATTAGTGAGTCAAATGATGCTGATGGCTATGTCATTAGAGACAAACCAGTGTCAAATTAACTACGTTAAACCTATTTTAATAAATGAAAATATCGAATTCATTGAACAACACGAGCAAGAAATTATAGCAATTAATGACGATGGAGAGATTAAAATAAAAATTTCTTTGAGCACAAAAAAATAACCGATATTAGCTGCATGAACGCATATTAATTAGGAGATGAAAGGACAGCTAATATCAGTTATGTATTGTTATTATTATTGGGAACAGAGATGAATATAGGTTACGATTCTTTCTTTGCACGGGGATGCATTAATCTAAAATAATAATAACAACTATATCAATGTTTAATAAATTCTGGATTATTGGAACGATTAGTCAATTTAACTAACTTTCATATGATCTATATCGTCTTGTAATAAAGAGAGCAATTTGAATATTTCAGTATCACTAAATGAATCGTCACATTTAATTGAAACATGCTGAAACGTTTTGGTTATAATTTCATAAACTGGTGCGCCTTCATGGTGATACTGTCGATAAATAATCATAACCTATATTACCTCCTTTGCTACTCTATGGTTATATTATAAATAACATTTTTTTGTGTGACATCAACCTTAAGTATCAACTTTTTATCAGACATAGAACGTATGATTTACTAAGACTATGTATGTATAAAAGTTCTAAATAAATATATATTTATAGAGTCGCCTGGCAGTCATTTGGGAAATATAACATATATGATTAGAGAGGCATCTATCGCAAAAGAATGATAATGATAGAGGTATTGAGCATATAGATGAGTTTAAGTTCATCTTGAAAATAAAGGGTTATTTAGTCATAGAAGTAGATGTATAGGAAATATTTGTATGTATTGTTCGATATGTATGAAATTTTCAATAAAAGCTAATAACGCTTATATGTAACTTTCAAATTTAAATTATATACAGAGCATGATGATTATAAAAAAATAACCACATCACATAAATTGAGTTCATACCCAATTTAAGTGGTGTGGCTAATAATGTTGATTTATAGATGAACCGCCTAATCGTTAAACCTCTGTTACTTCAACATCGATATGTTCAATACGGTTGTATGCACCGTGATCCACAGGACCAACAAAATCATTCATTTTCCAACCGTTTTTAATAGCAGAAGCGACGAAAGCTTTCGCGCTAATCACAGCTTCTTTCGGTGACTTACCGTTAGCTAAATATGCAGTTGTTGCCGCAGCAAATGTACAACCAGCACCATGGTTATAACTTTGTTGGAACATGTCTGTAGTTAGTTGATAAAATGTTTGACCATCATAGTATAAGTCATACGATTTATCTTGATCTAAAGCTTTGCCACCTTTAATGATGACATGCTGTGCGCCTTTATCAAAGATAATTGTTGCAGCCTTTTTCATATCTTCAATTGAATTTAATTTACCTAATCCTGATAATTGACCCGCTTCAAATAAGTTTGGCGTCACTACCGTTGCTTTAGGTAGTAAATATTTAATCATCGCCTCAGTATTTCCAGGGTTAAGCACTTCATCTTCGCCTTTACAAACCATGACAGGATCTACTACAAAATATTGTGCATTAGATGCCTCATATACTTCTCCAGCACGTTTGATTATCTCCTCAGTACCTAACATACCTGTTTTAATAGCATCAGGTCCGATTGATAAAGCCGTTTCAAGTTGCTTTTCAAATACGTCCATAGGTAATGGTGTGACATCGTGTGACCATGTATCTTTATCCATAGTAACGATGGCAGTTAAAGCGACCATGCCATACGTATCCAATTCTTGAAATGTTTTTAAATCTGCCTGCATACCTGCGCCAGCACTTGTGTCAGAACCGGCAATTGTTAAAACTTTCTTTAAAGCCATTGAGCTTCACTCCTACATAATAATATTGTATTCATCATATCATTTTTAACCTAATTGAAAAATATTAAGCATTCAATATTTGATAATTGTTGAAATGAATCATTCATACTATTGTAACTTTTGAAAATGTCATTCACTTTAGATAAGTGTGATATGTTAAAATATGTCCTGAGGTGAGATTGAATGGAATGGTCGCAAATTTTTCATGACATAACAACGAAACATGACTTTAAAGCTATGCATGATTTTTTAGAAAAAGAATATTCGACTGCAATCGTATACCCTGATAGGGAAAATATATATCAAGCGTTTGATTTAACACCGTTTGAAAATATCAAAGTTGTTATATTAGGACAAGACCCGTATCATGGTCCAAACCAAGCACATGGATTAGCATTTTCAGTGCAACCTAACGCAAAATTCCCTCCATCTTTACGTAATATGTATAAAGAATTAGCAGATGATATTGGATGTGTTAGACAAACACCGCATTTACAAGATTGGGCAAGAGAAGGCGTCTTGTTATTGAATACAGTTTTAACCGTAAGACAGGGTGAAGCAAATTCTCATCGTGATATTGGTTGGGAAACATTTACTGATGAAATTATTAAAGCAGTGTCTGATTATAAAGAACATGTTGTCTTTATTTTGTGGGGGAAACCTGCACAGCAAAAAATAAAGCTTATCGATACATCTAAACATTGTATTATAAAATCAGTGCATCCTAGTCCACTGTCTGCATATAGAGGATTCTTTGGATCAAAACCGTATTCCAAAGCGAATGCCTATTTAGAGTCAGTAGGAAAATCACCAATTAATTGGTGTGAAAGTGAGGCGTAGATGTTGAATAGAGAAACTTTAATAGCACGAATTGAGCAAGAATTAGTACAAGCAGAGCAGGCACAGCATGACCATGACTTTGAAAAACATATGTATGCCATACATATATTAACATCTTTATATGCTTCAACATCAAATACACCACATATTGGTGAACAACAAATGAATCGTCGTATTGCTAACCATAATCAAATGCCACAATCACAAATAACGCAGCCAACTCATCAAGTGACAGCTGCTGAAATTGAAGCGATGGGTGGTAAAGTAAATACGCATTCAGCACATCATCATAAGTCATATTCACAACCTTCAAACCAACAACAAAGATTAGCGACAGATGATGACATTGGCAATGGTGAATCCATATTTGATTTTTAAAAAGCAACAATGAAACATAATTACTTAATAGCTTGTTAAGTATGTAGGTTAATAATCAAGACGCATATACTTTTATTCGAGTGTTCGGATTTAAACATTTATTAATACTGAATTATATAAGGAGAGGTAGCAATGAAATTATTTATTATTTTAGGTGCATTAAACGCGATGATGGCTGTCGGTACAGGTGCATTTGGTGCGCATGGTTTACAAGGAAAAATAAGTGATCACTATTTATCAGTATGGGAAAAAGCAACGACGTATCAAATGTACCATGGCTTAGCATTATTAATTATAGGTGTAATTAGTGGTACAACTTCAATCAATGTTAACTGGGCTGGCTGGTTAATATTTGCTGGTATTATTTTCTTTAGTGGATCATTATATATTTTAGTATTAACTCAAATTAAAGTTTTAGGTGCGATTACGCCAATTGGTGGCGTATTGTTCATCATTGGATGGATAATGTTAATCATTGCGACATTCAAATTTGCTGGTTAAATTTTAAAACTTTAGATTACCTATGTAACTAAACATTAAATTTTTAATAAAAATAATCAAGAAAAAGAGTTACAAACTCATCTTTTGGGTATAGAATACCTTCGAGGTGAGTTTTTATTTATGGAAAAAAAGAATAAGCAAATAGATAGAGGCGATTTAAAACAAAACCTATCTGAAAAGTTTGTATGGGCGATTGCATATGGTTCATGTATCGGATGGGGCGCATTCATCTTACCAGGAGACTGGATTAAGCAGTCAGGTCCGATTGCAGCATCAATTGGTATAGTTATTGGTGCATTATTAATGATATTAATTGCGGTTAGTTATGGCGCATTAGTAGAGAGATTTCCAGTATCAGGGGGCGCGTTTGCCTTTAGTTTCTTAAGTTTCGGCAGATATGTGAGTTTCTTCTCATCATGGTTTTTAACTTTTGGTTATGTCTGTGTCGTTGCTTTAAATGCGACCGCATTCAGTTTACTAGTTAAATTCTTATTGCCAGATGTCTTAAATAATGGGAAACTATACACCATTGCGGGCTGGGACGTTTATATTACGGAAATCATTATTGCGACCGTATTACTACTTGTATTCATGCTAGTAACGATTCGTGGCGCAAGTGTATCTGGATCATTACAATATTATTTCTGTGTGGCGATGGTAATCGTCGTATTATTGATGTTCTTTGGTTCATTCTTTGGTAATAATTTTGCACTTGAAAATTTACAACCGTTAGCTGAACCTAGCAAAGGATGGTTAGTGTCTATTGTGGTTATTGTATCCGTGGCACCATGGGCATATGTTGGATTTGATAATATTCCACAAACAGCAGAAGAGTTTAACTTTGCACCAAACAAGACATTTAAGCTTATCGTGTACAGTTTATTAGCAGCATCATTAACTTATGTTGTCATGATTTTATACACTGGTTGGTTATCAACAAGTCATCAAAGTTTAAATGGGCAGTTGTGGTTAACAGGTGCTGTTACACAAACAGCATTTGGTTATATTGGATTAGGTGTATTAGCAATTGCAATTATGATGGGTATATTTACTGGTTTAAATGGATTCTTGATGAGTTCAAGTCGCTTGTTATTTTCTATGGGACGTTCAGGTATTATGCCAACAATGTTTAGTAAATTACATAGTAAATACAAAACACCATATGTCGCAATCATATTCCTAGTAGGTGTGTCGTTAATTGCACCTTGGCTAGGAAGAACTGCATTGACTTGGATTGTAGATATGTCATCTACAGGTGTATCCATTGCCTACTTTATTACATGTTTGTCTGCAGCGAAATTATTCAGTTATAACAAACAAAGTAATACGTATGCACCGGTTTACAAAACGTTTGCTATTATCGGCTCATTTGTATCATTCATTTTCTTAGCGTTGTTATTAGTGCCAGGTTCTCCTGCAGCACTGACTGCACCGTCTTATATTGCATTACTTGGATGGTTAATCATCGGTTTAATATTCTTTGTGATTCGATATCCTAAATTGAAAAATATGGATAATGATGAATTAAGTCGCTTGATTTTAAATAGAAGTGAAAATGAAGTTGATGATATGATTGAAGAACCTGAAAAAGAAAAAACTAAATAATAAAAGAATCGCACAATATACCTTCTTCATTCGGAGGCGTATCGTGCGATTTTTTGTATTATAAATTGACATTTAAGACGAGGCAGCTGAACCTTATATATAATTGCTAATAGTTTGGGCTGAGCCAATTCTAACAATATTTATAATCGTTTAAAAGATTTCACGAACCCAGAAACAATTAATTTAGAAATTTGGTCGGCGAATAATAAACCTAATGCGATGGCTCCTGCAATAAGTGTTACTTCTAACATTGTATTTATTGCTGTGCTGAAATTTAATAAGACTAAATTTTTTGTAGCATCGTATGCTAAGCCACCAGGTACTAATGGAATGATACCCGTTACCATAAAAATGATGGCAGGTTCTTTTTGTTTACGAGCCATATAATGACTTAACAAGCCTAATGCTAAACTACCAAAGAAACTAGAGTATATAGTGTGCACATTAAAGCCGTTGAAGAATAAGGTGTAAACCATCCATCCACATGTACCAACGAAACCACATGATAGATATAATTTTCTAGGTGCATCAAAAATGACGCAGAAGAACATTGAAGCTAAAAAGCTAAAGATAAAGTTTAAGATCCAAAACATAGTCTGATACTCCTATACTAAAATTAATACGCTACCAACGCCAGCACCGATGCCAAACGCAGTAACCAATGCTTCTAATGATTTCGTTGTGAACATCAACATGTGTCCACCAAATAAATCTTGTATTGCGTTTGTTATTAATACACCAGGAACAATAGGCATGACTGCCGCAATGATAATAGTTGCCAAGTCACCTGTTGGGATAAGTGTATGTCCAATAACGGCGATAATCCCAATAACTAATGAACCAATGAATTCTGGGATAAACTGTGCATGTAACTTGCGATCTAAAATCTCAGTGACTAGGTATCCTAGACTACCTGCTAATATCGCAGTTAAAACATCAATCAATCTACCACCTTGTAAATATAAGAAACTCATTGCAATCATTGCTGCAGCAAAACCTTTAAAGGGAAGACTGCTGTCACGCTTAGCAACATATATTTTTTCAAGTTGCGTTTTTGCTTCGGCTAAAGAAATTTCATTGTTTGTAATTTGACGCGAAATTTTATTAGCTTGAGAAATTTTTATTAAGTTTGTATCTCGAGAGGTAATTCTAAATATTCTAGGAAACGATTCCGAATGTAACGTAAACTGGATGACAGTGTTTGTAACAAAGCTGTTACTTTCACTGTAACCAAGTTTTTTTGCAATACGTGTCATGGTATCTTCTACACGCGTACCTTCTGCACCAGATTCTAATAGTATGCGAGCAGCAAGCATGACAACGTCTTTGATAAGTACCTCTTGTTTGTATTCTTCTGAATTTATGTCCATTTCATCACCATTGTTTATAAGAATTTAATACTCATTATAGTTTATACACTATAAAATAACCACATGAGCTTTTTGATAAGTTGTTATTGATTTTAAAAAACTAATATTTGATACTATTGTAATAATAATCATCGGAATTTTTAGTAGTTAAAATTCTCTTGAAGTATAAAAAGGAAAAATTATTGAAAAAATTCGACAAAAATATGTTTCAAATATTTCAAATAGGTTAAAATAATATTAGTTAACCATTACAAAAATTGTATAGAGTAGCGACTGTATAATTTCTATTGAGGTTAACGTTTATATGTAGTGATAGTAGTTAAAGTTCTCCCAAGGAAGACTACTCGGGTACACTTTGCTATGAGCAAAGTGTACTTTGTTATTGATAATACATTAGCACATATATATAAGTTTAAACATACAGATTTCAACTATTTACCAAATCACGTCTTATGTATACGGGAATATACTGAAGATAAACGAAAAATTCCAAGCTTAAACCGATAAGCTTGGAATTTTTTTATTAATTTATAAACGTACCAATGTATTAAGAAATCGCAAAGAATTGATCGAATTCGTTTGTGTTAATAAGATGTCCTACAAAGAAACTACCGAATTCACCGTATCGTGCTGTTGTTTCATCAAAGCGCATTTCGTATACAATTTTTTTGAATTGTAATACGTCATCTGAGAACAATGTTACGCCCCATTCGAAATCATCAAACCCTACAGAACCAGTAATAAATTGTTTGATTTTGCCAGCATATTTTCTACCAATCATACCATGGTCATACATTAATTTTTGGCGTTCTTCCATAGTTAACATGTACCAGTTATAAGTTTCATTACGACGTTTGTTCATTGGATAGAAACAAATATAATCAGAATGTGGTAATTCTGGGTATAATCTTGCTTTGATATGAGGGTTCTCATAAGGATCTTCATCAGATTTACCAGCTAAATAATTGCTCAATTCAATGACTGATACATATGAATATGTAGGGATTAAGAAGTCAGCAATGCGCAATTTGTTAAATTCATTTTCAATATGATTTAAAGACTTCATTTCAGGACGTAAGAACCATAATAACAAATCTGCTTTTTGACCAGTTATATTATAAATAGCTTGATCACCAGATTTTGATGATCTTACAGTTGCTGTATTTTCTAAAAATGATTGAAATTCAGTGACAAGTGCATCGCGTTCGTCCTTTGGAACTAGACGTAATGATGCCCAATCAACTGCATAAAATAAATGTAGACTATACCAACCATCTAATGTTTCGGCTGCTTGACTCATGTTTATCGCTCCTTTTCAAAAATCATCAGTTCTTTATAAATTTTATCATAAAGCAAAGGGGTAACGATAAAATTATGATTACAAATTGGTGACGTGGCATTATGAAATAAAATGGCGTATAATTATACCGTGAATGATTAATAAGATTTATATTACAGGAGGACATTATGGCTGATTTATTAAATGTATTAAAAGACAAACTTTCTGGTAAAAACGTTAAAATCGTATTACCTGAAGGAGAGGACGAACGTGTTCTAACAGCTGCAACACAATTACAAGCAACAGATTATGTTACACCAATCGTGTTAGGTGATGAGACTAAGGTTCAATCTTTAGCGCAAAAACTTGATCTTGATATTTCTAATATTGAATTAATTAATCCTGCGACAAGTGAATTGAAAGCTGAATTAGTTCAATCATTTGTTGAACGACGTAAAGGTAAAGCGACTGAAGAACAAGCACAAGAATTATTAAACAATGTGAACTACTTCGGTACAATGCTTGTTTATGCTGGTAAAGCAGATGGTTTAGTTAGTGGTGCAGCACATTCAACAGGAGACACTGTGCGTCCAGCTTTACAAATCATCAAAACGAAACCAGGTGTATCAAGAACATCAGGTATCTTCTTTATGATTAAAGGTGATGAACAATACATCTTTGGTGATTGTGCAATCAATCCAGAACTTGATTCACAAGGACTTGCAGAAATTGCAGTAGAAAGTGCAAAATCAGCATTAAGCTTTGGCATGGATCCAAAAGTTGCAATGTTAAGCTTTTCAACAAAAGGGTCTGCTAAATCAGACGACGTGACAAAAGTTCAAGAAGCTGTCAAATTAGCACAACAAAAAGCTGAAGAAGAAAAATTAGAAGCAATCATTGATGGCGAATTCCAATTTGATGCTGCGATTGTACCAGGTGTTGCTGAGAAAAAAGCGCCAGGTGCTAAATTACAAGGTGATGCAAATGTCTTTGTATTCCCAAGTTTAGAAGCTGGTAATATTGGTTACAAAATTGCACAACGTTTAGGTGGATATGATGCAGTTGGTCCAGTATTACAAGGTTTAAATTCTCCAGTAAATGACTTATCACGTGGCTGCTCAATTGAAGATGTATACAATCTTTCAATTATTACAGCAGCGCAAGCCTTACAATAACGATGGATTTAGCGAGTAAATATTTTAATGGCGTCAACTGGCGATATATCGATCATTCTTCTGGATTAGAACCTATGCAATCTTTCGCATTCGATGATACATTTTGCGAAAGTGTGGGCAAAGATATATCAGATAATGTTGTGCGTACTTGGATTCATCAACATACTGTTATTCTTGGTATTCATGATTCAAGATTGCCGTTTTTAAAAGATGGCATTGATTATTTAACGAATGAGATTGGTTATAATGCCATTGTTAGAAATTCTGGTGGCTTAGGTGTCGTTCTAGATCAAGGTGTATTAAATATATCGCTGATGTTCAAAGGACAAACAGAAACAACGATTGATGAAGCGTTTACTGTGATGTATCTCTTAATTAGCAAAATGTTCGAAGATGAGAATGTTGATATTGATACGATGGAAATTGAACATTCTTATTGCCCAGGAAAATTTGACTTAAGTATCGATGGTAAGAAATTTGCAGGCATATCGCAACGAAGAGTTAGAGGCGGTATTGCTGTACAAATTTATCTTTGTGTTGAAGGCTCTGGTTCAGAACGTGCATTGATGATGCAAACATTTTATGAACATGCTTTAAAAGGTGAAGTGACTAAATTTAAATATCCTGAAATTGAACCATCTTGTATGGCCTCATTAGAGACATTGCTTAACAAAACGATTACTGTTCAAGATGTAATGTTTTTACTATTATATGCAATCAAAGATCTTGGCGGTGTATTAAATATGACGCCAATTACTCAAGAAGAATGGCAAAGATACGATACGTATTTTGATAAAATGATTGAAAGAAACAAGAAAATGATAGATCAAATGCAATAGTTAAATATTTAACAGCCCCTTTCAAGTTATCGTTTGGGGCTGTTATTTTTGAAAGTATCCATAAAAAGCATAAATATGTTATTGACCTAATATTTAAATTGAACATCATTAAATTAAAAGTAATGATATGATGGAAATAATAAATTTAATAAGAAAATTTCATGTTTTACGTATTAAATAGATTGAGAATAGGGTATATATAATGCGTATGACTATGAAAGAAACGACCTTCTATTGAAATGTTCTAATACTTTAGTAGTAAATCTATATATTCCAATTATTATTTGTAGTATTATAGTTAGGGTGGAAAATTATAAATTGTAGGGCTATTTTATAAAAAGATAAAGAATCTGAAATATCACTCGATAAGATTTAAACTTTGAAGTAAACGAAAGTTAGTTTTATACTAATCAAGTTAAGTCAAATATAAATTCAAAATAAAGATTATACATAATATGAATAATGTGAGATAAAGACTGCAATGAAATTTAACGCGAATGCGTATGCAACTTAGAATATGATGTCTTTTACTAATAAATAAAAATAATGAATCAAGTATAGGATAAATATAAAAGGTGATATTGACATGACAAGAAAAGGATATGGGGAATCGACAGGTAAGATTATTTTAATAGGAGAACATGCTGTTACATTTGGAGAGCCTGCTATTGCAGTACCGTTTAACGCAGGTAAAATCAAAGTTTTAATAGAAGCCTTAGAGAGCGGGAACTATTCGTCTATTAAAAGCGATGTTTACGATGGTATGTTATATGATGCGCCTGACCATCTTAAGTCTTTGGTGAACCGTTTTGTAGAATTAAATAATATTACAGAGCCGCTAGCAGTAACGATCCAAACGAATTTACCACCATCACGTGGATTAGGATCGAGTGCAGCTGTCGCGGTTGCTTTTGTTCGTGCAAGTTATGATTTTTTAGGGAAATCATTAACGAAAGAAGAACTCATTGAAAAGGCTAATTGGGCAGAGCAAATTGCACATGGTAAACCAAGTGGTATTGATACGCAAACGATTGTATCAGGCAAACCAGTTTGGTTCCAAAAAGGTCATGCTGAAACGTTGAAAACGTTAAGTTTAGACGGCTATATGGTTGTTATAGATACTGGTGTGAAAGGTTCAACAAGACAAGCAGTAGAAGATGTTCATAAACTTTGTGAGGACCCTCAGTACATGTCACATGTAAAACATATCGGTAAGTTAGTTTTACGTGCGAGTGATGTGATTGAACATCATAACTTTGAAGCCTTAGCGGATATTTTTAATGAATGTCATGCGGATTTAAAGGCGTTGACAGTTAGTCATGATAAAATAGAACAATTAATGAAAATTGGTAAAGAAAATGGTGCGATTGCTGGAAAACTTACTGGTGCTGGTCGTGGCGGAAGTATGTTATTGCTTGCCAAAGATTTACCAACAGCGAAAAATATTGTAAAAGCTGTAGAAAAAGCTGGTGCAGCACATACTTGGATTGAGAATTTAGGAGGTTAATGCGTTGATTAAAAGTGGCAAAGCACGTGCACATACGAATATTGCACTTATAAAATATTGGGGTAAAAAAGATGAAGCACTAATCATTCCAATGAATAATAGCATATCTGTTACATTAGAAAAATTTTACACTGAAACGAAAGTCACTTTTAACGACCAGTTAACACAGGATCAATTTTGGTTGAATGGTGAAAAGGTTAGTGGCAAAGAATTAGAGAAAATTTCAAAATATATGGATATTGTCAGAAATAGAGCTGGCATCGATTGGTATGCAGAAATTGAAAGCGACAATTTTGTACCAACAGCAGCAGGGTTGGCTTCATCAGCAAGCGCATATGCAGCTTTAGCAGCAGCTTGTAATCAAGCACTAGACTTGCAGCTGTCAGATAAGGATTTATCGAGATTGGCGCGAATTGGTTCGGGTTCTGCATCGCGTAGTATTTATGGTGGATTTGCAGAATGGGAAAAAGGGTATAATGATGAGACGTCATATGCCGTTCCACTTGAATCGAATCATTTTGAAGATGACCTTGCCATGATATTTGTTGTGATTAATCAACATTCTAAAAAGGTACCTAGTCGATATGGTATGTCGTTGACACGAAACACATCAAGGTTTTATCAATATTGGTTAGATCATATTGATGAAGATTTAACTGAAGCAAAAGCAGCGATTCAAGACAAAGATTTTAAACGCCTTGGTGAAGTAATTGAAGAAAATGGTTTGCGTATGCATGCCACGAATCTAGGATCAACACCGCCGTTCACATATCTTGTGCAAGAAAGTTATGATGTCATGGCGCTCGTTCACGAATGCCGAGAAGCGGGATATCCGTGTTATTTTACGATGGATGCGGGTCCTAATGTGAAAATACTTGTAGAAAAGAAAAACAAGCAACAGATTATAGATAAATTATTAACACAGTTTGATAATAACCAAATTATTGATAGTGACATTATTGCCACAGGAATTGAAATAATTGAGTAAGGAAGAGATAAAATGATTCAGGTCAAAGCACCCGGAAAACTTTATATTGCTGGAGAATATGCTGTAACAGAACCAGGATATAAATCTGTACTTATTGCGTTAGATCGTTTTGTAACTGCTACTATTGAAGAAGCAGACCAATATAAAGGTACCATTCATTCAAAAGCATTACATCATAACCCAGTTACATTTAGTAGAGATGAAGATAGTATTGTCATTTCAGATCCACATGCAGCAAAACAATTAAATTATGTGGTCACAGCTATTGAAATATTTGAACAATACGCGAAAAGTTGCGATATAGCGATGAAGCATTTTCATCTGACTATTGATAGTAATTTAGATGATTCAAATGGTCATAAATATGGATTAGGTTCAAGTGCAGCAGTACTTGTGTCAGTTATAAAAGTATTAAATGAATTTTATGATATGAAGTTATCTAATTTATACATTTATAAACTAGCAGTGATTGCAAATATGAAGTTACAAAGTTTAAGTTCATGCGGAGATATTGCTGTGAGTGTATATAGTGGATGGCTAGCGTATAGTACTTTTGATCATGAATGGGTTAAGCATCAAATTGAAGATACTACGGTTGAAGAAGTTTTAATCAAAAACTGGCCTGGATTGCACATCGAACCATTACAAGCACCTGAAAATATGGAAGTACTTATCGGTTGGACTGGCTCACCGGCGTCATCACCACACTTTGTTAGCGAAGTGAAACGTTTGAAATCAGATCCTTCATTTTACGGTGACTTCTTAGAAGATTCACATCGTTGTGTTGAAAAACTTATTCATGCTTTTAAAACAAATAACATTAAAGGTGTGCAAAAGATGGTGCGTCAGAATCGTACAATTATTCAACGTATGGATAAAGAAGCTACAGTTGATATAGAAACTGAAAAGCTAAAATATTTGTGTGATATTGCTGAAAAGTATCACGGCGCATCTAAAACATCAGGCGCTGGTGGTGGAGACTGTGGTATTACAATTATCAATAAAGATGTAGATAAAGAAAAAATTTATGATGAATGGACAAAACATGGTATTAAACCATTAAAATTTAATATTTATCATGGGCAATAAATGATTTGATAGGGGAGCAATCATCTAATTTAATTAGAAGATAAATGCTCCATTTTTTATTGCCAGCCGTGTTACGTATCTTGAAAAAAATATTAAAAAGAGTAAAATAGATAGAGTTAACGAAAAAATTAATGAAATCGACGATATAGATATGATAAAGAAAGGTGGGTAGCAATATGAAAAATACATTCCTTATTTGTGATGAATGTCAGGCAGTCAATATTAGAACGTTACAAAAGAAGTTGGAAAAATTAGATCCCGATGCTGAAATCGTGATAGGTTGTCAATCTTATTGTGGACCTGGACGCCGAAAAACATTCACTTTTGTTAATAACCGCCCACTGGCTGCGCTTACTGAAGAAGAATTAATCGAAAAAGTTTCTCAACAATTAAAGAAACCACGTGATCCTGAAGAAGAAGAGCGTTTAAGAAAACGACATGAAGAACGTAAACGTCGTAAAGAAGAACAAGATAGAAAGCTTAAAGAAAAATTAGAAAAGCGAAAAGCACAACAATAAAACCTGATGGCAGCATCATTCAATGCGTGCCACCAGGTTTTTATGTTTTGTCTAGAAATTAAATAAATCATTAAATGATTCGGCCATCGTAGGATGTGTATAAATATTATCTCGTAATACGGTATATGGAATGTTTTGATCAATCGCAAGTTTAATTATATTAATTAATTCTTCAGATTGCTTACCATATAATGTAGCACCTAAAATCATATTATTTTCATTATTAATGACTACTTTAAATAAACCCCTTGGATCATTGTTAATTTTGTGACGAGGTATTGCACTTACTAAAAGTTGGTGTTCAGTGTAATCATAATGTTGAGCGGCTGCTTCTTTACTAGTTAATCCAACACGTGATAATGGTGGATCTATAAATACTGTATAAGGCACGCTGCCTCTATTGTCAGTCGTACGTGACTGATTACCATATAACGCTGATTTGATAATTCGATAATCATCTAAAGATATATACGTAAATTGAAGTCCGCCTTTAACATCACCTGCAGCATAAATATGCGGCACAGTTGTTTGAAGATGAGCATTGACTTTAATTTCGCCTCTGTCGCCTAATTCGATATCAGTATTTTCTAAAGCTAAATCTGTATTCGGTTTGCGTCCGATAGCCAAAAGTACTGCATCAGCCTCAAAGTTGCCAACGTTAGTACGGACTGTTGTATGATGATCGTCAGATGACAATTCAGTCGTTTCAACATTTGTATGCAATGCAATGCCTTTATTTTCTAAGTCAGTAATAGCATGTGCAACGACATCTTGATCTTCGCGTGGCATAAATGATTCACCACGTTCTAATACTGTAACCTTACTACCTAAATTCGCAAACATTGAAGCAAATTCTAAGGCGATATAACCGCCACCTACAATAACGAGGTGCTTAGGTTGATAGTTAATGTTTAATAAACCTGTTGAATCGAAGACATGTTTAGCTTGATCAAGGTCTTTTATGTTAGGAATGACAGAGGTAGCACCGATATTAATAATGATATGAGGTGCAGTAATACTATCGGCGATATCGCCATGCTGATCTAATAAATTCACTTCAGTATTAGATTTAAACTGCGCTTTAAAATCCAGTACATCAATGTTGTTATCGTCTGCTAATAAGTGGTAATTTTTATTGTTTAGCGCATTGACAACATCGTTTTTACGGTTATAACTTGCTTCAAAAGATTTGCCTTCTAATCCATCATGTACAAGTGTCTTCGAAGGTATACATCCTATATTTATACAAGTGCCTCCATACATTTTCGAAGATTGTTCGATAACTGCGACGTGTTGACCTGTTGATGCAGCGTATTTCGCTAAAGTTTTACCAGCTTTCCCAAATCCTATTACAATTAAATCATATGTTTTCATGACATAAATCCTCCTTTTGAATGTCTTCAATGACATCTTTGATTGTTTTTCCATTATAAAAATTAATAATGATATTCTGTTCGTCTTGCTGATAATGTGACATGGTAGTTGCAATATTACGAGCAATTTGACAGTGACTGCCTTCGTCGCCAGTAAATAGACGTGTGTGGTGTTCTTTCTCTAAGACAAAATGTTTATATAATGTTGCTAGAGAGACATCAGCACTTTGATCATTTGCTAAATAACCGCCATCTTTACCTCGTATTGTGTCAATCATTTTTAAATCGACAAGTTGAGTCGTCACGCGTCGTAATTGAACAGGATTTAAACAAGTTAATTCTGCTAATGAACTACTATTGAATTTTTCTGAATGATGCTTAGTTAAAAAAGCTAATACATGCACGGCAATGTTAAATTCTAAATTCAATGTTTCTCACCTCATAATTGTAACTGTATTAGTTGCAATTAAAAATCATTTTGCTCAATGTGTCAATACTTATGTTTGAAAAGTGTTGAATTAGGTGTGGTTATTGTGATGATTTATTGTTTGAAAGTTGATGCATTAACGGTGAGATTGCACAATTGAAATTTTAATTATGTATGAACTGATAGATATGAAATGAATATTGAAAATGAGAGCAATAAAATTTTGAATGATGATGTTGTGTGATTGTATAAACTTATTCGTATTTTAGATACGTTTTGATATTTCGCATGATGAGGAAATACTTTTAACAACTGATGACATATTTTAATAGTGAATATATTTTGAGATATTAATATATTTAATGTTAAGGATGTTGTCGCAATAAAATTAAAATATTGAAAGATAATTTTTATTGATTAATTGCGAATATACAAAGACACCATTATATCCATATGCTAAAATAAGAAAAAAGGCGACATGTTATCTCAATTTACCTGCATCTAGACTCCTTTACATAAGAAATAATCATCGCCGAGTTTTAAAATTTTACAACTTTGTAGATGTAAAAAGCATTTGATTTTAAATAGTTTGAAAATCATATATTTTTGAAAAAGGAGCATGCCGATGAGTATTGACATGTATTTAGACAGATCTCGAAACCAAGCTTCAAGTGTGGGGAATTTGAGTCAAACAATGAATTCAAATTATGATGCGTTGGAAAAAGCAATTACTCAATTTATTAATGATGATGCGCTTAAAGGGAAAGCGTATACGTCAGCTAAGCAATTTTTTAGTACGGTGTTAATTCCATTATCAACAAGTATGAAAACATTGAGTGATTTAACGAAGCAAGCTTGCGATAATTTTGTGTCACGTTATACGAGTGAGGTTGATAGCATATCTTTAAAAGAATCAGAGCTTGAAGAAGATATCAGATCATTAAGTCAACAAATTACGCGATATGAAAATTTGAATAACAATTTGAAAAAGCATGCTTCCGATAATCAGCAAGCCATTTCATCGAACCAACAAATAATACGAACATTAGGTCAACAAAAACATGAATTAGAAGAGAAGCTACGCAAATTGCGTGAGTTTAATCAAAAATCACCAGAAATATTTAAAGAAGTTGAAGAATTTCAAAAAATTGTCCAACAAGGACTTACCCAAGCGCAGAATTTTTGGAACTTTTCAACAAATCAATTTAATATACCTTCAGGTAAAGAACTTGATTGGGCTAAAGCAAGTCATGAAAAATATTTGAAAGTTGCTATGGGGAAAATTGAACATAAAGCAGAGAAAGAAACTTTAAATAAAGCAGACTTTGCTGTTATAAAGGCATATGCCAAAGAGCATCCAGAAGACGATATCCCGAAAAGTATAATGAAATATATAAATGACAATAAAGACAGTATTAAAAGAGATATAGGATTAGATATCACTTCAACACTTTTAGAGCAAGGCGGTATAAATGCAAGTAAATTCGGTGTATTTATCAATACAGCAGGTGGAGTGAAAGGCCCAGCCGGTCCAAATTCATTTGTGGAAGTCAAACGTACATCAGGTAATGTGTTTATAGAAAATGGTAGTAAATTTGCTAAAGGTGGAAAATATCTAGGTAAAGGTGTTGCAGGTGTAGGATTTGGTATAGGTATGTATGATGACCTTGCAAATGATGATAAAACATTTGGGGAGGCGTTGTCGCATAATGCTTTAACTACAGGAATAGGTACTGGTGCTGGAATTGCTACTTCAGCAACAATAGTCGCACTTGCTAGTAACCCAGTTGGTTGGGCTGCTTTAGGAGGTTTGGCAGTAGGTATTGGAGCTACCCACCTTGCTGATTGGGCTTACCAAGCAAATATTTTGGGGTTAAAAGATAAAACTGATTGGGTTGGACATAAGATAGATGAAGGTATTGATAATTTCAAAAAGTCAACGGTAAATACAGTAGATAGCATTGGAAATGTCGTTGGTGAAGCTACAAAAAGTATTAGCAATCATATAAACCCTATGAAATGGGAGTGGTAAGTGTTGATTTGTGAATCAAAAAATATAAATAAGAACCCGAGATATAAAATTATAAAATATAAGAACGAGTTTTTAATGGTTGATGTAACTAGTTCTTGGATTTTCTTCTTCATTCCAATGCTTAATTGGGGTGTACCTAAGAAATATGCGAAGATTAGTCAAAGTGAGTTTGAAGAATTAAATACATTTACACCGAAAAATAGTAGCTCAGCTGGATGGATAGCAGGTGGGGGATCAGTTTTATTGGCAGTATTGACGAGAAAATATATACAGTTGTTAAATATACAAGTTAATCAAATTGCTGTAAATATTTTATGTTGTCTCGTACTTTTGGGGGTTTTCCTTTCAGCTTTATATATTAATTCGAAATCTAAATTAAATGTTTATGATAGAAATAACTGTGATGAAAAGATAATTTTAATACCAACTTTTAAAAATTTATGCTTAATGCTCCTTTCGTATATTATTTTTGGTGGTTTAAGCATACTTGCTTTTTATATGTTTATCACAGAAGGTATTCAAAACATCATTTTATTTATTACTTGGATTATGCTTGTAATAATGTTCTTACTTAGTAATGTAGCTTTGGTAGTCAATAAAAAAGTATATGTTATAAAAAGGTAGAAAAATGACTAACAATATTATGTTAACCGTTCTTCAAATAAAGATTACTAAGTAAAAGTAGGAAGTGATAAACAGTGCTTTGTGAATCTCGAGTCATTAATAAAAACCCAAAATACAGGATCATTAAATATAATGAGGAGTATTTCATGGTTGATTTAGTAAGTACTTGGATTGCTTATTTTTTGCCCATGATTAATTGGTTTATTCCCAAAAAGTACGTGAAAATTAGTAGAGAAGAATTTGAAAGTTTAAATATTGTCAAACCCGCTAAAAATAATACTTTCTGGCCTGTTGCAGGATTTGCAGTGTTATTAACAACCTTAACAAGAAAATATATTTATTTGCTTAATATCCATTTAGAAAAAGAATTAGTTATATTAACATGCTGCATGATACTTCTAGGTGTTTTCGCATTGTTTATATATATAAATACAAAATTGAAGTTACATATTTTTGATAAAAATAAAAGTAATAACGAAAAGATCATATTAATACCTACATTTAAAAATATTTGTTTATCTTTATTTGCTTATATATTATTTGGTGGATTGTCAACAATGGCTCTGAGTATGTTAGTAACTTCATCCCCTCAAAATATAATAGAATTTCTTGCTTTAATTGGCATGACTGCATGCTTCTTTCTACTGAATATGTCATCGGTTTTAGATAAAAATATTCATGTTATTTTAAAAACAAATAAGTAGTAAAATTGATTAACTTAGGTAGTATCGGATACTTAAATGTTGGTTCATAAAAAGCAATGATTTTAAATCGAGGAGCTATCTTAGAACAGGGAAATAAAACAGCTAAAGTTATAAAAAGCGAATTAATAACTAATTATATTATGTTAGCCACTCTTCAAATAAAAATAATTAGAATAAGGTGGAATTGATAATCAATGCTATGCGAATCTAAAATCATCAATAAAAATCCAAAATATAGAATTATTAAATATAATGATGAGTACTTAATGATCGATATAATAAGCACTTGGATTAGTTTGTTTTTTCCTTTTATTAATTGGTTCATCACCAAAAGATACGTCAAAATTAGTAGAGAAGAGTTTGAAAATTTAAATATTGTTAAACCTGCTAAAAAGAATGTTTTTTGGCCAGTTGCAGGTATCTCTACTTTATTCGCAGTTACATTAAGAAAGTATACGCATTTACTTGACACTCAACTTGATAAAAAATTAGTTATTGCCATATGTTGTATCACATTTATAGGGATTTTAATATTTTATGTACGCCTAATTAAAAAATCATCTTTAAATATTTATAATACTAAAAATAAAAGGTCGAAAATCATCTTAATACCAACACTAAAAAATTTTTGTTTCACATTGTTCGGATATGTTTTTTTAATTTTTTGGACAGTGGTTTTCTCATATGCTCTATTATCAATGAGTTATCAAAACATAATAGTATATTTTGCTTGGATTACAGCAATAATGGGTTTTTTTCTAGTGAATATAGCTTTAATTATAGATAAAAACATTCATGTCATACTTAAAAATTAAATGGTGGTAATAAATTCAGATTAAAGATATGCAAATAACAATGAATAAAATTTTTAATGATAGTAAGTTGATAATATTTTAATGTCTTTTGAAGTATCGAAAAATGTATTACACATAAAATTAAAGGGATGTGGAGACATTGGTTTGCGAGGTAATAGCTATATACAAAAATCCCAAATATAGAATTATTAAATATAATGATGAATATTTGATGGTGAATATAATAAATAATTGGTTAGTTTTATTCATTCCATTGCTTAATTG
Source organism: Staphylococcus sp. MZ3 (assembly GCF_018622755.1). Classification (NCBI taxonomy): domain Bacteria; kingdom Bacillati; phylum Bacillota; class Bacilli; order Caryophanales; family Staphylococcaceae; genus Staphylococcus; species Staphylococcus sp. MZ3. Next base: position 639,768 of record NZ_CP076026.1, read on the forward strand.
GTTGACACCAAAAAGATACATCAAGATCAGTCAAGAAGAATTAGAAAGTTTAAATACTTTCAAACCTGCTAAAAACAATGCATTTTGGCCAGCATTAGGTAGTTCAGTTTTATTTAGTGTGACTTTTAGAAAGTATATGCCTTTATTTAATGTTAGATTGGAAAAAACAATAGTAATAGCCATATTTTTTGTTGTATTTCTTGGTATTTTATTTTTCTACCTAAATTTAAATCGTAGGCTAGCATTAAGTGTTTTTACTATGAATAAAGAAAAAAGTCAGAAAATGATATTGCTACCTAATTTAAAACATTTTTTCTTTATAATATTTGCATATTTATATTTCGGTGGTTTTTCATTTTTCACTTTATATGCCCTGATAACTATAGATGTTCAAAATATAATTATATTTATCTGTTGGGGTGCAGTAACTATGTTTTTCTTTTTTATAAACATTGTTCCCATTGGCATTAAAAAAGCTCATGTAATACTTCTTAAAAAAGCTGAATAATAAATGAGTTTTTTAAATCTAAAATTATTAAATTTAATATAAAAATTTGACTCATAGATAGAATGAATAAAAATCCGAAATATAGAATTATCAACTACAAAGATGAATATTTTATAATGGATATCCCATGTTAATATTAACAGTTTTAATTTCTTTGTTATGCAAATCAAAACATTATAGTATTTCTAATTGAATTTGTAATGGCTTTAATGTTGTCGTTCTTAAATGTTTTTCAATTTCTGATTCAAAAGTACATGTAATTTAAAGGTCAACGAGCAATCGCGCTATGTGAATATCAACTTAAACAATACTTATTTTAACTGAGTTCTACATAACGTTTTTCTAAAACACCGCCTAAATTCAAACCCTAATTCTAACATTTGGAAGTTGTATTAAATCATGGTAGTGTGATAGTGGAAAAGTTATAAAGATAAGGAGCTGGGTCTAATGAAGCAATTTGTAAACTTAGGTAAATCTGATGTTGAAGTGTTTCCAATCGCACTTGGGACGAACGCAGTAGGTGGGCATAATTTATATCCGAACTTAGATGAAGAACAAGGAAAAGATGTTGTTCGTCAAGCCATTAATCATGGTATTAATTTATTAGATACGGCATATATTTATGGGCCAGAACGATCAGAAGAATTGGTTGGAGAAGTTGTTAAAGAATATCCGCGAGAGCAAATTAAAATTGCTACAAAAGGGTCTCATGAATTTGATGAAAATCAAGAAGTACATCAGAACAATCAACCTGAATATTTAAAACAACAAGTTGAGAATAGTTTGAAACGTCTACAAACTGATTATATCGATTTATATTATATTCATTTTCCGGATGACAACACTCCGAAAGATCAAGCAGTTGCAGCATTACAAGAGCTTAAGGAACAAGGGAAGATTAAAGCCATTGGTGTATCAAATTTCACATTAGATCAACTTAAAGAAGCAAATAAAGATGGTTACGTTGATGTTGTACAGTTAGAATATAATTTATTGCACCGCGAAAATGAGGCAGTATTGCAATATTGTGTTGATCACCAAATCACATTTATTCCTTATTTCCCATTAGCATCCGGTATTTTAGCTGGAAAATATGATGAGAACACTAAATTTAGTGACCATCGTACTACACGTCGTGATTTTATACCTGGTGTTTTTGAAGAGAATGTGCGTCGCGTAAAAGCTTTGGAAAGCCTAGCTGCAGCACATCAAACTTCAATTGCGAACATTGTATTAGCATTTTATTTAACGAGACCAGCTATCGATGTGATTATTCCTGGTGCAAAACGTGCAGAACAAGTCGTTGAAAATATTAAAGCTGCAGATATCGTTTTATCAGATGATGAGATTCAATATATCGATGAACTGTTTCCGATTGAAGACTAAATGAATTGTATTTAATGGTGACATATGTATCTAATTCATCATGAATTAGCCCCGTATCACAAACGACGTTATATAAGGATGACGAAATTTCGTCAAATTTATATAAAAGTTGTAAGCGTTTTACTATTCGGTAGGCAAAGCTTATGATAGTATAATTAGGTAACGAAAAACACAGATATTTATTAATCAAAAGTGAGGTTAGGCTAAAATGATTACTGTTTTGTTTGGTGGGAGTAGACCAAACGGTAATACTGCACAATTAACAAAATTCGCTTTGCAAGATTTAGAGTATCAATGGATTGACGTGACACAACATCAGTTTAAACCGATACGTGACGTGAGACATACAGCAGAGACTATTACTTCATATGACGATGACTATTTGCCGATTCTAGATAAAATATTGGCTAGTGATACAATTATTTTTGCATCACCAGTGTATTGGTATAGCATTTCAGCACCATTGAAAGCATTTATCGAACATTGGTCAGAAACATTACAAGATAAACGATATCCTAATTTTAAGGCACAAATGGCCGAAAAGGATTTTAGAGTTATTTTAGTTGGTGGAGATTGTCCAAAAATAAAAGCGAAGCCAGCAATTACGCAAATGAAATATAGTTTAGACTTTTTAGGTGCCACTTTAAATGGTTATATTATTGGAACTGCTGAAAAGCCTGGTGACATCATGAAAGACAACTATGCCTTAGCACGTGCAACTGAGTGGAATAGTATATTGCAATAAGACATACCTCATACTAAACGAAGTGATTTTTTGCTTCGTTATTTTTATTTTTAATTTTAACGGAAAATATAAATATATAAATTGAATAGACAATCATTGTTTATTAAGTATTGAGCAAGTTGTGGTATAATGCCGTTATTAAAACTTGTTAATAAGGGGAGAAAGTCATGTTCAAGGTAAGACAAGCAACTGAAAAAGATGTTGTTCAAATTAGAGATGTCGCAACTAAAGCTTGGTTTAATACATACTTAAATATATACGCTGCGACAACAGTTAATCACTTGTTAGAAGCTTCATATAATGAACATCATTTAAAGAAAAGACTTCAAGAACAATTATTCTTAGTCGTTGAAGAAGGTAATGACATCGTTGGCTTTGCTAACTTTATTTACGGTGAAGAATTATATTTATCAGCTCATTATGTTAAACCAGAATCGCAACATACAGGTTATGGTACAGCATTGTTAAATGAAGGATTATCACGTTTTGAAGATAAATTTGAAGGTGTTTACTTAGAAGTAGATAATAAAAATGAAGAAGCAGTAGCTTACTATAAAGAGCAAGGTTTTACAATCTTACGCTCTTATCAGCCAGAAATGTATGGCGAAAAGTTAGACTTAGCACTTATGTACAAAGCATTTTAAGTAAATTAAATATTATATTAAACGAAAAGGAGGGGAATAATGACTAACGCATTTGTAGATTTAAAATTAGTAGAAGAAAAAGTTTTTAAAGACCCGATACATCGATATATTCATGTTGAAGATCAATTGATATGGGATTTAATTAAAACTAAGGAATTCCAAAGGTTACGTCGAATTAGACAACTAGGAACACTGTACCTATCTTTTCACACAGCAGAACATAGTCGCTTTGGACATTCTTTAGGTGTGTATGAAATAGTTAGACGATTAATTGATGAGTCATTTATTGGTCATGATGCATGGGACAATAAAGATAGACCGTTGGCATTATGTGCTGCATTATTACATGATTTAGGACATGGTCCATTTTCACATAGTTTTGAAAAAATATTTAATACAGACCATGAAGCATACACACAAGCGATTATTACTGGAGATACTGAGGTGAATGCTGTATTACGTAAAGTGGCGCCTGAGTTTCCAAGAGAAGTTGCGGAAGTAATTAATAAAACGCATCATAATAAATTGGTCATTTCGATGATTTCGTCACAAATCGATGCGGATAGAATGGATTATTTACAACGTGATGCGTATTTCACAGGTGTATCATATGGTGCTTTTGATATGGAACGTATTTTAAGATTAATGCGACCTTCTAAAGATGAAGTACTAATTAAAGAAAGTGGTATGCATGCAGTTGAAAACTTTATTATGAGTCGTTATCAAATGTATTGGCAAATTTATTTCCACCCAGTTAGTCGTGGTGGAGAAGTGCTGCTTAATAATTGTTTGAAACGCGCAAAACAGCTTTATAATGAAGGCTATGAATTTAAGTTGCATCCACATGATTTTATTCCATTTTTTGAAGAGACAGTTACGATTGAACAATATGTTGAACTCGATGAAGCGGTAGTTACGTATTATTTGGAAAAATGGACAAAAGAAGATGATGCTATTTTAAGTGATTTAGCAAGTCGATTTATTAATAGAGACTTATTTAAATATATTCCATTTGATGGCTCAATTATTACAATATCAGAACTGCAAGAACTGTTTGAAGCAGGTGGTATTAATCCAGATTATTATTTTGTGAGTGAAGCATTTTCGGATTTGCCATATGACTATGATCGACCTGGGTCAAATCGCAAACCGATTCATTTATTAAGACAAGATGGTACGATTAGAGAAATAAGCAATCAATCTTTAGTCATTCATAGTATTACAGGCATTAATCGCCAAGACTATAAATTATATTATCCTAGAGAAATGGTTGCAAAGATTAAAGATAAGACAATTAGAGAAGCTATTGAAAATTTGATTAATGAGCTTAATTAAAAAGGGCTAAAATTGTTATCGTTAAATATGGAGGTTATATCATTGTCTGAGAAAAAAGGCTTTAATTTTAATATCATAAAAAATGACCCTCTAGATGGTCATAAAGGTACAAATATTGGTTCAATTAGCTTAGACAATATTGCACCAGTTTTTATCGATGTTGCTAACAAAGAAGCATTTATTGATATTGGAGGCATGCATGCTCGCGCCAAAGTTGAAAAAGGCGTGAAATGGATTACTGATAAAGCTGCTGTTGAAGGCGATGAAGCTAAAGAATATTGGTTGTGTTGGGTAACAACAGAACGTAATGAACAAGGACCATATTATGCTGGTTTAACAGCGTGCTATTTATTAGTGAATAAAGCAATTCGTCGTGGTTATAAAAGTATGCCTGAACATGTTAATATGATGGATAAATCAATGAAACATCATATTATCATTGATCAAATTGGTGACGAGAATAAAGCTATTTTAAAAGACTTTTTAATGAACCATGATGAAGGTATGTGGAAGCATTCTTCTGATGCTTTACATCAAGCATTTAATTAAATATTAGAAACTAAAATTTCCCAATTAATCTATAAAGATATGATTCATTTCTCAATGACGACGTAAATCTTGAGGTGAAAATAAAGTCTTAGATTGATTGGGAGTTTTTTTTATTTTTTTGAAATTAAATTAATCTGTAGTTAATAAAAAATTTGAATAACTGACACATTTTTTTGATCATAGCTATATACTTTGTGAATTAATTCACATTATAATAAGAGTGAAGATAAGAGTATTATAAATTATCTTTAAATAAATATATGTGAAGTAAAAATTACACGTTAGCATATCGATTATGTCATTTCTTTTAACATATTAACTAGGGAAACGTTAAAAGTTAACGGTTGATATCTAACTAAAAACAAGGTCACAGTAGTATGTTTTAATCTGGCGTCTATTACAAATAAAAATTACATCTATAATTATTCGTTTTCTTTTTTGAAAGTAATAGCCAATTAATATCATACATACTGGAGTGACTATAAGGAGGACATTATTATGAGAGCAGCAGTTGTAACGAAAGATCACAAAGTAAGTATTGAGGACAAAAAGTTAAGAGCTTTAAAACCTGGTGAAGCGTTGGTACAAACGGAATATTGTGGCGTTTGTCATACCGATTTACATGTTAAGAATGCTGATTTTGGTGATGTTACAGGCGTTACTTTAGGTCATGAAGGTATTGGTAAAGTCATCGAAGTTGCGGAAGATGTAGAATCATTAAAAATTGGAGACCGTGTGTCTATCGCTTGGATGTTCGAAAGCTGTGGAAGATGTGAATATTGTACAACAGGTCGTGAAACACTTTGCCGTAGTGTGAAAAATGCTGGTTATACAGTAGATGGTGCAATGGCTGAACAAGTTATTGTTACTGCAGACTATGCTGTGAAAGTACCTGAAAAATTAGATCCAGCAGCAGCGTCTTCTATTACATGCGCAGGTGTGACAACTTATAAAGCTGTAAAAGTAAGTAATGTAAAACCTGGACAATGGTTAGGTGTTTTTGGTATAGGTGGTTTAGGTAACCTAGCTTTACAATATGCTAAAAACGTTATGGGGGCTAAAATTGTTGCCTTCGACATCAATGATGATAAATTAGCATTCGCGAAAGAATTAGGTGCAGATGCTATTATTAATTCTAAAGATGTTGATCCAGTTGCAGAAGTTATGAAATTAACTGATAACAAAGGATTAGATGCAACAGTGGTAACTTCAGTTGCTAAGACGCCATTTAACCAAGCGGTTGATGTTGTAAAAGCTGGTGCAAGAGTTGTTGCTGTTGGTTTACTTGTTGATAAAATGAACTTAGATATCCCAAGATTAGTGCTTGACGGTATTGAAGTAGTAGGTTCACTTGTTGGTACAAGACAAGACTTACGTGAAGCGTTTGAATTTGCTGCTGAAAATAAAGTAACACCTAAAGTTCAATTAAGAAAATTAGAAGAAATCAATGATATTTTTGAAGAAATGGAAAATGGTACTATAACTGGTAGAATGGTTATTAAATTTTAAAAATATCAACTGACTATATAGATAAAGAAGATAGTGCTCTGAACACTATCATTATAATCAAACACGAGGTTTTCATGAAAGATAGTGAAAATCTCGTGTTTTTTTGGTTTTGAGGTGTTGTTTGTATTTTATAAAATGGCTTACATATATGAAGCGTTGATTAAGTATGGAATTGTTAATTAATTGAACCTATTTAGCTTTAAGAAGGCATAACAAGATGACCTTATTTTATGCTATAATATTTCTATTATGCGAAGATTAAGGTGAGTAGTAAATTGGATAAAAAAGTAAGTATTCAAACAAAGCAAGTGTTGAAACAGCACAACGAAAAAGAAAAATTTGAATTTACTACTGAAGGAACTTGGCAACAAAGGCAATCTAACTTTATTCGGTATGTAGAACAAATTGAGGATGCAACAGTTAATGTTACAATAAAAGTGGATGATGATAGCGTTAAGTTGATTCGTAAAGGCGACATTAATATGAATTTGCATTTTGTTGAAGGACAAACGACAACAACTTTTTACGATATATCGGCTGGACGAATTCCACTAGAAGTTAAAACATTACGCATTTTACATTTCGTAAGTGGAGACGGTGGCAAGCTAAAGATTCATTATGAATTATATCAAGATAATGAAAAAATGGGTTCTTATCAATATGAAATTAACTATAAGGAGATAGGCGAATGAATATTATTGATCAAGTGAAACAAACATTAGTAGAAGAAATTGCAGCAAGTATTAACAAAGCAGGATTAGCAGATGAGATTCCTGATATTAAAATTGAAGTTCCTAAAGATACAAAAAATGGAGATTATGCTACTAATATTGCGATGGTACTGACTAAGATTGCAAAGCGTAATCCTCGTGAAATTGCTCAAGCGATTGTTGATAACTTAGATACTGAAAAAGCACATGTAAAACAAATTGACATTGCTGGTCCAGGATTCATTAATTTTTACTTAGATAATCAGTATTTAACAGCAATTATTCCTGAAGCAATTGAAAAAGGTGATCAATTTGGACATGTAAATGAATCAAAAGGGCAAAATGTATTGCTTGAGTATGTTTCAGCTAACCCTACAGGAGATTTACATATTGGTCATGCTAGAAATGCAGCAGTTGGTGATGCTTTAGCTAATATTTTAACTGCAGCTGGCTATAATGTAACACGTGAATATTATATTAATGATGCTGGTAATCAAATTACTAACTTAGCGCGTTCGATTGAAACACGTTTCTTTGAAGCTTTAGGTGACAATAGTTATTCAATGCCAGAAGATGGCTATAATGGTAAAGATATTATTGAAATAGGTAAAGATTTAGCAGAGAAACATCCTGAAATTAAAGATTATTCTGAAGAAGCACGTTTGAAAGAATTTAGAAAATTAGGCGTAGAATACGAAATGGCTAAACTGAAAAATGATTTAGCAGAGTTCAATACGCATTTTGATAATTGGTTTAGTGAAACATCTTTATATGAAAAAGGCGAAATTCTTGAAGTTTTAGCAAAAATGAAAGAATTAGGTTATACGTATGAAGCTGATGGCGCTACATGGTTACGTACAACTGATTTTAAAGATGACAAAGACAGAGTATTAATTAAAAATGACGGTACATATACGTATTTCTTACCAGATATTGCGTACCACTTCGATAAAGTTAAACGTGGTAATGACATTTTAATCGATTTATTTGGTGCTGATCATCATGGTTATATTAATCGTTTGAAAGCATCTCTTGAAACGTTTGGTGTAGATAGTAATCGTTTAGAAATTCAAATCATGCAAATGGTTCGTTTAATGGAAAATGGTAAAGAAGTGAAGATGAGTAAACGTACTGGTAATGCGATTACATTAAGAGAAATTATGGACGAAGTTGGCGTTGACGCTGCACGTTATTTCTTAACTATGCGTAGTCCTGATAGTCACTTTGATTTTGATATGGAATTAGCGAAAGAGCAATCTCAAGACAATCCAGTTTACTATGCTCAATATGCACATGCGCGTATTTGTTCAATTTTAAAACAAGCGAAAGAGCAAGGTATTGAAGTGACTGCTGCGAATGATTTTACAACGATTACAAATGAAAAAGCGATTGAATTGTTGAAAAAAGTAGCTGATTTCGAACCTACAATTGAAAGTGCTGCTGAGCATAGATCAGCACATAGAATTACTAACTATATTCAAGACTTGGCTGCTCATTTCCATAAATTCTATAATGCTGAAAAAGTGTTAACAGATGATATTGAAAAAACAAAAGCACATGTTGCTATGATTGAAGCGGTCAGAATTACATTGAAAAATGCATTGGCAATGGTCGGTGTAAGCGCACCTGAATCAATGTAAGAACATTTATATACACTCCAACGTAGAGTTTCTCGAAAGATACTTTGTGTTGGAGTGTTTTTAATTAGGTATGTGACATATTGGGGAATGCTTAGTATGTGAATAAGGTTAAGAGGGACGCAGTTGGATGCTACTGCACAACTGCATAAGAGAGCCTAAATCGCTAAAGCTCAAGGGGAGTAAAGGAATACAGTTGGCTTGCTTGCGCAGCAACTGCATAAGAGCCCCTAATTAATTTATTAATTAGGGGCTCTAAAAGGAGGGTGTAAATGTTAGGAACTGATGAATTGTATAAATTGTTATATAGGCATATGGGACCGCAAAATTGGTGGCCTGCTGATAATGACATTGAACTGATGTTAGGTGCAATTTTAGTTCAAAATACTAGATGGCGAAATGCAGAAATTGCATTGAATCAGATTAAAGAACATACGCATTTTAATCCCAATCATATATTAGAACTACCTATTGAAACGTTACAATCATTGATACATTCAAGTGGCTTTTATAAAAGTAAATCACTGACGATTAAAACATTATTAACATGGTTAGCACGACATCATTTCAATTATCAAGAGATTAATGAGCGATATAAAGGTGGATTAAGAAAAGAATTATTATCTTTGAAAGGTATTGGAAGTGAAACAGCAGATGTCTTACTTGTTTATATATTCGGACGTATTGAATTTATTCCAGATAGCTATACAAGAAAAATATATGATAAATTAGGATATGAAAACACTAAAAATTATGATCAATTAAAAAAAGTAGTCACATTACCAAATCATTTTACAAATCAAGATGCTAATGAATTTCATGCTCTGTTAGATGTATTTGGTAAACATTACTTTAGAGACAAAGATATAAAGAATTATGATTTTTTAGAACCTTACTTTAAAAAGTAAACGCTGTGAAGTTAGATAGATGAGTTTATATGAAATATAAAAAATAATTTACTATTTTCTTTTAGTATGTGGACTTATATAATAAATAGAAGCATATAAAGAAAAAAACAGTTGTTTGTTTGTGCAGCAACTGCATAAAAGCCTCTAATCACTAAAGGTGAAGAGGAACGCAGTTGGATGCTAAGGCACAACTGCATAAAAGCCTCTAATCACTAAAGGTGAAGAGGAACGCAGTTGGATGCTAAGGCACAACTGCATAAAAGCCTCTAATCGCTAAAGATGAAGAGGAACGCAGTTGGATGCTACCGCACAACTGCATAAATCCCTCTAATCGCTAAAGCGAAAAGTGGGATTAAAAAGGAGATGTGATAGTGTGAAGAAATCGTTAATTGCTTTTATTTTGATTTTTATGCTTGTCCTGAGTGGCTGTGGTATGAAAGATAATGATAAACAAGGTAGCGATGATAATGGCTCGTCTAAATCGCCGTACCATAGAATTGTTTCGTTAATGCCTAGTAATACTGAAATTTTATATGAATTAGGATTAGGTAAATACATAGTTGGTGTTTCAACGGTTGATGATTATCCAAAAGATGTGAAAGAGGGTAAGAAACAATTTGATGCTTTGAATCTAAATAAAGAGGAACTTTTAAAGGCAAAGCCAGATCTAATTCTTGCGCATGAGTCGCAAAAGGCAACTGCTAATAAAGTATTGTCATCATTAGAGAAACAAGGCATCAAAGTAGTGTATGTTAAAGATGCACAATCAATTGATGAAACATACAACACATTTAAGCAAATTGGGAAATTAACGCATCATGATAAGCAGGCTGAACAACTTGTTGAGGAAACTAAAGATAATATCGATAAAGTCATAGATTCAATTCCTGCTCATCATAAAAAATCAAAAGTATTTATTGAGGTTTCATCAAAGCCTGAAATATATACAGCAGGGAAGCATACATTTTTTAATGATATGTTAGAAAAATTAGAAGCCCAAAATGTTTATAGTGACATTAATGGTTGGAACCCTGTAACGAAGGAAAGTATTATTAAAAAGAACCCAGATATATTAATTTCGACGGAAGCTAAGACAAGATCAGATTATATGGATATCATCAAAAAAAGGGGTGGATTCAATAAAATTAATGCTGTCAAGAATACACGTATTGAAGTTGTAAATGGTGATGAAGTATCAAGACCAGGTCCACGTATTGATGAAGGATTAAAAGAATTAAGAGATGCAATTTATAGAAAATAAACCATTCTAATTATGCCCCTTATTGCTACATGTAAAAAAATACATGTTTGAGATAAGGGGTTTTTAAAATATATTTAGTGAATGATAGCAACGCGAGTATGTGATTGCTATAATGAATGTAATTATCGATGAAAGAAAAGAGAATGCTATGACATTTAATAAAGTATTATTGAGCTGGATAGTCATATTGATTATAACAACTAGCATATATCTATTTTGGCAGTTGGGGGATATCAATGATGTATTTAACCAGTCTATTTTAATCAATGTTAGATTACCGAGATTATTAGAAGCATTGTTGACAGGTATGATATTAACAGTTGCAGGTCTTATATTTCAAACAGTTTTAAATAATGCATTGGCAGATAGCTTTACATTAGGATTGGCAAGCGGTGCTACATTTGGTTCAGGATTAGCATTATTTTTAGGTTTAACAACGTTATGGATTCCTGTATTTTCAATAACATTTAGTTTGATAACATTAATAACTGTATTAGTCATTACGTCGGTATTGAGCCAAGGCTATCCAGTTAGAATCTTAATATTAAGTGGTTTAATGATTGGTGCATTATTCAATTCACTTCTATATTTTTTGATTTTATTAAAACCTCGCAAATTAAATACAATTGCCAATTATTTGTTTGGTGGCTTTGGTGATGCAGAATACTCAAATGTATCCATAATAGCAATCACATTTATCATTGCACTGTTTGGTATATTTATCATTCTTAATCAACTAAAGTTATTGCAATTAGGAGAACTAAAAAGTCAGTCACTAGGCTTAAATGTTCAATTGATTACATATATCGCGTTATGTATAGCTTCTATGATAACGGCGATAAATGTCGCATATGTTGGCATCATTGGATTCATTGGTATGGTGATACCACAACTCATTAGAAAATGGCAGTGGAAACAATCATTAGGAAGACAATTGGCTTTGAATATTGTAATTGGAGGACAAATAATGGTTATGGCAGATTTTATTGGTAGCCATATACTGTCACCAGTACAAATACCGGCAAGCATTATTATTGCATTAATTGGTATACCAGTGTTATTTTACATGCTAATATCTCAGTCGAAACGGTTACACTAGCACATGACATTTGCTAAAATAAAAATAACTATAAACATAAAGAGGGCATAAGCGATGGATTTGAATCAAATTAAAGCAGTTGTATTTGATTTAGAAGGTACGTTGTTGGACAGAGTTAAATCTCGAGAGAAATTTATCGAAGAGCAATATGAACGATTTCATGACTACTTAATTCATGTTCAACTGGCAGATTTTAAAAAAGCATTTATTGAGCTAGATGACGATGAAGATAATGATAAACCTGATTTATATAAAGAAATCATTAAACGTTTCCATGTAGATAGGTTAACTTGGAAAGACTTATTTAATGATTTTGAAATGCATTTTTATCGTTATGTATTTCCTTATTACGATACTTTGTATACACTAGAAAAGCTATCGCAAAAAGGCTTTCAAATTGGTGTTATCGCAAATGGTAAATCTAAGATTAAACAATTTCGATTACATTCACTTGGTTTGATGCATGTTATTAATTATTTATCAACATCAGAAACAGTTGGTTTTCGTAAACCACATCCTAAAATTTTTGAAGATATGATTGATCAACTAGGGGTATTACCTGAGCAAATTATGTATGTTGGCGATGATGCGTTAAATGATGTAGCTCCAGCACGAGCTATGGGCATGGTTAGTGTATGGTATAAACAAGAAGATGCTGAAATTGAACCACTCGAAGAAGAAGTTGATTTTACAATTACAACAGTGGAAGAATTATTAACCATTTTACCAATAAAAAATGATAATAAAGGAGAAAATTATGGATCTATTTACTAGAAAAGATGGAACATCGATACATTACAGTACATTAGGTGAAGGCTATCCTATCGTATTGATTCATACTGTACTTGATAATTATTCTGTGTTTAATAAATTAGCAGCAGAATTAGCAAAATCATTTCAAGTTGTGTTAATTGATTTACGTGGACATGGCTATTCTGATAAACCTCGTCACATTGAAATAAAAGATTTTTCTGATGACATTGTTGAATTACTTAAATATTTATATATTGAAGAAGTTGCATTTGTATGCCATGAAATGGGTGGAATCATTGGTGCGGATATTTCAGTACGTTATCCTGAATTTACATCATCACTTACGTTGGTAAATCCAACATCTATTGAAGGTGAATTACCGGAAGAACGTTTATTTAGAAAATATGCCCATATTATTCGAAACTGGGATCCTGAAAAACAAGATAAATTTTTAAATAAGCGTAAGTATTATCGTCCGAGAAAAATGAATCGATTCCTCAAACATGTCGTAGATACAAATGAAATATCAACTAAAGAAGAAATTCAAGCAGTTAAAGAGGTATTCAAAAACGCTGATATTTCTCAAACTTATAGAAATGTCGTAGTACCGACAAAAATTATTGCAGGAGAATTCGGTGAAAGAACAACAAGATTAGAAGCTAAAGAAGTAGCTGATTTAATCCAAAATGCGGACTTTGAAGTATATCAAGAATCAAGTGCATTCCCATTTGTTGAAGAGCAAGAAAGATTCGTCGAAGATACAGCTGCATTTATCAACAAACATCACGATGAAAAGCATGTTTAATTTTTAGTGATAAGTGAAATATAAAAGTAGTAATTATTATTTGTAATATAATTGTAATATGACTGTTGTTTTAGAAATGATTGTTGTATAATGGTTGTGAGCACAAGACGATATAAATAAAAGGAGAGAGTGCTTATGAAAAAGCTACTAACGGCAAGTATAATTGCATGTTCTGTTGTAATGGGAGTAGGCTTAGTGAATACTAGTGCCGAAGCAGCAAGTGGCAACTCTATTGATACTGTTAAACAATTAATTAAGGGTGATCAGTCATTAGAAAATGTGAAAATTGGCGAATCTATTAAAGATGTTTTAACTAAGTACAAAAATCCGATGTATTCTTACAATGAAGATGGAACTGAACATTATTACGAATTCCATACTAAAAAAGGTATGTTATTAGTAACTACTGATGGTAAGAAAAACAATGGTAAAGTAACTCATATTTCAATGATGTATAATGATGCTAATGGTCCAACATATCAAGCTGTTAAAAATTATGTTGGCAAAGCAGTAACACATACGGAATATAGCAAAGTTGCTGGTAATTTTGGATATATTGAAAAAGGCAAAACGACTTATCAATTTGCCTCAGCACCAAAAGATAAAAACATAAAATTATATCGTATTGATTTGGAAAAATAATAATTAAATTAATCGTGCTTAACCGACAAGTTAAATCGCAATACTTGTCGGTTATTTTATTACATGGCATAATACAGTGAATATTAATTTTTATGATTTGCGAAGGGGAAATTAAACCAATACAATAAATAAAGATGTTTCATTTTAAAGGAGTACTACCAATGCGTATTAACGATAAAATTTTACTAGAAAATATAGAAGATTACTTTAATCATAAAGGTTTATCACCGCATTTGATTGATGATATTAAAGAGAAAGTAATTACTGATATAAAAAATTCTGAAAAGAAAGATCAAGATTATATTGAATATAAAAGAAAATCTCCAGCACAAATCATATTAATGATTCAAAGGAATTTGTTTGCTTTACAAATGAATCCAGTTATTTTCTTTATTATAAACTTCATTCTCATATCCTATTTATATGATAAACAGTATGTTCAGTTTCAAGCTATTACTGGAATGAGTCTATTTTATTGTTTAGTGATTTTTCCAATGACTATTGTTGTATACCTAAGGGTGTCTCAAAAGAATTACTTGCGTAGTAATAAAATAGAAATGATTATGGGTACAATTATCGCTATCATATCCTTGTTATTAATTATATTACAAGCATTTAATATTACTTGGGGCGTTATACCAATTACAAATTTTGGACATCAATTTTTCTTTTTCATTGGTATTATTTTAGTAATTGCCGGCATATTTTATAAGCGACTTGAGTTTTCGGGAATCGGGTTATTATTTTGTCAAAAAACCGTCGATGCAATGATTCATAATCCACAATCAGCCCAGATTTTTTCATTAATTATATGGATATTATTAGTAGTTCTAGTTATATATTTCACAATTAGATTATCTTCACGTACAAGATTATAAATATGATAAAACTATTCACTTGATTAATTGTATTAATTGAGATGAATAGTTTTTTTATTGTTGGAATAACTTTTGGTAATTTATAAATAATTTAAAAAAATTGTTTATAAAATGGAAGCGTATATAGAATGAAGGTTGGGTATATAGTTTATTGAGGGAGGTGTCACAATGAATAAAGTCACAATTAATCCTCAAATCCAATTAACTTATCAAATTGAAGGTAAAGGGGATCCTATAATATTACTTCATGGATTGGATGGTAATTTAGCTGGATTTGAAGATTTGCAACATCAACTAGCATCATCATATAAAGTACTTACTTACGATTTAAGAGGTCATGGCAAGTCTTCTAAAAGTGAATCATACGATTTAAACGATCACGTTGAGGATTTAAAAATTCTAATGGAGAAGTTAAATATTCATGAGGCACATATTCTAGGACATGATTTAGGTGGGGTAGTTGCTAAGTTATTTACAGATAAATATGCTTATCGTGTAAAATCATTAACTACCATTGCATCGAAGAAAGATGACTTAATACACAGCTTTACTCAATTGTTAATACAATATCAAGATGATATAGCGGGTTTTAATAAGTCTGAAGCGTATATTCTTTTATTTTCTAAATTGTTTAGAAATCAAGAGAAGACGATGAAATGGTATCAAAAACAAAGAATATATAGCATTAAGTCTGAGGATGATAGTGCGGTGGCAATTCGTTCATTAATTTTGCATAAAGATGAACCTATGTATTTAAAAAAACGTACATGTGTACCTACTTTGTTAATTAATGGGGAACATGATCCTTTGATTAAAGATAAGAATCATTTTAAATTGGAAGCGCATTTTTTAAATGTTACGAAAAAAATCTTCGAACATTCAGGACATGCACCGCATATTGAAGAACCAGAAGCATTTATGAATTATTATTTAAAATTTTTAAAAAGCGTATCATAATATGTGATATATAAACCTAGGGCATAAAGTCCTTAGGCAATGTGAAAAAGCTGATTACTATTCATTATTTGATAGAAATCAGCTTTTTTTGAAATGTATTTGATATATACTGCTCGTTATGCGGCTATCTTCCTTATATTAAGTGCCATTAGTGCAAAACCTCTTAACAATTAGGTAAAAAGAGCATAAAAAAAAGGAAGTTTAATAGAATGTATCATCTATCAAACTTCACCAAATTGCGCTAAACAAAATTATAGTTCAATTTCGTTGTTTGCTTCAGTGATTCGTTTATTTACTCGACTCAATAATGATTCGATTTTTTTACGTTGTTGTGCATTAACAAGAATTAATACAGTTCTTTCATCATGCTCATTACGTTTTTTATCGAAGTAATCTTCTTGAGATAAAATTTTAACTGCTTTAACAACTTGTGGTTGTTTGTAGTTTAAATGATTAATAATATCTTTAAGATAGTATTCTTTCTCTTTGTTTTCGCTGATGTATGTCAATACAGCGAATTCTTCAAAGCTAATTGAAAATTCCTTTTTAATTAAACTTTTTAATTTGTCAGCATAAGTGACCATTGATAACAACTCAAAGCAATCATTGATTTTTGTAATTGCCATGTTTAAAACCTCCCTATTTGATGCATCTTGCTCGATACATTTGCCCGATAATATATTGATATCTAATCTTTATTTATTATAGATATGTTAGTCATAATTTTGCATTAAATAAGTTTTATTAAATATATTTAATGCTCTATTATTTAGTTAATTATAACTAATTAAAAATGAGAAGTAAACAAAAAAGTGTTTATAAAACAAATTATTCATTAGACACAGTGATTGTATTTCTGGGTTAGCATTTGGTTTAGTCAAAAATATCAGCATTTTTTATAATTTACCTTAATTTAATCGACAATACAAGGTAATTTATTTAATGAAACGATTTAGCGCAATTAAATGTTTCGATATTCAATGTGTGTCTAAAGAGATTCTTTGTTATAGCTTAACTCTTCCAAGTTAACTTCTTCTACTATTTATACCCATTTTTCAGAATTTTATCACTAAAAATGAAAAATTTTTATAATTTTTTTAATTTAGTAATTCTCAGTGCAGTTTTAATGATAAGAAAAACACATTAATTTAGTGATTAAAACCAATCTATAGCACGTTAAAGTGTCTATACGTTATTCCGATTGATAACGGGTAACAAATAATAGAAAGTACGATAATTGATCATGCATTAAAGCACTTTTATTTTTCAAACTCGACTCAATGAATTATAAAAAGTTGTGCATTTTGACTTATTTTTAATTAATTGAATAACCAACTATGAAATATTAGCACGAATAACATAATTTTTGCTATTAATTTGGTGTAAATTATTAAAAAATAACATTAATTTAGGTCTTAAGAATGAGTTGACTATCGAATTTGCTAAATTAAAATTTGTTGTGTCAAAGCATACTACCCAAATCAACGCTTTTCTAAAGATTTTTAGACCACAAAAAAATAGCTTATCACTTTTAAAAATAATTACAAGTTAAAATGATAAGCTAAAAGTTAATTTAAAATAATCTTAAAAGTATAATGCCTGTCAAAATACATAATAGACCAATAGTTTTTCTGGATGTCATTGCTATTTTAGGTGAACCAAATAATCCAAAGTGATCTATCAATATGCCCATTAGAATCTGGCCAAACATCCCAATAAGTGTTGTTAATGCTGCACCCATATGAGGCATTAAGATAATGTTAGCTGTTACAAAAGCCATGCCAAGTATACCGCCAGTAAAATAGATAGGCTTTAATTTACCGAATTTTAAATGACTTGTTTTTAGTTTTAAAGAACGATTAAAAATAGCGGTTAAAATCAATAGCGCTATTGACCCAATTGTAAATGATACTAATGATGCAAAGGCTGGTGAATGAGTATGACTAGCTAAAGCACTATTAATTGTCGTTTGAATAGGTGGAAAGAAACCAAAAATAAATCCTAATAGAAGCCAAAACAGTAAATACTTTTGATCAGTTAGTAATAAATTATTCTTGTTAAATTGATTCATTATGACGATGCCGACAATGAGTAACAATACTCCAATTGCTTTAATTAAATTAAAATCATGAATTGTAGCGCCAAATAATCCAAATGTATCAATAATGACACCCATAATAATTTGACCCGCAACTGTTGCAATTACAGTTAATGTTGCACCTAATTTTGGCAATAACAATAAATTGCCAGTTAAAAAGCTAACCCCAAGCAAACCACCGACTACCCATGTGTAGTTAAATGATTGATTATTGTAAAAGTGAATAGTAAATACTTCTGGATTGATAATGATATTTAAAATAATTAAACAAATTGTTCCAACTGAAAATGAAATGAATGAAGTATAGAAAGGCGATTTAGTATACAGTGATAGTCTTGAATTGACAGATGTTTGGATAGGAATAAGCATTCCAACTAGGACACCAATGATATAGAAAAGAAGCATATGAATAAAGTCTCACTTTCCAAAGTTAATAATAAAATCATATATTTACATTATCATTATAGAGAAAATATACAACTCATTTACAATAATGTTGAAAAAAACAGGACATTATTACAACAAAATCACCCTAGACAATCATGATGAAAGTCTAGGGTGTTAGTATTTATACTAAATTAATTGCGCTTTCTTTATATCTATTTCTTATCTTCAAATAAAACAGTTGTTGTTTTATCAATAATTTGAGCAGAATGTACTTTGGTGATAGTACCACTATTTGACTTTATAATATTTAAATCTACTAATGCATTCATACTATCACGTGCAACTTGCTCGGTCACTACGTTGTTTAATTGTGGTAATTGCAGTTTTACAGGCTTGTCTAGTGAAGATTTAAAACTTAATTCAAGTGTTTTAGTCATGAATATGTCCTCCTGATTAAATTGATAAAGATTTGATGAGTTCGATATTGCTATATGTTTCTCCAGTAAGTCGCTCAATAAGTTTGCTGAATGTTTTAATTTGGTCGTTTGATGCATCAGGGTTAATGTTAGCGAATCGACGCTTAAATTCTGTTTGTTTGCCGTTAGCGTCTACTTTAGTAAATGATAATACAATAGTGATGTGGTTTATTTTACTCATATTTTAAAACCTCCTTTCACACTATATATCGAAACAAAATAATAAAATGGCTAATTTTATTTTCTATGTTTAAAATCTATAAAAAAGGCAATAGATATATGTAACTAAAATATAATATAGCTATGATTAAGACACTTAAAGCAAGGGGAGGTTGAGTAATGAATAAAGTAGAAGCGATTAAATTTAATGATGATATTGTTAAAATGTATGAAGCGCTCAAGATAAAATCTGAACGTGACTATTTATTCTTTAAGTTAGCTATACATAGTGGATTGAAAGTATCAGAATTATTAACAATTACAGTCTCTCAAGTTAAGAGACTAATTGAAAAGTGTACGTTATCAGAAATGTGTAAAGCACATTTTCATTCGTTGATTAAAATTAGGTTACCAGAAACATTATCGAAAGAACTACTTCAATATATAGAGGACAGGAGTCTTTCGAATGAAGACGTTCTTTTTCAATCACTACGAACAAATCAAGTATTATCTAGACAGCAAGCATATCGAATAATTCACCAAGCATCAATTGAAGCTGGTATAGATAATGTAGGACTAACGACATTGCGTAAGACATTTGCATATCATGCTTATCAAAAAGGTATACCTATACCAGTCATTCAAAAGTATTTAGGGCATCAATCTGCTATTGAAACACTAAATTTTATCGGTTTAGAAAATGAGTGTGAACATAGTATTTATATTTCATTACAATTATAGAAACAAAGGAGGCTAATAATGAGTTTGGTTTATTTATTAATTGCTATACTTGTGATTATGGCAATGATACTTCTAATGTCTAAACGTAGAGCATTGGCTAAATATGCCGGGTACATAGCGTTGGTTGCACCTGTAATTTCATCTATCTATTTTTTGATTCAAATACCATCAGTAGCTAAACTGCAATATCTTTCTACCTCTATTCCATGGATTAAGACATTAGATATTAATTTAGATTTACGTTTAGATGGTTTAAGTTTAATGTTTTCTCTTATTATTTCACTTATTGGAATTGCAGTATTCTTCTATGCAACTCAATATTTATCCTCTCGAAAAGACAATTTACCAAGGTTTTATTTTTATTTAACGTTATTTATGTTCAGTATGATTGGTATTGTATTATCAGACAATACGATATTGATGTACATTTTTTGGGAATTAACGAGTGTATCATCATTTTTATTGATTTCATATTGGTATAACAATGGTGACAGTCAATTTGGTGCGATTCAATCATTTATGATTACAGTATTTGGTGGATTGGCGTTATTAGTTGGTTTTATTATGCTGTATATCATGACAGGAACGAATAATATCACTGACATATTAGGACAAGCAGATCATATTAAGAATCATGGATTGTTTATCCCTATGATTTTTATGTTTTTATTAGGTGCATTTACAAAATCAGCACAATTTCCATTTCATATTTGGCTACCTAGAGCAATGGCTGCACCTACACCTGTAAGTGCTTATTTACATTCAGCCACGATGGTAAAAGCTGGTATCTTTTTATTACTTCGATTTACACCATTATTAGGTCTTAGCAATATGTACATATATATCGTCACGTTTGTTGGTTTAATAACAATGTTATTTGGTTCAATCACAGCTTTAAAACAATGGGATTTAAAAGGAATCCTAGCATATTCAACAATCAGTCAACTAGGAATGATTATGGCAATAGTCGGTATCGGTGGTGGATATGCTCAACACCAACAAGACGCAATAGCATCTGTTTATGTATTTGTATTATTTGGTGCGCTATTTCATCTAATGAATCATGCCATCTTTAAATGTGCGCTTTTCATGGGAGTAGGTATTTTAGATCATGAAGCAGGTTCAAGGGATATACGAATTTTAAGTGGAATGCGTCAACTATTTCCTAAAATGAATCTAGTCATGACGATAGCGGCTCTATCTATGGCTGGAGTACCATTTTTAAATGGATTTTTAAGTAAAGAAATGTTTTTAGATGCATTAACACAAACTGGACAATTATCCCAATTTAGTTTGATTTCAATGATAGCTATCGTGTTTGTTGGTGTTATTGCGAGTGTTTTTACATTCACATATGCACTATACATGGTAAAAGAAGTATTTTGGACAAAATATGATTCTAAGGTTTTTACTAAAAAAAATATCCACGAACCATGGTTGTTTAGTTTACCATCTCTTATATTAATGGTGCTAGTACCTGTAATCTTTTTTGTACCAAATATATTTGGGAAGGGGATTATCGTTCCAGCATTAAGAGCTGTATCAGGTGGTAATCATCAAATTGATCAATTGGCACCACATGTTTCGCAATGGCATGGATTTAACATACCGCTTCTTTTAACCATCATCATTATTTTATTGGGTAGTGTACTAGCAATCAAAGTAGATTGGAAAAAAGTGTTCACAGGTAAAATTAGACAGATTTCAGTTTCAAAAAGCTATGAGATGGTATATCGACATTTTGAAAAGTTTGCTACGAAGCGATTTAAACGTGTTATGCAAGATCGTTTAAACCAATACATTATTATGACCTTAGGCATATTTATGATTATTATTGGATATGGTTATATTCGAATTGGGCTTCCTAAAGTACATCAGTTACATGTTTCTGAATTTGGGGCATTAGAAATTATATTAGCAATCGTAACTGTCACAATTGGTATTTCATTAATTTTTATACGTCAACGACTGACAATGGTCATTTTAAATGGAGTCATCGGATTTGTTGTGACCTTATTCTTTATAGCAATGAAAGCCCCTGATTTAGCATTGACTCAGCTAGTAGTTGAAACAATAACGACGATACTATTTATTGTCAGTTTTTCAAGATTACCAAACGTGCCAAGATCTAACGCTAACAAAAAAAGAGAAATAATTAAAATTTCTGTATCACTCTTGATGGCACTTATTGTTGTATCATTAATTTTTATTACACAACAAACAGATGGTTTATCATCAATATCAGACTTTTATTTAAAAGCTGACAAACTAACAGGTGGTAAAAATATTGTAAATGCGATACTTGGTGACTTTAGAGCATTAGATACATTATTTGAAGGATTAGTGTTAATTATTACTGGGCTAGGTATTTACACATTATTAAATTATCAAGATCGGAGGGGACAAGATGAAAGAGAATGATGTCGTGTTAAGAACGGTCACGAAACTTGTTGTATTTATTTTATTGACTTTCGGATTCTATGTCTTCTTCGCAGGTCATAATAATCCTGGTGGTGGGTTTATTGGTGGTTTAATATTTAGTTCAGCGTTTATTTTAATGTTTCTGGCTTTTAATGTTGAAGAGGTTTTAGAAAGTTTACCGATTGATTTTAGAATTTTAATGATTATTGGAGCATTGGTATCATCTATTACTGCGATAATACCTATGTTTTTTGGAAAACCATTTTTGTCTCAATATGAAACAACTTGGATACTTCCAATTTTAGGACAAATTCATGTAAGTACAATAACACTTTTTGAATTAGGTATTTTATTCTCAGTTGTTGGTGTTATTGTCACAGTGATGTTGTCGCTTAGCGGAGGTCGATCATGAATTTAATATTATTACTAGTTATAGGATTTTTAGTGTTTATAGGAACATATATGATTTTATCAATCAATTTAATTCGTATTGTAATCGGAATTTCAATATATACTCATGCTGGTAATCTCATTATTATGAGTATGGGAACGTATGGTTCTAGTAGATCAGAACCACTAATAACTGGTGGAAACCAATTGTTTGTTGATCCCTTGTTACAAGCTATTGTACTAACTGCAATAGTTATAGGGTTTGGGATGACTGCGTTTTTACTTGTACTTGT
The DNA here is from genome assembly GCF_018622755.1 of Staphylococcus sp. MZ3. NCBI lineage: Bacteria > Bacillati > Bacillota > Bacilli > Caryophanales > Staphylococcaceae > Staphylococcus > Staphylococcus sp. MZ3. The sequence goes on from NZ_CP076026.1 coordinate 663,059, forward strand.
TTATAGAACTTATAAAGTAACAAAAGAAGATGAAATTGAAGGCCTAAGGGGGGAAGATGATGCTAAGTAACTTATTGATTTTACCAATGTTATTACCATTCCTTTGTGCCTTAATCCTTGTATTTTTAAAAAATAATGATCGTATTTCTAAATATTTATACTTAGGTACAATGACTATCACCACAATTATTTCATTAATGCTATTAATTTATGTTCAGCGTCACCGTCCAATTACGCTAGACTTTGGAGGATGGTCAGCGCCCTTTGGTATACAGTTTTTAGGAGATTCTTTAAGTTTAATTATGGTTACAACCGCTTCATTTGTGATTACTTTAATTATGGCATACGGATTTGGGCGTGGCGAACATAAAGCAAATCGTTATCACTTGCCATCGTTCATATTATTTTTAAGTGTTGGCGTGATAGGCTCTTTTCTAACATCAGATTTATTTAATTTATACGTCATGTTTGAAATTATGTTACTAGCGTCATTTGTACTCATTACACTTGGACAATCTGTAGAACAATTACGTGCTGCAATTATTTATGTTGTCTTGAATATTATTGGTTCATGGCTATTCTTATTAGGTATAGGTTTACTTTATAAAACAGTAGGTACATTAAACTTTTCACATATTGCAATGCGTTTGAATGACATGGGAGATAATCGCACTGTTACAATGATTTCATTAATCTTCTTAGTCGCATTTAGTGCGAAAGCAGCGCTGGTCCTTTTTATGTGGCTACCCAAAGCCTACGCTGTGTTAAATACTGAGCTTGCAGCATTATTTGCAGCGTTAATGACCAAAGTAGGGGCCTATGCATTAATTCGATTCTTCACTTTACTATTTGATCAACATAATGATCTCATACATCCATTGCTAGCAACTATGGCTGCTATAACTATGGTCATCGGCGCTATAGGTGTCATTGCTTATAAAGATATTAAAAAGATTGCAGCTTACCAAGTCATAATCTCAATAGGATTTATCATTTTAGGTTTAGGAACAAACACGTTTGCAGGTATTAATGGTGCAATATTTTATTTGGTAAATGACATTGTTGTAAAAACATTGCTATTTTTTATTATTGGTAGTTTAGTTTACATTACAGGCTATCGACAATATCAATATTTGAATGGCTTAGCTAAAAAAGAACCTTTATTTGGAGTTGCGTTTATTATAATGATTTTTGCTATTGGCGGCGTGCCTCCATTTAGTGGCTTTCCGGGGAAAGTACTTATTTTCCAAGGTGCATTGCAAAATGGCAATTATATTGGACTAGCGTTAATGATTATTACTAGTCTAATTGCAATGTACAGTTTATTTAGGATACTTTTTTATATGTATTTTGGAGATAAAGATGGGGAGGAAGTTAATTTTAAGAAAATCCCGCTATATCGAAAAAGAATTTTAAGTATTTTAGTAGTTGTGGTTATCGCAATCGGAATTGCTGCACCTGTTGTGTTAAATGTTACAAGTGATGCAACTGAGTTGAACACGAGTGATCAATTATATCAAAAACTTGTAAATCCGCATTTGAAAGGAGAGGACTAAATGAATCAAATAGTTTTAAATATTATCATTGCATTCTTATGGGTATTATTTCAAGATGAAGATCATTTTAAATTCTCGACTTTCTTTTCTGGATATCTAATTGGTTTAATTGTCATTTATATATTACACAGGTTTTTCAGCGATGATTTTTATGTTAGAAAAATTTGGGTAGCTATTAAATTTTTAGGTGTTTATTTATATCAATTAATAACATCTAGCATTAGCACTATTAATTATATTCTTTTTAAAACAAAAGATATGAACCCTGGATTACTTTCATATGAAACAAGACTAACAAGTGATTGGGCAATAACATTTTTAACAATTTTAATTATTATAACTCCAGGGTCTACAGTAATACGAATTTCTCAAGACTCTAAAAAGTTTTTTATTCATAGTATCGACGTGTCAGAAAAAGAAAAAGATAGTTTGTTAAGAAGTATTAAGCATTATGAAGACTTAATATTGGAGGTGTCGCGATGATACAAACAATAACACATATTATGATTATTAGTTCACTCATTATTTTTGGAATTGCATTAATCATCTGTTTATTTAGATTAATCAAGGGACCTACAACAGCAGATCGTGTCGTTACATTTGATACAACAAGTGCTGTCGTAATGTCAATTGTGGGTGTGTTAAGTGTACTTATGGGCACCGTTTCTTTCTTAGATTCAATCATGCTCATTGCCATTATATCTTTTGTAAGTTCTGTTTCAATATCACGCTTTATTGGTGGGGGGCATGTGTTTAATGGAAATAACAAAAGAAATCTTTAGTCTTATTGCTGCTGTGATGTTGTTGTTAGGTAGTTTTATTGCTCTTATTAGTGCAATAGGTATCGTGAAATTCCAAGATGTTTTCTTAAGAAGTCACGCTGCGACAAAAAGTTCAACTTTATCCGTGTTATTAACTTTAATCGGTGTATTAATTTATTTTATTGTGAATACAGGATTTTTCAGTGTGCGTTTATTACTGTCACTTGTTTTTATTAATTTAACTTCACCAGTCGGCATGCACTTAGTCGCTCGCGCTGCTTATCGCAACGGCGCTTATATGTATCGAAAAAATGATGTTCACACACATGCATCAATATTATTAAGTTCAAATGAACAAAACTCTACAGAAGCATTACAATTACGTGCTAAAAAACGAGAAGAGCATCGTAAGAAATGGTATCAAAACGATTGAAGTATTGGCTAAATTGTTAAGCATAACAATGCTTTTGAAGATTTGTTTTCAAAATTAATCATTAAAAGAGTACTTTGAAATTGGTTAGTCGATTTTAAGGTGCTCATTTTTTGTATTATAAGTTAATGTTGTTATGTGAAAGCAAGTTGTTTATTTATACAAACAATTAGTGATAAAATAAAATTAAATAATTGCAAATTTAAGTACTGCAATCGTAGACATATATCTATATTAAAGTGCTTTTGTGGTCGCTAACTCAATTTATCCTCTAAAGTATAATTACAACGAGATGTGATACTTAATTTTCAATTAAACAATACTTTTTAGAGAGGTGAAAGTTTGGAAATATTTGAAACAATTCTTATATTTATAGCTGTTGTGATACTAAGTTCGTTTGTCCATACTTTCATACCTAAAGTACCCCTAGCATTTATACAAATTTTCTTGGGCATGTTACTATTTATTACCCCAATCCCTGTTCAATTTAATTTTGATTCTGAATTGTTTATGGTAACAATGATTGCGCCTTTGTTATTTGTAGAAGGTGTTAATGTTTCTAGAGTCCATTTAAGGAAATATATTAAGCCAGTGATGATGATGGCATTAGGATTAGTCATTACTACTGTGATAGGTGTAGGTTTATTTATTCATTGGATTTGGCCAGATTTACCTATTGGAGCAGCATTTGCAATTGCTGCCATTCTTTGTCCTACTGATGCAGTAGCAGTGCAAGCAATCACTAAAGGAAAGGTCTTGCCAAAAGGAGCAATGACAATTCTTGAAGGTGAGTCATTATTGAATGATGCTGCTGGTATTATTTCATTTAAAATAGCTGTTGGAGTATTAGTTACAGGTGCTTTTTCACTTGTTGATGCTGTTCAGTTGTTTTTAATTGCATCAATTGGTGGCGCAGTGGTTGGTTTACTTATAGGTATGGCATTAGTAAGGTTCCGATTAACATTGATGCGTCGAGGATATGAAAACATTAATATGTTTACAATTATTCAATTGTTAACACCATTTGTTACGTATTTAATTGCTGAATTGTTTCACGCATCAGGAATCATTGCAGCAGTAGTTGCAGGACTTGTACATGGTTTCGAACGTGACAGAATTATGCAAGTACGTACACAACTGCAAATGAGTTACAATCATACATGGAATATACTAGGTTATGTTTTAAATGGCTTTGTTTTTTCAATATTAGGATTTTTAGTACCTGAAGTTATTATTAAAATTATCAAAACAGAACCGCACAATTTAATCTTTTTAATAGGCATCACTATTGTTGTTGCTTTAGCTGTCTATCTATTTAGATTTGTTTGGGTTTATGTCTTATATCCTTATTTTTATTTAGCCATCAGTCCATTCCAAAAAATGATGACTAAAAATGATGATGATAATCCAACGACTGAGAAACCACCAAAGCGAAGTTTATACGCTTTAATTATGACGTTATGTGGTGTGCATGGAACAATTTCTTTAGCAATCGCATTAACGTTACCGTATTTTTTAGCAGGGCATCATGCTTTTACGTATAGAAACGACTTATTATTTATTGCATCTGGTATGGTTATTATTAGTTTGGTAGTTGCGCAAGTATTATTGCCATTATTAACGAAACCTGCACCTAAAACAGTAATTGGCAATATGTCGTTTAAAGTTGCTAGAATTTATATATTAGAACAAGTTATTGATTATCTAAATCAAAAATCTACTTTCGAAACAAGTTTTAAATATGGTAACGTGATTAAAGAATATCATGATAAATTAGCATTTTTAAAAACTGTAGAGAAAGATGATGAAAACTCTAAAGAATTAGAACGTCTACAAAAAATTGCTTTTAATGTAGAAACAAAAACATTAGAGTCTTTAGTAGATGAAGGACAAATAACGAATAGTGTACTTGAAAACTATATGCGTTATGCTGAAAGAACACAGGTATATAGACAAGCATCATTAATAAGAAGAATGATTGTATTATTACGAGGTGCTTTATTAAAACGAAGAGTACAAACGAGAGTGAACTCCGCATCTTCACTTAGTGTTACGGATAACTTAATGGAATTAAATAAAATTAATAAATTAGTCCATTATAATGTGGTTAGTCGTTTGTCTAAGGAAACAACAAAAGATAATACACTTGAAGTTGGAATGGTTTGTGACGGTTATTTAATGCGAATTGAAAACTTAACACCATCAAATTTCTTCAACTCAGCAAGTGAAGATACGATTACTAAAATTAAATTAAATGCATTGAGAGAACAACGTCGCATTTTACGTGAATTGATAGATACAGACGAAGTATCTGAAGGTACTGCTTTGAAATTAAGAGAGGCAATCAATTACGATGAAATGGTTATTGTAGATAGTATGACGTAGTTCCTAATTATGCTAAAAGGGATTGATGAAAAACTGAAGGGCTTTTCATCAATCCCTTTTATTTTATGGGAATTGAATAGATAGTTTTAAACTATACGAATTATTAATATTTGAGATTTAATTGAAATAAGTTTTAAAAATTGGAGGAGATAGATTAAACGAAGTCATTTAAAGGTGAAGTTAAGTGTATTCACAAAAAATAGCCACACTCATATGACATCGGATGAGTGTGGCTTAAGGATCTATGGGGGGAGGAAACCATAGATGTTTACTTTGATAGGCCAGATTAAATATCAAAGTATGCGATTATTTATAGCTTGATGCAAAAGTGGTATGCCTATTAAAAGTTACTGCACATAGCTTTTAATATTCCGTTCAAAGGAAAGGGGCATACAATTGAACAATCTGTAATAGTACTTTTAACCAGCTATGCTAAAAGTCTAGTAGGGAGAACAGTTGTCCAATCACATAAGAACCTCTAACTTCGTTAGTACGATTAAGAAAAGCTTTTTAGTTAGTATGTAATACAATTTATTGACGCGCGTGAATCTCTTTTATAAGAGTGTGTAGGGAATGGCGTTGTATAAATTGTATTAGAAGAACTTCTAACGCATCTCTGTGGTTAAAAGAGATGAAGGGAACGACAGTTTAATTAAAACTGCATAAGAACTTCTAGCTTTTCTCTTTCGTTCAAAGAGAAGCAGCTGTTCGCAGTTTAATCAAAACCACATAAAGCTTTTAACTTTACTCTTTGATTTAAAGAGTGACAAATGTTTACAGTTTAATTAAAACTGCATAAGAACTTCTAACTTTTCTCTTTCGTTCAAAGAGAAGCAGCTGTTCGCAGTTTAATCAAAACCACATAAAGCTTTTAACTTTACTCTTTGATTTAAAGAGTGATAAATGTTTACAGTTTAATTAAAACTGCATAAGAACTTCTAGCTTTTCTCTTTCGTTCAAAGAGAAGTTCTAATACCACCATATCGTGCGATCGGGAACGGTATATATATTAATAGGAGGGTAATATATATTTAACGCACGATATGGGACTATTAGCCTTCGACTTTGTTATGTTGATGTGTGGCCTAAAATATTGGAGATACCAATATTTTAGGTTGCATCAACATCAATTCATCTTACTTCATTAAAACACAGCGTGTTATTTCATGCTTCCGTGTACAGTTTCAATATTTGATTTCATCATTTTGTAGTAAGAGTCACCTTTAGTGCCTTCTTTACCGATTGAATCTGTGTACACTTCACCAAAGATATCTTTCTTCGTTTCTTCAGATAAACTTTCCATTGCTTTCTTATCAACACTTGTTTCTACTAATAAGTGTTTTAATTTGTGCTTTTTAACAAACTCAATAGCTTGTCTCATTTGTTCAGGTGTACCTTGTTTTTCAGTGTTAATTTCCCAAATATAACCTGGTGTAATACCGTATTGTTTTGAGAAGTACTTGAAGGCACCTTCACTTGTAATCATGGCACGTTGTTCTTTTGGAATGTCATTAAATTTGTCTTTACTGTCATTATTTAATTTTTCCAATTGAGCAATGTATTTGTTACCTTGCTTTTCATAATCTGCTTTATGTTTTTTGTCGTTATCGATAAATGTTTGTTGAATTGTTTTTACGTATTTAATACCGTTATCTAAACTTAACCATGCGTGTGGATCTTGTTTATCTTTGTTGCCTTCTTCACCGTTTAAATAGATAGGTTTAACATCTTTTGATACTGCGATAACTTTTTTATCTTTTAATGATTTACCAGCCTGTTCTAAGGCTTTTTCAAACCAACCGTTACCAGTCTCTAAATTTAATCCGTTGTATAAAATAACGTCAGCGTCAGTTAACTTTTTAATATCTTTAGGTTTAACTTCATATTCATGAGGATCTTGACCAACAGGTACAATACTATGAATATCGACGTTGTCTCCACCAACATTTTTAGCCATATCATATAAAATTGAATTCGTCGTTACTACTTTTAATTTGCCATTTGACTTATCACTGCTTTGTTTACCACCAGTACCACATGCAGCAACTAGAAGTAATAAGACTAATAATAAAGGTACTAATTTTTTCATGTTAAACTTCCTCGTTTCTTTCTATTCGTAAATTTTGTGAAAAATAATGTGATGATATAAATTACAAACGTACAAAGTACGATTGTCGCACCACTAGGAATGTTGTAAATATAGCTGTAATAAAGTCCGACAATTGAACTTATGACACTTATTAAACTTGCTATAATCATCATTGAGTATAGTTTTTTACTAATTAAAAATGCTGTAGATGCAGGTGTAATTAATAATGCAACTACAAGAATAATACCTACCGTTTGAATACTTGCTACTGTTACTAATGAGAGTAACAACATCACAAAGTAATGTAATAACGTCGTATTTAGACCACTCATTCTACTAAACGTTGGATCGAATGTAGAAATCATTAATGGACGATAGAAAATAATGATTAGAATAAGGACGATTGAACCAATCACAATAGTTGTTAAAAATGCACTATTTGTGATTGCCAGTAAATTACCAAACAGAATATGGTACAAATCTGTCGTAGTGTTTATTAAGCTAATAATAATAATCCCCGAAGCTAAGAAAACGGTAAAACTAATTCCAATAGCGGCGTCAGGTTTCGTTTTACTACTAGATGTGATATAACCGATAAAAATACTTGCGATCATACCAGTTATAAGTGCGCCTACAAACATTGGAATACCAAATAAGAATGATAGGGCAACACCAGGTAATACTGCGTGACTCATTGCATCTCCCATTAATGAAAGACCACGTAATACAATTAAACTACCAACTGTACCACAAACTATCCCTACAATAATTGAAGTTATCAATGCTCGATTCAAGAATTGATATGTAAATAAATGTTCGACAAACTCTAACATGTTATATTGCTCCTTTGACTAGGGTCACTACAGTCAGTGCTACTCATAAATGTTTCGTTTAAGCGAGTGACACTCATAGCCTCTTCACTATCACCAAAGTATCGTAATGTTTGATTTAATAGAATAATGCGATCAAAGTATTGCTTTGCTTTTGATAGATCATGGTGGATGATAAGAATAAGTTTTCCTTGTTGTTTTAAGTTCTCGATTTTTGTCATGATTAATTTTTCGCTACTAAAATCAATTCCGACAAACGGCTCATCTAGAAAATAAACTTCACTTTCGGACATCAATGCTCTTGCTACTAGCACACGTTGTAATTGTCCACCACTTAATTCTGAAATTTGTCGATGACGTAAAGATTCTAATTCTAAATCGCTTAATAACTGTTTGAGTTTATCCCTTGCTGATTTATTAGGTCGTCTAAACCATCCAATTTCTTTGTAGCAACCTGATAAAATCACTTGTTCCACACTTATAGGAAAATCTAAATCAATATGTGCTTTTTGTGGAATATATGTAATATGTTGCAGTTGTTGTTGTATAGGTTTGTTATATAACAATTTAGTGCCGGTAGCATTAAATTCACCAATTAAAGACTTGATAAGGGAAGATTTACCAGCACCATTCGGGCCCATGATACCAATTATTTCGCCGCGTACTGGTATCGATAAGGAAATGTTTTTAAGTACATGCTTATTACCTAAAAACAGATTTAAATCTTTTGTTTCTAACAAACGTTTATACCTCCTAATTAAAAGTTTAGGCTAACCTAATTAATTGTATAATAAACTGAGAATATTTATCATGTCAAGTAAATTCGTGATATAATATAGACAATGTATGTGAGGTGAAAGTATGTTAACTGAAGAAAAAGAGGACTATTTAAAGGCAATCCTTACGAATAATGGCGATAAAAACTTTGTGACAAATAAAATCTTATCTCAATTTTTAAATATTAAGCCTCCATCTGTAAGTGAAATGGTAGGACGTCTTGAAAAAGCAGGCTATGTTGAAACAAAACCATACAAAGGTGTTAGATTAACAGAGGATGGTTTAACGCATACGCTTGATATCATTAAGAGACATCGACTATTAGAATTATTTTTAATAGAAATATTGAAATATAATTGGGAAGAAGTACATCAAGAAGCAGAAATTTTAGAACATCGAATTTCAGATTTATTTGTTGAAAGGCTGGATAGCCTGTTAAATTTCCCAGAAACTTGCCCGCACGGCGGTGTGATTCCTAGAAATAATGAATATAAAGAGAAATATATAACAACGATTTTGAATTATGAACCTGGTGATATCGTTACAATCAAACGTGTGAGAGATAAGACCGATTTGCTAATATATTTGTCTAGTAAAGATATTTCTATTGGTAATGAAGTGGAAATTGTATCGAAAGATGAAATGAATAAAGTAATTATCATTAAACGTAATGATAATGTAATTATTGTCAGTTACGAAAATGCAATGAACATGTTTGCTGAAAAATAAAATAAAGAAGCCATAAAGATATCCATGATTGAACTGATAAAGACATATGGATAATTGCTTTAGGCTTCTTTTTTATTAGTTAATTTATCAAGTGAGTATATTTGAGTAAAATATTCACTGCATAAAGATTGAAGATAATCCAGATTGTACTATAAATGAAGATAGGTACATGACTGAGTTCTTTAAGTGCACTACCATCCCACTGTGGACTCGGACGCTGGAAAGTCAATTTAGCAATCGTCCAACTAGATTGTAGAACTTCGCCTAATAATACACCTAAAATATATTGATAACTCATTGTGACAAGTAGTTGAATTTCTACTATATTTTCATCTTTTAATATAAAATACAACATGATAGAAATTAAAGTTATAACAACAATGGGTGAGCCTTTTCTAGATGTTAAAATTAAAAAATAAATAAATATCAATAAATAGGTAAATATAAAGAAACTAGGTATCTGATAATGGCTCGACGCTAAACCTATCAATAACATAATAGGAGGCATAAAATAACCACCAATCGTTGTAAGCCATTGGCCTGCTAGATGTCTAGATTGTGTAATTGCGAATCCTTGTTGTAATGTCTGTTGTCGCTCTCGTGGACTTGTTACAATGACTAAATCTTTTGCACGGCCACCAGCGAGTTTATTAAACAGTACATGACCAAATTCATGTGTTAAAACAGGGATATAGTTTAAAATGACATCTAAATAGTTCAAAATAGGCTTATGTCTATATTGATGAATAGCAATATAACAAGCTGCAACAATAACGATAATGTATATATTAAGTTGAATTGTCGTATTAAAAAAGTTTGATAAATAATTCATTGTTAACCTCATATAAGATATTAATTTAAAGTTTGCTTAGCACTTATTATAAATGATATTGGCATCAATAGCGTTAGACTTTAGACTTACCTTAGTTAAACTAATTTTAATTTTTGAAAAGGTGAATATGTGTTAAAATAAAGCAAAATCATTTCGATATAAATAGGATGAATATAAATACTGTTAATATTGATTACACTAACATAATAATGAAATAAGATAGGAGATTCCTGTTATGACTGTTGAAGAAAGATCCAATACAGCCAAAGTTGACATTTTAGGGGTCGATTTTGATAATACAACAATGTTGCAAATGGTTGAAAATATTAAAACCTTTTTTGCAAATCAATCAACGAATAATCTTTTTATAGTAACAGCCAACCCTGAAATAGTGAATTACGCGACGACGCATCAAGCGTATTTAGAGTTAATAAATCAAGCGAGCTATATTGTTGCTGATGGGACAGGAGTAGTCAAAGCTTCGCATCGTTTAAAGCAACCTCTAGCGCATCGTATACCTGGTATTGAGTTGATGGATGAATGTTTGAAAATTGCTCATGTAAATCATCAAAAAGTATTTTTGCTAGGGGCAACTAATGAAGTTGTAGAAGCGGCACAATATGCATTGCAACAAAGATATCCAAACATATCGTTTGCACATCATCACGGTTATATTGATTTAGAAGATGAGACAGTAGTGAAACGAATTAAACTGTTTAAACCTGATTACATATTTGTAGGTATGGGATTCCCTAAACAAGAAGAATGGATTATGACACATGAAAACCAATTTGAATCTACAGTGATGATGGGCGTAGGTGGTTCTCTTGAAGTATTTGCTGGGGCTAAAAAGAGAGCGCCTTATATCTTTAGAAAATTAAACATTGAATGGATATATAGAGCATTAATAGATTGGAAACGTATTGGTAGATTGAAGAGTATTCCAATATTTATGTATAAAATAGCCAAAGCAAAAAGAAAAATGAAAAAAGCGAAATAGTCATGATGATAAAAATAAAACCGAGGAAATCCTTAAATGGAGATTCTCGGTTTTTTCGGTTTATTTAATAACGAAGCGGGCCTCATCGAGTTTGTTTCTAAATTCTTTTTGTTCGGCTTTGGATTTCTTTTTAAAATCGTTAAGGAAAGCCTCATATTTAGGTAATACATCATCAAGTTCACCGTAATCTTTTAACTTTCCGCCTTCAATCCAAGCAATCTTAGTACAAAATTGTCTCACTTGGCCTAAGTTATGACTAACGAAAAAGATGGTTTTGTTTTGCTCTTTAAACTCGTAAATTTTATCTAAACATTTTTGTGCAAAAGTTTGGTCACCTACAGATAAAGCTTCGTCAATGACTAAGATATCTGGATTAACTGTGATATTAATTGAAAAACCAAGTTTTGCACGCATACCACTTGAATACTTTTTAACTGGTTGATAAATAAACTCACCAAGTTCACTAAATTCAATAATCTTAGGTGTCATCGCTTTAATTTCTTTTCGCTTAAAGCCCATACATAACATTTTAAATTCGATATTTTCAATCCCTGTAAGTTGTCCACTCAAGCCAGCACTAATTGCGATAACGCTGACTTCACCATTACGATCCACTTTGCCAACAGTAGGCGACAAAGAACCGCCAATGATATTGCTCAACGTTGATTTGCCGGAACCATTGATGCCAACAAGCCCTATGACGTCGCCTTCATATGCTTTTAAACTAATGTCATCTAAAGCGAAAAATGTTTTGTTTTTATGTTTGGGAATGAGCGCATCTTTCATACGTTCTTTATTTGTACGATAAATACGATATTCTTTTGTTACATTTTTAATGTTTACCGAAACGTTCATTTGTAGACCTTCCTTATTCACATTTATCTAGATTATAATATACTACTCAACAGTTGTTAAATTTTAAAACCTGTTGTAAAGTGTATAGAAGATTTTGTTATTATCAGAGTTGGTGTTTTGACACAAAATGTTAATCATCAATGATAACAATGATATTTAAAAACTAAACTTATTTCAACTTACATGATTGTATACTATAATGTATTTGTAATAAACTAATATTTTAAAGAACTAGACAATAATTTTGATAGCATCCATGTATAGTGATAGTATTTACAACAATTATTATAATACTATTTAGTTAAGTAGAGAAATAGTTAAACATTTGAAAGTGTGGTTTAATGGAATGTCAGCAATAGGAACAGTTTTTAAAGAACATGTAAAGAACTTTTATTTAATTCAAAGACTGGCTCAGTTTCAAGTTAAAATTATCAATCATAGTAACTATTTAGGTGTTGCTTGGGAATTAATTAATCCTGTTATGCAAATTATGGTTTACTGGATGGTTTTTGGATTAGGAATAAGAAGTAATGCACCAATTCATGGTGTACCTTTTGTTTATTGGTTATTGGTTGGTATCAGTATGTGGTTCTTCATCAACCAAGGTATTTTAGAAGGTACTAAAGCAATTACACAAAAGTTTAATCAAGTATCGAAAATGAACTTCCCGTTATCGATAATACCGACATATATTGTGACAAGTAGATTTTATGGACATTTAGGCTTACTTTTACTTGTGATAATTGCATGTATGTTTACTGGTATTTATCCATCAATACATATCATTCAATTATTGATATATGTACCGTTTTGTTTTTTCTTAACTGCCTCGGTGACGTTATTAACATCAACACTCGGTGTGTTAGTTAGAGATACACAAATGTTAATGCAAGCAATATTAAGAATATTATTTTACTTTTCACCAATTTTGTGGCTACCAAAGAACCATGGTATCAGTGGTTTAATTCATGAAATGATGAAATATAATCCAGTTTACTTTATTGCTGAATCATACCGTGCAGCAATTTTATATCACGAATGGTATTTCATGGATCATTGGAAATTAATGTTATACAATTTCGGTATTGTTGCCATTTTCTTTGCAATTGGTGCGTACCTACACATGAAATATAGAGATCAATTTGCAGACTTCTTGTAATATATTTATATGACGAAACCCCGCTAACCATTAATAAATGGAAGTGGGGTTCATTTTTGTTTATAATTTAAGTAAATAACATATTAAGTTGGTGTATTATGAACGTTTTAATAAAGAAATTTTATCATTTGGTAGTTCGAATACTTTCTAAAATGATTACGCCTCAAGTGATTGATAAACCGCATATCGTATTTATGATGACTTTTCCAGAAGATATTAAGCCTATCATCAAAGCATTAAATAATTCGTCGTATCAGAAAACTGTTTTAACAACACCAAAACAAGCGCCTTATTTATCTGATCTTAGCGACGATGTTGATGTGATAGAAATGACTAATCGAACATTGGTAAAACAAATTAAGGCTTTGAAAAGCGCGCAGATGATTATTATCGATAATTATTACCTATTACTAGGTGGATATAATAAGACTTCTAATCAACACATTGTTCAAACGTGGCATGCAAGTGGTGCATTAAAAAACTTTGGCTTAACAGATCATCAAGTCGATGTGTCTGACAAGGCAATGGTTCATCAGTACCGTAAAGTTTATCAAGCGACGGATTTTTACTTAGTGGGTTGTGAACAAATGTCACAATGTTTTAAACAGTCTTTAGGTGCAACAGAAGAGCAAATGCTGTATTTTGGGCTTCCGAGAATTAATAAATATTACACAGCTGATAGAGCAACGGTTAAGGCAGAGTTAAAGGATAAATATGGAATTACAAATAAGTTGGTATTATATGTACCAACATATAGAGAAGATAAAGCAGATAATAGGGCTATTGATAAAGCTTATTTTGAAAAATGTTTACCAGGATATACACTGATTAATAAATTACATCCATCAATTGAAGATTCAGACATTGATGACGTATCTTCAATCGACACGTCTACATTAATGCTAATGTCAGATATAATTATTAGCGACTATAGTTCGCTGCCAATAGAAGCTAGCTTGTTAGATATTCCAACTATATTTTATGTGTATGATGAAGGAACATATGATAAAGTGAGAGGCCTGAATCAATTTTACAAAGCAATACCGGATAGCTACAAAGTGTATACTGAAGAAGATTTAATAATGACGATACAAGAAAAAGAACATCTATTAAATCCGTTATTTAAAGATTGGCATAAGTATAATACTGATAAAAGTTTACATCAGCTCACAGAATATATAGATAAGATGGTGACAAAATGAGGCTTACGATAATCATACCTACATGTAATAATGAGGCAACAATTCGACAATTGTTAATATCTATTGAGAGTAAAGAACACTATAGAATCCTTTGTATTGATGGTGGTTCTACTGATCAAACAATTCCTATGATTGAACGGTTACAAAGAGAACTCAAGCATATTTCATTAATACAATTACAAAATGCTTCGATAGCTACGTGTATTAATAAAGGTTTGATGGATATCAAAATGACAGATCCACATGATAGTGACGCATTTATGGTCATAAATCCAACATCAATCGTATTGCCAGGTAAATTAGATAGGTTAACTGCAGCTTTCAAAAATAATGATAATATTGATATGGTAATAGGGCAGCGAGCTTACAATTACCATGGTGAATGGAAATTGAAAAGTGCTGATGAGTTTATTAAAGATAATCGAATCGTTACATTAACGGAACAACCAGATTTGTTATCAATGATGTCTTTTGACGGAAAGTTATTCAGTGCTAAATTTGCTGAATTACAGTGTGACGAAACTTTAGCTAACACATACAATCACGCAATACTTGTCAAGGCGATGCAAAAAGCTACGGATATACATTTAGTTTCACAGATGATTGTCGGAGATAACGATATAGATACACATGCTACAAGTAACGATGAAGATTTTAATAGATATATCACAGAAATTATGAAAATAAGACAACGAGTCATGGAAATGTTACTATTACCTGAACAAAGGCTATTATATAGTGATATGGTTGATCGTATTTTATTCAATAATTCATTAAAATATTATATGAACGAACACCCAGCAGTAACGCACACGACAATTCAACTCGTAAAAGACTATATTATGTCTATGCAGCATTCTGATTATGTATCGCAAAACATGTTTGACATTATAAATACAGTTGAATTTATTGGTGAGAATTGGGATAGAGAAATATACGAATTGTGGCGACAAACATTAATTCAAGTGGGCATTAATAGGCCGACTTATAAAAAATTCTTGATACAACTTAAAGGGAGAAAGTTTGCACATCGAACAAAATCAATGTTAAAACGATAACGTGTACATTGATGACCATAAACTGCAATCCTATGATGTGACAATATGAGGAGGATAACTTAATGAAACGTGTAATAACATATGGCACATATGACTTACTTCACTATGGTCATATCGAATTGCTTCGTCGTGCAAGAGAGATGGGCGATTATTTAATAGTAGCATTATCAACAGATGAATTTAATCAAATTAAACATAAAAAATCTTATTATGATTATGAACAACGAAAAATGATGCTTGAATCAATACGCTATGTCGATTTAGTCATTCCAGAAAAGGGCTGGGGACAAAAAGAAGACGATGTCGAAAAATTTGATGTAGATGTTTTTGTTATGGGACATGACTGGGAAGGTGAATTCGACTTCTTAAAGGATAAATGTGAAGTCATTTATTTAAAACGTACAGAAGGCATTTCGACGACTAAAATCAAACAAGAATTATATGGTAAAGATGCTAAATAAATTATATAGAACTATCGATACTAAACGATAAATTAATGTAGGTTATTATAAAATAAATATAAAACGGACAAGTTTCGCAGCTTTATAATGTGCAACTTGTCCGTTTTTAGTATGTTTTATTTTCTTTTTCTAAATAAACGATTGATTATCATATGAACAATAAGTGCTAATCCAGCGACAAGGCATGCACCACCAATGATAGTGAATAATGGATGTTCTGCCCACATACTTTTAGCAACAGTATTTGCCTTTTGAATAATTGGCTGATGAACTTCTACAGTTGGAGGTCCATAATCTTTATTAATAAATTCTCTTGGATAGTCCGCGTGTACTTTACCATCTTCGACTACAAGTTTATAATCTTTTTTACTAAAATCACTTGGTAAAACATCGTAAAGATCATTTTCAACATAATATTTCTTACCATTTATCCTTTGCTCACCTTTAGACAATATTTTTACATATTTATACTGATCAAATGAACGTTCCATTAATGCATTCCCCATCATATTACGTTGCTTCTCGCCACCAAGGTTTTTATAGTCTCCTGCACCCATGATAACTTGATTAATTCTAAATTTACCTCGTTTGGTAGTAATCGTATGGTTGTAATTTGCTGTATCACTTGATCCAGTTTTTAAACCATCTGTACCCGGCAAACTCATTTTTGCACCTTCCAATGAAAAGTTGAATGTGTAATACGTAACTGCATGCGTTGTTGGTGCTAACTGCTTTGTAAAGTCTAATATTTTAGGTGTCTCTTTAATCACGTGTAAATCTAAAATGGCATAGTCTCTAGCAGTCGTTACAGTACGTTCTTGGTCTTTATACTTTGTTGGTGCAAATGTACGTAATCTTGAATTTTCAGCACCCGTTGGATTGACGAAATGTGTATTTTTCATTCCGATAGCTTTAGCTTTGTTATTCATTAAATCAACGAAATCGCTCGTGTTTTTTGATACCTTCTTAGCTAAAATTAATGCCGCGGCATTACTAGAATTAGATACTGTAATTTGTAATAGGTCTGCGATTGTCCATACTTGTCCAGGATATAGTTTCGTATTACTCAACTCAGGTAGTGTAGACATAATATATTCTTTGTTCGTCATTGTGACAGTGTCATCAAGTGAAAGCTGCCCCTTATTTACAGCTTCCAATGTTAAGTACATTGTCATTAATTTAGTCATAGACGCTGGATTCCACTTAGTATCGATATTGTATTGATACAGTAATTGTCCAGTTTGACTTACATTAACAGCACTCGTCGGTTCGTATGCAGCTGACAAACCTGCATAACCATATTGATTTGCTGCTTGTACAGGGGTTACGTCACTGTTAGCAGCTTGTGCATATGGTGTCATAATACTTACTGTTAAACATAAAATGATGATAATAGATATTAAATTTTTCATAAAGCGTTAATCTTCCCTTTTCCAATTCTTAAATATTCCCTAAAAGCAATGGTTATTCCTACTTACGGAAATCATTGCTAATTCACTTCACCTTAATTAAATTGTTGAAAATAAAGTTTTCTGCAGTTAATTTGAAAAATAATGCAAATATATTACGTGTGTAGCTAAAGGTGTTATAATGTTTGTACGAAGAGCAAACTTACTCAAAAGCGATTAATTTTCATGTTTTAATATAAAGACTTTGAGAAGTTATTACAAAAAATGCAATAGAAATATTCTATCATATAAATGTTATGAGCGGTATTTTGGGGCAACACTTTATTTGATTTTTAAAGTTTTGTTGGGAGAAAGTATATGATAGAAATGCATGTATCTATCTAAATGAATTAACTATAAATTTCAAACAGAAGAGGTAAAACTATGAAACGAGAAAATCCATTGTTTTTCTTATTTAAAAAACTATCATGGCCAGTGGGTCTTATCGTTGCAGCTATCACTATTTCATCACTAGGGAGCTTAAGTGGACTATTAGTGCCACTGTTTACTGGACGAATTGTAGATAAATTTTCCGTGAGCCATATCAATTGGAATCTAATCGCATTATTTGGTGGTATCTTTGTCATCAATGCTTTATTAAGCGGATTAGGTTTATATTTATTAAGTAAAATTGGTGAAAAGATTATTTATGCGATACGCTCAGTTTTATGGGAGCATATCATACAATTAAAAATGCCATTCTTTGACAAAAATGAAAGTGGTCAATTAATGAGTCGATTAACTGACGATACGAAAGTGATAAATGAATTTATTTCACAAAAGCTACCTAACTTATTACCATCAATCGTTACATTAGTTGGGTCACTAATCATGTTATTTATTTTAGATTGGAAAATGACATTATTAACATTTATAACGATACCGATATTCGTTTTAATTATGATTCCTCTAGGTCGTATTATGCAAAAGATATCGACAAGTACACAATCTGAAATTGCAAACTTCAGTGGTTTGTTAGGGCGTGTCCTAACTGAAATGCGTCTTGTTAAAATATCAAATACAGAGCGTCTTGAATTAGATAATGCACATAAAAATTTGAATGAAATATATAAATTAGGTTTAAAACAGGCTAAAATTGCGGCAGTTGTACAACCAATTTCAGGTATAGTTATGTTGCTAACAATTGCAATTATTTTAGGTTTTGGTGCATTAGAAATTGCGACTGGTGCAATCACTGCAGGTACATTAATTGCAATGATATTTTATGTTATTCAGTTATCTATGCCTTTAATCAATCTTTCAACGTTAGTTACAGATTATAAAAAGGCAGTCGGTGCAAGTAGTAGAATATACGAAATCATGCAAGAACCTATTGAACCGACAGAAGCTCTTGAAGATTCTGAAAATGTATTAATTGATGACGGTGTATTGTCATTTGAACATGTAGACTTTAAATATGATGTGAAGAAAATATTAGATGATGTGTCGTTCCAAATCCCACAAGGTCAAGTGAGTGCTTTTGTAGGTCCTTCTGGGTCTGGTAAAAGTACGATATTTAATCTGATAGAACGTATGTATGAAATTGAGTCAGGTGATATTAAATATGGCCTTGAAAGTGTCTATAATATCCCGTTATCTAAGTGGCGACGCAAAATTGGATATGTTATGCAATCAAATTCGATGATGAGTGGTACAATTAGAGACAATATTTTATACGGAATTAATCGTCATGTTTCAGATGAAGAACTTATTAATTATGCTAAATTAGCGAACTGTCATGATTTTATCATGCAATTTGATGAAGGATATGACACGCTTGTAGGTGAACGAGGATTGAAACTGTCTGGCGGACAACGTCAACGTATTGATATTGCTAGAAGTTTTGTTAAAAATCCTGATATTTTGTTACTTGATGAAGCAACAGCTAATCTCGATAGTGAAAGTGAATTGAAAATTCAAGAAGCTTTAGAAACATTGATGGAAGGTAGAACAACGATTGTCATTGCGCATCGTTTGTCTACAATTAAAAAAGCCGGTCAAATTATATTCTTAGACAAAGGACAGGTAACAGGTAAAGGTACGCATTCAGAACTGATGGCATCACATGCGAAGTATAAAAACTTTGTAGTGTCTCAAAAATTAACAGATTAATTTTATATATAAGTAAGCTTGGAGCAAATACACATATACCATCGAGGAAATTAAAGTGTGGCACATTGATGGATATAGATGTTAATAAATTGCTTCAAGCTTTTGTCTATTTTTAATCATTTGAGAAGTTACGACATAATAATTCTTAAATTAATGAAATCGATATTTTAAGAAAAAAATGCTCATGGTATAATACAAGTTATAAGCAAACATACATATATTAAATACTGTAGCCACGAGTCATAATTCTTCATATTTTACATAGCAATTTAACTGATTTTAGAGTCCACGGTACAGAAGTTTGATATTTCAATGTTTCTAAATTTTTAAAAAATTAAATCATAGGTGGGTGCCAAATGTTTTTATTAATCAACATTATTGGTCTAATTGTATTTCTTGGTATTGCGGTATTATTTTCAAGAGATCGCAAAAATATCCAATGGCAATCAATTGGGATCTTAGTTGTTTTAAACCTGTTTTTAGCATGGTTCTTTATTTATTTTGATTGGGGTCAAAAAGCAGTAAGAGGAGCAGCCAATGGTATCGCTTGGGTAGTTCAGTCAGCGCATGCTGGTACAGGTTTTGCATTTGCAAGTTTGACAAATGTTAAAATGATGGATATGGCTGTTGCAGCCTTATTCCCAATATTATTAATAGTGCCATTATTTGATATCTTAATGTACTTTAATATTTTACCGAAAATTATTGGAGGTATTGGTTGGTTACTAGCCAAAGTAACAAGACAACCTAAATTCGAGTCATTCTTTGGGATAGAAATGATGTTCTTAGGAAATACTGAAGCATTAGCCGTATCAAGTGAGCAACTAAAACGTATGAATGAAATGCGTGTATTAACAATCGCAATGATGTCAATGAGCTCTGTATCGGGAGCTATTGTAGGTGCGTATGTACAAATGGTACCAGGAGAACTGGTACTAACGGCAATTCCACTAAATATCGTTAACGCGATTATTGTGTCATGCTTGTTGAATCCAGTAAGTGTTGAAGAGAAAGAAGATATTATTTACAGTCTTAAAAACAATGAAGTTGAACGTCAACCATTCTTCTCATTCCTTGGAGATTCTGTATTAGCAGCAGGTAAATTAGTATTAATCATCATCGCATTTGTTATTAGTTTTGTAGCGTTAGCTGATCTATTTGATCGTTTTATCAATTTGATTACAGGATTGATAGCAGGATGGATAGGCATAAAAGGTAGTTTCGGTTTAAACCAAATTTTAGGTGTGTTTATGTATCCATTTGCGCTATTACTCGGTTTACCTTATGATGAAGCGTGGTTGGTAGCACAACAAATGGCTAAGAAAATTGTTACAAATGAATTTGTTGTTATGGGTGAAATTTCTAAAGATATTGCATCTTATACACCACACCATCGTGCGGTTATTACAACATTCTTAATTTCATTTGCAAACTTCTCAACGA
This sequence comes from Staphylococcus sp. MZ3, assembly GCF_018622755.1. NCBI lineage: Bacteria > Bacillati > Bacillota > Bacilli > Caryophanales > Staphylococcaceae > Staphylococcus > Staphylococcus sp. MZ3. The sequence continues at coordinate 684,186 of NZ_CP076026.1, forward strand.
TTGGTATGATTATCGGTACATTGAAAGGCATTGTTGATAAAAAGACATCAGACTTTGTATCTAAATATGTACCTATGATGCTATTATCAGGTATCCTAGTTTCATTATTAACTGCAGCTTTCGTTGGTTTATTTGCATGGTAATATGTCGAAGAGTGACTATGATAATACATTTTAACTAATAAATATGTCCAGGTATGTCGTCTATTGATATAGGTGAGATGCTTGGACTTTTTTATTATTGATATAAAGGTATTTAAATATTTTTAAAGTTACCGAAATTGAAGCATTATAAAAACCAAGTGCACATGGTAATACACTTGGCTTTTATGGGAAATGAATATTATTGTACATATGACAGTAAGGACTAGGTACAGTCATAGTACTTCGAGCAAAATTTGTTTTGTTATTATAAACAACACAAAGGAGATAACTTCTCTATTGAAGAAGTTAAAAACATTATAGCAGACAATGAAATGAAAGTAAATTAAAAATTCAGAATATTTTTAATTATTATATTGTGAGTGATATTTAATAGGGAAAGCTATTCTTCATATAAATTAGTTAAATAGTAAATCTTTGTTAGAACTCTTTCCATAGAGTTGTGACAGCATTTTTGTTGTGCTACTATTTTTATAGTCTAATAAATATATAAAGGGGATGGTTTCGTGAATAAAACGGTTAAAGATTTAATACTAGTTGTCTTAGGTTCATTTATCTTTGCTGCAGGTGTAAATGCATTTATTATTTCTGGTAACTTAGGTGAAGGCGGGGTTACAGGTTTAGCAATTATTTTATATTATGCGTTTCATATTTCACCAGCCATCACTAACTTCTTGGTCAACGCAGTATTGATTGCCATAGGTTATAAATTTTTGAGTAAGAGAAGTATGTACTTAACTATTCTTGTAACAATTCTTATTTCAATATTTTTGAGTTTAACAGAATCATGGCAAGTAGAAACTGGAAACAGCATTGTGAATGCCATTTTTGGTGGTGTAAGCGTTGGACTAGGAATCGGAGTAATTATCCTTGCAGGCGGTACAACAGCAGGTACAACAATTTTGGCGAGAATTGCAACGAAATACCTCGATGTAAGCACGCCATATGCTTTGCTTTTCTTCGATATGATCGTTGTTGCAATTTCACTTACAGTTATTCCACTTGATAAAGTATTAGTAACAGTAATATCACTTTATATAGGAACAAAAGTGATGGAATATGTCATAGAAGGTTTAAACACTAAAAAAGCTATGACGATTATTTCAACTAATCCCGACAAACTTGCCAAAGCAATAGACGAGCAAATTGGAAGAGGTTTAACCATTTTAAACGGACATGGCTATTATACGCGTGAAGAAAAAGATGTCTTATACGTTGTTATTTCTAAAACACAAGTTTCAAAAGCAAAGCGATTAATTAAACAAATCGATAAAGATGCATTCCTCGTAATTCATGATGTAAGAGATGTCTATGGTAATGGCTTTCTTGCAGATGAATAAATAAATGGTATGAGCACACATACTTAAATAGAAGTCCACGGACAAGTTTTTGAACTATGAAGACTTATCTGTGGGCGTTTTTTATTTTATAAAAGTAATATACAAGACATGACAAATCGAGTTATCCAATTTAAAAAGTAATGTTAGTCAATAAGATTGAAAAATGTTATAATGATGTTCATGATAATCATTATCAATTGGGATGCCTTTGAAAATTGATAATTTAAAAATAGAAATTATTTTTTATAAACAGAAAGAATTTTATTGAAAGTAGGGAAATTATGAATCGTTTGCATGGACAACAAGTTAAAATTGGTTACGGGGATAACACGATTATAAATAAATTAGATGTTGAAATACCAGATGGCAAAGTGACGTCAATCATTGGTCCTAACGGCTGCGGGAAATCTACTTTGCTAAAGGCATTGTCACGTTTATTGGCAGTTAAAGAAGGCGAAGTATTTTTAGATGGTGAAAATATTCATACACAATCTACGAAAGAGATTGCAAAAAAAATAGCCATTTTACCTCAATCACCTGAAGTAGCAGATGGCTTAACTGTTGGGGAATTAGTTTCATATGGTCGTTTTCCACATCAAAAAGGATTTGGTAGATTAACTGCTGAGGATAAGAAAGAAATTGATTGGGCAATGGAAGTTACAGGAACTGATACATTCCGACACCGTTCAATCAATGATTTAAGTGATGGTCAAAGACAACGTGTTTGGATTGCAATGGCATTAGCACAAAGAACTGATATTATCTTTTTAGACGAACCAACAACATATTTAGATATCTGTCATCAATTAGAAATACTAGAATTAGTTCAGAAGCTAAATCAGGAACAAGGTTGTACAATTGTCATGGTTCTTCATGATATCAACCAAGCGATTCGTTTCTCAGATCATCTTATTGCGATGAAAGAAGGGGATATCATCGCTACAGGTTCAACAGAAGACGTATTAACACAGGAAATATTAGAAAAAGTTTTTAATATTGATGTTGTTTTAAGTAAAGATCCTAAAACTGGAAAACCTTTACTGGTAACTTATGACTTATGTCGCAGAGCTTATTCTTAATTAAGTAAGTTAATATGATAAAAAGGACAATTAACATGACAAATAGAGAGAACCCAACGCCATTGAAGTTTTTATCCTATATTATAGGTTTAAGTATGATACTACTAATCACACTATTTATTTCTACATTAATAGGTGACGCCAAAATTCAAGCCTCTACAATTATAGAGGCTATTTTTAATTATAATCCTAGCAATCAACAGCAAAACATCATCAATGAGATTAGGATTCCCAGAAATATAGCAGCAGTAATTGTAGGTATGGCGCTTGCAGTTTCTGGTGCGATTATACAAGGTGTTACTCGTAATGGTCTTGCTGATCCGGCGCTCATAGGTTTAAATTCAGGTGCTTCATTTGCTTTAGCATTAACATATGCAGTTTTACCAAACACTTCATTTTTAATATTGATGTTTGCTGGATTTTTAGGTGCTATTCTAGGAGGTGCTATTGTATTAATGATAGGCCGATCTAGACGTGATGGATTTAATCCGATGCGTATTATTTTAGCGGGTGCAGCAGTAAGTGCTATGTTAACAGCGCTAAGTCAAGGTATTGCATTAGCTTTTAGACTAAATCAAACAGTAACATTTTGGACTGCTGGAGGCGTTTCAGGCACAACATGGTCACACCTTAAGTGGGCAATTCCATTAATTGGTATTGCGTTATTCATTATATTAACAATTAGTAAACAACTTACCATTTTAAATCTTGGTGAATCATTAGCTAAAGGTTTAGGTCAAAATGTAACAATGATCAGAGGCATATGTTTAATTATTGCTATGATTCTAGCAGGTATTGCAGTTGCTATCGCTGGACAAGTTGCATTTGTAGGTTTGATGGTGCCTCATATAGCAAGATTTTTAATTGGAACTGATTATGCTAAAATTCTACCATTAACAGCCTTGTTAGGTGGGATACTCGTGCTTGTTGCCGATATGATAGCACGATATTTAGGAGAAGCGCCTGTTGGTGCAATCATTTCATTTATCGGTGTTCCTTACTTTTTATATTTAGTTAAAAAAGGAGGACGCACAATATGATTAGTTCAAATAATAAACGCAGACAATGGATAGCACTGGCTGTTTTTAGCATTCTACTATTTCTAGGTTGTACTTGGAGTATTACCTCAGGTGAATACAACATACCTGTTGAAAGATTTTTCAAAACTTTAATTGGACAAGGTGATGCCATTGATGAGTTAATCTTATTAGATTTCAGGTTACCTCGGATGATGATTACTATTTTGGCTGGCGCAGCGCTTAGTATTAGTGGTGCAATAGTGCAAAGTGTCACAAAAAATCCAATAGCTGAACCAGGTATATTAGGTATTAACGCAGGTGGCGGATTTGCAATCGCATTATTTATTGCAATTGGTAAAATTAATGCTGACAACTTTGTTTATGTACTGCCGTTAATAAGTATACTAGGTGGTATCACCACTGCATTGATTATTTTTATTTTCAGTTTTAATAAAAATGAAGGTGTTACACCTGCGAGTATGGTATTAATAGGTGTAGGTTTACAAACAGCATTATATGGTGGCTCAATTACAATTATGTCAAAATTTGATGATAAGCAATCTGATTTCATCGCTGCTTGGTTTGCAGGTAATATTTGGGGTGACGAATGGCCATTTGTCATTGCATTTTTACCGTGGGTGTTGATTATTATTCCTTACTTACTATTTAAATCGAATACACTAAATATTATTCATACGGGTGATAATATTGCACGAGGTCTAGGTGTAAGGTTAAGCAGAGAACGTTTAATATTATTCTTTATCGCAGTGATGTTATCATCTGCTGCTGTAGCAGTAGCAGGTTCAATTTCGTTTATCGGATTAATGGGTCCGCATATTGCCAAACGTATCGTTGGACCACGTCACCAGTTGTTTTTACCAATTGCCATTTTAGTAGGGGCATGTTTACTTGTTATAGCTGATACAATTGGCAAAATTGTATTACAACCAGGTGGGGTTCCAGCAGGTATTGTCGTAGCAATTATTGGTGCACCGTATTTCTTATATTTAATGTACAAAACGAAAAATGTATAGTGTCAAAGGACACAACTTATTGCTATGAAAGGCACTTTATTATAAGGCTTTTCATAGCATTTTTTATTTAATGAGCCACTCAAGACTATTTATTTTTTCAATAATGAACCATTAAGTTATCAAGAGGATCTTATCAAAAATATATTTGATAACGGTATCAGGTTAATCCTTTATGATAGCGCATTCATTTATTCTGTTTTATACTATGACTGATAATACCAAGGAGGTACAACATGATGAAAAAGTTAATCAATAAAAAAGAAACATTTTTAACTGATATGCTTGAAGGATTGTTAATTGCGCACCCAGAGTTAGATCTGATTGCTAATACAGTTATTGTAAAAAAAGCTAAGAAAGAACATGGTGTAGCAATAGTCTCTGGAGGTGGAAGCGGTCATGAACCTGCGCATGCCGGTTTTGTTGCAGAAGGTATGCTAGATGCAGCGGTTTGTGGCGAAGTATTTACATCACCTACACCAGATAAAATATTAGAAGCTATTAAAGCAGTAGATACTGGTCATGGTGTATTACTAGTTGTAAAAAACTATGCAGGTGACGTGATGAATTTCGAAATGGCACAAGAGCTTGCAGAAATGGAAGGTATAAATGTTCAAACTGTTATTGTTCGTGACGACATTGCTGTGACAAACGAAGCACAACGTCGTGGTGTTGCAGGAACAGTGTTTGTTCATAAGCTTGCTGGTTATCTTGCTGAAAAAGGTTATTCATTAACAGAGATAAAATCGCGTGTAGAAGCGTTGTTACCTGAAATTAAAAGTATTGGTATGGCAATTGAGCCACCGCTTGTTCCAACTACTGGAAAATATGGCTTTGATATTGAAGACGACAAAATGGAAATCGGTATTGGTATACATGGTGAAAAAGGTATTCATAGGGAAGAAATAAAGGATATTGATCATATTGTTGGAACATTGTTAGACGAATTGTATAAAGAAGTTACTGCCAATGATGTCATATTAATGGTAAATGGTATGGGTGGTACGCCGTTATCTGAATTAAATATCGTAACTAAATATATTCAACAAAATTTAGCTGCAAGAACGGTCAATGTTGCTAAATGGTTTGTTGGTGATTATATGACATCTTTAGACATGCAAGGTTTTTCTATAACTATCGTGCCTAATAAACCAGAATATTTGAAAGCATTTTTAGCACCAACAACAAGTCAATACTTTAAATAAGAAGTGAATATGAATAAATATACATTTATGAGGTGGCACAAATGAAAGTGAATGATATGAAAGCACGTTTATTAAATTTAGAAGAAACGTTTAAAAAACATGAATCTGAATTAACTGAATTAGATCGAGCAATTGGTGATGGTGACCACGGGGTTAACATGGTTCGTGGGTTTAGTAGTCTTAAAGACAAACTTGATGATAGCTCAATGCAATCATTGTTCAAATCGACTGGTATGGCATTGATGTCAAATGTTGGGGGTGCATCAGGACCACTGTATGGCTTTAGCTTTGTTAAAATGTCTGCAGTCACCAAAGATGATATGGATAATCAAGATTTCATTACACTAATTCAGGCATTTGCCGAAGCGGTTGAATCACGTGGTAAAGTTACTTTAAATGAAAAGACAATGTATGATGTAGTAGCGCGAGCAGCAGAGAAGCTTGAAAATGGTGAAACTTTAACATTCAATGATTTACAGCAATTAGCAGATAATACAAAAGATATGGTAGCAACGAAAGGTAGAGCTGCATATTTTGGAGAAGAATCAAAAGGTTATATTGATCCAGGTGCTCAAAGTATGGTTTATATTTTAAACGCTTTGATTGGAGATGAAGATAATGCCTAAAATTATACTTGTTAGCCACAGTAAAGAAATTGCAAGTGGTACAAAATCTTTGTTAAAGCAAATGGCAGGTGACGTTGATATTATACCAATCGGGGGATTACCAGATGGTTCAATTGGAACTTCATTTGATATCATCCAAGAAGTTTTGACTAAATTAGAGGATGATGCATTGTGTTTTTACGATATTGGATCTTCAGAAATGAATGTAGATATGGCAATTGAAATGTATGATGGTAATCATCGTGTGTTAAAAGTTGATGCACCAATTGTTGAAGGCAGTTTTATCGCAGCAGTAAAGCTATCAATCGGCGGTTCAATTGATGATGCATTAGCAGAAATCAAACAATCATTTTAGTTAAAATTTACTAATAATGAAAAATGTAAACCTTTTTCAAATGAAACTTTATAAAAAATATGATAGTATATATGTAAATGTTTAATAAAATCTGGAGAAATAGGAGGACATTGCCATGCAACACCTTATAAAAAAACATGTATTGAATGGCGAGTTTGATTTAGTACGACAATTGATGTCCGAAACAGATTTTATGGAATTTGAAGAAGCATATATTTCAAGTGCGCATGAAGTAGAAAGTATGATGTTTTATACATGTATTTTAGATATGATTAAGTACGAAGAATCATCTGAAATGCATGACTTAGCATTTTTATTGCTTGTGTATCCACTAAGTGAATATGAAGGTGCTTTGGATTCTGCTTATTATCATGCAGACGCTTCCATAAAACTTACTGACGGCAAAGAAGTTAAAAGTTTGTTACAAATGTTATTATTGCATGCGATACCAACACCTGTTATTTCAGATAAGAAGGCTTTTGATATCGCCAAGCAAATTTTAAAATTAGATCCTAATAATAATGTTGCTCGTAACGTCTTAAAAGACACTGCCAAACGTATGGACAACGTTGTTGTTGATATAAATGAATTACACCAACGTAATGCACGTTAATTACATTTCAATTATATTAGCTTAATAATAGTTTTAACATTTGGTTGGGTTGGGACATATGTTCCAGCCTTTTTTAATACTTAAAAACTAACGAAGTATACTTGTGTGCACAAATGGTTTTTATACAACATTTTATAAATTTATACATTTTAATAAAGAACATACGATAGATGGTTTAAACCTTGTTAACTGAGAAATTTTGATATGTATTCTTCGAAATTTAACTAAATATACGAAATTCAAGAAGCACAATAATTAATCATTTTTCCTATACAAAAGTTCGTATGACTGCATTATAAAAGCATAAATTTATAATTTTTTTAAATGTCATTGAACGTGATAATGTGAATGGATTGAGCAATTTTGAAAAAGTGAAAAATAACCTATGCGACTTGCAATTAATTTTCAGTACGTTATAATGCACACTGTGCAAAATTAAGGAGGTCTATTATTCACATGATGATGAATAAAGAAGCAACAAAAATTGGATTTGCCTACGTCGGCATTGTAGTGGGCGCAGGATTTTCAACTGGACAAGAAGTTATGCAATTTTTCACTAAATATGGCTTGTGGGCTTATTTAGGCGTTATTATATCTGGTTTTATTTTAGCTTTTATTGGGCGCCAAGTAGCAAAAATTGGTACTGCCTTTGAAGCGACAAATCATGAATCAACATTACAATACGTATTCGGTGAAAAGTTTAGTAAAGTCTTTGATTATATTTTAATCTTCTTCTTATTTGGTATAGCTGTAACCATGATAGCTGGTGCAGGCGCAACATTTGAAGAAAGTTATAACATACCTACATGGCTAGGTGCTTTAATTATGACATTAGCGATTTATATTACGTTGCTATTAGACTTTAATAAAATAGTACGTGCACTAGGTATCGTTACACCATTTTTAATTGTTTTAGTTGTATTAATCGCTGACGTTTATTTATTTAAAGGTCATGTTTCATTAGCAGAAGTTAACCAAGTAGTGCCTGAGGCAAGTATTTGGAAGGGAATCTGGTTTGGTACAATATATGGTGGATTAGCTTTTTCTGTAGGTTTTAGTACCATCGTAGCAATCGGTGGGGATACAGAAAAGCGTACAGTGTCAGGTGCAGGCGCGATGTATGGTGGTATTATCTATACTGTATTACTAGCATTGATCAACTTTGCATTGCAAAGTGAATATCCAACTATTAAAAATGCCTCAATTCCAACATTGACGTTAGCAAATAATATCCATCCTTTAATAGCAACAGTGTTATCTGTTATTATGCTGGCGGTTATGTATAATACTATTCTAGGACTAATGTATTCATTTGCAGCACGTTTTACAGAACCATACAGTAAAAATTATCATATCTTTATTATTATAATGATGGTAGCAGGTTATTTATTAAGTTTCGTAGGATTTGCTGAATTAATTAATAAGTTATATACAATTATGGGATATGTAGGCTTATTTATTGTAGTAGCTGTAATTATTAAATATTTCAAACGTAAAAATGCGGATAAAAAACATATTGCTTAATATCATATGATGGATATCCGAAACTTTACAATTGAATCACTTTGTTTTAACCTTAAAAGCAATTCGTCTCTACTCTTATCGGGCGAATTGCTTTTTATATTTATTCAGTCTATTAATATGAGCGTCTAACAAATAGAGAGGTACGATGTAATGAATAAAGATAATAAATGGACGATGATAACTGCACTTTTTATAACTGTAATCAGTGTATTGTTAGCATTTCATCTGAAACAACATTATGACCAAATTACAAATGAGAACCATGCTAATAAAGACAAAATTAATATTAAAAATAAAAATGTGCGCATTTATCAAAACCTTACATACAATAGAGTTTTCCCTAACAGTAAATTAGATATTATTACACCTGTTGATATGTCTTCTAATGCCAAACTGCCAGTTATTTTTTGGATGCACGGTGGTGGTTATATTGCGGGTGATAAGCAGTATAAAAACCCATTATTAGCGAAAATTGCTGAACAAGGGTACATTGTTGTGAATGTAAATTATGCATTGGCGCCACAATATAAATATCCCACACCATTAATTCAAATGAATCAAGCAACTCAATTCATTAAAGAAAATAAAATGAATTTACCTATTGATTTTAATCAAGTAATTATTGGCGGTGATTCTGCAGGTGCTCAATTAGCTAGCCAATTTACGGCAATACAGACGAATGATCGCTTAAGAGAAGCCATGAAATTTGATCAGTCATTCAAACCATCACAAATTAAAGGCGCTATACTATTTGGTGGTTTTTATAATATGCAAACAGTTAGAGAAACTGAGTTTCCAAGAATACAGTTATTTATGAAAAGTTATACTGGCGAAGAAGATTGGGAAAAGAGCTTTAAAAATATTTCACAAATGTCTACAGTAAAACAATCGACAAAAAATTATCCACCAACATTTTTATCTGTTGGAGATAGCGATCCATTCGAAAGTCAAAATATAGAATTCAGTAAGAAATTACAAGAATTGAATGTACCAGTAGATACTTTGTTTTATGATGGTACGCATCATTTACATCATCAGTATCAATTTCACCTTAATAAACCTGAATCGATAGATAATATCAAAAAAGTGTTACTTTTCTTAAGTCGTAATACATCTTCTAGTGGTATTCAAACTGAAGAGAAACCACAAATAGAAAATCCGAGTAATGAATTACCGTTAAATCCTTTAAACTAATGATAAACAGTAGTAATTTATTACTTAAGCAACATTTAAGATCTTCAAATTGAAAACGAAGAATTTAAAACATGTGGGGCTAATGTGTAAGAGTCTGAGATATAATAAATTGTTAGCGGTTCTTTATCATTTCTATCTCACCCTATTATGATGTGACATTTATTTTACAAACTAATTTGTTTTGAACCTGAAAATAACTTTTTACAACTAAATTGTCGAAAAACAGTGTGTACATGATATAATAAATTTATAAATTGAAAAGAATTCAAAAGAAAAAATAAAATATAGATTGAGCACGAAGTGATTTGAAATAAGGTTGTGAAAGGGAATGACAAGGTCAGCATTAAAACCATTTAAAAATAAACGCGTTATGGTTACTGGACGTATACAACGTGTTTTGTTTAAAAATTATTTAGATAGACATAGCACATTTAAGCCGAATGTAAGGATATTATTAAAAGATGTATTTGTTTCAGGTGTATCAATAGATCATTTATGGTTATATGAGACAAATAAATACTATGCATTGGCAATGGAACTTATTCATCAACGAGTAAAATTTAGTGCGAATGTTGTACCATATTACAAAATAAATAGAAATAATAATTTATTCGTACAAGATTATGGAATTAAGCGTAAAGGTAGGTTAATTACTGAAGAAGCTTACAATCAAAACAATCAGTATCAGGATAAGATATATGAAAAATTACCGGATATAGATTTTAGACTCGAAGATTTTTATAGTAAGGAAAACTAAACAACATATATAAAGCACCACTAATCGTAGTTGATAGTTGATCAATTACACATTAGTGGTGCTTTATTTTGAATTTAAATTTGATAAATGAATAAGAGTATACGCATTCATTTAAGATTAGATGACATTGATAAGTATGAGTAATGTATTAGGTAACCATTAAATTCGTTGTTATGCGATTCTGATACAAGATTATGATAAAATAGCTTTAATTAAGAATTTTAGCCATCATATAGTCATCGTAATATTTACCATCGATAAATAACTTATCTTTTAAAACGCCTTCGATTTGAAAATCGGCACTTTTAAAAAGCTCGAGGGCAGGTTGGTTATTGAGTGGTACATTTGCTTCAATTCGGTGTATTTGATTGTTTAAACACCAAGCCATAATGGCATCAAGAAGTGCTTGGCCAATTCCACGATGTTGATATAATTTCTTTACACCTAAATCAATTTTAGCAACATGTTTAATGCGTTGAAATGGTGTCGTATTAACAAAGGCAAAGCCAACGAGTTGTTCATCACTTTCAGCAACAAAGATGACTTTATGTGGAGAAGTGATATATTCTTCTAATTGTTTACTAGCCGATGTGACGCTAGGATCATATTCTCCTGGTGTGTAGAACATATACGGAGATTCGTCGTATATTTTCGCTAACATTGAAATGAAATTTTCTACATCTTTGATACTAACTCTACGTATAATATGGGCCATAAAAAGCCTCCAGTATTTTGAAATTTTAAAACATTTGCTACTATTATAATATATATGTAACTAAAAGGTGGAGTAATATGTTTTTTGGTTACAGTTTAAAGGAGTATTTTAGATGAAACCTAAAGTTTTATTAGCAGGTGGAACAGGATATATTGGTAAGTATTTAAGTGAAGTGATTGAAAATGATGCTGAACTTTTTACTATATCAAAATATCCAGACAATAAAAAAACAGATGATGTTGAAATGACTTGGATTCAGTGTGATATATTTCATTACGAACAGGTTGTTGCAGCAATGAATCAAATAGATATTGCTGTATTCTTTATCGACCCAACAAAGAATTCTGCCAAAATAACACAATCATCAGCAAGAGATTTAACATTAATCGCAGCAGATAATTTTGGTCGAGCAGCGGCTATCAATCAAGTAAAAAAAGTAATCTACATACCTGGGAGTCGTTATGATAATGAAACAATTGAACGCCTAGGTGCATATGGTACACCTGTAGAAACAACAAATTTAGTTTTTAAACGTTCTTTAGTTAATGTAGAATTACAAGTTTCAAAGTATGATGATGTTAGATCAACGATGAAGGTAGTTTTACCAAAGGGATGGACATTAAAGAACGTTGTAAACCATTTTATTGCATGGATGGGTTACACTAAAGGAACTTTTGTGAAAACAGAAAAATCACATGATCAATTTAAGATATATATTAAGAATAAGGTGCGACCGCTCGCAGTATTTAAAATAGAGGAAACAGCTGACGGAATAATAACTTTAATTTTATTGAGTGGAAGTTTAGTGAAAAAATATACAGTTAATCAAGGGAAGTTAGAATTTAGATTAATCAAAGAGTCGGCAGTCGTTTATATACATCTATACGATTATATCCCTCGATTATTTTGGCCGATTTATTACTTTATACAAGCACCAATGCAAAAAATGATGATTCATGGCTTTGAAGTTGACTGCCGGATTAAAGATTTTCAAAGTCGATTAAAATCAGGAGAAAATATGAAATATACTAAATGATATTGGGTGATATGGATGCAAATACTACTAGTAGAAGATGACAATACTTTGTTTCAAGAATTGAAAAAAGAATTAGAACAATGGGATTTTAATGTTGCTGGTATTGAAGATTTCGGCAAAGTAATGGATACATTTGAAAGTTTTAATCCTGAAATTGTTATATTGGATGTTCAATTACCTAAATATGATGGGTTTTATTGGTGCAGAAAAATGAGAGAAGTTTCCAACGTACCAATATTATTTTTATCATCTCGTGATAATCCAATGGATCAAGTGATGAGTATGGAACTTGGCGCAGATGATTATATGCAAAAACCGTTCTATACCAATGTATTAATTGCTAAATTACAAGCGATTTATCGTCGTGTCTATGAGTTTACAGCTGAAGAAAAACGTACATTGACTTGGCAAGATGCTGTCGTTGATCTATCAAAAGATAGTATACAAAAAGGTGACGATACGATTTTTCTATCCAAAACAGAAATGATTATATTAGAAATTCTTATTACCAAAAAAAATCAAATCGTTTCGAGAGATACAATTATCACTGCATTATGGGATGATGAAGCATTTGTTAGTGATAATACGTTAACAGTAAATGTGAATCGTTTACGAAAAAAATTATCTGAAATAAGTATGGATAGTGCAATCGAAACAAAAGTAGGAAAAGGATATATGGCTCATGAATAATTTGAAATGGGTAGCTTATTTTTTGAAATCTCGCATGAACTGGATATTTTGGATATTGTTTTTAAACTTCCTTATGTTAGGCATTAGTCTAATCGATTATGATTTTCCAATAGACAGTTTATTTTATATTGTTTCTTTGAATTTAAGTTTAACAATGATTTTTCTTATATTGACATATTTTAAAGAAGTAAAATTATATAAGCATTTTGACAAAGATAAAGAAATAGAAGAAATTAAACATAAAGATTTAGCGGAAACGCCATTTCAACGTCATACAGTTGATTATTTATATCGTCAAATCTCAGCGCACAAAGAAAAGGTTGTTGAGCAACAGTTACAATTGAACATGCATGAACAAACCATTACAGAATTTGTGCACGACATAAAAACACCTGTGACAGCCATGAAATTATTAATTGATCAAGAAAAAAATCAAGAAAGAAAACAGGCATTACTATATGAATGGTCTCGTATAAACTCGATGCTGGATACACAGCTGTATATTACTAGATTAGAATCTCAACGCAAAGATATGTATTTTGATTACGTGTCACTTAAACGCATGGTCATTGACGAAATACAATTAACAAGACATATTAGTCAGGTTAAAGGTATTGGTTTTGATGTTGACTTTAAAGTGGATGATTATGTTTATACAGATATAAAATGGTGCCGTATGATTATTAGACAGATTTTGTCAAACGCATTGAAATATAGTGAGAATTTTAATATTGAAATTGGGACAGAATTAAATGATCAACATGTTTCGTTATATATTAAAGACTATGGCAGAGGTATTAGTAAAAAAGATATGCCGCGAATATTTGAACGAGGATTTACGTCAACGGCTAACAGAAATGAAACGACGTCTTCAGGTATGGGTCTATATTTAGTAAATAGTGTAAAGGATCAATTAGGTATTCACCTGCAAGTCACGTCGACTGTTGGTAAGGGGACAACTGTCAGATTGATTTTCCCATTACAAAATGAAATTGTTGAACGCATGTCGGAAGTGACAAATTTGTCATTTTAAACATGCGTTTTGTTACTTAGAATTGATACATCAATGCAGCTTCAACGTTATAATAAGATAGATGTTAGTCATATGTTAAATTGAAGATACAAGTGCCAAAGCCTAAAGGAAATGAAGTTAAGATAAATTATAGGAGTGTTAAAGTGGCAATTTTAGAAGTAAAACAATTAACAAAAATATATGGAACTAAAAAAATGGCACAAGAAGTGTTGCGAGATATCAATATGTCTATTGAAGAAGGCGAGTTTATTGCTATTATGGGTCCCTCTGGATCTGGGAAAACGACATTATTAAATGTTTTAAGTTCAATTGATTATATTTCACAAGGTTCTATTACATTAAAAGGAAAAAAATTAGAAAAGCTTTCAAACAAGGAATTATCTGATATACGCAAGCATGATATTGGTTTTATTTTTCAAGAGTATAATTTACTGCATACATTGACTGTTAAAGAAAACATAATGTTACCACTAACGGTTCAGAAGTTAGATAAAGAACATATGTTAAATCGTTATGAAAAAGTAGCAGAAGCATTAAATATATTGGATATTAGTGATAAATACCCTTCTGAATTGTCTGGTGGACAAAGACAACGAACATCTGCTGCAAGAGCGTTTATTACATTACCTTCTATTATATTTGCTGACGAACCAACAGGTGCACTGGATTCTAAAAGTACTCAAGATTTATTAAAACGATTAACAAGAATGAATGAAGCATTTAAGTCTACAATTATTATGGTAACGCATGATCCTGTTGCAGCAAGTTATGCCAATAGAGTAGTGATGCTAAAAGATGGTCAAATTTTCACTGAATTATACCAAGGGGATGACGATAAACATACCTTTTTCAAAGAAATAATACGTGTACAAAGTGTTTTAGGTGGCGTTAATTATGACCTTTAACGAGATAATATTTAAAAATTTCCATCAAAATTTATCACATTATGCCATCTATCTTTTTTCATTAATTACGAGTGTAGTATTGTATTTTAGCTTTGTAGCATTAAAATACGCGCATAAACTAAACATGACAGAGTCATATCCAATTATAAAGGAAGGCTCACAAGTCGGAAGCTACTTTCTATTTTTCATCATAATTGCATTTTTGTTATATGCCAATGTGTTATTTATTAAACGACGAAGTTATGAGCTTGCATTATATCAAACATTAGGTTTATCTAAATTCAACATTATTTATATACTAATGCTCGAACAATTACTAATATTTATAATTACGGCAATATTAGGTATTATTATTGGTATTTTTGGTTCGAAACTGTTATTAATGATTGTCTTTACATTATTAGGAATTAAAGAAAAGGTTCCAATTATTTTTAGTTTGAGGGCGGTATTTGAAACATTAATGTTAATCGGTGTCGCTTATTTTTTAACATCTGCTCAAAATTTTATATTAGTGTTCAAACAATCTATTTCACAGATGTCAAAGAATAACCAGGTTAAAGAAACAAATCATAATAAAATTACATTTGAAGAGGTTGTTTTAGGCATCTTAGGTATAGTATTGATTACCACAGGATACTATCTATCTTTGAACATTGTTCAATATTATGATTCTATCGGTACACTTATGTTTATTTTATTGTCAACTGTGATTGGGGCATACTTATTTTTTAAAAGCTCTGTTTCTCTAGTTTTTAAAATGGTAAAGAAGTTTAGAAAAGGTGTTATAAGTGTAAATGATGTCATGTTCTCATCATCTATTATGTATCGTATTAAGAAAAATGCTTTTTCACTTACGGTCATGGCAATCATTTCAGCGATTACTGTTTCAGTTCTTTGCTTTGCTGCTATAAGTAGAGCGTCCTTATCAAGTGAAATAAAATATACTGCACCACACGACGTTACAATTAAAGACCAACAAAAAGCTAATCAGTTAGCAAGTGAATTAAACAATCAAAAAATTCCTCATTTTTATAATTATAAAGAAGTAATTCATACGAAATTGTATAAAGATAATTTATTTGATGTAAAAGCGAAAGAACCATACAATGTAACAATTACTAGTGATAAATACATCCCTAATACTGATTTGAAACGTGGGCAAGCTGATTTATTTGTAGCGGAAGGTTCTATCAAAGATTTAGTGAAACATAAGAAGCATGGTAAGGCAATTATAGGAACGAAAAAACATCATGTTAATATTAAGTTACGTAAAGATATTAATAAAATCTATTTTATGACAGATGTTGATTTAGGTGGACCAACGTTTGTCTTAAATGACAAAGACTATCAAGAAATAAGAAAGTATACAAAGGCAAAGCATATCGTCTCTCAATTTGGATTCGATTTGAAACATAAAAAAGATGCTTTAGCATTAGAAAAAGCGAAAAATAAAGTTGATAAATCTATTGAAACAAGAAGTGAAGCGATAAGCTCAATATCAAGTTTAACCGGAATATTATTATTTGTAACATCATTTTTAGGTATTACATTCTTGATTGCTGTATGTTGCATTATATACATAAAGCAAATAGATGAAACCGAAGATGAGTTAGAGAATTATAGTATTTTGAGAAAGCTTGGATTTACACAAAAAGATATGGCAAGGGGACTAAAGTTTAAAATTATGTTTAATTTTGGGTTACCTTTAGTTATTGCGCTATCACATGCATATTTTACATCATTAGCATATATGAAATTAATGGGTACAACGAATCAAATACCGGTTTTCATAGTAATGGGATTATACATTTGTATGTATGCTGTTTTTGCAGTGACGGCTTATAATCATTCCAAGCGAACAATTAGACATTCCATATAAAATATACAGATGGCTTTCAGTAGAATAGTGGATTCGGATTCACGAACTATACTGGAAGCTTTTTATTATAAATGAAGAGAAGTTATATTTTTAGCATGTATAGTTGAATACTGGGTTAAAATACCATATTAATAATGAAGTAAAGGTATGAGTGATTATGAAAGTGTTTTGAATGAAATATATTTAATTGGTGATGCTTTTAATTGAAAAGATTAACAGGATTCAACTTTGTAAATTGTATTAAATGTGAGAAAATAAAAGTATATTCATTGAGAGATATATGAGTCAATGATCGTTTTAAACAAGATAAGTGTATTTTAATATGTAAAAGTTATGTAATAAATATTGTATCGTTGCAAATTTCCCAACTATATCCATTTACAATTTTTAGAGTTGTATAGATAAAAAATTGCCTATAAAATAACTTTTTCAAAACAAATGCCTACTACTATTTAAATTTTATGTAAAAGTTAAGTTTCGGAATTGTTAAAAATTTGTAAATTGAATTGTGGGATTGTAAATTTTGTGCTATTTTCATATAAGGGCAAATACAGTAAATTGTTTACTGTGAGGCATTTTTGAAATTAATATCAGTACACTAAAATTATACTGACGATTGATAATAACAAATTTGTATCATTAGTTTGTAAATTCACTTGTCTTAATTTGAAACAAATTATAACTGAATGTGATTGGTGACAATCGCTTAAATGGAGGATTTTAAATGTTTAGTAAGAAAAAAGATAAGTTTATGGTTCAATTAGAAGAGATGGTTTTCAATCTGGATCGTGCTGCTATTGAATTCGGTAAAATGGATTTCAATACACATTTAGATTTAAAAGCATACTCAGACAACATTAAAACTTATGAGTCACATGGTGACGAATTAGTACATCAAGTAATTACTGATTTAAATCAAACATTTATCACACCAATTGAACGTGAAGATATTTTATCATTATGTGATGCAATTGATGATGTTTTAGATGCAATTGAAGAAACGGCAGCTATGTTTGAAATGTATTCAATCGAATACACAGATGAATATATGGCTGAGTTTGTTGATAACATTCAAAAAGCAGTTGCAGAAATGAAACTTGCTGTCGGCTTATTAGTCGATAAAAAATTATCACATATGCGTATTCATTCAATTAATATTAAAGAATTTGAAACAAACTGTGATGGTATTTTAAGACAGTCAATTAAACATATTTTCAATAGCGAAACAGATCCAATCACTTTAATTAAAATAAAAGATATTTATGAAAGCATGGAAGAAATCGCTGATAAATGTCAAATCGTAGCAAATAATTTTGAAACTATTATTATGAAAAATAGCTAAGGGGAGTATATATTTATGTCATATATAATCATCGTCACTATAGCTGTAGTTATTTTCTCGCTGATATTTGACTTTATCAATGGATTCCATGATACAGCCAATGCAGTAGCTACTGCTGTATCTACTAGAGCGTTAACGCCTAAAACGGCAATTTTAATGGCAGCAGTGATGAACTTTATAGGTGCTTTAACATTTACGGGCGTTGCAGGCACCATTACTAAAGACATTGTCGATCCATTTAAATTGGAAAATGGATTAGTTGTTGTGTTAGCTGCAATACTTGCGGCTATTATTTGGAATTTAGCTACTTGGTTTTACGGAATTCCAAGTTCGTCTTCACATGCACTTATAGGTTCAATTGCGGGTGCAGCAATCGCATCTGAAGGCTCATTTGGAGTGTTACATTACCAAGGTTTCACAAAAATTATTATTGTATTAATCGTTTCACCGATAATCGCATTTTGTGTTGGTTTCTTGATGTATTCAATTTTTAAAGTTATCTTTAAAAATGCAAATTTAACAAGAGCGAATCGTAACTTTAGATTTTTCCAAATTTTCACGGCAGCGTTACAATCATTCTCTCACGGTACGAATGATGCGCAAAAATCAATGGGTATTATTACGTTGGCATTGATTGTCGCTAATGTACAGAATGATGGCAGTGTTGAACCACAGTTATGGGTAAAATTTGCCTGTGCGACAGCAATGGGGCTTGGTACTGCAATTGGTGGCTGGAAAATTATCAAAACTGTAGGTGGTAATATTATGAAAATACGTCCAGCAAATGGTGCTGCGGCCGATTTATCATCTGCATTAACAATTTTTGTTGCATCATCGCTACATTTCCCATTATCAACAACTCACGTTGTGTCATCATCAATCTTAGGTGTTGGTGCTTCTAACCGAGCTAAAGGTGTAAAATGGAGCACTGCGCAACGAATGATCATTACATGGGTGATTACATTACCTATTTCAGCATTGTTAGCAGGTTTACTATTCTATATACTTAACTTATTTTTCTAATTGAAAATAAAACTAAACTGAACTTCAGTATCACAAACATATGGTGGTATTGAAGTTCATTTTTTTATGTAAGTAGATAACATATTTTATAGAGTTTACGTAGAATGACCAAGACAAAGCATTTTAATTAGGGGGCTAAGTTATAAATTTATTCCATGGAACATAAACAGTTAGGTCATTAAAATATAAGTAAGCGTAAAATAATGATTTAATAGTTTATATTCTTCAATGAAGGAATAATTAAATAGTTATCAACTTGTTTAATTAACCTAAATTGTATTGGACTTTATTTAATATAAATTTGTATATGTAGACGAAAAAGCGTAAAATACTGGTATAACAAATTAAATCATTATATAGTCAACTTAGTTGCATTATTTTGATTTTTAATATATTATGCATTTAATTTAATCAAATAGGTAGGTTGTTAATTTTTACCTAACTACCATTCATACAAAATATAAATATGTATGATAGGGAAGGGTGAGATAATTTTTTGTACCAAAATGAAAATTTTTTTCAAAAATAAAAAACTAGCAATCTCACATGATGTGAATTGCTAGTATATATCAGTACAATTTATTTAATTAATGGATGAATGCATAGCTAGAAACTTCTGAAGCTGGAATTGTACGGTAGTTCATATTGTATGGACCATATGTGTAATTCATTTCAGAAATCAAGATACTACCATCACCATTGACACGTTCAACATAAGCAACATGACCATATGGACCAGGTGTGCTTTGCATAATTGAACCAACTGATGGTGTGTTGTTTACTTGGTAACCATCATTAGCTGCGTTACCAGCCCAATACTTAGCGTCTGACCAATATGTGCTAATTGGACTACCAGCTTGAGCACGACGGTCAAATACGTACCATGTACATTGACCAGCAGTGTATAAATTTTGGTGATTAAAAGATGATGCATTGCCATTGCTACCTGTTGTAGCTGTTGGTGTTGTACCACCTGATCCACCATTAGGAATTTGTAATGTTTGGTTAGGCATAATTAAATAACCACGTAAGTTATTGGCTGCCATTAATTGATTAACTGAAACACCATATCTGCTAGCAATGATATTTAATGATTCACCAGCTTGTACAGTATGAGATGATGCTGAACCAGCTTGTGGAGAAGTGTTTGACGTATTTTGTGCATCACTTCCACCTACTGAGATAACTTGACCAGGGAATACCAAGTTGTTATCTAATTGGTTATTTTGTTTAATACTCTCTACTGAAGTGTTGTATTTTTGAGCAATACTCCATAATGATTCACCAGATTGTACTGTATGTTGTGTAGAAGCTTGTGCATCATGATGCGTTAAAAATGCAGCTGCACCAGATGTTGCTGTTATTGCAAATGCTAATTTTTTCAAAGGGACTCCTCCTTAAAATTAAGTTTTACTACTTTTAAAAATTATTAAGACAATTTATATAGTAAATTAAGTTTTCGTTTTATATTACGATTTCCATATTATCAAAAATAAGTAGCTTTGTGTGGTTTGTTATTATCTTGTAATATTATTAACATTTTAGGATAGCGGTTCATATTTTTATAAATGCTGATTTGATAGTGTATAAAAGCGTTTTAGTGATTTTAACTAATTATAAAAAATTATATTTTGTAACATTGTAAAATGTAAAATTACTATACTTGTTAAAGGTTATTTCTTTTGATGAAGCAAAATTTACTGTAAAATTTGACGCATAAAACGACGGTAGAAGGAGGAATTATTTTGTCGCAAAATACAAATCATTCATATTATCATCAAAACCAGCATGCTCAATCAATAAGTAAAGTGTGGCTTTATTTTATGTATTATTGGATTATATTTGGCATAGGATGCTATCTAGGTCAGTTTTTACCATTAAGTTGGCGACAACCCTTGTCATTTGGATTACTGATTATTATTTTAGCAACACTTGTTTTTGAAAGAGCGAGACGGTTCGGTTTAATTATTTCACATATTTACGCTGTAGTGATTGGCTTATTGTCATACGCAACGTTTACCACGTATTTACAAAATTTAGGACCAGATATTTTCTATAAAAATATCGCATTAGCAATTTTTGCATTTATAGCATTTGGTATTATTGGTTATTTCTTCGTTGGAGATGCATCGAGTATAGGCAAATATTTATTCGTTACATTAATAACATTAATTATTGCGAGTCTAATTGGTATTTTTCTTCAAAATCCTATTTTTTACACTATTATTACCGTCGTTAGTTTGTTGTTATTTCTACTTTATACTTTGTATGATTTTAATCGTTTAAAAAGAGGTGACTATTCACCAAGAGAAATGGGATTTAATCTATTTATTAATTTGTTGAATATTATTAAGGATATACTTTATCTTGCTAATATGTTCAGAAGATAAACAGTTAAATTAATAAAGAAATTTGTATAAAGTTTTGGAATAATCAATAATGAATATCAACCTTAAATTGGAGCGATTGTCATAAATTAGAAATTTAGATAGAGATTTTACTGATAAAGCAATAAAAATTTATTACCTTAATTGTAAAGATATTATTAATCATTAAAATGATTAACTGCTATAGTTCTAAAGTAAACAAATCTTAGAAGATAAACTTTAAACAGGTGTACTTGCCTTTCTAATTACACTTTTATTAGAAAAGTAAAGTATAGCTACGTATTAATTTTAAAATCGAAATATTAATAGGAAGAAGTATAGATAATATAAACAATTTAATGTTAGTTTGAGCTCATCTCAAAAGTAGAATGTGATTTAAATAAGTGTTTATTTTTAAATTGAAAATGAATATATAACTAACAAAAGATAATAGTAATACGTTGTAGATGTGGTCATTTAAAATTATTTTGAAAATACTAAAAAGTAGTGTGTTTTCAATTGGATAGTTTAATTAAACTGACTACATCTATTTTTGTAATATTTAAATGATTGATATATAAGTTTAAAAATTAACCATTATATAGTTTTATTTATTTTTGATTTGGTATTCGTATTGTGTTAAATTTACGTTTAATTAAATAAGTTAAATATTATAGGGAATGATAAAAGTGGTACTTAAATATAGAAAGAGGTAAAGTTATGGCAAAATCATGCTTGCATATACTTACTAATAATGAATATGCGACAACGCGTTGCCAAGATGGCATAGTCTTATTTTGGCCAATTGACGGGGAAATCGAACTACAAAAATTTCGTAAAAGTAAAATAATTGAAGATGATATATATATTATTAATCATCTGGATGTATTTAGTATTAAGAATAATAAAAAAACGATCATGTTGTATTTGAGTAGCGATTGGTTTGCGGAATTAGGCTTTACTTTCTTTAATTACCACTATACAGCAAAGTTGATTAAATCATCCTATAATTTGAAATGTCTACTATTAAAATTGACATATCGATACCTTGATAATCAGCCTCTTAATGACGCTGATATTAGAAAATTACAGGATATTATTAAAATCATTGCAAAAGAAGCAAGTATGGATAAAAAGATTGCACAAAATCAATATCGATATGCTTATTATGGTGATTTGCGTGATGAGCTCGAATATATTTATCAAAATGTAAATCAACGATTGACATTAAAAAGTGTCGCTGATAAATTATTTGTCTCAAAGTCAAATTTGTCATCACAATTCCACTTACTTATGGGCATGGGTTTTAAAAAATATATTGATACTTTGAAAATTGGTAAATCGATTGAAATTCTACTTACTACTGATAGTACTATTAGCAACATAAGTGAACATTTAGGTTTTAGTAGTAGCTCCACTTACTCTAAAATGTTTAAAAGTTATATGGATATAACACCGAATGAATATCGTAATTTATCAAAATATAATAAATGTTTAATGCTAAAGCCAGAACCACTAGTAGGCAAAATGGTGCAAGAAGTAAAAGAAATCATATTGAATTATATTGAACATTATAAAAACCACCTAACTGATGTTATACATATTGATGAAGACAAATTTGAAACACCTAAATTGTTTCAAACGGTTATTCAAATAAATACTTATACAGAAATGAAATTAGTTTTCTTAGAAGGAATCTTTAAAACCTTATTGAATAAGAACAGTCAAGTTGTCTTTTTCATCATGCCATCGATTCTAAAAAGTAAAAATACCATGTCCGAAGAAGAAAAATTCACAATCATTAAAACAATAATTGAAAGTGATCTAAAGATAGCATTTAATATAAATGATATTGAAACAACTTATTTTGTTGAAGAAGCTTTTATGAGTGTTTTCAGACAAATATCTCCAAACGAATTAAGTAATCATAATAATTACGAAGTGCATTTTGTTTTTGATTTATCATTGATGGAAATTAGAACAATTTATCGAATGATATTAAAATTACATAACATCATGTTGAATGTGAAATTAGGATTGAACATTACCTGTATATTTGAAAAACCTTCAGTTTTTAAATCACTAGTATCACAAATAAAGCGACTTAAATTCGATTCGTTAATAATAGATAATGCAAATTTAAGTAGCCCTTATTTGATGGGGGAAAGTGATGAGTTACTATTGAAAAATATTTTGCATTTTAAAAATTTAAAACAAGTAATTAATGAATTGGATATTGAACAAGAAAAGCTTATTTTTCTAAATGTTGAAAATCATAAACTGCTTAATAATAAAGAACGAGATTTAAGTAATAGTGCTCCATTAATTTATAAGACATTAAGTGCGCTGTATCACAACTTTGATGGCTTTGGATTAAACATTTTTGATAATCATCATACATTTAATGCGATGCATCTATATGATAAAAATGGATTTAAAACAACACTAGGTCTTATATTGGAAAAATTTATCGAATATGTCTCGAAACCAAAATACGAAAACAGTTATTATTCTATTTTTGATATAGAGAATTATTATTGCCTGGTTATTTATGATTGGCGAGTGATTGAGAGCGAGACAATTATGAGCAATTTTGAGGATAGTCAAGTTTATATAAATTTCAAAAATAATGTTTTAAACGATAAATATCTAATTGTAATAGAAACATTGGACGAAAATAGTGGCAACATTAATCATTTGATTTCTAAAGAATTAAGAGATAAATATGAATGGAACCCTAGTTTACTATCTAAAATTGACAACTACCTTAAACCAGCAATCGAGATTAAAGAGCATAATTTTAGTGATAATTCCTTGAATATTAACGTTACTTTTAATGCGTTATACATAATTAAAATAGGAAAAAAATAACACCTTGATATGTATTGCAAAATTTAATTTGCATTTGTTGGTAATTTTGACAACGTATTAAAAACAAATGAGAAAGACAATGGCAAAAAAATTTAAGATAATAATGACAGAAGCATTGTCTTTATATATTTGGGGGTGCAACATTTTGAATACTGAGAAATTAGAAACATTGCTTGGCTTCTATAAACAATATAAAGCATTATCTGAATATATTGATAAAAAATATAAGTTGTCGCTAAATGATTTAGCAGTCTTAGATTTAACGATGAAGCATTGCAAAGATGAAAAAGTACTTATGCAATCATTTTTAAAAACTGCAATGGATGAGCTAGATTTAAGTAGGACAAAATTATTAGTTTCTATAAGAAGACTAATTGAAAAAGAAAGACTTAGTAAAGTTAGATCATCTAAAGATGAGCGTAAAATTTATATTTATTTAAATAATGATGATATATCTAAATTTAATGCTTTATTTGAAGATGTAGAACAATTTTTAAATATTTAATTGAAATTGAGTGTCGAAAGCATAGAATTTGCTTATCGGCACATTTTTAATTTATACATATTTTAAAACTAAGTAACAGTTTGAAGGAATCGTAGTTCAATAATGTTAATTGTGAAAATGTATATAAACATAAAAAAATCATGTATAATATATGTTGTTAATTAAACAGTTCGAAAGCGAGATGACATTATGGGACGTAAATGGAATAACATTAAAGAAAAAAAGGCCCAAAAAGATAAAAACACAAGTAGAATATATGCGAAATTTGGTAAGGAGATTTATGTTGCAGCAAAATCTGGTGAACCCAATCCAGAATCTAACCAAGCTTTAAGGTTGGTGCTTGAACGCGCTAAGACATATTCAGTGCCGAATCATATTATTGAAAAAGCAATAGATAAAGCTAAGGGTGCTGGAGACGAAAACTTTGATCACCTAAGATATGAAGGATTTGGCCCAAGCGGATCAATGCTAATTGTTGATGCGTTAACAAATAATGTAAATCGTACTGCCTCTGATGTGCGAGCTGCTTTTGGTAAAAATGGCGGTAATATGGGTGTATCTGGATCAGTTGCTTATATGTTTGATCATGTGGCAACATTTGGTATTGAAGGAAAGTCTGTTGACGAAATACTTGAAACATTAATGGAACAAGATGTAGATGTAAATGATGTGATTGACGATAATGGATTGACAATAGTCTATGCTGAACCAGATCAATTTGCAGTCGTTCAAGATGCGCTTCGTGCAGCAGGTGTTGAAGAATTTAAAGTTGCTGAATTTGAAATGTTACCTCAAACAGATATTGAACTTTCTGAAGCGGACCAAGTAACATTTGAAAAATTAATCGATGCATTAGAAGATTTAGAAGATGTACAAAACGTATTCCATAATGTGGATTTGAAATAATGAAATCAGCAGAACAATGGATTGATGAATTGCAACTTGAATCACATCCTGAAGGTGGTTTCTATAGAGAGACAATTCGAGAAGTATTGAAAGATGGACGCAGAGCGCCGTTTAGTAGTATTTATTTTTTACTTACAGATGACAATATTTCGCATTTTCATCGAATTGATGCTGATGAAGTATGGTACTATCATGCTGGCGATTCTCTAACAATTCATATGATAAATCCGGATGGGGAATATACGACTGCAACATTGGGTACTGATATCCAAAATGGAGATGTATTGCAATATGTAGTGCCTAAAGGAACAATTTTTGCTTCTTCAATCGAATTTTCAAATACTTATAGTTTAGTAGGTTGTATGTGTCAACCGGCATTTGAGTTTAAGCAGTTTGAATTGTTTAAGCAATCTGAATTAATTACACAATATCCGCATCTTAAATCAGTGATTGAAAAATATGCTTTAAAATAAAAATGATCAATGAAGTGGTTTGAAGGTTGTTAATAAACCTTTGAGTCACTTCATTTTTGTATGTATTCTTGATTGAATCAGAATAGAATTGATGCTACAGCTGTTTTTAATGAAAATAGCATTAAATGATTTTGAAAACGATAAGAGTGTGTTATTTATATTTTTGAAAAATCACTTTTATGAAGAAATGTGTGTACTATCTAATTAATATTGTCTATTTTAAGTAAATTGAAGCGAGTTGTAGTAAAATAATAATAAATATTTTCATATGATTAACAAAAACTATAAAACTGTATCATGACATGACATCATTTATGTAGTTTTATATAATAATGACAAGGAGTTGGTGACTGTGAAAGTAAAGTATATAGATAAACGTCACTGGCGTCGCCTAATTGATAGGGAATACACAGAGGTAAAAGTTAATAATAATAGGTTTAAGGGTATTATAGGCTTAGTCACGATGAAAAAGGTTCGTGATCCTTTAGAGGTGACGGTAGTTGGACAAAATATCATTGTCGCAGATGACAATTATAAATGGTTGCAAATACTACCTGAAAAGAAACGTTATAGTATAACTGTAATGTTTGATAATAAAGGCAATCCATTAGAATATTATTTTGATATAAATATCAAAAATATAACGCAAAAAGGTAATGCGCGTACAGTAGATTTATGTTTAGATGTTTTAGCGTTACCAAGTGGTGAATATGAGTTGGTAGATGAAGATGACTTAATGTTTGCATTAGAAAGTGAGCAAATTACAAAAAAGCAATTTCATGAAGCATATATGATTGCACATCAAATTATGGCAGAGTTAGAAAATGATTTTAAAGGATTCCAAAAGAAAATCATGTACTGCTTTAATAAAATTAATGCAAAGGCTCAAAAAAATCATCAAAAGCCACAAAATAAAACTAATATTGAAAAAAGCAAACAAATAAAGCCTAAGCAATATAATCAAACTAAAAATCACCAACAACAAAAGAAAAACTAAGTAATTCAAGCTGCAGCCATGCCAATAAAATTGGTGAAATTATTCGTTAGTAATGAACTCTTGAATGCTCGTAGTCATGAAAGTTCAATAATTGAATAATTTATGGGGGGAAATTATGAAGATTGAAGACTATCGTTTACTAATAACATTAGACGAAACGAAAACGTTACGTAAAGCGGCTGAAATTTTATATATATCTCAACCTGCTGTTACACAAAGACTAAAAGCTATTGAAAATGCTTTTGGAGTAGATATTTTTATCAGAACAAAAAAACAATTGATTACAACAACTGAAGGAACAATGATTATTGAGCATGCCCGTGACATGTTGAAAAGAGAGCGATTATTTTTTGACAAAATGCAGGCACATATTGGTGAAGTGAATGGAACAATATCAATCGGGTGTTCTTCTTTGATTGGACAAACCTTACTTCCTGAAGTTTTGAGCCTATATAATGCCCAATTTCCTAATGTTGAAATACAAGTGCAAGTTGGTTCAACTGAACAAATTAAAGCAAATCATAGAGATTATCATGTTATGATAACTCGTGGAAATAAAGTAATGAATTTAGCTAACACACATTTATCTAATGATGATCATTATTTTATTTTTCCAAAAAATAGACGAGATGATGTTACAAAGTTACCATTTATAGAGTTTCAAGCTGATCCGATTTATATAAATCAAATAAAACAATGGTATAACGATAATTTAGAACAAGATTACCATGCAACTATTACAGTGGATCAAGTAGCAACTTGCAAAGAAATGTTGATTAGTGGTGTAGGTGTTACAATTTTGCCGGAAATTATGATGAAAAATATCAGCAAAGAACAATTTGAGTTTGAAAAAGTAGAAATTGATAATGAACCGCTGATTCGTTCGACATTTATGAGTTATGATCCGAGCATGTTGCAATTGCCACAAGTTGATTCTTTTGTAAATCTCATGGCGAGCTTTGTTGAACAACCAAAGGCGTAGTTTTAGACTAATTTAAGGTTTGTATTTAATTTTAAACTATTCGGTTAAATTGAACGTAGTTGGTTGCTAATGCACCAACAGCAAAAGAGCCCCTAATTAATAAATTAAAAGGGGACAAAGGAATACAGTTGGTTGCTAATGCACCAACTGCATAAGAGCCCCTAATTAATAAATTAAAAGGGGCTCTAAGAAGCGGGGTTATGGATATGTTTGCAGCGTTATTACAAATAAAGAATTATAAACTCTTTGTTGCTAATATGTTTCTACTAGGTATGGGTATTGCGGTTACGGTCCCATATCTTGTTCTTTTTGCAACTAAAGATTTAGGTATGACAACAAATCAGTATGGATTACTTCTAGCATCTGCAGCGATTAGCCAGTTTACAGTAAATTCAATTATTGCTAGATTTTCGGATACGCATCACTTTAATAGAAAAATTATTATTATTCTCGCATTATTAATGGGTGCGCTTGGTTTTTCAATATACTTTTTTGTAGATACAATCTGGTTATTCATATTACTATATGCGATTTTTCAAGGATTATTTGCACCAGCAATGCCCCAACTTTACGCATCTGCTAGAGAATCTATCAATGTTTCAAGCTCTAAAGATAGAGCTCAATTTGCCAACACAGTATTACGTTCAATGTTCTCATTGGGCTTTTTATTTGGTCCATTTATTGGTGCCCAATTAATCGGATTAAAAGGCTATGCTGGATTGTTTGGTGGAACAATAAGTATCATTTTATTTACTTTAGTACTTCAAGTGTTTTTCTATAAGGATTTAAACATTAAACACCCTATTAGTACGCAACAACATGTTGAAAAAATTGCTCCTAATATGTTTAAAGACAAAACACTTTTATTACCATTTATTGCATTTATTTTATTACACATTGGACAATGGATGTATACGATGAATATGCCTTTATTTGTTACTGATTATTTAAAAGAAAATGAGCAACATGTCGGTTATTTAGCTAGTTTATGTGCTGGTTTAGAAGTGCCATTTATGATCATTCTTGGCGTTTTATCATCTAGATTACAGACTCGAACATTGTTGATTTATGGAGCGATTTTTGGTGGTTTATTCTACTTCAGCATTGGGGTATTTAAAAACTTCTATATGATGTTAGCAGGACAGGTGTTTTTAGCTATTTTCTTAGCGGTTCTTTTAGGAATTGGTATTAGTTATTTCCAAGATATCTTACCAGATTTTCCAGGATACGCCTCAACATTATTTTCTAATGCAATGGTTATTGGACAGTTAGGCGGTAACCTATTAGGTGGTGCTATGAGTCACTGGGTAGGTTTGGAAAATGTATTTTTTGTATCAGCAGCATCAATCATGTTAGGTATGATACTTATATTCTTTACTAAAAATCAAAAAATTACAAAAGAGGATGTGATATCAACATGACAATTATTTTATGGCTACTTATCATCGCTGCCTTCATGTTAGCATTTGTTGGGTTGATTAAGCCGATTATTCCTTCTGTTTTAGTATTATGGGTTGGCTTTCTAATCTATCAATTTGGCTTTCATAATCAGCATTTATCATGGGTGTTTTATGTATCTATGACATTGCTAACAATATTAATTTTATGTGCGGACTTTTTAGCTAATAAATATTTTGTGAATCGCTTCGGTGGTTCTAAGTTTGGAGAGTATGCAGCTTTAATTGGTGTGGTTATTGGATGTTTTGTTTTACCGCCATTTGGAATTATTATTATACCTTTTATTTTGGTATTCATAGTTGAATTAATACAAGGCTATTCATTTGAAAGAGCAGTTAAAGTAAGTATAGGTTCAATCGTAGCATTTTTAACAAGTAGTATAGCTCAAGCAATCATTATGTTTATAATGATTGTATGGTTCTTTATAGATGC
The DNA here is from genome assembly GCF_018622755.1 of Staphylococcus sp. MZ3. NCBI lineage: Bacteria > Bacillati > Bacillota > Bacilli > Caryophanales > Staphylococcaceae > Staphylococcus > Staphylococcus sp. MZ3. Next base: position 714,703 of record NZ_CP076026.1, read on the forward strand.
TTTATTGATTAATTAATAAAAAGCTTATTGCAAAATATGTTTTTCGGTAACTGTAATTTAGTGATTTTATCATTAACAGTACCAAATTCGCATATGATGTAATAAGCTTTTTGTTTATAAAAATGTATGAGAATGTTTTTTCGAAATATTTCTTTCAATGCGTAATCCAATAGGCATAACTATAAATGAAAATATAATAAATACCCAATTGCTTACCTGAATATATGGTCCAAAGGCAAGTAATGATTGTGGAATAAAGAATACATAGAAAAATCCTACAATTAGTAGAATGATTGCTAAATAGGTGAATATCCATATCCAATTTGAATTGTTAAAACACTGCAGTTGTATTGTTTTAAAACTAAACCATATAAATAAAAAGACAATAAAGAATCCAACGACTACTGAAAACGGGAATGAAACAAAATATAAATTACTTCCATTTTTTTTCATGAAAAATCCTAAAAATCCTTTGAGAAAACTAACAATCCCAATTAATAGAACGATGTGTTGATAGATATATTTAAAAATATTTTTAAATGTTTCATTAGGCATCGCTTTTAGTTCTTTTATTGCATGTGCTTTTGGGTCGTGATTGAAAAAATCTAAGGCTAATAAACCATGTTGTTCTGCGCTTAATAATTGTTTAAGTATACGGTTAATAATTAACTCTGTATCATGAGGATTGACGCGAAAGTCAGAGCGCATATAAGTCATATAATTCTCGAAGATTTCTCTATCAGTATTGCTTAATCTTAATGATTTAACATTATTTTCTTTTGTTAATTGCGCAGTACTTTTCATTGTTACTTAAGCGCTCCTTTAAAAATGTTTAATTCCAAATTAAAATGGAAATGATTTTATAGTATTAATAAGGTCAATCATATCATATTAAACGCATAAATATAACGATTAATATTGGAGAGGAAAATGAGGACACTTAATAAAGATGAACATAATTATATCAAGCAAATAGCTAATATACATGAGACATTATTGTCGCAAGTAGAATCCAACTATAAATGTACTAAACTGAGTATTGCTCTTAGGTACGAGATGATATGTTCAAGATTAGAACATACAAATGATAAAATTTATATATATGAAAATGAAGGTCAATTAATAGCGTTTATTTGGGGACATTTTAGTAATGAAAAAAGTATGGTTAACATTGAACTGCTATATGTTGAACCACAATTTCGCAAACTGGGAATAGCTACGCAACTGAAGATTGCGCTTGAAAAATGGACAAAAACTATGAATGCAAAGCGAATAAGCAGTACAATTCATAAAAATAATTTGCCAATGATATCTTTGAATAAAGATTTAGGTTATCAAGTGAGTCATGTGAAAATGTATAAAGATATTGATTAGAATTAGGATTATGTTGCTAATTCATGTTAAAATTAAAAAAGATTTAATGACGTTAAGGAGTTTTATATGAAGAAATTAATCATCAGTATTATGGCGGTCATGCTATTTTTAACAGGTTGTGGTAAAAGTCAAGAGAAAGCCACTCTGGAAAAGGATATCGATAATTTACAAAAAGAAAATAAAGAATTAAAAGATAAAAAAGAAAAGCTTCAACAAGAAAAAGAAAAATTAGCAGATAAGCAAAAAGACCTTGAAAAAGAAGTGAAAGATTTAAAACCTTCAAAAGAAGATAACAAGGATGATAAAAAAGACGAAGACAAAAATAAAGACAAAGATAAAGATAAAGATAAAGAGGCATCACAAGATAAGCAATCAAAAGATCAAACTAAGTCATCGGATAAAGATAATCACAAAAAGCCTACATCAGCAGATAAAGATCAAAAAGCTAATGACAAACACCAATCATAATCGAATTGCTTACTTGTTATAGATGAAAGGTACAGCGTTTTAAACCTTATTTTAAGGGTATGTATTAATTAAAATGTGGTCATGATTGAAACAGAACGTAAAAATAGACAACGTAATTAATAAAGGAGAGAAACGGCATGCATGAACAAGATTTTAGAATTTTAGAGGGTCAAGATATTACTTTGCCAGAATTAGGTAGAGAATTAGAAAACATTACAGGACATACGATTGCTGATTCTACTGGCGAAATTAAGCGTGTAATTGCACATTTACCAAACTTTGAGTCCGATACAGATACTTTTGTTGCTACATATCGTTTAAACCATCAACAAGATTTTATAGATGCAACTTTTACTGCGCTGAAATCAGATAGAGCACGTTTAAAAGAAGTGCCAGTTCATGTTGAACTTATAAGTTATATTTCTAAATCAAAATAAACTGCTATCTAAAACGCAAAGTTGATCAAAATATCGATTTTGTGTTTTTTATTGAGAAATTATATAGGAGTGTCAATCGATGATTTATTGTGAAACAGAGCGTTTAATATTAAGAGACTGGCATGAAGATGATCTGTTACCTTTTCAAAAAATGAATGCGAATTATGACGTACGTAAATATTTTCCAAGTTTATTGAGTTATCGTCGTTCAGAATTAGATATGAGAACTATGGATGCGGTTATTAAAGATTATGGCATTGGATTATTTGCTGTAGAAGATAAAGAGACACATCAATGGATAGGCTTTATAGGTTTGAATTATATTCCAGAAACAAGCGATTATCCATTTAAAGAATTACCGCTTTATGAAATAGGTTGGCGCTTGTTGCCAGAATTTTGGGGAAAAGGATTAGCAACTGAAGGCGCAAAGGCAACTTTGAAGTTAGCAGAAGAACATCAAATATACGATGTCTATAGTTTTACAGCAGAAGCAAATAAAGCTTCACAACGTGTAATGGAAAAAATTGGCATGACAGTGTATGATTATTTCGAATTACCCAATCTAAGTAAGTATCATTTATTAAAAAGGCAAGTGCGCTATTACATTAATCTTCGAAAGTGAAAAATTTATACATAAGCGTAACAAACACCCCTAATATTGTTTAGCTGATGATAACAATATTAGGGGTGTTTGTTTATTCTTTAACCTTAGAATGATTAATCGTATGAACGAGTACCTAGAGGTTTGAAATTTAATATTGATTCTATTAATGATTCATTAGTGTCGCATAACGGTGCAAGAGCACGATACTTAGGATCAATAAAACCTTCCTCAATCATATGGTCAATCATTGTTTGTAGTGGATTGAAAAAGCCATTAATATTATAAATGGCAATAGGCTTTTCATGGATACCTATTTGAGCCCAACTATACATTTCGAAAAATTCTTCTAGTGAACCTGCGCCACCAGGAGCCATGACAAATGCATCTGCAAGTTCTGCCATTTTATTTTTACGTTCATGCATAGAATCAACTAAAATTAATTCAGTTAAACGTTGGCTTGTGATTTCTTGTTCATCTAACATTTTAGGCATGACGCCAATAGCTTTGCCGCCATGATCTAATACACCATCTTGAATGGCACCCATAATACCAATTGACCCTGCACCAAATACTAATTCATAACCTTGTTCAGCAAAATATTTACCTAAATCGTATGCTTTTTGTACATATGAAGGGTCATGACCTTTGCTTGCACCACAATAAACTGCGATTCGTTTCATGTTAATCCAGCTCCTTAATTCGATGAATGACTTTTAATAGTGATTGTTCAAACACTTTTTGATCTTGCTTTGTAAAAGGTGGGGGACCTTTGTGGCGACCACCTTGTTTTCTAATTTGTGCATTCATATATCGTTTATCTAATAGTTGTTGAATATTGTTGGAATTGTATATCTTCCCATTATGATGCATGACAATTAAGACTTTGTCGACTAATAAACTTGCGAGTCCATAATCTTGAGTGACTACGATATCATCCTTCGTTGATAATTGAACAATTTTGTAATCAACTGCATCTGGTCCATCATCAACATATAATGTTGATACATGTGGGGGATATAATTGGTTCGAAAAATGGCTGAAGCTCCGAATAATTGTCACAAAAATGCCTGTCTCAGTTGTTAAATCTATAATAGAATCAACAACAGGACAAGCATCTCCATCAATAATAATATGTGTCACAATTATGCCTCTGTATTGTTTTCTTTATTTTGTTGAGAGGCGCTTTTGGCAACATAATCTTTATATTTTTTAAATGACTTGATGCGTGCTTTATCAGCTTCTTGTTGGCGTTTTTGTTCTTCTTTGTGTCGTTTTTCAATATTTTTTTGTAACTTTTTATTCATTTTAGCGATTTCTTTGCGATTTTTTTCAGCTAGTTTATCGCCTTTTTTCTCAGTTTTCTCATCTAATTTATTAGGTGTTAAGCCTGCTTTTTCTTCGTATTTTTGTGATTTTTTCATATCTTTAATACGTTGTATTTCATTCTTTTCGCGGGCTTTTTGCTCTTCTTTATGACGCTTTTCGATATTTTTTTGAAGTATTTTATTCATTTTATCAGCGTCTTTACGATTTTGTTTAGCTAATTTTTCGCCTTTTTTCTCAATATAGGCAGGATCATGTTCTCTAGCAAACTTTTTAAGTTCACGTTTATTTTCAAAATCTTGTTTTTTATCGCCGACATATTCTTTAACATCACTCGCTGTGTTACTGATTGCTGCAGATGTTTTTGAAGCAACTTTACTTGTAGCATCTGTAACTTTTTGTACGTCCGGATGTTGTTTGATACGTTTACGTTCAACAATTAACGGTACCAATACAATTGGTAATACATTAATCATAAATTTGATGACTTTTTTCTTATCCATAGATCTTGCCTCCATAATTACTTTATTAATTTTACATACCCTATGATACATCAATATAAACGATGATAGTAGTGAATCACTATTAAGTATTTCAGATGTTTTTTAAAAGAAGACAATAAAAACTGCCAATCAAGTGGTTCCTTAATTGACAGTCTATATTTTAAAAGGAAATTAAATACCTTTACCAATGCCAAATCCGAAGTAAAGTATAGCAATAAAGATTACTAATACAATTCTGTAAATGGCAAATGGAATTAGTTTGATTTTGTTAATTAGATGCAAGAATGTTTTGATTGCAATTAGTCCAACAGTAAATGCAGCTAAAAAGCCTAAAATATAAAAAGGTATATCAGCAATCTGAATATCTTGATAATGTTTTAATAAAGATAAACCACTAGCTGCTAACATAATTGGAACAGCCATAATAAATGTGAAGTCCGATGCTGCTTTATGATTTAATTTCATTAATACCCCAGTTGAAATTGTTGAGCCTGAACGGCTGAAACCAGGCCACATAGCTACTGCTTGAGAGATACCAATTACAAACGCTTGGAAATAATTGATTTGATCCACTGTTTGTGGGTTTTTAACTTTAACTGAATACTTATCAGCAATAATCATATAGATAGCACCTACGAATAAGCCAATCATAACAGTTGGCACACTAAATAAATGTTCTTCGATGAAATCATCAAATAGTAAGCCTAAAATACCTGCTGGCACCATACCCACTAATACATGTAATAAATTTAAACGTCTTGGCTTTGAACGTCTTTGTTGATCGTTTTCTCCTTCAACATGTTTGTGTTTACCAATATGTAAAATCTCTAAGAAGCGTTCGCGGAATACCCATGCTGCTGCAAAGACGGATCCTAATTGGATGACGATTTTAAATGTAAATGCTGATTGAGAACCTAAAAATTCAGATGATTTTAACCACATATCATCAACTAGAATCATATGTCCAGTAGAGGAAACAGGTGCAAATTCTGTTAATCCTTCGACGACCCCTAAGATAATACCTTTTATTAATTCAATGATAAACATAATGTACCCACTTTCATTACTCAATTTAATTTATTTAAATATCAAAATTACCATATCATGATAGCATATTCATTTAAAGACATGCTAGTTATAGTTATAATACTAGACTAAAGATGTATATATTCATTTTCTTTTACATGTAAAACTACAATATTTTATTGAGCTATTTAATTTGATTTTAAGGAAAACCTTTTATAATAGGTTTAGGTGATATAATTGTGAAAAAATTAACAACAATACTGTTTCAATATAAAATTTTTCCGGTACTCATGTTCTTGGTCAGTACTGGTCTCGGCATACTCGTTATAACGCAAAATATTTTAATAGCAGATTTTTTAGCTAAAATTATAAGACATCAATTTCAAGGATTATGGATTGTATTATTTATTTTATTAGGTGTTTTACTTTTAAGAGCAACTGTGCAATTTCTAAATCAATGGTTAGGTGATACATTAGCATTTAAAGTTAAGCATATGCTTAGACAGCGGGTTATTTATAAAAATAATGGTCATCCAATCGGTGAACAAATGACTATACTCACAGAAAACATTGATGGTCTAGCACCTTTTTATAAGAGTTATTTGCCTCAAGTGTTCAAATCAATCATGGTTCCGCTCATCATAATCATTGCAATGTTTTTCATCCATTTCAATACCGCATTAATTATGTTAATAACTGCACCATTTATTCCTTTGTTTTATATTATTTTCGGTTTGAAAACGCGAGATGAGTCAAAAGATCAAATGACTTATTTGAATCAATTTAGTCAACGGTTTTTAAATATTGCTAAAGGTTTAGTGACGTTAAAGCTATTTAATCGTACAGAGCAAACAGAGAAGCATATTTACGACGATAGTACTCAGTTTAGAACTTTAACAATGCGCATTTTACGCAGTGCTTTTTTATCGGGATTAATGCTCGAATTTATAAGTATGTTAGGTATTGGATTGGTTGCATTGGAAGCAACGCTAAGCTTAGTAGTATTTCATAATATTGATTTTAAAACTGCGGCAATTGCGATTATTTTAGCGCCTGAATTTTATAATGCAATTAAGGACTTAGGGCAAGCGTTCCATACTGGAAAACAAAGTGAAGGTGCCAGTGACGTTGTGTTTGAGTTTTTAGAACAACCGAACTATAATAATGAATTTCTATTAAAGTATGAGGAAAACCAAAAGCCATTTATTCAGTTAACAGACATATCATTTCGATATGATGATTCTGATAGATTGGTATTAAATGATTTAAATTTGGAAATATTTAAAGGTGATCAAATTGCACTTGTAGGTCCAAGCGGGGCAGGTAAATCCACTTTGACACATCTTATTGCAGGTGTTTATCAGCCAACAATAGGTACTATAAGTACAAACCAGCGTGATTTAAATATAGGAATACTTAGTCAACAGCCATATATTTTCAGTGCTTCTATAAAAGAGAATATTACGATGTTTAAGTATATAGAAAATAATACTATTGAAGAAGTGCTAGACGAAGTAGGTTTATTAGACAAAGTGCAATCTTTCACAAAAGGCATTAACACAATAATAGGTGAAGGAGGCGAAATGTTATCTGGTGGACAGATGAGACGCATAGAACTTTGCCGTCTTTTAGTTATGAAGCCAGATCTCGTTATATTTGATGAGCCTGCAACTGGTTTAGATATTCAAACAGAACACATGATTCAGAACGTTCTGTTTCAACATTTTAAAGATACAACGATGATTGTCATTGCACATAGAGATAATACAATTCGCCATTTACAACGACGCTTGTATATAGAAAATGGAAGACTGATTGCTGATGATCGCAATATTTCAGTAAATATAACAGAAAATGGTGATGACTTATGAAAACACGACTAAAATTTCAAGTAGATAAGGATTTATTGTTAGCTATAGTTGTTGGTGTTTGTGGAAGTTTAGTTGCGCTCGCCATGTTTTTCTTAAGTGGTTATATGGTGACACAAAGTGCACTTGGTGCGCCACTATACGCTCTGATGATTTTAGTCGTTACAGTAAAATTGTTTGGGTTTTTAAGAGCTATTACTCGATACATAGAGCGCCTTATTTCTCATAAAGCTACATTTACAATGCTACGTGATATTCGGGTACAGTTTTTCGGTAAATTAGTAAATGTCATTCCTAATGTTTACCGTAAACTGAGTTCTAGTGATTTAATTTCACGTATGATTAGTCGTGTTGAGGCATTACAAAATATATATTTACGTGTTTATTATCCACCAGTCGTTATCGGTTTGACAGCGCTAGTTACAGTAATAGTTTTGGCGTTCATTTCAATCAGCCATGCGCTATTGATTATGGTTAGCATGTTGTTTACTTTACTCGTTGTTCCTTGGTTAAGCTCAAAAAAAGCACGTACTTTAAAGAAACATGCAGCTAATGAACAGGCCCGATTTTTAAATCATTTTTATGATTATAAAGCTGGTATGGATGAACTACGTCGATTTAATCAAATTAATCATTATCGAGATAATTTGATGGCTAAATTAAATCATTTTGATAAATTACAACTTAAAGAGCAACGCTTTTTAACGATTTATGATTTTATATTAAATATTATTGCTATGCTTTCGATTTTTGGTAGTTTAGTTCTAGGATTAATTCAAATTAATGCAGGCCAACTAAATATTATTTATATGACGAGTATAGTTTTAATGGTCTTAACTTTATTTGAACAAGCTGTACCAATGACAAATGTCGCGTATTATAAAGCGGATACTGACCAAGCATTGCATGATATTAATGAAGTGATATCTGTACCTTCTACTAATGGAAAAAACCGTCTTAATGATAAGTATGATGCAACGAACATTTATGAAGTTAAGGACGCTAGTTTTAAGTATTGGAACCAGCAAACGTATGTGTTGTCGGATATTAATTTTAATGTTAATAGAGGCGAAAAGATTGCGATTGTGGGGCCTTCTGGTTCAGGAAAAAGTACATTACTACAAATTATGGCTGGGTTATATCAATTAGATAGTGGCTCTATTCGTTTCGAAAATATGGATATGTTTGAAATAGATGACAAAGATAAGTTTGAATCGTTAAATGTCTTGCTACAATCTCAACAATTATTTGATGGTACAATACGTCAAAATTTATTTACCGATGAAAGAGATGAAGCAGTGCAAGCAATATTTAAGCAATTAGATTTAGAACATTTGGCACTAGAACGTCAAATTGACTTAGATGGTCATACATTATCTGGCGGAGAAATTCAGCGTTTAGCGATTGCGAGGATGTTATTAAAAGATACTGCATCAACATGGATTTTAGATGAACCAACAACTGCATTAGATAAACAAAATAGTTTAAAAGTTATGGATTTAATTGAAGCACATGCAGAAACATTAATTGTTGCTACACACGATTTAACTTTATTGTCACGTTTTGAGACCATCATTGTGATGATAAATGGTAAAATAGTTGAAAAGGGAAACTATCAACAATTACTCGCTAATCAAGGTGCTTTATGGAATATGATTCAATATAATGCATAAAAAAACTGCTTGATAGGCTAAGAAACCTTTCAAGCAGTTTTTTAACTAACAAGCTTACGCGTGCTAATTGTTTTTCTATTCTTAATAAATTCTAAACATTACTTTAATTGTCATGACAAAAGTTAATTATTTTTCCTTTGTTTCATCAAATGCATGAATGACTTTACCTAATAAGCGATTAAGTTCTTTAACTTCATCTTGAGATAAAGAAGAAGCTGAAGCGACTTTGTCAGATGCATTACTTAATTCTGGTCTAATAGTTTCACTTTTGTCAGTCAAGTGAATAAATACTTCACGTTGATCGACTTCGGAACGTTCACGCTTAATTAAGTCTACTTGTTCCATTCGTTTTAATAATGGTGATACTGTACCAGTATCGAGTGCTAATTCAGTTACGACTTTCTTGACGTTTACAGGAGATTCATCCCATAAAATTGTTAAGACAAGAAATTGTGGGTATGTTAGATTGTACTTCTTAAAAACTTTGTTAGAGTAGTAGCGATTAACTTGTCTTTGAGCATTGTACAAACTAAAGCATAGCTGTTCTTTTAAATTATGTTGATCAGACATTAAAGTTCTCCTCCAGACATACTATCCGTTTTTTTCTCTTTTCGGATTGGTAATCATTAAAAAGTTGATTGTTTATTAATTCACAACTTTCTTTGATTCAATGCCATGCTAAAATTAAAGTATGTTTAAAGTTTAGAAGATATTTTTGATTAAATCAAGCAAAAAGATAATTTAATATATATGTTATCATTTTTAAAAATAACTGTAATAGAAAAGAGAATATAAAATGAAAAATAATAAAGATGAAAAAATAAGAATATCCATAATTAACGGATTTTTGGGTAGTGGTAAAACCACGTTACTGACACATTATATTAGTGAATTATTAAAAAATGATGAGAAAATTAAAATCATCATGAATGAATTCGGTACTTTTGATATTGATAGCAATAGTATTTCAAATGAAATTGAAGTCCATTCATTGATTAATGGTTGTGTTTGTTGCGATCTTAAACAAGAACTTGTCTATGAACTAAAAGCCATTGCTTTAAAAGGGGACGTTAATCATGTCATCATAGAAGCGACAGGCATTGCGCATCCTTTGGAATTACTAGTTGCATGTCAAGATCCGCAAATCGTTAATTTCTTTGAAAAGCCGATTATTTATGGTGTATTAGATGCGACTCGATTTTTAGAACGTCATCAATATACCGAAAATACAGTTTCGCTGATGGAAGATCAGTTGAAACTAAGTGACATGATTATTATTAATAAAATTGATCTTATAACTGATGACAGTCTTGAGAAAATTGATAAGCAATTAGGTATGATTTGTGCAAGTATTCCAACTTATAAAACAACCTATGGAAAAGTTTCGTTGGAAGAATTGGACTTAACTGTTAAAGACAGAGAGATATCGTCTCATCATCACCATCATCATGGGATTAAAAGTATGACTTACACGTTTACAGGTCCGATTGATCGTCAATTGTTTTATCAATTTATAATGAAATTACCGGAATCTGTTCTACGTTTGAAAGGTTATGTGTCATTTAGAGATCAACCAAATGCAATTTATGAATTTCAATATGCATATGGTTTACCAGACTATGGAATAATTGGCATGCAATTACCATTAACGATTGTTATTATTGGTGAAACTTTAGATACAAATCACATACGTAATCAATTGGATATGCTACAATTTACGTAAATCAGAAAATGTGTTGTTTCAATTTAACGGAAATAGCACATTAATTTCTTAATACTTTTATTGTGAATATTTTGTGACATTGAGGGATGGAGTGGATGAGATATGGAACAAATAATGATTAATCACTATGTTCATTTTTCTAGGCTTGTACAAGGTTTTTGGCGTGCAAATGAATGGAAGATGACTGCGAAAGAGTTAAATTATTTTATAAATGAATTAGTTGAACGTGGAATTACAACGATGGATCATGCTGATATTTATGGGGATTATCAATGTGAATCACTGTTTGGTAATGCTTTGGATTTATCACCCGAATTAAGAAATAAAATTCAAATTGTTACGAAATGTGGTATCATTTTGCCTTCTAAGCAATTTGATTTTACAAATGGACATCGTTATGATTTGAGTAGTAAGCACATCGTGAAATCTGTTGAACAGTCATTAATCAATTTGAATGTAGATTATTTAGATAGTCTACTCATTCATCGTCCTTCACCATTGATGGATCCAGAACAAGTTGCTGATGCATTAACTAAACTTGTTAAACAAGGTAAGTTGAAGTCATTCGGGGTGTCGAATTTTAATCATTCACAATACCAATTGTTAAATCAATATATTATGAAAGAAAGACTACATATTAGCATCAATCAATTAGAATTATCGCCATATCACGTTGATAGTTTACAAGATGGAACAATGGATTCAATGTATCAAAACCATGTTCAAATCATGGCTTGGAGTCCTTTTGCAGGCGGTAAAATTTTCGACAAGGAAGATATTAAAGCGCAACGTATTATGAAAGTTGTTCAATCAATAGCTGACAAATATGGTGTGAGTGACACAGCTGTGATGATAGCATGGTTAGTAAAAATACCGCATAGTATCATGCCGATACTTGGAACAAGTCAGTTAAAGCGTATTGATCAAGCAATCGAAGGGCTACAACTTAATTTAGATGATCAGTCGTGGTTTGACATTTACACCGCTATTATCGGACAAGATATTCCGTAAACTTATTTACTTTTAAATCATAAAGGAGCATATCATGACAAACGAAGATAAACGTTTCGAACAATTAAGATTTGAACGCAAATTTATAGTTATTCCATATTTAATTTATGCAGTCATTGTATTACTATTAAATATTTTCTATTCTGATTTGAAAATAACAATGACATTATTCGGACTTTTCTTTGCGTATAATGTAGTCATTTTGTTCATAGCATTTATTAAACATTATAAACGCACATTGTTACTAAGTCTTATATTAACAGTGCTTAGTGGCGCGGCATTCTTTGGAATTATTTATGTTTATGGCATTAATCATTTTTAAATATTAAAAAGAGACTATCTACAATAATCTCATTTGCATTTTATCTAACTAAGTTTAACTTTTGCTTAGAAAAATGATGCTATGAGGATATTCAGTAGATAGTTTTTTTATGATCTAATATTTAAACTTAGATATCGTTTTGTAATTAACCGAGATAACTCATCACCTAGCAATATTATTTACAAAATATTTCGATAAAATTGTGTATTTTGCATAAATTAAAAATGTATGTTTTAAAAAATTGTTATAATTAAATTAAGATTAAACAAAGGGGTGACTGTTATGTCAGAAGAAAAACATGTAGTGGAACATGAACAACAAAAGAAAGAAAAGACAAAAAAGCAATACAAGCCATTTTGGATTGTCATGAGTTTTATAATACTTATAGTTGTACTATTACTCCCGGCACCTTCAAGTCTGCCAATAATGGCTAAGGCAGTACTAGCTATTTTAGCTTTTGCAGTTATTATGTGGGTAACGGAAGCTGTATCATATCCGGTGTCAGCAACTTTAATTATTGGCTTAATGATATTACTTTTAGGATTTAGCCCGGTTCAAAATTTAGGGGAGAAGCTAGGTAATCCGAAAAGTGGCAGTGCTGTTTTAGCTGGAAGTGACCTTCTAGGAACTAATCATGCATTATCATTAGCGTTTAGTGGATTTGCAACTTCAGCTGTAGCTCTCGTTGCAGCTGCATTATTTTTGGCTGCTGCTATGCAAGAAACGAATTTGCATAAAAGACTAGCTCTTTTAGTGTTATCAATTGTTGGTAATAAAACTAGAAATATAGTTATTGGAGCAATTATCGTTTCAATTGTACTTGCATTTTTCGTTCCTTCTGCAACAGCTAGAGCAGGGGCAGTTGTACCAATCTTGCTGGGTATGATTGCGGCATTTAAAGTTTCCAAAGATAGCAAGTTAGCGTCTTTATTAATAATTACTTCAGTACAAGCTGTGTCAATTTGGAATATTGGTATCAAAACGGCGGCAGCACAAAATATCGTAGCGATTAATTTTATAAACCATCAATTAGGATTTGATGTTTCATGGGGCGAGTGGTTCTTATATGCAGCGCCTTGGTCCATAGTTATGTCCATAGCTTTATATTTCATCATGATTAAAGTGATGCCTCCAGAAATTAATACAATAGAAGGTGGTAAAGATTTAATAAAAGATGAATTGCATAAACTTGGCCCCGTTAGCCCACGTGAATGGCGTTTAATTGTTATATCGATGTTATTATTACTGTTTTGGTCAACTGAAAAAGTATTACATCCGATTGACTCTGCATCCATTACTATTATTGCTTTAGGTGTTATGTTAATGCCGAAAATTGGTGTCATGACATGGAAACATGTTGAAAATAAAATACCATGGGGAACAATTATCGTGTTTGGTGTAGGTATTTCACTAGGGAACGTTCTTTTGAAAACAGGTGCAGCTCAATGGTTAAGTGATCAAACTTTTGGTGTTTTAGGTTTAAAACATTTACCTATTATCGCGACAATTGCACTTATCACGCTTTTTAATATATTGATTCATTTGGGCTTTGCGAGTGCAACAAGTTTATCATCAGCGTTAATACCTGTTTTTATTTCGCTAACCTCTACGTTACACTTAGGAGACCAGTCTATAGGATTTGTTTTAATTCAACAATTTGTTATTAGTTTTGGTTTCTTATTACCTGTTAGTGCACCTCAAAATATGTTGGCTTATGGCACTGGTACTTTTACGGTTAAAGATTTCTTGAAGGCAGGTATACCATTGACAATTGTAGGGTATATTCTAGTGATAGTTTTTAGCATGACTTATTGGAAATGGTTAGGTTTGCTTTAATTAAAAATATAAATAAGAATCTAGGTTATTTTAAAGTGACAAAAAGCTTAATAAAATAAAAAGATAATTGAAGGGTGTTTTGTTTATGGCAATTGCTGTGTTATTAAATCGAATGTTTCGAATGGAACACAATCCATTATTTGAATATATTTATCAACAAAAAGAAGACATTGATGCATGTTATTTTATCATTCCGGAAGAGGACATGTCTTCAGCTTCTGATTTGAAAGCACAGTTTTATCGCGGTACTTTGCAGCGCTTTTACCAATCGTTGCACGCAGAAAAGCTCACACCTTATGTCATGTCTTATGACGATATCATTTCATTTTGTAAAGAAAACAATATCTCTGAAGTAGTGACTGCGGGTGATATTATGAGTTATCATCTTGAAGAATATGATATTTTACATCAACGTTCTTTATTCAATGAAGCACGCATTGCCGTTACTTTGATACGTGGGAATCATTACTTTAAAGCGAGTAAAACAATGAATCAACAAGGGGAGCCATACAAAGTTTTTACTAGTTTCTATAAAAAATGGCGACCTTACTTGAGGCATAGAGACGTATATCACTATGATTTAAAATCATTCGAAGACTTTGTCATTGCATCACCTGATGATTTAGTGTTTGATGACATAGCATTTGGATCCTCACAAATAATTGAACAGAATAAATGGCAACATTTTTTAGATCAAGATATACAGAATTACGAAAGCGGAAGAGACTATTTACCTGAAGTATTAACAAGTCAGCTAAGTGTTGCTTTAGCATATGGATTATTAGATATTATTGAAATTTTTAATGATTTATTGGCACGTTATGATGAAGATGAGGCAAACTATGAAGCATTTATACGTGAACTCATTTTTAGAGAATTTTATTATGTGTTAATGACACAGTATCCTGAAACCTCATACCAAGCTTTCAAACCTAAATATCGACAGATAAAATGGTCGCAAAATGAAGCGAATTTTAATGCATGGTGCGAAGGGCAAACAGGATTTCCAATCATTGATGCAGCAATAATGGAATTGACACAAACTGGTTTTATGCATAATCGAATGAGAATGGTTGTGTCGCAATTTTTAACCAAAGATTTATTTATAGATTGGACATGGGGAGAAAAATTCTTTAGAAAGCACCTTATTGACTATGATGCAGCATCAAATATTCATGGATGGCAATGGTCTGCTTCTACAGGTACGGATGCAGTGCCGTATTTTAGAATGTTTAATCCAATAAGACAGAGTGAACGCTTTGATGCTAAAGCTTTGTATATCAAAACATATCTTCCGATTTTTAATCAAATTGATGCAAAATATTTGCATGATACACAACGCAATGAGTCCAACCTTTTTGAACAGGGGATTGAATTAGGTAGTCATTATCCAAGACAAATGGTAGATCATCAAGAAAAACGTACACAAGTTTTAGCTACATTTAAAGCGCTAGACTAATTCGGCTCAATTGATAGATCTGGCATGAGTAAAATCTGGAGCAGAATATAAAGTTCTTAAGCAATATAAATAAGCCAATTTCTATTATTGATGTGATAGAAATTGGCTTTCCTCAAATATATAAGTTGTATTTAGTTTTCTTATTAATTTGATGTTATCTTAGTATGTCCGTAAATAAAGTGAGGTATAGTACGACATACTCTAAAAACGTAGCGAGATAAATATATTTCAATCTAACTTTTATGTTTTGAGGCACTTGCCATTTAGGATATTGTCGTTCGTAATACGACACTTGTTGTATAAATACACCTAGTCCAAATGGCAGCATCATGAGTAAGATACTTCTTAAATAACTTAAACCAATATCATGCCATATGTGTCCAATAATCAATTGAAAGACAATGATAGATACTATTAAAACGATTATATTTATTGTCACTTGTTCAAACGCACTCCTTTTCCAAATAATAGAATTGCTGCTTGCATGACAACCATAAAACATACAAACATAGCAGTTTTAAGCGTTAGACTTTCTAGAATGTGATTTAAAACATGTAAGGGCTCATTAAAGAAATAAACGGAATGTAAGCGTAAGAAACGACCAATATAAATTCCGAATCCATTTAAAAACATTAGCACGACAACAATTAATCTATTAAGCCAACGGTGAGAAGTCAATGTTAGTATTTCAAAATAGATTAAAATCATCACATAAACCGCTAAGAAGACACCAAGCAGTAAATAGGTAAAGTATTTCCACTCACTTAAATTTAGTCCTGCGTAAAAGTTGAATTGAAATTGGTTCAAATGGATTAAATCAGTTACCATATAAAATGTATTTGGTAAAAGTAACACAAATATAAAACTATATATGATAAAGAGTGGCCATTCATACTTTTTATTCGGTTTGAATAATCGTAATAATAGACTAAGCTCAAAAGGTATATATGCTAAAAACAAATTTAAAGTCATAAATTGAAAAATTTTAGTCTCAAAAAGGGAGACGATAAATAAAATTAAAAAGTAAATTCTAGCGATATATCGAGATTGCATCAATAATAAACACTACTTTCTAATGAAAAAGTTATTCATTCAAATGTGATAGTTATAAACGCATTCAATTCCTAATTAAAAATTTAATTTAACTCGTTGAAGTATATTAATAAACGAGAATGCATTTATGATTAAGCACTTATGATAACTTGTAATAAAATTTGATTCAACTAAAAAGTAAAGTGCTATTGAGGATCAAGTAAATTTAAACCGACTGCATCTTTGAATGAACGTTGAATGTCCAAATCAGTTACAGTAAGAATGATTTCAGCAGTTGCAGAAACAATTGCTTTAGCGAGATGTCCGCTAAAAGTTTCATATGATTGAGTACCGAAAGTAGCATGCAAATGTGCAAAATGACCATTGTCTAGACGAGAAATATTACCTAATAAGCTCGTCAATTCCAGTAGCTCAGTAATATGTTTTTCTTCGTATTGTTTCGTTGTTAAATTGAAAAATTTTAATACAACGTCATCACATGCACCAATGCCGCTGACAGATGTAAATGTTAAGTCTTGGTCATCTGCAAAGGTTGTTATACATTCAACGATATCTTCTCCTTTTTCCAACACTAGTAGTATAGTATGATTACTTTTTTGCAATTTCATATGATCAATCCCCTTTATTTTAATATGTCATTAATTATACAATTAAATGGAAAATAGTGATAATTACAAAGAAAAAATATTGTCAAATGTAGCAATGTTGTAATACAATATAGAAACTTTTTACGAATATTTAGCATGAATTGCAATCTGTCGTGGAAAAGAAGAATAACAGCTTTAAGCATGACATGGAGAAAAAAGAGGTGAGCATATGAATAAACAGATTTTTGTCTTACATTTTAATATTTTCTTGATTTTTTTAGGTATCGGTTTAGTAATACCAGTCTTGCCTGTTTATTTAAAAGATTTGGGATTAACTGGTAGTGATTTAGGATTACTAGTTGCTGCTTTTGCGTTATCTCAAATGATTATATCGCCGTTTGGTGGTACGCTAGCTGACAAATTAGGGAAGAAATTAATTATATGTATAGGATTAATTTTGTTTTCAGTGTCAGAATTTATGTTTGCAGTTGGCCACAATTTTTCGGTATTGATGTTATCGAGAGTGATTGGTGGTATGAGTGCTGGTATGGTAATGCCTGGTGTGACAGGTTTAATAGCTGACATTTCACCAAGCCATCAAAAAGCAAAAAACTTTGGCTACATGTCAGCGATTATCAATTCTGGATTCATTTTAGGACCAGGGATTGGTGGATTTATGGCAGAAGTTTCACATCGTATGCCATTTTACTTTGCAGGAGCATTAGGTATTCTAGCATTTATAATGTCAATTGTATTGATTCACGATCCGAAAAAGTCTACGACAAGTGGTTTCCAAAAGTTAGAGCCACAATTGCTAACGAAAATTAACTGGAAAGTGTTTATTACACCAGTTATTTTAACACTTGTATTATCGTTTGGTTTATCTGCATTTGAAACATTGTATTCACTATACACAGCTGACAAGGTAAATTATTCACCTAAAGATATTTCGATTGCTATTACGGGTGGCGGTATATTTGGGGCACTTTTCCAAATCTATTTCTTCGATAAATTTATGAAGTATTTCTCAGAGTTAACATTTATAGCTTGGTCATTATTATATTCAGTTGTTGTCTTAATATTATTAGTTTTTGCTAATGGCTATTGGTCAATAATGTTAATCAGTTTTGTTGTCTTCATAGGTTTTGATATGATACGACCAGCCATTACAAATTATTTTTCTAATATTGCTGGAGAAAGGCAAGGCTTTGCAGGCGGATTGAACTCGACATTCACTAGTATGGGTAATTTCATAGGTCCTTTAATCGCAGGTGCGTTATTTGATGTACACATTGAAGCACCAATTTATATGGCTATAGGTGTTTCATTAGCAGGTGTTGTTATTGTTTTAATTGAAAAGCAACATAGAGCAAAATTGAAAGAACAAAATATGTAGCATAAGTATTTTGGTGTATATTGATATAAAGTAAAGCGTAATATTATGAATGATTAGCATCGTTTTTCTTATGAATTTTATTAAGAAAATTCGATGCTTTACATTTAAAAAGATTCGATTGACTAAATGTTTTACTCTTTATATTTAAATGTTATATGTAACAAAAAATGATTTTGAGTAATAAACATGTTACAAATATTACATTCTTTTTAAATTGCAATCCACATACCTAATTCATTAACGTTAATGTGTTAAGATGATAAAAAATGAGTAAGGAAATGTGGGTAAGGGGATGACAGTAAAAAATTTATTTTTAGGCTTTGTTGCTGTAATATTAACCGTTTGTTTAATTGGTTTATTAATATTAGCAACAAATGAAGATGCGCTTGCTAAGGTACATAAAACAATTAATACGCTTAACGCGATAAATGTATCAACTGAAGATACTTATAAAAAGAAAATGGATATTCTCAATATTCATACTGCTAAAGCATCTGAAGTGAATGAAAATGTGAAAAAGCAAAATCATTTTAAACATCGTGTGAATGCAAATAAATCAAATTCTTTTAACGAACAAGAGTGCCAAGTTATTGCTGATCGTTATGCAGATAAGCATATCAATGATAATTATGGTTTAGAAAGAATTTCTAAGACAAATCATGGATATAATTATGTGTATTCCAATGATAATTCAACTAGTAAGCAACATGTAAGTATTTCATATCAAGGCATAATAACGAAATAATAGATGGAACAGTGTATTCTAATTGGATATACTGTTTTTATTTTGCAATAATTTAATTTAAAAAGGTGAATTCAACTTATAAAATGATGTAAATGTTATGTCAAAATCAACCAATCCGTAATGTATTTTAAAATGTTAATATAGTTCTGAAGAAGTATAAATGAGGTGTTGAAATGGCTAAAAATAAGAAAACGAACGCGATGCGTATGCTTGATCGTGCAAAAATTAAATACGAAGTTCATAGCTTTGAGGTACCAGAAGAACATTTATCTGGTCAAGAAGTCGCAGAACTCATACAAGCAAATGTTAAAACAGTATTTAAAACGCTTGTTCTAGAAAATACAAAACATGAACATTTTGTATTTGTTATCCCAGTAAGTGAAACTTTAGATATGAAAAAGGCAGCTGCTTTGGTTGGAGAGAAGAAATTGCAGCTTATGCCTTTAGATAATTTGAAAAATGTAACGGGATACATTCGTGGTGGGTGTTCGCCTGTTGGTATGAAAACATTGTTTCCAACAGTCGTTGACAAATCGTGTGAAAATTATAGTCATATCAGTGTGAGTGGTGGGCTTCGAACAATGCAAATCACAATAGCTGTTGAGGATTTGATTACAATAACTAAAGGCAAAATTGGAGCAGTTATCCATGAATGATTAATAACAACAAAAAGTATGGGGCAAGATTAGGAGTGTGACAGAGATGAAATTTTTATAAAATTCATTTCTGCCACACTTTTTTTGATTGAATTAGCATTTTACGATCATAAACAGTCATTACAAATGAGTATTTGAACATAAAAATGTAATTTTATCGTCACAATTTGAGTGTTTGTGATTGTTTTTGGTAATTTATGATTGAAAAGTGAAAGCGTACTCATTATAATACAAAGTGAGATGGGGTGATGATGATAATTACTGAAAAAAGACACGAGTTAATATTAGAAGAACTTTCGCACAAAGATTTTTTGACTTTACAAGAATTAATAGATCGAACTGGTTGCAGTGCTTCAACAATACGAAGAGATTTATCTAAACTACAACAATTAGGGAAATTGCAACGTGTGCATGGTGGTGCAATGTTAAAAGAAAATCGTATGGTTGAGGCGAATTTAACTGAAAAATTAGCAACGAATCTTGATGAAAAGAAAATGATTGCTAAAATAGCAGCTAATCAAATCAACGATAATGAATGCTTATTTATCGATGCTGGTTCATCTACATTGGAGCTAATTAAATATATTCAAGCGAAAGATATCATTGTGGTAACCAATGGTTTAACACATGTAGAAGCTTTACTTAAAAAAGGTATTAAAACAATTATGCTAGGTGGTCAAGTTAAAGAAAATACACTTGCTACGATTGGTTCTAGTGCTATGGAGATATTAAGACGATATTGTTTCGATAAAGCTTTTATCGGGATGAATGGATTAGATATTGTACTTGGATTAACTACTCCCGATGAGCAAGAGGCATTAGTTAAACAAACAGCAATGTCATTAGCCAATCAATCATTTGTACTTATAGATCATTCTAAGTTTAATAAAGTATATTTTGCTCGTGTACCTTTGCTAGAAAGTACGACAATCATCACATCTGAAAAAGCATTAAATCAAGAATCGTTAAAAGAATACCAACAAAAGTATCACTTTATAGGAGGGACTTTATGATTTATACAGTGACTTTCAATCCTTCAATTGACTATGTCATTTTTACGAATGATTTTAAAATTGATGGTTTGAACAGAGCAACAGCAACATATAAATTCGCTGGGGGGAAAGGTATTAATGTCTCGCGCGTCTTAAAGACATTGGATGTTGAGTCAACTGCCTTGGGATTTGCAGGTGGATTTCCTGGGAAATTCATTATAGATACATTAAATAACAGTGCAATTCAATCGAATTTTATTGAAGTTGATGAAGATACACGTATTAATGTGAAATTAAAAACAGGACAAGAAACAGAAATCAATGCACCGGGTCCTCATATAACGTCAACACAATTTGAACAACTGTTACAACAAATTAAAAATACAACAAGCGAAGATATAGTTATTGTTGCTGGAAGTGTACCAAGTAGTATTCCAAGCGATGCGTATGCGCAAATTGCACAAATTACAGCACAGACAGGTGCTAAATTAGTAGTCGACGCTGAAAAAGAATTGGCTGAAAGCGTTTTACCATATCATCCACTATTTATTAAACCTAATAAAGATGAATTAGAAGTGATGTTTAATACAACAGTGAACTCAGACACAGATGTTATTAAATATGGTCGTTTGTTAGTTGATAAAGGTGCGCAATCTGTTATTGTCTCGCTTGGCGGTGATGGTGCTATTTATATTGATAAAGAAATCAGTATTAAAGCAGTTAATCCACAAGGGAAAGTGGTTAATACAGTTGGCTCTGGTGATAGTACAGTTGCAGGCATGGTGGCTGGAATTGCTTCAGGTTTAACGATTGAAAAAGCATTCCAACAAGCAGTCGCATGCGGTACTGCCACGGCATTTGATGAGGACTTAGCAACACGGGACGCTATAGAAAAAATAAAATCACAAGTTACGATTAGCGTACTTGATGGGGAGTGAAAATAATGAGAGTAACAGAGTTATTAACAAAAGATACGATAGCAATGGATTTAATGGCAAATGACAAAAATGGTGTTATTGATGAGTTAGTAAATCAATTAGACAAAGCAGGTAAATTAAGTGATGTCGCGTCATTTAAGGAAGCGATTCACAATCGAGAATCACAAAGTACAACTGGTATCGGCGAAGGTATTGCCATTCCACATGCCAAAGTGGCCGCAGTTAAGTCACCAGCTATTGCGTTTGGTAAATCTAAAGCAGGCGTAGATTATCAAAGTTTGGATATGCAACCAGCACACTTATTCTTTATGATTGCAGCGCCAGAAGGTGGCGCCCAAACACATCTAGATGCTTTAGCTAAGTTGTCTGGTATTTTAATGGATGAAAATGTACGTGAGAAATTATTACATGCTTCATCACCTGAAGAAGTACTAGCGATCATAGATGAGGCTGATGATGAAGTGACAAAAGAAGAAGAGGCAGAAGCTGAAGCACAACAAGTTGCAACTGCAGAACAATCATCTAAACAATCTAATGAGCCATATGTGTTAGCAGTAACTGCTTGTCCAACAGGTATTGCACACACATATATGGCACGTGATGCATTGAAAAAGCAAGCGGATAAAATGGGTATTAAAATTAAAGTTGAAACGAACGGTTCAAGCGGCATTAAAAACCATTTAACTGAACAAGATATTGAAAATGCAACAGGTATCATTGTTGCTGCTGATGTTCATGTTGAGACGGATCGCTTCGATGGTAAAAATGTCGTAGAAGTACCAGTAGCAGATGGTATTAAACGCCCAGAAGAATTAATTAATAAAGCATTAGATACAAGTCGTAAACCTTTTGTTGCCCGTGATGGTCAAAGAAAAGGTAACTCAAATGACAGTCAAGAAAAATTAAGCCCAGGTAAAGCTTTCTATAAACACTTAATGAACGGTGTTTCTAACATGTTGCCACTTGTAATATCTGGTGGTATTTTAATGGCAATTGTATTTTTATTTGGAGCAAATTCATTTAATCCAAAAAGCTCAGAGTACAATGCGTTTGCAGAGCAGCTTTGGAACATAGGTAGTAAAAGTGCATTCGCGTTAATCATTCCAATTTTATCTGGATTCATTGCACGTAGTATTGCGGATAAACCTGGTTTCGCTTCAGGTCTTGTAGGTGGTATGTTAGCAATTTCAGGTGGTTCAGGATTTATTGGTGGTATTATTGCAGGTTTCTTAGCAGGTTACTTAACACAAGGTGTTAAAGCGATGACACGTAAGTTACCACAAGCATTAGAGGGATTAAAACCAACATTAATTTACCCACTATTGACAGTAACAGCTACAGGCTTATTGATGATTTATGCCTTTAATCCACCAGCATCTTGGTTAAATCATTTGTTATTAGATGGATTAAACAATTTATCAGGTTCTAATATTGTATTATTAGGTTTAGTTATTGGCGCTATGATGGCGATTGATATGGGCGGTCCATTCAACAAAGCGGCATATGTTTTTGCAACAGGTGCGTTGATTGAAGGTAATGCAGCACCAATTACAGCTGCAATGATTGGTGGTATGATTCCACCGTTAGCAATTGCGACAGCGATGTTAATTTTCAGACGTAAATTTACAAAAGAACAACGTGGTTCAATTATCCCTAACTATGTGATGGGTATGTCCTTTATTACAGAAGGTGCGATTCCATTTGCAGCTGCCGATCCATTACGTGTTATTCCTTCAATGATGATTGGTTCAGGTATAGGTGGCGCAATTGCTTTAGGCTTAGGTTCACGAATTACTGCGCCACATGGTGGTATTATTGTAATTGTTGGTACGGATGGTGCACACTTACTTCAAACTCTTATTGCACTTCTAGTTGGTACATTAGTTTCAGCATTAATTTACGGTTTAATCAAACCCAAGTTAACTGAAACAGAAATCGAAGCTTCAAAATCAATGGACGAGTAGTTTTAATGATGTAAAATGATTGTTAGCAAAGAGCTTCATATTAAGTTGTAAGTTCAATGAATATATGTTAGTTTTATACATCGTGTTAACGGTAGCTTATACAAAGCTGTAAAAACACTTTCTATTAATTCAGTTTTTATGAATTGATATGAAGGTGTTTTTATTTTTAGATAAATGAATGAAGAAATAGACACAACAAATGTATAGACTTTTTTAATATTTTGCAAAAAGTTATGCCAAACGAAGCAGATATAGTAAAATATGAGTGTCTTAAAGTGAAAATTTATAAATAAAGAAGGGTTTATACGTGTCAGAATTAATTATATATAACGGCAAAGTTTATACTGAAGATGGCAAAATCGATAATGGTTACATTCATGTGAAAGATGGACAGATTGTTGCAATTGGAGAAGGGGATGATAAAGCAGCAATTGATAATGATACGACAAATAAAATTCAAGTGATTGATGCTAAAGGTCATCATGTATTACCAGGTTTTATTGATATACATATTCATGGTGGTTATGGTCAAGATGCAATGGATGGGTCATACGATGGCTTAAAATATCTATCCGAAAATTTGTTATCTGAAGGGACGACATCATACTTGGCCACTACAATGACGCAATCTACTGATAAAATAGATAAAGCACTTACAAATATTGCTAAATATGAAGCGGAGCAAGATGTTCACAATGCAGCGGAAATTGTAGGTATACATTTAGAAGGACCATTTATATCTGAAAATAAAGTTGGTGCTCAACATCCGCAATACGTTGTACGCCCATTTATCGATAAAATTAAACATTTTCAAGAGACTGCTAACAGATTAATAAAGATTATGACGTTTGCACCTGAAGTTGAAGGTGCAAAAGAAGCGCTTGAAACGTATAAAGATGACATTATTTTTTCAATTGGTCATACAGTGGCAACATACGAAGAAGCAGTCGAAGCTGTTGAGCGAGGAGCTAAACATGTCACGCATTTATATAATGCAGCGACGCCATTCCAGCATAGAGAACCAGGTGTTTTTGGAGCAGCATGGTTGAATGATGCTCTACATACCGAAATGATTGTTGATGGCACACATTCTCATCCGGCATCGGTTGCTATTGCTTACCGTATGAAAGGTAATGAACGTTTTTATTTAATTACCGATGCAATGCGTGCAAAAGGTATGCCTGAAGGAGAATATGATTTGGGTGGACAAAAAGTAACTGTTCAATCGCAACAAGCACGTCTTGCAAATGGTGCGCTTGCTGGTAGTATTTTAAAAATGAATCATGGGTTACGTAACTTAATATCATTTACAGGTGATACATTAGATCATTTATGGCGAGTAACAAGTTTAAATCAAGCCATTGCATTAGGTATCGATGATAGAAAAGGTAGTATTAAAGTAAATAAGGATGCAGATCTTGTTATTCTAGATGATGATATGAATGTAAAATCTACAATAAAACAAGGTAAGGTTCACACATTTAGCTAATAAATAATCATAATTAAATGTATGCAATAGATTTAATCTGTTAACATAAGCACTTTATATTATGATAAAATAGAAGCAATAACATTTTTTTCTGGGGGTGTCTAAATGGGAAGGCGATAACATGTAGTTGTAATTTAAGTCATAGTGATAAATTTGAATGCGTGTTACCCATGAGTGACACATATAACATGGAGGTGAATCCCTAGAAATAGGGAATTAATTGGAAACTTCGACCATAATTAGTTTGATTATATTTATTCTATTAATTGCATTAACCACTGTATTTGTTGGTTCAGAATTTGCATTAGTAAAAATTAGAGCAACAAGAATTGAACAGCTAGCAGATGAAGGAAATAAACCTGCTAAAATAGTAAAAAAGATGATTGCTAATCTAGATTATTATCTTTCTGCTTGTCAGTTAGGTATAACAGTAACATCTTTAGGGTTAGGTTGGCTTGGTGAACCAACGTTTGAAAAGCTATTACACCCGATATTTGAAGCAATCAATTTACCAACTGCATTAACGACGACGATTTCGTTTGCAGTGTCATTTATAATCGTTACGTATTTGCATGTAGTACTTGGTGAATTAGCGCCTAAATCTATAGCGATTCAACATACTGAAAAGCTTGCTTTAGTATATGCAAGACCATTGTTCTATTTCGGTAACATTATGAAACCATTGATTTGGCTGATGAATGGTTCTGCACGTGTTATTATTAGAATGTTTGGTGTAAATCCTGATGCCCAAACTGATGCAATGTCAGAAGAAGAAATCAAAATTATTATTAACAATAGTTATAATGGTGGAGAAATCAACCAAACTGAATTGGCATATATGCAAAATATCTTTTCATTCGATGAAAGACATGCAAAAGATATAATGGTACCTAGAACTCAAATGATTACACTAAATGAACCTTTTAATGTAGACGAATTACTAGAAACAATAAAAGAACATCAATTTACGCGTTATCCAATTACTGATGATGGTGATAAAGACCACATTAAAGGATTTATTAACGTCAAAGAATTTTTAACTGAATACGCTTCTGGAAAAACGATTAAAATAGCAAACTATATACATGAGTTGCCAATGATTTCAGAGACAACACGTATCAGTGATGCATTAATTAGAATGCAACGTGAACATGTACATATGAGTCTTATTATAGATGAATATGGTGGAACGGCAGGTATTTTAACGATGGAAGATATTTTAGAAGAAATCGTTGGAGAAATTCGTGATGAATTTGATGATGATGAAGTGAATGATATCGTTAAAATTGATAATAAGACATTCCAAGTAAATGGCAGAGTACTATTGGATGATTTAACTGAAGAGTTCGGTATAGAATTTGATGACTCTGAGGATATTGATACGATAGGTGGATGGTTACAATCTCGTAATACCAATTTACAAAAAGATGATTACGTGGATACAACTTATGATCGCTGGGTTGTTTCAGAAATCGATAACCACCAAATTATTTGGGTGATATTAAACTATGAATTTAATGAAGCGAGACCTACTATCGGACAGTCTGATGAAGATGAAAAATCAGAATAGATATTAATATATAAACCAACTAAGAATGATTTAATTCATTTTTGGTTGGTTATTTTTTTGACTAAAATTAATGAAAAGTGAAAATAGTATTGGAACTCAATATCTTTAATGATTTAATGAATATTTTTTATTGAAAGCGATAATTCGTATTAATTGAGTTTGTTGAAAAATTTAGGGTAATGTAAAGATATAAAAGATACATAGATTGGAGAGATATAAAGATGTTGAATGAGATACAAATATTAAATAATGGATACCCGATGCCTTCAGTTGGATTAGGTGTTTATAAAATCTCTGACGAAGATATGACTAAAGTTGTAAATGCTGCAATTGACGCAGGCTATAGAGCGTTTGATACAGCATACTTTTATGATAATGAGGCTTCACTAGGACGAGCATTAAAGGATAATGGCGTCGATAGAGAAGATTTGTTTATAACAACGAAGTTATGGAATGACTATCAAGGTTATGAGAATACATTCGAATATTTCAATAAATCGATTGAAAATTTACAAACTGATTATCTTGATTTATTTCTAATACATTGGCCTTGTGAAGCAGATGGTCTATTTTTAGAAACATATAAAGCTATGGAAGAACTTTACGAGCAAGGTAAGGTAAAAGCAATAGGTGTATGTAATTTTAATGTTCATCATCTAGAAAAATTAATGGCTCAATCAAGTATCAAACCAATGGTGAATCAAATTGAGGTACATCCATATTTTAACCAACAAGAATTACAAGAATTTTGTGATCGTCACGATATTAAAGTGACTGCATGGATGCCTTTGATGAGAAATAGAGGACTACTAGACAACCCTGTCATTGTTAAAATTGCTGAAAAATATCATAAAACACCAGCACAAGTTGTATTACGTTGGCATTTAGCACACAATAGAATTATTATTCCAAAATCTCAGACACCTAAACGCATTCAAGAAAATATAGATATTTTAGATTTTAATTTAGAATTAACAGAAGTAGCTGAAATTGATGCTTTAAATAGAAACGCAAGACAAGGTAAAAATCCAGATGATGTGAAAATCGGGGATTTAAAATAACTGGATGTTAAATTTTACGTTTATGAATGCCTTTTAATGTGTACATTAAAATAAATGAGTTGGTTTTTACTATTTGATAAAACAATACTCAGGTACATTCAAAATCTTTTAAATAAAAAGGATGGACATAGATGAAAATTAGAGTCGTCATTCCTTGTTTTAATGAAGGGGAAGTCATTACACAAACACATCAACAATTAACTGAAATACTTTCACAAGATAGTAGTGTGAAAGGCTATGATTATAATATGCTTTTCATAGATGATGGTAGTACGGATACCACTATAGATGAAATGCAACATCTTGCCACAATAGATAGGCATGTCAGCTTTATTTCTTTTAGTAGAAATTTTGGAAAAGAAGCAGCTATGATTGCAGGTTACCAGCATAGTACTGAATTTGATGCAGTCATCATGATAGATTGTGATTTGCAACATCCACCTGAATATATTCCGAAAATGGTTGAAGGTTTTATGGAAGGCTATGATCAAGTGATTGCAAAGCGTGATAGAAGTGGTGAAAATTTTAGTCGCAAAACATTAAGCCATTTGTATTATAAGTTAGTTAATTGCTTTGTAGAAGAAGTACAATTTGATGATGGTGTTGGTGATTTTAGACTTTTAAGCCAAAGAGCTGTTAAATCCATTGCATCACTTGAAGAATATAATCGATTTTCAAAAGGGTTATTTGAATGGATAGGCTATAATACTAAAGTGTTTACGTATCAAAATGTTGAGAGACAAAAAGGGGAATCTAAGTGGTCCTTTAAAAAGTTATTTAATTATGGTATTGATGGATTGATTTCCTTTAATAGTAAACCTTTGAGAATGATGATTTATCTTGGCTTGTTTATCTTTTCAATAAGCGTGCTATATATTATCTATTTATTCATCAATATTATGATATCTGGTGTTAATATTCCAGGATATTTTTCAACGATTGCAGCTATTTTATTATTAGGCGGCATACAGTTAATTTCAATTGGTGTTGTAGGTGAATATATTGGCAGGATATATTATGAAGTTAAGGCACGTCCTAAATATATTATTCAAGCTACAAATCTTTCAAGTATTGAAAATGATGAGAAGGATACCCATAAAGTTTATTCTAAATAAACAAAAAAAGAAGCCCTCATTAATGGGAGCTTCTTTTTAGTCTTTGCATTTTATTTTATAAATAAATCGGATTATGACGTAATGTCTAATTTGTGTAATGTTACAGTCATCGTAGTTCCTACATCTATATCACTGCTTACACTGATTTTTGCGTTATTTTGTTGCGCGAGTTCATTAGCTATATATAAGCCTAATCCAGAACCACCCGTTTTTGTATTACGAGAGTTTTCTACTCTGAATGTACGTTCGAATATACGTTCTTGTAGTTCTGGTATAATGCCAATACCTTCATCGCTAATAGCAATGTCGATTGTATCTTGATCTTTGTTTTCACTAATATTAATATCAATGCGACTACCAACATTTGAAAATTTTAGCGCATTATCAAGTAAGTTTGTTAAAATACGCTCAAGTGGCGTTCGATATTGATAAAATGCATCAATTTCGCTACAGAAATTCACTTCTAATGTGCGGTTTTCATGTTTGATACGTTGCTCATATGGTTGCAATATTGATACAAGTAATTGGTCTAGTTGTATTAATTCTGGGGGATATGTTTTACCTGTATTTAAAGTGATAATATGAGTCATATCATCAAATAATGTTGATAATCTGTTTGCTTGTTTAATTAATATGTCGTATGACTCTTTAATCTCATGATCCTTTGTGATTATACCATCACGTAGTCCTTCAGAATATGAAATAATGCTTGCTAAAGGTGTTTTTAAATCATGGGCTAAGTTTTGAATCAGTTCTGTTTTTTCTTGTTGTTCGGATTTAATTTGATTCATTTGTTGCGTAATTTCAGAAGCCATTTTATTAAAAGATTGATTTAATTCATAAATTTCTTTTGGTGAATTAAACGTTTTATCATTGCTTGCGTAATTTCCGTTAGCAAATTGCTTAGTTTTTATATTAAACTGCTTAATTTTTTGTATAAGTGGATTAATAAAAATACTACATATTAATAAGGTTAAACAGCTTGTAATTATTGTCGTTAAGGTCAAAGTTAGTGTCATATGGCCGTTAAACCACATTAAAATATATGCAATTGCTAAAATAGTTGAAGTTAATAGTATACTCGATACGACGCCAATAATGATTTGACTTCTAATTGATAACACCATTATCGGCTCCTTTCAAATTTATATCCTAATCCCCATACAGTTGTGATGGTATATGTTGTAAAGCTCTCTTTTTCTAATTTTTCTCTAATACGGTGTATATGGACATTCACGGTATTAGCATCTTCGTAATAGTCATATCCCCAAACTTTTTCAAGTAATTCTGATTTAGAAATAACTTCATTTTCTCTAGAAGCTAAATACCACAATAACTCAAATTCCTTAATACGCATAGGGACTTCGTGACCATTTACAGTCACAACTTTACTTAAGTTAATAAGTGTTAATTCATCAAACGACAGTTGTTCAACTGGTTGATGATGGTATTTCTTCATTCTTGTAAGTAAATTATTAATACGTAAAACGAGTTCCCTTGGACTAAATGGTTTTTTGACATAGTCATCTGCACCTAAAGTTAAGGCGTAAATGGTATCATGTTCTTGTGTTTTGGCAGTTAAATAGATAAAGGGGATATCTAATTTTTGCCTTTTCATTTCTTTGACAATGTCGTAACCATTAACTTCTGGCATCATGATATCAAGTACCATGATATCAATATCATTTGATAGTAAAGAAATTGCTTCTTTACCGCTAGTTGTCGTTGTTACTTTGTAACCTTCATATTCAAAATAGGTTTGACAAATGTCTACAATGTCTTGTTCATCATCCACGATCAGTAAGTGGGTCATCTATTTTTTCACCTCTGTTCTTACGACCTCTAAAGTAATTAATGATTTCTTTAAGTGAAATCTGTTTTAACAATGAGTGACTCATTAGTAAAAGGATAAAGAAAGTTAATTGAAGAGGATACGTAAATATCATATCTGCTAAGATATAATTTATCATAACAAAGGCTCCAAAGAAACTAGCAGCATATGCAAAAACTCCAAAAATTAAACCTAATCCAATTGCAATCTCTCCGAGTGGGACAACAATATCAAATAATGACGTCGTATGTGCAACTATATTTGCGAAAAACCACTTATACCAATCTGGTGAATCAGTATTGTTAGCGATGACTGGTACTAAACCTTTCAGCGTAAATCCGCCCGTTAATTTTTCGTAGCCTTGCATTAACATAACAATACCTGAACCCACACGAATGATAAATGTAACGAGTAGCAATAATTTATTCATGATGTTCACATTCTTTCTATTTATTGTGTGTAATTTATATAAACATAAGATTAAGCAACATAATGCGATTTGTAGTGTTATGTGAACAGGAAGTGTTTGAGCTCATGGGCTGCTTAAGCTAAACAAACCTCAAGCTCTAAAAAAATTTACTTATGTGCTCTACAATCTTATGGGATTTAATAGTTGTATATATATTGAAAAAAGGAAAGTATGATTTCTACAAGCTAGGGGGGCTGTGAAATCATACGCTTTCCATTGAGTAATGAGTGTAATGTATATTTTTAAAATTTGTAATGTATAGTAATAGTATGTTGTAAATAAAAGTTTAACTCAGAAATTGATTATTTTAATTTAGCGCCGCCGAAGATGACGTGAGCTTTTTTACAATAGATTGTTACTTCATCATATTTGCTTAAATCTACATTTTTAAGATCAAATGTTTGTTTTTCTTTATCGTAGTCAACCATTGCGATTTCTTTACCGTTTTTAATGTCGCCATTTTTTGTTAGGTAGACGTATAAATCTGGACCTTTTGATGATTTGTAGTTAGTAAGCATTAATTTACCATTTTTAATCTCAGCTTTACCTTCAACAGTTTCACCGTTTTTAGAACTGAATGTACCTGTTAGGTGTTTTGTTTTATCAGTTTTAACATTGCTATCTTCTGACTTTGTTTTTTGTTCAGTTTTGTTACCTTGATCTTGTGAATTAGAATTACCACAAGCACCTAAAGCTAATGTTGTGATAACAGCACCAGCTGCTAAAAAATATTTTGTATTCATGCTAACTCCTCATTTCTTCAATTTGATAAGTTAAGTTTAAAATGAAGGCAAATAATATGCCATTAACTAATTCTTAACTTCGTTTAAATATCGCTTAACTAATATTGAAGAAAGAATAATTTGAAAATGAAAATAATTGTCTGATTTAAATAAATAGGAGTCAAAATAAGAGGAGGGCATTTTTTTAGGTGAGAAAATATTTATCTGAACTAGATAACACTATAAAACACTTCTGATATTTTGAACTAAGAATATCAGAAGTGTTTTATAGTTTTGGTATTAAAATTTATAAACCTTTTGCCACAATAAAAACAACAAGAAAATAAGATAGACGATTAAATACAAGTACCAATATGGTGTTAAAACCATCATAACGATAAATGAAATGTTAATAATGATAAGTCCTTTAATCATTAGTTTCTTTATTTTGTTATTATTTTCAGCAATTTCATCTAAGCTATTAAATGTTGAAATAAACAACATAATACCACCAATGATGAAAATGGCAGGGGCTAAAAATGGAATAGACATATATATTGATTGTGTACTTGAAAAGTCGGTAACACGTTGCGTTAAACTGACAACAATCGTTAATATGATAGCAATAAATTTTTGGTCTGTAATGTATACAGGTTTTAATTTTTTATCAATGTGAAACTGTAGTATCGTCCAAATGATAAACATCGTTATAGTACACAGAGTAATAAAGTTATATTTATCAATTATGAATGTATTTATAAAGGCGTTTATCGTAATAGATAACAACATTGCACTTAATGATAAATGTTGCATTTGATGCCTATATAAATTGAATCCAGTTATAAGTACGACGATAGCAATATTAATTAATATATATACAATCATGATGGACTCCTGTTCGTTATACTTCAATCAACTATTATATCAATTAATATATTGTTATTCATTAGATATGACTTGTAAAAAGTAAAATAAGTTATCCTTTATACACCTTTTTTATTACTCCAAAGTAATGTATGAAGTTGTGGTAACACATAAACGTGATTCATATCATTACTTTGCATAACTAAATCCACCAACTGCTCGTAGCGTTCTAACAACTTTTCGGTATGATTATCTACGCTGTCTGATAAATATGGGTTACCAACTTGTAAATAGAAGGGAATATCTGGATAACGGTGGTGTATCATTTTGGCAAAATCATAATCTTTATCGTCGAATACAACTACTTTTAAGTTTAATGAGGAAGGTACGCATTGTGTAATCACTTCATCTAACTTTTTTAAATCAGGTGTCATAGTTGAACTTGGTGGTTTTGGACTAATCGTTAAATCATCAATTTGTGTCATCCAAGGTTGGAATTTACTGCCTTGTGTCTCCAGTGCGCTGAAAATACCTTTATCTTGAAATAAGTCAACTAACTCTTGGATACCTTTAATTAATGCTGGGTTACCACCAGAAATTGTAACGTGATTAAATAAATCGCCACCAATTCGTTTTAATTCATCATAAATTTCTTCAGCGGTCATGAGTTTTATATCGCCTTTAGCACTACCATCCCAAGTAAATGCAGAATCACACCAGCTACAGCGATAATCACATCCAGCTGTTCTCACAAACATCGTTTTTCTACCGATTACTCGACCTTCACCCTGAATGGTTGGACCGAATATTTCGAGTACAGGAATTTTAGCCATTAGTTACACCTGTTCCTTTGGTCTAAATACAACATAACTTGTTGGTGTTTCTCTTACAAATACTTGAATACATTTTGGTTGGTGTTCGAGCGATGCCAAATTTTCTTTAACAATTTGATAAATTGTTTCCGCTACGATTTCAGTTGAAGGGATTTTATTTTTAAAAGCAGGTAAGTTATTTAACAGTTGATGGTCAAATTTACCGTGTATCATCTTTTTCAAATGGCTAAAGTTCACTAAGAAGCCAGTGTCATCTAGTTTATCACCGACAATTGTTAAATTAACAAAGTAAGTATGACCATGGACATTTTGACAAATACCTGCTTCTTGACAAGGAATGTGATGTGCAGCCGAAAAATTAAAATCTTTATTTAATTCGAATTGATATGGATGCGTTGTACTAGGATAGATTTGTTGTAACATTTTAAAGCGCTCCTTTACTTTCAAGATATTGATTTAGTCCACGTTGACGTAAATGACAAGCTGGACATTCACCACAGCCATCCCCAATGATACCGTTATAGCATGTTAATGTTTTTGTACGAATATAATCTAAAACTTCGAGTTCATCACTTAATTTCCACGTTTCTGCTTTGTTTAACCACATTAAAGGAGTATGAATGACAAAATCTTTGTCCATAGCTAGGCTTAATGTTACGTTCATTGATTTTATAAAACTATCGCGACAGTCTGGGTAGCCTGAAAAGTCTGTTTCACATACGCCTGTAATAATATGCTTAGCCCCAATTTGATAAGCTAGAGCGCCTGCAAACGACAAGAAAAGTAAATTTCTAGCTGGAACAAATGTATTAGGTATACCATCTTCATTATTAGTAATTTCCATATCATGTTGTGTTAATGCGTTTGGAGTAAGTTGTGATAATAATGACATATCTAAAACGTGATGTTTCATTCCTTGATCTTGTGCAATTTGTTTTGCGACTTCAATTTCAGTATCATGTCTTTGGCCATAATTAAACGTTACGAGTTCAACTTCTTTGAAATGTTTTTTTGCATAAAAGAGACATGTTGTACTGTCTTGACCACCACTAAAGACAACGATGGCTTTTTCATTATTTAATACACTTTCCATTTTGTAATTGCTCCTATCATTAATAATATTAATAAAGAGGTTAATGGCATTGATAAGCCCGTTTTTAATTTATAAAATAAAAAAAGCCTATCTCCATAAAAGATAGACGAAAGAAATGGGTTGCTCCTATAATATATATTAAAGGTTTACCAACGAATGTTTGAAATTTCAATGTCTAGTTTTTTATAGAGGGTTTCAGCTAGGAACCTCTGATATTCATTTATGTACGATGAATAGAATATACCATATATTAGTTAAAATCAAGGTCAGGATAATGACAATGCTTTTAAAGTTTTAGCTACATCCAATACATATTATAAAAATAAAACACATTTAGAACGGAGTATACAATGATTCTAGTCATAGATAATAATGATTCATTTACATATAATTTAATAGACTATATTAAGACTCAAACGAAACTAACAGTTCAAGTTGTTGGTATTGATAATCTGCTGATAGAAGACGTCATTAATATGAAGCCAAAAGCAATTGTTATTTCGCCTGGGCCGGGTAATCCGGATGATTATCCTATCTTGAATGAAGTGTTAGAACAATTTTATCAGCGTGTACCTATACTAGGTGTATGTTTAGGATTTCAATGTATCGTGTCTTATTTTGGTGGAAATATCATTCACGGCTATCATCCTGTACACGGACATACTACACAGTTACGCCATACCAATGAAGGTATTTTTCAAGGACTGCCTCAAAATTTCAATGTAATGCGTTATCATTCATTAATTGCTGACGGAGCGACTTTTCCAAATTGCTTAAAGATTACAGCAAAAAACGATGAAGCGATTATTATGGCATTTGAGCATATTAGATTTCCGGTTTTTGGTGTGCAATATCATCCTGAATCTATTTTGAGTGAATACGGTTATCGACAAGTTGAATTATTTTTATCGAAGGTAGGTGATTACTGTGAGAATAGAATATAATTATCGCTACTATTTAACTGAAAATGAATATAAGCAATACCATATTCAATTAAAGGGATTTATAAAGAAGTATGTTGCTACTAAGTTGGCTGATGTGGGAGAAGTGATACACTTTGCACAAGCGCAGCAACGACAAGGTAGATATGTCTCGTTATATTTAAGTTACGAAGCGGCAAAGTATTTTAATCATGTTATGTGTACACATTCATTAGCTAAAGATGATATTTATGCAGTAGCTTATAGTTTTGAAAAAGCGGAAAGCATAAATTCAACATATGAACATCAAACTTCTTATGTATCAAAGCATCATTTTTCATTTGTTGAATCTTCTGAGGTTATGATGACTAATATTAAACGTGTCCAACAAGCAATTGTTGAAGGCGAAACGTATCAAGTGAACTATACGGCGCGCTTAACAGATAACATTTATTATCCTATTAGTACTTTATATGAACGATTAACTCAATTTAGTAATGGTAATTATACTGCGTTATTACAAACAGATGAAATCCAAGTAGCGTCTATCTCAC
This sequence comes from Staphylococcus sp. MZ3, assembly GCF_018622755.1. Lineage (NCBI taxonomy): Bacteria > Bacillati > Bacillota > Bacilli > Caryophanales > Staphylococcaceae > Staphylococcus > Staphylococcus sp. MZ3. Next base: position 751,182 of record NZ_CP076026.1, read on the forward strand.
CAGAATTATTTTTTCAAAAAGGACAATTTAACAATGTCGATAACGTTATCATAAGCAAACCGATGAAAGGGACAATGCCTAGAGGTAAAATGGAAGCTGAAGATCAACAGTATTATAAAACATTGCAAACTTCTTCGAAAGATCGTGCAGAAAATGTCATGATTGTTGATTTACTAAGAAACGATATAGGGAGAATATCACAGAGTGGCTCAATTAAGGTGTATAAACTATTTTTTATTGAGGCATATAAAACTGTATTTCAAATGACTTCGATGGTAAGTGGAACTTTAAAAAATAATACAGACTTAACTCAAATTTTAACATCGTTATTTCCTTGTGGTTCGATTACAGGTGCACCGAAACTGAATACAATGAAATATATTAAACAATTAGAAAGTTCACCTCGTGGTATATACTGCGGAGCAATTGGACTATTACTTCCAACTGAAGATGATAAAATGATTTTTAATATTCCGATTCGTACTATTGAGTATAAATATGGACAAGCGATTTATGGAGTCGGAGCAGGTATTACAATTGATTCTAAGCCAAAAGATGAAGTGAATGAATTTTACGCAAAAACCAAGATTTTGGAGATGTTATAATGCAATTATTTGAAACAATGAAAATTGATAATGGACATATCCCTAGACTTACTTATCATACTAATCGCATAAAATGTTCTTCTGAGCGATTAAACTTTAAATTTGATGAACATGCATGGCGAAATGAATTAAACGATGTAACAACAAAGTATCACAGTGGTCAATATAGACTTAAAATCGTATTAAATGCTGAAAGTAAATTTGAAACGATAGTGTCACCTTTACCTGAGAAAAGTAGTTTTACAGCAAAATTTCAAGTGTTGCCCAAAGTAGTTAATCCAACTTTTATAAAAAATAAAACGACAGAACGAAAGCATTTAGCTCACAATCATGAAACAGATTTAATATTGCTAACTTCAGAGGACGGCAAGGTCCTTGAATTTGATATTGGCAACATTGTCATTGAAGAGGATGGAAAATGGTACACACCAAGTTATAAAGATGATTTCTTAAAAGGATGCATGCGTGATTATTTAATAGATAGTGACAAACTTGTTGAAAAAGACTTTAATAAAAACGAATTGATTTATAAATATCATAACAATGAGATACGTTTATTTTTGATAAATAGTTTACGAGAGGTTGCCGATGTCCACCTTTGCCTTTAAAATTAGTATGATAATAATGTAGAAAATGATGTGAAAACAAATTTAAAAATTAAATGGGGCCAAATATGATTATTGTTTATATTGTGCTGTTGTTAATTCTTGTATACGTAAATTATCGATTAGTGAATCGATTGCTATCTGAAAATAGAATATATGTTGTTCGTTTGATAGCAACAATTACTACTGTTATAAGCTTTATCCTTGTATACGCATTAATTCACGAACTCATGCCTTTTGTTGTGCGGGCAATGGATTTAATGTATCACCAGTAAATTTAGTGAGTAGGTAAAATGAACTATTCAATCGATTCTATAATTAAAAATCAAAGTAAAGTAACCAAATATTGAAGAGGTGTACAAATGAAAATATATAGTCAAGGTGACCAAGCCATTGTAGTCGCAATTGAAAAAGAAGTATCTAAAAGTTTAACCGAAGATTTATTAACACTTCGCTCATATTTAATTGAACAAAATTATCCATTTATTATAGAAATTGTGCCATCAGAATCAGACATGATGATTGTCTATGACGCAAGGGATATGATTAAACACCATAATATACAATCACCTTTTTTATACATGAAAGCACTAATAGAATCGATTCATTTAAACATAAAACATGATTTTAACCAGCAAGATTTGATTGAAATACCAATTGTGTATGGTTCGAAATATGGTCCGGATTTAGAATCACTTTTAAAACATTACAAAATCAAGCTAGAAACTTTTATTGAATTACATTCTAAGGCGCAATATTTTGTTTCGATGATGGGATATTCACCTGGGTTTCCTTATTTAACTGGATTAAATAAGAAATTGTATATTAATCACACGAGTAAACAGAAAAAATTCATTCCAGCTGGTTCTGTAGTACTTGAAGGGAAAAAATGCGGTATTGTAACAACGGATACAATTAATGATTGGTTAGTTATTGGTTATACACCATTATCACTTTTTAATCCGAAAGAATCAGATTTCGCACGCTTAAAGTTAGGCGATAATATTAAATTTAGACCTATCAATGAAAATGAATTAGAAGTAGGAGCGTTTAAAGATGTCAATCATAATTGAAAAAAGTGGCTTATTCAGTAGCTTTCAGGACTTTGGTAGAAGGGGATATGAACATGATGGTGTAATTCCATGTGGTGCACTTGATACTTTAGCACATGAAATTGCTAATCGATTAGTTGCTAATGACAAGAATGAAGCAACTTTGGAAATGACTAATAAAATGGCAACGATTCGTTTTACAGAACCTACGCTGATTGCATTAGCAGGGGGTAATGTCAAAGCTTACACTGAGCATATGACTATATCTCCATATAAATTGTATTTGTTAGATAAAGGCGATGTTTTAAAGTTTAGAGAAACAAGTTATACATCGCGAGTGTATTTAGCTGTGGGAGGCGGATTTGAATTAGATGCATGGTTAGGATCTAACTCAACCGACTTTAATGTAAAAATTGGTGGTTTTAAAGGTAGAACATTACAAGATGGCGATGAAATAAAGCTTAAGAGAGATTATACAGCTCGTCATCATAAGTTATTTGAAAACCTTGCTCACACGAAACAAACAGATTGGGGTATTGATGGATACGCCTTGTCATTTAATTATATGTCTGATGTATTTCATGTCGTTAAAAATAAAGGTACGGAAGATTTTAAAGAAGATGCCATTCAAAGATTTGTGAAACATGATTATAAAGTAACGAGCAAAGCAAATCGCATGGGAATGATGCTTGAAGGTGAAAAAATCAAAGCTTTTTATGAAGATATGCCGCCGTATCAGACTGTCAAAAAAGGAACGATACAAATTAAGCGTGATGGCACACCTATTATCTTATTAAATGATCATTATACGTTAGGTAGCTACCCGCAAATCGGTACAATCGCAAGTTATCATTTAACGAAATTAGCACAAAAACCGCAAGGATCACGTTTGAAATTTCAATTTATAGATATTTTAACGGCTGAAAAGAACCTTGTTAAGTATAGTAACTGGTTAAACCAATTATTCCATGGAATAGAATATAGAATGCAATTAGAAATGATGAAATAATATTTGGTACGTAGCTCATACTCGAGTCCGATGCAAATAATTTCCTCCTAATGTATAATGAAATAATACTGTGTTTTATCTGTGAAATGTATCATATTCTAATTCGTTTCACAGTAAAATGAAAAGATGAAGTGTGTTTTTACTTGAATTTTGACTAAAATTACTCTATATTTATTAATTGAGCTATGCTTATTATTACAATTTGATTACAAATTTTAAATTTGTTAATTGAATGATAATATTAAATAAAGAAACTTACACAAGCAAATATGAGTTGTAGCCCAAAATACTTGTTAAATCAAAGTTGAAAGCTACAAATAATGAAAATTATAAACTTGAATCTGAAAGTAATTACTATAATTATGACAATGTTAACTTTTAAACGCACTTATTAATTAACTACATAATGTTAATATCTAATTTATTCAAGTACTTTCGCAAGATTTATTATCTAAATAACGGGGGAAAGAATCATGAGTTCACAAAAAAAGAAAATTAGTCTTTTTGCGTTCTTCTTATTAACCGTAATAACGATTACCTTGAAGACGTATTTTTCTTATTATGTTGATTTTTCTTTAGGTGTTAAAGGTTTAGTACAAAACTTAATATTATTGATGAATCCTTATAGTTTAGTAGCACTGGTTTTAAGTGTGTTCCTATTCTTTAAAGGCAAAAAAGCATTTTGGTTCATGTTCATAGGCGGCTTCTTATTGACGTTCCTATTATATGCCAATGTTGTGTACTTTAGATTCTTCTCGGATTTTTTAACGTTTAGTACTTTAAACCAAGTAGGTAACGTAGAATCTATGGGTGGTGCGGTTAGTGCATCATTCAAATGGTATGACTTTGTTTATTTCATTGATACGTTAGTTTACTTATTCATTTTAATATTTAAAACAAAATGGTTAGACACAAAAGCATTTAGTAAGAAATTTGTTCCTGTCGTAATGGCGGCTTCAGTAGCATTATTCTTCTTAAACTTAGCTTTTGCTGAAACTGACAGACCAGAATTATTAACACGTACATTTGACCATAAATATTTAGTGAAATATTTAGGACCGTATAACTTTACAGTATACGATGGTGTTAAAACTATCGAAAATAATCAACAAAAAGCGTTAGCATCTGAAGATGACTTAACAAAAGTATTAAATTATACGAAACAACGTCAAACAGAGCCTAACCCAGAATATTATGGGGTGGCAAAGAAGAAAAATATTATTAAGATTCATTTAGAAAGTTTCCAAACCTTCTTAATTAATAAAAAGGTTAATGGTAAAGAAGTAACACCGTTTTTAAACAAATTATCAAGTGGGAAAGAGCAATTCACATACTTCCCTAACTTTTTCCATCAAACAGGTCAAGGTAAAACATCTGACTCTGAATTTACAATGGATAACAGTTTATACGGTTTACCGCAAGGTTCTGCCTTTTCATTAAAAGGAGATAATACGTATCAGTCACTACCAGCAATTTTAGATCAAAAGCAAGGCTACAAATCTGATGTCATGCACGGTGACTATAAAACATTCTGGAACAGAGACCAAGTATATAAACACTTTGGTATCGATAAATTCTATGATGCAACATACTATGACATGTCTGATAAAAACGTTGTAAACTTAGGCTTGAAAGACAAAATTTTCTTTAAAGATTCTGCTAATTATCAAGCTAAGATGAAATCACCATTCTATTCTCATTTAATTACTTTGACTAACCACTATCCATTCACATTAGATGAAAAGGATGCGACTATTGAGAAGTCAAACACAGGTGATGCAACAGTTGATGGTTATATTCAAACAGCGCGTTATTTAGACGAAGCATTAGAAGAATATATTAATGACTTGAAGAAAAAAGGATTATATGACAATTCAGTGATTATGATTTATGGTGACCACTATGGTATCTCTGAAAACCATAACAATGCCATGGAAAAACTATTAGGTGAAAAAATCACACCAGCTAAATTTACAGATTTAAACAGAACTGGTTTCTGGATTAAAATCCCTGGTAAATCTGGTGGTATCAATAATGAATATGCTGGTCAAGTCGATGTAATGCCAACAATTTTACATTTGGCTGGTATAGATACGAAGAATTATTTAATGTTCGGTACTGATTTATTCTCTAAAGGTCATAATCAAGTAGTTCCATTCAGAAATGGTGACTTTATAACAAAAGATTATAAATATGTTAATGGTAAGATTTATTCTAATAAAAATAATGAACTCATAACTACTCAACCAGCTGATTTCGAAAAGAATAAAAAGCAAGTTGAAAAAGATCTCGAAATGAGTGACAACGTGCTTAATGGTGATTTGTTTAGATTCTACAAAAATCCAGACTTCAAAAAGGTAAATCCTTCGAAGTATAAATATGAAACAGGACCTAAAGCAAACTCTAAAAAATAATATCTAAACACGAACTCGGATTGATAAAATATCAATCCGGGTTTTTATTATGTTCTTTTATATTATGTTTTACATTATATGTGTTGATAAAAAGGTATATTATAAAGATCATTAGCATAGTCATCAAAGCCTTATCAATTTTTATTTATAGTTGAAGCAACAATATATTAAATTATGACACTTAACGGTATCGATTTCTTTTGATTTCAAAAAGGTGTATAATGTATAGAACTGATTTAAGTACGTAGAGATTTCAACAGAAGAAGGAAGATGGGTATGGAAGCATATAAAATTGAACATTTAAATAAATCTTATGCCGATAAGACTATATTCGATAACCTAGATTTATCAATTTCAGAAGGTGAAAAAATAGGTTTGGTAGGCATAAATGGTACAGGGAAAAGTACGTTGTTAAAAGTAATTGGTGGTATTGATGATGATTTTACAGCCAATGTTATGCATCCAAATCAATATCGAATTCGATATTCGTCTTAGAAACAGGACCTTAATGAAGATATGACAGTTTTTGATGCAGTATTAAGTTCTGATACAACAACTTTACGTATCATCAAGCAATATGAGCAGGCAGTACAAGCTTATGCGGATGACCAAAGTGATAAATTGTTCAAGCGAATGATGGATGCGCAAGATGCTATGGATCAACATGATGCTTGGGACTATAACGCTGAAATTAAAACAATCCTCTCAAAACTAGGTATACATGATACTACTAAATACATTAAAGAATTATCCGGCGGACAACAAAAACGTGTTGTACTTGCTAAAACATTAATAGAACAACCAGATTTATTGTTATTAGATGAACCTACGAACCATTTAGACTTCGAATCAATCAGCTGGTTGATCAATTATGTGAAGCAATATCCTCATACAGTTTTATTCGTAACCCATGATCGATATTTTTTAAATGAAGTTTCCACTAGAATTATTGAACTAAACAGAGGTAAGTTAGCGTCATATCCTGGTAACTATGAATCTTATATTGAAATGCGCGCTGAAAGAGAAGTAACACTTCAAAAGCAACAACAAAAGCAACGAGCTTTATATAAGGAAGAACTTGCTTGGATGAGGGCTGGAGCTAAGGCTCGTACTACAAAGCAACAAGCTAGAATTAATCGATTTAATGACCTAGAAAATGAAGTTAACCAGCAATATAAAGACGATAAAGGTGAATTGAATCTTGCTTATTCAAGATTAGGTAAGCAAGTGTTCGAATTAGAAGACTTATCAAAGGCTATTAATGATAAAGTATTATTTGAACATCTGACGGAAATTATTCAAAAAGGTGAGCGTATTGGTGTTGTTGGGCCAAATGGAGCTGGTAAAACAACACTCTTAAATATTTTGAGTGGAGAAGACCAACAATTCGAAGGTAAATTGAAGACTGGGCAGACGGTTAAAGTAGCTTATTTTAAGCAAACAGATGAGACCCTGGATAGAGATATTCGTATGATTGATTATTTAAGAGAAGAAAGTGAGATCGCAAAAGAAAAAGATGGAACCTCGGTATCTATTACACAACTTCTTGAACGATTTTTATTTCCAAGTGCAACTCATGGTAAAAAAGTTTATAAATTATCTGGTGGAGAGCAAAAGCGTTTGTATTTATTACGTCTACTCGTACACCAGCCAAATGTTCTGTTGTTAGATGAACCGACAAATGATTTAGATACTGAGACCTTAACAATACTTGAAGATTATATTCATACTTTCGGTGGTACAGTGATTACCGTAAGCCATGATCGCTACTTCTTAAATAAAGTTGCACAGTCATATTGGTTTATTCATGATGGTCAGATGGAAAAGATTATCGGAACTTTTGAAGATTATGAAAGTTATAAAAAATCATTAGATAAAAATAAATCCACATTGAAGCAACACTCTAAATCTTCTACAACTGTACGTAAGAAAAATGGTTTATCATATAAAGAAAAATTAGAATATGAACAATTGATGAAACGCATAGAACAAGCGGAAGTAAGAATGGAAGAAATTGATGTGCTCATGATTGAGGCAAGTGCAGATTATGGGAAAATTAAAGAACTAAACGAAGAAAAAGAACAACTTGAAATTCAATATGATTTAGACATCACAAGATGGAGTGAGTTAGAAGAAATTAAAGAACAACAATAAGGGGTCAATTTATGATGCAACAAACATTATCGCATTACTTTGGGTATGAAACGTTTCGACCAGGACAAGAAGAAATTATTAGCAAAGTATTAGACCATCGTAATGTGCTTGGTGTCTTACCAACTGGTGGAGGTAAGTCTATATGCTATCAAGTACCAGGTTTATTGTTAGGTGGTACAACAATTGTAATAAGTCCACTAATATCATTAATGAAAGATCAAGTGGATCAATTAAAAGCGATGGGAATTCAAGCTGCTTTTTTAAATAGTAGTTTGACTCAAAAAGAGCAACAACGTATTGAAAAAGCATTATCAAATGGAGAAATTCAATTTTTGTATGTTGCACCAGAACGATTTGAAAACCGATATTTTTTAAATATGCTTCAGCGCATAAAGATTCACTTAGTCGCGTTTGATGAAGCGCATTGTATATCTAAATGGGGACATGATTTCAGACCGAGTTATCAAAACGTCATTTCTAAAGTATTTACGTTACCTCAAGATTTTACAATAATAGCGTTGACAGCAACTGCCACGGTTGAAGTACAGCAAGATATTAGAGAAAAGTTAAATATCGCTCAAACTGATCAAATTAAAACGAGTACTAAGCGTAGAAACTTAATTTTTAAAGTAAATCCTACTTATCAACGTCAAAAATTTATATTGGATTATATTAAAACACACGATGAAGATGCAGGTATTATTTATTGTTCTACACGTAAGCAAGTTGAAGAGCTTCAAGAAGCCTTAGAAAGTCAGAAAATTGAAAGTGTTATATATCATGCAGGTTTGAGCAATAAAGAAAGAGAAGAAGCGCAGAATGATTTCTTATTTGATCGTGTTAAAGTAGTCGTTGCTACAAATGCTTTTGGTATGGGTATTGATAAATCCAATGTACGCTTTGTTATTCATTATAATATGCCTGGAGATTTAGAATCTTATTATCAAGAAGCGGGTCGTGCAGGTCGTGACGGATTGAAAAGTGAATGTATTTTGTTATTTAGCGAACGCGATATCAATTTACACGAGTATTTTATAACAGTCTCTCAAGCTGATGATGACTATAAAGATAAAATGGGCGAAAAGTTAACTAAAATGATTCAATATACAAAAACAAAAAAATGTCTAGAAGCAACAATTGTCCATTATTTTGAACCGAATGAAAAATTAGAAGAATGTGAACAATGTAGTAATTGTGTTCAACAAGATAAATCATATAATATGACACAAGAAGCTAAGATGATTATTAGTTGCATCGCTCGTATGAAACAACAAGAGAGTTATAGTGTTATCATTCAAGTGTTAAGAGGAGAGTCAACAGATTATATTAAGTATAAAGGTTATGACCAAATTTCAACCCATGGTTTAATGAAAGGTTACACAACATCAGAATTAAGTCACTTAATAGATGAATTAAGATTCAAAGGGTTCTTAAATGAAAATGATGAAATATTAATGTGTGATACTTCAATTAAAAAATTACTCAGTAATGAAGTAGAAGTATTCACAACACCATTTAAGCAAAAAGCGACTGAAAAAGTATTTATAAATACGGTTGAAGGGGTTGACCGAGTATTATTCAGTCAGTTGGTAGAAGTTCGTAAAAAGTTAAGTGACAAATTAACGATAGCACCTGTAAGTATATTTTCTGATTACACGTTGGAGGAATTTGCTAAACGTAAGCCTGCTTCGAAACAAGATATGATTAATATTGATGGCGTAGGTAGTTACAAATTAAAACATTATTGTCCAGCATTTTTAGAAACGATTCAAAATTATAAAGCCAAAGTATAGTGAAGGCACCTAGTAAGCATTCCTTGTTTTACTGGGTGTTTTTTTGAATTCAAGGTAAAATAACACTATTTCTTAACTGGAGATTACCTATTATTCATTATTTTATTAAAAAAGTTCAAGGATAAATCATTTAAATTTGAAAATTGTAATAAACGTGGTTAAATAGGGAATACATACATATAATCTCGGTTTTATGCTATGAGAAAAAAAGAGGTGGCAAAGTGATTAAGTTTAAAAATGTAACTAAGCGTTATGGCAAACATGTTGCTGTCGATAACATTAGTTTCAATATTAATGAGGGTGAATTTTTTGTACTAATTGGACCTTCAGGTTGTGGAAAAACTACGACATTAAAAATGATTAATCGACTCATTCACTTAAGTGAAGGTTATATTTATTTTAAAGATAAACCAATAAGTGATTATCCAGTATACGAAATGCGTTGGGATATTGGATACGTATTGCAGCAGATTGCATTATTCCCACATATGACAATCAAAGAAAATATTGCACAAGTGCCACAAATGAAAAAGTGGAAAGAAAAAGATATAGATAAAAGAGTAGATGAATTACTTGAAATGGTTGGATTAGAACCTGAAAAATATAAAAACAGAAAACCTGATGAATTGTCAGGGGGGCAACGACAACGTGTAGGAGTTATACGTGCGTTAGCAGCTGATCCACCAGTTATTTTAATGGATGAACCGTTTAGTGCATTAGACCCAATCAGCCGAGAAAAACTTCAAGATGATTTAATTGAATTACAAACTAAAATTAAGAAGACAATCATATTTGTTACACATGATATTCAAGAGGCGATGAAACTTGGTGATAAGATTTGTCTTTTGAATGAAGGGCATATTGAACAAATTGACACACCAGAAGGATTTAAAAATAATCCTCAAAGTGAATTTGTTAAACAATTTATGGGTAGTCATTTAGAAGATGATGCGCCATGTGTTGAAGAGAACGCAATTATCCGTGACTTGGATATTATGAAACCAATCGATGAGGTTACATCTATGAGCGCTTATCCAATTGTTTATGACAATCAACCAATTGAAGTATTGTATCAACTTTTATCAGAGAGAGAGCGTGTCATTGTCATGCAAGAAGATAGCGTAGGTCAATATGTTATTGATAGGAAAGATATCTTCAAATATTTGTCCCAGAAAAAGGAGGTAGCTCAACATGACTAACTTTTTCGACATATTGAGTGAACGTAAGGGGCAACTCTTTTCGACAATGATAGAACATATTCAAATATCATTTATCGCATTATTGATTGCAACTGCTATTGCGGTACCATTAGGTATTTTATTAACGAAGACTAAAACGATATCTGAAATCGTAATGAATATTGCGGCAATTCTTCAAACCATACCATCGTTGGCATTATTAGGTTTAATGATTCCTTTATTTGGTATCGGTCGTGTGCCAGCAATTATTGCACTTGTAGTGTATGCGTTGTTACCAATTTTAAGGAATACGTATACTGGAATTAAAGAAGTTGATCCATCACTCATTGAAGCGGCTAAAGGTATAGGTATGAAACCATTTAGACGTTTAACTAAAGTCGAACTTCCGATAGCAATGCCTGTTATAATGGCTGGTGTAAGAACGGCTATGGTATTAATTATAGGTACAGCAACACTAGCAGCATTAATTGGTGCAGGCGGACTAGGAGATTTAATTTTATTAGGTATAGACCGTAACAATGCATCGTTGATATTATTAGGTGCAATTCCAGCAGCCTTATTGGCAATTATATTTGATTTAATTTTAAGATTTATGGCTAAATTATCTTATAAAAAGTTATTGATGACGTTAGGTGTTATAGTGATGATTATTATACTGGCTATCGCTATTCCTATGTTTGCACAAAAAGGTGATAAAATTACGTTAGCTGGAAAGCTTGGCTCCGAGCCATCGATTATTACAAATATGTATAAAATTTTAATAGAAGAAGAGACCAAAAATACTGTAGAAGTGAAAGATGGTATGGGCAAAACAGCATTTTTATTTAATGCTTTAAAATCTGACGATATAGATGGGTATTTAGAATTTACTGGAACAGTTTTAGGTGAATTAACAAAAGAACCATTGAAGTCAAAAGAAGAGAAAAAAGTTTATGAACAAGCTAAGCAAAGTCTTGAAAAGAAATATCAAATGACTATGTTAAAACCAATGAAGTATAACAATACGTATGCTTTAGCTGTAAAACGTGATTTTGCTAAACAACATAATATACGTACAATTGGTGATTTAAATAAGGTTAAAGATCAACTTAAACCAGGATTTACATTGGAATTTAATGATCGTCCAGATGGTTACAAAGCTGTTCAAAAGGCTTATAATTTAAATTTAGATAACATACGTACAATGGAACCTAAGTTGAGATATCAAGCGATCAATAAAGGTAATATTAATTTAATAGATGCATATTCAACTGACGCTGAATTAAAACAATATGATATGGTTGTGTTAAAAGATGATAAGCACGTATTTCCACCATATCAAGGAGCACCATTATTTAAAGAAAGCTTTTTAAAGAAACATCCAGAAATTAAGAAACCGTTAAACAAACTAGAAAACAAAATATCTGATGAAGATATGCAAATGATGAACTATAAAGTAACAGTTAAAAATGAAGACCCATATACAGTTGCGAAAGATTATTTAAAAGCAAAAGGGTTAATCAAATAACGACCAACGCCACATAAGATGCGTAACACCAAATTATATCTTATGTGGCGTTGTTATATTTAAATCTATAATTATGTTCAATTTAAACATGCAATAATGATTAAAAAATATGACATGTTAAACACAATGTAAGCTATTATGATGTGAAAATAGTAGCATTGCATTTTAGAAACATAGAGCGATATAATGAATATAAGTTTTTTAAAATTTCAGTTAATTCTAAGGAGGTTGTTTTTATTATGAAAGAACAACTTAATCAACTATCAGCATATCAGCCTGGTTTATCTCCAAGGGCATTGAAAGAAAAGTATGGCATTGAAGGAGATTTATATAAACTTGCATCAAATGAAAATTTGTATGGACCATCGCCTAAAGTTAAAGAAGCGATATCAGCACACTTAGATGAGTTATATTATTATCCTGAAACAGGATCACCGACATTAAAAGCGGCGATTAGTAAACATTTAAATGTAGATCAATCACGCATTTTATTTGGTGCGGGATTAGATGAAGTTATATTAATGATTTCTAGAGCTGTATTAACGCCAGGGGATACTATTGTTACAAGTGAAGCGACATTCGGTCAATATTATCACAATGCGATTGTTGAATCAGCTAATGTGATACAAGTACCTTTAAAAGATGGTGGCTTCGATTTAGAAGGTATTTTAAAAGAAGTTAATGAAGATACGTCATTGGTATGGTTATGTAATCCAAATAATCCTACAGGTACATATTTTAATCATGAGAGCTTAGATTCGTTTTTATCTCAAGTACCTCCACATGTACCAGTAATTATAGATGAAGCTTATTTTGAATTTGTGACAGCAGAGGACTACCCGGATACACTTGCTTTGCAACAAAAATATGACAATGCTTTCTTATTACGTACATTTTCAAAGGCGTATGGATTAGCGGGTTTACGTGTAGGATATGTGGTAGCAAGTGAACATGCGATTGAAAAATGGAACATCATTAGACCACCATTTAATGTGACACGTATATCTGAATACGCAGCAGTTGCAGCACTTGAAGATCAACAATATTTAAAAGAGGTAACACATAAAAATAGTGTTGAACGCGAAAGATTTTATCAATTACCTCAAAGTGAGTATTTCTTGCCAAGTCAAACGAATTTTATATTTGTAAAAACAAAGCGGGTAAATGAACTTTATGAAGCACTTTTAAATGTAGGGTGTATTACGCGACCATTTCCAACTGGTGTTAGAATTACAATTGGTTTTAAAGAACAAAATGATAAAATGTTAGAAGTTTTATCAAACTTTAAATACGAATAGTAAGTGGGGAGTGGGACAGAAATGATATTTTCGCAAAATTTATTTCGTCGTCCCACCCCAACTTGCATTGTCTGTAGAAATTGGGAATCCAATTTCTCTTTGTTGGGGCCCCGCCGGCAAGGTTGACTAGAATTGAAAAAAGCTTGTTACAAGCGCATTTTCGTTCAGTCAACTACTGCCAATATAACTTTGTAGAGCATTGAACATTGATTTATGTCTCAAGCTCAATGCAGTGTGAATGATGAGGTGAGAGTATTCAGTGTAAAAAGCAACAATAGATGATATTGTTTTGTATCAATTGCTTTTTTGCTATACTGAATCAATACTGATATTTTGAGGAGAAGATTAAAATGACCCGTAAATCAATCGCGATTGATATGGATGAAGTATTGGCAGATACATTAGGAGAAATCATTGATGCTGTCAATTTTAGAGCGGATTTAGGTATTAAAATGGAAGCTTTGAATGGTCAAAAACTTAAACATGTTATTCCTGAACATGATGGATTAATTACAGAAGTATTGAGAGAACCAGGCTTCTTCAGACATCTTAAAGTGATGCCGTATGCACAAGAAGTTGTGAAAAAATTAACTGAACATTATGATGTATATATTGCTACAGCAGCAATGGATGTACCAACATCATTTAGTGATAAATATGAATGGTTACTAGAGTTCTTTCCATTTTTAGATCCTCAGCATTTTGTTTTTTGTGGTAGAAAAAACATCGTTAAAGCTGATTATTTAATAGATGACAATCCTAGACAGCTTGAAATTTTTACTGGTACACCGATTATGTTTACAGCAGTGCATAATATTAATGATGATCGATTTGAACGCGTAAATAGCTGGAAAGATGTAGAACAGTATTTTTTAGATAATATTGAGAAATAAAATATATCACTTGAAAAATTTCATGTAGAAAAGATGATGGATAGGCTATAAAGTAATTGTGACTGAGATGAACTTTTATGTCTTAGACACTACAACACTATATTGGCAGTAGTTGACTGCGGGGCCCCAACATAGAGAAATTGGAACGCCAATTTCTACAGACAATGCAAGTTGGCGGGGCCCCAACATAGAGAAATTGGAACGCCAATTTCTACAGACAATGCAAGTTGGGGTGGGCCCCAACATAAAGAAATACTTTTTCTTTAGAAATTAGTATTTCTTATGCATGAGTGTAACTCATGCATTCATATTTTTAAGTACACATTAGCTGTGACTAATGATAAAGAATCGCTACATAATCAATCATTAGTCGTTCTTTATCATTTCCGTCCCGCTCTCAATAAATGTTAGTCTATCTCATTATTATAAATCGGATGAATGTGTTAATCTATGGCAGATTACACGTCATCCGATTTTTTATAGAATTTGAAAAAGACGCATAAACCACTATGATTTAAAATACAACATCAATCATTTTAGTGGCATGCGCCAAAATTATATGTCTGTTTTTGAAACAGGGTAATAGCTTAAAGCTAATAAAAACGAATATAAGGTGCGTTGAATCTTATGATTACACTCCAAACCTAATATAATATCGGGTCAAGATCATTCCGGATGCTTACAAATCATTGACAGTAAGTAACTGAATGGCATTTGGTATAACCTCAATATCAATAGGTGTTTCTAATGAAATTTCGCCATCAATATCAACTTTCATTGCTGGATCTGTTGTAAGTGAAATCTTTTTACCAGGTATATGCTCAATACCTTGAGTAATTTCATTCCAATTCATGCTATCACGCTTTTTAAAAATATCATTTAAAATACTGAAACTTTGTTCATTAAAAATGAAAGTGTTCAGTTCACCATCTTGAGGAGACAAATCAGTCAATGGTATACGACTACCACCAATGAATGGACCATTTGCTGTTAGTATCATGGTCGTTTCGCCAGAATATGTCTTATCATCTATTGATAATTGATAATTAAATTGTGTTGGATTTAGCAGTGTTTTGACAGTTGATCCAATATAACTCAATTTACCAAATATATCTTTTGAACCATCTTGTACGTTTTCAGCGTTTTGAACAATGAGACCTAAGCCAACAAAGTTGAGTGCATATTGATTATTTATTTTAATTACATCGTATGTACCAACTTGTGCAGAAATCATTTGTTCACTAGCTTGTTTATGATTAGGTGCTATATTTAGCGTTTTTGTAAAATCATTAAAAGTACCGCCTGGTAAAATGCCAATAGGGAGTTGAAGATTATGTGCCATAACACCGTTTATAAGTTCGTTAACCGTGCCATCACCGCCAAGAATAAATAATATATCTACATCTTTTGCATAGTTTTTAGTTTTGATTTCTTGGCAATATTTAATAATGTCACCTTCGTTTTCACTCAATTGAATAGAAAGATGCTTACAAATTGAACTTAATGCTGTTGTAACTTCCCCAATACCTTGATTAATATTTTTTAATCCACTATGTTCATGGTAAAAGAGGACACCATGTGTATATTTATTTTCCATAGTTTAGCCTACTTTCTAAAAATTGGTTCATTAAATATATATACCCACTTTTAATTGTTAATACCAAAAATATGTTTTTAAATAGAGAAAATGGTAATAACTGACATTGATGTCTATAGAGTGGGACGAGAAAAAATAGTTATAGCTGTCTATAACGAGCATATTAAGCTTTTATTTATACTGATATCTTGAATTTAATTAATAGAAACCTATAAAAAAACAGTAAGCCATTTAAATGACTTACTGTTTTTTGAATTAGGCCAACAATATTAACGTATACCTTTCATCGCTTTGATGATTAAAGGTGAGAATGCTAATACAATTGTTGTAACAATAATTGCAACAACACCTAGGAAAATAAAGTAATTTGTTTGACCTAGTGGTTCTATTAACTTAACTAAAGTACCATTGATTGCTTGTGCAGAAGCGTTAGTTAAGTACCAAATACTCATCATTTGGGCATTAAATGCTTTAGGTGCTAACTTAACAGCAGCACTATTACCCGTTGGTGATAAGCATAGCTCACCGATAACACAAATAATGTACGATAAAATAACCCAGTTAACTGAAAAGTTTGATGAACCTGATGCATAACCTACAATACCAATTAGTATGTATGACGCACCTGCTAAGAACGTACCAATTGCAAATTTTACTGGCAGGCTAGGTTGTTTAGTTCCAAGCTTTTGCCATAAAAGTGAAATAATTGGAGCTAGTAATAAAATAAATAATGGGTTAATTGATTGGAAGATCGCTTCACCAAAGTTTGTTTTCCAACCAAATAAGTTTAATTTCATATCTGAATGTTCAATTCCATATATGTTTAATACATTAGACCCTTGTTCTTGAATAGCCCAGAACACCATTCCAAGAATAAATAATGGAATAAATGCTTTAACACGAGAACGTTCAGTATCAGTGACATCTTTACTTCTAATAATTAAAGTGAAGTAAATGATTGGTAATGCAATACCTAATACTAAAACAGTATTACTAACTAAGTTAAATGATAATGAGTTAGTTAATGCACCAATAACGATAATTAATACAATTGCTAAAACAACACTTCCGATAATAAGACCATACTTTTTCTTTTCAGCTGGTGTCAATGGGTTAGTAGGTTTCATACCAACGCTACCTAAGTTTTTGCGGTTGAAAAGTACATACCATACTAAACCTAATGCCATACCAACTGCTGCAATCAAGAATCCGCCGTGGAAGTTTTTAACATTAACAAAGTGTTGCAAAATAATAGGTGATAATAATGCACCCATATTAACTGACATATAGAAAATAACAAAACCTGCATCCATACGTCTATCATTTTCAGGATATAAACGGCCAACGATATTTGAAATGTTTGGCTTCATTAAACCTGAACCAATAATGATGAAGAACATTGATGTGAATAAGCCGATTAATGCAAATGGTAAGCTTAAACAAATATGTCCGATAATAATAAAGACTGCACCTAATAAAGTAGCGCCTCTAGTGCCTGTAATTCTGTCAGCAATCCATCCGCCTGGTATTGATGTCATATAGATTAATGAACCATAAACTGACATAATTGACATAGCTGTTGTTTTATCAATTCCAAGGCCATTATCTGTTACGGCAAAGTACATGTAGAAAATGAGTAGGGCACGCATGCCATAATAACTAAACCTTTCCCAGAACTCTACAAAGAAGAGTACGCCTAGTCCTCGAGGATGCCCGAAAAATCCTGTTTGAGGTATGTCTTGAATTTGATTTCCATGGGAGTTTTGTTGTGTCATGTATACATCCCATCCTTTCTTCCCCTAATACAATAGTTTAAGTAAATTTGATTGTGCCTTATCAACTAAATATTCCAACAAATCACAAAAAAATAAAAATATTGAGAATATTCTGTTATTAAGCGCGCACAATTAATTAGAGATAATATAAAAATATACTTATTGACGTTAAAGTGCAATAGGTTTCTATAAAAATGTTGTTTAATTCGTGTACTAATATTCTTTTGGTGTACTTTGGTATAAAATGTTATTTTAATGTAACCTATTATGTATGCTAAATGAAAAACACACCAATAAGTTAGGAAAATCAACTTATTGGTGTGTTTATTAAATGATACATTTAACGATTATCTATTTTTTCGGGATATAAATCATGATTCATCAAACGATGCTCAGCCATTTTTTCATATTTAGAATTTGGACGTCCATAGTTTGTATAAGGATCAATAGAAATTCCACCACGTGGTGTGAACTTGCCCCAGACTTCAATATAATGTGGGTCCATAAGCTCTATCAAATCATTCATAATAATATTCATACAATCTTCGTGGAAATCACCGTGATTTCTGAAACTAAATAAGTATAATTTCAAAGATTTTGATTCAACCATTTTAACATTTGGAATATATGAAATATAGATAGTTGCAAAATCTGGTTGCCCAGTAATCGGACATAATGATGTAAATTCTGGACAGTTGAATTTTACGAAATAGTCACGACCTTGATGCTTATTATCAAACGATTCTAATACATCAGGACGATAGTCAAAATTGTAAGTATTGTCTTGATTTCCTAATAAAGTTATATCTTGTAATTCATCTTGTTGACGGCCATGTGCCATATAAAGCGCTCCTTTAAATTTATTTTTTTATTATTTTGGCGTCTCGGCGTGCTTTTTCAAACATGTAATAACTTGCACCGATAATAACGACGTAACCTAATGTTGCATAGAAATCTGGAGATTCTCCGAATAGAATAAATCCAAGTATTGCTGTGAAAATTATAGATGCATACGCGAAAATAGAAATATCTTTTGCGGCTGCAAAACTATATGCTAATGTAACACCAATTTGACCCACAGCGGCAGCTAAGCCAGCCCCTAATAGATAAAGTATTTGCATCTGACTCATTGGTTCATAAGTATATGCAGTGAAAGGTATTAAAACGATGACAGAAAATAAGGAGAAGTAAAATACTATAGTATATGGTGCTTCTCTTGTACTAAGTGCTCGAACACATGTATATGCTGCTGCTGCAAAAATACCTGAGAATAAGCCAGCTAATGATGGAATCATAGATGATGAAAATTCAGGTTTCACTATTAAAAGCATACCTAAAATAGCAATTATCATTGCTGTTATTTGATACTTCCTTACCTTTTCATGTAAGAAAACAATGCTTAATAAAATCGTCCAGAAAGGATTGAGTTTCATTAATGAATCGGCATCACTAAGTACCATATGATCAATGGCATAAATATTTAACAATACACCAATAAGTCCAAGTGTTGATCGTGTTATTAATAAGGGTTGACTTGAAAGTCTGCCAAACATTGGCTGATGGTATTTATATATATAAAATAATGGAATAAACATTGCTACTAAGTTTCGTGCTAATGATTTTTGAAAAACAGGAAGGTCACCTGCAAGTCTGAAAAACACTGACATAAAACTGAAACCAATAGCCGAAATTAAAATGGCAATGATACCTTTTACTTTAGGATTCAATTTTATCGCCTCTTTTATATAAAATTAACGTATTTATATTAGCATAAAACAACATGTTGTGCATAAATAGTTGAAATTTACTATAAAAAGACTATAATAGATTGTACCGAACAAACGTTCTGTGTTTATTTGTCGGAATAATAGGGCATTACACTTTTATGAATGTTTGTGTTATTACATAAAACAAATATCAATTCAGTATCAAGCTAATAAGCTTTTTCTTGATTTCTGTTGATACAATTGAGATTGACACAGATTTAAAAAAATCAAGTGATATCTACTAAAAAATTTTTTTAAATTTGTTCAAGTTTTTCTAATTTAGTATTGGTGCCTAGTTGGAACGTTTTACGAACATTCGATTAGAAAATGGCACTTTAAATCATAGTGTGTCTTATGTATAATGAAACACATAATATAGTGTTGGTGAAACGAAAAAGACACAATATCTTGTGTTTTGTATGCAAATGCTTTATTTATGAAGAAATTACATTTAAAAGTAATTTAACACAGAAATTTAATAGTTATTATCAATTAATAGTCATATTTTTAGAAAATGTACTGAACAAATGGAAGATATCCAATGACGTAAACACTACATATAGTGATTTTTATACATTCAACCCATATAAGCTACTATTTTCTCAAATATAAATCTATGCAATTGGTTTACATTTGAGAAAATAAGTAGCTTCATTATAGTTAATACAATGCTGAGATAACCATAGTAACCATGTTGTTAAAGCATTTTTTAATTGTAATGACTACTTTATTTAAAAGGGTTGAAGAAAGAAGGTGATCCAATGAAAATAATATATTTTTCATTTACTGGAAATGTCCGTCGTTTTATTAAGAGAACAGAACTTGAAAATACGCTTGAGATTACAGCAGAAAATTGTATGGAACCAGTTCATGAACCGTTTATTATCGTTACTGGCACTATTGGATTTGGAGAAGTACCAGAACCCGTTCAATCTTTTTTAGAAGTTAATCATCAATACATCAGAGGTGTGGCAGCTAGCGGTAATCGAAATTGGGGACTAAATTTCGCAAAAGCGGGTCGCACGATATCAGAAGAGTATAATGTCCCTTTATTAATGAAGTTTGAGTTACATGGAAAAAACAAAGACGTTATTGAATTTAAGAACAAGGTGGGTAATTTTAATGAAAACCATGGAAGAGAAAAAGTACAATCATATTGAATTAAATAATGAGGTCACTAAACGAAGAGAAGATGGATTCTTTAGTTTAGAAAAAGACCAAGAAGCTTTAGTAGCTTATTTAGAAGAAGTAAAAGACAAAACAATCTTCTTCGACACTGAAATCGAGCGTTTACGTTATTTAGTAGACAACGATTTTTATTTCAATGTGTTTGATATTTATAGTGAAGCGGATCTAATTGAAATCACTGATTATGCAAAATCAATCCCGTTTAATTTTGCAAGTTATATGTCAGCTAGTAAATTTTTCAAAGATTACGCTTTGAAAACAAATGATAAAAGTCAATACTTAGAAGACTATAATCAACACGTTGCCATTGTTGCTTTATACCTAGCAAATGGTAATAAAGCACAAGCTAAACAATTTATTTCTGCTATGGTTGAACAAAGATATCAACCAGCGACACCAACATTTTTAAACGCAGGCCGTGCGCGTCGTGGTGAGCTAGTGTCATGTTTCTTATTAGAAGTGGATGACAGCTTAAATTCAATTAACTTTATTGATTCAACTGCAAAACAATTAAGTAAAATTGGGGGCGGCGTTGCAATTAACTTATCTAAATTGCGTGCACGTGGTGAAGCAATTAAAGGAATTAAAGGCGTAGCGAAAGGCGTTTTACCTATTGCTAAGTCACTTGAAGGTGGCTTTAGCTATGCAGATCAACTTGGTCAACGCCCTGGTGCTGGTGCTGTGTACTTAAATATCTTCCATTATGATGTAGAAGAATTTTTAGATACTAAAAAAGTAAATGCGGATGAAGATTTACGTTTATCTACAATATCAACTGGTTTAATTGTTCCATCTAAATTCTTCGATTTAGCTAAAGAAGGTAAGGACTTTTATATGTTTGCACCTCATACAGTTAAAGAAGAATATGGTGTGACATTAGACGATATCGATTTAGAAAAATATTATGATGACATGGTTGCAAACCCAAATGTTGAGAAAAAGAAAAAGAATGCGCGTGAAATGTTGAATTTAATTGCGCAAACACAATTACAATCAGGTTATCCATATTTAATGTTTAAAGATAATGCTAACAGAGTGCATCCGAATTCAAACATTGGACAAATTAAAATGAGTAACTTATGTACTGAAATTTTCCAATTACAAGAAACTTCAATTATTAATGACTATGGTATTGAAGACGAAATTAAACGTGATATTTCTTGTAACTTGGGCTCATTAAATATTGTTAATGTAATGGAAAGCGGAAAATTCAGAGATTCAGTTCACTCTGGTATGGACGCATTAACTGTTGTGAGTGATGTAGCAAATATTCAAAATGCACCAGGAGTTAGAAAAGCTAACAGTGAATTACATTCAGTTGGTCTTGGTGTCATGAATTTACACGGTTACCTAGCAAAAAATAAAATTGGTTATGAGTCAGAAGAAGCAAAAGATTTTGCAAATATCTTCTTTATGATGATGAATTTCTACTCAATCGAACGTTCAATGGAAATCGCTAAAGAGCGTGGTATCAAATATCAAGACTTTGAAAAGTCTGATTATGCTAATGGCAAATATTTCGAGTTCTATACAACTCAAGAATTTGAACCTCAATTCGAAAAAGTACGTGAATTATTCGATGGTATGGCTATTCCTACTTCTGAGGATTGGAAGAAACTACAACAAGATGTTGAACAATATGGTTTATATCATGCATATAGATTAGCAATTGCTCCAACACAAAGTATTTCTTATGTTCAAAATGCAACAAGTTCTGTAATGCCAATCGTTGACCAAATTGAACGTCGTACTTATGGTAATGCGGAAACATTTTACCCTATGCCATTCTTATCACCACAAACAATGTGGTACTACAAATCAGCATTCAATACTGATCAGATGAAATTAATCGATTTAATTGCGACAATTCAAACGCATATTGACCAAGGTATCTCAACGATCCTTTATGTTAATTCTGAAATTTCTACACGTGAGTTAGCAAGATTATATGTATATGCGCACTATAAAGGATTAAAATCACTTTACTATACTAGAAATAAATTATTAAGTGTAGAAGAATGTACAAGTTGTTCTATCTAACAATTAAATGTTGAAAATGACAAACAGCTAATCATCTGGTCTGAATTAGCAGATGATTAGACTGCTATGTCTGTATTTGTCAATTATTGAGTAACATTACAGGAGGAAATTATATTCATGATAGCTGTTAATTGGAACACACAAGAAGATATGACGAATATGTTTTGGAGACAAAATATATCTCAAATGTGGGTTGAAACAGAATTTAAAGTATCAAAAGACATTGCAAGTTGGAAGACTTTATCTGAAGCTGAACAAGACACATTTAAAAAAGCATTAGCTGGTTTAACAGGCTTAGATACACATCAAGCAGATGATGGCATGCCTTTAGTTATGCTACATACGACTGACTTAAGGAAAAAAGCAGTTTATTCATTTATGGCGATGATGGAGCAAATACACGCGAAAAGCTATTCACATATTTTCACAACACTATTACCATCTAGTGAAACAAACTACCTATTAGATGAATGGGTTTTAGAGGAACCCCATTTAAAATATAAATCTGATAAAATTGTTGCTAATTATCACAAACTTTGGGGTAAAGAAGCTTCGATATACGACCAATATATGGCCAGAGTTACGAGTGTATTTTTAGAAACATTCTTATTCTTCTCAGGTTTCTATTATCCACTATATCTTGCTGGTCAAGGGAAAATGACGACATCAGGTGAAATCATTCGTAAAATTCTTTTAGATGAATCTATTCATGGTGTATTTACCGGTTTAGATGCACAGCATTTACGAAATGAACTATCTGAAAGTGAGAAACAAAAAGCAGATCAAGAAATGTATAAATTGCTAAATGACTTGTATTTAAATGAAGAGTCATACACAAAAATGTTATACGATGATCTTGGAATCACTGAAGATGTGCTAAACTATGTTAAATATAATGGAAACAAAGCACTTTCAAACTTAGGCTTTGAACCTTATTTTGAGGAACGTGAATTTAACCCAATCATTGAGAATGCCTTAGATACAACAACTAAAAACCATGACTTCTTCTCAGTAAAAGGTGATGGTTATGTATTAGCATTAAACGTAGAAGCATTACAAGATGATGACTTTGTATTTGACAACAAATAACAATTAAATTAAAAGACCTTCACATGTAAAGGGAAATAGCGATTCGTTTCGTCTTGTCTCCTACATGTTGAAGGTCTTTTTTTATGTGTATCTAACTCATTATGAGTCTGAGTAAGAAATCAATGCTCTAAGATGTACAATGTTATTTATATTGGCAGTAGTTGGCGGGGCCCCAACACAGAAGCAGGCGGAAAGTCAGCTAACAATATTGTGCAAGTTGGCGGGGCCCCAACATAGAAGCAGACGGAAAGTCAGCTAACAATAATGTGCAAGTTGGCGGGGCCCCAACATAAAAGCAGGCGGAAAGTCAGCTAACAATATTGTGCAAGTTCGGGCGGGGCCCCAACATAAAGAAAAACTTTTTCCTTTAGAAATTATCACTTCCACATGAGTTTTACTCATGTATTCCTATTTTTAAGTACACATTAGCTGAGGCTAATGTTAAGAACCACTACATAATCAATCATTAGTAGTTTTTATCATTTCCACTATTCCCAGACATCAAAATCTTAAGTGTTCTATTTTACTTTAAGCAAACAAAATACACATTCCGAAAAATTAAATTTCAGTTTAATTGCAAATATCAATAAAATTGACACTAAATTATTTGAAAGGCTATTGAAATTATGGTCAAAAAACGCTACTATTAATGAGAAATATTATCAATGATAATGATTATCATTAATTTAAAGGGAGAAAAATTTGTAATGAAGTATTTATTAAAGGGAAATATTTTGCTTCTATTACTAATATTGTTGACAATTATTTCGTTGTTCATAGGTGTGAGTGAACTATCAATTAAAGATTTACTACATTTAACTGAGTCACAGCGGAATATTTTATTCTCAAGCCGAATACCAAGGACGATGAGTATTTTAATTGCTGGAAGTTCGTTGGCTTTAGCAGGCTTGATAATGCAACAAATGATGCAAAATAAGTTTGTTAGTCCGACTACAGCTGGAACGATGGAATGGGCTAAACTAGGTATTTTAATTGCTTTATTGTTCTTTCCAACCGGTCATATTTTATTAAAACTAGTATTTGCTGTTATTTGCAGTATTTGCGGTACGTTTTTATTTGTTAAAATCATTGATTTTATAAAAGTGAAAGATGTCATTTTTGTACCGCTTCTAGGAATTATGATGGGTGGGATTGTTGCAAGTTTCACAACCTTCATCTCATTGCGCACGAATGCTGTTCAAAGCATTGGTAACTGGCTTAACGGGAACTTTGCCATTATCACAAGTGGACGCTATGAAATTTTATATTTAAGTATTCCTCTTTTAGCATTGACATATCTTTTTGCTAATCATTTCACGATTGTAGGAATGGGTAAAGACTTTACTAATAATTTAGGTTTGAGTTACGAAAAATTAATTAACATCGCATTGTTTATTACTGCAACTATTACAGCATTGGTAGTGGTGACTGTTGGAACATTACCGTTCTTAGGACTAGTAATACCAAATATTATTTCAATTTATCGAGGTGATCATTTGAAAAATGCTATCCCTCATACGATGATGTTAGGTGCCATCTTTGTATTATTTTCTGATATAGTTGGCAGAATTGTTGTTTATCCATATGAAATAAATATTGGTTTAACAATAGGTGTATTTGGAACAATCATTTTCCTTATCTTGCTTATGAAAGGTAGGAAAAATTATGCGCAACAATAATAAAAAAATAATGCTTTTAATTGCAGTAACGTTATTAATTAGTATGCTGTACTTATTTGTAGGTATTGATTTTGAAATATTTGAATATCAATTTTCAAGTCGTTTAAGAAAGTTCATATTAATTATTTTAGTAGGTGCTGCCATTGCAACTTCAGTGGTGATTTTTCAAGCGATTACAAATAACCGTCTATTGACACCATCAATAATGGGGTTAGATGCAGTTTATTTATTTATCAAAGTATTGCCAGTCTTTTTATTTGGAATTCAATCGGTATGGGTTACTAATGTATATTTGAACTTTATATTAACACTTATAACGATGGTGTTATTCGCACTAATCCTATTCCAAGGTATCTTTAAAATTGGACATTTTTCAATTTATTTTATCTTACTTATTGGTGTCCTTTTAGGAACATTTTTTAGAAGCATAACAGGTTTTATTCAACTGATTATGGATCCTGAGTCATTTTTAGCAATACAAAGTAGTATGTTTGCTAATTTTAATGCTTCTAATTCGAATTTAGTTACTTTCTCAGCAGTGCTATTAGTAATCTTATTAGTCATTACAATTTTACTATTGCCTTATTTAGATGTATTGCTTTTAGGTCGTGCTGAAGCAATTAATCTTGGGATATCGTATGAAAAATTAACGCGAATTCTACTTGTAATAGTCTCAGTTTTAGTTTCTGTGTCAACTGCATTAGTAGGACCAATTACATTTTTAGGTTTATTAACTGTAAATCTAGCGCATGAACTAATGAAGACGTATGAACATAAGTATATTTTAATTGCGACAATTTGCTTGAGTTGGATTAGTTTATTTAGTGCGCAATGGGTAGTTGAAAATGTGTTTGAAGCTACGACAGAAATGAGTATACTTATTGATTTGATTGGTGGAAGTTATTTCATTTATCTATTAGTTAGAAGGAGAAATGCGCAATGATTCAAGTTGAAAATTTAACTAAAACTATAAATAATCAAATGATATTGGAAGATATTAGCATAGATATCGAAAAAGGTAAATTGACTTCTTTAATTGGACCTAATGGTGCGGGTAAGAGTACTTTACTTTCAGCGATATGTAGGTTAATTCGTTTTGATAACGGTGAAGTGAAAATAGATGGACAGCTCATGTCTGATTATAAAAATAATGACTTGTCGAAAAAAATATCTATATTAAAACAAACAAACCATACTGAAATGAATATTACGGTAGAGCAGTTGGTAAACTTTGGACGATTCCCTTATTCTAAAGGTCGTTTGACGAAAGAGGATCATGATATTGTCAATGATGCGCTAGATTTGTTGCAACTACAAGATATCAGAAATCGTAATATTAAGTCATTATCTGGTGGACAACGTCAGCGTGCATACATTGCAATGACAATAGCACAAGATACTGAATATATTTTGCTAGATGAACCATTAAATAATTTAGATATGAAGCATGCTGTTCAAATTATGCAAACGTTAAAAATGTTAGCGCATAAAATGAATAAAGCGATTGTCATTGTGTTACATGATATTAACTTTGCGTCCTGTTATTCAGATCAGATTGTAGCATTGAAAAACGGACAACTAGTTAAGTCAGATTTGAAAGATAATGTCATTCAAAGTAGTGTTTTAAGTGATTTATATGACATGGATATTCAAATTGAACATATAAGAAATCAAAGGATTTGTTTATATTTTAAGGATTGATAATTTGGAGACACTTTAAAGGGGTGATGCGCCAATTAAAGAAGGGTTAAACGTAAAGCATTTATTTATATTTCACATCAAGCACACAGATTAAGCCAAAAGAGGAGAATATTATATTATGAAGAAAACAGTCTTATATTTAGTATTAGCAGTAATGTTTTTATTAGCGGCATGCGGTAACAATTCTGATAAAGAACAATCAAAATCAGAAACTAAAGGTTCTAAAGATACAGTAAAAATTGAAAATAACTATAAAATGCGTGGCGAGAAAAAAGATGGTAGTGACGCTAAAAAAGTTAAAGAAACTGTTGAAGTACCAAAAAATCCTAAAAATGCAGTTGTGTTAGACTATGGCGCATTAGATGTAATGAAAGAAATGGGCTTATCAGATAAAGTAAAAGCATTACCTAAAGGGGAAGGCGGTAAGTCATTACCGAATTTCTTAGAATCATTTAAAGATGATAAATATACAAACGTTGGTAATTTAAAAGAAATGAATTTTGATAAAATTGCTGCGACGAAACCCGAAGTAATCTTTATCTCTGGACGTACAGCTAATCAAAAGAATTTAGATGAATTCAAAAAAGCTGCACCTAAAGCGAAAATTGTTTATGTTGGTGCAGATGAAAAGAACTTAATTGGTTCAATGAAACAAAACACTGAAAATATCGGTAAAATTTACGATAAAGAAGATAAAGCTAAAGAATTAAATAAAGATTTAGATAACAAAATTGCTTCAATGAAAGATAAAACGAAAAACTTCAATAAAACTGTTATGTATTTACTAGTTAACGAAGGTGAATTATCAACATTTGGACCTAAAGGTCGTTTTGGTGGATTAGTTTACGATACATTAGGATTCAATGCAGTTGATAAAAAAGTAAGTAATAGCAATCATGGACAAAATGTTTCTAACGAATATGTTAATAAAGAAAATCCAGATGTTATTTTAGCGATGGATAGAGGTCAAGCGATAAGTGGTAAATCAACTGCGAAACAAGCATTAAATAATCCTGTATTAAAAAATGTTAAAGCAATTAAAGAAGACAAAGTATATAATTTAAATCCTAAATTATGGTACTTTGCAGCTGGATCAACTACAACTACAATTAAACAAATTGAGGAACTTGATAAAGTTGTAAAATAATTTTAAAAGAGGGGAACAATGGTTAAAGGTCTTAATCATTGCTCCCCTCTTTTCTTTAAAAAAGGAAATCTGGGACGTCAATCAATGTCCTAGACTCTAAAATGTTCTGTTGTCAGTCGTTGGTTGAATGAACATGTACTTGTAACAAGTTCATTTCAATACCAGTGGGCTCCAAACATAGAGAAATTTGATTTTCAATTTCTACTGACAATGCAAGTTGGCGGGGCCCAAACATAGAGAATTTCAAAAAGGAATTCTACAGAAGTGGTGCTTTATCATGTCTGATCCACTCCCTATAATGTTTTGACTATGTTGTTTAAATTTCAAAATAAATATGATAGTGATATTTACAGCGATTGTTAAACCGAGATTGGCAATTTGGACAACGCTCTACCATCATATATTCATTGATTGTTAATTCGTGTTTGCATACACCGCATAAGATTGCTTTTTCGTTAAATGAAGGCTCAGACCAACGCTTAATGGCGTGCTTTTCAAACTCATTATGGCACTTATAGCATGGATAGTATTTATTACAACATTTAAATTTAATAGCAATAATATCTTCTTCGGTAAAATAATGGCGACAGCGTGTTTCAGTATCGATTAATGAACCATAAACTTTAGGCATAGACAAAGCTCCTTAACTTACGATTCCTTTGGATGTTCACCAATAATGCGAACTTCACGATTTAATTCAATGCCAAATTTTTCTTTGACGGTCTTTTGTACATAATGAATAAGGTTTTCATAATCTGTAGCAGTTCCATTGTCTACATTTACCATAAAACCAGCGTGTTTAGTTGAAACTTCAACGCCGCCAATACGGTGACCTTGCAAATTAGAATCTTGTATCAATTTACCTGCAAAATGACCAGGCGGTCTTTGGAATACACTACCACATGAAGGATACTCTAAAGGTTGTTTAGATTCTCTACGTTCTGTTAAATCATCCATTTTAGCTTGTATTTCAGTCATTTTACCAGGAGCTAAAGTAAATGCAGCTTCTAATACAACTAAGTGTTCTTTTTGAATAATGCTATTACGATAATCTAACTCTAATTCTTTTGTTGTAAGTTTAATTAACGAGCCTTGTTCGTTTACGCAAAGCGCATAGTCTATACAATCTTTAACTTCGCCACCATAAGCGCCAGCATTCATATACACTGCACCACCGATTGAACCTGGAATACCACATGCAAATTCAAGGCCAGTAAGTGCGTAATCACGAGCAACACGTGAGACATCAATAATTGCAGCGCCGCTACCGGCTATTATCGCATCATCAGATACTTCGATATGATCTAGTGATAATAAACTAATTACAATGCCACGAATACCACCTTCACGGATAATAATATTTGAGCCATTTCCTAAATATGTAACAGGAATCTCATTTTGATAGGCATATTTAACAACTGCTTGTACTTCTTCATTTTTAGTAGGGGTAATATAAAAGTCGGCATTACCACCTGTTTTAGTATAAGTGTATCGTTTTAAAGGTTCATCAACTTTAATTTTTTCATTTGGGATAAGTTGTTGTAAAGCTTGATAGATGTCTTTATTTATCACTTCTCAGTACATCCTTTCTCATGTCTTTAATATCATATAGTATTATACCAATTTTAAAATTCATTTGCGAAAATTGAAAAGAAAGTATTAGAATTAGTATAATTATAAAATACGGAATTATTGTCGTTATAAGTATTTTTTACATAGTTTTTCAAAGTATTGTTGCTTTTGCATCTCATATTGTCTAATTGTTAAGCTATGTTGCAATATTTGGTGCTTTTTTGTATGGAATTGCAAAGCAATATCATCATTAGTTGATAAGAGGTAATCAAGTGCAAGATAAGATTCAAATGTTTGGGTATTCATTTGAATGATATGTAGACGCACCTGTTGTTTTAGTTCATGAAAATTGTTAAACTTCGCCATCATAACTTTCTTATTATATTTATGATGCAAGCGATAAAACCCAACATAATTTAAACGTTTTTCATCTAAGGAAGTAATATCATGCAAATTTTCTACACCTACTAAAATATCTAAAATCGGCTCTGTTGAATATTTAAAATGATGCGTACCGCCAATATGTTTTGTATATTTTACTGGGCTGTCTAAGAGGTTGAATAATAATGATTCAATTTCAGTGTATTGTGATTGAAAACAATTAGTTAAATCACTATTAATGAATGGTTGAACATTTGAATACATGATAAACTCCTTTGATATTGAAATTTAATTTAATCACGATAAAGTCTGGAATACTATAACATAATTCATTTTCATAATAAACATGTTTTTGTATAATGAATCTGTTAAGGAGTGCAATCATGAAAAAAATTGTTATTATCGCTGTTTTAGCGATTTTATTTGTAGTAATAAGTGCTTGTGGTAATAAAGAAAAAGAGGCACAACATCAATTTACTAAGCAATTTAAAGATGTTGAGCAAAAACAAAAAGAATTACAACATGTCATGGATAATATACATTTGAAAGAAATTGATCATCTAAGTAAAACTGATACAACTGATAAAAATAGTAAAGAATTTAAGGCACTACAAGAAGATGTTAAAAACCATCTCATACCTAAATTTGAAGCATATTATAAGTCAGCAAAAAATTTGCCTGATGATACAATGAAAGTTAAGAAATTAAAAAAAGAATATATGACGCTTGCAAATGAGAAGAAGGATGCGATATATCAATTAAAAAAATTCATAGGTTTATGTAATCAATCTATCAAGTATAACGAAGACATTTTAGATTATACGAAACAATTTGAAAAAAATAGATACAAAGTTGAATCAGAAATTAAATTAGCTGATAATAAAAGTGAAGCAACTAATCTTACGACAAAATTAGAACATAATAATAAAGCGTTAAGAGATACTGCGAAGAAGAACCTAGATGATAGTAAAGAAAATGAAGTAAAAGGCGCGATTAAAAATCACATTATGCCAATGATTGAAAAACAAATTACCGATATTAACCAAACTAATATTAGTGATAAGCATGTTAATAATGCAAGGAAAAACGCAATAGAAATGTATTACAGTCTGCAGAACTATTATAATACACGTATTGAAACAATAAAGGTTAGTGAGAAGTTATCAAAAGTCGATGTAGATAAGTTGCCGAAAAAGGGTATAGATATAACTCACGGCGATAAAGCCTTTGAAAAAAAGCTTGAAAAATTAGAAGAAAAATAACTATAATCATTTTTCAAAGTTAAAAATTTTGAATTTATGGTTAACATGTCAACTTACTATGTGTATAATGGTAAACATTGATATTAACTATATGTATAAAAATGTCACGCAGATGCTATTTAAATGTGATAAATATTTTTAGAGGTGAATAGAGTGGCTATAAAGCTAAGTTCAATTGACCAATTTGAACAGGTTATTGAGGAAAATAAATATGTTTTTGTATTAAAACATAGTGAAACTTGTCCAATATCGGCAAATGCGTACGATCAATTTAATAAATTTTTATATGAACGCGATATGGACGGTTATTATTTGATTGTCCAACAAGAACGCGATTTGTCAGATTATATTGCTAAAAAAACGAACGTTAAACATGAATCACCTCAAGCATTTTATTTTGTAAATGGTGAAATGGTTTGGAATCGAGACCACGGTGATATCAATGTGTCGTCATTAGCACAAGCAGAAGAATAATGAAACTATAGGGTTGGAACATTTTGCCTTACACTACTAGACGTGAATAGCACAACTTAAATTCGTGTGAATCAGAGTAGTTTGGCTATAATGATGTTCTGACCTTTTATTTTATGTCACCTTTAGAAGCAGTTAAGTTAGTACTTTTTTACAAACATATGTATAATGTATTCGAGTATTTTTATTGAAAATATTTTGGAAAACGACGAATCCAATAAGAAAATTTAAACATGATTTGTAAGTTAGTTTAATAGGAAATATATGCTAAACCAAAAGAAGCATACTGTTATTTACTGGAATAATTAATAATCATGTCATGTTAAATGTTCGCATATAATCACGAGATAAAATCTAAAATTTAAGATTAATCTTTTATGAATAAAAAACGTATCACAACAAATAATAAAGTAAGGTGGTCAAGGTTATGAAAGTATTAGTAGCCATGGATGAGTTTCATGGAATTATTTCGAGTTATCAAGCTAATAGATATGTTGAAGAGGCAGTTGCAAGCCAAATTGAAACTGCAGATGTAGTTCAAGTACCATTGTTTAATGGAAGACATGAATTATTAGATTCTGTATTTTTATGGCAATCTGGGCAAAAGTATCGTATACCAGTACATGATGCAGATATGAATGAAGTTGAAGGTGTTTACGGACAAACTGATACAGGGATGACCGTTATCGAGGGGAATTTATTTTTAAAAGGTAAAAAACCAATTGTTGAACGAACAAGTTATGGTTTAGGAGAAATGATTAAACATGCATTAGATAATGACGCAAAACATGTTGTAATTTCACTAGGTGGGATTGATAGTTTTGATGCTGGTGCAGGTATGTTACAAGCATTAGGTGCTCAATTCTATGATGACGAAGGGCGTGTCGTAGATATGAGACAAGGTGCTGGTGTAATTAAATATATTCGTCGTATGGATATGTCGAACTTACACCCTAAAATGGAAACAGCAAGAATTCAAGTAATGTCGGATTTTTCAAGTCGATTATATGGTAAGCAAAGTGAAATCATGCAAACTTATGATGCGCATCAGTTGAATCATAATCAAGCAGCAGAAATCGATAATTTAATTTGGTATTTTAGTGAGTTATTTAAAAGTGAATTGAAAATTGCAATTGGTCCAGTTGAACGTGGTGGTGCTGGTGGTGGAATTGCAGCAGTCTTGAATGGACTGTATAAAGCTGAAATATTAACCAGTCATGCATTAGTAGACCAACTAACACATTTAGAAAATTTAGTTGAACAAGCGGATTTAATTATTTTTGGAGAAGGATTAAATGAAAATGATCAGTTGCTAGAAACGACAACATTGCGTATTGCAGAACTTTGTCATAAACATCAAAAGGTTGCCATTGCAATTTGTGCAACTGCTGAAAAGTTTGCTTTATTTGAATCACAAGGGGTTACAGCAATGTTTAATACATTTATCGATATGCCAGAAACTTATACTGACTTTAAAATGGGATTACAAATTAGGCATTATACGGTTCAGTCTTTAAAACTGTTGAAAACACATTTTAATGTTGAGGTTTAGTAAAGAAGGACTAAATTGGTGATGCTGTCATGTTGGTTAATAACATTTATGATGGTTAGCAAAACGAATTAGAAGATCGAAAGTATACGTAAAAAATATGAAAAATCACGCTATCATTGCACTGAATGTTAGCGTGATTTTTTTATTAATTAAGCCTGAGTTGGTATATAATCGTTGGTTTTTAGTGATTTTCAGCGATATCTTCTACAATTCCAATGATTACTTGTACTGCTTTTTCCATAACATCAATGGATGCATATTCATATGGGCCGTGGAAGTTACCGCAACCTGTAAAGATGTTTGGAGTTGGTAACCCCATAAATGACAATTGTGAACCATCTGTACCACCGCGAATAGGTTCAGTGTTTGCTGGAATATCTAATTTGGCAAAGACACGTTTAGGTATATCAATAATATGAGGCAATGGTAATATTTTTTCTGCCATATTGAAATATTGATCCGATATATCAACTTTAACTGGATAATTTTCAAAATGGGCATTGATATCGTCACGTATTTCTAAAATACGTTTCTTACGCAATTCGAATTGTTTTTTATCATGATCACGAATAATGTATTGCAAAGTTGCTTTTTCAACAGTTCCTTCAAAGTTCATTAAGTGATAAAAGCCTTCGTATCCTTCTGTTCGCTCCGGAACTTCACTATCAGGTAGCAAACTATCGAATTGTTCACCTAAACGTATTGCGTTTACCATTGCATTTTTAGCTGAACCAGGATGAACATTTACACCGTGGCATGTAATAACCGCTTCAGCAGCGTTAAAGCTTTCATATTGTAATTCTCCATATTGACTACCATCCATAGTATAAGCAAAATCAGCATTGAAGCGGTCAACATCAAATTTATGTGGACCACGACCGATTTCTTCGTCTGGTGTAAATCCAATGCGAATGGTACCATGTTTAATTTCTGGATGTTCTTGTAAATAACAAATAGCTTCCATAATTTCCACAATACCCGCTTTATCGTCTGCACCTAGTAACGATGTACCATCAGTTACCATTAATGTATGACCAACTAAACTGTTAAGTTCTGGAAATACTTTAGGATCTAAGACACGTTTAGTATTGCCTAGTTTGTATGGCTTACCATCATAGTTTTCAATAATTTGCGGTTTAACATTTGAAGCATTGAAATCAGGTGATGTATCAACATGCGCCAAAAATCCAACTGTTGGGATGTCGGCATCGATGTTACTTTCTAATGTAGCAAATAAGTAGCCATTTTCATCTAAATCAGTTGGCAATCCTAATTGCTGTAATTCTTTTTCTAATAAATGTAACAAATCCCATTGCTTTTCAGTTGAAGGTGTTGTTGTAGATTTTGGATCAGATTGCGTATCAATTGTCGTATATCTTGTTAATCTATCTATCAATTGGTTCTTCATTATATTCGACCCCTTAAACTCTATTATTCATGTTGTAAGATTTTTTATATGTCTTACCTTTGATTTTACCATACAGTTGTTTGATACGTGTGTATAGGTAATATAGAATTTCAGAAACTAATATACCGAAAGCAATCGCACCTGAAATCAGTGTAACTTCTAAAAATGTATTTACAGCACTTGTATAATCATTCGATACTAAAAAACGAGTCGCTTGATAAGCTGCACCACCAGGTACTAATGGTATAATGCCTGGTACTATGAATATAATTACCGGTCGTTTATATCTGCGACTCATAGTATGACTCATTAAGCCTAAAATTAAGCTTCCCAAAAATGAAGCGCCAACTTTTCCAAACTCTAAATCTACCGTTAATTGGTAAATCGTCCATGCAATGGCACCTACAAATCCACATGCTACTAAGAGGCGTTTGGGTGCATTGAAAATGATAGAGAAAAGTACTGTTGATATAAAGCTGATTGTAAAATGAAATAAATAAAATAGCATGCTTTAACAGTCCTTCCTTAAATGATTAATAAAACGATTGCGACACCAGCACCGATTGCGAATGCTGTTAATGCAGCTTCAACACCACGAGACATACCTGCAAGTAATTCACCCGCTAATAAATCTCGAATGGCATTGGTAATTAATATACCAGGGACAAGTGGCATGACACTGGCTATAGTAATGATATCTTGATTGGTTGCAATGCCTAATTTAGTAAATGTGGCTGCAATGGATATGACCACAGCGGCTGCAACAAACTCTGAGAAAAATTTAATTTGTATATAGCGTTGCACAAAGCTGAATGTTAAAAATGCGGATCCGCCAGCAATGACTGCAATCCAACAATCTGATGCGACACCACCAAACATAAATAGGAAGAAGCCACATGCAATGGCAGCTGCAAAGAAATTCGTTAAAAAAGAATATTGTAATGATGCATGCTGTAAATGAATAAATTCAGATTTAGCTTCATCAATTGTGAGTTCTTTATTTGATATTTTACGTGAAAGACTATTCGTTAAAGCGATTTTCTCTAAATCTGTTGTACGCTCTTGTACACGAATTAATCTTGTACTTGTTCGATCGTTTAATGAAAAAATAATTGCAGTTGAACTGACAAAACTATATGTATTATGAAGACCATAACTATGTGCGATACGGTTCATTGTATCTTCAACTCGATATGTTTCAGCACCTGATTCAAGTAAAATTCTACCTGCAATTAATACAACATCAATCACTTTGTTTTCATCTATAATTGTGATTGAATCTGGCATATCAATTCACCTCCAATGATATGTGTTATTTATTTGAACAATTGAAGTTTACAACTTGTTGTTGCAACTTTCAATAGTGAGACTTTGTGTTAGTATGATGAACTTGTATGGTTCAAATTTAAATAAGAAAAACTGTTAATCTTTGCTATTATACTATGATTTAATAATAGCAAAGGATTAACAGTTTTGTCGTTGTTATAAATTGATAATAGGGTTAAACATTACTTTGTTTCGCCCTTGATTTTTGGCTACATGCACCATATCGTCTGCATCTTTAAACACTTTACGCTGTGATTTTGGATCGTCATCTGTTAAATAACCAACACCGATAGACACTGACAATTTAATAACTTCTTTGTTTGGTAAATGGAATGATGATTTTTCAACACCCGAACGAATATTTTCAGCTAATTTAACACTTTGATCAAGTGAATAATTGTGAATGACAACTGAGAACTCTTCGCCACCATTTCTAAAAATTTTAAATTGATTCGGCACATAGTTTTTAAGTAATTGAGACATTTGTTTTAATACAGCATCACCTGATTTGTGTGAGTAGGTATCATTGACATCTTTAAATCCATCGATATCGATTAATAATAATGCGATACTTTGATGTTCTTTTTCAGCTTTTCGTGAAATTTCATTTAAATGTCTATCAAATTCTTTTACATTACCTAAGCCTGTTAAGTAATCATATTTATCTTCGTTTTCATAACGATTTACGAGTGAGAAGAAATGCCAAATATCGACAAATGTTATCGCTGAAGCTAAAGTGATAATTAATGAAATTGGTATTAAAATGATAACTTCCGATAGTGTGTAAATAGGACTCACTAACGCGACACCAAATAAAATGATTATTGTAACAACATTAAGTATTAATAATGATAGCACATCATTTTGTTTTAAAAATGGTCCAATAGCACTTGTTACTGCAGCAATAACAATCAACGTAACACCGTACATAATCGAGTTGTTAAATACTACAATTTCAACAATTGCTACAATTACTGTGGCAGATAATGTATAGACCATATTTGTAAATCTACCTAAAAACAATAAAGGAACGAATGTTAAGTGAATTAAATAATCTTCACGATAAGGGATAGGGTAGACAGATAATAATAATGATACGATTGTCATTAAAACAGTGACATAAGCCTTAGAAAAAACCATACGTTTGTTTTCTGAATACTGTAAGCGATGGAATAAATAGATTCCAGCGACTATAACAGATATATTGTATATAAATGCTTCGAACATGTCTGAATCGACTCCTTTAATTGACCACTAGCTATTGTAAGTGAAAACTTACAATTTGTCATTAGTTTACATATAAAATTAATGTATGATATAGACTTTGATGTTAAAATGTTGCCTTAAATGATATGATGAAAAAATGAATAATAGGCGATATATAAGAAATGAATCGTATAGTTGTAAATATGATATCATTGATTGAGCGAATTAATTTATAATAAAGCTATAAGATATACGTAGAAAATAGATATATCATTCTATAAAGACAATATTAAATAAATATAACGTTAAAAACAATTAATATCGATGAAGGTGAATAAATGGTTACATTATTACTAGTTGCAGTAACAATGATTGTCAGTTTGACGATAACACCAATTGTTATTGCAATATCGAAAAGATTAAATTTAGTTGATAAACCAAATTTTAGAAAAGTACACACTAAACCTATTTCAGTTATGGGTGGTACAGTGATTCTCTTTTCATTTTTAATAGGTATTTGGATTGGTCATCCTATTGAAACAGAAATCAAACCACTTATTATTGGTGCGATTATTATGTACGTACTTGGGCTTGTAGATGATATCTACGATTTGAAACCGTATATAAAATTGGCTGGTCAAATTGCCGCTGCCTTAGTAGTTGCTTTTTATGGTGTGACTATTGATTTTATTTCGTTGCCAATGGGTACAACGATTCATTTTGGATTTCTTAGTATTCCAATTACTGTGATTTGGATTGTTGCTATTACAAATGCAATTAACTTAATTGATGGACTCGATGGTTTGGCGTCGGGTGTTTCTGCAATCGGACTCATTACAATAGGATTCATTGCAATTTTACAAGCTAATATTTTCATAACGATGATTTGTTGTGTTTTATTAGGCTCTTTAATTGGGTTTTTATTTTACAATTTCCATCCTGCCAAAATATTTTTAGGTGATAGTGGGGCTTTAATGATTGGATTTATCATCGGATTCCTTTCTTTACTCGGATTCAAAAATATTACAATTATTGCATTGTTCTTCCCAATTGTTATCTTAGCAGTTCCATTCATTGATACTTTGTTCGCAATGATTCGACGTGTGAAAAAAGGGCAGCATATAATGCAAGCTGATAAATCGCATTTGCATCATAAACTATTAGCTTTAGGCTACACACATAGACAAACAGTATTATTAATCTATTCAATCTCTATTTTATTTAGTCTTTCGAGCATTATTTTGTATGTATCGCCACCATTAGGTGTTGTATTAATGTTTGTATTAATCATATTTAGTATTGAATTAATTGTTGAATTTACAGGATTAATAGATAACAACTACCGACCAATATTAAATTTAATTAGTCGGAAATCGTCACACAAAGAGGAATAGGGAATGAAAGCATAGCTGTATGGGATAATTTGTATTATATGGCTTTACTCTTTGCAATTTTTTATGTATTAAATTTCAAATATAAAAAAGCACTGCCATAAACGTGTACTTCAATTGTCGTTTAATAATACGCAATTGATATTTACCGTCTTATGATAGTGCTTTTTATTTTTATTCAGTTGGTATATCGAAAGGTAACTGCTTTGGAGTTTCTTCAGTCAAATCGAAATTTCCTGCAGTCATTTGATTTAAAAAGTTAATAAACGCTTCATAGTCACTTTTAACGACATCGATATAGTAGCTTACCTTATCAGTGTAAGTTTGGTTTCTTAACATAAAATGAGTTGAAGCTAATTCATATTCAAATTTACCAGTTTGATCATAATTCAGTGTTACTATACATGGTACTGCTTCTCGTAGTTCGACACGTCCGACATCATAAATGACGTCTCTAACAGCACCGCTATAGGCGCGAATTAAACCGCCACCACCTAATTTAATACCACCAAAATATCTTGTTACTACGACACACGCATTATGAACATCGAGCTTTTTTAATATGTCTAACATTGGGACACCGGCAGTTCCTGTCGGTTCACCGTCATCATTCGCTTTTTGAATATTCATTTCAGGTCCAATAGTATATGCAGAACAATTATGAGTGGCATCTTTATGTTCTTTTTTTATTGCAGCAATAAATGCTTTAGCTTCATCTTCATTTTGAACAGGTTTGATATGAGCAATGAATCTTGATTTACTAATCACATTTTCAATAATGTGTTCTTTTTTAACAGTAATGATATTTTGTGTCATAATAACTCCTTAATTCATAAGCTTAAGATTATTTAATCTTCATTATACACTGAAAATGACATGACTATAAATCGTTTGATTGCCATTTTCTTTTTAACTGAAATATTGTATCATTGCTATGAGTATATTTTAGGAGGACGACTATGAAAATTGCTGTGATGACCGATTCTACAAGTTATCTGTCGCAGGACTTAATCGATAAATATAATATTCAAATAGCGCCATTAAGTGTGACTTTTGATGATGGGAAGAACTTTACAGAAAGTAATGAAATAGCAATTGAAGAATTTTATAATAAAATGGCATCGTCTCAAACGATTCCAACAACAAGCCAACCAGCAATTGGCGAATGGATTACTAAATATGAAATGCTAAGAGATCAGGGTTACACAGATATCATTGTCATTTGCTTATCCAGTGGGATTAGTGGAAGTTATCAATCTAGTTATCAAGCAGGGGAAATGGTTGAAGGTGTTAATGTACATGCATTTGATAGTAAGCTTGCAGCAATGATTGAAGGATGTTATGTATTACGTGCTATTGAAATGGTTGAAGAAGGATACGAACCACAGCAAATTATTGATGATTTAACTAATATGCGTGAACACACAGGTGCATATTTAATTGTTGATGACTTAAAGAATTTACAAAAAAGTGGTCGAATTACTGGTGCTCAAGCATGGGTTGGAACATTATTGAAAATGAAGCCAGTTCTTAAGTTTGAAGATGGCAAGATTATACCAGAAGAAAAAGTTCGTACTAAAAAGCGTGCCATTCAAACATTAGAAAAGAAAGTATTAGATATTGTAAAAGACTTTGAAGAAGTAACTTTATTTGTCATAAATGGAGATCATTTCGAAGATGGTCAAGCGTTATACAAAAAGTTACAAGATGATTGTCCTTCAGCTTATCAAGTAGCATACTCTGAGTTTGGTCCAGTTGTTGCAGCACATTTAGGTTCTGGTGGATTAGGTTTAGGCTATGTTGGCAGAAAAATAAGATTAACATAATTATAAAATTTTAATAAAAGAGTCTATATTGTAATTGGAAATTATCTCTCGTATACATGGCTTTAAATGTTCATCATTTGAAAGCCAAAATGCTAAAGATATAAGAAAATCATTATAATATTAGGCTCTTTTTTACGTTGAAATGAGGTTTTAAGCATTAAACATTACGGGAAATTAATTCATCCTCAAACTTCACTTACTAATGAAAAAATTAAAAAAGAAGTAACAGGTGTCATCAAACAAAATTCAAACTATTATTGTGTTCAATGTGAAAGTACAAATCCAAAGCATTTTTATCAGTATGCTTCCTCAGTACATTCCAAGAAAATTGTATATTGCAGAAATTGTATATCACTGGGTCGAATGGATAATGTAACAAGATATAAAATAACAGAGAGTTCGCAAAGTTCATCACAAGCATATTATCATCTCTCATTTGAATTGTCGGAACAGCAGTCTTATGCCTCAGAACATATTGTTCGAGCCATTAGAAAGAGACAAACGATTTTGTTATATGCCGTAACAGGTGCAGGTAAGACAGAAATGATGTTTCAAGGCATTCAATATGCAAGAATACAGGGAGATAATATAGCTATTGTGTCACCACGTGTAGATGTTGTTGTAGAAATTAGTAAACGTATTAAAGACGCATTTCTTAATGAAGATATAGACATACTACACCAGCAATCAAGACAACAATTTGAAGGGCATTTTGTTGTATGCACAGTGCATCAACTTTACCGATTCAAACAGCACTTTGATACTATTTTTATTGATGAAGTCGATGCCTTTCCTTTATCAATGGATAAAAATCTACAACAAGCATTGAAGTCATCTTCTAAAGTTGAACATGCAACAATTTATATGACAGCAACACCACCGAAACAACTTCTGTCAGAG
Organism: Staphylococcus sp. MZ3; assembly: GCF_018622755.1. Taxonomy (NCBI): domain Bacteria; kingdom Bacillati; phylum Bacillota; class Bacilli; order Caryophanales; family Staphylococcaceae; genus Staphylococcus; species Staphylococcus sp. MZ3. Next base: position 792,988 of record NZ_CP076026.1, read on the forward strand.
ATTCCCCACGAAAATATAATTAAATTGCCAGCTCGCTTTCATAAAAAATCACTTCCAGTTCCTAAATATCGTTATTTCAAACTTAATAATAATAAGATTCAGAAAATGTTATACCGAATTTTACAAGATCAAATTAATAATCAACGTTATACACTGGTGTTTTTTAACAATATAGAAACAATGATTAAAACATTTTCGGTTTATAAGCAGAAAATTACTAAATTAACATACGTCCATAGCGAGGATGTTTTTCGCTTTGAAAAAGTTGAACAATTAAGGAATGGACATTTCGATGTCATTTTTACTACGACAATATTAGAACGTGGATTTACAATGGCAAATTTGGATGTTGTTGTTATCGATGCACATCAATATACTCAAGAGGCTTTAATACAAATTGCTGGACGTGTTGGACGAAAATTAGAATGTCCTACTGGAAAAGTATTGTTTTTCCATGAAGGAGTAAGTATGAATATGATTCAAGCTAAAAAAGAGATTCAAAGGATGAACAAATTAGCATTAAAAAGAGGTTGGATTGATGAATAATTGTTTGAGTTGTGGTGCTAAGTTATATGAAAATATAACCATTTATAATTTGTTCAAGAAACCTAATAGATTATGTGACAGATGCAAAGAGAATTGGGACAATATTAAACTTGATATTAAAGCAAGGCGATGTTCAAGGTGCTTAAAACACTTAAATCAAGATGAAGCGTATTGTTTAGACTGCAAGTTTCTATCGGCACACTTTAATTTAATGGAACAATTATATTGTCAATTTCAATATGACGGTTTAATGAAAGAGATGATACATCAGTATAAATTTTTGAAAGACTATTATTTATGTGAATTATTGGCACATTTGATTGAAATACCACAAACATCTTATGACTATATTGTGCCAATTCCTTCTTCGCCGGCACATGATTTATCTAGAACATTTAACCCGGTAGAAGCAGTACTAAAAGCTAAAGGGATTCGCTTTGATAAGATTTTAAAGATGTCAAATAGACCAAAACAGTCTCATTTAACTAAGAAAGAGCGTCTGGCAGATGAAAATCCATTTATTATTGATACGGAATTAGATTTAAATGGCAAGGAAATATTACTCGTTGACGATATTTATACAACTGGATTAACAATTCATCGTGCAGGGTGTAAATTATATGCTAAAAATATCAGAAAATTCAAAGTGTTTGCGTTTGCACGATAGCGTAAAAATGTTAAAATATAATAAAGAGTTACCAATAAAGAGGTTTAAGGAGAGATTACTATGATTAGATTTGAAATTCATGGAGATAACCTCACTATCACAGATGCTATTCGCAACTATATTGAGGAAAAAATTGGTAAGTTGGAACGTTATTTTAATGACGTACCAAATGCAGTGGCGCATGTTAAAGTTAAAACTTATTCAAATTCAGCTACTAAAATTGAAGTAACAATTCCATTGAAAAATGTTACGTTAAGAGCTGAAGAGCGAAACGATGATTTATACGCAGGTATTGATTTAATTAATAATAAACTTGAAAGACAAGTTCGAAAATATAAAACACGTATTAATCGTAAGAGCCGTGATCGAGGAGATCAAGAAGTGTTTGTTGCCGAATTACAAGAAATGCAAGAAACACAAGTTGATAATGACGCTTACGATGATAACGAGATAGAAATTATTCGTTCAAAAGAATTCAGCTTAAAACCAATGGATTCAGAAGAAGCGGTATTACAAATGAATCTATTAGGTCATGACTTCTTTGTATTCACAGACAGAGAAACTGATGGAACAAGTATCGTTTACCGCCGTAAAGACGGTAAATATGGCTTGATTCAAACTAGTGAACAATAAATTAAGTTTAAAGCACTTGTGTTTTTGCACAAGTGCTTTTTTATACTCCAAAAGCAAATTATGACTATTTCATAGTTCGATAATGTAATTTGTTGAATGAAACATAGTGACTATGCTAATGTTAATGGATGTATATATTTGAATGTTAAGTTAATAATAGTATGTCAGTCTATTGTATAGTCCGAGTCGAAAATCGTAAAATATTTATAATATAATTTATTAGGAAGTATAATTGCGTATTGAGAATATATTTATTAGTGATAAACTTGTTGACAACAGAATGTGAATGAAGTATGTCATAAATATATTTATATTGATTCTACAAATGAGTAAATAAGTATAATTTTCTAACTATAAATGATAAGATATATTGTTGTAGGCCAAACAGTTTTTTAGCTAAAGGAGCGAACGAAATGGGATTTTTATCAAAAATTCTTGATGGCAATAATAAAGAAATTAAACAGTTAGGTAAACTTGCTGATAAAGTAATCGCTTTAGAAGAAAAAACGGCAATTTTAACTGATGAAGAAATTCGTAATAAAACGAAACAATTCCAAACAGAATTAGCTGACATTGATAATGTCAAAAAGCAAAATGATTATTTAGATAAAATTTTACCAGAAGCATATGCACTTGTTAGAGAAGGCTCTAAACGTGTATTCAATATGACACCATATAAAGTTCAAATTATGGGTGGTATTGCAATTCATAAAGGTGATATCGCTGAGATGAGAACAGGTGAAGGTAAAACATTAACAGCGACAATGCCAACATACTTAAATGCATTAGCTGGTAGAGGTGTTCACGTTATTACAGTCAATGAATACTTATCAAGTGTTCAAAGTGAAGAAATGGCTGAGTTATATAACTTCTTAGGTTTGACTGTCGGATTAAACTTAAACAGTAAGACGACAGAAGAAAAACGTGAAGCATACGCACAAGACATTACTTACAGTACTAATAATGAGCTAGGTTTTGATTACTTACGAGATAACATGGTGAATTATTCTGAAGATAGAGTAATGCGTCCATTACATTTTGCAATCATTGATGAGGTTGACTCAATTTTAATCGACGAGGCACGTACGCCATTAATTATTTCTGGTGAAGCTGAAAAGTCAACGTCACTTTATACACAAGCAAATGTATTTGCGAAAATGTTAAAACAGGACGAAGATTATAAATACGATGAAAAAACGAAAGCTGTACATTTAACAGAACAAGGTGCGGATAAAGCTGAACGTATGTTCAAAGTTGAAAACTTATATGATGTACAAAATGTTGATGTTATTAGTCATATCAACACAGCTTTACGTGCGCACGTTACATTACAACGTGACGTAGACTATATGGTTGTTGATGGCGAAGTATTAATTGTCGATCAATTTACAGGACGTACAATGCCAGGCCGTCGTTTCTCGGAAGGTTTACACCAAGCTATTGAAGCGAAGGAAGGCGTTCAAATTCAAAATGAATCTAAAACTATGGCGTCTATTACATTCCAAAACTATTTCAGAATGTACAATAAACTTGCGGGTATGACAGGTACAGCTAAAACTGAAGAAGAAGAATTTAGAAATATTTATAACATGACAGTAACTCAAATTCCGACAAATAAACCTGTGCAACGTAACGATAAGTCTGATTTAATTTACATTAGCCAAAAAGGTAAATTTGATGCAGTAGTAGAAGATGTTGTTGAAAAACACAAGGCAGGGCAACCAGTGCTATTAGGTACTGTTGCAGTTGAGACTTCTGAATATATTTCAAATTTACTTAAAAAACGTGGTATCCGTCATGATGTGTTAAATGCGAAAAATCATGAACGTGAAGCTGAAATTGTTGCAGGCGCTGGACAAAAAGGTGCCGTTACTATTGCCACTAACATGGCTGGTCGTGGTACAGATATCAAATTAGGTGAAGGCGTAGAGGAATTAGGCGGTTTAGCAGTAATAGGTACAGAGCGACATGAATCTCGTCGTATTGATGACCAGTTACGTGGTCGTTCTGGACGTCAAGGTGATAAAGGGGATAGTCGCTTCTATTTATCATTACAAGATGAATTAATGATTCGTTTTGGTTCTGAACGTTTACAGAAAATGATGAGCCGACTAGGTTTAGATGACTCTACACCAATTGAATCAAAAATGGTATCAAGAGCTGTAGAATCAGCACAAAAACGTGTAGAAGGTAATAACTTCGACGCGCGTAAACGTATCTTAGAATACGATGAAGTATTACGTAAACAACGTGAAATTATCTATAACGAAAGAAATAGTATTATTGATGAAGAAGACAGCTCTCAAGTTGTAGATGCAATGCTACGTTCAACGTTACAACGTAGTATCAATTACTATATTAATACAGCAGATGACGAGCCTGAATATCAACCATTCATCGACTACATTAATGACATCTTCTTACAAGAAGGTGACATTACAGAGGATGATATCAAAGGTAAAGATGCTGAAGATATTTTCGAAGTCGTTTGGGCTAAGATTGAAGCAGCATATCAAAGTCAAAAAGATATCTTAGAAGAACAAATGAATGAGTTTGAGCGTATGATTTTACTTCGTTCTATTGATAGCCATTGGACTGATCATATCGACACAATGGATCAATTACGTCAAGGTATTCACTTACGTTCTTATGCACAGCAAAATCCATTACGTGACTATCAAAATGAAGGTCATGAATTATTTGATATCATGATGCAAAATATTGAAGAAGATACTTGTAAATTCATTTTAAAATCTGTAGTACAAGTTGAAGATAATATTGAACGTGAAAAAACAACAGAGTTTGGTGAAGCGAAGCACGTTTCAGCTGAAGATGGTAAAGAAAAAGTGAAACCGAAACCAATCGTTAAAGGCGATCAAGTTGGTCGTAACGATGATTGTCCATGTGGTAGTGGTAAAAAATTCAAAAATTGCCATGGAAAATAAATGATATAAAATAACTCCTTCCAATTAAACACCTATAGTTTGTGTTATGGGAGGAGTCTTTTTATTTTACAAGCGTTAAATACTTTAAAAAATGTGAAGAAGTTGTTAAACGTTGTTATGTACTTAGTTTTAAAAAATCGGTTTAGGCATATGTCGATGATAAATGTACTGATTTTTAACAATAAATGCATAAACTAATTGTCAGTGTGCTTATATTTCTTAACATTGTTATTTAACAAAATTATGTTAAAATTTAGCATTATAAAAGATGCAAATCAATGACTTGAATTGAAATATAAATAGGAGCGAATGCTATGGACTTATCAGAAATCAAACGAAATATAGATAAGTATAATCAAGATTTAACACAAATTAGGGGGTCTCTTTGACTTAGAGAACAAAGAAACTAATATCCAAGAATATGAAGAAATGATGGCAGAACCTAATTTTTGGGATAACCAAACGAAAGCGCAAGATATTATAGATAAAAATAATGCGTTAAAAGCAATAGTTAATGGTTATAAAACACTACAAGCAGAAGTAGATGACATGGATGCTACTTGGGATTTATTACAAGAAGAATTTGATGAAGAAATGAAAGAAGACTTAGAGCAAGAGGTCATTAATTTTAAGGCTAAAGTGGATGAATACGAATTGCAATTATTATTAGATGGGCCTCACGATGCCAATAACGCAATTCTAGAGTTACATCCTGGTGCAGGTGGCACGGAGTCTCAAGATTGGGCTAATATGCTATTTAGAATGTATCAACGTTATTGTGAGAAGAAAGGCTTTAAAGTTGAAACTGTTGATTATCTACCTGGGGATGAAGCGGGGATTAAAAGTGTAACATTGCTCATCAAAGGGCATAATGCTTATGGTTATTTAAAAGCTGAAAAAGGTGTACACCGACTAGTACGAATTTCTCCATTTGATTCATCAGGACGTCGTCATACATCATTTGCATCATGCGACGTGATTCCAGATTTTAATAATGATGAAATAGAGATTGAAATCAATCCGGATGATATTACAGTTGATACATTCAGAGCTTCTGGTGCAGGTGGTCAGCATATTAACAAAACTGAATCGGCAATACGAATTACCCACCACCCCTCAGGTATAGTTGTTAATAACCAAAATGAACGTTCTCAAATTAAAAACCGTGAAGCAGCTATGAAAATGTTAAAGTCTAAATTATATCAATTAAAATTGGAAGAGCAGGCACGTGAAATGGCTGAAATTCGTGGCGAACAAAAAGAAATCGGCTGGGGAAGCCAAATTAGATCATATGTTTTCCATCCATACTCAATGGTGAAAGATCATCGTACGAACGAAGAAACAGGTAAGGTTGATGCAGTGATGGATGGAGACATTGGACCATTTATCGAATCATATTTAAGACAGACAATGTCGCACGATTAATATATTTTTTAAGGGAGTGGGACAGAAATGATATTTTCGAAAAATTTATTTCGTCGTCCCACCCCGGCAAGGTTGACTAGAATTGAAAAAAGCTTGTTACAAGCGTATTTTCGTTCAGTCAACTACTGCCAATATAACTTTGTAGAGCATTGAACATTGATTTATGTCTCAGGCTCTTTGATTTTTTTAAAGGTAGCGAAATAAATTGTAAATTAGATTTTGGAATATGATTTGTTTATGAATATTTAAGTACAATTCGGTAGATAGGGTTAGAATATATTTTTTAAAAGTTGTGTTTGTTAAAACAACATATGCAGTGTGCATTTAGTAATATTACCTATGACGATTTTCAAGGTATTGAATTAATTATTGAAAACGTTCTCAATTACATGGTATGAATACATTTTACACCATGATAAAAGGTTGTATTCTTTTTATATTGTTAACCATTTGATTACATCGTTATAACAATAGCTTTTGACAAAATGTATTGTGCTATAGTATTTGCATACTTAAAATACTAACAGCAAAGGAATGACAGCAAGATGAAAAAATCTCTTACAGTGACGGTTTCGTCAGTGTTAGCTTTTTTAGCTTTAAATAATGCAGCACATGCACAACAACATGGCACACAAGTAAAAACACCTGTTCAACATAATTATGTATCAAATGTTCAAGCACAAACGCAATCACCGACAACTTATACAGTAGTTGCTGGCGATTCATTATATAAGATTGCTTTAGAGCATCACTTAACGTTGAATCAATTATATTCATACAATCCTGGTGTAACACCTTTAATTTTTCCTGGTGACGTGATTTCACTTGTGCCTCAAAATAAAGTGAAACAAACTAAAGCGGTTAAAACACCAGTAAGAAAAGCAAGCCAAGCTAAAAAGGTAGTAAAACAACCTGTACAACAAGCGTCTAAAAAAGTAGTAGTTAAGCAAGCACCTAAGCAAGCAGTAGCTAAGACAGTTAATGTAGCATATAAACCTGCTCAAGTACAAAAATCAGTACCAACTGTACCTGTTGCACATAACTACAATAAATCAGTTGCTAACAGAGGAAACTTATATGCTTATGGAAACTGCACATATTATGCTTTCGATCGTCGTGCACAATTAGGTAGAAGTATAGGAAGTTTATGGGGCAATGCAAATAACTGGAATTACGCAGCAAAAGTTGCAGGATTTAAAGTAGATAAAACACCAGAAGTTGGCGCTATTTTCCAAACAGCTGCTGGCCCATATGGACATGTTGGTGTTGTTGAATCTGTAAACCCTAATGGAACAATTACTGTTTCGGAAATGAACTATGCTGGATTTAATGTTAAATCTTCAAGAACAATTTTAAATCCAGGAAAATATAATTACATCCACTAAGTAATATATCAAGACAAGACTATCCTCTTAGCCTGTTTAAGTAACAGGTTGAGAGGATTTTTTGGTATCATTTAATCAGAGTTATATAAAGAAGATATTTAAATGATATTTAATTGATTGATATGTAAAAAGAAAGTATAATTTATGATTAATTAATGGAGGAGGTAATTGAAATGGGTGTACATCAATATTTTAAAAGATTATCAGATATGGAAAGACTTATAAGATTACCTGGAAAATTTAAATATTTTGAACACAATGTTGCAGCACACTCCTTTAAAGTAACTAAAATTGCTCAATATCTAGCAACAGTTGAAGAATATCATGGACGAAAGATTAATTGGAAAAGCTTATATGAAAAAGCATTAAATCATGATTTCGCCGAAGTGTTTACTGGTGATATAAAAACACCTGTTAAATATGCGAGTAGTGAATTAAAAAAATTATTTTCGCAAGTTGAAGAAGAAATGGTAGAGACCTTTATTGAAGAAGAAATTCCATTACAATATAGAGATGTTTATAAGCAACGACTGCAAGAAGGTAAAGATGATTCATTAGAAGGCCAAATACTTTCAGTTGCTGATAAAATTGATTTGCTTTATGAAACATTTGGAGAAATACAAAAACGTAATCCCGAAGAATTATTTTTCGAAATTTATGAAATGAGTCTAGAAACAATTATTCAATTTGACCATTTAGCATCTGTACAAGATTTTATTAATAATATCATTCCAGAAATGTTGACTGAAAACTTTATACCTAGAACAGAATTAAGAGAAACAACCATGAACATTTTAAATAAAAGAAAAGAGGAAAATGAATGATATGGTATTTTAGCGCAGCATTCTTTCCATGTGTCTTGGTAGTAATATTTAGTGTAATAACAAGAAGTAAATGGGTCGGTACTATTCTGACATTAATTTTAATTGGTGCCTCAATCTATAAAGAGTATTTCCATAACGAGTGGATTATTTTTATTGATGTAGTGTCATTATTAGCTGGTTATTTAATTATAGATCAACTCGAATTTCATAAACATCAAGATGAAGATCGCTAAGATTAACTTTAAAATAATGTTTCAAACAAATTTGTTGAAACAAAATGATGATTAATATAATGTGTATTTACATACTAAAAATAACAAGATAAACGATTTGATTTAAGGCAAGCATAGTTAGCACAACTATGTTTGTTTTTCTTTGTTCGACATTTTTACGAACAAACGTTTGCTTTTTGTGTGACTACTTTGCTAAAATATGTAATGAGAAAGCAAAGAGTTGAGCGGAAATATAAATAATACGTTGAAAGAGGAGGCATATGTGACAATGGTTGAACATTATCCTTTTAAAATACATTCTGATTTTGAGCCTCAAGGTGACCAACCGCAAGCAATTAAAGAAATCGTGGAAGGTATTAAAGCGGGGAAAAGACATCAAACTTTATTAGGTGCTACTGGCACAGGGAAAACATTTACGATGAGTAATGTTATTAAAGAAGTTGGGAAACCAACGTTAATTATCGCGCATAACAAAACATTAGCAGGACAATTATATAGTGAGTTTAAAGAATTTTTTCCTGAAAACAGGGTGGAATACTTTGTAAGTTACTATGATTATTATCAACCAGAGGCATACGTACCGTCTACTGACACTTTTATTGAAAAAGATGCCTCAATCAATGATGAAATTGATCAACTACGACATTCTGCTACAAGTGCATTATTTGAACGCGATGATGTAATTATTATTGCTAGTGTAAGTTGTATATATGGTTTAGGTAATCCTGAAGAATATAAAGATTTAGTAGTAAGTGTTCGAGTTGGTATGGAAATGGATAGAAGTGAATTACTTAGAAAACTTGTAGATGTGCAATATACACGAAATGACATCGATTTCCAACGAGGAACGTTTCGAGTGCGTGGTGATGTAGTTGAAATATTCCCAGCCTCTAAAGAAGAACTTTGTATAAGGGTTGAGTTTTTCGGCGATGAGATTGACCGTATCCGAGAAGTTAACTACCTAACAGGTGAAGTGTTGAAAGAAAGAGAACATTTTGCGATATTCCCAGCTTCTCACTTCGTAACACGTGAAGAAAAGTTGAAAGTTGCGATTGAACGTATTGAAAAAGAATTGGAAGAACGATTGAAAGAATTACGAGATGAGAATAAATTACTAGAAGCGCAAAGGTTAGAACAGCGTACCAACTATGATTTAGAAATGATGCGAGAGATGGGATTCTGTTCAGGAATTGAAAACTATTCCGTACATTTAACTTTGCGACCACTGGGTTCGACACCGTATACTTTATTGGATTACTTTGGCGATGATTGGTTAGTAATGATTGATGAATCACATGTGACATTACCACAAGTTCGAGGCATGTATAACGGAGACAGAGCGCGTAAACAAGTTTTGGTGGATCATGGATTTAGATTACCGAGTGCATTAGATAACCGTCCACTTAAATTTGAAGAATTTGAAGAAAAGACAAAACAACTTGTGTATGTATCTGCAACGCCTGGACCATACGAAATTGAACATACGGATAAGATGGTTGAACAAATTATTCGTCCTACTGGTTTACTGGATCCTAAGATTGAGGTTAGACCTACTGAAAATCAAATTGACGATTTATTAAGTGAAATTCAAACAAGGGTTGAGCGTAATGAACGCGTACTTGTTACAACGCTCACTAAAAAGATGAGTGAAGATTTAACCACATACATGAAAGAAGCGGGTATTAAAGTTAATTATCTGCATTCAGAAATCAAGACATTAGAACGAATCGAAATAATTAGAGACTTACGAATGGGTACATATGATGTTATCGTAGGTATTAATTTATTAAGAGAGGGTATTGATATACCAGAAGTTTCTCTAGTTGTCATATTAGATGCAGATAAAGAAGGATTTTTACGTTCTAACCGCTCATTAATTCAAACAATAGGTAGAGCTGCGCGTAACGATAAAGGTGAAGTCATTATGTATGCCGATAAAATGACTGATTCGATGAAGTATGCAATTGATGAGACACAACGTCGTCGAGAAATACAGATGAAACATAATGAAAAACATGGTATTACACCTAAAACAATTAATAAAAAAATACATGATTTAATTAGTGCTACTGTTGAAAATGACGAAAATAATGACAAAGCACAAACTGTGATACCTAAGAAGATGACGAAAAAAGAACGTCAAAAGACAATCGACAATATAGAAAAAGAAATGAAACAAGCAGCGAAAGATTTAGATTTCGAGAAAGCTACAGAATTAAGAGATATGTTATTTGAATTAAAAGCAGAAGGGTGACAAGTAAATGAAAGAACCATCCATAGTAGTAAAAGGTGCTCGTGCGCATAACTTGAAAGATATTGATATCGAACTACCTAAAAATAAATTAATTGTTATGACAGGTTTATCTGGGTCAGGTAAATCGTCATTAGCATTCGATACTATATATGCTGAAGGACAACGACGTTATGTTGAATCATTAAGTGCCTATGCGCGTCAATTTTTAGGCCAAATGGACAAACCAGATGTTGATACAATTGAAGGATTATCGCCAGCAATTTCAATAGATCAAAAAACAACAAGTAAAAATCCAAGATCAACTGTAGCAACAGTAACAGAAATATATGATTATATACGTTTGTTATATGCACGTGTTGGTAAACCTTACTGTCCAAATCACAATATAGAAATTGAATCGCAAACAGTACAACAAATGGTTGACCGCATTATGGAATTAGAGGCACGTACAAAGATTCAATTATTAGCACCTGTCATCGCTCATCGTAAAGGTAGTCATGAAAAGCTAATCGAAGATATTGGTAAAAAAGGTTATGTACGTTTAAGAATCGATGGCGAAATTGTTGATGTAAATGATGTACCTACTTTAGATAAGAACAAGAATCATACAATAGAAGTTGTTGTAGACCGATTAGTTGTTAAAGATGGAATTGAAACACGACTAGCTGACTCTATAGAAACTGCCTTAGAGCTTTCAGAAGGACAATTAACAGTCGATGTCATTGACGGGGAAGACCTTAAGTTTTCAGAAAGCCATGCTTGTCCTATATGTGGATTTTCAATCGGAGAGTTAGAACCAAGAATGTTTAGCTTTAACAGTCCTTTTGGTGCTTGTCCGACATGTGATGGCTTAGGCCAAAAGTTAACAGTCGATGTAGACTTGGTTGTTCCCGACAAAGATAAGACGCTAAACGAAGGTGCAATAGAACCTTGGATACCGACGAGTTCTGATTTTTATCCAACATTGTTAAAACGTGTTTGTGAAGTTTATAAAATCAATATGGATAAACCTTTTAAAAAGTTAACAGAACGTCAACGTGATATTTTATTGTATGGTTCTGGTGACAAAGAAATTGAATTTACATTTACACAACGTCAAGGTGGTACTAGAAAACGAACAATGGTTTTCGAGGGTGTAGTTCCTAATATAAGTAGACGATTCCATGAATCTCCTTCAGAATATACACGTGAAATGATGAGTAAATATATGACTGAACTACCTTGCGAAACTTGTCATGGAAAGCGATTGAGTCGTGAAGCGTTATCTGTTTATGTAGGTGGTTTAAATATTGGTGAAGTAGTCGAATATTCAATCAGTCAAGCGCTGAACTATTATAAAAACATTGATTTGTCAGAACAAGATCAAGCGATTGCAAATCAAATATTGAAAGAAATTATTTCCCGACTCACTTTTTTAAATAATGTGGGACTTGAATATTTAACGTTAAACAGAGCTTCAGGTACACTTTCAGGTGGTGAAGCACAACGTATTCGATTAGCAACGCAAATTGGGTCGCGTTTGACTGGTGTCTTATATGTATTAGATGAGCCATCAATTGGACTGCATCAAAGAGATAATGATCGATTAATTAATACACTTAAAGAAATGAGAGATTTAGGAAATACTTTAATTGTAGTTGAACACGATGATGATACAATGCGTGCGGCTGATTACTTAGTGGATATAGGTCCTGGTGCTGGTGAACATGGAGGGCAGATTGTGTCTAGTGGTACTCCTCAAAAGGTAATGAAAGATAAAAAATCATTAACAGGACAATACTTGAGTGGTAAGAAACGTATTGAAGTACCTGAATATCGCAGACCGGCTTCAGATCGTAAAATTTCTATACGTGGAGCTAGAAGCAACAATCTTAAAGGGGTTGATGTGGACATACCACTATCAATCATGACGGTTGTTACAGGTGTATCAGGTTCTGGTAAAAGCTCATTAGTAAATGAAGTATTATACAAATCATTAGCTCAAAAAATTAATAAATCTAAAGTAAAGCCAGGATTGTACGATAAGATTGAAGGTATTGATCAACTTGATAAAATTATTGATATTGATCAATCACCGATAGGTAGAACGCCACGCTCTAATCCAGCAACATATACTGGTGTGTTTGATGATATACGTGATGTGTTTGCGCAAACAAATGAAGCTAAAATTCGAGGATATCAAAAAGGTCGTTTTAGTTTTAATGTAAAAGGTGGACGCTGTGAAGCTTGTAAAGGTGACGGTATTATTAAAATTGAAATGCATTTTTTACCTGATGTTTATGTTCCTTGTGAAGTGTGTGATGGTAAACGATATAATCGTGAGACACTAGAGGTTACTTACAAAGGTAAAAATATTGCTGACATTTTAGAAATGACTGTTGAAGAAGCAACACAATTTTTTGAAAATATTCCTAAGATTAAGCGCAAGTTACAAACACTAGTTGATGTTGGTCTTGGATACGTCACATTAGGTCAACAAGCTACAACGTTATCAGGTGGTGAGGCTCAACGTGTGAAACTTGCATCTGAACTTCATAAACGTTCAACTGGTAAATCTATTTATATCCTAGATGAACCGACAACAGGGTTACATGTTGACGATATTAGTAGATTATTAAAAGTATTAAACCGATTAGTTGAAAATGGTGATACTGTTGTAATTATTGAACATAACCTAGATGTTATCAAAACAGCAGACTATATTATAGACTTAGGTCCTGAAGGTGGTAGTGGCGGTGGTACTATTGTTGCGACTGGCACACCCGAAGATATTGCTCAGACAAAGTCATCATATACAGGAAAGTATTTAAAAGAAGTACTTGAACGAGATAAACAAAATACTGAAGATAAATAAGATTAAAAGAAGTGAAGGATGTTATAAATTTATCCTTCGCTTCTTTTTATTAATTTAGTAATGAATAGTAGAAAGAAAAGATGCGTAAAAAGAATTATGTTAAGATAGGGTCAATCTAGAGTTGCTAAACATAAAGACTTGACTAATCGTAGGAATGGGAGTGGGACAGAAATGATAAAGAATCACTAACGATTTATTATGTAGTGGTTCTTTGTCATTAGCCACAGCTATTATGTACTTAAAAATAGGAATGGGAGTGCAATTCATGCATAAGAAATACTAATTTCTAAAGAAAAAGTATTTCTTTATGTTGGGGCCCACCCCAACTTGCATTGTTTGTAGAATTTCTTTTCGAAATTCTCTGTGTTGGGGCCCCGCCACCTAATTCCAATATATCATTGTAGAGCTTAGGTCATTGATTTATGGCTCGGACTTTTATGGCGATATGAACCATGTAAATTAAGCAAGCAATAAATTAATGATTGATATTGACTTGTAAAATAATAACAATAATGAACAATTAATATTTATTTTAGCTTTTCAATGTAGATTGGTGTTATATTTTTGATATGATAAGAAGAGATGTAAGAGTAGGGATAAATATAATTGAGGTGAACCCATGTTAACGACAGAAAAACTAGTTGAAACATTAAAGTTAGATTTAATCGCTGGTGAAGAAGGACTATCGAAGCCAATTAAAAATGCTGATATATCAAGACCGGGCTTAGAGATGGCAGGTTATTTTTCACATTATGCGTCAGATAGAATACAACTATTAGGAACAACGGAACTATCGTTTTACAATTTATTACCAGATAAGGATCGCGCAGGTCGTATGCGTAAACTATGCAGACCAGAAACACCTGCAATTATTGTGACACGTGGATTGCAGCCACCAGAAGAATTAGTTGAAGCTGCAAAAGAATTAAATACGCCACTTATAGTTGCTAAAGATGCGACTACAAGTTTAATGAGTCGCTTAACAACGTTTTTAGAGCATGCACTTGCAAAGACGACATCTTTACATGGTGTTTTAGTAGATGTTTACGGTGTTGGTGTACTAATTACCGGTGATTCAGGAATAGGTAAAAGTGAGACTGCGTTGGAATTAGTTAAACGTGGGCATAGATTAGTAGCAGATGATAATGTAGAAATACGTCAAATTAATAAAGATGAACTAATAGGGAAACCACCAAAGTTAATAGAACATCTATTAGAAATACGTGGACTAGGTATTATCAATGTTATGACTTTATTTGGCGCGGGTTCAATATTAACTGAAAAACGAATTAGATTAAATATTAATTTGGAAAACTGGAACAAGCAAAAGTTATATGACCGCGTAGGTCTTAATGAAGAGACGCTAAGTATTTTAGATACTGAAATCACTAAAAAAACAATACCTGTAAGACCTGGTAGAAATGTTGCGGTAATTATTGAGGTCGCTGCAATGAACTATCGATTAAATATCATGGGCATTAACACTGCCGAAGAATTTAGTGAAAGATTAAATGAAGAAATTATCAAGAACAGTCATAAGAGTGAGGAGTAGGTTGAATGGGTATTGTATTTAACTATATAGATCCTGTGGCATTTAACTTAGGACCACTGAGTGTACGATGGTATGGAATTATCATTGCTGTCGGAATATTACTTGGTTACTTTGTTGCACAACGTGCACTAGTTAAAGCAGGATTACATAAAGATACTTTAGTAGATATTATTTTTTATAGTGCACTATTTGGATTTATCGCGGCACGAATCTATTTTGTGATTTTCCAATGGCCATATTACGCGGAAAATCCAAGTGAAATTATTAAAATATGGCATGGTGGAATAGCAATACATGGTGGTTTAATAGGTGGCTTTATTGCTGGTGTTATTGTATGTAAAGTGAAAAATTTAAACCCATTTCAAATTGGTGATATCGTTGCGCCAAGTATAATTTTAGCGCAAGGAATTGGACGATGGGGTAACTTTATGAATCACGAGGCACATGGTGGACCTGTGTCACGCGCTTTTTTAGAACAATTACATTTGCCAAATTTTATAATAGAAAATATGTATATTAACGGCCAATATTATCATCCAACATTCTTATATGAATCCATTTGGGATGTCGCTGGATTTATTATCTTAGTTAATATTCGTAAACATTTAAAATTAGGAGAAACATTCTTTTTATATTTAACTTGGTATTCAATTGGTCGATTCTTTATAGAAGGATTACGTACAGATAGCTTAATGCTCACAAGTAATATTAGAGTTGCACAATTAGTATCAATTCTTTTAATTTTAATAAGTATAAGTTTAATTGTATATAGAAGGATTAAGTATAATCCACCGTTGTATAGCAAAGTTGGGGCGCTTCCATGGCCAACAAAAAAAGTGAAGTAGTGATAGTTTGAGGAAATTTTTATCAAAAACACATCATCATACAAACCCTTTATGGCGTGTATACCGTCTTGTTAAATTTTCGAAAGTTTTTAAGAATGTAATTATCATTGAATTTTCGAAATTTATTCCAAGTATGGTACTGAAAAGACATATATATAAACAACTTTTAAATATTAATATCGGTAATCAATCGTCGATAGCTTATAAAGTAATGTTAGATATTTTTTACCCAGAACTGATTACGATTGGTAGTAACAGTGTTATTGGTTACAATGTAACAATTTTGACGCATGAAGCATTAGTTGATGAATTTCGTTATGGACCAGTGACGATAGGATCTAACACTTTGATTGGTGCAAATGCTACCATTTTACCCGGTATAACGATTGGTGACAATGTAAAAGTTGCAGCTGGTACGGTTGTTTCAAAAGATATACCGGATAATGGATTTGCATATGGCAACCCTATGTATATAAAAATGATTAGGAGGTGACAATTTTATGGCGCAAAAGAATAATAATGTAATTCCAATGACTTTTGATGATGCATTTTATCGTAAAATGGCTAAACAGAAGTTTAAACAAAGAGAATATAAACGAGCTGCTGAATACTTTGAAAAAGTGTTAGAATTGTCACCTGATGATCTGGAAATTCAAATTGATTATGCACAATGTCTAGTGCAACTTGGTATTGCTAAAAAAGCAGAACATTTATTTTATGACAATATTATTTATAATAGGCATCTAGAAGATAGCTTTTATGAATTGAGTCAGCTCAACATTGAAGTTAACGAACCAAACAAGGCATTCTTGTTTGGTATTAATTATGTTATTGTTAGCGACGACCAAGATTATAGAGATGAATTAGATCAAATGTTTGATGTGAAATATCAAAGCGAAGAACAAATTGAACTTGAAGCTCAATTGTTTGTAGTTCAAATACTATTCCAATATCTTTTTTCTCAAGGTCGATTAAAAGATGCAAAGAATTATGTCTTACATCAACCACAAGAAGTTCAAGATCATCGTGTAGTACGTAATTTATTGGCAATGTGTTATTTATATCTCGGTGAATATGATACGGCTAAAGCATTGTACGAAGCACTATTACAAGAGGATAGTACAGATATATATGCATTATGCCATTATACTTTGCTACTTTATAACACTAAGGAAAATGAACAATATCAAAAATATTTAAAAATATTAAACAAAGTTGTACCTATGAATGACGATGAAAGTTTTAAATTAGGTATTGTATTAAGTTATTTAAAGCAGTATCGTGCATCACAACAATTGTTGTACCCTTTATATAAAAAAGGGAAATTTTTATCAATTCAAATGTACAATGCTTTAGCATATAATTATTATTATTTAGGTGAAGAAGACGAAAGTCATTACTACTGGGATAAATTGAAGCAAATTTCTAAAGTGGAAATTGGACATGCGCCTTGGGTAATTGAAAATAGCAAAGAAGTTTTTGACCAACATATTTTGCCATTACTTCAAAGTGATGACAGTCATTATCGTTTATATGGTATTTTTTTATTGGATCAATTAAATGGTAAAGAAATTGTGATGACGGAAAGTATTTGGCAGGTTCTGGAAAATCTAAATAATTATGAGAAATTGTATTTAACGTATTTAGTTCAAGGTTTAACGCTCAATAAATTAGACTTCATTCATCGCGGCTTATTAACGCTTTACCATAATGAATTATTTGTAAGTGAAAATGATGTAATGGTTGCATGGATTAATCAAGGTGAACTCATAATTGCTGAAAAAGTAGATTTAACTGATGTTGAGCCATATATCGGTGCGTTTATTTATTTGTATTTTAAAAATCAACCTCGAAACGTTACAAAGAAGCAAATTACAACATGGTTAGGCATAACACAATATAAACTGAACAAAATGATTGAATTTCTCTTGAGCATATAGATTTATGAAAAGTTAGATTTATTATATAATGCGCATAATGATTAATAATGAGGAGGCGTTAATAAAATGACTGAAATAGATTTTGATATAGCAATTATCGGTGCAGGTCCAGCTGGTATGACTGCTGCAGTATACGCATCACGTGCTAATTTAAAAACAGTTATGATTGAAAGAGGTATTCCAGGCGGTCAAATGGCTAATACAGAAGAAGTAGAGAACTTCCCTGGTTTCGAAATGATTACAGGTCCAGATTTATCTACAAAAATGTTTGAACACGCTAAAAAGTTTGGTGCAGTTTATCAATATGGAGATATTAAATCTGTAGAAGATAAAGGCGAATATAACGTGATTAACTTTGGTAATAAAGAATTAACAGCGAAAGCGGTTATTATTGCTACAGGTGCAGAATACAAGAAAATTGGTGTTCCGGGTGAACAAGAACTTGGTGGACGCGGTGTAAGTTATTGTGCAGTATGTGATGGTGCATTCTTTAAAAATAAACGCCTATTCGTTATCGGTGGTGGTGATTCAGCAGTAGAAGAGGGAACATTCTTAACTAAATTTGCTGACAAAGTAACAATCGTTCACCGTCGTGATGAGTTACGTGCACAGCGTATTTTACAAGATAGAGCATTCAAAAATGATAAAATCGACTTTATTTGGAGTCATACTTTGAAATCAATTAATGAAAAAGACGGCAAAGTGGGTTCTGTGACATTAACGTCTACAAAAGATGGTTCAGAAGAAACACACGAGGCTGATGGTGTATTCATCTATATTGGTATGAAACCATTAACAGCGCCATTTAAAGACTTAGGTATTACAAATGATGTTGGTTATATTGTAACAAAAGATGATATGACAACATCAGTACCAGGTATTTTTGCAGCAGGAGATGTTCGCGACAAAGGTTTACGCCAAATTGTCACTGCTACTGGCGATGGTAGTATTGCAGCGCAAAGTGCAGCGGAATATATTGAACATTTAAACGATCAAGCTTAATTCGAAGTCGAATTAAGATGTTGAGCTGTAAATTATTTGGATATTTATTTTAATAGTGTCATCACAGCGTTAAAGTAATGTCTTACTTTTAAATTAAAGCAAATTATATAGAAAACTAGAACTTAGTACGTATCATTTGTGCGTTTCAATGAGTTCTAGTTTTTTTATATGTTATATTAAACTTATAACTTTATGGGAGTGGGACAGAAATGATAAAGAGCCACTAATGATTTATTATGTAGTGGTTCTTAAACATTAGCCACAGCTAATGTGTACTTAAAAATAGGAATACATGAGTAAAACTCATGCATAAGAAATACTAATTTCTATAGAAAAAGTATTACTTTATCGTTGTACCACCCCAACTTGCACATTATCGTAAGCTGACTTTTCGTAAGCTTCTGTGTTGGGGCCCACACCCCAACTCACATTGCCTGTAGAATTTCTTTTCGAAATTCTCTGTGTTGGGGCCCCTGACTAGAGTTGAAAAAAGCTTGTTGTAAGCGCGTTTTCATTCAGTCAACTACTAGCAATATAATATTATAGACCCTAGGACATTGATTTATGTCCCAAGCTCCTTTTAAATGATGTATATTTTTAGAAATTTAATCTAGACATAGTTGGAAATAAATATAAAACATCGTTGCTTAATTTTGT
Source organism: Staphylococcus sp. MZ3 (assembly GCF_018622755.1). Lineage (NCBI taxonomy): Bacteria > Bacillati > Bacillota > Bacilli > Caryophanales > Staphylococcaceae > Staphylococcus > Staphylococcus sp. MZ3. Next base: position 812,750 of record NZ_CP076026.1, read on the forward strand.
CATAGAACATTTAAATTAACATCATGAAATTCGTTTTGGCGGTGAAAAAATAATGGATAATAATGAAAAAGAAAAAAGTAAAAGTGAACTATTAGTTGTAACAGGTTTATCTGGCGCAGGTAAATCTTTGGTTATTCAATGTTTAGAAGACATGGGATATTTTTGTGTAGATAATCTACCACCAGTGTTATTGCCTAAATTTGTAGAGTTGATGGAACAAGGAAATCCATCCTTAAGAAAAGTGGCAATTGCAATTGATTTAAGAGGTAAGGAACTATTTAATTCATTAGTTGCAGTAGTGGATAAAGTCAAAAGTGAAAGTGACGTCATCATTGATGTTATGTTTTTAGAAGCAAGTACTGAAAAATTAATTTCAAGATATAAGGAAACGCGTCGTGCACATCCTTTGATGGAACAAGGTAAAAGATCGTTAATCAATGCAATTAATGATGAGCGAGAGCATTTGTCTCAAATTAGAAGTATAGCTAATTTTGTTATAGATACTACAAAGTTATCACCTAAAGAATTAAAAGAACGCATTCGTCGATACTATGAAGATGAAGAGTTTGAAACTTTTACAATTAATGTCACAAGTTTCGGTTTTAAACATGGGATTCAGATGGATGCAGATTTAGTATTTGATGTACGATTTTTACCAAATCCATATTATGTAGTAGATTTAAGACCTTTAACAGGATTAGATAAAGACGTTTATAATTATGTTATGAAATGGAAAGAGACGGAGATTTTCTTTGAAAAATTAACTGATTTGTTAGATTTTATGATACCCGGGTATAAAAAAGAAGGGAAATCTCAATTAGTAATTGCCATCGGTTGTACGGGTGGACAACATCGATCTGTAGCATTAGCAGAACGACTAGGTAATTATCTAAATGAAGTATTTGAATATAATGTTTATGTGCATCATAGGGACGCACATATTGAAAGTGGCGAGAAAAAATGAGACAAATAAAAGTTGTACTTATCGGTGGTGGCACTGGCTTATCAGTTATGGCTAGGGGATTAAGAGAATTCCCAATTGATATTACGGCGATTGTAACAGTTGCTGATAATGGTGGGAGTACAGGGAAAATCAGAGATGAAATGGATATACCAGCACCAGGAGACATCAGAAATGTGATTGCAGCTTTAAGTGATTCTGAGTCAGTTTTAAGCCAACTTTTTCAGTATCGCTTTGAAGAAAATCAAATTAGCGGTCACTCATTAGGTAATTTATTAATCGCAGGTATGACTAATATTACGAATGATTTCGGACATGCCATTAAAGCATTAAGTAAAATTTTAAATATTAAAGGTAGAGTCATTCCATCTACAAATACAAGTGTGCAATTAAATGCTGTTATGGAAGATGGAGAAATTGTTTTTGGAGAAACAAATATTCCTAAAAAACATAAAAAAATTGATCGTGTGTTTTTAGAACCTAACGATGTGCAACCAATGGAAGAAGCAATCGATGCTTTAAGGGAAGCAGATTTAATCGTTCTTGGACCAGGGTCATTATATACGAGCGTTATTTCTAACTTATGTGTCAATGGTATTTCAGATGCATTAATTCATTCTGATGCGCCTAAGCTATATGTTTCTAATGTGATGACGCAACCTGGGGAAACAGATGGTTATAGCGTGAAAGATCATATCGACGCGATTCATAGACAAGCTGGACAACCGTTTATTGATTATGTCATTTGTAGTACACAAACTTTCAATGCTCAAGTTTTGAAAAAATATGAAGAAAAACATTCTAAACCAGTTGAAGTTAATAAGGCTGAACTTGAAAAAGAAAGCATAAATGTAAAAACATCTTCAAATTTAGTTGAAATTTCTGAAAATCATTTAGTAAGACATAATACTAAAGTGTTATCGACAATGATTTATGACATAGCTTTAGAATTAATTAGTACTATTCCTTTCGTACCAAGTGATAAACGTAAATAATATAGAACGTAATCATATTATGATATGATAATAGAGCTGTGTAAAAAAATGAAAATAGACAGTGGTTCTAAGGTGAATCATGTTTTAAATAAGAAAGGAATGACTGTACGATGAGCTTTGCATCAGAAATGAAAAATGAATTAACTAGAATAGACGTCGATGAAATGAATGCAAAAGCAGAGCTCAGTGCACTGATTCGAATGAATGGTGCACTTAGTCTTTCAAATCAACAATTTGTTATAAATGTTCAAACGGAAAATGCAACAACGGCAAGACGTATTTATTCGTTGATTAAACGTGTCTTTAATGTGGAAGTTGAAATATTAGTCCGTAAAAAAATGAAACTTAAAAAAAATAATATTTATATTTGTCGTACAAAGATGAAAGCGAAAGAAATTCTTGATGAATTAGGAATTTTAAAAGACGGCATTTTTACGCATGAAATTGATCATTCAATGATTCAAGATGACGAAATGAGACGCAGTTACTTGAGAGGAGCTTTTCTGGCAGGTGGCTCAGTGAATAACCCTGAAACATCTTCGTACCATTTGGAAATTTTTTCTCAAAATGAGAGTCATGCAGAAGGCTTAACGAAACTAATGAATAGTTATGAGTTGAATGCCAAACATTTAGAGCGAAAAAAAGGAAGTATTACGTATTTAAAAGAAGCGGAAAAGATTTCGGATTTTCTTAGTTTGATAGGTGGCTATCAAGCGTTATTAAAATTTGAAGACGTACGTATTGTAAGAGATATGCGTAATTCTGTTAACCGACTCGTTAATTGTGAAACGGCCAATCTAAATAAAACAGTTAGTGCTGCGATGAAACAAGTTGAGAGCATTAAATTGATTGATAAAGAAATTGGTATTGAAAATTTACCAGACAGGTTGAGAGAGATTGCTAGAATTCGAGTAGAACATCAAGAAATTTCGTTGAAAGAGCTTGGAGAAATGGTATCAACTGGTCCAATTTCAAAATCAGGTGTAAATCACCGATTAAGAAAACTGAATGATTTAGCCGATAAGATTAGAAATGGTGAACAAATAGAATTATAAGTAAGAAGGTGTTTTTGGTAGTGAATTATCAAAAACACTTTTTTATGATTAAAAAGTGTTTAATGAATAATAGTCGACTAACTATTAAATTGAGCTGGAAAGTTTAATGAAGGAAATTCAATAACCAAGTGATGCCTAATTTTCTCATTAAATAGCATCATATGTATCAATTTGGTCATAAGAAAATATGAATGTGATAATTAATTGAGTCCCTGAAAGTCCCTGATCATAGACAAAAACAAAATCAGCATAAATAAGAATCCCGACATTGCGGGATTCTCAGTATTGAAAAGTATTGTATTTTATTAAAACAGCCTCCTTGAAGGGAATTGAACCCCTATCTTAAGAACCGGAATCTTACGTGTTATCCATTACACCACAAGGAGCAAATATGTAATCATATCTCTGTACTATGAGAAGTAAAATAAGTACAATCTAAAATAGATATTATCAGTTTACAAAGGAAAGAGAAAAGCGTCAAACAATGTAACTATTTAAAGTCAAAGTGTTTGACCAAATTTGACTTAATATGTAAAATAATGAGTAACAGTTATTACAAGGAGGAAATATAGATGAATTTAATTCCTACAGTTATTGAAACAACAAACCGCGGTGAACGTGCATATGATATATACTCACGTTTATTAAAAGACCGTATTATTATGTTAGGTTCACAAATTGATGACAACGTAGCAAATTCAATCGTATCACAGTTATTATTCTTACAAGCGCAAGACTCAGAGAAAGATATTTATTTATACATTAATTCACCAGGTGGAAGTGTAACAGCTGGTTTTGCGATTTATGATACAATTCAACACATTAAACCTGATGTTCAAACAATTTGTATCGGTATGGCTGCATCAATGGGATCATTCTTATTAGCAGCTGGTGCAAAAGGTAAACGTTTCGCGTTACCAAATGCAGAAGTAATGATTCACCAACCATTAGGTGGTGCTCAAGGACAAGCAACTGAAATCGAAATTGCTGCAAATCACATTTTAAAAACACGTGAAAAATTAAACCGCATTTTATCAGAGCGTACTGGTCAAAGTATTGAAAAAATACAAAAAGACACAGATCGTGATAACTTCTTAACTGCAGAAGAAGCTAAAGAATATGGCTTAATTGATGAAGTGATGGTACCTGAAACAAAATAATTCAAAGTAAAGAGTAGACTAAGCAGTCTGCTCTTTTTGTATGAGTAAACCGAGGTGTCAATAAATTGTTTACTATACTTTGAGCGGAAATATGATTGAATGAAGCTAGTTGAACCGTAACTATATGAAATGTTCCCTTCAAAGTAGACATTGAAAGGAACATTTCAATCCTTTGTTTGTAAGTCGCTCTAGACATTACATTTAGTACATATGTTGTTTCTAATGCTCATTAATGGTATTGATTATTCTTTGATTAAATCTTCAAGTGCCATTTTTAAATTACTATATTTAAATTGGAATCCCAATGCTTGAATTTTATTAGGTAATACTTTTTGAGTATCCAATACTACTGTTGACATTTGACCAAGTATGAGACGCATTGCAAGACTTGGTGCCCAAGTTTCATGGGGCTTATGCATAGCTCTTGCTAAAGTGTAGCCAAATAAATTTTGACGCTCAGGTATAGGTGCAGTTAAATTAAACGGACCACTAGCTGACTCGTTATTTATTAAAAATAAAATAGCTTGAATTAAATCATTGATATGAATCCATGAATACCATTGTTGACCAGAACCTAATTTACCACCAATGTAATATTTGTATGGTAGTTTCATTGTTTGTAACGCACCGCCTTCATTCGATAAAATCATACCGAAACGACCGATGACAACTCGCGTACCTAATTGTTCAAATTGTTGTGCGAAACGTTCCCATTGATACACAATATCTGATAAGAAATCAAATGGTAAAGTTTTATAAACTTCTGTGTAACTCATAAATAAATCAGGAGGATAGTAACCAGTGGCACTAGCATTAAATAAAACTTTAGGTGCTTTATTACGTGATTTAAACAATTCATATAAAGCTTGCGTAGATTGAATTCTACTTAGCATTAGCGTTTGTTTATATTCCGGTGTCCATCGTTTATTCAGTGTAGCACCTGCTAAGTTGATGACCACATCGATATTTTGAGGAACTTTGTGTTCCCACCCAGATTTAGCCCAGTTGACATATGAAATTTTCTTATCATTTGAAATTTGGTCGTGTCGCGTTAATATCGTGATATGTGAATCTGATTTTTTAATTTCATTAACTAATTGAGATCCAACCATACCAGTCCCACCAGTAATTAAGTATTGTTTCATTATCATTCACCCCATGTAATTTTGTATTTAGTTACTATTTAATAATCATTATTGTTGTTCAAAGGTTATACATTATTTAGACAATAATATGTCAATAACTTTTTTTGAATTGTATTTTAATAAAAATGATATAAGTTATAATAAAGGTGTACCTTCGATAACGAATAAACATCTCTTAAAAGTATGTGTAAAACGCTGCATGATACAAACGAAGGTAAAAATTTGACTCCCTTTAGTAGTGGACCCGTACGTTAATCGTGCGGGTCGTTTTTATTTATTTCTTATTCCCATTATACATCAATTTAAAGCATTAATTTTTTAAACAAATTTAAGAATACATAGTAATATAACAATCTAAACATAAAAACTTTTAACACAACACTTAAACCAATGCTTTAATTTTCAATACGTAGCTATAATTTGTTGTAAAATCAAAAAGGTTAAAATGTTAATTTTCAAAAAAAGGCTCAAAATATGTTTGATTTAGTTATTAAATGTTAAGATATATAAGACTACTATTTCTTTGTAAAAATGAATCCGATTTACGAGTGAGTAATAGTGAAGGCAGTTTTAAGTTGAAGAAGGCAAAAAGAGTAAATGTTTATTAATATTTGTAGAAACTAGGTAAGCAAATTAGTTGTGAAAATGTTAATGGTTGCGTGATAATTTCTATATTTAAATTAGTTTGAAGTGAGGGAGAGTATGTCGAATCAAAATTACGACTACAATAAAAATGAAGATGGAAGTAAGAAGAAAATGAGTACAACAGCGAAAGTAGTTAGCATTGCGACGGTATTGCTATTACTCGGAGGATTAGTATTTGCAATTTTTGCATATGTAGATCATTCGAATAAAGCTAAAGAACGTATGTTGAACGAACAAAAGCAGGAACAAAAAGAAAAGCGTCAAAAAGAAAATGCAGAAAAAGAGAGAAAGAAAAAGCAACAAGAGGAAAAAGAGCAGAATGAGCTAGATTCACAAGCAAACCAATATCAGCAATTGCCACAGCAGAATCAATATCAATATGTGCCACCTCAGCAACAAGCACCTACAAAGCAACGTCCTGCTAAAGAAGAGAATGATGATAAAGCATCAAAGGATGAGTCGAAAGATAAGGATGACAATGCATCTCAAGATAAATCAGATGATAATCAGAAGAAAACTGATGATAATAAACAACCAGCTCAGCCTAAACCACAGCCGCAACAACCAACACCAAAGCCAAATAATAATCAACAAAATAATCAATCAAATCAGCAAGCAAAACCACAAGCACCACAACAAAATAGCCAATCAACAACAAATAAACAAAATAATGCTAATGATAAGTAGTATTTAGTCAAACAAAAATGAACCAGTATGACAGACAACACAATTAATTAGGTTGTCTCGAATATTGGTTCTTATTTTTATAATTGTTAATTAGGGGAGAGATGATACTTAAATAGTTAGTTGTTTATTTTACGGATAGTGAAATTTATTTTGAGTGAGGTGGGACAGAAATGATATTTTCGCAAAATTTATTTCGTCGTCTGACCCCAACTTCCATTGCCTGTAGAATTTCATTTCGAAATTCTCTGTGTTGGGGCCCCACCCCAACTTGCATTGCCTGTAGAAATTGGGAGGAGCCAATTTCACTATGTTGGGGCCCACACCCCAACTCGCATTGCCTGTAGAATTTCATTTCGAAATTCTCTATGTTGGGGCCCACCCCAACTTGCACATTATTGTAAGCTGACTTTCCGCCAGCTTCTATGTTGGGGCCCCTGACTTTAATTGAAAAATGCTTGTTACAAGTGCATTTTCGTTCGGTCAACTACTACTAATGTGACTTTTCGGATTCTAGAGCATTGTTTTATGTCTTAGTCTCAAATAATAAGCAAATGATTAGCGAGTCAGTATAAGGGTATACATTTGACTACAGCGAATAAAATAAAACGTTTTGTTGCATAACAAATCGAAAATATATTGCAAGCGCTTTATCAAATTATTTAGAAAATTTAAGTTTTATGCTTGCAATTTTTGAAATAGAATAGTACTATTGCAAGTGTAAAGAGGTTAATTTTTGTCCCACGCGGGACTTAAAAAGGCAACCACTGGTTGTGACATATCCTTATTTACATTTATAAATATAAGGAGGAGGTAGTAGTGAAAGACTTATTGCAAGCACAGCAAAAGCTTATACCGGATCTCATAGATAAAATGTATAAACGTTTTTCTATTCTTACTACTATCTCAAAAAATCAGCCTGTCGGACGTCGAAGTTTAAGCGAACATATGGATATGACTGAACGTGTACTGCGTTCTGAAACAGATATGCTTAAGAAACAAGATTTGATAAAAGTTAAGCCTACCGGAATGGAAATTACAGCTGAAGGTGAGCAACTGATTTCGCAATTGAAAGGTTACTTTGATATCTATGCAGATGATAATCGTCTGTCAGAAGGTATTAAGAATAAATTTCAAATTAAGGAAGTTCATGTTGTTCCTGGTGATGCTGATAATAGTCAATCTGTTAAAACAGAATTAGGTAGACAAGCAGGTCAATTACTTGAAGGCATATTACAAGAAGACGCGATAGTTGCTGTAACTGGCGGATCCACGATGGCATGTGTTAGTGAAGCAATTCATTTATTACCATATAATGTATTCTTCGTACCAGCCAGAGGTGGACTAGGCGAAAATGTTGTCTTTCAGGCAAACACAATTGCAGCCAGTATGGCACAACAAGCTGGCGGTTATTATACGACGATGTATGTACCTGATAATGTCAGTGAAACAACATATAACACATTGTTGTTAGAGCCATCAGTCATAAACACTTTAGACAAAATTAAACAAGCAAACGTTATATTACACGGTATTGGTGATGCGCTGAAGATGGCGCATCGACGTCAATCACCTGAAAAGGTCATTGAACAACTTCAACATCATCAAGCTGTCGGAGAGGCATTTGGTTATTATTTTGATACACAAGGTCAAATTGTCCATAAGGTTAAAACAATTGGACTTCAATTAGAAGACCTTGAATCAAAAGACTTTATTTTTGCAGTTGCAGGAGGCAAATCGAAAGGTGAAGCAATTAAAGCATACTTGACGATTGCACCCAAGAATACAGTGTTAATCACTGATGAAGCCGCAGCAAAGATAATACTTGAATAAGAGATAAAAAGTTTAATACTTTTTAAATATCATTTTAAAGGAGGCCATTATAATGGCAGTAAAAGTAGCAATTAATGGTTTTGGTAGAATTGGTCGTTTAGCATTCAGAAGAATTCAAGAAGTAGAAGGTCTTGAAGTTGTAGCAGTAAACGACTTAACAGATGACGACATGTTAGCGCATTTATTAAAATATGACACTATGCAAGGTCGTTTCACAGGTGAAGTAGAGGTAGTTGATGGTGGTTTCCGCGTAAATGGTAAAGAAGTTAAATCATTCAGTGAACCAGATGCAAGCAAATTACCTTGGAAAGACTTAAATATCGATGTAGTATTAGAATGTACTGGTTTCTACACTGATAAAGATAAAGCACAAGCTCATATTGAAGCAGGCGCTAAAAAAGTATTAATCTCAGCACCAGCTACTGGTGACTTAAAAACAATCGTATTCAACACAAACCACCAAGAGTTAGACGGTTCTGAAACAGTTGTTTCAGGTGCTTCATGTACTACAAACTCATTAGCACCAGTTGCTAAAGTTTTAAACGATGACTTTGGTTTAGTTGAAGGTTTAATGACTACAATTCACGCTTACACAGGTGATCAAAATACACAAGACGCACCTCACAGAAAAGGTGACAAACGTCGTGCTCGTGCAGCGGCAGAAAACATCATCCCTAACTCAACAGGTGCTGCTAAAGCTATCGGTAAAGTTATTCCTGAAATCGATGGTAAATTAGATGGTGGTGCACAACGTGTTCCTGTAGCTACAGGTTCATTAACTGAATTAACAGTAGTATTAGAAAAACAAGACGTAACAGTTGAACAAGTTAACGAAGCTATGAAAAATGCTTCAAACGAATCATTCGGTTACACTGAAGACGAAATCGTTTCTTCAGACGTTGTAGGTATGACTTACGGTTCATTATTCGACGCTACACAAACTCGTGTAATGTCAGTTGGCGACCGTCAATTAGTTAAAGTTGCAGCTTGGTATGATAACGAAATGTCATATACTGCACAATTAGTTCGTACATTAGCATACTTAGCTGAACTTTCTAAATAATTTTAGTATAGTTTTTTTCAAATACGCTAGTGCTCAGAACTATTTAGCATTAATTAAAGCTTATGAGTAAGCGGGGAGCACAAACGCTTCTCCGCTTATTTTTATATAAAATTTCCTAATTACAAGGAGGAAACACCATGGCTAAAAAAATTGTTTCTGATTTAGATCTTAAAGGTAAAACAGTCCTAGTACGTGCTGATTTTAACGTGCCTTTAAAAGACGGTGAAATTACTAATGACAACCGTATCGTTCAAGCTTTACCTACAATTCAATACATCATCGAACAAGGTGGTAAAATCGTACTATTTTCACATTTAGGTAAAGTGAAAGAAGAGAGTGATAAAGCAAAATTAACTTTACGTCCAGTTGCTGAAGACTTATCTAAGAAATTAGATAAAGAAGTTGTTTTCGTACCAGAAACACGCGGCGAAAAACTTGAGGCTGCTATTAAAGACCTTAAAGAAGGCGACGTATTATTAGTTGAAAATACACGTTATGAAGATTTAGACGGTAAAAAAGAATCTAAAAATGATCCAGAATTAGGTAAATACTGGGCATCTTTAGGTGATGTGTTTGTAAATGATGCTTTTGGTACTGCGCATCGTGAGCATGCATCTAATGTTGGTATTTCTACACATTTAGAAACTGCAGCTGGATTCTTAATGGATAAAGAAATTAAGTTTATTGGTGGCGTAGTTAACGATCCACATAAACCAGTTGTTGCTATTTTAGGTGGAGCAAAAGTATCTGACAAAATTAATGTCATCAAAAACTTAGTTAACATAGCTGATAAAATTATCATCGGCGGAGGTATGGCTTATACTTTCTTAAAAGCGCAAGGTAAAGAAATTGGTATTTCATTATTAGAAGAAGATAAAATCGACTTCGCAAAAGATTTATTAGAAAAACATGGTGATAAAATTGTATTACCAGTAGACACTAAAGTTGCTAAAGAATTTTCTAATGATGCCAAAATTACTGTAGTACCATCTGATTCAATTCCAGCAGACCAAGAAGGTATGGATATTGGACCAAACACTGTAAAATTATTTGCAGATGAATTAGAAGGTGCGCACACTGTTGTATGGAATGGACCTATGGGTGTATTCGAGTTCGGTAACTTTGCACAAGGTACAATTGGTGTATGTAAAGCAATTGCAAACCTTAAAGATGCAATTACGATTATCGGTGGCGGTGATTCAGCTGCAGCAGCAATCTCTTTAGGTTTTGAAAATGACTTCACTCATATTTCAACTGGTGGCGGTGCGTCATTAGAGTACCTAGAAGGTAAAGAATTGCCTGGTATCAAAGCAATCAATAATAAATAATAAAGTGATAGTTTAAAGTGATGTGGCATGTTTGTTTAACATTGTTACGGGAAAACAGTCACAAGATGACATCGTGTTTCATCACTTTTCAAAAATATTTACAAAACAAGGAGTGTCTTTAATGAGAACACCAATTATAGCTGGTAACTGGAAAATGAACAAAACAGTACAAGAAGCAAAAGACTTCGTCAATGCATTGCCAACATTACCAGATTCAAAAGAAGTAGAATCAGTAATTTGTGCACCAGCAATTCAATTAGATGCATTAACTACTGCAGTTAAAGAAGGAAAAGCACAAGGTTTAGAAATCGGTGCTCAAAATACGTATTTCGAAGATAATGGTGCGTTCACAGGTGAAACGTCTCCAGTTGCATTAGCAGATTTAGGCGTTAAATACGTTGTTATCGGTCATTCTGAACGTCGTGAATTATTCCACGAAACAGATGAAGAAATTAACAAAAAAGCGCACGCTATTTTCAAACATGGAATGACTCCAATTATTTGTGTTGGTGAAACAGACGAAGAGCGTGAAAGTGGTAAAGCTAACGATGTTGTAGGTGAGCAAGTTAAGAAAGCTGTTGCAGGTTTATCTGAAGATCAACTTAAATCAGTTGTAATTGCTTATGAGCCAATCTGGGCAATCGGAACTGGTAAATCATCAACATCTGAAGATGCAAATGAAATGTGTGCATTTGTACGTCAAACTATTGCTGACTTATCAAGCAAAGAAGTATCAGAAGCAACTCGTATTCAATATGGTGGTAGTGTTAAACCTAACAACATTAAAGAATACATGGCACAAACTGATATTGATGGGGCATTAGTAGGTGGCGCATCACTTAAAGTTGAAGATTTCGTACAATTGTTAGAAGGTGCAAAATAATCATGGCTAAGAAACCAACTGCGTTAATTATTTTAGATGGTTTTGCGAACCGCGAAAGCGAACATGGTAATGCGGTAAAATTAGCAAACAAGCCTAATTTTGATCGTTATTACAACAAATATCCAACGACTCAAATCGAAGCGAGTGGCTTAGATGTTGGACTACCTGAAGGACAAATGGGTAACTCAGAAGTTGGTCATATGAATATCGGTGCAGGACGTATCGTTTATCAAAGTTTAACTCGAATCAATAAATCAATTGAAGACGGTGATTTCTTTGAAAATGATGTTTTAAATAATGCAATTGCACACGTGAATTCACATGATTCAGCGTTACACATCTTTGGTTTATTGTCTGACGGTGGTGTGCACAGTCATTACAAACATTTATTTGCTTTGTTAGAACTTGCTAAAAAACAAGGTGTTGAAAAAGTTTACGTACACGCATTTTTAGATGGTCGTGACGTAGATCAAAAATCCGCTTTGAAATACATCGAAGAGACTGAAGCTAAATTCAATGAATTAGGCATTGGTCAATTTGCATCTGTGTCTGGTCGTTATTATGCAATGGACCGTGACAAACGTTGGGAACGTGAAGAAAAAGCTTACAATGCTATTCGTAATTTTGATGCCCCAACTTATGCAACTGCCAAAGAAGGTGTAGAAGCAAGCTATAATGAGGGCTTAACTGACGAATTCGTAGTACCATTCATCGTTGAGAATCAAAATGACGGTGTTAATGATGGAGATGCAGTGATCTTCTATAATTTCCGACCTGATAGAGCAGCACAATTATCGGAAATTTTTGCGAACAGAGCATTCGAAGGCTTTAAAGTTGAACAAGTTAAAGACTTATTCTATGCAACATTCACTAAGTATAACGACAATATCGATGCGGCTATCGTTTTCGAAAAAGTTGATTTAAATAATACAATTGGTGAAATTGCACAAAATAACAATTTAACACAATTACGTATTGCAGAAACTGAAAAATATCCTCACGTTACTTACTTTATGAGTGGTGGACGTAACGAGGAATTTAAAGGTGAACGCCGTCGTTTAATTGATTCACCTAAAGTTGCAACGTATGACTTGAAACCAGAAATGAGTGCTTATGAAGTTAAAGATGCATTATTAGAAGAGTTAAATAAAGGTGACTTGGACTTAATTATTTTAAACTTTGCTAACCCTGATATGGTTGGACATAGTGGTATGCTTGAGCCGACAATCAAAGCAATCGAAGCGGTTGATGAATGTTTAGGTGAAGTCGTTGATAAGATTTTAGACATGGACGGTTATGCAATTATTACTGCTGACCATGGTAACTCTGATCAAGTATTGACGGATGATGATCAACCAATGACTACGCATACAACGAACCCAGTACCAGTGATTGTAACAAAAGAAGGCGTTACACTTCGAGAAACTGGTCGCTTAGGTGACTTAGCACCTACATTATTAGATTTATTAAATGTAGAACAACCTGAAGACATGACAGGTGAATCTTTAATTAAACACTAATATTGTAAAAGATGTTAAGTAAACGCTTAATGACACTTATTTTTTGAAAATAATAGTAATATCATTTTGTTAAATGAAAGAATAAAGCTATAATAATTATAGAATAACTATTTAAAGGAGATTATAAACATGCCAATTATTACAGATGTTTACGCTCGCGAAGTCTTAGACTCTCGTGGTAACCCAACTGTTGAAGTAGAAGTATTAACTGAAAGTGGCGCATTTGGTCGTGCATTAGTACCATCAGGTGCTTCAACTGGTGAACACGAAGCTGTTGAATTACGTGATGGAGACAAATCACGTTATTTAGGTAAAGGTGTTACTAAAGCAGTTGAAAACGTTAATGAAATCATCGCACCAGAAATTATTGAAGGTGAATTTTCAGTATTAGATCAAGTATCTATTGATAAAATGATGATCGCATTAGACGGTACTCCAAACAAAGGTAAATTAGGTGCAAATGCTATTTTAGGTGTATCTATCGCAGTAGCACGTGCAGCAGCTGACTTATTAGGTCAACCACTTTACAAATATTTAGGTGGATTTAATGGTAAGCAGTTACCAGTACCAATGATGAACATCGTTAATGGTGGTTCTCACTCAGATGCTCCAATTGCATTCCAAGAATTCATGATTTTACCTGTAGGTGCTACAACGTTCAAAGAATCATTACGTTGGGGTACTGAAATTTTCCACAACTTAAAATCAATTTTAAGCAAACGTGGTTTAGAAACTGCAGTAGGTGACGAAGGTGGTTTCGCTCCTAAATTTGAAGGTACTGAAGATGCTGTTGAAACAATTATCCAAGCAATCGAAGCAGCTGGTTACAAACCAGGTGAAGAAGTATTCTTAGGATTTGACTGTGCATCATCAGAATTCTATGAAAATGGTGTATATGACTACAGTAAGTTCGAAGGCGAACACGGTGCAAAACGTACAGCTGCAGAACAAGTTGACTACTTAGAACAATTAGTAGACAAATATCCTATCATTACAATTGAAGACGGTATGGACGAAAACGACTGGGATGGTTGGAAACAACTTACAGAACGTATCGGTGACCGTGTACAATTAGTAGGTGACGATTTATTCGTAACAAACACTGAAATTTTAGCAAAAGGTATTGAAAACGGAATTGGTAACTCAATCTTAATTAAAGTTAACCAAATCGGTACATTAACTGAAACATTTGATGCAATCGAAATGGCTCAAAAAGCTGGTTACACAGCAGTAGTTTCTCACCGTTCAGGTGAAACAGAAGATACAACAATTGCTGATATTGCTGTTGCTACAAACGCTGGTCAAATTAAAACTGGTTCATTATCACGTACTGACCGTATTGCTAAATACAATCAATTATTACGTATCGAAGATGAATTATTTGAAACTGCTAAATATGACGGTATCAAATCATTCTATAACTTAGATAAATAATCATTTTAAACATTAAGTACTGCCATAATTTTAGTTGAGGATTATTATGTCGGTATAAATTGAATAAAGTTTTTGAGTTCACGCTTAAAAAGTTCACGCTTGTATTTATAACCTGCCACAGAGTTGAGACTGTGGTAGGTTTTTTATTTTGAAGTATTATTCATAACAGACTAATAATCATGAGGTAACTAATAACACATATTTAACTTGTATTCTTAAACTGGTATAATAAATTTATGTTGAAATGAATATTGTATGACAGGGTATTCACTTTTATTAAAAGGTAAAATTAAATAAAGGTTTTATAGAACGTATTTAAATATATGAGGAGTAAACAAATGGCTGATAGAACGAATAAAGAAATTAAAACAGGACGCTTTATTGCAACTGCATCAATCGTATTCTCAATATTATTGATTATTCATTACTTTGTTTCGTTGGATAATGCGACTGCCAAAGCATTACTTAATTTAACGAATCAAAACACTTCAGATAAAGCGATTGATTACATTTTAAACAGCTTTAGATTCACTGGTATTATGTATATTTTGGCTTATCTAGCAGGCTTCATCACTTTTTGGAATCGACATACTTATGTGTGGTGGTTTATGTTTGCAGTTTATGTATCAAATAGTTTGTTTACATTGATTAATTTATCAATCACAATTCAAGCAATAAAAGCTGCACACGGTGCGTACTTAACATTGCCAATTTTAATCGTTATTATAGGTTCGGTTGCATTAGCGATTTATATGCTTGTTGTTTCTATCAAACGTAAAAGTACATTTAATCGCTAGAAAATTGATTTTAACAATAAAAATATGATATACTACTTGTCGTATATAAGGAACGGAGGACAATTTATGCATACATTTTTAATCGTATTATTAATCATTGATTGTATTGCATTAATAACTGTTGTACTACTCCAAGAAGGTAAAAGCAGTGGACTTTCAGGTGCCATCAGTGGTGGTGCTGAGCAGTTATTCGGTAAACAAAAACAACGTGGCGTCGATTTATTCTTAAATAGATTAACAATTATTTTATCAATATTATTTTTTGTACTTATGATTTGCATAAGTTATCTTGGTATGTAAGGTCCGGCGATGTAAATGTCGGGCTTTTTTATTTATAATTAAGAATGTAATAGTTTAACAATAAGCTATGTAAAATATATAGCCTAGTTAAGTATGCAAAGGGAGCGTTAGATTTATGCAGATAAAATTACCAAAACCTTTCTTTTTTGAAGAAGGCAAACGTGCCGTGTTATTATTACATGGATTTACAGGCAATTCGTCTGATGTACGTCAATTAGGTCGATTTTTACAAAAAAAGGGATATACTTCGTATGCACCACAATATGAAGGTCACGCGGCACCACCAGAGGAAATACTGAAATCTAGTCCTTTCGTTTGGTTTAAAGATGCGTTAGATGGTTATGATTATCTTGTTGAACAAGGTTATGATGAAATTGTTGTTGCTGGTCTATCATTAGGTGGGGATTTTGCTTTAAAATTAAGCTTAAATAGAGATGTAAAGGGTATTGTAACGATGTGTGCACCAATGGGTGGCAAAACTGAAGGTACCATTTACGAAGGCTTTTTAGAGTATGCACGTAACTTTAAAAAGTATGAAGGTAAAGATCAAGAGACTATTGATAATGAAATGGATCATTTTAAACCAACTGAAACTTTAAAAGAACTAAGTGAATCATTAGATACGATTAAAGAGCAAGTTGATGAAGTGTTGGATCCTATTTTAGTGATTCAAGCAGAAAACGACAATATGATTGATCCACAATCCGCAAATTATATATATGACCATGTAGATTCTGATGACAAAAATATCAAGTGGTACAGTGAATCTGGACATGTTATTACGATTGATAAAGAGAAAGAACAAGTATTTGAAGATATTTATCAATTTTTAGAGTCATTAGACTGGTCAGAATAAAAAGAGATTTTAACATTAGAAAGGAGGGGCATAATGAATTTAAAGCAATCTATAGAAGAGATTATTAATCAACCTGAATATGAACCTATGTCAGTGTCAGATTTTCAAGATGCATTAGGTTTAAGCAGTGCCGACTCGTTTAGAGATTTAATTAAGGTGCTTGTGGAGTTAGAACAATCAGGATTAATCGAACGTACAAAAACAGACAGATACCAAAAAAAGCATAGTTCTAGAGGTCAATCAAAATTGATAAAAGGAACGTTAAGTCAAAATAAAAAAGGCTTTGCATTCTTAAGACCTGAAGATGAGGATATGGAAGATATATTTATTCCCCCGACGAAAATTAATCGTGCCTTGGATGGAGATACTGTTATTGTAGAAACACATCAATCTAAAGGTGAACATAAAGGTAAAATTGAAGGGGAAGTTAAGTCGATTGAGAAGCATTCAGTAACTCAAGTTGTTGGTACGTATAGTGAAGCTAGACATTTCGGATTTGTTATTCCAGATGATAAACGTATTATGCAAGATATTTTCATTCCTAAAGGACAAAGTTTAGGTGCAGTAGATGGGCATAAGGTACTTGTTCAAATTACTAAATATGCTGATGGTTCAGATAATCCAGAAGGACATATTTCTGCTATTTTAGGACATAAAAATGATCCTGGCGTAGATATTTTATCTATTATCTATCAACATGGCATAGAAATTGAATTTCCTGATGAAGTGTTACAAGAAGCTGAAGCAGTACCTGATCATATTGAAAATACTGAAATTAAAGGCCGTCATGATTTACGTGATGAATTGACAATCACAATTGATGGTGCTGATGCTAAAGACTTAGATGACGCAATTAGTGTTAAAAAGTTAGCGAACGGTAATACGCAGTTGACTGTAAGTATTGCTGATGTCAGTTATTATGTAACTGAAGATTCAGCTTTAGATAAAGAAGCTTATGATAGAGCGACAAGTGTATATCTTGTTGACCGTGTGATTCCGATGATTCCACATCGATTAAGCAATGGTATTTGTTCATTAAATCCTCACGTTGATCGTTTAACGTTAAGCTGTCGCATGGAAATTGATGCTAGTGGTCGCGTTGTTAAACATGAAATTTTTGATAGTGTTATACATTCTGATTATCGAATGACGTATGATGCGGTAAATCAGATTATTACTGAAAAGGATCCTAACATTCGCGAACAATATAAAGAAATTACGCCTATGTTAGATTTAGCACAAGATTTATCTAATCGTTTGATTCAAATGAGAAAACGACGTGGTGAAATCGATTTTGATATTAGTGAAGCAAAAGTATTAGTTAACGAAGACGGTATACCAACAGATGTTCAATTAAGACAACGTGGCGAGGGTGAACGTCTAATTGAATCATTTATGTTAATTGCAAATGAAACAGTTGCTGAACATTTTAGTAAGTTAGATGTACCTTTTATTTACCGAGTGCATGAGCAACCTAAATCAGATCGCTTAAGACAATTCTTTGATTTTATTACAAACTTTGGCATCATGATTAAGGGTACTGGCGAAGATATTCATCCAACAACACTTCAAATGGTTCAAGAAGAAGTAGAAGGTCGACCTGAACAAATGGTCATTTCAACAATGATGTTGCGTTCAATGCAACAAGCGCATTATGATGATGTGAACTTGGGACATTTTGGCTTATCAGCTGAATATTATACGCATTTTACATCACCAATTAGACGTTATCCTGATTTAACAGTTCATCGTTTAATCCGTAAGTATTTAATTGAGAAATCAATGGATAACAAAGAAGTGAAGCGTTGGGAAGACAAATTGCCTGAGTTAGCTGAACATACTTCTAAACGTGAACGTCGTGCTATTGAGGCAGAACGTGATACTGATGAATTGAAAAAAGCAGAATATATGATTCAACATATTGGTGATGAATTTGAAGGTATTGTCAGCTCAGTAGCTAACTTCGGTATGTTCATTGAATTGCCAAATACGATAGAAGGTATGGTTCATATTGCGAATATGACTGATGATTATTACCGTTTTGAAGAGCGTCAAATGGCATTAATTGGTGAGCGTCAAGCTAAAGTATTTAGAATTGGTGACACAGTTAAGGTTAAAGTGACGCATGTTGATGTAGATGAACGATTAATTGATTTTCAAATTGTAGGTATGCCTTTACCGAAAAATAATCGATCACAGCGCCCAGCGCGAGGTAAGACAATTCAAGCTAAAACGCGTGGTAAATCATTAGATAAATCGAAATCTGATGATAAAGGTCATAAGAAAAAAGGTAAGCAACGTAAAGGTAAAAATGAACGTAAAAATGACAAATCAGGAAACAGTAAACATAAGCCATTTTATAAAGATAAAAGTGTGAAAAAGAAAGCACGTCGTAAGAAAAAATAAGCAGCAATGAGGTGAGTATGAATGGCTAAGAAGAAATCACCAGGTACATTAGCGGAAAATCGTAAAGCTAGACATGATTATAATATTGAAGACACGATTGAAGCGGGAATCGTATTACAAGGTACAGAAATAAAATCGATTCGCCGAGGTAGTGCTAACCTTAAAGATAGTTACGCGCAAGTTAAAAACGGTGAAATGTATTTGATTAATATGCATATAGCACCATACGAAGAAGGGAATCGTTTTAATCACGATCCTCTTCGTTCTCGAAAATTATTATTGCATAAACGTGAAATCATTAAATTGGGTGATCAAACACGTGAAATTGGTTATTCGATTGTGCCGTTAAAGCTTTATTTGAAGCATGGACATTGTAAAGTATTACTTGGTGTCGCACGAGGTAAGAAAAAATATGATAAACGTCAAGCTTTGAAAGAAAAAGCAGTCAAACGAGATGTTGCGCGCGATATGAAAGCCCGTTATTAAGCGATTTAGTTGCTTAATCGGGCTATATTTGATATAGTTATATGTGCTTTTGTAAATTACAAAAGTATGATTTGTTTGATTTATTATTTCGGGGACGTTCATGGATTCGACAGGGGTCCCCCGAGCTCATTAAGCGTGTCGGAGGGTTGGCTTCGTCATCAACACACACAGTTTATAATAACTGGCAAATCAAACAATAATTTCGCAGTAGCTGCCTAATCGCACTCTGCATCGCCTAACAGCATTTCCTATGTGCTGTTAACGCGATTCAACCTTAATAGGATATGCTAAACACTGCCGTTTGAAGTCTGTTTAGAAGAAACTTAATCAAACTAGCATCATGTTGGTTGTTTATCACTTTTCATGATGCGAAACCTATCGATAAACTACACACGTAGAAAGATGTGTATCAGGACCTCTGGACGCGGGTTCAAATCCCGCCGTCTCCATATTTGTAGCCTACAACCTTTGTGGATGTGGGCTTTTTTATTATGTGTTTTTCAGGGGATAATGCATTGTAGAAATAGTTGTGAGTATTGAAATAGCAGTGTTTGTATAGGTGTTTATTTGATGGAGGAAAGAGTAATAAGTGATTATGAATTAGTTTTTGAGATATAAGAAGAAAGGGATGTGTGTCAAATAAGTGTCAAAAAAGTTGGATTCTGAGTTTTACATTCAACATTGTTCATGAAGAAACTTCTTTATACGCAAAAAATTCTCCATGTTATATATGTCAATATAAAAATGTGAATCGTCTACACTTAATTGGATAAATGGCTACTGAAAAAGAACTTTTCATTTTTGTTACGTCACTAAGTGGGTGTAGTTATAAAGAGATGAGCCGAGTTTTGATATTTTCATTAGAATCAATATGCCTATTAACACAATCAGCAATAGTTGACGAGACGGAAATAAAAGAAGTCGTAGTTAAGAAATGCATTTCACAACATACCATTGTAGCCATTTTTATTGTTTTGGATGATAAACTCTTTTTGGAATTTTTAGTTTTTATAATTTGCAACTACACTACTTCTTTTACTAATATTAATGTCTAAGTAATCGATAAAAAATTTTCCATTGAATAAATGAGAAGTTAAAAACTTTACTTAACCTTTCTCATTGCATTTTCCTATTCACGATTTTAAGAACCCAACATACTACAAACGAATTTTAAAAGGCGAGAGTAAAGCTTACTTGTTTATTATACATATTTAAAATCCAAGAGTCAGAACAGACTACTCCTCTTTATAACTATAAAAAATAGCTATGAAAAAATCTATCGTCATAGATTCCTTCATAGCTAATCTTAGTATGTTTATTTTTATTTTAGGATGCTATTTATCAACTCAACATATAACTCACTATTTTTATAACCTTCTAATATATCATTAACTTGTCTAATAGGTATTTCTGGTACTTCTCTAATGTCTTCCAATTTTGTTTTAAATTGTTTTTTTGTTATTTGCTCTTTATTTGTAGCCAATTGGAACAAGTAAGAATCTAGCATATTAATTTCTTTATATGAATACATATATCTTAATAACACTAAATCTCTAGTTTTTAAGTTAGGCGCTAGTTCTTCTTGTAATTGTTCTATTGATTGTTTCATTAATAACAATCTCATTTCTAATTCTTCATTATTCATTTTATCACACTCTTTTTATATTAATGCTTGACCAACTTGGGAAACCCAAAACCCTATGCTTCTTGCAGTAGAATCTTTAATACCAGTTCCCATCAATGCTTGTGAAACTTGACCTTGTACATTTCCCCATGTAGCCTCTTCTTGTTTTAATGCATTATTCAATGCGGGATTTACAAATTTATCCCATCTTTTTTTTATGATTTTCCGGCACGGGGACTGATTTCTTTAACACCATTAAACACAGATTTTTTATTTTTAATCATAGCTTTATAGTATCATGTTGGCTAAGCTATAAATAAGTCAGTTTCTCTAAAAATTAAATAACTGAATGTAAGACAATCAACAAACCAAATTTATACTTCATCTAAACCACTGTGGTCGTCATCTTTTTGCTTTTCTTTTTCTTTCTCTCGTTCTTGTTCTTTTTTGTACTCTTCTTCAAATTCTTTTTCTTTCTTTTCTACTTCTTCTCTTGTTTCCGCTCTATGAGAAAAATCTTCGGTTTTAAGTTTACTAAATTTGAATGATTTAGAATCAACTGTTTTATCTTCTGAGTATTTATGGACATTTAAATTAATATTTCCATCACCTCTTAACTCATAGATAAACATGGCTTGTGCAGTTTTGCCTTTTTTAATTTGATCTTGGTTATGTTCTGTCCAATCTTTATATTTTTTATCACTTAAAAGATAACCATCTCTTAATTTATTTACTGTATTTTTATCATCTTGAGTGATATTAATATAGTCATGAGAAATAGAAGATGGATTTAAATCTTTATCGTCTTTTTTAGCAGTAATTTCCATTTTAAAAGCGATATATTTCTTTTTCTCATCTTTTTCATTGATGATAAACGGTTCTTTTATTTTAGCTTCAAATTTGTCACTAACAATAGTATCGCCTTTAATTTTTATATCCATATTTTTTTTGCTTTTAAATTCTTTAAGTTCTTCATTTAATTCTTCATTGTCATTTTCTTTCTTTTTGTGACTAGTGCTCTCTTTTTTTGCACTATCTTGATGATGTCCACAAGCACCTAAGATAAGTGTACTTGCTAATAATATCCCCATTACTTTTTTCATTTAACATGTCTCCTTTATTTCGCAAAAATTTATTTTAAAAACTCTAAATGACTTATCATTTTGAGTAATTAAACAAAGTTGATATTTTGTGAGATTCTAAGATGATATTAAATAATTCTTGTAATAATGATTCTATGTATTGTTGCAATAAATTAATGAAACTATAATTACTAATATTATATTACTTTTATTGATAGAAATATATTACTTTTTTAAAAAACTTGTAATATATCGAAAGATTTAAATGTAAAATTTTGATTTGTTAAGAAATTACGTTTGTAAAAATAAAAAAATCAACTTATTTGTATGAGATAAATATGTATTGAAGAAGAAGTGTTATTAATTTGGAAAATACTGGTCAAAGATGGGAGCTCTTAAAAGCGTTATTGTATTTTTTAGTCAATACAAATAGATTGCCGTAATAATAATCGTACTTGATGGTTAAAAAGTTACTTAAGGCTATAAAGCAAAACTTTTTATATGAGCAGTCGAATATAACGTTTAAAATGATTGTTTTTGGATATAAACGATTAAGTAAAATGCTTTTTCAGTTTGAAATTAATCATATAAATTTCTTATGGGAAGGTTGATATCTTAATGATTAATATTATTTCAGCTATAGGATCTATTGGAACATTTATTATGGCTTTATTTTATTTTGTATCAGTTCCAGTTCAACTTTATCAAATGAAAATTAGCTTTCTGCCAGCTTTAGGTTTTAACCAAATTTTATTAGAAAGGGAGGAGGATCAACTTAATATAATGAATTCGGCAACAGAAGAGCATCATCATAAAGATTATATTAAACTATATAATTTAGGTGGCGGTGCTGCTAAAAAAATTGCAATAGAGGTTTTATTGGGTAATGATAAAGTCATTCAGAAAAAATACGTGAATATTTTACCTAGTAAAGAAGGGTACATGTTACCAATTAATAAAAATGTGTACGAAGAATTAGAAAGAACGATTGAGAACAATGGTTATGAAGCTGATTTGAATGTACGTATGACTTATTATCATAATGTAAGTCGCAAACAACAGGAAGTTATATTAAAAGGTCAAATCGACCGTTTTAATACTTATAATAATAAAGAAATTTATGATTTGCAGTTTATCTAAAAATTGATTTAAGAGGCTAGTTGTTTATTGCGAAAAATATCATTCAATTTTAATGAAATAATGGCGTCATTACTATAAAATATTACTTTATGTTGTAATGCATTTTTCTATAAGATAGAACTAAAAGGAGGGGCAAAGATGCAAATTAGACAAATACATCAACATGACTTTGCTCAAGTTGACCAGTTAATTAGAACGGCATTTGAAAATAGTGAACATGGTTATGGTAATGAATCAGAGCTAGTAGACCAAATTCGTCTAAGTGATACGTATGACAATAACTTAGAAATAGTAGCTGTTCTTCAAAACGAAGTTGTAGGGCACGGTTTACTAAGTGAAGTTTATCTTGATAACGGAGCACAACGGGAAATTGGATTAGTGTTAGCACCTGTATCTGTTGATATTCATCATCAAAATAAAGGTATTGGGAAGCGATTGATTCAAGCATTAGAACGAGAAGCAATATTAAAAGGATATAATTTTATCAGTGTATTAGGATGGCCGACGTATTATGCCAATCTAGGATATCAACGCGCAAGTATGTACGACATTTATCCACCATATGATGGTATACCAGACGAAGCGTTTTTAATTAAAGAATTAAAAGTGAACAGTTTAGCGGGAAAAACAGGTACCATAAATTACACATCTGCTTTTGAAAAAATATGATTTCAAGCTAGGATTACATTAGGCAGAGTTCATATTAATAATATAAATTGTTTGCAATGAAATCGTACGTTGTCGTTTGCAATTTATAAAATAGCAATAAATAAAATGTTTGTTAGGAAAGTATTATTGTGGATAATAAAAAATCGATACAAATTAATTGCTATAATGCAATTTTAGTGTATAATTGCATTAATGGAGATTAAATATATCTTTAAAGGGTATACAGTTAATATAAAATGACTTTTTAAAAAGAGGGAATAAAATGAATATGAAGAAAAAAGAAAAACACGCAATTCGGAAAAAATCGATTGGCGTGGCTTCAGTGCTTGTAGGTACGTTAATCGGTTTTGGACTACTCAGCAGTAAAGAAGCAGATGCAAGTGAAAATAGTGTTACGCAATCTGATAGCGCAAGTAACGAAAGCAAAAGTAATGATTCAAGTAGCGTTAGTGCTGCACCTAAAACAGACGACACAAACGTGAGTGATACTAAAACATCGTCAAACACTAATAATGGCGAAACGAGTGTGGCGCAAAATCCAGCACAACAGGAAACGACACAATCAGCATTAACAAATGCAACTACGGAAGAAACTCCGTTAACTGGTGAAGCTACTACGGCAACGAATCAAGCTAATACACCGGCAACAACTCAATCAAGCAATACAAATGCGGAGGAATTAGTGAATCAAACAAGTAATGAAACGACTTCTAATGATACTAATACAGTATCATCTGTAAATTCACCTCAAAATTCTACAAATGCGGAAAATGTTTCAACAACGCAAGATACTTCAACTGAAGCAACACCTTCAAACAATGAATCAGCTCCACAGAGTACAGATGCAAGTAATAAAGATGTAGTTAATCAAGCGGTTAATACAAGTGCGCCTAGAATGAGAGCATTTAGTTTAGCGGCAGTAGCTGCAGATGCACCGGCAGCTGGCACAGATATTACGAATCAGTTGACAGATGTGAAAGTTACTATTGACTCTGGTACGACTGTGTATCCGCACCAAGCAGGTTATGTCAAACTGAATTATGGTTTTTCAGTGCCTAATTCTGCTGTTAAAGGTGACACATTCAAAATAACTGTACCTAAAGAATTAAACTTAAATGGTGTAACTTCAACTGCTAAAGTGCCTCCAATTATGGCCGGAGATCAAGTATTGGCAAATGGTGTAATCGATAGTGATGGTAATGTTATTTATACATTTACAGACTATGTTGATAATAAAAACGATGTTAAAGCAACACTAACTGTTCCTGCATACATTGATCCAGAAAATGTAACGAAAACAGGTAATGTAACATTGACAACTGGCATAGGAACCAATACTGCTAGTAAGACAGTTTTAATCGACTATGAGAAATATGGACAATTCCATAATTTATCAATTAAAGGTACAATTGATCAAATCGACAAAACAAACAATACGTATCGTCAAACGATTTATGTCAATCCAAGTGGAGACAATGTTGTATTACCAGTGTTAACTGGTAATCTAATTCCTAAGAGTAATAGTAATGCTTTAATAGATGCCAACAATACTAATATTAAAGTTTATAAAGTGGATAATGCTAATGATTTATCTGAAAGTTATTATGTGAATCCTAGCGATTTTGAAGATGTAACTAATCAAGTTAGAATTTCATTTCCAAATGCTAATCAATACAAAGTAGAATTTCCTACGGACGATGACCAAATTACAACACCGTATATTGTAGTTGTTAATGGCCATATTGATCCTGCTAGTACAGGTGATTTAGCACTACGTTCGACATTTTATGGTTATGATTCTAATTTTATATGGAGATCTATGTCATGGGACAACGAAGTAGCATTTAATAACGGATCAGGTTCTGGTGACGGTATCGATAAACCAGTTGTTCCTGAACAACCTGATGAGCCTGGTGAAATTGAACCAATTCCAGAGGATTCAGATTCTGACCCAGGTTCAGATTCTGGCAGCGATTCTAATTCAGATAGCGGTTCAGATTCGGGTAGTGACTCTACATCAGATAGTGGTTCAGATTCAGCAAGCGATTCAGATTCAGCAAGTGATTCAGATTCAGCGAGTGATTCAGATTCAGCGAGTGATTCAGATTCAGCAAGTGATTCAGACTCAGCAAGTGATTCAGATTCAGCAAGTGATTCAGACTCAGCAAGTGATTCAGATTCAGCGAGCGATTCAGATTCAGCGAGTGATTCAGATTCAGCGAGTGATTCAGATTCAGACAGCGATTCAGACTCAGACAGTGACTCAGATTCCGATAGTGACTCAGACTCAGATAGCGACTCAGATTCCGATAGTGACTCAGACTCAGACAGCGATTCAGATTCAGATAGTGATTCAGATTCAGATAGCGATTCGGATTCAGATAGTGACTCAGATTCAGATAGCGACTCAGATTCAGATAGCGATTCAGATTCCGACAGTGACTCAGATTCCGACAGCGATTCAGATTCCGACAGTGACTCAGACTCAGACAGTGATTCGGATTCAGATAGCGATTCAGACTCAGACAGTGACTCGGATTCAGATAGCGATTCAGACTCAGACAGTGACTCAGATTCCGACAGCGATTCAGATTCCGACAGTGACTCAGACTCAGACAGTGATTCGGATTCAGATAGCGATTCAGACTCAGACAGTGACTCGGATTCAGATAGCGATTCCGACTCAGACAGTGACTCGGATTCAGATAGCGATTCTGACTCAGATAGCGATTCAGACTCAGACAGTGACTCAGACTCAGACAGCGATTCAGATTCCGATAGCGATTCAGATTCCGACAGTGACTCAGACAGCGATTCAGACTCAGACAGTGACTCGGATTCAGATAGCGATTCTGACTCAGATAGTGACTCCGACTTAGACAGCGACTCAGATTCAGATAGCGATTCAGATTCCGACAGTGACTCAGATTCGGATAGCGATTCAGAATCAGATAGTGACTCCGACTCAGGTTCTAACAATAATGTAGTGCCGCCTAATTCACCTAAAAATGGTACTAATGCTTCTAATAAAAATGAGGCTAAAGATAGTAAAGAGCCATTACCAGATACAGGTTCTGAAGATGAAGCGAATACGTCACTAATTTGGGGATTATTAGCATCATTAGGTTCATTACTACTTTTCAGAAGAAAAAAAGAAAATAAAGATAAGAAATAAGTAATAATGATATTAAATTAATCATATGATTCATGAAGAAGCCACCTTAAAAGGTGGCTTTTTTACTTGGATTTTCCAAATATATTGTTTGAATATAATTAATAATTAATTCATCAACAGTTAATTATTTTAAAAAGGTAGATGTTATATAATTTGGCTTGGCGAAAAAATAGGGTGTAAGGTAGGTTGTTAATTAGGGAAAATTAAGGAGAAAATACAGTTGAAAAATAAATTGCTAGTTTTATCATTGGGAGCATTATGTGTATCACAAATTTGGGAAAGCAATCGTGCAAGTGCAGTGGTTTCTGGGGAAGAGAATCCATATAAATCTGAGTCATTGAAATTAAATGGGAAAAGAAGCACTACAATAACTAGTGATAAATATGAAGAAAATTTAGATATGTTAATATCGTCATTATCATTTGCAGATTATGAAAAATATGAGGAACCAGAATACAAAGAAGCAGTTAAAAAGTATCAACAAAAATTTATGGCTGAAGATGATGCATTAAAAAAATTTTTTAGTGAAGAGAAAAAAATAAAAAATAGAAATACTAATACTAATACTAATACATCAAATTATCTGGGGTTAACACACGAAAGATATGAGTCAATTTATAATTCATTAAAAAAACATCGTGAAGAATTTTCAAAAGAAATCGAAGAAATTAATAATAAAAATCCAGAGTTAAAAGAATATAACAATGAGGAACAAACTAAAGCTGATACGGAATTAAACACTCTTGAAAATCAAGTACTAATGATAGGTTATACATTTTATCACTCGAATAAAAATGAAGTAGAAGATTTATATAACAAATTAGATATGATTCTTGGTTATAAAGATGAAGAGAGAAAAAAGAAGAGGGCTACCAATCAAAGAATGTTCAATAATAAAAAAGAGGATTTAGAAACTATTATTGATGAATTCTTTGGAGAAATTGGACAACAAAGGCCAACATCTATACCAACATTAGCGCCTAAAGAAGAGAAAGAAACAAATACTAATAATGCTAATAAATTAAAGTATGACACTGAAGCAGCAAAAACTGACGAATCAAAAAGAAGTAATCGAAGTAAAAGAAGTTTAGATTCTCAAAATTATAAATCTGTTTCAAAAGAAGTAACTGCAGAGCAAAAAGCTGAATATGAAAAAAGAGCTGAAGAAAGAAAAGCAAGATTTCTAGATAGACAAAAAAGTAAAAAAGAACCGGTTGTATCATTAGAATACGATTTTGAACACAAGCAACGTTTTAATAACGCAAATGACAAACAACTTGTTGTTTCTGCACCAACAAAGAAACCAACAACACCGACTACATATACTGAAACAACGACTCAGGTACCAATGCCTACAGTTGAGCGTCAAACTCAGCAACAAATCGTTTACAAAACACCAAAACCATTAGTTGGATTAAATGGTGAAAGTCATGATTTCACAACAACGCATCAATCACCAACAACTTCAAATCACACGCATAATAATGTTGTTGAATTTGAAGAAACGTCTGCTTTACCTGGTAGAAAATCAGGATCACTGGTTGGTATAAGTCAAATTGATTCTTCTCATCTAACTGAACGTGAGAAGCGTGTAATTAAGCGTGAACACGTTAGAGAAGCTCAAAAGTTAGTTGATAATTATAAAGATACACATAGTTATAGAGACCGATTAAATGCACAACAAAAAGTAAATACATTAAGTGAAGGTCATCAAAAACGTTTTAATAAACAAATCAATAAAGTATACAATGGCAAATAATTAATGCATGGCTGCAAAGCAAATAATGAGTTTGTCGAAAAAATAATAACATTTTAAACTAGCAATAAATAATATCTAAGTTATCATTTCAATGATGCAATCTAGTATAGTCCACATTCTAAACAGGTGTGGACTATTACTTTTTTCACTTTATATTACGAAAAAATTATTATGCTTAACTATCAATATCAATAATTAATTTTAAGCTGAAAAACAATAAAAATGTTAAGACAACGTTTACTTCAAGTTAATTATTATACTGAAAATTCTGGTATATAATGCTGTTAGTGAATATAACAGGAAAATTAAATTGGTTATAATATTGAGTCTATATAAAGGAGAAATAACAGATGAAAAAGAAATTATTAGTTTTAACTATGAGCACGCTATTTGCTACACAACTTATCAATTCAAATCACGCTAAAGCATCAGTGACAGAGAGTGTTGACAAAAAATTTGTAGTTCCAGAATCAGGAATTAATAAAATTATTCCATCTTACAATGAATTTAAAAAAGCACCAAAAGTAAATGTTAGTAATTTAACTGACAATAAAAACTTTGTAGTTTCTGAAGACAAATTGAATAAGATTTCGGATCCTTCAGCAGCAAGTAAAATTGTAGATAAAAACTTTGCCGTACCAGAATCAAAGTTAGGAAACATTGTACCAGAGTACAAAGAAATCAATAATCGCGTGAATGTAACAACAAACAATCCAGCTTCACAACAAGTTGATAAGCATTTTGTTGCTAAAGGCCCAGAAGTAAATAGATTTATTACGCAAAACAAAGTAAACCACCACTTCATTACTACGCAAACCCACTACAAGAAAGTTATTACTTCATACAAATCAACACATGTACATAAACATGTAAATCATGCAAAGGATTCTATTAATAAACACTTTATTGTTAAACCATCAGAATCGCCTAGATATACACATCCATCTCAATCTTTAATTATCAAGCATCATTTTGCAGTTCCTGGATATCACGCGCATAAATTTGTTACACCAGGGCATGCTAGCATTAAAATTAATCACTTTTGTGTTGTGCCACAAATAAATAGTTTCAAGGTAATTCCACCATATGGTCACAATTCACATCGTATGCATGTACCAAGTTTCCAAAATAACACAACAGCAACACATCAAAATGCTAAAGTAAATAAAGCATATGACTATAAATACTTCTATTCTTATAAAGTAGTTAAAGGTGTGAAGAAATATTTCTCATTTTCACAATCAAATGGTTATAAAATTGGGAAACCATCATTAAATATCAAAAATGTAAATTATCAATATGCTGTTCCAAGTTATAGCCCTACACACTACGTTCCTGAATTTAAGGGTAGCTTACCAGCACCACGAGTATAAAAATTGGCACTAAGTTTACGAGATATGATAAATACCTATTATTTTAAATATAGTCTACAATCTATGTGGTTGTAGGCTGTATTTTTTGCAGTTTATCAATAAACACCCATCAACAAATTATACCGTTTTTCTACTTTGAAAGTTGGAAGTAACATAATCTTAAATAAATATATTATTAATTAAGATAAATATAATACTCAAGATTATTGTTAATAGTTTGTTCATCGCAAGTTAATTATTGTTTCTAAAATATTGGTATATAATTTTCAATGGCGAAGAAAACAGGGTGAAAAAGTCGGTTTTTATATCAAAGCAAATAAGGGAGCATAAACAAATGAAAAGGAAAGTATTAGTACTAACAATGGGTGTAATTTGTGCAACTCAATTATGGCATTCTAATCACGCAAACGCATTAGTAACAGAGAGTGGCGCAAATGATACTAAGCAATTTACTGAAATTGTATCGGAAGAGAAAGTTATAACAGTTGAACATGCTCAAATTAATATTTTTCAATCTAATAGCAATTCAAACTTGATGGAGTTCAACATATTAACAATGGGCGGTAAATCAGGAGCTATGGTTGGTTATAGTGAAATTGACTCATCACATTTCACAGACCGTGACAAACGCGTTATTAGACGTGATCATGTTAAAGAAGCACAAAGCTTAGTAGAGAACTATAAAGATACACAAAGTGCTGATGCTAGGATGAAAGCCAAACAAAAAGTTAACACATTAAGCAAACCGCATCAAAACTATTTCAATAAACAAATTGATAAGGTTTATAATGGATTACAACGCTAATCCAAAGTAAATTATAAGTTATACATCTCGTTTTTAAATGACAATTTATCCCCGTAAATATTATAAATAATCTTTTCAAATTCCACATAGATATAGAGACACTAATAAACCTCTTTGTCTCGATATGATAGTCTGCAACGATTCATGTTGTAGGCTTTTTAATTTTACAAATAAGGCTAAATATATAAGTTCTGGCACCTAAAATATAGAAAATACATAAAAGTAAGTATAGTTATTTTATTATAATTATTAAATTTTTATTAATTAATTGTAAAAATGTAGAATTATAATTAATTAACGTTTAATATTAAAATTAACTAAAAAGAAAGAGGTGTTAGTTATGACAGAATACTTATTAAGTGCTGGCATATGTATGGCAATCGTTTCAATATTACTTATAGGGATGGCTATCAGTAATGTTTCGAAAGGGCAATACGCAAAGAGGTTTTTCTATTTCACTACTAGTTGCTTAGTGTTAACTTTAGTTGTAGTTTCAAGTCTAAGTAGCTCAGCAAATGCATCACAAACAGATAATGGCGTAAATAGAAGTGGTTCTGAAGACCCAACAGTATATAGTGCAACTTCAACTAAAAAATTACATAAAGAACCTGCGACATTAATTAAAGCGATTGATGGTGATACGGTTAAATTAATGTACAAAGGTCAACCAATGACATTCAGACTATTATTGGTTGATACACCTGAAACAAAGCATCCTAAAAAAGGTGTAGAGAAATATGGCCCTGAGCAAGTGCATTTACGAAAAAAATGGTAGAAAATGCAAAGAAAATTGAAGTCGAGTTTGACAAAGGTCAAAGAACTGATAAATATGGACGTGGCTTAGCGTATATTTATGCTGATGGAAAAATGGTAAACGAAGCTTTAGTTCGTCAAGGCTTGGCTAAAGTTGCTTATGTTTATAAACCTAACAATACACATGAACAACTTTTAAGAAAAAGTGAAGCACAAGCGAAAAAAGAGAAATTAAATATTTGGAGCGAAGACAACGCTGATTCAGGTCAATAATGCTCATTGTAAAAGTGTCACTGCTGCTAGTGGCACTTTTATAATTTTTGGATCACGATATGATTTATTATCAATTCAGAATTAAAAAAGTAAATAGTATCAAAAGCAAGTGTATTTAATATTAGAAAATAAAAATTTTAAATTTAGTATTAAAATGGAATATTACTATATAGTTCAATGTGTATTATCACAGAAAATAAAATAATGCTTTACTTCTATATTTAAAAGTGTATAATGAAAGTTAAGTAATAAAGAGCGTGAAGAAAAATGTGAGTTATTTATATAGAATATTCTCCTTTTCATTTATGAATTTGTTACAAAATATTTAGTGCAAAAGCACGACGGAGGTATTCAATATGAATAACGGTACAGTTAAATGGTTTAATGCAGAAAAAGGTTTTGGTTTCATCGAAAGAGAAGATGGTAGCGACGTATTCGTACACTTCTCAGCAATCGCTGAAGATGGATACAAATCATTAGAAGAAGGCCAAAAAGTTGAATTCGACATCGTTGAAGGCGACCGTGGCGAGCAAGCTGCAAACGTAGTTAAAATGTAATTTTAACTTATTCAAACAGTCCTTATTATAGGGCTGTTTTTTTATGCTTTAAATCGATAACAGTTGGTGTGGTAAAAGCACTAGCCGTTATTTTTTTGTCCAATAAATTTAGGTGGAGATTTAACAATATATAATGGTTCTAAAATAAATCGAACTGATGGAAAAGTTTTTTACTTTTCATCTGTCCGACTTTTGATTTTGAATATAAAAAAGCGCCAATACAGAACTTTAATAATGACGAGAATTAAAGTCTGTATATGGCGATAACAAGAAGTAATGTTAAACACTCAAAATGTTTAACAATAATAGGATACCACATCGCATAATATCTTACTACTTAATTAATAATTTAACTAATCAACTTTTTGTTAATTTTTTATTAAGACTGATTAATTATTGAGAATATTTATTGTTTTTAAAATCTCATAATAATTCAGTAATCTTGTTTTCATTTAAAAGGCGAAACATTAAAATAATTAAATAAAAATATTGCGTTTAATTTACAGCGTCAAATATACTTATTTCTAATGCTTTGGGGTCTACTGAAACAAGTAAAGAATGATCGATGTTACTAATATTGCCATTCTCCAAATTTATTTCTGTGAGTATTTGGAAGCTACCATTAGGCAACGGTTTAACAATAGACAATTGCTTTTCCGCTTGTTGTATTAAAAAAGGTTTTGTAGATTGATTATTAATATGCCATTCACTCATGTATGTTTTTCACTCCTGCTTTAAAATAGGGTTAGAAAGTTTATAGTTGAGACATTCATGTTCAACCAAAATTTTGTTCGAATTCAATAAATGTCTTGTTTAAAATAGAAATATTGTAAATGTTATCGTCCAAAACTTCACCAGTTAAGTATTTGTTTTGAATTAAAATTTGGCAGTTAGTTAAGAAGTCTTGATAATCACGATCACAAAAATAGTTTTCACGTGCATCTTTAGCATCGCCAAAAAAGTTAGCGACTGTTTCTGTTTCTCCATTATTCGAACGTTCAATATATAATTTGTAAAATTTAGCTATTGTATACTTTTGTTCTTTAGTTAGTTCATTCAAAATATTGGGCCTCCTGAAATATCATTTGTAATCTATACCCAATTTATTGCAAAACACAAACTAATTTAACTATTTGATGAAACTGTGTTAATAAGCTTTAACAAGCCTTAGTTTGTATGGATCTATAAAATTATCTTTAATTGCATAGGGTGAAATAATATGTAGTCCATAACTTTTAACTGATTTTTCACTTACACCAAATTTATAAGCTTGGTAGATAATTTTAGTACAATACGTAAATTTTTTGCTGTTCAAATTTAATGTAACTAGATAACGATGATTTGTATTCTCATAGTTTTTCTTAACCCATTCAGCCGCTTTTTTACCTGCACCAGGATAGCTGCAACGATAAACTTTCATCCAATCATTTTTGCCACTTGCATAATTATATTTAAAAGATTCGAAGGATTGTGTAGTTGGTTTGTCGCCAGGCCCCTCAATTTGTAAAATCGTTTTATCATCAATCGCGATACTACAATGACCAAAAAATCCGCACATGACAGGGCCTTTTGTAACAATAATATCACCAGGTTGTAATTGGAATTTGTCATCTTGAATTTCTGAATACTTATTATCTGCAATTGTTTTTGGTGAGTTTATTGGGGATACGACAACGAATAATATAAGTAAAATTATCGTTCGTTTAATATAGTTCACTTAAAAGCTCCTTGTTGAAGAAATATATGTAAATAGTCTTAAATTAGAATTGTAATCTTTAATAAGCTTGTAAGACTAAAACATATCTTAAATATTAAAGTATGAGAGTGTGAAATGTCTATTAAGAATAAAAAACAGTCTGAAACATCATTGAGACGTTTCAGACTGGATATAAAATGAATTTCATTTATAGCACACCAAATATAAATGTGTATATTAATATAGCGAATCCAAAAATATAGAGAATGACAGTGAAACTTAAATAGGACTCTTTTTTAGATTCTTTGCCAGTTTTTTTCATTAATACGAGTATAAACGTAGCGGCAACTAAGAAAATTAATGCTAGCCAAAACAGAATTGCAAAATGTAAAGACATGTGAAACCCTCCTTATATACCGTAATTATTAACCTATAAAACTATAAAAAATAGGATAAATGTAATAGAGAACGAGTACGATATTTATAAAAAATAATATTTCACTTAACCAGTTTTTAGTTATCATTGCAATGGTAAAGGATACGATGAGTATCACACCACAAATGATAATACCAGGCAGGAGCCAACATAAATCATCTAAATCTTTATTATATGTGATTAAAATATTAAAGATAACAAAAGTGGTAGTAATAACTATATTGATAGCATTTAACAAAATGTTATTCATGACTGACACCTACTAGTATAAAAATAGTTTCTTAATAAATATGATAACACTATTTTCCAATAGGTAAATAAAAAGTATAGTTATTTTTAAAATATTATTTGTAGAATGCTAAAGTTTATTAATTCAAACAAGTGAGCATATATAGGGATGTATAGTATTAATATGAAAAGAATATTTACATACTAAAAACTCTTAAAGTTGTATAATTCGTTAATATTTTTAGAATCAGATATCAAAAAAATGTGCAAAATCACTTTTGCACATTTACAAATACTAGTTTTCTGATAAGATTAATAATAACACTTTAAATAGCGCTTAATAAATGAAGGGGGCAAGTCTTATGACGTTTTACAATTTCATCATGGGTTTTCAAAATGATAACACACCATTTGGTATATTGGCCGAACACGTTAGTGAAGATAAAGCATTCCCTCGATTAGAAGAAAGACACCAAGTAATTAGAGCATATGTGATGTCTAATTACACAGATCATCAATTAATTGAAACTACAAATAGAGCTATTAGCTTATATATGGCAAATTAATTTGAGTAGTACCAATTATGATGTATTAGTGCATCCCAAATATCTTTTGTTTTAAAGTTTATTTCATCATTTCTTATCGAAAATGGTGTAATAATGTCTTTATCTAACCAAGTGTTGATAAGTTCATTTGGTACACCATCTAACAACATTTCACTTTTACTAATTATAAAACATTCCCAGTCAAGTGAAACATTTTGTGGATTCACATAATTACATTGATTATGATTATCCATAAACACTCACTCCTTTAAAATTCTGTACTCTTCATTGCGTTTTACCCCGTCACATTATCTTTTAAACTAAAATCATCATTACTTATGAAAAAAATGTACATCAAAAGCAAAGGTTTTCGCTACCGAAAAAGTTTAAATAATGGTTTAATATATTTGGTACTCATTTTAATAAAAAGAGAATACATTTTGAGCTATCAATACTTTTTATTGAAGAGGTGTTATTGTTGGCTAAAACGTTATATTTAATGCGCCACGGACAAACTTTGTTTAATTTTAAGGGACTAATTCAGGGATTTGGAGATTCGCCGCTAACAGAACTTGGAATTGCTCAAGCTCAAAAGGCACGTAGTTATTATGAAACTAAGGGGATAAACTTCGATTTATATGCATCATCAACGCAAGAACGCGCAAGTGACACACTTGAAAATGTTGCACCTAACCAATCGTATCAACGTTTTAAGGGACTGAAGGAATGGCATTTTGGATTATTTGAAGGTGAGTCAGTCTATCTATTTGATAATCTATACAAGCCTGAAGACTTATTCGGAGATCGAATTGTTCCTTTCAAAGGAGAGGCAAGGCAACAAGTTGAAGAACGCATTGTGAAAACTTTACATGACATTATGTCTCAAACAAAGAATAATGCATTAGTCGTGAGTCATGGGACAATAATGGGAGTATTTTTAAGATATTGCCTTAAACTAGATGAAGCATTAAAGCATAATATCGGTAATTGTAATATCCTGAAATTTGAATATGACAATGGAACATTTAAATTTGTTGAGTTAATTGATCCAAATTTATAATAAATAAAGCGTTATACATAGACACAAGTATGTTTTTTGTATAACGCTTTTAAAATACAACTATAAAACGCTTTAGAATATTAATTGAATAAGTTTTTGTAATATCATTAGAGCAACAATAATAATTATTATGCTTGATATTTTATTGATTATTGTTAATAATTTTCCGGTTTTATCAATTGATCCAACCATTTTTCCTAAAATTGCGAGTAAAAAGAACCATAACCATGAAACGCTAATACAAGCGATTGTAAACGCAATTTTATTGCTACCACTATATAATGCAGCACTACTACCAATTACACCAATTGTATCTAAAATAGCATGTGGATTGAGTAATGAAACTGATAAAGCAAAACTTACTTGTTTCATTGGAGACATAATTTGAGCTTCTCCATCTGTTGAGGGTTTATCATGCCAAATGGTCCAAGCCATATACATCAAGAAAATTAAACCAACTATATAAATAATTGCTTGAAGTACAGGTAAAGACATAATAATGATAGATACTCCTACCACTGCAATAATAATAAGTAAGCTGTCTGACAACCCGGCTGTAATTATTGCAGGCAATACATATCTATATTTTGGTTGATTAGCTCCTTGGTTAAAAATAAATACATTTTGTGCACCTAAAGGTAAAATTAGACCAATCGCTAAGATAAATCCATGAATAATTGCGGTTACCATTAAGTTTTGACACCCCTAAAAAATAGAATATTCTGAAAAAACTTATTGTTATCATATCAAATAAAAAACAACTACTCAATAGTAGAGTAGTTGTATGAAAAATAGAACCTATATGATTTGAATTTATGAGAAATGTAGAATATATAAAACTGTATTACTTATTAATCAAATCATAAAAAAGCCAATGTTCATCGAAATAGGTATTTCCGATTTTAATTGCATTTTTCTCAAAACCAAGAATGTCGAATCCTAGTGCACTATAGAAAACTTTAGCACCTATGTTGTTTGACACAATTGATGTAAGTAAAGATTCGTAATTGTTCTGCCGTGCATAATTAATAATGAAATTAATGAGCTCGCTATTAATCGATTTATCGTTATTAGTAACAAAGTTGTATTTAATTAATGATTTATGTTCTTTTCCAACGTATCGAATTTGTTCTAAGGCAGCTGTTGCGATAAGTGTTTCGTTTTCATAACAGCCAAATACAATACATTTCGGTGAACCTTGATTTAAAATGTCATGTATTAAGGTGTCAGTCATTGTTTGACTATAATGTGAATCTTGAGTGAATTCTTCATTGACTGTCGAAACAAGTCTCTTATACTCATTAAAATCATTATTCGTTAATGTTTTAATTTCAATCATTACTGACCTCCTTAATCATTATTAAGAAAGATTTTGTACTAAAAAAATTTCTTAATTACATATTAAAATGTTTATTAAAATTTTGCAATCACTGATTTATATGCACATTCTTGTAAATGGATTATCAATTTAATTATATTTATTTTTAAGTTCAGGAAATTATGGAATTGGTTATTGGTCGACACTGGACTTTTATTTGTAGACGGTATGCGAAGAAGTCAAGCCAGTATTGGAACCGGTCACATTTATGATGACTAAGGTACAATCTTTTTCAGTTAAATATTGCCAGAAATTTCAATCACGAATAGAAAAAATAACCAACCAAAAATTTTTGGTTGGCAAATTTGAATTTTATGTGAATTTTATTAATAACGTTGAATAATCTCTTTAAGTTAATGCTAATCTACAACATTTACATTTAAATCGACATTAATATTTCCTTGAGTCGCTTTTGAATATGGACAAAATTCATGAGCCATTTGTAAATATTTTTCAGCTTCTTCTTGAGATATAACATTTTTAATTGTCGCATCAATTGAAACACTTAATTTAGGACTTTCTGAGTCTGAATCATCTTCTAGTCTCACTGTTAGTGTTACTTCTGGATGAGCATCACGCACTTTGTTTTGCTTTAAAATTAGGTCGAAAGCACCGTTGAAGCAAGATGCATAACCTGCTGCAAATAATTGTTCGGGGTTAGTAGCTTTACCATCTGCTTGAGCAGGCGGAACGATATCAATATCTAATGCTCGATCATCAGTATAAACATGTCCTTTACGTCCGCCAACATTCGTCGCTTTAGTTTCATAATGTATTGCCATACTTATAACCTCCTAATTTAAAATACATTTATGCTTTACCCATTCGAAAATACCTTAATCATTTTCATTTATAGCATTGTTTGATTGAAGGATAAAAAGTTGTTGTTTACAATAAAAATAATGAGTATCTGAAATGAGGGATTCACTATGACACATGTGGAAGTAGTAGCGACTATCGCGCCACAATTATCTATCGAAGAAACTTTAATTCAAAAAATTAATCATCGTATTGATGCAATAGACGTATTAGAATTACGAATTGATCAAATTGAAAATGTCACAGTTGATCAAGTGGCAGAAATGATTACAAAGCTGAAGGTTATGCAAGATTCATTCAAATTATTAGTTACGTATCGTACAAAGTTACAAGGTGGCTATGGGCAATTTACAAATGACTCGTATCTTAATTTAATATCAGACTTAGCAAATATCAATGGCATAGATATGATTGATATAGAATGGCAAGCAGATATTGACATTGAAAAACATCAACGAATCATTACACATTTGCAACAGTATAATAAAGAGGTGGTTATATCACATCATAATTTCGAAAGTACGCCTCCATTAGATGAATTGCAATTTATATTTTTTAAAATGCAAAAATTCAACCCAGAATACGTTAAATTAGCAGTAATGCCACATAATAAAAATGATGTGTTAAATTTATTGCAGGCAATGTCTACATTTTCAGATACTATGGACTGCAAAGTTGTTGGTATTTCAATGTCTAAACTTGGACTAATAAGTAGAACGGCTCAAGGCGTTTTTGGTGGTGCGTTGACTTATGGTTGTATCGGAGTACCACAAGCTCCAGGACAGATTGATGTTACTGATTTAAAAGCACAAGTGACTTTATACTAATAAAATGAATTAGGTTGCTTTTGTGTAAGTGCTGTCTTATAATTGAGAATTATTATCATTGTTCGTGGAGGAGCGATTTTAGATGGAATTACAACAAGCAATAGCTAATAGAAGAAGTGTGAAAAAATTTAAAAGAGATATGCACATAGATGACGCATTGCTATATCAAGCAATTGAGAAAGCTGCTGATGCTCCAAATCACGGAATGAGGGAACCATGGAGAGTTGTGCATGTTCCGAAAGACAGATTAGGAGATATGAGTAAGGATATTTCTAAATTTGCATTTCCTAATGAATTAGATAAGCAACAATGTCATTATGATGCAGTTACGAAACTAGGTGGCATGTTATTGCTTATTTTAAAAACAGATCCAAGACAACGTCAAAATGATGAAAACTACTTTGCATTTGGTGCATATGCACAAAATCTTATGTTGTTACTTTATGAAGCGGGAATAGGTACATGTTGGAAATCGCCATTATATATCTATGATCCTAAAGTAAGAAAAACACTTGGTATAAAGAAAGATGAAGTTCTTGCTGGATTCTTATATTTAACGGATTTAGAAGAAGATATGCCTAAAGCACCACGTAAAAATAGAAACTTAATTACATTATATTAATATGTATAATTATAGAAACATTAATAAAAGCTGAGTCATGAATTGATGGACATCTATCGAGTTAGAGATTTAATCTAACTTACTAGAGTCGGTACAATCACAGTCTCAGCTTTTTATTGTGCAGTATATACACATTTTTATTTTAGTATTTATTTAAAAGTTTCTGCTAAAAATGATTCAACTTGTTCAGGTGACTTAGCATTTGCTGAATGAAGGTGTGCAATTTTGTCGCCGTTTTTAAATACTAGCAAGCTAGGGATACCCATAACTTCATTTTCAACAACTACATCTTCTAATTCATCACGATTAACAGTATACCATGGGTAATCATTATATTGTTCTACGATTGGGTCAATCCATAAATCCATAGCACGACAGTCTGGGCACCATCCTGCCTCAAATTTAACAATTACAGGTGTATCGCTATTAATTACAGATTTAAATGATTCATTACTTTTGATTGCTTGCATTGTAACAACTCCTCTAGATAGTTTAATAATTTTTATTATAGCTAAATTTATATCATAATAAAAAATTTTAGCTTCAAAATGAAAGCCTTTTGCTATGGAAAATGATATATTTATTTTAAATACATAAAGGAGGTTGCAGTCGTATGATTAAATTTTACCAATATAAGAATTGTACAACTTGTAAAAAGGCAGCAAAGTTTTTAGATGAATATGGCGTAAGTTATGAACCAATTGATATCGTTCAACATACACCTACAATAAATGAATTTAAAACAATAATTGCAAATACAGGCGTAGAAATTAATAAATTGTTTAATACACACGGCGCGAAATATCGTGAGCTTGATTTGAAAAATAAATTACAAACTTTATCAGATGATGAAAAGTTAGAGTTGTTATCATCTGATGGTATGTTAGTAAAGCGTCCTCTAGCAGTAATGGGCGATAAGATAACATTAGGATTTAAAGAAGATCAATATAAAGAGACTTGGTTAGCGTAAGTGAAATGTAAACGTTTACTAAATATCTCGATATTTAGATTCATTACATGTAAAATGAAATAAGCTATACAATTGTTAATTTTTATAAATATAGTTGAATAGCATCTAGCCTTATGGCATCATTAATGATGTAAAGATTAATTAGGAGGGGATTCTCTTGGCAGTACCAAATGAATTGAAATATTCAAAAGAGCATGAATGGGTTAAAGTTGAAGGTAATGTAGCAACAATTGGAATCACAGAATACGCACAAAGCGAGTTAGGTGATATTGTTTTCGTTGAATTACCAGAAACAGATGATGAAATTAATGAAGGGGATACGTTTGGTAGCGTAGAATCAGTTAAAACTGTATCAGAATTATATGCACCAATCTCTGGTAAAGTAGTTGAAGTCAACGAAGAACTAGAAGATAGTCCCGAATTTGTAAATGAATCTCCATACGAAAAAGCATGGATGGTAAAAGTAGAAATTAGTGATGAAAGTCAGATTGAAGCTTTATTAACAGCTGAAAAATATTCAGAAATGATTGGTGAATAATCACCGTGTAACTCCTTAATCTAAGATTGAGGAGTTTATTTTTAGTCTGAGTAAGTAAATAATATGAAAGAAAATTTATTAGGTACTATTATTTGGAGTATTGCTACATTTTATTATTCAAGAATGATGAAAATAATGAATTTAGCTATTTTAAAAATAAAAATTGGGGGAAGTTAATATGCTAAACATTCAAGACGTTAGTCATCTTTCTAAAAAGGAGCAAAAAGCATATAACCGTTTCGTAGAATCTGTAGAAAACGGTAATTTACCAGTACTACCATGTATTGAAATGGATCTAAAAGAGATGAAAGAAGAAACATTAAACCAGAGTAAGATTGGTGGAATGCCATTTTTAAAATCTTTTAAAGATATACCATTAGATGAAAATAATGTACCAATGGTATTGTTAGCACAGATTAATTTGGATAATCTTCCAGAACAACAAGAATTATTTCCTGTAAAAGAAGGGATATTGCAGTTTTGGATTAGTTCAGAAGATCAAATGTATGGTATGTCTGAAAATTTAAAGGGAAACAATATAAACTCAAGGCTTGTTTATATAAAAGAGCCAATTACAGATTTATCACTCGAAAATATTCAAGCGCATTTGAAGTCATTAGATGCTGATAATGAGGATATCCCGTTCAGTGGAGCATTTTCTATAGAATTTAGATTGTCGAAACAAACTATTACATGTACTGATTATAAGTACGATGAGGACGTGCTTGCATTGTGGAATAAAGTCAATCCATCCTTCGCGCTAAAATCAATGTTTGGTGGTTATGATGAATTGATGGAACCTGTGTGTAACACATTTACTGCTAAGGAACCATTTAATCAACTTGGTGGTTATCCATATTTTGACCAAATAGATCCAAGAACGAACGATCAAGAACTGAAAATGTATGATAGAGTCTTACTGCAAATTGATTCTACAAGAGATGGTAATTCTTCGATTATATGGGGTGATTTAGGTATTGCCAATATCTTAGTAAAATCTACTGACCTTGAGGCTATGAAGTTTGATGATTACATGTATTCATGGGATTGCAGCTAAGAGAATCATAAAAATATATTACTTTAACAAGTGTAGTATCTATAGATCAATCTAGGGAGTGGGACAGAAATGATATTTTCGCAAAATTTATTTCGTCGTCCCACCCCAACTTGCATTGTCTGTAGAAATTGGAAGTCCAATTTCTCTGTGTTGGGGCCCCGCTATGATTGAAAAGTTTGTTATAGGTGTATTTTCTTTTGGTTAACTATTGGTAATATAACATTGTAGATTTTAGGATGTTGATTTTTGACTTAGCCTTTGTCTGCTTATGTTAAATGTTACAGCTAGTCAAACATTGAGTTTGTAATTATTATATTAAGCTAGTTTAAATTTTTTGTGATTTATGTTTTATTCATACC
This sequence comes from Staphylococcus sp. MZ3, assembly GCF_018622755.1. Classification (NCBI taxonomy): domain Bacteria; kingdom Bacillati; phylum Bacillota; class Bacilli; order Caryophanales; family Staphylococcaceae; genus Staphylococcus; species Staphylococcus sp. MZ3. Next base: position 856,046 of record NZ_CP076026.1, read on the forward strand.
AATTTTGTGAAATGATACAGTGACAGATGTTTATTGATTTTAAAGGGTGATGATGATGGCTATTGTAAATAAAGTGATAATTGTTGAAGGAAAATCTGATAAAAAAAGGGTGCAACAGGTTATTGCAGAACCAGTCAATATTATTTGTACTCATGGAACAATGAGTATAGATAAGCTTGATGATATGATAGAATCACTGTATGATAAACAAGTTTTTGTATTAGCCGATTCTGATGACGAAGGAGATCGAATTAGAAATTGGTTTAAACGTTATTTGAGTGAAAGTGAACATATATTTATTGATAAAACTTACTGTCAAGTTGCGAATTGCCCCAAACAATATTTGGCGCATGTACTTTCAAAACATGGCTTTACTTGTAAGAAAGAAACACCTCTTTTACCGAATATAAATAATGAAAGGTTAGTTTTAGTAAATGAATAATTCATTAGACATCAAAGATGTAACTACATTTTATGAGGAAGACAAACATTTAATCTTTGGTTATACACCAACGTGTGGTACTTGTAAGGTTTCAGAAAGAATGTTAGACATTGCTAATGAAATATTGCAGTTACCATTATTGAAAATAGATTTAAACTTTTATCCTCAGTTTTGTAAAGATATGCAAATCATGTCTACGCCGATTTTATTGTTGATGAATAAAGATAAAGAAGTAAAACGAATTTATGCATTTAAATCGGTGACTGATTTGTTAGAAAATTTAAAATAGTTATTGACGAAATTTTACTAAGGTGTTAGGATTAATACAAATTAAATGATGCGTAAACTCTTATCGAGAGTGGTGGAGGGATGTGCCCTACGAAGCCCGGCAACCGTCTTATATAGAAATGGTGCCAATTCACATAAAGTTTTAACTTTTGAAGATGAGAGAAACAATACTACTATTGCTTTCTCAATTTTTCTATCGATATTGAGAAAGCATTTTTTATTTTATTAAGCAACACAGGGAGGAATCAACGTGATTGAATTAAAAGAAGTTGTTAAAGAATATCGGACTAAAAATAAAGAAGTCCTTGCTGTAGATCACGTTAATTTATCGATTCGAGCAGGATCGATTTATGGCGTCATTGGTTTTTCTGGAGCAGGAAAAAGTACTTTGATTCGAATGTTTAATCATTTAGAAGCGCCTACATCAGGCGAAGTTATTATAGATGGGGACCATATAGGTCAATTGTCCAAAAATGGATTAAGAGCAAAAAGACAAAAAGTAAGTATGATCTTCCAACATTTTAATTTGTTATGGTCAAGGACTGTGTTAAAAAATATTATGTTTCCGCTTGAAATTGCAGGTGTCCCTAGAAGGAGAGCTAAGCAAAAAGCATTAGAACTTGTCGAACTCGTCGGTTTAAAAGGTAGAGAAAAGGCTTATCCATCAGAGTTATCAGGTGGACAAAAGCAACGTGTTGGGATTGCACGAGCGTTAGCTAATGATCCAACGGTCTTGCTTTGTGATGAGGCAACAAGTGCACTTGATCCGCAAACAACAGATGAAATTTTAGATCTACTACTAAAAATTAGAGAACAACAAAATTTAACAATTGTACTAATTACGCATGAAATGCATGTCATTCGTCGTATTTGTGATGAAGTTGCAGTTATGGAAAGTGGTAAAGTGATAGAACGTGGACCGGTGACACAGTTTTTTGAAAATCCGCAACACACTGTGACAAAACGATTTGTGAAAGAAGATTTAAATGATGATTTCGAAACATCTTTAACAGAATTAGAGCCATTAGAAAAAGATGCTTATATCGTTAGATTAGTTTTCGCTGGTTCAACAACAACCGAGCCTATTGTATCGAGTCTATCTACTGCCTATGATATTAAAATTAATATTTTAGAAGCAAATATTAAAAATACAAAAAATGGAACAGTCGGCTTTTTAGTTCTGCATATTCCATATATTTCAAGTGTAGATTTCGGAAAATTCGAAAAAGAGTTAATTGAGCGACAAGTTAAAATGGAGGTGTTAAGACATGGGTAAATCATTTAGTGAAATTATAAATGAAATGATTACAATGCCTAATATTCAGTGGCCAGAAGTTTGGACTGCAATAGTCGAAACACTATACATGACAGTCGTCTCAACTATATTTGCATTTATACTTGGTCTTATTTTAGGTGTGTTATTATTCTTGTCTGCTAAAGGTAAGTCTATCGGTGCAAGGTTATTTTATTCTATCGTTTCTTTCATTGTTAACTTATTTAGAGCGATACCATTTATTATTTTAATTTTATTATTAATTCCATTTACAAGTTTGATACTTGGAACGATAAGTGGTCCGACAGGTGCGTTACCAGCCTTGATCATTGGCGCAGCGCCGTTTTATGCAAGGCTCGTAGAAATTGCTTTTAAAGAAATTGATAAAGGTGTCATCGAAGCGGCCTGGTCAATGGGCGCCAATACTTGGACAGTAATTCGTAAAGTCCTCTTACCTGAAGCCATGCCAGCGCTAGTGTCTGGCATTACAGTTACAGCAATCGCTTTAGTTGGTTCAACAGCAGTTGCAGGTGTAATTGGTGCCGGTGGTTTAGGAAATTTAGCATACTTAACAGGTTTCACTCGAAATCAAAATGATGTCATTTTAGTATCAACAGTTTTTATTTTAATTATTGTATTTATAATCCAATTCATTGGGGATTGGCTTACAAATAAACTTGATAAACGATAAATTGGGGGTTTCATTTTATGAAAAAATTATTTGGTCTTATTTTAGTATTAACATTTGCAGTTGTATTAGCAGCTTGCGGTAATGGAAGCAAAAGTGGCAGTGACGACAAGAAAATAACAGTAGGTGCTTCACCAGCACCACATGCTGAAATTTTAGAAAAAGCAAAACCATTATTAGAGAAAAAAGGTTATGAACTAGATATTAAAACAATTAACGATTACACTACGCCTAATAAATTACTAGACAAAGGTGAAATTGACGCAAACTATTTCCAACATACACCATATTTAAACACAGAGAAAAAGGATAAAGGTTACAAAATCGTAAGTGCCGGTGATGTTCACTTAGAACCTATGGCTGTATACTCTAAAAAGTATAAAAGTTTAAAAGAATTACCAAAAGGTGCAACAGTTTATGTGTCTAATAATCCAGCTGAACAAGGACGTTTCTTAAAATTCTTCGTTGATGCAGGTTTAATTAAGATTAAAAAAGGCGTAAAAATTGAAGATGCTAAGTTTAGTGATATTACAGAGAATAAAAAAGATATTAAGTTTAATAATAAACAATCAGCAGAATTCTTACCTAAAATTTATCAAAATGAAGACGCTGATGCTGTTATAATTAATTCAAACTTTGCAATCGAACAAAAACTAAATCCTAAAAAAGATTCTATTGCTGTAGAAAGTGCGAAAGATAATCCTTATGCAAACTTAATTGCTGTTAAAGAAGGACATCAAGATGATAAGAAAATCAAAGCATTAATTGAAGTATTACAATCTAAAGATATTCAAGACTTCATTAATGAAAAATACAACGGTGCAGTTATTCCTGCTAAATAAATCATATTAATGGCTCAGTAACGTGATGTTGCTGGGCTTTTTAATTTAAACAGGTATTTATATGATATTTAGGAATGAGATGCTATTACGGATAAAGTAAAATCCTATATGCATGCGTGCTACTCATTTATTCTTATTTTTAATTTCACATGGCTAGTGACTACTACATCATAAATCATTAGTGATTCTTTATTATTTCAGTCCCACTCCCTCAAGTTAATGATGAATCTATTTCGCTAGTTATAAAATGACGTCAAATCAATATCAAAAATTATTTAAGTAAAATGTTTAGATAATTTTTCAGTGGGTAAGTATTATATATAACATTTAATTATTCCGAGGAGGCATTTATTATGGCAGACGAAAGTAAATTTGAACAAGCAAAAGGTAATGTTAAAGAAACAGTAGGTAATGTTACTGATAATAAAAATTTAGAAAACGAAGGTAAAGAAGATAAAGCTTCTGGTAAAGCGAAAGAATTCGTTGAAAATGCAAAAGAAAAAGCAACTGATTTTATTGATAAAGTAAAAGGTAACAAAGGCGAGTAATTTTACTTTTTTATTCCTAATACACTGCACATGCCACTTAGTCGGTATAACCATCGGCTAGGTGGTTTTTGTATTAAAAAAGTGGATACCAAAATTTATTAATAATTATTTTAATGTTAGAAAAAAACTAAATAAAAACTCGCTAATGATATCCAATAATATGTATACAAAACGAGACATATATTGCATATGATTAACGAGATACTGAATATATTTTATCACCCCTAAAATGATTATTCATTTTCAGCGGTAATTCGACCTAAAGTCAAACTTACAATAAAACCGATGATAAATACTACTAATGAAACGAACCACATCACGATATTAGTTGGTAAACCTGGAAATACTGCAAAGAGGGAGCCAACAACAAAACCAATGATTAATGCAAAAGTCATTAGTTTATGATGTGTTAGGAAATACTGGATAATTTTGCTTGAAATAATGAATCCAGCAAGCACGCCAAATCCGACTGCAAGTAATATAGGAAGACCGGCAAAGTTAAGTTTAACAACTTCAGATATTGCTAGCATGACTGTGCCATAGACGCCAAATACTAATAACATAAATGACCCTGAAATACCTGGGAGTAACATAGCACTAGATGCACACATACCTGCAATAAAATATTTAATAATAAGACTAGTTGATAGAGTAAGTGTTTCTCCAGCATGTTTATCGCCATTATTCATTAATGTAATAACAATTAAGATAGCGATACCAGCTATAACCATCATGTAATGTTTAGTTGTAAATGACGTTTTATAGTTAGAAATTTTCAATAAATATGGAACGATACCAATGATTAATCCACCAAAGAAAAACATAGTTGGAATATGGTGTTGGCTTAATAAATAATTAAAAAGATTACTTAGTGATCCCATTGCCAGTAACATTCCAATTATAATGGGGATTAAAAATGTAAAACTTGGCCAAAAACGTCGTGAGAATATGCCGCTAATTGAAGAGATAAATTGATTGTATATACCTAACAATAATGCGATAGTCCCACCGCTAACACCAGGTACCAAGTCACTCGTTCCCATAGCAAAACCTTTTAGAATATTAATCCATTTAAATTGTTGCATGAATAACTCCTTTCAAACGATTGGAATAAAATCATAAATAGCATCATACCATATTACAAATGTCCTAGTGAAATGATAACATATTTTAAATTCATAAAATCCATTGAGAAATTATGTGCACTTATTATCATTTATATTTTTAAAGAGAGAGGGTTAGAGTTGTACTTTAGAGTTATTAAAAATAATAAAAAGGGTTTAAGTTGTTTATATTAAGGTATAAGTAAGTTATAATTAACTGAACGCATTATTACAAAGTCTTTTTGACTACAAATTAAAATTATTATAAACTAGTTAAGAAAACTTTATATTTTACGGAGGGAATATAAAATGGCATCAACATTAGAAATCAAAGACCTACATGTGTCTATTGAGGATAAAGAAATCTTAAAAGGTGTTAACTTGACAATTAACACTGATGAAATACATGCGATTATGGGACCAAACGGGACAGGTAAATCAACTTTATCATCTGCAATTATGGGACACCCAAGCTATGAAGTAACTAAAGGAGAAGTACTTTTAGACGGTGTAAATATTTTAGAATTAGAAGTTGATGAGAGAGCAAAAGCAGGATTATTCTTGGCAATGCAATATCCATCAGAAATTACAGGTGTTACAAATGCTGATTTCATGCGTTCAGCAATCAATGCGAAACGTGAAGAAGGACAAGAAATCAACTTAATGCAATTTATTAAGAAATTAGATAAAAACATGGATTTTCTAGACATAGATAAAGACATGGCACAACGTTATTTAAATGAAGGTTTCTCAGGTGGAGAGAAGAAACGTAACGAAATCTTACAATTAATGATGTTAGAACCTAAGTTTGCAATCTTAGATGAAATCGATTCAGGGTTAGACATCGATGCATTAAAAGTTGTATCTAAAGGTATTAACCAAATGCGTGGGGAAAACTTTGGTGCATTAATGATTACACACTATCAACGATTATTAAATTACATTACTCCTGATAAAGTACATGTAATGTATGCTGGTAAAGTCGTTAAATCTGGTGGTCCAGAATTAGCAAAACGTCTTGAAGAAGAAGGATATGAATGGGTTAAAGAAGAGTTCGGTTCAGCTGAATAATCTTATTAATACAGTATCCATGAGATGTTCATCTATATATGATGAAAATGAACATTTATACGAAATAGTAAATTTCATCAAGTAGGAGGAAAAAGTTATGACAACTGATATTTTGAACATTTCTGAAGAACAACTTGTTGATTATTCTAAAGCCCACAATGAACCTTCTTGGATGACAGAATTACGTAAAAAAGCTTTGAAATTAACAGAAACTTTAGAAATGCCAAAACCTGATAAAACAAAATTAAGAAAATGGGATTTTGAATCTTTTAAACAACACGATGTAAAAGGTGATGTTTATCAATCTTTATCACAATTACCTGAGTCAGTAAGAGAAATTATTGACGTAGATCATTCTAAAAACTTAGTAATTCAACATAATAATACGATTGCGTACACACAAGTTGATGATAATGCATCGAAAGATGGCGTTATCGTTGAAGGTTTAGCAGACGCTCTTATGAACCATAGTGATTTAGTACAAAAGTACTTTATGAAAGATGCAGTAACAGTAGATGAACATCGTATCACAGCGCTACACACGGCATTAGTTAATGGTGGCGTATTTGTTTATGTTCCTAAAAATGTAGTTGTAGAACATCCAGTACAATACGTTGTGTTGCACGACGACAAAAATGCAAGCTTTTATAACCATGTTATCATCGTTACTGAAGAAAGCGCCGAAGTCACATATGTTGAAAATTACTTATCAAATGCATCTGGTGAAGGAAATCAATTAAATATTATTTCTGAAGTGATTGCTGGTGCAAATTCAAATATCACATATGGCTCAGTGGACTATATGGATAAAGGCTTTACAGGTCATATCATTCGACGTGGTATTACTGAAGCGGATGCCTCAATTAATTGGGCACTAGGTTTAATGAATGAGGGTAGCCAAATTATTGATAATACAACAAATTTATTTGGTGATCGTTCAACAAGTTCACTTAAATCAGTAGTTGTAGGTACAGGCGAACAAAAAATTAATCTAACATCTAAAATCGTACAATATGGTAAAGAAACAGATGGTTATATCCTTAAACATGGTGTTATGAAAGAACATGCATCGTCTGTATTTAATGGTATCGGCTACATTAAGCATGGTGGAACTAAATCAATTGCTAATCAGGAATCACGTGTATTAATGTTATCTGAACATGCTCGTGGTGACGCGAATCCTATTTTATTAATTGATGAAGATGATGTACAAGCTGGTCATGCTGCATCAGTAGGTCGTGTTGATCCAGATCAACTTTACTATTTAATGAGTCGTGGTATTTCTCAAAGAGAAGCGGAACGTCTTGTTATACATGGTTTCTTAGATCCAGTAGTACGTGAATTACCTATCGAAGACGTTAAACGTCAATTGAGAGAAGTAATTGAACGCAAAGTTTCTAAATAATATTTTGAAAATAAAAGTTTGTAATAGATATAGACTGTCGATATTGGTATAAGACTAATACAACGTCAGTATTTAAATGATTAGGATTTTTATTTAAGAAAGGTCGTGAATGAAGTGGCCGAACACTCATTTGACGTTAATGAAGTAATCAAGGATTTTCCGATATTAGATCAAAAAGTCAATGGCAAACGTTTAGCATATCTTGATTCAACAGCGACAAGTCAAACGCCTGTGCAAGTGTTAAATGTTTTAGAGGATTACTACAAGCGTTATAATTCAAACGTTCATCGTGGTGTTCATACATTAGGATCATTGGCAACTGATGGTTATGAAAATGCCCGTGAAACTGTTCGTCGTTTTATTAATGCGAAGTATTTTGAAGAAATCATTTTCACACGCGGAACAACTGCGTCGATTAACCTTGTAGCACATAGCTATGGTGATGCAAATGTTGAAGAGGGCGATGAAATTGTTGTCACTGAAATGGAACATCATGCCAATATTGTTCCTTGGCAACAGTTAGCAAAGCGTAAAAATGCGACATTGAAATTTATACCAATGACAGCTGACGGTGAATTAAACATCGAAGATATTAAGCAAACGATTAATGATAAAACAAAGATCGTTGCTATTGCACATATTTCTAATGTACTCGGTACAATTAATGATGTTAAAACCATTGCAGAAATAGCTCATCAACATGGTGCAATTATCAGTGTTGATGGGGCGCAAGCAGCACCACATATGAAACTTGATATGCAAGAAATGAATGCTGATTTTTATAGTTTTAGTGGTCATAAAATGCTTGGACCAACAGGTATTGGCGTATTATTTGGTAAACGTGAGTTACTACAAAAAATGGAACCGATTGAGTTCGGTGGTGACATGATTGATTTTGTAAGTAAGTATGATGCAACATGGGCTGATTTACCTACTAAATTTGAGGCGGGTACTCCATTAATTGCTCAAGCAATTGGGCTTGCAGAAGCTATTCGCTATTTAGAACGCATAGGTTTTGATGCAATTCATAAATATGAACAAGAATTAACGATATATGCTTATGAGCAAATGTCTGCAATTGAAGGAATTGAAATTTATGGCCCGCCTAAGGATCGTCGTGCAGGTGTAATAACGTTTAATTTACAAGATGTACATCCACACGATGTTGCTACAGCCGTAGATACAGAAGGTGTAGCGGTTAGAGCTGGGCATCATTGTGCGCAACCGTTAATGAAATGGTTAAATGTGTCTTCAACAGCTAGAGCGAGTTTTTATATATACAACACGAAAGAAGACATTGATCAGTTAATAAATGCCTTGAAACAAACGAAGGAGTTTTTCTCTTATGAATTTTAATAATCTAGATCAATTATATAGATCTGTCATTATGGATCATTATAAAAATCCTAGAAATAAAGGTGTATTAGATAACGGGTCTATGACAGTAGATATGAATAACCCGACATGCGGTGACCGTATACGACTAACATTTGATATAGAAGAAGGCATTATAAAAGATGCTAAGTTTGAAGGTGAAGGTTGTTCGATTTCAATGGCAAGTGCATCGATGATGACACAAGCTGTTAAAGGTCATTCACTTGGAGAAGCAATGCAAATGAGCCAAGAATTTACGAAAATGATGCTTGGTGAAGACTATGTGATTACAGAAGAAATGGGAGATATTGAAGCATTGCAAGGTGTATCTCAATTCCCAGCTCGTATTAAATGTGCCACATTAGCTTGGAAAGCATTGGAAAAAGGTACTGTTGCTAAAGAAGGTAAAGCAGAAGGTACGACTGAAGAAGAATAGAATGCTGTTAATCATAGATGATTTTGATATTAGACATATAAAAGTATAAAAATTTTTATAAGATGTCATGTCATTGTTATAATATGGTTTACATCATGAATTAAAAACTTACGCACGCCGTTGTAAATATATTTTTAAGGAGTGATTGAAATGGCTAAAAAAGCACCTGATGTTGGGGATTATAAATATGGATTCCACGACGATGATGTGTCCATTTTCAGATCAGAACGTGGTTTAACTGAGAATATCGTTAGAGAAATTTCTAACATGAAAAATGAGCCGGAATGGATGTTAGATTTCCGTCTTAAATCATTAAAATTGTTTTATAAAATGCCAATGCCTCAATGGGGTGGCGACTTATCAGAATTGAATTTCGATGACATTACTTACTATGTAAAGCCTTCAGAACAAGCTGAACGTTCATGGGATGAAGTGCCAGAAGAAATTAAAAGAACTTTCGATAAATTAGGAATTCCTGAAGCTGAACAAAAATATTTAGCTGGTGTTTCTGCTCAATATGAATCTGAAGTTGTTTACCATAATATGGAAAAAGAACTTGAAGAAAAAGGTATTATCTTTAAAGATACAGATAGTGCTTTACAAGAAAATGAAGAATTATTCAAAAAATACTTTGCTTCTGTAGTACCTGCAGCAGATAACAAATTTGCGGCGTTAAATTCAGCAGTATGGTCAGGTGGTTCGTTCATTTATGTACCTAAAAATATCAAACTAGATACGCCACTACAAGCTTATTTCCGTATTAACTCTGAGAACATGGGTCAATTTGAACGTACATTAATCATTGCTGATGAAGGTGCTTCTGTACATTACGTAGAAGGTTGTACTGCACCAGTTTATACAACTAGTTCTTTACACTCTGCTGTTGTGGAAATCATTGTGCATAAAGATGCGCACGTTCGTTATACTACGATTCAAAACTGGGCGAACAATGTATACAATTTAGTTACAAAACGTACTTTTGTTTATGAAAACGGAAATATGGAATGGGTAGATGGTAACTTAGGTTCTAAGTTAACGATGAAATATCCAAACTGTGTTCTTTTAGGTGAAGGTGCAAAAGGTAGTACATTATCTATTGCATTTGCTGGTAAAGGACAAGTTCAAGATGCCGGTGCTAAAATGATTCATAAAGCGCCAAATACATCTTCAACGATTGTTTCTAAATCTATTTCTAAAAATGGTGGTAAAGTTATTTATCGTGGTATTGTACATTTTGGACGTAAAGCAAAAGGTGCTCGTTCAAATATTGAATGTGATACATTAATCTTAGATAACGAATCAACATCAGATACAATTCCATATAACGAAGTATTCAACGATCAAATATCATTAGAACATGAAGCCAAGGTTTCAAAAGTTTCTGAAGAACAATTATTCTATCTAATGAGTCGTGGTATTTCTGAAGAAGAAGCGACAGAAATGATTGTTATGGGATTCATCGAACCATTTACAAAAGAACTTCCAATGGAATACGCGGTCGAAATGAACCGTTTAATCAAGTTCGAAATGGAAGGTAGTATTGGATAGCTTTAAACCGCGTTGTTAAGCTATTCTTAACTGTCGAAAACGGTTATTGATACCATTTTGATACCATTTACTTGTCAAAAATGGCTATTGCATCGTGTTTTTTCTGAGTATATAAATGGCTGTAAGTGCCCATCGTTTCAGTGATTTGAGCATGTCTCATGAGTGACTGTAAAACGAAAATATCTACACCATTATTTGCAAGATAAGATGCATAAGAATGTCTTAACGCGTGAATGTTATAATGAGGGAAAGCTTTTTGAAATTTCTTTTGAACATGACTGTAATGTTTGGGAGCCATTCCTCCGAAAATAAAATAACTACGTTCATCAAAATATTTGTTTAACTCTTTTTCACGTTGATGTCGTTCAGTTAACATTGTATTGATGAATTTAGGTAAAGGAACAATATCCTCTGAACTATCTGTTTTTGGTCTCGGATATATAGTTCTATTAGAGATGTCCATTGTTTTATTTATGGATATCTCTTTTTTGTATTTATTGTAGTCTGTCCAAACAAGCGCCATAGCTTCGCCAATCCTCAAACCTGTATAAAACATTAATGTAAATAACTCTCTGTAATCTTGCTCTTCAATGTCTTTGATTCTTTCTTCAAATTCTTCACGCATCATAAACTTAGGTTTTGGCTTTACACGCGGAATAGGTTTAATTGATATTGTTGGATCTGTACGTAATCCAAAGTATTTTTTAGCATAATTAATTACAACTTTAAAACCTGACCAAATTGTACGAGCAGAATTTGTTGATGCTACATTCTCTATTAGATATTTACGAAACTCTTGGCATTGATTTTGTGTTATCTTATTCATTTTTATATGCCCGAACTTAGCTTTAAAGTGTTTATGATATTCATTTTGTTTGCGTCGTTTTGTTTTAGGTCTCAAATCGCTATTTTCTAAATAGTGATGAAAAACATAATCAAATGTTTTTGAATCGCTATATCCTTCGTTTACATCATTCAAAAAAATAGCCTCTGCACTCTTAGCTTCACGCTTAGTTGAAAAACCGCGTTGCATCTTACGTTTGTTATTACCGTATACATCTTTATATCTAATGGAAAAATACCATTTACCTGTATTATCATCCTTATATACTGGCATTTTACTTCTCCCTCCTCAAAATTGGCAAAAAATAATAAGGGTAGGCGGGCTACCCGATAAAAATGTATAAAAAAAGACCAGATGAATTAACATCTGGCCAGCCGGATTGGTTACCGGAAATATGATTTTAAGCCGGATTGGTTACCGGAAATTTATATCTTGATTATAATAGATTAACGATAAAAAGTAAAGATAATTATGATAAAATGTTAGCTTTCATAAAATCTTCTATAATTTTTAAAGTTTCTTCATTGAAAGATATATGGCCAGTTGGATCGTAATCATTAAGTGTGCTTATTCTTTTTTTACTGATAGTGATAACTTGAGATGGAATTGCATAAGTTTGTTTGCCTACAAACCTTTCGTAACGCTCAATTATTTTTGCGAGTTGCATATAATTATTTTCAATCTCATCAAGTTCTTTTTCGATTGCTGAATTTAAGTTTTTTACTTTTGTGGATCTTGCGTGCATTTCTTTTATTCTATCCAAATCGAATCGTAAAGTTTTGTGGTCAGTTTTCATTTTTTCTAAAGCTTTTAGTATTAAATTCTCTTGTAATTTTAAAGAAAATTTGGTGTCTTTTGAAGTAAGTGGAACTATAGTAATTAGCTCATTGCGTTTGTTGTCATTTTTATTTAAAACGACGCAAAAATGATTCCCTGAGAATTCAGAACCAATGTTAACACCAAGTTTAGCGTATACAATAGTACCTCTTGGATACACTTTAAAGTTTTTTTGGTTAGTTAAGGTTGTTTCATTTTTAAAAATTATTGATTTTGTAAAAAGCCAGTCATCCAAATATTTAAATTTGAATTTTCCGCTATTGCAAACCTCTTCAAAGTTATTTACAGCTTTTAATATTTTATCTTTGCTACTTTTTTTGGTGGAATTTCTTTCCATCCCTCATCCTCCTCACGCCACACAAGCGCTATTAATCAATATCCAATAATTGTTGTTTTTTCTTATCGAACTCTTCCTGAGAAATTACTCCGACATCTAATAATTCTTTATATTTTATTAATTCATCAGCAACAGAAAAACTCATTTTTTCAGAATTGGATGGTTTCATAGAACTTTCTCGAATAGAGATTTGTTCTTGTATTGTTTCCGCCATTCTAGATACAGTGTTTTTTGATATGCTTCCTATAGCGATACTTGATGAACCGTGATGTATAATTATTTCGCCAAAAAGAAGTCCTTTTTTATACGAAACAGAATTGATTTTCTCGAATGGAAATTCATGAAATTTCAAACCATATATCATACCTTTATCTAAGAATAACAATCTTAGATCAGTACATACTATTAAGTAGGTATTATTATTGTACAATCCCGAAGTTACATACATTATGTTTTCATTATCTTTTAAAATCATAGGTAGTTCTTTCACTTCTTTTTTTGTACCAAACAAATCCTCTACACCTATTTCGCTAAATCTTTGGTAGATTTTAGATAAGTTTTCGTCAGATTTATTGATTTCACTTTCAAATTTCACTTCTTTTCTAGGTTTACTTTGGTATTCTTTTAAAATTTCTCTTTTGTCTTCAACAGATAGTTGCTTGTATTGTTTCTTTTCTTCTTTTGTTTTAGTTGCTAAATATTGACTCTCAATCATACTTTCTTTGAACGTTAATCTGCTCTTAGGTAATTCTTTCATGTTCATTTCTCCTTTATTTTTTGATTGTTAAATCGTTAGATCATAAGCATATTTAAATTCATTTATAAAATCAGATTTGCTTTCCATTTTCTCTTCTAAAAAACTTAAGTAGTTTTCTGCGTGGTAATTTTCGTTATTTGACATATAGTCGTTTAACCCATTGTGTATATGTCTTCTGATTACTTTTACCGCTATATGGATCGCTTGAAAACTCATTTGATACTTGTACGAAATTTGCTCAATATTAAAGTTGTTTATATATTTGTATCTTATATGTAAAGGAAACAATAAACATGAAGCAAATGAGTTTGCTTCATATTCTTCAGCAATCCTTCTATAATAATCTTTATATGTGAATGTTTTATTTAAATTAACTCCAGTATGTCCCATTATAAAATGACCATATTCATGAGCTAAAGTAAATCTTAGACGATTCATAGGCAGTAAATCGTTATAAACTATAATCGCTTTGTCTCCTTTTCTAATATGAAACGCTTCTTCTGAACCGAAAATAGAAGGTATTTTAAAATATAAAGTGCCAGTATTCTGAGAAAATTCAGAGAAAGTCACTAATTTAATACGTTTATCTTTTGAGATAATTTCAAATATATCTAAAGGGAAAGATAAGTTATATAGACCATTTGTGATCTCGTAAACTGCTTTCGCAGATTTAAAAAAAGATTTTTCATAATTTAATTTCAATTAAAAAGCCCCTTTGTTACTTAGTTAAATCATCCCAATCATCAAACATTGCTTCTAATATAGTCAAAGCTTTTTGCCTTTGTGCCTCCGTCATATTTTCTGTAGCTCGATGCATAATAAGAATATCTTCACTTTTATCTTCTCCGGAGTACTCATCTTTTTCTCTACCTAATAAGTAATCAACTGATACATCGAAGTGATCGGCAATTTTTTGCACCTTATCAATGCCTGGTTTGGTTTTCTCCCATCTTCTGATTTGTCCGTTTGAAAACCCTAAAGTTCTCTCTAATTCAGCAAAAGTCATACCTTTTGAATTGCACAAATTACGGATTCTTTGTACTAGATTCATAAATTTCTCCTATCACAGATTAACTTTTTCGCTATTTTTGTTGACAATTAGCATAAAAGTTAATATACTGTATTTAAGCTTTAAATTTAGCTTACTAAACACATAACAATTATTCGTTGGGGAACGAGTATTCAATACCTTTATGACAGGCATTACGAATTGTTATAGGTTTATTAAACTATGCTTAAATATTAGCATAAAAGTTATTGATGTTCAACAGATAATTTATTTGCTTAGAAAAAATGTTATAGGAGGTGCTAATATGTCGACAACAGATTTCGGCTTGAAAGTGAGAACGGAATTATTAAAACGCAACATGACAAACAAGCAACTTGCGGAAATGCTAGAAATTTCAAGTGCTTACTTATCGGATATTTTACGTGGACGTAGAGATGCTTTTGAACAAAAGAAACGTATTGCGAAAATTTTAGAAATTAAAGAAGAGGTGAAGAGTTAATGAATGAAATTAAAACTTTCAGTAACGACATGTTTTCAATCTTAATCAAACAAGATAATGAAAATAATTTATTCGATTTAGAAACTGTCGCAAAAAGTTTGGGGTTCACTCAGTTTAAAAACGGCAAACAATATATTCGTTGGGAAACTATCAATAAATATTTAGGTAAATATCTTTCCCAAGAAGTTGGGAAAGGCGATTTCATACCAGAACCAATGGTATATAAGTTGGCTTTCAAAGCAGGTAATGCTGTAGCAGAAAAATTTCAAGATTGGTTGGCGATGGAAGTCCTACCAGCTATTCGCAAACACGGTATCTACGCAACAGACAATGTAATTGAACAAACATTAAAAGATCCAGACTACATCATTACAGTGTTGACTGAGTATAAGAAAGAAAAAGAGCAAAACTTACTTTTACAACAAGAAATCGGAGAACTAAAACCCAAAGCAGACTATGTAGATGAAATCTTAAAGTCAACTGGCACATTAGCCACAACTCAAATCGCGGCAGACTACGGTATATCAGCACAAAAGTTAAACAAACTACTACACGAAGCTAGACTACAACGAAAAGTAAATAAACAGTGGGTGCTTTACTCAGAACACATGGGCAAGAGTTACACAGATTCAGACACTATAACAATTGTGCGTTCTGATGGCAGAGAAGACACAGTTTTACAAACTAGATGGACACAAAAAGGCAGATTGAAAATACATGAAATCATGACTGAATTCGGTTATGAAGCTAATTTAGGGGGAGCGTAAATGACACCAGAACAAAAAGAAAAGCTAAACAATATAGTATTAACACTTTATGCAGTTAAAGAAAACAAAAGTCAAACATACACACACAAAGATACTCTTACTGTGACATATGCAGGCGAGATTGAGCACACTTACGAAGTCGACAGAGAGAAACACCTTGAATCAATGATTGAGTGGGCAATTGACCAAATCGAACAGCACTTTGATTTAGACGAAGAAGAATAACACACAATTGAACAAACAACTTAATAGGAGGAATTATCAATGAACACACTATATAAAACAACCCTCCTCATCACAATGACAGTTGTGACGTGGAAGGTTTGGAAGATTGAACGAAATACGAGAAAGCCTGTAATCAATCGAAATGATTTTAGTAAAGAGTCTACAGCAGAAACGATTGAGCGACACAGTGATCCTGATTCAGGAATAAAACTACTTAAGGCGTTTTCCGACTTTACTAAAGAGAACTTTTCCTAATTCTAAGAAGATGAAGTTTCGTTGGTACTCAAGTGACTCATGTAAAGCGGTAGAGTAAATCTTTTCACTGGAAACACCTTCATCAGCATTCTCTGTAAGTTTTTGAAGGTTCTTTTTGAAGTGTTCACTTTGACCACCGTATAGTTCATCAGCTTCATTAACAATTTTATAGTAAAGCTGTTCATATTCACTATATGACATATTATCCACCTCCTTTCACTAGGAGATAACTAAATTATACACAACACAAAAATAAAAAGGAGGAATAGATATGATGAAAAATAGTTTGCAAGCTAAAGAGCTTGCGGTAATTTTATCTGTTTCTAAATCCAAAGCAGGACAAATAATAAGAGAACTGAATAAAGAGCTTGAAGACGAAGGGTACATTGCGATACGAGGCAGAATACCAGTCCAATTAGCTAGGAAAAAATTCCCTTATCACGACTTATCAGACGAGAGAATAATGGAGGAGTTGAAAAAAGAAAATGAGTAACATTTATAAAAGCTATCTATTAGCAGTATTATGCTTCACAGTCTTAGCGATTGTGCTTATGCCATTGTTGTACTTCACTACAGCATGGTCAATTGCGGGATTCGCAAGTATCGCAACATTCATATTTTATAAAGAATACTTTTATGAAGAATAAAAAAACTGCTACTTGCGCCAACAAGTAACAGTATCAAGCACTTAAGAAAAATTTCAAGTTAAATATAAAATGAAAAACGGAGGAAGTCAAGATGTATTACGAAATAGGCGAAATCATACGCAAAAATATTCATGTTAACGGATTCGATTTTAAGCTATTCATTTTAAAAGGTCATATGGGCATATCAATACAAGTTAAAGATATGAACAACGTACCAATTAAACATGCTTATGTCGTAGATGAGAATGACTTAGATATGGCATCAGACTTATTCAACCAAGCAATAGATGAATGGATTGAAGAGAACACAGACGAACAGGACAGACTAATTAACTTAGTCATGAGATGGTAGGAGGTCGCTATGAAGCAGACTGTAACTTATATCATTCGTCATAGGGATATGCCAATTTATATAACTAACAAACCAACCGATAACAATTCAGATATTAGTTACTCCACAAATAGAAATAGAGCTAGGGAGTTTAACGGTATGGAAGAAGCGAGTATCAATATGGATTATCACAAAGCAATCAAGAAAACAGTGACAGAAACTATTGAGTACGAGGAGGTAGAACATGACTGAACAAACATTATTTGAACAGTTGAACAGTAAAAACGTGAATGATCATACAGAACAAAAAAATGGATTAACTTATCTAGCATGGTCATATGCACACCAAGAGCTGAAAAAGATTGACCCAAACTACACAGTAAAAGTACACGAGTTTCCACATCCAGATATTAACACAGAAAATTATTTTGTACCTTATTTGGCTACACCAGAAGGCTATTTTGTACAGGTATCTGTGACTGTGAAAGATAGTACAGAGACTGAGTGGCTTCCAGTATTGGACTTTAGAAATAAATCGCTTGCTAAAGGTAGTGCAACAACTTTCGATATTAACAAAGCGCAAAAACGATGTTTTGTTAAAGCTTCGGCTTTACACGGTTTAGGCTTATATATCTACAACGGCGAGGAACTACCAAGTGCAAGTGACAACGATATTACAGAATTAGAAGAGCGTATCAATCAGTTCGTGAACTTATCTCAAGAAAAAGGGCGAGATGCAACTATCGATAAAACGATGAGATGGCTAAAAATATCTAACATTAATAAATTAAGTCAAAAACAAATCGCAGAAGCACACCAAAAATTAGATGCGGGATTAAAACAATTGGATAGTGAGGAGAAACAATAATGTTAAACAGAGCAGTATTAGTAGGACGCTTAACAAAAGACCCAGAATTAAGAAGCGCGCCAAATGGCGTAAATGTAGGTACATTCACATTGGCAGTAAACAGAACATTCACGAATGCTCAAGGCGAGCGTGAAGCAGATTTTATAAACGTAGTAGTGTTCAAGAAACAAGCTGAAAATGTTAAAAACTACCTTTCTAAAGGGTCGCTGGCAGGTGTAGACGGGCGACTACAAACACGTAGCTACGAAAATAAAGTCGGGCAACGTGTATTTGTGACAGAAGTAGTAGCGGACAGTGTTCAATTCTTAGAACCGAAGAATAACAACCAACAACCAAACAACAATTATCATCAACAAAGACAAACTCAAACTGGTAATAATCCTTTTGATAATACCACTGCGATTACTGATGATGACTTACCGTTCTGATTGGAATGATTAAATGCCGAAAATTACTAGTTATATCACTCAAGACGACGGCACAACAACAGTTGTCATCTCGGATGTTGAATTAGGCAATAAAGAAACATTACTACTTGATAACGGGTTTGATGTAGAAGTAGATGTAAACGTTATAGATCCGTTTCAAATTACCGGCAAGCAACGTCGAAAAATATTCGCGCTTGTCAAAGACATAGAAGAACATACAGGTCAACCAATGGACTATATGAGACATATGTTCATCGAGTTTGTAAGAACGTACTACGGCTATGATGAACGTATTTCGCTAAGTAATTGTACGAGAACACAAGCAAGTCAAATCATTGAAGCAACGCTTGACTGGACGTTCTACAATGACATACCACTTAGCTACAAAACGAGTAATCTACTGAAACAAGATAAATCATTCTTATACTGGTCAACTGTTAACCGCAACTGTGTAATATGCGGAAAGCCTCACGCTGACCTAGCGCATTACGAAGCAGTAGGTAGAGGCATGAACAGAAACAAGATGAATCACTACGACAAACATGTATTAGCGTTATGTCGCGAACATCATAACCAGCAACATGCGATTGGCGTTAAGTCGTTTAATGATAAATACCACTTGCATGACTCGTGGATAAAAGTTGATGAGAGGCTCAATAAAATGCTGAAAGGAGAGAAAAAGGAATGAATAGACTAAGAATAATAAAAATAGCACTCCTAATCGTCATCTTGGCGGAAGAGATTAGAAGCGCTAAAAAAATTAAAAAATTTACCCCTGAGGATTCTAAAGGTTTTCCTGATATAACAAAAGATTCAATAAAAGAACCTAAATAAAAATATTATGGTTGATAAAATCCCATTGTTCTTTTGTTAACCACCCTTGTTTGTTATTGACTATTTCTGTAACAAACAGCTTATCTCCAGAATCGAGATAAGGTTTCAACTTTTCTATCATTTCTGAAGTTGATAAAGAAGAACGGAATAAAAATGAAGATTTCCAATAATTGCAATGACCATTAGAAATTTCCTTTTTTATAACATTTCTCAATTCCTCATATTTTTGTCCGGGTGAGTTTAAATCATATGTTAACATATAAGGTTTTTCCATATTTTATTCACCCCCAATCTAACGCAGTAGCGATAACAAAATTATACCAGAAAGGAGATAACGAAATGGCAACATTTAGAGTTTACAAAGAATCAGGTAACTTTGTCACAGTACACAAAGATTTTATACATGATTCTAATATAAGTTGGAAGGCTAAAGGTATTCTACTTTATTTGTTAAGTCGACCTGATAACTGGCAAATTTACGAAACAGAACTAGAGCAACATTCAACTGATGGACTTAGCGGTTTAAAGAGTGGAATCAAGGAACTGGAAGAAATTGGATACATTCAACGTAGTAGAAAACGTGATAAAAGTGGTAGGTTAAATGGTTATGAGTACTTAGTATATGAGCAACCGCACCACATTCGATTTTCCAACGTTGGAAAAACCGTTAACGGTAAAACCAACAATGGAAAAACCGTTAATGGTAAATCGCATACTACTAATAATAATAGTACTAATAATGATTTAACTAATAATAACAATACTAATAATGAAGGAAGTATATTGTCGGGCAACCCGACGGTGTCTTCCATTCCCTATAAAGAAATTATCGAATACTTAAATAAAAAAGCAGGAAAGCATTTTAAACATAATACAGCTAAAACAAAAGATTTTATTAAAGCAAGATGGAATCAAGATTTTAGGTTGGAGGATTTTAAAAAGGTGATTGATATCAAAACAGCTGAATGGTTAAACACGGATAGCGATAAATACCTTAGACCAGAAACACTTTTTGGCAGTAAATTTGAGGGGTACCTCAATCAAAAAATACAACCAACTGGCACGGATCAATTGGAACGCATGAAGTACGACGAAAGTTATTGGGATTAGGGGGATATTATGAAACCACTATTCAGCGAAAAGATAAACGAAAGCTTGAAAAAATATCAACCTACTCATGTCGAAAAAGGATTGAAATGTGAGAGATGTGGAAGTGAATACGACTTATATAAGTTTGCTCCTACTAAAAAACACCCGAATGGTTACGAGTATAAAGACGGTTGCAAATGTGAAATCTATGAGGAATATAAGCGAAACAAGCAACGGAAGATAAACAACATATTCAATCAATCAAACGTTAATCCGTCTTTAAGAGATGCAACAGTCAAAAACTACAAGCCACAAAATGAAAAACAAGTACACGCTAAACAAACAGCAATAGAGTACGTACAAGGCTTCTCTACAAAAGAACCAAAATCATTAATATTGCAAGGTTCATACGGAACTGGTAAAAGCCACCTAGCATACGCTATCGCAAAAGCAGTCAAAGCTAAAGGGCATACGGTTGCTTTTATGCACATACCAATGTTGATGGATCGTATCAAAGCGACATACAACAAAAATGCAGTAGAGACTACAGACGAGTTAGTCAGATTGTTAAGCGATATTGATTTACTTGTACTAGATGATATGGGTGTAGAGAACACAGAACATACTTTAAACAAACTTTTCAGCATTGTTGATAACAGAGTAGGTAAAAACAACATCTTTACAACTAACTTTAGTGATAAAGAACTAAATCAAAATATGAACTGGCAACGTATCAATTCAAGAATGAAACACAATGCAAGAAAAGTAAGAGTAATCGGAGACGATTTCAGGGAGCGAGACGCATGGTAACCAAAGAATTTTTGAAAATTAAACTTGAGTGTTCAGATATGTACGCTCAGAAACTCATAGACGAGGCACAGGGCGATGAAAATAAGTTATATGACCTATTTATCCAAAAACTTGCAGAACGTCACACACGCCCCGCTGTCGTCGAATATTAAGGAGTGTTAAAAATGCCGAAAGAAAAATATTACTTATACCGAGAAGATGGCACGGAAGATATTAAGGTCATCAAGTATAAAGACAACGTAAATGAAGTTTATTCTCTCACAGGAGCCCATTTCAGCGACGAAAAGAAAATCATGACTGATAGAGACCTAAAACGATTCAAAGGCGCTCACGGGCTTCTATATGAGCAAGAGCTAGGATTACAAGCAACGATATTTGATATTTAGAGGTGGCACAATGAGTAAATACAACGCTAAGAAAGTTGAGTACAAAGGAATTGTATTTGATAGCAAAGTAGAGTGCGAATATTACCAATATTTAGAAAGTAATATGAATGGCACTAACTATGATCGTATCGAACTACAACCTAAATTCGAACTACAACCTAAATTTGGGAAGCAAAGACCGATTACGTATATAGCCGATTTCTCTTTGTGGAAGGAAGGGAAACTGGTTGAAGTTATAGACGTTAAAGGTAAGGCGACTGAAGTTGCCAACATCAAAGCGAAGATATTCAGATATCAGTATAGAGATGTGAATTTAACGTGGATATGTAAAGCGCCTAAATACACAGGTCAAGAATGGATGGTATATGAGGACTTAGTGAAAGTCAGACGTAAAAGAAAAAGAGAAATGAAGTGATTTAATGCAACAACAAGCATATATAAACGCAACGATTGATATAAGAATACCTACAGAAGTTGATTATCAGCATTTTGATGATATGGATGATGAAAAAGATATGCTAGCAAAGCGCTTAGATGACAATCCGGATGAATTACTAAAGTATGACAACATAACAATAAGACATGCATATATAGAGGTGGAATAAATGAGTATCGTAAAGATTAACGGTAAACCATATAAATTTACCGAACATGAAAATGAATTGATAAAAAAGAACGGTTTAACTCCTGGAATGGTTGCAAAAAGAGTACGTGGTGGCTGGGCGTTGTTAGAAGCCTTACATGCACCTTATGGTATGCGCTTAGCTGAGTATAAAGAAATCGTGTTAGCCAGAATTATGCAACGAGAGGCTAGAGAACGTGAAATAGCTAGGCAACGACGTAAAGAGGCTGAGCTAAGAAGAAAGAAGCCACATTTGTTTAATGTGCCTCAGAAACATCCAAGAGGACGTTATGCGTGCTACCTGATGGAAAACGACATATTCGTGAAAGTTAAGAAGTAGATCATGACAGATAACGCACGCAAAGAATACCTAAATCAATTCTTTGGATCTAAGAGATATCTGTATCAAGATAACGAACGAGTGGCACATATTCATGTAGTAAACGGCACTTATTACTTTCATGGGCATATCGTACCAGGTTGGCAAGGCGTGAAAAAGACATTTGATACAGCAGAAGAGCTCGAAACATATATAAAGCAACATGGTTTGGAATACGAGGAGCAGAAGCAACTAACTTTATTTTAGAGGAGATGGAAATGATGAATAACCGCGAACAAATTGAACAATCAATTATCAGTGCTAGTGCCTATAACGGTAATGACACAGAGGGATTACTAAAAGAGGTTGAAGACGTGTATAAGAAAGCGCAAGCGTTTGATGAAATACTTGATGGAATGACAAATGCTATTCAACATTCAGTTAAAGAAGGTGTTGAACTTGATGAAGCAGTAGGGATTATGGCAGGTCAAGTTGTCTATAAATATGAGGAGGAACAGGAAAATGAGTATTAGTGTAGGAGATAAAGTGTATAACCATGAAACAAACGAAAGTCTAGAGATTGTGCAATTGGTCGGAGATATTAGAGATACACATTATAAACTGTCCGATGATTCAGTTATTAGCATTATAGATTTTATTACTAAACCAATTTATCTAATTAAGGGGGACGAGTGAGTGGAATGGAAACGATTAAAAAATGTGGTGCCGCACCCAGTTATCAAAAATAAAAACTTAAAGTCGGTATACGTAACAAAAGATAATGTGAAAGAGGTTCAAAAAGAATTAGGTTTCTTTGAAATTTTTAATGAAGAAGTGTTATTAACTGGATTTTTATCATTTCAAAGGATACCTATTTACATTATTTGGATTAATCCTAAATCTCATAAGACGCCTAGATATTACTTTGCTAACGAGCATGAGATTGAAAGATATTTTGAATTTTTGGAGGACGAGTAAATGCTTGAAATCATCGACCAACGTGATGCATTGCTAGAAGAAAAGTATTTAAACGACGACTGGTGGTACGAGTTAGATTATTGGTTGAATAAACGCAAGTCAGAAAGTGAACAGATTGATATTGATAGAGTGCTTAAATTTATTGAGGAATTAAAACGATAGGAGATAACGAATAAATGAATAATTTAACAGTAGATCAATTAAAAGAACTTTTACAAATACAAAAGGAGTTCGACGATAGAATACCGACGCTGAACTTACGAGATAGCAAAATAGCATATGTAGTTGAATTCTTTGAATGGTTTAATACATTGGAAACGTTTAAGAACTGGAAGAAGAAACCAGGTAAGCCGTTAGACGTACAACTTGATGAATTAGCTGACATGTTGGCGTTTGGATTGAGTATTGCGAATCAAGTAGGAGTGTCATCAGAAGAGATAAAAGAAGCGATTGAATCAAGTTTTAAAAATACAGAATTTCACAAAATGTTTAATTTTAAAGATAAAGAATTTGCTCAAGACGCAGTTGTTAGTACACCACAGATAATATTCAAAGAATTTTATCCCGACCAATTGGCAATTGTAATAGTGATAGACATAGCTTACAACTTATATTCTATCGACCAACTCATTGACGCATACAAAAAGAAAATGAAAAGGAACCACGAAAGACAAGATGGAACAGCAGACGCAGGAAAAGGATACGTGTAAAGACATCTTAGATAGAGTCAAGGAAGTTTTGGGGAAGTGACGCAATACTTAGTCACAACATTTAAAGATTCAACAGGACGTAAGCATACGCACATAACTCGAGCTAAGAGCAATCAAAGGTTTACAGTTGTTGAAGCAGAGAGTAAAGAAGAAGCGAAAGAGAAGTACGAGGCACAAGTTAAAAGAGATGCAGTTATTAAAGTGGGTCAGTTGTTTGAAAATATAAGGGAGTGTGGGAAATGACGGATGTTAAAATTAAAACTATTTCAGGTGGAGTTTATTTTGTAAAAACAGCTGAACCTTTTGAAAAATATGTTGAAAGAACGGTAAATTTTAATGGTTTTATTTACGTAAGTAATATAATCAAATAGCCAACGTATATTAAAACAGATACGATTGAATCAATCACACTTATTGAGGAGCGTGGGAAATGAATCAGCTGAGAATTTTATTACATGACGGTAGTAGTTTGATATTACATGAAGATGAATTATTTAACGAAATAGTATTTGTTTTGGACAATTTTAGAAATGATGATGACTATTTAACGATAGAAAAAGATTATGGCAGAGAACTTGTATTGAACAAAGGTTATATAGTTGGGATCAATGTTGAGGAGGCAGACGATGATTAATATTCCTAAAATGAAATTCCCGAAAAAGTACACTGAAATAATCAAAAAATATAAAAATAAAACACCTGAAGAAAAAGCTAAGATTGAAGATGATTTCATTAAAGAAATTAATGATAAAGACAGTGAATTTTACAGTCCTATGATGGCTAATATGAATGAACATGAATTAAGGGCTATGTTAAGAATGATGCCTAGTTTAATTGATACTGGAGATGACAATGATGATTAAACAAATACTAAGACTATTATTCTTACTAGCAATGTATGAGTTAGGTAAGTATGTAACGGAGCAAGTATATATTATGATGACGGCTAATGATGATGTAGAGGCGCCGAGTGACTTCGCAAAGTTGAGTGATCAGTCAGATTTGATGAGGGCGGAGGTGTCAGAGTAGATGATGTGGTTAGTCATAGCAATTATATTACTAGTCATCTTATTGTTTGGTGTGATGTTGCAAGCTGAACAGTTAAAAGGCGATGTGAAAGTTAAAGAGCGGGAGATAGAGATATTAAGAAGTAGATTGAGACATTTTGAAGATTAAACATATTTGTACGGAGGGTATTCATGACTAAAAAGAAATACGGATTAAAATTATCAACAGTTCGGAAATTAGAAGACGAGTTGTGCGATTATCCTAATTATCATAAACAACTTGAAGATTTAAGAAGTGAAATAATGACACCGTGGATTCCAACAGATACAAATATAGGCGGGGAGTTTGTACCATCTAATACATCAAAAACAGAAATGGCAGTAACTAATTATCTTTGTAGTATACGAAGAGGTAAAATTCTTGAGTTTAAGAGTGCGATTGAACGTATAATCAACACATCAAGTAGGAAAGAACGCGAATTCATTCAAGAGTATTATTTTAATAAAAAGACTTTGATTGCGGTTTGTTATGACATACACATCTCTGAAAGTACAGCGCATAGAATCAAGAAGAAAATAGTGTCTAAACTAGCCGAAGAATTAGGAGAATACTAAATTTGACAGTAAAATGACAGTTTTTGACACCTATAACGAGATATTATGATAGTGTAGGATATTGACTATCTTACTGCGTTTCCCTTATCGCAATTAGGAATAAAGGATCTATGTGGGTTGGCTGATTATAGCCAATCCCTTTTTTAATTTTAAAAAGCGTATAGCGCGAGAGTTGGTGGTAAATGAAATGAACAAATTAACTAAAAAGCAACGTTTGTTTGCAGAAGTATATACAATACCTGGTACTGAATGTTATGGCAATGCTACTAAGTCAGCTGTGCATGCCGGATATAGCGAAAAGACGGCGTACTCACAAGGACAGCGTATGTTGAAGAATGTTGAAATTCAGAATTATATCAAGGAGGTTGAAACAAAACTCTTTGACGAGAATATTATGTCAGGTAAAGAAGTGTTGTATAGGCTAACTAGAACAGCTAGAGGAGAACACACGGAAGTTGAAGCTGTCGTAACAAAAACTGGAGACTATAAAGAGAATCCGGATACTGGCAAAATGCAATTAGTATACGATGAACACATACAACTTGTTACTAAGTCACCTAAAATAAGTGACCAAAACAAAGCCTTAGAGATGTTAGGTAGACATCACAAATTATTTACAGACAAACAAGAAGTCGACCACAAAATACCGATGTTTGTTGATAATATTCCGGAAGATGATTAGTCATGTATGAAATACTTGATCTAAAAAATAAAATCGGTGGTGGCTACAATAAGTTTTGGCACAACAAAAACTTTTACCGTGTTATTAAAGGTTCAAGGGGTAGCAAGAAAAGTAAAACTACCGCTATTAATCTCATTTATCGAATAATGAAATATGATTGGGCAAATATACTTGTAGTCAGAAGATTTAGCAACACTAACAAACAATCAACGTATACAGATTTAAAGTGGGCAACTAACCAATTAGGCGTTGCTCACTTATTTAAATTCAACGAAAGTTTGCCGGAAATAACGTATAAACCTACTGGACAAAAAATACTGTTTAGAGGTTTAGACGACCCATTGAAAATAACATCGATTACTGTTGATACAGGCATTTTGTGTTGGGCTTGGTTTGAAGAGGCTTATCAAATAGAAACATTCGCTAAGTTTAGCACTGTTGTTGAGTCAATACGTGGTAGCTACGATAGTCCGGAATTTTTCAAGCAAATCACAGTCACTTTTAACCCGTGGTCGGAAAGACATTGGTTGAAGCCTACATTTTTTGATGAAGAAACAAAATTAAACAATACTTTTTCAGATACAACAACTTATAGAGTTAATGAATGGCTAGATAAAGTCGATATTGAACGATATGAAGATTTGTATATAAAGAATCCTAGACGTGCAAGAATCGTTTGTGATGGAGATTGGGGTGTTGCAGAGGGGCTTGTATTCGATAATTTTAAAGTGGAAGACTTTGATTGGTTTGAGGAGTTTAAAAGAACGCAAGAAATAACTCACGGAATGGATTTTGGATTTAGTCAAGACCCTACAACAGTTGTTAGTACGGTTGTAGATTTAAAAAACAAAAAGTTATTCATCTATGATGAACACTATAAAAAAGCGATGTTAACTGATGATATAAAACAAATGCTTATTAAAAAAGGATTAGGTGATGTAGATATTGCAGCTGATTATGGGGCTGGTGGAGATAGAGTGATCAGTGAATTGAAATCTAAAGGGATTAAAGGTATAAGAAAAGCGTTGAAAGGCGCTAATACTATTTTACCAGGCATTCAATTCATTCAAGGCTTTGAAGTTATTATACACCCATCATGTGAACACGCTATTGAAGAGTTCAACACTTATACATTTGACCAAGATAATGATGGTAAGTGGTTGAACAAGCCTATAGATGCTAATAACCATATTATCGATGCATTGCGTTATAGTCTTGAGAAATATCATATCGTACGTAAAAAACGTAAAAAGAATATAGAAAGCAAAACAAAAGTAATTAAATCTCTAGGATTATAGGAGGGAACAAATGTTAAAGGCAAACGAATTTGAAACGGATACTGATTTACGAGAAAACAGAAATTACTTGTTTAACGATGAAGCTAATGTTGTTTACACATATGACGGGACAGAGTCTGATTTATTACAAAACATTAATGAAGTAAGTAAATACATTGAACATCACATGGATTACCAACGACCTAGATTAAAAGTGTTAAGTGATTATTACGAAGGTAAAACTAAGAATCTGGTTGAGTTAACACGACGCAAAGAAGAGTACATGGCAGATAACCGTGTAGCGCATGATTACGCATCTTATATTAGCGATTTTATTAACGGTTATTTCTTAGGTAATCCGATTCAATGTCAAGATGATGATAAAGATGTATTAGAAGCTATTGAGGCGTTCAATGATTTAAATGATGTTGAGTCACACAATAGATCTTTAGGATTAGATTTGTCAATTTATGGCAAAGCTTATGAGTTAATGATTAGAAACCAAGATGATGAAACGCGTTTATACAAGAGTGATGCAATGAGTACTTTTGTCATATACGACAATACAATTGAACGTAATAGTATCGCAGGAGTTAAATATTTAAGAACTAAACCAATAGACAAGACTGACGAAGATGAAGTGTTTACAGTTGATTTATTTACTTCTCACGGTGTTTATAGATATCTTACCAGTAGAACAAATGGATTGAAGCTCACACCACGTGAAAACGGTTTTGAATCACACTCTTTCGAACGTATGCCTATTACAGAATTTAGCAACAACGAAAGAAGAAAAGGGGATTATGAGAAAGTAATCACTTTAATTGATTTGTATGATAATGCTGAATCAGATACTGCTAACTATATGAGTGATTTAAATGACGCTATGTTACTTATTAAAGGTAATTTAAATTTAGATCCTGTAGAAGTTAGAAAACAAAAGGAAGCTAACGTGTTATTTTTAGAGCCAACCGTTTATGAGAATAGGGATACAGGTATCGAAACAGAAGGTTCAGTTGACGGCGGTTATATTTATAAACAATACGATGTACAAGGTACCGAAGCTTATAAAGACCGTTTGAACAGTGATATACACATGTTTACCAACACGCCTAACATGAAAGATGATAACTTTAGTGGCACTCAATCGGGCGAGGCAATGAAATACAAATTATTCGGATTAGAACAACGTACTAAAACTAAAGAAGGATTGTTCACTAAAGGGTTAAGACGTCGTGCTAAGTTGTTAGAGACAATACTTAAAAATACACGGTCGATTGACGCTAACAAAGATTTCAATACTGTTAGATACGTATACAACAGAAACTTACCTAAATCATTAATCGAAGAATTAAAAGCTTATATTGATTCTGGCGGGAAGATTAGTCAAACAACTTTAATGTCTCTATTCTCGTTCTTCCAAGACCCTGAATTGGAAGTCAAGAAAATAGAAGAAGATGAGAAAGAATCTATTAAAAAAGCTCAAAAAGGTATTTATAAAGACCCTAGAGACATCAATGATGACGAACAAGATGATGATACAAAAGATACTGTTGATAAAAAGGAATGATTGTAATTGCCTAACAAAAACACTCAAGAATATTGGGAAGAACGCGGACGCAAAGCAATCGAGAATGAGTTGAAGCGTGATAAAACTAAAGCTGAAGAAATAGAACGTATATTGAATATGATGATTAAGCGCATTGAAAAAGAGATCAATGCGTTTATTGTTAAGTACGGAGATTTTGCAGGCGTTACATTACAAGAAGCACAAAAGATTATTGATGAGTTCGATGTAAAAGCGTTTCAAGAAGAAGCAAAAAGATTGGTCGAAAACAAGGACTTTAGCGATAGAGCAAATGAAGAATTAAAGAAGTATAACACTAAGATGTATGTATCTAGAGAACAGATATTAAAGATTCAAATAGAATTCTTAATTGCTTATGCAACAGCTCAAACAGAATTATCGATGAGGGAATATTTCGAATCAACAGCTTATCGTGTGTTCAGTGATCAAGCGGGTATTTTAGGTGAAGGTGTACAAGTAGCTAAAGAAGTTATAGATACAATCGTTGATACACAATTTCATGGTGTCGTTTGGTCAGAGCGATTATGGACTAATACCGAAGCAATGAAACAAGAAGTAGAAGAAATAATTGCTAATGTAGTTATTAGAGGTCGACATCCAAATGAATACGTTAAAGATATGCGCAAGCACTTAAATAAATTCGAAGGAACAGCACGACAAAAGACCGCAGCAATTAAATCATTGCTTTATACGGAATCGGCACGTGTTCACGCACAATCAAGCATTGACAGCATGAAAGAAATTTCACCGGAAGGATATTATATGTATATTGCAAAAATCGATAATAGAACAACTAAAGTATGCAAAGGGCTTAATGGAGAAATATTCAAAGTTAAAGACGCTAAAATTGGTGTTAATTTCTATCCTATGCATATCAATTGTCGTTCAGATTGCGCTTTACTACCTAAATCTATGTGGCCGAAAAAACCAAGCAAGAAACGAAAAACAAAATACTTCGGAGGGAAAGTGAAAAGCGGTGATTGATTTAAAAGTAAAGTTTTTTAAAGGCAAGTTAGTTTTGTATGACAGTAAATTAAATGTTTGGAGGATACTAATATGAGTAATACTGACAAATACCTTAGAGACATAGCAAGAGAATTAAAAGGTATACGTAAAGAGTTACAAAAGGGAAACGAAACAGTTATTATTGATGCAAACTTAGACAGTGTAAGGTCGGCAGTATTAGCCGATAAAGAAAAATCGAAATATAATGAACCTCTCTTTTAATAGCTAGCACTTAATTGTGTTGGCTATTTTTTATGTCCAAACCATGCTTATGACAATAAAAGATGCAAGTGTAACAGCCCGAACCATGTATGGCTTAAAACTAATCAAGAGTAAATAAATGAGGTGTAAAAACTATGGATATCCAAGAGAAGTTAAAACTCAAATTACAGTTTTTTGCTGAAGAATCAGATGGAGATAATGGAAAATCAAAAGATAACAACGATGATGAAGGCAAAGACAAACAAGACAAAAAGACTAATTCAGAAGAAGAAATCGAAAAAAGACTACAAGAAGAATATAACAAGCGTCTTAAAGAAGAATTAAGTCGTCGTATGAAGCAGAAAGAAAAAGAGAAACAAGAAGCTGTTGATGAAGCTAAACGATTAGCAAAAATGAACAAAGATCAAATCGCTGAATATGAACGCGAGCAAATGGAAAAAGAGCTGGAGCAATTACGCTCAGAAAAACAATTAAATGAAATGCGTTCAGAAGCAAGGAAAATGTTAAGCGAAGCGGAAGTTGATTCATCAGATGAGGTTGTTAATTTAGTTGTAACAGATACTGCTGAACAAACTAAATTGAATGTTGAAGCTTTTTCTAATGCAGTAAAAAAAGCGGTTAATGAAGCGGTTAAGATTAACGCTAGACAATCGCCATTGACTGGTGGAGATTCATTTAATCACTCGACTAAAAATAAACCGCAAAACTTAGCTGAAATAGCTAGACAAAAAAGAATTATTAAAAATTAACGGAGGCATTTAAATGGAACAAACACAAAAATTAAAATTAAATTTGCAACATTTTGCGAGTAACAATGTTAAACCGCAAGTATTTAACCCTGATAATGTAATGATGCACGAAAAGAAAGATGGCACGTTGATGAATGAATTCACAACGCCCATCTTACAAGAGGTTATGGAAAACTCTAAAATTATGCAATTAGGTAAGTACGAACCAATGGAAGGTACTGAGAAGAAGTTTACTTTTTGGGCTGATAAACCAGGTGCTTACTGGGTAGGTGAAGGTCAAAAAATCGAAACATCTAAAGCTACATGGGTTAATGCTACTATGAGAGCGTTTAAATTAGGGGTTATCTTACCTGTAACAAAAGAGTTTTTGAATTACACTTATTCACAATTCTTTGAAGAAATGAAGCCTATGATTGCTGAAGCATTCTATAAAAAGTTTGATGAAGCGGGTATTTTGAATCAAGGTAACAATCCATTCGGTAAATCAATTGCACAATCAATTGAAAAAACTAATAAGGTTATTAAAGGTGACTTCACACAAGATAACATTATTGATTTAGAGGCATTACTTGAAGATGACGAATTAGAAGCAAATGCGTTTATCTCAAAAACACAAAACAGAAGCTTGTTACGTAAAATTGTAGATCCTGAAACGAAAGAACGTATTTATGACCGTAACAGTGATACGTTAGATGGTCTACCTGTGGTTAACCTTAAATCAAGCAACTTAAAACGTGGTGAGTTAATCACTGGTGATTTCGATAAGTTGATTTACGGTATCCCTCAATTAATTGAATACAAAATCGATGAAACTGCACAATTATCTACAGTCAAAAATGAAGATGGAACACCTGTAAACTTGTTTGAACAAGACATGGTGGCATTACGTGCAACTATGCATGTAGCATTGCATATCGCTGATGATAAAGCGTTTGCTAAGTTAGTTCCTGCTGATGCAAAACCATCTTCAAATCCAGGAGAAGTTTAATAAATAATTAGGAGTGGTAACATGCCCGAAATCATTAGAATTGTTAAAGTAGATTTTACAGATTTAGAAGATAACAGACATGTCTATATGAAAGGGCATGTCTACCCTCGCAAAGGTTATGATCCTACAGATGAACGTATCAAAGCTTTAGCTAGTGTTGAAAATAAACGCAACGAACAAATGATTTACATTGTAAATGACAAATTAACCAAAAAAGAACTTGTCGAAATAGCAAGTGTTGCTGGCTTACAAGTTGATGAAAAACAAACAAAAGCTGAAATTATCAACACTTTTGAGTCGCTAGAGTAGGTGGTTATATGACTACGCTAGCTGATGTAAAAAAACGTATTGGCCTTAAAGATGAAAAGCAAGATGAACAATTAGAGGAAATTATAAAAAGTTGTGAAAGCCAGTTGTTATCAATGTTACCTATTGAAGTTGAACAAATACCGGAAAGGTTTAGTTACATGATTAAAGAAGTTGCAGTTAAACGCTACAACAGGATTGGTGCTGAAGGTATGACATCAGAAGCGATTGACGGACGTAGCAATGCGTATGAATTGAACGATTTCAAGGAGTATGAAGCTATTATTGATAATTACTTTAATGCTAGAACGAGAACTAAAAAAGGAAGGGCTGTGTTCTTTTGAGATATGAAGATAGAGTTATTTTTCAATTAGAACAAGTAGCAACTTACAATCCTAAAACTAGCAAAAAAGAAAACACACTAATCACTTATGATGCGATACCATGCAATATTAACCCCATTTCTAGAGCAAGAAAGCAACTTGAATTTGGTGATGTAAAAAACGATGTAAGTGTTCTGAGGATAAAAGAATCAATATCTTACCCTGTTAGCCACGTGTTGGTTAATGGCATTCGCTACAAGATAGTTGATACAAGGATATACAGACACGAAACGTCATATTATATCGAAGAGGTCAATTGATGAATATAGATGGATTAGACGCACTGTTAAACCAATTTCACGATATGAAAACCAACATTGATGATGATGTTGATGATATTTTACAGGAAAACGCCAAAGAATATGTAGTACGAGCTAAATTGAAAGCTAGAGAAGTAATGAATAAGGGTTATTGGACTGGTAATTTATCACGCAATATCAGATATAAAAAAACTGGCGATTTGCAATACACTATCACATCGCATGCAGCTTATAGTGGTTTCTTAGAGTTTGGTACTCGATACATGGAGGCAGAACCTTTTATGTGGCCAGTATATGAGGTAATAAGAAAATCAACTGTAGAAGAATTGAAAGCGTTGTTTGAATAGGAGATAAAAGCATGACACCGAACTTACAACTTTATAATAAAGCGTATGAAATGCTACAAGGATATGGATTCCCTGTTATTTCTCGTAAAGAGATGCAACAAGAGATTCCGTATCCTTTTTTTGTAATAAAAATGCCGGAGTCAAATAGAAGTAAGTACACGTTTGATAGTTATTCTGGCGATACGAATTTAGTTATTGATATTTGGAGTGTAAGCGATGATTTAGGACATCATGACGGACTTGTTAAAAGGTGTATCGATGATTTAACACCTAGCGTTAAAACAAACGATTATGACTTTGAAGAAGATGATACTAACATCGCACAGTTAGTCGATGATACTACTAATCAAGAATTGCTACACACATCAATAACGATATCTTACAAAACATTTTAAAAAACGGAGGAATATTGAATGGCGAATATGAAAAATAGTAATGACCGTATTATTTTGTTTAGAAAAGCTGGCGAAAAAGTAGATGCTACTAAAATGCTTTTTTTAACTGAATACGGCTTATCACATGAAGCTGATACAGATACAGAGGATACGATGGATGGGTCTTATAACACTGGTGGTTCAGTTGAATCAACAATGTCTGGTACTGCTAAAATGTTTTATGGTGACGATTTTGCAGATGAAATTGAAGATGCAGTTGTAGATCGCGTATTGTATGAGGCTTGGGAAGTTGAAAGTAGAATACCAGGCAAAAATGGAGATGCTACTAAATTTAAAGCGAAATATTTCCAAGGTTTCCACAATAAATTTGAATTAAAAGCAGAAGCTAACGGTATTGATGAATATGAATATGAATATGGAGTGAATGGTCGTTTCCAACGTGGATTTGCAACACTACCTGAGGCTGTAACAAAGAAACTTAAGGCGACTGGATACAGATTCCATGACACTACAAAAGCAGATGCGTTAACTGGCGAAGATTTAACAGCAATTCCACAACCTAAGGTAGATTCATCAACGGTTACACCAGGAGAGGTATAAAAATAGGGCGTTAAGCCCTATTTATTTTGTTTAAATTAATCATGAATGGAGATTTTAAGTTATGAATGTAGAAATTAACGGAAAGTCATTAGAATTAAGTTTTGGTTTTAAATTTTTAAGAGAAATCGATAACCGATTAGGTTTAAAAGTTGAACAAGCTTCTATCGGTCAAGGTGTATCAATGTTGCCTGTAGGTTTAGAAAGTGGAAATCCGGTTGTGATTGGCGAAGTTTTAATCGCAGCTACATCTCACTTAAAAAAACAAGCAATTACTATTAATAACATTGATGAAGCATTAGATGAAATCGCAGAAAATATCGGACTAGAAGAATTCGGTTCGGATATTTTAACGGAGTTGGGAAAGCGACCTATGACCCGAAACCTAGTCGAAGTAGTGGAAGCGGAAGAGAAACCAGCGGAAGCGTAATAACTTACGACAGAATCGTTATAACTTGTATGTCAACACTTGGTATTACAGATTTGAACGTTATTGAGCAAATGACATTAACAGAATATAACTATCGAATGTATGCGAAAGAGTATGAAATGCTAACCCAAGAATTCGAACGTTACAAACTTGCGTTTGCTATTCGTGATGCTGCAGCTACTAAAAATGTTGGGACAGAAAATAAACCTAAAGAGGAATATGTTTTTAACAATGCAAACGACGTATTGCCTTATGAAGAAAATATCCAACGGCTTAACGAAGGTAAAGATATAAGATTTAGCAGCGAACGTGATGAATACGAACCACAAAATAATGAATTCTTTAAAGTTATAGCAGAATTTAATAAGCAATAGAAAGAGAGGTGTTAATGTGACGGAATATAAAATTAAAGCGACTATTGAAGCTAGTGTAGCCAAATTCAAAAGGCAAATTGATAGTGCGGTTAAGTCTGTGCAAAGATTTAAACAAGTAGCAGATCAAACTAAAGATGTTGAATTAAACGCTAACGATAAAAAATTACAAAAAACTATCAAGGTTGCTAAAAAGTCTTTAGATGCCTTTAGCAACAAAAATGTAAAAGCTAAATTAGATGCTAGTATACAAGACTTACAACAAAAGATATTAGAATCAAATTTTGAACTAGACAAACTTAACTCCAAAGAAGCTAGCCCTGAGGTTAAACTACAAAAACAAAAGTTAACTAAAGATATCGCTGAAGCAGAAGTTAAGTTATCCGAACTAGAAAAGAAGCGTATCAGTATTGACGTCAATGCAGATAACAGTAAATTCAATCGAGTGTTAAAAGTATCTAAAGCTAGTCTTGAAGCATTAAATAGGTCTAAAGCCAAAGCTATTATAGACGTGGACAATGGTGTTGCTAACTCTAAAATAAAACGCACTAAAGAAGAGCTTAAAAGTATTCCAAACAAAACTAGATCTCGACTAGATGTAGATACAGGGCTTTCTATACCAACTATTTATGCGTTTAAAAAATCATTAGACGCATTGCCGAACAAAAAAACAACAAAGGTAGATGTCGATACTAATGGTTTAAAGAAAGCTTATGCCTACATAATAAAAGCAAACGACAATTTCCAAAGACAGATGGGGAATTTAGCTAATATGTTCCGTGTGTTCGGTACTGTAGGTTCTAATATGGTTGGTGGATTACTAACTTCATCTTTTAGTATCTTAATACCTGTAATAGCGAGCGTAGTACCTGTAGTATTTGCGCTATTAAACGCTATCAAAGTGTTAACTGGCGGTGTACTTGCTTTAGGTGGTGCGGTAGCAATAGCCGGCGCTGGCTTTGTAGCATTTGGCGCAATGGCTATCAGCGCTATAAAGATGCTTAGTGACGGCACTTTACAAGCTAGCTCAGCAACAAACGAATACAAAAAAGCTTTAGATGGCGTAAAGTCAGCATGGACTGATATTATAAAGCAAAATCAATCCGCTATATTCACAACTCTTGCAAACGGTTTAAATACTGTTAAAACAGCAATGCAGAGCTTACAACCTTTTTTTAGTGGTATTTCAAGAGGAATGGAAGAGGCGTCTCAAAGTGTGTTTAAATGGGCTCAAAATAGCGGTGTAGCATCAAGGTTCTTCAACATGATGAATACAACTGGTGTTTCGGTATTTAACAAGCTATTAAGTGCTGCAGGCGGTTTCGGTGATGGATTAGTCAATGTATTCACACAATTAGCACCACTGTTTCAATGGTCGGCTGATTGGTTGGATAGATTAGGTCAATCTTTCTCTAACTGGGCTAATAGTGCAGCTGGAGAAAATTCGATAACTCGTTTTATTGAATACACAAAAACAAACTTACCTATCATTGGTAATATTTTTAAAAATGTTTTCGTTGGAATTAACAATTTGATGAATGCATTCAGTGGATCATCAACTGTCATTTTCCAATCTCTTGAACAAATGACAGCTAAGTTTAGGGAATGGTCTGAACAAGTAGGACAATCTCAAGGGTTTAAAGACTTTGTCAGTTATATACAAACTAATGGACCACTAATAATGCAATTAATTGGGAACATTGCAAGAGGATTAGTTGCATTCGCAACAGCGATGGCTCCTATAGCTAGTGCAGTATTACGCGTTGCAGTAGCAATAACTGGTTGGATAGCTAACTTGTTTGAGGCGCATCCAGCTACAGCACAATTAGTTGGTGTCATTATAACTTTAGTTGGTGCATTTAGATTTTTAATACCGATTATTCTTGCTGTATCTAACTTTATGGGTGGCGGATTAATAGGTAGAATCATTGCGTTAGTAAGTAAGTTCGGTTTATTAAGAGCGGGATTAACAATTTTAAAAGGTGCGTTCATGTTATTAAAAGGACCATTAAAAATTATATCAGTTATATTCCAATTGTTATTCGGTAAGATTGGATTAATTAGAAATGCTATCACAGGACTAGTAACTGTGTTTGGTATTTTAGGTGGTCCAATAACAATAGTTATCGGTGTAATCGCTGCATTAATAGCTATATTCGTTTTATTGTGGAATAAAAATGAAGGATTCAGAAACTTTATTATAAATGCTTGGAATGCGATAAAAACGTTTATGGTTACAGTTTGGAATGTGTTGAAAACTGTAGCTTCGGTTGTATGGAATGCTATTTTAAAAGCTATCACTACAGCAGTAACTAATGTATACAATTTTATAATGATTGTTTGGAATCAAATAGCCGCTTATTTACAAGGGTTATGGAATGGAATTATCGCTATTGCAACAACGGTATGGAACCTTTTAGTTACAATCATCACAACTGTTTTCACGACGATAATGACAATAGTTATGACGATATGGACAGCTATTTGGACATTCTTAAGTACAATCTGGAACACGATAATTACAATCGCTACTACGATTTGGAATTTGTTAGTCACTGTAATAACTACAGTATTTACCACAATTATGACTATCGCAATGACAATTTGGAACGCTATTTGGACGTTCTTACAAACGTTGTGGAACACTATAGTTACTGTGGCAACTAAGGTTTGGAACGCTATCACTACAACTATATCTACTGCGTTACAAGCGGCATGGAGTTTTATTTCTAATATATGGAATACGATTTGGAGTTTCTTATCTGGTATATTAACGACAATTTGGAATAAAGTTGTAAGCATATTCACACAAGTTGTATCAACTATATCAGACAAAATGTCTCAAGCTTGGAACTTCATCGTGACTAAAGGTATGCAATGGGTATCTACTATAACAAGTACGCTAATTAACTTTGTTAATAGAGTTATTCAAGGATTCGTTAATGTTGTAAACAAAGTTAGTCAAGGTATGACAAATGCAGTAAATAAAATAAAAAGCTTTATAGGAGATTTTGTGTCTGCAGGTGCTGATATGATCCGTGGTTTAATTAGAGGTATTGGACAAATGGCTGGCCAATTAGTAGATGCGGCTAAAAATGTTGCTAAGAAAGCTTTAGATGCAGCTAAAAGTGCTTTGGGTATTCACTCACCTTCACGTGAATTCATGGATGTTGGTGTGTATTCAATGCTAGGTTTCGTTAAAGGTATAGATAATCATTCAAGTAAAGTTATCCGTAATGTTTCTAATGTTGCAGATAAAGTAGTTGATGCATTTCAACCTACATTAAACGCACCTGACATTTCTAGTATTACAGGAAACTTAAGTAATTTAGGTGGAAATATAAATGCGCAAGTACAACACACACATTCTATTGAAACATCACCGAACATGAAAACTGTTAAAGTTGAATTCGATGTCAATAACGATGCGCTTACTAGTATTGTTAACGGCAGAAATGCTAAACGCAATTCTGAGTATTACTTATAAAGGAGGTTACAAATGGACATAGAATTAACAAAAAAAGATGGTACTGTAATCAAATTAAGTGAATA
The DNA here is from genome assembly GCF_018622755.1 of Staphylococcus sp. MZ3. Taxonomy (NCBI): domain Bacteria; kingdom Bacillati; phylum Bacillota; class Bacilli; order Caryophanales; family Staphylococcaceae; genus Staphylococcus; species Staphylococcus sp. MZ3. The sequence goes on from NZ_CP076026.1 coordinate 895,390, forward strand.
CGGGTTTATCGTTAACGATATAGTAATTGATAGCATGCAAATCAACACAAAGTATCAAGACAAAGAAAATATGAACGGTCGTATATTAATGGGGAGCAATTATATCAGTAGAGATATAGTTGTTCCTTGTTTTTGTAAAGTTAAAAATCGTTCAGACATTGCTTATATGCGAGATATGTTGTATAGGTTAACGACAGACATAGAACCTATGTATTTACGAGAAATAAGAAGAAAAGAAGAGTTGAATTACAGGTTTACTCAACCAACTTCTGATGATTACGTGAAATTAGATAAAAACAACTTCCCGGATTATGAATATTCAAGACACGATCAACAAATTTATGTAAATGGTAAACAGTATAAAGTTATTTTTAACGGAGTTATAAACCCTAAACAAAAAGATAATAAAGTTTCTTTTGAACTAAAATTCGAAACTACAGAATTACCATACGGCGAAAGTATTGGAACAAGCCTAGAGTTAGAAGAAAACAAAAAGGTTGGATTGTGGTCGTTTGATTTTAATATTGATTGGCATGCAGGCGGAGACAAAAGAAAGTATACATTTGAAAATTTGAGCAAAGGTACAGTTTACTATCATGGTAGTGCTCCTAACGACCAATTCAACATGTATAAAAAGATAACAATTATTTTAGGCGAAGATACAGAATCGTTTGTATGGAATTTAACGCATGCTGAAATAATGAAAATTGAGGGGATTAAACTAAAAGCTGGAGACAAAATTGTTTATGATAGCTTTCGAGTTTATAAAAACGGTGTCGAAATAAGCACTGAAACGAACATAGCCCAACCAAAATTTAAATACGGAGCTAATAAATTTGAGTTTAATCAAACAGTTCAAAAAGTTCAGTTTGATTTGAAATTTTATTATAAGTAGGTGTCAGAATGACAATAATTGTAAGACCACCTAAAGGTAATGGCGCACCTGTACCAGTAGAAACAACTTTAGTGAAAAAAGTTAATGCTGATGGTGTATTAACTTTTGATATTCTAGAAAATAAATATACTTATGAAGTTATTAACGCTATAGGGAAAAGATGGATTGTTAGTCATGTCGAAGGTGAAAACGACAAGAAAGAATATGTAATAACTGTCATTGATAGGAAATCAGAAGGCGACAGACAACTGGTTGAATGTACTGCTAGAGAGATTCCCATAGACAAGTTAATGATTGATAGAATTTATGTTAATGTAACAGGATCTTTTACAGTAGAAAGATATTTTAACATTGTGTTTCAAGGTACTGGAATGCTTTTTGAAGTCGAGGGCAAAGTTAAATCTTCAAAGTTTGAAAACGGCGGTGAAGGCGACACAAGGTTAGAAATGTTAAAAAAAGGTTTGGAACATTTTGGATTAGAATATAAGATCACATATGACAAAAAGAAAGACAGATATAAGTTTGTATTGACGCCTTTTGCAAATCAAAAAGCGTCTTATTTTATTTCTGACGAAGTCAACGCCAACGCTATAAAACTCGAGGAAGATGCAAGTGATTTCGCCACCTTCATTAGAGGATATGGTAATTATTCAGGAGAAGAAACATTCGAACACGCTGGGCTCGTAATGGAAGCTAGAAGTGCATTAGCTGAAATATACGGCGACATCCACGCAGAACCATTTAAAGATGGTAAAGTGACTGACCAAGAAACTATGGATAAAGAATTACAATCGAGATTGAAAAAGTCGTTAAAACAATCTTTGTCTTTGGACTTTTTGGTGTTAAGAGAATCATATCCAGAAGCAGACCCACAACCCGGAGACATAGTACAAATAAAATCTACCAAACTAGGTTTGAATGATTTAGTCCGTATAGTACAAGTTAAAACGATTAGGGGTATAAACAATGTAATTGTTAAGCAAGATGTAACGCTTGGTGAGTTTAATCGAGAACAACGATATATGAAAAAAGTTAATACTGCAGCTAACTATGTTTCTGGATTAAATGATGTTAACCTTTCTAATCCTAGTAAAGCGGCAGAAAACTTGAAGTCTAAAGTAGCGTCAATAGCTAAATCAACACTCGATTTGATGAGTAGAACTGATTTGATTGAAGATAAACAACAGAAGGTAAGCTCTAAAACTGTGACTACATCTGACGGCACTATCGTTCATGATTTTATAGATAAATCAAACATTAAAGATGTAAAAACAATTGGAACGATTGGCGATTCTGTAGCTAGAGGGTCGCATGCAAAAACTAATTTCACAGAAATGTTAGGCAAGAAATTAAAAGCGAAAACGACCAACCTTGCAAAAGGTGGCGCAACTATGGCAACTGTTACAGATACAAACAACGTTGAAAATAGTATTTATAGACAAGCAGAACAAATTAGAGGCGACCTAATCATATTACAAGGTACAGATGATGACTGGTTACATGGTTATTGGGCAGGTGTACCGATAGGCACTGATAAAACGGATACAAAAACGTTTTACGGTGCCTTTTGTTCTGCAATTGAAGTTATTCGGAAAAATAATCCAACTTCAAAAATACTTGTAATGACAGCTACTAGACAATGTCCTATGAGTGGCACAACGATACGTCGTAAAGATACTGATAAAAACAAATTAGGGTTAACGTTAGAGGATTATGTCAACGCTCAGATATTGGCTTGTAGTGAATTGGATGTACCAGTATATGATGCCTATCATACAGATTATTTTAAGCCATATAATCCAGCGTTCAGAAAATCAAGTATGCCAGACGGATTGCATCCGAACGAGAGGGGTCATGAAGTTATTATGTACGAACTTATTAAAAATTATTACCAGTTTTACGGATAGAAAAGGAGGAAGACATGGATAACAAATTAATTACAGACTTAAGTAGAGTTTTCGATTACAGATATGTAGATGAAAATGAGTATAATTTCAAGCTTATTTCAGACATGCTGACTGATTTTAATTTCTCTCTTGAATATCATAGAAATAAAGAGGTATTTGCACATAATGGAGAGCAAATAAAGTATGAACATTTAAATGTTACAAGTAGCGTCTCTGACTTTTTAACATATTTAAACGGTCGATTTAGCAACATGGTACTAGGTCATAACGGCGACGGTATCAACGAAGTAAAAGACGCGCGTGTTGATAATACTGGTTATGATCATAAGACATTGCAAGATCGTTTGTATCATGATTATTCAACACTAGATGCTTTCACTAAAAAGGTTGAGAAAGCTGTAGATGAACACTATAAAGAATATCAAGCGACAGAATACCGATTTGAACCAAAAGAGCAAGAACCGGAATTCATCACAGATTTATCGCCATATACTAACGCAGTAATGCAATCATTTTGGGTAGACCCTAGAACAAAAATTATTTACATGACACAAGCGCGTCCAGGCAATCATTACATGTTATCTAGATTGAAGCCTAACGGACAATTTATTGATAGACTGCTAGTTAAAAATGGCGGACACGGCACACACAACGCCTATAGATATATCGGCAATGAGTTGTGGATTTATTCAGCAGTGTTAGACGCTAACAACAATAACAAGTTTGTACGCTTTAAATACAGAAGCGGAGAAATGACGTATGGCAACGAAATGCAAGACGTTATGCCAAATGTATTTAACGATAGATATACGTCAGCAATTTATAATCCTATAGAAAACTTAATGGTTTTTAGACGTGAATATAAAACTTCTGAACAACAAGCTAAGAACGCATTAAATTTTGTTGAAGTAAGAAGTGCTGACGATATTGATAAAGGTATAGACAAAGTACTGTACCAAATGGATATCCCTATGCAATACACATCAGGTACGCAACCTATGCAAGGTATTGCTTATGATGCAGGTATCTTATATTGGTACACTGGCGATTCAAATCCAGCTAACCCTAATTACTTACAAGGCTTCGATATCAAAACGAAAGAATTGTTATTTAAACGTCGTATCGATATAGGCGGTGTGAATAACAACTTTAAAGGAGATTTCCAAGAGGCTGAGGGTCTAGATATGTATTACGATCTAGAAACAGGACGTAAAGCACTTTTAATCGGGGTAACTATTGGACCTGGTAACAACAGACATCATTCAATTTATTCTATCGGTCAAAGAGGTGTAAACCAATTCTTGAAAAACATCGCACCTCAAGTATCAATGACTGATTCAGGCGGACGTGTTAAACCGTTACCAATACAGAACCCAGCATATCTAAGTGATATTACGGAAGTTGGTCATTACTATATCTATACGCAAGACACACAAAATGCGTTAGATTTCCCGTTACCGAGAGCGTTTAGAGATGCAGGTTGGTTCTTTGATGTACTGCCTGGACACTATAATGGTGCTCTAAGACAAGTACTTACCAGAAACAGTACAGGTAGAAATATGCTTAAATTCGAACGTGTCATTGACATTTTCAATAAGAAAAACAACGGAGCATGGAATTTCTGTCCGCAAAACGCCGGTTATTGGGAACATATCCCTAAGAGTATTACAAAATTATCAGATTTAAAAATCGTTGGTTTAGATTTCTATATCACTACTGAAGAATCAAAACGATTTACTGATTTTCCTAAAGACTTTAAAGGTATTGCAGGTTGGATATTAGAAGTAAAATCGAATACACCAGGTAACACAACACAAGTATTAAGACGTAATAACTTCCCGTCTGCACATCAATTTTTAGTTAGAAACTTTGGTACTGGTGGCGTTGGTAAATGGAGTTTATTCGAAGGAAAGGTGGTTGAATAATGGTAGTAGATAATTTTTCGAAAGATGATAACTTAATCGAGTTACAAACAACATCACAATATAATCCGGTTATTGACACAAACATCAGTTTCTATGAATCAGATAGAGGAACTGGTGTTTTAAATTTTGCAGTAACTAAGAATAACAGACCGTTATCTATAAGTTCTGAACATGTTAAAACATCTATCGTGTTAAAAACCGATGATTATAACGTAGATAGAGGCGCTTATATTTCAGACGAATTAACGATAGTAGACGCAATTAATGGGCGTTTGCAGTATGTGATACCGAATGAATTTTTAAAACATTCAGGCAAGGTGCATGCTCAGGCATTCTTTACACAAAACGGGAGTAATAATGTTGTTGTTGAACGTCAATTTAGCTTCAATATTGAAAATGATTTAGTTAGTGGGTTTGATGGTATAACAAAGCTTGTTTATATCAAATCTATTCAAGATACTATCGAAGCTGTCGGTAAAGACTTTAACCAATTAAAGCAAAATATGGCTGATACACAAACGTTAATAGCAAAAGTGAATGATAGTGCGACAAAAGGCATTCAACAAATCGAAATCAAGCAAAACGAAGCTATACAAGCTATTACTGCGACGCAAACTAGTGCAACACAAGCTGTTACAGCTGAATTCGATAAAATAGTTGAAAAAGAGCAAGCGATTTTTGAACGTGTTAACGAAGTTGAACAACAAATCAATGGCGCTGACCTTGTTAAAGGTAATTCAACAACAAATTGGCAAAAGTCTAAACTTACAGATGATTACGGTAAAGCAATTGAATCGTATGAGCAGTCCATAGATAGCGTTTTAAGCGCAGTTAACACATCTAGGATTATTCATATTACTAATGCAACAGATGCGCCAGAAAAGACGGATATAGGCACGTTAGAGAAGTCTGGACAAGATGGTGTTGATGACGGTTCTTCGTTCGATGAATCAACTTATACATCAAGCAAATCTGGTGTGTTAGTTGTTTATGTTGTTGATAATAATACTGCTCGTGCAACATGGTACCCAGACGATTCAAACGATGAGTACACAAAATACAAAATCTACGGCACATGGTACCCGTTTTATAAAAAGAATGATGGAAACTTAACTAAGCAATTTGTTGAAGAAACGTCTAACAACGCTTTAAATCAAGCTAAGCAGTATGTAGATGATAAATTCGGAACAACGAGCTGGCAACAACATAAGATGACAGAGGCGAATGGTCAATCAATACAAGTTAACTTGAATAATGCACAAGGCGATTTGGGTTATCTAACTGCAGGTAATTACTATGCAACAAGAGTGCCGGATTTACCAAGTGGCGTTGAAAGTTATGAGGGTTATTTATCTGTATTCGTTAAAGACGATACAAACAAGCTATTTAACTTCACGCCTTATAACTCTAAAAAGATTTACACACGATCAATCACAAACGGCAGACTTGAGCAACAGTGGACAGTTCCTAATGAACATAAGTCAACGGTATTGTTCGACGGTGGAGCAAATGGTGTAGGTACAACAATCAATCTAACCGAACCGTACACAAACTATTCTATTTTGTTGGTAAGTGGAACTTATCCAGGTGGCGTTATTGAGGGATTCGGACTAACCGCATTACCTAACGCGATTCAATTGAGTAAAGCCAATGTAGTTGACTCAGACGGCAACGGTGGCGGTATTTATGAGTGCTTACTATCCAAAACAAGTAGCACTACTTTAAGAATAGATAACGATGTCTACTTTGATTTAGGTAAAACATCAGGTTCTGGAGCGAATGCCAACAAAGTTACTATAACTAAAATTATGGGGTGGAAATAATGAAAATCACAGTAAATGATAAAAACGAAGTTATCGGATACGTTAATACTGGCGGTTTACGCAATAGTTTAGATGTAGACGATAACAATGTGCCTATCAAATTCAAAGAAGAGTTCGAACCTAGAAAGTTCGTTTTCACTAACGGCGAAATTAAATACAATAGCAATTTCGAAAAAGAAGACGTACCGAATGCATCAAACCAACAAAGTGAATCAGATTTGAGTGATGAAGAACTTCGCGGAATGGTTGCAAGTATGCAAATGCAGGTGACGCAAGTAAACATTTTGGCGATGGAATTAAAGCAACAAAACGCTATGTTAACACAACAGTTGACTGAACTAAAAGCTGGTAAAACAAATACAGAGGAGGACGTTTAAATGGAGAAAATTAAGATGATTTATCCAACTTTCAAGGACATTAAAACTTTTTATGTGTGGGGTTGCTATAAAAATGAGCAAATTAAGTGGTACGTAGACATGGGTGTAATCGACAAAGAAGAATATGCATTGATCACTGGTGAAAAATATCCAGAGGCAAAAGATGAAAAGTCACAGGTGTAATGCTTGAGGCTTTTTAATTTGAATAAAGTGGGTGGCATAATGTTTGGATTTACCAAACGACATGAACAAGATTGGCGTTTAACGCGATTAGAAGAAAATGATAAGACTATGTTTGAAAAATTCGACAGAATAGAAGATAGTCTTAGAGCGCAAGAAAAGATTTATGACAAATTAGATAGAAATTTTGAAGAATTAAAGCGCGACAAGGTAGAAGATGAAAAGAATAAAGAAAAGAATGCCAAGAATATTAGAGACATAAAAATGTGGATTCTAGGTTTGATAGGGACTATCTTCAGTACGATTGTCATAGCTTTACTAAGAACTATTTTTGGTATTTAAAGGAGGTGATTACCATGCTTAAAGGGATTTTAGGATATAGCTTCTGGGCGTGCTTCTGGTTTGGTAAATGTAAATAACAGTTAAGAGTCAGTGCTTCGGCACTGGCTTTTTATTTTGATTGAAATGAGGTGCATACATGGGATTACCTAATCCGAAAAATAGAAAGCCCACAGCTAGTGAAGTAGTTGAATGGGCGTTATATATCGCTAAAAACAAAATAGCTATTGATGTACCTGGTTCTGGAATGGGAGCACAATGCTGGGATTTACCTAATTATTTACTCGATAAATATTGGGGATTTAGAACATGGGGAAATGCTGATGCTATGGCTCAGAAATCTAATTATAGAGGTAGAGATTTCAAGATAATTAGAAATACAAAAGACTTTGTACCACAACCAGGCGACTGGGGTGTTTGGACTGGTGGTTGGGCAGGACATGTAAACATTGTAGTGGGACCATGCACAAAAGACTATTGGTATGGCGTAGATCAAAACTGGTATACAAATAACGCAACAGGAAGTCCACCTTATAAAATTAAACACTCTTATCATGATGGACCAGGTGGAGGGGTTAAATATTTTGTTAGACCACCATATCATCCAGACAAAACTACACCGGCACCTAAACCAGAAGATGATAGTGATGATAACGAAAAAAATAATAAAAAAGTTCCAATTTGGAAAGATGTAACAACTATAAAGTACACTATTTCTAGCCAAGAGGTTAATTATCCAGAATATATTTATCACTTTATAGTAGAAGGTAATCGACGACTCGAAAAACCTAAAGGAATAATGATTAGAAACGCACAAACGATGAGCTCGGTAGAAAGTTTATATAACAGTAGGAAGAAATACAAACAGGATGTAGAATATCCCCACTTTTATGTTGACAGACATAATATTTGGGCACCTAGAAGAGCTGTATTTGAAGTTCCTAATGAACCTGATTATATAGTTATAGACGTATGTGAAGATTATAGTGCGAGTAAAAATGAATTTATATTTAATGAGATTCACGCAATGGTTGTAGCTGTAGATATGATGGCCAAATATGAGATACCTCTAAGTATTGAAAATTTAAAAGTAGACGACAGCATTTGGCGTTCAATGTTGGAACATGTTAATTGGAATATGATTGACAACGGTGTTCCTCCTAAAGATAAATATGAAGCATTAGAAAAGGTATTACTTAATATATTTAAAAACAGAGAAAAATTATTAAATTCTATAACTAAGCCAACAGTAACAAAATCTAGAATAAAAGTTATGGTAGATAATAAAAACGCTGATATAGCTAATGTAAGAGACTCGTCACCAACAGCCAACAATGGTTCGGCATCTAAACAACCGCAGATCATAACAGAAACGAGTCCTTATACATTCAAACAAGCACTGGATAAACAAATGGCAAGAGGTAACCCGAAAAAATCTAATGCTTGGGGTTGGGCTAACGCTACACGAGCTCAAACGAGCTCGGCAATGAATGTTAAACGAATATGGGAAAGTAACACACAATGCTACCAAATGCTTAATTTAGGCAAGTATCAAGGTGTTTCAGTTAGCGCACTTAATAAGATACTTAAAGGTAAGGGAACATTGAATAATCAAGGTAAAGCGTTCGCAGAAGCTTGTAAAAAACACAATATTAATGAAATTTATTTAATCGCGCATGCTTTCTTAGAAAGTGGATATGGAACAAGTAACTTCGCTAGTGGTAGATACGGTGCATATAATTACTTCGGTATTGGTGCATTCGACAACGACCCTGATTATGCAATGAAATTTGCTAAGAATAAAGGTTGGACAACTCCAGCAAAAGCAATCATGGGCGGTGCTAGCTTCGTAAGAAAGGATTACATCAACAAAGGGCAGAATACACTGTACAGAATCAGATGGAATCCTAAGAATCCAGCTACGCACCAATACGCTACTGCTATAGAGTGGTGCAAACATCAAGCTAGTACAATCGCTAAGCTATATAAACAAATCGGCTTAAAAGGTATCTACTTTATAAGAGATAAATATAAATAAAGAGGTGTATAAATGTACAAAATAAAAGATGTTGAAACGAGAATAAAAAATGATGGTGTTGACTTAGGTGACATTGGCTGTCGATTTTACACTGAAGATGAAAATACAGCATCTATAAGAATAGGTATCAATGACAAACAAGGTCGTATCGATCTAAAATCACATGGCTTAACACCTAGATTGCATTTGTTTATGGAAGATGGCTCTATATTCAAAAATGAGCCCCTTATTATCGACGATGTTGTAAAAGGGTTCATTACCTACAAGATACCTAAAAAGGTTATCAAACACGCTGGTTATGTTCGTTGTAAGCTGTTTTTAGAGAAAGAAGAAGAAAAAATACATGTCGCGAACTTTTCTTTCAATATCGTTGATAGTGGCATTGAATCTGCTGTAGCAAAAGAAATCGATGTTAAATTGGTAGATGATGCTATTACGAGAATTTTAAAAGATAACGCGACAGATTTATTGAGCAAAGACTTTAAAGAGAAAATAGATAAAGATGTCATTTCTTACATCGAAAAGAATGAAAGTAGATTTAAAGGTGCGAAAGGTGATAAAGGCGAACCGGGACAACCTGGTGCGAAAGGTGATACAGGTAAAAAGGGAGAACAAGGCACACCCGGTAAAAACGGTACTGTAGTATCAATCAATCCTGACACTAAAATGTGGCAAATTGATGGTAAAGATACAGATATCAAAGCAGAACCTGAGTTATTGGACAAAATCAATATCGCAAATGTTGAAGGGTTAGAAAATAAATTGCAAGAAGTTGAAAAAATCAAAGATACAACTCTCAACGACTCTAAAACGTATACGGATTCAAAAATTGCTGAACTAGTTGATAGCGCACCTGAATCTATGAATACATTAAGAGAATTAGCAGAAGCAATACAAAACAACTCTATTTCAGAAAGTGTATTGCAACAGATTGGCTCAAAAGTTAGTACAGAAGATTTTGAGAGATTCAAGCAATCATTAAACAGTTTGTATGCAGATAAAAATCATAGTCATACAATCAAACAGATTGAAGGATTAGAAAATGCTTTATCAAAAAAATCAGACATAAATCACAGTCATGATGAACGTTATCTTTTATCATCAAATGCTTTTACAAAAGAGGAAGCAGATAAACTTTATCAACCTATCGGTTCTTCGCAGCCGTCACTGAATATTTGGACAGGCAGTGAAACAGAATATAATTATTTGTATCAAAAAGACCCTAATACACTTTATTTAATTAAGGGGTGATTTTTATGGAAGGTAATTTTAAAAATGTAAAGAAGCTTATTTACGAAGGCGAAGAATATACAAAAGTATATGCTGGAAATATCCAAGTATGGAAAAAGCCTTCATCTTTTGTAATAAAACCCTTACCTAAAAATAAATATCCGGATAGCATAGAAGATTCAACAGCAAAATGGACAATAAATGGAGTTGAACCTAATAAAAGTTATCAGGTGACAATAGAAAATGTACGTAGCGGTATAATGAGGATTTCGCAAACTAATTTAGGGTCAAGTGAATTAGGAATATCAGGAGTCAATAGCGGAGTTGCAAGTAAAAATATCAACTTTAGTAATCCTTCAGGGACGTTGTATGTCACTATAAGTGATGTTTATTCAGGATCTCCGACATTGACCATTGAATAATTTTAAACGACTAATTTTTTAGTCGTTTTTTATTTTGGATAAAAGGAGCAAACAAATGGATATCGGTACAATCGTAAGAACAATTTTATTAATAGTCGCATGGATCAATCAGTTTTTAGCAATCAAACATATTTCTCCAATCCCAGTTGACGAAGTGTTTATAAGCACAGTCGTTACTGGGATTGTTTCAACTTGGACGTGGTGGAAAAACAACAACTTTACTCACGCATCTAAGAAGGGACAACAAAAAATCTATGAAGTAAAAGCTGGCATTCAGTCAACTGGTGGCGCACCTAAAGTGAACGGAGATGATAATAATGCCGTCGGTTAGAACATACAGTCAAGCTATTAGTTATCTTAAAAGTTTAGAAGGTAAGGCGTGGAATCCAGACAATGCGTTTGGATGTCAATGCTTCGATACTGCTAACCAATATTGGCTATATTTATTTAATCACAGGTTGAAAGGTGTGGGCGCTGCTGACATTCCTACATGGAATGATTTCACTAACGAGGCAACCGTTTATGAAAATACTGTGTCGTTTCAAGCATTGCCTGGCGACGTCGTTATTTTTAACCGTAACTATGGCGGTGGTTATGGTCACGTAGGTATCGTAATAAGCGCTACGTTAGATTCTATAACTATTTTAGAGCAGAACTGGCTAGGCGGTGCTTACTGGAGTCCACCAGAAGTTACTACAAGACGCACACACGGCTACGACTTCCCTATGTGGTTCATTCGTCCATTCTACGCAAAAGAAACGACCGCTAATAAAATAAGAAGCGCAGTAACGCCAGTTAAACAAGATAAGTTATCAAAAGGTAAAAAAATCATGCTTGTAGCTGGTCATGGTATTGGCGCATACTCTAACGACCCAGGTGCCGTTGCGAACGGAGAAAACGAAAGAGATTTCAACCGTAAAAATATTATCCCTAGAGTGAAAAAGCATCTTGAGTCAGTAGGTAACACAGTATTGTTATACGGTGGCAACTCAATGAATCAAGATTTATATCAAGATACGTTATACGGTCAACGTGTTGGAAACTATAAAGATTATGGCATGTACTGGATTAAAAACGAAGTCAAACCGGATGCAATCATAGAGTTTCATTTAGATTCTGCTAGTCCACAAGCAAGTGGCGGGCATGTAATCATTAGCGACCGTTTCCCAGCTGATGACATTGACAAGGCATTAAGTAGCGCATTAGATAAAACAGTAGGAAAAATAAGAGGTGTGACACCTAGAGGGGATTTATTGAACGCTAACGTGTCCGCTGAACTTAATCTTAATTATCGTTTAATCGAATTAGGTTTTATCACATCAATGAAAGATTTAAACTACATTAAAAATAATTTAGACAGCTTCACGAAGCGGATTGCTGAAGCCATTAACGGCAGACAAATTGATGCGCCAAGTAGTAAGCCAAGCGCTGACAAAATCACATGGAATTGGAAAGGCGTATTTTATCCTAATCCAGAAAAAGCTATAAGAGTCAGAAAAACACCCGGATTAACCGGCACAGTCGTTGAAGAAGATTCATGGCTATACACAAAAGATGATTGGGTAAAATTCGATCAAGTAATTAAAAAAGATGGCTACTGGTGGATTAGATTCAAATATCAACGTGAGGGCTCTAGTACTAACGATTTTTTTTGTGCAGTATGTAGAATCACTGACAAGGAACAAAAGATTAAAAATGAAAAATATTGGGGAACTATTGAGTGGAATTAACAAACGCATTTAATGTTTAGTTAATTAAAAGTTAATAAAAATAATTTGTTTTGCAATAGAAACGTTATATAATTTTTAATGTATTCGAATACATTAAAAAACACAAATGTTAGGATGATTAATAATGAATAATAGTAAAATTATTTCTAAAGTTTTATTGTCTTTATCTCTATTTACTGTAGGAGCTAGTGCATTTGTTATTCAAGACGAACTGATGCAAAAAAACCATGCAAAAGCAGAAGTTTCAGCAGAAGAAATAAAAAAACATGAAGAGAAATGGAATAAGTACTATGGTGTCAATGCATTTAATTTACCAAAAGAGCTTTTTAGTAAAGTTGATGAAAAAGATAGACAAAAGTATCCATATAATACTATAGGTAATGTTTTTGTAAAAGGACAAACAAGTGCAACTGGTGTGTTAATTGGAAAAAATACAGTTCTAACAAATAGACATATCGCTAAATTTGCTAATGGAGATCCATCTAAAGTATCTTTTAGACCTTCTATAAATACAGATGATAACGGTAATACTGAAACACCATATGGAGAGTATGAAGTCAAAGAAATATTACAAGAACCATTTGGTGCAGGTGTTGATTTAGCATTAATCAGATTAAAACCAGATCAAAACGGTGTTTCATTAGGCGATAAAATATCGCCAGCAAAAATAGGGACATCTAATGATTTAAAAGATGGAGACAAACTCGAATTAATAGGCTATCCATTCGATCATAAAGTTAACCAAATGCACAGAAGTGAAATTGAGTTAACAACTTTATCAAGAGGATTAAGATACTATGGATTTACAGTTCCGGGAAATTCTGGATCAGGTATATTTAATTCAAATGGAGAATTAGTTGGTATACATTCTAGCAAAGTGTCTCATCTTGATAGAGAGCATCAAATAAATTATGGTGTTGGTATTGGGAATTATGTCAAGCGCATTATAAACGAGAAAAATGAGTAATAAATAAAATAAAAATCCGTGGATGTTTTATACAAAACTTATATTTTATAGCAGTAAGAAGCTGACTGCATATTTAAACCACCCATACTAGTTACTGGGTGGTTGTTTTTTTATGTTATATTATAAATGATCAAACTACACCACCTATTAATTTAGGAGTGTGGTTATTTTAATATGCGAAGCTAAAATAACTACAAATGATACCATTTTTGATACCAAAAAATAATAACCTCAAAATTTCGAGAGAAAAAACTTCATTTTAAATCGCATTAAATCAACGTTTCTATAAAAATAAGACCTTAAAAATTAGTTTTTTCAATCGAAATGGAAGGTAGTATTGGATAGCTTTAAACCGCGTTGTTAAGCCATTCTTAACTTCCGAAAATGGCTATTGATACCATTTTGATACTGAATATAACAAAAAGCCACATTACTGTGGCTTTTTTTGTTTTATAACTAAATCGGATTGATAGATAAGCTTTGTACTTATTTATATCAGTCCGATTTTTTGATTGGTGTAAAAAATAATCATTGATGGTGGATAAAGCGACAACACAAATACAACATGATTGTGGCATTAGAGTGCTGGTCTTTATTAAATTAATTGAAAGCTACATCAAATATTCTTTAGATAATTCGATATTAGTTCGATTAAGATTCGTTGTATAAGTGAGTTAAAATAAGAAAACTATTAATAATATTAAGTTCACTACAGATGTTGCTAATGGACCATAAGTTTTAAAGACATCTTCACTTTTATAGCCAACAATAACATCTAAAAATTGAACTTAGATCATTGCAATGAATATAGTTATCAAAAATATAGCACTATGAATGACTAAAGAAAAAATAGCTAATAAAAATAAAGGTAAGCTTCGACTAAGTGCATAATATGCATTTATATTATGGCTAGATGCACATGCTTGAATTGAATAACCTAAACTTACACTGGCACTGATTATTGTAAATATTGCTAAAACAAAATACATGTTAATCCTTCTTTCTATATTTGGATATAAACAAGTACTTGTCTAAAGTTATTTAAAAGATAATTAGAATAAATTTATGAGAAACTTATTGTTATCATTATAATGGTTTCAAATCATTATAACTATGTCATAAACTGAATTTGTTAAAATTTTTCATTATGTAAATTTATTAATAACAAACAGCTCGAACTATAGCATCATTTTACTAATGAATGCATTAAAGTAACCATAACTAAAAATGCATATTAATTATCATTATTAAGACTATTATATATAATGAATTTTAACTGGTTTATTAAACGAGAACGTCGGGAATTAAGTAACTACAATAAAAATAAGATATGACAATAAGGAGACTACACGCGTGATCATTGCCATAATTATATTGATATTTATTTCGTTTTTCTTTTCAGGAAGTGAGACGGCATTAACGGCTGCCAATAAAACAAAATTTAAAACTGAAGCTGACAAAGGTGATAAAAAAGCAAAAGGCATTGTAAAGTTACTTGAAAAACCAAGTGAGTTTATTACAACGATTCTAATTGGGAATAATGTCGCGAATATTTTATTACCAACACTTGTTACAATTATGGCTTTACGTTGGGGGATTAGCGTTGGTATTGCATCAGCTGTTTTAACAGTTGTTATCATTTTGATTTCCGAAGTGATTCCCAAGTCTGTCGCTGCAACATTTCCAGATAAAATAACAAGGTTTGTATATCCAATTATTAATATTTGTGTCATTGTGTTTCGCCCTATCACATTACTTTTAAATAAGTTGACGGACAGTATTAATCGAAGTTTATCTAAGGGTCAACCTCAAGAACATCAATTTTCAAAAGAAGAATTTAAAACAATGTTAGCAATTGCTGGACATGAAGGTGCTTTAAATGAAATTGAGACGAGTAGGTTGGAAGGTGTCATTAATTTTGAAAATTTAAAAGTAAAAGATGTAGATACAACACCTAGAATTAATGTGACGGCATTTGCTTCAAATGCGACATACGAAGAAGTTTATGAAACGGTTATGAATAAGCCATACACTAGATATCCAGTGTACGAGGGAGATATTGATAACATTATTGGGGTGTTTCATTCTAAATATCTGTTGGCTTGGAGTAATAAAAAAGAAGATCAAATTACAAACTATTCAGCTAAGCCATTATTTGTGAATGAACACAATAAAGCTGAATGGGTATTACGTAAGATGACTATTTCTAGAAAACATTTAGCAATTGTGTTGGACGAATTTGGTGGTACCGAAGCGATAGTGTCACATGAAGACTTAATTGAAGAATTATTAGGTATGGAAATTGAAGATGAGATGGATAAAAAGGAAAAAGAAAAACTTTCTCAACAGCAAATTCAATTTCAACAACGGAAAAATCGCAACGTATCTATATAAGGAGCGAACAGCTATGTGGAATAAGAATCGACTTACTCAAATGTTAAGTATTGAATATCCAATTATACAAGCAGGTATGGCAGGAAGTACGACACCGAAATTAGTTGCATCAGTAAGTAACAGTGGTGGATTAGGCACAATAGGCGCAGGTTACTTTAATACGCAGCAATTAGAAGACGAAATAGATTATGTACGCCAATTAACGTCAAACTCTTTTGGTGTAAATGTCTTTGTACCAAGTCAACAATCATATACCAGTAGTCAAATTGAAAATATGAATGCATGGTTAAAACCTTATCGACGCGCATTACATTTAGAAGAGCCGGTTGTAAAAATTACCGAAGAACAACAATTTAAATGTCATATTGATACGATAATTAAAAAGCAAGTGCCTGTATGTTGTTTTACTTTTGGAATTCCAAATGAATCTATTATAAAAAGATTGAAAGAATCAAACATTAAGCTAATAGGTACGGCAACAAGTGTTGATGAAGCTATTGCGAATGAAAAAGCGGGTATGGATGCTATCGTTGCTCAAGGTAGTGAAGCAGGTGGACATCGTGGTTCATTTTTAAAACCTAAAAATCAATTACCTATGGTTGGAACAATATCTTTAGTGCCACAAATTGTAGATGTCGTTTCAATTCCGGTCATTGCCGCTGGTGGAATTATGGACGGTAGAGGAGTTTTGGCAAGTATTGTCTTAGGTGCAGAAGGGGTACAAATGGGCACCGCATTTTTAACATCACAAGACAGTAATGCATCAGAACTACTGCGAGATGCAATTATAAATAGTAAAGAAACAGATACAGTCATTACAAAAGCGTTTAGTGGAAAGCTTGCACGCGGTATCAACAATAGGTTTATCGAAGAAATGTCCCAATACGAAGGCGAGATCCCAGATTATCCAATACAAAATGAGCTAACAAGTAGCATAAGAAAAGCCGCAGCAAACATCGGCGACAAAGAGTTAACACATATGTGGAGTGGACAAAGCCCGCGACTAGCAACAACGCATCCCGCCAACACCATCATGTCCAATATAATCAATCAAATTAATCAAATCATGCAATATAAATAATCGACCGCAATCCACAAAAGCACAAGCACCCCCAAACATTATTTTAGTGCTTGCCATTTTTGTGGATTGCGTTTCTATTTTACCAATCTAATCAAACGAAATCATCAACCTAAAGGTCACCGAAATGATTATAGTTAAACGAAATCATCAAACGAAAGTTCACTGAAATGATTATAATCAAACGAAGGTTCGCTGAAATGATTATAATCAAGCGAAATCATCAAATTAAAGTTCGCTGAAATGATTATGATAAAAGTTATATGGTATGATGACATTGGTGATATATATGATAAACATCGGATTAACAGGTTGGGGTGATCACTATTCATTATATGAAGATTTAGAACGCCAAACCGATAAACTTAAAACATATGCTGGACATTTTCCGGTTGTCGAATTAGATGCGACATACTATGCGATACAACCGGAAAGAAATATATTGAAATGGATAAAAGAAACGCCTGATACATTTGAATTTGTGGTCAAAATTCATCAAGCACTCACATTGCATGCAGACTACAAAACATTTGCAGATACAAGGCAAGAACTATTTGATCAATTTAAGAATATGTTAGAGCCCTTACATACACAGAAAAAATTAGCAATGGTATTGGTTCAATTTCCGCCATGGTTTGACTGCAATGCACAAAATATCAAATATATTTTGTATGTAAGACAGCAATTACAAGCATTTCCAATATGTGTAGAATTTAGGCATCAATCATGGTTTAGTGATGCATTTAAAGAACAAACATTGGCATTTTTAACAGAACATCAAATCATTCATGCAGTAGTTGATGAACCACAAGTGAAAGATGGCAGTGTACCTTTAGTCAATCGAATCACAAATGAAATTGCGTTTGTACGTTATCATGGACGTAATCATTACGGTTGGACTAAGAAAGATATGTCAGATCAAGAATGGCGAGATGTGCGCTATTTATATGATTATAATGAACAAGAATTAATAGACTTGGCACAAAAGGCACAAATATTAGCACAAAAAGCTAAGAAAGTTTACGTCATATTTAACAATAATTCTGGTGGTCATGCAGCAAATAATGCCAAAACATATCAGCGATTATTGAATATAGAATATGAAGGGTTAGCACCACAACAATTAAAATTATTTTAAGAGGCGACGACTATGTTATTAACAATTACATTATTAGTTTTAATCGGAGGTTTGTCAGCGATTATAGGGTCAATCGTAGGCATTGGAGGCGGTATTATTATCGTTCCAACAATGGTTTACCTCGGTGTTGAACATGGATTACTACATAATATTACAACACAAGTAGCGATAGGGACGTCTTCAGTCATTCTAATTGTGACAGGACTTTCTTCATCACTTGGATATCTAAAAACAAAACAAGTTGATATTAAAAATGGTTCCGTCTTTTTATTTGGACTATTACCAGGTTCATTGCTTGGGTCCTTCATTAGTAGATATTTAACATTTGAGTCATTTAATTTATATTTTGGTATCTTTTTAATTTTCGTAGCCATTTTATTAATGGTAAGAAATAAGATTAAACCGTTTAAAATTTTCGATAAACCCAAGTATGAAAAGACTTATGTAGATGCTAAAGGTAAAACATATCATTATAGTGTACCGCCTTTATTCGCTTTTGTTACTACATTTTTAATTGGTATTTTGACAGGTTTATTTGGTATTGGAGGTGGCGCACTTATGACGCCACTAATGCTTATTGTATTTAGATTTCCACCTCATGTAGCTGTTGGAACAAGTATGATGATGATTTTCTTTTCAAGTGTCATGAGTTCTATAGGGCACATTGCTCAAGGTCACGTAGCTTGGGGTTATGCAATCATTTTAATTATATCTAGTTATGTTGGTGCGAAAATCGGTGTCAAAGTGAATCAATCAATTAAGTCAGATACGGTAGTGACATTATTGAGAACAGTAATGTTGTTAATGGGTATATATTTAATTATTCGTGCGTTGATTTAATACAACTTTAAAAGGAGGACGTCAATTTGAGGCTTACAATTTATCATACGAACGATATTCATAGTCATTTACATGAATACGAACGCATTAAAGCATATATGGCAGAACAACGGCCACGACTTAATCATCCTTCTTTATATGTTGATCTAGGTGATCATGTAGATTTATCCGCACCTATAACTGAAGCAACTTTAGGTAAAAAGAATGTGGCATTACTAAATGAAGCAAAATGTGATGTTGCAACAATCGGTAATAATGAAGGGATGACCATTTCACACGAAGCTTTAAATCACCTTTACGACGAAGCAAAATTTATTGTGACATGTAGCAATGTTATAGATGAATCAGGTCATTTACCAAATAATATCGTTTCTTCTTATATTAAGGATATAGACGGTGTGAAAATACTATTCGTTGCAGCGACAGCACCTTTTACCCCATTTTATCGTGCACTAAATTGGATTGTTACCGATCCACTTGAATCTATAAAAGAAGAAATTGAACTTCAACGAGGTAAATTTGATGTATTAATCGTGCTAAGTCATTGTGGCATTTTCTTCGATGAAACATTATGCCAAGAATTGCCTGAAATTGATGTCATTTTTGGTAGTCATACGCATCATTATTTTGAACATGGTGAAATCAATAATGGTGTACTGATGGCGGCAGCTGGAAAGTATGGTAATTATCTTGGAGAGGTTAATTTAACTTTTGAGGCACATAAAGTAGTACATAAAACTGCAAAGATTATTCCTTTAGAAACATTACCTGAAGTTGAAACTTCATTTGAAGAAGAAGGAAAAATGTTAATGTCCAATTCAGTAATTCAACATCCAGTAGTGCTTAAGCGTAGTATGAATCACATAACTGAAGCTGCATACTTATTAGCTCAAAGTGTTTGTGAGTATACACATGCACAATGTGCCATCATCAATGCTGGCTTACTCGTTAAAGATATTGTAAAAGATGAAGTGACAGAATATGACATTCATCAAATGTTACCGCATCCGATTAATATGGTAAGGGTTAGACTTTCTGGTATGAAATTAAAAGAGATTATAGCTAAAAGTAATAAACAAGAATATATGTATGAACATGCACAAGGTTTGGGTTTCAGAGGGAATATATTTGGAGGATATATTCTTTATAATTTAGGGTACATTCATTCTACAGGGCGTTACTATCTGAATGGAGAAGAAATCGAAGACGACAAAGAATATGTACTAGGTACGATAGATATGTATACGTTCGGTCGTTATTTCCCAACATTGAAAGAATTACCAAAAGAGTATTTAATGCCAGAGTTTTTAAGAGATATATTTAAAGAAAAATTATTGGAATATTAAAAAGTAAGATTATTAGATTTTCATTTGTCATGAATTTCGATATAATGTTTAAAGATACACTTAACAGGAGGGTATGTGTTGTTATGGCGACAAAAAACGAGGAAATATTACGTAAACCGGATTGGTTGAAAATAAAATTAAATACCAACGAAAACTATACAGGACTTAAGAAGATGATGAGGGAAAAAAATCTTAATACTGTATGTGAAGAAGCTAAATGTCCTAATATACATGAATGTTGGGGTGCACGTCGTACAGCGACATTTATGATTTTAGGTGCCGTATGTACAAGAGCTTGTCGTTTTTGTGCGGTTAAGACAGGTTTACCTAATGAACTTGATTTAAATGAGCCTGAACGTGTAGCTGAATCAGTTGAATTAATGAATTTGAAACACGTTGTTATCACTGCTGTTGCGCGTGATGATTTAAGAGATGCTGGTTCAAATGTTTATGCTGAGACAGTACGTAAAGTTAGAGAAAGAAATCCATTTACAACGATTGAAATTTTACCATCAGATATGGGCGGGGACTATGATGCGTTAGAAACATTAATGGCGTCAAGACCTGACATTTTAAACCATAATATTGAAACTGTTCGTCGCTTAACACCGAGAGTTCGTGCGCGTGCGACTTACGACAGAACATTAGAGTTTTTACGTCGTTCAAAAGAATTACAACCGGATATCCCAACTAAATCAAGTATTATGGTTGGATTAGGTGAAACTATAGAAGAAATTTATGAAACGATGGATGATTTACGTGCGAATGATGTAGATATTTTAACGATTGGTCAATATTTACAACCTTCACGTAAACATTTAAAGGTTCAAAAATATTACACGCCTTTAGAGTTTGGTAAATTAAGAAAAGTGGCAATGGATAAAGGGTTTAAACATTGCCAAGCTGGACCTTTAGTACGTAGTTCTTATCATGCGGATGAGCAAGTAAATGAAGCTGCTAAAGAAAAGCAACGCCAAGGTGAGGCACAGTTAAATAGTTAATATTTAACAATTAATAAGGCATAAAGGCTTAGTTTGTACAAAACGAACGTGTCATAGAAGTAATCATTATTTTTATGAAACACTAAAAGTATAAACTGAGCCTTTCATTGTCATAGATAGGTGAAGAATTTGATAAAAGTAGATCAACATTACTTTGAATTAATAGAAAATTATCGCGAATGTTTTAATGAAGAACAATTTATTGCTAGGTATTCAGATATTTTAGATAAATATGATTACATTGTTGGTGACTATGGTTACGATCAATTACGATTAAAAGGTTTTTACAAAGATTCTAATAAAAAAGCAGAGATGAGTAAACGTTTTTCAAATATTCAAGATTACATATTTGAATATTGTAACTTTGGTTGTCCTTACTTTGTATTAAGACATTTGTCTAAACAAGAGGTTAAAAAGTTAATCGAAGAAGTTCATCCGTCTGATGTGATAGATGACGACAATAAACTTCAAGATGTGAAGATTAAGCCAACCATTCAAGATACTGAACATTAATAAAACCCTTAGCTAGATTGAAAATGGGAATCATGCAATTCAAGCATGGACCTGTAATCTAGTTAGGGGTTTTTATCTTTAATGAATGACTTCATTTAAATACTCAGTAATTTCATCGCCTTCTTCAGCATTTACACCTAAAATATGAGCGATATAGCCTTCTTCTTTTAAATCATCAGTACCGATAATACCGAATTTATTTGTTTGCATATTAAGTACGAGTGTCTTACCATAATGTCTATTTGTATGGACTAACATCAAATCATATCGACTATGCTCGCCAACAAAACCAACAAACTGAACTTGACTCTCTTCGTTGTCATCATATAAATACATATCAATCATTTTGTAGCGACTCCTTTTAAAAGTAGTAAAGTTAGTATAACGACAAATGAAGTATACTGCAAAATTATGATAATATATAAGCGAGAGGTGACAAGGAATGTATTTTGTAGACAAAGATAAACTAACTCAGAAATTAGACTATTTACAAGCATTAACTGATGATTATCATGAGAGCAAGCACAATCATTATGCATTTGAACGCATTGCTCAAATGTTGATAGAATCATCGGTAGATATAGGGAATATGATTATCGATGCATTTATTTTAAGGGATCCTGGTAATTATAAAGATGTGATTGATATATTAGAACTAGAAAATGTTATTACTAAAGAAACACAGCAGGAGATTAATAAAACTGTCGATATTCGTAAACAATTTACATATGATTACACAGCCTTAGATACTAAGGTTATCATGCCAATGTTTGATGACGCATTACCTTATTACAAACAATTTATTACAGAAGTAACGACATTTTTACATCAAGAAAATGTACCAGTAACAGCTTTTGGTAAAGGAGAAAATCAATAATGAAAAAGTATAAAGCGTATTTAATCGATTTAGATGGCACAATGTATATGGGAACAGATGAGATTGATGGAGCAAAACAATTCATCGATTATTTAAATGTAAAAGGCATTCCTCATTTATACGTAACTAATAATTCAACAAAAACACCTGAGCAAGTAATTGAAAAATTACGTGAAATGCACATTGATGCGAAACCAGAAGAGGTTGTAACGTCAGCGTTAGCCACTGCTGATTATATTTCAGAACAATCACCAGGAGCATCAGTATATATGTTAGGTGGGAGTGGTTTAAATACTGCGTTAACCGAAGCGGGACTTGTCATTAAAAATGACGAGCATGTTGATTATGTAGTTATTGGACTTGACGAACAAGTTACATATGAAAAGCTAGCGATTGCAACGTTAGGTGTAAGAAATGGTGCAACATTTATTTCTACAAATCCTGATGTATCAATTCCTAAAGAGCGTGGCTTATTACCTGGTAATGGTGCTATTACAAGTGTTGTAAGTGTATCGACAGGTGTATCGCCACAATTTATTGGTAAACCAGAACCGATTATTATGGTTAAAGCATTAGAAATTTTAGGATTAGATAAATCCGAAGTTGCTATGGTAGGCGATTTGTACGATACCGATATTATGTCTGGTATTAACGTAGGTATGGATACGATTCATGTACAAACAGGTGTATCTACGTTAGAAGATGTGCAAAATAAAAATGTGCCACCAACGTATTCTTTTAAAGATTTAAATGAAGCAATAGCTGAATTAGAAAAATAGATATAGTCATTTTATAAAGTAGGTGAATTGATTTGGTAAAAATAGTTGTTTCGAGGAAAATTCCAGATAAATTTTATCAACAATTAAGTAAACTTGGTGACGTTGTTATGTGGCAAAAATCATTAGTGCCTATGCCTAAAGATCAATTTGTGACAGCACTTCGTGACGCAGATGCTTGTTTTATTACATTAAGTGAACAGATCGATGCAGAAATTTTAGCACAATCACCAAATTTAAAAGTAATTGCGAATATGGCTGTAGGATATGACAACATCGATGTTGAAAGTGCAACAGCGAATAACGTGGTTGTCACGAATACACCAAATGTACTTACTGAAACAACTGCAGAATTAGGATTTACATTAATGCTTGCTATAGCACGCCGTATTGTAGAAGCTGAAAAATATGTAGAAGCAGATGCATGGCAAAGCTGGGGTCCTTATTTATTGTCAGGTAAAGATGTCTTCAATTCAACTATTGGAATATATGGTATGGGAGATATTGGTAAAGCTTTTGCAAGAAGGTTGCAAGGGTTTAATACTAATATTCTTTATCATAATCGATCAAGACATAAAGATGCAGAGGCGGACTTTAATGCAACATATGTTTCTTTTGAAACGTTGTTAGCAGAAAGTGATTTTATCATCTGTACAGCGCCACTTACAAAAGAAACACATCATAAATTTAATGCTGAAGCATTTGAACAAATGAAAAATGATGCAATTTTTATTAATATCGGTAGAGGACAAATTGTAGATGAAACAGCATTAATCGATGCACTAGACAATAAAGAAATTTTAGCATGTGGTTTAGATGTATTAGCAAATGAACCGATTGATCATACACATCCATTAATGGGACGTGATAATGTTCTGATTACACCACACATTGGTAGCGCATCAGTAACAACACGGGACAATATGATTCAATTATGTATTAATAATATAGAAGCGGTTATGACAAATCAGGTACCACATACTCCAGTAAATTGAAAATAAGTATGGTTTTTAATCATTGGTAAAACAAGCAAAGCAATTGTTAAATATGTTATGCTTGACTTGCGAATGTATATATTTGCGCTGATGATAATTCAATAACATTATAAACTCGTCATATTAATGTGATGAGTTTATTTGATTTTGACGTATATAACAAAATTGTTATATAGACTGTAATTGTTTATTGTTTAAATAACCTTTAAAATGAATGATGTTCTCAACAAAGTGTATCATTTACAATAATTGAGTGATGACAACCAATTACTATGTTGAATCTATAAAATTAAAATTGAATTTCATTATGAATATCGATATAATGAATTGTAAAAAACAAATTTTAAAACGTATTTTATATTGAACGGTCTTTATAAAGGCGTTTTTACTAAGAACTTTAAGAGGTGCAATATGAAATCTAAAAGTAAACAGCCACCTAATAAATATGTTGAAGCATTCAAACCATATTTATTAACACTATTGTATTTGGCAATATTTATTACTTTATATTTAATTTATGGCAGTGGCGACACACACAATAACTTCATTTATAATGAGTTCTAATGAGGGAGACTTAATATGACAGATATTATTAACAAGCTGCAAGCGTTTGCGGATGCAAATCCACAAAGCATTGCTGTTAGACACACAACTGATGAATTAACTTATCAACAGTTAATGGATGAGTCTAGTAAATTAGCACATCGATTACAAGGTAGTAAGAAACCGATGATTTTATTCGGTCACATGTCACCATATATGATTGTTGGGATGATTGGTGCCATCAAAGCAGGATGTGGATATGTACCTGTAGACACTTCAATTCCTGAAGACCGTATTAAAATGATTATTAACAAGGTTCAACCAGAGTTTGTATTTAATACGACTGATGAATCATTTGAAAGTTTAGAAGGCGAAGTATTTACAATAGAAGATATTAAAACATCTCAAGACCCAGTAATTTTTGATAGTCAGATTAAAGATAACGACACAGTATACACAATCTTTACATCTGGTTCTACTGGGGAACCTAAAGGAGTTCAAATTGAATATGCAAGTTTAGTTCAATTTACTGAGTGGATGTTAGAACTTAATAAATCAGGAAATGAACAACAATGGCTTAACCAAGCGCCATTTTCATTTGATTTATCTGTAATGGCTATTTATCCATGTTTAGCATCAGGCGGTACATTAAATCTTGTAGATAAAAACATGATTAATAAACCTAAATTATTAAATGAAATGCTAACAGCAACACCGATTAACATTTGGGTATCAACACCATCATTTATGGAAATGTGTTTATTATTACCAACGCTTAATGAAGAACAGTATGGTAGTCTTAACGAATTCTTCTTCTGTGGCGAAATCCTACCTCACAGAGCAGCAAAAGCGTTAGTAAGCCGTTTCCCAAGTGCGACGATTTACAACACATATGGTCCAACTGAAGCTACGGTAGCAGTTACAAGTATTCAAATTACACAAGAAATCTTAGATCAATATCCGACATTACCTGTTGGCGTTGAAAGACCAGGCGCAAGATTATCTACTACAGATGAAGGTGAACTTGTTATCGAAGGTCAAAGTGTAAGTTTAGGATACTTAAAAAATGACCAAAAAACTGCTGAAGTATTTAATTTCGATGACGGTATTCGTACTTATCACACTGGTGATAAAGCGAAGTTTGAAAATGGTCAATGGTTCATTCAAGGTCGTATTGATTTCCAAATCAAATTGAATGGCTACAGAATGGAATTAGAAGAAATTGAAACACAATTACGCCAGTCTGAGTTCGTAAAAGAAGCGATTGTTGTACCTGTATATAAAAATGATAAAGTTATTCATTTAATTGGTGCAATTGTGCCAACGACTGAAGTTACGGACAATGCAGAAATGACTAAAAATATTAAAAATGACTTGAAATCACGCTTACCAGAGTATATGATTCCTAGAAAGTTTGAATGGATGGAACAATTGCCATTGACTTCAAATGGTAAAATTGACAGAAAGAAAATTGCAGAGGTAATTAACGGATGATTCCATATGGTGATTTTACATTCTTCTTAATTGCTTTAATTGCATTATTACCAGTCATTATACTTGGATTTTTAGGTAAGCGAAGTTACATTTATAATGGCGTAGTTACAGCATTTATGATTGTGTTAATCTTTTCTTCTGATAAACATAATCTGTTTGACCAAAAGTATTTAAGTGTTCAATTAATTAGTTTTATTATTTACGTCGTATGGCAAGTTTTATTGATAATGTTTTATTATCATTCAAAACCAAAAAATAATTCATTTTCAAAATTTGTAACTGTAATGGTTTTATCAATATTGCCATTAGCACTTGTGAAAGTGTTACAAAGTACATGGTTAGGTGGACATCAGATTCACTTCCATGAAAGTAAATTAATTGAATTTGTTGGTTTCTTAGGAATTTCTTATGTTACATTCAAAAGTGTGCAGTTAATTATGGAAATTCGTGATGGTTCTATCAAAGAAATTAAAGTATGGAAATTAATTCAATTTATTTCATTCTTCCCAACGATTTCATCTGGACCAATCGATCGTTACAAACGTTTCGTTAAAGACGATAAAAAAGTACCAACAGGCAATGAATATCGTGAATTAGTATTAAAAGCAATTCACATGATTATGCTTGGTTTCTTGTATAAATATATTGTTGCTTACTTTATTAACACATATGCAATCATGCCGTTACAATTAGACTTACATGGCTTTGTCAATTTGTGGTTATATATGTACGCATACAGCTTATATTTATTCTTTGACTTTGCAGGTTATAGTTTATTTGCGATAGCATTTAGTTATTTATTCGGTATTAAAACACCACCAAACTTCGATAAACCTTTCAAAGCGAAAAATATTAAAGATTTCTGGAATAGATGGCATATGACATTATCATTCTGGTTCAGAGATTGTATTTACATGAGATCTTTATTCTACATGTCTCGTAAAAAATTATTGAAGAGTCAATTTGCAATGTCTAACGTGGCATTCTTAATCAACTTCTTCATAATGGGAATTTGGCATGGTATCGAAGTGTATTACATTGTTTATGGTTTATACCATGCAGCATTGTTTATAGGTTATGGCTATTATGAACGTTGGCGTAAGAAACATCCGCCACGTTGGCAAAATGGTTTCACAACAGCACTTAGCATTGTGATTACATTCCACTTTGTAACATTTGGCTTTTTAATCTTCTCAGGTAAACTTATATAATAAAGGAGAATTTAATTATGGAATTTAGAGAACAAGTATTAAATTTATTAGCAGAAGTAGCAGAAAATGATATTGTAAAAGAAAATCCAGACGTAGAAATTTTTGAAGAAGGTATTATTGATTCTTTCCAAACAGTTGGATTATTATTAGAGATTCAAAATAAACTTGATATCGAAGTATCTATTATGGACTTTGATAGAGATGAGTGGGCAACACCAAATAAAATCGTTGAAGCATTAGAAGAGTTACGATGAAATTAAAACCTTTTTTACCCATTTTAATTAGTGGAGCGGTATTCATTGTCTTTCTATTATTACCTGCTAGTTGGTTTACAGGATTAGTAAATGAAAAGACTGTAGAAGATAATAGAACTTCATTGACAGATCAAGTACTAAAAGGCACACTCATTCAAGATAAGTTATACGAATCAAACAAGTATTATCCTATATACGGCTCTAGTGAATTAGGTAAAGATGACCCATTTAATCCTGCAATTGCATTAAATAAGCATAACGCCAACAAAAAAGCATTCTTATTAGGTGCTGGTGGTTCTACAGACTTAATTAACGCAGTTGAACTTGCATCACAGTATGATAAATTAAAAGGTAAGAAATTAACATTTATTATTTCACCACAATGGTTTACAAACCATGGTTTAACGAATCAAAACTTTGATGCTCGTATGTCTCAAACTCAAATTAATCAAATGTTCCAGCAGAAAAACATGTCTACTGAATTAAAACGTCGTTATGCACAACGTTTATTACAGTTTCCACATGTACACAATAAAGAATACTTGAAATCTTATGCTAAAAACCCTAAAGAAACTAAAGATAGTTATATTTCTGGTTTTAAAGAGAATCAATTGATTAAAATAGAAGCGATTAAATCATTGTTTGCAATGGATAAATCTCCATTAGAACATGTTAAACCTGCTACAAAACCAGATGCTTCTTGGGATGAGATGAAACAAAAAGCAGTTGAAATTGGTAAAGCTGATACTACATCGAATAAATTTGGTATTAGAGATCAATACTGGAAATTAATTCAAGAAAGTAAGCGTAAAGTTAGACGTGACTACGAATTCAATGTTAATTCTCCAGAATTCCAAGATTTAGAATTACTTGTAAAAACAATGCGTGCTGCTGGTGCAGATGTTCAATATGTAAGTATTCCATCAAACGGTGTATGGTATGACCACATTGGTATCGATAAAGAACGTCGTCAAGCAGTTTATAAAAAAATCCATTCTACTGTTGTAGATAATGGTGGTAAAATTTACGATATGACTGATAAAGATTATGAAAAATATGTTATCAGTGATGCCGTACACATCGGTTGGAAAGGTTGGGTTTATATGGATGAGCAAATTGCGAAACATATGAAAGGTGAACCACAACCTGAAGTAGATAAACCTAAAAATTAAAATACAAATAGCACATAACTCAACGATTTTGATTGAGCGTATGTGCTATTTTTATATTTTAAATTTCATAGAATAGAATAGAAATATACGCTTGGATATGTGGCAATAATAAAATAATTAATCAGATAAATAGTATAAAATAACTTTCCCATCAGTCCAATTTGACAGCGAAAAAAGACAGGTAATAACTGATTATAAATAATTCAGTATTCCTGTCTTTGTTGTTATTCATAATATGTTCTGTTAACTTAATATCTTTATATTAGAATACTTGTTCTACTTCTATTACACCAGGCACTTCTTCGTGTAATGCACGCTCAATACCAGCTTTAAGAGTGATTGTAGAACTTGGGCATGTACCACATGCACCATGTAATTGTAATTTAACAATACCGTCTTCCACGTCAATCAATGAGCAGTCGCCACCATCACGTAATAAAAATGGACGAAGACGTTCAATAACTTCTGCTACTTGATCAAACATCGTTGTATCTTCAGTAGGCATCAGGCAAGTCTCCTTTCGAGAGATGAATTTGATAATCTTTATTAGTATATTATAATAGATAGTGTAATAAAAATCTATCAAACCAATGGGGGATAAATATATGGAGCACGTGAGTGTGGTAGTATATGGGGCAGATGTTATATGTGCAAGTTGCGTTAATGCGCCAACATCGAAAGATATTTATGACTGGCTACAGCCGCTATTAAAAAGAAAATACCCAAATATATCATTTAAATATACGTATATAGATATTACAAAAGATAATGACAACTTAACAGATCATGATTTACAATTTATTGAAAGAATAGAACAAGATGAACTATTTTATCCATTAATTACAATGAACGATGAATATGTAGCAGATGGTTATATACAAACAAAGCAAATCACTCGATTTATAGACCAAAAGCTTGTGAATGAATAATATACACATAACAAAAAGCAATGTCAGTAATAGTGTGAACTGACATTGCTTTTTAATTTTAACCATTATGATATTTATATAACCAAAGTACGCCGGATTTTAAAATAGAAGCGAGTCGTCCTGTTACAGTGCGGTCCATGATATATGCAAAACCTTGTTTATCTCCTAATGACCCAACGATACCTTGTACCTTTAGTTCCGGCATTTTGTCAGGTAATGGTTCATTTAGCCATTGCTTTTTAAGCACATCGGCAATTTGATCACCTTGAACTTCGGCTAACTGAGCACTTGGCGCATGTGGTAAATCAGCACAATCACCAACTACATAGACGTTACGATATGTTGGTACTTGATGATACTGGTTAACTATCACGCGTCCATTACTATTTATATCAATCGGCAAGTTACGAACAACTTCAACAGGTTGAATTCCTGCTGTCCATACAACTAAATCAATATCTTTAGGTTCATCACAGTTATATATTTTACCAGGTTCAACTTTATTAATATTTGAATTTGGAACAACGGTAACATTATTTTTGGCGAACCATTTCGCAACATACTTACTTAATTTTTCTGGAAAATTTCTTAAAATTCGCGGCCCACGGTCATAAAGATATATTTCCAAGTCTGATCTACTTTCTCTTAATTCGCTGGCAAGTTCTATGCCACTTAATCCAGCACCAACGATACCAACTTTAGCACCTTCTGGTAGTTCACTAATACTATGGAAAGTATCCCGAGCCTTTGAGAGTGTTTGAATACTATGTGTATATTCTTCGGCTCCTGGAACGTTATGATACTTATCTTCACATCCTAAACCAATGATTAGCTCATCATAATCAATTTTAGAATTACCGACTGAGACAATTTGAGCATCTAAATCTATGTCGTTAATTTCACCATAAACTGTATTCACTTGTGGATGATTAGGGAATTTCATGCGAACATCTTTATCTGATTTCGTGCCCGCAGCTAAAGCATAGAATTCTGGTTTCAATCCATGAAATGGCATACGATCAACTAATGTGACTGTATAATCTTGTGGTAAAGAAGTAGTTAAAATGCGTGACATGATACGCATATTACCATATCCGCCGCCTAACAAAACTAAGTTTTTCATAATGAAGTACCCCTTTTATATGTTAATATTTACTTTAATTTTGAAAAGATCAAAGTGCATAGATATATTTGTTAATGAACAGTTATAAAATGCAAGTGTCTTTGATTCATCAATAACCCCTAAAAAAGTAAATATGTATTTATATGCTTATTATATATTTTTTTGAAAATGACTACAAATAAATATTTGTACTAACTAAGGCACTATTACATAACTGGGATAAGAAACATCAGTTGTTGGTAATTGAGCACATCATGTTAAAATACCAGTTTTAAAATGCTATAATATTGTAACAAATGAAATAAGAAGGTGAAGTATGAATCCGATCGTAGAATTTTGTCTCTCTAACATGGCAAAAGGTGGAGATTATGTTTTTAATCAACTGGAAAATGACCCAGATGTCGATGTGTTAGAGTATGGTTGCCTGACACATTGTGGTATATGTTCAGCCGGGTTGTATGCTTTAGTAAATGGTGATATTGTTGAAGGTGATTCGCCGGAAGAATTATTACAAAATATATATGCACATATAAAAGAAACATGGATTTTTTAAGGAGGAGTTATCATGCCAACAGTTATATTAACAGAAGCAGCTGCCTACGAAGTAAAAGATATGCTTAAAGCAAATGAAATGCCAGATGGCTATTTAAAAATTAAAGTGAATGGTGGCGGGTGCACTGGTTTAACATACGGTATGGGTGCAGAAGAAGCGCCTGGTGAAAATGATGAAGTCTTAGAATACTTTGGATTAAAAGTATTAGTAGACAAAGAAGATGCACCCGTATTAAATGGTACGACTATTGATTTTAAGCAATCATTAATGGGTGGCGGTTTCCAAATCGACAATCCTAATGCAATTGCTTCATGTGGCTGTGGTAGTTCATTTAGAACTGCAAAAGTTGCAGGTAATCCTGAAAATTGCTAATAAAATAACTTTTTAATGGTTAACCCAATTTTTGGGATACAAATTGATATCAATTATGATTAGGGACATATTTGATTATGTCCTATTTTTACGTAAAGATATTTTGTTTTATTAAAAAGCTTATTGAAAATTAAGAATCTCACTATAAATAGTATTTTAAATGATCGTGATAACGGATACATTTTTAATCGAAATCAGGCTACGAAAAAATTAATTAATTTTTTCACAATCTGACTGAATCTTGCTTGAAAATATAACATAAAAGCTATAGAATTAGTATTGGATTAAAAATGTCTTTTTTGTGAACATCACAGGTTTTTACATAATTTAAAAGACTTAAATAACAAAATGATGATAAACTAGTATACATTGTGGTAAAAGTAGTAATGACCAGTTGTTACTAGTAATTATCAGCATTTGGTTAAAAAAATATGAAAGCTTAGGTGAAATTAAATGGCTCAAGATCGTAAAAAAGTACTTGTACTTGGTGCTGGTTATGCAGGTTTACAAACTGTAACTAAATTGCAAAAAGCGATATCAACAGAAGAAGCAGAAATTACGCTTATTAATAAAAATGAATATCACTATGAAGCAACATGGTTACATGAAGCATCAGCAGGTACACTAAACTATGAAGATGTATTATATCCTGTGGAAAGTGTCTTGAAGAAAGACAAAGTGAACTTTGTTCAAGCAGAAGTAACAAAAATTGACCGTGATGCTAAAAAGGTAGAAACAAATCAAGGTATTTATGACTTTGATATTTTAGTAGTAGCATTAGGTTTCGTTAGTGAAACATTCGGCATCGAAGGTATGAAAGATCATGCTTTCCAAATTGAAAATGTTATCACAGCACGTGAATTATCACGTCATATCGAAGACAAATTTGCTAACTATGCAGCATCAAAAGAAAAAGATGATAACGATTTATCTATCTTAGTTGGTGGTGCTGGATTCACTGGTGTTGAATTCTTAGGTGAATTAACAGACAGAATTCCTGAATTATGTAGCAAATATGGTGTGGATCAAAATAAAGTTAAAATCACTTGTGTTGAAGCAGCACCTAAAATGTTACCAATGTTCTCAGAAGAATTAGTTAACCACGCAGTTAGCTACTTAGAAGACCGCGGTGTTGAATTTAAAATTGCTACACCAATCGTTGCTTGTAACGAAAAAGGTTTTGTAGTTGAAGTAGATGGTGAAAAACAACAATTAAATGCAGGTACTTCAGTATGGGCAGCTGGTGTACGTGGTAGTAAATTAATGGAAGAATCATTTGAAGGCGTTAAACGTGGACGTATCGTTACAAAGCAAGATTTAACAATCAATGGTTACGACAACATTTTTGTTATTGGTGACTGTTCAGCGTTTATCCCAGCTGGAGAAGAACGTCCATTACCAACTACAGCACAAATTGCAATGCAACAAGGTGAAAGTGTTGCTAAAAACATTAAACGCATCTTAAACGGTGAATCAACTGAAGAATTCGAATACGTTGATCGTGGAACTGTTTGTTCTTTAGGTTCACATGACGGTGTAGGTATGGTATTTGGTAAACCTATCGCTGGTAAAAAAGCAGCATTCATGAAAAAAGTGATTGATACACGTGCGGTATTCAAAATCGGTGGTATCGGTTTAGCATTCAAAAAAGGTAAATTCTAGGCTTTAAATAAAGTTTCAGCTAAACACATAAAATTAAATTATTCATTTATAAAGTCCTTCAGTGTCACTGAAGGGCTTTATTGTTGTACAATTTGAAGTGAGTAACATATCAAATCTAAGGAGGTACATTATGAATTTTAAATTAAATAACACACTAAGCAACGAAATAAATACATTGATTATTGGTATACCAGAACATTTAAATCAGTTAGAGCGCATTAGTTTTAATCATATCGATATTACAGAATCACTTGAAAGACTAAAACATCAACATATTATTGGTAGTAAAGTTGGGAAGATTTATACAACTACATTTGATGTACAAGATCAAACATATCGTTTAATTACAGTTGGTTTAGGAAACTTAAAAGCACGTAGTTATCAAGATATGTTGAAAATATGGGGACATCTTTTCCAATACATAAAGTCAGAACACATTGAAGATACTTATTTACTTATGGATTCATTTATTTCAAAATATGATCAGTTATCAGATGTATTAATGGCATGCGGTATTCAAAGTGAGCGTGCAACATATGAATTCGATCATTATAAATCAAGTAAGAAGGCACCGTTTAAGACGAATTTAAACCTTATTAGTGAATCATTAATTGAATTAGATTTCATTCATGAGGGTATCAGTATTGGCCAATCCATTAATTTGGCAAGAGACTTTAGTAATATGCCACCGAATGTATTAACACCACAAACATTTGCAGAAGATATTGTTAATCATTTTAAAAATACAAAGGTCAAAGTAGATGTTAAAGATTATGATACTTTAGTTTCTGAAGGATTCGGACTTTTACAAGCAGTAGGTAAAGGTAGTAAGCATAAACCGAGATTAGTAACCATCACATATAATGGCAAAGACAAAGATGAAGCACCAATTGCCTTAGTTGGTAAAGGTATAACGTATGATTCTGGTGGTTATAGTATTAAAACGAAGAATGGCATGGCTACAATGAAGTTTGACATGTGTGGCGCTGCGAATGTCGTTGGTATCATTGAAGCGGCTAGTCGTTTACAACTGCCTGTAAATATTGTCGGAGTGCTTGCGTGTGCTGAAAATATGATAAATGAAGCATCAATGAAGCCAGATGATGTATTTACAGCATTAAGTGGTGAAACTGTAGAAGTAATGAATACAGACGCTGAAGGTAGATTAGTCCTTGCAGATGCTGTGTATTATGCAAATCAATATCAGCCTAGTGTGATTATGGACTTTGCTACATTAACGGGTGCAGCAATTGTTGCACTAGGCGATGATAAAGCTGCTGCATTTGAATCGAATAGTAAATTGATATTAAACGACATATTACAAATAAGTGCTAAAGTCGATGAAATGGTATTTGAATTACCGATTACTGCAACCGAACGAGCAAGTATTAAACACAGTGATATCGCTGATTTAGTTAACCATACGAATGGACAAGGTAAAGCGCTATTTGCGGCAAGTTTTGTAACACATTTTAGTGGTCAAACACCTCACATTCATTTCGATATTGCAGGTCCAGCAACGACTAATAAAGCTTCATATAATGGTCCAAAAGGGCCAACAGGATTTATGATTCCGACGATAGTACAATGGTTAAAACAACAATAATTTAATTATTTGCCTGATACAACTTGTGTCTTGATATACATTTCTAATTTAACTCTTGAAAGTATAAAGGATCGCATTGTATCAGGCATTTTCATTGTTGTAAGAAAATATAAATCGCATATCCTTGTGAGCATAAATCAACTTGACTAGCATTGCAAAAAAATATTATAAGCATATGTTCATTCAGTCAACGACTACTAATATTACATTTTAGAACTTAGGATTTTGATTGGTGTTCAAAGCTTGTAAAATTGTTTAATTTAATGAAAGCTAAAATTATTTTAAGAAAGACAATTAACTAAAAAATAAAGATTATTGGTATAGTTTGCTATTGACAGGTGTTAAAGCTACTGATACTATGTAGTCTATAAACGCTTTAGTTCGATAGAGTGATAAAGGATGGTTGTCATATGATAAATGCAGTAGTAATAGCAGTAATTTTAATGATTGTGCTATGTTTATGTCGATTAAACGTAGTTATAAGCTTATTTATCAGCGCGCTAGTTGGTGGCGTAGTATCAGGTATGAGCATTGAAAAAGTAATTAATGTATTCGGAAAAAATATAGTCGATGGTGCTGAGGTAGCATTAAGCTATGCCTTATTAGGTGGATTTGCAGCATTAATTTCATACAGTGGTATCACAGACTATTTAGTAGGAAAAATTATAAATGCAATTCACGCTGAAAATAGTCGATGGTCAAGAGTTAAAGTAAAAGTGACAATAATCATTGCATTATTAGCTATGAGTATCATGAGTCAAAACTTAATTCCTGTACATATTGCATTCATTCCAATTGTCATCCCACCATTGTTAAGTCTATTTAATGACTTAAAAATAGATAGACGTTTAATCGGTTTGATTATCGGTTTTGGTTTATGTTTCCCGTATGTGTTATTACCATATGGATTCGGTCAAATTTTCCAGCAAATTATTCAAAGTGGCTTTGCAAAGGCGAATCACCCAATTGAGTTTAATATGATTTGGAAAGCAATGCTTATTCCTTCAATGGGGTATATTGTTGGCTTACTTATCGGTTTATATGTATATCGTAAACCACGTGAATATGAAACACGTAAAATTTCAGATAGTGACAATGTTACAGAGTTAAAACCATATATCTTAATAGTAACAATTGTAGCAATACTAGCTACATTTTTAGTACAAACATTTACAGATTCAATGATTTTTGGTGCACTGGCAGGGGTACTCGTATTCTTTATTTCACGTGCATATAATTGGTATGAATTAGATGCTAAGTTTGTTGAAGGTATTAAAATTATGGCTTATATTGGTGTAGTTATTTTAACAGCAAATGGATTTGCTGGTGTAATGAATGCTACTGGTGATATAGATGAATTAGTTAAAACTTTAACAAGTATTACTGGTGATAATAAATTATTTAGCATTATCATGATGTATGTGATAGGTTTAATTGTCACTTTAGGTATTGGATCATCATTTGCAACAATTCCTATTATCGCATCATTATTCATTCCTTTTGGAGCGTCAATTGGACTAGATACAATGGCATTAATCGCATTGATTGGAACAGCGAGTGCATTAGGTGACTCAGGTTCACCTGCAAGTGATTCAACATTAGGACCAACTGCGGGATTAAATGTTGATGGCCAACATGATCATATACGTGATACATGTGTACCAAACTTCTTGTTTTATAATATTCCTTTAATGATTTTCGGTACTATTGCTGCTATGGTACTATAAGCATAAAGAGGTGAAAATATGACTCATTTATTAGAGACATTTGAGATGTCAATAGATCACCAGGAAGATGGTTTAGTTGTTATTTCTATGCCTGTTACTGATAAAGTAAAACAACCATTTGGATATTTACATGGTGGGGCTTCGATTGCTTTAGGTGAAACAGCATGTTCATTAGGATCTGCTAATCTAATTGATACAACCAAATTTATTCCATTAGGTTTAGAGATGAATGCTAACCATATTCATTCTGCTAAAGATGGTCGTGTTACTGCGACAGCTGAAATTATTCATCGAGGTAAGTCGACACATGTATGGGATATAAAAATTAAGAATGACAAAGAACAATTAATTACAGTTATGCGTGGTACAGTTGCTATTAAACCTTTAAAATAAAAGGGAATAAAAGAACTGCTAGCTGAAATGTTATGAGATATTCATAACTACGGCTAGCAGTTTTTTTATGCGCTATATTGTTGTAGTTTTAGAAATGCTTGTTCAATGCGTTCGGCAGCTTTACGGCCACCCATAACATTTCTACCAAATGGTCCTAATTCTAAGTCTGCAAAGCATCCTGCGACAAATAGATTTGGTATCCATTCTAATTTTTCGGAAATAACAGGGTAATTACATTCGTTGATAGGTGCATCATAATTTTGTATTAATTGCTTAATAAGTGGTTGTGACATAAAATCTTGTTCAAAACCAGTTGCAACCATAATCTGTTGATATGGAACAGAATTATTTTCAGTGTTAATTAAACCATCACTAATTTGAGTGATAGGTGTTTTATGCACATTTATACGACCATTTTTAATATGTTTTTTAAGGCGTAAGTACAGTTCGTGAGGCATTGATCCTTTATGACGTTCACGTTGTACAATGGCATTTCTTTCAGGCATGCTTTTAGTACTTAAAAATGTAGACATATTTTTCGGACCTAACCAACCAGGATCAGCATCAAAGTCATGTATTTCAATATCTTTATTTAGCCATAAATGAATCTTTTTATCGTTATCATGATTTAACAATTTAAGTGCAAGATGTGCAGCAGTAATGCCACTACCAACGATATGATCGGTCTTATCGTATACTACTTGATCATGTTCTTTCTCGAAGATATGATTTACATTCTGTTTGTCTTTTAAAATGTCAGGCATAAACGGAATATTTGTACTGCCTATTGCAATAACGACGCAATCTGTAGTGATAATTTGTCCATCTTCTAACTTGATATGCCATTTGTCTTCTTGTTTATCTAAAGTTTGAACTAAACCTTGAACCAAGCAATCCTCTAATTGATATTGTTTAGAAGCATGTGCAATATGATCCATAAACATTGTCAATTCAGGTCGTTGATAAGGACCATAAAAAGCATTTGTATATTGGTGCTGTTTAGCGAATTGTTTTAGATGGAACGGTTGTGGATGTACGTGATGTACAATCGGTGATCTTAAATAAGGCATTTCTATTCGATTTGTATATGAGTTAAACCTTTGGCAAAAAGTTTCGTGTGGGTCAATGATTGTTAATCGGTCTGTTGTTAATCCGCTTGATAATAGTTTTTGTGCGATTGCAGTTCCCTGTATGCCACCGCCAATAATTGTCCAATGCATAATAAAACCTCTCTTTTTTTAAAGCGTAATCGTTACGATTTATAATTATTATTATCATAATACATAACGACATGAAAGGCAATTAAATTAAAGAGATATACGTAGATAGGGCGAAGCTGTAGTCAAAGAAAAAAATCATTGAAAAAGAGGTAACAATGTCAAAAGAAAACAGCAGTAAAATCATTCCTAATTTGGAATCATCTTACTGCTGTTTGTTGTTGATTTATATTCATGATTTTGTTATATAATCTACAATTTTGTGTCTTTTAAGTCTTCTGAAATTTCATCAACTTTTGTCTTTTTAGTGTAAGGCGTTTTAATATTATATGCTGCTTTCATAATCATATGACTTGAAAGAGGACCTGTAATTAATACAAAGATAATCGCAACGATTAATTGCATATTTACAAAACCTTGAGTAGCAATAAAATATAAAAACGTACCAAATAGTAATGACATTGCACCTAATGTTGATGCTTTTCCGGCAGCATGTGCACGTGAATATACATCTTCAAGTCTCAATAATCCTATAGCTGCTAGGGCGCTAATTAAAGCACCGATGATAACAAAGATAAGTGCAAGACTAATCAGTATGATTTTGATCATGTTCAATCACCTTACCTTTGTCCATAAATTTAGAGAATACTGCAGTACCTAAAAAAGCTAATATACCAATCATCATAATAACGACAATCATGTATTTAATATTTAATAAAATACTGAATAATGCTATAACTGCCATTAATTGAAGACCAATCGCATCTAATGCGACAACACGATCGGCAAGTGATGGGCCTAGCAC
Organism: Staphylococcus sp. MZ3; assembly: GCF_018622755.1. Taxonomy (NCBI): domain Bacteria; kingdom Bacillati; phylum Bacillota; class Bacilli; order Caryophanales; family Staphylococcaceae; genus Staphylococcus; species Staphylococcus sp. MZ3. Next base: position 935,242 of record NZ_CP076026.1, read on the forward strand.
AACGCGAATGAGCATAGCTAACATAGAAATGACAACTATGATTAATGCAATAACGATAATAACATTATGATTCATTATATTTCGCCCACCTCTCTTACAATTTTCTCTAATGATGTTTTAATACTTTCTACTTCTTGCTCTTTAGTTGAAAAATCTATGGCATGAATATAAATTTTTGTACGATCGTCACTTACACCAAGCACTACAGTACCAGGTGTTAATGTAATTAAATTAGACAGCAAGACAATTTGCCAATCTTTTTTTAAATCTGTGTGATAAACAAAGAATCCTGGTTCGTTTTTAATCGAAGGTTTAATAATAATTTTCAAAACATCAAAATTAGCTTTAATCAGTTCGATTAAGAAAATAATAACTAATTTAATAATACGATATAGCGTGATGACATAAAATCTACCTGGTAACACTCTGTGTAAGAGGTAAACAAGAACTAGGCCAAAGATGAAACCTAACACAAAGTTATTTGTTGTGTAACTATTTGTTACAAACAACCAAAACACTGCGATAATAAAGTTTAATACTAATTGTACAGCCATGTTATTTACCTCCTAATACAGCTTTAACGTAGGTTGATGGATTGTAGAATGTTTCTGCACCAGCTTTTACCATTGGATATAAGTAATCTGCTGACAATCCATATAAAACAGTTATCACAACTGCAACGATTGCAATCGTAGTTAAATATTTGACGTCGACTTTGTTATTAAGATCATATCCTTTTGGTTGACCGAAAAAGCCTTGTAGGAATATGCGAATGACAGAATATAATACGACTAAACTTGATAATAAGACGATGACACCACTTAAATAAAATCCTCTTTCAAATGTTGATTGGACAATGAAAAATTTTCCATAAAAGCCACTGAGTGGGGGAATGCCAGCTAAACTTAATGCTGCGATAAAGAATGACCAACCAAGTACAGGATATCGTTTAATTAAGCCACCAAATTGTCTTAAATCAGCAGTGCCTGTAATTTTAATCATAATTCCGATAAGCAAGAATAATGCAAGTTTTACTAACATGTCGTGCAATGTATAGTAAATAGCCCCAATCATACCTGACTCTGTCATCATTGCAACGCCGACTAAGATCACACCTACAGCAATCATGACATTGTATAGGATGATTTTTTTAATGTTGGCATATGCAACAGCACCGACACAACCAAAGATGATCGTTAATAGTGCTAAGAATAAAATGACATAATGTGAAAAGCTTACATTATCACTAAAGAATAGGCTTAATGTTCTAGCGATTGCATAAACACCAACTTTTGTTAACAAAGCACCAAAGAATGCAATGATTGGAATTGGTGGTGCATAGTATGCACTAGGTAACCAAACAAACATTGGGAATACGCCAGCTTTTGTAGCAAAAACAAAGATAAATAGTATGAAAACGATATTGACTAAGCCACTGTCATGCGCTGAAAGGTTAGCTAATTTATTGCTTATATCTGCTAGATTCAATGTTCCTACTACTGAATATAAAATCGCTACACCCATTACGAAGAAGGATGACGATACAACGTTAACAAGAACATATTTGATTGTTTCTTGTAGTTGAATTTTTGTAGAACCAATTACTAATAAGAAATAAGATGACATTAAAAATACTTCGAAAAATACGAATAGGTTGAAAATGTCACCAGTTGTGAATGCACCAATGATACCTATTAACATAAATAGTACTGAAAAATAATAATAATATCTTTCACGTTCAATACCAATTGTTTGGTATGAATATAAAATCACAATAGCTGTAATAATAATACTAGTAATTATTAGTAGGGCACTGAATATGTCTAATACAAAGACAATACTGTATGGTGCTTTCCATGAACCTAGCTCTACGCGTATTGGTCCATGTTTAACAACATTTGCTAAATTGATAATTGCCGCGACCAAGGTTAATAATGTACCGCCTAGTGCGACATAACGCTTTATAATAGGACGCTTTCCAATAAAGACAAGTAATATGGCTGTAATTACTGGAATAACTAGCGTTAACACAAGCATATTACTTTCAATCATCTTCTGGAACTCCTTTCATACACTCAACGTTATCTGTGCCTAATTCTTTATATGTTCTAAATGCTAATACTAAGAAAAAGGCTGTTGTCGCAAAGGCGATAACGATTGCTGTTAAAATAAGTGCTTGCGGGATAGGATCAACATAGCTTTTTACGTTCGCTTCATAAATTGGAACAGTACCATGTTTAAGTCCGCCCATAGTTATTAAAAATAAGTTTGCTGCATGTGTTAATAGTGTAGTTCCCATAACAATTCGTATCAGACTTTTAGACAAAACGAGATAGACACTTATTGCTGTGAGAATACCACTAACAAAAATCATAATAATTTCCACTATTCGTTCTCTCCAATCGAAATAATAATTGTCATGACAGTACCAACTACTGCACATAAAACACCGAAATCAAAGAATACTGCTGTTGTCATATGAACAGGTTCTAATATAAATAACGGTATATCAAATGTGACATGCGTAAAGAAATTTTTGCCTAAAAACCAACTTGCGATAGGCGTCGCAATACAAAAAACTAATCCGATACCTATCAAGATTTTAAAATCTAATGGGAAAATTTTACGCATTGTTTCTATATCAAATGCAATCGTAATGATAACAAGTGAACTTGCGAATAATAATCCGCCGACGAAACCGCCACCAGGTGTATAATGTCCTGCTAAGAAAAGTGAAAAACCAAAGACCATTACCATGAAAAAGATAATAACTGCAGCAAATTGCAAAATTAGATCATTTTGTTGTCTATTCATGATTTTTCACCTCGTTACCTTGCGTTTGACGCTTTTTACGTAATTTAATCATTGTATATACAGCTAATCCTGCGATACCAAGCACAGATGACTCGAATAAAGTATCCATACCACGGAAATCAACAAGTATGACGTTTACCATGTTTTTACCGTGAGCTAAATCATAAACGTGCTCTTGATAAAACTTAGATATCGATTCAAAATGTCTATTTCCGTATGCAATTAAACCGATAATAATGACGGACAAACCAACACCACCAGCAATTAAAGCATTAGTAAGCTGGAATGAGCGCTTTTCATTATAACGATTTAAATTTGGTAAGTGGTAGAAGCATAATAAGAACAATGCTGTTGAAATAGATTCAACGACAAACTGTGTCAATGCTAAGTCGGGTGCTTTAAAGAATATAAACAATACAGACACAGCATATCCAACTGCACTTAACATAATGATGCTAAATAATCTTGATTTAGCGAAAAGAATTAAAAAGGCAGCACTTAATAATAAAATTACGATACAAACTTCGAAAATTCTAATCGGACTAACGTCTTTAAAATTAATGTTGAAAGGTACTGAGAATAAAGTGACAAATGTTAATAAAATTAATGCACCAAAAATGATAACTAAATTATTACGTGAATAATCGGTAACATAGCTATTCGTCATCTTTTCAGAGTAGTTTGGAATAACATTTGCACTTCTGTTGTACCAATAATTGAATGTTAGTTTACCAGGTTGTCGTTGCAACAATTTCACCCAATAACTAAATGTCACAATTAGTAAGATACCTAAAATATAAATCACTAATGTTGATAAAAAGGCAGGCGTTAATCCATGGAACATATGGAATTCAACATCATCAATTACCGTATGATTAATCAAAGATGTAGCTGGTTCAATAATCGAATTAGTTAAAATGCCAGGGAATAAACCAAATACAATTACTAATGTAGCTAAAATAGCTGGTGATAAAAGCATTAATATTGATACTTCGTGTGCTTTTTTAGGTAATTGTTCAGGTTTATATTGTCCGAAAAATATATGCATTATAAATTTAATTGAATATACAAATGTAAAGACACTGCCCACTATACCAATGATTGGGAATAGGTAGCCTAATGTATCAACACTGAATAAATTTGCTTGGCTTGCTGTAAATGTTGTTTCTAAAAATGATTCTTTTGATAAGAAACCATTGAACGGTGGTACACCAGCCATACTTAATGCTGTAATAACAGTGATTGTAAATGAAATAGGCATAATTGTTAGTAAGCCACCTAATTTCTTAACATCACGTGTACCAGTAGAATGATCCACTGCGCCTGTAATCATAAATAGGGCACCTTTAAATGTTGCATGGTTGATTAAATGGAATATTGCAGCCGTAAATGCAGCAGCATATATTTTGCTATCATCGCCTTGATAGTGATAACTAATGGCACCGATTCCAAGCATCGCCATAATCATACCTAATTGGGATACTGTTGAAAATGCCAGTATACCTTTCAAGTCTTGTTGTTTTGTTGCGTTTAGCGAAGCCCAGAATAACGTAATTAAACCAACGAGTGTGACAGTCCATACCCAACCTTGCGATGCTGCGAAGATTGGTGTCATTCGAGCGATTAAATATAACCCTGCTTTAACCATTGTTGCTGAATGAAGATAAGCACTGACTGGTGTAGGTGCTTCCATTGCATCTGGTAGCCAAATATAAAATGGAAACTGAGCAGATTTTGTAAAAGCACCAATCATGATTAAAATCATCGCAAAAATGAAGAATGGGCTATTTTGAATTTCAGAAGCATGTTGAATCATGTACTGAATGCTAAATGATTGTGTTGGTATAGCGAGTAAGATGATACCACCTAATAATGATAGACCACCAAATACTGTGATTATGAGCGATTTTTGAGCACCATATATAGATGCTTGTCGTTCGCGCCAGAATGAAATAAGTAAAAAACTAGAAAATGACGTTAGCTCCCAGAATAAATATAGAATAATAACATTATCTGAAAGTACGACACCTAACATTGCACCCATAAATAGTAATAAATAACAATAAAAATTCCCTAGTTGTTCTGACTTACTTAAGTAGCCGATTGAATATAATACTACTAAACTGCCGATTCCTGAAATAAGCAAACTAAAGAGTAAACCTAAGCCATCAAGATATAAATCAAAGTTCATACCAAAATGAGGCATCCAATTTAAGGTTTTCATTACAGTATTACCTGACATCGTCGTTTTAATTAATGTAAGCATATAAATAAATATGACGATAGGGACAGGTAATACGAACCATCCTAAATGTATACGTTTAAAAAATCTATACAGGATAGGAATAATGAGTGCGAATATTAACGGTAATATCACCGCAATATGTAACAAACTCACTATGTTGTCCTCCTTTAAAAAATATTTATGTTATTCATTATACATGAATGATATAGTTCTGAAAAACGTACACACTCCTTGTTGTGCTTTATTTTCAGAAGTATTTAAATAAGAAGAAACACGTCATTTTTTATTTAAAATTTTCTTTGTATTGAAGTGAATAATCTTCTTTTAAGCGTGCTAAACTAGCTAAAGACATTTCAGCATGTTTTGTTTGCTGAGCTTTAAGTTTAGTTTCTAAATCTGTAATTGCTTGTTGAAGTGAATCTTCATAGCGCAATACATCAACATTGAAGTCGCGTAATTGTGAACGTTTCGTATAGCGTTTTTCAAAATGGCTTAATGCTTTGCGTTCATGGAAAAATACACCTTCAGTTTCAGTAGGGTTATGTAAATCACCTTGTTTCGGGTGTTTGATAACTTGTTCAACTTTAACAAGGACATCGTCTCCATTTTCTTCAACAATCGTGACACCATAGCTACCTGTTTTGTGTGAAAATCGATATAGCTTCATGCTATTTTCCTCCCTTAAAAGTATGTTAATATATATGTATCATAACATGAATGGAGAATATAAATGGCTAACTATCCACAGTTAAACAAAGAAGTACAACAAGGTGAAATTAAAGTGGTTATGCACACAAATAAAGGTGACATTACATTCAAATTATTTCCAAATATTGCACCAAAAACAGTTGAAAATTTTGTGACACATGCAAAAAATGGTTATTATGATGGAATAACATTCCACCGTGTCATTAATGACTTCATGATTCAAGGTGGCGATCCAACAGCTACTGGTATGGGTGGCGAAAGTATTTATGGCGGTGCTTTTGAAGATGAATTTTCATTAAATGCATTTAACTTATATGGCGCATTATCAATGGCTAACTCAGGACCTAATACTAATGGTTCACAATTTTTCATTGTTCAAATGAAAGAAGTACCTCAAAATATGTTAAGTCAACTTGCAGATGGTGGTTGGCCACAACCAATCGTTGATGCATATGGCGAGAAGGGTGGTACACCATGGTTAGATCAAAAACATACAGTATTCGGTCAAATCATTGATGGTGAAACTACATTAGAAGATATTGCAAATACAAAAGTGGGACCACAAGACAAACCACTTCATGATGTTGTAATTGAATCTATTGATGTTGAAGAATAATATCTAAACATAATTAACTACCAACATTTTAAACTCGGATAAAGCTAATTTATGAATGGATTAGTATATATTCCAACGAAAACAAATAAAATAACATGATGAGCAATCTCAATATATTTATCAAGAAAGCACAGTTTTTAAATAGATGTGTATTTTAAAGATAATAGTTGAGGTTGCTTTTTATGTTTATACAGAGAATTGGTATTCAAATAGTTAATAAATTGAAAACAAAGTAGCTGGATATCATATTGATTTAGATAGGAATTTGTTGCTAATTTTATTTGTAAATCCAAGTTTGTAGAATTCTTATTCATTTATAAAATAATATTCGTATGATTTGATGTTTTAATTAGTCCACCATTTCGATTTGTGCTATGATAATAGTGTTAAGTAAACGAAATAAGGGGTTATTAAGTTGAATAACTACAAAATTGGCCAACATATCAAGGTGCGTGTAACTGGTATTCAACCATACGGTGCGTTTGTTGAGACCCCTAATCATACTGAAGGACTGATTCATATATCAGAAATTATGGATGACTACGTTCATAATTTGAAGAAATTTCTATCAGAAGGCCAAATTGTTAAAGCTAAAATTTTGTCTATAGATGATGAAGGAAAGCTTAATCTATCATTAAAGGATAATGATTACTTCAAAAATTATGAGCGTAAGAAGGAAAAACAATCAGTATTAGATGAAATCAGAGAAACAGAAAAATATGGGTTTCAAACACTTAAAGAACGCTTACCAATCTGGATAAAACAGTCAAAGCGAGCAATTCGAAACGACTAAAGGAACAGATAAATCGTACCGAAAATCATACAAAGGGTCTGAAATGAAAGTTTCTTAGACTATAAAAGAGATTAGTATCTATTAAATTTTATTAGATACTAATCTCTTTTTGTCTACGATAACGTAATATGATTGATTCTATTTACACGTACAAATGGTTTAAGGTGACATATCCATTATCTTTGATAGATAGAATCATTGATTTGCAATATTGTATGTGGATTTGTTTTTTTATTTATTTTAGAAATGAGAACTACAACTTAAAGTATTAAACGAATTGCAACTATATAAACAGATAATTGGAGAATGAAAAAATTACATGTTATAGTCAACTCAATAATTTTAAGGAGGAATTAAGTAATGAAAAGTAAATACGAACCATTGTTTGATAAAGTAGAATTACCAAATGGAGTAGAGTTGAGAAATCGATATGTGTTAGCCCCTTTAACACATATTTCTTCAAATGATGATGGTACTATTTCAGATGTAGAACTTCCTTATATTGAAAAGCGTTCACAAGATGTTGGTATTACAATTAATGCTGCGAGTAATGTGAGTGATGTCGGAAAAGCATTTCCAGGACAGCCGTCAATCGCGCATGACAGTGATATTGAAGGACTAAAACGATTAGCTACAGCAATGAAGAAAAACGGTGCCAAAGCACTCGTACAAATACATCATGGTGGTGCACAAGCATTGCCTGAATTAATACCTGATGGAGACGTCGTAGCACCAAGTCCAATTTCTTTAAAAAGTTTCGGTCAGAAACAAGAACATAGTGCTAGAGAAATGACGAATGAAGAGATTGAACAAGCAATCAAGGATTTTGGTGAAGCAACACGACGTGCAATTGAAGCAGGGTTTGATGGTGTTGAAATACATGGCGCGAATCATTACTTAATTCATCAATTTGTATCACCATACTATAATAGAAGAAATGATGTATGGGCAAATCAATATAAATTCCCGGTCGCTGTGATTGAAGAAGTGCTTAAAGCGAAAGCAGCGTATGGCAATAAAGACTTTATAGTTGGATACAGATTATCTCCAGAGGAAGCGGAGTCTCCAGGAATCACAATGGAAATTACAGAGGAACTCGTTAATAAAATTAGCCATATGCCAATCGACTATATTCATGTTTCAATGATGGATACGCATGCAACGACACGTGAAGGTAAATACGCTGGACAAGAAAGACTGCCTTTAATTCACAAATGGATAAATGGTCGTATGCCACTTATCGGTATTGGTTCAATTTTCACAGCTGACGAAGCTTTAGATGCAGTTGAAAATGTTGGTGTTGACTTAGTAGCCATTGGTAGAGAGCTACTACTGGATTATCAATTTGTTGAAAAAATTAAAGATGGACGGGAAGATGAAATTATTAATTACTTTGATCCAGAGAGAGAAGATAATCATCACTTAACTCCTAATTTATGGCATCAATTTAATGAAGGATTCTATCCATTACCACGTAAAGATAAATAAGTGTTTAACTGTTACCACTAATGATATTGTGTATGCAATTTGTTAGTGGTTTTCAATATTTATAAATAAAAATATTCTTAGTAAAATATACTTTTGATTAAGTGTAAAATTATCAATTCTTTTGCTTGTAATCATTTAAGTAATTATGTCATTATAAATGTAAGGGTTTTCAAAATAGACAAATTTAATGAAACTTAGTGATTATTTCATCTTTTTTGGTGGAAAAGTATCTGCTTTGAAAACTAATGTAATTATTTGGATAATGTTTCATGTATAATAGTTATAAATGATGAAAAGGGGAGATATGATGACTAAATCTGAAAAAATTATTGAGTTAACAAATCATTACGGAGCACATAATTATTTACCATTGCCAATTGTCATTTCAGAAGCTGAAGGGGTATGGGTTAAAGATCCTGAAGGCAATAAATATATGGATATGTTATCTGCATATTCCGCTGTTAACCAAGGTCATAGACATCCGAAAATTATTCAAGCATTAAAAGATCAAGCTGATAAAGTGACTCTAGTTTCACGTGCTTTTCATAGTGATAACTTAGGTGAATGGTACGAAAAAATTTGTAAACTGGCAGGTAAAGATAAAGCTTTACCAATGAATACAGGTGCTGAAGCAGTAGAAACAGCTTTGAAAGCAGCAAGACGCTGGGCATACGATGTTAAAGGAATTGAGCCAAATAAAGCAGAAATCATTGCATTTAATGGTAACTTCCATGGTCGAACAATGGCGCCAGTTTCATTATCTTCAGAAGCAGAATACCAACGTGGTTATGGTCCGTTATTAGATGGATTTAGAAAAGTTGATTTTGGAGATGTAGATGCATTGAAAGCTGCAATTAATGAAAATACTGCAGCAGTTTTAGTAGAACCAATTCAAGGTGAAGCGGGTATAAATATACCGCCAGAAGGATATTTGAAAGCAATTAGAGAATTATGTGATGAACATAATGTCTTATTTATTGCTGACGAAATCCAAGCAGGATTAGGTCGTTCGGGTAAATTATTTGCTACGGATTGGGATAATGTAAAACCTGATGTCTATATTTTAGGTAAAGCACTAGGTGGTGGTGTCTTCCCAATTTCTGTTGTATTAGCAGATAAAGAAGTATTAGATGTCTTTACACCTGGCTCACATGGTTCAACATTTGGTGGTAATCCACTTGCTTGTGCTGCATCAATTGCTGCATTAGATGTTATCGTTGATGAGGATTTACCAGGGCGCTCTTTAGAATTAGGAGATTATTTTAAAGAACAATTAAAGCAAATTGATCATCCATCAATTAAAGAAGTCCGTGGACGTGGTTTGTTTATAGGTGTGGAACTTAATGAAAGTGCTAGACCATATTGTGAAGCTTTGAAAGAAGAAGGTTTATTATGTAAAGAAACGCATGATACTGTCATTCGTTTTGCACCACCATTAATTATTACTAAAGAAGAATTGGACCTTGCACTTGAAAAAATAAGACATGTATTTCAATAATGTCAAAAAGTTGTAACAATCAGTTTGTAAGGGCTTTAAAAAGGAATACGTTATGTTACAATATGTTTGAAAGCGAAATCATTAGGTAAAGAAGAGGCGAAAAGGATCATGACTGAGAACAATAATTTAGTAACTTCTACTCAAGGAATTATTAAAGAAGCATTGCATAAATTGGGATTTGACGAAGGAATGTACGATTTAATTAAAGAACCTTTAAGAATGTTACAAGTGCGTATCCCTGTACGAATGGATGATGGCACTGTTAAAACATTCACAGGTTACCGTGCGCAACATAATGATGCTGTTGGACCAACAAAAGGGGGCGTGCGTTTCCACCCAGATGTTGATGAAGAAGAAGTAAAAGCATTATCAATGTGGATGACTTTGAAATGTGGCATTGTAAACTTACCATACGGTGGTGGTAAGGGTGGTATCGTTTGTGATCCACGTCAAATGAGCATTCATGAAGTTGAACGTTTATCACGCGGATATGTAAGAGCAATTTCACAATTCGTAGGTCCGAACAAAGATATTCCAGCACCAGATGTATTTACAAACTCACAAATTATGGCTTGGATGATGGATGAATATAGTGCATTGGATAAATTTAATTCACCAGGTTTCATCACAGGTAAACCAATTGTATTGGGTGGTTCTCATGGACGCGACAGATCTACTGCACTAGGTGTAGTTATTGCAATTGAACAAGCTGCAAAACGTCGTAATATGCAAATTGAAGGTGCCAAGGTTGTTATTCAAGGTTTCGGTAATGCCGGAAGTTTCTTAGCTAAATTCTTATATGATTTAGGTGCAAAAATTGTAGGTATCTCTGATGCTTACGGTGCATTGCACGATCCAAATGGCTTAGATATAGATTATTTATTAGACCGTCGTGATAGTTTTGGTACGGTAACAAATTTATTTGAAGAAACAATCTCAAATAAAGAATTGTTTGAATTAGATTGTGACATTTTAGTACCAGCGGCAATTTCAAACCAAATTACAGAAGACAATGCACATGATATTAAAGCTAGTATCGTTGTTGAAGCTGCTAATGGACCTACAACACCAGAAGCAACACGTATTTTAACTGAACGTGGTATATTATTAGTTCCAGACGTATTAGCAAGTGCTGGTGGTGTAACGGTTTCTTACTTCGAATGGGTACAAAATAATCAAGGTTATTATTGGTCTGAAGAAGAAGTTAATGAAAAGCTACGTGAAAAATTAGAAGCGGCATTTGATACGATTTACGAATTGTCTCAAAACCGAAAAATAGATATGAGACTTGCAGCATATATCATAGGTATTAAACGTACAGCAGAAGCAGCTAGATATCGTGGTTGGGCATAATTAATTATCATATGTGATTTAACGAGCTTGGGACAGAAAACAAAGCCCTAAGCTCGTTAATTTTATTTTAGCAGTAGTTGACTGAATAAAAATACACTTGTAACAAGCTTATTTCAAAAATAGTCGGGGCCCCAACACAGAGAAATTGGCGGAAAGTCAGCTTACAATAGTGTGCAAGTTGGGGTGGAGCCCCGACACAGAGAAATTAGCTCCTCAATTTCTACAGACAATGTAAGTTGGCGAGGCCCCAACACTGAGAATTTCTAATTAAACGCTCAACTATATATAGTTGATCAAAAAGACAGCAGTAGGATAATTTCAATTTGGAAATATCTTACTGCTGTTTTTTATAGTAATAGCTATATTTTTGTATTTATGTTTTCTAGTTTAACAATACTACTTAATGACTTCTTTATATTTATCAGCGAAATTTGTAAAGACACCATCAACGCCATATTTATTTAATCGTAACATATCAGCTTTTTCATTCACTGTATAAGGATGTACTATAAATCCTAAGTCTTTTAAATGATGGGTATTTTGTTCAGTTAAATCTGTATAATCAGGACCTAATCCAATCGCATAAGAGCGTATCTCTTTTAAGCGTTGGTCGTTAAATTGTTGTAGTTCACCTTTATCAACTAATTTTACTAATGGCACATGCTTATTTTGACGATGAATTTTCTTTAAACTTTCGTCAGAAAATGATTGAATCATTACATGTCCATTTTTTAATTTATTGTTATTTAAAAGGTGATGCTTTTTCAATGAAGCTAATAATTGTTCTTCCATTCCTGGGTATACATCAGGTGACTTTGTTTCAATATAATAGTTTGCATTCGGGCCATAACGTTCTAAAATTTCATCTAAAGTGGGTACTTTAGCATTTTTATAACTTGCTCTTGCGTATTTTGGATATTTTTTATTAAACCAACTTCCTGCATCTAACTGTTTTAATTCATCAAGGGTATAATCCTCAACTTTACCGTGTCCATTTGTTGTACGGTTAACAGTTTCATCATGCATAGCAACTAAATGGCCATCTTTGGTACGTTGTAAATCAATTTCGATATAAGATGCTTTTAACTCATTATGACTCTTATCATATGCTTGAAACGTATGCTCGGGTGCATAGCCACTTGCGCCACGATGTGCGATAGTAGTGAATCGCTCATTCGTTAAATTTGTATGCCATTGAATAGCCTGAGGTTTATTTGCAATTTGATTTGTTTGTTCAGCGCCAGCAGTAGGTACTGATAAAAATCCCATAGTAAAAACAGCAGAAGCAGCCATAAATTTAGTGAAGCTTTTCGAAGAGTTAGTCATAGTCTTTATCCTTTCATCTCTTTATTTGTAGTCTAACAATTTTAAAATACTACAAAAACCTGCTTGTGAAAACGCTTTACACATTTCTTTTACAATTTATAACATTTTTGTAATATAAATTTAAAAGAATTATCAAACATTTTAGGAATCTTAAAAATGTGATGTTCAACAAGACGAAGAGAGCATTAAAATACCCACAATGTAATTTTAATAGACATTGTGGGTAGGTAGATTAACGTATTTATTGTGATAGTAATTGTTTAGCAACATCAAGTTGTTGTTTGACCGATGATTGCCCCGTTGACCCGTAACTTTGACGTCGTTTCAAGCAATTTTCAGGCTGCAAATAATCGTAAATATCGGCATCGATACTAGAATGATGTTGTTGATATGTTGCTAAAGGAACATCTAATAAATAATGACCTTGTTGTATACATTCTAAGACGATTTTTCCTACAATTTCATGTGCAGTTCTAAATGGAATATTTTTAGTTACTAAATAATCTGCTAGTTCCGTTGCATTTGAAAAATCTTCTTTAACAGTTTGATTGAGTCGTTCTTTATTAATTGTCATCGTTTGAATCATACCTTCGAAAATACGTAAAGAACCTTTAATTGTATGGACAGCATCGAATAAACCTTCTTTATCTTCCTGCATATCTTTGTTATATGCTAGAGGTAATCCTTTTAAAGTCATAAGCATGCTCATTAAATGACCAGTCGTTCGACCAACTTTACCTCTAATTAATTCTGCCATATCAGGATTTTTCTTTTGTGGCATAATAGATGAGCCAGTTGAAAATGCATCTGATAATGTAATGAATTTAGCTTCGTCTATGGACCAGAAAATAATTTCCTCTGCAAAGCGTGATAAGTGAACCATCGTTAAAGAAATATTATGCAATGTTTCAATAATATAGTCTCTGTCACTAACAGCATCTAGGCTATTCTCATAGAGACTGCCAAAGTTCAACAATGCTGTTGTCTCGTGTCTATCGATAGGGTATGTGGTACCACTTAAGGCTGCTGCACCTAAAGGATTAATATCGATTCGTTTTAAACTATCTTCAAATCGTTGTTGGTCTCGTTGTAACATCCAAAAATAAGTCATAATATGATGTGCAAATGAAATTGGCTGTGCACGCTGTAAATGAGTATAACCAGGCATAATTGTATCAACATTATTGGAAGCGATGTCTACAATTACACTTTGTAACGACTTAATTAATGCGATGATATCTTGCACTTGTTTCTTAGTGTACAAGTGCATGTCTGTTGCAACTTGATCGTTTCTACTGCGTCCAGTATGCAACTTACCACCAGCATCACCGATACGTTTAATTAATTCATGTTCAATATTTAAATGAATATCTTCTAATGATGCACTAAATTGAATTTGATCTTGATGATAATCATGTTGAATAGATTTTAGTCCTTGTATAATTTGTTCGCTGTCTTGTTGACTAATAATGCCTTGATTCGCAAGCATAGTTGCATGCGCAATGCTGCCTTCGATATCTTGATCTATGAGCGTTTGATCAAAAGTAATGGATGCGTTAAAGTCGTCAACCCACTCTTCAGGTTGTACTTCAAATCTACCGCCCCAAGCTTTATTGCTCATTGCTATAGCCTCCATGTAGCATCGAATTTACTTGAGTAGGTAAACCATAGATATCGATAAAGCCAACAGCAGCGTCTTGATTAAATGCATCTTCTTTTGTATAAGTTGCTAATTTTTCATCATATAATGTGTAAGGTGATTTTCTACCATTTACGATGGCATTACCTTTGAATAATTTAATTCTGACATCACCACTTACGTATTGCTGAGTACTATCAATAAATAATTTTAAGCTATCAGTTAAAGGTGAGAACCAAAGTCCATTGTATAGTTGTTCAGCAAATTGCTTCTCGATGATTGGTTTAAAGTGTGCGACATCTTTCGTTAACGTAATCGTTTCTAATGCTTTATGCGCTTTTAAAATAACTTCTGCAGCAGGTGCCTCATAAATTTCTCTTGATTTGATACCTACAAGTCTATTTTCTACATGGTCAATTCTTCCGATACCATGCTTACCAGCTAATGCATTCAACGTTAAAATTAAATCGTCTAATTCATATGTTTTGCCATCAATTTGAACTGGGATGCCTTTATCAAACGTTAAAATGATTTCATCAGCAGCATCTGGTGTTTCTTCTAAAGCATTTGTTAGATCGAACGCATCCTCTGGTGGCGCAGCATAAGGATCTTCTAAAATACCACATTCATTCGCTCTGCCCCATAGATTTTGATCGATAGAATAAGGTGAATCAAGGTTGATTGATACAGGGATATTATGTTTAATTGCATAATCGATTTCTTCTTCACGACTCCATGCCCACTCACGTACAGGTGCGAATGCTTTCAATGATGGGTTTAATGCTTTAATGGCAACTTCGAAACGTACTTGGTCATTCCCTTTACCAGTACAACCATGTGCAATACCTACTGAATTTGTTTTCTCAGCAATCTCTACTAATTTTTTAGCGATTAATGGTCTTGATAAAGCTGAAACTAATGGATATGCATTTTCATACATTAAATTTCCTTTGATTGCATAACTTACATACTCATCACTAAATTCTTTTGTTGCATCAATAATATGACATTCAACTGCTCCCATATCTAAAGCTTTTTTATAAACGATGTCTAAATCTTTACCTTCACCAACATCTAGGCAACAAGCTACAACGTCGTATCCTTTGTCGATAAGCCATTGAACGGCCACACTTGTATCTAGTCCTCCTGAATATGCTAAAACAATTTTCTCTTTCATAAAATTCACCTCATTGTAGTTATCTGAATATTTCGTATGAACACATGATAGCAAACTTTTAATGAAAATAAAACCATTATTTTACATATTTATTCATAAAATGCGATAGAGATAGTTAGAGTTGTAAGTATAAATGCTTATTTATCAATGTTTAAAAGTATTTTAAAAAGCATGCAAATTGTATAAAAAATGTTTGAGTGTTTGACGCCAGTTTGAAATGTTTGTTGAAAAATAGGTGTGAAACGTCACATAAATATCAATTTTATTGATTAAGTACAAACTTGTGAATTGAATCGCAAACGTAAACTTAGTAAAATTAAGATATTAAATGAAACAGGAGGCTTTTATAGATGACTCATATTCAATTAGATTTTAGTAAAACGTTAGAATTTTTCGGTGAACACGAATTAAAACAACAACAAGAAATTGTTAAATCAATTCACAAAACAATTCATGAAGGTACTGGTGCAGGTAGTGACTTCTTAGGCTGGGTTGATTTACCAGTTGATTACGACAAAGAAGAATTTTCAAGAATTGTTGAAGCATCAAAACGCATTAAAGAAAATTCTGATGTTTTAGTAGTCATCGGTATTGGTGGTTCTTACTTAGGTGCACGTGCAGCAATCGAAATGTTAACGTCATCATTTAGAAACAGCAATGAATACCCTGAAATTGTATTTGTTGGTAATCACTTATCATCAACATATACGAAAGAGTTAGTTGATTATTTAGCAGACAAAGATTTCTCTGTAAACGTTATTTCTAAATCTGGTACAACTACAGAACCAGCAGTTGCATTTAGATTGTTCAAACAATTAGTTGAAGAAAGATACGGTAAAGAAGAAGCACAAAAACGTATATTTGCAACAACGGATAAAGAAAAAGGTGCTTTAAAACAGTTGGCTACAAACGAAGGATATGAAACGTTTATCGTACCTGATGATGTAGGTGGAAGATATTCTGTTTTAACAGCAGTAGGATTATTACCAATTGCAACAGCTGGAATTAACATCGAAGCTATGATGATTGGTGCTGCAAAAGCACGTGAAGAATTATCTTCAGATAAATTAGAAGACAACATTGCATACCAATATGCGACAATTCGAAACATTTTATATGCAAAAGGTTATACAACAGAAATGTTGATTAACTATGAACCATCTATGCAATACTTTAATGAATGGTGGAAACAATTATTTGGTGAATCAGAAGGTAAAGACTTCAAAGGTATCTATCCTTCAAGTGCCAACTACACAACTGATTTACATTCTTTAGGTCAATATGTACAAGAAGGCCGTCGTTTCTTATTCGAAACAGTGGTAAAAGTAAATCATCCTAAATATGATATTACTATTGAAAAAGATAGTGATGATCTAGACGGATTAAATTATTTGGCTGGTAAAACAATCGACGAAGTTAACACAAAAGCATTCGAAGGTACATTATTAGCGCATACTGATGGTGGTGTTCCTAACATGGTAGTGAACATTCCACAATTAGATGAAGAAACTTTCGGTTATGTCGTATACTTCTTCGAACTTGCTTGTGCAATGAGTGGATACCAATTAGGTGTAAATCCATTTAACCAACCTGGTGTAGAAGCATATAAACAAAACATGTTCGCATTATTAGGTAAACCTGGTTTTGAAGACTTGAAAAAAGAATTAGAAGAGCGTTTATAAAATACATTACTTCAATGATTAGTGAAGTTTGAAAAGATAGAACTAGACGTTAACTATTTAAAGCATATTTTCGAGGTTGTCATTACAAATGTAAAAATGTAATGACAACCTCGTTTTTATTTATATGCAAGAACTAGGTTACTAGCTAATGTGACAAGATGTTAAGAGAAAATTAAAGAAAAAATAACATCTGTCATACAATAATATTGTTATACTACTAGAGACTGATTTATTAGCATGATTACATGTTAATGTTTCTTTACTTAGTAATTAACTTTATAATGTAAGAATAATTATCTTCAACCAAAGAAAGGGATTGATGATTTGTCGTTTCATCAAGTAGAAGAATGGTTTGAGATATTTCGACAGTTTGGTTATTTACCTGGATTTATATTGTTATATATTAGAGCGATAATTCCAGTATTTCCTTTAGCACTCTATATTTTAATTAACATTCAAGCTTATGGACCTATTTTAGGTATATTGATTAGTTGGCTTGGATTAATTTCTGGAACATTTACAGTCTATTTGATCTGTAAACGATTGGTGAACACTGAGAGGATGCAGCGAATTAAACAACGTACTGCTGTTCAACGCTTGATTAGTTTTATTGATCGCCAAGGATTAATCCCATTGTTTATTTTACTTTGTTTTCCTTTTACGCCAAATACATTAATAAATTTTGTAGCGAGTCTATCTCATATTAGACCTAAATATTATTTCATTGTTTTGGCATCATCAAAGTTAGTTTCAACAATTATTTTAGGTTATTTAGGAAAGGAAATTACTACAATTTTAACGCATCCTTTAAGAGGGATATTAATGTTAGTTGTGTTGGTTGTATTTTGGATTGTTGGAAAAAAGTTAGAACAGCATTTTATGGGGTCGAAAAAGGAGTGACATCGTGAAAAAAGTTGTAAAATATTTGATTTCATTGATACTTGCTATTATCATTGTACTGTTCGTACAAACTTTTGTAATAGTTGGTCATGTCATTCCGAATAATGATATGTCACCAACCCTGAACAAAGGGGATCGTGTTATTGTAAATAAAATTAAAGTTACATTTAATCAATTGAATAATGGTGATATCATTACATATAGGCGTGGTAACGAGATATATACTAGTCGAATTATTGCCAAACCTGGTCAATCAATGGCGTTTCGTCAGGGACAATTATACCGTGATGACCGACCGGTTGACGCATCTTATGCCAAGAACAGAAAAATTAAAGATTTTAGTTTGCGCAATTTTAAAGAATTAGATGGAGATATTATACCGCCTAACAATTTTGTTGTGCTAAATGATCATGATAACAATCAGCATGATTCTAGACAATTTGGTTTAATTGATAAAAAGGATATTATTGGTAATATAAGTTTGAGATATTATCCTTTTTCAAAATGGACGATTCAGTTCAAATCTTAAAAAGAGGTGTCAAAATTGAAAAAAGAATTATTGGAATGGATTATTTCAATTGCAGTCGCTTTTGTCATTTTATTTATAGTAGGTAAATTTATTGTTACACCATATACAATTAAAGGTGAATCAATGGATCCAACTTTGAAAGATGGCGAGCGAGTAGCTGTAAACATTATTGGATATAAAACAGGTGGTTTGGAAAAAGGTAATGTAGTTGTCTTCCATGCAAACAAAAATGATGACTATGTTAAACGTGTCATCGGTGTTCCTGGTGATAAAGTAGAATATAAAAATGATACATTATATGTCAATGGTAAAAAACAAGATGAACCATATTTAAACTATAATTTAAAACATAAACAAGGTGATTACATTACTGGGACTTTCCAAGTTAAAGATTTACCGAATGCGAATCCTAAATCAAATGTCATTCCAAAAGGTAAATATTTAGTTCTTGGAGATAATCGTGAAGTAAGTAAAGATAGCCGTGCGTTTGGCCTCATTGATGAAGACCAAATTGTTGGTAAAGTTTCATTTAGATTCTGGCCATTTAGTGAATTTAAACATAATTTCAATCCTGAAAATACTAAAAATTAATATGAAACAAATACAACATCGTTTGTCGGTTTTAATACTGATAAACGATGTTTTATTTTGTTAGTACCACAATAAAAGCTAAGTTCGAAATGAACTTATAATAAATCAATCACAATCACTTTGTGTTAAAATATGTGTCAAAGGAAGTGAGGGTTTGTCATGACATTACATGCTTATTTAGGTAGAGCGGGAACAGGTAAGTCTACGAAAATGTTGACCGAAATAAAACAAAAAATGAAAGCAGATCCGCTTGGAGATCCAATCATTTTAATTGCGCCAACTCAAAGTACATTTCAATTAGAACAAGCCTTTGTCAATGATCCGGAATTAAATGGTAGTTTAAGAACAGAAGTGTTGCATTTTGAACGATTAAGTCATCGTATTTTCCAAGAAGTTGGTAGTTATAGCGAACAAAAGTTATCTAAAGCTGCAACGGAAATGATGATTTATAACATTGTTCAAGAACAACAAAAGTATTTAAAACTTTATCAATCACAAGCAAAATATTATGGGTTTAGTGAAAAATTAACAGAACAAATTCAAGATTTTAAAAAATATGCAGTAACGCCTGAACATTTAGAACACTTTATTGCTGATAAAAATATGCAAACTCGAACTAAAAATAAGTTAGAGGATATTGCTTTAATATACCGTGAGTTCGAACAACGCATTCAAAACGAGTTTATTACTGGTGAGGATTCATTACAATATTTTATTGATTGTATGCCGAAATCAGAGTGGCTAAAACGTGCTGATATATATATTGATGGTTTTCACAACTTTTCAACGATTGAGTATTTAATAATCAAAGGATTAATTAAATATGCGAAGAGTGTCACAATTATATTGACGACAGATGGTAACCACGATCAATTTAGTTTATTTAGAAAACCATCGGAAGTGTTACGACATATTGAAGAAATAGCAAATGAACTCAATATTTCTATTGAACGTCAATATTTCAACCAATTATATCGCTTCAATAATCAAGATTTAAAGCATCTTGAACAAGAATTTGATGTACTTCAAATCAATCGAGTGGCATGTCAAGGTCATATCAATATTTTAGAATCTGCGACTATGAGAGAGGAAATAAATGAAATTGCGCGACGTATCATCGTTGATATTCGTGATAAGCAATTACGATATCAAGATATTGCTATTTTATATCGTGATGAATCTTATGCTTATTTATTTGATTCCATATTACCGCTTTATAATATTCCTTATAATATTGATACAAAGCGTTCGATGACACATCATCCGGTCATGGAAATGATTCGTTCATTGATTGAAGTTATTCAATCTAATTGGCAAGTGAATCCAATGCTACGCTTATTGAAGACTGATGTGTTAACGGCATCATATCTAAAAAGTGCATACTTAGTTGATTTACTTGAAAATTTTGTACTTGAACGTGGTATATACGGTAAACGTTGGTTAGATGATGAGCTATTTAATGTCGAACATTTTAGCAAAATGGGGCGTAAAGCGCATAAACTGACCGAAGATGAACGTAACACATTTGAACAAGTCGTTAAGTTAAAGAAAGATGTCATTGATAAAATTTTACATTTTGAAAAGCAAATGTCACAAGCGGAAACTGTAAAAGACTTTGCAACTGCTTTTTATGAAAGTATGGAATATTTCGAACTGCCAAATCAATTGATGACAGAGCGAGATGAACTTGATTTAAATGGTAATCATGAAAAGGCGGAGGAAATTGATCAAATATGGAATGGCTTAATTCAAATCCTTGATGACTTAGTTCTAGTATTTGGAGATGAACCAATGTCGATGGAACGTTTCTTAGAAGTATTTGATATTGGTTTAGAACAATTAGAATTTGTTATGATTCCGCAAACATTGGACCAAGTAAGTATTGGTACGATGGATTTGGCTAAAGTCGATAATAAGCAACATGTTTTCTTAGTAGGTATGAATGATGGTACGATGCCACAACCAGTAACTGCGTCAAGCTTGATTACAGATGAAGAAAAGAAATACTTTGAACAGCAGGCTAATGTCGAGTTAAGTCCAACATCAGATATTTTACAGATGGATGAAGCATTTGTTTGCTATATTGCTATGACAAGAGCGCGACAAGATGTTACATTTTCTTACAGTCTAATGGGATCAAGTGGTGATGATAAGGAGATCAGCCCATTTTTAAATCAAATTCAATCATTGTTTAACCAATTGGAAATTACTAACATTCCTCAATACCATGAAGTTAACCCATTGTCACTAATGCAACATGCTAAGCAAACCAAAATTACATTATTTGAAGCATTGCGTGCTTGGTTAGATGATGAAATTGTGGCTGATAGTTGGTTAGATGCTTATCAAGTAATTAGAGATAGCGATCATTTAAATCAAGGTTTAGATTATTTAATGTCAGCATTAACGTTTGACAATGAAACTGTAAAATTAGGTGAAACGTTGTCTAAAGATTTATATGGTAAGGAAATCAATGCCAGTGTATCTCGTTTTGAAGGTTATCAACAATGCCCATTTAAACACTATGCCTCACATGGTCTGAAACTAAATGAACGAACGAAGTATGAACTTCAAAACTTTGATTTAGGTGATATTTTCCATTCTGTTTTAAAATATATATCTGAACGTATTAATGGCGATTTTAAACAATTAGACCTGAAAAAAATAAGACAATTAACGAATGAAGCATTGGAAGAAATTTTACCTAAAGTTCAGTTTAATTTATTAAATTCTTCAGCTTACTATCGTTATTTATCAAGACGCATTGGCGCTATTGTAGAAACAACACTAAGCGCATTAAAATATCAAGGCACGTATTCAAAGTTTATGCCAAAACATTTTGAGACAAGTTTTAGAAGGAAACCAAGAACAAATGACGAATTAATTGCACAAACATTAACGACAACTCAAGGTATTCCAATTAATATTAGAGGGCAAATTGACCGTATCGATACGTATACAAAGAATGATACAAGTTTTGTTAATATCATTGACTATAAATCCTCTGAAGGTAGTGCGACACTTGATTTAACGAAAGTATATTATGGTATGCAAATGCAAATGATGACATACATGGATATCGTTTTACAAAATAAACAACGTCTTGGATTAACAGATATTGTGAAACCAGGTGGATTATTATACTTCCATGTACATGAACCTAGAATCAAATTTAAATCATGGGCTGATATTGATGAAGATAAACTAGAACAAGATTTAATTAAAAAGTTTAAGCTGAGTGGTTTAGTGAATGCAGACCAAACTGTTATTGATGCATTGGATATTCGTTTAGAACCTAAATTCACTTCAGATATTGTACCAGTTGGTTTGAATAAAGATGGTTCTTTGAGTAAACGAGGCAGCCAAGTTGCAGATGAAGCAACGATTTATAAATTCATACAACATAACAAAGAGAATTTTATAGAAACAGCTTCAAATATTATGGATGGACATACTGAAGTTGCACCATTAAAGTACAAACAAAAATTGCCATGTGCTTTTTGTAGTTATCAATCGGTATGTCATGTAGATGGCATGATTGATAGTAAGCGATATCGAACTGTAGATGAAACAATAAATCCAATTGAAGCAATTCAAAATATTAACATTGATGATGAATTTGGGGGTGAGCAATAGATGACAATTCCAGAGAAACCACAAGGCGTGATTTGGACTGACGCGCAATGGCAAAGTATTTACGCAACTGGACAAGATGTACTTGTTGCAGCCGCGGCAGGTTCAGGTAAAACAGCTGTACTAGTTGAGCGTATTATCCAAAAGATTTTACGTGATGGCATTGATGTCGATCGACTTTTAGTCGTAACGTTTACAAACTTAAGCGCACGTGAAATGAAGCATCGTGTAGACCAACGTATTCAAGAGGCATCGATTGCTGATCCTGCAAATGCACACTTGAAAAACCAACGCATCAAAATTCATCAAGCACAAATATCTACACTTCATAGTTTTTGTTTGAAATTAATTCAACAGCATTATGATGTATTAAATATTGACCCGAACTTTAGAACAAGCAGTGAAGCTGAAAATATTTTATTATTAGAACAAACGATAGATGAGGTCATAGAACAACATTACGATATCCTTGATCCTGCTTTTATTGAATTAACAGAGCAATTGTCTTCAGATAGAAGTGATGATCAGTTTCGAATGATTATTAAACAATTGTATTTCTTTAGCGTTGCAAATCCAAATCCTACAAATTGGTTGGATCAATTGGTGACACCATACGAAGAAGAAGCACAACAAGCGCAACTTATTCAACTACTAACAGACTTATCTAAAGTATTTATCACAGCTGCCTATGATGCTTTAAATAAGGCGTATGATTTGTTTAGTATGATGGATAGCGTCGATAAACATTTAGCTGTTATAGAAGATGAACGACGTTTAATGGGGCGTGTTTTAGAAGGTGGCTTTATTGATATACCTTATTTAACTGGTCACGAATTTGGCGCGCGTTTGCCTAATGTAACAGCGAAAATTAAAGAAGCAAATGAAATGATGATCGATGCCTTAGAAGATGCTAAACTTCAGTATAAAAAATATAAATCATTAATTGATAAAGTGAAGAGTGATTACTTTTCAAGAGAAGCTGATGATTTGAAAGCTGATATGCAACAATTGGCGCCACGAGTAAAGTACCTTGCGCGTATTGTGAAAGATGTTATGTCAGAATTCAATCGAAAAAAGCGTAGCAAAAATATTTTGGATTTTTCTGATTATGAACATTTTGCACTACAAATTTTAACTAATGAGGATGGTTCGCCATCAGAAATTGCCGAATCATACCGTCAACACTTTCAAGAAATATTGGTCGATGAGTATCAAGATACGAACCGGGTTCAAGAGAAAATACTATCTTGCATCAAAACGGGTGATGAACATAATGGTAATTTATTTATGGTTGGAGATGTTAAGCAATCCATTTATAAATTTAGACAAGCTGATCCAAGTTTATTTATTGAAAAGTATCAACGCTTTACTATAGATGGAGATGGCACTGGACGTCGAATTGATTTGTCGCAAAACTTCCGTTCTCGAAAAGAAGTACTGTCAACGACTAACTATATATTCAAACATATGATGGATGAACAAGTAGGTGAAGTAAAATATGATGAAGCGGCACAGTTGTATTATGGTGCACCATATGATGAATCGGACCATCCAGTAAACTTAAAAGTGCTTGTTGAAGCGGATCAAGAACATAGTGATTTAACTGGTAGTGAACAAGAAGCGCATTTTATAGTAGAACAAGTTAAAGATATCTTAGAACATCAAAAAGTTTATGATATGAAAACAGGAAGCTATAGAAGTGCGACATACAAGGATATCGTTATTCTAGAACGCAGCTTTGGACAAGCTCGCAATTTACAACAAGCCTTTAAAAATGAAGATATTCCATTCCATGTGAATAGTCGTGAAGGTTACTTTGAACAAACAGAAGTCCGCTTAGTATTATCATTTTTAAGAGCGATAGATAATCCATTACAAGATATTTATTTAGTTGGGTTAATGCGCTCCGTTATATATCAGTTCAAAGAAGACGAATTAGCTCAAATTAGAATATTGAGTCCAAATGATGACTACTTCTATCAATCGATTGTAAATTACATTAATGACGAAGCAGCAGATGCTATTTTAGTTGATAAATTAAAAATGTTTTTATCAGATATTCAAAGTTACCAACAATATAGTAAAGATCATCCGGTGTATCAGTTAATTGATAAATTTTATAATGATCATTATGTTATTCAATACTTTAGTGGACTTATTGGTGGACGTGGACGACGTGCAAACCTTTATGGTTTATTTAATAAAGCTATCGAGTTTGAGAATTCAAGTTTTAGAGGTTTATATCAATTTATTCGTTTTATCGATGAATTGATTGAAAGAGGCAAAGATTTTGGTGAGGAAAATGTAGTTGGTCCAAACGATAATGTTGTTAGAATGATGACAATTCATAGTAGTAAAGGTCTAGAGTTTCCATTTGTCATTTATTCTGGATTGTCAAAAGATTTTAATAAACGTGATTTGAAACAACCAGTTATTT
Organism: Staphylococcus sp. MZ3; assembly: GCF_018622755.1. NCBI lineage: Bacteria > Bacillati > Bacillota > Bacilli > Caryophanales > Staphylococcaceae > Staphylococcus > Staphylococcus sp. MZ3. Next base: position 960,671 of record NZ_CP076026.1, read on the forward strand.
TAAATCAGCAATTTGGTCTCGGAATGGATTATTTTGATGTGGATAAAGAAATGGCATTTCCATCTTTAGCTTCGGTTGCATATAAAGCTGTTGCCGAAAAAGAACTTGTGTCAGAAGAAATGCGATTAGTCTATGTAGCATTAACAAGAGCGAAAGAACAACTTTATTTAATTGGTAGAGTGAAAAATGATAAATCGTTACTAGAACTAGAGCAATTGTCTATTTCTGGTGAGCACATTGCTGTCAATGAACGATTAACTTCACCAAATCCGTTCCATCTTATTTATAGTATTTTATCTAAACATCAATCTGCGTCAATTCCAGATGATTTAAAATTTGAAAAAGATATAGCACAAGTTGAAGATAGTAGTCGTCCGAATGTAAATATTTCAATTATATACTTTGAAGATGTGTCTACAGAAACCATTTTAGATAATAATGAATATCGTTCGGTTAATCAATTAGAAACTATGCAAAATGGTAATGAGGATGTTAAAGCACAAATTAAACACCAACTTGATTATCAATATCCATATGTAAATGATACTAAAAAGCCATCAAAACAATCTGTTTCTGAATTGAAAAGGCAATATGAAACAGAAGAAAGTGGCACAAGTTACGAACGAGTAAGACAATATCGTATCGGTTTTTCAACGTATGAACGACCTAAATTTCTAAGTGAACAAGGTAAACGAAAAGCGAATGAAATTGGTACGTTAATGCATACAGTGATGCAACATTTACCATTCAAAAAAGAACGCATATCTGAAGTTGAGTTACATCAGTATATCGATGGATTAATCGATAAACATATTATCGAAGCAGATGCGAAAAAAGATATCCGTATGGATGAAATAATGACATTTATCAATAGTGAGTTATATTCGATTATTGCTGAAGCAGAGCAAGTTTATCGTGAATTACCGTTTGTAGTTAACCAAGCATTAGTTGACCAATTGCCACAAGGAGACGAAGACGTCTCAATTATTCAAGGTATGATTGACTTAATCTTTGTTAAAGATGGTGTGCATTATTTTGTAGACTATAAAACCGATGCATTTAATCGTCGCCGTGGGATGACAGATGAAGAAATTGGTACACAATTAAAAAATAAATATAAGATACAGATGAAATATTATCAAAATACGCTTCAAACGATACTTAATAAAGAAGTTAAAGGTTATTTATACTTCTTCAAATTTGGTACATTGCAACTGTAGTATTTTGATTTTCAAAAGAATAAAAAATAATTTCGATTAAGTGCAAAGTCCTTGTAGCAGAATGAACACAACTCATTTTCAAAATTGTCTTACTTATTTATTTGTTATTTGATAACGAAAAAAGTTATAATGTGAATTAAGATAAAGATGAGGAGTTGAGAATGAATGAAATTCTTATCATTCAAGTATAATGACAAAACTTCATATGGCGTTAAAGTAAAACGCGAAGATGCTGTATGGGATTTAACACAAGTATTTGCTGACTTTGCAGAAGGAGATTTCCATCCTAAAACATTGTTAGCTGGTTTACAACAAAATCATACTTTAGATTTTCAAGAACAAGTACGTAAAGCAGTTGTAGCAGCAGAAGATAGCGGCAAAGCTGAAGACTATAAAATTTCATTTAATGACATTGAATTCTTACCACCAGTAACACCTCCGAATAATGTGATTGCTTTTGGTAGAAATTACAAAGATCATGCGAACGAATTAAATCATGAAGTAGAAAGATTATATGTATTTACAAAAGCAGCGTCATCTTTAACAGGAGATAATGCAACAATTCCAAATCATAAAGATATTACTGATCAATTAGATTATGAAGGTGAATTAGGTATTGTTATTGGTAAGTCTGGTGAAAAGATTCCAAAAGCATTAGCTTTAGATTATGTTTACGGCTATACAATTATTAACGATATCACTGATCGCAAAGCACAAAGTGAACAAGATCAAGCATTTTTATCAAAAAGTTTAACTGGCGGTTGCCCAATGGGTCCTTATATCGTTACTAAAGATGAACTACCATTACCTGAAAATGTAAATATTGTTACAAAAGTTAACAATGAAATTAGACAAGATGGTAACACTGGCGAAATGATTCTTAAAATTGATGAATTAATAGAAGAAATTTCAAAATATGTTGCACTACATCCGGGAGATATTATTGCAACTGGTACACCAGCAGGCGTTGGTGCAGGTATGCAACCACCTAAATTCTTACAACCAGGTGATGAAGTTAAAGTGACTATTGATAATATTGGAACGCTGACAACTTATATCGCTAAATAATTATCATTTAAAAAGCTAACCAGTCTTTATATAGATTGGTTAGTTTTTTCTTGCTTTTCTAAAAAGGTGTTAAAGATAATTGTTTATAATGTTACCATTTTGAGATGAAAGTGAAATATTGATATTAAGAAGTAGTTGATTATTTTACAGCAGATGCACAATATTCTAATAAGTAATAAAATGTCATGTTCTTCCTCTCAAATATAGAAGTGTGGTAGAATATATATTCGTGTATAATCAAATCATGATTAAATTACAAGCAAGTGGGTATTAATCCCAAGAAGCTTTAATTTAATAATATAAATTATTAAAGTGGGGGGAATCAGTATGTTACATTTACATATATTAAGTTGGGTATTAGCGATTATTTTATTTATCGCTACATACTTAAACATTTCAAAAAATCAAGGCGGATCACCATTTTTCAAACCGTTGCACATGATTTTACGCTTATTTATGCTGTTGACGTTAATTTCAGGATTTTGGATATTAATTCAGTCATTTATGAATGGCGGGGCAAATCATATGTTGCTTACATTGAAAATGCTGTGTGGTGTTGCAGTAGTTGGATTGATGGAAGTGTCGATTGCTAAAAGAAAGAGACATGAACAAAGTCACACAATGTTTTGGATAACAATTGCATTAATTATCATCACAATGGTATTAGGTGTCATTCTACCGTTAGGGCCTATATCAAAATTATTCGGTATTGGCTAATTGATAAGACATATAGTATATGACATAAGGCATGGACAATTATTAGTCCAAGACCTTATGTCTTTTTTGATTCTAAAAATGTTAAACATAAAAAATGGACTGGATAGTAGTACCAGTCCAACATAATTCTAACCTAGACAATTAAGATTAGATTGAATCGCATGATTCATTTATTTAGCTTTGTAACCAATCATATTGATTAAATCTTTAGGGTGGCTATATGGTGGTGCATAAGCCACTTCAAACTCAGTTAACTCATCTACAGTTAGCTGGTTCATCATTGCCATCGATAGTACATCAATACGTTTATCTGCACCTTCTTTTCCTACTGCAGCTGCTCTTAAAATCTGACGGTTTGAAGTGTCATAATATACTCTTAAGTGTAAAGGGGAATTTCCTGGGTAATAATTCGCGTGTGCACCTTGAGTGACTTCTACCATTTTATAGTCAAATTGCTTTAGTTCGTTTGGTTTAACGCCGACACTCGCAAATGTATAATCAAAGAACTTCACAATATTGTTGCCTAAGAAGCCTTTGAATTCAATAGTGTCATTTCCAGCAATTTGTTCGGCAACAATACTTGCTGCACGGTGAGCGCCCCAAGCTAAAGGAACACTAGCCGGTAGATCGACATGTCGATAATGTGATGTTGCAATATCGCCTATTGCATAAATGTTTGGAACATTTGTTTCAAATTTATCGTTTACCGGTATGAAACCTTTTCGATCAAGTTTGATATTTGAACTTTCGATAAATTTTGAATTGGGGTGAGTACCGACACCTTCAATAATCATATCGTAATGTTCAACTTTTCCTGATTTAAATGTAATTTCATTTCCATTGATAGCATTAATTTCCTCATTTAAACGGTATGGAATCTCCCGCTTATCTAATTCATCAAGTATAGGTTGATTCATGTCGGCATCCATTAATTTATTTATCTTATCAGATCGATGAATTAAAGTAGGGTGTAAACCACGTTCATAAAGATTTTCAAGAACTTCTAATGAAACATACCCTGCACCTACAACCAATACTTTATCAACTTGATTTGCTTTGATGAATTGATCGATAGCATCAGTGTCTTCTAAATTTCTAAGTGTAAATGTAATATCACTCTCAAAGCCAAGGCTATTTGCACTTGCACCAGGGCTTAAAATGAGTTTATCGTAAGATTCTTCAAATTGTTCGTTGGTCTTTCTATTTAATACAGTTACAGTTTGTCTTTCATCATTGATTGCAATAACTTCATGATAAGTTTTTACTGTGATTTGCTTTCTATCATAAAATTTTTCAGGTGTATACGCTAAAGCATATTTTCTATCTTCAACAACTTCGCCAATGACATAAGGCAATGCACAATTAGCAAAGCTCATATCACGATCTTTTTCAAAAATAATAATGTCACTTTCTTTATCTAAACGTCGAATTTGGCTGGCACATGTTGCACCGCCAGCGACTGCTCCGACTACGACTATTTTGGGCATCGTAACTTACCTCCTATTGTTTTAAAATATTATAAAATGATTAGTTATAAATTAACAGTAATATCTAATATTTAAATTAAAGAAATCATTCAAATATCGACCAATGCCATCTTCATTATTGTTGAATGTAATATTGTTCGCTACATCTTTAAGTTCTTGCAAACCATTTTCCATAGCAACACCGTGACGCGCGTACTCAATCATTTCAATATCATTATCTTCATCACCGAATGCAATAATATTATTTCGGTCAATATTTAAAAATTGTCTAACTTGCTCAATGCCTCTTGCTTTATTAATACCAAGTTTTACAATTTCAATGACAGGGAATGGTGCGCCCCAGCGTCGATGCTCAATATGATCGGCATAAAAATGAGTAAGCATATTTTTGATTTCAGGTATTTTACTTTCTTCGGCTTCAATTAAAATTGAGGTAGGGGATTCTTTCAAGTGGACAAGTAAATTACCAGTTTGAATTCTTGGATTACCCATTGAAAAACCTTCAAATAATCTTGGATCATGATTGTTAATGAAAACATAATCTTTCACTTCTGCTATAATATTCGATACTTGATATTGTTGTAATCCTTGAATAATGTTTTGTGCGATGCCTAAATCTAAAATTTCATGGCAAGTTTTGAAGTTTTTATCTTTAGGGTGATGTACGTAAGCGCCATTAAAATTAACAATTGGTGTCGTTAAATTTAATTCATGATAATACATTTGACTTGCACGATAAGGTCTGCCAGTCGCAATCATAATTTGGTGTCCACGTTGTTGTAATTCATTTAATACTTGTTTAGTATATGATGAAATTTCTTTGTTATCGTTTAATAATGTTCCGTCTAAGTCTAGACATATTAAATGTGGTTGCATATCTCTCTCCTCATAAGTTGCTTAGTTCATATAGATACATCATAGCATTTTATTGGCGTTTTGTCGGATATTTGATATATTATGAATAATATGACATTAAAGAGGTGATATGGATGGAAGAGGCATTGAAAGATAGTATCTTAGGTGCATTAGAAATGGTAATTGACCCTGAATTAGGAATTGATATCGTTAATTTAGGTTTAGTATACAAAGTGAATGTTGATGATGAAGGCGTATGTACAGTTGATATGACTTTAACATCAATGGGATGTCCAATGGGACCTCAAATTATTGATCAAGTTAAAACAGTATTAGCAGAGATTCCTGAAATTCAGGATACTGAAGTGAATATCGTATGGAGTCCACCTTGGACAAAAGATATGATGTCACGTTACGCTAAGATTGCACTTGGTGTGAGCTAACATAAACGTGCATTGCCTGTAGAATTTCTTTTAGAAATTCTCTGTGTTGGGTCCCCGCAGTCAATATAACATTGTAGAGTATAATTCATTGTGAATAAGCTCCCTTCAAAGTAGACATTGAAAAATGAAAATTTTGAAGGGAGCCTTATTTATGTTCTAGGTTCTGATTTCATTTTGAAAATTTATATCTAACTTGTTTCAAAAAATATGAATTAAGACAGTGACTTGCACTTCCAAGAGTGTACAATTCATTTTCTAGTTGAATATTTTCTTGAAAATTTTTATAATAAATTGAATTTATATTACAGTTATATTACAATACATAATACTTCATAGTTTTTAAGTTGCCGAGTTGCATTACAAATTGGATTTCGAAGTAAGAATCATCATTGGTAATTTTTTTAATTTAACAGTATTTTAGTCAATATGATTTTGATGATGTCGTAATTCAATAATATACATATGCATTTCAATATTCTTTTAAACAGCATAACTAAATTTAATTAAGCATCTAAGAAGAACAGTTTTAAAAGGGAAGAATGCAAAAATGAACAAAACAAAGGGTTTTACAAAGTATAAGAAAATGAGATATATGCCAGGGCTCGATGGTTTGAGGGCAATCGCTGTTCTAGGAATTATTATTTACCACTTAAACAAGCAATGGTTGACAGGTGGCTTTTTAGGTGTGGATACATTTTTTGTGATCTCTGGTTATTTAATTACAAGCTTATTACTCAAAGAGTATGATGACACAGGTATCATTAAATTGAAAAGCTTTTGGATACGTCGTTTAAAACGTTTATTACCAGCAGTCATAGTTTTATTAATGGTTGTAGGGACAGCAACCTTATTATTAAAATCAGATAATATCATTAGGGTTAAACATGATATTATTGCTGCGATATTTTATGTATCAAACTGGTGGTATATAGCAAAAGATGTTAATTATTTTGAGCAATTTTCATTTATGCCATTAAAGCATTTATGGTCTTTAGCAATTGAAGAACAGTTTTACATATTTTTCCCAGTTATTTTGGTTACATTATTGTTAACAATTAAAAAGCGATACAAAATAGGATTTATTTTTTGGGGAGTATCAATAATTTCTTTAGGGTTAATGATGTTTATCTACAGTATTAATGGGGATCATTCACGAGTGTATTTTGGTACAGATACTAGATTACAGACATTGTTACTGGGTGTTATTTTAGCTTTTTTATGGCCACCGTTTAAATTGAAAAATGATCCACCTAAAGTTGTAAAATATGTTATTGATAGCATAGGTAGTTTATCATTTATAGTACTTATATTATTATTTTTCATTATTAATGATGAGACGAATTGGATATATGATGGTGGTTTCTATTTAATATCCATATTAACGTTATTTATTATTGCTAGTGTCGTTCATCCATCTACATGGATAGCGAAGATATTTTCAAATCCAGTGTTAGTATTTATCGGGAAAAGGTCTTATAGTTTATATTTATGGCATTTTGCAGTAATTAGTTTCGTACATAGTTACTATGTAGACGGACAGATACCTGTATATGTGTACTTTATAGATATAAGTTTAACAATTATATTTGCAGAGCTATCATATCGCTTTATAGAAACTCCATTTAGAAAAGAAGGTATTAAAGCTTTAAATTGGCGACCTTCTTATATACCACAATTTATAAGAATGGCAATTGTAGTAACCTTGTTAATTCCATTTATGTTGATTTTAGTAGGTGCATTCAATAAATATGGTAAAGACATTATTGGAGAAAAAGCGAATAGCTTTGATACCACAATTGAAGATAATTATTTAATGCGGATAGCACCAATTGATAACATACACATTGATGGCTTAGTAAGTGAGAAGAAAAAGGAATCTTCCGACGTATATAATAATATTAAACCTCTTTTAATCGGTGATTCAGTAATGGTTGATATCGGTGAGTCATTTAAGTCATCAGTTCCTAAGTCTAGAATTGATGGAAAAGTAGGGCGTCAATTGTATCAAACCTTACCTTTAGTTAAAGCGAATTATTCACAATATAAAAAATCATCTGATCAAGTCGTATTAGAATTAGGTACAAATGGCGACTTTACTGTCAAACAGCTCGACGATTTACTTAATCAATTTGGAAAAGCCAAGATTTATTTAGTTAATACACGTGTTCCAAGAATTTATGAGGCAAATGTAAATCGATTATTAGCTGACGCGGCGAAACGAAAGTCCAATGTCACATTAATTGATTGGTATAAGCGATCACAAGGACATAGTGAATATTTTGCACCAGACGGTGTACATTTAGAGTACAAAGGAGTCCTAGCTTTAAAAGATGAAATATTAAAAGCACTTAAAAAGAAATAACATATGTTTAATAAGTCTAGTTAATGTGTAACGTAACATTAGCTAGATTTTTTTATTCAAAAAAATATTTACAAATATTAGGAAATTTAAGTGTAAAAGAGTTGATAAATGATTATATTGGGACTATAATATAATTAAGGTTAAAGAAAGTCAAAGTCAAAAGTGCAACTTGACCAACTCTACAAATTAGAGGTGAAATTATATGGATATAAATAAAATGACATATGCTGTTCAAAGTGCTTTACAACAAGCAGTTGAACTGAGTCAGCAACATAAATTACAAAATATAGAAATTGAGGCAATTTTAAGCGCTGCCTTAAATGAAAGTGAAAGCTTATATAAAAGTATTTTAGAACGAGCAAATATTGAGGTAGATCAATTAAACAAAGCTTATGAAGACAAACTAAACACGTATGCATCTGTAGAAGGTGACAATATACAATATGGTCAATATATTAGCCAACAAGCAAACCAATTGATAACTAAGGCTGAATCATACATGAAAGAATATGAAGATGAATATATTTCAATGGAGCATATTTTACGTTCGGCAATGGACATTGATCAAACAACAAAACATTATATAAATAATAAAGTAGAAGTTATCAAAGAAATTATTAAAAAAGTAAGAGGGGGAAATCACGTGACATCACAAAATCCAGAAGTTAATTACGAAGCATTAGCTAAATATGGCCGCGACTTAGTAGAAGAAGTTAGACAAGGTAAAATGGATCCTGTTATAGGAAGAGATGAAGAAATTCGAAATACGATTCGTATTTTAAGTCGTAAAACTAAAAACAACCCTGTGCTCATTGGTGAACCAGGTGTTGGTAAAACTGCAATTGTTGAAGGATTAGCGCAACGTATAGTTAAGAAAGATGTGCCAGAATCATTATTAGATAAAACTGTTTTTGAGTTAGATTTAAGCGCATTAGTAGCGGGCGCTAAATATCGTGGTGAATTTGAAGAGAGATTAAAAGCAGTCCTAAAAGAAGTTAAAGAGTCTGATGGTAGAATTATATTATTTATTGATGAAATCCATATGCTTGTAGGTGCTGGTAAAACAGATGGTGCCATGGATGCAGGCAACATGCTAAAACCAATGTTAGCACGAGGAGAGTTACATTGTATTGGTGCAACAACTTTAAATGAATATCGAGAATATATTGAAAAAGATTCGGCATTAGAGCGTCGTTTCCAAAAAGTAGCAGTTAGTGAGCCTGATGTTGAAGATACAATTTCAATTTTACGTGGTTTAAAAGAACGATATGAAGTGTATCATGGTGTGCGTATTCAAGATAGAGCCTTAGTTGCTGCCGCTGAATTGTCTGATCGTTACATCACTGATCGTTTTTTACCAGATAAAGCGATTGATTTAGTTGACCAAGCATGTGCAACAATTCGTACGGAAATGGGATCAAATCCAACTGAATTGGATCAAGTTAATAGACGTGTCATGCAATTAGAAATTGAAGAAAGCGCACTTAAAAATGAATCTGACAATGCGAGCAAACAGAGATTACAAGAACTACAAGAAGAGCTTGCCAATGAAAAAGAGAAACAAGCAGCACTTCAATCTCGTGTAGAATCAGAAAAAGAAAAAATAGCAAATTTACAAGAAAAACGTGCGCAACTAGATGAAAGTAGACAAGCGTTGGAAGATGCACAAACAAATAACAATTTAGAAAAAGCTGCTGAACTACAATATGGAACAATTCCTCAATTGGAAAAAGAACTTAGAGAATTAGAGGATAATTTCCAAGATGAGCAAGGTGAAGATACAGATCGAATGATTCGTGAAGTTGTAACAGACGAAGAAATTGGCGATATTGTCAGCCAATGGACAGGCATACCAGTTTCAAAATTAGTTGAAACAGAACGTGAAAAATTACTTCACTTAAGTGACATCTTGCATAAACGTGTTGTAGGTCAAGATAAAGCGGTTGACCTGGTTTCAGATGCAGTAGTTAGAGCAAGAGCAGGTATTAAAGATCCAAACAGACCTATTGGTAGTTTCTTATTCCTAGGTCCAACTGGAGTAGGTAAAACTGAATTAGCTAAATCATTAGCTGCATCATTATTTGATTCTGAAAAACATATGATTCGTATTGATATGAGTGAATATATGGAAAAACATGCAGTATCAAGATTGATAGGGGCACCTCCAGGATATATTGGACATGATGAAGGGGGTCAATTAACTGAAGCGGTTCGTCGTAATCCATACTCAGTTATTTTATTAGATGAGGTTGAAAAAGCGCATACTGACGTCTTTAATGTATTATTGCAAATTTTAGATGAAGGCCGTTTAACTGATTCTAAAGGACGTAGCGTTGATTTTAAAAATACTATTATTATTATGACAAGTAATATTGGATCTCAAGTTTTATTAGAAAACGTAAAAGAGACTGGTGAAATTACAGAATCAACAGAAAAAGCTGTTATGACAAGTTTAAATGCATATTTCAAACCAGAAATTTTGAATCGTATGGATGATATCGTATTATTTAAACCATTATCTATTGATGACATGAGTATGATTGTAGATAAAATCTTAACGCAATTAAATATAAGATTATTAGAACAACGAATCTCAATTGAAGTTTCTGATGATGCTAAAGCTTGGCTAGGTCAAGAAGCTTATGAACCTCAATACGGTGCAAGACCATTAAAACGTTTTGTACAACGCCAAATTGAAACACCATTAGCACGTATGATGATTAAAGAGGGATTCCCAGAAGGTACAACGATTAAAGTTAATTTAAATTCAGACAATAACTTAACGTTTAATGTTGAAAAAATTCATGAATAAAATTGAACCAAGAATGTGATGATTAATCGCATTCTTGGTTTTTTAGATTTGAAATTTATTATAATTGTTCATTGGCAATATACTTTTTAAATGATTTAATAAACACCAATATTTCTGGGCTTTCTTTTTTGCTGTATATATATGTAAATGAAATAGGTGCTTGTAAAATTTTCGTGTTAATAACCGAAATATTGTAATCACTATTTGTTGTTATATAAAGAGGCAGGAATGATATACCTTGATTCATTTCGATTAATTTAATTGAAGTATGCACATCATTGATAGATAGAAATTGTGCTTTTTCATAAATATTTAAAATATTATTTTTAAGTGATGACCAATATTCTGGATGGTTATCACTTATTATTTTGTATTTTTCAAATAAAGATGCCTCAGTTAGAAGATGATTATTCTCTTTATTGGGAGCAATCAATACAATTTTACCTTCGCATACTTTTTCAGAATGAACTTTTCTTAGTTTAGGTTGATTTCTGCTAATCCCGATGTCATACGTATGATTATTAATATCTTTTTCAATATTTTCATTTTTGACATGAAGAGAAACATCGATAAAAGGATGCTCGTTAAAGAAAGATTTTAAAAATTTGGGCATAATGAATGTCGCGATATATGAAGACACGACAACATTTAATTTCGATTGAAACATCGTTTTTTTAAGTTGGATATGTTTGATGCCACTTTCATATTGTTCAATAAAACTTTGCGCAATTGGAAGAAATGTATGACCATCTTCAGTCAAGATAATTTGATTTTTATAAGTTTCAAATAGTTTCACATTGAGATGCTGTTCTAAATTTTTAATTTGCTTATGTATAGAAGGTATAGTGAGATTAATTTCTTCACTAGCTAATCGATAGTTTAACGTCTTCGCTAAAATGACAAATGTATAGTACCAATCTAAATTCATGAACTTACCTCTTTCAAAAAAGTTAATAATTCATTAGATAATATTTAATTTTTATTGCATAAAAATAATATTAATATTATATCAGAGGTTATCGAGGGGGTGAAGTAATATGATTCGAATTCAAGATAATACAATAAGGGATGGTATGCAACAAAGTAATGTTCGAAAAAGTCTAATTATAAAAAAAGAAGTATTGAAACAAATTAACAAGTTAAATATAAATTCTGTTGAAGTAGGCATGTGTACAACTATCGAGGATGAATTTAATATTCATCAATTCAGAGACATTTTAAGTCCTGAAAAAGAATTAGTAGTATTGACTAGGCTTAATGAAAAAGAAATAAAAAAAATAGTCAAATTGAAAATTCATAATTTAGTGGTAAAAATACTATTGCCAATATCTGACTTGCATATAAAAGAAAAGCTTAATTTTTCAAATAAATATTATATTCAGAAAATCAAAGACTGCTTGGATATATTAAAGAAAGATAAAAAAGGAGTAGATATTTGTTTTGAAGATGCAACAAGGACTTCTAGAGAAAAATTGAAAGAATACATGGAAATTATTTCAAAATATCAAGTTAGAACAGTTACATTTGCGGACACTGTAGGATGTTCGACACCATTAGAATACGGAGATATTTTTAATTACTTTGTAAAAAAATATTCTAACATAATTTTTTCTGCTCATTGTCATAACGATCTAGGGTTGGCTACTGCAAATACATTAGCTGCAATTTTAAATGGTGCAAAGCAAATAGAAACTACATTTTTGGGAATTGGTGAGAGAGCGGGTAATGCTCCTATTGAGGAAATAATTACTATTTTGACAAAAAAACAAATAGAAAGTACGGAATTCACTTTACCCGACGTATATAAAACTAGTATTAATATTTCTAAAATTCTCGATTTTCAAATATCAGAAAACAAACCTATAATTGGTGAAAATATATTTAAACATGAATCAGGAATTCATCAAGATGGTACTAAAAAAAATATAAATATGTATCAATATTTAGTTCCTAGTGATTTAGGATTGAAAAATTCACAAGTTGTTCAGTTTCCAATAAGTAATATTTCTAGTAAGAAAATCTTGCACAATAAATTTAAATCAATAGTTAACACTGAAGAAATTGATGAAAATATTTCTTTCTATAAACTTGTGAACAAGTTTTCACCTGAAGTAGCACCTGAAGATACAATGGATTTACTTCAGATAATAAAAAGGAGGAGTAAAGATGGAAATTTTAAATGATTCTGTAAAAAGTTTTGAAAAACTTTATTTACAATTACAAGATGGTTTTCCAGTGATTGTTCCTACTGATACTAATTATAATTTATGTAGTTTACCTAACAACGATCTTTGTATCGATAAAATATTTGAATATAAAAAGCGATCGAAAGATAAGCCATTATCATTATTTATTGATAAGCCAGAGGATTGGAAATTGTATGGAGATAATCAAAATACGGAAATAGTTGATAAACTAGTTGAAATATTTTGGCCTGGACCATTAAATATTATTTTAAAAAATAAAACAAGCTATAATTATATGCTCAATAATTCAGATAGTATAGCTATAGGATGTGTACAAAATAAAACGATGAGAAGATTTATTTCATATATTAATTCACCTATAGCAATTACTTCAGCAAATATATCTGGAACTGCCGATGATATTTTAATAACTGAAAATGAAGCAATTAAGCACATGGGCGAAAATGTAAGATATATGCTAAGAAGTCAAAATAAAACTAACTATAAAACATCTAGTACGATTATTAAAGTGACAGATAATAAAATTGAATTATTAAGAGAAGGAGATATAAAGTTTGAAGAAATAAAAGAAAGACTAGGTACAGGTATTATTTATGAATAAGTTAATACTTGGGATTTATTTATACCGAATTTTTTCACGAGCATACTTTTATTTACCGTTTTTATTAATTTACTTTTTGATTCAAGGTTATTCCATAATACAATTAGAAATATTAATGGCGTCTTATGGCATTGCAGCATTTTTATTCTCTCTATACAAAGAGAAGTGTTTTAAAATTTGTAACTTAAAAGATTCTAATAAATTAGTTGTTAGTGAAATATTCAAAATCATCGGTTTATTGTTGTTATTATATCAAAATCAATATTTAATTTTAGTAGTGGCACAAATATTATTAGGGTTAAGTTACTCAATGATGGCGGGTGTTGATACCGCAATAATTAAAAGAAATATAACAAATGAGAAATACGTACAAAATAAGTCAAATAGCTATATGTTCCTATCATTATTAATTTCAGGGATTATAGGTAGTTATCTTTATGGAATAAATATTAAATGGCCTATAATAATGACTGGTATATTTTCAATTCTAACAATTATAATTATTCGATGCACATTAGTTGAAAATAGGGAATTAAATTTAATAGGAGAAACAAAGGGAAAGATAAAGAAATTTCTACCAGAAGAGAAGTTTTGGATATTGCATTATTCTTTTTTAAGAGCGTTAATATTAGGATTTTTTATAGGATTTATTCCAATTAATATATATAATGATTTAAAACTGAATAATTTACAATTTATTTCAGTATTAACTTGTTACACAGTTATGGGTTTTGTATCTTCACGTTATTTAACTAAATACTTGAATTATATGTTTGTGTCAGAAATTTGTTTAGTAATATTTTTAATAATATATACATATCAAAGTTTCATAGCAGTTACTATTTCTATGATATTTTTAGGTATTTCTTCAGGGTTAACTCGTCCACAAACTATAAATAAACTTTCTAGCAGTAGTAACTTAAGAGTGATGCTTAATTATGCAGAAACGTTATATTTTATTTTTAATATCGCATTTTTACTTATGGGTGGTTACTTATATACAATAGGAACTATTCAATACTTAATATTATTTATTTCGTTATTAATTTTTATATATTTAATAATAATATTTTATTTTACAAGGAGAGAGCAACATGAAAATAAAAACTGAATTTAAAGGGAACAATATACCATATGAATACGCAGCAGGTGCAGATGTCAGTGATTCTATTAACGGGAATCCAATTAAGTCATTTCCATTTGAAGTAATTGAATTACCGGAAGGGACTAAATATCTTGCTTGGTCTTTAATTGACTATGATGCAATTCCTGTGTGTGGCTTTGCATGGATTCATTGGAGCGTTGCTAATGTAAGTATCACTGGTGATTCAATTTCTATAAAAGCAGATTTATCAAGAACAAAGGGTGACTATGTACAAGGTAAAAATAGCTTTACTAGTGGGTTGTTGGCTGAAGATTTTTCAGAAATAGAAAATCACTATGTAGGACCAACACCACCTGATAAAGATCATCAATATGAATTAACAGTTTATGCGTTAGATCATTCTTTAAATTTGAAGAATGGGTTCTACTTGAATGAATTTTTAAAAGAAGTAAATCAACATAAAATTGATCAAACAAGTATTAACCTTATAGGAAGAAAAATTTAATGCTAAATATCTCATCAATATAAAATTGTTCAATTAAAAGTACAAAGAAACAAGAGATTTAATTTATATATTAGGTACGGCGTTCGCTATAATGCAAAGAAGTAATTAAATTTAAGAAATGTAAACTTAGTTATTGTAATGTGAATTTATTTGAAAAAATAGAAAGTATTAACAATTATAGCTTTTACATTAATTAAAATTTATTTTTAAAAACAAGTAAACAATTTACATACTTATAATTTTTGAAACTTTTAGATTTGTGTTATATTGATTTTGTAAGATACTTTAACTCACAAAGGAGAGAGATTATATGAAATTAAAATCATTTATAACTGTAACTTTGGCACTGGGCATGATCGCAACGACTGGCGCTACTGTGACAAGTAATGAGGTATCTGCAGCAGAAAAGGACAAACTACCGGCAACTCAAAAAGCTAAAGAAATGCAAAATGTTCCATATACAATTGCAGTAGATGGCATTATGGCTTTCAATCAATCTTACTTAAATTTACCAAAAGATAGCCAATTATCATATTTAGATTTAGGAAATAAAGTTAAAGCTTTATTATATGATGAACGTGGTGTAACACCTGAGAAGATTCGAAATGCAAAATCTGCCGTTTACACGATTACTTGGAAAGATGGTAGTAAAAAAGAAGTGGATCTTAAGAAAGATAGCTACACAGCAAACTTGTTTGATTCAAATTCAATTAAACAAATTGATATTAATGTAAAAACTAAATAAACACTTAAAATTATCAAATTCAACATGAAGCATTTAATTTTACAGTGATGATTATAATATAATTGCCTTGATACAAAGATTACTCGTAAATGACATCTTTGTATTAAGGCTTTTTCTAAATTTAAAAGTGATGGGTTAGAGGTTATTGAGCTTTAAAATATTCAAAATACAAAACATTAATGGCCAAAAATAAAAGCCGCCTTTATCTGGGCAGCTTCAATAATAAGAAAGACATATTTCATTTTATACTAAATAGTTATTGTGATGAATCTTTCGGCGGTTTAATTACTGCAGCAAAAATTGCTGTGAAAATCGTGAACAATACTGCCATGATAATTGGATTCACTACATTTAAGCTGTCTCCACCTACTAGGCTATTAAGTACAAAGTTAACCATTTGCATTAATAATAATGCCCAAAAGAATGTTACGAGGTGTTTCATGTCATTCTACCTCCACTTTAATTATATATATTTTATTTTAAGTGAAAGTTAGAAATTTGTATAGTAACATCTCATATATTTTGACCATATTATACAGTTTAAATAAATGATTTTATCTGAATGGCTATTCAAATTTAAGCGCATTAAAACCAATTTCATACTGAAATTTGACGATAATAAAGCATTAAAATTTTATTAACTAGTCAATATTCCTACCTCTGACTTGAGTTTAAAAAGTAATCTATGTTAAATTAATACCTGGTATTAAAAATTTTATTAAGAAGGTGTTCAACTATGAACGTGGGTATTAAAGGTTTTGGTGCATATGCACCAGAAAAGATTATTGACAATGCCTATTTTGAGCAATTTTTAGATACATCTGATGAATGGATTTCTAAGATGACTGGAATTAAAGAAAGACATTGGGCAGATGACGATCAAGATACTTCAGATTTAGCATATGAAGCAAGTGTAAAAGCAATCGCTGACGCTGGTATTCAGCCTGAAGATATAGATATGATAATTGTTGCCACAGCAACTGGAGATATGCCATTTCCAACTGTCGCAAATATGTTGCAAGAACGTTTAGGGACGGGCAAAGTTGCCTCTATGGATCAACTTGCAGCATGTTCTGGATTTATGTATTCAATGATTACAGCTAAACAATATGTTCAATCTGGAGATTATCATAATATTTTAGTTGTCGGTGCAGATAAATTATCTAAAATAACAGATTTAACTGACCGTTCTACTGCAGTTCTATTTGGAGATGGTGCAGGTGCGGTTATCATCGGTGAAGTTTCAGAAGGCAGAGGTATTATAAGTTATGAAATGGGTTCTGATGGCACTGGTGGTAAACATTTATATTTAGATAAAGATACTGGTAAACTGAAAATGAATGGTCGAGAAGTATTTAAATTTGCTGTTAGAATTATGGGTGATGCATCAACACGTGTAGTTGAAAAAGCGAATTTAACATCAGATGATATAGATTTATTTATTCCTCATCAAGCTAATATTAGAATTATGGAATCAGCTAGAGAACGCTTAGGTATTTCAAAAGATAAAATGAGTGTTTCTGTAAATAAATATGGAAATACTTCAGCTGCGTCAATACCTTTAAGTATCGATCAAGAATTAAAAAATGGTAAACTCAAAGATGATGATACAATTGTTCTTGTCGGATTCGGTGGCGGCCTAACTTGGGGCGCAATGACAATAAAATGGGGAAAATAGGAGGATAACGAATGAGTCAAAATAAAAGAGTAGTTATTACAGGTATGGGAGCCCTTTCTCCAATCGGTAATGATGTCAAAACAACATGGGAGAATGCTCTAAAAGGCGTAAATGGTATCGATAAAATTACACGTATTGATACTGAACCTTATAGCGTTCACTTAGCAGGAGAACTTAAAAACTTTAATATTGAAGATCATATCGACAAAAAAGAAGCGCGTCGTATGGATAGATTTACTCAATATGCAATTGTAGCAGCTAGAGAGGCTGTTAAAGATGCGCAATTAGATATCAATGAAAATACTGCAGATCGAATCGGTGTATGGATTGGTTCTGGTATCGGTGGTATGGAAACATTTGAAATTGCACATAAACAATTAATGGATAAAGGCCCAAGACGTGTGAGTCCATTTTTCGTACCAATGTTAATTCCTGATATGGCAACTGGGCAAGTATCAATTGACTTAGGTGCAAAAGGACCAAATGGTGCAACAGTTACAGCATGTGCAACAGGTACAAATTCAATCGGAGAAGCATTTAAAATTGTGCAACGCGGTGATGCAGATGCAATGATTACTGGTGGTACAGAAGCACCAATTACTCATATGGCAATTGCTGGTTTCAGTGCAAGTCGAGCGCTTTCTACAAATGATGACATTGAAACAGCATGTCGTCCATTCCAAGAAGGTAGAGACGGTTTTGTTATGGGTGAAGGTGCTGGTATTTTAGTAATCGAATCTTTAGAATCAGCACAAGCTCGAGGTGCCAATATTTATGCTGAGATAGTTGGCTATGGTACTACAGGTGATGCTTATCATATTACAGCGCCAGCTCCAGAAGGTGAAGGCGGTTCTAGAGCAATGCAAGCAGCTATGGATGATGCTGGTATTGAACCTAAAGATGTACAATACTTAAATGCCCATGGTACAAGTACTCCTGTTGGTGACTTAAATGAAGTTAAAGCTATTAAAAATACATTTGGTGAAGCAGCTAAACACTTAAAAGTTAGCTCAACAAAATCAATGACTGGTCACTTACTTGGTGCAACAGGTGGAATTGAAGCAATCTTCTCAGCGCTTTCAATTAAAGACTCTAAAGTCGCACCGACAATTCATGCGGTAACACCAGATCCAGAATGTGATTTGGATATTGTTCCAAATGAAGCGCAAGACCTTGATATTACTTATGCAATGAGTAATAGCTTAGGATTCGGTGGACATAACGCAGTATTAGTATTCAAGAAATTTGAAGCATAACTATAAAAATCTTCAGTAACGTTGTTTTAGTTACTGAAGATTTTTTCAGTTTCTTTATACTAAGATGAGCGACAGCACAATCGTCATAATAAAATATAAAATATTTATTAATAATAAGGGGATTATCCATGTAGAAACAAAGTAATGCTCTTTTTTTACCTCTTGTGGGTTGAAAAATGGATCATCAGAGATAGACTTCTTCTTTTTCGAAGATGACATTTGATACTTTAATCTTCTAAAACCATAACTTGTCGCATCAAAAATGCCTTCTTGTACAAGTAAAATCAAAAATATGCTAATAAAAATAATTAATGAAACATAAAACAATATATTTAAATATGTAATGATAGTATGGCTATTAAAAAGCCATATAATAAACGTTAATATTGGCGTTATTAGTGCCATTCCAAGCCATTTTTTCAACATTTGATCACTCCCACTTATAGAAAACTCTTACGCATAGTTTACATTAAAATCAGACATTGAGGAATGATTTTTTAATTTCTTCAGCTTTATTGAAATTCTAAAATCAATCATTCTTCATTAGTTTAAAGCAAAAAAATATTGATATATAGTAAATATTGTATATATAATATTAGTTAAGATTTCAGAAAATTTTGAAGGGAATGGAAATTTAGAAATCGGAATTTGTTAGAGGAGGGGATTAGATGGGGAAATATATTTTCAAACGATTTATTTATATGCTTATTTCTTTATTTATTATTATTACAATTACATTTTTCTTAATGAAATTAATGCCAGGTTCGCCATTTAACGATGCTAAATTAAATGCTGAACAAAAAGAAATTTTAAATGAAAAATATGGATTAAATGATCCTGTAGCTACGCAGTATTTACATTATTTAAAAAATGTTGTTACAGGCGATTTTGGTAATTCATTCCAGTATCATAATCAACCTGTGTGGGATTTGATTAAACCGAGACTACTACCTTCTTTTGAAATGGGTCTTACAGCAATGTTCATCGGTGTGATACTGGGACTTATTTTAGGTGTTGCAGCAGCTACTAAACAAAATTCTTGGGTTGACTATACAACTACAGTTATTTCAGTTATTGCAGTATCTGTACCATCTTTTGTACTTGCTGTACTTTTACAATATGTATTTGCAGTTAAATTAAGATGGTTCCCAGTAGCTGGATGGGAAGGTTTTTCGACCGCGGTATTACCGTCACTTGCATTATCTGCAGCTGTTTTAGCAACTGTCGCCAGATACATAAGAGCAGAGATGATAGAGGTATTAAGTTCAGACTATATTTTATTAGCGAGAGCTAAAGGTAATTCGACAATGCGTGTACTTTTTGGACATGCACTTAGAAATGCTTTAATTCCAATTATTACAATTATCGTTCCCATGTTAGCAAGTATTTTAACAGGCACTTTAACAATTGAAAATATTTTTGGAGTTCCTGGATTAGGGGATCAATTCGTACGTTCAATTACAACAAATGATTTCTCAGTAATCATGGCAATCACACTATTATTTAGCACACTGTTTATCGTTTCTATTTTTATTGTAGATATTTTGTACGGTGTGATAGATCCACGAATTCGTGTTCAAGGAGGTAAAAAATAATGGCTGAAAATAAAAACAATTTGTCGATTAACGACGATCATTCTAATGCAGCTATGACGCATACCTCTGACGCTATCGCATCATCTGATTTTATTATTAGAGAATTAGATTTGAATCAGGAACCTGAAATGCAACGAGAAAGCAAAAACTTTTGGCAAGATGCTTGGGCTCAGTTAAAACGAAATAAGTTAGCTGTTGTCGGTATGATAGGTTTAATTATCATTGTAATATTTGCTTTTATCGGTCCAGTTATAAATAAACATGATTATGCTGAACAAAATGTAGAACATAGAAATCTTCCGGCAAAAATACCTGTATTAGACAAAGTTCCATTTTTACCTTTTGATGGTAAAGATGCAGATGGCAAGGATGCTTATAAAGCAGCAAATGCTAAAGAAAATTATTGGTTTGGTACTGATCAGTTGGGTCGAGATTTATGGACAAGAACATGGAAAGGTGCTCAAATTTCATTGTTTATCGGTGTTGTTGCAGCGATGTTAGATATTTTTATTGGTGTTGTATATGGTGCGATTTCTGGATTCTTCGGTGGACGTGTCGATACGATTATGCAACGTATACTTGAAGTCATAGCATCTATTCCGAATTTAATTGTCGTAATTTTATTTGTATTAATTTTTGAACCATCCATTTGGACAATTATATTGGCTATGTCTATCACAGGCTGGTTAGGCATGAGCAGAGTTGTACGTGGAGAATTTTTAAAATTAAAAAATCAAGAGTTTGTCATGGCTTCGAAAACATTGGGGGCTTCAAAATTCAAATTGATATTTAAGCATATTTTACCTAATACATTAGGTGCTATCGTGGTTACATCAATGTTTACAGTACCTAGTGCTATTTTCTTCGAAGCATTTTTAAGTTTCATTGGTATAGGTGTACCCGCACCTCAAACATCGTTAGGGTCATTAGTAAATGATGGGCGCGCAATGTTATTAATTTATCCACATGAATTATTTATACCAGCAATGATTTTAAGTTTATTAATTCTATTCTTTTACTTATTTAGTGATGGATTACGTGATGCATTTGATCCGAAAATGCGTAAATAAAAAGGGGGCATAGCATATGACTGAAAGAATATTAGAAGTAAATGATTTGCATGTTTCCTTTGATATTACAGCAGGGGAAGTGCAGGCAGTGAGAGGCGTAGATTTTTATTTGAACAAAGGGGAAACATTGGCAATTGTTGGTGAATCAGGTTCAGGTAAATCTGTAACAACAAAAGCAATTACAAAATTATTCCAAGGGGACACAGGAAGAATTAAAAAGGGAGAAATTTTATTTTTAGGGGAAGATTTAGCAAAAAAACCTGAAAATGAGTTGATTAAATTACGTGGCAAAGATATTTCAATGATCTTTCAAGATCCAATGACATCTTTAAACCCAACGATGCAAATTGGTAAACAAGTCATGGAACCATTAATTAAGCACAAAAATTATAGTAAAGCACAAGCTAAAAAGCGCGCATTGGAAATACTAAATCTTGTAGGTTTACCAAATGCAGAAAAAAGATTTAAAGCATATCCTCATCAATTTTCAGGTGGACAAAGGCAAAGAATTGTTATTGCAACCGCATTAGCTTGTGAACCTAAAGTGCTCATTGCTGATGAACCAACGACTGCATTAGACGTAACGATGCAGGCACAAATTTTAGATTTAATGAAAGAACTACAACAAAAAATCGATACAGCAATTATTTTTATAACGCATGATTTAGGGGTTGTTGCGAATATTGCTGATAGAGTGGCAGTTATGTATGGTGGTCAAATGGTTGAAACAGGAGATGTTAACGAAATATTTTATGATCCAAAGCATCCATATACATGGGGATTATTATCGTCAATGCCTGATTTATCAACAACAAATGACACACCATTACTAGCGATTCCTGGAGCGCCACCTGATTTATTACACCCACCTAAAGGTGATGCATTTGCGAGACGTAGTCAATATGCATTAGATATTGATTTTAAAGTAGAACCACCGTGGTTTAAAGTTTCACCGACACATTTTGTGAAATCTTGGTTATTAGACGCACGTGCACCAAAAGTTGAACTACCCGAGCTGGTAAAACAACGTATGAAACCGATGCCTAATAATTATGAAAAACCACTCAAGGTAGAGAGGGTGTCGTTCAATGAAAAATGATGAAGTGCTATTATCTATTAAAAATTTAAAGCAATATTTTAACGCAGGAAAGAAAAACGAAGTGAGAGCGATTGAAAATATTTCGTTTGATATATACAAAGGGGAAACATTAGGTTTAGTAGGAGAATCGGGGTGTGGTAAATCTACAACTGGTAAATCAATTATTAAACTTAATGATATTACAAGTGGAGAAATTTTGTATGAGGGTATTGATATACAAAAGATTCGTAAACGTAAAGATTTGCTTAAATTTAATAAAAAGATACAGATGATTTTTCAAGACCCATATGCGTCTTTAAATCCTAGGTTAAAAGTAATGGATATAGTAGCTGAAGGTATTGATATCCATCATTTAGCAACTGATAAGCGTGACCGAAAAAAACGTGTCTATGATTTACTTGAAACTGTTGGATTAAGTAAAGAACATGCCAATCGCTATCCTCATGAATTTTCAGGTGGACAACGCCAACGTATTGGAATTGCCCGTGCATTAGCCGTTGAACCAGAATTCATTATCGCGGACGAACCAATATCGGCATTGGATGTTTCAATCCAAGCTCAAGTAGTTAATTTATTATTAAAATTACAACGTGAAAGAGGGATTACGTTCCTATTTATAGCTCATGATCTATCAATGGTGAAGTATATTTCAGATCGTATTGCAGTCATGCATTTTGGGAAAATAGTTGAAATTGGACCGGCAGAAGAAATTTATCAAAATCCATTACACGATTATACTAAGTCTTTATTATCAGCCATTCCACAACCTGATCCTGAATCAGAACGCAGTCGCAAACGATTTAGTTATATTGATGATGAAGCAAATAATCATTTAAGACAATTACATGAAATTAGACCGAATCACTTTGTCTTTAGTACTGAAGAAGAAGCGGCACAACTACGAGAAAATAAATTGGTGACACAAAATTAAGGGGAAGGGGGAAATGCAATGACGAGAAAATTTAGAACACTTATTTTAATTTTGATTGCTACAATTGCATTAAGTGGTTGTGCTAATGACGATGGTATTTATTCAGATAAAGGTCAAGTATTCAGAAAAATTTTGTCATCAGACTTAACATCCCTTGATACATCATTAATAACGGATGAAATATCTTCTGAAGTGACTGCGCAAACATTCGAAGGTTTATACACATTAGGAAAAGGTGACAAACCGGTGTTAGGTGTTGCGAAAGCTTTTCCTGAAAAGAGTAAAGATGGTAAAACTTTAAAGGTTAAATTAAGAAGCGATGCTAAATGGAGCAATGGTGACAAAGTGACTGCACAAGACTTTGTTTATGCTTGGAGAAAAACAGTTGACCCTAAAACAGGTTCTGAATTTGCATACATTATGGGGGACATTAAAAATGCGAGTGATATTAGTACTGGTAAGAAACCTGTAGAGCAATTAGGTATCAAAGCATTAAATGATGAAACATTACAAATTGAATTAGAAAAGCCGGTTCCATATATTAATCAATTATTAGCACTTAATACCTTTGCACCTCAAAATGAAAAAGTTGCCAAAAAATATGGTAAAAATTACGGTACGGCAGCTGATAGAGCGGTATACAATGGTCCATTTAAAGTTGATGATTGGAAACAAGAAGATAAAACCTTACTATCTAAAAATCAGTATTATTGGGATAAAAAGAATGTAAAATTAGATAAAGTGAATTATAAAGTTATTAAAGACTTACAAGCCGGTGCATCATTGTATGATACTGAATCAGTAGATGACGCAGTTATTACTGCAGATCAAGTAAATAAATATAAAGACAACAAAGGATTAAACTTTGTGTTAACGACTGGGACATTTTTTGTAAAAATGAATGAAAAACAATATCCTGATTTTAAAAACAAAAATTTAAGATTGGCTATCGCACAAGCAATAGATAAAAAAGGATACGTTGATTCAGTGAAAAACAATGGCTCAATTCCTTCCGATACACTAACAGCCAAAGGAATTGCGAAAGCGCCTAATGGCAAAGATTATGCGAGTACCATGAATTCGCCTTTAAAATATAATCCTAAAGAAGCAAGAGCACACTGGGACAAAGCTAAAAAAGAGTTAGGTAAAAATGAAGTGACATTTTCAATGAACACAGAAGATACACCAGATGCAAAAATATCTGCTGAATATATCAAATCGCAAGTTGAGAAAAATTTACCAGGAGTTACTTTGAAAATTAAGCAATTACCGTTTAAACAAAGAGTATCACTAGAACTGAGTAACAATTTTGAAGCATCACTTAGTGGTTGGTCTGCAGATTACCCTGATCCTATGGCTTATTTAGAAACAATGACCACAGGTAGCGCACAAAATAATACAGACTGGGGTAATAAAGAATATGATCAATTACTTAAAGTAGCAAGAACCAAATTGGCACTTCAACCGAACGAACGATATGAAAACTTGAAAAAAGCAGAAGAAATGTTCCTAGGAGATGCACCGGTAGCACCAATTTATCAAAAAGGTGTTGCACATTTAACAAATCCTCAAGTAAAAGGATTAATTTACCATAAATTTGGTCCAAATAACTCACTTAAACATGTATATATTGATAAATCGATAGATAAAGAAACAGGTAAGAAGAAAAAACAATATGCTTTGTAAATTAGGCTGGAGACATATCTCCAGTCTTTTTGTGTTGGATAAAAACTTTGGGAATAAAAATTTAAAATAAGTCGTTTTTTAAATTACTGAAATTGATTAAATGCATAAATAACTGAATATTCTAAAAATAAACTTGTAATAATTTTTTCTATGAGTAAACTAAAAAGAAAAAATTAGATTGAAAGTAGGAGGCATATGTATGGGGAAGCTAATTAAATATATTTCAATACTTCTTATTGTCGTTTTAGTGTTGAGTGCTTGCGGAAAAAGCAGTAATAAAGATGAAGGAGTAAAAGATGCTACTAAAACGGAAACCTCAAAACATAAAGGTGGTACCTTAAATGTAGCATTAACAGCACCGCCAAGTGGTGTTTATTCTTCGTTATTAAATAGTACACATGCAGATTCTGTAGTTGAGGGATATTTTAACGAAAGCTTATTAGCAACTGATAAAAAAATACGTCCTAAGGCATATATTGCTTCATGGAAGGACATCGAACCGGCTAAGAAAATAGAATTTAAAATTAAAAAAGGTATTAAATGGCATGATGGTAATGAATTGAAAATTGATGATTGGATTTATTCAATTGAAGTCTTAGCTAACAAGGACTACGAAGGTGCTTATTATCCAAGTGTAGAAAATATCCAAGGTGCGAAAGATTATCATGAAGGAAAAACTGATCATATTAGCGGATTGAAGAAAATAGATGACTACACTATGCAGGTTACATTTGATAAAAAACAAGAAAATTACTTAACAGGATTTATTACTGGACCTTTATTAAGTAAAAAATATTTATCAGATGTACCAATTAAAGATTTAGCGAAATCAGATAAAATCCGAAAATATCCTATTGGTATTGGACCGTATAAAGTTAAGAAAATCGTTCCAGGTGAGGCTGTTCAACTCGTTAAATTTGATGATTATTGGCAAGGTAAGCCTGCACTAGACAAAATCAATTTAAAAGTTATTGATCAAGCGCAAATTATTAAGGCAATGGAAAAAGGCGATATTGATGTTGCGAATGATGCTACCGGTGCAATGGCAAAAGATGCTAAGTCATCTAATGCTGGTCTCAAGGTATTATCTGCGCCAAGCTTAGACTACGGTTTAATAGGATTCGTATCTCATGATTACGATAAAAAAGCTAATAAAACTGGTAAAGTGAGACCAAAATATGAAGACAAAGAATTACGTAAAGCAATGCTTTATGCAATTGATAGAGAAAAATGGATCAAAGCGTTTTTCAATGGTTACGCTAGTGAAATCAATAGTTTTGTACCATCTATGCATTGGATAGCAGCCAATCCTAAGGACCTAAATGATTACAAATATGATCCTGAAAAAGCTAAAAAAATCTTAGATAAGTTAGGTTATAAAGATAGAGATGGTGACGGATTTAGAGAAGATCCTAAAGGTAATAAATTTGAGATTAACTTTAAACATTATTCAGGTTCTAATCCTACTTTTGAACCAAGAACTGCTGCGATAAAAGATTTCTGGGAAAAAGTTGGCTTGAAAACAAATGTGAAGTTAGTAGAATTCGGTAAATATAATGAAGACTTAGCAAATGCATCTAAAGATATGGAAGTGTACTTCAGATCATGGGCAGGAGGTACAGATCCAGATCCATCAGATTTATACCACACTGATAGACCTCAAAATGAAATGAGAACAGTTTTACCAAAATCAGATCAATATTTAGATGATGCATTAGACTTCGAAAAAGTAGGCATTGATGAAAAGAAACGTAAAGATATTTATGTTAAATGGCAAAAATATATGAATGATGAGTTACCTGGATTACCAATGTTCCAAGGTAAATCGATAACTATTGTTAACGATAAAGTACGAAACTTAGACATTGAAATTGGAACTGATCAAAGTTTATATAATTTAACTAAAGAAGCTTAGTAATGTAACCTCGACGATTTTGTCGAGGTTTACTTATATGGGGGGATGTTATGAATAATGTATTGTTAGAGGTTAAAGATTTAGAAACATCATTAAAAATAAATAATGAATGGTTAGCAACTGTTGAAAATATTTCTTTTGAATTATCTAAAGGAGAAGTTTTGGGTATAGTAGGGGAATCTGGTTGCGGTAAGTCCATATTAAGTAAGTCAATTATTAAATTATTACCAGAAAAGATATCTAAACTAAGTAATGGAGAAGTTATATTTGATGGTAAACGAATCGATACGCTCAATGAGAAGCAATTGCTAGATATTCGAGGAAATGATATTGCTATGATTTTTCAAGAACCTATGACTGCTTTAAATCCTGTATTTACCATAAAAAATCAACTTGTGGAATCTATAAAATCACATAAAAAAATTTCTAAAAAAGAAGCAAATAAATTAGCAAAAGATTTACTAAAAAAAGTTGGAATTGCTAGACAAGATGAAATATTAAATAGCTATCCTCATCAATTATCTGGTGGTATGAGACAAAGAGTAATGATTGCAATGGCCATTTCATGTTCTCCTAAATTATTAATTGCTGATGAACCTACAACAGCATTGGATGTCACGATTCAAGCGCAAATATTAGACTTATTAAAAGAATTGCAAAAGGAAACGCAAATGGCAATTATGATGATTACACATGATTTGAGTGTAGTTGCTGAGTTTTGCGATAAAGTCTTAGTTATGTATGCAGGTCAAATTGTAGAATTTGGAGGCATAAAAGAAATACTACATAATCCGAAACATCCTTATACCCAAAAATTATTATCAACAATTCCAAAACTTAAAGAAGAGCAGAAACGACTTGAAACGATAGAAGGAATTGTGCCATCAATCCAAGCATTTCACGTTAATAAGTGCAGATTTGCAAATAGATGTAACAAAAAACTGGATATTTGTAATAATCAATCTCCTAAAATGCATGTTTGTGAAGACGTCATTGTACGTTGTCATTTGTACAAAAATGAATATAAGGAGATATAAGAATGGAAAATATTTTAGAAGTCAACCAAATAAAAAAATACTACAAAATTAAAACTGGATTATTACAAAAAACTCAGTACGTTAAAGCTGTTGATGACGTATCGTTTTCAATAAAAAAAGGACAAACTTTTGGATTAGTAGGAGAATCGGGTTGTGGTAAGTCAACGTTAGGTAAAGTGATTATCAGGCTTGAAGATGCAACTTCAGGCTCAATAATTGTTAATGGTGAAGATATAACAAGATTACAAGGTAAAAAACTCAGAAAATCACGACAACAATATCAGATGATATTTCAAGATCCGTATGCATCATTGAATCCGATGCAAATGGTTGGAGATATCATTTCAGAACCTATTTTAAATTATAAAAAATTGCCAAAAGAAGAAATAAAAAAAGAAGTACTATATTTATTAAAATGTGTTGGCCTAAGTGAAGATGCATATTATAAATATGCACATGAATTTTCAGGTGGACAGAGACAAAGAGTGGGAATTGCAAGAGCATTGGCTTTGCGTCCGAGTTTAATTGTTGCTGATGAGCCTGTAAGTGCATTAGATGTATCTGTTCAATCTCAAGTACTGAATTTATTAAAAGATTTACAAGAACAATTTAACTTAAGCTATTTATTTATCGCACATGATTTAAGTGTAGTAAAACATATAAGTGATGTCATTGGAGTTATGTATTTAGGTCATATAGTTGAAATCGCATCTGATAAAGAAATTTATGAAAATCCCAAACATCCATATACAAAAGCGTTGATTTCATCAATACCACAAATTGATAAACATAATAACAATAGAATTATATTAAAAGGAGAATTACCTTCGCCAAGTAATCCGCCGCAAGGTTGTCCTTTTCATACAAGATGTCCAATTGCTCAAGATATGTGCAAAAAAAGTATGCCAGAATTAAAGGACATTGGTAATGAACATCAAGTTGCTTGTTTCTACGTAGATAAAGTAGGTGATTTAAATGATTAAATTAATACTTAAAAGATTAGGGTTAATGATCCCGTTACTAATTTTAATCTCAATAGTTGTATTTTCATTAGCAATCATACAACCAGGAGATCCATTTTCAGATCTACAAAACGGTAAAATAAAACAAGAAGCAATAAATGCACAAAGGGAAAAATTAGGTCTCAACGACTCAATACCACATCAATACATTAGATGGGTCAATCATGTTATACACGGTGATTTAGGGGAGTCAATCAAATATAAAAGGCCGGTAATTGATGTTATTGAGGAAAGAATTCCAAATACAATATTACTCGGTGCTATGTCATTAATTATTACTTATATTATCTCATTTGCTTTAGGAATAACGTCAGGTAGATATTCTTACAGTTTGACGGATTATACTGTGCAAATATTTAATTATTTGATGTTAGCCATTCCATCTTTTATTGCGGGAGTATTTGCAATTTTTATTTTTTCTTTTGAATTACAATGGTTCCCGTTTCAAGGTTCTGTTGATATTAACCTTAAAGAAGGTACTTTTGAATATTATATGAGTAAAATATATCACACATTTTTACCTGCATTCACTTTAGGTTTATTATCTACTGCTGGTTATATTCAATATTTACGTAATGATATTATTGAAAATTCTAAAAAAGATTATGTATTGACGGCAAGGTCAAAAGGATTATCTATGAATAAAATTTATAATAAACATATATTGAGAAATTCTCTAATACCTATTATTACATTTTTAGGTGCTGATATTGTAAGTATTTTAGGTGGAGCCGTGATTACGGAGACTATCTTTTCATATAACGGTATCGGTAAATTATTTTTAGAATCGGTAATAGGTCAAGACTATCCATTAATGATGGCATTAACGTTGTTTTTCTCATTTTTAGGTTTACTGGGTAATTTGATTTCTGATATTACTTATGGATTTATAGATCCAAGAATTAGAAGTAACTAGGGGGGGATTGGAATGCAAAATAAGTCAAAATCGCCTTTTAAAATTGCATTGTCTAGATTTATTCATAATAAAATTGCAATGTTATCGATTATTTTTTTATTAATCATAACTATTGTATCAATTATAGCGCCATTAATAGCTCCTTTTCCAGTGAACCAACAAGATTTATTAAATATAAAAGGTGAAATGACAGCACAAAACATTCTTGGTACAGACTCTGGTGGTAGGGATAACTTTAGTCGTTTGTTATATGCAGGTCGTATTTCATTATCCATTGGAATTACATCTACAATAGGAATGCTTTTGATTGGAATTACAGTTGGAGTGATTTCTGGTTATTTCGGAGGTATTGTTGATACATTATTAATGAGAATAACCGAATTTGTTATGTTATTTCCATTTTTAATATTTGCAATTGTATTAAATGCTGCACTTGGAGATAAAATTAAAAATCCTTATGGATCTGCCATAATTCTTGTTCTAGTTATTATCGTATTAAGTTGGGGAGGTATTGCAAGACTTGTTCGTGGTAAAGTACTTCAAGAAAAAGAAAATGAATACTTTTTGGCAGCAAAATCAATTGGTACACCCACATATAAAATTATTTTGAAACATCTTTTGCCGAATATATTAAGTGTAGTTATCGTACAAGCAACATTGTTATTTGCCGGTATGATTGTAGTGGAATCAGGATTGAGCTTTTTAGGATTCGGAATTAGTAAAGCAATACCATCTTGGGGTAATATGTTGAGTGATGCTCAAGAAGGGGATGTTATAAGTGGTAAACCGTGGATATGGATGCCACCTGCTATAATGATTACATTAACTATATTAAGTATAAACTTTGTAGGGGAAGGGCTTAAAGATGCTTTTAATCCTAGAGGTAGACGTTAAATAATAAAAGAGGCACTAGTTAATTCTAGTACCTCTTTATTTTATCTCTTACGTCCTAATCCCATCGCTTTTTCCATTTTCTTCACTGTTTTAAATGAAACTTTGTGTGCTTTATCTCTACCTTGATCTAAAATATCATCAAGTTTATCTGAGTTATAGAAACTTTCGTATTTTTCTTGGAATTCTACTAAAAATGCTTTAACTATTTCAGCAAGGTCACCTTTAAATTTACCATAACCTTCCCCTTCATATTTTGCCTCAATGTCTTTGATAGGCATGTCGGTTAATCCAGCATATATTGAAATTAAATTAGTAATGCCTGGTTTATTGTCGCGGTCGAATTTAATAATACCATCTGAATCAGTTACAGCGCTTTTAATTTTTTTAGCTGCAACATTCGGCTCGTCTAATAATGAAATGAAGTTTTTAGTATTATCATCACTCTTACTCATTTTTCTTGTTGGGTCTTGTAAACTCATGACACGTCCACCAACTTTAGGCATACGAATTTCAGGTTTCACAAGCACATCATTATAGCGACTATTAAATCTATCTACAAGGTTACGAGTCAATTCAATATGCTGCTTTTGGTCATCTCCAACTGGAACGATATTAGTATTGTAAAGAACAATATCAGCTGCCATTAAAGGTGGATATGTTAATAGACCAGCTGGTATACCTTCAACTGCTTTCTGAGCTTTATCTTTGTATTGCGTCATACGCTCTAATTCTCCAACAGAAGCAATCGTAGTTAACATCCATCCTGCTTGTACGTGTGCAGGGACTTCAGATTGTATGAACAATGTTGCTTTGTCTGGATCTATACCAGAAGCTAAATAAATCGCTGCTAATTGTCTAGTCTGTTTACGTAATTTTAAACGATCTTGTGGCATTGTAATTGCATGTTGATCTACGATACAGAAATAACAATCATAGTCATTTTGCACATCAACAAATTGTTTTAGTGCGCCAATATAATTTCCAATAGTAGGAATTCCACTAGGTTGGATGCCTGAAAATAATGTCTCCATTTAAATGCCTACTTTCTTAGTAATATTTTAATAATTATCATTATAACAGTATTTCTTAAAAATGTAAGATGTGTTAGAATATACGTATAACTTACTACTAACAAAGGGATTAATAATCTTTTTTATAAGTGTAGAAACTTATCTGAAAAATTAGGTTTTTCTCATTTAATTTTAATGTTAGATAGTTATAATAAATAGTAACGATTAAGAATTTTAGAAAAAAATGTTTTTTCTTGATCTATAACTAAATTTTAAGCAATGAATTTTATTCATTCAAATAGGAGAGTGAGATGTATGGTAACATTATTTACTTCACCAAGTTGCACATCTTGCCGTAAAGCGAAAGCATGGTTACAAGAACATGACATTTCGTATACGGAGCGTAATATTTTTTCTGAACATTTAACAATTGATGAAATTAAGCAAATATTAAAAATGACTGAAGACGGTACTGATGAAATCATTTCTACACGTTCTAAAACATACCAAAAATTAAATGTTGATATTGATTCACTACCATTACAAGACTTATATTCAATCATTCAAGATAATCCTGGCTTATTACGTCGTCCAATTATTTTAGATAATAAACGACTACAAGTTGGTTATAATGAGGACGAGATTCGACGTTTCTTACCTAGAAAAGTTCGTACGTTCCAATTACAAGAAGCACAACGTATGGTTGACTAATAACCATTTAACTATGTGTCATACTTTACTAAAAGATATGTCAAGCAACACTATTTCTATAGTGTTGCTTTTTTGGTTTTAATTTTACAATAATTGCTTAGTATCTTTTAAATCAAATGTGCAATTGTTAATATAGCTCTATATTAGAGTGTTTTGGATGAAACATTTGCTATGATAAGGTAAAATTAAATTAAGAAAGTGCTTTAATGCTTTAACTGTATAAATCATTTAAATAGTTTTGCTACAACGAATATGTTATTATAAGTTACCAAAATATTTTAGAGAAAGAAATCAAACAAATAAATTGTATTTTGTTTGATGCTTTAATACAATGTGGATACTATTCATCGACTGTAAGGAGTGAGATGATATGAGAATAGAACGAGTAGATGATACAACTGTAAAATTGTTTATAACATATAGCGATATCGAGGCCCGTGGATTTAGTCGTGAAGATTTATGGACAAATCGCAAACGTGGCGAAGAATTCTTTTGGTCAATGATGGATGAAATTAACGAAGAAGAAGATTTTGTTGTAGAAGGTCCATTATGGATTCAAGTACATGCCTTTGAAAAAGGTGTCGAAGTCACAATTTCTAAATCTAAAAATGAAGATATGATGAATATGTCTGATGATGATGCAACTGATCAATTTGATGAACAAGTTCAAGAATTGTTAGCTCAAACATTAGAAGGTGAAGATCAATTAGAAGAATTATTCGAGCAACGAACAAAAGAAAAAGAAGCTCAAGGTTCTAAACGTCAAAAGTCTTCAGCACGTAAAAATACAAGAACAATCATTGTGAAATTTAACGATTTAGAAGATGTTATTAATTATGCATATCATAGCAATCCAATAACTACAGAGTTTGAAGATCTGTTATATATGGTTGACGGTACTTATTATTATGCTGTACATTTTGATAGTCATGTTGATCAAGAAGTCATTAATGATAGTTACAGTCAATTGCTTGAATTTGCTTATCCAACAGACAGAACAGAAGTTTATTTAAATGACTATGCTAAAATAATTATGAGTCATAACGTAACAGCTCAAGTTCGACGTTATTTTCCAGAGACAACTGAATAACGATATTAATTAAGCAACGCACTATGAAAGGGGACTCTTTGGAGTCTCTTTTTTTATTGATTTCAAAAGCTGAAAAAGTAATAGTAGTTAAACTTACGTGTAATATTTTGAGGTGAAGATATGTTAGTAGCTTTAAATGAAGAAAAGGAACGTGTGTTAGCAACTACTGCATTGAGAAAGACACAATATTTTTGTCCGGTGTGTGGCAAGCAAGTTATTTTAAAGCGTGGGCTCAAAGTAATTAGTCATTTTGCACATAAACATTTAGCGGAACAAAAATGTTTTAATAATGAAACGATTAAACATTATAAAAGTAAATTGATTTTAGCACAGATGATACAGCAACAAGGATGTAAAGTAGAGATAGAGCCATTTTTAAAAGAAATAAAACAAATTCCGGATATTTTGATTAATAATAAATATGTTATTGAGCTACAGTATTCGCCAATTCCTTATAAACAGATTCTTCAACGAACGGAAGGTTTAAAGAAAATGGGATATAAAGTAAGTTGGTTATTAAATGATGTTGATTATTGTCATAATAAAGTGAAGTTCAATCATTTTCAAAGTTTATTTATTAATCCATTCACTCGAAAACTTCATACGTTCAATTTAGAGAAAAAACAAATAATGATGTTTCAACAAATACAATATTTAGGCGGGCACAAATATGTCGCTGAAAAAAGGAATGCCAAAATTAGTGAGTTGTTTAATGAGGCGCCTTGTGATTATCATGCTGTTTATAAATTATCAAAGTTCGCAATTAATCAATATATCAAATATTGTCGCTGGCAAAATTCTGTTTTAGAACCCACTTTAAGTGCAATGTATCAATTACAGTTAACTGATCAAGAAGTAGTGCACAATTATGGTTATATTTTTCCAGAGCAAATTTATATTGAAAATCATCCAATTGAGTGGCAATTACAAGTTGATTTATGGTTAAAGAATGGAAAAAGCAAATTAGTAAGTGACAATCTTAATTATTTTAAACTGAAAAAGTTTATTGTTGGTCTAGAAAGTAAAACAGCAATTATAGAAAAACTTATTAACAATTATTTAAATATTTGTTCAGATAGAGGTAATGACGTGCAAATTTTGTTCTAAAATGAGAAAATTATATCAATTATATTTTATTAGGAGGTTTACTACATATGAGTCAACAATTATCTAGAGAAGAACAGGAACGTAAATATCCTGAATATACATGGGACTTAACAACAATTTTCAAAGATGATGAAGCTTTTGAGGCTGCATTTAAAGAAGTTGAAAATGAGTTAGGCAAAGAAGAACAATTTAAAGGACACATTGGTGATAGTGCTGAGACATTATACAATGCATTAGAATTAGAAGATACATTAGGTACTAAATTAGAAAAAGTATATGTATACGCGCACCTAAAACAAGACCAAGATACAACGAACGACAAGTATACTGGTATGGAGTCAAGAGCACATCAATTAATTATTAAATTTAGCTCGGCATGGAGTTTCTTAGTGCCAGAGATTTTACAAATTGATGAAGATAAAATTCAATCATTTGTAAATTCATATGATAAATTACAAAAATTCGCATTTGATTTGAAGTTGATTAATGAAAAACGTCCTCATATTTTAGATGCTGAAACTGAAAAGTTATTAACAGAAGCGCAGGACGCGTTATCAACGCCATCAAATGTATACGGTATGTTTAGCAACGCTGATTTAGTATTTGAAGATGCGATTGATAAAGATGGAAATGCACACCCGTTAACACAAGGTACATTTATTAAGTATTTAGAATCAGATGATCGCAAACTAAGAGAAAGTGCTTTTAGAAATGTATATAAAGCATATGGTGCTCATAATAATACGCTTGGCGCTACGCTAGCAGGTGAAGTGAAGAAAAATGTATTTAATGCTCGTACACACAATTACAAAACTGCAAGAGAAAAAGCATTGAGTAATAATCATATTCCAGAAAATGTATATGACAATCTAGTGAAAACTGTACATAAATATTTACCATTGCTACATAGATATACTGAATTGCGCAAAGAATTGCTAGGTTTAGATGACTTGAAAATGTATGATTTATATACACCATTAATTAAAGATATTAAGTTTGAAATGCCTTATGAAGAAGCTAAAGAGTGGATGTTAAAAGCGTTAGAACCAATGGGTGAAGAATATTTAAATGTAGTTAAAGAAGGCTTAAACAATCGTTGGGTCGATGTCTATGAGAATAAAGGTAAACGTTCAGGTGGCTATTCATCAGGTGCACATTTAACTAATCCATTTATTCTACTTAACTGGTCTAATACTATTTCAGACTTATACACATTAGTTCATGAATTTGGGCATTCAGCACATAGTTACTTCAGTAGAAAATTCCAACCGTCAAATTCTAGTGACTACACTATTTTTGTCGCTGAAGTTGCATCAACTTGTAACGAAGCACTTTTAAGTGATTATATGGATAAACATCTTGATGATGAAAAACGCTTATTATTATTAAACCAAGAATTAGAACGTTTCAGAGCTACATTATTCCGACAAACAATGTTCGCAGAATTTGAGCATAAAATTCATGCAATTGAAGAAGCAGGTGAACCTTTAACACCAACTAGAATGAATGAAGAATATGCCAAATTAAATAAATTATACTTTGGTGATTCTGTAGAAACTGATGAAGATATTAGTAAGGAATGGTCACGTATTCCACACTTCTATATGAATTATTATGTATATCAATACGCAACTGGTTACAGTGCAGCTCAAAGCTTAAGTCATCAAATTTTAACAGAAGGTAAGCCAGCAGTAGATAGATATATTAATGAATTCTTGAAAAAAGGTAGCTCAAATTATCCAATTGAGATATTAAAAAATGCTGGTGTAGATATGACAACACCTGAACCAATTGAACAAGCTTGTGAAGTTTTTGAACAAAAATTGAACGCTTTTGAAAAATTAATGAAAGCTTAGTACTATTGTATTCGCTTACATTATGAACAGATTGTGACAATTTAAATTAAGTACTATTAAAAGGTTGAAATGGTAGAGATAGCATGTTATATTATGAACATGAAATTAATCACATAACAAACATACCCCTTTGTTTGAAGTGAAAAATTTCTCCCATCCCCTTTGTTTAGCGTCGTGTATTCAGACACGACGTTTTTTTTATGTTCTTTTTTAATAAGAGGGAAGTGAAGTTGTATAAAAATGTATTAAATATGCACTTTTTATACATTAACGATTCATATATGTCTATTATGTACCAAATTTATAATTTGTATAATTTTCGAACTGGTTAAATTCGAAAAATATCACTAATATATTTAGATCGATGTGTAACATTACGTTCTAATAATTTAATGTTGCAAAATTAAGAGTCAGTAAAAAGACCTCGTTACATTTATGGTGTACGAGGTCTTTAATTTATTTATTTTGATTTGATTTTAGGCATTTTAGATTTCCAGAAATCGCCATCTGGATATTTAAGTTTTTCAATTTTTTGTTGAATGGCTAACTTCTTTAACTCTTTGTTTAAAAGTTTTTCTGGCCATTCATAAATAGTAAGTAATTCTTCCATCGTTACAAGTTGTTGTTGCTGTATATAAGTTTCTAATTTAGGAGGAAGATTCTTTTCGATAGGTTTACCCATCAATTCATTAATTATATAAGTATAGATGTGATATGGGTATAATCCCTCGACTTTTAAACCTTCTTCATGAACATCTTCACTAAAGAAAACGAGAGAAGGGGCTTGTTCGATTTCCATTTCTCTTGCAATATGCAAATCAATTTTCAAGCTTTCGGTTAATTTACTTTTTTGTAAGTCGTCTTTAAATACTTCTAAATCAATACCTGCATTTTGAATACAGTCACAAATCATTGATTCTGTAATAATATCTCTTTTAGGTATGATTTCATTTTGCATTAAATGTATAAATCGTTCGGCACGTACACGACCTTGTAACTCAGCTGCTTTATAAGCTAGGGCGATGTTATCAAAGTTGGATGTACTTTGAGCTTGGCATTTCGTTAATACTTTTAACGAAGGATTTAATATATGTCTGATACGTATATATTGATTATATTCAATTCTTAATTTGGATAAGATTGCTGATAATTTGAAGCAATCGGAGCTAAATGGATCGAAAAATGAATAAATTTCGATTTTACTTACAGGTGATAGATTAATATCTTCACGACTCTTATTTTCCATTATTCGTAATTCTCCAGCCATGTTTATTCACCTACAATTAATTTTAGGAATTCACCATATGATTAGCAGTTAATCTTAAGCGCTCAAATAAATAATCTCCAACACCTTGTGGAAACGCAGCGCGATTAATTGCTGTCTGCATATTTTCTAACCATGCATCTCTTTCAAATTCAGTGATTGTAAAATCTATATGTCTTTTTCTTAGCATAGGATGTCCGTGTTCTTCGGTATAAATGTTTGGACCGCCCAAAAACTGTGTTAAAAATTGTTTTTGTTTACGACTTGTTTCTGCAAAATCTCCTGGAAACAGGTGATTAAGTCGTTCATCTTTTTCTACAAGGGTGTAAAAATAATCAATCATATCGTATAACGCTTCTTTACCAATGATGTCATATGGTGTTGTTGTCATTTAATCACCCATTTTCAAAAATTTACTGTTACGAACTTAAGTTAATATATAACTAATATAACATGATTTTAAACATTTGAAAGAAATATGCATATTTGCCAATTTAATTTATATTGTTTGAAAGTGTTTCTTTTTTCTTGAAAAAACGTTGAACTTTATTTAAAGGTTGATGATGTTCGAGGTTTAGTTCGTTTAATAAAGATTGGAACTTTTGTAAACCTTGATTATAGTCTTTAACTTCGAACTCTAACTCATAATCCGTAGTATCGAAATACTCACTTTTATCTAAAACGAGTAAATCACCTTTATATTTAGTTTCTTGGCGATATGTCGTTAATGCACCAAGTATTGATAAAGTTGTATCCTTTACACCAAACTGTTCAACTATAATTTGACGAATGTCATCTGGAAGATTGTCGTTTGAAATAATCAAGTTCATCTCTGGTTTAATGTCGACGATATAGTTGTATTCTAATAGACCAACCTTTGCTGGTGTCTTTAAAGTCATTTCATATTGATTGTCTTTAACTCTTATGCGTAGTGCAGAGCGA
The DNA here is from genome assembly GCF_018622755.1 of Staphylococcus sp. MZ3. Taxonomy (NCBI): domain Bacteria; kingdom Bacillati; phylum Bacillota; class Bacilli; order Caryophanales; family Staphylococcaceae; genus Staphylococcus; species Staphylococcus sp. MZ3. The sequence continues at coordinate 999,877 of NZ_CP076026.1, forward strand.
TGTTCCTTTAATTTGAAATCGGGTGTATCAATATAGTAATTGACTTGCTTAAAAAGCACACTGTCTTTAAAATATTTCTCTTGCAATTTATTATAGATTGATGCAGTTATCATTTGTTTAAATTCTATTTCATGATTTGTTGCCATGATATGTATACACCTCGTATCAAATTCAATTTATCTTAACTATATTATGAATGACAAAGTTGAATTTTAAAAGTAATTTCCTTTATCTATTATCAATGTTAATTTGACCATTAAAAATAGTGTTCGTAAGTGTTTTGTATTATTGAATTGTGTTAAAATGTTATGGAATAAGAGGAGGATTAAGCATGCGTTTATATATTAATGAAATTAAAATTAAAGATGACATACTTTATTGTTATACAGAAGATTCTATTAAAGGATTATCTGAAGTAGGACAAATGCTCGTTGATAGTGATAATTATGCCTTTGCGTATACATTAGATGATGGTAAAGCGTATGCTTATCTCATTTTCGTACAAGAAACATGGACGATGTTGCATGAAAACATGACTAAAAAAATTATTATCAATGATGAACTAGAATTGACTGAATTCCACCAAGAACTTACTTATATTTTAGACAATATAAAAGGGAATAATAATTATGGTAAGGAATTTGTTGCAACCGTTGAAGAAACATTCGACATTGAATAAAGCGGGGTGAAGCACTATGAATCAATGGGATCAGTTCTTAACACCTTATAAGCAAGCGGTTGATGAGTTGAAAGTGAAACTTAAAGGCATGCGCAAACAATATGAAGTTGGTGAACAAGCGTCGCCAATAGAATTTGTTACTGGTCGTGTTAAACCGATCGCTAGTATTATAGATAAGGCAAACAAACGACAAATACCATTTGATAGGTTAAGAGAAGAAATGTACGATATCGCTGGTTTAAGAATGATGTGCCAATTTGTAGAAGATATTGATGTTGTCGTCAATATTTTAAGACAAAGAAAAGATTTTAAAGTAATTGAAGAACGAGATTATATTCGTAACACTAAAGAAAGTGGTTACCGCTCGTATCATGTCATTATTGAATATCCAATTGAAACATTACAAGGCCAAAAATTTATATTGGCTGAGATTCAGATTCGTACATTAGCAATGAATTTCTGGGCAACGATTGAACATACTTTACGATATAAATATGATGGTGCTTATCCGGATGAAATTCAACATCGTTTGGAAAGAGCGGCAGAAGCAGCGTATTTACTTGATGAAGAGATGTCTGAAATTAAAGATGAAATTCAGGAAGCTCAAAAATATTACACGCAAAAACGTTCTAAAAAACATGAAAATGATTAACGAGGTGTTATAAATCATGCGTTATACAATTTTAACTAAAGGTGACTCCAAGTCTAATGCCTTAAAGCATAAAATGATGAACTATATGAAAGATTTTCGCATGATTGAGGATAGTGAAAATCCTGAAATTGTTATTTCAGTTGGTGGTGATGGTACATTACTACAAGCATTCCATCAGTATAGCCACATGTTATCAAAAGTGGCATTTGTTGGAGTTCATACAGGTCATTTAGGATTTTATGCGGATTGGTTACCTCATGAAGTTGAAAAATTAATCATCGAAATTAATAATTCAGAGTTTCAGGTCATTGAATATCCATTGCTTGAAATTATTATGAGATACAACGACAACGGCTATGAAACAAGGTATTTAGCATTAAATGAAGCAACGATGAAAACTGAAAATGGCTCAACACTTGTTGTGGATGTTAACTTAAGAGGGAAACACTTTGAGCGATTTAGAGGCGATGGATTATGTGTATCAACACCTTCGGGTTCAACGGCTTATAACAAAGCGCTAGGTGGCGCACTGATACATCCTTCACTTGAAGCAATGCAAATTACAGAAATTGCCTCAATAAATAATCGTGTGTTTAGAACGGTAGGATCACCACTTGTATTACCAAAGCATCATACATGTTTAATATCACCAGTTAATCATGATACCATTAGAATGACGATAGATCATGTTAGTATCAAACATAAAAATGTTAATTCAATACAATACCGTGTAGCAAATGAAAAAGTGAGGTTTGCACGTTTTAGACCATTCCCGTTCTGGAAACGTGTACACGATTCTTTCATATCAAGTGATGAAGAACGATGAAATTTAAGTATCATATATCACAACAAGAAACTGTTAAAGCTTTTTTAGCACGACATGATTTTTCTAAGAAGACAGTGAGCGCCATTAAAAATAATGGCGCTTTAATTGTTAATGATGAACCAGTCACAGTACGTAAGCAATTAATGCCAAATGATATATTAGAAATTCATTTACCGCGAGAAATACCGAGTGTTAATTTAATACCTTATGCTCGTAAGCTAGAAGTATTGTATGAAGATGCTTTTATCATCATAGTTACTAAACCAAACAATCAAAATTGTACGCCTTCGAGAGAACATCCTCATGAAAGTTTAATCGAACAAGTACTATATCATTGTCAGGAACATGGTGAAAATATTAACCCACATATTGTTACGCGTCTAGATCGTAATACAACTGGTATTGTGATATTCGCTAAATATGGACATATCCATCATTTATTTTCTAAAGTAAACTTGAAAAAAATATATACTTGCCTTGTATATGGCAAAACCCATACATCTGGTATTATTGAAGCTAATATTAGACGGTCAAAGGATAGTATTATAACTAGAGAAGTTGCCTCGGATGGTAAATACGCTAAAACATCTTATGAAGTAATAAATCAAAATGATAAATACAGTTTATGCAAAGTTCATTTGCATACGGGACGTACACATCAAATTCGTGTACATTTTCAACATATTGGGCATCCAATTGTGGGAGATTCTTTGTATGATGGTTTTCATGACAAAATTCATGGTCAAGTACTGCAATGTACGCAAATATATTTTGTTCATCCAATCAATAAGAACAATATTTATATTACAATTGATTATAAGCAATTACTTAAATTATTCAATCAACTCTAATTCACACAGGGGGTGTAAGTATGTCAATGAACACAGATGAAAAAGAGCGTGTTCAAGAGGAATTATACGATGAGACATTATTAGATCAATACTTAGAAAATGATGATATTGATCAATTTAGAGATGAATTTCTAGCATTACACACATATGAACAAAGTGAGTATTTTGAAGATACTACCGATGAAAATAGACAAAAGATTTTTCAATATTTATCACCTGAAGAGGTTGCAAATTTCTTTGATCAATTAGATATTGATGACGATGAATATGAGTTGCTATTTGATAAAATGAATGCGACATACGCAAGTCACATATTAGAAGAAATGTCATACGATAATGCAGTAGATATTTTAAATGAGTTGACTAAACCAAAAGTTGCTAGTCTTTTAACATTGATGAATAAAGATGACGCGAATGAAATCAAAGCATTACTTCACTATGATGAGGATACGGCCGGCGGTATTATGACGACGGAGTATTTATCACTTAAAGCGCATACGCCTGTTAAAGAAGCGTTATTATTGGTCAAAGCGCAAGCGCCAGACGCAGAAACAATATATGTTATATTTGTCGTTGATGATGATGGTAAATTAGTAGGTGTTTTATCGCTAAGAGATTTAATTGTAGCTGAAAATGATGCTTATATTGAAGATATTATGAATGAACGTGTCATTAGTGTGAATGTAGCAGACGACCAAGAAGATGTTGCTCAAGTTATGAGAGACTATGATTTCATGGCTGTACCTGTTATAGATTACCAAGAACATTTGCTTGGTATCATCACGATTGATGATATTTTAGACGTTATGGATGAAGAGGCTAGTGAAGACTACTCTCGTTTAGCCGGGGTTTCAGATATCGATTCGACTAATGATTCAATCATTAAAACAGCATTAAAACGTTTACCATGGTTGATTATTTTAACATTTTTAGGAATGATTACTGCGACAATTTTAGGGAGATTTGAAAAAACATTAGAAAATGTAGCGCTACTCGCAGCGTTTATTCCTATTATTAGTGGTATGTCAGGAAATTCAGGTACACAATCTTTAGCCGTTTCAGTTCGTAACATTACGACAGGGGAAATTAATGAGCAAAGTAAATTTAGAATTGCATTAAGAGAAGCGGGAAGTGGTGTATTATCGGGTGTTGTATGTGCAACAATATTATTTACAATTATTGTTGCAATATATCATCAGCCACTTTTAGCATTAATCGTTGCAGGAAGTTTAACTTGTGCGATGACGGTGGGGACGTTTGTAGGTTCGATGATTCCATTATTGATGAATAAATTAAATATCGATCCAGCAGTGGCTAGTGGACCATTTATTACAACAATTAATGATATTATTAGTATGTTGATTTATTTTGGTTTAGCTACATCATTTATGGCTTACTTAATTTAAGGAGGAGTTATGGAGTTTTTATCTTTAGTTATTGTTGTTTTAGCAGCGTTTTTAACTCCAATAATTGTCAATCGATTAAATATTAATTTCTTGCCAGTTGTTGTTGCAGAAATTTTGATGGGGATAGTGATTGGAAATTCATTTCTAAATATAGTAGAAAGGGATTCAATTCTAAATATTTTATCAACGTTAGGCTTTATCTTTTTAATGTTTTTAAGTGGTTTAGAAATTGATTTTAAAGCTTTTAAAAAAGATAAACGCGCACGTCAAGGACAAAATGATGATGAATCCTCAATTCCAGGGCATCTTAATCTAGCGTTAACTGTATTTGCATTTATTATGATTATTTCGATTCTTTTAGCGTATGTATTTAAATGGCTTGGATTAGTGGATGATGTGTTATTAATGGTCATTATCATTTCAACTATTTCCTTAGGTGTAGTTGTTCCAACTTTAAAAGAAATGAATATTATGAGAACAACTATAGGGCAATTTATCCTATTAGTAGCAGTACTTGCGGACTTAGTAACTATGATTTTATTAACGGTCTATGGCGCAATCAATGGTCAAGGCGGCAGTACAATATGGTTAATAGGTATATTAGTTGTTTTCACAGCAATTTCATATATTTTAGGTGTTCAATTTAAAAGAATGTCATTTTTACAAAAATTGATGGATGGTACGACGCAAATCGGTATTCGTGCGGTATTTGCATTAATAATATTATTAGTAGCCCTAGCAGAGGGAGTTGGCGCAGAAAATATATTAGGTGCATTCTTAGCAGGTGTCGTTGTTTCATTATTAAATCCAGATGAAGAAATGGTTGAAAAGTTAGACTCATTTGGTTATGGGTTCTTTATTCCTATTTTCTTTATAATGGTTGGTGTAGATTTAAACATACCTTCATTAATTAAAGAACCGAAATTACTAATTATCATACCGATTTTAATCGTTGCATTTATCATTTCAAAATTAATTCCAGTCATGTTTATTCGACGTTGGTTTGATATGAAAACAACGATTGCATCAGCATTTTTATTAACATCAACATTATCGCTCGTGATAGCTGCAGCCAAAATTTCAGAAAGATTAAATGCTATTTCAGCTGAAACGTCAGGTATATTAATTTTAAGCGCAGTCATTACATGTGTATTCGTTCCGATTATTTTCAAAAAACTGTTTCCAGTTCCAGATGAGTTTAACCGTAAAATTGAAGTTAGTTTAATTGGTAAAAATCAATTAACGATTCCTATAGCGCAAAATTTAACATCTCAGTTATATGACGTGACATTATATTATCGCAAAGACTTGAGTGATCGTCGTCAATTGTCGGATGATATCACGATGATAGAAATTGCTGATTATGAACAAGATGTTTTAGAACGACTAGGTCTGTTTGACCGAGACATAGTTGTTTGTGCTACGAATGACGATGATATTAACCGAAAAGTTGCTAAATTAGCCAAAGCACATCAAGTTGAGCGTGTCATTTGCAGACTTGAAAGCACAACGGACGATACAGAGTTAGTTGATTCAGGTATTGAAATTTTCAGTAGCTACTTAAGTAATAAAATCTTATTAAAAGGTTTAATTGAAACACCTAACATGTTGAATTTATTAAGTAATGTTGAAACGTCACTATATGAAATTCAAATGTTAAATTATAAATATGAAAATATTCAATTACGTAATTTCCCATTCGGAGGAGACATCATCTTCGTGCGTATTATCCGTAATAATGAGTCGATTGTTCCGCATGGAGATACACAATTGCGATATGGAGATCGCTTAATTGTTACCGGTGCTAAAGAATACGTTGATGAATTGAAGCAAGAGTTAGAATTTTATTTTTAACAATAATGATATTAAAATGCAGACGTATTTTAGTACGACGTAAAATTAATGATTTTAAAATGCTAGTATGTATATGATTTTGATAAATACATGCTTTTTACGTAAATCAAGTTTGATACAGAAAGGACTAAATCAAACATTTATCGTTGTAATACGTTTAAATAACTTTATTAAAAAGTCATAATAGTGTTAAAATGTAATGACGAATAAAAAGTTAGTTAAAACTGGGATTAGATATTCTATCCGTTAAATTAATTATTATAAGGAGTTATCTTACATGTTAAATCTTGAAAACAAAACATATGTCATCATGGGAATCGCTAATAAGCGTAGTATTGCTTTTGGTGTCGCTAAAGTTTTAGATCAATTAGGTGCTAAATTAGTATTTACTTACCGTAAAGAACGTAGCCGTAAAGAGCTTGAAAAATTATTAGAACAATTAAATCAACCAGAAGCGCACTTATATCAAATTGATGTTCAAAGCGATGAAGAGGTTATTAATGGTTTTGAGCAAATTGGTAAAGATGTTGGCAATATCGATGGTGTATATCATTCAATCGCATTTGCTAATATGGAAGACTTACGCGGACGCTTTTCTGAAACTTCACGTGAAGGTTTCTTGTTAGCTCAAGACATTAGTTCTTACTCACTAACTATCGTTGCTCATGAAGCTAAAAAATTAATGCCAGAAGGTGGTAGCATTGTTGCAACAACATATTTAGGTGGCGAATTCGCAGTTCAAAACTATAATGTGATGGGTGTTGCTAAAGCGAGCTTAGAAGCAAATGTTAAATATTTAGCATTAGACTTAGGTCCAGATAATATTCGCGTTAATGCAATTTCAGCTGGTCCAATCCGTACATTAAGTGCAAAAGGTGTGGGTGGTTTCAATACAATTCTTAAAGAAATCGAAGAGCGTGCACCTTTAAAACGTAATGTTGATCAAGTAGAAGTAGGTAAAACTGCGGCTTACTTATTAAGTGATTTATCAAGTGGCGTTACAGGTGAAAATATTCATGTAGATAGCGGATTCCACGCAATTAAATAATATCATTCAACAGCTTTGTTCACGTTATTATATATGTGAGCAAAGCTTTTTGGCTTTTATAATAATCGGACTGATGGAATATCATTTAATATTTCATCTGACTGATTTTTTATGCACAAAAAAATCTCCTCAAAAGCTGTAGTTTCAACTTTTGAGGAGATAGTATCTTATATTCTTAAAAGACATCCACAGAATTAATCCTTAATATTACTGTTTGCTTTATCAATAATGCGTTGGCGGTATTTGAAAATATTACTAACAACCGTTTTAAGTACAGCATATAATGGCACTGCAATCAGAACTAATGTAAAGCCACCTAAATCTCCTGCTGCTAAAATAACAACGATAATTGTTAAAGGATGAATACTTAAAGATTTACCCATTACATTTGGTGTAATGATATTACCTTCAAGTTGGTGTGCAATTAATGTAATGATACAAACCCATATAAATGTAGTAGGACTATCTATAATACCGAGTATTGCTGCAGGTGCAAATGATAACCATGAACCTAAGAAAGGAATTAAGTTTGCGACACCAGCAAATAGTACTAATAAAGGAATATATGGTAAGTCAATAATTGAATAACCGATATATAAGAATATACCTAAAATAACACTGACAGTTACTTGACCTTGAATGTAAGATTTTAATGTAAAGTTTAAATCAGTTAATAAATCTACGAAAAATACTTTACGTTCACCTTTGAAAAATTTAGCAACAGCTGGGATAAATTTTTCATGGTCTTTTAACATATAAATTAAGAAGAATGGAACCATAATCAATAAGAAGATGGTTGAAATTAATGATGTAATGTACTGTAATGAATTAGATAAAATATTAGTAACGCCATCACCCATTGATTTAACCATATTTGTAATTCTACTTGTTACATCTTCAGGTAATTTATCCATTTGAGCTAGTGCGAATTTAATAATTTGCTCTGCTTCTTTTTGTAGGGCAGGTGTCTGACTAATTAAATTGTTGATATTTGAAATGATGATTGGTGCAACAAACGCAACAATTAAGCCGATAATAGCAAACAAAGCTAACATGATTGTTGTTATACTAGCCCATCTTGGAAAACCGACTTTTTCAAGTAAGTTTTGAAAAGGTAGACAGATATAAAATAAAAAACCACTAATTAAAAATGGAAGAAATACAGAACCGATGATTGTAGCTATTGGAGTAAATACTTCGTGCACTTCCATAAATAGTTTGATGAGAATGAACAGCATAATCAGAGCGATGCCAGTTCGGAACCAAACCTTGTTTAACATAAACGATGTTCCTCCTATTTTTCTAAACTTAGTTATTATTTAGTATATCCTAAATAGCAGTGCTTAAAAAGGTTAATATTTTTTAAATATACTTAAATTAACCATTCACTTTCTATTTTAAGATATTTACTTTCAATAGTTTGTGAGACTTTTCAATGACTCGTAAGTCTGCAATTGGATCAAACAGCACCAGTTTATATGAATAACTTATTTTAATATTAAACGTGTTTAAATAATGAAATGATCATATTAATATTTATAAGAATATTCTGAAAAATATATTGAAGTGTCTCGTGCTTAATCGTATAATATTTTTATGTTTAAACAATAGGGGGAATCTTATGATTGAAAAATTAGTAACCTTTTTAAATGAGGTTGTTTGGAGTAAGCCATTAGTTTATGGTTTGCTAATTACTGGTGTGCTATTTACATTGCGTATGCGATTTTTTCAAGTTAGACATTTTAAAGAAATGATTCGATTAATGTTTCAAGGAGAGAAGTCTCCTAATGGTATTTCAAGTTTTCAAGCGATAGCCATGTCTTTAGCAGGCAGGGTTGGTACAGGTAATATTGTCGGTGTATCTACTGCAATATTTATAGGAGGACCTGGTGCAGTATTTTGGATGTGGATTACTGCGTTTTTAGGTGCAAGTAGTGCTTTTATTGAATCTACACTTGGTCAAATATTCAAGAGAGTTGAAAATAATGAATACCGTGGTGGACCAGCGTATTATATTGAATATGGTATTGGTGGTAAATTTGGTAAAATTTACGGAATTATCTTTGCTATTGTTACGATTATCTCAGTAGGTCTATTGCTTCCTGGTGTGCAATCTAACGCTATAGCAAGTTCTATGCATAATGCGATTCATGTTCCACAATGGTTAATGGGTGCTATTGTTGTAGTTATTTTGGGATTAATTATTTTTGGTGGTGTACGTAGTATTGCCAATGTTGCAACAGCCGTTGTACCATTTATGGCAATTATTTACATACTGATGGCTGTCATTATCATTTGTATCAATATACAAGAAGTGCCAGCGTTATTTGCATTAATTTTCAAATCAGCATTTGGATTACAATCTGCTTTTGGTGGTATCGTTGGCGCAATGATAGAGATTGGTGTTAAACGTGGATTATACTCAAATGAGGCTGGTCAAGGTACAGGTCCACACGCAGCAGCGGCAGCAGAAGTATCACATCCAAGTAAACAAGGTCTAGTACAAGCATTTTCAGTTTATATTGATACATTATTTGTATGTACTGCAACTGCTCTGATTATACTTATTTCTGGTACATATAATGTGACTGATGGTACGGTTAATGCGAATGGCACACCGCATTTAATTAAAGATGGCGGTATTTATGTTGAAAATGCAACAGGTAAAGATTATTCAGGTACTGCGATGTATGCACAAGCCGGCATTGATAAAGCGTTCCATGGCAGTGGTTATCAATTTGATCCTACTTTCTCTGGCGTAGGTTCGTACTTTATTGCATTTGCTTTATTCTTCTTTGCATTTACTACAATTTTGTCGTACTACTACATTACAGAAACAAATGTTGCTTATTTAACGCGTAATCAAAATAATCAAGTTTCATCGATATTTATTAATATTGCTCGTGTGATTATTTTGTTCGCTACATTTTACGGTGCAGTTAAAACAGCTGATGTAGCATGGGCATTCGGTGATTTAGGTGTAGGTCTAATGGCTTGGTTAAATATCATTGCGATTTGGATTTTACATAAGCCTGCCGTAAATGCTTTAAAAGATTATGAAATTCAAAAGAAACGTTTAGGAAACGGTTATAATGCAGTTTATCAACCTGATCCGAATAAATTACCTAATGCTGTCTTTTGGTTGAAGACATATCCAGAACGTTTAAAACAAGCACGTGCCAAAAAGTAATCTACTTTTGTTTATAGTATATGTAGTGATCATTTGATAAAAAAAGAAACAGCATTGATAATTTTAGGTGCTCAGAAATTTGAATTTTAAAAATATAGTGTCTCTTGGTACAATAACAATACAACTACTAGGGGGCACTTTTTTATGTCAGAATTTAAAACTGGTAAGATTAATAAACATGTTTTATATAGTAATATTTTAAATAGAGATGTCACGATAAGTATTTATTTACCAGAATCTTATAATCAACTTGTTAAATATAATGTCATTCTTTGCTTTGACGGATTAGATTTTTTACGTTTCGGGAGAATACAACGTACATATGAATCGTTAATCAAAGAAGCGCGTATTGATGATGCGATCATTGTTGGATTCCATTATGAAGACGTTGATAAGCGTAGAGAGGAATTTCATCCACAAGGAAGTCGTTCTCATTTAACTATTCAATCAGTCGGTAAAGAAATATTGCCATTTATTGACTCGACGTTTTCTACACTGAAAGTAGGTAATGCAAGGTTATTAGTAGGGGATAGTTTAGCGGGTAGTATTGCCTTATTAACGGCGTTGACCTATCCAACGATTTTTAGTCGTGTAGCAATGTTAAGTCCACATTCAGATGACAAAGTATTAGATAAGCTAAATCAATGTGCTAATAAAGAACAATTGACAATTTGGCATGTCATTGGTCTAGATGAAAAAGATTTTACTTTACCAACAAATGGTAAGCGTGCCGATTTCTTAACACCGAATAGAGAATTAGCTGAACAAATTAAGAAATATAATATAACTTATTATTACGATGAATTTGAAGGTGGTCACCAATGGAAAGATTGGAAACCATTGCTGTCAGATATATTATTGTATTTTTTACGTAAAAACACAGATGATCAACATTATGAGTAATTTACATTAGTAGATTTAGTATGAATTGTCTTCATATAGTTTGGTCTATAATATAATTTATAAAAGATTTTACTGTTTGATTTAATTTAAATTTGTCGAAATTGCAAAAGATGTATAATGAATTATTTTTAATGTAACGGTTTTCAAAGAAATTTGATATAATAGCAATAGGTTAAACAAAGGAGGAATTCAGATGATTTTAGGATTAGCATTAATTCCATCAAAGTCATTTCAAGAAGCGGTGGATTCTTACCGTAAAAGATATGATAAACAGTATTCACGAATTAAACCACATGTGACAATTAAAGCGCCATTTGAAATTGGAGATGGTGATTTAGATTCTGTCATTGAACAGGTTAGAGCTCGTATTAATGGTATACCAGCAGTAGAAGTTCATGCTACAAAAGCTTCTAGCTTCAAACCAACGAACAATGTGATTTACTTTAAAGTTGCGAAGACGGACGACTTAGAAGAATTGTTTAATCGCTTTAATGGAGAAGATTTCTATGGAGAAGCTGAACATGTTTTTGTGCCACACTTTACAATAGCACAAGGACTATCTAGCCAAGAATTCGAAGATATTTTTGGTCAAGTAGCATTAGCTGGGGTAGACCATAAAGAAATTATCGATGAATTAACTTTGTTACGTTTTGACGATGACGAAGATAAATGGAAAGTTATTGAAACGTTTAAATTAGCTTAAGTAACATAATAGTATTGTTAATCGTAGTATGTTTGAATTAATAAGAAAATGGTCATTTTTATTGAATGTAATAAAAATGACCATTTTCTTTATTTTAAAATACGTTTTAACCTTACTTAGCTTTTTCTCTATTTGCTATAAAGTAGCTTCCATAAAATACAGCTAAGACTAAAAAGATTAATGCCGAGAAATAAAATGTATTGTTTAAATTGTTGGTAAATTGTGTAATTAATCCGCCAAATAATGGCCCGATCATTGAGCCGAATCCTTGGATACTATTAAAAACACCCCAAGTTTCTTCTTGTTCATCTGATTTGATAAATCGTGCCATAAAGGTATTCCATGCTGGTAATAAGATGCCATACATTAGACCGATAGCTAAAGCGATAATCCACACGATGTGAATATTAACAATCATAGATAGAGTGAAAATTAATATCATGTATAAAATAAATCCGCTTAGAATAACACCATACATAAAGTTTCTGCTGCGGTTATCTATTAGTTTCGATAAAAATAGCATCGAAACTGCACAGCCGATACCACCAATAATGATTGCAACAGTATATTCAATTGTACTTACGTTAATAACCTTAGTAGCATATGTTGGTAATATAGGAACTAGGGCAGCAATTGCGGCACCTTGTAAAAGAATACCAGGGAACAACAATAAATGGCGCTTTGTCACATCAACAATTTGTCTCAATTGAGCTTTAACTGGACGAGTATTATAATTTGTTAACTTTACATCGACAAAATAATATAATATCCATGCAATTAAAACGACTAAAGACATCATGAAGGCAAAGTGTGTTGGGTGCACTTTGATAAGTAGATTCATAAAAACCATACCTACCAATAGGCCTAACAACCATGAAAAATAAACATAGCCCATTTGTTTACCACGTTTATCTTCTTCAACACTGGATAACATAATTACCCAAATAGGACTAACTGCAATACCGAGCATCATAGCACTAAATATGATTACAAAAGGTGATGCTGGAAACCAAATAACTAAAAATAAACTTGTAAATGCTAAAATAAATCCAGTCGTTAAAACGATTTTTGTGCCGAATTTTTTCAGTGAAAATCCTATAACAAAGTTTGTAGATGCATCAGCAATAAAATGTATTGAAAATGCTAGAGACGTTATTGCTACAGCAATGGATGTAACTGTTGGCAAGAAATTAATATAGCTTAGGATATACATGCCTCTCGCAAATTCCATTAAAAATAAGATAATAAGCATTAAAATGAAATTTTTATGATTAGCGTAATTATTTAACGAAGAATCTTGCATATAAAGGAACCTTTCCATAAATCTCTTGTGGTTGTGATGAATGACCGATTAAATCAAGTAAGTCTCGACATATTGTCTGTGTAGCATACTTAATTTTATCTTGTTCCATTGTACTAATCATGTTAGTTAATTGCTCATTACCATTCGTTAAACTAGCTACAATTTTTATTGCTTCTTCTGGAGTATCAGCGATTTTACCAAAACCTTTTTCTTCAAAGTAAAGGGCATTTTCAAGCTCTTGACCAGGTGCAGGATTTAGGAAAATCATTGGAATACAACGGGCGAAACCTTCAGTTATTGTGATACCACCAGGTTTCGTAATCATAAGTTGACTTGATGCCATCCATTCATTCATGTGTTTGGTATAACCTAGAATCAATACATTCTCGTTAGATTTAAACTTAGCTATTAAAGAACGCTTTAGCTCTTTGCTCTTACCACAAATCATAACTACTTGTGCATTTGCACTTTTCGCTAATATATCAGTAATCATCGTGTCAAAACCTTTAGATACACCAAATGCACCAGCTGACATTAAAATAGTTTGCTTATCTGGATCTAAGTTGTTGTCTATTAACCACTGCTTTTGATTAATAGGCGTTTCAAATTTGTTATCAATAGGAATACCTGTCACTTTAACTGTTGAAGGATCAATACCTACGTCTATGAAGTCTTGTTTCGTTTCTTTTGTTGCCACATAATATCTTGTTGAATACGGCGTAATCCAGTTTTTATGTAAGCGATAGTCTGTCATCACTGTAGCAACTGGAATATTAATGTTAAATTGCTCAGTTAGTACCGACATAACTGGTGTAGGAAACGTTAATAATATTAAATCTGGCTTTTCTTTTATCAATAAATTAATTAACTTATTAAGTCCATAGTATTTGTAAAAACATTTGTCTAGTTTATCTGGGCGGCTGTAATAAAACCCTTTGTACATATTTCTAAAATATTTAAAGCTATTGATATACCATTTTTTACAAATAGAAGTCAAAATTGGATGAGCTTCCATAAATAAATCGTGCTCAATGACGCTTAAATGGTCTAGATTCATATCATTAAGTTGATTAACGATACTCTGTGTAACTTGCATATGACCGTTACCGAATGAGCCAGTAATAATCAATATCTTTTTATTTTGAGTAACCATTAATAGCCACCCTCCGTTAGTTTGAAAATTTTATTTAAGTGTAACTTATTTTACGGCATTATAAAAGAAATAAAGACGCAAAGTCGTTACATTTATAGCAATTTTAATCAATAGATGAATTGATACAAAATAAAACGTTATTTTATAAAGCAATTTATTGTTCTATGTTTTATTTGTATATTTAAAATTATCCAGTATACAATTATAGCATATTTTTGGAAACAATTATGATATTATACCAAGTTACAAGATGGTTTTAATAATTTAAGATGAGCCATAATTGTAAAACTAATTCATAATACCGTATGTTTTATTTTTAATAGTAGAAATTAGAAAATGCTGATTAGTAGGATATAACAGTGAAATTATAAATTTATTAACATCAACAAAACGTGTATAATAAACATATTGTAGAAAAAGGAGCGGTTCAGTTTGGATGCAAGTACGTTGTTTAAGAAAGTAAAAGTAAAGCGTGTATTGGGTTCTTTAGAACAACAAATAGATGATATCACTACTGATTCACGTACAGCGAGAGAAGGTAGCATTTTTGTCGCTTCAGTTGGATATACTGTAGACAGTCATAAGTTCTGTCAAAATGTAGCTGATCAAGGGTGTAAGTTGGTAGTGGTCAATAAAGAACAATCATTACCAGCTAACGTAACACAAGTGGTTGTGCCGGACACATTAAGAGTAGCTAGTATTCTAGCACACACATTATATGATTATCCGAGTCATCAGTTAGTGACATTTGGTGTAACGGGTACAAATGGTAAAACTTCTATTGCGACGATGATTCATTTAATTCAAAGAAAGTTACAAAAAAATAGTGCATATTTAGGAACTAATGGTTTCCAAATTAATGAAACAAAGACAAAAGGTGCAAATACGACACCAGAAACAGTTTCTTTAACTAAGAAAATTAAAGAAGCAGTTGATGCAGGCGCTGAATCTATGACATTAGAAGTATCAAGCCATGGCTTAGTATTAGGACGACTGCGAGGCGTTGAATTTGACGTTGCAATATTTTC
Organism: Staphylococcus sp. MZ3; assembly: GCF_018622755.1. NCBI lineage: Bacteria > Bacillati > Bacillota > Bacilli > Caryophanales > Staphylococcaceae > Staphylococcus > Staphylococcus sp. MZ3. The sequence continues at coordinate 1,015,473 of NZ_CP076026.1, forward strand.
AAATTTAACACAAGACCATTTAGATTTTCATGGCACAATGGAAGCATACGGACACGCGAAGTCTTTATTGTTTAGTCAATTAGGTGAAGATTTGTCGAAAGAAAAGTATGTCGTGTTAAACAATGACGATTCATTTTCTGAGTATTTAAGAACAGTGACGCCTTATGAAGTATTTAGTTATGGAATTGATGAGGAAGCCCAATTTATGGCTAAAAATATTCAAGAATCTTTACAAGGTGTCAGCTTTGATTTTGTAACGCCTTTTGGAACTTACCCAGTAAAATCGCCTTATGTTGGTAAGTTTAATATTTCTAATATTATGGCGGCAATGATTGCGGTGTGGAGTAAAGGTACATCTTTAGAAACGATTATTAAAGCTGTTGAAAATTTAGAACCTGTTGAAGGGCGATTAGAAGTTTTAGATCCTTCGTTACCTATTGATTTAATTATCGATTATGCACATACAGCTGATGGTATGAACAAATTAATCGATGCAGTACAGCCTTTTGTAAAGCAAAAGTTGATATTTTTAGTTGGTATGGCAGGCGAACGTGATTTAACTAAAACGCCTGAAATGGGGCGAGTTGCCTGTCGTGCAGATTATGTCATTTTCACACCGGATAATCCGGCAAATGATGACCCGAAAATGTTAACGGCAGAATTAGCCAAAGGTGCAACACATCAAAACTATATTGAATTTGATGATCGTGCAGAAGGGATAAAACATGCAATTGACATAGCTGAGCCTGGGGATACTGTCGTTTTAGCATCAAAAGGAAGAGAACCATATCAAATCATGCCAGGGCATATTAAGGTGCCACATCGAGATGATTTAATTGGCCTTGAAGCAGCTTACAAAAAGTTCGGTGGTGGCCCTGTTGATCAATAAAAGATTTATTGATGAAGGTAAAACTATTGATGTTTATTTATTCGAAGCATTAAATAACCAGATAATCATTGCTATACTAGATTGGTTTTGGTCATATCAGATGGCAATGACATTAGATGAAGAAACTTGTTTTGAAGCAATACTCATGCAATTGTTTGTTTTTAAAGAAGAGGAAGAGGCAGAATCGATTGCATCACAACTAACAGATTGGATAGAAACATATAAAAAGGAGAAAGACTAATGAACTTAAAGCAAGAAGTTGAGTCTAGAAAGACTTTTGCGATTATTTCACATCCCGATGCAGGGAAAACAACGTTAACTGAAAAACTATTGTACTTCAGTGGTGCTATTCGTGAAGCGGGTACAGTTAAAGGGAAGAAGACTGGTAAATTTGCGACAAGTGACTGGATGAAAGTTGAACAAGAGCGTGGTATTTCTGTAACTAGTTCAGTAATGCAATTTGATTACGATGATTATAAAATCAATATCTTAGATACACCAGGACATGAAGACTTTTCAGAAGATACGTATAGAACATTAATGGCAGTTGACAGTGCTGTCATGGTCATAGACTGTGCAAAAGGTATTGAACCACAAACATTGAAGTTATTTAAAGTTTGTAAAATGCGTGGTATTCCAATCTTTACATTCATTAATAAATTAGACCGAGTAGGTAAAGAACCATTTGAATTATTAGATGAAATCGAAGAGACATTAAATATTGAAACATACCCTATGAATTGGCCAATTGGTATGGGACAAAGTTTCTTTGGCATCATTGATAGAAAGTCTAAAACAATTGAACCATTTAGAGATGAAGAAAATATATTACATTTGAATGATGATTTTGAGTTGGAAGAAGATCATGCAATTACAAATGATAGTGCTTTTGAACAAGCGATTGAAGAATTAATGTTGGTTGAAGAAGCGGGTGAAGCCTTTGATAATGACGCGCTGTTGAGTGGAGACTTAACACCTGTATTTTTCGGTTCAGCTTTAGCTAACTTTGGTGTACAAAATTTCTTAAATGCATATGTTGATTTTGCGCCAATGCCAAATGCGAGACAAACAAAAGAAGACGTTGAAGTAAGCCCGTTTGATGATTCATTTTCAGGATTTATCTTTAAAATTCAAGCCAACATGGACCCTAAACACCGTGATAGAATTGCCTTTATGCGTGTCGTTAGTGGTGCATTTGAACGTGGTATGGATGTTACTTTGCAACGTACTAATAAAAAGCAAAAGATCACACGTTCAACGTCATTTATGGCAGACGATAAAGAAACTGTGAATCATGCTGTAGCAGGCGATATCATTGGACTATATGATACTGGTAATTATCAAATTGGAGATACTTTAGTTGGTGGGAAACAAACCTACAGTTTCCAAGATTTACCACAATTTACGCCAGAAATTTTTATGAAAGTTTCTGCTAAAAACGTCATGAAACAGAAGCATTTCCATAAAGGTATTGAACAATTAGTACAAGAAGGTGCGATTCAATACTATAAAACATTACACACAAACCAAATTATTTTAGGTGCTGTTGGTCAGTTACAATTTGAAGTTTTCGAACATAGAATGAAAAATGAATATAATGTTGATGTTGTTATGGAGCCAGTAGGCCGTAAAATTGCACGTTGGATTGAAAATGAAGACCAAATTACAGATAAGATGAACACATCAAGATCGATTTTAGTGAAAGATAGATATGACGATTTAGTATTCTTATTTGAAAATGAATTTGCAACAAGATGGTTCGAAGAGAAATTCCCTGAAATTAAATTGTATAGTTTACTTTAACGGCTCAATTGTATAATCGAATTTGTTACATTAAAAATAATTGTTTCGTTGAAGAAAAATAAATTGTATATTTTAAAAGAAAAAGGTATACTATGATGTATCAAATGAATAACCTATGGCATTTTGTCAGAGGGGAGTAACTTAAGAATCATGACCGTATAAATGATTCGACACTTTATCGTCATTACGAAGATATCTTCCGGTAAAGTGGGCAATTTAAATTGCTTAGTGAGACCTTTGCTATTTATTTAGCATAGGTCTTTTTGTTTGTACTTAACTTATTTATTTAAAGGAGTTGTACATGTTAATGGATCCAAGTTTGATCTTACCTTATTTATGGGTACTTGTCGTTTTAGTATTTTTAGAAGGCTTATTAGCAGCAGATAACGCGATTGTTATGGCTGTAATGGTTAAGCACTTACCACCCGAACAGCGTAAAAAAGCTTTGTTTTACGGTTTGTTAGGTGCATTTGTATTTAGATTTTTAGCATTATTCTTAATTAGTATTATCGCGAACTTTTGGTTTATTCAAGCTGCAGGAGCGGTTTACTTAATTTATATGTCAATCAAAAATCTGTGGCAGTTCTTTAAACACCCAGAAATTGAAAGTCCTGAAGCTGGAGATGATCATCATTATGATGAATCTGGTGAAGAGATTAAAGCAAGTAACAAATCATTCTGGGGAACTGTGTTGAAAATAGAATTTGCAGATATCGCATTTGCCATTGATTCTATGCTTGCTGCTTTAGCTATTGCTGTAACACTTCCTAAAGTTGGTATTCACTTTGGTGGTATGGACTTAGGTCAGTTCGTAGTCATGTTCCTAGGTGGAATGATTGGTGTTATTCTAATGCGTTATGCAGCAACATGGTTTGTAGAGCTATTAAACAAATATCCAGGACTTGAAGGTGCAGCCTTCTCGATCGTTGGTTGGGTAGGTGTTAAATTAGTTGTCATGGTATTAGCGCACCCAGACATCGCTGTATTGCCTGAGCACTTCCCACATGGCGTATTATGGCAATCTATTTTCTGGACAGTACTAATTGGATTAGTAATTATCGGTTGGTTAGGTTCAGTTGTTAAAAATAAAAAATCGCATAAATAATTGATGTGAAGCGGACAATCTTAATTTAGTTTAAGGTTGTCCTTTTTCATTTAATTGAGTGATTTATGAAAAATGGATTTTGAAGAATGTGAATCAAAAGATGCGATATAGTATTAAGAAAATGTGCCTTTTATATTTAGCATTTTTTCAATAGAAATTATATAGATTTTAAAGCAAATTAGGTGTTAATGTGTCATAATGATAAGTGATTTTATTGAATGGAGTGGACATTAGTGGATATTGGTAAAAAACATGTAATTCCTAAAAGTCAGTACCGACGTAAGCGTCGTGAATTCTTCCACAACGAAGACAGAGAAGAAAATTTAAATCAACATCAAGATAAACAAAATATAGATAATACAACATCAAAAAAAGCAGATAAGCAAATACATAAAGATTCAATTGATAAGCACGAACGTTTTAAAAATAGTTTATCATCGCATTTAGAACAGAGAAACCGTGATGTTAATGAGAATAAAGCTGAAGAAAGTAAAAGTAATCAGGATAGTAAGTCAGCATATAACAGAGATCATTATATAACAGACGATGTATCTAAAAAACAAAATTCATTAGATTCAGTGGACCAAGATACAGAGAAATCAAAATATTATGAGCAAAATTCTGAAGCGACTTTATCAACTAAATCAACCGATAAAGTAGAATCAACTGACATGAGAAAGCTAAGTTCAGATAAAAACAAAGTTGGTCATGAAGAGCAACATGTACTTTCTAAACCTTCAGAACATGATAAAGAGACTAGAATTGATTCTGAGTCTTCAAGAACTGATTCAGACAGCTCGATGCAGACAGAGAAAATAAAAAAAGACAGTTCAGATGGAAATAAAAGTAGTAATCTGAAATCTGAAGTAATATCAGACAAATCAAATACAGTACCAAAATTGTCGGAATCTGATGATGAAGTAAATAATCAGAAGCCATTAACTTTGCCGGAAGAACAGAAATTGAAAAGACAGCAAAGTCAAAATGAGCAAACAAAAACCTATACATATGGTGATAGCGAACAAAATGACAAGTCTAATCATGAAAATGATTTAAGTCATCATATACCATCGATAAGTGATGATAAAGATAACGTCATGAGAGAAAATCATATTGTTGACGATAATCCTGATAATGATATCAATACACCATCATTATCAAAAACAGATGACGATCGAAAACTTGATGAAAAAATTCATGTTGAAGATAAACATAAACAAAATGCAGACTCGTCTGAAACGGTGGGATATCAAAGTCAGTCAACTGCATCTCATCGTAGCACTGAAAAAAGAAATATTTCTATTAATGACCATGATAAATTAAACGGTCAAAAAACAAATACAAAGACATCGGCAAATAATAATCAAAAAAAGGCTACATCAAAATTGAACAAAGGGCGCGCTACGAATAATAATTATAGTGACATTTTGAAAAAGTTTTGGATGATGTATTGGCCTAAATTAGTTATTCTAATGGGTATTATTATTCTAATTGTTATTTTGAATGCCATTTTTAATAATGTGAACAAAAATGATCGCATGAATGATAATAATGATGCAAATGCTCAAAAATATACGACAACGATGAAAAATGCCAATAACACAGTTAAATCGGTCGTTACAGTTGAAAATGAAACATCAAAAGATTCATCATTACCTAAAGATAAAGCATCTCAAGACGAAGTAGGATCAGGTGTTGTATATAAAAAATCTGGAGATACGTTATATATTGTTACGAATGCACACGTTGTCGGTGATAAAGAAAATCAAAAAATAACTTTCTCGAATAATAAGAGTGTTGTTGGGAAAGTGCTTGGTAAAGATAAATGGTCAGATTTAGCTGTTGTTAAAGCGACTTCTTCAGACAGTTCAGTGAAAGAGATAGCTATTGGAGATTCAAATAATTTAGTGTTAGGAGAGCCAATATTAGTCGTAGGTAATCCACTTGGTGTAGACTTTAAAGGCACTGTGACAGAAGGTATTATTTCAGGTCTGAACAGAAATGTTCCTATTGATTTCGATAAAGATAATAAATATGATATGTTGATGAAAGCTTTCCAAATTGATGCATCAGTAAATCCAGGTAACTCGGGTGGTGCTGTCGTCAATAGAGAAGGAAAATTAATTGGTGTAGTTGCAGCTAAAATTAGTATGCCAAACGTTGAAAATATGTCATTTGCAATACCTGTTAATGAAGTACAAAAGATTGTAAAAGATTTAGAAACAAAAGGTAAAATTGACTATCCCGATGTAGGTGTTAAAATGAAGAATATTGCCAGTCTAAATAGTTTTGAAAGACAAGCAGTTAAATTGCCAGGAAAAGTTAAGAACGGTGTTGTTGTAGATCAAGTTGACAACAATGGTTTAGCAGATCAATCTGGTCTGAAAAAAGGTGATGTAATTACTGAATTAGATGGCAAACTTTTAGAAGATGATTTACGCTTTAGGCAGATTATATTTAGTCATAAAGATGACTTGAAATCAATTACAGCGAAGATTTATAGAGATGGTAAAGAGAAAGAAATTAATATTAAACTAAAATAATGTTGAGGTGAACAACGTGTCAATTTTTAGCCAGTTTTTAAAAAGATCAAGCCCTCAACAAGGTATTGTATTGTACTATATCGTCGCAATTGTCATTGCATTTTTATTATTAAACTTACCGTATGTTCATAAACCAGGTGTAGAAGTAAATCCAATTGACACATTATTTGTTGCCGTATCCGGAATTAGTGTTACTGGATTGTCTCCGATAAGTATTGTCGATACCTATTCTACATTTGGACAATTAATTATCCTCGTGATATTAAATATTGGTGGAATTGGCGTCATGGCAATTGGTACGATGTTATGGGTGGTACTAGGTAAACATATTGGAATTAGAGAACGTCAGTTAATTATGTTAGATAATAACAAAAACACAATGAGTGGTACCGTCAAATTGATTATTGATATTGTAAAATCAATATTTGTAATCGAACTCGTAGGAGCCATGTTATTAGCATTTTACTTTTATCGAGATAATCCAGATTTAAAATATGCAATCATGCAAGGTGTTTTTGTTTCTATTTCTGCTACTACCAATGGTGGATTAGATATTACAGGTAAGTCATTAATTCCTTATGCACATGATTATTTTGTACAAGCGATAGTTATATTTTTAATAATTTTAGGATCAATCGGCTTCCCAGTATTATTAGAAGTTAAAGCTTATATTCAAAATAGGGTTACTAATTTTAGATTTTCATTATTTACTAAAATTACGACATCAACATATTTATTCCTATTTGTTGTTGGGGTATTAGCCATTCTATTATTTGAACATAACCATGCGTTCAAAGGATTAAGTTGGCATCAATCGTTATTCTATTCGCTGTTTCAATCAGCGACTACAAGAAGTGCAGGTCTTCAAACAATTGATGTGACAACTCTAAGTGACCCTACGAATATTATCATGGGTATTTTAATGTTTATAGGATCTTCGCCAAGTTCGGTTGGTGGCGGTATTCGTACAACAACTTTCGCTATTTTAATTTTGTTTTTAATTAACTTTAGTAATAATGCCGATAAAACATCCATTAAAGTTTACAATAGAGAAGTACACATTATGGATATTCAACGTTCATTTGCAGTATTTACAATGGCGACAATTTTAACATTTTTAGGAATGCTAATTATATCAGCTACTGAAAATGGTAAGCTTACATTTTTACAAGTATTTTTTGAAGTCATGTCTGCATTTGGAACTTGTGGACTATCGCTTGGTGTCACAAGTGATATTAGTGATATTTCCAAGGTCGTACTAATGGTACTCATGTTTATAGGACGTGTTGGCTTAATATCATTTATCATTATGATAGCAGGACGTCGAGAACCAGATAAATTCCATTATCCAAAAGAACGTATTCAAATAGGATAATATAATAGCAATCTAAGTTAAGTTAATGTAGATTTTAACTGGAACTTAGATTGCTTTTTTAGTTTGTATTTTTAACTTATTTTATAAGACGATTGGTTTTGAAAATGGTAAACTAGTAACAATGAGAGGTGTAACATGATGGAAAAAAATGAAAACATTAATGTAGAGATTTTAACTACGTCAGATATGCATAGTCATTTCTTAAATGGTGATTATGGTTCAAATATTTATAGAGCTGGTACTTATGTTAACCAAGTAAGAGCACAAAATCATCGCGTCATTTTATTAGATAGTGGCGGAAGTTTAGCTGGCTCGTTAGCGGCCTATTATTATGCTATTGTTGCACCTTATAAACGACATCCAATGATAAAGTTAATGAACAGAATGCATTATGATGCTAGCGGTGTGAGTCCAAGTGAATTCAAGTTTGGTTTATCATTTTTAACTCGTTCAATTGCTTTGGCACGTTTTCCATGGTTATCAGCAAATATTGAATACAATGTTACTAAGGAGCCTTATTTTTCAACTCCATATTGTATTAAACATTTTGGTGACTTAAAAATTGCTATCGTAGGCGTCACAGCAGATGGTTTAATGGAAAATGAGTATTCTGAAATGGAGCAAGATGTATCTATTGAAAAGACATTAGTGGCATCAAAACGATGGATTAGATATATCCATGAAGTTGAAGAGCCAGATTTTTTGATTGTAATTTATCATGGTGGATTGAATAAAATTAGTAATAGTACGAAAAATAAAAAGGCAAGTTCGAATGAAGCTGAAAAATTAATGGAAGAACTCGGTGTTATAGATTTAATGATTACAGCTCATCAGCATCAAACAATAGTAGGTCAAGATCATGAAACGTATTATGTTCAGGCTGGTCAAGATGCCAAAGAGCTTGTACATCTTTCGATTAATTTTAAAAAGAGAACAACAACTTATGATGTTGAAAGCATTGATTCTAAAGTGATTGATTTAAATGAGTATGAAGAGGATCAAGAATTATTAGATTTAACATTCTATGATAGAAAAGCAGTGGCTTATTGGTCACAGGAAATCATAAGTGATAAAGGTTTGATGTTATCAGTAAATGGGTTACAAGATTTAGTCTGTCAAACACATCCATTTTCGCAATTATTACACGATGCAATTCACCTTGCATTTGATAATGGTATAACATGTGTCCACGTGCCTATGAACGGAGAGAAGGGGCTGAGTGGACAGATTCGAAATGAAGATTTGTATCATGCATACCCATATCCAGATAAGCCAATGGATATGACAATTAGTGGTCAAAATATCAAAGATATATTGGAGTATAGTTATTCACATTTAGATTTTGTTAACGAGCAATTAAGCTTAACAATTATTGATGAAACATTATGTACAATGTGGCAAGGATTCAATTATGAGATTGATATGAATCAAGAACCTGGTCAACGAGTAATGTTAGATCAAATTGATTTGACTAAGAGTTATAGAGTTACAATGACTGACTATTGTTATCGTAACTACAAGAATTATTTGAAAAATGCTATTATACATGAATCATACGATGAAACAATGAGTACATTAATTGCAGAGAAGTTAAGAGATCCGAATTATCGTATTTCATGTAGTGATAATTTTGTAGTTAAAAACAGGTAAATATTGCTATGTAATAAATTAATTATAAGTTCAACAAGTATAAAAACCTTTCTTAGAGAAGATTATCTAGGAAAGGTTTTTAGAATTTTAAAATTGATATAAAAGAACAGTGAAATTCTCATTCATTATATATAAGTAAACAAAAAAGCTAAAATGGTATATACCATTTTAGCAAGTAACGGAAACGGAGGGATTCGAACCCTCGCGCCGCTTTCGCGACCTACACCCTTAGCAGGGGCGCCTCTTCAGCCAACTTGAGTACGTTTCCAATGGCTCCACAGGTAGGACTCGAACCTACGACCGATCGGTTAACAGCCGATAGCTCTACCACTGAGCTACTGTGGATTAATTTGTATGTGTTTGAATATCAAGCACAAATATTATTATAACAAGATTAAGTTAATTTGCAATAGATACCTTAAAAAAATATGCAGAACATTTACACTATATTTATAAAACATTCCGCATATTTTAAAAATAAACAATTTATTTATCTTCAAATAAAGAATAGCGTGTCAATGCTTCAAACACATTCAATGTGGCTTTATTATAATCTATTGGTTGGTCGGGATTTTTTGATATCATGCGAGATTGTTTATCTACCATGTAATAGTAAAAAATGGAATTGTTATATTGATGCCATAAACTGTGGTATGAAACATGAAGAATGATTGATTCATTATTAATAAATGTCACTTTACATTTACGATTTTTTAATTCTTTAATACTTTCGATATAATGCATATTTAACCAAATATTTTCATTTTGTCTGTCAGAATGTGTTGGGAAAAAATAAGTTGGAAATAATGGTGTTAGTAAAATAGGTGGTTTACTAGAAATGCCAGTAATGCGGTTTGTCTCTGCTTTCTTGCCAAGATAAGTATTACCATAAAATTTGCAAGAGTGTTCAATGATTTTCTGGACTTTAAAAGGATTTTGAATACGCGTTTTGTCAAACCGAATTATTTCACTACCGTTTCTTTGATCGTCATCATCAAATGCTGGTCGAATAACCATGTCTCCTTTGCGTATCACATAAATATTTTGAGAATACATAAGCAAAACCTCGCTTTATTAAGTTTTAAACCATTAATATAAAAATACAATTAATGATATAAAGATATTTTATAATAAAATTCTGAGTTGTCAAGTTATTATTTTGGTGAAAATGTACAATAATTTTTAACTAATAGTCAGAATATTCATTGATTTCAAAATTAGAAAAATGTATACTTATTATAAATTAAAGAAAGGTAGTGGTTTCTATGAAATACAATACTAATGTTAAACATACAACTTTAGAAGCGTTTGTCACAACTGTCAATGATTTGGGTATTGAATTAATTATCAATGAAGCACTTCGAGAGGTAAGAAAACGACAGCTCATAGAACTTATAGATGACGCACTCGTCAATAAAGATGAAGCAGCATTTAATCAATATACGGCAGAATACAAAAATTTGGAGGCATTTCTCGGTGAATAACATTGATTCGAATTCCATAACGCAATCATAAAAGGACTATTCTTAACATCTCATACATGTAAGAATAGTCCTTTAATCGTTTATGACATTAATCTAATTAATTCATGTCTATCTATGTCACCGAAATAATGATATAAATCATATTCTGATAGTGCTTCTTCTATGTGCTCAAAGTCGTGTAGACAGCCAACTAATGCATTTTCAAGATCAGTGACATCTCCGACACCAAAGAAATCACCGAAAATTTTTGCATGTTCGATTTTACCTCGTTTAACATCAAACTTAATTTGTACAAATCCTTTTTCAAATTTTTCCTCGCGTTCAAAGTTATATTTAGGGTTTCTACCATAATTCCATTCCCAAGTTCTATATTTGTCGTTACTTAACTTTTCAATATTTTCCCAATCTTCATCCGTTAATTTATATTCTTCTACTTCAGTTTCTCCAAAGATAGTTTTCAAGATGATTTTTTTAAATTCTTCAATTTCTAAAGGGTCATTTAAAAATTCTTGAATGTTTGCTACTCGTTTACGAACAGATTTAATACCTTTTGATTTAATCTTAGCTGGATTAACTTTTAGTGCATTCTGAACTTCGTCTAAATCACTATTTAACATCAACGTACCATGACTAAACATTCTATTTTTAACTTTAACCATAGCATTCCCTGAGATTTTCGCTTGTCCAACTTGAATATCGTTACGACCAGTTAATTCAGCATTTACGCCTAAAGATTGTAATGCTTGAACAATTGGTTCAGTGAATTTTTGGAAATTGTGGAAACTGTTACCATCATCATCTGTTATAAAACTAAAGTTTAAATTGCCAGTATCATGATAAACAGCGCCACCACCAGAAATTCTTCTAACTACATCGATGTTATGAGCATCTATATATGTCTGATTTACTTCCTCTATCGTATTTTGATTCTTTCCAACAATGATAGATGGTCTATTTATGTAAAATAAAAAGTAACTTTCTTCTGCTGGTAAATTTTTTAAAACATATTCTTCCATTGCTAAGTTTAAAGTTGGATCTGTAATATTATTATTACTAATGAATTTCATTACAATCTCTCCCTTATATCTATATATATTCTTTACTTATTTATGCCTTAACTTTGCTCAAAATGCCAATTATATACTCACAAATCATTCTAAATATCGGCTTAAAGTTACATTTTATTATTTTTGATTGTTAATAGTTTATTTGTTAAGTGAATTTTAGTACAATATAATTTAGTTATGATTTAAGGAGGACTTAAAATGACTGTTGCAGAAGTGGGTAACATTGTTGAGTTTATGGATGGATTAAGAGGTCGTGTTGAAAAAATCAACGATAACTCTGTTATTGTTGACTTAACAATTATGGAAAATTTTAATGACCTTGATTTACCGGAAAAAACTGTTATCAATCATAAACGATATAAGATTGTTGAATAAGAAGGTAAGTTATAATGAATAAAATCTCGAAGGCTTTAACTTGGTTTATTATAAGTTTCATTATATTTCATCTCATATTATTTATTATGTGGGGCGAACACCAAGAATACTGGTATTTATATACAGGTATAATGCTAATTGCTGGTATCAGTTATGTATTTTATCAAAGAGATATTGAATCTAAGCGGTTGCTTACATCAATTGGTGTTGGTATTATTACAGCAATTATTTTAATTATGCTTCAACTTTTATTCTCACTTATAACTTCTAATTTAAGTTATAGTTCATTAATTAAAGAATTAGCAAGAACAGGTGTCAATTGGAAGTGGCAAATGTTAGTAACTTTACTTTTTGTCATTCCATGTCACGAGTTATATATGAGAACTGTTTTACAAAAAGAATTAACACATTTTTCAATACCGAAATGGGTAGCTATATTAATAACTGCAATTTGTTCTAGTTCATTATTTATTTATTTAGATAATTGGTGGATAGTAACATTTATATTTGTTGCACAAGTGATATTATCATTAAGTTATGAGTATACTCGACGTATAGCAACAACATCCGTTGCACAAATTGTAGCTATTATATTGTTATTAATTTTTAATGCTTAAATAAGCTTTTCTTAGACGTATGTGTTCTAAGAAAAGCTTTTTTGCTTAAGAATAGCAATACGAAGATTCGAGGCATGCTTCATTATAGTGGTAATATTTTTTAACAGCAAGCGGTTATTATTGAGATTAGGTTTTAGTCAGTTTTTATTACTAAATATTTTATAAAAATGGTATAATATTTTTGAGCAAGTTGAATTGATGGTGGCTATCTGAGTAAAGGGGGGTGGTGCCTATGGCATTACTTAACACTTTTGAAAGGAAAAGCCTATTGTGATATCTATTGCAAACGCATTACATTTAATGTTAAGTTTCGGTATGTTTATCGTCACTTTCATTGGTATAGTAGTAGCAATAATAAATTTAAGCAATAAAAAATAACCATCATTTCAAAACTTTGACATAGAATGATGGTTAAAGAAAATCTCATTTAGTCACCGTCTTTTTAACGGGCTCATTAGGCGACATGTTCCTGCATGTCGTCTTTTTACATTTTTATAGTAACATATCTTTTATTTAATTGTCTATTTTTATTAGATGTGTAACAAAATTTTGAAGTATTTTCCGTATATTGCCTGCTAAACATGTCAGATTTGAAAGGAAAATCATACTGTGGTAGAAATCAATTATGATTATATGGTAGTACTTATAAATAAGTGATTTCTATTGAATATGTAATGAAGTTCATATATTAATATAACTTTCATTGATATAGAAGTCGCAATGATTAATTTAAACAATAAAAAACAACCATCATTTCCAAACTTTGACAACGAATGATGGTTAAAGAAAATCTCATTTAGTCACCGTCTTTTTAACGGGCTCAATAGGCGACATGTTCCTGCATATCGTCTATTTATACACTGCACAATTTAATAATAATACAATTATACTTTGATGTCCATTTAACATAAAGTGGTTGAAATTTGCAGCAAATAAATTAACCTTGACTATTTTCAGAAAATTCTGTATAAATAACGAAAAAGAGATATGGATTAAATATGAAGAGGTGTTTTTATAGAAGAATAAAATTTTTGGCACTATATTATATTTAACTTTAGCACTTGGATTATCAACAGCAGCTTATGCATCTACAGAATACGCAGAAGGAGGCACTTGGAGTCATGGTGTCGGCAGTAAGTATGTTTGGTCGTATTATTATCATGGTCATAAAGGACATGGTGCAACAGCTATTGGAAAATATAGATCATTTAGTGGTTATACAAGAGCTGGTGTAAAAGCAAAAGCATCAGCTACTAAACATAATTGGTGGGTCAATAGAGCGTATTATAACATTTATTAAATACTAAAAAATCATAGAAAATAAACAACGCAAGAGGTACAACATGAAATGGTTCAAATTAATACTTGATGTTACAATCTTCATTCTGATTGCTATATTGTTATTTGTTTATACATATAAAGAAAACGAAGAAATATTGCCTGATACTAAATACCCTATAGCGGTAACTGACTGGAATAAAAAATATAGTAAAAATGAGATTTATAAACGTATAGATCAATTCGCTAAAAATGAGAACGTAGCAATCTATAAATCAACTTCAAATTATACAAACAAAAACGTAGATAAAGATATATATGTATTTAATAAATCAAAAGCAGCAACTATCACTCCTTTTAATGCTAAATATAACATTCATTATTTAAGTGATGACGAATTATTAAAAAAAGATATCAAAGGGAGTTATTTTGTAAAAGACAAAAATTTTGACGTATCTAAATTCATAAATTTTTTAAAAGAATATGGTGTTACTGCTGAATCATACAAAATAGATCATATGATGATTGCCGTTGGTGTCGTTAAACAAATGAATATAGTAGTTCCGTTATCCTCACTTTTAATCGTTTATTTTATTTATTATATTTTCGAAAAGAACATTAATTTCAAAGCGTATGCGATTAAGTATTTAAATGGTTTTACATTAAGAAAAATAATTTTTGAAAATTTTTCAAAGAAATGCACGTATTGGGTAACGTTAATCATAACTCAAATTCTTTTAACTACAAGTGTACTTTGGATATTAAATTACACGGGTAATTTAGATTTATTCATATTAAGATTAGTTTTGCTTTCATGTCTTTTCATTTTAACGATTAGTGTTATTAATTTATGGACTTTCTTAATGTTACTAAATTTAAATATTGCCAATATGATTAAAGGTAAGCAGCACTTTAAAACAATTCGTTTTATTAATACAGTTTGTAAAAGTATTCTCTTAGTACTAATAGCTAGTGTAATGATAGAAAATACTAGTGTTATTAAAGATTTGAATAAAATAAAGGAAACTGAGAAATATTGGAATGTATTAGATGATTATTACACGATTGAATTTGCACCTTATCACGAAACGAAACAAAGTTTGATTGATAATATGCTGCGATCAGAACAATTAGTAAAGGCTAGTGAAGCAGAAAATAATGCGATTTTATTCAAACCAAAGGGTGACTCCGTTGACAATGACAACTTTTCGCCTGATGAGGGGAATGTAATATTAGTAAATAATCAGTTCTGGTCGATTTATTACAAGCAGTTTCAACCTGATATTCCGATAAAAAATCAAAAAAATAATGTCGAAGTAATTATTCCACAAAAGTTTCATGCAATGCGTAATGAAATCAATCAAGCATATCATTCATGGTTTGAATTTGTACAAAATAAAAATAATAAAGAGAATAAGTTATCTATACAGTTTATCAACAAAAATGATTATCGAATTTTTTCATTTGATGCACGAGATAGTCGCCATTTGTCATTTATAGAGGCGCCAATCATTGTGAATGTTCAGGCATCAGATTTATCGAATGATTTTTATTATGCCATGATCAGTCAAGGCGGGTATTTATTCAAAAATTATGACGCGCTAGTAAAAAATATTGAAAAGTATCATCTTGATGGGGAAATCAGTGGAATAACCAATTATAAAGATAGCGTGATGGAAATGTATCATGAAAACAATTTGAAATTAACAGTACTCAACTTTTCACAAATCATTATCGCAATCATTTTAATAATTATTATTTTATTTGATGTGAAATATTATTTTGAACAGCATCGAAAATTACTCGTAATCAAAAAGCTATATGGTTATTCAACATTAAGAGCCAATTACCAATACTTATTAATAAATAATATAGTTGTTGTTTTTATTGGAATATTGACGAATGTAATTTTACATTCTCACTATATAATGATGATATTTGCAACGATTCTTGTCGTTCAAATATTATTGCAGATTTGCAGCCTATACTATCATGGCCGACGTTTTAATGAAGTTATCAAGGAGTTTTAACTATGAAATTTATCATTGCAATATTATTAGGATTAATCGTATCCATTACTATTGCTTTTACAATCATACATCATCCTATACTTGATCGTTTTAATCCTTTCTTAAAAACGGAGTATAGTTATGCCAAAGTGCCAAAAGGTACGCAACAATATGTTAATATTACGGCTTATAGTGAAAGAGGGGAAAAGCTTGATTATAAATTAACATTTAATGGATTTTCACCTAGTAGAACGTATGTCGAAATAAAGCATAAAGGGCAATATGTCATATCGATCACATATGTTGAAAAAGAGGATATACCAAAAGAGGTAAGACAAGAATGATAGAATTAAAAGATTTAACCATACAAAAAGGTAATATACATATTTTGAAGAAACTTAATTTGAAATTTCAATGTGGAAAATCATATGCACTTATTGGTAAAAGTGGATGCGGTAAATCTACATTATTAAATACTATTGCTGGACTTGAAAAAACGGGGAAACAATATGTCTATTTTAATGGTCAATTAGAACAATTTAAATCTAATTTTTACAGAGATAAATTAGGATATTTATTTCAAAATTATGGATTAATCGATAATTTGACAGTAAATGAAAATTTAGATATTGGATTAGCATATAAAAAAATAAGTAAGAAAGAAAAAGAACAATTAAAGATACGTTATATAGAACAGTTTGGTCTGTCAAACAGTTTAAAAAGAAAAGTTCATACGCTAAGTGGAGGTGAACAACAACGTGTCGCTTTAATTAGAATGATGTTAAAAGATCCGATTGTTATGTTAGCTGATGAACCAACGGGTGCGTTAGATCCTAAAACAGGACAGATGATTATTCAATCATTATTTGATTTGGTCGATGAAAATAAAGTGCTGATTTTAGCAACACATGATATGGCTATTGCAAATCAATGTGACGAAATAATAGATTTAGAACAGTATAGTAAAGTAGCATCTATGTGATATCCAAAAGATAAAATTAAAAGCCAATCAATGGGAAATGTTGACTTCAACACTCCGTTTGATTGGCTTTTATAATGTGTTACTAAGTTATGAAAGTAACAACGGTAAACTGAAAAAAAGCAATATAATAATATTTAATACGATTAGTAATAAATGTAATTGATTTTTCGTTTTAATATAGCAAAAAACAATGACTAAAGATAACAACAATATCATGATTGCACCTGGGAAGAACCATAATGCTGAAGCTGTGTACCAAATCATTGGTAACGCCATAATAATAAAAGATATAAGACAAGAAAGGATACCAATAATATTATAAGTTCTAGTCAAAATTACACCTCCAATTTTCATTTTAAAATGATATGCGTAAAACAATCATTTTAAATACATCATACAATAAAATTAAATTGTGCGGTAGAAGAATTTGAAATTAAATTGAATTGGCTTGATTAAAAGGTGATTTTATAGAAGATAATAAAAATGGTTATTTAATAGAAAACCATAATATTAACGACATGGCTGATAAAATACTTCAGCTTGTTAATAATGATGTTTTAGCAGAGGAGTTTGGTTCGAAAGCGAGAGAAAACATTATAGAAAAATATTCAACGGAATCAATATTAGAAAAATGGTTAAATCTTTTCAATAGCTAAATGAAAAAACCCTAGGTATTCATGAGTACCTAGGATTTTTACGCATGATATATACAAAAAAAGAGAGGATAGTCCTCTCAAATAATAGTTAATAAAATTGTAGCCATTTCTTCCAGCTGTAACTACTAATACAAGCTAAGTTCATTACGATATGTATGATTTCAAATTCATAACCACTTACATATCCTCTTGTAAGTTTAAGTGTGAAGATTGAGCCTAACATAACACAAATATAAAAAACATTAACATAAGGCGTTAAAAAGCCGATAATAAGTGCTAAACCTCCAACAACTTCACCAATTGACATCAATACTGCGATGGTAGGTGGTAAACCTAAAGAGCCTAAGAAGTGAATTGTTCCATCTAAATCAACAAATTTCAAAGTACCATGCACTAAGAATGATGTTGCTAGCATCCATCTAATTAAAAGCATACCTAATTTCATCATGTCACCTCCAACATTCGTATTTTTAAAACATAGTCCAAATTATATTTGTAAACATGTGGAAAGTAAAGATTTTTTATAAGATTAATTATTAAATATTTATTAAATATTCTATTGTATTGAACAATTGTTGTAGAAAGATGTTTAAGTTATCAGTTACTTTTTGTATTTATAAATAAAGATTAGTACATCATAGTGCAAAGATTATAGGGAAATGAATTAATTATTGCATCGCTATTTATGAATCGTAAACACTATTATGAAATTGCGAGAGTAGTATGGACAATTAGAATGATGGTTTGAGATAAATGAGTGTTATTAACCAGTGCGTCATTTTCAAAATTAGATGCCATTTGCTGTTTATAATAAGAAGATTTGATAATTAACTATGATAAGAAAAATAATAATCCCCTAAATACATTATAAACAAATTAAATGATAAAATAATAATATAGATTTCTACTAAAGTTGTTTGGAGGTAAATGTGTGAATAGGAATATCGTTAAACTAGTTGTGTTTATGCTAATTTTAGTTGTAGCAGTAGCGGGTTGTGGTCAAAAAGATACTGAAGAGAAAACTGAAATGACGACAATAAAAGATGAATTAGGAACTGAAAAAATTAAGAAAAATCCTAAACGTGTTGTTGTATTAGAATATAGTTTTGCTGATTATTTAGCAGCATTAGATATGAAACCTGTTGGTATTGCAGATGATGGCAGCACTAAAAATATAACAAAGTCAGTAAGAGATAAGATTGGGGCATATGAATCGGTTGGGTCTAGACTGCAACCGAATATGGAAGTGATAAGTAAATTAAAACCGGATTTGATCATTGCAGATGTTAGCAGACATAAGAAAATCAAATCAGAATTGAGCAAAATTGCGCCGACAATTATGTTAGTCAGTGGTACGGGCGATTATAATGCAAATATTGAAGCATTTAAAACAGTCGCTAAAGCAGTAGGCAAAGAGAAAGAAGGCGAGAAACGTCTGGAAAAGCATGATAAAATATTAGCGGAGATTAGAAAGAAAATTGAACAGAGTACGTTAAAATCTGCATTTGCATTCGGTATCTCAAGAGCAGGTATGTTTATTAATAATGAAGATACATTTATGGGACAATTCTTAATTAAAATGGGTATTCAACCTGAAGTCACAAAAGACAAAACTACTCATGTTGGTGAACGCAAGGGTGGTCCTTATATTTATTTAAATAATGAAGAACTTGCCAATATCAATCCAAAAGTTATGATTTTAGCCACTGACGGAAAAACGGACAAAAATAGAACGAAATTCATTGATCCTGCAGTTTGGAAATCATTAAAAGCTGTGAAAGATAACAAAGTTTATGACGTTGACCGAAATAAGTGGTTGAAATCAAGGGGGATTATCGCAAGTGAAAGTATGGCAGAAGATTTAGAAAAAATTGTAGAAAAAGCAAAATAAAAATACAGCGCCACTCGTAAATCATATAAGAGTGGCGCTGTATTTTTAATTATGTTTATTATCTGTCGGATGTGATGATTTACCTGAAAGTTTATTTCGAATAAATTTAATTACATAACCGACAAGGATTGTTTTAATAATTCTTTTAATGAATTGGCGCATCGTTACATACCTCATTTCTCTATATCTTACGAACTATATACCCATTCATATATGCTTTTTAAACGTCATTGTCACAATTTAATTTTTAGGGAATATAATATAACCATCTTTATCTGCTTTTTTAGTAAAAATGACAAAAATGGCATGTATTATTGAGATGATGGTAGGGATACCTGTCCAGAAAAATAATAAGTGAAAAAGACCTTGTCCAAATTTATCAGCATAAAATTTATGAATACCTAAACCTCCAAGAAATAATGCAACAATAACATAAATGGCTTTATTGACTTTCATTTGTAAATCCTCCTTAACTATAATTCTACTTAAATTCGTTGTGAAAACCAATATTTCTAACTTTAGAATTTTCAAACTTTCTAAAATTATAAGTATATCTTTTTAAAATAAGCTAGAATTTCTATATAATAAATGTTAATAACGTAAAAGGGAATGATGACATAGTGATACGTCAAGCACGTCCAGAGGACCGATTTGATATTGCGAAGTTAGTTTATATGGTTTGGGATGATATGGAATTAGAATTGGTAAAGCATCTACCTAAAGACATGGTATTAGATGCAATTGAAAAAAGCTGTGTTGATGCAACATATCGAACTTTTTATCAGCATATTTTAGTTTATGAAGTAGAAAATAAAGTAGCAGGTTGTATTATTAGCTATAGTGGTGAAAATGAATTGAAATACGAAAAAGCATGGGAACTACTTGACTTGCCAGAAGAAATAAAACAATATGGCACGCCATTACCTGTAAAAGAAGCTAAAGACGATGAGTATTATATAGAAACAATTGCGACATTTGCAGCATATAGAGGTAGAGGCATCGCGACAAAGTTATTAACGTCATTACTTGAATCAAATACACATGTTAAATGGAGTTTGAATTGCGATATTAATAATGAAGCAGCATTAAAGTTATATAAAAAAGTAGGCTTTATATCTGATGGACAGATTGAATTATACAAGCACATGTATCATCATTTAATTGTTAAATAAAAAAACTCGACAGTTCGATGTAAGTCGATTGCCGAGTAGTATCATTTTCTATTAAATGCCTGCAAATAATGCACTAATATAAATACCTAATGCATATAATAAACCGAAAAATGTATTTGTTTTACCAGCAGCAGCCATTGCTGGCATCATTGTAGGCGGTGTATCATTCTTCTTGAAACGTCTGATAACTTTAACAGGCATTGGGAATGATAACAACGCAAGTAAGTAAAATAATGAGCCACCAGGTTTAATAATGATCGTAAGTACAATAAAGGCATAAGCGATAAAGTACATGATTGCCATAAATGTTAAAGAAGCATTTTTACCTAATAGAATGGGTAAAGTTTTGCGACCACTTGCTTTATCTTTGACACGGTCGCGAATATTGTTAGCCATATTAATTAAACCGATAGTGATTACTATAGGTACACTTAACCAAATTACATAACTTTGAATATTGCCAGTTTGAATAAAGAATGCAATAACGATAATAAACATACCCATAAATACGC
This sequence comes from Staphylococcus sp. MZ3, assembly GCF_018622755.1. Taxonomy (NCBI): domain Bacteria; kingdom Bacillati; phylum Bacillota; class Bacilli; order Caryophanales; family Staphylococcaceae; genus Staphylococcus; species Staphylococcus sp. MZ3. Next base: position 1,036,881 of record NZ_CP076026.1, read on the forward strand.
CTGAGAATAATTCACCGAAAGGCGTCCATGAAATAGGGAAAGGGCCACCTGTATATAGGTAACCAACAGCCATACATACTAATCCAACTGGTAATAACCAAAATGAAGAGTTAGCAGCTAAAAACAAACCTAATATTGCTGCTAAGATGTAAAATGCAATGGCTAATCGTAGCACAAGCTCTGGGCTCATACCGTTGCGAACAATGGCACCACCAATGCCTACAGATTCATGATCATCAAGGCCTTTTTTATAATCATAGTATTCATTAAACATATTAGTTGCTGCTTGAATAAGTAAGCATGCTAGTAACATGGCAATGAATAGGCTGATTTTAATATGATCTTCGCTACCAAGAAAATATATTTTAGATGCTGCTGTACCAACTAAAACGGGTACTACGGAAGCAGTTAATGTATGAGGACGCATTAAATGCCAATATTTCTTAACTGTAGAATATTGCTGATATTGATTACTCATTGAATACAAAACCTCTTTAAATCATATTTTTTATAACAAAGATATTTTAATAGAAAGTAGCATAAAGGTCAATTGACGTGAAAAATTGCAAGATAAGTTTAAGCAATTCTTGTAACACAATTATCCAAAAATGATACAATATAATAATGAGTGAAAAAAGACGAAGAAAGAAGTGAAATGAATGGCTACGGGCGTATTAGAGGACGATATTGTCAAAGAGATATATGGCAGCTCAAAGGAATGGGTTTCAGTTGAAGTGAAATTATCACAGTCACTAGACCCGAGCACATTATTTCATCTCACTGACAATGAGGCAGGAGATCGCTTTTATATGCGTTTGAATGATAATCGAACGTCATATTTTGGCTACAAAGCAATTCAATTATTCAAAAATAATTCTAAAAATAAACAATCTATTTTTAAAGACTGGGAAAAATTAAAACATAACATCACATTTATACATCCGCAATCTGAGAAACATCATCTTCGAGTTGTTGGAGGGTTTCAATTTTCAAGTCATAAATCAGATGATGAATGGCGAGAGTTTGGACTAAATCATTTTGTATTACCTGAAGTTTTAATTTCAACTGATAATAATGGGACATTTTTAACTTATACAGTTAAAAGGGAAAGTTTTACTGTTGAGGCATTGAACGATTTAATGGATTTGTTCAACAATATATCGGATATAGATGTGGACGAGCAAATTGGGGAAATTACTAGAAATGAAGATATTTATAAAGATGACTGGCGTCAACTTGTAGTAGAAGCTATAGAATCTATTAATAATGAAGAAAAAATTGTACTAGCACGTAGACGGTTAATAAAGTTCGATAAAGATATCAGTATTCCATATATTCTAAAGCAAGCATATTCTAAAGAAAAAAACAGTTATATATTCTTGTTAGAATCACAAGATTCTATTTTCTTTTCACAAACACCTGAACAATTAATAAAGGTCAATAATAAAATACTATCGACTAAAGCTGTAGCAGGTACAATTAAACGTTCACAAGATGAGGACGAAGATACAAAAAATGTTGAAGCATTTTTAAAAGATAATAAAAACTTAATCGAACATCGATTTGTTGTTGACAGTATTTTACATGATATTAAACCTTATATCACTGAATTACATTATGATAAGACGCCTAAAATTCTAAAAAATGATCATTTATATCACTTGTACACTGAAATAAAGGCGCCACTGAAGGATGATTCGTATATTAGTTTAATTGATCATTTACATCCAACACCTGCTTTAGGTGGCTATCCAAAAGAATTTGCGATGGATTTTATTGAACAGAAAGAATTTGGTACACGAGGATTATATGGTGCGCCGGTTGGCTATATAGATATATATGATGATTGTGAATTTATTGTTGCAATTCGTTCGATGCTTATTAAGAAAGCACAAGCAACTTTATTTGCTGGGTGTGGCATTGTTAAAGATTCTGATCCAGATAGTGAATTGGCAGAAACGAACCTTAAGTTCACACCTATGATGAATGCATTAGGAGTCGATATGAATGGGAAATCATAAAGCAGCTTTAACGAAGCAAGTTTTTACATTTGCATCTGAGTTATATGCGTACGGCGTAAGGGAAGTAGTTATCAGTCCGGGATCACGCTCAACGCCACTTGCACTTGCATTTGAAGCACATCCAAATATTAAAACATGGATACACCCCGATGAGCGAAGTGCAGCGTTTTTTGCAGTTGGGTTAATTAAAGGCAGTGAAAGACCTGTCGCTATATTATGTACGTCAGGTACAGCAGCAGCGAATTATACGCCTGCAATTGCTGAAAGCCAAATTAGTAGAATTCCATTAATCGTTTTAACAAGTGACCGTCCGCATGAATTAAGAAGTGTAGGCGCACCACAAGCGATTAATCAAGTAAATATGTTTAATAATTATGTAAGTTATGAGTTCGATATGCCTATTGCGGATGATAGTAAAGAGACCATTGATGCAATTTATTATCAAATGCAAATTGCTAGTCAATATTTATATGGACCACATAAAGGGCCGATTCATTTTAACTTGCCATTTAGAGATCCGTTAACACCTGATTTGAATGCAACAGAATTGTTAACTTCTGAGATGAAGATTTTACCGCACTATCAAAAAAGTATAGATGCATCGGCATTAAGACTCATTTTAAATAAGAAAAAAGGTTTAATTATTGTAGGGGATATGCAGCACCAAGAAGTTGATCAAATACTGACGTATTCAACGATATATGATTTGCCTATTTTAGCTGATCCTTTAAGTCATTTAAGAAAATTTGATCATCCGAATGTTATCTGTACATATGATTTGTTGTTTAGAAGCGGTTTAGACTTAAAAGTCGATTTCGTAATTCGTGTTGGGAAACCAGTGATTTCTAAAAAGTTGAATCAATGGTTAAAGAAAACTGATGCATTTCAAATATTAGTGCAAAACAATGATAAGATTGATGTCTTTCCAATAGCACCAGATATTTCATATGAAATATCTGCGAATGATTTCTTTAGGTCATTAATGGAAGACACGACAGTTAATCGAGTCAATTGGTTAGAAAAATGGCAACGCTTAGAGAAAAAAGGGCGTAAAGAAATTAAATGTTATTTGGAACAAGCTACAGATGAGAGTGCATTCGTTGGTGAATTGATTAAGAAAACATCTGAAAAAGATGCATTATTTATTAGTAATAGTATGCCAATCAGAGATGTAGATAACTTGTTATTGAATAAAAATATAGATGTCTATGCGAATCGTGGTGCGAATGGTATTGATGGTATCGTTTCAACTGCACTGGGTATGGCTGTCCATAAACGAGTTACATTATTGATAGGTGATTTGTCATTTTATCATGATATGAATGGACTATTAATGTCAAAATTAAATAATATTCAGATGAATATTGTATTATTGAACAACGATGGTGGCGGTATTTTTTCATATTTACCACAAAAAGAAAGTGCAACCGATTATTTTGAACGGTTGTTTGGCACACCGACGGGATTGGATTTCGAGTATACAGCGAAGTTATATCAATTCGATTTTAAACGTTTTAACAGTGTTTCAGAATTTAAAAATGCCACATTGTTATCTGAAACTTCAACGATTTATGAATTGATAACGAATCGTGAAGATAATTATGAACAGCATCAAATTTTATATCAGAAATTGAGTGAAATGATTCATGACACATTATAATTACTATGAAGCAAACGTTGAGACCAATCAAGTTTTAGTATTACTGCATGGTTTTCTTAGCGACAGTCGTACTTATCATAATCACATCGATAAATATACTGATATCTGTCATGTCGTCACTATAGACTTACCAGGACATGGCGAAGATCAGTCTTCAATGGATGAAACGTGGAATTTTGATTATATTACGACGTTATTAGACCGAATTTTAGATAAATATAAAGATAAATCAATAACATTGTTTGGATATTCAATGGGTGGGCGTGTTGCATTATATTATGCAATTAATGGTCACATCCCTATATCTAATTTGATATTAGAAAGTACGTCACCAGGTATTAAAGAAGAAGCAAATCAATTGGAACGTCGTCTTGTTGATGATGCACGTGCTAAAGTATTAGACATAGCAGGTATTGAATTATTTGTTAATGATTGGGAAAAGTTGCCATTATTTCAATCGCAACTAGAATTACCAGTTGAAATACAACATCAAATAAGACAACAACGATTGTCCCAATCGCCACATAAAATGGCCAAAGCATTAAGAGATTATGGTACAGGTCAAATGCCAAACTTATGGCCGCGCCTGAAAGAAATTAAAGTACCAACATTAATATTAGCTGGAGAATATGATGAAAAATTTGTACAGATTGCGAAAAAAATGGCAAATTTAATTCCTAATAGTAAATGTAAATTAATTTCTGCTACAGGTCATACAATTCATGTGGAAGATAGTGATGAATTTGATACAATGATATTAGGATTTTTAAAGGAGGAGCAAAATGACTAACAGACAATGGGAAACACTTAGAGAATATGATGAAATCAAATATGAATTTTACGAAGGGATTGCTAAGGTAACAATAAATCGCCCTGAAGTACGCAATGCGTTTACACCTAAAACAGTTGCTGAAATGATTGACGCATTTTCACGTGCACGTGATGATCAAAACGTTTCAGTTATCGTATTAACTGGTGAAGGTGATTTAGCATTCTGTTCTGGTGGTGACCAGAAGAAACGTGGACATGGTGGTTATGTAGGTGAAGACCAAATCCCTCGCTTAAATGTATTAGATTTACAGCGTTTAATTCGTATTATTCCAAAACCGGTTATCGCGATGGTAAAAGGTTATGCTGTAGGTGGCGGTAATGTACTAAATGTTGTTTGTGACTTAACGATTGCTGCTGATAATGCTATTTTTGGACAAACTGGTCCTAAAGTAGGTTCATTTGATGCGGGTTATGGTTCAGGATATTTAGCACGTATCGTTGGACATAAGAAAGCACGTGAAATTTGGTACTTATGTCGTCAATACAATGCACAAGAAGCTTTAGATATGGGTCTAGTAAATACAGTGGTACCTTTAGAGAAAGTTGAAGATGAAACTGTGCAATGGTGTAAAGAGATTATGAAACACTCACCAACAGCGTTACGATTCCTTAAAGCAGCTATGAATGCTGACACAGATGGTTTAGCTGGTTTACAACAAATGGCTGGGGATGCAACACTGCTTTATTACACAACTGATGAAGCGAAAGAAGGCCGTGATGCGTTTAAAGAAAAACGTGATCCTGACTTCGATCAATTCCCTAAATTCCCATAAGTTATTTTGAATATGATATTAAGTCACTTGCGTCGTTTATTAGCGACGATAGGTGGCTTTTTTATTTTATAAGAATTTAAAAGGGGCTTTTAATTAATTATCATAAATATAAGATAGTTTGAGAAAATTAATAGAGAAAAAAATAAATGTTAAAGATTATTATTACAATCAAAAAACGAGCTGGTGAGAAATTGAATTCTCGCCAACCCGCTTTATGAAGTGAAATCATTTAAATTAGTTATACTAAGCGCTCATAAACGATTGGGCGCGAAGTGCCAATACCTTGTTTGGATGACGTTTGCATGAGGATATGCTGTGTATCATCATAATCAAGAATATAAATGATTTCTTCATTATCAATAGATGAAAATTTAATGCGTTGATGTGCCGTATCTATAAAAAGAATATGATATTGATTGTGACTTGTATCATCGCCATGACGTATACAAATTGATTTTTGTAATTGATGATTACTCCAATTACCAATGAATAAATTGATATTGGTTTGTTCTAGATGTGTGAGTTTGGTTGTGTCGTAAACTAAATTTATAAATTGTAGTTGATACATAGTTTTACCTGCCTTTAATCAATATCTATATTACTTTTTAGTAACCTATCATTGAACCATACCAGTTATAATCACGATTGAATGATAAATGTAATAGGCTTGAATCTGCATCTTGGATTGATAATTCTGTATCCCAAGGATTCCAGTAAATAAGTTTTTCTTGGTCATTAATTTTAGCATTACCAACAACTGCTAGGGCATGTCCTAAATGTGGATCATTAGGGTTTTGAGATACACTTTGTGCAAGAATCATAATTCCTACATTATCTTTTGTAAGTTGATCAACTTGTTCATATGATGGTACGCCTTCTTGATAATGAATATCTCTGCCTTGTGATTTACCGTATTCAATCATTTGATTAGGGAATGTTGAGCAATTAGGAAGGTCTTGCTCACTTACTTCAGGGTATAATGTACGCATAATATCATGTGCATTATAAGTGTCTGTATTTTTAGTTGCATTTAATAATGCTGCCATACTAAATCCTGCACACCATGAGTTATCGAATTGTTGTTCTCTAATTTTGAAGTTTTTTAATGTATTTTCATATTGAACTTGATCTTCTTGTATCGCTTCGTTTTCTTCAACTTTAGTAGGTGTTACTGTATTTTTTAACTCTTGTTTCAATTTTGATGAAACTGTTTTAGCACTTTCTTTTTCTTTTACATTACCAGGTAGTGGCGTAGCTTTTACTAATCTAACTTTGCCATCTTCTTCAAAATAAAATCCTTTTTCATCAGTAAGAACAGTGATATTTGAATTTTTATCTTTAATTTGGTCTAAATCTTTAGCGATGAAGTTTGAAATTTTAACACTGTAATTCATGTCTTCTTTTGATTTGTTTAAATCATCTTTATTTTTAGGGCTAAGTGTTAAAGTATAAACAATTTTACCGTCTTTTATAACTGGATAATAGTAACTATTATCTTCTTCACCATTAAATTTATAAATTTTAAAAGCTTCGCCAAGTTCATATTTACCAGTTTTTGCATTACTTTGTTTATCTAATGCTTTAGCATAACCAGCAAATTGTTGTTGTGCTAGATCTTTTACTTTTTGAGGTACTTTGTCACTCTTAACATTAATTTCTAGCTGTTTAGAGTGTGAATCGGCTTTGGCTTTATTGTTATTAGCAAATGCGCCTAGTGATAAAATAAGCATTGAAACCATTATGATGCTTATAATATTGAATACTCTAGATTTATATGAACTATTCATATAATACCCTCCATTTAAATCAAAATATTTTGCGTTGCTAAGACTTTGCTTCTATTTACTAAATCTAAATTAAGATGAAGTTTATGCAGCGTCAGGGTTGTCTGAATTATTGTTATCGCCATTGTCTGGATTATCAGGGTTGTTAGGGTTGTCAGGGTTATTTGGTTCATCTGGGTTGTTAGGGTTATCAGGATTGTTAGGGTTATCAGGATTATCTGGGTTATTAGGTTGGTCATCGTTGGCAAAATGGATATCTTCAATATTTTGTTTTAAGAAGTTGCGTACATTTTCATTAATAAATACCGCACCATTAAATTCATTTGGTACACCGCCCCAATGAATTCCGATCACTTCATTTTTTTCATTAAATACAGGTGAACCTGAGTTACCACCAGTTGTACTTAAATCATATTGCATAGCTTCGCCTTTGAGGTAAGTGATTTTTCCTTTACTTTCCCACATTGTTGCTACAGGTTTATCACCAGGATATCCTGTTACAGTAATATTTTGGTTAACTTGTGTTTCAGCATTATTACTCATTGTTGCTGGTTTAACTACTTCACCAATATGTTTGTTTTGCTCATTAGGGGAGAATTTAACTATTGCTAAATCACCTTCGCCTGAATATTTAGTGATTTGTTCAGCAGTGAAACCACCATTTGGATAATTGTCTTGGTTAATTGCAGAAGGGAATGCTTTTAAAGCATGAGGATCACCGTGCGTAGCATCTACGACGTGTTTATTTGTTAAAAGAGTATCTTTACCTACAACTACACCGGAAGCAATAAATGTACCAGTAGGTGCTTCAACTTGAATATAAGTTACGGGTGCATAATGACCATTCGTTGTATCTGTGATTTGGTGACGATCGTTATTTGATAATATAACATTTGCGTGTTCACGTTGTTCTAATGGTTTAAGGTTACCGCCTTTTTGAATCTTAGGTGTTTGCTGTTTGCTTGACTGCGTTTGTTGTGGATGATTGTCCATAGCCTTTGAAGATAACGCGTTTGCTGCTGGAGAACTCACAAGTGTCGCTGTTGTCAAAGTTGCAACGAATAAAGAACTAACTTTTAAAAATTTACCTTTCATCTAAAAACCTCCAAAAAATTTATTTACAAGTTAAATATAACACTAAAAATTTTTAAGTCAATAAGAATATATAAATAAATCAAAAAGTTTTTGTAAAGATTAGAGTTTACAAAAACATTAAGGGAATTAAAATTGAATTGTATTATACTTTATTCAATTGAGTTAAATTGATAAGATCGTCAATTGTTTGCATTTATCTAAAAGAATAAATAAGAAAGGAATTGAGAGCGAATGGAAAGTATTTGTTTATAATAATAAATAGTAACGTTTGAATAATAATTGTTTGGCCAAAGGTAGATTAATATGAATGGTGATATATTATTTGAGTGCTTAAGTTTCGAAGAACAATTATAAGTTAGCATATTAAAACCTTTTGATAGAATCATTTTGAGTGAGGTGTTTAAAGGAGAGGAATATAACTCGGTAGTATTTACAGTCTCTATAGAGTATTATTTAAAACTTATAGAATATAAAAAACTGAACGTACTATGAATTTAGTTCACGACGTCCAGTTCAACATATCATTTTTATTTAGTATTTAAATATTTAGCAAGTCTCTTCATACCTTCTTTTAAAACATCCATTTCATAAGCATAGGAAATCCTTACAAATCCTTTACCGAATTCTGTAAAGGATGAGCCTGGAACGATTGCTAAATGTGTTGATTCAAGTAAATCGACACAAAATTCGAAATCGTCATCGGTGATATGTTTAATACTTGGGAAAATATAAAACGCGCCTTCAGGTTGAGCGGTAATCTCAAAACCTAATTTAGTTAATTCAGATACTAAATAATTTCTTCGTTCTACATAAGCTTCGTTCATATATTTAGGAGCTTCTAATCCTTCGTTAAGTGCTGTTATACATGCTATTTGAGCTGGAACATTGGCACAAATACAATTATAGGCGTGCATAAATGTTAATTTATCAATCAAATATTGAGGTCCTAATAGAAAACCAATTCTTATTCCGGTTGCTGAGTGTGATTTACTTAAACCACCAATTAATATTAATTGATCACGAATGTCTTCAAATTCAGCGAAGGATACATGTTTACCACTAAATGTATTTTCAGCATAAATCTCATCGCTAATAATAAATAACGGATATTTTTTTAATACATTTACGATATTTAAAACTTCATTTCTTTTTAAAACTACGCCAGTTGGATTAGTCGGATAATTTAACAAGACAGCTTTTGTCTTTGGAGAAATATGACTTTCTAATGCATCAGGTGTAATTTTAAATTGTGTTGCTGTTGTATCAATATAAATTGGTTTACCACCTAGTACTTCGATGAGTGGTATGTAGCCTGCATAAATTGGTCCCGGTATTATAATTTCATCTCCAGGCTCTATGATAGAACGTAACGTTGTGTCTATTGCTTCACTTGCTCCATTTGTCACAATAATTTCTTCAGGATCATAGGAAAAATGATAACGATTTTTGAAGTATTGACTAATTGCTTCGCGAGTTTCTAATAACCCTTTATTGTGAGAGTATGATGTCTTGTCATTGTTAATAGCATCAATATATGCCTTTTTCACAACATCAGGCATCGGGAAGTCTGGTTGGCCAATAGTTAAATTAACACAATCATCCAAATTATTCATACGATTTGAAAATTGGCGAATACTTGGTGCTCTTAAATATTTAGAATTAGAATTTAAAGAAAGTTTCATTTGTGACACCTCAAATATAAATCAAATATTGTCTAAAAATTTAGAAATTAATAATATCATAACATACTTTTAAAGCAAAAAAGGGTAAATTACTTAAGCTTTATTTGAAAAACGAAAAATGTCTAAATACACTGTAGTAACTACTTTTCAAAATGAATAAAGTGGTTACAGTTAATGTACTTAGACACTATAAAATTATGAATCTTTAAACTGTGATGGTCTTTGTAAATTAATTATTGGATTTGTCCATTTACAAACAAAGTTTGTAGATAATACATATACGATGATTACAGATATACTTATTAAATAAAGATACGTCATTAATGATATAGGATTATCGAATGGATACCATTCAAATCCTCTAACAATGCCAATAATTAAACCATGTAATAAATATACGTATAGCGTACGACTACCAATATAAGTATATAATTTTTTCTTTGTTGACATTAAATTTAGAAACGCAGTCATTGCGATTAATATAATTCCATATAATATAAGTCGTTTAAAAGGACTGAATACACTCTGTCCTTCATTTTCAAGTGAAGTATATGGTGAACTTCCTAATAACCAATCTGCATTGATAGGATGAATCACGTAAACGATAAAAAACAAAATAAAGGTAATGATAGATACTGGTATTAGTTTTTTATTTTTAAAAATAGCCGTATGTTTTTTGGTGAAAATGTAACCTAGATAAAATATTGGGAAAAATACGATTGTCCTTGAAATGCTTAAGTAGCTATCGATGTTATCTGAAAAACCTGCTCCAATAGATATAATAATTGAAACTGATAGCACTTTATATGGATTAAATCTTCTAACTATTACTAAAATGACATGAAAGAAAAATAGCGTGATCAAAAACCATAACGCAAATACTGGGTTAAAAGGATCAAGTTGTAATTCGTCACTTTTACCTGTTAAGAAATAATAAATTGAAAAGAATGCAAAAAATATCATATAAGGTACTATCAAACGTTTTGAAATTTTTTCTAAATAGTATGGTTTATCAATATTTTTCGCGAAATAACCAGATATAAACAAAAATGTTGGCATATGGAAACTATAAATAACTAGGTATAATGCTGATAAATATTTATCGCCACTAGTGTAGGGTTGTAACATATGTCCAAATACGACTAATAATATTAAAATTGCTCTTGCGTTGTCAAAAAAATAATCTCTCTCTTTTAATGAAGTCATATTTTATCTCCTTTATGTCCATAAGACTCTTACTAATTTATTATATTTTGTATTAGTTATGCAACAAATTTGTCTATTGTGTCGAATAGTATTGTAAAAATTATAAAAAAAGCATATAATATTATAAATAATATGTAGTGGAGTAGAACAACATGTATAAACAACTTGAAAAACTTATTACACTGACTAACAATGACTTAAACTTAGTGAATAGAAGATTTGGACAACGCACGGATATCACATCTGAACAGCTAGAACTTCTCCGTATTTTATTTAATTACGATCGCTTATCACAGTATGATTTGACGATGAAGATTAGCAGGGAACAATCTATAGTTTCAAGATGGATTAAGAAATTAGTTTTGAAAGGGTACATCACAAGTCAACAATCTAGCGAAGATTTAAGATGTAAAGAATTAATTTTGACTGATCAAGCACGTACATTAATTTCACAAATAAATAATGCACGTTGCGAATTGATTGAAGCAAGATGTCAATGTTTATCGGAAGTCGAATTAGACAATTTAAATCAATTACTTGATAAGTTAAATCAACGACGCATATCGTTGTAACACGACAATAGCAAACACATAATTTAGTGTCATTGTGCACACAACAAAAATTGAATCATGAATTACAAGCAAAAGTAGCGGTGATTGTTAAAATTGATGGTAAACAATCACCGCTATTTTTGCTTGTGTATGTATAAAAAAGGGATCAAAGGTCATCCCCCATGATTGATAGTGGGGGGATGACTTTTGATCCTATGTTCATGTTGCTTATTTATATTGTGGGATGTCGAAGTATTTGCCGACTTCGCCAATTTTATCATAGTAGCCTTTGATGATTTTAGCATTGATGTTAGCCCAATCTACATCTGTAGCATATTGGTGTGTTCCTGGATGTGGAGGATTCCATCTCATTTTGTAAAGTGTATTTTGACCAGCTTTTACATATGAGTTGCCGATGAATTTAGCACCACCAACGATTGCTTTTGATACTGTGTCCCAACCAGCTTGTTTAGCATATTTAATACCTTCACGTAAAGGATCGTTATCATATGCAGCAATACCAAATACGTTATGGTATTTCGTGTTTGAGTTAGTTACAACTTTGTTGTTCACTACATCTGCACCTTTCGCTAATTGAGAAGTACCGTTACCTGTTTCTAATAGGGCATGTGAGATAAGATAAACTTCATTAATGCCATACATTTGAGCAGCTTTGTTAAATGCAGCACCTTGGTTTTCTAATACACCTTTACCTTTTAAGAATTGATTAATTTTATCAATAGAAATATTTTGTGGTTGGTCTAAGCGTAAGAATTGATATTTTAATGCTGGATCTTGAGCTAAACGCTTCGTATCCATTGCATGCTTAACATCATTAAAGTTAGCATCTGTCCACTTACCTGGTACACGTTGTACTTGTGGTTTATATTGTAAACCAGCTTGTATTTGAGCAACTTGGTTTAATGTCATACCTGTTTGATTATACTTAATTAATTCTTTAGCTAAATCAGTTGATTTAATCCATGCTAATTTACCGTTAGATAATTTACCATAGTACCAAGTTTGTCCATTAATGACTTGTTCTTTAACAACTGCGAATGGTTGCTCATTAAATGCTTTTAATGAGTATTTAGCTGTATCAGAATTTGGTGTTACATAGTAATAACCATTACCATTTTTAATTACATAAGTGTAGTTATAATCTTTGGCAGCTGATGTAGTTGGTTTAACAGCAGTTGGTGCAGTTAAATCTTTTGCATTTACCCAACCAGTGCGGTTATTAATAGTACCGTATAAATAAACATCTTTGCCTACAGATACTTGTTTCGTTGCATTAAATGTACCTTGAGCAATGTTATTGCCTGTTAAAATGACTTGGTTTTTAGTACCCCAAGGAACCATTGATAAGCCGTTATTTGATTTATTAACAGTATATTTTTGAGTCGTTTTAACTTCTTTGCCTAAGTTTTGAACATTTAAGTCTTTTACATTGAACCAACCTAATGGGATGTTATGGCTTGTATTGTTTAATAATACATACGTTTCATTACCATGAGCACGCTCTTTTGTTACATAGAACGTACGGTCTGCATATTTCGCACCGTTTTTCGCTGTTTTTTCATAAACAGAAGCACGAATACCAGTGTTGTTTGGTTTAACTTGAGCAATCTTGCTAACTGTTTGAGTCGTTTGTGGTTTAGTAACAGTATAAGCTTTTACAGCTGTTTTTGGTTGTGCTACTGCTTTTTTAGGTGCAGCAGGTACAGCTAAATATGCTTTACTTACCCAACCAGATTTACCATTTACAGTTCCAAATAAATAGATAGATTTATCAATTTGTTGTTGCTTAGTCGCTTTAAAAGTTTGGTTACCTGTACCAGAAACTGCACCAGCTTCTTGTTTATAAGTGCCCCAAGGTACTGAATATAATTTAGTGCCTGGTTTTACTGTATATGTTTGCATTACATTTACAGGTGATTTTGCATTGTTATAAATAACGTCACCTTGTTTAACCCAACCAATTAAAGTTGGACTATTATAATCTTTAACTAAGTAGAATTTGTTTCCACCTAGACTTGCTTCTTTTGTTACAGCAAATGTTTTTTGAACTTCTTTCGTTGGCTTACCGGTTTTGTCATAAACTGTAGTGAATAAGCCATTGTTTTTAGCATTAATTTGAGCAACACCGTTTAATGATGAAACTGTTAATTTATTATTTGTTGTAGGTGTTGATGGCTTAGGTGTTGGTGTAGGCGTAGGTTTAGCAGTATCAACTAAATATGCTTTACTTACCCAACCAGATTTACCATTCACAGAGCCATATAAATAAATTGATTTATCAATTTGTTGTTGCTTTGAAGCCTTAAATGTTTGGTTTCCAGAGCCAGACACGCTACCAGCAACTTGTTTAGATGTACCCCAAGGTACTGTATAAAGTTTCGTACCAGGTTTGATTGAATATGATTGATTTACATTTACAGGTGATTTAGCTGTGTTGTAAACCACATCGCCTTCTTTAACCCAACCAAATTTATTACCAGAATTGTAATCTTGAACAAGATAGAATTTTTGATTACCTAATGTAGCTGTTTTAGATACAGCAAATGTTTTTTGAACTTCATTAGTTGCTTTACCAGTTTTGTCGTAAACAGTAGTATATAAACCACTATTTGTTGGTTTGATTTGCGCGACACCATTGTTTGCTGTAACTGTTAATTTACCAGTTGATGGTTTCGACGGTGTTGTTGGTTTTGATGGTGTAGTAGGGGTAGTTGTAGATTGCGTACCCCATGGCGCCACTTTACCCATTTTTATTAAATATTTTTCATTAATTAAGTCATATAATTGATCATAACTATAATTATGACTTCTTAAATATCCATGTGGATCGGCATGGTCCGTACCACCTAAATATTTACTTACAGCGTAGTGAGTCCATACTGTACCATTTCCATCATACTCAGCACTGTCTGGTTTTAAACCATAATATTGTAATTGTGTAGCTGCATAGTCAGCATAGTTATTCATTGAACGTGCAAATGAAGCATAGTCGTGTGTGTGTACGATTTCAACATTGATGAATCTAGGGTTACCGACTGCACCGACACCCCAAGATAAGTAATCCGTTGGTGCTGTTTCGATTATACGATCCCCATCAACAAATGCATGTACGAATGCGTTTTGATAGTTATTTTTCATATAACTAATTTCACCATTTATCGTCGAACGATCATTAGCTGTATCATGAACTACGATACCTTCAGGACGACCTACGCCGTTACGGTATGCGTATTTAGGGAAGTAAGATGTATAATCTTCTTCAATTTTAGGTGCTTTTAAGTTATTTTTACGAATGTAATCGTTAATTGAAGAGTTTACTTGTGGTTTATATTTTGGCAAACTCGTTTTTGGTGTTGCAGCAACTGATCTTGGTTGTGCTGAAGCGCTAAATGTAGTTACTTTAGGTGTCGCTTCAGTTTTAGCTTTAGGTGCTGTTGTAGTTGCAGCTTTAGGTGCTGCGGCTTTATATTGCGTTTCAAGAGCTGCAGGTTTAGCAGCTGATTTAATTAAGTCTGGATTAATTTGATTTTCTGAATTATCATCTTCATCATCAACTAAACTATAACCAGCATTTGTAACATTAGTGTTAGTTTTAGGTGCTGTAGTGCTTGTTGACTTTGCAACAGGCTGCGTATTATTTGTAGTCGCTGATTGATTAGCACGAGTGTCACCATTTACTTGTGCAGTATCAACTTTTTGACTTACTTGAGCATTGCCTGTTTTGTTATTTGCTGTTTTTGGTTGGACAATAGCAGGGTCTTGATATACTTGAGTGCCAGAAATGTTTTGCGTTGGATTTTTTACCTCAGCTTTTGCTTGTTCAGTAGTTGCTTTAACTTTATTACTATCTAAAACGTTTTTATTAGTAGTTTGATCTTGTGTCGTCTCAGCTGCTTGAACTTGATGTGCAGTGACTGCTGAACCTACAAGCGTTAATGCAACCATTGATGGTAGTTTGTAATTGAATTTTTTCGCCATTCTATTTATTACTCCTAACATTTATTAATTATTACTAACATTATAGTACCTGTTTTATATACCTGTGCGTATTTAACCAATTTGTAATATACTCTTAATTTACATTCTCACTGTAAAAAAATGAAAAAAATTTTGAATCTCAATGGTGACGTGACAAATCAAATAGAATTGATGTCAATTTAAGAATTGGTTTATTACAAATGTTTCTAAAATAGATACAACTTTTTTTAATTAAGCGAGGTTAACTTTTTTGTCATTTCAATATGCTCGATGCCTTCCTCAAGAAATATATTACCTCTCATTTTAAAGTTTAAACTTTCATAAAATGGGATAGCATGACATTGGGCATTCATAGTAGCTACGTAAAAACCTTCATCTTTAGCTAATGATTCTACAGCTTGCATAAGCATTCTACCCATTCCTTGTCCACGATGTGATTTTGTCACAGCCACTCGTTCTATTTTGACAGTTGTTTCATTAATAGGGCGTATACGAGCTGTGGCAACTGGCTGTCCATTATCATATCCAATGAGGTGAATAGATTCAGATTCATATTCATCAATTTCACTTTCCTCTGGGACGCCTTGTTCTTCTACAAACACTTTCTTTCTTATATAGAAGCAATCTTCTAACATCTTTTGATTGTTTACTTTTGAAAACATAAAATTCCTCCATATCCTAACAAAATCATTTACATTTAATTTACTAATAATAACATAGAATAACGATTGTTATTTTCCTCAAAAATAATTAGACATAAAAAAGCTATAAAGATGATTCATATGAATCATCTTTATAGCTAATTAATTATTAATGTTATAGTGCTTCTTTTCTAATAATTGCTGTATATTGCCAAAAGATTCGCATTTGAGCAATATTCCAATTATTCATTCCCATTGCAAACCCAGAAGGTTTAAATATATTCACATCTGTCACTTCTAAAGCTGCTGCGACTAAATATTGTAATGGAATACTAAGTGATTTCATTGTTTCGGTAATGCCATTTTCATCATATACCCATGAAAATGGTAACTCTGATTCGAAAACATCTACACTATTGAAAATTTCAGGTAGGGCTAAAATATAACATGCACCATCTACAATAGGATTCTCGATACTATTTTTGTAATAAATTAGGAGTGCTTCATAGTTTTCTCGATGCTCATGATTGACGTAAAAAAATTCACTTCTAAAATGAGCCATATCTTGGCTATGAATAATTTGTTGTTCTAACATATTAAACATGCCATTTATATTTGCAATCTTTTCGTATGTTTTTCTACTCATGTATGATGCTCCTTTCATAAATAGTAAATGTTAATCGTCATATAATATTAGTTTACAACACCATTTTGGTTATTTGAAGCTTGTGGCGTTTGTTGAATATTACCTTGATCTTGGTTAGTGTTTTGACCCGTAGTAGGTTGTTGCTGATTATTGACACCATTGTTGTTATTACTATTATTACTGTCGTCAGTATTATTCGAAGATTTATCTTTATCTGTCGTATCATTTTGTTCTTTTCTCAATAAACTACTATCTAAAGGCGTTAATGGTATTAATGAACCATAATGGTTGATAACACGTTGATCTAAGAAATCATTTTTATCATTAATAGGTGATAATTCTAAGTCTTTACGAAGTAAGTTTGCATATTTTTGAATGCTTTCAACACTTGGATGATAATAGTAAATACCATTTAACATATCATCTTTACCTTTTAATTGCGCAGTTTTAATTTCAACATCATTTGTTAAGTACATTTTTGCTAAAGCTTTAATTTCAGAGTTAGTTAAATTATGCTTTGCATTTTTACCTACAATTTGAATCACGTTATCAAGTTTATCAATAGAATCAACTTCCTGTGCTTTTTGGAATAAAATCTTAATTAATTCCATTTGACGTTGTCCACGTTTTAAGTCTGAATCATGATGTCTAGTTCTAGCAACTGCTAAAGCCTCATCACCATTTAATTTTTGGTACCCTTTTTTAATTTTAATCTTACCAGTATCATCTGTGTTAGGTTCATTTAAGTCGTATGGCACATCATAGTATATGCCACCAAGCTCATTTACAGCCTCGACAAATGCTTTCATATTAACTCTCACATAATAATCAACAGGTACATTCATGGTAGCTTCTACCGAATCCATTGCGGCAATTGGACCACCATATGCATGTGCATGGGTAATCTTATCGTAATAGCCAACTTTAGGAATGTAGCTGATAGTATCACGTGGAATACTAAGCATTCTAATTTGATGTTTTGATTGATTAAAAGTAGTTAAAATCATAGCGTCTGATCTAGAGTGTTCAGCATCCTGTCCTTTTTTTCTTCTTCCATCGTTATCATCGATACCTAAGAAAAGAATAGAGATAGGTTGTTCTTCGGGATTGACTTTATTATCTCTTAAGTTGGATTGACGATTAGCATTTTTGCTGTCTTGAGAAGATTCGAATGCATCTTGGGACGTTTTAAAAAGTAACGTAGCGAAGACTATTGGAACAACAATGAGAACCAATGCTAGAAGGATCAAAAAGTATTTTAAAAATTTATTCATGATTGATGCTCCTATATTAAATTTTTGTTAAATCATAATCATAATTTTAAAATATAATTAGTTGAACGATATTTATACAACTTCATTACTAATACATTATAGCCTTAAATTGTAGTACTTTATAGTAAAAAATACAAATGTTATGTCAAAGTTCCTTGTAATTTGAATGTTTTGTTAAAATCAAAAAGCATTTTTAAAAATATAATGCGACTTTAGTATGATGTCTTAAAAAATTTAAAGGCGTAATATAAATTCGAGTGATTTATACAAAGTGATAAGGTATAATTAATTTTGTTGTATAGATAACATATTAGAAAAACTTATTACTATGTAGCGTAAAGCATAAATGAATGATAAGTTAATTTTTGTAAGTTGTATTATTAGGCATCTAGGTTCAAATTTTTAACGATTTAAATATATAAAATGAATACATTGTGAGGCAATTATCAAATGAAATTTAATAAAGTAAAACTAGTTATACATGCGTGTGTACTATTATTTATCATTATTTCTATAGCGTTAATTTTTCATCGATTACAGACGAAGACACATTCTATAGACCCAATACATAAGGAAACAAAATTATCAGACAATGAAAAATATTTAGTGGATCGTAATAAGGAAAAGGTTGCGCCGTCTAAACTAAAAGAGGTATATAATAGCAAGGATCCTAAATATAAGAAAATTGACAAGTATTTACAAAGTTCATTATTTAACGGTTCAGTAGCTATATATGAAAATGGCAAATTGAAAATGAGTAAAGGTTATGGATATCAAGATTTTGAAAAAGGTATTAAAAACACACCGAATACGATGTTTTTAATAGGTTCAGCTCAAAAATTTTCAACAGGGTTACTGTTAAAACAGTTAGAAGAAGAACATAAAATAAATATCAATGATCCAGTAAGTAAATACCTTCCATGGTTTAAAACATCTAAGCCTATCCCATTGAAAGATTTAATGTTGCATCAAAGTGGATTATATAAATATAAATCCTCAAAAGATTATAAAAATTTAGATCAAGCAGTTAAAGCGATTCAAAAACGTGGTATTGATCCTAAGAAATACAAAAAGCATATGTATAACGATGGGAATTATTTAGTACTTGCGAAAGTAATTGAAGAAGTTACAGGTAAATCTTATGCTGAGAATTATTATACAAAAATAGGAGATCCTTTAAAACTTCAGCACACAGCATTTTATGATGAACAACCTTTTAAAAAATATCTAGCAAAAGGTTATGCTTATAATAGTACAGGACTTTCATTCTTAAGACCTAATATTTTGGACCAATACTATGGTGCAGGTAATTTATATATGACACCAACAGATATGGGTAAATTAATTACTCAAATACAACAATATAAATTATTCAGTCCTAAAATAACCAATCCATTATTACATGAGTTTGGTACGAAACAGTATCCAGATGAATATCGATATGGTTTCTATGCTAAGCCAACATTGAATAGACTTAACGGGGGATTCTTTGGACAAGTCTTTACTGTTTACTATAATGATAAGTATGTAGTTGTACTTGCATTAAATGTAAAAGGAAACAATGAAGTTCGAATCAAACATATTTATAATGATATTTTAAAACAAAATAAACCTTACAATACGAAGGGTGTTATTGTTCAATAATTAATATAGAAGATATAACATGTATATGGCATTAAGGCATCGACCTTACCTGACCAGTATACGAGTTATATCTTCTTTTTTATAGTGGTAAAAAGTATAAAGTATAAGGTTGAAGAAGGATGAGTTTAAAAATATGTGTTAACTGATAAAAGGGGAAATCATTTGGTGAGTTGGCATCAGACTAAAATGAATGAAGACGAATACGTTGGTCCATGCGTGGTGTGAATGTTTTCTAAATCTAACTGGAAATGATAATTTAATAATGTACACTTTTGATTGTTTAAACATGTACAATTTTTAAAAACCTAGGGATAATTTTATTGACGTGAACAACATTGAGATTATCTTTAGACATAAATATGGATTTTGAAGTTACTATATTTATTAGTTGTGGTTGTTAATGTATTAATTGAATTGATTATAATGATTGTCTTATAAGATATAGAAGGGGACTTAACCATTTAAAAATTGAAGGAAAATAAAAACCAGCTAACAAAAGTGTTAGCTGGTTAAACTTTACATTATTAAAATGTTGTTTATAAGTGTGAAGAGTGACCGCCTTGCATAACCCAATATGTTCCGACAACGAAACAAAGTGTAATTACAAGAGCAAAGATAACTTTGAATGTTTGTAAACGTCCATCTTTACCTTCAGTTAAATGCATGAACATTAATAATTGAAGTCCTGCTTGGACGAATGCAAAGCCAAAGATAATTGTCAACTTCGCGTGGAATGTTAATGACGTGTATAGTGTTACGTAAACTGCTAAAAGCGTTAATACGATAGATGCGATAAATCCTACAGTATGTTTCATTATTGTACTCATCCGCTATACACCATCCCTATCATATATACGGCAGTAAAGATGAAAACCCAAACAACATCTAAGAAGTGCCAGTATAAACTTACTATAAATAATTTTGGCGCATTATATTTGTCTAATCCGCGTCGTTGGATTTGGATTAATAAACAAATGGCCCAAACGATACCTAGCGATACGTGACAACCATGCGTTCCTAATAGGATAAAGAAACTAGACCAGTAAGAACCAATTGTTGGGTTAACGCCTTCTGATGCATAGTGTGCGAATTCATAAATTTCGAATCCAACAAAGACTAAACCTAAAAGTAACGTAATAATCATCCAAAACATCATTAACTTTTGTTTTTCTTGGCGCATGTAGTAAATAGCAATACCACATGTGTAAGAACTGAATAATAATGCAAACGTCATTATTAAAACAAGAGGCAATTCAAATAACTCAGTAGTCATTTTACCTGCATAATCGCCACCATGTTGCAAAGTTAATAGTGTCGCAAATAGGGTACCGAATAACGCAAATTCGGCTGTAATGAAAATCCAAAAGCCAAGCTTATTTAATTCGCCTTCATGTGTGCGTGAATCAATAGTGTTTGTATCATGACTCATGACTTACAGCCTCCCTTTCTTTAATACGCGCTTCTCTTAATCTAGCTTCAGTTTCAGCAACTTCAGCAGCAGGGATATGATATCCGTGATCGATTTGGAAACTGCGATAAATCATAGTACCAAAAATACCGAATAAACAAATTAATGCTGGAATTACAGTTTCGAAAATTAAGAAGAAACCGCCGATAGTCATAAAGATACCAATCCAGAATCCAACAGGAGTATTGTTTGGCATATGAATGTCTTTGTAATTATGGTTGTCTAAGTAATGACGACCATGTTCTTTCATATCAACAAATGTGTCGTAGTCATTCCAATCTGGTGTAATGGCAAAGTTGTATTTAGGTGGAATTGCTGATGCAGTAGTCCACTCTAGAGTACGGCCAAGGCCATCCCAGTTATCTCCAGTTGCTTCACGTGGAGATTTGAAGTGACTGTATACGATACTAACAACAAGGAATAAGAATCCGATTGCCATTAATAATGCACCGATAGTTGAAATTAAGTTTAATAAGAACCAACCATCTGATGGCATATAAGTGTATAAACGACGTGGCATACCATCTAATCCAAGAATGAATTGTGGTAAGAAACAAACGTTAAATCCGATCATGAAGAACCAGAAGCACCATTTGTTTAATGTTTCGTTTAATTTGTAACCCATCATCTTTGGATACCAGAAGATTAAACCAGCTAAGCAGGCAAATACAACACCAGTAACCAATGTATAGTGGAAGTGAGCTACTAAGAAGTACGTATTGTGATATTGAAAGTCAGCTGATGCCATTGCTAACATTACACCCGTAACACCACCTAAAAGGAAGTTAGGGATAAATGCTAATGAGAATAGCATTGGTGACTCAAATGTAATACGTCCTTTATATAATGTTAATAACCAGTTAAACAATTTCACACCAGTTGGAATACCAATCAGCATTGTTGAAATTGAGAAGAATGAGTTGATTAACGCACCATTACCCATTGTGAAGAAATGGTGAACCCAAACTAAGAAACTAAGGAACGCGATACCGGCAGTTGCCCATACCATACTTTGATGTCCGAATAAACGCTTACGAGCGAATGTCGGGATAATTTCTGAGTAAATACCAAATGCTGGAAGGATAACGATATAAACTTCAGGGTGCCCCCATACCCAGAAGAAGTTAGCCCAAAGCATTGGCATACCGCCATGTGCAACTGTGAAGAATGCTGTGTCAAATATTCTATCAGTTGTCATTAATGCTAACGCTACTGTTAAAGGAGGGAAAGCAAGAATAACAATTAATGTAGTAATAAATGTTGTTACTGTAAACATTGGCATTTGCATAAACTTCATAGTTGGTGTTTTACATCTTAAAATTGTTACAAAGAAGTTGATACCTGTAGCTAAGGTACCAAGCCCTGAAATTTGTATAGCTATTAAGTAATAGTTAACACCCGGACCAGGACTGAATTCACCTGCTAGTGGCGCATAGTTTGTCCAACCAGCTGCTGGTGAACCACCAATAATAAATGACAGGTTGAATAAAATCATACCTGCAAAGAATAGCCAGAAACTTACGTTGTTTAATACTGGGAATGCAACATCACGTGCTCCAATTTGTAATGGAACAACGATATTCCATAAACCAAAGATAAATGGCATTGCCATGAAGATAATCATGATTACACCATGTGTACTAAAAATTTCGTTATAGTGGTTAGATTCTAAAAATTTGTTATCAGGTACTGTTAATTGCGCACGAATAAGTAACGCATCAATACCACCACGGACGAACATTAATACGGCACAGATTAAATACATAATACCGATTTTCTTATGGTCTACAGATGTGAACCATTCTTTGTAAAGATATTTCCATAATTTAAAGTAAGTAATTACTGCGATTAAACCAATAACTAAGAATGGGGCACCAATTTGTGCCATTGTAATCATCCAGTTACCTTTAACTAGTAATTGATCCCATGGAAAATTCATTAATGTCCACCTCCATGATCATCATTGTCTTGATCTTGCGCATCTTTTGAAATTTTCTTCATTTCTTTCGCATTTTTCGATTCATCTTTCTTGAACTCATTGTTATATGGTTCGTCATTTCCAAGAATCATCAACTTCATACCATGTCGTTTATAGTTCGCATTTGTAATTTGAGCTTTACGAGCAGGTATTAATGGTTTGTCTGATACATCTTTAAACATATTTTCTTCACTAGTGAAGTTTGGATCTTTCAATTCGAAATTGAAACGTTTATATGCATAGAAGATGTATTCTGGATCGGCTGCTGGATCAACAAACGCCATATGTGTACCATTAAATTCTAAAGCTTTATTAGGTGTGCTTGGTAATAATTGTTTATCAAATGTATCTTGATCTAACGTTTTCTTACCTTTAACTTCTTTCACCCATTTGTCGTAGTCTTTTTGACTAACGGCATTTACTTTAAATGTTTGACGTGAGAATCCTTCACCATTGAAGTTAGAGTTACGACCTCTGAACGTACCAGTTTGAGATGCTTCTAACGTCCAATTCATTGTCATGCCAGTCATGGCATATTTTTGACCACCTAATTGTGGAATCCAGAAACTTGTCATTGTATCCATAGCTTGAAGCTTAAATACAACAGGACGATCTTTAGGGATTGTTAATGTATTAACAGTCTCTATATGTTCATCTGGATAAGCAAAGAACCATTTGTATCCTGCACTTACTGCATATACAACCATTGGATCTTTCTCACTCTTCGGTGGTTTTTCGTAATCGTATAAAGTTTTAACTGTAGGAATAGCTAAAGCAGCAACGATTATGATAGGTATTACAAACCATATTGTTTCAATGATGGCATTATGGTGCATCTTACCAGATTCGGCATTCTTATTATAACTATACTTGTAAATAAAAATGGCGAACATGCCAAGTACAACGAAACAAATAACAAGCATGAAGACGATTGAATAAAGAATCAAGAACTTCTGACTACTTGCTACTGGCCCTTTTGCGTTGAAAATTTCTATATTTGAACAACCACTAAGTAAAATTAGTGTGCCAAATAATAGAAGCAAAGACTTAAATTTTGACACTTTTTTGACCTCCTAATACTACAAATGTAGGGCTTAACATTAATTTTAAGTTATTACACAATATTTACAAGGGCTTATGGGAAAAAAATTAATAAAATTGTATCAAAAATGTTGATAAATCAAGGTGTGACGTGGGTTCACACATTTGTTAAAATTATGTGTACATTTTGTGACTAATAGCGTTTTTGAAAAAATTGCTTCATATTTAAAAGGAAAGTTGAGAATAGCTTTCAATTAAAGGTTAATTGAATGAAAATAAAAAAAGTTTGAAATTGTCTAATAAATTAAAAATGATGGCTAGTTGATTGAAAGGAAGCGCAAACATTTTAATAAGGAATTTGCCATAAGTAATTTATCGTTAAACAATGAAAAGTGGAAATTTGTTTGTTCAAAATCAAAACATTTTTTTAAAAAGAGCAGTTAAGTTTTAATAATTTGATAGGTAGTCCTTTGGTATACAGAAAAAATACAATATTTGGGTTAAAGTTGCAGATGAAGTTAGAATAACAAATAAAATGGTAGCAAAACATGTTCGTTTGCTACCATTTTATTTGCAGTATAGTGATGAGGGCTATTTAACCTCAATATACCTAGTGGAAATTTTAATTGCACCATCTGAATCAGTGACATGATATTTAATTTGATATTTACCAGATTTAGATGTATCAATTTGGCCATCGACTTTAATTTTATCGGTTAAATCTCCATCTTCTTTATCAAATGCACTTATGCCGTTTAGAAGGTTATAATCTTGACCTTTCTTAATAACGATATCATTAGCGCCTTTAATTTGTGGTGTAGTATTCGTCGTTGCATCTGCATTTAAATTTGGTGTTACTAGTGTAGCAGAAACACCGAGGGCTGATAATGACTGTAATAGTTTATTCATAATGTAACCTCCGAATGATAAGTCATTTCTGAGTTAGCTTTACTATACCTTAATTTATATTATTTACACATCATACTATAGTCCTAATCTTACCCTATAAAGAATGAAATTTAAATATAAATTTATAAATAATGAGGAAATAATTATTATTTTGAAAATCTGCCACAATTGTAAAATTAATAATTTAGGGATAATTTGAAATCAAATATAACTTTATTCGACAGTTTGAACTTAAATTTTTGTGTATCAAAACAATAAGAAAAGGGAGGCGAAAATGATAAAGAACCACTAATGATTAACTATGTAGTAGTACTTTATCATAGTCACAGCTTCTGTGTTGGGGCCCCGGACTAAAATTGAAAAATGCTTGTTACAAGCTTATTTTCATTCAATTAACTACTGTCTATATAAAATTGTTGAGCCAAGTACAAAGTGAAATGCTCCCTTCAAAGCCTTCATTTATTCAATGTCTACTTTGAAGGGAGCATTTGATCGATTAATGTCCCAGATTTTTCTTGTTATTCATTTCAATTGCGAAATAATATTAAATGTGGGTTAAAAGACTTCATTAAAACTCAGTTATTAGGGAGTGGGACAGAAATGATATTTTCGTAAAATTTATTTCGTCGTCCCACCCCGGCAAGGTTGACTAGAATTGAAAAAAGCTTGTTACAAGCGAATTTTCGTTCAGTCAACTACTGCCATTATAACTTTGTAGAGCATAGAACATTGATTTATGTCTCAGGCTCTTTACGAATCAATACCTCGACGCATTTTTTCTGCAAGCAAAGTATTATTTAATACCATAGTAATTGTTAATGGACCAACGCCACCAGGAACTGGTGTAATAGCTCCAGCAATTTCTTTAACCGCATCATAATCAACGTCACCTTTTAATTTGCCATTTTCATCTGGCGTATTGCCAACATCGATAATTACTGCTCCTTCTTTGACCACATCTTTTGTTACTAAACCAGGCTTACCAACTGCACTGACAATGACATCAGCATCCTTTAAATATGATGCCATATCTTTTGAACGAGAATGTAAGATTGTTACTGATGCATTTTTTTGAAGTAGTAACTTAGAAACTGGTTGTCCGACAATATGACTTCGTCCAATTACAACTGCATTTTTACCTTCTAAATCAATATCAGCATGTTTTAATATTTCCATGATGCCGAGCGGTGTGCAAGGTACAAAAGTTTGTTCATCGATATATAATTTCCCTATATTTATTGGATGAAATCCGTCCACATCTTTTTCAGGATTGATTGCTTCTAATATTTTCTGTTCGCTAACTTGTTTTGGTAATGGTACTTGTACCAAAATACCACTTACAGAATCATCATTATTTAGTCTATTTAGTTCGTTTAATACTTCTTCTTCAGTAGCTGTTTCTTCCAAATGTACGATTTCTGAAATCATACCAATTTTTTCAGCTGCTTTCTTTTTTGATCTAACATAACTTTGACTAGCGCCATCATTACCAACTAATATAACGGATAATTTAGGTGTAAAACCCTTTTCTTTTAGCGCTTCAACTTGATCTTGTAACCCCTGTCTGTAGTCTTTGGCAATTTGTTTACCATCTAAAATTTTAGCAACCATAAAAACTTCTCCTCCTATTGTCAATATCCTAACTTTGTTAGTTCATAAAACTAATTTACATAGCAAAAGACGTAAATTCAAACAAAAAATCAAAATAAAGTTCGATTTTTGATTGAAAAAGCAGAAATTGCTTGTTATGCTATATCTATAATATACAACTAAAGTAATTCACAATTCAAACTTTTGAAAGGGTGTACAAAGTGAAAGTAGCAGTCATTATGGGCAGTTCTTCCGATTGGAAAATTATGCAAGAGAGTTGTAACATGTTGGATTATTTTGAAATTCCGTACGAAAAACAAGTAGTATCCGCACATCGTACGCCAAAAATGATGGTTCAATTTGCTTCTGAAGCGAGAGAAAGAGGTATAAACATTATCATTGCAGGCGCTGGCGGTGCGGCACATTTACCAGGTATGGTTGCATCATTAACTACGCTACCAGTTATTGGAGTGCCGATTGAAACAAAAAGTTTAAAGGGTATAGATTCTTTATTATCAATTGTTCAAATGCCAGGAGGTATTCCGGTTGCAACGACTGCAATTGGTGCAGCAGGTGCTAAAAACGCAGGTATACTTGCAGCAAGAATGTTAAGTATTCAAAATCCTTCTTTAGTTGAAAAACTAAATCAGTATGAATCTTCGTTAATTCAAAAAGTGGAGGACATGCAAAATGAACTTCAATAAATTAAAGTTTGGTGCGACTATTGGCATTATTGGTGGTGGTCAGCTTGGAAAGATGATGGCACAATCAGCTCAAAAAATGGGTTATAAAGTGGTTGTATTGGATCCTGCTGAAGATTGTCCATGTAGATACGTTGCACACGAATTTATACAAGCCAAGTATGACGATGAAAAGGCACTCAATCAATTAGGACAAAAATGTGATGTGATTACTTATGAATTTGAAAACATTTCAGCCCAACAATTAAAACTATTATGTGAAAAGTACAATATTCCGCAAGGTTACCAAGCTATACAGTTATTACAAGACCGCTTAACTGAAAAAGAAACATTAAAAAATGCTGGTACCAAAGTTGTCCCGTTCATTTCAGTAAAAGAATCTACAGATATTGACAAAGCAATTGAAACATTAGGATATCCTTTTATTGTAAAAACTAGATTTGGTGGCTACGATGGCAAAGGTCAAGTTTTAATTAACAACGAAAAAGACTTACAAGAAGGTTTTAAATTAATTGAAACTAGTGAATGCGTAGCTGAAAAATATTTGAATATCAAGAAAGAAGTATCTCTTACTGTTACAAGAGGAAACAACAATCAAATCACTTTTTTCCCATTACAAGAAAATGAGCATAGAAATCAAATACTTTTCAAAACAATTGTTCCAGCGAGAATAGATAAAACAGCTGAGGCGAAAGAGCAAGTTAATAAAATTATCCAATCGATTCATTTCATTGGAACATTTACAGTGGAATTTTTTATAGATAGTAACAACCAATTGTATGTGAACGAGATTGCACCAAGGCCTCACAATTCCGGACATTATTCAATTGAAGCATGTGATTATTCACAATTTGATACTCATATTTTAGCAGTTACCGGACAATCATTACCAAATTCAATTGAATTATTAAAGCCAGCAGTCATGATGAACTTACTAGGTAAAGATTTAGATTTATTGGAAAATGAATTTAATGAACATCCAGAGTGGCACTTACATATTTATGGTAAGTCTGAGCGTAAAGATAGCAGAAAAATGGGGCATATGACTGTACTAACGAATGATGTAAACCAAACTGAACAAGATATGTACGCTAAATTTGAGGGGAGTAATTAAAGCATGACATTATTATATGAAGGAAAAGCGAAGCGCATTTTCTCAACAAATCAAGAAAATGAATTAAGAGTTGAATATAAAGATGAAGTTACTGCTGGAAACGGGGCTAAGAAAGACACAATGGCAGGTAAGGGGCGATTAAATAATCAAATTACTTCTATTATATTTAAATATTTACAAGAAAATGGAATAGAAAGTCACTTTATTAAACAATTATCTGAAACAGAACAATTAGTTAAGCCTGTGAAAATAATTCCATTAGAAGTAGTTGTTCGTAATATTGCTAGTGGATCTATTACAAAGCGTTTAGGTTTTGAAAATGGTGAAGTTTTTAGAGAACCACTTGTGGAATTTTTCTATAAAAATGATGCGTTAAATGATCCGTTGATAACGGATGACCATGTTAAATTGCTCAATATAGCATCAGATGAAGATATTGAAATACTAAAATCCAAAGCATTAAAGATTAATAATGTGTTGAAACAATTAATGGATGCTATGAATTTAAAATTAGTAGATTTTAAAATCGAATTTGGAAAGACTGAGACTGGTCAAATTTTGTTAGCGGATGAAATATCTCCAGATACATGTCGAATTTGGGATAAAGCTACCAATGCAAACTTTGATAAAGATGTATATAGAAATAACACTGGATCACTGATTGAAACATATCAAATATTTTTAAACAAATTGGAGGATTTAAAATAATGAAAACAATTGAACTACATATCACATTACAACCACAAGTATTAGATACGCAAGGACAAACGCTTACTCGAGCTGTACATGACTTAGGTTATGCACAAGTGAATGATATTCGTGTAGGAAAAGTATTATATATGACAGTGGATGAGGTTAGTGATGAAAAGGTACACAACATTATTACAACTCTAAGTGAAAAATTGTTTGCAAATACAGTGATTGAAGAATATAGCTATAAAGTGTTAGATGATGAAAAGGAGAATGCATAAAATGAAATTTGCGGTTCTTGTTTTTCCAGGTTCGAATTGTGATAGAGACATGTTTAATGCTGCTATTAAAAGTGGTGTTGAAGCGGAATATGTAGATTATAGAGAAACATCACTAAGTGGATTTGATGGCGTACTTATTCCTGGTGGATTTTCATTCGGGGATTACTTAAGATCTGGGGCAATGGCTAGTGTAGCGCCGATTATTTCGGAAGTTAAACGTCTTGCAGCTGAAGGTAAGCCAGTATTAGGTGTTTGTAATGGGTTTCAAATTTTAACTGAAATAGGCTTATTACCTGGTGCATTATTGCATAACGATTCACATTTATTTATTAGTAGAAATGAAGAGTTAGAAATAGTGAATAATCAAACGGCATTTACAAATCTTTATGAACAAGGTGAAAAAGTTATATATCCTGTAGCTCACGGTGAAGGTCATTATTATTGTACTGATGAAATATATCAACAATTAAAAGCTAACAATCAAATTATTCTGAAATATGTGAATAATCCGAACGGTTCATATGATGATATTGCAGGAATTGTTAATGAAAAAGGCAATGTATGCGGCATGATGCCACATCCTGAAAGAGCTTTAGAAACGTTGTTAGGTACTGATAGTGGTGTGAAATTATTTGAAGCGATGGTAAAAAGTTGGAGGGAACAACATGTCTAAATTTATCGAACCAAGCGTTGAAGAAATTAAACTTGAAAAAGTATATCAAGATATGGGATTAAGTGATCAAGAATATGAAAAAGTTTGCGATATTTTAGGCAGACAACCTAACTTTACAGAAACAGGTATCTTTTCTGTTATGTGGAGTGAACATTGCTCTTATAAACATTCTAAACCGTTTTTAAAGCAATTTCCTACGTCAGGTGAGCATGTGCTTATGGGGCCTGGTGAAGGTGCAGGGGTAGTCGATATAGGTGATAATCAAGCCGTAGTATTTAAAGTAGAGTCTCACAACCATCCATCAGCAATTGAACCATATCAAGGGGCTGCTACAGGCGTTGGTGGAATCATTCGTGACATTGTCTCTATTGGGGCTAGACCTATTAATTTGTTAAACAGTCTTAGATTTGGAGAATTAGATAATAAACAAAACCAAAGATTACTTAAAGGGGTTGTAAAGGGTATCGGAGGTTATGGTAACTGCATTGGTATTCCAACAACTGCTGGTGAAATCGAATTTGATGAACGTTATGATGGCAATCCACTTGTTAATGCAATGTGTGTTGGTGTTATCAATCACGACATGATTCAAAAAGGCACAGCAAAAGGTGTAGGTAATTCGGTCATTTATGTTGGTTTGAAAACTGGTCGAGATGGTATTCATGGTGCTACTTTTGCATCTGAAGAATTGACGGAAGAAAGCGAAAGTAAACGACCTTCTGTACAAATCGGTGATCCATTTGTAGGTAAAAAATTAATGGAAGCAACACTTGAAGCAATTACATTTGATGAATTAGTTGGTATTCAAGATATGGGTGCTGCTGGTTTAACATCTTCATCGTCTGAAATGGCGGCAAAAGGTGGTAGTGGTTTACATTTGAGATTAGAACAAGTGCCAACACGTGAGCCAGGTATTTCTCCTTATGAAATGATGCTTTCAGAAACTCAAGAACGTATGTTACTAGTTGTTGAAAAAGGTACTGAACAAAAATTCTTAGATTTATTTGATAAGCACGAATTGGATAGTGCTGTTATAGGTGAAGTTACAGATACAAATCGTTTTGTTTTAACATATGATGACGAAGTTTATGCTGACATTCCAGTTGAACCACTAGCTGATGAAGCACCTGTATATATTTTAGAAGGAGAAGAAAAAGATTATAATACTTCTAAAAATGATTATACACACATCGATGTTAAAGATACTTTCTTTAAATTACTTAAGCATCCGACTATAGCATCTAAACACTATTTATATGATCAATACGACCAACAAGTTGGTGCCAATACGATAATTAAGCCAGGACTTCAAGCATCGGTAGTACGTGTGGAAGGCACAAATAAGGCAATTGCTTCAACAATTGATGGTGAAGCGCGTTATGTATATAACAATCCATATGAAGGTGGAAAGATGGTAGTAGCTGAAGCTTATCGAAATTTAATTGCCGTGGGTGCAACACCATTAGCAATGACAGATTGTTTAAATTATGGTTCTCCTGAAAAGAAAGAAATCTATCAACAGTTGATAGATTCAACGAAAGGTATGGCAGAAGCATGCGACATTCTTAAGACACCAGTAGTTTCTGGAAATGTATCTTTATATAACGAAACGAAAGGTACTTCTATTTTCCCAACACCAGTTGTTGGAATGGTAGGTTTGATTGAAAATGTAAATTATTTAAATGATTTTGAACCTCAAGTTGGAGATAAATTATATTTAATCGGTGATACTAAGGACGACTTTGGTGGTAGTCAACTTGAAAAGTTAATTTATGGCAAAGTTAATCATGAATTTGAGTCATTAGATTTGAGTTCAGAAGTTGAAAAAGGTGAATCAATCAAGACCGCTATTCGTGAAGGACTATTATCACATGTTCAAACAGTTGGTAAAGGTGGCTTACTGATTACCTTAGCTAAACTAAGTGCGCATTACGGTTTAGGATTAAAGTCTTCAATAGATATAACAAATGCACAATTGTTTAGTGAGACGCAAGGCCGATATGTTGTTTCTGTTAAATCAGGTAAAACTTTAAATATTGATAATGCAATAGAAATTGGACTTTTAACAGATAGTGATAATTTCAAAGTAACAACACCATATACAGAGATTAGTGAAAATGTTTCAGATATTAAACAAATATGGGAAGGGGCAATTGCTCAATGTTTAACTACTCAGGATTAAACGAAGAATGTGGCGTGTTTGGTATTTGGAATCATCCTGAAGCAGCGCAACTAACATATATGGGACTTCATAGTTTGCAACATCGTGGTCAAGAAGGTGCAGGTATAGTTGTTTCTGATCAAAATGAATTAAAAGGCGAGCGAGGATTAGGCTTACTAACTGAAGCGATTAAAGATGATCAAATGGAACGATTAAAAGGATATCAACATGCAATTGGTCACGTCCGTTATGCTACTTCAGGTAATAAAGGTATTGAAAATATTCAACCGTTTCTGTATCACTTTTATGATATGAGTGTAGGTATTTGTCATAATGGTAACCTCATTAATGCTAAATCATTGCGTCAGAATTTAGAAAAACAAGGTGCTATCTTCCATTCGTCTTCTGATACTGAAGTCATTATGCATTTGATACGTCGAAGTAAAGCTCCTACTTTTGAGGAAGCGTTGAAAGAAAGTTTGCGAAAAGTTAAAGGCGGTTTTACATTTGCGATTTTAACTAAAGATGCGTTATATGGCGCAGTAGATCCAAATGCTATCAGACCACTTGTTGTAGGTAAAATGAAAGATGGGACATACATCCTTGCAAGTGAAACATGTGCAATAGATGTGTTAGGTGCAGAATTCGTTCAAGATATTCATGCAGGTGAATATGTCGTGATTAACGATAAAGGTATTACAGTTAAATCTTATACACATCATACGACAACTGCAATTTCTGCGATGGAATATATTTATTTTGCTAGACCAGACTCAACAATAGCTGGTAAAAATGTCCATGCAGTACGTAAAGCTTCTGGTAAAAAATTAGCCCAAGAAAGCCCTGTAAATGCTGATATGGTCATCGGTGTACCCAATTCATCGCTATCAGCTGCGAGTGGTTATGCTGAAGAAATAGGTTTGCCATATGAAATGGGACTAGTTAAAAATCAATATGTTGCAAGAACATTTATTCAACCAACTCAAGAATTACGTGAGCAAGGTGTGAGAGTGAAGTTATCTGCGGTAAAAGATATAGTAGATGGGAAAAATATCATTCTTGTTGATGATTCCATTGTTCGCGGTACGACAATTCGACGCATTGTGAAAATGTTAAAAGATTCTGGTGCAAATAAAGTACATGTGCGTATAGCATCACCGGAATTTATGTTCCCAAGTTTTTATGGAATCGATGTTTCAACTACGGCAGAATTAATTTCTGCAAGCAAATCACCTGAAGAAATTAAAGATTATATTGGCGCTGATTCATTAGCATATCTATCTGTAGATGGGTTAATTGAATCAATTGGTTTAGATTATGACGCGCCATATAGTGGCTTATGTGTAGAAAGTTTCACTGGAGATTATCCTGCAGGGTTATATGATTATGAAGCAAATTATAAAGCGCATTTAAGTCATCGACAAAAGCAATATATTTCTAAAAACAAACACTTTTTTGATAGCGAGGGAAATTTAAATGTCTAAAGCATATGAACAATCTGGTGTAAATATTCATGCTGGTTATGAAGCTGTAGAAAGAATGTCTAGTCATGTTAAACGTACGATGCGTAAAGAAGTTATCGGTGGTTTAGGTGGATTCGGTGCTACATTTGATTTATCACAATTAAATATGACAGCACCAGTTTTAGTTTCTGGAACAGACGGAGTAGGTACGAAATTAAAACTAGCTATCGACTATGGGAAACATGATTCGATAGGTATCGATGCAGTCGCAATGTGTGTTAATGATATTTTAACGACAGGTGCAGAACCATTGTATTTTTTAGATTACATCGCTACAAATAAAGTTGTTCCTGAAGTTATTGAACAAATTGTTAAAGGTATTAGTGATGCATGCGTTGAAACGAATACTGCACTTATCGGTGGAGAGACTGCTGAAATGGGTGAAATGTATCACGAAGGTGAATATGATGTAGCCGGATTTGCAGTTGGAGCAGTTGAAAAGGATGACTATGTAGATGGTTCAGAAGTGAAAGAGGGACAAGTTGTTATAGGGCTTGCGTCAAGTGGCATTCATTCAAATGGATATAGTTTAGTGCGCAAATTAATTAATGAATCAGGCATTGATTTGGCATCAAACTTCGATAATCGTCCATTTATAGATGTCTTTTTAGAACCAACTAAATTATATGTCAAACCTGTACTTGCTTTAAAAAAAGAAGTTTCTATTAAGGCAATGAATCATATTACTGGTGGAGGCTTTTATGAAAATATTCCACGTGCATTGCCAGCCGGATATGCTGCTAGAATTGATACTACATCATTTCCAACGCCAAAAATATTTGATTGGTTACAACAACAAGGCAATATAGAGACAAATGAAATGTATAACATTTTTAACATGGGTATTGGCTATACGGTTATCGTTGATGAAAAAGATGTATCACGCGCTTTGAAGATTTTAGCAGAACAAAATGTGGAAGCCTATCAAATTGGTCATATTGTGAAAAATGAGTCAACTGCAATTGAATTGTTGGGGGTATAACAATGGTTAAAATTGCGATTTTTGCATCAGGTTCAGGAAGTAACTTTGAAAATATAGTTGAGCATGTTGAATCAGGAAAACTTGAAAATATTGAAGTTACGGCGCTATATACGGATCATCAAAATGCGTTTTGTATAGATAGAGCAAAAAAGCACGATATTCCTGTTTATATTAATGAACCAAAACAATTTGATTCAAAAGCAGCATATGAACAACATTTAGTAACATTATTAAATGAAGATAAGGTAGAGTGGATTATTTTAGCTGGCTACATGCGTCTAATTGGTCCAGACTTATTAGATTCATTTGAAGGTAAAATATTGAATATACATCCATCTCTATTGCCGAAATATAAGGGGATTGACGCAATAGGCCAAGCATATCATAGTGGCGATACTATTACTGGTTCGACAGTACATTATGTTGATAGTGGTATGGATACGGGAGAAATTATTGAACAGAGACAATGTGATATTAGACCGGACGATTCAAAAGAACAATTAGAAGAGAAAGTAAAAAAATTGGAATATGAGTTATATCCAAGTGTTATTGCTAAAATTGTAAAATAAGGAGTATGTATGTGATGAAGAAAGCTATTTTGAGCGTATCAAATAAAACAGGTATTGTAGAGTTTGCTAAAGCGTTAACGCAATTAAATTATGAATTATATTCAACAGGTGGTACTAAACGTATATTAGATGAAGCAAATGTACCAGTTCGTTCTGTTTCAGACTTAACACATTTTCCAGAAATAATGGATGGCCGTGTTAAAACATTACATCCAGCTGTTCATGGTGGTATTTTAGCTGATCGAAATAAACCGCAGCATTTAAATGAATTATCAGAACAACATATAGATTTAATTGATATGGTAGTAGTTAATTTATATCCATTCCAACAAACTGTTGCAAACCCTGATGTGACGATGGACGAAGCAATTGAAAATATTGATATTGGTGGTCCAACAATGTTACGTGCTGCAGCTAAAAACTATAAACATGTAACAACAATTGTACATCCGGCAGATTATCATGAAGTATTGACGCGATTAAGAAACGATTCGTTAGATGAGTCATATAGACAATCATTAATGATCAAAGTTTTTGAGCATACTGCAGAATATGATGAAGCGATTGTACGTTTCTTTAAAGGGGATAAAGAAACTTTAAGATATGGAGAAAATCCACAACAATCAGCGTATTTTGTGAGAACTTCGAATGCTAAGCACACGATTGCAGGCGCTAAACAATTACATGGGAAACAATTAAGCTATAACAATATTAAAGATGCAGATGCTACACTAGCTTTAGTTAAAAAGTTTGATACACCTGCTGCAGTTGCAGTTAAACACATGAATCCATGTGGTGTTGGTATCGGTGACACGATAGAACAAGCATTTCAACATGCGTATGAAGCGGATAGTCAATCAATATTTGGTGGAATTGTTGCATTAAACCGAGCTGTAACACCTGAGTTAGCAGAGCAATTGCATAGTATCTTTTTGGAAGTCATTATTGCACCAAAATTTACGGATAAAGCATTAAATATTTTAAAACAAAAGAAGAATGTAAGATTATTAGAAATTGATATGACTATAGACAGTAACGAAGAAGAGTTTGTTTCAGTATCTGGCGGATATTTAGTTCAAGATAAAGACAATTATGTCGTGCCAAAAGAAGAAATGAAAGTTGTTACAGAAGTTGCACCTACTGATGAACAATGGGAAGCAATGTTATTAGGATGGAAAGTTGTACCATCAGTAAAAAGTAATGCAATTATTTTAAGTAATAATAAACAAACTGTAGGAATAGGTGCTGGACAAATGAATCGTGTCGGTGCTGCTAAAATTGCATTAGAAAGAGCTATTGAAATCAATGATCATGTGGCGTTAGTATCTGATGGATTTTTCCCTATGGGAGATACAGTTGAACTTGCAGCACAACATGGTATAAAGACAATTATCCAACCGGGTGGTTCGATTAAAGATCAAGATTCAATTGATATGGCTAATAAACATGGTATTGCAATGGTAGTCACAGGCACTCGACATTTTAAACACTAATTTTAAAGGGGCGTAACATAAATGAATGTATTAGTAATTGGTGCTGGTGGACGAGAACATGCACTTGCATATAAACTTAATCAATCGAATCTAGTTAAACAAGTGTTTGTCATTCCAGGTAATGAGGCAATGACACCTATAGCTGAAGTACACACTGAAATTTCAGAATCTGATCATCAAGCGATACTAGATTTTGCTAAACGGCAAAATGTTGATTGGGTAGTTATAGGTCCAGAACAGCCGCTAATTGATGGATTAGCAGACATTTTACGAGCGAATGGTTTCAAAGTGTTTGGTCCAAATAAGCAAGCAGCTCAAATCGAAGGCTCAAAATTATTTGCTAAAAAGATAATGGAAAAATATAATATTCCAACTGCTGATTATAAAGAAGTTGAGCGAAAAAAGGATGCTTTAACATATATTGAAAACTGTGAATTGCCCGTTGTTGTCAAGAAAGATGGGTTAGCTGCTGGGAAAGGCGTTATTATTGCAGATACTATTGAAGCAGCCAGAAGTGCTATTGAGATTATGTATGGTGATGAAGAAGAAGGTACTGTTGTATTTGAAACGTTTTTAGAAGGTGAAGAGTTCTCGCTAATGACATTTGTTAATGGTGATTTAGCAGTACCTTTCGACTGTATTGCACAAGATCATAAACGCGCATTTGATCATGATGAAGGACCAAATACTGGTGGTATGGGGGCTTATTGTCCAGTACCACATATTAGTGACGATGTTTTAAAACTTACAAATGAAACAATTGCACAACCCATTGCAAAGGCAATGCTTAATGAAGGTTATCAATTCTTCGGTGTATTATACATTGGTGCTATTTTAACTAAAGATGGTCCAAAAGTAATAGAATTTAATGCCCGTTTTGGTGATCCTGAAGCTCAAGTATTATTAAGTCGCATGGAAAGTGATTTAATGCAGCATATTATTGATTTAGATGAAGGAAAACGTACTGAATTCAAATGGAAAAATGAATCTATTGTAGGGGTCATGTTGGCATCAAAAGGATATCCTGATGCATATGAAAAAGGGCATAAAGTAAGTGGCTTTGATTTAAATGAAAACTATTTTGTTAGTGGATTAAAGAAGCAAGGTGATACCTTTGTTACTTCAGGTGGTAGAGTTATACTTGCCATCGGAAAAGGTGACAATGTACAAGATGCACAGCGAGACGCATACAAAAAAGTATCACAAATACAAAGTGACCATTTATTCTATCGTCATGACATTGCGAATAAAGCACTACAACTTAAATAAGTAAATTTAAAATACTAAGATTAGCTATGAACGAATCTATAACGATAGATTTTTTCATAGCTTTTTTAGTTGTAGAGTCTAGGACATTGATTTCTGTACCAAATTTGTGATTATGCATATGTAATACAAAAGAGGCGCCACAACATGTTTGGATGAACAAAATAACATGTTTGTGGCACCTCTTTTGTTTAGTATGGAATAAATGGTTTTCTTTTTCTATACAATGAATTTCTAATTTAGTATCTATACAATTATGGATAAAATTTAACCTACACGACCAAGACGAACATCATCTATGCCCGTGATGGGTAAGGTGATTGAACAATAATATGCCAAAGTAATAATGGCAATTAAAACTATAATAAAGATTACATCTTTATATGAGAAAGGTACGTTGTAATAGTAAGTACGAGGACCATCTCTAAATCCTTTCGACTCCATCGCAACTGATAATTGATGTGCCTTTCTAATATTTTGGCTTAATAGAGGTATAATTAAATGCTTAAATCGCTTTAACCCTCTATAATTTGCCGCGTCTATCATCTGATAGCGCATTTTTAAAGATCTGCGAAGCTGTATTAAAGAACTAATCATTAAAGGTATCATACGAATGGCAGCCATGAATGCATAAGCAACTTTTGATTTAACCTTTAAATGTTGCATTAAACTATAAAATATCATGACAACCTGAGATGTAAGTGCGATTAAGATACCGAAAAATGAAATAGCAATGGTTCTTAATGATACATGTAAACCACGAACTAAACTTTCTGTTGTAATATGGATAAATCCGAATTTCAAAATTGTATGGCTACCATTCCCGTATAAAATCATGAACAGGGAAGAGAGTAATGCAAAGCCAATACTTATAGTTATAAAAATTGCTGTAATTTTAAACTGAGTACCATTAAACATCAATAAGAAAACTAACATTAAGATAGTGATATAAAGCATAAAATCGAAATTATGCACAAATATAATAAAGAAAAATAGTATAATTCCAAGAAATAGTTTCGTTATAATGTTGACATCATCAACAAATGATTGCCGAACTTTCCATTGCTCATACATTCGTATCACCATCACAATCTAGTAACGCACCATCTGAAATTTTAAGTCTTCTTGATGGATAACGTTCAATTATTTCATCGTCATGTGTAACCATGACAATACTTTGTCCCAAATTAATTCGCTTTTGGAAAAGTTTGATCAACTGGAATGTATTATGGCTATCAAGTCCAAATGTCGGTTCATCTAAAAAGATAATATCAGCTTTAGAACTTAGTGCGGTAGCTACGCTAAGGCGTCGTTTTTGACCAATAGACAACTCATAAGGATGTTGATCTTTTACATTTTGTAAATCTAAAAGTTTTAAAAGTTGTATCGTTTCATCATCACTTTGATCTTTAGAAAGGTGATTAAAATGAATGTTAATTTCATCATAAACCGAATTTGTTATAAATTGTAATTCTGGGTTTTGATAAACTAGATACATGTGTTTTGCTGCATGTTTAATTTTTGTTAAACGCTGATTTTCAAAATAAACATCACCTTGATATTTAATCAATTGCATAATTGATTCAAGCAAGGTTGTTTTACCACTACCATTTGCCCCTGTAATTGTAATCCACTCACCTAGACCAATTTCTAAATCTGAAAATGAGAGCAAGGTTGATTTACCGCGAATAATACGTCCATTTTTAAATTGTAATAAGTGTGAGTTTGTTGTTGGAAAGTCAACACGACTTGGTGCGAATTCCCATGCACGTGGATGCCACACACCATATTCACTGAGTAAATGAACATACTTCTGTAATATGATTTCAGGACATTCATCGGCAATGATATTTCCGTTATAATCCATCAAAATGACGCGGTCGACATGATTCCAGATGTGTTTAACTTTATGTTCAACGATTACAACAGTTTGATCTTCCCAAAGTTCAATTAGTTTAGTCCATAAATCTTCTGTTGCTTGAACATCTAACATTGCTGTCGGTTCATCTAAAAACAATGTTTTTGATTGTTGAAGAATGGTTTCAACAATTGCCAATTTCTGTTTCATCCCGCCACTTAAATCTTTGATATACGTTTCAGGGGTAACATTTAAATTGACCATATTTAAAGCATTGATAATTAACGCATCCATGTCTTCACGTGGTACTTGTCTATTTTCTAAAACGAATGCAAGTTCTTCGTATACTTTTGGCATACAAAACTGGCTATCAGGGTCTTGGAAAATAACGCCACTTAATGGGTCAACGATTAGTTCATCATATTTCATAGGTAATTCAATTAAATTAGGAACAATACCACTTAATACATTCAGAAGTGTACTTTTACCGCAACCAGAAGGACCGAGTAAAAGTACTTTTTCTTTGTCTTGAATAGTGATATTTAAATGATCGAAAATTTTACGCTGACCACTTGGATATTTTAATCGTAAATCACTTACTTTTAACACTCTGAATGCTCCTCTTATAAGTTGTCGTAATCTTCTTTAGCAGCTGGTCTAAATAATTTTGTTACGCCTGTCTTATCTAAAGCTTTTACTAAAAGGTAAGATAGGACGCCGGCGACTACTGCACCACTAATTAATCTAAATACGATGAATAATGTTAAGTTCCAACCTGCAACTTCATTTAAATAACCATAGAAATAATCTATAGGGAAAGCCGCGATTGCTGTACAAAAACCTGCTAACATAGCTACCATAACTGAACGAGATTGATATTTAAAAATTGCAAAGACAAGTTCACACGCTAAACCTTGTATGAAAGCGTAAACGATTGTCGGAATATCGAAACGACCCATAATGATAGTTTCGCCGGCACCTGCAGCAAATTCAGCCAGTAAAGCAATACCTGGTTTTGGAATAATTAGATAGCAGACAATCGCTGCCATGAACCAAACCCCGTTTGTTAATTGTTCGAGGTGAAGGCCTGTAGCTTGCACACCATTGTAAACAAACCACCATAAATTGTAAATAACTGCGAATACTACTGAAATAAGTACGGTTACTAGTATTTCAGATAGCTTTAAACCTTTTGACATTTTTACATCCTCCTAATAAAAAAACGCACAACCATCCATAGGAAAGTTATGCGTTCACAATATATATTAGTAAAACATATGTATAGTAACACTTTCCTACGCTAGTTCAAGCTAGATCAGGTTCAAAGGGTTTGAGGGCAAGCCTCATCTCAGTATAAAACACCCCTAGTGTGTGCGATTTATTTAATTAATTATACTGTAAGACGTTTGTAAACTTATGTCAATAGGTTGTCTTCATGAAATTTCGTTTAATTCGATTTAAAATTTATAATATTAGCATTGGATTTAAATTGGAGATGTAGTAGGAATGTTAGTAATTAAAGATATAAAAATATGTGACATGTAATAAGATTGAGCTGATAAATGAAGAGGGATACTTATCAATCATACCTCTTTAACAACAGTGAAGAACCCGTGCATAATGGCTTACGAATTATAGTTTGTAGGGTAAAAGAGGGATACATGCGCCGAGCACATGCAAAAAAGCCCCTAACAACTAAAAGTTGTAAGGTAAAAGAGGGATACATGCGCCGAGCACATGCAAAAAAGCCCCTAACAACTAAAAGTTGTAAGGTAAAAGAGGGATACATGCGCCGAGCACATGCAAAAAAGCCCCTAACAACTAAAAGTTGTAAGGTAAAAGAGGGATACATGCACCGAGCACATGCAAAAAAGCCCCTAACAACTAAAAGTTGTAAGGTAAAAGAGGGATACATGCACCGAGCACATGCATAAAATCCCCTAACAACTAAAAGTTGTAAGGTAAAAGAGGGATACATGCACCGAGCACATGCATAAAATCCCCTAACAACTAAAAGTTGTAAGGAAGGAGAGGGATACATGTGCCGAGCACATGCATAAAATCCCCTAACAACTAAAAGTTGTAAGGAAGGAGAGGGATACATGTGCCGAGCACATGCATAAAATCCCCTAACAACTAAAAGTTGTAAGGGGATTTAAATTAATTTAGTGTATCTTGGATATCTTGTTTTGTTTGATTAATATCTTCTGTTTTTTCTTCTTTTTTATCTTTTAATTTTTCTTCAACTTCTTTAGCTTTTTCTGCTGCTTTTTTATTTTGATTTTCATTAGACATGATTAATTCCTCCCAAATTGGATAATTATTTATATATAAATCTTACCCGGTTGTACTTTCGTTAAACTTTTCTAAGTCTATAGCACTATTTATTCATTTATCTAAAGACAACAACATTAGATTAATATATAATGATTTTGAGGTGAACATAATGTCTTTTCTTAGGAAACACGCCGAAATTATTTTTAGCTATTTAATCGGTATCGTTTCACTCTTCACTGGTCTCATTATTTTAATTAACTTGCCATTAATTAAACAATTAAATGGTGGTAAAAAAGTTGATACACATGTTCATAATGTGTGGGAATTTCTGAATGCATTTTTCAGTGAAATTATTAAAGTAATGAGTCGATTTATAGGTAATTTCCCTATAGTTAGTGCAATTGTGATAATTATATTCGGTATTTTAGTTATGTTGATTGGTCATACATTACTTAGAACTATTAAGTATGACTATGATATTTCTATCTTTTTCTTAGTTATCGGTATCATGTACTTTATTATTACTCTTATATTAATGACTCAAGTTTATGGATTCTTTGCAGTGATTTTCATTATTCCATTTA
The DNA here is from genome assembly GCF_018622755.1 of Staphylococcus sp. MZ3. Classification (NCBI taxonomy): domain Bacteria; kingdom Bacillati; phylum Bacillota; class Bacilli; order Caryophanales; family Staphylococcaceae; genus Staphylococcus; species Staphylococcus sp. MZ3. The sequence goes on from NZ_CP076026.1 coordinate 1,079,846, forward strand.
CAATTCATATAGGATATATCGTCTATAAAGATGAATTGAATCAGGAAAATGTAAAAAATCATTTCATGTGGATAATTGTGAGTTATGGTATAAGTTACTTAATTACACAAATTGCATTGTATGGCAGAATTGATGCTAATGAAATAGAGTCAATTGATATCTTAAGTGTCAATGCTTTCTTTATAATTATGTGGTTACTTGGTCAAATGGCTATTTGGAATTTCTTGTTCTTGCGCCGAGCTTTACCTTTAACAAAGCAAGAATTAGGTGAAGAGGAGCCAGAATTATCAAGAACAAGTAAAGGGAATGTCACGAATCAAACTAAAATTCACTTGAAACAACTCCAAGATAAGACTACAGAATATGCACGTAAGACAAGAAGAAGTGTCGATTTAGATAAAATTAGAGCTAAAAGAGATAAATTCAAAAAGAAAGTTAATGATATTATCGATATTCAAGAAGACGATATTCCTGATTGGATGAGAAAACCGAAATGGGTTAAACCAATGTATGTCGAACTATTTTGTGGTGTCGTCATCTTTTTATTCACATTTTTAGAATTTAATAATCGTAATGCATTATTTGTATCTGGTGATTGGAAATTATCACAGACACAATATGTTATTGAATGGGTTACATTATTAATTCTGTTATTCATTATTATCGCATATATCGTTACAACGTTAACTTTCCACTTGAAAGGTAAGTTTTATTATTTACAACTATTTATGGGGAGCATTTTATTCTTTAAATTGTTAACGGAATTTATAAATATAATGATTCATGGACTACTACTTTCAGTGTTCATTACGCCAACATTACTATTAATGTTATTGGCAATCATCATTTCTTATTCGTTACAATTACGAGAGCGACCATAATTAAAAGCATTATAAAAGTACTATCTATTAAACATTTTGATGTGTACGCTATAAGTTAGATATATCTCTAACTTACTTAGATACAGGTCAATGAAGTTTATGGATAGTACTTTTTTTGTAACTAGATTTGATTGATTCAGGTGATGCGAATTAAGTATTGAAAATTGTATACAAAGTTTTAGTGCAAATAAAATAGTTGAAAAGTTATCCATTTGTAAAATCAAGAAAACTAGTAAATAGTTGAAGCGACATATGGAATTTGCGAAACGATATATAGTATTTCCTTTGTAGAAATTTAACATATATCATTCGAATTACTAATTTGTTAAAATCAACAGTAAGATTAGAAGTAGATGATATTGAAATTTGGCAAACAATTTAATCTATATAAAACTACAACGAAACACAGAAAGGAAGTTGTCAGATGAAAATAGCAACTCTGAACAAAGGCAAAGAAACAAAATATTTTAATGGATATCCTTTAATTGAAGAAGAGGATATCTATTCACAAGATCATTTAAAAGAAGGAGATATTTTTCAAATTGTGACTGATAAATCACAATATGTTGCAACGGCTTATGTTGGTCGCCAACATAAAGGATTAGGTTGGGTTCTAACATACGATAAAGCTCAAGAAATCAACACAGCTTTCTTTGTGAAATTGTTTAATACTGCATTAGCAGAACGTGAATATTATTTTAATATAGATGGAACAAATGCTTTTAGATTATTTAATGCTGAAGGTGATGGTGTTGGGGGATTAACAATCGACAATTATGATGGTCATTTGTTGATTCAATGGTACTCAAAAGGTATTTATAAATTTAAATATGCCATTCTTGAAGCGGTTAGAAAAGTATTTGATTATAAATCTATTTACGAAAAAGTAAGATTTAAAGACAGCGAATATAGTGGTGGTTTTGTTGAAGGAGATGCACCTGAGTTTCCAATTGTTATCGAAGAAAACTTCACATTTTATAATGTAGACCTTGAAGATGGTTTGATGACAGGTATCTTTTTAGATCAAAAAGAAGTGCGCAAGAAATTAAGGGATCAATATGCCAAAGAACGCCATGTTTTAAACTTATTTAGTTATACAGGTGCTTTTTCTGTAATAGCAGCAAGTGAGGCATCTTCAACAACAAGTGTAGATTTGGCTAATCGTTCTCGTAGTTTAACTGAAGAAAATTTTGGATTAAATGCTATTGATCCTAAATCCCAATATATTTATGTCATGGACACTTTTGATTTCTATAAATATGCTGCACGACATGGACATAGTTATGACACGATCGTGATTGATCCACCTAGCTTTGCACGCAACAAAAAACGTACATTTTCAGTGCAAAAAGATTATGACAAATTAATTAATGGCGCCTTAAATATTTTATCATCTGAAGGAACATTATTGTTATGTACAAACGCAAGTGTATATCCATTAAAGCAATTTAAAAATACTATTAAAAAGACGCTTGAAGAGAGTGGCGTTGATTATGAATTAACTGAAGTTATGGGATTACCAAAAGATTTTAAAACGCATCCACATTATAAGCCATCTAAATATTTAAAAGCTGTTTTTGTAAATATTAGACATTAATTTGATAAAAAGGGGTATAGTAACTTATTGAGAAAAAGAAGGGTGATAATATTATGGGATTCAAAAACAATTTAACATCAAATTTAACAAATAAAATCGGTAATTCAGTCTTTAAGATAGAAAATGTTGACGGAAAAGGTGCAATGCCAACGACGATTCAAGAATTGAGAGAAAGACGACAACGTGCTGAAGCAATTGTAAAGAGAAAGTCTTTAATGTCATCAACAATGAGCGTTGTTCCAATTCCGGGTTTAGATTTTGGTGTTGATTTAAAATTAATGAAAGATATTATCGAAGATGTAAATAAAATATACGGATTAGATCATAAGCAAGTTAATAGCCTTGGGGATGATGTGAAAGAAAGAATTATGTCTGCAGCAGCAATTCAAGGTAGTCAATTTATTGGTAAAAGAATTTCAAGTGCATTTTTAAAAATAGTTATTAGAGATGTAGCTAAACGTACTGCTGCAAAACAAACAAAATGGTTTCCTGTTGTAGGACAAGCTGTGTCTGCATCTATTAGTTACTATTTTATGAATAAAATTGGAAAAGATCACATTCAAAAATGCGAAAATGTTATTAAAAATGTCATGTAGGTGCTATAATAGTTTTGCAATTTGCAAATTTTACTGAAACCGGTTTTAAACGAATTGAATTTAAAGCATGGTTTTGGTAAAGTTAATGTATAAAACTAAGTTAGTATTGTAATAATATTGAAGATTCTAACTATACGAAGGAGAAATGTAATTATGGAACAAAATTCATATGTAATCATCGACGAGACTGGTATTCACGCTAGACCAGCAACAATGTTAGTACAAACAGCTTCAAAATTCGATTCTGATATTCAATTAGAATATAACGGTAAGAAAGTAAACTTAAAATCAATCATGGGTGTTATGAGCCTTGGTGTTGGTAAAGATGCTGAAATTACAATTTATGCTGACGGTAGTGATGAATCTGACGCCATTCAAGCAATCAGTGACGTCTTATCAAAAGAAGGATTGACTAAATAATCATGTCTAAATTAATTAAAGGTATTGCTGCATCTGATGGTGTCGCAATTGCTAAAGCTTATTTATTAGTTGAGCCAGACTTAACATTCGACAAAAATGAAAAAGTCACTGATGTTGAAGGAGAAGTTGCAAAGTTCAATAGCGCTATCGAAGCTTCTAAAGTTGAGTTAACTAAAATTAGAAATAATGCAGAGGTTCAACTAGGTGCTGATAAAGCTGCTATCTTTGATGCACATTTATTAGTTTTAGATGACCCTGAATTAATTCAACCAATCCAAGATAAGATTAAAAATGAAAACGCTAATGCTGCTACAGCATTAACGGATGTAACAACACAATTTGTTACAATTTTTGAATCTATGGATAACGAATACATGAAAGAACGTGCGGCTGATATTCGCGACGTTTCTAAACGTGTGTTATCACATATTTTAGGTGTAGAATTACCGAATCCGAGTATGATTGATGAAAGCGTTGTTATTGTAGGGAATGACTTAACGCCATCTGATACTGCTCAATTAAATAAAGAATTCGTACAAGGTTTTGCTACAAACATTGGCGGAAGAACAAGTCACTCTGCAATTATGAGTCGTTCTTTAGAAATTCCAGCAATTGTTGGTACAAAATCAATTACTCAAGAAGTTAAACAAGGCGACATGATTATCGTAGATGGATTAAATGGTGATGTAATCGTTAATCCAACTGAAGATGAGTTAATCGCTTATCAAGATAAACGTGAGCGTTATTTTGCTGACAAGAAAGAATTACAAAAACTACGTGATGCTGATACTGTTACAGTTGATGGTGTTCACGCAGAGCTTGCTGCAAATATTGGTACACCTAATGATTTGCCAGGTGTTATTGAAAATGGTGCACAAGGTATCGGCTTATATAGAACTGAGTTTTTATATATGGGTCGTGACCAAATGCCTACAGAAGAAGAGCAATTTGAAGCTTATAAAGAAGTATTAGAAGCAATGGACGGTAAACGTGTTGTTGTACGTACTTTAGATATAGGTGGAGATAAAGAATTATCATACTTAAACTTGCCTGAAGAAATGAATCCATTCTTAGGTTACCGTGCGATTCGTTTATGCCTTGCGCAACAAGATATTTTTAGACCACAGCTACGTGCATTATTACGTGCATCAGTTTATGGTAAGTTAAATATCATGTTCCCAATGGTTGCAACAATTAACGAATTTAGAGAAGCTAAAGCTATATTATTGGAAGAAAAAGAAAACCTTAAAAATGAAGGTCATGACATTTCAGATGATATAGAATTAGGAATCATGGTAGAGATACCTGCAACAGCAGCATTAGCTGATGTCTTTGCTAAAGAAGTAGATTTCTTCAGTATCGGTACAAATGATTTAATTCAATACACATTAGCTGCTGACCGTATGTCAGAGCGTGTATCATATCTATACCAACCATATAACCCTTCAATCTTACGTTTAGTTAAACAAGTTATTGAAGCGTCACATAAAGAAGGTAAATGGACAGGTATGTGTGGTGAAATGGCTGGAGATGAAACAGCTATTCCATTATTGCTTGGTTTAGGTTTAGATGAGTTCTCTATGAGTGCAACGTCTATTCTGAAAGCAAGAAGACAAATTAATGGTTTAAGTAAAAATGAAATGACTGAACTTGCTAACCGTGCAGTCGACTGTGCAACGCAAGAAGAAGTTATTGAATTAGTTAACAACTACGTAAAATAATTAATTCTTTCGAAAGACAGAATTATAAACAAACCCGAAGTATTCATTGTGAGTAATTATGAATACTTCGGGTTCTTTTTTATGATTTATGTTAATTTCAATGGAATGTTGTTGCTAACTAATTAAACAACTATGTGTCATTAACAAAATGTTGTTCTTTAATTAATGTTAGTTAATTTAAAAATCGATATTTAATTTATGATAGCTATAAATGATGAAGTTGATTTAGATGAAAATTAATCTTGGATATTTAATACTTTGTTGATTTCATCAAGATCAACATGGTACATTGGATTACCATTCAACAAAATAAACGGAGTTGAAAAAGCATCAAAATCTATCATTTCGTTTCGATATTGTTGATTGTTGATATTTCTCTCTTCAAAATCAATTTGATGCTCATTAAGATAATTTTTTACAAATGTACAAGGTGGGCAATCATTCTGCGTATAAACGATTATTTCTGACATGTATCATGCTCCTTCGTGTTTTATTCTAATGTAATATACACAATTATACATTGAAATTCAAATTTGTGAACACATTGTGAACTGACATAAATTATACACAATTTCATAGCGCATAATGTTTTAAAAATACACATTATAGCAATTATAATTAAGTTCATTGTGTTGTCATCAAAAAAAGAAAAAGGTGATGTTTTTAAATGGATACAGTTGAAATCAGTCGGTTTTTGACAGCTATGACTTTAGCAGTTCATATCATTTTTGCAACGATTGGTGTTGGTATGCCTTTAATGTTCGCAATTGCAGAATTTTTAGGTATTCGCAAAAATGATCTTCAATATATAGCTATGGCCAAAAGATGGGCTAAAGCTTATACAATTACTGTAGCAGTGGGAGTTGTTACAGGTACAATTATAGGACTTCAATTATCATTGATTTGGCCTACATTTATGGAAATGGGTGGACACGTTATTGCACTTCCATTATTTATGGAAACATTTGCGTTCTTCTTTGAAGCTATTTTCTTAAGTATATATTTATATACTTGGGATCGTTTTAAAAATAAATGGACACATTTCTTAATTAGTATACCAGTAATTATTGGTGGCTCTTTCTCAGCATTCTTCATTACTTCAGTGAATTCATTTATGAATACGCCTGCAGGTTTTGAGTTGAAGAATGGAAAGATGGTAAATGTTCAACCTATAGAAGCGATGTTTAACCCATCGTTTATAGTTAGATCATTTCACGTAATTACTACAGCTGGTATGACGATGGCATTTGTTATTGCATCAATAGCAGCTTTTAAATTATTGCGTAATCGTCAACCTAAAGATACTGTCTACCATAAGAAAGCTTTGAAAATGTCTATGATTGTTGGATTCTTTTCAACTTTACTTTCTATGTTGGCAGGGGATTTATCTGCAAAATTTTTGCATAAATTCCAACCTGAAAAATTAGCAGCTTATGAATGGCATTTCGATACATCTTCCCATGCTAAATTATTATTATTTGGTGTGTTAGATGAAAAGACTCAGCAAGTTAAAGGTGCGATTGAATTACCTGGACTATTGAGTTTCTTAGCAGATAATAGTGTCAAAACTAAAGTGCAAGGGTTAAATGATTTTCCAAAAAGTTTACATCCGCCTATGATTGTCCATTATTTCTTTGATTTAATGGTAACGATGGGAATTTTATGTTTTGTCATTTCAGGTGTTTATGTTTTAACTTTAATGTTTAAAAAGCTTAGAAAGTTTTCTACTCATAAATGGATGCTTTACGGAATATTATTAACAGGACCAGCTTCAATGCTAGCTATAGAATTTGGATGGTTCTTAACAGAGATGGGTAGACAGCCTTGGATTGTTCGTGGTTATATGCGCGTGGCAGAAGCAGCAACACAAGCAGGCGGAATAACCTTCGTTACAATTTTATTTGGCATATTGTACATCATTTTAATGTATACATGTGCATACGTATTAATTCGTATGTTTAAAAATAAACCGGCGTATGAAGATGTAAATCGTTTAGCCAAGAAGCAAGGAGGAGAAATAGAAAAATGATTTATGCATTTATAGGTATAACAGTGTTATGGTTGTTTTTATTTTGCTATATCATTATTGCTTCTATAGATTTTGGGGCAGGTTTCTTCGCATTGCATTCAAAGTTAACTGGTGATGAAAAGAAAATTAATCACTTAATTTCACGTTATTTAAACCCAGTTTGGGAAGTTACGAATGTATTCTTTGTTTTCTTCTTCGTAGGATTCGTAGGTTTCTTTCCAGAGTCAATCAAATATTTAGGCACGGTATTGTTAATACCAGGTTCAATAGCACTGATTATGATATCGTTGAGAAACAGTTTTTATGCATTTGAAAATTATGGTCAAGATACAAAATTAGCATGGATGATCATGTATGGGGTAAGTGGATTATTAATTCCAGCTTCATTATCTACTGCTTTAACTATTACAGAAGGTGGCTATATTAATGTTCGAAACAATGTTATCGATCTAGATTGGGTGCAGTTACTATTAAGCCCATTTGCTTGGTCTGTAGTATTCTTGGCAATTATTTCAGTTTTATATATTTCATCAGGATTTTTGACATATTATGCTAAAAAAGCAAATGACGAACCAGCATATAATTTAACAAGACAATGGCACATATTTTTAGGGCCGCCGATGATTATCATTTGTTTATTCGTATTTCTATCATTACGCATTCAAAATTCTGAACATTTTTATTCAGCTGTTTTTGACTATTGGTGGATGTTTGCTATAAGTTTCTTATTCTTTGCATTAGCTTCATTGTTAACATTCTTTAAGAAAAAACATGGTTTGGCTTTTGTATTTGTTATTTTACAAATGATGTTCGCGTTCTTTGGCTATGGAATTAGTAAATTGCCATACCTTTTATATCCGTTTGTAAAAATTACAGATGCATATGTTAATCCAGAAATGGGCTGGACATTAGTGATTGTCTTTATTTTAGGTTTACTTTTATTACTTCCATCGTTAATATTATTATTAAGATTATTTGTTTTCGACAAAGAATATGTTGAAGGAAAGAAATCATAAGTTGAGACGATACCCCAACTTTCATTTACTTGCATTACTGCATTTAGATAATTTAGTTGGGGTACTCATTTATAATAATTTTAAATTTATATTTTCAATGAATTGATGAAAATCATTTAATGGAGGGCGAGTATGGGTAAAGAATATGTAGTCATCGGTCTAGGTCGTTTTGGAGGTAGTATCGTTCGTGAGTTGAATGCATTAGACATGGATGTAATGGCCATCGACCATGATGAAAATAGAGTGAATGAATATAGTGATATCGCTACTCATGCGGTTGTTGCAGACACAACAGATGAAGCAGTTATGAAAAGTTTAGGTATCCGTAACTTTGATCATGTCATTGTGGCAATTGGTGAAAATATTCAATCAAGTACGTTGACGACTTTAATTTTAAAAGAGTTAGGTGTAAAAAAAGTAACTGCTAAAGCACAAAATGATTATCATGCAAAGATTTTAAATAAAATTGGAGCAGATACGGTTGTGCACCCTGAGCGTGATATGGGTAGACGTATTGCGCATAATGTTGCGAGTGCAAGTGTACTTGATTATCTTGAGTTGGCAGACGAGCATTCTATTGTAGAATTGAAAGCAACTGAAAAGATGGCGGGGCAGTCTATCATTGATTTAGATATAAGAGCACAATATGGAATTAACATTATTGCAATTAAACGAGGCAAAGAGTTCATCATTTCACCAAATCCAAATATTAATTTAGAAATAGGTGATATTTTAATCATGATTGGACATGATAATGATTTAAATCGCTTTGAAAAAAATATTGCGACGAGATAATCGGGAGTGGGACAGAAATGATATTTTCTCAAAATTTATTTCGTCGTCCCACCCCAACTTGCATTGTCTGTAGAAATTGGGAATCCAATTTCTCTATGTTGGGGCCCACACCCCAACTCGCATTGCCTGTAGAATTTCTTTTCGAAATTCTCTATGTTGGGGCCCCTGACTAGAATTGAAAAAAGCTTGTTACAAGCGCATTTTCGTTCAGTCAACTACTGCCAATATAACTTTGTAGAGCATTGAACATTGATTTATGTCTCAAGCTCATCATATATAAAGAAAAAGCTACTAACAATGGGTGGTGAGTTTAATTAAAACTGGTTCTCCACCAAATGTGGTGGGTATATAATTTAAAGAACTATTTTTAAAATACAACTTTTAGAGTTTTTATTATTAGGCGGCCAGTCCATTATTGGGCTTGGTTGTCTTCTTTTTTTCTCCTTTGTACAAGCTGAAAATCATCATTATACGTGCTTTAAAGTTGTTGAAATTTCTGTAACCAAAAGAAATTCGCTTGATTAATTTTATCTTATTATTAATTCCTTCTATAGCACCATTATTAAATGCTGGGTAATAAATTGTATTTCTTAACATCCTTTGATGTTTTCTATAATATTTAACCGCTTTCCATACACCCTTACTCACAGACTTTTTACTAACTGAATTTAAACGATTAATAAATTTAGGCCAATTACATAACCTTAGGTCTTTTCGTAATCCTTGGACAAGTTCGTAGGAGTGTCGTAGTATATCGTCTTTTGAAAGCATGAATTCTACAATGTCAGATGAGCGTTTATAAGCCTTAAAAGATTTATTCCATCTGTATTTACTAAATATGGTTTTACTAGTATCCATCAATAGGACTTTCCAGTTATTCTTAAAAATTGTATAATCAGGTCCTTTTTTATTACGGTATTCATTCATAACTTGTACACGATACTTATTAAGTTCTCTATTTAAATGTTGAACGATATGGAATCTGTCAAAAATAATAGCTGCATTAGGAAATAGGTCGCGAAATAATCGGACATAGGGTTCATACATGTCAATAGTAACCGTCTTAACTTGTTGTCGATTTTTTAAATCGAATCGCTCGAAATAGGCACGCAAGAATCTTGTAGTTCTATTTTCTAAAATATCTATAACATCATGAGTATCATTATCTATAAAAATGAAACTCATTGATCCAGTTACATTTTTAACGCTTTTAAATTCATCCATAGCGATGTGTTCTGGCAAACAATTAAAGGGTTTAATTCGTAATGAATTAGCCGCTTTAGTTCTAATACGACTTACAGTAGATGGAGAGATACAGTTATCTTCTGCAGTATCAATCTCTGTTTTAACTTTAGTAGCTTCTTCTATAACTTTTTGAGTAACACATCTTGAGATAAAACACGACTCATCAACAATTGACGTTTTAGCAGTAAAAGTGCCATTGCATTCTAAGCATTTAAAACGTTGTTTAGCTAAGTTGAGGTATGTGTTATACCCTTGAGTTTTAAGTAAAGTAATACGAGAAACACGCTTACCATGTTTATGAATTTGTCCTTCATTTTTAACTCCACAACAATAACAGGCCGAAGGCTTATACGTTAGTACAGCATTAACCACTGTTGCTTTTTTTCCTTTGATAATGACGTCAATTTCTTGGTTTATATATTTTATATTTTCATCTTTTATTCTTAGTAATTCTAAGGTATCATTACACATAGGCGCACTTGTCTCCTTTAGTTTGGGTTTGGTCACTTTAAATTATAGAGGCAATTGCGCTTTTTGTGTATTAAAAAAAGCAGGAAGTTTTACCTTCCCACCATAAAAGATGAAGAACCTTAAAACTTCACTTCAAAGTTAGTAGCTTTTTGATTATTTATTGTTTGATTCTTTTTGTTCGTTTACCTTCATAATGACTGGTAAAATCATTGGTTTTCTAGCTGTTTTTTCAAATAAATAAGGTTGTAATGTTTCAATGATAGAAGATTTAATCTGATGCCATTGAATATCTTTATTTTGATTTAACTTACTAATAACATCAGTTTTGATTTTGCGTTGTGCATCATAAATTAATTGACCTGATTCCCTCATATATACAAATCCTCGAGAAATAATGTCTGGACCAGAAAGTAATTTATTTGTATTAAAATCAATACTAACAACAACGATAACTAAACCTTCTTCAGATAATAGCTTACGGTCTCTTATTACAACATTACCGATATCACCGATACCACTACCATCAACAAGTACATTACCAGATGGAATGCGACCAGCTTTACGTGCTGAATCGTGTGTTAAAGCTAAGACATCTCCAATATCAAAGATGAAGACATTATCTTCTTCAACGCCGCATTCAACACCAGTCTCACCATGTGCTTTTAACATACGGTATTCACCATGAATAGGTAAGAAATATTTCGGCTTGATTAATCGAAGCATTAATTGTTGATCACCTTGAGAACCATGCCCTGAAGTATGGATGTTAGAAATCTTGCTATGGATAACATCTGCACCAGCTTTATACAAGGAATTAATAGTTCTGTTAATACTTTTTGTATTACCTGGGATAGGTGATGAACTAAATACAACGGTATCTTCAGGTATAATTTTAATTTGCTTATGAGTACCATTAGCAATTCTAGATAATGCTGCCATTGGTTCACCTTGTGAACCAGTACATAGTATCAATAACTCATGCTTCGGTACGGTATTAATTTTATTAGGTTCAATAAATGTTTCAGGTGGTGCTTTAATATAACCAAGTTCCATACCGATTTTAATATTGTTTTCCATCGAACGACCGAACGTAACAATTTTACGGTTATTTTTGATAGCAGCTTCAACTGCTTGTTGAACTCGGTAAATATTAGAAGCGAAGGTAGCAAAAATAATACGACCTTTACAATTACGGAAGATCTTATCTACGTTTTGACCAACTTCACGTTCGCTTAAAGTAAAATCAGGCACAAGTGAATTTGTTGAGTCTGAAAGTAAACATAGAACGCCTTCTTCGCCTAATTGAGCCATTTTAGCAATGTTTGCTGGTTTGCCTACAGGTGTAAAATCAAATTTAAAGTCACCGGTATGAACTACTTTTCCTTCAGGTGTATCTACGATGACGCCATAAGTTTCAGGAATACTATGCGTAGTTAAGTAGAAAGAAATCGTAAAGTGCTTAGATTTAATCACACTGTCCTCATTGATTTCATTTAGTTTAGCAGTACGTAATAAATGATGTTCTTCAAGTTTATTACGGATTAAACCTAATGCTAAAGGACCACCATAAATAGGTATATTAAGTTGTTTTAATAGGAAGGGCACACCGCCTATATGGTCTTCGTGACCATGTGTTATAAATAGGCCAACAATTTTATCTTGGTTTTGAACTAGATATGTGTAGTCAGGTATAACATAATCAATCCCTAATAAGTTATCATCTGGGAATTTGATACCTGCATCGATAATGACAATTTCGTCTTTATACTCAACTGCATAAGTATTTTTACCGATTTCACCTAGACCTCCAAGTGCATATACACCTACTTCATTTGGATGTAATTGTTTCATTATTTAGCAATCTCCACATTAAAGTGTTCTGAGTTTTCTTTTTCGTAATCTAAATGTGCGCCCTCTAATTTAGTGATAAATTCGATATTAAAATTACGATCTTTCAAGTAACGACGTACTTGTTCTTCTGTTTGAGCTTCAACATAAAGTGATTGTGTATTTTCACGCACAATTACCTCGTCTCTGTTATGTTGATAAAAAACTTTAAATACTGCCATGTTAAAAATTCCTCCTAAGAATGTTTGTTTAATTTATTGTTAACCCTAGTAAAATCGTATTGGAGTATATATCGATAAATTCATTCCAATCATCTCTATAATGTAACTTAATAACGATTTGGTTAATAACTAGGTTCATCATGTCGTTCATTTTAAAAAATTAGTGAAATAACACTAAAATTTCAGTTAAATCTTATTTTACATGATGAATGATAATAAATAAAGCAGTTTATCTCACTAGAAATCGAAGTATTTCGAATAAATGTGCAGTTCTATTTATTAAAATAAATGTAGAGATTATAAATTAATGTTAAGAAAGAATTAAAGGATTTTATATGAAACGGTAAAATTTAAATGAGGGGATAAAAAGTTTGGTAGAAAGGTGAATATATTTAACTGTTGTTTATTCGAAAAAGTTGTACAAGAAAAAGCTTAGGACATCATATTTATCCTAAGCTTTGATAATTAGTAATAGTGTGTTTTAAACTTCTACTGCATCTGTATGTGGTTGTAATGGGTGGTCTTTGTCAATGTGATCATAGAACATTACACCATTTAAATGATCAATTTCATGTTGGAAAACAATTGCTGGATATCCTTTTAGACGTAATTGTATATCATTACCTTCGATGTCTTTGGCTTTAATTGTAATTCTATTATGACGGTGAACTAGACCAGCAACATTATCATCGACACTAAGGCAACCTTCACCAGTTGGTAAATAAGCTTCTTGAACGCTATGACTTACAATTTTTGGGTTCACAAGCATATAGTCATAAGATTTGCCACTGCCATCATCTGGTATTAAAACAGCAATCATACGTTTAGAGATATTAATTTGAGGTGCAGCCAAACCAACGCCTGAACGTAAACCATATCGTTTCGCGATTTCCTCATCTTGACTATTTACTAAAAACTCTCTCATGGCGATTAATGTTTCTTTTTCTTCTTTAGTTAATGGTAATTCTAACTCAGCTGCTTTTTGACGCAAAGTTGGATGACCATCTCTAATGATGTCTTTCATTGTTAACATATATTGCACCTTCCTTATTTTAATTTGTTTTAGTTGAATGACAGTAAAAAGGTTGTTAAGATACTCATACATTTTTATGTGTAAATATCTACAAAGTTAACCAACTACTGCCAATGTTTATTTTAGATAGTATATGTAAATTTTCAGATATGCTAATTGCTTAAAAAATGATTAAAGTGTTGGTTTCAAGCAATGATACTTTAGAAATTTATTTATCATCTTGACTTTAAAAATTATATTATAAATGACGTAACTGTCAACAGATATACTTAGTAATGAAGATGTGTAATGTAATTGTTTAAAATTGATTTCCAAGCAGATTTTATTTATCATTTAATTTAAATAGCAAGTGGAGGTACAAGTAATGAAATTTGGAAAAACAATCGCAGTAGTATTAGCATCTAGTGTCTTGCTTGCAGGATGTACTACGGATAAAAAAGAAATTAAGGCATATTTAAAGCAAGTGGATAAAATTAAAGATGATGAAGAACCAATTAAAACTGTTGGTAAGAAAATTGCTGAATTAGATGAGAAAAAGAAAAAATTAACTGAAGATGTCAATAGTAAAGATACAGCAGTTCGCGGTAAAGCAGTAAAAGACTTAATTAAAAATGCCGATGATCGTCTAAAGGAATTTGAAAAAGAAGAAGACGCAATTAAGAAGTCTGAACAAGACTTTAAGAAAGCAAAAAGTCACGTTGATAACATTGATAATGATGTTAAACGTAAAGAAGTAAAACAATTAGATGATGTATTAAAAGAAAAATATAAGTTACACAGTGATTACGCGAAAGCATATAAAAAGGCTGTAAACTCAGAGAAAACATTATTTAAATATTTAAATCAAAATGACGCGACACAACAAGGTGTTAACGAAAAATCAAAAGCAATAGAACAGAACTATAAAAAGTTAAAAGAAGTATCAGATAAGTATACGAAAGTACTAAATAAGGTTGGTAAAGAAAAGCAAGACGTTGATCAATTTAAATAATTAATATAATACAGATGGTAGGAAACAACTAATACAGTTCCTATTATCTGTATCTTTTTTTATTAAAACAGAACTTTTTCAAATGGTTTAACAGTCCCATTTATTTGTGGTACAATTAGTAAGGATAAAATGAATTTCTATACAATTATGGGAAAGGTATGGTGAATTGAATGGCTCCTAAGTTACAAGCCCAATTCGATGCAGTAAAAGTTTTAAATGATACTCAATCGAAATTTGAAATGGTTCAAATTTTGGACGAGAATGGTAACGTCGTAAATGAAGACTTAGTACCTGATCTTACGGATGAACAATTAGTAGAATTAATGGAAAGAATGGTATGGACTCGTATCCTTGATCAACGTTCTATCTCATTAAACAGACAAGGACGTTTAGGTTTCTATGCACCAACTGCTGGTCAAGAAGCATCACAATTAGCGTCACAATACGCTTTAGAAAAAGAAGATTACATTTTACCGGGATACAGAGATGTTCCTCAAATTATTTGGCATGGTTTACCATTAACTGAAGCTTTCTTATTCTCAAGAGGTCACTTCAAAGGAAATCAATTCCCTGAAGGCGTTAATGCATTGAGCCCACAAATTATTATCGGTGCACAATACATTCAAGCTGCTGGTGTTGCATTTGCACTTAAAAAACGTGGTAAAAATGCAGTTGCAATCACTTACACTGGTGACGGTGGTTCTTCACAAGGTGATTTCTACGAAGGTATTAACTTTGCAGCAGCTTATAAAGCACCTGCAATTTTCGTTATTCAAAACAATAACTATGCAATTTCAACACCAAGAAGCAAGCAAACTGCTGCTGAAACATTAGCTCAAAAAGCAATTGCTGTAGGTATTCCTGGTATCCAAGTTGATGGTATGGATGCGTTAGCTGTATATCAAGCAACTAAAGAAGCACGTGACCGCGCAGTTGCAGGTGAAGGTCCAACATTAATTGAAACTATGACATATCGTTATGGTCCTCATACAATGGCTGGTGACGATCCAACTCGTTACAGAACTTCAGACGAAGATGCTGAATGGGAGAAAAAAGACCCATTAGTACGTTTCCGTAAATTCCTTGAAAACAAAGGTTTATGGAATGAAGACAAAGAAAATGAAGTTATTGAACGTGCAAAAGCTGATATTAAAGCAGCAATTAAAGAGGCTGATAACACTGAAAAACAAACTGTTACTTCTCTAATGGAAATTATGTATGAAGATATGCCTCAAAACTTAGCAGAACAATATGAAATTTACAAAGAGAAGGAGTCGAAGTAAGCCATGGCACAAATGACAATGGTTCAAGCGATTAATGATGCGCTTAAAACTGAACTTAAAAATGACCAAGATGTTTTAATTTTTGGTGAAGACGTTGGTGTTAACGGCGGTGTTTTCCGTGTTACTGAAGGACTACAAAAAGAATTTGGTGAAGATAGAGTATTCGATACACCTTTAGCTGAATCAGGTATTGGTGGTTTAGCGATGGGTCTTGCAGTTGAAGGATTCCGTCCGGTTATGGAAGTACAATTCTTAGGTTTCGTATTCGAAGTATTTGATGCGATTGCTGGACAAATTGCACGTACTCGTTTCCGTTCAGGCGGTACTAAAACTGCACCTGTAACAATTCGTAGCCCATTTGGTGGTGGCGTACACACACCAGAATTACACGCAGATAACTTAGAAGGTATTTTAGCTCAATCTCCAGGTCTAAAGGTTGTTATTCCTTCAGGCCCATACGATGCGAAAGGTTTATTAATTTCTTCTATTAGAAGTAATGACCCAGTCGTATACTTAGAGCATATGAAATTGTATCGTTCATTCCGTGAAGAAGTACCTGAAGAAGAATATACAATTGACATTGGTAAGGCTAATGTGAAAAAAGAAGGTAATGACATTTCAATCATCACATACGGTGCAATGGTTCAAGAATCAATGAAAGCTGCAGAAGAACTTGAAAAAGATGGTTATTCTGTTGAAGTAATAGACTTACGTACTGTTCAACCAATCGATGTTGACACAATTGTAGCTTCAGTTGAAAAAACTGGTCGTGCAGTTGTAGTTCAAGAAGCACAACGTCAAGCTGGTGTTGGTGCAGCAGTTGTAGCTGAATTAAGTGAACGTGCAATCCTTTCATTAGAAGCACCTATTGGAAGAGTTGCAGCAGCAGATACAATTTATCCATTCACTCAAGCTGAAAATGTTTGGTTACCAAACAAAAATGACATCATCGAAAAAGCAAAAGAAACTTTAGAATTTTAATACATTTTAAAAGTTAACGAAGTTAGCGTATTTTAGTCTCATTGATTAAAATGAAATGTTTAATTTACGAAATCTTAGGAGGGCAAAAACGTGGCATTTGAATTTAGATTACCCGATATCGGGGAAGGTATCCACGAAGGTGAAATTGTAAAATGGTTTGTTAAAGCTGGAGATACTATTGAAGAAGACGATGTTTTAGCTGAGGTACAAAACGATAAATCAGTAGTAGAAATCCCATCACCAGTATCTGGTACTGTAGAAGAAGTTATGGTAGAAGAAGGTACAGTAGCTGTAGTTGGTGACGTTATTGTTAAAATCGATGCACCTGATGCAGAAGATATGCAATTTAAAGGTCATGATGATGATTCATCATCTAAAGAAGAACCTGCGAAAGAGGAAGCGCCAGCAGAGCAAGCACCTGTAGCTACTCAAACTGAAGAAGTAGATGAAAACAGAACTGTTAAAGCAATGCCTTCAGTACGTAAATACGCACGTGAAAAAGGTGTTAACATTAAAGCAGTTTCTGGATCTGGTAAAAATGGTCGTATTACAAAAGAAGATGTAGATGCATACTTAAATGGTGGTGCACCAACAGCTTCAAATGAATCAGCTGCTTCAGCTACAAGTGAAGAAGTTGCTGAAACTCCTGCAGCACCTGCAGCAGTAACATTAGAAGGCGACTTCCCAGAAACAACTGAAAAAATCCCTGCTATGCGTAGAGCAATTGCGAAAGCAATGGTTAACTCTAAGCATACTGCACCTCATGTAACATTAATGGATGAAATTGATGTTCAAGCATTATGGGATCACCGTAAGAAATTTAAAGAAATCGCAGCTGAACAAGGTACTAAGTTAACATTCTTACCTTATGTTGTTAAAGCACTTGTTTCTGCATTGAAAAAATACCCAGCACTTAACACTTCATTCAATGAAGAAGCTGGTGAAATCGTTCATAAACATTACTGGAATATTGGTATTGCAGCAGACACTGATAGAGGATTATTAGTACCTGTTGTTAAACATGCTGATCGTAAGTCTATTTTCCAAATTTCAGATGAAATTAATGAATTAGCTGTTAAAGCACGTGATGGTAAATTAACAGCCGATGAAATGAAAGGTGCTACATGCACAATCAGTAATATCGGTTCAGCTGGTGGACAATGGTTCACTCCAGTTATCAATCACCCAGAAGTAGCAATCTTAGGAATTGGCCGTATTGCTCAAAAACCTATCGTTAAAGATGGAGAAATTGTTGCAGCACCAGTATTAGCATTATCATTAAGCTTTGACCACAGACAAATTGATGGTGCAACTGGCCAAAATGCAATGAATCACATTAAACGTTTATTAAATAATCCAGAATTATTATTAATGGAGGGGTAAAACATGGTAGTTGGAGATTTCCCAATTGAAACAGATACTATAGTAATCGGAGCAGGTCCTGGTGGATACGTTGCAGCAATTCGTGCAGCTCAATTAGGACAAAAAGTAACAATCGTTGAGAAAGGTAATCTTGGTGGTGTTTGCTTAAACGTAGGATGTATTCCTTCAAAAGCATTACTACATGCTTCTCACCGTTTTGTTGAAGCACAACATTCTGAAAACTTAGGTGTTATTGCTGAAAGTGTTTCTTTAAACTTCCAAAAAGTTCAAGAATTCAAATCATCAGTTGTTAATAAATTAACTGGTGGTGTTGAAGGCTTACTTAAAGGTAACAAAGTTAACATCGTTAAAGGTGAAGCATATTTCGTAGATAACAATAGCTTACGTGTTATGGACGAAAAGAGCGCACAAACATACAACTTTAAAAATGCAATCATTGCAACAGGTTCAAGACCAATTGAAATTCCTAATTTCAAATTCGGTAAACGTGTTATCGACTCAACAGGTGCTTTAAACTTACAAGAAGTACCAGGTAAATTAGTTGTAGTTGGTGGAGGATACATTGGATCAGAATTAGGTACAGCATTTGCTAACTTTGGTTCAGAAGTAACCATCCTTGAAGGTGCTAAAGATATCTTAGGTGGCTTCGAAAAACAAATGACACAACCTGTTAAAAAAGGTATGAAAGAAAAAGGTGTTGAAATCGTTACTGAAGCTATGGCTAAATCAGCTGAAGAAACAGATAACGGAGTTAAAGTTACTTATGAAGCTAAAGGCGAAGAGAAAACAATCGAAGCTGATTATGTATTAGTAACTGTAGGTCGTCGTCCAAACACAGACGAATTAGGCCTAGAAGAATTAGGTGTTAAATTCGCTGACCGTGGATTATTAGAAGTTGATAAACAAAGCCGTACGTCTATCAGCAATATCTATGCAATTGGTGATATCGTTCCAGGTTTACCACTTGCTCACAAAGCTAGCTATGAAGCTAAAGTTGCTGCTGAAGCAATTGATGGTCAAGCTGCTGAAGTTGATTACATTGGTATGCCAGCAGTATGCTTTACTGAACCAGAATTAGCTACAGTTGGTTATTCAGAAGCGCAAGCTAAAGAAGAAGGTTTAGCAATTAAAGCTTCTAAATTCCCATATGCAGCAAATGGTCGTGCATTATCATTAGATGATACTAACGGATTTGTTAAACTTATTACACTTAAAGAAGATGATACTTTAATCGGTGCTCAAGTAGTTGGTACTGGTGCATCAGATATTATCTCTGAATTAGGTTTAGCAATTGAAGCTGGTATGAATGCTGAAGATATCGCATTAACAATCCATGCACATCCAACATTAGGTGAGATGACTATGGAAGCAGCAGAAAAAGCTATCGGATACCCAATCCATACAATGTAATAACTGATTATCTATAAAGATTCAGTCATTAAAAGCTGTAGCATATGCTACGGCTTTTTTGTTTTAGGTAAAGTAATGTAAGGAAATTGATTTGAGATATCGTTAACATGTGACATGCATGTTATACTAGCGATGCTAACAAAAGAATTGAAATGGAGGGTTCAACAATGGAATATGAGTATCCAATTGATTTAGACTGGAGTAATGAAGAGATGATTTCAGTGATAAATTTCTTTAATCATGTAGAGAAGTATTATGAATCCGGCGTGACGGCAGGCGACTTTATGGATGCATATAAAAGATTTAAAGAAATTGTGCCTGCTAAAGCAGAGGAAAAACAAATTTTTAATACTTTCGAAAAAAGTAGTGGCTATAATAGTTACAAAGCAGTTCAAGATGTAAAAACTCACTCTGAAGAACAAAGAGTAACAGCTAAAAAATAATTCGTTCGAAATTAACACAATTTAATAGGATTTTTTCTTTAAAACTATTGCTAATAAAGCTATATTTTGATACCTTTATCAAGTGTTAAACAAAATGTTTGATAAAAGTAAACTTAATATAGCTTTTTTAGGTGGAAAAATAAATGAACATAGGTAATAAAATTAAAAATCTTAGAAGAATTAAAAATTTAACGCAAGAAGAACTTGCTGAACGTACAGACTTATCGAAAGGCTACATTTCACAAATAGAAAGTGAACATGCCTCACCAAGTATGGAAACTTTCTTAAATATTATAGAGGTGTTAGGAACGACGCCAAGTGAATTTTTTAAAGACAGTGAAAATGAAAAAGTATTATACAAGAAGGAAGAACAAGTTATTTATGATGAGTATGATGAAGGTTATATATTAAATTGGTTAGTTTCAAAGTCAAATGAATATGATATGGAGCCATTAATATTAACTTTAAAGCCTGGAGCATCATATAAAAATTTTAATCCATCAGAGTCTGATACGTTTATTTATTGTATGTCAGGTCAGATAACACTTAATTTAGGCAAAGAGATATATCAAGCACAAGAAGAAGACGTTTTGTATTTTAAAGCACGAGATAATCATCGTTTGTCAAACGAATCAAACAATGAAACACGAATACTTATTGTAGCGACAGCTTCATATTTATAGGGGGGATCTTATTTGGAACCGTTATTATCATTAAAATCAGTTAGTAAAAGCTATGATGATCTTAATATCTTAGATGACATAGATATTGATATTGAATCAGGATACTTTTATACATTATTAGGTCCTTCAGGTTGTGGTAAAACAACAATTTTAAAATTAATTGCAGGGTTTGAATATCCTGACAGTGGTGAAGTGATTTATCAAAACAAACCAATTGGTAATTTACCACCAAATAAACGTAAAGTGAATACAGTCTTTCAAGATTATGCATTATTTCCACACTTAAACGTCTATGATAATATCGCTTTTGGTTTGAAATTAAAAAAATTATCAAAAACCGAAATTGATCAAAAAGTAACTGAGGCATTAAAATTAGTAAAACTTTCAGGTTATGAAAAAAGAAATATTAATGAAATGAGTGGCGGACAAAAGCAACGTGTTGCAATTGCACGTGCTATCGTAAATGAACCAGAAATATTATTGTTAGATGAATCTTTATCTGCATTAGATTTGAAATTGCGTACTGAAATGCAATATGAATTACGAGAATTGCAATCTAGATTAGGTATTACATTTATATTTGTAACACATGATCAAGAAGAAGCGTTAGCATTAAGTGACTTTCTTTTTGTATTAAAAGATGGGAAAATTCAACAATTTGGCACACCAACAGATATATATGACGAACCAGTGAATCGATTTGTAGCTGATTTTATTGGAGAATCTAATATTGTTGAAGGGCGCATGGTTAGAGATTATGTCGTGAATATTTATGGGCAAGATTTCGAATGTGTCGATATGGGTATTCCTGAAAATAAAAAAGTAGAAGTCGTTATTCGACCAGAAGATATATCATTAATCAAAGCTGAAGAAGGATTATTTAAAGCAACTGTTGATTCTATGTTATTTAGAGGGGTCCACTATGAAATATGTTGTATAGACAATAAAGGTTATGAATGGGTAATACAAACGACTAAAAAAGCTGAAGTAGGCAGTGAAGTTGGTCTTTATTTTGATCCTGAAGCCATTCATATTATGGTTCCTGGAGAAACAGAAGAAGAATT
The DNA here is from genome assembly GCF_018622755.1 of Staphylococcus sp. MZ3. Taxonomy (NCBI): domain Bacteria; kingdom Bacillati; phylum Bacillota; class Bacilli; order Caryophanales; family Staphylococcaceae; genus Staphylococcus; species Staphylococcus sp. MZ3. The sequence continues at coordinate 1,101,957 of NZ_CP076026.1, forward strand.
TGATAAACGTATTGAAAGCTATGAGGAAGTAGACAATGCGTAATACTAATAAATTTCTCTTAATCCCGTATTTACTATGGATGGTTATATTTATTATTGTACCAGTTGTATTACTCATTTATTTTTCATTTTTAGATATCAATGGACATTTTAGTTTCACGAATTATCAACAAATTTTTACTACAAAATATTTGAAAATGTTTGCATATTCAATTTTATATGCCGCTTTAATAACAATTATTACGTTGGCTATCAGTTATCCAGCTGCCTATTATATTACTCGTTCGAAATTTCAAAATATCTTATTAATGATAATGATTATTCCAACATGGATAAATTTATTGTTAAAGACATATGCTTTTATAGGTTTATTAAGTCATGATGGCGTGATTAATCAATTTTTCCACTTATTTAATTTACCATCATTTAATCTGTTATTTACAACTGGTGCGTTTTTAGTAGTAGCAAGTTATATTTATATACCATTTATGATTTTACCTATATTTAATAGCATGAAAGCAATTCCTAATAATTTATTGCAGGCCTCAAGTGATTTAGGTGCTAGTCCTTTCTATACTTTTAGAAAAGTAATCATGCCGTTAACAAAAGAAGGTGTTATGACTGGAATTCAAGTAACCTTTATTCCATCACTTTCATTATTTATGATTACAAGATTAATTGCAGGTAATAAAGTCATAAATATAGGTACGGCAATAGAGGAACAATTTTTAACAATTCAAAATTATGGTATGGGATCAACTATAGCTATATTCTTAATTGTATTTATGGCATTCATTTTAATCATTACAAAATCATCTAATGGGAGAGGGTGAATCATATGAAATGGTATGGAAAGCTGTATATCGGGATACTTTTAGCGATTTTATACATCCCAATATTCTTTTTAATGTTCTATTCATTCAATTCGGCTGGTAATATGATTCACTTTGAACATTTTACATTAGAGCATTATCAATCATTATTTCAAAATGATCATTTAATGTCGGTCATTTTTAATACGATAGCTGTAGCACTTTTAGCAGCCTCAATTTCTACAGTTATTGGTACATTTGGTGCCATTGCTATTTATTATTTAAGAAATAAAAAGTTTAAAGTAACTTTACTAACATTGAATAATGTCTTGATGGTATCATCCGACGTTGTCATAGGTGCATCATTCTTAATTATGTTTACAACGATTGGCCATTTTACTGGTCTTGGTTTAGGATTTTGGACAGTTCTAATATCTCATATTGCATTTTGCATACCTATAGTTGTGATTATCGTCTTACCACAACTGTATGAAATGAATAATAATATGTTAAATGCTGCAAGAGATTTAGGAGCGACTGAACCACAATTATTAAGCAACATTATTATTCCTAATATTTTACCTTCTATTATAGGAGGATTCTTTATGGCTTTAACTTATTCACTAGACGATTTCACAGTAAGTTTCTTCGTTACTGGTAATGGCTTTAGTGTGTTATCAGTTGAAGTTTATGCTATGGCGAGAAAAGGAATTAGTATGGAAATTAATGCGATTTCAACATTATTGTTTGCTGTTATTGTATTAGGAATACTAGGATATTATTTGATTCAATACGTGATAAATAAGAAAAAACTAATCAAGCGAGGTGTAAAATAATGAAACGTTTTTTACAACTCATTATAGGTGCATTAGTTGTGGGTATGCTTTGTCTTACTTTAAGTCATTGGTTTAAATCTAAAGAACAAGTGCATACAAATCAAAAAATTTACGTATACAATTGGGGCGAATATATTGATCCAGAGTTAATTAAGAAATTTGAAAAAGAAACTGGCATTCAAGTCGTTTATGAAACTTTCGATTCAAATGAAGCGATGGAAGCCAAAATTCGCAATGGCGGTACACATTATGATGTTGCTTTTCCTAGTGAATATACAGTTCAAAAATTGAAAAGAGATCATTTATTGTTACCAATAGATCATAATAAGGTACCTAATATTAAAAATTTAGATTCAGATTATATGAATATGTCATTTGATAGAGGCAATAAATATTCTTTACCTTATTTCTTTGGAACTGTAGGTATTTTATATAATAAAGAAAAGTATCCAAATGAATCATTTGATAGTTGGAAGTCATTGTATAATCCTAAATTTAAAAACCAAATTTTACTAGTTGACGGTGCTAGAGAGATTATAGGCATGAGTTTGAATAAACTTGGGTATAATCTAAATGACCGTAATTCGCACCATTTAAAAGAAGCAGAGCGAGATTTAACCAAACTAGCACCACAAGTAAGAGGTGTCGTAGGTGATGAAATTACCATGATGCTTCAACAAAATGAAGGTAACATAGCGGTTGTTTGGAGTGGTGTTGCAGCACCTCTAGTGCAAGAAGGGGATAAATATAACTATGTTATTCCTAAAGAAGGATCGAATTTATGGTTCGACAATATGGTAATTCCAAAAACGGCACAAAATAAAGAGGGTGCATATAAATTTATGAATTTTTTATTAGATGCTAAAAATAACAAGCAGAATACAGAATTCGTAGGCTATGCAACGCCAAACAAGGCTGCTCGACAATTGTTGCCTAAAGAGGTTAAAGACGACCATCGTTTCTATCCGACTAAGAAAGAGCAAGAACGCCTTGAAGTTTATAAAGATTTAGGACCTGAAGTTTTAAGTGAATACAATGAAAACTTTTTGAATTTCAAAATGTCATTAAAATAAAATCATAAATAGTAGTTATTTACTGTATATTTAGTTATAATAACGGGATAAGTACTATAAGGAGTTGTAACGAATGACTGGAGAACAATTTACTCAAATTAAACGTCCAGTAAGTAGATTAACTGAAAAAGTTCTAGGTTGGTTATGTTGGGTGATGTTATTAGTGCTTACTGTCATTACGATGTTTATAGCACTTGTTTCATTCAGTAATAACACATCGATTGCTAATCTTGAAAATACATTAAACAATAATGCATTTATCCAGCAATTATTAGCTGGAAATGGCTATAATACAACACAATTTGTAATATGGTTACAAAATGGTATATGGGCTATTATCGTTTACTTTATTGTTTGTTTGTTGATTTCATTTTTAGCTCTCATATCTATGAATATAAGAATCTTGTCAGGTTTCTTATTCTTAATATCAGCAATTGTAACGATTCCTTTAGTTTTACTTATCGTTACTTTAATCATTCCGATATTATTCTTTATTATTGCGATGATGCTATTTATAAGAAAAGATAAAGTTGAAATGGTTGCGCCACAATATTATGAAGAGTATAACGGACCGATTTATGATTATCGTGAACCTGTGTATGAGCGCCCCCAACCGAAAGATGATTATTATGATGTGCCTAAATATGAAAAAGAATTGGATAAATCAAATACTGTATATGATCAAGAACAGGAAAGAGATAAATATGATCAATTTCCTAAACGTGCAGTTGAAAGTGAATATAATCATGATGAGCGCACTGAGGAAGAACCATCAGTATTATCCAGACAGGCTAAATACAAACAAAAAAGTACTGAAGAACTAGGTATTGAAGATGATGGTTATTATGCAGAATCTGAAGTTGATCCAAAAGAATTGAAAGCACAACAAAAGCGAGAAAAAGCTGAAATTAAAGCTAAGAAAAAAGAAAAACGTAAAGCTTATAACCAACGAATGAAAGAACGTAGGAAAAATCAACCTAGCGCAGTTAGTCAACGTCGAATGAATTTTGAAGAGCGACGTCAAATTTACAACAATGATATTTCTGAAGAACGCAATTCAAGTGAAGTTAAGGACAAAAAAGAGCAAGAATAAATATTGATGATACCCAGATTAGTAAGTAGAGGTCTTTTGCTTATTAATCTGGGTTTTTATATGAGGTTAATTATCGATAACGTTTAATTAAAGTGTTTAGGTGTCATAATTTTAAATGACGATTTCTCATTACCATACACCTAAATTATCATCAATCTGAATTCAGATGTTTATTATAAAAATTAGATGAAAAATATGTTAATATACAAGTAATTTAATGTGCGTATATCTATAGGCTCGTAGTATACTTATTAAAATATTAAACAAAGAAAGGATTTTAAGATGAATAGAAAACCTGAATTAATCATGGCTTGGATTGCAAATAGTATTAGTATTATTTATTTATTAGTTATGGGGCTATCCTATTTTTCTTTAAAAAGTGGTAATGCATCACAACGTGAAGAATTAGCGAAGCAATTATCTCAGAACGGTGGCAATGTTTCTTTAGATATGCTTCAGACAACAATGGGTGCATTAGCAATTATTTTATTAATTTCAACACTTTATGGTATATTTGCGACAATTTGTATTAAAGGGCGTAGAAAATTATCGATTATACTTTTTGTTATAGCGATAATTGTAAGTTTGATGGCTCTTAATTTAATTGCAATTGTCTTATGGGTTATCGTGATGATTATGTTGATTTCTAAAAAAGAATCAAAAGAAACTACACATAAGGACGATGAGTATATTTATCATTAATATGTTCATAGAAAAAGAAAAACCATTAAAATGTTAAGTTGTTAATTATTAGATACAACCAGCATTTTAATGGTTTTATTTTTAACTTTGTAGTTCTTGGAATGTTTGAACGATTAAATAGACATTTAAAATACTTAGAATAATAATAAGTGTCCATGAAATGATATTAACCCATGTTTTATTATAGAAAGGTCCCATCAAGTCTTTATTACTAGTAGCCAATTGTAATGGTATTAAACAGAATGGCAGAGCAATACTTAAAAATACTTGAGAGAATACAAGTAGTTGCTCAATTTTAGCTGCATTACCTTTAAAAATGATTAAGCATACGATAACAGGAATGACAGCAAGGGAACGTGTAATTAAACGTCTTAACCAATTTGGTATGTGTAATCTTAAAAATCCTTCCATTACAATTTGTCCTGCTAAAGTACCAGTAATCGTTGAATTTTGACCTGACGCTAATAATGCAACTGCAAATAATGTACTCATGATTGCACCCATTGTTGCACCTAGTACAGGTTCAGTTTTTAAGGCGTGATATAAATCATAGAAACCACCTAAATCGTCAGCGTTTGAGTTGAAAAATAGTGATGCTCCTAACACTAATAATAAGCAATTGACTACAAATGCGATTGATAACTGAATGTTCGAATCTATCGTAGCAAATTTAATCGCTTGGGCCTTTTCTTCATTGTTATGTCTTGAGTATGTTCTAGATTGTACAATTGATGAATGTAAGTACAAATTATGAGGCATAATTGTAGCGCCAATAATACCTAATGCAATATAGAGAATGCCGTTATTTGTAATGATTTCACTATGTGGTATAAATCCATTTAACACAGCGTTCAACTGTGGTGATGAAATATAGACTTCAAATATAAAGATGAATAACACTGTGAAAATTAATGTACCAACAATAGCTTCAATTTTTCTAAAACCATATTTCATTATAAATAGTAGTAAAAATACATCAAGTACAGTTATTAGTGCACCGACGATTAAAGGTATGTTAAATAGGAGATTAAGAGCAATAGCACTACCAATTACCTCAGCAATATCTGTGGCGATAATTGCTAGTTCTGCAATGATCCAAAATATTATAGCAATAGGTCTTGATAAATAATGTCGTGTCATTTGAGCTAAGTCCATACCTGTTGCTATTCCTAATCTCACTGTCATGCTTTGAAGTAACATTGCTGATAAACTTGAAATAAGAATTACGAATAGCAAAGTATAGCCATATTGCGCGCCACCTTGCATTGATGTTATCCAGTTTCCGGGATCCATGTAACCAACAGCGACTAATAACCCAGGTCCAAGAAATGATAAAAATTTCTGTTTATTTGAACTGCGATGATCGAATTTAATTGTATTGTTTATTTCGTCTAAACTTAATTGTTCATTTGTTGAATGTCGTTTATTATTCATTTTGACTCACCTCTACTTCTTATGGACAATATAATAACCTAATAAAATGTTTAGGTCAACCTAAATTTATTTTAATTTTTTTAAAAGCCTGAATTATTATGTTGAACGTTCGATTTAATATTAAGAAAAAAGAGCACGAAATCATGGATGTGATTAAGTGCTCTATTATTTAAACAAAGTTATTTATGCAGAATAAAATGGTAAGAACTGATCGAAGGTTTCTTCTAAAAATGCAATAAATGCTTTGTCACTTTTTAATCTTTTATCTTGTGGTGTGATTGCACGCGCTATAAAGAATTCACCTTTTTTCACATTGATGGCTCTTTGTATCGCTTCTTTTAAATCATCATCCGTTAAATCTTTAATAAATGGTTTATCAGGTTTCATATGATCTAAGCAAACACGATAATCGTCAGGTAATTGTTGAATAGCTTTAAATTTTCTTTCAAAAACTTTTGCACGTGTTGCTTTATCTTTTGCTTCATGCATGATTCCAAACATAACAAACAGTTGATCTTCAAACATACCAATTTGGAAATGAGGTAACATTTTATAGCCTCTTTTGTTTGTTGCAAAAGCAACCCATGTATCTTTAGGAGGATTCACACTTCTTCTAGCATGCTTTGCTACGTGAGGATAAAATGTTTCACCAGTTTGACTTGTAAAGAAGTCACTAAAATATTCTCCTAATTCATGGAGTTGTGGTCGTATGTATTCGTTTAAAGCTTCCATTCGTGCGTCTAAGCCTTCTACGTTGAACGCTTTGAAATCTTTAGGTTTAAATGTATATTTTGTCATAGAGTACCTCCTGTATAGTATTTAAAAATATTGTAGCATATGTTTTATCAATTGCGGCTTAAGACGCTCTCATTAAAATTAGTATTTTCATTTTTATCATAAGAAGTTATTTTTATAAAATGTTGATGTATAATAAAGATGTTAGGAGATGATGTTATGGCACTTTATGGATTTGCCCAAGGACTTATTCAAGAAGCAGGAATTAGAATTAAACAATTGATGGAGCAAAATTTAACAATTGAAACAAAGTCAAATCCGAATGACCTTGTTACAAATGTAGATAAAGCAACAGAAGATTTCATTTTTGATACAATTTTAGAAACATATCCCAATCATCAAGTATTAGGTGAAGAAGGGCATGGTCATGACATCGATACTTCCAAAGGTACGGTATGGGTTGTTGACCCAATAGACGGTACATTGAATTTTGTTCATCAACAAGAAAATTTCGCAATTTCAATTGGTATTTATATCGATGGTAAACCTTATGCAGGTTTTGTATATGATGTTATGGCTGACGTCTTATATCATGCTAAAGTAGGGGAAGGTGCATATCGTGGTAGCCAACCCTTGAAACCATTGAATGATTCTAATCTAAGACAAAGCATTATTGGGATCAATCCGAACTGGTTAACTAAACCAATTTTAGGAGAAATCTTTAAAGAAATTGTTAATGATTCTAGAAGTGCAAGGGCATATGGTAGTGCAGCGCTTGAAATCGTTTCAGTTGCTACAGGTAATTTAGAAGCATATATGACGCCAAGACTTCAACCATGGGATTTTGCTGGCGGATTGGTTATTTTATATGAAGTAAATGGACAAGCTTCCAATTTACTAGGAGAACCATTAACAATTAGTGGTCCAAATTCAATCTTAGTTGGAAATCGTGGTCTCCATCAAGAAATTAGCAATGATTATTTAGAGCCCCACCATGATGCGTTAATACAATTACATGAACAACGATTTAAAAGAAAATCAAAATAATTACCAAAAGCGTAATATGAAGTCCTAACAATTAGGTAACATATTACGCTTTTATACCTTAAATAATAAAAACACGCGCCAATATAAAACCAGTTAAATGTTCATCATGAACATGTGTGGTCTTAAATCAACGCGTGTTATTGTCGATATAACTTATAGCCAATCGTTTTCTCGATATTTTTTCTTTGTAGTAAATCCAATTCCAAAGGTTGCAACGAGTAATATAAATGTTAAAATCATCATTGGTACATTTGATGCACCAACAGCAAAACTAAATAATACTAAGAAAACAACAGCTAATATAGAAAATACCCAAAAGATATTTTTAGATTTTTTTTGTTTCATCCTATCCCCACCTTTTGCTTATCTTTTCTCAATTATATGATATAATAAAAAAGTTGTAATTAAAAGTGGGATTTTACTTAAGAAAGAAGGAAACTATTTATATGACTAATAAAAGAGAAGATGTCCGCAATATAGCAATTATTGCTCACGTTGACCATGGTAAAACAACTTTAGTAGATGAGTTGTTAAAACAATCTGGTATATTCAGAGAAAATGAACATGTCGATGAACGTGCAATGGACTCTAACGATATCGAAAGAGAGCGTGGAATTACGATTCTAGCCAAAAATACGGCTGTTGATTATAAAGGTACACGTATTAATATTTTGGATACACCAGGACATGCAGACTTTGGTGGAGAAGTAGAACGTATTATGAAAATGGTTGATGGGGTTGTCTTAGTAGTAGATGCGTATGAAGGTACAATGCCTCAAACACGTTTTGTACTTAAAAAAGCGCTAGAACAAAACCTGAAACCTGTTGTTGTTGTTAATAAAATTGATAAACCATCAGCACGTCCAGAGGGTGTTGTAGATGAAGTTTTAGATTTATTTATTGAATTAGAAGCAAACGATGAACAATTAGAATTCCCTGTTGTTTATGCTTCAGCAGTAAATGGTACAGCTAGCTTAGATCCTGAAAAGCAAGATGATAATTTACAATCATTATATGAAACAATTATTGATTATGTACCAGCTCCAATTGATAACAGTGATGAGCCATTACAATTCCAAGTAGCATTGTTGGACTACAATGATTATGTTGGACGTATTGGTATTGGTCGTGTATTCAGAGGTAAAATGCGTGTCGGAGATAATGTATCACTAATTAAATTAGACGGTACAGTGAAAAACTTCCGTGTAACTAAAATCTTTGGTTACTTTGGATTAAAACGTTTAGAAATTGAAGAAGCACAAGCTGGAGATTTAATTGCTGTTTCAGGTATGGAAGACATTAATGTTGGTGAAACTGTAACACCACATGACCATCAAGAAGCATTGCCAGTTCTACGTATTGATGAGCCTACTCTTGAAATGACATTTAAAGTTAACAATTCTCCATTTGCTGGCCGTGAAGGTGACTTTGTAACAGCACGTCAAATTCAAGAACGTTTAAATCAACAATTAGAAACAGATGTATCTTTGAAAGTTTCTAACACAGATTCTCCAGATACATGGGTAGTTGCTGGTCGCGGTGAATTGCATTTATCAATCCTTATTGAAAATATGCGTCGTGAAGGTTATGAATTACAAGTTTCAAAACCACAAGTAATTATTAAAGAAATAGATGGTGTAATGTGTGAACCATTTGAACGTGTGCAATGTGAAGTGCCACAAGAAAATGCAGGTGCTGTTATTGAATCATTAGGTGCACGTAAAGGTGAAATGGTTGATATGACTACAACTGATAATGGACTTACACGTTTAATCTTTAATGTACCGGCTCGTGGTATGATTGGTTATACGACTGAATTTATGTCAATGACAAGAGGTTACGGTATTATTAACCATACATTTGAAGAATTTAGACCACGTATTAAAGCACAAATTGGCGGTCGTCGTAATGGTGCATTAATTTCAATGGATCAAGGTTCTGCAAGTACTTATGCCATTTTGGGACTTGAAGATAGAGGTGTAAACTTCATGGAACCTGGTACTGAAGTTTATGAAGGTATGATTGTTGGTGAACATAATCGTGAAAATGATTTAACTGTTAACATTACTAAAACAAAACATCAAACTAACGTACGTTCTGCAACGAAAGACCAAACACAAACAATGAATAGACCGCGTATTCTAACATTGGAAGAAGCGTTACAATTCATTAATGATGATGAACTTGTTGAGGTTACACCAGAAAGCATACGTTTAAGAAAGAAAATTTTAAACAAAAATGTTCGTGAAAAAGAAGCAAAGCGTATCAAACAAATGATGCAAGAAAACGAATAATTTAACATAATAAAAGAGAAGCTGAGCGATGAAAGTTGCTTAGCTTCTCTTTTGGGATATAATATTTGAAAAAGTGTTTAAATGCTATTATTTCCTGTTACTTTCACATTTTCAAATTTCTAACTTGTTTATTCAGATATTAATCGAGCGGATAGTGTTGCGCACGTTGTTTAGGTGTGTCTAATCGACTTTTACAATCATCGCACATAAATGTTCGAATAGGATTGTTTTTAAGTCGTTTAGACTCAGTTGTGCGCTCATCTATAAATACTTTTGCATCACAGATAATGCATTGCACTTGTCTCAAATTAAATCACCTCAATATGAGTTACATGGTTGATTCGATATGAATAACCATCTTCTTGATTGTAAATAAAACTATCTACACCATTATCGCTGTAAAGTCGTTTACCGTCTTTTGCAAATTGGAAAAATAAATAGGGTAATAGATCTATCGGTATATCTAAATGATCATGCTCATTTGATAATCGAATAGTAGTTGCAGAGTCATGTGGTTCGGAATGTTTGAAAAATGGTGTCATATTAATGACAAATGAACCTTCTAACATGGCACGTTTTTTATATTTTATTTCTGAATTTAAAGTAGGCGGATTAGTTTGTCCTTCTAGGATAGCACGATTCCATTCATGATTATCTTCAAAGTCGATTGGTTTTGAACCATCAAATACACCTTTTTCTAAATCTTCGATGCTAACTTTTCTATCATCGAAAATCCAAGTCGTACTATCTAATGTTATAGGAAACTTTACGGCTCCTTTAATTTGTATCATTTTCCCACTCCCTATCAATGTATATAGCATTATTTTAACACAAATTGCTAACGACACATTTTAAATCTACTTGCTTTTTAATATTTAGTAAGATAAACTTTTAGTAAGACTTGAGAATTTATATAGAGGGGGAGCGTGTCATGGCGAAACAAGCAACAATGAAAAATGCAGCTTTGAAACAATTGACTAAAGATGCTGATGAAATCTTGCATCTGATTAAAGTTCAACTAGATAATTTAACATTACCTTCATGCCCATTATATGAAGAAGTACTAGATACACAAATGTTTGGACTTCAAAAAGAAGTTGATTTTGCTGTTAAATTAGGTTTAGTTGACCGCGAAGATGGCAAACAAATTATGTTACGTCTTGAGAAAGAACTTTCAAAATTACATGAAGCTTTTACACTTGTTTAAGGTTTAATATATAAGCATATTAAAATGGCGTGAGATATCGACAATTGAGCTGCGCCGATTTTATATTTATAGTTTAATTACTGATTAAAGTGGCTGTTATGTTGTCTTCTTGATGACATGTCAGTCACTTTTATTGGGTTTTAGCAATTCACGATATTAAGTAAACAAATATTCTATAAATTACCTCAAGAGACCTGTTAATATTTGTGATTATGACTGTGTCATGTATATAATAAGTAACATGGATTTTTAAAATTAAAGTATAAAACGAAATCATTTGAAGTATAAATTGTAGAATTGGATGACTGAATATATGAAGAATTTTAGAAGTATTTTACGGTATATTGGTAAAACCTCAAAGTTTATTGATTATCCGTTATTAGTTACATATATTGTATTGAGTTTAATTGGATTAGTTATGGTATATAGTGCAAGTATGGTTCCAGCAACTAAAGGCACATTGACTGGTGGTATCGATGTTCCAGGAACGTATTTTTACAACCGACAATTAGCATATGTCATAATGAGTTTTATAATTGTATTTTTTATTGCATTTTTAATGAATGTTAAATTACTGAGTAATATTAAAGTGCAAAAAGGTATGATTATAACTATCGTCTCACTATTATTACTGACGTTAGTAATAGGTAAAGATATTAATGGTTCTAAAAGTTGGATAAACTTAGGATTTATGAACTTACAGGCATCTGAGTTATTAAAAATTGCAATCATATTATATATCCCATTTATGATCAGTAAAAAAATGCCTAGAGTATTAAGTAAACCAAAATTAATTTTAAGTCCTATTGTATTAGCATTAGGTTGTACGTTTTTAGTTTTCCTACAAAAAGACGTAGGGCAAACATTACTAATATTAATTATTTTAGTTGCGATCATTTTTTATTCAGGAATTGGGGTAAACAAAGTCCTAAGATTTGGTATACCAGCAGTGCTAGGATTCTTAGTAGTATTTGTCATTGCATTAATGGCTGGTTGGTTACCAAGTTATTTAACAGCCAGATTTAGTACGCTAACAGATCCATTCCAATTCGAATCAGGAACTGGATACCATATTTCCAATTCATTGCTTGCGATAGGTAACGGTGGCGTATTTGGAAAAGGATTAGGAAATAGTGCAATGAAATTGGGCTATTTACCAGAACCACATACAGATTTTATTTTTGCAATTATTTGCGAAGAATTAGGTTTAATCGGAGGATTGCTAGTTATTACTTTAGAGTTCTTTATTGTATATCGTGCCTTCCAGTTTGCAAATAAAACATCATCATATTTTTATAAACTTGTGTGTGTTGGGATTGCCACATACTTTGGAAGTCAAACGTTTGTAAACATTGGCGGTATTTCGGCAACAATTCCATTAACTGGTGTGCCATTGCCATTTATCAGCTTTGGTGGATCATCAATGATTAGTTTAAGTATTGCTATGGGATTACTTCTGATTGTAGGTAAACAAATCAAAGTAGACCAGCAACGAAAGAAACAACAACAAAAAGTTGATATAAGAAGACAATTTAATTAAAAAAATACTAGCCAATATTTAGTACGAGATGACTTCTGTCATTAAGCAATGCTAAACATTGGCTATTTGTATACTCTTTGTCAAATTGGACTGATGAGTTCAATAACGGAAGTTAGGCAACCAAACAACGCTTAACTTCCTTTTTGTTTTGATATTACGAGATTACTCATGATTATCAAATTTTATAAACAAAACAACGTATAATTATAACTAAATTTTATGACTAAAAATTACTAAATGTGGTGGCGAAATTAGAATCATGATGATAAGATAAAGTTATCGCTATTGATAATAAATGTTGATGTTTTGCAATTTTATTTTTAATTTTTTAGAGTTGTAGAAATCGAAAATGTTTCACAACAAAAACGTGAACTACCTGTTGTTGCATAGTCATTTTTGAAATTATTATTTCTGAAGCGGAGGTTTTAATTGTCTCAAGAATGTTAAATTTTGAAAATTTGAAACATAACTATAGCAAAACAGAGCGCTTTAAGATAAAATTTTATTATCTAATTAGTTAGAAAATTCTAATAGTTTGAGGAGTGTATCGCTATTGAAACAAATAAAAAAGTTACTTGTTGCTAACCGTGGAGAAATTGCAATTCGTATATTCAGAGCGGCGGCAGAATTAGACATCAGCACAGTTGCAATTTATTCGAATGAAGACAAAAGTTCATTACATAGATATAAAGCAGATGAATCCTATTTAGTTGGAAGTGATTTAGGTCCTGCTGAAAGTTATTTAAATATTGAGCGTATCATTGATGTAGCAAAACAAGCGAATGTGGATGCGATTCATCCTGGCTATGGATTTTTAAGTGAAAATGAACAATTTGCGCGTCGTTGTGCAGAAGAAGGAATTAAATTTATTGGTCCTCATTTAGAACATTTAGATATGTTTGGAGATAAAGTTAAAGCTCGTACAACGGCTATCAAGGCAGATTTACCAGTTATTCCTGGTACAGACGGTCCAATTAAATCATATGAATTAGCAAAAGAATTTGCAGAAGAAGCTGGTTTCCCGCTAATGATTAAAGCCACAAGTGGTGGCGGCGGTAAAGGTATGAGAATCGTTCGTGAAGAAAGTGAATTAGAAGATGCTTTCCATAGAGCAAAATCAGAAGCTGAAAAATCATTTGGTAATAGTGAAGTTTACATAGAAAGATACATTGATAATCCAAAGCATATTGAAGTACAAGTTATAGGTGACGAACATGGAAATATCGTACACTTATTTGAACGTGATTGTTCAGTACAACGTCGTCATCAAAAAGTTGTAGAAGTTGCACCATCAGTTGGATTATCACCAACATTACGTCAACGTATTTGTGATGCTGCAATTCAATTGATGGAAAATATTAAATATGTCAATGCAGGTACTGTTGAATTTCTAGTATCTGGTGACGAATTCTTCTTTATAGAAGTTAACCCTCGTGTACAAGTTGAGCATACAATTACAGAGATGGTAACAGGAATTGATATTGTTAAGACACAAATTTTAGTTGCAGCAGGTGCCGATTTATTTGGTGAAGAAATTAATATGCCGCAACAAAAAGATATTACAACATTGGGCTATGCCATCCAATGTCGTATTACAACAGAAGATCCGTTAAATGATTTCATGCCGGATACTGGAACAATCATTGCTTATCGTTCAAGCGGTGGCTTTGGTGTACGTCTCGATGCTGGAGATGGTTTCCAAGGTGCTGAGATATCACCTTATTATGATTCATTACTCGTAAAATTATCTACACACGCGATATCATTTAAACAAGCAGAAGAAAAAATGGTACGTTCATTACGAGAGATGCGTATTCGTGGTGTTAAAACTAATATTCCATTCTTAATTAATGTAATGAAGAATAAAAAGTTCACAAGTGGTGATTACACAACTAAATTTATTGAAGAAACACCAGAACTTTTCGACATTCAGCCGTCTCTAGATAGAGGTACTAAAACATTAGAATATATAGGTAATGTAACAATTAATGGTTTCCCAAATGTTGAGAAACGTCCGAAACCAGACTATGAATTAGCATCAATTCCAACTGTATCTTCAAGTAAAATCGCTTCATTTAGTGGTACGAAACAATTGCTTGATGAAGTAGGTCCAAAAGGTGTAGCTGAATGGGTTAAAAAGCAGGATGATGTCTTACTAACAGATACAACCTTTAGAGATGCACACCAATCATTATTAGCTACACGAGTTAGAACTAAGGATATGATTAATATCGCATCCAAAACAGCGGACGTATTTAAAGATGGTTTCTCACTTGAAATGTGGGGCGGTGCTACATTTGATGTGGCATATAATTTCTTGAAGGAAAACCCATGGGAACGACTTGAACGTCTACGTAAAGCTATTCCAAATGTATTATTCCAAATGTTGTTACGTGCTTCAAACGCAGTTGGTTATAAAAACTATCCTGATAATGTTATTCATAAATTCGTACAAGAAAGTGCTAAAGCAGGCATAGATGTCTTTAGAATTTTCGATTCTTTAAACTGGGTAGATCAAATGAAAGTTGCCAATGAAGCAGTACAAGAAGCGGGCAAAATCTCTGAAGGTACTATTTGTTATACAGGTGACATTTTAAATCCTGAGCGATCAAACATTTATACTTTAGAGTATTATGTCAAACTAGCTAAAGAGTTAGAACGTGAAGGTTTCCATATTTTAGCGATTAAAGATATGGCAGGCTTATTAAAACCTAAAGCCGCTTACGAATTGATTGGTGAGTTAAAATCAGCTGTAGATTTACCAATTCATCTTCACACTCATGATACAAGTGGTAATGGTTTATTAACATACAAACAAGCAATAGATGCTGGTGTCGATATCATTGATACTGCTGTTGCTTCAATGAGTGGTTTAACAAGTCAGCCAAGCGCCAATTCGTTATATTATGCATTAAATGGCTTCCCACGCCATCTTAGAACTGATATTGAAGGTATGGAGTCACTTAGTCATTATTGGTCAACTGTACGTACTTATTATTCAGACTTTGAAAGTGATATCAAATCACCGAATACTGAAATTTATCAACATGAAATGCCTGGTGGACAGTATTCGAATTTAAGTCAACAAGCTAAAAGTTTAGGTTTAGGCGAAAGATTTGATGAAGTCAAAGATATGTATCGCAGAGTGAATTTCTTATTTGGTGATATCGTAAAAGTAACGCCATCGTCTAAAGTAGTTGGTGATATGGCACTTTATATGGTACAAAATGATCTTGATGAACAATCCGTGATTACAGATGGCTATAAATTAGATTTCCCAGAATCAGTAGTGTCGTTCTTCAAAGGTGAAATAGGACAACCTGTAAATGGTTTTAATAAAGATTTACAAGCGGTTATTTTAAAAGGCCAAGAAGCACTAACAGCTCGTCCAGGTGAATATCTAGAGCCAGTTGATTTTGAAAAAGTCCGTGAGTTGCTTGAAGAAGAGCAACAAGGTCCTGTTACGGAGCAAGATATTATTAGTTATGTACTATATCCAAAAGTATATGAACAATATATTCAAACTAGAAATCAATACGGAAACTTATCGTTACTTGATACGCCTACATTCTTCTTTGGAATGCGTAATGGTGAAACAGTAGAAATCGAAATCGATAAAGGTAAACGATTAATTATTAAACTAGAAACGATTAGTGAACCAGATGAAAATGGTAATAGAACGATTTACTATGCGATGAATGGTCAAGCGAGACGTATTTACATTAAAGATGAAAATGTGCATACAAATGCGAACGTTAAGCCAAAAGCAGATAAGAGTAATCCAAGTCATATCGGTGCTCAAATGCCAGGTTCAGTAACTGAAGTCAAGGTTAGTGTAGGTGAAACTGTGAAAGCTAATCAGCCGTTGCTAATTACTGAAGCTATGAAAATGGAAACAACAATTCAAGCACCATTTGACGGTGTGATTAAACAAGTAACTGTAAATAATGGTGACACAATAGCGACAGGCGATTTATTAATCGAAATTGAAAAAGCAACTGACTAAAATGATTAAAATAAAACGAGATTACACAACAATTGACGTGTAATCTCGTTTTTACATGTCTTAGGTTTCATTTTAAATATTGATATAAAAAAACCGTAATTTTAATGGGCGTGCCATTAAAATTACGGTTTGCTTTTTTGTTATTGCTTGTCACTTCTTACTGATCGTAACATTAGCATGATAAAGTATGTTGTCATACCAAATAAATAAGTGATAAATAATGCATGGAAAAGTGCGATTATCAGGTTAACATTTGTCATAATAGATAATGCACCTGTGATAACTTGTAATATAACAAGTATAAATGCAGCTGTATAACCATAATGAACAGTACGGTTATTTGGATAATTTTTAACAGCGTGAATATAAGTAATCATAATAATCGTAAACACTATAAAAGCCATGATACGATGCGTGAGTTGAACCCAATCTTGTTCTGAATGTGGTACAAGATCGTGGAATGGCAATGGCCAACCACCATATGCTAAACTTGCATCCGCATGTCTCACTAGTGCACCAGTATAAACACCACAATAAATGATGATTGCCATTAACCATGTTAAACGTCTTAATGGCTTTTTGATATATAATTCGTCAGCTTCATATTTTTGATCTATAGAGAAAATAATCAATGTTATTAAAAATACAGATGAGAAACTGATTAATGATATACCAAAGTGCAATGCTAAAACGTAATCGTTTTGTTGCCAAATAACAGCAGCAGCTCCGATTAATGCTTGCAATAATAAGAATCCAACACTAATGATTGATAAAGGTTTAATTTCTTTAATATAGCCTATATGTTTCCATGCAGTGATAACTAACCATAAGACCATTAATAAAGACAAAGCTGAAACGGCTCTATGACTTAACTCAATAATCGTATCAATAGGAAAGAATTCTGGAATCAACGCACCATGACATAGTGGCCAAGAAGAACCACAACCATCAGCTGATCCGGTTTTGGTAACTAAGGCTCCACCAAGTTGTACAAATGTCATCATTAACGTTGCTACGACACCTAACCATTTTAAATTCTTTTTGCCAAACAATTTATACACCCCATCATAAAAAAACGCATCACTGAGAATTAGAATTAATAGCCGGATTTGAGATGATACTATAAATTGACCTGATTGTAGGATATGAAAAGATGGGATCCAACGCAGGAAATATGATTTAATTTTACAAGTATTGTATGTGGACGACATAAAAAGAACTTAATCGTAATGATTTTTTTATTGGGATAATTATGTAATCCACGTTTACTCAAATTTGAAGCTTAAATATTAATCTCTTTTAGATGCATGATTCTACTTATTAAAATTTTCTAACATATACATTATAGCAATAAATTAAATGTTATTTGTGTCACAAAATTGACATTTTCTCTTGTCGTTAATTTGTCACAATTTAATTTTATTAAACCTAGTCTTTTTATGCAATCTAAGATATCATAATCTTATATGAACAAATTTAAGGAGGGGGATTATGAGCAAAGAGCATACTTTGTCACAAAATATTAGCAGAGTTAACTTCAAAGAATTGCAACAGATAATTAAAATGGGACTTGTTCAAGGTAACTTAATTCCGGCTTTTGCGGGCGCATGGCTAGCAGTTGTAATGACAAATCATTCCTTCTTATCATCAATACCTCAAATTTTATTAATGCTATTTGGATCTACTTTAATTATGGGTGGCGCATGTGCGTTAAATAATTATTACGACCAAGATATTGATCGTATTATGCCTAGTAAACAAAATAGACCAACTGTAAATAATAGAATTACAGATCAAAATTTATTACTATTAAGTTTTGGTATGATGTTAGTTGGAGAAATTTGTTTGTTTTTATTGAATATACCATCAGGCGTACTTGGTCTTATGGGGATTGTAGGTTATGTGTCTTATTACTCAATATGGTCTAAAAGACATACAACATGGAACACAGTGATTGGGAGTTTTCCTGGAGCAGTACCACCACTAATTGGATGGGTTGCAATTGAAGGACAAATTAGTTTAACAGCGATTGCGCTGTTTTTAGTTGTATTTTGTTGGCAACCAATTCATTTTTATGCCTTAGCTATTAAACGTAAAGATGAATATGCACTTGCAAATATTCCAATGTTACCATCAGTTAAGGGCTTTAAACGTACACGTGTCAGTATGTTTATCTGGTTGATTATTTTATTGCCAGTACCTTTATTACTAATAAATTTAGGTGTCGTATTCGTAGTGTTAGCTACATTATTAAATTTAGGATGGATTGCATTAGGTTTAACAACATTTAAGAAAAATTCAGATCAAACAAAATGGGCAACACAAATGTTTATATATTCACTAAATTATTTAGTGATCTTTTTCGTGTTAGCTGTGATTGTTTCATTACTTACTTTGATCTAGATTAATTAAGTTAGGATGAAAAATATGGGCGTTCCAATTTTACCAACGATTAGTACGACATGTATTGTCATTAGTGCAATTTTAATTGCCATTGGTTGGAGACTTATTTGGAAAAGGGAAATAAATAAACACAAAAATGTTATGTTAGCTGCAGCTGTTTTTGCTTTAACTTTTTTCTTAATCTATGCAAGTAGAACGATTTTTATCGGTAATACAGCATTTGGCGGACCAGCATCAATTAAGAAATATTATACGATTTTCTTATTTTTCCACATTAATTTAGCAACAATTGGTGGTGTTCTAGGCCTAGTTCAAATTATTACTGCATTTAAAGATAAATATAATGTACACCGCAAATTCGGGCCATTCGCTTCAGTTATATGGTTCTGTACTGCAATTACAGGTGTAGCAGTTTACTTATTATTATATGTATTATATCCAGGTGGAGAAACGACATCACTGATTAAAGCAACATTTGGTCATTAATATGCTTATACAAATGATACTAATCTGATAAGGCAATTTGTTTTATCAGGTTTTTTGATGAAGAATAGTCGGACAGTTGATGGTATTCATTTGATACCTTAACTGTCCATTTTTTTATACATATTTTAATCCTAATAATGAAATTCAACCTGAAAACATAAAGATAGGTTATGATATAGAGTGTAGGGAAAATCTTTATGATGTTAACATTATGCCTGAAGATGATTTTGTTTCATCGAAACGACACAGTTATGTCAGTGTTGAAAATTTGCTAATTAATGTGTTGTTTTTTACAATAGTATTAATACTTTTTAGGTGGTTGATTGATGAAAAAGTTAATTATAAGAGTCGTCGGTGTATTATTTTTAGTTGGATTTTTAATATATCTTTTTTATTCACCGAGATTAAAATTTGATGTATTAGAGAACCCGAATAAAGGTAATAAAGTAAATAGATCTGAACAGGTGAATAAATCAAATAACCATGCTGAAAATCCAAAGCCTAAAGAAGGTGTTGGTACATGGGTAGGTAAAGATATTAAAGTGCTTACTTCTAAATTTGGACAAGCAGATCGTGTCTACCCTTTTAGAGATGGTTACAAAAATTATGTGTTTAAAGACAAAAACAGTTATTACATTGTTTCAACTAAACGTGAAGAAATCGTTTCAGTGTATGCTACAGGTGAGAAAGTCAATGTTAGTCCGTTAAAAATAGGACAACATTCTGCAGAAATTTTTAATCATACAAGTATTAATCCAGAACCTTCCTTTAAAGTTGATGGTAAAAAATATGAATTTGAACTTTCAGATGAAGATTTAAAAACACAAACACTGATTAAATATGGCGACATATATGCACAAGTGTATTCTGATCAACAATCGAAAAAGGTGCTAAGTGTACGATTTTTAACAAAAGAAATGTTAGCAGATATTGAACCTTATCAATTAAATTCTAATTCTACGTCAGAAGAGCATAATAAGCGTCCAGTTGAGCAAAATCCAAATCAATTAATTTCTCTTTATGAAGTAACGAATGAAATGAGAAAATTAAAAGGATTAAAACCATTGAAAATCAATAGCGATTTAGCACATATTGCATCTAATAACTTATATGAAGCGACCTCTAATGGTTCTGATAGTGTTGAATTTACAGAGGACGCATTAAGAGGGCAATTAGATAAAAATCACGTTACTTATAAAACAACTGCTCAAAATGTTGGTTATGCGTTTAATGATGTACCAACATTAATCCATAGTTGGATGAATTCAGATATACATCGATCTCGTCTATTAAATTCAAAATACGATGAGATGGGTGGAGATGTAATGAGAGATTATTATTCACTAATTTTCTTAGAAAAATAACAATGAGGGGTATTTATGATTAATGAAGCTTCACTAGCGATTTTAGATGATATTGATGAACTAGCTGATATGATAGTTGCATCAGATATTTATGCATCATTTGAGCAAGCTAAACAGGCGCTCGAAAACAATGACGAAGCACATTTACTTTATCAATCATTTTTAAAATCAAAAGAGAAATATGATGAAGTAATGCGTTTCGGGAAATATCATCCTGATTATAAGAAAGTCATGTTAGAGACAAGACAACGCAAAAGAGCATATGAGATGCTTGACGTTGTGATGCATTACAAAGCTAGGGAAATGGCACTTCAACATTTAATTGATGAAGTTGTTACGAAAATTGCGTACGCTGTTTCAGAGCATGTCAAAATAGAAACAGGTAATCCATTCTTTCAAACATCACATAGTGGTTGTGCGACGGGCGGATCCTGTAATTGTTCATTATAAAAAACATCGAGTCAGAAAAAGATGGTTATTGAAACCACTAACTAGCATCTGACTCGATGTTTTTATTTGTTCGGGATTGTTTGTTTGAATTGTTGTGCTAAATCTGGTCGATCTGTCACAATCGTGTGTGCACCTTTTTGGTATAAATCATTCATCAGATCTATACTATTTACGCCATAATAGCCTGGAATGATATTCATATCATTTAACCATATGATAAAACGAGATGAAGTCAAATCAATGCCTTTAAAATGAGTAGGCATTTGGAACGTTTGTGCTAATGGTTGGTAGTACCTACCACCTAATAAATGATATTTTAAAAATGCTTCTGTAACTTCCTGTTGGCTAGCACCAATTGCGACGGATCCTTGTGCAATTTTATTAAAACGAACGATTTGTTCTTTATAAAAACTTGTCACAAGAACGCGGTCAAATGCTTGATTTTCTACAATTGTATCAAACATAATTTGTGGTGCGATTGAGCCTTCATAGGATTCAGGAGCATCTTTTAAGTCTACGTTTATATACATATCAGGATATTGCTTCAGCAACTCATCGAAGGTTAGTATAGCTGTGTGTGCATGACCACGATATGGTGTTAGTCCATTGATATCTTTGAAGTGATAAGCTGCGTCTAATTTCTTTAATTCTGCTAATGTATGGGCACTAACTTTTCCAGAGCCGTTCGTCGTTCTATCAACAGTTGCGTCATGAAAAATGATAAGCTGTTGATCTTTTGTGAGTCTCACATCTGTCTCAAAGCCATCAACGCCTAATTGTTTAGCATAGTCAAATGCAAGTTGCGTTTGCTCTGGTCTTAAAGCCATACCACCGCGATGCGCAAATATATATGGTGCATTGCCTTTGAAAAAAGCAGGGATGGTTTGCTTTTTAGTAATCACTTTATTTTTATTGATCATTAATAGACTACTTAAAAATCCAGCACCGACTAGTACCGCATTTAAAATGTTTCTGTTTACTTTTTTCATAAAAAATTCCTCCTCGTTTACTTTTATAGCTTAACAAATTCATAGTTCTGACTACAGCGAAATGTGTGGTTAATCATATAGTGATGTTCTTGAGAATTGAATTAATATAATGATGTTTAATATAATCTAAATACATTTATCGAGCAATTACATAAGACATAATTAAGGTAGCTTAATATTTTAAAATTAATAAAGACATGATATGATTAATGCTGAAAATAAATGGAGTGAGGTTTAAATGAATTTAATCCCAAGAACTAGTATTGTAGTTTATTTAAAACATATGAAACATGAACGACAAATCCGAAAATATGGACATATCGTTCATTCAAATAGAGATCGTAAATTTGTAATTATGTATGTGAATGAGCAGGATGTTGATCAAATTGTACATAAACTAATGCAACTTAAATACGTTAGACACATTGATGGCTCACCATATAAATACTTAAAGAAAACTTACGAAAAAGAGAAACACGAAATATATAATTAATATTATTGAAGTTCTGGTATCCATTTTTGGAGCCTTAACACACTAATTAAATAATTATAATATAACGATAAATCATGAAATGCTTGAGGGGGCTGTACATCGATACTTAAAATTGGTATGTCGAATTTTTCAGCACAATCATTAATCATTTGAAACTTTTTATTTGAATCTGGATATGGATATTTAATAGCGTTAAGCATGATATAAAATGCTTGGAAATGATTGCCAGTTGTAGGGTTCATAATGATTGCTACAGATGACTTTTTATTTTCAGCTTGTGGTGAATGAAAATAGATAATTTTATCAATACGTTGATGGTTATATTCAATCATCGTCATGAATTCGAACAAATCTGTTAGACCTTCACCAAGTGTAATAAATGTTTGTTTCATTGGTTTATCATTCTCCTTTTTCTCAATAAATTATATTAAATAACTAAATGAATTGGAAGTGTGAACAACATGCGCGTCATTGCAGGTAAACATAAAAGTAAAGCTTTAGAAAGTATGGAAGGCCGTAATACGAGACCAACTATGGATAAAGTTAAAGAAGGTATCTTTAATAGTTTATATGATGTGTCAGGTATAGGTTTAGATTTATTTGCAGGAAGCGGGGCGCTTGGAATAGAAGCACTCTCTCGAGGTATGGATAAGGTAATCTTTGTTGATCAAAATTTTAAAGCTGTAAAAGTTATTAAATCAAATCTTGCGAATTTGGATTTAGAGGCACAATCTGAAGTTTATAAAAATAATGCAGATAGAGCTTTAAAAGCATTGTCAAAACGTGATATTCAATTTGATGTCATTTTCTTAGATCCACCTTATAATAAATGTCTCATTGATAAAGCTTTAAAACTAATTTCAGAGTTTAATTTATTGAAAGAAAATGGTATCATCGTTTGTGAATTTAGCAATCATGAAGAAATAGACTATCAACCGTTTAATATGATTAAACGTTACCATTATGGGTTGACAGACACATTGTTATTAGAAAAGGGAGAATAGCATGGAACATACAATAGCGGTCATTCCGGGTAGTTTTGACCCCATTACTTATGGTCATTTAGACATTATTGAGAGAAGTACAGATAGATTTGATGAAATTCATGTCTGTGTTCTTAAAAATAGTAAAAAAGAAGGTACGTTTAGTTTAGAAGAGCGTATGGATTTAATTGAACAATCTGTTAAACATTTACCTAATGTCAAGGTTCATCAATTTAGTGGTTTACTAGTCGATTATTGTGAACAAGTAGGAGCTAAAACAATCATACGTGGTTTAAGAGCAGTCAGTGATTTTGAATATGAATTACGCTTAACTTCAATGAATAAAAAGTTGAACAATGAAATTGAAACGTTATATATGATGTCTAGTACTAATTATTCATTTATAAGTTCAAGTATTGTTAAAGAAGTTGCAGCTTATCGAGCAGATATTTCTGAATTCGTTCCACCTTATGTTGAAAAGGCATTGAAGAAGAAATTTAAGTAATAAAAATAACAGTATTTTAGGTTTATCATGGTTTACAATCCTAAAATACTGTTTTCATTTGTTAACGATATTGCTGTATGACAGGCGTGTTGAAATCTGTTTGTTGTTGCCCGCTTATTGCATTGTATATGTGTGTTGCTTTGATTTCATTTGTGAAGTAATGTGCATTGCTTTTGTTAATATTGGTTATATATTGTCTTTCTGGGAACGCTGTTTTTAAATGCTTTAAATATTGTCTGCCACGGTCGTTCATCGCTAATACTTTAACTGCGTGAATGTTACTCGTAACATCTGTAGGTTTAATGTTTAATAATACATTCATTAACAGTCTTTGGATATGCGTATATGTATAACGCTTTGTTTTTAGTAATTTTACAAAATGATGAAAATCAGTTGCTTCATAAATGTTAGATTTCAAACGATTTTCAAAACCTTCAGTAACAGTATAAATATTTTTTAATGAATCTGTAGTCATAGCTATGATTTGATATTTCAAATATGGAAATATTTGATTTAATGTTATATGAGGTGTTACGTACAAGTGTTGAATATCTTTAGGTACCACATGATGCCAATGATCATCTTGACTAATGATTGATGTTCTAATAGATGTACCACTTGCAAACTGATGGTGTTGAATTAATGAATCATGATGTTGAGCATTTTCTCGTTTGATAGAAATTGCATTGATGTTTTTAGCATTTTTAGCAATTGCTTTCAGGTAACTAATACCAAGTATATTGTTAGGACTTGCTAGTGCTTCATGATGCTCTAATAATTCGCTAATGATACGAGGGTAGCTTTTACCTTCTTTTACTTTTTGTGAAAAGGATTCAGATTGTTCAATTTCATTAATGCTGTGTGCTAATTGCTTTAATGTTTTGATATCATTATTTTCACTACCAAATGCAATTGTATCGACACTCATATAATCTGCGACTTTAACTGCTAGTTCGGCAAAATGATCGCCAGATGATAAACTGGCAGTTGCTGGTAGTTCGATAACTAAATCAGCTGTTGATAACGCCATTTTTGCACGAGTAAACTTATTATAGATTGCTGGTTCGCCACGCATGACAAAGTTACCACTCATTATTGCAATAGTAACGTCAGCATTTGTAAGTTTTTTAGATTGATTAATATGATATTGATGCCCATTATGAAAGGGATTATATTCTGTGATTAAGCCAACGCTTTTCATTTGCAATTCGTCCTTTCGGTATTCATTATTAATATTGTAACAGAACATGATATGTTAAGAAAAAATCTTGACAACTTGTTCTTAGAAAGTTAAAATAAATTTTGTGCTTGTTAGAGGTGAAGCCATATGAAATGGTCAATTACGCAATTAAGGAAATATCAAGGTAAGCCATTTGAATTTGATCAAACGGTGAGTTTTGACAATTTAAAAGAATCATTAGATTTAATTGATTTATCTCCAATTACAATCCAAGGTCAGTTAACCATTAAGTCAACAGAAGTCGTTGCGGATATTCACATTACTGGAACGTATACAATGCCTTGTGCACGTACTCTTGTACCAGTAAAAGTCCCACTAGATGTAACTACTACTGAAGTATTTGATTTAGAAGGGTACAATCAGTATAACGATGATCAAGATGATGTAGATGAACACTATCACATTATTAAAGATGGTATGGTTAATCTTCAGGATATTGTCGAGGATATAGTTATTATTGAGAAACCAATGAGAGCTTATTCAGAGCAAAGTGACCAAATGTTGACAGTAGGTAATGGTTGGGAAGTAATCGATGAGGATCAATTAGATGAGCTTGCTAAACAGCAAGAACAAGATGATTCAGAATCACGACAAGTTGATCCAAGGCTTCAAAAATTACAACAATTATATGATAAAGAGCAATAAGTAGTTTAATTAATGATATAATGTTGTTAATTAAACTAACATTTAGTATTTTTCGTTTATAATCTAAGGAGGATATATCATGGCAGTACCAAAAAGAAGAACTTCTAAAACTAGAAAAAACAAACGTCGTACGCATTTCAAAATTTCAGTACCAGGTATGACTGAATGCCCAAACTGTGGCGAATACAAATTATCACACCGTGTATGTAAAAACTGTGGTTCTTACAATGGCGAAGAAGTAGCAGCTAAATAATTTTAGTTACTCAATATAAAAAGTCCCGCTTAAAATGATTGTTTTAAGTGGGACTTTTTATAGTGCAAAAAATAATTGGCGAACGAGGTAACAGGATACCTCATCCGCCAATTAAAATTTGTTAATTTAATAATTAAATATAAAGACGATTAATTAGTTTTTACGTTTTCTAGGTAATACGAATGCAACGATGCTACTTAAAGCTAATAATGCCATTAATGGTAATGTCATATCTTTATTTGATTCTTCACCAGTTTGTGGTAATGATTTTGCTTTATTTTCTTGTGTGTTTTTATTGTTTTGGCTTTGAGTGTGTCCATCATTTGTGTTTTTAATGTTTGCTTTTTGTAATGGAGCACTATCTTTTGCTTCGCTAGAACCTGCTGAAGTTTGAACAACATCTTTTGTTGTTTTTGATGAAGCAGTTGTTGGTTTTACAACATTTTGAGTCGTAGATACTACCTTAGTTGGAGTTGTACTACTTGATTCTACTTCACCTTTAGCTGGTTTTGTAGCAGGCGTTTTGTCTTTACCTGACTCACTAGATGCGTCATTTTCTTTTTCAACACTTGGTAATTGTTTATTGTCATCTTTTTGGCTGTCTTGTTTTTGTGATTCTTTTTCAACAGGTGATGGTGTTGGTTTGCTAGGCGTAGCTGGAGTAGCTTCCTTCTTAGCTGAGTTATCTTGTTGTTCTTTTTTGTTAGATTTATCGGTATTGGCTTTTGTAAATGCTTCTTTATCAACGATTCTGACATGGTATTGTCCATCATAATCAATCGTTTTTACGTGAACTTTAACGATAGCATCATATAGAGTTTTACCTTCAACATATGGGAAAATAATTGTTCTAGTATTATTTTTAGCATCTTTGCTTATAGTTCTAACACGTTGACCTTCAACCATGAAATCTTTCCAGTAATCGTCATTAGTAGTTTCCATGACCATATATTTTTTGCCGTTAAGCATACCTGTTTTAATAGGGTGTTTAACAAAAGTATCCATCATAGATTCGTTATTCTCAACACTTTCATAAACAACATATTTTGTATCTTGTAAATCAGTCATTTTTTCATTTGTTGGTTGTACATTTTGGAATTCAGTAATAGCTGATTTCACTTGCTCATCTAAAGCTTTCTTTGTATCCTCTAATTTCTTCTTGTACTCAGCCTTTAATTTTTCAGGAAGTTTATCTTGAATTTTATTTAATTCATAAACTTGTCTTTCTAGTGTTTTCGCTTTTTTATATGGCGCTAATAATTTTTCAGCTTTATAATCTTCTTCAGTTTTGAATTTATCTGCACTGTTATAAATTGGTTGTGCGAATTCCATTAATGTGTAATCGTATTTTTCTTCTTTGTTATTGAAGTGTGTTGAACTAACAATTTTAACAGCTTTTGTTCCATTTGATACAGAGAAGCGAATGTAAGCATAATCTTTAACAGTATCGTATGATACTAATTTAATTGGCAACTTTTTGTCACCTTCATAAACTTCAAATTTTCTCCAAAATTGACCTGATTGTAATCCTAATTCAATTTCTGGTTTTGAATCAGTGAAAATAACTCTAGCAGGTTTAACAGAACTTGCATAATGATAAAACTGTTGAGTTCCATCTTTCTTTTTCATTTCAAAATCAATTGGACGAGAGTTTGGTGCGCTATGATCTTTGTCTTTTATTGCAGGGTTTTTAATCGCTTCTCTAAGTTCCTGATTCAAAATAGGATATGTATTGTTAGTGGCTTTTGCTGCTGGTTTAACTTCTTTTGTTTCCTTAGGGGCTTTAACTTCTTTAACTTCTTTAGCTTCTTTTGTTTCAGAAGTAGGGGCCTCAACTTCTTTATTAGATACTGAGACAGCATTAGCTACTGGTTTAGTTTCTGGAGCTTTTTCAGATGTTGTTGTTGGACTTGCAACTGCTTCAGTTTTTGGTTGTGCTTCTGTATTTGTACCACCTGTTTCTTCAGCTGCTTGTGCTTCGCCATTTGACATTAATAATAAAAGTGTACTAATCGCTACAGATGCAACGCCTAGTGATGACTTTCTAATTGAATAAAATGATTTAAATTCTTTTTGCTGTTTGTTCATGTTGTAGAAACAACTCCTAATTGTATATTATCAACTGATAATCATTATCAATTGATTACTTGTATTGTACATTGAAATGGTAGTTAATCGCAACGTTATTTTATAAAAAAATAACCTATGTTATAGATTATGAAATATCTATGACATAGGTTAAATAAAATTTAAAATAAAAAATATATTAAGTTATGAGTGTGACGATGATTTATTTAGATTCTTTTCTTTTGAAAAGTAATAAAGATAATGAACCTAAAAGGGCAAGTGTTGCGAAGGCAACTGTGCTAATAAAGTTATCAACTGAAGTTAAACCAGTTTTTGGTAATTCTTTAGCTTTAGATGCTTGTTTAGGCGTTTCGTTATGTTTTGTAACTTTGTTAGTTTGTTGTGATTTATTATCACTTACAGCTTGATTGTTGCTTTCAGATTTCGCTGTTGCAACATCTTTAACAGGTGTTTGAACTTTATTTTGTTCTTGAGCAGTTTGTGCTGTTTTAACTGTATGAGCAGTTTGTGTTTTAGTTTGATCTTTTGTTGTGTCAGTACTTACAACTTTAGTAGAGTGATTGTCTTCAACTTTGCTTGTTGTAGTTACAGTAGGTTTAACTTTTTCAACTTTAGGTTGAACTGGTTTAGTTTGCTCAGTAGGTGTTTTAGGTTGAGCTGGTTTTGGTTGAACCGGTTTAACATTGTTTGGTTTTGCTGCGTCAGCTAATGTAGGAATTGCTTTTTCAAATTCCAAATGCGTAGTATATCTATGATTGTAATTAATTTGTGGCACGACAATATGTACTTTAGTAGTTAAGCTCTTATATCCAGGTTCAACTGCAACATTGATTGTTCTAGTATCCGCTTTTTTATTATCGTTAACAACAGTTGTTGCTAATTCTTGATTGTTTGCATTGTAAAATTTGTATTCTTTCCAGAATGATGCATTGTTTAACACGGTTTGGAAATAATATTTATTATTTTGTTTAATTACTTTACCAGGGTGTTGCATATAGTCATCCATGTGTGACTTCTCTGAAGAGCCATCTTTTTGCACTTGGAAATTAATTGGTTGTGATGTTGCTTGAGAAACTTGTGTGCTTTGATTATTAGTTGCGTTCGTAGCTTCTGTTGCCGCATTGACTTGTTGGCTGCCTGCGCCTATGTATACAAGGGAACCTAAAATGATAGATGCTGTACCCATTGTAATCTTTTTCATAGCTGATGAACGTTGTTCTGATTGATACTTACTGTTTAAATAATGTTTTGTCATGTTGTTTTCCTCCTAAGGATACAAATTATGTGTTGTTATATGAGATGATTAACCATTGCAATTGATAATGGTTATCAATTATACTAGCACATCTATTTTCGTATAACAATAATAAATTGATTATAAAATAAATATTGACAATGATAATCATTATTATTTATGATTTTACTAAAGACTTAAAAGCAATCATAAAAAGGAGGATTATGTTTTGAAAAATATTTTAAAAGTTTTTAATACAACGATTTTAGCGTTAATTATCATCATCGCGACATTCAGTAATTCTGCAAATGCCGCAGATAGCGGTACTTTGAATTATGAGGTTTACAAATACAATACCAATGACACGTCAATTGCTAATGACTATTTTAATAAACCGGCAAAGTACATTAAGAAAAATGGTAAATTGTATGTTCAAATAACTGTCAACCACAGTCATTGGATTACTGGAATGAGTATCGAAGGACATAAAGAAAATATTATTAGTAAAAACACTGCCAAAGATGAACGCACTTCTGAATTTGAAGTAAGTAAGTTGAACGGTAAAATAGATGGAAAAATTGACGTTTATATCGATGAAAAAGTAAATGGTAAGCCATTCAAATATGACCATCATTACAACATTACATATAAATTTAATGGACCAACTGATGTAGCAGGTGCTAATGCACCAGGTAAAGATGATAAAAATTCTGCTTCAGGTAGTGACAAAGGATCTGATGGAACGACTACTGGTCAAAGTGAATCTAATAGTTCGAATAAAGACAAAGTAGAAAATCCACAAACAAATGCTGGTACACCTGCATATATATATGCAATACCAGTTGCATCCTTAGCATTATTAATCGCAATCACATTGTTTGTTAGAAAAAAATCTAAAGGCAATGTGGAATAATGAGAAATGTTAAACAAATTGCTACAAAATCTATTATAGCTATTATTAGCTTAGGTATACTTACATATACAACAATGATTGGTAGCGTGTTGGCTGATGAGATAAAATATCCATCAGCCAAATTTAATCAACCTGAAGCAAAAGATAAAACAGAATTAACTACATCAATTTTTGATGAAAAGATAAAAGAGAATAAAGCGTTAGAGTTACTAATTTTTAATCAAGAAAATAAAAATGTAACTGAGGAACAACAACTAGTTGACGAAAAGGCGCAATTGATTTCAGATATGACTGGTAAAATTTACTTGCAAGTAAAGCTAAAAGGTCAAATAGATAAAGAACAACTTGTTTTTCAAAATGACAAAAATGAAGAATTTCCTTTTGTTATAAAAGATGAAAAGGATGACACAATAGTAAGAATTTTAATTGAACAGCATATGGATAAAATCAATATGCATGTTAAAACGTTGGCTGAAAAGAAAAATCTAGATAACAAAGAAATGGTGTATTCTATTCATTTTAAAGAGAAAAAAGTACAACATGATGATGCAAAAGAAGTGCCTTCAAAACATCAAAATCAAGAAAATAATCAAGATCAGCTTAAAAAAGATATTGATGACAAAAAAGATAGTCAAAAATCAGATACTAAGGAAAGACGTACTAGCCTTTTTACTGAAAAAGGATTAAATGATATTCCTGTACAAAAAGATAAAGTGCAACAAGACAGTAATAAAAAGATTGAAAATGAGCGACCTAAAGCATCAGGTACATTAAAAGTTGAAAATAGCCCTCCAACAATAAAAAAGGTTGAAAATAATCACAAAGAGCAACCGAAACATAAAGATGAAAAATCAAAAAAGGAAAAGAAAAAAGTAGTTGAAAAAGAGAAAGCGTTACCAGCTTTTAATAGAGATGATGATAGCAAGAATAGTAGTCAATTATCTAGTGATATTAAAGAACTTGATGAACCAAATCATAAAAAGCAATATATGTTATTTGCAGCTGGCATTGTGTTAGCAACTATTTTACTTATTTCGGCACATTTATACAGCAGAAAGAGAGGTAACCAAGTTTGAGAATCATAAAGTATTTAACCATTTTAGTGATAAGCGTCGTTATCTTAACCAGCTGTCAATCTTCCAGTTCTCAAGAATCAACTAAATCCGGCGAATTCAGAATCGTACCAACAACTGTTGCATTGACAATGACATTGGACAAATTGGATTTACCAATTGTCGGCAAACCCACGTCATATAAGACATTGCCTAATCGTTATAAAGATGTACCGGAAATTGGTCAACCAATGGAGCCGAATGTTGAAGCTGTTAAAAAATTAAAACCAACACATGTTTTGAGTGTGTCAACGATTAAAGATGAAATGCAACCATTTTACAAACAATTAAATATGAAAGGCTACTTTTATGATTTTGATAGTTTAAAAGGGATGCAAAAGTCGATTACACAATTAGGTGATCAATTTAATCGTAAAGCACAAGCAAAAGAATTAAATGACCATTTAAATTCTGTAAAGCAAAAAATTGAAAATAAAGCAGCTAAACAAAAGAAACATCCCAAAGTATTAATATTAATGGGTGTACCGGGTAGCTATTTAGTAGCAACTGATAAATCATATATTGGTGATTTAGTTAAAATAGCAGGTGGAGAAAATGTTATTAAAGTGAAAGATCGTCAATATATTTCGTCTAATACTGAAAATTTGTTGAATATCAATCCAGATATTATTTTAAGATTACCACACGGAATGCCTGAAGAAGTTAAGAAAATGTTTCAAAAAGAATTTAAACAGAATGATATTTGGAAACATTTTAAAGCTGTGAAAAATAATCATGTTTATGACTTAGAGGAAGTGCCATTCGGTATTACAGCAAATGTTGATGCTGATAAGGCAATGACTCAATTATATGATTTATTTTATAAGGATAAAAAATAGTGAGTTGATATGATGATAAAAAATAAAAAGAAACTACTATTTTTATGTTTGTTAGTCATTTTAATCGCAACTGCTTATATTTCGTTTGTAACCGGTACAATTAAATTGTCATTTAATGACCTAATTACAAAATTTACAACTGGTAACAATGAAGCAGTGGATTCAATCATTGATTTGCGATTGCCACGTATATTAATTGCATTGATGGTTGGCGCAATGTTAGCAGTTTCTGGAGCATTATTACAAGCAGCACTACAAAATCCTTTGGCAGAGGCGAATATCATTGGCGTTTCCTCAGGTGCACTTATAATGAGAGCACTTTGTATGTTGTTTATTCCACAATTGTACTTTTACTTACCATTATTAAGTTTTATTGGAGGTTTAATACCATTTTTAATAATTATATTGTTGCATTCTAAATTTAGATTCAATGCTGTAAGTATGATATTAGTAGGTGTTGCGTTATTCGTATTATTAAATGGTGTTTTAGAAATTTTAACTCAAAACCCTTTAATGAAAATTCCTCAAGGCTTAACAATGAAAATATGGAGCGACGTATACATATTAGCAGTATCAGCATTATTGGGATTAATATTAACATTACTATTGTCCCCTAAATTGAATTTACTAAATTTAGACGACATACAAGCGCGAAGTATCGGTTTTAATATTGATCGTTACAGATGGTTAACAGGTTTATTAGCAGTATTTTTAGCAAGTGCAACTGTTGCGATTGTTGGACAACTAGCCTTTTTAGGTATTATTGTGCCACATGTGGTTAGAAAGCTAGTTGGGGGCAATTACAGAGTACTTATTCCGTTTTCTACAGTTATTGGTGCATGGCTATTGTTAGTGGCTGATTTATTAGGACGAGTGATACAGCCTCCTCTAGAAATTCCAGCCAATGCTATTTTAATGATTGTCGGTGGTCCAATGCTAATTTACTTAATTTGTCAAAGTCAACGAAATCGAATCTAAAACGGTACAACAACTGGTTTAGTGATGACTGAAGAAACGTCGTTAATAAAAGAGGATTTTTATGAGAATGAAGCGATTTTTAACTATTGTACAAATTTTATTGGTTGTAATTATTATCATTTTTGGTTACAAAATTGTTCAAACATATATTGAAGACAAGCAAGAACGCGCAAATTATGAGAAATTACAACAAAAATTTCAAATGCTGATGAGCAAACATCAAGCACATGTGAGACCACAATTTGAATCACTTGAAAAAATAAATAAAGACATTGTTGGATGGATAAAATTATCAGGAACATCATTAAATTATCCAGTACTACAAGGTAAGACAAATCACGATTATTTAAATTTAGATTTTGAGCGAGAACATCGACGTAAAGGTAGTATTTTTATGGATTTTAGAAATGAATTGAAGAATTTAAATCATAATACTATTTTATACGGGCACCATGTCGGTGATAATACGATGTTTGATGTGTTAGAAGATTATTTAAAGCAATCGTTTTATGAAAAACACAAGATAATTGAATTTGACAATAAATATGGTAAATATCAATTGCAAGTATTTAGTGCATATAAAACTACTACTAAAGATAATTACATACGTACAGATTTTGAAAATGATCAAGATTATCAACAATTTTTAGATGAAACAAAACGTAAATCTGTAATTAATTCAGATGTTAATGTAACGGTAAAAGATAGAATAATGACTTTATCAACGTGCGAAGATGCATATAGTGAAACAACGAAAAGAATTGTTGTTGTCGCAAAAATAATTAAGGTAAGTTAAACAGAAAAGAGGATAATTATGAAATTTATGGCAGAAAATAGGCTGACGTTAACAAAAGGAACAGCAAAAGATATTATAGAACGATTTTACACGAGACATGGGATTGAAACATTAGAAGGCTTTGATGGCATGTTTGTTACACAAACTTTAGAACAGGAAGATTTTGATGAAGTGAAAATTTTAACAGTTTGGAAATCAAAGCAAGCTTTTACGGATTGGTTAAAATCTGATGTCTTTAAAGCAGCACATAAACATGTTAGAAGTAAAAATGAAGATGAAAGTAGCCCGATTATCAATAACAAAGTAATTACATATGATATAGGCTATAGTTACATGAAATAATTGAATTTAAAGAGGTTGCAGTACTTGTTATGACAATTGGTATTGTTAACTTTTGTAACGACCATACATGATACCGATGATGGTCGTTTTTTTAATGAACACAAACATGCTAACAACAAATTGCTAAAACATAGTTTGATTTGAATGTGCTTTGAAAATAATCATCAATTATATCATTTTGATTTATTTTGAAGAAGAAAAGAATTAATAATGATATTTTGGGGCGTATGATTTATAGTAGTAGTATCGATAAAAGAAATTTATACAATTTGAAATAATATGAGTGATAAAATCGATTAATTAATATTAACTATACAATCAAATGTTTTCATCTTATTAATGATTAATATTTTTATTTTTAAAAATAAAGCGAGGAGCTATCTATGGAACAAATTACTTCTGCACAAAATAATAGAATTAAACAAGCGAACAAGCTAAAAAAGAAACGTGAGAGGGATAAAACTGGATTAGCTTTAATTGAAGGTGTGCATTTAATTGAAGAAGCTTATCAAAGTGGAATTGTAATTACACAATTATTTGCAATTGAACCGGCAAGATTAGATCAGCAAATTATCGCATACGCGCAAGAAGTTTTTGAAATAAACATGAAAGTTGCTGAATCTTTATCAGGTACAGTGACACCACAAGGGTTTTTCGCAATCATTGAGAAGCCGCACTATGATATTTCTAAAGCACAACAAGTATTGCTCATCGATCGTGTTCAAGATCCTGGAAATTTAGGCACATTAATTAGAACTGCGGATGCTGCTGGAATGGATGCTGTAATAATGGAGAAGGGTACGACAGATCCTTATCAAGATAAAGTGTTGCGAGCGAGTCAAGGTAGTGTTTTCCATTTGCCAGTTATGACACAAGATCTCGATACGTTTATTACTCAATTTAATGGTCCTGTTTATGGTACAGCACTTGAAAACGCAGTGGCATACAAAGAAGTTACTTCAAGTGATTCTTTTGCATTACTATTAGGTAATGAGGGAGAAGGTGTTAATCCTGAATTATTAGCACATACTACACAAAATTTAATCATACCTATTTATGGTAAAGCTGAAAGTTTAAATGTAGCGATTGCAGGTAGTATTTTACTTTATCATTTGAAAGGTTGACCGTGTTGAAAGTTTTCCGATATAATTATAATTAATTGTTTAACAGAACATTTCTACGTGATTGCATACACAATTGAATATAAACCAATAAAAAGGCATGGACATTTATATAAATAATTGTTTTAGGGAGAATAATCGTGACTGCAAGTTATTCCAATTATTTAAAGTCTTTTCACCTTTTTGGTTACTTAAAGAGATTTAAGTCGGAAAGACAATCCGTTATCAATATTAAACAAGTGTATGCTTAGGCATAAATTTGGGTGGTACCACGGAAATGACTTTCGTCCCTTATTTTTTAAGAGGATGAAAGTCTTTTTTTAGTTAAACAACAAATATGATAAATATAAAATGAATAGTTCGAATAGGGAGGTCAGTGACATATGTCTGAACAACAAACAATGTCAGAGTTAAAACAACAAGCGCTTGTAGATATTAATGAAGCAAATGATGAACGTGCACTGCAAGAAGTTAAAGTGAAATACTTAGGTAAAAAAGGGTCAGTTAGCGGACTAATGAAATTGATGAAGGATTTGCCGAATGAAGAGAAACCTGCATTTGGTCAAAAAGTGAATGAATTGCGTCAAACAATTCAAAATGAATTAGATGAAAGACAACAGATGTTAGTTAAAGAAAAATTAAATAAGCAATTGGCTGAAGAAACAATTGATGTATCATTACCAGGTCGTCATATTGAAATCGGTTCAAAGCATCCATTAACACGTACAATAGAAGAAATTGAAGACTTATTCTTAGGTTTAGGTTATGAAATTGTGAATGGATATGAAGTTGAACAAGATCATTATAACTTCGAAATGCTGAATTTACCTAAATCACACCCTGCACGTGATATGCAAGATAGTTTCTATATTACGGATGAAATTTTATTACGTACGCATACATCACCAGTGCAGGCACGTACGATGGAATCACGTCATGGTCAAGGTCCAGTTAAAATTATTTGCCCTGGTAAAGTGTATCGTCGTGACTCTGATGATGCGACACATAGTCATCAATTTACACAAATCGAAGGATTAGTTGTTGATAAAAACGTTAAAATGAGTGATTTGAAAGGTACTTTAGAATTGTTAGCTAAGAAATTATTTGGTGCTGATCGTGAAATTCGTTTACGTCCAAGTTACTTCCCATTCACTGAACCTTCTGTAGAAGTTGATGTGTCATGTTTTAAATGTAAAGGAAAAGGTTGTAATGTGTGTAAACACACAGGATGGATTGAAATTTTAGGTGCTGGAATGGTACATCCTAATGTATTAGAAATGGCTGGTTTTGATTCTTCAGAGTACTCTGGATTTGCATTTGGTATGGGACCAGACCGTATTGCAATGTTGAAATATGGTATAGAAGATATTCGTCATTTCTATACTAATGATGTGAGATTTTTAGATCAATTTAAAGCGGTAGAAGATAGAGGTGACATGTAATGTTGATATCAAATGAATGGTTGAAAGAATATGTAACAATCGATGATTCTGTAAGTAATTTGGCAGAACGTATTACGCGCACAGGTATTGAAGTGGATGATTTAATTGACTACACAAAAGATATCAAAAATTTAGTTGTCGGCTTCGTTAAGTCAAAAGAGAAACATCCTGATGCTGATAAATTAAATGTTTGCCAAGTTGATATCGGAGAAGACGAACCTGTACAAATCGTTTGTGGTGCACCGAACGTTGATGCAGGACAATATGTCATTGTTGCTAAAGTAGGTGGCAGATTGCCTGGTGGTATTAAAATTAAGCGTGCCAAATTACGCGGTGAACGTTCAGAAGGTATGATTTGTTCGTTACAAGAAATTGGTATTTCAAGTAACTATATACCGAAAAGTTTTGAATCAGGCATTTATGTATTTAGTGAAGCCCAAGTTCCAGGAACAGATGCCTTACAAGCTTTATATTTAGATGATCAAGTAATGGAATTTGATTTAACGCCGAATCGTGCAGATGCTTTAAGTATGATAGGTACTGCTTATGAAGTTGCAGCATTATATAATACAAAAATGACTAAGCCAGAGACAACATCAAATGAGCTTGATTTATCTGCAAATGATGAACTGACTGTGACAATTGAAAATGAAGATAAAGTACCATATTATAGTGCACGTGTTGTTCACGACGTGACAATTGAACCCTCGCCAATTTGGATGCAAGCACGCTTAATAAAAGCGGGTATACGTCCTATTAATAATGTTGTTGACATTTCAAATTATGTGTTATTAGAATACGGTCAACCATTGCACATGTTTGATCAAGATGCGATTGGTTCACAACAAATTGTTGTTCGTCAAGCTAATGAAGGCGAAAAAATGACAACATTAGATGATACAGAACGTGAATTATTAACGAGCGATATTGTCATTACTAATGGACAAACTCCAATTGCATTAGCTGGTGTTATGGGTGGCGATTTTTCAGAAGTTAAAGAACAAACATCAAATATAGTGATTGAAGGTGCTATTTTTGATCCAGTTTCAATTCGTCATACATCAAGACGTTTAAATTTACGCAGTGAATCATCTAGTCGTTTTGAAAAAGGAATAGCTACTGAATTTGTAGATGAAGCAGTCGACCGTGCATGTTATTTATTACAAACTTATGCAAACGGAAAAGTGCTAAAAGATAGAGTGTCTTCAGGAGAACTTGGTGCATTTATTACACCAATCGACATCACTGCTGATAAAATTAATCGCACTATTGGATTTGATTTGTCACAAAATGATATTGTTACTATTTTTAATCAACTAGGG
Source organism: Staphylococcus sp. MZ3 (assembly GCF_018622755.1). Lineage (NCBI taxonomy): Bacteria > Bacillati > Bacillota > Bacilli > Caryophanales > Staphylococcaceae > Staphylococcus > Staphylococcus sp. MZ3. The sequence continues at coordinate 1,140,734 of NZ_CP076026.1, forward strand.
TTTGATACAGAAATAAATGATGATGTTATTACAGTGCTAGTACCATCACGTCGTAAAGATATTACAATTAAAGAAGATTTAATTGAAGAAGTTGCACGTATATATGGATACGACGATATTCCATCAACGTTACCTGTCTTCGATAAAGTTACTAGTGGTCAGCTAACTGATCGCCAATATAAAACTAGAATGGTTAAAGAAGTGTTAGAAGGTGCTGGATTAGACCAAGCTATTACGTATTCGTTAGTTTCTAAAGAAGATGCTACTGCATTTTCGATGCAACAGCGTCAAACAATTGATTTATTGATGCCAATGAGTGAAGCGCATGCGTCATTACGTCAAAGTTTATTACCACATTTAATCGAAGCGGCATCATATAATGTGGCACGCAAAAATAAAGATGTAAAATTATTTGAAATCGGCAATGTCTTCTTTGCTAATGGAGAAGGTGAACTACCAGATCAAGTTGAATATTTAAGTGGTATTTTAACTGGAGATTATGTAGTCAATCAATGGCAAGGTAAGAAAGAAACGGTTGATTTCTATTTAGCAAAAGGTGTCGTGGATCGAGTATCTGAAAAGTTAAATCTTGAATTTAGTTATCGCCGTGCTGATATTGATGGATTACATCCAGGTCGTACTGCTGAAATCTTATTAGAGAATAAAGTTGTTGGTTTTATTGGTGAATTACATCCAATATTAGCAGCTGATAATGATTTAAAACGTACGTATGTTTTTGAGTTGAATTTTGATGCATTAATGGCTGTGTCGGTAGGTTACATTAATTACCAGCCAATTCCGAGATTCCCAGGCATGTCTCGTGACATTGCATTAGAAGTAGATCAAAATATTCCAGCAGCTGATTTATTATCAACGATTCATGCACATGGTGGCAATATATTAAAAGATACACTTGTCTTTGATGTATATCAGGGCGAACATTTAGAAAAAGGTAAAAAATCAATTGCAATACGTTTAAATTATTTAGACACAGAAGAAACATTGACAGATGAGCGAGTTTCAAAAGTACAAGCGGAAATTGAAGCAGCATTAATTGAACAAGGTGCTGTTATTAGATAATGATTTAAACCCCATGTATAAGGATATCTGAAGTAGATTGATATCCCTAACATGGGGTTTTATTTTTGGGTTCACCAATTTGGTTCCAATGCATTTAAAAAGTCAAAGAGGAACAGCGGAATACAGATGATGCTTTGCACAACTGCATATAAAGTCATACTTATGAGCAAAGCAAATTAGTATGACTTACCTAATAGGATTTCCTATTAGGATCCAATTTATAATGATTAAAAATCAAAGAGGCACAGCGGATTACAGTTGATGCTTCGCACAACTGCATAAAAGCCTCTAATGATTAAAAATCAAAGAGGCACAGCGGATTGCAGTTGATGCTTCGCACAACTGCATAAAAGCCTCTAATGATTAAAAATCAAAGAGGCTTTAAAATTTTTTGGGCTTTTTCACGATTTTTAAAATGCTTTTTTGAAATGGTATCTAAATGTGAAAGACCGTATTTTTTTATAATTTTGGCGGCGATTACATCGACTTTAGCACCGGCACCTTTAGGAATCGTCATATTAATATTTTTTGATATTTGATCCATATATGTAACAAATGCGTAACGAGAAATTATGCTTGCCACTGCAATGGCTAATGACTTCGATTCTCCTTTTGTTTCAAATTTTGTTTTCTTTGGAAGTGGTATATCTGATAATGCGTAATGGCTATACACTTCGCGTTTTGCGAACTGATCAATGACGATATAGTCTAATTGAGACGAATCAATTTTTTCAAGTACATTTTTGATGGCTTCATTATGAAGAACAGCTTTCATTTTTACTTGAGTCCAGCCTTTTGCTTGCTGAATATTATATTTTTCATTGTGTAGTGTTAATAATGAATGTGGGATGAAAGTAACCAATTGCTCAGCAAGTTCTACAATTTTGGTATCGGTTAATTTTTTTGAATCATCTACACCCAAAGTTTTTAAAATAGGGACATGCTCTTTGGTAACGAAAGCAGCACATACAGTCAATGGACCAAAGTAATCGCCACTTCCAGCTTCATCACTACCAATACAGTTAAATTGATCATACATTAAAGTTTGTTCAAGAAAAGAATTAGCCATATTTTTCTTTTTAGTTTTATTAGTATTCAATTGAGAATGCTGCGGTAGAAGTTCTTCAGACACAGCTTCTGCATGATTACCTTGAAACATGACTTTACCTGATTGGTAAATATTTACAGTTGTATTTTGATACTTTGCACGTGCTTTCATACCTTGAGGTAAATTCTCAGTATCAAAAGTAATGCGTGACATTAATGTCGTTATGTCTTTATCCGACAATTTAAAAACGATATTCGCCATTTGTGTAAATCCTTTCATATAATTTCATTATCATTAGCAAAAATAATCATATCATAAATGATAATAACGTCAGAAACATTTATGTATGTTGTAAAGAATTAATTGCGGATACTTACAAAATACATAGTGGTCATGTATAATGTTTATGAAAATGTTATAGTGACACAATTTAAACATGATAAAGTATTGAATAGAAAATTCTTTACATTATTTCATTATAAAAAGAACATTAAGTCATCTATAGAGATTGTGTTGTTGTTTTATCATAATTGCAATATAACAATATTAGTATCAAATTCAGACAAACTATCCAGTCATATTTTATAACGTGAATTTAGATTTTAAAAAAAGGATCAGGAGAAATTATAAATGGCACAGTTTAAAAACAAGGTAAATGTATCAATTAATGATCAGCTTTTTACAATTGTTGGGGAAGATAACCCAGAGCACATACGATATGTAGCACATTTAGTTGATGATAAAATAAAAGAATTAGGGTATAAAGCAGCAGGTTTAGATACTTCAAGAAAAGCAATACTAACTGCTGTGAATATTATGCATGAAAAAGTACTACTAGAAGAAGAAAATCGACGTTTGAAACAACAAATTCACAAATTGCAGCAGCGTGAGCAATAAATGGTCATTGATTTTATCATAATCATTTTCTTTGTGTATTTTGTCATCGTTGGATTCAGACGAGGTTTTTGGTTATCTATGATACATTTGAGTGCAACGATTGTATCATTGTGGATTGCCAGTCAATTTTACAAATCTATTGTAGAAAGATTAATTGTATTTATTCCATATCCTAAAACAACAGCATTTAATACAACTTTTGCGTTTCATTTTAATCATCTACAAAATCGATTTGAAGCGATTGTAGCTTTTTTAATGATTACATTGTTTTGTAAGTTCATTTTATATCTAATTATCGTAACTTTTGATAAAATAATAGCGTATCAAAACATTCATATTTTCAGTCGTGCAATGGGTATGATAGTTGGTGTGTTTATGACGATAATTGTCTTACACTTTACGTTATATCTATTGGCATTATATCCTAACGAAGCATTACAACATCAGCTTAAAATATCTATTGTGAGTCATTCATTGATTTTTCACATCCCGTATTTATCGGCTTTCACCATTAATTTATAAATTATCATAAGAGGTCAGGACAAAGGTATATATTAATGATACGTCCTGGTCTTCTTTTTATGGAGTGTTATTATGACAAAAAAAGATGTTATCAAACTATTAGAACAAATTGCTACTTATATGGAATTAAAAGGGGAAAATACTTTTAAAATATCAGCGTATCGAAAAGCAGCTCAAAGTCTTGAATTAGATGAACGACCATTAGATGAAATATCTGATGTAACGGAGTTAAAAGGCATTGGTAAAGGTGTTGCAGAAGTAATCAATGATTACCGTGAGACCGGTGAATCTCAGTATTTACAGCAATTACAGGAAGAAGTTCCGGAAGGTCTTATTCCACTTTTGAAAATTCAAGGACTTGGAAGCAAGAAAATTGCTAAGCTATATAAAGAGTTGAATATTGTTGATAAAGCGTCACTTCAAGTTGCTTGTGAAAATGGAAAAGTTAGTGAATTAAGCGGATTTGCTAAGAAAACGGAACAAAACATATTAGAAGCTGTGAAACAACTTGGTGCTAAGAAAGATAGATATCCAATTGATCAAATGAGAAGACTTAATCAAGAAATCATTGATTATATAGATACATTAAATTATATCGATCAATATTCATCTGCAGGAAGCTTCCGTCGTTTTAAAGAAATGAGCAAAGATTTAGATTTCATAATAAGTACCGATAACCCAAAAGCAGTGCAGCAGCAATTATTAAATATTCCCAATAAAGTAAAAGAAGTTGCAGTGGGGAACACAAAAGTTTCATTAGAATTAGCGTATGATGATGAAACGATTGGTGTCGATTTTCGATTAATTGAACCAAGTGCTTTTTATCATACATTGCAGCATTTTACTGGGTCAAAAGAACATAATATAAGAATTCGACAACTTGCTAAAGCACGTGATGAAAAAGTAAGTGAATATGGAATTGAACAAGCTGATGGTACATTAATTCAATATGATAGTGAAGCCAAGATATATGAACATTTTAATGTGAATTTTATACCACCTGCTATGCGAGAAGATGGTAGCGAATTTGATAAAGATCTAAGTAATATCATTACATTAGATGATATTAATGGTGATATTCATATGCATACAACGTATAGTGATGGTGCGTTTTCTATTCGAGACATGGTAGAAGCAAATATCGCAAAAGGTTATAAATTCATGGTAATTACTGATCATTCACAAAGTTTACGTGTTGCTAATGGCTTACAAGTGGAAAGACTTTTAAGACAAAATGAAGAAATTAAGGCTTTAGATAAAGAATATAGTGAAATTGATATTTATTCAGGTACAGAAATGGATATATTACCTGATGGCTCGCTGGATTATGATGATGAAATTTTAGCACAACTTGATTATGTAATTGGAGCTATTCATCAAAGCTTTAACCAATCAGAAGAACAAATTATGGAACGATTAGCTAATGCATGTCGCAATCCATACGTGCGACATATAGCGCATCCAACAGGGCGTATTATAGGTAGAAGAGATGGTTATAAACCGAATATTGAACAATTAATGGCATTAGCTGAAGAAACGAATACAGTATTAGAAATTAATGCCAATCCACATCGACTGGATCTGAACGCTGATATCGTTCGTAAATATCCAAATGTGAAATTAACTATTAACACTGATGCGCATCATACAAATCATTTAGATTTTATGAATTATGGCGTAGCAACTGCGCAAAAAGGATTTGTAACAAAAGATAGAGTGATTAACGCATTATCGCGTGAAGCTTTTAAAGACTTTATTGAAAATAATATAAAACTTAAGAAATAGAGGGATTTTATGAGACAAAAAACATTAGACGTCTTAGAATTCGAAAAAATAAAATCACTCGTTGCCAATGAAACTATTAGTGACTTAGGCTTGGAAAAGGTCAATCAAATGATGCCAGCTACTAATTTTGAAACGGTTGTTTTTCAAATGGAAGAAACGGATGAGATTGCTCAAATCTATAATAAGCATCGTTTACCAAGCTTGAGTGGCTTATCTAAAGTATCAGCATTCATTCATCGCGCTGATATTGGCGGCGTTTTAAATGTATCAGAGCTTAACTTGATAAAAAGATTAATTCAAGTACAAAATCAATTCAAGACATTTTATAATCAATTGGTTGAAGAAGATGAAGGTGTTAAATACCCAATATTAGATGACAAGATGAATCAATTACCTGTGTTAACTGATCTTTTTCAACAAATAAATGAAACATGCGATACGTATGATTTATATGATAATGCGAGTTATGAATTGCAAGGAATTAGAAGTAAAATTTCGAGTACAAATCAACGTATTAGACAAAACTTAGATCGTATTGTTAAAAGCCAAGCAAATCAGAAAAAATTATCAGATGCTATTGTAACAGTTAGGAATGAAAGAAACGTTATACCTGTCAAAGCTGAATATCGACAAGATTTTAATGGGATTGTACATGATCAATCTGCTTCAGGACAAACATTGTATATTGAGCCATCATCAGTTGTTGAAATGAATAATCAAATTAGTCGATTACGTCATGACGAAGCAATTGAAAAAGAACGCATTTTAACGCAACTAACTGGTTATGTGGCTGCGGACAAAGATGCACTACTTGTGGCAGAACAAGTCATGGGGCAGTTAGATTTTTTAATCGCAAAAGCGAGATATAGTAGAAGTATTAAAGGAACAAAGCCGATATTTAAAGAGGAACGTACTGTATATTTACCTAAAGCATACCATCCATTATTAAATCGTGAGACTGTTGTAGCTAATACCATCGAATTTATGGAAGATATTGAAACGGTAATTATTACAGGACCGAATACAGGTGGTAAAACTGTAACATTAAAAACATTAGGTTTAATTATTGTTATGGCTCAATCAGGATTGTTGATTCCCACACTTGATGGTAGTCAGTTAAGTGTATTTAAAAATGTATATTGCGATATCGGAGATGAACAATCAATAGAACAATCATTATCAACTTTTTCATCTCATATGACGAATATAGTTGAAATTTTAAAGCATGCAGACAAACATAGTTTAGTTTTATTTGATGAATTAGGTGCAGGTACAGATCCAAGTGAAGGTGCTGCATTAGCAATGAGCATTTTAGATCATGTTAGAAAAATTGGTTCTCTAGTAATGGCAACGACGCACTATCCTGAACTTAAAGCATATAGTTATAATCGAGAAGGCGTTATGAATGCGAGTGTAGAATTTGATGTAGATACTTTGAGTCCAACGTATAAGTTGTTAATGGGTGTGCCGGGTCGTTCAAATGCTTTTGATATTTCTAAAAAGTTAGGTCTTAGTTTGAATATTATTAATAAGGCTAAGACGATGATTGGTACTGATGAAAAAGAAATAAATGAAATGATTGAATCATTAGAGCATAATTACAAACGTGTAGAGACACAGAGGTTAGAACTGGACCGTCTTGTAAAAGAAGCGGAGCAAGTGCATGATGATTTATCTAAGCAGTATCAACAATTCCAAAATTATGAAAAGTCTCTAATAGAGGAAGCGAAAGAAAAAGCAAATCAGAAGATTAAGGCTGCAACAAAAGAAGCTGACGATATTATTAAAGACTTAAGACAATTGCGTGAACAAAAAGGTGCAGATGTTAAAGAACATGAATTGATTGATAAGAAGAAACGATTAGATGATCATTATGAAGCGAAATCTATAAAGCAAAATGTACAAAAGCAAAAATACGATAAAATTGTTGCTGGTGATGAAGTAAAAGTATTATCTTACGGTCAAAAGGGTGAAGTTTTAGAAATTGTCAATGATGAAGAAGCAATTGTTCAAATGGGAATTATTAAAATGAAGTTACCTATTGAAGATTTAGAGAAAAAACAAAAAGAAAAAGTTAAGCCAACGAAAATGGTTACACGTCAAAATCGTCAAACAATTAAAACTGAACTAGACTTACGAGGCTATCGTTATGAGGATGCTTTAATTGAACTAGATCAATATTTAGATCAAGCTGTTTTAAGTAATTACGAACAAGTTTATATCATTCATGGTAAAGGTACAGGTGCACTTCAAAAAGGTGTACAACAACATTTGAAAAAGCATAAAAGTGTTAGTGACTTTAGAGGTGGTATGCCAAGCGAAGGTGGATTTGGCGTTACCGTTGCAACACTAAAATAAATTATAATTTGATAAATTAAATAGCTGCAGTTAAAATAATGTAAAGCAACAAGAATACATTTCAAACATGTTATTTGAAATAAGCATAAAAATTGAGCAAATAGAAATACATGAAGCATGTTATCTGATATAATTTGAACATCATAATAATAATTAAGGAGGATTGGCATTTATGGCAATCGTAAAAGTAACAGATGCAGATTTCGACTCAAAAGTAGAATCTGGTGTACAATTAGTAGATTTTTGGGCAACATGGTGTGGTCCATGTAAAATGATCGCTCCGGTATTAGAAGAATTAGCAGCTGACTATGAAGGTAAAGCTGACATTTTAAAATTAGATGTTGATGAAAATCCATCAACTGCAGCTAAATATGAAGTGATGAGTATTCCAACATTAATCGTCTTTAAAGACGGTCAACCAGTTGATAAAGTTGTTGGTTTCCAACCAAAAGAAAACTTAGCTGAAGTTTTAGATAAACATTTATAAGTTACAACCAATGACGACTGGGGCATTTCTTTAATGAATTGCTCCAGTTTTTGTTTGTGTTTTTAATATAAAAAGTTGAATGATAAGTCATCATATTGTTTACGACTTGAGAATGGCGGGATTAATAAATCTATGAACGTTAAATGATAATCTAGCATGCAGATAGATTTGTAGCAGTTGGTTTGATAAAACAATGTTCAATATTACATGATGTGCATGAAAAGTCATACTCGAAGATGTTGATTATTAACTAGAATTAGTGGTGATAAATTTGAAGCACTTTTGTAGCATCATTCATTTTAAAATTAGAAGGGGGGATATTTTTGGAAGACTATAAGCAACGAATTAAAAATAAATTAAATGTCGTACCTATGGAACCAGGCTGCTATTTAATGAAAGATCGTAATGATCAAGTGATATATGTTGGCAAAGCTAAAAAGCTAAGAAATCGATTGAGATCATATTTTACGGGTGCTCATGATGCTAAAACAACGAGACTGGTTGGTGAAATACGTCGTTTTGAGTTTATTGTCACGTCAAGTGAAACAGAGTCACTTTTACTGGAATTGAATCTGATAAAACAATATCAACCAAGATATAATATATTATTAAAGGATGATAAAAGTTATCCATTTATTAAAATTACGAAGGAGAAATATCCTAGACTACTAGTGACGAGAACTGTAAAACAAGGTACTGGCAAATATTTCGGACCGTATCCGAATGCATATTCTGCTCAAGAAACTAAAAAGTTATTAGACAGAATATATCCATATCGCAAATGTGATAAGATGCCAGATAAATTATGTCTTTATTACCATATTGGACAATGTTTAGGACCATGTGTATATGACGTTGATTTGAGTAAATACGCACAAATGACGAAGGAAATTACTGATTTTCTGAATGGGGAAGACAAAACAATTTTAAAAAGTTTAGAAGAGCGAATGTTAACTGCAAGTGAATCACTTGATTTTGAACGGGCTAAAGAATATAGAGATTTAATTCAACATATTCAAAATCTGACAAACAAACAAAAAATTATGTCATCAGATAAAACGATTCGTGATGTCTTTGGTTATAGTGTTGATAAAGGATGGATGTGTATCCAAGTTTTCTTTATACGACAAGGTAATATGATAAAGCGAGATACAACGATGATTCCATTACAGCAAACAGAAGAAGAAGAATTTTATACATTTATTGGACAATTTTATAGCTTAAACCAACATATTTTACCTAAGGAAGTTCATGTACCACGTAATTTGGATAAAGAAATGATTCAATTTGTTGTGGACACTAAAATCGTTCAACCCGCGCGAGGTCCCAAAAAAGATATGGTTGACCTAGCTGCACATAACGCTAAAGTATCCTTAAATAATAAATTTGAATTAATATCACGTGATGAGTCAAGAACGATTAAAGCTATTGAAGAACTTGGAACACAAATGGGAATTCAAACACCAATTAGAATTGAAGCATTCGATAATTCTAATATTCAAGGTGTGGATCCAGTGTCAGCAATGGTTACATTTGTCGACGGTAAACCAGATAAGAAAAATTATAGAAAGTATAAAATCAAAACGGTTAAAGGTCCAGATGATTACAAATCAATGAGAGAAGTAGTAAGACGACGATATTCTCGCGTTTTAAACGAAGGATTACCATTACCTGATTTAATAATAGTCGATGGTGGTAAAGGACATATGAACGGGGTTATTGATGTGCTACAAAACGAATTAGGTCTTGATATCCCTGTTGCAGGTTTGCAGAAAAATGATAAACACCAAACATCTGAATTATTATATGGCGCTAGTGCAGAAATTGTACCACTGAAGAAAAATAGCCAGGCATTTTATTTGTTGCATCGTATCCAAGATGAGGTTCACAGATTCGCAATCACATTTCATAGACAAACACGTCAAAAGACAGGCTTGAAATCAATACTTGATGATATAGATGGTATCGGTAACAAACGTAAAACATTATTATTGCGTTCATTCGGTTCAATCAAGAAAATGAAGGAAGCTACACTTGAAGATTTTAAAAATATAGGTATTCCTGAAAACGTCGCAAAGAACCTACATGAACAATTGCATAAATAAATTACTGGGCGTGAGAATCATTCTCATGCCCCAAAATATATGAAATAATGTTACAATATGGTTAACAAAGTTATTTTTTTGAATGTACGTGGAAGCGTTTTCTAAATGAGAAAGTTTATCATCACAAGCAATTTTAAATATCGAATCCAAATGTTACATTGTTCGACATGCAGTTTGGTGATCGTGCAGTGTGTATTTGTCTTTAAAATGTTTCGCTTAATGATAATGACAACGCTAGAAACGATATCACTTTAGGGGGTTAAGCGTACGTTTAATATAAATAGCTCAATAAATTAAATATTCGTTCACAGGGGGGACTCCTTTTGGCTCAATCAAAAAATGAATTTTATCTAAGACGTATTCACTCGTTATTAGGTATTATCCCAATAGGTGCATTTTTGGTCGTTCATTTATTAGTGAATCACCAAGCAACACAAGGTGCTGAAGCGTTTAATAAGGCATCTAACTTTATGGAATCATTACCATTTCTAATTATTGTAGAATTTTTATTTATATACATTCCGTTGTTATATCACGGTTTGTTTGGTATACACATTGCATTTACAGCAAAAGAAAATGTTGGACATTACTCGATTTTTAGAAACTGGATGTTCTTCTTCCAAAGAGTGAGTGGTATCTTAACATTTATCTTTATTGGTATCCATTTATGGCAAACACGTTTACAAAAAGCATTTTACGGCAAAGAAGTGAATTACGATTTAATGCACGAAACATTGCAACATCCTGGATGGGCAATATTTTATATTATTTGTATTATTGCTGTTGTGTTCCACTTTGCAAATGGCTTATGGTCATTCTTAGTTACTTGGGGTGGACTTCAATCTCCAAAATCACAACGAGTATTTACATGGGTTTCATTAATCGTATTTTTAGTTATTTCGTATATTGGTGTTACTGCAATTATTGCCTTTATGTAATACATCGCATTTAACAAATATAGATTGAAAATTTAGGGGAGTGAAATTTTTATGGCAGAGAAACATCTTATTGTTGTCGGAGGTGGCCTAGCGGGCTTAATGTCAACAATTAAAGCGGCAGAAAAAGGTGCACATGTAGATTTGTTCTCAGTTGTACCAGTAAAGCGTTCGCACTCTGTTTGTGCCCAAGGTGGCATTAATGGTGCGGTCAATACTAAAGGGGAAGGCGATTCTCCTTGGATTCACTTTGATGATACAGTGTATGGTGGCGATTTCCTTGCAAACCAACCACCTGTTAAAGCGATGACAGAGGCAGCACCTAAAATTATTCATTTATTAGACCGTATGGGCGTAATGTTCAATAGAACAAATGAAGGTCTATTAGATTTTAGACGTTTCGGTGGTACATTACATCACAGAACAGCATATGCAGGGGCAACAACTGGACAACAATTATTATATGCATTGGATGAACAAGTTCGTGCATATGAAGTAGATGGATTAGTTACGAAGTATGAAGGATGGGAATTCCTTGGCATAGTTAAAGGTGACGATGATAGTGCAAGAGGTATCGTTGCACAAAATATGACAACTGCTGAGATTGAAACATTTGGTTCAGATGCAGTTATTATGGCAACGGGTGGCCCTGGTATTATTTTCGGTAAAACAACAAACTCAATGATTAATACAGGATCAGCGGCTTCCATTGTTTACCAACAAGGCGCTATTTATGCTAATGGTGAGTTCATTCAAATTCATCCTACTGCAATCCCTGGTGATGATAAACTGCGACTAATGAGTGAATCAGCACGTGGTGAAGGTGGACGAATTTGGACATATAAAGATGGTAAGCCTTGGTACTTCTTAGAAGAGAAATATCCTGATTATGGTAACTTAGTACCTCGTGATATCGCAACGCGTGAAATTTTCGATGTATGTATTAACCAAAAATTAGGTATAAATGGCGAAAACATGGTATATCTTGATTTGTCACATAAAGATCCACATGAGTTAGATGTAAAACTAGGTGGTATCATTGAGATTTATGAAAAATTCACTGGTGATGACCCACGCAAAGTACCAATGAAGATTTTCCCAGCTGTTCACTATTCAATGGGTGGTCTATATGTAGATTATGATCAAATGACAAATATTAAAGGGTTATTTGCAGCTGGAGAATGTGACTTCTCTCAACATGGTGGTAACCGCTTAGGTGCCAATTCATTGTTATCAGCGATTTATGGTGGTACAGTAGCAGGTCCAAACGCGATTGATTATATTTCAAATATTGATCGATCATATACTGATATGGACGAAAGTATTTTTGAAAAGCGTAAAGCTGAAGAGCAAGAACGTTTTGATAAATTATTAGCTATGCGCGGTACAGAAAATGCATATAAATTACACCGTGAACTTGGTGAAATTATGACAGCAAATGTAACTGTTGTTCGTGAAAATGAAAAACTGTTAGAAACAGATAAAAAGATTGTTGAATTGATGAAACGTTATGAAGATATTGATATGGAAGATACTCAAACTTGGAGTAACCAAGCGGTATTCTTTACCCGTCAACTATGGAACATGTTAGTACTTGCACGTGTTATTACGATTGGTGCATATAACCGTAACGAATCACGCGGTGCCCATTATAAACCAGAATTCCCAGAGCGTAATGATGAAGAGTGGTTAAAAACGACAATGGCCTCATTCCAAGGCGCATTTGAAAAACCGCAGTTTACTTATGATGACGTCGATGTGAGTTTAATACCACCTCGTAAACGTGATTACACAAGTAAGTCTAAAGGGGGTAAAAAATAATGACTGAACAATCAGTGAAAAACACTCCACAACATGAAACACAATCTAAACCGAAACAAAAAACAGTAAAATTAATTATTAAACGACAAGATACAAGTGATTCTAAGCCTTATGAAGAAACATTTGAAATTCCATATCGTGAAAATTTAAATGTCATTGCTTGTTTAATGGAAATTAGACGTAACCCAGTTAATATTAAAGGTGAAAAAACAACACCTGTTGTCTGGGATATGAACTGCTTAGAAGAAGTATGTGGAGCATGTTCTATGGTTATCAATGGTCGTGCAAGACAATCTTGTTCTGCGATTGTTGATCAATTAGAACAACCTATTCGTTTAGAGCCAATGAATACTTTCCCAGTTATCCGTGACTTACAAGTTGATCGTTCTAGAATGTTCGATAACTTAAAACGTATGAAAGCATGGATCCCAATTGATGGAACGTATGATTTAGGTCCGGGACCACGTATGCCAGAGAAAAAACGTCAAACAGCTTATGAATTATCTAAATGTATGACATGTGGTGTATGTTTAGAGGTTTGTCCTAATGTTACTGAAAATAATAAATTCGTTGGTGCACAAGCAATCTCGCAAGTTCGTTTGTTTAATTTGCACCCAACAGGATCTATGACTAAAGATGAACGTTTAAATGCATTAATGGGTACTGGTGGCTTACAGCAGTGTGGTAATTCACAAAACTGTGTTAATGCTTGCCCTAAAGGTATTCCATTAACAACATCCATTGCAGCAATGAACAGAGAAACAACATTCCACATGTTTAAATCATTCTTTGGTTCAGACCATGAAGTAGAATAAAAATTAATCCCTTTTGAGTTAAAATGTTATGTTCCTTTCAAAATTAAATGGTTCTCCACCAAATGTGGTGGGTATATAATTTAAAGAACTATTTTTAAAATACAACTTTTAGAGTTTTTATTATTAGGCGGCCAGTCCATTATTGGGCTTGGTTGTCTTCTTTTTTTCTCCTTTGTACAAGCTGAAAATCATCATTATACGTGCTTTAAAGTTGTTGAAATTTCTGTAACCAAAAGAAATTCGCTTGATTAATTTTATCTTATTATTAATTCCTTCTATAGCACCATTATTAAATGCTGGGTAATAAATTGTATTTCTTAACATCCTTTGATGTTTTCTATAATATTTAACCGCTTTCCATACACCCTTACTCACAGACTTTTTACTAACTGAATTTAAACGATTAATAAATTTAGGCCAATTACATAACCTTAGGTCTTTTCGTAATCCTTGGACAAGTTCGTAGGAGTGTCGTAGTATATCGTCTTTTGAAAGCATGAATTCTACAATGTCAGATGAGCGTTTATAAGCCTTAAAAGATTTATTCCATCTGTATTTACTAAATATGGTTTTACTAGTATCCATCAATAGGACTTTCCAGTTATTCTTAAAAATTGTATAATCAGGTCCTTTTTTATTACGGTATTCATTCATAACTTGTACACGATACTTATTAAGTTCTCTATTTAAATGTTGAACGATATGGAATCTGTCAAAAATAATAGCTGCATTAGGAAATAGGTCGCGAAATAATCGGACATAGGGTTCATACATGTCAATAGTAACCGTCTTAACTTGTTGTCGATTTTTTAAATCGAATCGCTCGAAATAGGCACGCAAGAATCTTGTAGTTCTATTTTCTAAAATATCTATAACATCATGAGTATCATTATCTATAAAAATGAAACTCATTGATCCAGTTACATTTTTAACGCTTTTAAATTCATCCATAGCGATGTGTTCTGGCAAACAATTAAAGGGTTTAATTCGTAATGAATTAGCCGCTTTAGTTCTAATACGACTTACAGTAGATGGAGAGATACAGTTATCTTCTGCAGTATCAATCTCTGTTTTAACTTTAGTAGCTTCTTCTATAACTTTTTGAGTAACACATCTTGAGATAAAACACGACTCATCAACAATTGACGTTTTAGCAGTAAAAGTGCCATTGCATTCTAAGCATTTAAAACGTTGTTTAGCTAAGTTGAGGTATGTGTTATACCCTTGAGTTTTAAGTAAAGTAATACGAGAAACACGCTTACCATGTTTATGAATTTGTCCTTCATTTTTAACTCCACAACAATAACAGGCCGAAGGCTTATACGTTAGTACAGCATTAACCACTGTTGCTTTTTTTCCTTTGATAATGACGTCAATTTCTTGGTTTATATATTTTATATTTTCATCTTTTATTCTTAGTAATTCTAAGGTATCATTACACATAGGCGCACTTGTCTCCTTTAGTTTGGGTTTGGTCACTTTAAATTATAGAGGCAATTGCGCTTTTTGTGTATTAAAAAAAGCAGGAAGTTTTACCTTCCCACCATAAAAGATGAAGAACCAATTAAATTGAATGGAGATACACAATAACTTGGAAGGGATTTTTTTAATAAGCAGATTACATGACAATATGATAGTGGGCTGATTTAAAATAAATATTATAATGACAAAAATGGTAAACACAGTGCATAATACTAAAATCCAATGCTTAGTTATGATAAACTAAAAATTAAATTAAAAGTAAGGATGACCGAATATGAATAAACCAATAGGTGTAATAGACTCTGGTGTCGGAGGTTTGACAGTAGCTAAAGAAATTATGCGTCAGTTGCCAAATGAGACGATTTATTACTTAGGTGATATTGGACGATGTCCATATGGGCCAAGACCAGGAGAACAAGTAAAACAATATACAGTTGAAATCGCTCGTAAATTAATGGAATTTGATATAAAAATGCTCGTGATTGCTTGTAATACAGCAACTGCTGTAGCTTTAGAATATTTACAAAAGACCTTATCAATCCCAGTGATTGGCGTAATTGAACCAGGTGCTAGAACAGCAATAATGACTACTAGAAATCAAAATGTATTAGTACTAGGAACGGAAGGCACAATTAAATCTGAAGCATATCGTACGCATATTAAACGTATCAATCCACATGTAGAGGTACATGGCGTTGCCTGTCCAGGTTTTGTGCCACTTGTAGAACAAATGAGATATAGTGATCCAACAATTACAAGCATTGTCATTCATCAAACACTGAAACGTTGGCGTAATAGTGAGTCTGATACTGTCATTTTAGGATGTACCCACTATCCATTGCTCTATAAACCTATCTATGATTATTTTGGTGGTAAAAAGACAGTGATTTCGTCTGGATTAGAAACGGCTCGTGAAGTTAGTGCATTGCTAACATTTAGTAATGAACATGCAAGTTATACTGAACATCCAGATCATCGATTTTTTGCAACAGGTGATCCTACTCACATTACTAACATTATCAAAGAGTGGTTAAATTTATCTGTCAATGTGGAACGTATATCAGTGAATGACTAGGAGGATTTTTAATGAAAGAGATTGTTATTGCATCGAATAATCAAGGGAAAATAAATGACTTTAAAGTAATATTTCCAGATTACCACGTAATAGGTATTTCAGAACTAATACCAGATTTTGATGTGGAAGAAACAGGATCAACATTTGAAGAAAATGCTATATTAAAATCAGAAGCTGCTGCAAAAGCATTGAATAAAACGGTCATAGCTGATGACAGTGGACTAGAAGTTTTTGCATTAAATGGTGAGCCAGGTATATACTCTGCACGTTATGCTGGTGAAAATAAAAGCGATGAAGCAAATATTGAAAAATTATTAAATAAGCTTGGTAATACAACTGATCGTCGTGCGCAATTTGTTTGTGTCATAAGTATGAGTGGCCCTGATATGGAAACAAAAGTATTTAAAGGTACTGTTTCAGGTGAAATTGCAGATGGAAAATATGGCGAAAATGGTTTCGGATATGATCCGATATTTTATGTACCGAAATTAGATAAAACCATGGCTCAACTTTCAAAAGAACAAAAAGGGCAAATTAGTCATAGACGAAATGCGATTAATTTACTTCAAGCTTTTCTTGAAGGTGATAAAAATGTCTAAATGGATTATTGTGAGTGATAACCATACTGAATCAGGCGTTTTATATCAAATTTATGAAATGCACCCAGATGCAGATGTATATTTACATTTAGGAGATTCAGAATTCGCGTATGATGATACGGAACTTAGCTTATTTAATAGAGTAAAAGGCAATTGTGATTTTTACCCAGAATTTGAAAATGAAGCGGTCGCAAAATATAATGACGTGAAAGCATTTTATACTCATGGACATTTATATCAAGTCAATCGAACAAGAGATTTATTAGCTGAAAAAGGACTTGAATTAGGTTGTTTGTTTGCATTTTATGGACATACACATGTGGCAAAATATGAGTATATTAATGGTGTTCATGTTATTAATCCTGGAAGTATATCTCAATCTAGAAGTTCAATGGAAGAAACATATGCTGAAGTTATTATTGATGATCAAACTTTACATGGCACCATCAATTTCAAAAATCGACATCACGAAACAATCAGTCATACTACTTTTTAAATAGAAGTAGCTATGGCTTTTTTTAGTTTATAGACTGATTTAACTAGGAGGTCGTGTCATGAATGTTTGTTTAAAAGTATTTCTGACAATTTTATAAGATAATTGGAATGAATAACACATTTATGTTATGAAAAGAATTGTAATTTTGGAGAATGTGATCGTTGATGACCCTATATGGTTGAATCATGTTGATTATTTGGTTAAAAGTGTATTATTAAAAAGTATAAAATTAAGATTTCAAGAAGTCAGGAAATTTGAAATTTTAGTTAAAATCATGAATCGTATACATATTTAAAAGGATTTCTAAAGTCATAAATTATATCAATAATTTGATGGTTAAAATATGGAGTAGCAAAATTCTTGAAATTCAGAAATGTAGTGACACAAATATTAATGTTTAGTTAATAAATAGTTAATGTAGTTTTTTGTATCTGTCTATTATTATAAATATATACAAAATAAATATTTGAGGATAGGTGTTATTAATTATGAAAAAGAATTTTATTGGGAAATCAATTTTAAGCATAGCTGCTATTAGTTTAACGGTATCAACGTTTGCCGGTGAATCTCATGCACAAACTAAGGTTGAAAAATATAACGAGTATCAAACAAACTTTAAAAAACAAGTAAATAAAAAAGTTATGGACGCACAAAAAGCTGTAAACTTGTTCAAACGTACAAGAACTGTTGCAACACACCGTAAAGCACAAAGAGCTGTTAATTTAATTCATTTCCAACACAGCTATGAAAAGAAAAAATTACAAAGACAAATCGATCTAGTTTTAAAATATAATACTTTAAAATAATTGATAGAAGCCATGCTATAGAGTGTGGCTTTTTGCTATATTCAAAGGTATAATTAGTTTATAATATTGTGTTCATTTGAATGGTGAGATTTTTAGAATAAATAATATAAATAATTACTCAAAAGTGAATGCAATAGTTGTTTATGTTTTGAACAAGCGAGGTGGCTATTGTGAAAAGGAAATCGAATGTATTAACAATCATAAAAATTGTAACGGATATAGTGGCAACCGTGTTAATCATACGTGCTTTATTAAACAGTCGTAAAGATGCTAAATAAATTAGAAGTTACTTAAAATAAAAAAAGCACGCCAAAACGTTAGCATTGTTTTCTAACGTTTGGCGTACAACTATTTAATTCAGTATGTTAATTAATCCCAATAAATCGAGTCAATTTCACCGTTTTTAACAACTTTAATATTTTTTCTGTTCTCTTCTAAAGGACGAGTTAAGTCAAAAGTATAGTAATCTCTAGGACCACCATCTTTAATTCTGACAACTGCTTTCTTCACATCACCTTGGCTTAATTTTTTAACAATAAGGTACAGATCATTAACAGTTTCAGCTTTGTAAGGAGTTAGATTTTTATCAGACTCTTTCATTAACTTATCAATACGTTCATCGTCCTTTTTAGCTTGATCTGCTAAATTTTTTGCGATTTCTAAACCTTTCCATTCATAACTAAAGAAAGCTTTAGCATCATTAGTTTGAGTTGAAAGACCTGCAGCGATTACTGTAGATGCGATAATAGTTTTTGTGATATTTTTTTTCATAATAAGTTCTCCCTGTAAAATAAATTTGTACTTACTAATGCGAGTACACTGCTATTTTACAAACGGTTTCATGCATTTACCAGTTAACACTTCATTAATTAAAATTAAGTGCAAATTAATAAGGTTTAATGCAATCGAAAAAGAATAATGATGAATTTGATGGTATTATTTTTATTTGAGGTATTATTGAATTTGTTGATAGTATAATAATAGTAGTAAACGTCGCTCAACTATGATTGGATAATTTTTATTGTTAAAACGATATATATTTCTTTGCATTTTGTTTGCAATGTTGGGTAGACAAACACTCCAAATTGTTATACATATAGCTTTTTTGATAATTAATGTTTATAAAACAAAGAAATGATTCATAGTAGAGAAGTAATTAATATGTATAATTTTACTTATAAAGAAATAAGAGATATATTCTAATTAAGGTTGATATGTTATGATTAATATATAAGTTAAAAATTATACTATTTAATTGAATTATGCATTTTCGAAGTAAGCATAATTCAACACTTACATTTTTAAATAGATAAAATAGTGTAAAATCACGTGCCAAGATTACTATAGAGTAGGCATTGAGTATTATTGGCAATCACTTAAGTGATTGTTATTTTTCGTGGTCAATAATAAAGATATAAATAAATATATTGAGGTCAAACGATGATAATTAAAATTTTAACAATTCTATTACTACTTTGTATATTGAGCTATTTGGTTACACATAGAAAGAAGCCTTTTCTGTTCTTAAAGACACTCTTTATGGGTGTGGTATTTATCTTTATAGGATATATTTCACTGGCAATATCTGCCGTAATTATTTATGGTATTATTCAATTTATCACAATTGATTTTGGTAGTTTTTTCTTAATGGGTATTATATTGATCTTGATTTCAAGTATATTCCAATTATTTATAGTTAGATTACTTTTTAGAAAAAAGAATGTCGATTTGACAGAGGTTGTCGTTTTAGAGCATTTAATTCAATGGTTCTTAGTTTACTTTGCGATCTATCAAGCAGTAAATGAAAAAATGGACATTAATGATATTAATATCGACAATTTCCAATCTGTCTTTTTTGACGTGTCTAATTTGAATTTAGTAATTCTACCAACGTTAATCATTAGCTGGGTCACAATATTTAACTATAGAATGAGAAGTTACAAATAAAATCTATGAAATTATACCATCAGACACCAACTTTCAAATGGTGTCTTTTTTTGTTGTGTGGTTTTATTTTTGAAATTCGAAAAAGTAGAGGCGTGAATTTTTTGACTAGTGTATCAGTGCTGATGAGTCACAAGATAGATAACTATATTTTGTCTATATTATAAAGTGTTTATAGTTAATTAATAATTAGTTAATTTCAAAAGTTGTATAAATAGGATAACTTAATAAATGTAAGATAATAATTTGGAGGATAATTAACATGAAAAATAAATTGATAGCAAAATCTTTATTAACAATAGCGGCAATAGGTATTACTACAACTACAATTGCGTCAACAGCAGATGCGAGCGAAGGATACGGTCCAAGAGAAAAGAAACCAGTGAGTATTAATCACAATATCGTAGAGTACAATGATGGTACTTTTAAATATCAATCTAGACCAAAATTTAACTCAACACCTAAATATATTAAATTCAAACATGACTATAATATTTTAGAATTTAACGATGGTACATTCGAATATGGTGCGCGTCCACAATTTAATAAACCAGCAGCGAAAACTGATGCAACTATTAAAAAAGAACAAAAATTGATTCAAGCTCAAAATCTTGTGAGAGAATTTGAAAAAACACATACTGTCAGTGCACACAGAAAAGCACAAAAGGCAGTCAACTTAGTTTCGTTTGAATACAAAGTTAAGAAAATGGTCTTACAAGAGCGAATTGATAATGTATTAAAACAAGGATTAGTTAAATAAAACTTCAATCGTTGCTGATATCTGGAAATAATTAATTAAATGTTATGTTAATTTTTGTTAATGAAAAAAGTAATCTATTTAATGACAGGTTAATGTAATTGTCCTGAAATTGACTATATACTCAGTAAGTATCAATTTTAAGGAGAGCTTATAATGAAATTTAAAAAATATATATTAACAGGAACATTAGCATTACTTTTATCATCAACTGGGATAGCAACTATAGAAGGGAATAAAGCAGATGCAAGTAGTCTGGACAAATATTTAACTGAAAGTCAGTTTCATGATAAACGCATAGCAGAAGAATTAAGAACTTTACTTAACAAATCGAATGTATATGCATTAGCTGCAGGAAGCTTAAATCCATATTATAAACGTACGATTATGATGAATGAATATAGAGCTAAAGCGGCACTTAAGAAAAATGATTTCGTATCAATGGCTGATGCTAAAGTTGCATTAGAAAAAATATACAAAGAAATTGATGAAATTATAAATAGATAATAAATAAAACAGGTTGAGACAAAAAATGGTCTTAACCTGTTTTCAATTTGCATATGTGATAAATTCTATATCAAAATGCTTATGTATAATGAATGACATTTAAAAGTAGGGGAGACAAATATAAATACAATAGTTCCTAGGATTACTCTCAAAATAACTATATCAATTATTTACTTTGCTCTCCTATTTTTTAAAATATGTACATGTTTAAACAATCAAAAGTGTACAATATTAAATTATCATTTCCAGTTCTAGTGCTATATTGGTAGTAGTTGACTAAATGAAAATAAGCTTATAACAAGTTTTTTCAATACTCGTGGGGCCACAACAGAGAGAAATAGGATCACCAATTCCAACAGACAATGCAAGTTGGCGGGGCCCCAACATAGAGAAATTGGATCACCAATTTCAACAGACAATGCAAGTTGGGGTGGGGCCCAACACAGAAGCTGGCGAAAAGTCAGCATACAAAAATGTGCAAGTTGGCGGGGCCACAACAGAGAGAAATAGGATCACCAATTCCAACAAACAATGCAAGTTGGCGGGGGCCCCAACATAGAAGCTGGCGAAAAGTCAGCATACAAAAATGTGCAAGTTGGCGGGGCCCCAACATAGAGAAATTGGAACCCCAATTTCTACAGACAATGCAAGTTGGGGTAGGACATCGATAAAGAAATACTTTTTCTTTAGCAATTAGTATTTCTTATGCATGAGCTTTACTCATGTATTCATTTTTTAAGTACACATTAGCTACAGCTAATGATAAAGAACCACTACATAATAAATCATTAGTGGTTCTTTATCATTTCTATCTCACTCTTTTACTGGAAGAAAAAGTTTACGTTTGTAGAACATGCCACAATACCAAAAATAATTAAGAAAAATAAGACGATAAGCATGATGACACTTTTCAAACAACCTCTATCAGTTTCTTTCGATTTTCTTTGTTGAACCTTTTTATAATCTTCAAGTAGTTTTGCGGCTTTTTTATTTATATGTTTATTCATGATGTTGACTCCTTATAATATATGTTTAATTCATTAAAATAGTTGAAAACATGACTTGAAATAAAGATATAAAGCTAAAGTAAGGATGTTCAATTGTTTCAAATTTTATGAAAGTATAACGTTAAATATGTTAATTTGATGATGATATTTGCTTTTTATTTTCCAAATGGAATTTACTTAAACTGATGCATTAAAATATTAATGAAGCACTAGAATACATAAATGAATAGTAATGGTGCACAGTATAGAATAATTAAGGCTATATTAAGTATAAATATCGTTAACTGTAAGCTATCTTTAGTTTTAATATAAACTATTAGGATAATCGACGTAAGAAGAATCATATATATTAATGATGAAGAAGTCCATACAAAATCCGCATCATTTGTTGTTAATAATGGGACTATAATTAATCCGAAATTAATCATGCATGCTATATATACTATAATGTTATACACAATGTTAATTTTTGTTCACCACCTTATACTTCTATTTTAAAAACTTCTTTATAATGATATATTGTTTAATGTTGAAATAATTAGATTATCTAATTTTCATTTGCTTTACATGTAAAAGGCTATATATAGTATGCTCTTTATGATTCTAAATGCTTTTTAATATTTAATGCTCATCAACATTTGGATTTTGAATATTCAATTCAAAAACTTTATTAGCTACGTCAATTGTAAAATCAGAACCATAGTTGACATGAGCTACTTTTAATTTTCCATCTAAATAATAGATTGCGATTGCAACATCGTAAAATTCGTCAATGACAAATAAACTCTTTTCGTTTGCTACAACCTCATGCTCTCCTGAGTATACAACGTTAATTTCCCAATCATTAAAAACCATTTGTTAACCTCCTTGAACATTTAAATTGATTCAACTTAAGTTTAACTTATTCATACAACTTCGTACAATATCTAGATGAACATTAATTGTATTTCTAGAAATCTTTTTCAATTATATGTACTAATTATACTTTTAAATTTCTTATTTCAGTATAGTTTTAAAACGATTTTAAAATAATTCTGCAAATATATTAACACATAATGTGTTCAAAAAGTTTTGAACAATTTCAAAACTTTTATATAAAGGGTTTGACAACATGGAATTCAAATTTCTTATTTTAAAAATTACCTCATATAGTGTCATGTTTAGTCTAATTTTTAAGTCAGGAAAGCAAATCAAGTACATAGTTTAAATTAAAAATATCATAAGTTAATTAAACTAAATTCAGTATAAAAATTAGCCGAAAAACATCATTTCTGAAGTTATCGGCTAAAGTTATAAATTATATTTATTTGTACATGAACAAATAATTTACATTAATTTGTCATTTCTTCATTTTCCCAATCGATTTTATATCTTTCTGAAGAACGATCTGTCCATTTATCTTTAGTATTGGTACCTTTCCAATTTGTTGAAGTCCAATGCAATTGGTAGTCATCACGAACTCGTTCGTATATTACATCTATATTTGTTTGTTGTTTGGATGCTTTTCTATCCATAGTAATAACTGTAGCGAAGTCTGGTGAAAACCCTGAAGATAATAGAGAACTTGCTTTGTTAGGATCAAGGAAGTTCTCTGCTGCTTTCATAGAACCATTTCTAGTTTTCATGAAAAGTTGATTGCCATATACCGGGTTCCAAGAATCTCTATCATATGGTCCCCAATTTTGATTCACCATATTGTTAAATATCACTTTCCAGCCTACTTTTTTATCAGTTGGGCTCTCTAAAATTGTTTTGAAATCAGGTTGAACATATTTCAGTGTATGACCAATCGAAACATTTGCACCAATAAGGCCGCCAATTTTTCCTGTATCATCACCAGTAACATTACCGTTGAATCCATAAGTTAAAGTACTCATATACTCTTTTGTATCAATCGAATTTCTTGGATAGTAATCAGATATTTGAGCTACTTCATTATCAGGTAGTTGCAACTGTACCTTAAAGGCTGAAGGCCAGGCTAAACCACTTTTGTTAGCACCTTCTTCGCTATAAACTCTATATTGACCAGCAATGGTACCTTTCGTTCTAATAACTAGCAGTTTTTTATTGTGATTTTTATCATCGATAAAACTATAAAATACTTTTTTGTGCATGCCATTTTCTTTATCATAAGTGACTAAATCACCTGTTTTTACTGTAGTATTGCTTCCAATATCTGTAGTACCGGTTTTAATATTAATATCAGAATCTGCGGCATTAGCGACAGGATTCATTAATATGGAACCTAGCAATAGTGTTGTTGTTACTGAGCTGACTATACGTGTTTTCATTTTCATCATCCTTCTATTTTTTTAAACGATTTGAGGAAACAATAATCAATATGTCAATTTAGAATATTGCAGTTGAGACATATCAAATATTTATAATCGTTTATATTAGTATATTTAATGTAGCAACTGATAAATTACTGAGTGATGATGAGTGATTATTTTAAGAATATGTTTTTAACTTTTATTTAAAATTTGAAAGGAAGCATTTCAATTTCGAGGGTTAGTCAAAGTTGAATAAATTCTTTATGAAATAAGGAAAAGACATAGCTAATTTTATTGATTAATTTCTTTAAAACTAATGATTTGTTTGATTTAATAATGTAATCGATTACAATATAAAAATACAAATATCTTAGAATTAAATCAATTAATTAACTATTAAATAAAAATTAACTATATATTAACTACTGTAAATTAATAAATAGAAATAGAGAAAAAGGGTATTAATTATGTTTGGAATTTCGTCGGGAATAATTTTTGCCATTACATAGAAATATCTAATAGATAATGAAAAAGTATCGTATGTATTTTTAATATAGTGTAAAATATCATATGTAAAATAAAATGTAGATTTTTAGTTAGAGGCATTATAAGAAAATTTTGAGTATAGGTTAGCTTTTAATTATGAATCTTATTGAAATTTGATTAATAAATATATGATAGGGGATTAAAATGAAACTATTTTATATCGTATTTCTTATTATTATATGGCTGAATATATTTTTAGGAAATGAAATTATCCATACACTGACTGTTTTAATAACAACATTGTATATTGTTAATTCAAGAAAGGGGATTAAAAATGACAGAGTTGAATAATATTATAAACTCTCTTCAATCTTTGTTTGAGTCTGAATCAGGCTATAAAATTTCGAAAAATTCAGGAGTTCCATATCAAACAGTACAAGATTTAAGAAATGGGAAAACCAAACTAGAAGATGCTAGATTTAGAACGATTATTAAACTTTATAGTTACTATGTCTCATTAAAAGAACATTAATCATGGGACAATAAAGTATTGCTAAAATAATTAAATCATTAAATGAAGGAATAGAGCCTAAGACATAATAAATCAATGTCTTAGGCTCTACAATATTATATTGGTAGTAGTTGACCGAATGAAAATGCCCATGTAACAAGCATTTTTCAATTATAGGCGGGGCCCCAACACAGAAGCTGACGAAAAGTCAGCTTACAATAATGTGCAAGTTGGGGAGTGACAACGAAATAAATTTTATAAAATACCATTTCTGTCACATTCCTACTCCCAATTCCATTTAAATATATAGAAAATTTCACCTATTATATACATCATACACTTTAAAAATTATCATTTAAATAATCTGATTTGGAATTAAAGTGCATGAAGTATAAGTCACCTTCATATACTAATCAAAGAGGACGTCAACAGTTATTTTATTAGGATTTTTAACATAAACATTTGCTAGATCTGAATGTAATCTTTTGCTTAAATCAATAGTGTAGTTATTACCGCCACCGGTGATCTTAAGCTTACCTTTATTACGATTTTCGTTATATAATATTTTATTTTTTATTAACGCTTCTCGTGCACGGAAATCGATTTCTTTCAATGTTAATACTGGTTTATTGCCTTGGTATATTTTATGCGCACCAATAATCGTTTGTAGTTTATCTTTGTATTGCACAAAAAGATTATAAGTTTTATCAGAAGGTTTTGCGGCTGGTGTAACGCCACCTGTAAATGTCTCTCTATAAGACCACCATAACTGATCAGTATCTTTGTCTTTTAGTCCAAACACATCTACGTAACGATCTTTTAACTGATTAATATTTCCCCAACTTTCAGCGCCCCATAAAGATATATGTGCTGACCATGAATATCTCTTAAGTTCAACATAAATGTTTCCATTATCATATTGATATAGCCATTTATTTGAAAATGAAAAATGAGGCTGTGTGTAATATTTAATTAATTCATTGATGTTAGTTTCATCTTGACCAATACTATAAGCTTTAGCTTCAGAGTAAAAACTAAATACTGGTTTTTGATTTTGAGGTAATACTGTACCTAATAGTAATAATGTTGTCGTTAAAATTATATTTTTCGTGATGTTCTTACACATTAGAACATCTCCTTTCAGAGGAATCATGATACGAGGAATAAGAAATTTAAATGTGAGCGAAGTCAATATAGTATTTGCGATTATTTTTATTAACTCCATTATTATTGTTAGTTTGATTTTTCGAGGATAACTTCAATTTTTGCATTTTGAGGTTTTTTAACATATCTATTTGCATCAGTTGATGGCAACCTTTTACTTAAATCTATTGTGTAGTTATTGTCTGCACCTGTTATTTTAATTTGTCCTTTATTATAAGAATTATTATATAATTTTTTACTTTTAATTAATGTTTGACGAATACGAAAATCTAATTCTTTTAAAGTTAAAACAGGCTTATTGCCTTCATAAACTGGAAATCCGCCAGTAAACGTTTCTGCTTTATCTTTATATGTTACATTCAGTTTATAGTGTTTATCGTTAGATGTTGCTGCAGGAGTAACACCACCAGTAAACGTTTCTTGAGATAATGCAAAAGAATCAATGGTTTCTTGGTCTTTTATGCCAAAAATATCAACGCTTTTATTTCTTAATTGGTTGATATTGCCCCAACTTTCAGGTCCATAAACTTGAATATGACTATACCAAGAAAACTGTAACAACGTTGCATGAATCGTACCGTTATCTTTTTGCCATAACGTACTGTTAGAGAAGGTTAAATATTTTTGCGAGTAATATTTAGTTAACTCATTAACGTTAGTTTCGTTTTGATTTATATAATAAGCTTTCGCTTCAGATGAAGAATTGATAGGTGTATTAGGAAATTGTGTAAATGCTGTACCTAATAGTAACAATGTTGTTGATAAAATAATTTTTTTCGTGATGTTATTGTTCATTCGAATTTCTCCTTTGAGTATTGTTGGAATGTTTAATTATAAAAAGGGGTTAATTAGATAATTGAAATTATCCGCATTTACAAAAGGTAATAGGTTAGTTAGATTTTTCGAGTATGACTTCAATTTGTGCATTTTTAGGATTTTTAACATAACGGTTTGTGTCAGTTAATTTTAACTTTTTACTTAAATCAATCGTGTAATTATTTCCATCAGCAGTTATCTTAATTTGACCTTTATTAAATTCTCCGTTATATAACTTTTTATTTTTTATTAATGTTTGACGAATACGGAAATCTAATTCTTTTAAAGTTAATACTGGTTTATTTCCTTTGTAAAATTCATGTCCACCGATGATAGTTTGTTGTTTATCACTATATTTTAAAAATAGTCTATAAGGTTTATCAGATGAAGTAGCTGCTGGCGTAACACCACCAGTAAATGTTTCATCATAAGTCCAGTAACCTTCAACTGTGTCCTCATCTTTAGTTCCAAATATATCAACGTATTTATTTCTTAACTGATTAATGTTTCCCCAACTCTCGGATCCAAACACTTGAATATGACTATACCAAACCCACGTTTGCAATGTTGCATGAATGCTACCATTGGGCTTTTGCCATAACCATTTTCCAGATAATGAAAAATGCGGCTGAGTGTAATATTTGATTAGTTCATTGATATTAGTCTCGTTTTCACTGATATTATAGGCTTTTGCTTCAGATGAAAAACTGATTGGTGTTTTAGGAAGTTGTGTTGATGTAGTTCCTAAAAGTAACAATGCTGTTGATAAAACTAATTTATTCATGATGTTCTTTTTCATATGAAAATCTCCTTTGCGTGAATTACCCAAAGTATATAAGCTATTACACCGATTCGGAATTAAATAAAAGCTAAAACTATGTTAAATAAACTTAAACAGTTAGTAGTGTTATTTAAGCAAAACTTATCATTTTTAAGTTTTGGACAGAAACAGTACTTAATAAAGTAGGCGGGAGTTATATATTAAAAACGACACGTTAGAATTATTCTCTAATCAATTGCATTAAATTGTTTGATAATTGAATTTTCTAACTACTTGAAAAATAGTTATACTTTAAATGTAGTACTTATTTTAATTATTTCCTACTACTTAAATTTAATATTAATAAAATGTTCATTTGATTATTGATAAAATATTACAAATTTTAATAGTAGGTTGTGTTTATTTTGTATGCGCTTACAATTTAGGTGTAACTAAAATAAAAGGAGTTGTTATTAATGAAAAATTTACGAAACAGAAGTTTTTTAACTTTATTAGACTTTTCACGACAAGAGGTAGAATTCTTATTAACACTCTCCGAGGATTTAAAACGTGCTAAATATATTGGCACTGAAAAGCCTATGTTAAAAAATAAAAATATTGCACTGTTATTTGAAAAAGATTCTACAAGAACGCGATGTGCATTTGAAGTTGCAGCGCATGATCAAGGTGCAAATGTAACTTATTTAGGCCCAACTGGATCACAAATGGGTAAAAAAGAAACAACTAAAGATACTGCACGTGTGCTTGGTGGAATGTATGATGGCATTGAATACCGTGGTTTTTCACAAAGAACAGTAGAAACTTTAGCTGAATATTCAGGCGTACCGGTGTGGAATGGTTTAACTGATGAAGATCATCCTACTCAAGTTCTTGCTGATTTCTTAACAGCAAAAGAAGTCTTAAAAAAAGATTATGCAGATATTAACTTTACATATGTTGGAGATGGTCGTAATAACGTTGCAAATGCATTAATGCAAGGTGCTGCCATTATGGGTATGAACTTCCATTTAGTTTGTCCAAAAGAATTAAATCCAACAGATGAATTATTAAATCGCTGTAAAAATATTGCCGCTGAAAATGGTGGCAACATATTAATCACAGATGATATTGACCAAGGTGTAAAAGGTTCGGATGTAATTTACACTGATGTTTGGGTATCAATGGGTGAACCTGATGAAGTATGGAAAGAACGACTTGAATTATTGAAACCATATCAAGTAAATAAAGAAATGATGGATAAAACTGGTAATCCAAATGTTATTTTTGAGCATTGCTTACCATCTTTCCATAATGCTGATACGAAAATTGGTCAACAAATTTTTGAAAAATATGGAATTCGAGAAATGGAAGTTACAGATGAAGTATTCGAAAGTAAAGCTTCAGTTGTATTCCAAGAAGCTGAGAACAGAATGCATACAATCAAAGCAGTGATGGTTGCTACATTGGGTGAATTTTAAATGATATAAGGAAGTGAATATGATGGCGAAAATAGTAGTAGCATTAGGTGGTAATGCTTTAGGAAA
Organism: Staphylococcus sp. MZ3; assembly: GCF_018622755.1. NCBI lineage: Bacteria > Bacillati > Bacillota > Bacilli > Caryophanales > Staphylococcaceae > Staphylococcus > Staphylococcus sp. MZ3. The sequence continues at coordinate 1,170,814 of NZ_CP076026.1, forward strand.
ATCACCTCAAGAACAACTCGAGCTTGTTAAAAATACTGCGAAATCATTAGTAGGATTAATAACAAAAGGACATGAGATTGTTATTAGTCATGGTAATGGACCACAGGTTGGAAGCATTAATTTGGGACTTAACTATGCTGCAGAACATAACCAAGGTCCGGCATTTCCATTTGCTGAATGTGGCGCAATGAGTCAAGCTTACATCGGCTATCAATTACAAGAAAGCTTACAAAATGAATTGCATTCTATTGGAATGGATAAACAAGTGGTAACACTAGTGACACAAGTTGAAGTTGATGAAAATGATCCGGCATTTAACAATCCTTCAAAACCAATTGGGTTATTTTACAACAAAGAAGAAGCTGAACAAATTCAAAAAGAAAAAGGATTTATATTTGTTGAAGATGCTGGAAGAGGGTATAGACGTGTTGTTCCTTCACCACAACCCATCTCTATTATTGAATTAGAGAGTATTAAAACACTTATTAAAAATGATACACTCGTTATTGCTGCTGGTGGTGGAGGTATACCAGTAATTAGAGAGCAACATGATGGTTTTAAAGGTATTGATGCAGTTATAGACAAAGATAAAACAAGTGCGTTGTTGGGTGCTAATATTCAATGCGATCAATTGATTATTTTAACAGCAATTGATTATGTATATATTAATTTTAACACTGAAAACCAACAGCCTTTGAAAACAACAAATGTTGATGAATTAAAACGATATATAGACGAAAATCAATTTGCAAAAGGAAGTATGTTACCAAAAATTGAAGCAGCCATATCATTTATTGAAAACAATCCAAAAGGAAGTGTGCTTATAACATCATTAAATGAATTAGATGCTGCCTTAGAGGGTAAAGTAGGTACTGTGATTAAAAAGTAATTGAATTGAAACGCTTTTCAATTACTATATGTCAAATGCATGATTTTTATTATTTATGTGCACCCCCTGAAAATAATGCCTCTATTTTGATGCGGGGTGCACTTTCTTAATTTATATTTATAAAATCTTTAAGGTAGAAATGCTAGGTTAAATGTCGAAGGAGATGAAACCGTGGAAAATACAATTAATGAAAGTGAAAAGAAAAAACGATTTAAATTAAAAATGCCAGGTGCATTTATGATTTTATTCATTTTAACGGTTGTTGCAGTTATAGCAACATGGGTTATTCCTGCTGGTGCATATTCTAAACTTTCTTACGAACCTTCATCCCAAGAACTAAAGATAGTTAACCCTCATAACCAAGTGAAAAAGGTTCCGGGTACGCAACAGGAACTAGACAAAATGGGAGTTAAAATTAAGATTGAACAATTTAAATCAGGTGCAATTAATAAGCCGGTATCAATTCCGAATACTTATGAAAGATTAAAGCAACATCCAGCTGGACCAGAACAAATAACAAGTAGCATGGTTGAAGGTACGATAGAAGCGGTCGATATCATGGTATTCATTCTTGTACTAGGGGGACTTATTGGCGTAGTTCAAGCCAGTGGTTCTTTTGAATCGGGATTGTTAGCTTTAACGAAGAAAACAAAAGGGCATGAATTTATGCTAATTGTGTTTGTATCAATACTAATGATTATCGGCGGGACATTATGTGGTATTGAAGAAGAAGCTGTAGCATTCTATCCGATTTTAGTCCCTATATTTATAGCGTTAGGATACGATTCTATCGTTTCAGTTGGTGCCATATTCCTTGCCAGCTCTGTCGGAAGTACATTTTCAACTATTAACCCGTTCTCGGTTGTAATTGCCTCTAATGCCGCTGGTACAACTTTTACGGATGGCTTGTATTGGAGAATAGGCGCTTGTATTGTCGGTGCGATTTTTGTTATTAGTTATTTATATTGGTACTGTAAAAAAATTAAAAAAGATCCTAAAGCGTCATATTCTTATGAAGACAAAGATGCTTTTGAACAGCAATGGTCTGTATTAAAAGATGACGATAGTGCTCATTTTACTTTGCGTAAGAAGATAATCCTTACATTATTTGTACTACCATTTCCAATTATGGTATGGGGAGTTATGACGCAAGGTTGGTGGTTCCCAGTTATGGCTTCAGCATTTTTAATATTTACAATTATAATAATGTTTATTGCTGGGACAGGTAAATCTGGATTGGGAGAAAAAGGAACTGTAGATGCATTTGTCAATGGCGCATCAAGTTTAGTAGGTGTATCTTTAATTATTGGCTTAGCTCGAGGTATTAATTTAGTGTTGAATGAAGGTATGATTTCAGATACAATCTTACACTTTTCATCATCTTTAGTTCAACATATGAGTGGACCATTATTTATCATCGTATTACTATTTATTTTCTTCTGTTTAGGTTTTATCGTGCCATCATCTTCTGGATTAGCGGTATTATCAATGCCTATCTTTGCACCACTAGCTGATACAGTAGGTATACCAAGATTCGTCATCGTTACGACATATCAATTTGGTCAATATGCGATGTTATTCTTAGCGCCGACTGGACTTGTTATGGCCACACTACAAATGTTAAACATGCGATATTCACATTGGTTCCGATTTGTATGGCCGGTAGTTGCTTTTGTATTGATTTTCGGTGGCGGAGTACTAATTACGCAAGTACTAATTTATTCATAATTTGAAATGCTATATTATAAAAATACTAATTGGGTTTTATGCATCTCGTAGGTTTGTAGAAATACTAAACTAAGCGAGGTGCATTATTATTTTTGATTAAGAAAATAATGACGGTAATCATAACACTAGTAAGTAATTGATACAATGCTCTATTTAATAATGATATTTTTAAAATTTGTTTTTAATGTAATGTTAGATCTATGGTATATTATATTTATCGTGGTAAATATGTATTTGCTGTAAACAGTTTTTGTAACACATGACACATATGGTTGTGAAAATAGCATATATAAAGGATGGCTATAAATGACACATTTGACAAAGGTTTTAGATACACTAACTGGAATATGCGTAGTATTATTATTTAGTAAATATTTTGTGGCGTATGCAAATATGGTGTTTGATTGGAAGTTAAGATGGTATTTGCTAGAAAACATACCACATTTGCCAATTATATTATTTATTCTGATGTTTATTTTCGGAGTACCTTCTGAAATGATAAAAGATAGGCAAAGGAAAAATAACGGCGTTTAATTTATCGATATTTAGAGGTGATAAAATTTGTCAACTATTATAAAGACTAAAATAAAAATCTTTATTAATTATTTTATTGGTATATTAGCCTTGGCGTTTGCTGCTTATATATTATTTAAATAAAGGTTAGAGTGAAACGTGTTTATGAACTAGACGTTCTAGTATAGTTACTACAGCTTTAGTCAGAAGGTATCATTGATAAGATCATATTAAATCAAAGAGGCATTGATATACACTAAAAAGAGGCAAGATTACCTGCCTCTTTTTTAGTTATTAAATATGCGTGTTAATTCTTGGTAATAGTGTTACTGAGACGCATTACGAAGAAATTTATCTTGTTTTTCCTTTTTTAAAAAGAAGTGAAGATATCCTATAAAGACTCTAAGTACTATTACAGTGGCTAATAACACTTCGATAAACAAAAGACCTTTCCAAATGTCTGGAAACATAAGTACAGGCAAACTGTTCTTTAAAGCAGTTGCTGAGATTACTAAAGGGAATGTGAAAGCTGAAAATACGGGCGAAAAAGGTTCTTTTAGTAATTTAGGCAATTGTATAATGATATAAAAATAAAATATTTGAGCTAATATTAAAAATATAATTACGATAAAAGCATTCGCCTTAGGAAAGGCTATAACATATGCTGCAGCGACTAAAGAAAATGGTGCACAAATTGTCGATGTGTTCGGTTTGATTGACGTCTGCAATGGAAATGCTTTTAATCGCTTGAAAACTATAGGTAAGACAATACAAGTAGCTACAAAGCCATATATTACTGTTAATTGACCTATGAAAAAATATCCGCTAACGGGTGCCGTCAATCCTGCGATAGCAATACCAATAAAAAGTACAGTCCACGAAGGATAAACATTTTCAAGTGAAAAATCTTTTAAATATTTTATTGAAAAAATAATCATATGCGTCATAATTCCCACAAGACATAAAATCCAAATAGGCGTTATTAAGCTATTGATAAAAGTTATGTTACTAAAAAATGTATTTAAATAAGTAGTACCTAAAAAGCCAGACATGAAAAATGTTGTGAACACTGATGAAACTAGAGGACTGTTTAATTGTTCTTTCACATTATTAAAATATTTGATCATAGTACATAAAAGGTGAATCCAAATCAAGAAAGCAAAGATTCCGCAAACAGCGTTTAAAGTAAGAGATAAGTCTTTTAATAGATTACCCAGGCCTAATAATCCTAAGACTAGTCCTGACGTTACTAGAGGTGCTTTTTGAAGTCTCATGATTTACAACCTTTCTTATGTGATTTTCTTCACTAATTATATCATGATAGCTATAGCCAATTAATAAGAAGAGTGTGTACTATTACGTTATTAGAGTATGTATATTGGATTGATAGACACATAATTGACATTTAAATCTCAAAATTAATGATATTTGAGGTATGCTTTGCAACCTAAATATTGGAATATGTGGAAAAGTAATTATTTAATTTAAATGATGATTGAAGATTTACAAGGGGGTGTACAAAATGAGAAATCAAATTCAAAAACTATTAGACAGTGATTTGAGCAGTTTACATATATCGAAACAAACAGGAGTTCCACAAAGCACAATACACAGAATGAGAAAAAATGAAAGATCATTAGACAATATGTCATTGAAAAACGCTGAACTACTTTATAAATTTGCCAATAGTATATTTAGCAATGAAAATTAAGAAGAATAATTAGTGAGTTAAATAATTAAAAAACCACGTCTCGATGGACGTGGTTATTTTTTTTAGATGTATATAATTATAATTATAGGATTTCGGGCCCCTGAAAAGTCCCTAAAATTTTGAATAGTATCAAAATCTATAGGAATAATATAATAATAAAAATCTCTACGCATGCAAATGGTGAGTGTTAAAAATCTTGGTGTAGTGTTGGTGTAGTTCAGGTGCAGTATAGATGGAATTTGAGCGCAAAATTACTTAATTAAAAATGTATAAACAAGTGTCAGACGCGTGTCAATTGTGTGTCAAAAAAATCTATAACGAATAAGCATACTTGTTTTTACTACTGTATTTTCGGGGCTTATGCGGGGGACGTTTTGGTGACGCATCATACTATATTACTGAAATTCAAAACAAAAGGTTCTTCATCTTTTATGGTGGGAAGGTAAAACTTCCTGCTTTTTTTAATACACAAAAAGCGCAATTGCCTCTATAATTTAAAGTGACCAAACCCAAACTAAAGGAGACAAGTGCGCCTATGTGTAATGATACCTTAGAATTACTAAGAATAAAAGATGAAAATATAAAATATATAAACCAAGAAATTGACGTCATTATCAAAGGAAAAAAAGCAACAGTGGTTAATGCTGTACTAACGTATAAGCCTTCGGCCTGTTATTGTTGTGGAGTTAAAAATGAAGGACAAATTCATAAACATGGTAAGCGTGTTTCTCGTATTACTTTACTTAAAACTCAAGGGTATAACACATACCTCAACTTAGCTAAACAACGTTTTAAATGCTTAGAATGCAATGGCACTTTTACTGCTAAAACGTCAATTGTTGATGAGTCGTGTTTTATCTCAAGATGTGTTACTCAAAAAGTTATAGAAGAAGCTACTAAAGTTAAAACAGAGATTGATACTGCAGAAGATAACTGTATCTCTCCATCTACTGTAAGTCGTATTAGAACTAAAGCGGCTAATTCATTACGAATTAAACCCTTTAATTGTTTACCAGAACACATCGCTATGGATGAATTTAAAAGCGTTAAAAATGTAACTGGATCAATGAGTTTCATTTTTATAGATAATGATACTCATGATGTTATAGATATTTTAGAAAATAGAACTACAAGATTCTTGCGTGCCTATTTCGAGCGATTCGATTTAAAAAATCGACAACAAGTTAAGACGGTTACTATTGACATGTATGAACCCTATGTCCGATTATTTCGCGACCTATTTCCTAATGCAGCTATTATTTTTGACAGATTCCATATCGTTCAACATTTAAATAGAGAACTTAATAAGTATCGTGTACAAGTTATGAATGAATACCGTAATAAAAAAGGACCTGATTATACAATTTTTAAGAATAACTGGAAAGTCCTATTGATGGATACTAGTAAAACCATATTTAGTAAATACAGATGGAATAAATCTTTTAAGGCTTATAAACGCTCATCTGACATTGTAGAATTCATGCTTTCAAAAGACGATATACTACGACACTCCTACGAACTTGTCCAAGGATTACGAAAAGACCTAAGGTTATGTAATTGGCCTAAATTTATTAATCGTTTAAATTCAGTTAGTAAAAAGTCTGTGAGTAAGGGTGTATGGAAAGCGGTTAAATATTATAGAAAACATCAAAGGATGTTAAGAAATACAATTTATTACCCAGCATTTAATAATGGTGCTATAGAAGGAATTAATAATAAGATAAAATTAATCAAGCGAATTTCTTTTGGTTACAGAAATTTCAACAACTTTAAAGCACGTATAATGATGATTTTCAGCTTGTACAAAGGAGAAAAAAAGAAGACAACCAAGCCCAATAATGGACTGGACGCCTAATAATAAAAACTCTAAAAGTTGTATTTTAAAAATAGTTCTTTAAATTATATACCCACCACATTTGGTGGAGAACCAAACAAAAAGAGCCCCGTAATCACGGAACTCTTTTGTTTGGTAATGCGTATAAAAATACCTATAAACGTCCTGGGAGGGATTCGAACCCCCGACCGATGGCTTAGAAGGCCATTGCTCTATCCAGCTGAGCTACCAGGACACGTTTAACAACACAAGAATTATTATATCTAAATGAACTAAAATTAGCAATACCTTGTAAATAAAAAATGTTTATATTTTTCACTATTATAGAGCTATTTATCTAAAAAGGTTCAATAAGACTTAAATACGAATTCAGGCAACTTAATTGTGTTAAATACAGTTTTGAATGCCTAACTGTATTTCTTTTCTCTTTAAAATACAGTTAAGTACATTATAAGATGTTGTGCGGATAAACAAACTAATTGCATCAAATTTATTTTAAAATAACAACAACAAAACGTTAAGCGAATAACATTTCGGTGATTTAAAAGCTACGCACGTTTTTGTTATCTTCAAATTTAAATTTTAAGGAGTGTTTTCAATGGAAGGTTTATTTAACGCAATTAAAGATACCGTAACTGCAGCAATTAATAATGATGGCGCAAAATTAGGCACAAGCATTGTGAGCATCGTTGAAAATGGCGTAGGTTTATTAGGTAAATTATTCGGATTCTAATTTCAATATGTTATGTAAGTAATCAGTATTATTTCAAAGGTGAGGGAGAGATTTAAATGACTGGACTAGCAGAAGCAATCGCAAATACTGTGCAAGCTGCACAACAACATGATAGTGTGAAATTAGGCACAAGTATCGTAGACATCGTTGCTAACGGTGTGGGTTTACTAGGTAAATTATTTGGATTCTAATATAATAACTAATATTCTTTAAAATAAACTGGGTGAGCATACTTTAATGTTATGCACTCAGTTTATTTTATTTGCAGAAATTTGAGCCTCTGTTAAGATTTAGATACATAGACAATATAGGAGATGGGGAAATTGGGATATAAAAATATTTTGATAGACTTTGATGATACAATTGTTGATTTTTATGATGCAGAAGAATGGGCGTTTCACTATATGGCGAATGTTTTTAATCATAAAGCAACAAAGGATGATTTTTTAACATTTAAAAAAATCAATCACCAACATTGGGAAGCTTTTCAACAAAATAAATTAACGAAGTCTGAAGTATTATCAGAACGATTTGTGAATTACTTCAAACATCATCAAATGGAAGTTGATGGGCATCGTGCAGATGTGTTATTTAGAAATGGATTAGCAGAAGCTAAAGTTAAATACTTTGATCAAACATTAGAAACAATTGTCGAATTATCGAAAAGACATGATTTATATATTGTTACTAATGGTGTAACCGAAACGCAAAAGAGAAGGTTAAATCAGACGCCGTTGCATAAATATATTAAAAAGATATTTATATCTGAGGAAACAGGATATCAAAAACCTAATCCGGAATTTTTTAATTATGTTTTTAATGATATTGGTGAGGATGAAAGACAGCACTCGATTATAGTTGGAGATTCTTTAACATCTGACATTCTAGGTGGAATCAATGCGGGTATAGCTACTTGCTGGTTTAATTTTAGAGGATTTGATCATAATCCAGGAATTATACCTGATTATGAAATTAATTCATGGAAACAACTAAATGATATTGTACGTTAAGACAAATAATTTGAAAATGATTTACTTATATTAGCTTAAGAAAGTAATTGTAAAAAAGACACTACGAAAAGATGCATTTTCATGCTCGTAGTGTCGAATATTATTATCTTATGGTTTCCACAATAAGACATCATGTCCCTCTATATTTTTAGCTTCCACATCTGTAAATCCATGATGTAAAAAGAAATCCTTAGAATCATTTCTGCCAATGGCTTTAATTGGCATATTGAAACTCTTTGCAAAATCAATCAATTCTGAAGCGTACCCTCTGTTTTGATATTTTGGTAATACTTCTAACTTCCATAATAATATATAATCTTCAAAATCTGGGAAGTAGATTTCTTCGACATCACCTTTTTTTAGTAATGCCATTCTAGCTCCTAATTGATCTCCGACAAATATGCCATAAAATGGTGAATCTGAACTTGCATCAATCATTTGACCGTTTAACTCATTGACCATGTATAAGTCTTTGTTGCCAAACGCTCTAAAGTTTTCGAATAATTCGTCAGTTTTGTAATTAATTTCAAGACGTTTGATTTCACTCATATTTATCTACCCCTTATTTGTTTACTACTATTATTATACATTAAACCACTTGTGTTTTTCATTGATTTGAAAATGTAAAACAATGAATATTATAAATTTTCCATGATTAAATTGATTTTCAAGCCGTAAAATTGTCAATCACCGGTATAGACTTTATACTATAGTTTGTAATCGCGTACTTAAGGAGAAAAAACATGGACTGTAAAGTAGTTAGTTTAAATGAAAAAGATCAGTTTATACCAAAAATAAAGAGCAGTGACCCTGTAATAACAGGATTATTTCAATATGATGCAGCTCAACAAACTAGTTTTGAAAAAAGGATGTCTAAAGAAAATAATGGAAGAGAAGCGGCATTAGCGAATGTTATTCGTGAATATATGAGTGATTTAAAGCTTTCTAGTGAACAAGAATTAAACATACAACATTTAGCTAATGGTTCAAAAGTTGTGATTGGTGGACAACAAGCAGGGCTTTTCGGGGGACCATTGTATACATTCCATAAAATATTTTCAATCATTACTTTATCTAAGGAATTAACGGATACACATAAGCAACAAGTAGTACCAGTTTTTTGGATTGCAGGAGAAGATCATGATTTCGATGAAGTGAATCATACATTTGTTTATAACGAAAATCATGGGTCGCTGCATAAGGTTAAATATCATACAATGGAGATGCCAGAGACGACTGTCTCTAGATATTATCCTGATAAGGCTGAGTTGAAACAAACTTTAAAAACGATGTTCATTCATATGAAAGAAACTGTTCATACACAAGGTCTACTGGAGATTTGTGACAGAATTATTGACCAATATGACTCGTGGACTGATATGTTTAAAGCACTACTGCATGAAACATTTAAAGCATATGGCGTTCTATTTATAGATGCGCAGTTTGAGCCGTTAAGAAAAATGGAAGCGCCTATGTTTAAAAAGATTTTGAAAAAACATCAGTTGCTTGATGATGCTTTTAGAGCAACACAACAACGTACTCAAAATCAAGGCTTGAATGCGATGATACAAACAGATACAAATGTTCATTTATTCTTACATGATGAAAATATGCGTCAATTAGTTTCGTATGATGGTAAACATTTTAAATTAAATAAAACAGATAAGACATATATAAAGGAAGAAATTATAAATATTGCGGAAAATCAACCTGAATTATTTTCTAATAATGTAGTGACAAGACCATTAATGGAAGAATGGTTATTTAACACGGTGGCATTTGTTGGAGGACCGAGTGAAATTAAGTACTGGGCTGAACTAAAAGATGTATTTGAACTATTTGATGTTGAAATGCCTATCGTGATGCCAAGGCTTAGAATTACTTATTTAAATGACCGTATAGAAAAATTACTTTCGAAATACAATATTCCATTAGAAAAAGTGTTAGTCGATGGTGTTGAAGGAGAAAGAAGTAAGTTTATTAGAGAACAAGCATCACATCAATTTATTGAAAAGGTAGAAGGTATGATTGAACAACAGCGTCGTCTAAACAAAGACTTATTAGATGAAGTGGCGGGGAATCAAAATAATATTAACCTTGTGAATAAAAATAATGAAATTCATATACAACAGTATGATTATTTGTTAAAACGTTATCTTTTAAACATTGAAAGAGAAAACGACATCAGTATGAAGCAATTTAGAGAAATTCAAGAAACACTCCATCCAATGGGAGGATTACAAGAAAGAATATGGAATCCACTTCAAATTTTGAATGATTTTGGGACAGATGTGTTCAAGCCCTCCACCTATCCACCACTTTCTTACACTTTTGATCATATTATTATAAAACCTTAATATACCAAGGGTTTAGCCCGATTTATCTTAATGATAAATCGGGCATTTTTTTGTTTTTTAAAATAAATTTCACAAATTTTGTATAAATAGTGGTGGATAGTGGGGAGATGTGGTAAATTATATATAAGGTGAGGTGATAAAAAATGTTCATGGGAGAATACGATCATCAATTAGATACAAAAGGACGTATGATTATACCGTCCAAGTTTCGTTATGACTTAAATGAGCGTTTTATTATCACAAGAGGCCTTGATAAATGTTTATTCGGTTACACTCTATACGAATGGCAACAGATTGAAGAGAAAATGAAAACCTTACCTATGACAAAAAAAGACGCACGTAAGTTTATGCGTATGTTCTTCTCTGGTGCTGTTGAAGTAGAACTTGATAAGCAAGGGCGTATTAACATCCCTCAAAACTTGAGGAAATACGCTAATTTAACTAAAGAATGTACAGTAATTGGTGTTTCAAATCGTATTGAGATTTGGGATAGAGAAACTTGGAATGATTTCTATGAAGAATCTGAAGAAAGTTTCGAAGATATTGCTGAAGATTTAATAGATTTTGATTTTTAAAATGGAGGAATTGAAGTGTTTCATCATATCAGCGTTATGTTAAACGAAACCATTGATTATTTAAATGTAAAAGAAAATGGTGTGTACATTGACTGTACGCTAGGTGGAGCGGGACATGCCCTTTATTTACTAAATCAATTAAATGACGACGGAAGATTAATAGCAATCGATCAAGACCAAACTGCAATTGATAATGCTAAAGAGGTATTAAAGGATCATTTGCATAAGGTGACTTTTGTTCATAGCAACTTCCGTGAATTAACTCAAATATTAAAAGACTTAAACATTGAAAAAGTAGATGGAATTTATTACGACTTGGGTGTTTCAAGCCCACAACTCGACATTCCAGAACGAGGATTCAGTTATCACCATGACGCAACATTAGACATGCGTATGGACCAAACACAAGAACTAACAGCATATGAAATTGTTAACAATTGGTCATATGAAGCGTTAGTGAAGATTTTTTATCGTTATGGCGAGGAGAAATTTTCAAAACAGATAGCTCGAAGAATCGAAGCACATCGTGAACAACAACCAATAACAACAACATTAGAATTAGTTGACATTATAAAAGAAGGTATTCCTGCAAAAGCAAGAAGAAAAGGCGGACATCCTGCAAAACGAGTATTTCAAGCACTACGAATTGCAGTAAACGATGAATTGTCAGCTTTTGAAGATTCAATAGAACAAGCGATTGAATTAGTGAAAGTAGACGGCAGGATTTCGGTAATCACTTTCCATTCTTTAGAAGATCGTTTATGTAAACAGGTGTTCCAAGAATATGAAAAAGGTCCAGAGGTACCAAGAGGATTGCCAGTTATACCAGAAGCATATACACCTAAGTTAAAGCGTGTTAATCGTAAACCGATTACCGCTACAGAAGAAGATTTAGATGACAATAACAGAGCACGAAGCGCGAAATTACGTGTAGCTGAAATACTTAAATAAGGGGCAATTTATAATGGCTGTAGAAAAAGTGTACCAACCATATGACGAACAAGTTTATAATAGTATACCGAAGCAACAACCACAAACTAAGCCCGAAAAGAAGACTGTTTCGAGAAAAGTGGTTGTACAATTAACTAAATTTGAAAAAGTTTTATACATAACTTTGATTACTGTAATTGCTATGTTAAGTATTTATATGCTATCTTTAAAAATGGATGCGTATGATACGCGAGGAAAGATTGCAGATTTAGATTATAAAATAGATAAACAATCAAGTGAAAACAGTGCTTTACAATCTGAAATCAAAAAGAATTCTTCTTATGAACGCATATACGAAAAGGCTAAGAAACAGGGGATGAGCCTTGAGAACGATAATGTAAAGGTAGTGCGTAGTAATGGCGAAGCAAAAAATTAAAATTAAAAAAAATAAAATAGGGGCAGTCCTACTTGTTGGTTTATTCGGACTGCTCTTTTTTATATTGGTTTTAAGAATTTCATATATCATGATTACTGGACATTCTAATGGTCAAGATTTAGTCATGAAGGCAAATGAAAAGTATTTAGTTAAGAATGCACAACAACCAGAACGAGGAAAGATATATGATCGTAATGGTAAAGTGCTAGCAGAAGATGTAGAAAGATATAAACTTGTTGCAGTAATAGATAAAAAGGCGAGTGCCAATTCTAAAAAACCTAGGCATGTAGTTGATAAAAAAGAGACTGCAAAGAAATTATCTACAGTCATTGATATGAAGCCAGAGGAAATTGAAAAGAGACTTAGTCAAAAGAAAGCTTTCCAAATTGAATTTGGACGCAAAGGAACAAATTTAACGTATCAGGACAAATTGAAAATAGAGAAAATGAATTTGCCTGGTATTTCTTTATTGCCTGAAACAGAACGCTTTTATCCAAATGGCAATTTTGCATCACACTTAATTGGTAGAGCTCAGAAAAATCCGGATACTGGTGAACTTAAAGGTGCACTTGGAGTTGAAAAGATTTTTGATAGTTATTTAAGTGGATCTAAAGGATCATTGAGATATATTCATGATATTTGGGGATATATCGCACCAAATACTAAAAAAGAGAAGCAGCCTAAACGTGGTGATGATGTCCATTTAACAATCGATTCAAATATTCAAGTATTTGTTGAAGAAGCTTTAGATGGCATGGTTGAAAGATACCAGCCGAAAGATTTATTTGCGGTTGTCATGGATGCCAAAACTGGAGAAATTTTAGCATACAGTCAGCGACCAACATTTAATCCTGAAACTGGTAAAGACTTTGGTAAAAAGTGGGCAAATGACCTTTATCAAAACACATACGAGCCTGGATCAACATTTAAATCATATGGGTTAGCAGCTGCTATTCAAGAAGGTGCTTTTGATCCTGATAAGAAATATAAATCTGGACATAGAGATATTATGGGTTCACGTATTTCAGACTGGAATAGAGTCGGTTGGGGTGAAATCCCAATGTCACTCGGATTTACTTATTCATCTAATACATTGATGATGCATTTACAAGATTTAGTTGGTGCAGACAAAATGAAATCTTGGTATGAACGATTTGGATTTGGAAAATCAACTAAAGGTATGTTTGATGGAGAAGCACCTGGTCAAATTGGATGGAGTAATGAGTTGCAACAAAAAACGTCATCATTTGGTCAATCGACAACAGTAACACCTGTTCAAATGTTACAGGCGCAATCAGCGTTCTTTAATGATGGTAATATGTTAAAACCATGGTTTGTGAATAGCGTTGAAAATCCTGTTAGTAAAAGACAATTTTATAAAGGTCAAAAACAAATCGCAGGCAAACCAATAACAAAAGATACTGCTGAAAAAGTTGAAAAGCAATTGGATTTAGTTGTGAATAGTAAGAAGAGTCACGCTGCAAACTATCGTATTGATGGTTATGAGGTCGAAGGTAAGACTGGTACAGCACAAGTCGCTGCACCTAATGGTGGTGGATACGTTAAAGGTCCAAACCCATATTTTGTAAGTTTTATGGGTGACGCACCGAAGAAAAATCCTAAAGTTATTGTATACGCTGGTATGAGCTTGGCACAAAAAAATGACCAAGAAGCTTATGAATTAGGTGTTAGTAAAGCGTTTAAACCAATAATGGAAAATACTTTGAAATATTTAAATGTAGGTAAATCAAAAGATGACACATCTAATGCAGAGTATAGTAAAGTGCCAGATGTTGAAGGTCAAGACAAACAAAAAGCTATTGATAATGTGAGTGCAAAATCATTAGAACCAGTTACTATCGGTTCTGGCACACAAATAAAAGCACAATCTATAAAAGCAGGGAATAAAGTCTTACCTCATAGTAAAGTACTGTTATTAACAGACGGAGACTTAACTATGCCTGACATGTCAGGATGGACGAAAGAAGATGTCATTGCTTTTGAAAACCTAACAAATATTAAAGTAAATTTAAAAGGTAGCGGTTTTGTGTCCCACCAATCAATTAGTAAGGGACAAAAACTTACTGAAAAAGATAAAATAGACGTAGAATTTTCATCAGAGAATGTAGACAGCAATTCGACGAATAATTCTGATTCAAATTCAGATGATAAGAAGAAATCTGACAGTAAAACTGACAAGGATAAGTCGGACTAACAAGAATGGCTACATTAAATAAGGGTGTATTGTCACTATTTGTTTTTACTAAAGTAATGCTGTGATAGAAAAAAACATCTTCATTTAATCTTTATAAATAAGTGTTGATAGAGAATTTTAAGGTAGACGAGGTCAGATTAACTTGTTTGTTATAGGCAAACTTTTTATACTGGCCTCTTATGCCGTAAAAAAGAAAAATTATAAATTTTGATTACAACTTTGTTTATTTAATTGAAAAATTGATAATATATTAGTGGTTAAAAAAGTCTGGATTAAGAAGAGGAGATAGTTATGATTTTTGTATATGCGTTATTAGCGCTAGTGATTACATTTGTTTTGGTACCTGTTTTAATACCTACATTAAAAAGGATGAAATTTGGTCAAAGTATTCGAGAAGAAGGTCCACAAAGCCATATGAAGAAGACTGGTACACCAACGATGGGTGGACTAACATTTCTATTAAGTATTGTGATAACGTCTTTGGTGGCTATTATATTTGTAGATCAAGCTAATCCAATCATACTGTTATTATTTGTGACGATTGGTTTTGGGTTAATTGGTTTTATAGATGATTATATTATTGTTGTTAAAAAGAATAACCAAGGTTTAACAAGTAAACAGAAGTTTTTGGCGCAAATTGGTATTGCGATTATTTTCTTTGTTTTAAGTAATGTGTTTCATTTGGTGAATTTTTCTACGAGCATACATATTCCATTTACGAATGTAGCAATCCCACTATCATTTGCATATGTTATTTTCATTGTTTTTTGGCAAGTAGGTTTTTCTAATGCGGTAAATTTAACAGATGGTTTAGATGGATTAGCAACTGGACTGTCAATTATCGGATTTACAATGTATGCCATCATGAGCTTTGTGTTAGGAGAAACGGCAATTGGTATTTTCTGTATCATTATGTTGTTTGCACTTTTAGGATTTTTACCATATAACATTAACCCTGCTAAAGTGTTTATGGGAGATACAGGTAGCTTAGCTTTAGGTGGTATATTTGCTACGATTTCAATCATGCTTAATCAGGAATTATCATTAATTTTTATAGGTTTAGTATTCGTAATTGAAACATTATCTGTTATGTTACAAGTCGCTAGCTTTAAATTGACTGGAAAGCGTATATTTAAAATGAGTCCGATTCATCATCATTTTGAATTGATAGGATGGAGCGAATGGAAAGTAGTTACAGTATTTTGGGCTGTTGGTCTGATTTCAGGTTTAATCGGTTTATGGATTGGAGTGCATTAAGATGCTTAATTATACAGGGTTAGAAAATAAAAATGTATTAGTCGTCGGTTTGGCAAAAAGTGGTTATGAAGCAGCTAAATTATTAAGTAAATTAGGTGCGAATGTGACTGTCAATGATGGGAAAGACTTATCGCAAGATGCTCATGCAAAAGATTTAGAATCTATGGGTATTTCTGTTGTAAGTGGAAGTCATCCATTAACGTTGCTTGATAATAATCCAATAATTGTTAAAAATCCTGGAATACCTTATACAGTATCTATTATTGATGAAGCAGTGAAACGAGATTTGAAAATTTTAACAGAAGTTGAGTTAAGTTATCTAATCTCTGAAGCACCAATCATAGCTGTAACGGGTACAAATGGTAAAACGACAGTTACTTCTCTAATTGGAGATATGTTTAAAAAAAGTCGCTTAACTGGAAGATTATCCGGCAATATTGGTTATGTTGCATCTAAAGTAGCACAAGAAGTAAAGCCTACAGATTATTTAGTTACAGAGTTGTCGTCATTCCAGTTACTTGGAATCGAAAAGTATAAACCACACATTGCTATAATTACTAACATTTATTCGGCGCATCTAGATTACCATGAAAATTTAGAAAACTATCAAAATGCTAAAAAGCAAATATATAAAAATCAAACGGAAGAAGATTATTTGATTTGTAATTATCATCAAAGACAAGTGATAGAGTCGGAAGAATTAAAAGCTAAGACATTGTATTTCTCAACTCAACAAGAAGTTGATGGTATTTATATTAAAGATGGTTTTATCATTTATAAAGGTGTTCGTATTATTAACACTGAAGATCTAGTATTGCCTGGTGAACATAATTTAGAAAATATATTAGCAGCTGTGCTTGCTTGTATTTTAGCTGGTGTACCTATTAAAGCAATTATTGATAGTTTAACTACATTTTCAGGAATAGAGCATAGATTGCAATATGTTGGTACTAATAGAACTAATAAATATTATAATGATTCCAAAGCAACAAACACGCTAGCAACACAGTTTGCCTTAAATTCATTTAATCAACCAATCATTTGGTTATGTGGTGGTTTGGATCGAGGGAATGAATTTGACGAACTCATTCCTTATATGGAAAATGTTCGCGCGATGGTTGTATTCGGACAAACGAAAGCTAAGTTTGCTAAACTAGGTAATAGTCAAGGGAAATCGGTCATTGAAGCGAACAATGTCGAAGACGCTGTTGATAAAGTACAAGATATTATAGAACCAAATGATGTTGTATTATTGTCACCTGCTTGTGCGAGTTGGGATCAATATAGTACTTTTGAAGAGCGTGGAGAGAAATTTATTGAAAGATTCCGTGCCCATTTACCATCTTATTAAAGGGTGTGAGTATTGATGGATGATAAAACGAAGAACGATCAACAAGAATCAAATGAAGATAAAGATGAATTAGAATTATTTACGAGGAATACATCTAAGAAAAGACGGCAAAGAAAAAGATCAAAGGCTACACATTTTTCTAATCAAAATAAAGATGATACATCTCAACAAGCTGATTTTGATGAAGAAATTTACTTGATAAATAAAGACTTCAAAAAAGAAGAAAGCAATGATAAAAATAATGATTCTGCTTCTAGTCATGCGAATGATAATAATATCGATGATTCTACAGACTCTAATATTGAAAATGAGGATTATAGATATAATCAAGAAATTGACGACCAAAATGAATCGAATGTAATTTCAGTCGACAACGAACAACCTCAATCAGCTCCTAAAGAACAAAATAGCGACTCGATTGATGAGGAAACAGTAACGAAAAAAGAACGAAAAAGTAAAGTAACACAATTAAAGCCATTAACACTTGAAGAAAAGCGGAAGTTAAGACGTAAGCGACAAAAGCGAATCCAATACAGTGTTATTACAATATTGGTATTGTTGATTGCTGTTATATTAATTTACATGTTTTCACCACTTAGTAAAATTGCGCATGTAAATATAAATGGAAATAATCACGTTAGTACTTCAAAGATAAACAAAGTTTTAGGTGTTAAAAATGATTCAAGGATGTATACGTTTAGTAAAAAAAATGCTATTAATGATCTCGAAGAGGATCCATTAATCAAAAGTGTTGAGATACACAAGCAATTACCAAACACATTAAACGTAGATATCACAGAAAATGAAATTATTGCTTTAGTGAAATATAAAGGTAAATATTTACCTTTATTAGAAAATGGTAAATTGCTTAAAGGTTCAAATGATGTCAAAATTAATGATGCACCTGTCATGGATGGTTTCAAAGGTACAAAAGAAGATGATATGATTAAGGCGTTATCTGAAATGACACCTGAAGTTAGACGATATATTGCCGAAGTGACATACGCCCCAAGTAAAAACAAACAAAGCAGAATTGAATTGTTTACGACAGATGGACTTCAAGTAATCGGTGATATTTCGACGATATCTAAGAAAATGAAATATTATCCGCAGATGTCACAATCATTATCAAGGGATAGTTCGGGTAAACTAAAAACACGAGGCTATATTGATTTATCAGTCGGTGCTTCATTTATCCCATACCGTGGAAACACGTCTAGTCAATCAGAAAGCGATAAAAATGTGACTAAATCATCTCAAGAGGAAAATCAAGCAAAAGAAGAATTACAAAGCGTTTTAAACAAAATTAACAAACAATCAAGTAAGAATAATTAAAAAATTTTGATATTGTCTATGTTTATAGTTCACAAGCCATTCAACGTATTGTAAACTAAGGATAGTGTATTTTTTTAATAGTAATTTGTCAGGAGGTGCCTATCTATGGAAGAACATTACTACGTAAGTATTGATATTGGATCATCAAGCGTAAAAACAATAGTAGGCGAGAAATTTCACAATGGTATAAATGTGATAGGTACAGGACAAACCTACACGAGCGGTATAAAAAATGGTTTAATTGATGATTTTGATATTGCGCGACAAGCAATCAAAGACACAATTAAAAAGGCATCAATCGCTTCGGGTGTTGATATTAAAGAAGTTTTCCTGAAATTACCTATCATTGGAACGGAAGTTTATGATGAATCAAATGAAATCGACTTTTATGAGGATACAGAAATCAACGGTTCACATATCGAAAAAGTATTAGAAGGTATTAGAGAAAAAAATGATGTGCAAGAAACAGAAGTAATTAATGTGTTCCCGATTCGTTTTATAGTCGATAAAGAAAATGAGGTTTCAGACCCTAAAGAATTAATTGCCAGACATTCATTAAAGGTTGAAGCAGGCGTAATTGCTATTCAAAAATCGATTTTAATTAATATGATTAAATGCGTAGAAGCATGTGGTGTTGATGTATTAGATGTTTACTCTGATGCATATAACTATGGTTCAATCCTAACAGCTACTGAAAAAGAGTTAGGTGCATGTGTCATTGATATTGGTGAAGACGTTACGCAAGTTGCTTTTTATGAACGCGGTGAATTAGTAGATGCTGATTCTATCGAAATGGCAGGGCGTGATATTACAGACGATATTGCACAAGGATTAAACACTTCTTATGAAACTGCTGAAAAAGTTAAACACCAATATGGTCATGCATTCTATGATTCTGCTTCAGATCAAGATATCTTCACTGTTGAACAGGTTGATAGTGATGAAACAGTACAGTATACTCAAAAAGATTTGAGTGACTTTATTGAAGCGCGTGTAGAAGAAATATTCTTCGAAGTATTTGATGTTTTACAAGATTTAGGATTAACAAAAGTAAATGGTGGGTTTATTGTAACTGGTGGATCTGCAAACTTACTTGGCGTAAAAGAATTATTATCAGATATGGTAAGTGAAAAAGTTAGAATTCACACGCCATCACAAATGGGAATTAGAAAACCTGAATTTTCTTCAGCAATTTCTACAATTTCTAGTAGTATCGCTTTTGATGAGTTATTAGATTATGTTACAATTAATTATCATGATAATGAAGAAACTGAAGAAGATGTTATTGATGTGAAAGACAAAGATAACGAATCTAAATTAGGCGGATTTGATTGGTTTAAACGTAAAACAAACAAAAAAGATACTCATGAAAATGAAGTAGAGTCAACAGATGAAGAAATTTATCAATCAGAAGATAATCATCAGGAACATAAACAGAATCATGAACATGTTCAAGACAAAGATAAAGAAGAAAGTAAATTCAAAAAACTAATGAAATCTCTATTTGAATGATTATTGGCCAATAAAACTAGGAGGAAATTTAAATGTTAGAATTTGAACAAGGATTTAATCATTTAGCGACTTTAAAGGTCATTGGTGTAGGTGGTGGCGGTAACAACGCCGTAAACCGAATGATTGACCACGGAATGAATAATGTTGAATTTATCGCTATCAACACAGACGGTCAAGCTTTAAACTTATCTAAAGCTGAATCTAAAATCCAAATCGGTGAAAAATTAACACGTGGTTTAGGAGCAGGAGCTAACCCTGAAATCGGTAAAAAAGCTGCAGAGGAATCTCGTGAACAAATTGAAGATGCAATCCAAGGTGCAGACATGGTATTTGTTACTTCTGGTATGGGTGGCGGAACTGGTACTGGTGCAGCACCAGTCGTTGCTAAAATTGCAAAAGAAATGGGCGCATTAACTGTTGGTGTTGTAACTCGTCCATTTAGTTTTGAAGGACGTAAACGTCAAACTCAAGCTGCTGCTGGAGTAGAAGCTATGAAAGCTGCAGTAGATACATTAATCGTTATACCAAATGACCGTTTATTAGATATCGTTGACAAATCTACGCCAATGATGGAAGCATTTAAAGAAGCTGACAACGTGTTACGCCAAGGTGTACAAGGTATCTCAGACTTAATCGCTGTTTCTGGTGAAGTAAACTTAGACTTTGCAGACGTTAAGACAATTATGTCTAACCAAGGTTCTGCATTAATGGGTATTGGTGTTTCTTCTGGTGAAAATAGAGCGGTAGAAGCTGCTAAAAAAGCAATCTCTTCTCCATTACTTGAAACATCTATC
This sequence comes from Staphylococcus sp. MZ3, assembly GCF_018622755.1. Taxonomy (NCBI): domain Bacteria; kingdom Bacillati; phylum Bacillota; class Bacilli; order Caryophanales; family Staphylococcaceae; genus Staphylococcus; species Staphylococcus sp. MZ3. Next base: position 1,191,994 of record NZ_CP076026.1, read on the forward strand.
GTTGGTGCACAAGGTGTGCTTATGAATATTACTGGTGGCGAGTCATTGTCATTATTTGAAGCACAAGAGGCTGCTGATATTGTCCAAGATGCTGCAGATGAAGACGTTAATATGATTTTCGGTACAGTTATTAATCCTGAATTACAAGATGAGATTGTTGTAACAGTTATTGCAACTGGTTTTGATGACAAACCAACATCACATGGTCGTAAATCTGGTAGCACTGGATTCGGAACAAGCGTAAATACTTCTAGCAATGCAACTTCTAAAGATGAATCATTCACTTCAAATTCATCAAATGCACAAGCAACTGATAGTGTAAGTGAAAGAACGCATACAACTAAAGAAGATGATATTCCAAGCTTCATTAGAAATAGAGAAGAAAGACGTTCAAGAAGAACAAGACGTTAATCGGTTAATATATACACAAATAATTCAACACAAATCATCAGATAACATATCTGATGATTTTTTTACTAATTTTTAGAACATGTAGAAGGACATTTAAGTTTTTCGAAGTCATTAAAAGTGTTTAAGTATCGTGTCAAAATTAAGTCAAAAATTATTTGCGCAACATTTTAACTTTAAACATAAATGTTATATTATATAATTATTAACTTTGTACAGTTAGACGAAGATAATTTAAATGAAATGATGGTGACGATCGAGTGAATGATAATTTTAAAAAGCAACCGCATCATTTAATATATGAAGAATTATTACAACAAGGTATTACTCTAGGTATTACAACTAGAGGAGATGGTTTAAGCGACTATCCTAAAAATGCTTTTAATATGGCGAGATATATTGATGATCGCCCATATAATATTACTCAACATCAATTGCAATTAGCTGAAGAAATTGCGTTTGATAGAAAAAATTGGGTGTTTCCCATCCAAACACATGAAAATAAAGTCGCTTGTATTACAAAGGATGATATAGGCACAAATATAGACACTTTAACTGATGCGCTTCATGGTATTGATGCGATGTACACATATGATAGTAATGTCTTATTAACGATGTGTTATGCAGACTGTGTACCAGTATATTTTTATAGTACAAAACATCATTTTATTGCATTGGCGCATGCAGGGTGGCGTGGTACCTATACTGAAATTGTAAAAGAAGTGCTAAAACATGTGAACTTTGATTTGAAAGACTTACATGTCGTTATTGGACCATCTACATCATCAAGTTATGAAATTAATGATGATATTAAAAATAAATTTGAAACATTGCCAATTGATAGTGCCAACTATATTGAAACTAGAGGACGAGATCGTCATGGTATTGATTTGAAAAAAGCCAATGCTGCATTATTAAATTATTATGGTGTTCCTAAAGAAAATATTTATACGACAGCGTATGCTACATCTGAACATTTAGAATTATTTTTCTCTTATCGATTAGAAAAAGGTCAAACAGGACGCATGTTAGCATTCATTGGTCAACAGTAAACAAGGAGGAGATATGTTTGCGTGTGAAAGATAATTTACAACAAATCTCAACACAAATTAATGACAAAAGTGAAAAAAATAATTTTTCAACAAAACCAAACGTGATTGCAGTTACAAAATATGTTACAATAGAGCGAGCTAAAGAAGCGTATGAGGCTGGAATAAGACATTTTGGTGAGAATAGATTGGAAGGCTTTTTTCAAAAGAAAGAAGCATTACCATCAGATGCGGTGATTCATTTTATAGGATCATTACAATCTCGAAAAGTTAAGGACGTTATAAACGACGTAGATTATTTCCATGCTTTAGATCGATTGAGCTTAGCCAAAGAAATTAACAAACGTGCAGAACATAAAATTAAATGTTTCTTGCAAGTGAATGTTTCGGGAGAAGCTTCTAAACATGGTATTGCTTTAGAAGATGTTGATCAGTTTATAGATGATCTTAAAAAATATGACAAAATCGAAATTGTAGGTTTAATGACGATGGCACCATTGACAGATGATGAAGCATATATTAGATCGTTATTTAAACAGTTACGTTTGAAAAAAGAAGAAATACAACGACTCAATTTAGAATATGCGCCTTGTGATGAATTATCAATGGGAATGAGTAATGACTATCTTATTGCAGTTGAAGAAGGTGCGACGTTTGTTAGAATTGGGACTAAACTTGTAGGAGAAGAGGAGTGAGCCACTTGGCTTTAAAAGATTTATTTAGTGGATTTTTTGTAATAGATGATGAAGAGGAAGTAGAAGTACCTGACAAACAACAACAGGTCAATGAAGCGCCAGCAAAAGAGCAGTCACAACAAACAACAAAACAAAACGCAATCAAATCAGACCCTCAAAAATCTGCATCAAGATATACAACAACGTCAGAAGAAAGGAATAACCGTATGTCTAATTATTCAAAAAATAATTCACGTAATGTTGTAACTATGAACAATGCTACACCAAACAATGCATCACAAGAAAGTTCAAAAATGTGTTTATTCGAACCACGTGTTTTTTCAGATACACAAGATATTGCTGATGAGCTTAAAAACCGCCGTGCGACACTTGTCAATTTACAACGTATTGATAAAGTATCAGCGAAAAGAATTATTGATTTTTTAAGCGGTACTGTTTATGCAATCGGTGGAGATATCCAACGTGTAGGTACTGATATTTTCTTATGTACGCCTGATAATGTGGAAGTAGCTGGAAGCATTACAGACCATATTGAAAATATGGAACATTCATTCGACTAAGGAGTTAACATATGGATATAAATGTACTAGCTACAATATTTAAATTTATCCTTTTTGTTGTTGAAATTTATTATTTCGGCATGATTATATATTTCTTTACATCTTGGGTACCAAGTATTAGAGAAACTAAGGTAGGTTATTTTTTAGCGAAAATATATGAACCTTTCTTACAACCATTTAGAAAAGTAATTCCACCTATTGGAATTATCGACATATCATCAATCGCTGCAATTTTCGTTTTAGTATTATTCCAAAAAGGGTTACTCCAAATCTTTAATTGGATTTTAATTCAATTACAATAAATTAAGTGACATAACGAGGCAAGGGTACATGATACTTTAGCCTCGTTTTTGATATGTATTTTTCTGAATATAAGGGCAATAGATGGTATTTTATAATTTTTTTAAGGTAGTGATTAACATAGATATTTATCAACACTTTAGACAGGAAGAATACGAATTAATTGATCAGCTAACGGATAAATGTGATCAAGCGGAACAACATTATGCACCAGTATTAACGCATTTTTTAGATCCAAGAGGGCAATATATATTGGAAGTGATTTGTGGCAGTTATGAAGATTTAAACGTCTCTTTTTATGGCGGGCCTAATGCTGAAAGAAAAAGAGCAATCATTTCGCCGAACTATTATGAACCTAAAGAAAGTGACTTTGAATTAACTTTAATGGAAATAGAGTATCCTGAAAAATTCGTCACTTTAAAACATCAACATATTTTAGGGACATTAATGTCTTTAGGTATCGAACGCGAACAAGTTGGAGATATAATTGTGAATGAACGAATTCAATTTGTTTTGACAAGTAGATTGGAATCATTTATTATGTTAGAATTACAACGTATTAAAGGCGCATCAGTTAAACTTTATACTATTCCAGTAACAGATATGATACAATCTAATGAGAATTGGAAAAATGAAAGTGCAACAGTTAGTTCTTTAAGGTTAGATGTTGTTATTAAAGAAATGATACGTAAATCACGTACGATTGCGAAACAACTAATTGAAAAAAAACGTGTTAAAGTGAATCACACTATTGTTGATTCAGCAGATTTTCAATTACAAGCAAATGATTTAATATCCATCCAAGGTTTTGGTAGAACACACATTACTGACTTAGGTGGTAAAACTAAAAAAGATAAAACGCACATTACCTATAGAACATTATTCAAATAGTAATGATTTAAGGAGGATAACAAATGCCTTTTACACCAAATGAAATTAAGAATAAAGAGTTTTCACGTGTAAAGAATGGTTTAGAACCTACTGAAGTTGCTAATTTTTTGGAGCAACTAAGCACTGAAATTGAACGTCTTAAAGAAGATAAAAAACAACTTGAAAAAGTAATCGAAGAGAGAGATACTAATATTAAGTCTTATCAAGACGTGCATCAATCTGTAAGTGATGCTTTGATACAAGCTCAAAAAGCTGGTGAAGAAACTAAGCAAGCTGCAGAGAAACAAGCTGAAGCGATTATAGCTAAGGCAGAAGCGCAAGCTAATCAAATGGTTGGTGACGCGGTAGAAAAAGCACGCCGTTTAGCATTCCAGACTGAAGATATGAAACGTCAATCAAAAGTATTTAGATCGCGTTTCCGTATGTTAGTTGAAGCGCAATTAGACTTATTAAAAAACGAAGATTGGGATTACTTGTTGAATTATGATTTAGACGCTGAACAAGTGACGCTTGAAAATATTCATCATTTGCATGAAAATGATTTAAAGCCAGATGAAGTTGCAGCAAATGCACAAAATAATGCATCAAATACACCAGACAATAATCAACAATCCAATGATTCAGAAACAACTAAGAAGTAAGAATTAAATAAAGACAGACGCGTAATATACATTTAACTTTTCACAGCGAATTAGGTAATGGTGAGAGCCTAGTAAAAGCATGTATGTTATATCACTGGCTTTTTAATATTTAAATAATGTAATGAGAGAACTCTAAGTTGAGTTAATAAGGGTGGTACCGCGAGCAATCGTCCCTTTTAATTTAACTTAGAGTTTTTTAAATTTTTAAGGAGTGAAAAAAATGGATTACAAAGAAACGTTATTAATGCCTAAAACAGATTTCCCAATGCGAGGTGGTTTACCAAACAAGGAACCGCAAATTCAAGAAAAATGGGATGCAGAAGATCAATACCATAAAGCGTTAGAAAAAAATAAAGGTAACGAAACATTCATTTTACATGATGGCCCACCATACGCGAATGGTAACTTACATATGGGACATGCCTTGAACAAAATTTTAAAAGACTTTATTGTACGTTATAAAACTATGCAAGGGTTCTATGCACCATACGTACCAGGTTGGGATACACATGGTTTACCAATTGAACAAGCATTAACGAAAAAAGGTGTTGACCGAAAGAAAATGTCAACAGCTGAATTCCGTGAGAAATGTAAAGAATTTGCTTTAGAACAAATTGAATTACAGAAAAAAGATTTTAGACGTTTAGGTGTTCGTGGTGACTTTAATGATCCATATATTACATTAAAACCTGAATACGAAGCTGCACAAATTCGTATTTTTGGAGAAATGGCAGATAAAGGTTTAATTTATAAAGGTAAAAAGCCAGTTTATTGGTCTCCTTCAAGTGAGTCTTCATTAGCAGAAGCAGAAATTGAATATCACGATAAACGTTCAGCATCAATTTACGTTGCATTTGACGTTAAAGATGACAAAGGTGTCGTTGATGCAGATGCTAAATTTATTATCTGGACAACAACGCCATGGACAATTCCATCAAATGTTGCGATTACCGTTCATCCTGAATTAAAATATGGTCAATACAATGTAAATGGCGAAAAATATATTATTGCAGAAGCCTTGTCTGACGCTGTAGCAGAAGCACTGGATTGGGATAAAGAATCAATCAAATTAGAAAAAGAATACACAGGTAAAGAATTAGAGTATGTTGTAGCACAACATCCATTCTTAGACAGAGAATCGTTAGTGATTAATGGTGATCATGTTACTACAGATGCTGGTACAGGTTGTGTACATACAGCACCAGGTCACGGGGAAGATGACTATATTGTTGGTCAAAAATATGAATTGCCAGTAATTAGTCCAATCGATGATAAAGGTGTATTTACTGAAGAAGGCGGCCAATTTGAAGGGATGTTCTATGATAAAGCTAATAAAGCCGTTACTGATTTATTAACAGAAAAAGGTGCACTATTAAAATTAGACTTTATTACACATAGCTATCCACACGACTGGAGAACAAAAAAACCTGTAATCTTCCGTGCTACACCACAATGGTTTGCCTCAATCAGTAAAGTAAGACAAGATATTTTAGATGCAATCGAAAATACAAACTTCAAAGTAAATTGGGGTAAAACACGTATTTACAATATGGTTCGTGACCGTGGCGAATGGGTTATTTCTCGTCAACGTGTGTGGGGTGTACCGTTACCAGTATTTTATGCTGAAAATGGCGAAATTATCATGACGAAAGAAACAGTGAATCATGTTGCTGATTTATTTGCAGAACACGGTTCAAATATTTGGTTTGAAAGAGAAGCGAAAGACTTACTACCAGAAGGATTTACACATCCAGGCAGCCCTAACGGTACATTTACTAAAGAAACAGACATTATGGACGTTTGGTTTGATTCTGGTTCATCACACCGTGGCGTGTTGGAAACAAGACCGGAATTAAGTTTCCCAGCGGATATGTATTTAGAAGGTAGTGACCAATATCGTGGTTGGTTCAACTCTTCTATCACAACTTCAGTTGCTACAAGAGGAGTATCACCTTATAAATTCTTACTTTCTCATGGTTTTGTTATGGACGGTGAAGGTAAGAAAATGAGTAAATCTTTAGGTAATGTGATTGTACCTGACCAAGTGGTTAAACAAAAAGGTGCTGATATTGCGAGACTTTGGGTAAGTAGTACGGACTATTTAGCTGATGTTAGAATTTCTGATGAAATTTTAAAACAAACATCTGATGTTTATCGTAAAATCAGAAATACATTAAGATTTATGTTAGGTAACATTAACGATTTCAATCCTGACACAGATAGCATTCCTGAATCAGAGTTATTAGAAGTGGATCGTTACTTGCTAAATCGTTTACGTGAATTTACTGCAAGTACGATTAACAACTATGAAAACTTTGACTACTTAAATATTTATCAAGAAGTTCAAAACTTTATCAATGTTGAGTTAAGTAATTTCTATTTGGATTACGGTAAAGATATTTTATATATTGAACAACGTGATTCTCATATCCGTCGTAGTATGCAAACAGTGTTATATCAAATTTTAGTTGATATGACGAAGTTGTTAGCACCAATCTTAGTGCATACAGCTGAAGAAGTTTGGTCTCATACACCACATGTTAAAGAAGAAAGTGTTCACTTAGCAGACATGCCTAAAGTTGTAGAAGTAGATCAAGCTTTATTGGATAAATGGCGTACATTTATGAATTTACGTGATGATGTGAACCGTGCATTAGAAACTGCTCGTAATGAAAAAGTTATTGGTAAATCATTAGAAGCTAAAGTTACGATTGCTAGTAACGATAAATTTAATGCATCTGAATTCTTAACTTCATTTGATGCATTACATCAATTATTTATCGTGTCACAAGTTAAAGTTGTAGATAAGTTAGATGATCAGGCAACAGCTTATGAACATGGTGATATTGTCATCGAACATGCAGATGGTGAAAAATGTGAAAGATGTTGGAACTATTCAGAGGATCTTGGTGCTGTTGATGAATTGACGCATCTATGTCCACGATGCCAACAAGTTGTAAAATCACTGGTATAATTGAAATTGTATAAAGTACTTATACAGATGATATAAATTAAAGCTCTCTTCATAATCATGTTGTAGTTTTTGTTGACATGATGAAGAGAGTTTTTTTGTGAATAAAAAAATGACCAAGTTACTGGTTATATGTGTTAAAAAATGTGTAATTTACTAAAATAAAAATTATTCAGGAATGGTACAAATTCTCTGAAGCTTATAAATGCGTTATAGTTGCTATTCTCAATTATGTTCGCGATAATTTTAAGTAAAAGTAAGCACAGATATTGAATTTGATAGGAGTTAATTGAATGTATCATAACAGTAACGCAAACTTTGTAAATGGTATCACTTTAAATGTGAGAGATAAGAATGAATTAAAGCCATTTTATGAGGACGTATTAGGATTAAATATTATAAATGAGACATTAACATCGATACAATATGAAGTAGGTCAAAATAATCATGTCATTACACTTGTTGAATTACAAAATGGACGTGAACCTTTAATGTCCGAAGCGGGACTGTTTCATATCGCAATTAAACTACCTCAAATTAGTGATTTAGCTAATTTACTAATTCATTTAAGCGAATATGATATTCCAGTTAACGGAGGTATACAGCCTGCTTCGTTATCATTATTTTTTGAAGACCCAGAAGGAAACGGTTTTAAATTTTATGTTGATAAAGACGAAGCGCAATGGACGAGGCAAAATGATTTAGTAAAAATTGATATTAGACCATTAAATGTACCGAGATTAGTGAGTCATGCAACAAAATTGTTATGGTTAGGTATTCCAGATGACGCTATTATAGGTGCATTGCATATTAAGACAATTCATTTATCAGAGGTAAAAGAGTACTACCTCGATTATTTTGGATTAGAGCAATCGGCATATATGGATGATTATTCAATATTTTTAGCATCGAATGGCTATTATCAACATTTGGCCATGAATGATTGGGTATCAGCAACGAAACGTGTAGAAAATTTTGATACGTATGGATTAGCAATTGTTGACTTTCATTATCCTGAAACAACACATTTAAATTTACAAGGTCCGGATGGTATCTATTATCGCTTTAATCATATCGAAGTTGAAGATTAGTATATACTTTGAATGGACGAACCATATAATGAATCGTTTTTAATGATCTTTTTATACAAGTTATGAAGGAGGCTGGGACATTAAGTTCTTAGGCAATGTAAAAAGCTGATTTCTATTAATTATTTGATAGAAATCAGCTTTTTTGATATGTATTTTATAATGTACAGCTCGTTGAGCTGCTATTTTCCTTATATTAAGTGCCATTAATACAAAACCTAGCTCTCGTTTAACTTTATTTATTCCTCGAACTGACATTCGAGTGAAACTCAAAATAGCCTACTTTCTTAAATTAACAATATCTATTCTCATAGAATTTGTCCAATTAAGTGTAGACGATTCATGTCTTATTTTTTTAAAGTATTTAAAAGTAAAATTACATGTTAATACGTAGTATTAATGGCGAGACTCCTGAGGGAGCAGTGCCAGTCGAAGACCGAGGCTGAGACGGCACCCTAGGAAGGGACCCATCATCAAAAATTCTATTTATAGAATTTTACAGTAATGTGCCAGATGGGCATAGCGAAGCCATTCAATACGAAGTATTGTATAAATAGAGAACAGCAGTAAGATAATTTTTAATTAGAAAATATCTTACTACTGTCTTTTTAGGGATTTATGTTCCAGCCTGCTTTCCTAATTTTTAATGTCATCTTAAATATGATAAATGAATAATTAAGTTCATATTTAATGTCAAAACATAGTAGTTTATCAAGTATTGAGTGAGTAACATTAGATTTAATGTAATATGCTTACTTTTTTTATTAGCAGGTGTAAGCTATAATATAAAGAGTTGTCTTATGGACGATTGATTGGAGGAACGAAAATGCACAAAAAATATTTTATTGGCACTTCCATTTTAATAGCAGTATTTGTCGTTATATTTGACCAAGTTACTAAATATATTATAGCTACTACAATGAAAATTGGAGATTCATTTGAAGTGATACCGCACTTTTTAAACATAACATCACATCGAAATAATGGTGCTGCATGGGGAATATTGAGTGGAAAAATGACATTTTTCTTTATTATTACCATTATTATATTAATAGCCTTAGTATATTTCTTTATTAAAGATGCTCAATATAATTTGTTTATGCAAGTTGCTATTAGTTTACTTTTTGCAGGTGCACTTGGAAACTTTATTGATAGAATTTTAACAGGAGAAGTTGTTGACTTTATTGATACAAATATTTTTGGTTATGATTTTCCAATATTTAATATAGCAGATTCAAGTTTAACAATTGGTGTAATATTAATTATTATTGCCTTATTAAAGGATACTTCCAATAAAAAGGAGAAGGAGGTTAAGTAATGGAGACTTATGAATTTAACATTACAGATAAAGAACAAACAGGTATGCGTGTAGATAAGTTGCTGCCTGAATTAAATAATGATTGGTCTCGTAACCAGATACAAGATTGGATTAAAGCAGGTTTAGTCGTTGCAAACGATAAAGTTGTTAAATCTAATTATAAAGTGAAACTTAATGATCATATAGTTGTCACTGAAAAAGAAGTGGTTGAAGCTGATATTCTACCTGAAAATTTAAATTTAGATATTTATTATGAAGATGACGATGTTGCAGTTGTATATAAACCGAAAGGCATGGTAGTTCATCCATCACCAGGGCATTATACCAATACATTAGTTAATGGTTTAATGTATCAAATTAAAAATTTGTCAGGTATTAATGGAGAAATTCGTCCAGGTATTGTTCACCGTATAGATATGGATACTTCTGGTTTATTAATGGTTGCTAAAAATGATATTGCTCATCGTGGGCTTGTAGAACAATTAATGGATAAATCTGTTAAAAGAAAATATATCGCTTTAGTTCACGGGAATATTCCTCATGATTACGGTACAATCGATGCGCCAATTGGTAGAAACAAAAATGATCGTCAATCTATGGCTGTTGTTGATGATGGTAAGGAAGCAGTGACACATTTTAACGTACTAGAACATTTTAAAGATTATACGCTTGTTGAATGTCAACTTGAAACAGGACGTACGCATCAAATCCGTGTGCACATGAAATATATTGGCTTCCCATTAGTTGGTGATCCAAAGTATGGACCGAAAAAGACATTGGATATTGGTGGTCAAGCTCTACATGCTGGACTTATTGGATTCGAACATCCAGTAACAGGTGAATATATTGAAAGACATGCTGAATTACCACAAGACTTTGAAGATTTATTAGATACAATTCGAAAAAGAGATGCATAATTGTGTTGTGCTATAATTACGATAACATTATTATGTAAACTATAAGTATTTATCGTTTTCGTTTTTTTAAAATGAAAACACATTATAAAATAGATTAAGGTTAACATTTTTACTGAGATCGGTTAATTTTTCAATATAGATTGACAAAGCGCCTGATTAGTATTATCCTTATAACAGTTTAAGTACAACATAAAGAGTCTTTAATTGAGCGTCCAGAGAGACGTCAAAGACATGAAAATATAGATATATACTAAAATGATCATAACACTTTCACATATGCAAGAATAAGTAGTAATACTACGATTCTTCTATGTAAATAGGCTGATTGTATATACTAAACCTCATGTCGATATTAAAGACATGAGGTTTTTTGTTTCTAAATTTTGAAAGGGTGAGAATATGTCTGAACGTATCATAATGGATGATGCCGCAATACAACGTACAGTGACGAGAATCGCTCACGAAATTTTGGAGTATAACAAAGGTACTGATAATTTAATTCTTTTAGGTATCAAAACAAGAGGTGAATATTTAGCGAATCGTATACAAGATAAAATTCATCAAATTGAGCAACAACGTATACCTACTGGAACAATTGATATTACATACTTTAGAGATGATATAGAGCACATGTCATCACTTTCGACAAAAGACGCAATAGACATCGACACAGATATTACAGATAAAGTAGTCATCATTATTGATGATGTGCTGTATACTGGTCGAACGGTTCGTGCTTCACTTGATGCTATTTTGCTAAATGCTAGACCTATTAAAATTGGTTTAGCTGCTTTGGTTGATCGAGGACATCGTGAGTTACCAATTCGAGCAGATTTTGTTGGTAAAAATATACCTACTTCTAAAGAGGAAACGGTAAGTGTCTATTTAGAAGAAATGGATCAAAGAAATGCAGTTATAATTAAATAATACCCCTTTTAATTCAGTACGAGAGACTGAAAAAGGTGGGGGAGTTGAATGATAAATAAGTTTTCATATGCTTGTTTATCTAATAATACCCTCATGTTCGACAACTATAAGTCAATTTCTATGGACGAAAATGACTTGTAGCAACTTGTCACACTTTTTGTCTCTTTACATATACTGATGTAAAGAGATTTTTTTATTATCGGAGGAAATGAATATTATGCAAAATGATGAAATGTTTGAACGAACAGTAAAACCTGTACTAGATGTAAATGAAAAACCACAACCAGCGCAATGGGCATTTTTAAGCTTACAACATTTATTTGCGATGTTTGGCGCAACAGTACTAGTACCATTCTTAACAGGATTACCAATATCCGCAGCGTTACTAGCTTCGGGAATCGGTACATTACTTTATATCTTAATAACGAAGGCCCAAATACCAGCATACTTGGGATCTAGCTTTGCATTTATCACACCAATTATCACGGGATTAAGTACGCATAGCTTAGGAGACATGCTTGTAGCATTATTCATGAGTGGTGTTATGTACGTCATCATTGGGATTTTAATCAAATTAAGTGGGACAGCATGGTTAATGAAATTATTACCACCAGTTGTTGTAGGACCAGTCATCATGGTAATTGGTTTAAGCTTAGCGCCTACTGCAGTCAATATGGCAATGTATGAAAATCCTGGAGATATGAAAGGTTACAATATCAGTTTCTTAATTGTTGCAATGATAACCTTGCTTGTAACAATAGTCGTTCAAGGATTTTTTAAAGGATTCCTATCTTTAATTCCAGTTCTTGTAGGTATTATCGTAGGTTATGTGGTAGCGATTTTTATGGGGATTGTGAAATTTGATGCAATTATGTCAGCAAAATGGATAGATTTCCCTCATATTTATCTGCCATTTAAAGATTATGTACCTTCATTTCACTTAGGACTTGTACTTGTAATGATTCCGATTGTGTTCGTAACAGTAAGTGAACATATTGGGCACCAAATGGTATTGAATAAAATCGTAGGTAGAAACTTCTTTGAAAAGCCAGGACTTGATAAATCAATCATTGGTGATGGTGTTTCTACAATGTTTGCCAGTATTATTGGTGGACCACCAAGTACAACATACGGTGAAAATATCGGTGTATTAGCGATTACCAGAATATACAGTATTTACGTCATTGGTGGTGCAGCAGTTATAGCAATTGTTTTAGCATTCATTGGTAAGTTCACTGCATTAATTTCTTCTATACCTACACCAGTTATGGGAGGAGTATCTATATTACTTTTCGGTATTATTGCAGCAAGTGGCTTAAGAATGTTAGTTGAAAGCAAAGTAGATTTTGCGAACAATCGAAATTTAGTTATAGCTTCTGTAATTTTAGTTGTAGGTATCGGTAATTTAGTATTTAACTTAAAAGAAATTGGTATCAACCTTCAAATTGAGGGGATGGCATTAGCTGCACTTTCAGGAATTATTTTGAACTTAATCTTACCTAAAGAGAAAAAACAAAACAATTAAGATTTACAAATTAAGGAGGGCGCTTTTATGAATCATTTATTATCAATGGAACATTTATCTACAGATCAAATATACAAACTTATCCAAAAGGCAAGTCAATTTAAATCTGGTGAACGTCAACTACCAAACTTTGAAGGGAAATATGTCGCAAATTTATTCTTTGAAAATTCTACTCGAACAAAATGTAGTTTTGAAATGGCAGAACTTAAGCTAGGGTTAAAAACGATTAGCTTTGAAACATCAACATCATCTGTTTCAAAAGGTGAATCTTTATATGACACATGTAAAACTTTAGAAAGTATTGGCTGTGATTTATTAGTCATTAGACATCCGTTTAATAACTACTATGAAAAATTAGCGAATATTAACATCCCAATTGCGAATGCTGGTGATGGTAGTGGACAACATCCAACACAAAGTTTACTTGATTTAATGACGATATATGAAGAATATGGATATTTTGAAGGCTTGAATGTATTGATTTGTGGAGACATTAAAAATTCACGTGTCGCACGTAGTAATTACCATAGTTTAAAAGCATTAGGTGCAAACGTAATGTTTAATAGCCCAAATGCTTGGATTGATGATTCTTTAGAAGCACCTTATGTAAATATAGATGATGTTATAGAAACAGTAGATATAGTTATGTTATTAAGAATTCAACATGAAAGACATGGGCTTGCAGAAGAAACTAGATTTGCAGCAGATGATTATCATCAAAAGCATGGCTTAAATGAAGTGCGCTATAACAAATTACAAGAACATGCTATTGTTATGCATCCGGCACCTGTGAATAGAGGAGTAGAAATACAAAGCGATTTAGTAGAAGCTTCAAAATCAAGAATTTTTAAGCAAATGGAAAATGGCGTTTACTTAAGAATGGCAGTCATTGATGAATTATTAAAATAGGTAAGGGGACGAAAATGATGAAATTAATTAAAAACGGTAAAGTATTACAAAATGGAGAATTACAACAAGCAGATATTTTAATTGATGGTAAGGTAATTAAACAAATTGCACCTGCAATTGAACCAAGCAATGGTGTTGACATCATAGATGCGAAAGGTCACTTTGTGTCACCTGGATTTGTCGATGTTCATGTTCATTTACGTGAACCTGGTGGTGAATATAAAGAGACAATTGAAACTGGTACTAAAGCTGCTGCTAGAGGCGGATTTACAACTGTATGTCCAATGCCTAACACAAGACCGGTACCAGATTCTGTAGAACATTTTGAAGCTTTACAAAAATTAATCGATGACAATGCTCAAGTACGTGTATTACCTTATGCTTCAATTACAACACGTCAATTAGGTAAAGAATTGGTTGATTTCCCAGCACTAGTAAAAGAAGGTGCCTTTGCGTTTACAGATGACGGTGTAGGAGTACAAACTGCAAGCATGATGTATGAAGGCATGATTGAAGCTGCAAAAGTAAACAAAGCCATCGTAGCACACTGTGAAGATAATTCATTAATCTATGGTGGTGCAATGCATGAAGGGAAACGCAGTAAAGAGTTAGGTATACCAGGTATTCCAAACATTTGTGAATCTGTTCAAATCGCAAGAGATGTACTATTAGCTGAAGCAGCAGGTTGTCATTATCATGTATGTCATGTTTCTACTAAAGAAAGTGTTAGAGTCATTCGTGACGCTAAACGCGCAGGCATTCATGTTACAGCTGAAGTTACACCACACCATTTATTGTTAACAGAAGATGATATTCCTGGTAATAATGCCATTTATAAAATGAATCCACCATTGAGAAGTACTGAAGATAGAGTGGCTTTGTTAGAAGGGTTACTAGACGGTACAATTGACTGTATCGCAACAGACCATGCACCACATGCACGTGATGAAAAAGCACAACCAATGGAAAAAGCACCATTCGGAATTGTTGGTAGTGAAACAGCATTCCCATTATTATATACGCATTTTGTAAAAAATGGTGATTGGACATTACAACAATTAGTAGATTACTTAACAATTAAACCATGTGAGACATTTAATTTAGAATACGGCACATTAAAAGAAAATGGTTATGCAGATTTAACAATCATTGATTTAGATAGTGAACAAGAAATTAAAGGAGAAGATTTCTTATCAAAAGCAGATAATACACCATTTATCGGCTATAAAGTTTATGGAAATCCGATCTTAACAATGGTTGAAGGCGAAGTTAAATTTGAGGGGGATAAATAATATGCAAAGCAAACGTTATCTAGTGTTAGAAGACGGTTCTTTTTACGAAGGCTACCGTTTAGGATCTGATAACTTAACTGTAGGAGAAATTGTATTTAATACAGCTATGACAGGTTATCAAGAAACTATTTCAGATCCATCATATACAGGTCAGATCATTACTTTTACGTATCCATTAATCGGTAATTATGGTATCAATAGAGACGATTTTGAATCATTAGTACCTACATTAAACGGTATTGTTGTGAAAGAAGCGAGTGCGCATCCAAGTAATTTTAGACAGCAAAAGACACTTCATGACGTTTTAGAATTGCATCAAATTCCAGGGATTGCAGGTGTTGATACAAGAAGTATTACGCGTAAAATTCGACAACACGGTGTGTTAAAAGCTGGTTTTACTGATCGAAAAGAAGATATTGATCAACTTGTCAAACATTTACAACAAGTAGAATTACCTAAAAACGAAGTAGAAATCGTTTCGACAAAAACACCGTATGTTTCGACAGGTAAGGATCTAAGTGTTGTACTTGTAGACTTTGGTAAGAAGCAAAATATTGTTCGAGAATTAAACGTCAGAGGTTGTAACGTCACAGTTGTACCATATACAACTACTGCCGAAGAAATTTTAGCAATGGCTCCAGATGGCGTTATGCTATCAAACGGACCAGGTAATCCTGAAGTTGTAGAATGTGCGATTCCAATGATTCAAGGAATTTTAGGGAAAATTCCGTTCTTTGGTATCTGTCTAGGACATCAACTTTTTGCATTATCTCAAGGAGCAAGCTCATTTAAAATGAAGTTTGGTCATCGTGGTGCGAACCATCCAGTTAAAAATTTAGAGACTGGAAAAGTTGATATTACGAGTCAAAACCATGGATATGCAATAGATATAGATTCGTTAAAAAGTACTGATTTAGAAGTTACTCATCTTGCATTAAATGATGGTACTGTAGAAGGTTTAAAACATAAAACATTACCAGCATTTTCTGTTCAATACCATCCTGAAGCAAATCCAGGACCGTCAGATTCAAACTATCTATTTGATGATTTTGTAGCAATGATGACTAATTTTAAGGAAAAGGAGCGTCATATCAATGCCTAAACGTAATGATATCAAAACAATTTTAGTAATAGGGTCTGGGCCAATTATCATAGGTCAAGCAGCTGAATTTGATTATGCTGGAACACAAGCATGTCTAGCTTTAAAAGAAGAGGGATATCGAGTTATTCTTGTAAATTCAAATCCAGCGACAATCATGACTGATAAGGAAATTGCGGATAAAGTATATATCGAACCGTTAACTCATGATTTTATAGCGCGAATTATACGTAAAGAGCAACCTGACGCTTTACTTCCAACTTTAGGTGGTCAAACAGGTTTAAACATGGCGATTCAACTACACGAAAGTGGTGTGCTTCAAGATAATAACGTCCAATTATTAGGAACTGAGCTAACATCAATTCAACAAGCAGAAGACCGTGAAATGTTTAGAACATTAATGAATGATTTAAACGTTCCTGTACCAGAGAGTGACATTGTAAATACAGTAGAGCAAGCCTTTAAATTCAAAGAGCAAGTGGGATACCCGCTAATTGTTAGACCGGCATTTACGATGGGTGGTACCGGAGGCGGTATTTGTCATAATGATGAAGAATTACATGAAATCGTCTCAAATGGTCTTCATTATAGTCCAGCAACGCAATGTTTATTAGAAAAATCTATCGCAGGTTTTAAAGAAATCGAATACGAAGTAATGCGTGATAAAAACGATAATGCCATCGTTGTATGTAACATGGAAAATATTGATCCAGTTGGTATTCATACTGGCGATTCAATTGTTGTGGCTCCTAGTCAAACATTATCAGATGTTGAGTATCAAATGTTACGTGATGTTTCATTAAAAGTTATTCGAGCTTTAGGTATCGAAGGTGGTTGTAATGTTCAATTAGCATTAGATCCCCATTCATTCGATTATTATATTATAGAAGTAAATCCGCGTGTATCACGTTCATCAGCGTTAGCTTCAAAAGCAACAGGATATCCTATTGCAAAATTAGCTGCTAAAATCGCGGTTGGTCTAACATTAGATGAAATGTTAAATCCAATTACAGGAACATCTTATGCAGCGTTTGAACCAACTTTAGACTATGTGATTTCAAAAATACCAAGATTTCCTTTTGATAAATTTGAAAAAGGAGAACGAGAGCTTGGCACACAAATGAAAGCAACAGGTGAAGTTATGGCCATTGGTCGAACTTACGAAGAATCATTGTTAAAAGCAATTCGATCACTTGAGTATGGTGTGCATCACTTAGGATTACCAAATGGTGAAAGCTTCGATCTTGATTATATTAAAGAACGTATTTCACACCAAGATGATGAACGATTATTTTTCATCGGCGAAGCAATTAGAAGAGGCACAACATTAGAAGAAATTCATAATATGACTCAGATTGATTACTTCTTCTTACACAAGTTCCAAAACATTATTGATATTGAGCATCAATTAAAAGAGCATCAAGGTGATTTAGAATATCTTAAATATGCAAAAGATTATGGATTTAGTGATAAAACAATAGCGCATCGCTTTAATATGACGGAAGAAGAAGTATATCAATTGCGTATGGAAAATGATATTAAACCTGTTTACAAGATGGTTGATACTTGCGCAGCTGAATTTGAATCTTCAACACCATATTATTATGGTACATACGAAACTGAAAATGAATCCATAGTTACTGACAAAGAAAAAATCTTAGTATTAGGCTCTGGACCAATTCGAATCGGCCAAGGTGTAGAATTTGACTATGCGACAGTTCACGCCGTTTGGGCAATTCAAAAAGCAGGGTACGAAGCGATAATTGTGAATAACAATCCAGAAACAGTTTCAACAGACTTCTCAATTTCTGACAAATTATACTTTGAACCTTTAACTGAAGAAGATGTGATGAATATCATTAATTTAGAAAAACCTAAAGGTGTCGTTGTACAATTTGGAGGACAAACAGCGATTAATTTAGCAGACAAATTGGCTAAACATGGTGTTAAAATACTTGGTACTTCACTAGAAAATCTAAATCGTGCTGAAGATAGAAAAGAATTTGAAGCACTATTAAGAAAAATTAACGTGCCACAGCCACAAGGGAAAACAGCTACATCACCTGAGGAAGCATTAGCGAATGCTGCAGAAATCGGATATCCGGTTGTAGTAAGACCTTCTTATGTATTAGGTGGTCGCGCAATGGAAATTGTAGACAATGACAAAGAGTTAGAAAACTATATGACCCAGGCTGTAAAAGCGAGTCCGGAACATCCGGTACTAGTCGATAGATATTTAACTGGTAAAGAAATTGAAGTTGATGCGATTTGTGATGGAGAAACGGTCATTATTCCAGGAATCATGGAACATATTGAACGTGCTGGTGTACATAGTGGTGACTCAATCGCTGTATATCCGCCACAAACTTTGACAGAAGACGAGTTAGCAACACTTGAGGACTATACTATAAAATTAGCTAAAGGTTTAAACATCATTGGCTTAATCAACATTCAATTCGTTATAGCTCACGATGGTGTATATGTTTTAGAAGTAAACCCACGTTCTAGTAGAACGGTACCATTCTTAAGTAAAATTACTGATATTCCAATGGCACAATTAGCTATGCGAGCAATCATTGGGGAAAAACTAACAGATATGGGTTATCAAGAAGGGGTTCAACCATATGCTGAGGGTGTCTTTGTGAAAGCACCGGTATTTAGTTTTAATAAATTGAAAAATGTTGATATTACTTTAGGACCTGAAATGAAGTCAACAGGTGAAGTGATGGGGAAAGATACTACATTAGAAAAGGCGTTATTCAAAGGGTTAACAGGTAGTGGCGTTGAAGTTAAAGATCACGGTACAGTATTAATGACCGTCAGTGACAAAGATAAAGAGGAAGTTGTTAAATTGGCACAACGCTTAAATGAAGTTGGCTATAAAATTTTAGCAACGTCTGGAACAGCTAATAAATTAGCTGAGTATGACATACCTGCAGAAGTAGTAGGCAAAATTGGTGGCGAAAATGATTTATTAACACGTATTCAAAATGGTGATGTTCAAATCGTTATAAATACAATGACTAAAGGTAAAGAAGTAGAAAGGGATGGCTTCCAAATTAGACGTACTACAGTTGAAAATGGTATTCCATGTTTGACATCTTTAGATACAGCTAATGCCTTAACGAATGTAATTGAAAGTATGACATTTACAATGCGTCAAATGTAAATCAATCAAACTGTATCGGTGGGGCTGTAATTAACCATTTACTTAAAGAAGTTTATATTACAGCCTCATTATTTTAATGAATTTCTTAATATAAAGGGAGACATATATGATGAAAGATTTACCAATTATTGCATTAGATTTTGAATCAAAAGAAAAAGTAAATCAATTTTTAGATTTATTTGATGAATCATTATTCGTAAAAGTAGGTATGGAACTTTTTTATCAAGAAGGTCCTCAATTAATTAATGAGATAAAAGAAAGAGGCCATGATGTATTTTTAGATTTAAAACTGCATGATATTCCTAATACAGTTGGTAAGGCGATGGAAGGACTAGCTAAATTGAATGTTGATCTGGTAAATGTTCATGCTGCTGGTGGCGTAAAAATGATGTCTGAGGCCATTAAAGGATTAAGAAAACATAATCAAGATACAAAAATTATTGCAGTAACACAGCTTACGTCAACAACAGAAGACATGTTACGACACGAACAAAATATACAAACATCGATTGAAGAGGCCGTTTTAAATTATGCCAAGTTAGCAAATGCAGCTGGTTTAGATGGCGTTGTTTGTTCACCTCTTGAAAGTCGTATGTTGACTGAAAAGTTAGGTACATCATTTTTAAAAGTAACACCAGGTATTAGACCTAAAGGTGCATCTCAAGATGACCAACACCGTATTACGACACCGGAAGAAGCAAGACAGCTTGGTTCGACGCATATTGTAGTCGGTAGACCGATTACACAAAGTGACAATCCAGTCGAAAGTTATCATAAAATTAAAGAAAGTTGGTTAGTATAATGGCTAAAGAAATTGCAAAATCATTATTAGATATTGAAGCTGTAACATTATCACCAAATGATTTATATACATGGAGTTCAGGTATTAAATCACCGATTTACTGTGATAACCGTGTTACGTTAGGTTATCCTTTAGTTCGAGGCGCAATCCGCGATGGTTTAATTAACTTAATTAAAGAACACTTTCCTGAAGTAGAAGTTATTTCTGGTACTGCAACAGCTGGTATTCCACATGCAGCTTTTATTGCTGAAAAATTAAAATTACCAATGAATTATGTTCGTTCATCAAATAAGAGTCATGGTAAGCAAAATCAAATCGAAGGTGCTAAAAGTGAAGGTAAAAAAGTAGTTGTGATAGAAGATTTAATTTCGACAGGGGGATCTTCAGTCACAGCAGTTGAAGCCTTAAAACTAGCAGGTGCAGAAGTATTAGGTGTTGTAGCTATCTTTACTTACGGTTTGAAAAAAGCAGATGATACATTTAGCAATATTCAACTACCTTTTTACACTTTAAGTGATTACAATGAATTAATTGAAGTAGCTGAAAATGAAGGTAAAATTTCTAGTGAAGATATCCAAACATTAGTTGAATGGAGAGACAACTTAGCATAATATAGACACTAGAAGGAGGAATTCAACAAATGAATGACAAAACATCTAATGATTTATATGGGAAGATAAAACATTGTAACGAATTTATCAATCATTCAAATGATTCCAATCTATCTAGTAGTCACGATGTCGACGAAAGTTCAACGAAGCAAAAACATATAAAAAATAAAACAACTATAGATCATAATGATGATTTATTTAAACATGTAAAGGATATATTACGTAAACAAGGACAAATTTAAAAACAAAAAAGCTATAGTGTTTAATATCAGGGGCTGCTTAACCGCATCCGAATATTACAAACACTATAGCTTTTATTATATAAAAAATTTATTAGCGGATAATTAACTTTATTAAAATCCAACCAATTAAGAATACGAGTAATAGGACTAATACTGGAATCACATAATGTAACATAACGTCCCTCCTTTAACTTAATTTTAATTGTAATCAAATTTGACAATAAGTCAAAACATTAATACCTATGATAAGTATCATTTATTAACATATGTATCATATTTTTAATCTTGCGTAATTTTTATCGTTAACTATGTGATTTAATCAACAGGCCAATAAGACGTTAGTCATTCGTGCACATAACGGTACGACGCGCTTTTGTCATTTTAATTATGTTAAGATAATAGTAGTTATAGAAGTTCAATCTATAGGAGGCATAGCATGGATATTCCAAAAATCACGACATTTTTAATGTTTAATAACCAAGCTGAAGAAGCTGTTAAACTATACACAAGCTTATTTGAAGATAGTGAGATTATAACAATGGCTAAGTATGGTGAAAATGGACCTGGTGATCCCGGGACTGTACAACACTCAATATTTACATTAAATGGACAAGTATTCATGGCGATTGATGCTAATAGTGGCACAGAATTACCAATGAATCCTGCGATTTCATTATTTGTTACAGTAAAAGATACTATTGAAATGGAACGACTATTTAATGGATTAAAAGATGAAGGTGCCATTTTAATGCCAAAAACGAATATGCCACCATACAGAGAGTTTGCTTGGGTTCAAGATAAGTTTGGAGTAAGTTTTCAATTAGCATTACCTGAGTAAAAGGATTCGCACAGCGTTGAATGATAAAGAAACACTTTTTCTTATGCATGCGTTTTACCTATGTATTTCTATTTTAAGTACACATTAGCATTTTAGTTTCACTCATTTTTAAAATCACAAAGATAATTTGTAACTTAAATGATGATACGTTATTTAAAAACACGATACTTCGTTTCAATGAACGCATTAAATAATAAATAAACACCTCACCATAAGAAAGGACTACTTTCTTTTGTGAGGTGTTTATTTGTCGACAACTTGATTATGATTGTTTCATTTTTTGAATAAGTTCATAATCAGGTGTAGCATACAAAGTTTTTTGATTGTCATATGTTACAAACCCAGGCTTTGCACCTGATGGTTTGTGCACATTTTTAATTAATGTGTAATCAACAGGTATTTGTCCAGAATTACCAGCTTTTGAAAAGTATCCTGCTAACATAGCCGCTTCCTTGATTGTCGTATCACTTGGTGCATCATTAAATATAACGACATGTGAACCAGGAATATCTTTTGTGTGTAACCATGTGTGAGTTTTTTTAGCTTTTTTATTTGTTAAATAATCATTTTGCTTGTTATTCTTACCAACATATATATCGTCGCCATCAGTTGATACATAATGTTGTAATTGAATCTGCGCTTTCTTTTTCTTAGTTTGATTTTTACGCTGTTTCATAAAGCCTTGTTCTGCTAATTCATCTCTAATTTCATCAATGTCATGGACAGAAATATGATGTAATTGTTGTTCGATTGTTGAAAAATAATCTATATTGTCTTTCGTCAATTGAATTTGATGTTGTAATTCACGTTCTCTCGTTTTCATACGATTATATTGTTTATAATAATATTGAGCATTTGCTGATGGGGATTTTGTAGGATTTAAAGGAATGACAACTTCTTCATTCGTATAATAATTCAATGCCGTCACTTCTTTATCGCCTTGCTTAATTCGATATATATTAGCAGTGATCAATTCACCATATAACTGTTCAGTATCTTTATTTTTAGACTGCTCATATTCTTCTATCAACTTCGCTAATTTATTTTGATATTTGTGCAACTGCTGTTGAACAAATCGAACTAAATCATTCGCACGTTGTTTAACGCGTTCACGTTCGCCACGCGCGTCATAAAAACGATCAAGTAAATCATTTAATGAATCGTACGTAACTGTATCATCATTAAATTGATTTAACTTTATAAAATAGAAATCCTCTTTACCTGTTTCATGATTTTTATGAAAAATAGGAGTAGGTGGTAACTTGGTTTCTGCCATTACTTCGTCGAATGCTTCTGGTAATGTTGATGAAGTCATAAATTGACGACGATTAACGATTTCATTCGTAATTAAAGGGCTAAATCCTTCAAACTGATTCAATAATTGTTTAGCAATATTACCTGCGTTAAAATCGATATATTTCAACACCTCTGCACCTGTAATATCATACGGATTTATTTTGTGCTGAGTAGGTGGTGCTTCATAATTAAATCCTGGCATTACTGTACGATAGTGATTCGTATTTGGTGTTAAGTGTTTAAATCCTTCAATTATTTTGCGATTTTCATCTACTAAAATTAAGTTACTATGTTTACCCATAATCTCAAGGATGACAGTGCGATAAATAGTATCGCCAATTTCATCTTTACTCTTTATATCGATTTCAATGCGACGATCATTACCAATTTGCTTAATCGATTCGATAATACCACCTTCTAAGTGTTTTCTAAAAACACGCGCAAACATGGGTGGATTAAATGGATTATCATATTTTTTAGTAGTCAATTGTAATCTTGAAAAGTTTGGATGGATTGACAATAACAATTGATGGTTTTGTCTATTTTGACGTACAACCATTAGTATCGTGTCATTATCAGGTTGATTGATTTTGTGAACGCGTCCTGTTGTTAAAAATTGTAGAGACTCAACCATTTTCTTTGTAAATAAGCCATCATAAGCCATAATTTATCTTCCACCTTCTTCATATCATTCGTTTCATTTTAACATGATTGTAACTTTTCGGTATAGTTATTGAACCATACATTATGCCACACATTTTACATTATCTAAAAGTTCGCAATTCAATTTATTTAATTAAAATTAATCGTGCAATATAACGATATTGTTAGACTTAATAGAAATTATGGCATGCAATTTCAAATATGCTATACAATATAAAGAACAATGTGATATCATATTTAAATAATAGAAGATTAGCTTAGAGAGGTCGTAAGGCATGGATAATGAAAAAGGATTGTTAATCGTTTTATCAGGACCATCTGGAGTAGGTAAAGGTACTGTTAGAAAACGAATATTTGAAGATCCAAGTACATCATATAAGTATTCTATTTCAATGACAACACGTCAAATGCGTGAAGGTGAAGTTGATGGCGTAGATTACTTTTTTAAAACTAGGGATGCGTTTGAAGCTTTAATTAAAGATGACCAATTTATAGAATATGCTGAATATGTAGGCAACTATTATGGTACACCAGTTCAATATGTTAAAGATACAATGGACGAAGGTCATGATGTATTTTTAGAAATTGAAGTAGAAGGTGCAAAGCAAGTTAGAAAGAAATTTCCAGATGCGTTATTTATTTTCTTAGCACCTCCAAGTTTAGATCACTTGAGAGAGCGATTAGTAGGTAGAGGAACAGAATCCAATGAGAAAATACAAAGTCGTATTAACGAAGCGCGTAAAGAAGTTGAAATGATGAATTTATACGATTACGTTGTAGTTAATGATGAAGTAGAACTTGCGAAGAATAGAATTCAATGTATTGTAGAAGCTGAGCACTTAAAAAGAGAGCGCGTAGAAGCTAAGTATAGAAAAATGATTTTGGAGGCTAAAAAATAATGTTAAATCCACCATTAAACCAATTAACGTCACAAATTAAATCAAAGTATTTAATTGCAACAACTGCAGCGAAAAGAGCGCGTGAAATTGATGAACAACCTGAAACTGAATTATTAAGTGAATATCATTCATTTAAACCAGTTGGTAGAGCGTTAGAAGAAATTGCTGACGGTAAAATTCGCCCTGTTATTTCAAGTGATTATTATGGTAAAGAATAGTTTCGACCATTAAAAATATGTGAAGCTAGACGTACATCAAATACGTCAAGGGATATCCAAATCAAACGCACCTATGTAGGTGTGTTTTTTTAGTTTATTCAATGATTGATGTTATAATAATACTAAATTTGTATCTATAAAAAAGTAATGAGCATTTGTGCGCATATGATGATGTAAAGCGTAAATGTCATAGTGATATTTAAGGGAGATTGAATATGAAGAAAATATTATTAGCCGTTACAGGTGGCATTGCGGCATATAAAGCGATTGATTTGACAAGTAAGTTAACACAATCTGGGTATGAAGTTCGCGTTATGTTAACGAATCACGCACAAAAATTTGTGACACCATTAGCATTTCAAGCAATAAGTCGAAATGCTGTTTATACAGATACTTTTATAGAAGAAAATCCTTCAGAAATACAGCATATTGCATTAGGTGATTGGGCAGATGCAATCATTGTTGCACCTGCAACGGCAAATACAATTGCAAAATTGAGTGTAGGTATTGCTGATGATTTGGTGACATCAACGTTGCTAGCAACAGAGACACCGAAATTTATTGCGCCTGCTATGAATGTGCATATGTATGAAAATAAACGTACGCAGCAAAATATTAATATTTTAAAAGAAGATGGGTATCATTTTATCGAACCAGGAAGCGGATTTCTAGCATGTGGTTATGTTGCTAAAGGACGTATGGAAGAACCGCTTCAAATCGTTTCTGTTATTGATGCTCATTTTCAAAATAGTAATCGTTTAGCTAATAGTTCATTTCAAGATAAACGCGCATTGGTTACAGCAGGACCAACTATTGAAGTTATCGATCCAGTCAGATTTGTATCCAATCGTTCTTCTGGAAAAATGGGCTATGCAATAGCTGAAGCATTGCGAAATCGAGGAGCTATCGTGACGTTAGTTGCTGGTCCTACAACACTAGAGGATCCAAAAGATATTGAAGTTATTCATGTTCAAAGTGCTGAAGAAATGTTTGAACAAGTGACAAGCCGATTTGACGAACAAGATATTGTTGTAAAAGCAGCAGCCGTATCTGACTATACACCGGTTGATGTATTAGAACATAAGATGAAAAAGCAGGATGGTGATTTATCAGTATCTTTTAAACGTACTAAAGACATTCTTAAATATTTAGGTGAACATAAAACATCACAGTATTTAATAGGCTTTGCAGCAGAGACTGAAGATATTGAAAATTATGCACAACAAAAATTACGCAAGAAAAATGCAGATGTGATTATTTCAAATAATGTTGGGGATATGTCTATCGGATTTAGTTCTGATGATAATGAATTGACAATGCATTTTAAAAATAATGAAAAGGTAAATATCAAGAAAGGAAAAAAAGTAGTATTAGCTGCACAAATTTTAGATGAACTAGAAACTAGGTGGCAATAATGATAGCGAAAGTCATAGTCGATGTCGCGTCGAAGAGCGTTGACTATAAATTTGATTATATAATTCCTGAACAACTCGAATCTGTCATCCAACCTGGTGTGCGTGTGATTGTACCTTTTGGACCAAGAACGATTCAAGGTTATGTAATGGAAGTAACAGCAGAACCTGATGCACAACTTGACGTTTCGAAGTTAAAAAAAATCATAGAAGTGAAAGATATACAACCTGAATTAACATCAGAATTAATAGCTTTAAGTGAGTGGATGGGTTCAACTCATGTCATTAAACGTATTTCTATGCTAGAAGTGATGCTTCCGAGTGCTATTAAAGCGAAGTATAAAAAAGCATTTAAGATGAAAGATGACATAGAGCTACCTTCAGCTTTATTACAAAAATTTGATAAGCATGGTTACTATTATTATAAAGATGCGCAAAAAAATAATGATATTCAATTGCTTATGAAATTGTTAAAAGATGATATCGTTGAAGAAAAAACGATTCTCACACAAAATATAACTAAAAAAACCAAGCGTGCTGTTCGTGTCATTGAAGGGTATCATCCTGATGAAGTATTAGCTAAGTTGGAGAAAGTTATTAAACAATACGATTTGTATGCTTACTTGTCTGAAGAACAACATAAAACAATATTTTTAACTGATATTGAGGATATGGGCTTTTCAAAATCCAGTTTAGATGGACTTATCAAAAAAGGTTATGTTGAAAAATATGACGCGGTTGTTGAAAGAGACCCATTTAAAGATCGTGTTTTCGAACAAGAATCAAAACAGCAATTAACAGAAGACCAATATAAAGCATATGAAGCGATTAAAGCTAAAATTGTAAGCCAAGAGCAAGAAACATTTTTACTTCATGGTGTGACGGGATCAGGTAAAACAGAAGTATATTTACAAACGATAGAAGATGTTTTAAGCCAAGGAAAACAGGCGATGATGTTAGTTCCTGAAATCGCTCTAACACCGCAAATGGTTTTACGCTTCAAACGTCGATTTGGTGATGACGTTGCTGTATTACATTCTGGCTTATCTAATGGGGAACGTTATGATGAGTGGCAAAAAATTAGGGATGGTCGTGCGAGAGTATGTGTTGGTGCAAGGTCAAGTGTGTTCGCACCTTTCAAAAATTTAGGGTTAATCATCATTGATGAAGAACATGAATCTACATATAAGCAAGAAGATTATCCGAGATATCACGCTAGAGAAATTGCCCAATGGCGAAGTGAATATCATCACTGCCCAGTCATTTTAGGAAGTGCAACACCATGTCTTGAAAGTTATGCACGAGCTGAAAAAGGCGTTTATCATTTGCTATCATTACCAAACAGAGTGAACCAACAAGCTTTACCTGAAATTGATATAGTAGACATGCGTGAAGAATTGAGTGAAGGTAATCGGTCAATGTTTTCAAAAGATTTACGTGAAGCCATACAATTAAGATTAAATCGAAAGGAACAAGTTGTTTTATTTTTAAATCGACGTGGTTATGCATCGTTTATGTTATGTCGGGATTGCGGATATGTACCGCAATGTCCAAACTGTGATATTTCATTAACGTATCATAAAACGACAGACTTATTAAAATGTCACTATTGTGGTTACCAAGAGACGCCACCGAATCAATGTCCAAATTGTGAGAGTGAACACATTCGACAAGTAGGTACTGGTACTCAGAAAGTTGAAGAACTATTGCAACAAGAATTTGAAGATGCGCGCATAATTAGGATGGATGTAGATACAACCTCAAAGAAAGGTGCACATGAAAAGTTATTGACTGAATTCGAAAAAGGTAACGGTGACATTTTACTAGGTACTCAGATGATTGCGAAAGGATTAGATTATCCAAATATTACTTTAGTTGGTGTGCTGAATGCAGATACAATGTTAAATTTACCTGATTTTCGGGCGAGCGAACGTACTTATCAACTATTAACGCAAGTGGCTGGTAGAGCTGGTCGTCATGAAAAGGCAGGTCAAGTCATCATTCAAACGTATAATCCAGACCATTATTCAATATTGGATGTTCAAAAAAATGATTATTTAACATTTTATCGTCAGGAAATGGAATATCGTAAATTAGGAAAGTATCCACCGTATTATTATTTGATTAATTTCACAATCTCACATAAAGAAATGAAGAAGGTTATGGAAGCATCGCAACATGTTCATAAAATTTTATTACAGCATTTAACAGAAAAAGCGCTTGTACTAGGCCCATCTCCGGCAGCACTTGCGAGAATCAACAATGAATTTAGATTCCAAATTTTAGTGAAATATAAAAGTGAACCTGGATTATTAAAAGCCATTCAATTTTTAGATGACTATTACCATGAAAAATTTATAAAAGAAAAATTAGCATTGAAGATTGATATTGATCCACAGATGATGATGTAATTTTTTGACTAAAACACTTTAATATCAATGTTTCCTAAGAGTATGAAAGGTCTTGTTTTTACTTTAAGTACAGAAAAAGGGCAGAATATACAACTGTTAACTATTTAAATTAGCAGTTTATATTCTGTCTTTTTATATGGCTTTATAACTTACGTGATTTTGGTTTGATAAGGAATTTATTAGTATTTTCATTTACGAATTCTGATTTTAATGCAAGCGCCATACTTACTGATGAATAAAAGTACTAATGATTAAACAAACTATTTTTAAATGGCAAATTGAAATAGTGCAAATTTTACACTTATAAATTAATGGCTATAAACTATTTTATATCTATCTATGTTTTAACTACTTAAATTATTAGACAAAACAATTTTCTTAAATTATCAATTAAAGTATTTAAAAATATTGATGGTTAATGTAAAATATCAATATAAATAAGTTTTTTAAATTTATGTATGTTTATTTGATTCAAACAAAATAACTTAAGAGGAGAAAGTTTATGAAAAAGACACTGGGATGTTTACTTTTAATTATGCTTTTAGTCGTAGCAGGTTGTTCTTTTGGTGGGAATCATAAATTATCATCAAAGAAATCAGAAGAATCAAAACAAGAAACTGTAAAAAAAGAATCGGAAGAAGAGAAAGATCCAGATTTAGAGAAATATGAAGAAATAGAGAAGAAAATGAAAGGAATTAAAGATGCGCCATCTCTTGATAAGTTGGATCCATTAATGACAGAAAAGTCGTTTACGAATAGTAAAGGGATTCAAGGATGGAAAGATTACAAAGAATTAATGGGTAAAGTGGAACTTGCAGATTATAGATTTACTAAAGATTCAAAAGGATCTTCAATAAAAGATGTTGATGCATTCTTTAAAGGTAAGAAAGGTATAAAAAGGAAAGTGATTGAAACACACGATGATGTAAAACAAGTTGATTATTGGTATGTAGATCCAGATGGAAAGAAAATTGGCAATTCAAACACACCTGTTTTTTACGCAGAAATTATGACAAAATATAAAGATGGAAAGTTAGTTTATGCATCAGTCGAACCAGGATCTTACGTAATACATAAAGATGATGCAATTAAATATGACGATTATTCTAAGTTAAAAAAATTAAGTCAGCTAACTAAACTTGATCATCCAAAACCAGTTCCATATAGCGTAGCTCAAATCAAATCTTTCGGAGTACCTTTAACAAGCGTTTCATTTATGACACATGGATCAAAGGATACTAAAGATGAAGTGTTGCCGGCATTGGCCTATTTCACTTTTTCACCAAAAAATTATGAAGACAAGTCTAATCCAGATCCAAAAGTTTTAAATTTAGTAGATATGGATTTCTTAAATGCATCTAGTGATTTTGGTAACGCACATTTTGTTGTTTTAAGTAAATATATTAAAGAGTATGAATCAAACTATGAAACAGCGTCAGATGATTCTTTAAAATAGTATTTACTGTGTGAAAAATAAATAGTGTACTACATTAAATAATCGCAATAATAATCCCGATAAACAATCAGCATTACTGCTTATCATATAGAGTTCGTAATAACTATAACTCTATGATTCGCAAATAATAAATGATTGTCATCGGGATTTATTTTTATCAATTTATAAAGTGACATTACCTTGTTCATCAGCAGGTTTGAAAACAGTAATCACTGCACTAATAATTGCTAAAATGTGTGGGATACCTGTCCAACAGAATATTAAGTGTAGAATACCTTGCATATTCTTGCCGGCATAAAATTTATGAATACCAAAACTACCTAAGAACAATGCTAATAAAATATAAATAACTTTGTTTACTTGCATTTCTTTCCCTCCAGTTGAATTGCTTATAATGACATTAGCTTCTCTTTTTATTATACCCACTTTTAGTTCAAACATTCTAGTTTAAGCATTCCCAATCATCTAAATTTCAGTTATTCAATCCTTACAATAAATTTAGGATTACATTTCAGTTGCATTGTATTATTTTACGTGTGAAATATACGTAATGAATCACATGACAATCTTCAAATTGAAAAATATACATTCTATGATGTAAGGTCGCATTTTTAATATATTTACGTTATAATAGTTTGATGAATTTTATTGAGGAGTAAGAGTTATGGCGATTAAAAAGTTAGTACCAGCATCGCATCCTATTTTAACGAAAAAAGCGCAAGCAGTTAAAAAATTTGATGATTCGTTAAAAAGATTATTACAAGATTTAGAAGATACAATGTATGCACAAGAAGCTGCTGGCTTATGTGCACCTCAAATTAATCAGTCATTGCAAGTGGCAATTATTGATATGGAAATGGAAGGATTATTACAACTTGTTAATCCGAAAATTATTAGTCAATCAAATGAAACAATAACAGACTTAGAAGGTTCAATTACATTGCCAGATGTTTACGGCGAAGTGACAAGAAGTAAAATGATAGTTGTCGAAAGTTATGACGTCAATGGGAACAAAGTTGAACTAACTGCACATGAAGATGTAGCAAGAATGATTTTGCATATTATAGATCAAATGAACGGTATCCCTTTTACAGAACGTGCGGACCGTATTTTAACAGATAAAGAAGTGGAGGCATATTTTATAAATGACTAAAATAATATTTATGGGTACACCAGACTTTTCAACAACTGTTTTAGAAATGCTTATTGCAGAACATGATGTCATTGCAGTCGTAACGCAACCAGATCGACCTGTTGGACGTAAACGTGTTATGACACCACCACCAGTTAAAAAAGTTGCAATGAAATATGATTTACCTGTATATCAGCCTGAAAAATTAAGTGGATCAGAAGAATTAGAACAATTGCTTCAATTAGATGTAGATTTAATTGTAACTGCTGCTTTTGGACAATTATTACCTGAATCATTGTTGGCATTACCAAAACTTGGGGCAATTAATGTACATGCATCATTGTTACCGAAGTATAGAGGTGGTGCACCAATTCATCAGGCAATTATCGATGGTGAACAAGAAACCGGCATAACAATTATGTATATGGTTAAAAAATTAGATGCAGGTAATATTATTTCGCAACAAGCAATTAAAATAGAAGAAAATGATAATGTCGGTACGATGCATGATAAATTAAGTGTATTAGGGGCAGATTTATTAAAAGAAACTTTACCATCTATTATAGAGGGCACAAATGAAAGCGTACCTCAAGATGATACGCAAGCAACATTTGCTTCCAATATTCGACGCGAAGATGAGCGAATTAGCTGGAATAAACCAGGAAGACAAGTGTTTAATCAAATTCGTGGATTATCCCCATGGCCAGTTGCTTATACAACTATGGATGACACTAACTTGAAAATATACGATGCTGAACTCGTTGAGACTAATAAGATAAACGAGCCTGGAACCATTATAGAAACGACTAAAAAAGCCATTATTGTTGCTACAAATGATAATGAAGCTGTTGCAATTAAAGATATGCAATTGGCTGGGAAAAAGAGAATGTTAGCTGCCAATTATTTAAGTGGTGCGCAAAACACACTAGTAGGGAAGAAACTTATATGATAGAAAACGTGAGAAGTCTTGCTTTTGACACGATTCAAGATATATTAAATGAAGGTGCGTATAGTAACTTGCGTATTAATGAAGTGTTGTCAGAAAATGAATTAAATGCAATGGATAAAGCCTTATTTACAGAAATTGTCTACGGAACCGTTAAAAGAAAATATACGTTAGATTTTTATTTAAAGCCTTTTGTGAAAACAAAGATTAAGGCATGGGTTAGGCAATTATTATGGATGAGTATTTATCAATATGTTTATTTAGATAAAGTTCCAAATCATGCCATTATTAATGAAGCAGTTGAAATAGCAAAAGAACGCGGTGGCTATCATAATGGTAATGTCGTAAATGGTATTTTACGTACAATGATGCGTAGTGACTTACCTGATTTTAATGAAATTGCAGATCCTAAAAAAAGAATGGCAATCGAGTATAGTATGCCGAAGTGGATTATAGATCATTGGGCAACACATTATGGTCTCGAAAAAACTGAAACAATTTTACAGTCATTTTTAGAAACGACATCAACAACTGTGCGTGCCAACCTGACGCGAGCATCATTAGATGATATTATTGAAAAGTTGCAAGACGAAGGTTATGACGTTGAAAAAGATCATGACTTACCTTATTGTCTCCATATAGGAGGACAACCAATTATTCATTCTCGTTCATTTAAAGATGGATTCGTTTCAATTCAAGATAAAAGCTCAATGTTTGTTGCACACATTATGAATGTAGACCGACATGATCACGTATTAGATGCATGTAGTGCACCTGGCGGTAAAGCTTGTCACATTGCTGAAGTTTTAATGCCAGAAGGGCAAGTTGACGCTTCAGATATACATGATCACAAAATAGACTTAATTAATTTTAATATAAAAAAATTACGATTAACAAATATTAAAGCCTTTCAACATGATGCGACAAAACCTTATGATAAAACATACGATAAGATACTTGTTGATGCACCATGTAGCGGATTAGGTGTAATGAGACATAAGCCGGAGATTAAGTATACTCAAAGCAAACAACATATTGAGTCACTAGTTGATTTACAGCTTGAAATATTGGAAAATGTAAAAAACAATGTAAAAATAGGTGGCGAAATCATCTATTCCACATGTACAATAGAGCAACTAGAAAATGAAAACGTGATTTATACGTTTTTGAAAAATAATAAAAACTTCGAATTTGAACCGTTTCAACATCCGATAACTGGAGAGTTGGTCAAAACGTTACAAATCATGCCGCAAGACTTTAATTCAGATGGATTCTTTATCACTAAGATAAAAAGAAAGGACAATTAGGAATGATAACTGCTGAAAAGAAAAAGAAGAATAAATTTCTTCCAAATTTTGACAAGCAATCAATATATTCATTGCGATTTGACGAAATGCAAAACTGGCTCGTTGAACAAGGTCAACAAAAATTTCGAGCGAAACAGATTTTTGAATGGTTATATCAAAAAAGAGTAGATTCGATTGATGAAATGACGAACTTATCGAAAGACTTAAGACAGCTTTTAAAAGATAACTTTACTGTTACAACTTTAACAACTGTAGTAAAACAAGAAAGTAAAGACGGTACAATTAAATTCTTATTTGAATTACAAGATGGCTATACAATTGAAACTGTTTTAATGAGACATGATTATGGAAATTCAGTATGTGTAACGACACAAGTAGGTTGTCGTATCGGATGTACGTTTTGTGCTTCTACACTTGGCGGCTTAAAAAGAAACCTTGAAGCTGGCGAAATTGTTTCACAAGTTTTAACAGTTCAAAAAGCCCTTGATGCTACAGAAGAGCGCGTATCTCAAATTGTCATAATGGGTATCGGTGAACCATTTGAAAATTATGATGAAATGATGGACTTTTTAAGAATCGTCAATGATGATAATAGTTTAAATATTGGT
This sequence comes from Staphylococcus sp. MZ3, assembly GCF_018622755.1. Lineage (NCBI taxonomy): Bacteria > Bacillati > Bacillota > Bacilli > Caryophanales > Staphylococcaceae > Staphylococcus > Staphylococcus sp. MZ3. The sequence continues at coordinate 1,226,594 of NZ_CP076026.1, forward strand.
GCACGTCACATTACAGTATCAACATCAGGTATCATTCCTAGAATATATGACTTTGCGGATGAAGATATTCAAATTAATTTTGCTGTAAGCTTACACGCCGCAAAAGATGAAGTGCGATCACGCTTGATGCCAATTAACCGTGCATATAATGTTGAGAAGTTAATCGAAGCAATTCAATATTATCAAGAAAAAACAAATCGTCGTGTTACTTTTGAATATGGTCTGTTTGGTGGTGTGAATGACCAACTAGAACATGCAAGAGAATTAGCACATTTAATAAAAGGCTTAAACTGCCATGTTAACTTAATTCCTGTCAACCATGTTCCAGAAAGAAATTATGTGAAAACGGCTAAAAATGATATCTTTAAATTTGAAAAAGAATTAAAGAGACTAGGAATTAATGCCACAATACGTCGTGAACAAGGTTCGGATATTGACGCAGCTTGTGGTCAATTAAGAGCAAAGGAACGACAAGTAGAAACGAGGTAAAGACAAATGCTAGAGGCACAATTTTTTACTGATACTGGACAACATAGAGATAAGAATGAAGATGCGGGTGGTATTTTTTATAATCAAACTAATCAACAACTTTTAGTTCTGTGTGATGGTATGGGTGGCCATAAAGCAGGAGAAGTTGCAAGTAAATTTGTTACAGATGAGTTGAAATCCCGTTTTGAAGCGGAAAATCTTATAGAACAACATCAAGCTGAAAATTGGTTGCGTAATAATATAAAAGATATAAATTTTCAGTTATATCACTATGCACAAGAAAATGCAGAATATAAAGGTATGGGTACAACATGTGTTTGTGCACTTGTTTTTGAAAAATCAGTTGTGATAGCAAATGTCGGTGATTCTAGAGCCTATGTTATTAATAGTCGACAAATTGAACAAATTACTAGTGATCACTCATTTGTTAATCATCTTGTTTTAACGGGTCAAATTACGCCGGAAGAAGCATTTACACATCCACAACGTAATATTATTACGAAGGTGATGGGCACAGATAAACGTGTGAGTCCAGATTTGTTTATTAAGCGATTAAATTTTTATGATTATTTATTATTAAATTCAGATGGATTAACTGATTATGTTAAAGACAATGAAATTAAGCGTTTGTTAGTAAAAGAAGGTACAATAGAAGATCATGGTGATCAATTAATGCAATTGGCATTAGATAACCATTCGAAAGATAACGTTACTTTCATACTCGCGGCTATTGAAGGTGATAAAGTATGATAGGTAAAATAATAAATGAACGATATAAAATTGTAGATAAGCTTGGCGGCGGTGGCATGAGTACCGTTTATCTTGCTGAAGATACGATACTTAACATTAAAGTTGCAATTAAGGCGATTTTTATACCACCTAGAGAAAAAGAAGAAACATTAAAACGTTTTGAACGAGAAGTACATAACTCATCACAGCTATCACATCAAAATATAGTAAGTATGATCGATGTTGATGAAGAAGATGACTGTTACTACTTAGTAATGGAATATATCGAAGGTCCGACTTTGTCTGAGTATATTGAAAGTCATGGGCCATTAAGTGTTGACACAGCGATTAATTTTACGAATCAAATATTGGATGGCATTAAACATGCGCATGATATGCGTATTGTACATAGAGATATTAAGCCACAAAATATATTAATTGACAGCAATAAAACGTTGAAAATATTTGATTTTGGAATTGCTAAAGCTTTAAGTGAGACGTCTTTAACTCAGACTAATCATGTGTTAGGTACTGTGCAGTACTTTTCGCCAGAACAAGCAAAAGGTGAGGCAACGGATGAATGTACAGATATTTATTCTATAGGTATTGTGTTATATGAAATGCTTGTTGGTGAACCACCCTTTAATGGAGAAACTGCAGTTAGCATTGCGATTAAACATATTCAGGATTCTGTGCCAAATGTGACAACAGATGTACGTAAGGATATTCCGCAATCTTTAAGTAATGTCATTTTACGCGCTACAGAAAAAGACAAAGCGAATCGTTACAAAACAATTCAAGAAATGAAAGATGATTTGAGTAGTGTTTTACATGAAAATCGAGCGAATGAAGATGTCTATGAACTCGATAAAATGAAAACGATAGCGGTACCTTTGAAAAAAGAAGATCTAGCAAAGCATATTAGTGAACATAAGTCGAATCAACCTAAACGTGAAACGACGCAAGTACCTATTGTAAATGGGCCTGCTCATCATCAGCAATTCCAAAAGCCAGAAGGTACGGTGTACGAACCAAAACCTAAAAAGAAATCAACACGAAAGATTGTGCTCTTATCACTAATCTTTTCGTTGTTAATGATTGCACTTGTTTCTTTTGTGGCAATGGCAATGTTTGGTAATAAATACGAAGAGACACCTGATGTAATCGGGAAATCTGTAAAAGAAGCAGAGCAAATATTCAATAAAAACAACCTGAAATTGGGTAAAATTTCTAGAAGTTATAGTGATAAATATCCTGAAAATGAAATTATTAAGACAACTCCTAATACTGGTGAACGTGTTGAACGTGGTGACAGTGTTGATGTTGTTATATCAAAGGGCCCTGAAAAGGTTAAAATGCCAAATGTCATTGGTTTACCTAAGGAGGAAGCCTTGCAGAAATTAAAATCGTTAGGTCTTAAAGATGTTACGATTGAAAAAGTATATAATAATCAAGCGCCAAAAGGATACATTGCAAATCAAAGTGTAACCGCAAATACTGAAATCGCTATTCATGATTCTAATATTAAACTATATGAATCTTTAGGCATTAAGCAAGTTTATGTAGAAGACTTTGAACATAAATCCTTTAGCAAAGCTAAAAAAGCCTTAGAAGAAAAAGGGTTTAAAGTTGAAAGTAAGGAAGAGTATAGTGACGATATTGATGAGGGTGATGTGATTTCTCAATCTCCTAAAGGAAAATCAGTAGATGAGGGGTCAACGATTTCATTTGTTGTTTCTAAAGGTAAAAAAAGTGACTCATCAGATGTCAAAACGACAACTGAATCGGTAGATGTACCATACACTGGTAAAAATGATAAGTCACAAAAAGTTAAAGTTTATATTAAAGATAAAGATAATGACGGTTCAACTGAAAAAGGTAGTTTCGATATTACTAGTGATCAACGTATAGACATTCCTTTAAGAATTGAAAAAGGAAAAACAGCAAGTTATATTGTTAAAGTTGACGGTAAAACTGTAGCTGAAAAAGAAGTCAGCTATGATGATGTATAAATATAATTGAAGTAAATGTACCGAGGTTTCTATTTGGAAGTCTCGGTATTTTTATGTTGAGATTGCGGTAGTTTTAAAATGCTTCATGTCATCATATACAGGTGAGCATTGTCTATCAATTCTGTATCACTCTCACAATATTTATATCATTTGAAATGATCATTTATATATTAATTTTCCAGTCTTTGATATAATAAATGCAGTAAAATTAATCGAGAGGTGCCATTTTGAAGACAGGTCGAATAGTGAAATCAATTAGTGGGGTATATCAAGTAGACGTTAATGGCGAACGTTTCAATACAAAACCACGAGGATTATTTAGAAAGAAAAAATTTTCACCGGTAGTTGGTGATATAGTGGAATTTGAAGTTCAAAACATTAACGAAGGTTATATTCATCAAGTGTTTGAGCGGAAAAATGAGTTGAAAAGACCACCTGTAAGTAATATAGATACACTAGTAATTGTAATGAGTGCTGTCGAGCCAAATTTTTCAACGCAATTATTAGATCGATTTTTAGTTATTGCACATTCGTATCAGTTAAATGCGAGAGTTTTGGTGACTAAAAAAGATAAAACACCAATTGAAAAGCAGTTCGAAATTAATGAGTTGTTGAAAATATATGAAAATATTGGCTATGAGACTGAATTTATTGGAAATGATGATGATCGAAAAAAAATTGTAGAAGCTTGGCCAGCTGGACTTATAGTACTTAGTGGTCAATCAGGTGTCGGTAAGTCCACTTTCTTAAATCATTATCGTCCAGAACTTAATCTTGAGACAAATGATATATCAAAATCATTAAATCGAGGAAAGCATACTACAAGACATGTCGAACTATTCGAACGTCAAAACGGTTATATTGCAGACACACCTGGATTCAGTGCTTTAGATTTTGATCATATAGATAAAGATGAAATAAAAGATTATTTTCTTGAATTAAATCGATATGGTGAAACATGTAAGTTTAGGAATTGTAATCATATCAAAGAACCTAATTGTAATGTTAAGCATCAATTAGAGATAGGGAATATTGCGCAATTTAGATACGACCATTATTTACAACTATTTAATGAAATTTCAAATAGAAAGGTTAGATATTAAATGACAAAACTATATCCATCATTATTATCTGTTGATTTTTTGGATTTACAACATGAATTAAAACGACTTGAAGAAGCAGGTGTCGACGGAGTTCATTTTGATGTTATGGATGGTCAATTTGTGCCTAATATATCTATTGGTTTACCAATATTAGATGCAGTAAGAAAAGGCACAACATTACCTATAGACGTACATTTGATGATTGAAAATCCAGAAAAGTATATTGCATCATTTGCAGAACATGGTGCCGATATGATTTCAATTCATGTCGAATCAACGCCTCATATTCATCGTGCTATTCAAATGATTAAACATTTAGATAAAAAAGCTGGTGTAGTAATTAATCCTGGTACACCAATATCACAAATTGAACCTATTTTAGACATTGTTGATTATGTACTAGTGATGACAGTTAACCCAGGGTTTGGTGGTCAATCATTTATTGATCAATGCGTAGAAAAAATAGCGGGTCTTAATGCTATTAAAATGGAACGTCAATTAAACTTTGATATTGAAGTTGATGGAGGCGTAAATACCGATACAGCGAAAGTTTGTGTTGAAAATGGTGCTACAATGCTAGTAACAGGTTCATTTTTCTTTAAACAAGAAGATTATAAAAAAGTCACACAAGCATTGAAAGGTTGAGTGTATATGCATATAAATTTATTATGTTCTAATCGACACTTGCCGCAAGATATTTGGGCCAAAAGTAATGAAGGTAAATGGGGCGGCGTTGATAGAGGTGCTTTGATTTTATTGAAGCATCAAATTATCCCTTTTTTCTCAGTGGGAGACTTTGATTCAGTCAGTAAAGAAGAACGCCAACTTCTAACAGAACAGTTACAAATCAAACCAGTTCAAGCTGAAAAAGCTGATACGGATTTAGCTTTAGCGGTTGATAAAGCTGTTGCACTTGGATTTGATAGTATTACAATTTATGGTGCAACAGGCGGACGATTAGATCACTTTTTTGGGGCAATTCAGTTATTATTGAAAAAAGCATATTATAAACATGATGTTCATATAGAAGTTATCGATCAACAAAATAAAATTGAATTATTGCCTAAAGGTCAACATACAGTTGAAAAAGATAAGAGTTATCCGTACATTTCATTTATACCGATGACTGATGATGTAGAACTTTCTCTAGCAGGTTTTAAATATAATTTAGCTAGACAAATGCTTAATATAGGTTCTACTTTAACTATTTCAAATGAAATTGAGTCTTTGCAAGCGAAAGTAACTGTACATGATGGGTTGATTTTGCAAATTAGAAGTACAGATTTAAATTAAGTATATTCAAATTTGTGAGGATTTTTAATAAAGTGCATGAGTTATTTAATAAAGTGACGTTTATAGATAGAATTTATAGCATTATAATAGATGAATCACGCTGTAATTAATGAAGATTATGGCGTGATTTATTATTGAAAGGAAAAATGTAGGTCCTAGTACATTGATTTATGTGCCAAAATCGATATTGAACCCATAAGTCCAATTTGACAGAGAACCATTATTAAACGTATTAACCAAATTATATTGATAGTTCGAATTTCACTATGAACCGTTATGTATTGTTTGGTAACAAAAAAAGAACTAAGAGGTTGAGCTCTTAGTTCTTAAGTAAATGTGTCCTCCACATAAGGTCACATTTTTTATGTGCAATATATTTATTAAACTCTAGTTACTTTACCAGATTTTAAAGCACGTGCAGAAACCCAAACTTTTTTAGGTTTACCGTCAACTAGGATTCTAACTTTTTGAAGGTTAGCGTTCCATCTACGTTTAGTAGAGTTTAAAGCGTGTGAACGTCTGTTACCAGTCGAAGCTTTACGACCTGTTACGAAACATTGTTTACCCATATGAGTACCTCCTTTAATAAATATAAATACACATAACTACTTATATACTTAATTAAGATAGCATAGTTTCATTTGAAAAACAATGAATAATTTTCACATAAAAGTCAAAAATACTGAGTTTTGTGATATAATTGTAGACTGTGAAGTTATGTAGTATGATATTTTAGAGAAATAAGTGAATGAAACATTTAAAATTTTTATTTAATGATACTACATCTATTAAAAGAAAACGCCTATAGATAATCGTCATGAGTGTAAATTCAGTTTACTCAAAATATAATAGGTGATTTAAGCGTAAGTCATTCTGATAAGTTGTACCATTGATATTTTATAAAAATAATCAATGAAACTTAAAGCGTTTATGACTACACTAAGTGGTAAAATTTTAAAAGTGATTAGGGAAAACGAATAATAAACTTTGAAATTTAGGAGGGACAAAGATATGACATTAGAGATTTCAAATGATTACGGTAAAATTGATATTTCAAACGAAGTGATTGCTTCGGTTGTAGGTGGAAAGGCCGTTGAATGTTATGGTATTGTAGGTATGGCATCTAGACAACAAGTTAGAGATGGTATTGCGGAAATACTAGGACATGAAAATTATGCTAAAGGCATCAAAGTAACTGAAAATAATGGCGTAGTGGATATAGATATGTACATTATTGTAAGTTACGGTGTGAAAATATCTGAAGTTGCCAATAATGTACAATCAACAGTGAAATATACTTTGGAAAAATCACTTAATGTATCAGTAAATTCAATCAATATATATGTACAAGGTGTACGTGTGAATAATACAGGCAAGAAAGCTTAGGAGGACAACTTGAAATGATTAGCAAAATTAATGGTAAATTATTTGCCGATATGATTATACAAGGGGCACAAAATTTATCTAACAATGCAGATTTGGTAGATTCTTTGAATGTGTATCCAGTGCCAGATGGTGATACAGGAACAAATATGAATCTTACTATGACTTCAGGTCGCGAAGAAGTAGAGAATAATTTGTCGAAAAATATCGGCGAATTAGGTAAAACATTCTCGAAAGGTTTACTAATGGGTGCAAGAGGTAACTCTGGTGTCATCTTGTCACAATTATTCAGAGGATTTTGTAAAAATATTGAAAGTGAATCTGAAATTAATTCAAAATTGTTAGCTGAAAGTTTTCAAGCTGGTGTTGAAACGGCATATAAAGCTGTTATGAAACCAGTTGAAGGTACAATACTTACAGTTGCAAAAGATGCTGCGCAAGCTGCAATAGAAAAAGCAAATAATACTGAAGATTGTATAGAATTAATGGAGTACATTATTGTAAAAGCCAATGAATCACTTGAAAACACACCAAACTTATTAGCTGTACTTAAAGAAGTTGGTGTTGTTGATAGTGGCGGTAAAGGTTTGTTATGCGTTTACGAAGGATTCTTAAAAGCGCTTAAAGGTGAAAAAGTTGAAGCTAAAGTTGCAAAGATAGATAAAGATGAATTTGTACATGATGAACATGATTTCCATGGTGTAATTAATACTGAAGATATTATTTATGGCTATTGTACTGAAATGATGGTTCGTTTTGGAAAGAATAAAAAAGCCTTTGATGAACAAGAATTCAGGCAAGATATGAGTCAATTTGGTGATTCTTTATTAGTCATTAATGATGAAGAAATTGTGAAAGTTCACGTGCATACCGAATACCCAGGTAAAGTGTTTAATTATGGTCAACAATATGGTGAATTAATTAAACTTAAGGTTGAAAATATGAGAGAACAGCACCGTGAAGTGATTCGAAAAGAACAGCACACAGCTAAACCGAAAATGGAAACGGTTGAAACAGCAATTATTACTATTTCTATGGGTGAAGGTATTTCAGAGATATTCAAATCAATGGGTGCCACACATATCATTAGTGGTGGACAAACGATGAATCCTTCTACAGAAGATATCGTTAAAGTCATTGAACAATCAAAATGTAAACGTGCAATTATTTTACCGAATAATAAAAATATTTTAATGGCAAGTGAACAAGCAGCGAGTATTGTTGATGCAGAAGCTGTTGTTATTCCAACGAAATCTATTCCTCAAGGTATAAGCGCACTATTCCAATATGATGTGGACGCAACACTTGACGAAAATAAAGCGCAAATGGCTGATTCAGTAAATAACGTTAAATCTGGTTCATTAACGTACGCTGTTCGTGATACGAAAATTGATGGCGTTGAGATTAAAAAAGACGCGTTTATGGGCTTGATTGAAGATAAGATTGTAAGCAGCCAAAGTGATCAATTAACAACGGTTACTGAGTTGTTAAATGAGATGTTAGCAGAAGATAGTGAAATATTGACTGTGATTATTGGTCAAGATGCAGAGCAAGCAGTTACAGATAACATGATAAACTGGATCGAAGAGCAATATCCAGATGTAGAAGTGGAAGTTCATGAAGGTGGACAACCAATTTATCAATATTTCTTTTCAGTAGAATAAAAATTTAAAATAAAAAACTACCAATGATAAATCATCAGTTGGTAGTTTTTTATTTTGCTATTTTAGTGTTATTGCGGGTTAAAAGTATCGTTCTCGAGTTGCTAACAATGTCATGTTCAACTTAGTCATGATAAAATAAATAACATACTAAATGATACGTAAAATCAAATAAAACATAGGTGATTTATTTTGGCTAAAGTAAACTTAATAGAAAGTCCATATTCTCTTTTACAATTAAAAGGTATAGGTCCTAAGAAAATAGAAGTATTGCAACAACTAAATATTCATACAGTGGAAGATCTTGTTCTTTATTTGCCAACTAGATATGAAGATAATACAGTGATTGATTTGAATCAAGCAGAAGATCAATCTAACGTTACGATAGAAGGACAAGTATATACAGCTCCAGTAGTTGCATTTTTTGGAAGAAATAAATCAAAATTAACCGTTCATTTAATGGTAAATAATATTGCTGTCAAATGTATTTTTTTCAATCAACCGTATTTAAAAAAGAAAATCGAATTAAATCAAACTATAACTGTTAAAGGTAAGTGGAATAGAGTTAAACAGGAAATTACTGGTAATAGGGTTTTCTTTAATTCACAAGGGACACAAACTCAAGAAAACGCAGATGTTCAATTAGAACCAGTCTATCGTATTAAGGAAGGTATTAAACAAAAGCAAATACGAGACCAAATTAGACAAGCGTTAAATGATGTGACAATTCATGAATGGTTAACTGATGAACTAAGAGAAAAATATAAATTAGAGACCTTGGACTTTACTTTGAACACATTACATCATCCTAAAAGTAAAGAGGATTTATTACGTGCTCGTAGAACCTATGCATTTACTGAACTGTTTTTATTCGAATTACGTATGCAATGGCTAAATAGATTAGAAAAGTCATCTGACGAAGCAATTGAAATTGATTATGACTTAGACCAAGTTAAATCATTTATTGATCGTTTACCTTTTGAACTAACTGAAGCACAGAAATCCAGTGTTAATGAAATTTTTAGAGATTTAAAAGCACCAATACGTATGCATCGATTACTTCAAGGTGATGTAGGTTCAGGAAAAACAGTAGTTGCTGCAATTTGTATGTATGCGTTAAAAACGGCTGGTTATCAATCAGCATTGATGGTACCAACTGAAATTTTAGCAGAGCAACATGCTGAAAGTTTAATGGCTTTATTTGGAGATTCTATGAACGTTGCATTGTTAACTGGGTCAGTAAAAGGTAAGAAACGAAAGATACTTTTAGAACAACTTGAAAATGGTACGATTGATTGTTTAATTGGAACCCATGCTTTGATTCAAGATGATGTGATTTTCCATAATGTTGGTTTAGTAATTACAGATGAACAACATCGATTTGGTGTGAATCAACGCCAGCTTTTAAGAGAAAAAGGTGCAATGACGAATGTGTTATTTATGACAGCAACTCCGATACCAAGAACACTAGCAATATCAGTTTTTGGTGAGATGGATGTGTCTTCAATTAAACAATTACCAAAAGGTCGTAAACCTATCATTACTACTTGGGCAAAGCATGAGCAATACGATAAAGTTTTGATGCAAATGACCTCAGAGTTGAAAAAAGGTCGTCAAGCATATGTCATTTGCCCGCTAATAGAAAGTTCTGAGCATCTCGAAGATGTTCAAAATGTTGTCGCATTGTACGAGTCTTTACAACAGTATTATGGTGTTTCCCGTGTAGGGTTATTGCATGGTAAGTTGTCTGCCGATGAAAAAGATGAGGTCATGCAAAAGTTTAGCAATCATGAGATAGATGTTTTAGTTTCTACTACTGTTGTTGAAGTAGGTGTTAATGTACCGAATGCAACTTTTATGATGATTTATGATGCGGATCGCTTTGGATTATCAACTTTACATCAGTTACGCGGTCGTGTAGGTAGAAGTGACCAGCAAAGTTACTGTGTTTTAATTGCATCCCCTAAAACAGAAACAGGAATTGAAAGAATGACAATTATGACACAAACAACGGATGGATTTGAATTGAGTGAACGAGACTTAGAAATGCGTGGTCCTGGCGATTTCTTTGGTGTTAAACAAAGTGGATTGCCAGATTTCTTAGTTGCCAATTTAGTTGAAGATTATCGTATGTTAGAAGTTGCTCGTGATGAAGCAGCTGAACTTATTCAATCTGGCGTATTCTTTGAAAATACGTATCAACATTTACGTCATTTTGTTGAAGAAAATTTATTACATCGTAGTTTTGACTAATTACCATGCTGATTTGTCAATTTGAGTGCAACACTTCGTTAATTGAGTGATATGACACTTGAACTATTTAAATGTAAAGTGGTATTTTAACAATTTATAAATTTTCGACTAAATAATAGCTAAATAATACAGTTATTTGTTGAGTCGGTTAAATAGAAAGTGTTATGATATGTGAGGAATGTTTAAGACTAGGTACTAAAAAATGAGGGGTGAGACGTTGAAACTAAAGAAAGATAAACGTAGAGAAGCAATCAGACAACAAATTGATAGCAATCCCTTCATCACAGACCATGAACTAAGCGACTTATTTCAAGTGAGTATACAAACAATTCGTTTAGATCGCACTTATTTAAACATACCAGAATTAAGGAAGCGTATTAAATTAGTTGCTGAAAAGAATTATGACCAAATAAGTTCTATTGAAGAACAAGAATTTATTGGTGATTTGATTCAAGTCAATCCAAATGTTAAAGCGCAATCAATTTTAGATATTACATCGGATTCTGTTTTTCATAAAACTGGAATTGCGCGTGGTCATGTGCTGTTTGCTCAGGCAAATTCGTTATGTGTTGCGCTAATTAAGCAACCAACAGTTTTAACTCATGAGAGTAGCATTCAATTTATTGAAAAAGTAAAATTAAATGATACGGTAAGAGCAGAAGCACGAGTTGTAAATCAAACTGCAAAACATTATTACGTCGAAGTAAAGTCATATGTTAAACATACATTAGTTTTCAAAGGAAATTTTAAAATGTTTTATGATAAGCGAGGATAAAATTATGGTTAAATTAGCAATTGATATGATGGGTGGCGACAATGCGCCTGATATCGTATTAGAAGCCGTACAAAAGGCTGTTGAAGACTTTAAAGATCTAGAAATTATACTTTTCGGTGACGAAAAAAAGTATAATCTGAACCATGAACGAATCGAATTTAGACATTGTTCTGAAAAGATTGAAATGGAAGATGAGCCTGTTAGAGCGATTAAACGTAAAAAAGATAGCTCAATGGTAAAAATGGCTGAAGCTGTGAAATCTGGTGAAGCAGATGGATGTGTGTCAGCAGGTAATACTGGTGCTTTAATGTCAGCTGGTTTATTCATTGTTGGACGTATTAAAGGTGTAGCTAGACCGGCTTTAGTAGTAACATTGCCAACGATTGATGGAAAAGGTTTTGTCTTTTTAGACGTTGGTGCAAATGCTGATGCTAAACCTGAACACTTATTACAGTATGCGCAACTAGGGGATATTTATGCTCAAAAAATCAGAGGTATTGATAATCCGAAAATCTCATTATTAAATATAGGTACCGAGCCAGCTAAAGGTAATAGTTTAACGAAAAAATCATATGAGTTATTAAATCAAGATCATTCATTGAATTTTGTTGGGAATGTTGAAGCGAAGACATTAATGGATGGCGATACAGATGTTGTAGTTACCGATGGCTATACTGGGAACATGGTCCTTAAAAATTTAGAAGGTACTGCAAAATCAATCGGTAAAATGTTAAAAGATACGATTATGAGTAGTACTAAAAATAAATTAGCAGGTGCAATATTGAAGAAAGATTTAGCTGAATTCGCTAAAAAGATGGATTACTCAGAATACGGTGGTTCCGTATTATTAGGATTGGAAGGTACTGTAGTTAAAGCACACGGTAGTTCAAATGCTAAAGCTTTTTATTCTGCAATTAGACAAGCGAAAATCGCAGGAGAACAAAATATTGTACAAACAATGAAAGAGACTGTAGGTGAATCAAATGAGTAAAACAGCAATTATTTTTCCGGGACAAGGTGCCCAAAAAGTTGGTATGGCACAAGATTTGTTTAACAACAATGATCAAGCAACTGAAATTTTAACTTCAGCAGCAAACACGTTAGACTTTGATATTTTAGAGACAATGTTTACTGATGAAGAAGGTAAATTGGGTGAAACTGAAAACACGCAACCAGCTTTATTGACGCATAGTTCGGCATTATTAGCAGCGCTAAAAAATTTGAATCCTGATTTTACTATGGGGCATAGTTTAGGTGAATATTCAAGTTTAGTTGCAGCTGACGTATTATCATTTGAAGATGCAGTTAAAATTGTTAGAAAACGTGGTCAATTAATGGCGCAAGCATTTCCTACTGGTGTAGGAAGCATGGCTGCAGTATTGGGATTAGATTTTGATAAAGTCGATGAAATTTGTAAGTCATTATCATCTGATGACAAAATAATTGAACCAGCAAACATTAATTGCCCAGGTCAAATTGTTGTTTCAGGTCACAAAGCTTTAATTGATGAGCTAGTAGAAAAAGGTAAATCATTAGGTGCAAAACGTGTCATGCCTTTAGCAGTATCTGGACCATTCCATTCATCGCTAATGAAAGTGATTGAAGAAGATTTTTCAAGTTACATTAATCAATTTGAATGGCGTGATGCTAAGTTTCCTGTAGTTCAAAATGTAAATGCGCAAGGTGAAACTGACAAAGAAGTAATTAAATCTAATATGGTCAAGCAATTATATTCACCAGTACAATTCATTAACTCAACAGAATGGCTAATAGACCAAGGTGTTGATCATTTTATTGAAATTGGTCCTGGAAAAGTTTTATCTGGCTTAATTAAAAAAATAAATAGAGATGTTAAGTTAACATCAATTCAAACTTTAGAAGATGTGAAAGGATGGAATGAAAATGACTAAGAGTGCTTTAGTAACAGGTGCATCAAGAGGAATTGGACGTAGTATTGCGTTACAATTAGCAGAAGAAGGATTTAATGTAGCAGTAAACTATGCAGGCAGCAAAGAGAAAGCTGAAGCAGTAGTCGAAGAAATCAAAGCTAAAGGTGTTGACAGTTTTGCGATTCAAGCAAATGTTGCCGATGCTGATGAAGTTAAAGCAATGATTAAAGAAGTAGTTAGCCAATTTGGTTCTTTAGATGTTTTAGTAAATAATGCAGGTATTACTCGCGATAATTTATTAATGCGTATGAAAGAACAAGAGTGGGATGATGTTATTGACACAAACTTAAAAGGTGTATTTAACTGTATCCAAAAAGCAACACCACAAATGTTAAGACAACGTAGTGGTGCTATCATCAATTTATCAAGTGTTGTTGGAGCAGTAGGTAATCCGGGACAAGCAAACTATGTTGCAACAAAAGCAGGTGTTATTGGTTTAACTAAATCTGCGGCGCGTGAATTAGCATCTCGTGGTATCACTGTAAATGCAGTTGCACCTGGTTTTATTGTTTCTGATATGACAGATGCTTTAAGTGATGAGCTTAAAGAACAAATGTTAACTCAAATTCCGTTAGCACGTTTTGGTCAAGACACAGATATTGCTAATACAGTAGCGTTCTTAGCATCAGACAAAGCAAAATATATTACAGGTCAAACAATCCATGTAAATGGTGGAATGTACATGTAATATATTTGAGCTAAAGCTCAAGATAAAGACGTAGTAATCAATAAATTGATAACTGATAAGCGGAACGCCTGAGCTAAAGCTCATTGACACAGTGGTTGACTGGTCATCCAATGGAGAATTGCCTGACCTAGTCAACTTTGCGGGGGGAATTCTAAGCAACCTAGATAAGGTTCGAGAATTTCTCCCTAAGAAACACTAATCAATAAATTGATAAGAAGATTAGAGGAACGCTTGAGCTAAAGCTCAAGATAAAGACGCAGTAATCAATAAATTGATAACTGGGATAGAGGAACGCCTGAGCTAAAGCTCATTGACGCAGTGGTTGACTGGTCATCCAATGGAGAATTGCCTGACCTAGTCAACTTTGCGGGGGAAATTCTAAGCAACCTAGATAAGGTTCGAGAATTTCTCCCTAAGAAACACTAATCAATAAATTGATAAGAAGATTAGAGGAACGCTTGAGCTAAAGCTCAAGATAAAGACGCAGTAATCAATAAATTGATAACTGGGATAGAGGAACGCCTGAGCTAAAGCTAATTGACGCAGTGGTTGACTGGTCATCCAATGGAGAATTGCCTGACCTAGTCAACTTTGCGGGGGAAATTCTAAGCAACCTAGATAAGGTTCGAGAATTTCTCCCTAAGAAACACTAATCAATAAATTGATAAGTGTTTCTAAAATTTCTACTTGTTTTTTAGAATTTAAAATGGGAAAATATAGTAGTCTATGTATAGGCATTTTTAAAGGAGGTGAATCGACGTGGAAAATTTCGATAAAGTAAAAGATATCATCGTTGACCGTTTAGGTGTAGACGCTGATAAAGTAACTGAAGATGCATCTTTCAAAGATGATTTAGGCGCTGACTCACTTGATATCGCTGAATTAGTAATGGAATTAGAAGACGAGTTTGGTACTGAAATTCCTGATGAAGAAGCTGAAAAAATCAACACTGTTGGTGATGCTGTTAAATTTATTAACAGTCTTGAAAAATAATAAATCTTACATCTGGGTCGTCAGTATTGTCGACTCAGTTTTTTTCTTTAATTATCAATAGTTTTAACGTAAAATTAAAGATGATTCAAGAGCAACACATAAAGGAGATAAAATAATGTCTAAACAAAAGAAAAGTGAGATAGTTAATCGTTTTAGAAAGCGCTTTGATACTAAAATGACAGAGTTAGGCTTTACTTATCAAAATATTGATTTATACCAACAAGCATTTTCGCATTCGAGTTTTATTAATGATTTTAATATGAATCGTTTAGACCATAATGAGCGTTTAGAGTTTTTGGGTGATGCGGTATTAGAATTGACGGTTTCACGATATTTATTTGATAAACATCCCAACTTGCCAGAAGGGAATTTAACAAAAATGCGTGCCACTATTGTATGTGAGCCCTCACTTGTAATATTTGCGAATAAAATTGGATTGAACGAAATGATTTTACTTGGTAAAGGTGAAGAGAAAACAGGGGGACGTACAAGACCATCATTAATATCAGATGCATTCGAAGCATTTATTGGGGCATTGTATTTGGATCAAGGACTAGATATAGTTTGGAAATTTGCTGAGAAAGTTATTTTCCCACATGTAGAACAAAATGAGTTATTAGGCGTGGTAGATTTTAAAACACAATTCCAAGAATATGTGCACCAGCAAAATAAAGGTGATGTAACCTATAATTTAATAAAAGAAGAGGGACCGGCACATCATCGTCTATTCACTTCAGAAGTTATTCTGCAAGGGGAAGCAATAGCTGAAGGTAAAGGGAAAACGAAAAAAGAATCAGAACAACGTGCTGCTGAAAGTGCCTATAAGCAATTAAAACAAATTAAATAGAAATTTATATGATACGACATATAGGTGTTCGATTTAGGATTTAAGGAAGAATTTTTAATATTTTATGGAACAACTTCGAAATTAAATATACAAATACTAAAATATCGTATACATGTGTTCTTTAAAATTGTGATAAGGAGTTTAGGATGGTTTATTTAAAATCAATAGATGCCATTGGATTTAAGTCTTTTGCAGATCAAACCAATGTTCAATTCGATAAAGGTGTAACTGCAATTGTTGGTCCAAATGGAAGCGGTAAAAGTAATATTACAGATGCTATTAAATGGGTGTTGGGTGAACAATCGGCTAAATCATTACGTGGCTCAAAAATGGAAGATATTATCTTCTCAGGTGCAGAACATCGCAAAGCTCAAAATTATGCTGAAGTACAGTTAAGATTAGATAATCATTCTAAAAAGCTCAGTGTTGATGAAAACGAAGTTATTGTAACAAGAAGATTGTATCGAAGTGGTGAAAGTGAGTACTACATAAATAATGACCGTGCAAGATTAAAAGATATTGCCGATTTATTTTTAGATTCTGGATTGGGAAAAGAAGCGTATAGCATTATCTCGCAAGGTAGAGTTGATGAAATACTAAATGCTAAACCAATTGATAGACGTCAAATTATTGAAGAATCGGCTGGTGTACTTAAATATAAAAAACGTAAGGCTGAATCATTAAATAAACTTGACCAAACAGAAGATAATTTAACGAGAGTAGAAGACATTTTATATGATTTGGAAGGTCGCGTAGAACCTCTAAAAGAGGAGGCAGCTATAGTTAAAGAATATAAGACACTTTCACATCAAATGAAACATAGTGACATTGTAGTTACAGTGCACGATATTGATCAATATACAAATGACAATAGACAATTAGATCAACGTTTAAATGATTTACAAGGTCAACAAGCAAATAAAGAAGCTGACAAGCAACGTTTAAGCCAACAAATTCAACAATATAAAGGTAAACGTCATCAACTTGATAATGATGTTGAATCGCTTAATTATCAATTAGTAAAAGCTACGGAAGCCTTTGAAAAATATACGGGACAATTAAATGTTTTAGAAGAACGTAAGAAAAATCAATCTGAAACAAATGCACGATATGAAGAAGAACAAGAAAATTTAATGGAGCTTTTAGAAAATATATCAAATGAGATTTCTGAAGCTCAAGATACTTATAAGTCTCTGAAAAGTAAACAAAAAGAACTCAATGCTGTCATTCGTGAACTTGAAGAACAACTATATGTTTCAGACGAAGCACATGATGAAAAATTGGAAGAAATTAAAAACGAATACTATACATTAATGTCAGAGCAATCAGATGTTAACAATGATATTCGTTTTTTAAAGCATACTATAGAAGAGAATGAGGCTAAAAAATCAAGACTAGATTCTCGGTTAGTTGAAGTTTTTGAGCAATTGAAAGATATTCAGGGTCAAATAAAAACGACTAAAAAAGAATATCAACAGACCAACAAAGAACTTTCTACTGTAGATAAAGAAATTAAAAATATAGAAAAAGATCTCACTGATACAAAAAAAGCACAAAATGAATACGAAGAGAAATTGTATCAAGCATATCGATATACCGAAAAAATGAAAACACGTATTGATAGTTTGGCAACGCAAGAGGAAGAATACACTTATTTTTTCAATGGCGTCAAACATATTTTGAAAGCTAAAAATAAAGAATTAAAGGGTATTCATGGTGCAGTTGCGGAAATTATTGATGTGCCATCTAAATTAACTCAGGCAATTGAAACAGCATTAGGTGCTTCATTACAACATGTCATTGTAGATTCAGAAAAAGATGGACGCCAGGCTATTCAATTTTTAAAAGAACGTAATTTAGGTCGTGCGACGTTTTTACCATTAAATGTTATACAGAGTAGAGTGGTAGCGACTGATATTAAATCTATTGCTAAAGAGGCAAACGGATTTATTAGTATTGCTTCGGAAGCAGTTAAAGTAGCACCAGAATATCAAAATATTATCGGGAATTTATTAGGTAATACGATTATCGTTGATCATTTAAAGCATGCAAATGAATTGGCACGTGCGATTAAATATCGAACTCGTATTGTTACTTTGGAAGGTGATATTGTAAATCCTGGTGGTTCTATGACTGGTGGTGGCGCTCGTAAGTCAAAAAGTATTCTGTCTCAAAAAGACGAGTTGACAACAATGAGACACCAATTAGAAGATTACTTGCGTCAAACAGAATCATTTGAACAACAATTTAAAGAGTTGAAGATAAAAAGTGATCAATTAAGTGAACTGTATTTTGAAAAAAGTCAAAAGCATAATACACTTAAAGAGCAAGTGCATCATTTTGAAATGGAGCTCGATAGATTAACTACACAAGAAACACAAATAAAAAATGATCATGAAGAATTCGAATTTGAAAAAAATGATGGTTATACGAGTGACAAAAGTCGACAAACTTTGAGTGAAAAAGAAACTTATCTAGAAAGTATTAAAGCATCTTTAAAACGACTAGAAGATGAAATTGAACGCTACACAAAACTTTCTAAAGAAGGTAAGGAAAGCGTTACTAAAACACAACAAACCTTACATCAGAAACAATCTGATCTTGCTGTGGTTAAAGAGCGTATTAAAACACAACAACAGACAATAGATCGATTAAATAATCAAAATCAACAAACTAAACATCAATTAAAAGATGTTAAAGAAAAAATTGCATTCTTTAATTCGGATGAAGTGATGGGCGAACAAGCTTTTCAAAATATTAAAGATCAAATTAATGGTCAACAAGAAACGAGAACACGCTTATCTGATGAATTAGATAAATTGAAACAACAACGTATTGAGTTGAATGAACAAATCGATGCGCAAGAAGCTAAACTACAAGTTTGTCACCAAGATATTTTAGCTATCGAAAATCACTACCAAGATATTAAAGCTGAACAATCAAAGCTAGATGTATTAATTCATCATGCGATAGATCATTTAAATGATGAATATCAATTGACTGTTGAACGTGCGAAATCTGAATATACGAGTGATGAATCGATTGACGCATTACGTAAAAAAGTTAAGTTAATGAAGATGTCGATTGATGAACTAGGTCCTGTAAACTTAAATGCAATTGAACAATTTGAAGAGTTAAATGAACGTTATACATTTTTAAGTGAACAACGTACAGATCTTCGTAAAGCTAAAGAAACATTAGAGCAAATTATAAGTGAAATGGATCAAGAGGTTACTGAAAGATTTAAAGAAACTTTCCATGCTATTCAAGGACATTTTACAGCTGTGTTCAAACAATTGTTTGGTGGAGGCGATGCAGAATTGCAATTAACTGAAGCCGATTATTTAACAGCTGGTATTGATATTGTGGTACAACCACCGGGTAAAAAGTTGCAACATTTATCGTTACTGAGTGGTGGTGAGCGTGCATTAACTGCTATTGCTTTACTATTTGCAATTTTAAAAGTAAGATCTGCACCTTTTGTTATATTAGATGAGGTTGAAGCTGCACTAGATGAAGCAAATGTTATTAGATACGCAAAATATTTAAATGAGTTATCAGACGAAACACAATTCATTGTTATTACACACCGTAAAGGAACAATGGAATTTGCAGATAGGTTATACGGCGTAACAATGCAAGAATCAGGTGTTACTAAACTTGTGAGTGTGAATTTAAATACAATAGATGATGTGTTGAAGGAGGAGCAATAATGAGCTTTTTTAAACGCTTAAAAGATAAGTTTGCAACAAATAAAGAAAATGAAGAAGTTAAATCCTTAACAGAAGAACAAGGTCAAGACAAATTAGAAGATACACATTCTGAAGGTTCAACGCAGGACGTAAATGATTTAGCAGAAAATGCTGAAGTGAAAAAGAAGCCACGCAAGTTGAGTGAAGCGGATTTTGATGACGATGGCTTAATATCAATTGAAGATTTTGAAGAAATTGAAGCTCAAAAAATGGGGGCTAAATTTAAAGCAGGACTCGAAAAATCTCGTCAAAATTTCCAAGAACAATTAAATAATTTGATAGCGAGATATCGTAAAGTAGATGAAGACTTTTTTGAAGCTTTAGAAGAAATGTTAATCACTGCAGACGTCGGTTTTAATACAGTGATGACGTTAACTGAAGAATTACGTATGGAAGCACAACGACGTAATATTCAAGATACTGAAGATTTGCGTGAAGTCATTGTTGAAAAAATCGTAGAGATTTACCATCAAGAAGATGATAATTCAGAAGCTATGAACTTAGAAGATGGTCGTTTGAATGTCATTTTAATGGTTGGTGTGAATGGTGTTGGTAAAACAACAACAATTGGAAAATTAGCTTACCGATATAAAATGGAAGGTAAAAAAGTAATGTTAGCTGCGGGCGATACTTTTAGAGCGGGTGCTATTGATCAATTGAAAGTTTGGGGCGAACGTGTTGGTGTAGATGTAATTAGCCAAAGTGAAGGTTCTGATCCAGCTGCTGTTATGTATGATGCGATTAATGCCGCTAAAAACAAAGGTGTTGATATTTTAATCTGTGATACCGCTGGACGTTTACAAAATAAAACAAATCTAATGCAAGAATTAGAAAAAGTTAAGCGTGTAATTAATCGAGCAGTGCCAGATGCGCCTCATGAAGCATTACTATGTTTAGATGCTACAACTGGTCAGAATGCGTTGTCACAAGCTAGAAACTTTAAAGAAGTAACAAATGTTACAGGTATTGTATTAACGAAATTAGATGGTACAGCCAAAGGTGGTATCGTATTAGCCATTCGTAATGAATTGCACATTCCAGTTAAATATGTAGGTTTAGGTGAGCAATTAGATGACTTACAACCATTTAACCCTGAAAGTTATGTCTACGGCTTATTCGCTGATATGATTGAACAAAATGAAGAAATAACAACAGTTGAAAATGATCAAATTGTAACAGAAGAAAAGGACGATAATCATGGGTCAAAATGATTTAGTTAAAACGTTACGAATGAATTATTTGTTTGATTTTTATCAATCCTTATTGACGAATAAACAACGTAATTATTTGGAATTATTTTATCTCGAAGATTATTCTTTAAGTGAAATCGCAGATACTTTTAATGTGAGTAGACAAGCAGTTTATGATAATATAAGAAGAACTGGCGATTTAGTTGAAGATTATGAAAAGAAATTGGAATTATACCAGAAATTTGAGCAACGCCGAGAAATATATGATGAAATGAAACAACATTTAAGTAATCCAGAACAAATACAACGTTATATTCAACAATTAGAAGACTTAGAATAGATATAAATTGAGGGAGGACATCGATATGGCATTTGAAGGCTTATCAGAACGCCTGCAAGCGACGATGCAAAAAATGCGTGGTAAGGGTAAACTTACTGAAGCTGATATAAAGATAATGATGCGTGAAGTAAGATTAGCGTTACTTGAGGCTGACGTAAACTTTAAAGTGGTAAAAGAATTTATTAAAACAGTATCAGAACGCGCATTAGGTTCCGATGTAATGCAATCATTAACACCAGGGCAACAAGTTATTAAAATAGTTCAAGATGAATTAACGCAGTTGATGGGTGGAGAAAATACGTCGATTAATATGTCAAATAAACCACCTACTGTTGTTATGATGGTTGGTTTACAAGGTGCTGGTAAAACAACAACTGCAGGTAAATTAGCATTATTGATGCGTAAAAAATACAACAAAAAACCTATGTTAGTTGCAGCAGATATTTATCGTCCAGCAGCGATAAATCAATTACAAACAGTAGGGAAACAAATTGATATTCCTGTATACAGTGAAGGAGATCAAGTAAAGCCACAACAAATTGTAACTAATGCATTAAAACATGCTAAAGAAGAACATTTAGACTTTGTAATCATTGATACAGCAGGTCGATTACACATCGATGAAGCATTGATGAACGAATTAAAAGAAGTAAAAGAAATTGCTAAACCAAACGAAATTATGTTAGTTGTCGATTCAATGACGGGTCAAGATGCTGTCAATGTTGCAGAATCTTTTGACGATCAACTTGATGTCACAGGTGTTACCTTAACTAAATTAGATGGTGATACACGTGGTGGTGCAGCTTTATCTATTCGTTCGGTGACACAAAAACCAATTAAATTTGTTGGTATGAGTGAAAAGTTAGATGGTTTAGAGCTATTCCATCCTGAACGTATGGCATCACGTATTTTAGGTATGGGTGATGTGTTAAGTTTAATTGAAAAAGCGCAACAAGATGTGGATCAAGAAAAAGCAAAAGATTTAGAGAAAAAGATGCGTGAGTCATCGTTTACTTTAGATGATTTTTTAGAACAACTTGATCAGGTGAAAAATCTAGGACCACTGGATGATATTATGAAAATGATTCCAGGTATGAATAAAATGAAAGGGCTAGATAAGCTTAATATGAGTGAAAAGCAAATTGATCATATTAAAGCGATTATCCAGTCAATGACGCCGGCTGAAAGAAACAATCCAGACACATTGAATGTATCACGTAAAAAGCGTATTGCTAAAGGGTCTGGTCGTTCATTACAAGAAGTCAATCGTTTGATGAAACAATTTAACGATATGAAGAAAATGATGAAACAATTCACTGGTGGCGGTAAAGGTAAAAAAGGTAAACGCAATCAAATGCAAAATATGTTAAAAGGTATGAATTTACCGTTTTAATGTTTAATATAACACGCTGATTTTTGTTGCAATGAGATGTGCATCCCGAAAGTTATACTAAAGAATATAACTTTATGGGGTGCATATTTTTAGATACACAATAATAATTAAAAACTGAAATTGCGGATTTGCTAGAACATGAGGTTATTGTTGCTAATATTAATAAGTTATATTGGTGGAACATGTGCGTTAGAAGTGGTACCATTCATGTCCTTACGAGATAAATTAACTTAACACGTAGGTGGTGAAGGCTACTATGAATTTTTATAACCTATTAACAGTCTAATTTAGTAATCACATAGTTATTATTGTAAGAAAAAGGTTCAATAATTTTCCTGGTAAAGAAAAAACTCTTTACAAACATTCATACACCTGTTAATATTATTTCTTGTAGAAAATAAAAATTAAAACATGACTTAAAGGAGATTTTATAAATGGCAGTTAAAATTCGTTTAACACGTTTAGGTTCAAAAAGAAATCCATTCTATCGTATCGTAGTAGCAGATGCTCGTTCTCCACGTGACGGACGTATCATCGAACAAATCGGTACTTATAACCCAACGAGCGCTAATGCTCCAGAAATTAAAGTTGACGAAGCGTTAGCTTTAAAATGGTTAAATGATGGTGCGAAACCAACTGATACAGTTCACAATATCTTATCAAAAGAAGGTATTATGAAAAAATTTGACGAACAAAAGAAAGCTAAGTAATTTAGCGTAAAATTGTTCTAACAATAAGAATAACTCGTTTACACTGACAGTTATTACTCAATGATACGTTGGGAATATCACATGTTAGTAATATAGAACGTATTGGGTACCATAATGGTGCCCTTTTTCTTTGAATTATTTTCAATTAAAATAGAAGTGTTCAAAGCATAGAGTTGGAGGTAATAGAATGAGAGTTGAAGTTGGTCAAATTGTTAACACACATGGTATTAAAGGTGAAATTAAAGTAAAATCCAATTCAGACTTTACAGACGTTCGTTTTCAACCCGGTCAAGTGCTGACAGTTGTGCATAACAATAACGACCTTGAATATACTGTTAAGTCACATAGAGTGCATAAAGGGCTTCATATGCTTACATTTGAAGGTATTAATAATATTAATGATATTGAGCATTTAAAAGGGAGTTCTATTTATCAAGAGCGTGATCATGAAGATATCGTACTTGAGGAAAATGAATTTTATTATTCAGATATTATAGGATGTACAGTTTTTGATGATCAAGAAACACCAATAGGTCGTGTAATTAATATATTTGAAACAGGTGCGAATGATGTGTGGGTGATTAAAGGATCTAAAGAATATTTGATTCCTTATATTGCTGATGTTGTAAAAGAAGTGGATGTTGAAAATAAAAAAATTATCATCACGCCAATGGAAGGATTGTTGGATTAATGAAAATTGATTATTTAACTTTATTTCCTGAAATGTTTGATGGTGTTTTAAATCATTCAATTATGAAACGTGCCCAAGAAAACAATAAATTACAAATCAATACGGTTAATTTTAGAGATTATGCAATTAACAAGCACAACCAAGTAGATGATTATCCGTATGGTGGCGGACAAGGTATGGTGTTAAAGCCTGAACCTGTTTTTAATGCGATGGAAGACTTAGATGTCACAGAACAAACACGCGTTATTTTAATGTGTCCACAAGGCGAGCCATTTTCACATCAGAAAGCTGTTGAATTAAGCAAGGCTGACCACATCGTTTTCATATGCGGACATTATGAAGGTTACGATGAACGTATCCGAACACATCTTGTCACAGATGAAATATCAATGGGTGACTATGTGTTAACTGGCGGTGAGTTACCGGCAATGACAATGACTGATGCTATTGTTAGACTGATTCCAGGTGTTTTAGGTAATGAACAGTCACATCAAGACGATTCATTTTCAGATGGGTTATTAGAGTTTCCGCAATATACACGTCCGCGTGAATTTAAGGGTCTAACAGTTCCAGATGTTTTATTGTCTGGAAATCATGCCAATATTGATGCATGGAGACATGAGCAAAAGTTGATCCGCACATATAATAAAAGACCTGACTTAATTGAAAAATATCCATTAACTAATGAAGATAAGCAAATATTAGAAAGATATAAAATAGGATTGAAAAAAGGTTAGTATTGTGCTAACATATTCTGAGTGTGGAAACACAAAAATCACTATGATCCGCTGCTATATATTTGTCGAGGCAAGAACATAGGTTGAAGAGGAGAATTTATAATGACAAATCACAAATTAATCGAAGCAGTAACTAAATCACAATTGCGTACAGACTTACCAAGTTTCCGTCCTGGTGATACTTTACGTGTACACGTACGTATCATTGAGGGTACTCGTGAGCGTATCCAAGTATTCGAAGGTGTTGTAATTAAACGTCGTGGCGGTGGCGTTTCTGAAACGTTTACAGTTCGTAAAATTTCATCAGGTGTTGGCGTGGAACGTACATTCCCATTACACACACCAAAAATTGAAAAAATCGAAGTTAAACGTCGTGGTAAAGTACGTCGTGCTAAATTATATTACTTACGTAGTTTACGTGGTAAAGCTGCTAGAATCCAAGAAATTCGTTAATCAGCATTTAAACAAAGCTATGTATGAGTCATATTCGACTCAAACAACAAAGCCATCTAGGTCACTTTTATGGAGTGATATAGATGGCTTTTTTTGCTGTTTAGGTAAAGTAAAGCTGATAATGTAATTGTTTTTCCCTTCTTTATTCATAACGTGTTTGCTCAAAATGGTTATATAAACAAAAATCTACTAAGTGCCATTGAAAAGGACTTAGTAGATTTATTAAATATATGCGTAGCAACATTATTTTTGTCTTGCCCATCTCGTGAAAATAATACTACATATAATGCCAAATATAGTAATTGTTATAAGTAAATAATAGTATGGTGGGGCATAGCTCAATTGAATCTTTGTTATATTTTTAGGTGCTTTAATGCCGGTCATAATACCATTTACTTGTTCAACTTTAAGACTTTGATCACCTGATGTCGCTTTCATACCTTGATTATATGCTGTTGGCAAAACAATATACCCAGATGAATTTTTATTTTTAGTAATAGTATAACCTTGCTTTGTCTTACTAACTTTGACAGCCTCTAATGAATTTGAAGCGTCTTTAAGCGTGGTATAATCTTCGCCGTATATCCCTTTTAAATTTACGCGATACTTACCTTTAGGCAATGATAATCTAATTCTATCTGAAGCTTTAATGCGTATCGTTACGGGTGTTACAAAGCGTCGATATTTATAAGTGAGTTTATTTCTTTCTTGTGTATATTCATTCACTTTAACATCATGAGCTTTATCCGGCGAAAGTAATTCTAAATCCATTTCAAAATACAAATCTTTAAATTGATTAGAAACTGATTTTGGCAACTGTACAGTTAGACCACCATTATTTTGTTTAACTTGTAATAAATGTTTTGTAGGAGATTGCCAGGCTGCACTATTTAATTTAATTGTTGAATCTGATAGTAAATTTTTATTGGCTTTAAAATGTGTATTAACATCTTTAGTATTGTTAGAAACAATCCCTTGTAACATTGCTTGTTCTTTATCTAATGGAGATTTTAATTCTTTATTGGAAAAGACCTTATTTGTAATATGTGCACTTGGATAATGGATGGTATTTTTAGAATGAATCCAACGAACTTTATTGTCTTTGTGTTCAGACTTAATTTTAAATCCATATGGTAAGTTGTCATCATGATTCACTCTAATTCGATCATTAACATTCCAAAGTGATAGTAAATTTTGACGATTGCCAAGTAATCTATAAGTGCTGTTTTTATCGATTGGCATATTAATTTGGAGTGTCTTGTCATAATATTTTAATATGTCTCCATTAAAAATACTAGAATATAATGAAATGCCATTATAATGATATATAAATGGTGAATTTAATGCATAGTCTGACATATAATCAATGCGATTAAATGGACCAGTTGCATTTTCATTTATCTTTTTTATAAGCTGGTTTACATAGTTACTATGATAATCATGTTGTTTCAACGTTGATATTGATTGTTGATAAGGTTTGATTGCCATATTTTTGTTGTTATCTAAAATGACGATTTGTTGAATCATAACGATTAATACTAATATTGCAACGGTTAATTTTTTATAACGCCATAAACTAAATTTTAAAATAACGGCAAGCACCATTAGCAGGATAATACCTACTATAAGTGCAAGTGGGTGTGTCGGTGATAGTAATACATAAAGTAATGCGATGATGCATACGGGTATTGTTCTGATTAAATAATATTTCATATTTAATGTTGATAAATGTTGAATAAACAATCCGCAAAGAGCGCTTGATGATAGTGCTAAGATATACACCCAACGCCTTTCTGGAAATGAAAAACCATTAAAAGCACTGTCGAAATACTGTGATAATGAACCTATAAATAATATCCATGTTACTATTGCGAAAAGTCTATAAAAGTAAAAACGATACAGTTTGAATGACAATAATGCAACGATAGTAAGAATTGAAATCGTAATATAAAATCCATCGCTAAAGAAAAAATAATGATAATCAAGTGGTGTCAAAAACGGTATATCAACATTGGGATTTTGCTTTCTGTCATTTTCCAAAAACGCAGAAATGCCAGTGAATAAACCAAATACACTTGATAACACACTCAAAACTGTAGCAGATATGACGCAAATTAATTTTTGTGTTCTAGAGACAATGTCATATTTGTAAGTGAAAATGAGTCGATATAAATAGTAGCAACCTATAATAATAGCTTGATAATAACTGAAATAAAAATTGCTAAATAGTGTTAAGGCTATCGCAACAATGAATATACCGATTTTGCGTTGTTGAAAATATCTTTCCAAACCAAGAATCGATAATGGTAATAAATATAATAAATTTCCATAAAATGACCAAGTAAAATTAAAGTATATAACGACAGTTGACATGCCGTATAAAATCGTAGCGATCATATTTGTTGAGCGTTTAAAGTGTAATATTTTAAATAAGTAGAAGGTCACGACAAATGTTATGATAGCTCGTATCATAGCCATAATAAGTTGGTTTGTCGGCCAAAAATGTATTGCTGTCGGATTAAATATACCAACCGTTTCTCCTATTTTAATGAATAGAAAATTTAGCCACATTAAAGGTGACAGCGAATAATAATATGATAGTCCTTTCATATAATCGCCACCTAATCCAAACGATGCATCATATAAACTAGAAAAACTACTTAGATGTTCATACAAATACATTTGAAATGGCATCATTTGACGGAATCCATCTCCAGCCCCACTAAAAACAGTACCATTCACAATATAATCATAGATATGAGTAGAAAATAAAATAAGCGTTAATATTACACTAATGAAAGTTATAACAAAGAATTGTTTGACGTTTGAATTTAGCCACTTTTTTAACACAACATTATCCTCAACTTTCAAATTTAAAATTAAGTTTAACTGAAACTAAAGTTAATGAGGTTCTTGATAGGTAAAGACGAAGATGACTGTGGAACAGATACCTTATCATAGTTACTTAAACTTTGGATCATTTTCAGTTTATCATTAAACAAATATATTGAATAATAAAAATGTCATACTGATAAAGATGAATGTCACCTAATAAGCAGCTTAGATTTATTAAATGAAAATTTTTAATTAGAGAAAACTTGGAATAATCACTTATACCTGAATCTAAAGCATTGTTAAGAAGTGTGACAATGTTAAAATAAATATAGTTGAATTAATGAATTTGTTCTATAATTAACAGGTTATAGATTTTAATAATGAGAAAAGAATTGACGAAAGTAAGGTGAATTGAATGGTTATTCAATGGTATCCAGGACATATGGCGAAAGCCAAAAGAGAAGTAAGTGAACAATTAAAAAAAGTAGATGTAGTGTTTGAACTAGTAGATGCAAGAATTCCATATAGTTCAAGAAACCCTATGATAGATGAAGTTATTAACCAAAAACCACGTGTTGTTATATTAAATAAAAAAGATATGTCTAATTTAAATGAGATGTCAAAATGGGAACAATTTTTTATTGATAAAGGATACTATCCTGTATCAGTGGATGCTAAGCACGGTAAAAATTTAAAGAAAGTGGAAGCTGCAGCAATTAAGGCGACTGCTGAAAAATTTGAACGTGAAAAAGCAAAAGGACTTAAGCCAAGAGCGATTAGAGCGATGATTGTTGGAATTCCAAATGTTGGTAAATCCACATTAATAAATAAACTGGCAAAGCGTAGTATTGCACAGACTGGTAATAAACCAGGTGTGACCAAACAACAACAATGGATTAAAGTTGGTAATGCATTACAACTATTAGACACACCAGGGATACTTTGGCCTAAATTTGAAGATGAAGAAGTCGGTAAGAAGTTGAGTTTAACTGGTGCGATAAAAGATAGTATTGTGCACTTAGATGAAGTTGCCATCTATGGTCTGAACTTTTTAATTCAAAATGATTTAGCGCGCTTAAAAGCACATTATAAAATCGAAGTTCCTGAAGATGCAGAAATCTTAGCGTGGTTTGATGCGATAGGGAAAAAGCGTGGCTTAATTCGACGTGGTAATGAAATTGATTACGAGGCAGTCATTGAATTGATTATTTACGATATTCGAAATGCTAAAATAGGAAATTATTGTTTTGATATTTTTAAAGATATGACTGAGGAATTAGCAAATGACGCTAACAATTAAAGAAGTAACGCAGTTGATTAATGCGGTTAATACAATAGAAGAATTAGAAAATCATGAATGCTTTTTAGATGAGCGAAAAGGTGTACAAAATGCCATAGCCAGACGAAGAAAAGCGTTAGAAAAAGAACAAGCTTTAAAAGAAAAATATGTTGAAATGACTTACTTTGAAAATGAAATATTAAAAGAGAATCCTAATGCTATTATTTGTGGTATTGATGAAGTTGGAAGAGGACCTTTAGCAGGTCCAGTCGTTGCATGCGCAACAATTTTAAATTCAAATCACAATTATTTGGGTCTTGATGACTCGAAAAAAGTACCTGTTACGAAACGTCTAGAATTAAATGAAGCACTAAAAAATGAAGTTACTGCTTTTGCATATGGGATCGCGACAGCTGAAGAAATAGATGAATTTAATATTTATAAAGCTACTCAAATCGCCATGCAGCGAGCTATTGATGGATTATCAGTACAACCAACGCATTTATTGATAGACGCTATGACGCTTGATAATGCACTGCCTCAAGTATCTTTAATCAAGGGTGATGCAAGAAGTGTGTCCATTGCAGCTGCAAGTATCATGGCAAAGGTTTTTCGTGATGATTATATGACACAGTTATCTAAAAATTATCCTGAATACGGTTTTGAAAAAAACGCGGGTTATGGTACCAAACAACATTTACTAGCAATCGATGATATTGGCATTATGAAAGAGCATAGAAAAAGCTTTGAACCTATAAAATCGTTACTGTAAATCGTAAAATTCAATTAAATGATAAAAAAGTAGCATTTAAGTTTACAATAGCGCTTACATTTTTTATAATTGTAAGGGAACTTAACCTAAGTAACAGGAGGATGGAAGATGAATATCCACGAGTATCAAGGTAAAGAAATATTTCGTTCAATGGGCGTTGCAGTTCCAGAAGGACGAGTAGCATTTACTGCTGAAGAAGCGGTGGAGAAAGCAAAAGAATTAAATTCTGATGTTTATGTTGTAAAAGCACAAATTCATGCTGGAGGTAGAGGTAAAGCAGGCGGAGTAAAAATTGCTAAATCTTTATCTGAGGTAGAAACATATGCAAAAGAATTATTAGGGAAAACTTTGGTGACACATCAAACTGGTCCAGAAGGTAAAGAAATTAAGCGTTTATATATCGAAGAAGGTTGTGCTATTCAAAAAGAATATTACGTTGGATTCGTTATTGATCGTGCGACTGACCAAGTAACATTGATGGCGTCTGAAGAAGGGGGCACTGAGATTGAAGAAGTTGCTGCGAAGACTCCTGAAAAGATCTTCAAAGAAACTATCGATCCAGTAATCGGACTTTCACCATTCCAAGCAAGACGAATTGCGTTTAATATTAATATTCCTAAAGAATCTGTTAACAAAGCAGCTAAATTCTTATTAGCACTTTATAATGTATTCATTGAAAAAGATTGTTCAATCGTAGAAATCAACCCATTAGTTATAACAGCTGATGGTGATGTATTGGCATTAGATGCTAAAATTAATTTTGATGATAATGCATTATTCAGACATAAAGATGTTGTAGAATTACGTGATTTAGAAGAAGAAGATCCGAAAGAGATTGAGGCGTCTAAACATGATTTATCATACATTGCATTAGATGGTGATATCGGATGTATGGTTAATGGTGCAGGTTTAGCCATGGCAACAATGGATACGATTAATCATTTCGGTGGAAACCCAGCCAATTTCTTAGATGCAGGCGGAAGCGCTACTAGAGAAAAAGTAACTGAAGCATTTAAAATCATTTTAGGTGATGAAAATGTTAAAGGTATTTTTGTAAATATTTTCGGTGGCATTATGAAATGTGATGTTATCGCAGAAGGTATCGTTGAAGCTGTAAAAGAAGTAGATTTAACTTTACCACTAGTTGTACGCTTAGAAGGTACAAATGTTGAGTTAGGTAAAAAAATCTTAAAAGACTCAGGATTAGCAATTGAACCAGCAGCAACAATGGCTGAAGGTGCACAAAAAATTGTTAAACTAGTCAAAGAAGCATAAGGAAAGGATGGGAGCACTAAGATGAGTGTATTTATAGATAAGAATACTAAAGTAATGGTACAAGGTATTACAGGGTCTACTGCCCTTTTCCATACAAAACAAATGCTTGATTATGGTACGAAAATAGTAGCAGGTGTGACGCCTGGTAAAGGTGGTCAAGTTGTTGAAGGCGTTCCTGTTTTCAACACTGTTGAAGAAGCTAAAAATGAAACCGGGGCAACGGTTTCAGTCATTTACGTTCCAGCACCATTTGCTGCAGACTCAATTTTAGAAGCAGCTGATGCAGACTTAGATATGGTTATTTGTATCACTGAACATATTCCTGTATTAGACATGGTTAAAGTTAAACGCTACTTACAAGGTAGAAAAACACGTTTAGTTGGTCCAAACTGTCCAGGTGTGATTACAGCAGATGAATGTAAAATTGGTATTATGCCTGGCTATATTCACAAAAAAGGTCATGTTGGTGTAGTATCACGTTCAGGTACACTAACATATGAAGCAGTGCACCAATTGACTGAAGAAGGTATTGGTCAAACTACAGCTGTTGGTATTGGTGGAGACCCAGTCAACGGAACAAACTTTATTGATGTTTTAAAAGCATTCAATGAAGATGACGAAACGAAAGCAGTTGTTATGATTGGTGAAATCGGTGGTACAGCTGAAGAAGAAGCAGCTGAATGGATTAAAGCGAATATGACAAAACCAGTTGTAGGCTTTATCGGTGGACAAACAGCACCTCCTGGAAAACGTATGGGACATGCTGGTGCAATCATTTCAGGTGGTAAAGGTACTGCTGAAGAGAAAATTAAAACATTAAATAGTTGTGGTGTGAAAACAGCGGCAACACCTTCAGAAATTGGTTCAACATTAATTGAAGCTGCTAAAGAAGCAGGTATTTATGAAGCATTATTAACTGTTAATAAATAAAGTTAAAAGATGATATAAATGGCTATAGCCCATTCCGTACTTTATAAAAGTATCGGAAATGGGCTATTTGTCGTGCGATGAATTTTAGTACACTTTTCATATTTTGGAAAGACAAGTTAATTATTTTACCTCCTTCAATAGCTTTATAAAACAAAGCAAATTTTTATTAAAACATATAGTGCACTATGTTATAATATTTATATATTATTGCGAGGAGTGTTACATCATGAATAAACAACAAAGTAAAGTACGCTATTCAATTAGAAAAGTTAGTATTGGAATTTTGTCAATTTCAATAGGTATGTTTTTGGCATTGGGTATGTCGAACAAAGCATATGCAGATGAAATTGATAAATCTAAAGATTTTACAAGAGGGTATGAGCAAAATGTATTCGCGAAATCAGAGTTAAATGCTAATAAAAATACGACAAATGACAAAATAAAAAATGAAGGTGCTGTTAAAACATCGGACACAAGTTTAAAGTTAGACAACAAATCAGCAATTTCAAATGGAAATGAAATTAATCAAGATATAAAGATTTCAAATACTCCGAAAAACTCAAGCCAAGGTAACAATCTAGTTGTTAATAACAATGAACCTACTAAAGAAATTAAAATTGCAAACTTAGAAGTTCAAAATTCTAATCAGAAGAAAATGAATAAAGTTACTAATAATTACTTTGGTTACTACAGTTTTAGAGAAGCTCCAAAAACACAAATCTATACTGTAAAAAAAGGAGACACACTTAGTGCTATAGCATTAAAATACAAAACTACAGTTTCAAATATTCAAAATACAAATAATATAGCAAATCCTAATTTAATATTTATTGGTCAAAAATTAAAAGTGCCAATGACACCATTAGTAGAACCAAAACCAAAAACAGTGTCTTCAAATAATAAAAGTAATAGTAATAGCAGTACATTAAATTATTTGAAAACATTAGAGAATAGAGGATGGGATTTCGACGGTAGTTATGGATGGCAATGTTTCGATTTAGTTAATGTATATTGGAATCATCTTTATGGTCATGGATTAAAAGGATATGGAGCTAAAGATATACCATATGCAAATAATTTTAATAGTGAAGCTAAAATTTATCACAACACACCAACTTTCAAAGCTGAACCTGGGGACTTAGTGGTTTTTAGCGGAAGATTTGGTGGAGGATATGGTCATACAGCTATTGTCTTAAATGGTGATTATGATGGAAAATTAATGAAGTTCCAAAGTTTAGATCAAAACTGGAATAATGGTGGATGGCGTAAAGCAGAGGTTGCACATAAAGTTGTTCATAATTATGAAAATGATATGATTTTTATTAGACCATTTAAAAAAGCATAATTTAAATCGAAGGCAGGACATTGAAATATGAAATTTTCAACTTTAAGTGAAGAAGAATTTACCAACTACACCAAAAAGCACTTCAAACATTATACACAGTCTATAGAATTATATAATTATAGAAATAAAATAAATCATGAAGCACATATTGTGGGAGTGAAGAATGATAAAAATGAAGTTATAGCTGCATGTTTATTAACAGAGGCACGAATTTTTAAATTCTACAAATATTTCTACTCTCATAGAGGTCCTTTACTTGATTATTTCGATGCTAAATTAGTTTGTTACTTTTTTAAAGAATTATCTAAATTCATTTATAAAAATAGAGGAGTATTTATTCTTGTTGATCCATATTTAATAGAGAATTTAAGAGATGCAAATGGTAGGATAATAAAGAATTATAATAATTCAGTGATAGTAAAGATGCTAGGGAAAATTGGGTATCTCCATCAAGGTTATACAACAGGATATTCAAATAAAAGTCAAATTAGGTGGATTTCTGTATTGGATTTAAAAGATAAAGATGAGAATCAACTTTTAAAAGAAATGGAATACCAAACTAGAAGAAATATAAAAAAGACTATTGAGATTGGTGTTAAGGTTGAAGATTTATCTATTGAAGAAACAAATCGATTTTATAAATTGTTTCAAATGGCTGAAGAAAAACATGGTTTTCATTTCATGAATGAAGATTATTTTAAACGAATGCAAGAAATATATAAAGATAAGGCAATGTTAAAGATAGCTTGTATAAATCTTAATGAATATCAAGATAAATTAAAAATACAATTATTGAAAATCGAAAATGAAATGATGACTGTGAACAGAGCATTAAATGAAAATCCAAATTCTAAAAAGAATAAATCAAAATTAAATCAGTTAAATATGCAATTATCTAGTATTAATAATAGAATTAGTAAAACCGAAGAACTAATATTAGAAGATGGACCTGTTTTGGATTTAGCTGCTGCTTTATTTATATGTACTGATGATGAAGTTTATTATCTATCAAGTGGATCAAATCCGAAATATAATCAGTATATGGGTGCATATCATCTACAATGGCATATGATAAAATATGCAAAATCACATAATATTAATAGGTATAATTTTTATGGAATAACAGGCGTCTTTAGTAATGAGGCGGATGATTTTGGTGTTCAACAATTTAAAAAGGGTTTTAATGCACATGTTGAAGAATTAATTGGTGATTTCATCAAACCAGTAAGACCAATTCTATATAAATTTGCAAAACTTATTTATAAGGTTTAATTATAAAGTATGTTGGAAATTGAAATTTTAAATTCTTTCCAACATACTTTTCACTTTTTAAGTCAGTATTTTTACTCCTTAAAATAACATTACATCGACAATGTTTTTGTATTAGAAATGTAAAACAAAAATAGAATATGATTTTGTATGATTACAAAAAGGAGTTGATTTATTGATTAAACTATTTTTGCTTAAGTTATACTGGGCACACTTTTCGACTAAACAAATTCATCAATTTTTAATGGCATATTCTAATGTAATTAAAGAGGAGGGAAGAAAAAAAGATAGTTATTTATGTGAATGGGTGAATAGGGAAGAAAATGTTCATTTATTACGTAAATACTATGCTTTTATAAAACTTGATCATAACGATATTATTAAAGAACTGCAGAAATTAAAAGTAAGTTACATTACATATATGGATTCTGAATACCCAGTGCTATTAAAAGAAATATATCAATTTCCATTACTTCTTTTCTATAAAGGGAACATCAAATTAATAAATAATATGCATCATTTGGCAGTAGTAGGTGCAAGAGATTCTACAAGTTATACCCAACAGTCTTTAGAATTTTTATTATCAAATGATAAAAGCAAATATTTAACAATTGTTTCCGGCCTTGCTCAAGGAGCTGATGCAATGGCACATCAAATAGCTTTAAAATACAATCTCCCTACAATTGCAGTTTTAGCCTTTGGCCATCAAACACATTATCCCAAAAGTACATTAGCATTAAGAAATAAAATAGAAGAAAAAGGTTTAGTTATATCCGAATATCCACCACATACACCAATCGCTAAATATAGATTTCCTGAGCGCAATAGAATTATCAGCGGTTTGTCAAAAGGGGTTTTAATTACTGAGGCTAAGGAACAAAGTGGCAGTCACATCACGATAGATTTTGCATTAGAGCAAAATAGAAATGTTTATGTTTTACCTGGATCTATGTTTAATCCTATGACAAAAGGTAATTTATTACGTATCCAAGAAGGTGCTAAGGTAGTATTAAACGCTAATGATATATTTGAAGACTACTATATTTAAAACTAAAAATAACGAGTTGCTTCATATTTCTTTTGTTACCCTTTGTAATTTATTTTTTAATAAAATCTATAAAAAATAGACAGGGAAAATGATTTGTTTAGATATAAAACGTTGACAAAAGCAAAATTAAGCGTTTATCATTTATCTTTAGTAATTAGATTAGCGAGGGGGAAATGACATTGGCAGATAATTTAGTCATTGTTGAATCGCCTGCAAAAGCAAAAACCATTGAAAAGTATTTAGGTAAGAAATATAAAGTTATAGCTTCAATGGGACACGTCAGAGACTTACCAAGAAGTCAAATGGGTGTCGACACTGAAGATAATTACGAACCAAAATATATAACAATACGCGGAAAAGGTCCTGTTGTAAAAGAATTGAAAAAACATGCAAAAAAAGCGAAAAACGTCTTTCTCGCAAGTGACCCCGACCGTGAAGGTGAAGCAATTGCTTGGCATTTATCAAAAATTTTAGAGCTTGAAGATTCTAAAGAAAATCGCGTTGTTTTCAACGAAATAACTAAAGACGCTGTTAAAGAAAGTTTTAAAAATCCTAGAGAAATTGAAATGAACTTAGTCGATGCACAACAAGCGCGTCGAATATTAGATAGATTGGTTGGCTATAACATCTCGCCAGTTCTATGGAAAAAAGTAAAAAAAGGTTTGTCAGCGGGTCGAGTTCAATCTGTTGCACTTCGTTTAGTCATTGACCGTGAAAATGAAATTCGAAACTTTAAACCAGAAGAATATTGGACTATTGAAGGAGAATTTAGATACAAAAAATCAAAATTCAATGCTAAATTCCTTCATTATAAAAATAAACCTTTTAAACTAAAAACGAAAAAAGATGTTGAGAAAATTACAGCTGCATTAGATGGAGATCAATTCGAAATTACAAACGTGACTAAAAAAGAAAAAACGCGTAATCCAGCAAACCCATTTACAACTTCCACATTACAACAAGAGGCGGCACGTAAATTAAACTTTAAAGCAAGAAAAACAATGATGGTCGCACAACAATTATATGAAGGTATAGATTTGAAAAAACAAGGTACGATTGGTTTAATAACATATATGAGAACCGATTCTACACGTATTTCAGATACTGCCAAAGCTGAAGCAAAACAGTATATAACTGATAAATACGGTGAATCTTACACTTCTAAACGTAAAGCATCAGGGAAACAAGGTGACCAAGATGCCCATGAGGCTATTAGACCTTCAAGTACTATGCGTACGCCAGATGATATGAAGTCATTTTTGACGAAAGACCAATACCGATTATACAAATTAATTTGGGAACGATTTGTTGCTAGTCAAATGGCTCCAGCAATACTTGATACAGTCTCATTAGACATAACACAAGGTGACATTAAATTTAGAGCGAATGGTCAAACAATCAAGTTTAAAGGATTTATGACACTTTATGTAGAAACTAAAGATGATAGTGATAGCGAAAAGGAAAATAAACTGCCTAAATTAGAGCAAGGTGATAAAGTCACAGCAACTCAAATTGAACCAGCTCAACACTATACACAACCACCTCCAAGATATACTGAGGCGAGATTAGTAAAAACACTAGAAGAATTGAAAATTGGGCGACCATCAACCTATGCACCGACAATAGATACGATTCAAAAGCGTAACTATGTCAAATTAGAAAGTAAGCGTTTTGTTCCTACTGAGTTGGGAGAAATAGTTCATGAACAAGTGAAAGAATACTTCCCAGAGATTATTGATGTGGAATTCACAGTGAATATGGAAACGTTACTTGATAAGATTGCAGAAGGCGACATTACATGGAGAAAAGTAATAGACGGTTTCTTTAGTAGCTTTAAACAAGATGTTGAACGTGCTGAAGAAGAGATGGAAAAGATTGAAATCAAAGATGAGCCAGCCGGTGAAGACTGTGAAGTTTGTGGTTCTCCTATGGTTATAAAAATGGGACGCTATGGTAAGTTCATGGCTTGCTCAAACTTCCCGGATTGTCGTAATACAAAAGCGATAGTTAAGTCTATTGGTGTTAAATGTCCAAAATGTAATGATGGTGACGTCGTAGAAAGAAAATCTAAAAAGAATCGTGTCTTTTATGGATGTTCGAAATATCCTGAATGCGACTTTATCTCTTGGGATAAGCCGATTGGAAGAGATTGTCCAAAATGTAACCAATATCTTGTTGAAAATAAAAAAGGCAAGACAACACAAGTAATATGTTCAAATTGCGATTATAAAGAGGCAGCGCAGAAATAATATTTTTATTTCCTAGATACATTTTAAGGTTGTTAAATAGAATCATTAGTGAATCTTATTTTAAAGATAGTAATGGATTAATCTAAATAAGTGCGGATAATATAAACATAACAACATAATTAAAAGACATAAATGACAATAAAAGGAGTATAGAAATGACTCAAACTGTAAATGTAATAGGTGCTGGTCTTGCCGGTTCAGAAGCGGCATATCAATTAGCTGAAAGAGGAATTAAAGTTAATCTAATAGAGATGAGACCTGTTAAACAAACACCAGCGCACCATACTGATAAATTTGCGGAACTTGTATGTTCCAATTCATTACGCGGAAATGCTTTAACTAATGGTGTGGGTGTTTTAAAAGAAGAAATGAGAAGATTGAATTCTATAATTATTGAAGCGGCTGATAAGGCACGAGTTCCAGCTGGTGGTGCATTAGCAGTTGATAGACACGATTTTTCAGGTTATATAACTGAAGTACTTAAAAATCATGAAAATATCACAGTTATTAATGAAGAAATTAATGCCATTCCAGATGGATACACAATTATCGCAACAGGACCACTTACTACAGAAACCCTTGCGCAAGAAATAGTGGACATTACTGGTAAAGATCAACTTTATTTCTATGATGCGGCTGCTCCAATTATTGAAAAAGAATCTATTGATATGGATAAAGTTTACTTAAAGTCCCGTTATGATAAAGGTGAAGCTGCATATTTAAACTGTCCTATGACTGAGGATGAATTTAATCGCTTTTATGATGCAGTATTAGAAGCTGAAGTTGCGCCTGTAAATTCATTTGAAAAAGAAAAATATTTCGAGGGTTGTATGCCTTTTGAAGTAATGGCAGAACGCGGACGCAAGACATTACTATTTGGACCAATGAAACCAGTAGGATTAGAAGATCCAAAGACTGGGAAACGTCCTTATGCAGTGGTTCAATTAAGACAAGATGATGCTGCTGGCACACTCTACAATATTGTCGGCTTCCAAACGCATTTAAAATGGGGAGCTCAAAAAGAAGTTATTAAATTAATTCCAGGTTTAGAAAATGTTGATATTGTTAGATATGGTGTGATGCATAGAAATACCTTCATTAACTCACCGGACGTATTAAACGAGAAATATGAATTGATTTCACAACCAAACATACAGTTTGCGGGACAAATGACTGGTGTTGAAGGTTATGTAGAAAGCGCAGCTAGCGGCTTAGTTGCAGGTATCAATCTTGCGCATAAAATATTAGGCAAAGGTGAGGTAGTATTTCCTAGAGAAACGATGATTGGAAGTATGGCTTACTATATTTCTCATGCTAAAAATAATAAGAATTTCCAACCTATGAATGCTAACTTCGGGTTATTACCATCTTTAGAAACTAGAATTAAAGATAAAAAAGAACGCTATGAAGCACAAGCTAATAGAGCTTTGGATTACTTAGAAAATTTCAAAAAAACTTTATAAAATAGTTAGAAAGACTAGATATGCTATTCATTCTTAAGTCATCAACGAGTAAGTAATGACTTTCTAAATGGAAAATACTTATCCTAGTCTTTTTAATTTTGGAATTGTTACGTATTTCTGACAATTTAGAATTCGCATTCAAAAAATATCTAAATAAATAACACGCAATAAGTTGATTGATGTAACATGTAAGAGAATGTTTTAAATAAACTTTATTTAAAAGGCAATGAAATAATAAATGGCAAGGCTATTAATAAAGACTTTTAGTAATTAATTTAAAAAAGAGGTATTCTAATTAACAGGTTTTCCGATTAGTTACAATTATTTAATTCTCAAAAGATTTAGAATTGATTATCAAATTACTGTAAGCCCTTTGCTGTATATGCTACAATTCTTATTGATGGAGGGTAAATGTATTGAATCATATTCAAGATGCGTTTTTAAATACATTGAAAGTTGAACGGAATTTTTCGGAACACACATTGAAATCATATCAAGATGACTTAATTCAGTTTAATCAATTTTTAGAACAAGAACATTTAGAGTTGAATACTTTTGAATACAGAGATGCTAGAAATTATTTGAGCTATTTATATTCAAATCATTTGAAAAGAACATCTGTTTCTCGTAAAATCTCAACGTTAAGAACTTTCTATGAATATTGGATGACGCTTGATGAGAACATTATTAATCCATTTGTTCAATTAGTGCATCCGAAAAAAGAAAAATATCTTCCGCAATTCTTTTACGAAGAAGAAATGGAAGCGTTATTCAAAACTGTAGAAGAGGACACTTCAAAAAATTTACGGGATCGAGTTATTCTTGAATTGTTGTATGCTACAGGCATCCGTGTTTCGGAATTAGTGAATATTAAAAAACAAGATATAGATTTTTACGCGAATGGTGTTACCGTATTAGGAAAAGGGAGCAAAGAGCGTTTTGTACCG
The DNA here is from genome assembly GCF_018622755.1 of Staphylococcus sp. MZ3. NCBI lineage: Bacteria > Bacillati > Bacillota > Bacilli > Caryophanales > Staphylococcaceae > Staphylococcus > Staphylococcus sp. MZ3. The sequence continues at coordinate 1,267,447 of NZ_CP076026.1, forward strand.
TTTGGTGCTTATTGTAGACAAAGCATCGAAAATTATTTAGAACATTTCAAACCAATTCAGTCATGCAATCATGATTTTCTTATTGTAAATATGAAGGGTGAAGCAATCACTGAACGCGGTGTACGATATGTTTTAAATGATATTGTTAAACGAACAGCAGGCGTGAGTGAGATTCATCCCCACAAGCTCAGACATACATTTGCAACGCATTTATTGAATCAAGGTGCAGACCTAAGAACAGTACAATCGTTATTAGGTCATGTTAATTTGTCAACAACTGGTAAATATACACACGTATCTAACCAACAATTAAGAAAAGTGTATCTAAATGCACATCCTCGAGCGAAAAAGGAGAATGAAACATGAGTAATACAACATTACATGCAACAACAATTTATGCTGTAAGACATAATGGGAAAGCAGCTATGGCTGGAGATGGGCAAGTAACGCTTGGTCAACAAGTCATCATGAAACAAACGGCAAGAAAAGTGCGACGTTTATATGAAGGTAAAGTGTTAGCTGGTTTCGCAGGTAGTGTAGCAGATGCGTTTACGTTATTTGAAAAATTCGAAACAAAATTACAACAGTTTAGTGGTAACTTAGAAAGAGCTGCTGTTGAATTGGCACAAGAATGGCGAGGCGATAAACAATTACGTCAATTAGAAGCTATGCTAATTGTAATGGATAAAGATGCAATTTTAGTTGTCAGTGGAACTGGCGAAGTTATTGCCCCAGATGATGACCTTATCGCTATTGGATCAGGAGGCAACTACGCATTAAGCGCAGGACGTGCATTGAAACGCCATGCATCGCATTTGTCTGCTGAAGAAATGGCATATGAGAGCTTGAAAGTAGCGGCTGATATTTGTGTCTTTACCAACGATAATATTGTTGTCGAAACACTATAATAATCAGAGCACGATAAATAATTACGAGCAATTAATTTTAGTTAAAAGACGGAGGAATGAAATTAATGGATACAGCTGGAATAAGATTAACTCCAAAAGAAATCGTATCTAAATTAAATGAATACATCGTTGGACAAAATGATGCTAAACGTAAAGTGGCAATTGCCCTACGTAATCGATACAGAAGAAGTTTATTAGATGAGGAATCAAAGCAAGAAATTTCACCTAAAAATATTTTGATGATTGGACCAACCGGCGTTGGTAAAACTGAAATTGCAAGAAGAATGGCCAAAGTTGTCGGCGCGCCATTTATAAAAGTAGAAGCTACTAAATTTACTGAGGTAGGTTATGTAGGACGAGATGTTGAAAGTATGGTTAGAGATCTTGTTGATGTTTCAGTAAGATTAGTCAAGGCGCAGAAAAAATCATTGGTACAAGATGAAGCAACAGCTAAGGCCAATGAAAAACTTGTTAAGTTATTAGTTCCAAGTATGAAAAAGAAAGCGTCTCAAACGAATAATCCTTTAGAGTCACTTTTCGGAGGTGCAATTCCAAATTTCGGACAAAATAACGAAGATGAAGAAGAACCACCTACTGAGGAAATTAAAACAAAACGTTCTGAAATTAAGAGACAGCTAGAAGAAGGCAAACTTGAAAAAGAAAAGGTAAGAATTAAAGTCGAACAAGATCCTGGTGCTTTAGGTATGCTAGGTACAAATCAAAATCAGCAAATGCAAGAGATGATGAATCAATTAATGCCTAAAAAGAAAGTTGAGCGAGAAGTTGCTGTTGAGACGGCAAGGAAAATCTTAGCTGATAGTTATGCGGATGAACTAATTGATCAAGAAAGCGCTAACCAAGAAGCGCTTGAATTAGCAGAACAAATGGGTATCATCTTTATAGATGAAATCGACAAAGTTGCGACGAATAATCATAATAGTGGTCAAGATGTCTCAAGACAAGGTGTTCAAAGAGATATTTTACCTATACTTGAAGGTAGCGTTATTCAAACCAAATATGGTACTGTGAATACTGAACATATGCTGTTTATAGGTGCTGGAGCTTTCCATGTATCTAAGCCGAGTGACTTGATACCAGAATTGCAAGGTCGTTTTCCGATTAGAGTTGAACTTGATAGTTTATCGGTAGAAGATTTTGTAAGAATTTTGACAGAACCAAAATTGTCATTAATTAAACAATATGAAGCATTGCTTCAAACAGAAGAAGTTACTGTAAACTTTACCGATGAAGCAATTACTCGCTTAGCTGAGATTGCCTATCAAGTAAATCAAGATACAGACAATATTGGTGCACGTCGACTTCATACAATTTTAGAAAAGATGCTAGAAGATTTATCATTCGAAGCACCAAGTATGCCGAATGCAGTTGTAGATATTACCCCACAATATGTTGATGATAAATTAAAATCAATTTCAACAAATAAAGATTTAAGTGCATTTATTCTATAAAAATATACAAAAGGAGAAAAATTCATGAGCTTATTATCTAAAACGAGAGAGTTAAACACGTTACTTCAAAAACACAAAGGTATTGCGGTTGATTTTAAAGATGTAGCACAAACGATTAGTAGCGTAACTGTAACAAATGTATTTATTGTATCGCGTCGAGGTAAAATTTTAGGGTCGAGTCTAAATGAATTATTAAAAAGTCAAAGAATTATTCAAATGTTGGAAGAAAGACATATCCCAAGTGAATATACAGAACGATTAATGGAAGTTAAACAAACAGAATCAAATATTGATATCGACAATGTATTAACAGTTTTTCCACCTGAAAACAGAGAATTATTCATAGATAGTCGTACAACTATCTTCCCAATTTTAGGTGGAGGAGAAAGATTAGGTACATTAGTACTTGGTCGAGTATATGATGATTTTAATGAAAATGATTTGGTACTAGGTGAATATGCTGCTACAGTTATTGGTATGGAAATCTTACGTGAGAAGCATAGTGAAGTAGAAAAAGAAGCGCGCGATAAAGCTGCTATTACAATGGCAATTAATTCATTATCTTATTCTGAAAAAGAAGCGATTGAACATATCTTTGAAGAACTTGGCGGTACGGAAGGCCTATTAATCGCATCAAAAGTTGCAGATAGAGTTGGTATTACTAGATCTGTAATTGTAAATGCACTACGTAAATTAGAAAGTGCTGGTGTAATTGAATCACGTTCTTTAGGAATGAAAGGTACTTTCATTAAAGTTAAAAAAGAAAAATTCTTAGATGAATTAGAAAAAAGTAAATAAGTCGATGAGTCTGGGACATAATTCAATGTCCTAGTCGTGACGATGTTATCTTGGCGGTAGTCAACGAAATGACTTTGATGATTATGTTGAAGTCATTTCTTTATTTTTGTCTAATTTTCAATCAAATTGATATTCCACATTAACATGATAGAATTACCTTTAAATTTATGAAAAAATTCTTGAAAAACATTTGCTTTAGACACGGCATTATGTTATATTTATTTTCGGCTATAAAGCCAATACACACATATCAAACGTGATTGTGTAAAGGGTGCAATATTTGTATATTGTCTTTACAATAGTTTGCTATGGAGGTAATTAACCAATAGGAGGAATTTATAATGGCAGTAATTTCAATGAAACAATTACTAGAAGCGGGTGTTCACTTCGGTCACCAAACACGTCGTTGGAACCCAAAAATGAAAAAATATATCTTCACTGAGAGAAATGGTATTTATATCATCGACTTACAAAAAACAGTGAAAAAAGTAGACGAGGCATACAACTTCTTGAAACAAGTTTCAGAAGATGGTGGACAAGTCTTATTCGTAGGAACTAAAAAACAAGCACAAGAATCAGTTAAATCTGAAGCAGAACGTGCTGGTCAATTCTACATTAACCAAAGATGGTTAGGTGGATTATTAACTAACTATAAAACGATCTCAAAACGAATCAAACGTATTTCTGAAATTGAAAAAATGGAAGAAGATGGTTTATTCGAAGTATTACCTAAAAAAGAAGTAGTAGAACTTAAAAAAGAATACGACCGTTTAATCAAATTCTTAGGCGGAATTCGTGATATGAAATCAATGCCTCAAGCATTATTCGTAGTTGACCCACGTAAAGAGCGTAATGCAATTGCTGAAGCTCGTAAATTAAATATTCCTATCGTAGGTATCGTTGACACTAACTGTGATCCTGACGAAATTGACTACGTTATCCCAGCAAACGACGATGCTATCCGTGCGGTTAAATTATTAACTGCTAAAATGGCAGATGCAATCTTAGAAGGTCAACAAGGCGTTTCTAATGAAGAAGTAGCTGCAGAACAAAACATCGATTTAGATGAAAAAGAAAAATCAGAAGAAACAGAAGCAACTGAAGAATAATCAACTGTTGAATCTGACTTAGATATAGTTTAAATGGGTGATAAGATATTAATGCTTATCACCTTTTTTAAAAAGAAAATCGAGGCAAATTACAAATATTCAATTAGAGTATTGGCAATCTTGCCTATAATAATGCTAAAATCATAATATATAAAATGATAACTTATTGGAGGAATAATGAATGGCAACTATTTCAGCAAAACTTGTTAAAGAATTACGTGAAAAAACTGGCGCGGGTATGATGGATTGTAAAAAAGCGCTAACTGAAACTGATGGTGACATCGATAAAGCGATTGATTACCTACGTGAAAAAGGTATTGCTAAAGCAGCTAAAAAAGCAGACCGTATTGCGGCTGAAGGTTTAGTACATGTAGAAACTAAAGGTAACGACGCAGTTATCGTTGAAATCAACTCTGAAACAGACTTTGTTGCTCGTAACGAAGGATTCCAAGAGTTAGTTAAAGAAATCGCTAATCAAGTATTAGATACAAAAGCTGAAACTGTTGAAGCTTTAATGGAAACAACTTTACCAAATGGTAAATCAGTTGATGAAAGAATTAAAGAAGCAATTTCAACAATCGGTGAAAAATTAAGTGTTCGTCGTTTTGCTATCAGAACTAAAACTGATAACGATGCTTTCGGCGCTTACTTACACATGGGTGGACGCATTGGTGTATTAACAGTTGTTGAAGGTTCAACTGACGAAGAAGCAGCAAGAGACGTTGCTATGCATATCGCTGCAATCAACCCTAAATATGTTTCTTCTGAACAAGTTAGCGAAGAAGAAATCAACCACGAAAGAGAAGTTTTAAAACAACAAGCATTAAATGAAGGTAAACCAGAAAACATCGTTGAAAAAATGGTGGAAGGACGTTTACGTAAATACTTACAAGAAATTTGTGCTGTAGATCAAGACTTCGTTAAAAACCCTGATGTAACAGTTGAAGCTTTCTTAAAAACAAAAGGTGGAAAACTTGTTGACTTCGTACGCTATGAAGTAGGCGAAGGTATGGAAAAACGCGAAGAAAACTTTGCGGATGAAGTTAAAGGACAAATGAAATAATCTGTCATAAAGTAAAACAAGGAAGAAGACACCTTTAATGTTGCTTTATTAAAATGTAAATCATTCTAATAAAACGACAACTGTGTCTTCTTTACTTGTATATGTTACATATATTCACGATAGAGAGGATAAGAAAATGGCTCAAATTTCTAAATATAAACGTGTAGTTTTGAAACTAAGTGGTGAAGCGTTAGCTGGAGAAAAAGGATTTGGCATAAATCCAGTAATTATTAAAAGTGTTGCTGAGCAAGTGGCTGAAGTTGCTAAAATGGACTGTGAAATCGCAGTAATCGTTGGTGGCGGAAACATTTGGAGAGGTAAAACAGGTAGTGACTTAGGTATGGACCGTGGAACTGCTGATTACATGGGTATGCTTGCAACTGTAATGAATGCCTTAGCATTACAAGATAGTTTAGAACAATTGGATTGTGATACACGAGTATTAACATCTATTGAAATGAAGCAAGTGGCTGAACCTTATATTCGTCGTCGTGCAATTAGACACTTAGAAAAGAAACGCGTAGTTATTTTTGCTGCAGGTATTGGAAACCCATACTTCTCTACAGATACTACAGCGGCATTACGTGCTGCAGAAGTTGAAGCAGATGTTATTTTAATGGGCAAAAATAATGTAGATGGTGTATATTCTGCAGATCCTAAAGTAAACAAAGATGCGGTAAAATATGAACATTTAACGCATATTCAAATGCTTCAAGAAGGTTTACAAGTAATGGATTCAACAGCATCCTCATTCTGTATGGATAATAACATTCCGTTAACTGTTTTCTCTATTATGGAAGAAGGAAATATTAAACGTGCTGTTATGGGTGAAAAGATAGGTACGTTAATTACAAAATAAATTTAGAGGTGTAAAATAATGAGTGACATTATTAATGAAACTAAATCAAGAATGCAAAAATCAATCGAAAGCTTATCACGTGAATTAGCTAATATCAGTGCAGGAAGAGCTAATTCAAATTTATTAAACGGCGTAACAGTTGATTACTATGGTGCACCAACACCTGTACAACAATTAGCAAGCATCAATGTTCCAGAAGCACGTTTACTTGTTATTTCTCCATACGACAAAACTTCTGTAGCTGACATCGAAAAAGCGATAATAGCGGCTAACTTAGGTGTCAACCCAACAAGTGATGGTGAAGTGATACGTATTGCAGTACCTGCCTTAACAGAAGAGCGTAGAAAAGAGCGCGTTAAAGATGTTAAGAAAATTGGTGAAGAAGCTAAAGTATCTGTTCGAAATATTCGTCGTGATATGAATGATCAGTTGAAAAAAGATGAAAAAAATGGCGACATTACTGAAGATGAGTTGAGAAGTGGTACTGAAGATGTTCAGAAAGCAACAGACAATTCAATAAAAGAAATTGATCAAATGATTGCTGATAAAGAAAAAGATATTATGTCAGTATAAAACTAATATACAATGACATATTAAAATGCCAGTATTAAACGATAATGTAACATTTAAAATGGGCATGTTTAATTAAATCAAAGATGCATGTGATAATTTAAATTCACAATGAGCATAAAAATGGTGTTTAAACAAGTTAATTAAACATATAATTTATAAATAATAGGCATTAGGTATATTGCTATAATAAAGTTATGTAATTTTTAACCTCAGTATGTATGTCACATTTCTGGTGTAAACTGTACCGAGTCAGACTTTGGTACAGTTTTTTTATTTGCTTATTCAATGCATTAAATGAGTATGATAAAATGATAATGATTGTTTAGTAACTTATACTATATGACAGAGATGATCAGGCTCGGAGGAAAGACCATGTTTAAAAAGCTAATAAATAAAAAGAACACTATAAATAATTATAATGAAGAATTAGACTCGTCTAATATACCTGAACATATCGCTATTATTATGGATGGTAATGGGCGATGGGCTAAGAAGCGAAAAATGCCTAGAATTAAAGGCCATTACGAAGGTATGCAAACAATAAAAAAAATTACTAGGATAGCTAGTGATATTGGTGTTAAGTACTTAACTTTATATGCCTTTTCCACTGAAAATTGGTCAAGACCTGAAAGTGAAGTAAATTATATTATGAATTTGCCTGTCAATTTCTTAAAGACATTCTTACCGGAACTAATTGAAAAAAATGTCAAAGTTGAAACAATTGGATTTACTGATAAGTTGCCAAAATCAACGATAGAAGCAATTAATAATGCTAAAGAAAAGACAGCTAATAATACCGGCTTAAAATTAATATTTGCAATTAATTATGGTGGCAGAGCAGAACTTGTTCATAGTATTAAAAATATGTTTGACGAGCTTCATCAACAAGGTTTAAATAGTGATATCATAGATGAAACATATATAAACAATCATTTAATGACAAAAGACTATCCTGATCCAGAGTTGTTAATTCGTACTTCAGGAGAACAAAGAATAAGTAATTTCTTGATTTGGCAAGTTTCGTATAGTGAATTTATCTTTAATCAAAAATTATGGCCTGACTTTGACGAAGATGAATTAATTAAATGTATAAAAATTTATCAGTCACGTCAAAGACGCTTTGGCGGATTGAGTGAGGAGTAGTATAGTATGAAAGTTAGAACGCTGACAGCTATTATTGCCTTAATCGTATTCTTGCCTATCTTGTTAAAAGGCGGCCTTGTGTTAATGATATTTGCTAATATATTAGCATTGATTGCATTAAAAGAATTGTTGAATATGAATATGATTAAATTTGTTTCAGTTCCTGGTTTAATTAGTGCAGTTGGTCTTATCATCATTATGTTGCCACAACATGCAGGGCCATGGGTACAAGTAATTCAATTAAAAAGTTTAATTGCAATGAGCTTTATTGTATTAAGTTATACTGTCTTATCTAAAAACAGATTTAGTTTTATGGATGCTGCATTTTGCTTAATGTCTGTGGCTTATGTAGGCATTGGTTTTATGTTCTTTTATGAAACGAGATCAGAAGGATTACATTACATATTATATGCCTTTTTAATTGTTTGGCTTACAGATACAGGGGCTTACTTATTTGGTAAAATGATGGGCAAACATAAGCTTTGGCCAGTAATAAGTCCGAATAAGACAATCGAAGGATTCATAGGTGGCTTGTTCTGTAGTTTGATAGTGCCTCTTGCAATGTTATATTTTGTAGATTTCAATATGAATGTATGGATATTACTTGGAGTGACATTGATTTTAAGTTTATTTGGTCAATTAGGTGATTTAGTGGAATCAGGATTTAAGCGTCATTTCGGCGTTAAAGACTCAGGTCGAATACTACCTGGACACGGTGGTATTTTAGACCGATTTGACAGCTTTATGTTTGTGTTACCATTATTAAATATTTTATTAATACAATCTTAATGCTGAGAACAAATCAATAAACGTAAAGAGGAGTTGCTGAGATAATTTAATGAATCTCAGAACTCCTTTTGAAAATTATACGCAATATTAACTTTGAAAATTATACGCAATATTAACTTTGAAAATTAGACGTTATATTTTGTGATTTGTCAGTATCATATTATAATGACTTATGTTACGTATACAGCAATCAATTTTAAAATAAAAGAAATTTATAAACAATCGAGGTGTAGCGAGTGAGCTATTTAGTTACAATAATTGCATTTATTATTGTTTTTGGTGTACTAGTAACTGTTCATGAATATGGCCATATGTTTTTTGCGAAAAGAGCAGGCATTATGTGTCCAGAATTTGCGATCGGTATGGGGCCAAAAATTTTTAGTTTTAGAAAAAATGAAACACTTTACACTATTAGGTTATTGCCTGTTGGTGGATATGTTCGTATGGCAGGAGATGGCTTAGAAGAGCCACCAGTCGAGCCCGGTATGAACGTTAAAATTAAACTGAATGAAGAAAATGAAATAACACATATCATATTAGATGATCATCATAAGTTTCAACAAATTGAAGCGATCGAAGTTAAAAAATGTGATTTTAAGGATGACTTATTCATAGAAGGTATCACTGCTTATGATAATGAAAGACATCATTTTAAAATTGCTAGAAAGTCTTTCTTTGTTGAAAATGGTAGCTTAGTTCAAATTGCTCCGAGAGACAGACAATTTGCACATAAAAAGCCATGGCCGAAATTTTTAACATTATTTGCGGGACCGTTATTTAACTTTATATTAGCTTTAGTCCTATTTATTGGTCTTGCATATTATCAAGGCACGCCTACGTCTACTGTAGAACAAGTCGCAGATAAGTATCCAGCTCAACAAGCAGGATTGCAAAAAGGTGATAAGATCGTCCAAATTGGCAAATATAAAATATCTGAATTTGATGATGTTGATAAGGCGTTGGATAAAGTTAAAGATAATAAGACAACTGTTAAATTTGAACGTGATGGTAAAACGAAGTCAGTTGAATTAACACCTAAAAAGACTGAAAGAAAACTGACTAAAGTAAGTTCAGAGACGAAGTATGTTCTCGGATTCCAACCAGCGAGTGAACGTACGCTCTTCAAACCAATTGTATATGGATTTGAAAGCTTTTTGAAAGGTAGTACACTAATTTTTACAGCTGTAGTCGGTATGTTGGCTAGTATATTTACGGGCGGATTCTCATTTGATATGTTAAATGGTCCGGTTGGTATTTATCATAACGTCGACTCAGTTGTTAAAGCGGGTATCATTAGCTTAATTGGATACACTGCGTTATTAAGTGTAAACTTAGGTATTATGAATTTAATTCCTATTCCTGCACTAGACGGTGGTCGTATTTTATTTGTTATATATGAAGCGATTTTCAGAAAACCAGTTAATAAAAAAGCGGAAACAACGATTATTGCTATTGGTGCCATTTTCATGGTCGTTATTATGATATTAGTAACGTGGAATGATATTCGACGATATTTCTTATAATTTAGGAGGATAAATAATTATGAAGCAATCCAAAGTTTTTATACCAACGATGCGTGATGTGCCATCAGAAGCAGAAGCACAAAGTCATCGTTTATTATTGAAATCGGGTTTGATAAAACAAAGTACAAGTGGGATTTATAGTTATTTACCGCTAGCAACACGTGTGTTAAATAATATTACTGCAATTGTGCGACAAGAAATGGAACGTATCGATTCTGTTGAAATTTTAATGCCAGCGTTACAACAAGCTGAATTATGGGAAGAATCAGGACGTTGGGGTGCATATGGCCCAGAATTAATGCGTTTACAAGATAGACATGGAAGACGATTTGCATTAGGTCCAACACATGAAGAATTAGTTACATCAATAGTAAGAAATGAATTGAAATCATACAAACAATTACCGATGACATTATTCCAAATTCAATCTAAATTCCGTGATGAAAAGAGACCACGTTTTGGTTTACTTCGTGGGCGTGAATTTATTATGAAAGATGCGTATTCATTCCATGCTGACGAAGCATCATTAGATCAAACGTATCAAGATATGTATCAAGCGTATAGCCGTATTTTTGAGAGAGTGGGCATTAACGCAAGACCAGTAGTTGCAGATTCAGGTGCTATAGGCGGTAGCCATACACATGAATTTATGGCATTAAGTGCTATCGGTGAGGATACAATCGTTTACAGTAAAGAAAGTGACTATGCTGCTAATATCGAAAAAGCAGAAGTCGTTTACGAACCAAATCATAAGCATACTACTGTGCAACCTTTAGAAAAAATTGAAACACCAAATGTTAAGACTGCGCAAGAATTGGCAGACTTCTTAGGTAGACCAGTAGATGAAATCGTTAAAACGATGATTTTCAAAGTTGATGGCGAATATATTATGGTTTTAGTGCGTGGCCATCATGAAATTAATGACATTAAATTAAAATCTTATTTCGGCACAGATAATATTGAATTAGCAACACAAGACGAAATTGTTAATTTAGTTGGTGCAAATCCGGGTTCACTAGGTCCTGTTATTGATAAAGAAATCAAAATTTATGCAGATAATTTTGTGCAAGATTTAAATAATTTAGTTGTCGGTGCTAACGAAGATGGCTATCACTTAATTAATGTAAATGTAGGCAGAGACTTCAACGTTGATGAATATGGCGATTTCCGTTTTATTTTAGAAGGCGAGAAGTTAAGTGATGGTTCAGGCGTTGCACATTTTGCTGAAGGTATTGAAGTTGGTCAAGTATTCAAATTGGGTACTAAGTATTCAGAATCAATGAATGCTACATTCTTAGATAACCAAGGAAAAGCTCAACCTTTAATTATGGGTTGTTACGGAATTGGAATTTCTAGAACGCTAAGTGCGATTGTTGAACAAAATCACGATGATAATGGAATTGTTTGGCCTAAATCAGTTACTCCGTTTGATTTACATTTAATTTCTATTAATCCTAAGAAAGATGATCAACGAGAACTAGCAGATGCACTATATGCTGAATTTAATACTAAATTTGATGTGTTGTACGATGATCGTCAGGAACGTGCAGGTGTCAAATTTAATGATGCCGATTTAATTGGTTTACCACTGCGAATTGTTGTTGGTAAACGTGCATCGGAAGGTATTGTAGAAGTTAAAGAACGTCTAACAGGTGATAGCGAAGAAGTCCACATTGATGACTTAATGACTGTCATTACAAATAAATATGATAACTTAAAATAATTAAGATCGAATGAATTATAAGAGTAGGAAAAAGCTGAAAGAAATCAGATGCTTATGTCCTGCTCTTATTATTTTTGATATAATGATTATTCGATGAAAAATGACTGAAGACATAGTATAATTAAAGATAAATTTGTTTTAACAATATTATGATTAGCCAAATATAAAGCATTTAATTTTCTATCATTACTATGCCTACATAATCTAAATATTGTTCGAACACGTAAAAGTAATTTCTATTTAAGGTGGTAATTGTCTTGGCAATGACAGAGCAACAAAAATTTAAAGTGCTTGCTGATCAAATTAAAATTTCAAATCAATTAGATGCTGAAATTTTAAATTCAGGTGAACTGACACGTATAGATGTTTCTAACAAAAACAGAACATGGGAATTTCATATTACATTACCACAATTCTTAGCTCATGAAGATTATTTATTATTTATAAATGCAATAGAGCAAGAGTTTAAAGATATCGCCAACGTTACATGTCGTTTTACGGTAACAAATGGCACGAATCAAGATGAACATGCAATTAAATACTTTGGGCACTGTATTGACCAAACAGCTTTATCTCCAAAAGTTAAAGGTCAATTGAAACAGAAAAAGCTTATTATGTCTGGAAAAGTATTAAAAGTAATGGTATCAAATGACATTGAACGAAATCATTTTGATAAGGCATGTAATGGAAGTCTTATCAAAGCGTTTAGAAATTGTGGTTTTGATATCGATAAAATCATCTTCGAAACAAATGATAATGATCAAGAACAAAACTTAGCTTCTTTAGAAGCACATATTCAAGAAGAAGACGAACAAAGTGCACGATTGGCAACAGAGAAACTTGAAAAAATGAAAGCTGAAAAAGCGAAACAACAAGATAACAACGAAAGTGCTGTCGATAAGTGTCAAATTGGTAAGCCGATTCAAATTGAAAATATTAAACCAATTGAATCTATTATTGAGGAAGAGTTTAAAGTTGCAATAGAGGGTGTCATTTTTGATATAAACTTAAAAGAACTTAAAAGTGGTCGCCATATCGTAGAAATTAAAGTGACTGACTATACGGACTCTTTAGTTTTAAAAATGTTTACTCGTAAAAACAAAGATGATTTAGAACATTTTAAAGCGCTAAGTGTAGGTAAATGGGTTAGGGCTCAAGGTCGTATTGAAGAAGATACATTTATTAGAGATTTAGTTATGATGATGTCTGATATTGAAGAGATTAAAAAAGCGACAAAAAAAGATAAGGCTGAAGAAAAGCGTGTAGAATTCCACTTGCATACTGCAATGAGCCAAATGGATGGTATACCCAATATTGGTGCGTATGTTAAACAGGCAGCAGACTGGGGACATCCAGCCATTGCGGTTACAGACCATAATGTTGTGCAAGCATTTCCAGATGCTCACGCAGCAGCGGAAAAACATGGCATTAAAATGATATACGGTATGGAAGGTATGTTAGTTGATGATGGTGTTCCGATTGCATACAAACCACAAGATGTCGTATTAAAAGATGCTACTTATGTTGTGTTCGACGTTGAGACAACTGGTTTATCAAATCAGTATGATAAAATCATCGAGCTTGCAGCTGTGAAAGTTCATAACGGTGAAATCATCGATAAGTTTGAAAGGTTTAGTAATCCGCATGAACGATTATCGGAAACGATTATCAATTTGACGCATATTACTGATGATATGTTAGTAGATGCCCCTGAGATTGAAGAAGTACTTACAGAGTTTAAAGAATGGGTTGGCGATGCGATATTCGTAGCGCATAATGCTTCGTTTGATATGGGCTTTATCGATACGGGATATGAACGTCTTGGGTTTGGACCATCAACGAATGGTGTTATCGATACTTTAGAATTATCTCGTACGATTAATACTGAATATGGTAAACATGGTTTGAATTTCTTGGCTAAAAAATATGGCGTAGAATTAACGCAACATCACAGTGCCATTTATGATACAGAAGCAACAGCTTACATTTTCATAAAAATGGTTCAACAAATGAAAGAATTAGGCGTATTAAATCATAACGAAATCAACAAAAAACTCAGTAATGAAGATGCATATAAACGTGCAAGACCTAGTCATGTCACATTAATTGTACAAAACCAACAAGGTCTTAAAAATCTATTTAAAATTGTAAGTGCATCATTGGTGAAGTATTTCTACCGTACACCTCGAATTCCACGTTCATTGTTAGATGAATATCGTGAGGGATTATTGGTAGGTACAGCGTGTGATGAAGGTGAATTATTTACGGCAGTTATGCAGAAGGACCAGAGCCAAGTTGAAAAAATTGCCAAATATTATGATTTTATTGAAATTCAACCACCGGCACTTTATCAAGATTTAATTGATAGAGAGCTTATTAGAGATACTGAAACATTACATGAAATTTATCAACGTTTAATACATGCAGGTGACACAGCGGGTATACCTGTTATTGCGACAGGAAATGCACACTATTTGTTTGAACATGATGGTATCGCACGTAAAATTTTAATAGCATCACAACCTGGTAATCCACTTAATCGCTCAACTTTACCGGAAGCACATTTTAGAACTACAGATGAAATGTTAAACGAGTTTCATTTTTTAGGTGAAGAAAAAGCGCATGAAATTGTTGTGAAAAATACAAACGAATTAGCAGATCGAATTGAACGTGTTGTTCCTATTAAAGATGAATTATACACACCGCGTATGGAAGGTGCTAACGAAGAAATTAGAGAACTAAGTTATGCAAATGCACGTAAACTGTATGGTGAAGACCTGCCTCAAATCGTAATTGATCGATTAGAAAAAGAATTAAAAAGTATTATCGGTAATGGATTTGCGGTAATTTACTTAATTTCGCAACGTTTAGTTAAAAAATCATTAGATGATGGATACTTAGTTGGTTCCCGTGGTTCAGTAGGTTCTAGTTTTGTAGCGACAATGACTGAGATTACTGAAGTAAACCCGTTACCGCCACACTATATTTGTCCGAACTGTAAAACGAGTGAATTTTTCAATGATGGTTCAGTAGGGTCAGGATTCGATTTACCTGATAAGACGTGTGAAACTTGTGGAGCGCCACTTATTAAAGAAGGACAAGATATTCCGTTTGAAACATTTTTAGGATTTAAGGGAGATAAAGTTCCTGATATCGACTTAAACTTTAGTGGTGAATATCAACCGAATGCCCATAACTACACAAAAGTATTATTTGGTGAGGATAAAGTATTCCGTGCAGGTACAATTGGTACTGTTGCTGAAAAGACTGCTTTTGGTTATGTTAAAGGTTATTTGAATGATCAAGGCATCCACAAAAGAGGTGCTGAAATAGATCGACTCGTTAAAGGATGTACAGGTGTTAAACGTACAACTGGACAGCATCCAGGGGGTATTATTGTAGTACCTGATTACATGGATATTTATGATTTTACGCCGATACAATATCCTGCCGATGATCAAAATTCAGCATGGATGACGACACATTTTGATTTCCATTCTATTCATGATAATGTATTAAAACTTGATATACTTGGACACGATGATCCAACAATGATTCGTATGCTTCAAGATTTATCGGGCATTGATCCAAAAACGATACCTGTAGATGACAAAGAAGTCATGCAAATATTTAGTACACCTGAAAGTTTAGGTGTTACTGAAGATGAAATTTTATGTAAAACAGGTACGTTTGGGGTTCCAGAATTCGGTACAGGGTTCGTGCGTCAAATGTTAGAAGATACAAAGCCAACAACATTTTCTGAATTAGTTCAAATCTCAGGATTATCTCATGGTACAGATGTGTGGTTAGGCAATGCTCAAGAATTAATTAAAACCGGTATATGTGATTTATCAAGTGTAATTGGTTGTCGTGATGATATCATGGTTTATTTAATGTATGCTGGTTTAGAACCATCAATGGCTTTTAAAATAATGGAGTCAGTACGTAAAGGTAAAGGTTTAACTGAAGAAATGATTGAAACGATGAAAGAAAATGAAGTGCCGGATTGGTATTTAGATTCATGTCTTAAAATTAAGTACATGTTCCCTAAAGCCCATGCAGCAGCATACGTTTTAATGGCAGTACGTATCGCATATTTCAAAGTACATCATCCACTTTATTACTATGCATCTTACTTTACAATTCGTGCGTCAGACTTTGATTTAATCACGATGATTAAAGATAAAACAAGCATTCGAAATACTGTAAAAGACATGTATTCTCGCTATATGGATCTAGGTAAAAAAGAAAAAGACGTATTAACAGTCTTGGAAATTATGAATGAAATGGCGCATCGAGGTTATCGCATGCAACCGATTAGTTTAGAAAAGAGTCAGGCGTTCGAATTTATCATTGAAGGCGATACACTTATTCCGCCGTTCATATCAGTGCCTGGGCTTGGCGAAAACGTTGCGAAACGAATTGTTGAAGCTCGTGACGATGGCCCATTTTTATCAAAAGAAGATTTAAACAAAAAAGCTGGATTATCTCAGAAAATTATTGAGTATTTAGATGAGTTAGGCTCATTACCGAATTTACCAGATAAAGCTCAACTTTCGATATTTGATATGTAAAATGAAATAATCAAGGTATTTATTTAATGCGTATGGCGTAGTTAAAGAAATACAAAATTGTTGCTGGACATAAAATTATGCCTGTATTTCTTTTCAACGTCTTACGAGTCTATTCGAATGTAATGGTGAAATAAATGAACAAACTTTTACAAGAATCTCTGATTAATAGTGAAGTCATTTGTTTCAAGCATAAACTTATGCTATAATTAAGTTGCTTAAAAATTAGTGAACTCAGGCAGAAGAGTGGGAGATTCCCGCTCTTTTCTATTTGCCAAAAAGGGAGGCCTGTATGAGTAAAATTACAGAACAAGTAGAAGTGATTGTTAAACCAATTATGGAAGACTTGAATTTTGAACTTGTAGACGTTGAATATGTCAAAGAGGGTAGAGATCATTTTCTTAGAATCTCTATTGATAAAGAAGGTGGCGTAGATTTAAATGATTGTACGCTAGCTTCTGAAAAAATAAGTGAAGCTATGGATGCAAATGATCCTATTCCTGAAATGTATTATTTAGACGTAGCGTCACCTGGTGCAGAACGTCCAATTAAAAAAGAACAAGATTTCCAAAATGCAATAACTAAACCTGTATTTGTTTCTTTATATGTACCAATTGAAGGTGAAAAGGAATGGTTAGGCATTTTACAAGAAGTCAATAATGAAACAATTGTAGTACAAGTTAAAATCAAAGCAAGAACGAAAGATATAGAGATACCGAGAGACAAAATAGCAAAAGCACGTCACGCAGTTATGATTTAACGTGATGAGGAGGAAAAAACGTGTCAAGTAATGAATTATTATTAGCTACTGAGTATTTAGAAAAAGAAAAGAAGATTCCTAGAGCAGTATTAATTGATGCTATTGAAGCAGCTTTAATTACTGCATACAAAAAGAATTATGATAGTGCAAGAAATGTCCGTGTGGAATTAAATATGGATCAAGGTACTTTCAAAGTTATCGCTCGTAAAGATGTTGTTGAAGAAGTATTTGACGACAGAGATGAAGTGGATTTAAGTACAGCGCTTGTTAAAAACCCTGCATATGAAATTGGTGATATATACGAAGAAGATGTAACACCTAAAGATTTTGGTCGTGTAGGTGCTCAAGCAGCGAAACAAGCAGTAATGCAACGTCTTCGTGATGCTGAACGTGAAATTTTATTTGAAGAATTTATAGACAAAGAAGAAGACATACTTACTGGAATTATTGACCGTGTTGACCATCGTTATGTATATGTGAACTTAGGTCGTATCGAAGCTGTTTTATCTGAAGCAGAAAGAAGTCCTAACGAAAAATATATTCCTAACGAACGTATCAAAGTATATGTTAACAAAGTGGAACAAACGACAAAAGGTCCTCAAATCTATGTTTCTCGTAGCCATCCAGGTTTATTAAAACGTTTATTTGAACAAGAAGTTCCAGAAATTTACGATGGTACTGTAATTGTTAAATCAGTAGCACGTGAAGCTGGCGATCGCTCTAAAATTAGTGTCTTCTCTGAAAACAATGATATAGATGCTGTTGGTGCATGTGTTGGTGCCAAAGGCGCACGTGTTGAAGCTGTTGTTGAAGAGCTAGGTGGCGAAAAAATCGACATCGTTCAATGGAATGAAGATCCAAAAGTATTTGTAAAAAATGCTTTAAGCCCTTCTCAAGTTTTAGAAGTTATTGTTGATGAAACAAATCAATCTACAATAGTTGTTGTTCCTGATTATCAATTGTCATTAGCGATTGGTAAAAGAGGACAAAACGCACGTCTAGCTGCTAAATTAACCGGCTGGAAAATTGATATTAAATCAGAAACAGATGCGCGCGAAGCGGGTATCTATCCAGTAGTTGAAGCTGAAAAAGTAACTGAAGAAGATGTTGCTTTAGAAGATGCTGACACAACAGAATCAACCGAAGAGGTAAATGATGTTTCAGTTGAAACAAATGTAGAGAAAGAATCTGAATAATAGGTTGGAGTGAAGTATCTATGAAAAAGAAAAAAATTCCGATGCGAAAATGTATTCTTTCAAATGAAATGCATCCCAAAAAAGATATGATTCGTGTTGTTGTTAATAAAGAAGGCGAAATCTTTGCGGATGTTACTGGAAAGAAACAAGGCCGTGGCGCATATGTTTCTAAAGATGTTGCTATGGTTGAAAAAGCACAACAAAAAGAAATTTTAGAAAAATATTTTAAAGCATCTAAAGAGCAATTGGATCCTGTTTATAAAGAAATTATTAGATTAATTTATAGAGAAGAGATCCCAAAATGAGTATAGATCAAATATTAAACTTTTTAGGATTAGCAATGAGAGCTGGTAAAGTAAAAACAGGTGAATCAGTCATTGTTAATGAGATAAAAAAAGGAAATTTAAAGCTCGTTATTGTTGCAAATGATGCGTCTGATAATACAGCTAAATTAATTACAGATAAATGTAAGAGTTACAAAGTTCCATTCAGAAAGTTTGGAAATCGAAATGAATTGGGAATAGCACTTGGAAAAGGTGAGCGTGTTAATGTAGGGATTACTGACCCAGGCTTTGCTAAAAAGTTGCTATCAATGATAGATGAATATCATAAGGAGTGATTATATGAGTAAACAAAGAATTTACGAATATGCGAAAGAATTAAATCTAAAGAGTAAAGAGATTATAGATGAGTTAAAAAGCATGAATATTGAGGTTTCAAATCATATGCAAGCTTTGGAAGATGACCAAATTAAAGCATTAGATAAAAAGTTCAAAAAAGAACAAAAGAATGACAATAAACAAAGCACTCAAAATAATCACCAAAAATCAAACAATCAAAACCAAAATAAAGGGCAACAAAAAGATAACAAAAAGAATCAACAACAAAATAATAAAGGCAACAAAGGCAATAAAAAGAATAATAGAAATAATAAGAAAAATAACAAGAATAATAAACCACAAAATCAACCAGCTGCTCCAAAAGAAATACCATCAAAAGTGACATATCAAGAAGGTATTACAGTAGGCGAATTTGCGGATAAATTAAATGTTGAATCATCAGAAATTATCAAAAAATTATTCTTACTTGGTATTGTTGCTAATATCAATCAATCATTAAATCAAGAAACAATCGAATTAATTGCCGATGATTATGGCGTTGAGGTTGAAGAAGAAGTTGTGATTAATGAAGAAGATTTATCAATCTACTTCGAAGACGAAAAAGATGATCCAGAAGCAATTGAGAGACCAGCAGTTGTAACAATTATGGGACATGTTGACCATGGTAAAACGACTTTATTAGATTCAATTCGTCATACAAAAGTTACAGCAGGTGAAGCAGGCGGAATCACTCAACATATTGGTGCATATCAAATTGAAAACGATGGCAAAAAAATCACTTTCTTAGATACACCGGGACATGCTGCATTTACAACGATGCGTGCGCGTGGTGCACAAGTAACAGATATTACAATTTTAGTAGTTGCAGCTGACGATGGTGTTATGCCACAAACAATTGAAGCAATTAACCATGCTAAAGAAGCAGAAGTACCAATTATTGTTGCAGTAAATAAAATTGATAAACCAACTTCAAACCCTGATCGAGTTATGCAAGAATTAACTGAATATGGTTTAATTCCTGAAGATTGGGGCGGCGAAACAATTTTCGTTCCACTTTCTGCATTAAGTGGTGATGGTATCGACGATTTATTAGAAATGATAGGATTAGTTGCAGAAGTTCAAGAACTTAAAGCAAATCCTAAAAACCGTGCTGTTGGTACAGTTATCGAAGCTGAATTAGATAAATCACGTGGTCCTTCTGCATCATTATTAGTACAAAATGGTACATTAAATGTTGGTGATGCGATTGTAGTTGGTAATACTTACGGCCGTATCCGTGCAATGGTTAATGACTTAGGTCAAAGAATCAAAACGGCTGGTCCATCAACGCCTGTTGAAATTACAGGTATTAATGATGTGCCACAAGCTGGGGATCGCTTTGTTGTATTTAGTGATGAAAAACAAGCTCGTCGTATTGGTGAATCAAGACACGAAGCTAGCATTGTACAACAACGTCAAGAAAGTAAAAATGTTTCATTAGATAACCTGTTTGAACAAATGAAACAAGGTGAAATGAAAGATTTAAACGTTATTATTAAAGGTGATGTTCAAGGTTCTGTTGAAGCTTTAGCTGCATCATTAATGAAAATTGATGTTGAAGGCGTAAATGTTCGTATCATTCATACAGCGGTTGGTGCAATTAATGAGTCAGACGTGACACTTGCTAATGCCTCAAATGGTATTATCATTGGTTTCAATGTTCGTCCAGACAGTGGTGCAAAACGTGCTGCAGAAGCTGAAAATGTTGATATGCGTTTACACAGAGTTATTTATAATGTTATCGAAGAAATTGAATCAGCGATGAAAGGTTTACTTGATCCAGAATTTGAAGAACAAGTTATCGGACAAGCTGAAGTTCGTCAAACATTCAAAGTTTCTAAAGTTGGTACTATTGCTGGATGTTATGTTACTGAAGGTAAAATTACGCGAAATGCTGGTGTACGTATTATTCGTGATGGTATTGTTCAATATGAAGGCGAATTAGATACACTTAAACGTTTCAAAGATGATGCTAAGGAAGTTGCAAAAGGTTATGAATGTGGTATTACAATTGAAAACTACAATGACCTTAAAGAAGGCGATGTTATCGAAGCATTTGAAATGGTTGAAATTAAGCGTTAATTAAATAAATTACAAGCTAAAAGTATAGTTAAGATTGATATGCTCCCTATAAATATTGCACTTTTTAAGTGTCTACTTTATAGGGAGCATATTTGATACTAGCTTTTGGTTTTTTATTAGAATAGATTACCTATTAAAAGTTACGTTATATGGACATGATTTTGTATAAAATTTTGTGGTGGCCTAGAATGATTTTTAATGACAAAATATAATGTCGACTATTATTGGAAAATTTTCTGTTGAAATGCCTATCTTACGGCAAACTTTATTTGATTTTATAGGCTTAATTTATTAAAATAACGTGTGAGCTAAAATAATTGTTTAAGCATTGTTACACTAAAAAATGCAAATAACAATTGAACTTAAAGATAAAGAGGTGACAAGAATGAGCAGTATGAGAGCAGAGCGTGTTGGTGAACAAATGAAGAAGGAATTAATGGATATCATCAACAATAAAGTCAAAGATCCTCGAGTTGGTTTTATTACAATTACAGATGTTGTTTTAACAAATGATTTATCGCAGGCTAAAGTATTTTTAACTGTATTAGGTAACGATAAAGAAGTAGAAAATACATTTAAAGCACTTGATAAAGCAAAAGGCTTCATTAAGTCTGAATTAGGTTCTAGAATGCGATTACGTATTATGCCGGAATTAATGTATGAATATGATCAATCAATCGAATATGGTAATAAAATTGAACGAATGATTCAAGATTTACACAAACAAGATAGATAATTTAGTGTTAGGTATCTGGAAAATGTTTGATAATTTCTTAATATCGGTATATTAACATTAAACAGTTAATACATAGATGTGTAGAAATAGTTAACATTTTCCAGTTTTTTTATGAATAAATTCAGTTGATACGCTATTAAAATATATTTTAAAAAAAGAAGGTGACTATATGTATAATGGGATATTACCAGTATATAAAGAGCGCGGTTTAACAAGTCATGACGTTGTATTCAAATTGCGTAAAATATTAAAAACTAAAAAAATAGGTCACACGGGTACGCTTGATCCCGAAGTTGCAGGCGTGTTACCGGTATGTATAGGTAATGCAACGAGAGTTAGTGATTATGTTATGGATATGGGCAAAGCTTATGAAGCAACTGTATCGATAGGAAGAAGTACAACGACTGAAGATCAAACGGGTGATACATTGGAAACAAAAGGTGTACACTCAGCAGATTTTAATAAGGACGATATTGACCGATTGTTAGAAAGTTTTAAAGGTATCATTGAACAAATTCCGCCGATGTACTCATCCGTCAAAGTAAATGGTAAAAAATTATATGAATATGCGCGTAATAATGAAACAGTTGAAAGACCAAAGCGTAAAGTTAATATTAAAGACATTGGGCGTATATCTGAATTAGATTTTAAAGAAAATGAGTGTCATTTTAAAATACGCGTCATCTGTGGTAAAGGTACATATATTAGAACGCTAGCAACTGATATTGGTGTGAAATTAGGCTTTCCGGCACATATGTCGAAATTAACACGAATCGAGTCTGGTGGATTTGTGTTGAAAGATAGCCTTACATTAGAACAAATAAAAGAACTTCATGAGCAGGATTCATTGCAAAATAAATTGTTTCCTTTAGAATATGGATTAAAGGGTTTGCCAAGCATTAAAATTAAAGATTCGCACATAAAAAAACGTATTTTAAATGGGCAGAAATTTAATAAAAATGAATTTGATAACAAAATTAAAGACCAAATTGTATTTATTGATGATGATTCAGAAAAAGTATTAGCAATTTATATGGTACACCCTTCAAAAGAATCAGAAATTAAACCTAAAAAAGTCTTTAATTAAAGGAGATAGAATTTATGAAAGTCATAGAAGTGACACATCCTATACAATCAAAACAGTATATTACAGAGGATGTTGCAATGGCATTCGGATTTTTCGATGGCATGCATAAAGGTCATGACAAAGTCTTTGATATATTAAATGAAATAGCTGAGG
This sequence comes from Staphylococcus sp. MZ3, assembly GCF_018622755.1. Lineage (NCBI taxonomy): Bacteria > Bacillati > Bacillota > Bacilli > Caryophanales > Staphylococcaceae > Staphylococcus > Staphylococcus sp. MZ3. Next base: position 1,290,648 of record NZ_CP076026.1, read on the forward strand.
CACGCAGTTTAAAAAAAGCGGTGATGACATTTGATCCGCATCCATCTGTCGTGTTGAATCCTAAAAGAAAACGAACAACGTATTTAACGCCACTTTCAGATAAAATCGAAAAAATTAGCCAACATGATATTGATTATTGTATAGTGGTTAATTTTTCATCTAGGTTTGCTAATGTGAGCGTTGAAGATTTTGTTGAAAATTATATAATTAAAAATAATGTAAAAGAAGTCATTGCTGGTTTTGATTTTACTTTTGGTAAATTTGGAAAAGGTAATATGACTGTTCTTCAAGAATATGATGCGTTTAATACGACAATTGTGAGTAAACAAGAAATTGAAAATGAAAAAATTTCTACAACTTCTATTCGTCAAGATTTAATCAATGGTGAGTTGCAAAAAGCGAATGATGCTTTAGGCTATATATATTCTATTAAAGGCACTGTAGTGCAAGGTGAAAAAAGGGGAAGAACTATTGGCTTCCCAACAGCTAACATTCAACCTAGTGATGATTATTTGTTGCCTCGTAAAGGTGTTTATGCTGTTAGTATTGAAATCGGCACTGAAAATAAATTATATCGAGGGGTAGCTAACATAGGTGTAAAGCCAACATTTCATGATCCTAACAAAGCAGAAGTTGTCATCGAAGTGAATATCTTTGACTTTGAGGATAATATTTATGGTGAACGAGTGACCGTGAATTGGCATCATTTCTTACGTCCTGAGATTAAATTTGATGGTATCGACCCATTAGTTAAACAAATGAATGATGATAAATCGCGTGCTAAATATTTATTAGCAGTTGATTTTGGTGATGAAGTAGCTTATAATATCTAGAGTTGCGTATAGTTATATAAACAATCTATACCACACCTTTTTCTTAGTAGGTCGAATCTCCAACGCCTAACTCGGATTAAGGAGTATTCAAACATTTTAAGGAGGAAATTGATTATGGCAATTTCACAAGAACGTAAAAACGAAATCATTAAAGAATACCGTGTACACGAAACTGATACTGGTTCACCAGAAGTACAAATCGCTGTACTTACTGCAGAAATCAACGCAGTAAACGAACACTTACGTACACACAAAAAAGACCACCATTCACGTCGTGGATTATTAAAAATGGTAGGTCGTCGTAGACATTTATTAAACTACTTACGTAGTAAAGATATTCAACGTTACCGTGAATTAATTAAATCACTTGGTATCCGTCGTTAATCTTAATATAACGTCTTTGAGGTTGGGGCATATTTATGTTCCAACCTTAATTTATATTAAAAAAGTTTTTTACAAATATTAACATTTATTATATGTTAAGCTAATATTGAGTGAATAATAAGGTTACAATGAGATAAAGATGATATAAGTACACCTAGAGTAATAATCAAGATATTAAAAATAAAGTATGTTTTTTAAAAAAATATAACTTATATTTATACTGATAAGGGTGGGACGATAAGTCTATTTTGTAAATAATAGATGGATATCCCGCTCTCTTTTTTTCCAATTCAATATTTTATAACTAATATTAAAATACGATAATAAATGATATGATATAACTATTAGATTCAAGAGAGGAGATTTATAATGTCTCAAGAAAAGAAAGTTTTTAAAACTGAATGGGCAGGAAGATCTTTAACGATTGAAACAGGGCAATTAGCTAAACAAGCAAATGGCGCTGTATTGGTTCGTTATGGAGATACAGTCGTGTTATCGACGGCAACTGCATCAAAAGAACCTCGTGATGGAGATTTCTTCCCATTAACAGTGAACTATGAAGAAAAAATGTACGCTGCGGGTAAAATTCCTGGTGGATTTAAAAAGAGAGAAGGACGTCCTGGTGACGATGCAACATTAACTGCGCGATTAATTGATAGACCAATTAGACCTTTATTCCCTAAAGGATATAAGCATGATGTTCAAATTATGAACATGGTATTAAGTGCAGATCCTGATTGTTCACCACAAATGGCTGCAATGATTGGTTCATCTATGGCGCTTAGTGTGTCGGATATTCCATTCCAAGGGCCAATCGCCGGTGTAAATGTGGGTTATATTGACGGTAAATATATCATTAACCCAACAGTAGAAGAAAAAGAAGTTTCTCGCTTAGACCTTGAAGTAGCTGGTCATAAAGATGCAGTAAACATGGTAGAGGCAGGCGCTAGTGAGATTACTGAACAAGAAATGTTAGAGGCGATTTTCTTTGGTCATGAAGAGATTCAACGTTTAGTTGATTTCCAACAACAAATCGTCGACCACATTCAACCTGTTAAACAAGAATTTATTCCAGTAGAGCGTGATGAAGCGCTAGTTGAACGTGTAAAATCTTTAACCGAAGAAAAGGGACTTAAAGAAACAGTTTTAACATTTGATAAACAACAACGAGATGAAAATCTTGATAACTTAAAAGAAGAAATCGTCAATGAATTTATCGATGAAGAAGATCCAGAAAATGAATTACTTATTAAAGAAGTTTATGCAATTTTAAATGAATTAGTGAAAGAAGAAGTTCGACGTTTAATTGCAGATGAAAAAATTAGACCAGACGGCCGTAAACCTGATGAAATCCGTCCATTAGATTCTGAAGTTGGTATTTTACCTAGAACGCATGGTTCAGGTCTATTTACACGTGGTCAGACTCAAGCACTTTCAGTTTTAACATTAGGTGCTTTAGGCGATTATCAATTAATTGATGGTTTAGGACCTGAAGAAGAAAAAAGATTCATGCATCATTACAACTTCCCGAATTTTTCAGTAGGTGAAACTGGTCCAGTACGTGCGCCAGGTCGTCGTGAAATTGGACATGGTGCGTTAGGTGAAAGAGCATTAAAATATATTATTCCTGATACTGCTGATTTCCCATATACAATTCGTATTGTAAGTGAGGTACTTGAATCAAATGGTTCATCATCTCAAGCGTCAATTTGTGGATCAACATTAGCATTAATGGATGCGGGCGTACCGATTAAAGCACCAGTTGCTGGTATTGCTATGGGCCTTGTTACACGTGAAGATAGCTATACGATTTTAACTGATATCCAAGGTATGGAAGATGCATTAGGTGATATGGACTTTAAAGTCGCTGGTACTAAAGAAGGTATTACAGCAATCCAAATGGATATTAAAATTGACGGTTTAACGCGTGAAATTATCGAAGAGGCTCTAGAACAAGCGAGACGTGGTCGTTTAGAAATAATGAATCATATGTTACAAACAATTGATCAACCACGTACTGAATTAAGTGCTTACGCGCCAAAAGTTGTAACTATGACAATTAAACCAGATAAGATTAGAGATGTTATCGGACCTGGTGGTAAAAAAATTAACGAAATTATTGATGAAACAGGCGTTAAATTAGATATTGAACAAGATGGTACTATCTTTATTGGTGCCGTTGATCAAGCTATGATAAATCGCGCTCGTGAAATCATTGAGGAAATTACACGTGAAGCGGAAGTAGGTCAAACTTATCAAGCCACTGTTAAACGTATTGAAAAATACGGTGCGTTTGTAGGCCTATTCCCGGGTAAAGATGCGTTGCTTCACATTTCACAAATTTCAAAAAATAGAATTGAAAAAGTGGAAGATGTATTAAAAATCGGTGACACAATTGAAGTTAAGATTACTGAAATTGATAAACAAGGTCGAGTAAATGCTTCACACAGAGCATTAGAAGAATAATATTTAAAGTCATATGACGACAATGTATCGTCATGTGATTTTTTTATGCCATTTTTTACGAAGTGATCCAATTTGAATTTGTTGTATTGAACATTTTAAAACGCTTTATTATTTTGTGTGCAACTGTTAATTATCCTGTATGTATAGTGATTAATAGTGTACATCAAGTGTTTTTTAACTTATAATGAATAGTGAGTTTATATATGGACGGGTAACAAATTTAGGAGGTAAGATTTTGAGTTTAATAAAGAAAAAGAATAAAGATATTCGCATTATACCATTAGGCGGTGTTGGCGAAATTGCTAAAAATATGTATATCGTTGAAGTAGACGATGAAATGTTTATGTTAGATGCTGGACTTATGTTTCCAGAAGACGAAATGCTAGGTATTGATATTGTTATACCAGACATTTCATACGTACTTGAAAATAAAGATAAATTGAAGGGTATATTCCTTACACACGGACATGAGCACGCGATTGGTGCAGTGAGTTATGTTTTAGAACAATTAGATGCACCAGTATATGGATCTAAATTGACAATAGCGTTAATTAAAGAAAATATGAAAGCCCGTAATATTGATAAAAAAGTTCGCTACTACACAGTTAATAATGATTCAATTATGAGATTCAAAAACGTGAATATTAGTTTCTTTAATACGACACACAGTATTCCTGATAGTTTAGGTGTTTGTATTCACACTTCATATGGTGCCATTGTGTATACAGGTGAATTTAAGTTTGACCAAAGTTTACATGGACATTATGCACCAGATATTAAACGTATGGCAGAGATTGGTGAAGAAGGTGTATTTGTCTTAATCAGTGATTCTACTGAGGCAGAGAAACCTGGATATAATACTCCGGAAAATGTGATTGAACATCATATGTATGACGCTTTTGCAAAAGTGCGAGGTCGCTTGATTGTTTCATGTTATGCTTCGAACTTTATACGTATACAGCAAGTTTTAAATATTGCTAGCAAGCTAAATCGTAAAGTGTCATTTTTAGGAAGATCACTTGAAAGTTCATTTAATATTGCTCGTAAAATGGGGTATTTCGACATTCCTAAAGATTTGCTAATTCCTATAACAGAAGTTGATAATTATCCTAAAAATGAAGTGATAATTATAGCTACTGGTATGCAAGGAGAACCTGTAGAAGCCTTAAGTCAAATGGCGCAACATAAGCATAAAATTATGAATATCGAAGAAGGCGATTCTGTATTTTTAGCAATTACGGCTTCTGCAAATATGGAAGTTATCATTGCGAATACATTAAATGAGCTTGTACGTGCTGGCGCACATATTATTCCAAATAACAAGAAGATTCATGCTTCAAGTCATGGTTGCATGGAAGAATTAAAAATGATGATTAATATTATGAAACCTGAATACTTTATTCCTGTACAAGGTGAATTTAAAATGCAGATAGCACATGCGAAGCTAGCAGCTGAAGCAGGTGTTGCACCAGAAAAGATTTTCCTTGTGGAAAAAGGAGATGTCATTAATTACAACGGTAAAGATATGATATTAAATGAAAAGGTAAATTCAGGAAATATTTTAATAGATGGTATTGGTATTGGGGATGTAGGAAATATCGTGTTGAGAGACCGTCATCTTTTAGCAGAAGATGGTATCTTTATTGCTGTAGTAACGTTAGATCCTAAAAATAGACGTATAGCTGCGGGACCTGAAATTCAATCTCGTGGGTTTGTATATGTACGTGAAAGTGAAGACTTATTACGTGAAGCAGAAGAGAAAGTACGTGAAATAGTAGAGGCTGGTTTACAAGAAAAACGCATAGAATGGTCTGAAATTAAGCAAAATATGCGTGATCAAATTAGTAAACTATTATTCGAGAGTACAAAACGTCGTCCTATGATTATTCCAGTAATTTCTGAAATTTAATCAAAAAGTCATTAACATAAAAGAGGTCAGAACAAGTCACTGAAATATAATGGTTGTCATGGACAATTTACTTATATTTTATGATGGTCAATTGAAAGGGGTAACGATTAATCTGTTATCTTAAGTAAATTGATACATAGATGATATTGTTCTAACCTCTTTCATCGTCTGTTTGGACTACATATTCTAAACATCAAATAGGAAATTATATATAATAACGTCGTTTTAACTAAGGCAACATAAGGAGGTGCGTCAATTGGCACAAGCAAAAAAGAAATCGACAGCTAAGAAAAAAACAACATCAAAAAAAAGAACAAATTCGAGGAAAAAGAAGAATGATAATCCGATACGTTATGTCATAGCTATTTTAGTAGTTGTATTAATGGTGTTGGGTGTTTTCCAATTAGGAATAATAGGTCGTCTAATTGACAGCTTCTTTAATTATTTATTTGGGTACAGTAGATATTTAACATATATTTTAGTACTCTTAGCAACTGGTTTTATTACATACTCTAAACGTATTCCTAAAACTAGACGAACGGCTGGTTCGATTGTATTGCAAATTGCATTGCTATTTGTATCACAGTTAGTTTTTCATTTTAATAGTGGTATCAAAGCTGAAAGAGAACCTGTACTTTCTTATGTGTATCAGTCATACCAACACAGTCATTTCCCAAATTTTGGTGGCGGTGTATTAGGCTTTTATTTATTAGAGTTAAGCGTACCTTTAATTTCATTATTTGGTGTATGTATTATTACTATTTTATTATTATGCTCAAGTGTTATTTTATTAACAAACCATCAACATCGTGAAGTCGCAAAAGTTGTACTGGAAAATATAAAAGCTTGGTTTGGTTCATTTAATGAAAAAATGTCGGAAAGAAACCAAGAAAAACAATTGAAGCGTGAAGAAAAAGCGAGACTTAAAGAAGAACAAAAGGCACGTCAAAATGAACAGCCACAAATAAAAGATGTGAGTGATTTTACGGAAGTGCCTCAAGAAAGAGATATTCCAATTTATGGGCATACTGAAAATGAAAGTAAAAGTCAGAGTCAACCAAGTCGGAAAAAGCGAGTGTTTGATGCAGAGAATAGTTCGAATAACATCGTAAATCATCATCAAGCAGATCAGCAAGAACAATTAACAGAACAAACTCATAACAGTGTTGAAAGTGAAAACACTATTGAAGAAGCTGGTGAAGTTACGAATGTATCGTATGTTGTTCCACCGTTAACTTTACTTAATCAACCTGCAAAACAAAAAGCAACATCTAAAGCTGAAGTGCAACGTAAAGGACAAGTACTAGAGAATACATTAAAAGATTTTGGTGTAAATGCAAAAGTGACACAAATTAAAATTGGTCCTGCAGTAACTCAATATGAAATTCAACCAGCTCAAGGGGTTAAAGTGAGTAAAATTGTAAACTTGCATAATGATATTGCATTAGCTTTAGCAGCAAAAGATGTTAGAATTGAAGCGCCAATACCTGGTCGCTCTGCAGTAGGTATTGAAGTGCCAAATGAGAAAATTTCATTAGTTTCACTAAAAGAAGTTTTAGATGAAAAATTCCCGTCTAATAATAAACTAGAAGTTGGATTAGGAAGAGATATATCAGGTGATCCAATTACTGTTCCACTAAATGAAATGCCACACTTATTGGTGGCAGGATCGACGGGTAGTGGTAAATCTGTTTGTATAAATGGTATTATTACAAGTATTTTATTAAATGCTAAACCGCATGAAGTTAAACTTATGTTAATCGATCCGAAAATGGTTGAACTAAATGTTTATAACGGAATTCCACATTTATTAATTCCGGTTGTTACAAATCCTCATAAAGCTGCTCAAGCTTTAGAAAAAATTGTAGCTGAGATGGAAAGACGTTATGATTTATTCCAACATTCATCAACTAGAAATATTAAAGGTTATAACGAATTAATCCGTAAGCAAAATCAAGAATTAGATGAGAAGCAACCAGAATTACCTTATATCGTTGTTATTGTAGATGAGCTTGCAGATTTAATGATGGTAGCTGGTAAAGAAGTTGAAAATGCGATTCAACGTATCACACAAATGGCACGTGCAGCAGGTATACATTTGATTGTAGCGACACAAAGACCTTCTGTGGATGTAATTACAGGTATCATTAAAAATAATATTCCATCTAGAATAGCTTTTGCTGTGAGTTCTCAAACAGATTCAAGAACTATTATTGGTACTGGCGGCGCAGAAAAGTTACTTGGTAAAGGTGACATGTTATACGTTGGAAATGGTGACTCATCACAAACACGTATTCAAGGGGCGTTTTTAAGTGACCAAGAGGTGCAAGATGTTGTAAATTATGTAGTAGAACAACAACAGGCAAATTATGTAAAAGAAATGGAACCAGATGCACCAGTGGATAAATCGGAAATGAAAAGTGAAGATGCTTTATATGATGAAGCGTATTTGTTTGTTGTTGAACAACAAAAGGCAAGTACATCATTGTTACAACGCCAATTTAGAATTGGTTATAATAGAGCATCTAGGTTGATGGATGATTTAGAACGCAATCAGGTAATCGGTCCACAAAAAGGAAGCAAGCCTAGACAAGTTTTAATAGATCTTAATAATGACGAGGTGTAAAAAAATGTCAGAAATGAATGCGGTATATAACGTTAAACAATACATTTTAAATTTGATTAAGCAAAATAAATTGGAATATGGTGACCAACTTCCAAGTAATTTATCAATTGCCAGAGAATTAAATGTAAAAACCGACGATGTTTATGAAGCAATTCAGGCATTGATTACTGAACAAGTCATTAAAGATAATTTTGAAGAGGGCACAAGTGTTAAGTCACTGCCCCCTTTCTTTTATCCATTGAATGAACTTATAAGTATTGGGCAAATGATTAAAAATGCAGGATTTGAATGCGGAACTGAATACTTAAATTTTGATGAGCAACCAGCAACTATGTTAGATGCAAATTTGTTGAGCGTTGAAGAAGGATATCCAGTAACCATTATAGAACGATTACGAACTGCCGATGGAGAACCGGTCGTCTATTGTTTAGATAAAATTGCTAAAAAAGAATTAACATGTACAGAGTATCAAATGAGCAATGGATCGATTCTAAGTGCGATAAAAGAACAAAGTAATCATAATATTTGTTATGCTGATACAGAAATTGAAGCGGTAAATTATGAACCTCGAATATCCGAAGTACTGAATGCTTCGCCACACGAAGGTTTGATTTTATTAAAAATTACGCACTACAATGAATTAGATGAACCTATTTTGTATTCATTAAATTATATGAAAAATAGCTTAGTTCAATTTAAAATCACTAGAAAAATATAGATGTAAGAAGATATAGAGGAGGCTATATATTTGAGTAGACAATCTCAACCAAATATACATATCAAAGTTTCACCAACAACTAAATTTAAAACAACTACTATAGTTTTTAAATTTATGGCACCTTTAGAATATGACACAATTACAGCTAGATCATTATTAAGCAAATTATTAGTTCGAGCAACTAAGAAATGGCCAACCGATAAGTCGTTTAATAATCACTTAGCCGATTTATATGGTGCGTATGTGAATAGTACAATTTCAAAATTCAAAGATCAGCATGTCATTACATTTTCATTAGAAATTGTTAATGAACGCTATTTAAGAAACGGTGAATCATTATTTAATCAAGGATTAGATTTATTACAAGAAATCATTTGGAATCCATTAATTGAAAATAAAGCATTCAATGATAATTTTGTTAACCAAGAGAAAACATTATTAGCCAAAAAAATAGAAGCAATGGTAGATAACAAAGCACAATATTCGTTTTTAAAATTACTCGACCATATGTTTGAAAATGAAGCATACAAATACTTATCTACAGGACAACTAGAACAAATCCCACATATTACTGCTGAAACACTATATCATACATATCAATCAATGATTAATAATGATCAATGTTCTGTTTATGTTGTCGGCAATGTAGAACCTGAAAGTGTTGAGAAACAAATACGTGAAAAATTTGCACTTAAACCATTCGATAAACATCAATTCCAACATTCTACACATCATTTACACGATGAAGAAGTTGATTATATTGTTGAATATGATGACGTGGATCAAGCTAAATTAAATATGGGATATCGTTTTCCAACACAATATGGACAAAGTGGATATGCTGCTTTTGTTGTATTTAACATGATGTTTGGAGGAGATCCTTCATCTGTTTTATTTAATGAAGTGCGAGAAAAGCAAAGTTTAGCGTACTCTATACATTCACAAATTGATGGCAAAAATGGCTATTTATTTGTTTTGAGTGGGGTTTCAAGTGATAAGTACGAAACTGCAAAAGACACTATTATAAGTGAATTTGAAAAAATAAAAGCAGGAGATTTCACTGAAGAAAAATTAGAGTTAGCTAAAAAAGTAATCATTTCTCATCGATATGAATCTGAAGATCGTCCGAAAAGTATTATAGAGATTATGCATAACCAAATATTATTAGAGCAACCACAAAGCAAAGAAACATTTATAAATGATATACAGAAGGTAAGTCGCGAAGATATTGTTTCTGTTGCTGAAAAAGCATTTTTAGATACAATCTATGTGTTGACAAAAGGAGGGGGTAAATAATGAAAGAGCGTTATTATGAATTAATAGACGAAAGAGTATTCGAACAAGAATTAGAAAATGGTTTACGATTATTTGTTATCCCTAAACCAGGTTTTCAAAAGACATTTGTCACTTACACTACACAATTTGGTTCATTAGATAATCAATTCAAACCCCTTGGACAAGACCAATTTGTTACTGTACCTGATGGAGTTGCTCACTTTTTAGAACATAAATTATTTGAAAAAGAAGAAGAAGACTTATTTACTGCATTTGCTGAAGATAATGCACAAGCAAATGCGTTTACAAGCTTTGATCGTACAAGCTACTTGTTCAGTGCAACTGATAATATTGAAAACAACATTAAACGTTTACTTACAATGGTTGAAACGCCTTATTTTACAAAAGAAACTGTTGATAAAGAAAAAGGTATTATTGCAGAAGAAATAAAAATGTATCAAGAGCAACCTGGATATAAATTAATGTTTAATACATTGCGTGCAATGTATCAACAACATCCAATACGTGTTGATATTGCCGGTAGTGTAGAAAGTATATACGATATTACAAAAGATGATTTGTATCTATGTTATGAAACGTTTTATCATCCATCAAATATGGTTTTATTTGTTGTTGGCGATGTGGATCCTGAAGCAATATGTCGAATAGTAAAACAACACGAGGATGCTCGTAATAAAGTTAACCAACCCAAAATCGAACGAGGACTTGTTGATGAACCGGAGGATGTTAAAGAAGCATTTGTTACTGAATCTATGAAAATTCAATCACCAAGACTAATGCTTGGTTTTAAAAATAAACCATTACAAGAAGCGCCTCAAAAATATGTACAACGTGATTTAGAAATGTCATTATTCTTTGAGTTAATTTTTGGGGAAGAAACAGATTTTTATCAGAATTTATTAAACGAAGGACTTATCGATGATACATTTGGTTATCAATTTGTACTAGAGCCGACTTATAGTTTTTCAATCGTGACAAGCGCTACTGAAGAACCAGATAAATTAAAAAAATTATTATTAGATGAGTTGCGTGATAAAAAAGGCAATTTCCAAGATGCAGAAGCATTTGAACTTTTGAAAAAGCAATTTATAGGTGAATTCATATCAAGTTTAAACTCACCTGAATATATTGCTAATCAATATACTAAATTGTATTTTGAAGGTGTTAGCGTGTTTGACATGTTAGACATTGTTGAAAATATCACGTTAGATAGTATTAATGAAACGTCATCGTTATATTTAAATTTAGATCAGCAAGTCGATAGTCGTTTGGAGATTAAAAAGTAATGAAAGCATTAGTATTAGGTGGTTCTGGTTCAATTGGTTCTGAGATAGTCAAACAATTATTAACTGATGGATTTGAAGTTTATGTGCAATATTATCGTACTGATATAAATGAATTAACTAGCAAATTTAGTGATGATAAAGTTCGTTTTATACAAGCGGATTTATCTCAAACAATTGATATTGACAAAACATTTGGTGACATTAAATCATTAGACTGTTTAATATATGCAAGTGGTCAGTCTTTATATGGTGTTTTACAAGATATGAAAGACCATGATATTGATGCATGTTATCAGTTAAATGTCTTGCAATTAATTCGATTATGTAGATATTTCGTTGATGTTTTACGTCAAAGTGCCAATGGAAGAATTATTGTAATTTCATCAATTTGGGGTGAGACAGGAGCTAGTATGGAAACTATTTATTCGGCGATGAAAAGTGCACAATTAGGTTTCGTTAAGGCGCTTAGTCAAGAGCTTGCACTAACATCAGTGACAGTAAATGCTATCGCACCTGGATTTGTAGCCGGTAATATGGCAAGTGAGTGGCAAGAAGATGAACTTCAAGCAATGATAACTGAATTACCACAACAGCGATTGGTTTTACCGAGTGAGGTTGCTCACACATGCGCCTATTTATATCACCCAAATGCTAGAAGTGTTACTGGAACTATACAGAAAGTTAATGGTGCTTGGTATATTTAAAATATATAACTATTTTTATGAGCAAATGTTTTTATGATTGATGTTATAATATGAATATTACAATGAATCATAATTTGTTAATTAAACAAGGGGTGAGGTTCACCATGACAGTTGCAGAGAAAAAAGAATGGTACCTAGAATACGAAATTGAAATTAATAGACCGGGTCTTTTAGGTGATGTATCTAGTTTATTAGGTATGTTAGGTATAAGTATTGTTACAATTAATGGTGTTGATCAAGGTAAACGAGGCCTTTTAATTAAAACAGACAATCTTGAAAAAGTTGAACGTTTTGAGCAAATAGCTCGTGGTATAAATGAAATTGAAATAACAAAGCTTAAAAAACCAGAATTAAGAGACCGTCTTGCAGTAAGACATGGTAGATATATTGAGCAAGATGCAAAAGATAAGAAAACCTTTCGATTTGAGCGTGAAGATTTAGGCTTGTTAGTAGACTTTTTAGCTGAATTGTTCAAAGAAGAAGGTCATAAGTTGATTGGCATTAGAGGTATGCCACGAGTTGGTAAAACTGAATCAATTGTTGCGGGAAGTGTTTGTGCACATAAGAGATGGTTATTTATTAGTTCTACTTTAATAAAACAAACTGTACGTAGCTCTCTAATTAAAGGGGAATATGATGCCAATCATGTATACATTATTGATGGTGCAGTTACTGCCAGAGAATCTAATCCAAAACATCAAGAGCTTGTTAACGAAGTTATGACGTTACCATCAATCAAAGTCGTTGAACATCCAGATTTATTTGTTGAAACAAGTACTTGTACAATGGAAGATTTTGACTATATTATCGAATTGAGAGAAAATGAAAATCAAGAAATACATTACGAAGAAATGAAGAAACAGACAGTCCAAAGTAAGAATAATTTAGATTTTGGAGATCCGTTTGGTGGTGGTTTTGGTTTCTTCGAGTAAGTGTAAGGAGGCTATGAATTGAAAACGGTCGGTGAAGCGCTAAAAGGTAGACGTGAAAGGTTAGGAATGACTTTAACAGAATTAGAGCAACGTACTGGAATTAAACGTGAAATGCTAGTGCATATTGAAAATAATGAATTCGATCAACTACCGAATAAAAATTACAGCGAAGGATTTATTAGAAAATATGCAAGCGTAGTAAATATTGAACCTAACCAATTAATTCAAGCTCATCAAGATGAAATTCCATCGAACCAAGCGGAATGGGACGAAGTAATTACAGTTTTCAATAATAATAAAGACTTAGATTATAAGAGTAAATCAAAAGAGCCAATACAATTATTAGTAATCATGGGTATTACAGTTTTAATAACTTTATTGTTATGGATCATGTTAGTTTTAATATTTTAACAGAAATAAATTAGTGAGAAATGAGGATGTATAATGAATATTCCGAACCAGATTACGGTTTTTAGAGTAGTGTTAATACCAGTTTTTATATTGTTTGCGTTAGTTGATTTTGGATTTGGCAATGTGTCATTTCTAGGAGGATATGAAATAAGGATTGAGTTATTAATCAGTGGTTTTATTTTTATATTGGCTTCCCTTAGCGATTTTGTTGATGGTTATTTAGCTAGAAAATGGAATTTAGTTACAAATATGGGGAAATTTTTGGATCCATTAGCGGATAAATTATTAGTTGCAAGTGCTTTAATTGTACTTGTGCAACTAGGACTAACAAATTCTGTAGTAGCAATCATTATTATTGCCAGAGAATTTGCCGTAACTGGTTTACGTTTACTACAAATTGAACAAGGATTCGTAAGTGCAGCTGGTCAATTAGGTAAAATTAAAACAGCAGTTACTATGGTAGCAATTACTTGGTTGTTATTAGGTGATCCATTGGCAACATTGATTGGTTTGTCATTAGGACAAATTTTATTATACATTGGCGTTATTTTTACTATCTTATCTGGTATTGAATACTTTTATAAAGGTAGAGATGTTTTTAAACAAAAATAAATATTTGTTTATACTAGATTTCATTTTCATATGGAATCTAGTTTTTTTAATCCCAATTTTAGAAATTAGCCACGCAATTGTTTATAATGATATATTGTAAAACGATATTTGTTCATTTTTTAGGCAAATGTGTTGTAGCATCTGATACATTGAATCTAAAATTGATGTGAATTTTTAAATGGAATACATGAAAAAAAGAATTAAACGATACAAGGGGGATATAAATGTCAATTGCCATTATTGCTGTAGGCTCAGAACTATTGCTAGGTCAAATCGCTAATACCAACGGACAATTTCTATCTAAAGTATTTAATGAAATTGGACAAAATGTATTAGAACATAAAGTTATTGGAGATAATAAAAAACGTTTAGAATCAAGTGTACGTCATGCGCTAGAAAAATATGATACTGTTATTTTAACAGGTGGCTTAGGTCCTACGAAAGATGACTTAACGAAGCATACAGTGGCCCAGATTGTTGGTAAAGATTTAGTTATTGATGAGCCTTCTTTAAAATATATTGAAAGCTATTTTGAGGAACAAGGACAAGAAATGACACCTAATAATAAACAACAGGCTTTAGTAATTGAAGGTTCAACTGTATTAACAAATCATCATGGCATGGCTCCAGGAATGATGGTGAATTTTGAAAACAAACAAATTATTTTATTACCAGGTCCACCGAAAGAAATGCAACCAATGGTGAAAAATGAATTGTTGTCACATTTTATAAACCATAATCGAATTATACATTCTGAACTATTAAGATTTGCGGGAATAGGTGAATCTAAAGTAGAAACAATATTAATAGATCTTATCGATAAACAGACTAATCCTACGATTGCGCCTTTGGCGGGAAGTCATGAAGTATATATTAGATTGACTGCAAATGCCGACTCAAAAGAACAAGCACAATCATTGATTCAACCTGTTAAACAAGAAATTCTTGATCGTATTGGAGAATATTATTATGGTTCAGATGACACATTAATTGAGCAAGCTGTAATAAAGAAAATTCATGAACCTTTTGTAATATATGATGGTATTACTAATGGTGCTTTATATCATCGATTGAAAGAAGTGGATTTAAACGATGTTCTAAAGGGTATGATTAATCACAATGAAAACCTTGTTGATATTAATAAACCTATTGAGCAGCAATTAAAAGATGCAGTGCAATTTGTTAATAAATTGTTTAATGTGTCATCAGCAATTATTCTATTAGAGTATGATGGTGTAGTCCATATAGGCTATGATAATAACTTTGAATTTAAAACTGAGCAATTTAAAATGTCTAAATCTAGAAATTTATTAAAGAACAGAAGTCAAAATTATGCGCTCATAAGATTATTAAATTGGCTTAGAACAACAAATTAATTGTATTATCGATAAAAATATAAGCACGTTTGTTCGTTTTTGCGTTTTGATTTCAAGATTTTATACGAACAAATATTCGCAAAACACTTGTATTTTATTTTGAATCCTTGTATAGTATTGGTAAGATAATTAAAAGATAGCAATTTCAATTAGGAGGTCTCGCTTTGGATAACGATCGTCAAAAAGCTTTAGATACAGTAATTAAAAATATGGAGAAATCTTTCGGTAAAGGTGCCGTAATGAAGTTGGGTGACAATATAGGTCGCCGAGTTTCAACTACATCAACTGGTTCAGTTACATTAGATAATGCGCTAGGTGTAGGTGGCTATCCTAAAGGACGAATTATTGAAATTTATGGTCCTGAAAGTTCTGGTAAGACAACAGTAGCGCTTCACGCTATTGCTGAAGTACAAAGTAATGGCGGGGTGGCAGCATTTATCGATGCTGAACATGCTTTAGATCCAGAATATGCTCAAGCATTAGGCGTAGATATCGATAATTTATATTTATCGCAACCGGATCATGGTGAACAAGGTCTTGAAATCGCCGAAGCATTTGTTAGAAGTGGTGCAGTTGATATTGTAGTTGTAGACTCAGTTGCTGCTTTAACACCTAAAGCTGAAATTGAAGGAGAAATGGGAGACACTCACGTTGGTTTACAAGCTCGTTTAATGTCACAAGCGTTACGTAAACTTTCAGGTGCTATTTCTAAATCAAATACAACTGCTATTTTCATCAACCAAATTCGTGAAAAAGTTGGTGTTATGTTCGGTAATCCAGAGACTACACCAGGTGGACGTGCATTAAAATTCTATAGTTCAGTAAGACTAGAAGTACGCCGTGCAGAACAGCTTAAACAAGGACAAGAAATTGTAGGTAATAGAACTAAAATTAAAGTCGTTAAAAATAAAGTGGCACCACCATTTAGAGTAGCTGAAGTTGATATTATGTATGGACAAGGTATTTCTAAAGAGGGTGAACTTATTGATTTAGGTGTTGAAAACGACATCGTTGATAAATCAGGAGCATGGTATTCTTACAATGGCGAACGAATGGGTCAAGGTAAGGAAAATGTTAAAATGTACTTGAAAGAAAATCCACAAATTAAAGAAGAAATTGATCGTAAATTGAGAGAAAAATTAGGTATATCTGATGGTGATGTTGAAGAAACAGAAGATGCACCAAAGTCATTATTTGACGAAGAATAGTACACAAATTTATATCTATAGTTAAACTTAGCAAATATCCTTATAGGATTGATTGAAAGTGATATTCATCTCATAAAGCTAGAATAATATCTAACTTTATGGGATACACTACAAATCGAGACTATAAGGTTTTTTATTTTATTTATTATTACATTATCAATAGTTTTATAATCGAGCTTCAAAACTTTAGAAAATAGTAGAAATAGCATTCAATATAGTGCAAAAGTGCAAATTGATAACTTGACACTTATCTCCTATAAACCGTACAATTAATTTGTATGATTTATATATAATTTCATAAAGTCATATTGAATTTCATATAAAGAGCAAACCCTAGAAAAGGAGGTGTTTGTGTGAATTTATTAAGCCTCCTACTCATTTTGCTGGGGATCATTCTAGGAGTTGTTGGAGGGTATGTTGTTGCCCGAAATTTGTTGCTTCAAAAGCAATCACAAGCTAGACAAACTGCCGAAGATATTGTAAATCAAGCACATAAAGAAGCTGACAATATCAAAAAAGAGAAATTACTTGAGGCAAAAGAAGAAAACCAAATCCTAAGAGAACAAACTGAAGCAGAACTACGAGAAAGACGTAGCGAACTTCAAAGACAAGAAACCCGACTTCTTCAAAAAGAAGAAAACTTAGAGCGCAAATCTGATCTATTAGATAAAAAAGATGAGATTTTAGAGCAAAAAGAATCAAAAATTGAAGAAAAACAACAACAAGTAGATGCAAAAGAGAGTAGTGTTCAAACGTTAATAATGAAGCATGAACAAGAATTAGAACGCATCTCCGGTCTCACTCAAGAAGAAGCTATTAATGAGCAACTTCAAAGAGTAGAGGAAGAACTGTCACAAGATATTGCAGTACTTGTTAAAGAAAAAGAAAAAGAAGCTAAAGAAAAAGTTGATAAAACAGCAAAAGAATTATTAGCTACAGCAGTACAAAGATTAGCAGCAGATCACACAAGTGAATCAACGGTATCAGTAGTTAACTTACCTAATGATGAGATGAAAGGTCGAATCATTGGACGAGAAGGACGAAACATCCGCACACTTGAAACTTTAACTGGCATTGATTTAATTATTGATGACACACCAGAAGCGGTTATATTATCTGGTTTTGATCCAATAAGAAGAGAAATTGCTAGAACAGCACTTGTTAACTTAGTATCTGATGGACGTATTCATCCAGGTAGAATTGAAGATATGGTCGAAAAAGCTAGAAAAGAAGTAGACGATATTATTAGAGAAGCAGGTGAACAAGCTACATTTGAAGTGAACGCACATAATATGCATCCTGACTTAGTAAAAATTGTAGGGCGTTTAAACTATCGTACGAGTTACGGTCAAAATGTACTTAAACATTCAATTGAAGTTGCGCATCTTGCTAGTATGTTAGCTGCTGAGCTAGGCGAAGATGAGACATTAGCGAAACGAGCTGGACTTTTACATGATGTTGGTAAAGCAATTGATCATGAAGTAGAAGGTAGTCATGTTGAAATCGGTGTAGAATTAGCGAAAAAATATGGTGAAAATGAAACGGTTATTAATGCAATCCATTCTCATCATGGTGATGTTGAACCTACATCTATTATATCTATCCTTGTTGCTGCTGCAGATGCATTGTCTGCGGCTCGTCCAGGTGCAAGAAAAGAAACATTAGAGAATTATATTCGTCGATTAGAACGTTTAGAAACGTTATCAGAAAGTTATGATGGTGTAGAAAAAGCATTTGCGATTCAGGCAGGTAGAGAAATCCGAGTGATTGTATCTCCTGAAGAAATTGATGATTTAAAATCTTATCGATTGGCTAGAGATATTAAAAATCAGATTGAAGATGAATTACAATATCCTGGTCATATCAAGGTGACAGTTGTTCGAGAGACTAGAGCAGTAGAATATGCGAAATAATTTTTGTCTCCCTCACAAATTAGTGAGGGAGCTTTTTTAAGTTGTAGTCTCAATCTAATTAGACAGCACTTTATCGGTAATAACTATAGTAAACAGTAGTTATTTGAAAGTAAGACGGACCTTATATTAAATAAGAAGTTATTGCTTTTAATAAAAATGTTTTAGGCTTCATAATTACTATATTTATATTATGTAAACCTTTAAAGATGAGTGCTTTTCTAACCAATAAAAAAGAAGAGAAGATGTAACACATCTTCTCTTCTGCAATATTAATTAGGATTTATTTCTAAGTTGAGTTATTTTAATTGTAAATCTGTTTTCTTTAATTCTTTTATAACTTCTGCAGTATCATAACAATTTGTTGCAATTGTTGAATATCTCTCTGCTAAACGATATGCATTAATGTAAAGCTTTAAACTTTCTTTAGCTATATCCTCTGCATCTTCGAATTTTGATGGGTTAGACATAACCACTAATTCTGCAAATTTTTCTGGATCAATATTAATAGACATGTATTTATTTACAACTCCTATTTATTTTGATGTCTTAATACTAACATATTGAAGTTTTCAGACAAAGTAATGTCTCTCTATAATTGAAGAAAAATAATTCAAAGAATTTAATATTTACTTTAAATATTAGAACGTATGAATTAAACTAGTATTTATGAGAGGATGAACAAAACATGAGAATAATGTTTATAGGGGATATCGTAGGTAAAATTGGACGAGACGCAATTGAAACGTACATACCTCAACTGAAGCAAAAGTATAAACCAACAGTTACAATTGTAAATGCTGAAAATGCAGCACATGGTAAAGGTTTGACTGAAAAAATATATAAACAATTACTAAGAAATGGTGTAGATTTCATGACTATGGGTAATCACACATATGGTCAACGTGAAATTTATGATTTTATAGATGAAGCAAAACGACTAGTAAGACCAGCGAATTTTCCGGATGAAGCGCCGGGAATTGGTATGAGATTTATACAAATTAATGATATTAAACTTGCAGTTATTAATCTGCAAGGAAGAGCGTTTATGCCAGATATTGATGATCCTTTTAAAAAGGCAGATCAATTAGTCAAGGAAGCACAAGAACAAACTCCGTTTATATTTGTTGATTTTCATGCAGAAACAACTTCTGAAAAGTATGCAATGGGATGGCATTTAGATGGTAGAGCTAGCGCTGTTGTTGGAACGCATACACACATTCAAACAGCAGATGAACGTATTTTACCGAAGGGGACAGGGTATATAACGGATGTTGGTATGACAGGTTTTTATGACGGCATTTTAGGAATAAATAAAACAGAGGTAATTGAGCGTTTTATCACTAGTTTGCCACAAAGACATGTTGTTCCAAATGAAGGTAGAAGTGTATTATCTGGTGTTGTTATTGATTTAGACAAAGAAGGTAAAACGAAGCACATCGAACGTATATTGATAAATGATGACCATCCATTTTCAACATTTTAAAATTACGTAAGTAAACATTCGAATTGGACCCTATCGTCCATTAGTATGAATTTAATATAGTACCACTGTTTACATAGTAAATCGGTGGTTCTTTTTGTTATCATTTAATATGAAATATATCCATAGGAGGCATATAACTATGAAACCACAATTATCGTGGAAAGTTGGCGGTCAACAAGGCGAAGGTATTGAATCAACTGGGGAAATCTTCGCTACGGCTATGAATAGAAAAGGATATTATTTATATGGATATAGACATTTTTCAAGTCGTATCAAAGGTGGACATACGAATAATAAAATTAGAGTTTCTACGACGCCTGTTCATGCAATTAGTGATGATTTAGATATTTTGATTGCATTTGACCAAGAAACAATTGATGTTAACCATCATGAAATGAGAGAAGACAGTATTATTTTAGCTGATGCCAAGGCTAAACCTGTGAAACCAGAAGGATGTCATGCACAGCTTATTGAATTACCTTTTACAGCAACCGCTAAAGAATTAGGTACAGCATTAATGAAAAACATGGTTGCAATAGGTGCTACTAGCGCATTGATGAATTTGAATACAAATACATTTGAAGAACTTATTACTAATATGTTTTCTAAAAAAGGTGACAAGGTAGTTGAAGTCAATATCCAAGCATTAAACGAAGGTTATCAATTAATGCAATCCCGCTTACCTGAAATCGACGGGGACTTTGAATTAGAGTCAACAGATGCACTACCACATCTATATATGATTGGTAACGATGCCATTGGATTAGGTGCAATTGCTGCAGGTTCACAATTTATGGCGGCATATCCTATTACACCTGCGTCTGAAGTTATGGAATATATGATTGCCAATATATCTAAAGTAAACGGAGCGGTTATTCAAACAGAAGATGAAATTGCTGCTGTAACTATGGCTATTGGTGCAAATTATGGTGGAGTCAGAGCGTTTACGGCTAGTGCTGGTCCAGGTTTATCTTTAATGATGGAAGCAATTGGATTATCTGGTATGACTGAAACGCCATTAGTCATTATTAATACTCAACGAGGTGGACCTTCTACTGGATTACCTACGAAACAAGAACAGTCAGATTTAATGCAAATGATTTATGGTACACATGGTGATATTCCAAAAATAGTTGTAGCACCAACTGATGCAGAAGATGCATTTTATTTAACTATGGAAGCCTTTAATTTAGCAGAACAATATCAATGCCCTGTTATAGTTTTAAGTGATTTGCAATTATCTTTAGGTAAACAAACTGTTGAAAAATTAGATTATAATCGCATTGAAATTAAACGTGGTGAAATCATTCAATCTGATATTGAACGTGAAGAAGATGATAAAGGTTATTTCAAGCGTTATGCGTTAACATCCAATGGTGTTTCTCCTAGACCTATCCCCGGTGTTAAAGGAGGTATTCATCATATAACTGGTGTGGAACACAATGAAGAAGGTAAACCTAGTGAATCTGCGTCAAATAGACAACAACAAATGGAAAAACGAATGCGTAAAATTGAGCAGTTACTAATTGAATCGCCAGTAGAAGCTAACTTACAACATGAGGATGCAGATATTCTTTATATCGGTTTTATTTCTACAAAAGGTGCAATTCAAGAAGGTAGTAACCGTTTGAATCAACAAGGCATAAAAGTTAACACTATACAAATTAGACAATTGCATCCATTCCCAACAAGCGTTATTCAAGATGCAGTTAATAAAGCGAAGAAAGTCGTTGTAGTGGAGCACAATTATCAAGGACAATTGGCTAGTATTATAAAAATGAATGTCAATATTCATGATAAGATTGAAAATTATACAAAGTATGATGGGACACCTTTCCTACCACATGAAATCGAAGAAAAAGGCAAAATAATTGCTACTGAAATAAAGGAGATGGTATAGATGGCGACATTTAAAGATTTTAGAAATAATGTTAAGCCTAACTGGTGCCCTGGATGTGGCGATTTCTCAGTACAAGCTGCAATTCAAAAAGCAGCCGCAAATATAGGGTTAGAACCTGAAGAAGTAGCTATCATCACCGGTATAGGATGTTCTGGCCGTCTTTCAGGATATATTAATTCTTATGGCGTTCATTCTATTCACGGACGTGCATTACCTTTAGCTCAAGGTGTAAAAATGGCGAATAAAGATTTAACTGTTATTGCATCTGGAGGAGATGGTGATGGTTATGCTATAGGTATGGGGCATACAATCCATGCTTTAAGAAGAAATATGAACATGACGTATATAGTCATGGATAATCAAATTTATGGTTTGACAAAGGGACAAACATCGCCGTCATCAGCAGTAGGATTTGTTACTAAAACAACGCCAAAAGGTAATATAGAAAAAAATGTTGCGCCTTTAGAATTAGCATTATCATCTGGTGCCACATTTGTAGCCCAAGGTTTTTCAAGTGATATTAAAGGATTAACAAAACTAATTGAAGATGCAATTAATCATGATGGATTTTCATTCGTTAATGTCTTTTCACCATGTGTGACTTATAATAAAATTAACACATACGATTGGTTTAAAGAACATTTAACAAGTGTTGATGACATTGAAAATTATGATTCTACAGATAAACAATTAGCGACTAGAACTGTTATTGAACATGAATCTTTAGTAACTGGTATTGTTTATCAAGATAAAGAAACACCATCATATGAATCTCAAATTAAAGAGTTAGATGATACACCACTTGCTAAAAGAGATATCAAAATTACTGAAGACACCTTCAATGCATTAACTGAACAATTTATTTAATAATTAAAACTGAGTCGTATAAATGTATTTATAACAGATCCATTTATGCTACTCAGTTTTTTACTATTACAAAAAATAAAGGAGTTTTTAAAAATGAAAGACACATTAATGAGTATACAAATAATTCCTAAAACACCAAACAATGACAATGTTATACCTTATGTAGACGAGGCGATTAAAATAATTGACGAATCTGGTATGCATTTTAGAGTAGGTCCGTTAGAAACGACAGTACAAGGAAATATGAATGAATGTTTAATTTTAATACAATCATTAAATGAACGAATGGTGGAACTTGAATGTCCAAGTATTATTAGCCAAGTTAAGTTTTATCATGTGCCAGATGGCATCACTATTGAAACTTTAACTGAAAAATATGATGAATAACATTAAAAGTGAAGTAAACTGGATTTGAATTGGCTTGTTAGAGATGACGTATAACTTTAACTGTTTTTGCACTTTATAGTTAAATTTAATATAATTATTAAATGATACGGGCAAATAGAAAGGATTTTGTAAAGTGAACGAAGAACAAAGAAAAGCAAGTTCTGTAGATGTTTTAGCTGAGAGAGATAAGAAAGCAGAAAAAGATTATAGTAAATATTTTGAACATGTTTATCAGCCGCCTAATTTAAAAGAAGCGAAAAAAAGAGGTAAACAAGAAGTTCGTTATAATAGAGATTTCCAAATTGATGAAAAATATCGCGGTATGGGGAACGAGCGTACATTTTTAATTAAAACATATGGATGTCAAATGAATGCACATGACACTGAGGTCATTGCTGGTATACTTGAAGCATTAGGCTATCAAGCAACGACTGATATTAACACTGCAGATGTTATTTTAATTAATACATGTGCGATTAGAGAAAATGCCGAGAACAAAGTGTTTAGTGAAATAGGTAATTTGAAGCATTTGAAAAAAGAACGACCTGATATTTTAATCGGTGTTTGTGGTTGTATGTCACAAGAAGAGTCAGTAGTGAATAAAATTTTAAAATCGTATCAAAATGTAGATATGATATTTGGTACACATAATATTCATCATTTACCAGAAATTTTAGAAGAAGCATACTTATCTAAAGCAATGGTTGTTGAAGTATGGTCTAAAGAAGGAGACGTTATTGAAAATCTTCCAAAAGTCCGTGAAGGCAACATTAAAGCATGGGTCAATATTATGTATGGTTGTGATAAGTTTTGTACATATTGTATTGTTCCATTTACAAGAGGTAAAGAACGAAGCCGTAGACCTGAAGACATTATAGATGAAGTACGTGAACTTGCTCGTGAAGGTTACAAAGAAATAACGCTTTTAGGTCAAAATGTAAATTCTTATGGTAAAGATTTACAGGATATAGAATATGACTTAGGAGATCTTTTACAAGCAATTTCTAAAATAGCGATTCCAAGAGTTCGTTTCACAACAAGTCATCCTTGGGACTTTACAGATCACATGATTGATGTTATTTCAGAGGGTGGTAATATCGTTCCGCATATCCACTTGCCAGTTCAATCTGGAAATAATGCAGTATTAAAAATAATGGGTAGAAAATATACACGAGAAAGTTATTTGGATTTAGTAAAACGAATCAAAGATAGAATTCCTAATGTAGCATTAACTACAGATATTATTGTAGGGTATCCAAATGAATCAGAGGAACAATTTGAAGAAACTTTAACTCTGTATGATGAAGTTGGTTTTGAACATGCATATACGTACTTGTATTCACAACGTGATGGTACGCCTGCTGCTAAAATGAAAGATAATGTACCTTTAGATGTCAAAAAGGAACGATTGCAACGTTTGAATAAAAAAGTTGGTCATTATTCACAAATAGCTATGAGTAAGTACGAAGGACAAACTGTAACAGTACTTTGTGAAGGTAGTAGTAAAAAAGATGATCAGGTTCTTGCTGGCTACACTGATAAAAATAAGCTAGTTAATTTCAAAGCGCCTAAAGAAATGATTGGTAAACTAGTGGAAGTACGAATAGATGAAGCTAAACAGTATTCATTAAATGGCAGTTTTGTAAAGGAAGTAGAGCCGGAAATGGTGATTCAATAAATGTATAATAAAGATGACGTGTTGAAACAAGCGGATAATATTGCAAATAAAATTAAAAATTTGGATACTATCAAAACATATCAACAAATTGAAGCACAGATTCATCAGAACCAAACGATAAAGACTAAAATGGATATGTTAAAAAAGCATCAAAAACAAGCAGTAAACTTTCAAAATTACGGGAAACAAAATGCGCTAGAACAGTCGGAACATACCATTCAAAGTATAGAAGCAGAAATAAATACATTGCCCATAGTTGAACAGTTTCAAACTTCACAATATGAAGCGAATCAATTATTGAAAATGTTTGTATCAACAATGGAAACACGTTTAAATGACCATAATAAAGCCAAACATAGTGATTAATTACAAACAAAAAGGAGAACAATCATATGAAATCAAGAGAACTGGCTATAACTGCACTTTTAATTGCAATAAATGTTGTATTAAGCAGTATTATCATCATTCCTCTAGGACCAGTTAAGGCAGCACCAGTACAGCATTTTGTAAATGTATTAAGTGCGGTCATAGTAGGTCCTTGGTATGGATTAGCTCAAGCGCTTATATCATCAATTTTAAGAGTTCTTTTTGGTACTGGTACAGCTTTTGCATTTCCAGGTAGTATGATTGGAGTTTTATTGGCTAGTATGTTTTACATATATCGTAAACATATATTCATGGCCGCGGTCGGTGAAGTACTTGGAACTGGTGTCATCGGAAGTTTAATTTGTATACCATTAGCATATTTCCTCGGGCTTCAAGACTTCTTCATTAAACCGTTAATGATTACGTTCATAGTCTCAAGTGCTATCGGATCTATTATAAGTTATTTCTTATTAATTACTCTAAAAAAACGTGGTATTCTTCAAAGGTTTATAAAATAAATTTATGATATATGATTTCAAACAGAGTCATTGTTCATTTTAATATTGAACGCCCTTACTTAATTAAATGTCTTGAATGTTAGAATTTTAATTTAATTCTAAACATGCTATTGACACATTTTATTAGGTTTGAGGCGTTTTCTTATACATTTAAGATGCTTCGTGATTATATGGTATGAATAGGTTTGTAAAAGTAAGTATGTTAAAATGTATAAGTTAAATAATTAATAATTAAAAAGCTTACAAACGAATATATTGTAAAGACAAATTTTAAAAAGAGACAAGGGTTGTGAAGAAATAATATGTCTAATGTTACACCAATGATGCAGCAATATTTAAAAATAAAATCAGAATACCAAGATTGCTTATTATTTTTTAGACTAGGTGATTTCTATGAAATGTTTTATGAAGATGCCAAGGAGGCATCACGTGTACTTGAAATTACTTTGACTAAAAGAGATGCTAAAAAAGAAAATCCAATTCCGATGTGTGGTGTTCCGTATCATTCTGCAGATAGTTATATAGATACACTTGTTAATAATGGATATAAAGTAGCTATTTGTGAACAGATGGAAGATCCGAAACAAACGAAAGGTATGGTTAGACGTGAGGTAGTAAGAATTGTGACTCCAGGAACTGTGATGGAGCAAGGTGGTGTAGATGATAAACAAAATAACTATATTTTAAGTTTTGTTATGAATCAACCTGAAATTGCGCTTAGTTACTGTGATGTTTCTACTGGCGAATTAAAGGTTACACATTTTAATGATGAAGCGACTTTATTAAATGAAATTACGACGATAAACCCTAACGAAGTTGTTATCAATGACAATATTTCCGATAATTTAAAAAGACAAATTAATATGGTGACAGAAACAATAACAGTCAGGGAAACGTTATCATCAGAAATCTATAGTGTGAATCAAACTGAACATAAATTAATGTATCAAGCGACACAATTATTGCTAGATTATATTCATCATACACAAAAACGTGATTTATCGCATATCGAGGATGTTGTTCAATATGCAGCTATAGATTATATGAAAATGGATTTTTATGCTAAGAGAAACCTTGAGTTAACGGAAAGCATTCGATTAAAATCAAAAAAAGGAACGCTACTTTGGCTAATGGACGAAACGAAAACACCAATGGGAGCACGCCGCTTAAAACAATGGATAGATAGACCACTAATAAGTAAAGAACAAATTGAAGCACGATTAGATATCGTTGATGAATTTAGTGCTCATTTCATAGAAAGAGACACCTTAAGAACATATCTTAATCAAGTGTATGATATTGAACGTCTTGTTGGGCGTGTTAGTTACGGAAATGTTAATGCGAGAGATTTAATTCAACTTAAACATTCCATTTCTGAAATACCGAATATTAAAGCATTACTAAATTCTATGAATCAGAATACGCTTGTACAAGTTAATCAACTAGAACCCCTTGATGATTTACTTGATATATTAGAACAGAGTTTAGTAGAAGAACCACCAATTTCAGTTAAAGATGGCGGACTATTCAAAGTTGGTTTTAATACGCAATTAGATGAATATCTTGAAGCTTCAAAAAACGGAAAAACATGGTTAGCAGAATTACAAGCCAAAGAAAGACAACGTACAGGAATAAAATCATTGAAAATAAGCTTTAATAAAGTGTTTGGTTATTTTATAGAAATAACACGTGCCAACTTGCAAAATTTTGAACCAAGTGAATTTGGTTATATGAGGAAGCAAACGTTATCGAATGCTGAACGTTTTATAACTGATGAACTTAAAGAAAAAGAAGATATCATTTTAGGTGCGGAAGACAAAGCCATCGAATTAGAATATCAATTATTTGTTCAGCTACGTGAAGAAGTTAAAAAATATACTGAACGTTTACAACAACAAGCTAAAATTATTTCAGAGCTAGATTGTTTACAGAGCTTTGCAGAAATTGCTCAAAAATATAATTACACTAGGCCTTCATTTAGTGAAAATAAAACATTAGAATTAGTGGAATCTAGGCACCCAGTAGTGGAAAGAGTAATGGATTATAATGACTATGTGCCTAATAATTGTCGATTAGATAATGAAACATTTATATATTTAATTACAGGTCCGAATATGTCTGGTAAATCGACATATATGAGACAAGTTGCCATAATTAGTATAATGGCCCAAATGGGAGCTTATGTCCCTTGTAAAGAGGCAGTGTTACCTATATTTGATCAAATATTCACTAGAATAGGTGCGGCAGATGATTTGGTTTCAGGTAAGAGTACGTTTATGGTAGAAATGCTAGAAGCACAAAAGGCATTAACTTATGCAACAGAGGATAGTTTGATTATTTTCGATGAAATTGGACGTGGTACTTCAACGTATGACGGTTTAGCTTTAGCGCAGGCAATGATAGAGTATGTAGCTGAAACATCGCATGCTAAAACGTTATTTTCAACACATTATCATGAATTGACAACATTAGATCAAGCATTACCAAGTCTAAAAAATGTTCACGTCGCTGCTAATGAATATAAAGGTGAACTTATATTCTTGCATAAAGTCAAAGATGGTGCAGTTGACGATAGTTATGGTATTCAAGTTGCGAAATTAGCTGATTTACCTGAAAAAGTTATTAGCAGAGCACAAGTGATCCTAAGCGAGTTTGAAGCGTCTGCTGGTAAAAAATCATCGATATCAAATTTAAAAATGGTCGAAAATGAACCTGAAATTAATCAAGAAAATTTAAACTTAAGTGTTGAAGAAACAACTGATACTTTATCTCAAAAAGACTTTGAACAAGCATCATTTGATTTGTTTGAAAATGATCAAGAAAGCGAGATTGAACTACAAATTAAAAATTTGAATTTATCTAATATGACACCAATTGAGGCATTGGTGAAGTTAAGTGAATTACAAAATCAATTAAAATAGAGGTGTTGCAAAATGGGGAAAATTAAAGAACTCCAAACCTCATTAGCAAATAAAATCGCAGCAGGTGAAGTAGTTGAAAGACCGAGTTCTGTTGTGAAAGAACTGTTGGAAAATGCTATAGATGCAGGCGCTACAGAAATAAGCATTGAAGTAGAGGAATCTGGCGTCCAATCTATTCGCGTAGTCGATAATGGAAGCGGAATTGAAGCGGAAGACTTAGGATTAGTATTTCATAGACATGCGACTAGTAAATTAGATCAAGATGAAGATTTATTTCATATTAGGACATTAGGATTCCGTGGTGAAGCACTAGCCAGTATTTCATCAGTTGCTAAAGTAACATTGAAGACTTGCACGGATAATGCTAATGGAAATGAAATATATGTAGAAAATGGTGAAATATTAAATCATAAGCCTGCAAAAGCGAAAAAAGGAACAGATATACTTGTAGAATCATTATTTTATAATACACCAGCACGTTTAAAATATATTAAAAGTTTATACACTGAACTAGGTAAAATAACAGATATTGTCAATAGAATGGCTATGAGCCATCCGGACATTCGAATAGCACTCATTTCAGATGGCAAAACAATGTTAAGTACAAATGGTTCAGGACGAACTAATGAAGTGATGGCAGAGATTTATGGGATGAAAGTTGCACGAGATTTAGTACATATATCTGGAGATACAAGTGATTATCACATTGAAGGTTTTGTTGCAAAGCCTGAACATTCTAGAAGTAATAAGCACTATATTTCTATTTTTATTAATGGACGATACATTAAAAACTTTATGCTAAATAAAGCGATTTTAGAAGGCTATCATACACTCTTAACAATAGGTAGGTTCCCGATTTGTTATATTAATATTGAAATGGATCCAATCTTAGTAGACGTAAATGTTCATCCAACAAAACTAGAAGTGCGTTTATCAAAAGAAGAGCAACTATATCAATTGATAGTGAGCAAAATACAAGAAGCATTTAAAGACCGTATATTAATTCCTAAAAATAACTTGGATTATGTGCCGAAAAAAAATAAAGTGTTACATTCATTCGAACAACAAAAAATCGAATTTGAACAAAGACAAAACACAGAGAATAATCAAGAGAAGACGTTTTCATCTGAAGAAAGTAACAGTAAGCCATTTATGGTAGAAAATCAAAACGATGAAATAGTTATAAGAGAAGATTCATATAATCCATTCGTAACGAAAACGTCTGAAAGTTTAATAGCTGATGATGAATCTTCCGGTTATAATAATACACGTGAAAAAGATGAAGACTACTTCAAAAAGCAACAAGAAATTCTACAAGAAATGGATCAAACATTTGATTCGAATGACGATACATCTGTGCAAAATTATGAGAATAAAGCGTCTGATGATTATTATGATGTAAACGATATTAAAGGAACAAAAAGTAAAGACCCTAAACGAAGAATTCCATATATGGAAATTGTTGGCCAAGTACATGGAACGTATATTATTGCTCAAAATGAATTTGGCATGTACATGATTGACCAGCATGCAGCTCAAGAAAGAATAAAATATGAATATTTTCGAGATAAAATAGGTGAAGTTACCAATGAAGTACAAGATTTATTAATCCCGTTAACATTTCATTTTTCAAAAGATGAACAATTAGTCATTGATCAATATAAAAATGAGCTTCAACAAGTAGGTATCATGTTAGAACATTTTGGTGGTCATGATTATATTGTAAGTAGCTATCCAGTTTGGTTCCCTAAAGATGAAATAGAAGAAATCATTAAAGATATGATTGAGCTAATTTTGGAAGAGAAAAAAGTAGATATTAAAAAATTACGTGAAGATGTAGCAATCATGATGTCATGTAAAAAATCTATTAAAGCGAATCATTATTTACAAAAACATGAAATGTCTGATTTAATTGATCAATTAAGAGAAGCGGAAGATCCATTTACATGTCCACATGGTCGTCCAATAATCATTAATTTTTCAAAATACGAATTAGAAAAATTATTTAAGCGTGTGATGTAGAGAGGATGAATCAAGTGAATAACAACATATTGCCTGCTATAAGAAACATTAAAGATTTAGAGAAACTGATTAAAACAGACTATAAAATGTGTGTGCTTCTAGATATGCATATAGGACATATAAAAAGTATTATGGAATTGCTGAAGCAAAATCATATAGAGTGTTTTATTCATATAGATTTGATAAAAGGTTTAAGCCACGATGAATTTGCAAGTGAATTTATTATTCAGCAATACAAGCCAAAAGGTATCGTATCGACTAAATCTAAAGTAATAAAAAAAGCTAAATCATTAAATACTTTAACGATTTTTAGAGTATTTATTATTGATAGTCAAGCATTGAAACGCAGTATAGATTTGATAAAAAAAGTTGAACCTGATTTTGTTGAAGTACTTCCAGGTGTTGCGAGTAAAGCGATTCATCATATTCAGAAAGAAACAAACACACAAGTCATTGCAGGTGGCCTAATTAATACAATAGATGAAGTCAATGAAGCTGTTAAAAATGGAGCGAAATATGTAACAACTAGTTATGATAAACTTTGGTAAATCATAAGTCTGCAAAAATTTCATTTTTCACGAGATTTAGTCATATAACATATTAAAAAAGCCGTTTTCATATGGGATATGTAATAAGGTATTTAAGGTATCATACAAAGAATAATTAAATAACATAATTAGCACCTCTAAAACGATTAAAATCATTAAAGTTTTAGAGGTGTTTATTAGTAAAAAATGCAACTAGTCATAAAAAATATGGCTGAAGAATGTCAATTAAACAAAATGGCGTCATAAATAAATTAGTGCGGATTGATATTTCTAGTTTTCAAATTAAACTACTTTTATAAAGACTTGAAAAATTAAATTTGACAAAATTTTTACAAAAACCATTGACAACGCTTTCATATCGATAGTATCATAACAAATATAATAAAAGTTAATACATAGAATAGAGACGGGAGATTTCTACGAGCCAAACTGCTAGTGTAGGAATCTCTTTGTCTTTTTGGGAGGACATTTAATATGAATGTATATTTAGCAGAATTCCTAGGAACTGCAATCTTAATCCTTTTTGGTGGTGGCGTTTGTGCCAATGTCAATTTAAAGAGAAGTGCTGCGAATGGTGCTGATTGGATTGTCATCACAGCTGGATGGGGATTAGCGGTTACAATGGGTGTGTTTGCTGTCGGTCAATTCTCAGGTGCACATTTAAACCCAGCGGTGTCTTTAGCTCTTGCATTAGACGGAAGTTTTGATTGGTCATTAGTTCCTGGTTATATTGTTGCTCAAATGTTAGGTGCAATTGTCGGAGCAACAATTGTATGGTTAATGTACTTGCCACATTGGAAAGCGACAGAAGAAGCTGGCGCGAAATTAGGTGTTTTCTCTACAGCACCGGCTATTAAGAATTACTTTGCCAACTTTTTAAGTGAGATTATCGGAACAATGGCATTAACTTTAGGTATTTTATTTATCGGTGTAAACAAAATTGCCGATGGTTTAAATCCTTTAATTGTCGGAGCATTAATTGTTGCAATCGGATTAAGTTTAGGCGGTGCTACTGGTTATGCAATCAACCCAGCACGTGATTTAGGTCCGAGAATTGCACATGCGATTTTACCAATAGCTGGTAAAGGTGGTTCAAATTGGTCATATGCAATCGTTCCTATCTTAGGACCAATTGCCGGTGGTTTATTAGGTGCAGTGGTATACGCTGTATTTTATAAACATACATTTAATATTGGTTGTGCAATTGCAATTGTTGTAGTTATTATTACTTTGATTTTAGGTTACATTTTAAATAAATCATCAAAAAAAGGTGATATCGAATCAATTTACTAAAATAAAAAGAAACGTAAATAGCATAATTTAACATGTTTGATTCATGGATTATGCTATTTTTTCGCCAAAATTTAACAGATTTTGTACAATGGGTTAGCGATTATTTTTTAATAAAGGAGATACTACTAATGGAAAAATATATTTTATCTATAGACCAAGGAACAACAAGCTCAAGAGCGATTTTATTCAATCAAAAAGGGGAAATTGCAGGGGTAGCACAACGTGAGTTTAAGCAATATTTTCCACAATCAGGCTGGGTTGAACATGATGCAAATGAAATTTGGACATCTGTGTTAGCTGTAATGACGGAAGTAATTAATGAAAATGATGTTAGAGCTGATCAAATTGCAGGTATCGGTATTACAAACCAACGTGAAACAACGGTTGTTTGGGACAAACATACTGGCCGCCCAATTTATCACGCAATTGTTTGGCAATCACGTCAAACACAATCAATTTGTTCAGAATTAAAACAACAAGGATATGAACAAACATTTAGAGATAAGACAGGATTACTTTTAGATCCGTATTTTGCAGGTACAAAAGTTAAATGGATTCTAGACAATGTTGAAGGTGCACGAGAAAAAGCAGAAAATGGCGATCTATTATTTGGAACGATTGATACTTGGTTAGTATGGAAATTATCAGGAAAAGCTGCGCATATTACTGATTATTCAAATGCGAGTCGTACATTAATGTTTAATATCCATGATTTAGAATGGGACGATGAGTTATTAGAACTACTTACAGTACCTAAAAATATGTTGCCAGAAGTTAAACCTTCAAGTGAAGTATATGGTAAGACAATTGATTACCACTTCTATGGTCAAGAAGTACCAATCGCTGGTGTAGCTGGTGATCAACAAGCAGCATTATTTGGACAAGCTTGCTTCGAACGTGGTGACGTGAAAAACACATATGGAACTGGTGGCTTCATGTTAATGAATACAGGTGACAAAGCGGTTAAATCTGAAAGTGGTTTATTAACAACAATTGCTTATGGTATTGATGGAAAAGTAAATTATGCGCTTGAAGGTTCCATCTTTGTTTCGGGTTCAGCAATCCAATGGTTACGTGATGGATTAAGAATGATTAATTCAGCACCACAATCAGAAAGTTATGCGACACGAGTTGACTCTACTGAGGGTGTTTATGTTGTTCCAGCTTTTGTAGGTTTAGGAACACCATATTGGGATTCTGAAGCACGTGGTGCGATTTTCGGTTTAACACGTGGAACTGAAAAAGAGCACTTTATCCGTGCAACTTTAGAATCATTATGTTACCAAACTCGTGACGTTATGGAAGCAATGTCAAAAGACTCTGGTATTGATGTCCAAAGTTTACGTGTCGATGGTGGTGCAGTTAAAAATAACTTTATTATGCAGTTCCAAGCAGACATTGTTAATACTTCTGTTGAAAGACCTGAAATTCAAGAAACTACAGCTTTAGGTGCTGCATTTTTAGCAGGTTTAGCAGTTGGATTCTGGGAGAGTAAAGATGATATCGCTAAAAACTGGAAATTAGAAGAAAAATTCGATCCGAAAATGGATGAAGGCGAAAGAGAAAAATTATATAGAGGTTGGAAAAAAGCTGTTGAAGCAACACAAGTTTTTAAAACAGAATAAACTTGTAGATTAGACTTTTGTATAAACATTGTGATACAATCAATTTAAGTTAATATTTGAATCGAGAAGCGAGAGATTTGTTCGAACATGTACAATTGAAGGATTGTTTATGTGGGACAAGTCTCTCGTTTTTACATTTTTTAGGAGGCGTTTTGGAATGGCATTGTCTACTTTTAAGAGAGAACATATTAAAAAGAATTTAAGAAATGATGAATATGATTTAGTAATTATTGGTGGCGGTATTACAGGTGCAGGTATTGCACTAGACGCGAGTGAAAGAGGAATGAAAGTTGCATTAGTTGAAATGCAAGACTTTGCACAAGGAACAAGCTCAAGATCTACAAAATTAGTCCATGGTGGTTTACGTTACTTAAAACAATTCCAAATTGGAGTAGTTGCCGAAACTGGTAAAGAACGTGCGATTGTTTATGAAAATGGACCTCATGTTACGACTCCAGAGTGGATGCTTTTACCAATGCATAAAGGTGGAACATTTGGTAAATTCTCAACATCAATTGGTTTAGGAATGTATGATCGTTTAGCAGGTGTTAAGAAGTCTGAACGTAAAAAAATGTTATCTAAAAAAGAAACTTTAGCTAAAGAACCATTAGTTAAAAAAGAAGGTCTAAAAGGCGGCGGTTACTATGTTGAATATCGTACTGACGATGCGCGTTTAACTATTGAAGTTATGAAGCGTGCTGCTGAAAAAGGCGCAGAAATTATCAACTATACTAAATCTGAACACTTCACTTATGATAAAAATCAACAAGTAAATGGTGTTAAAGTTATAGATAAATTAACTAATGAAAATTATACAATTAAGGCTAAAAAAGTGGTTAATGCAGCAGGTCCATGGGTTGATGATGTTAGAAGTGGTGATTATGCACGCAATAATAAAAAATTACGTTTAACTAAAGGTGTACATGTTGTTATTGATCAATCAAAATTCCCATTAGGTCAAGCGGTATACTTTGATACTGAAAAAGATGGAAGAATGATTTTTGCAATTCCACGTGAAGGAAAAGCGTATGTAGGTACTACAGATACATTCTATGACAATATCAAATCTTCACCATTAACTACACAAGAAGACAGAGACTATTTAATCGATGCGATTAATTACATGTTCCCTAGTGTTAATGTTACAGATGAAGATATTGAATCAACATGGGCAGGAATTAGACCATTAATTTACGAAGAAGGCAAAGACCCTTCTGAAATCTCTCGTAAGGATGAAATTTGGGAAGGTAAATCAGGTTTATTAACTATTGCAGGTGGTAAATTAACAGGCTATCGTCACATGGCTCAAGACATTGTTGATTTAGTATCTAAACGCTTGAAAAAAGACTACGGTTTAACATTTAGTCCATGTAATACAAAAGGTCTGGCAATTTCAGGTGGCGATGTAGGTGGTAGCAAGAACTTTGATGCGTTTGTAGAGCAAAAAGTAGATGTAGCTAAAGGATTCGGCATTGATGAAGATGTTGCAAGACGTTTAGCATCTAAATATGGTTCAAATGTTGATGAATTGTTCAACATTGCGCAAACATCTCAATACCATGATAGCAAGTTACCATTAGAAATTTATGTAGAACTTGTTTATAGTATTCAACAAGAAATGGTATACAAACCTAACGATTTCTTAGTTCGTCGTTCTGGTAAAATGTATTTCAATATTAAAGATGTATTAGATTATAAAGATGCTGTCATCGATATTATGGCAGATATGCTTGATTACTCTCCAGCTCAAATTGAAGCATATACTGAAGAAGTTGAGCAAGCAATTAAAGAAGCGCAACATGGAAATAATCAACCAGCAGTTAAAGAATAATTAATTTGTACAATCATAAACTGGTGTCCTGTTTTAAGGGCATCAGTTTTTTTATACGAGATACATTAGTCAATTGAAACTATGCATCACTAAATGTATGATAATAATAAAAGCGAATATAAAAACGTTGTTATTAAAGGTGTGAGATGATGACTGAAAAACAATTTAAATTAACTGTACAAGATAATACGAATATTGAAGTTAAAGTGAATTTTACAGATGTAGATTCAAAAGGAATTATTCATATATTTCATGGTATGGCTGAACATATGGAACGTTACGATAAATTAGCACATGCACTTTCAAAGCATGGCTTCGATGTGATACGTCATAATCATCGAGGACATGGTATTAATATTGATGAATCAACAAGAGGGCATTACGATGATATGAAACGAGTTATCGGTGATGCCTTTGAAGTAGCGCAAACAGTGAGAGGCAATGTTGATAAACCATACATTATAATCGGACATTCAATGGGATCCGTTATAGCTAGATTGTTTGTAGAAACATATCCGCAATATGTTGATGGTCTAATTTTAAGTGGTACTGGTATGTATCCATTATGGAAAGGATTACCAACCGTTAAAGTGTTACAACTGATTACAAAAATTTATGGTGCTGAGAAACGAGTTGAATGGGTTAACCAGTTAGTATCAAATAGTTTTAATAAAAAAATACGTCCATTACGTACACAAAGTGATTGGATTTCTAGTAATCCAATTGAAGTAGATAACTTTATTAAAGATCCATATAGTGGATTTAATGTGTCAAATCAATTATTATATCAAACAGCCTATTATATGCTACATACATCACAATTAAAAAATATGAAAATGTTAAATCATGCCATGCCTATATTATTAGTTTCAGGATATGACGATCCTTTAGGTGATTATGGTAAAGGGATTTTAAAATTGGCGAATATATATAGAAAAGCTGGCATTAAAAATGTTAAAGTGAATCTTTATCATCATAAACGTCATGAAGTGTTATTTGAAAAAGATCATGACAAAATTTGGGAAGACTTGTTTAAATGGTTGAATCAATTTTATAAAAAATAAAGAAAGTGGAATTAAATATGAATAAAAATAAGCCTTTTATTGTAGTAATTGTGGGGCCAACTGCTTCAGGTAAAACAGAGCTTAGCATCGAACTCGCGAAGCGTATCAATGGTGAAATCATAAGCGGTGACTCTATGCAAGTCTACAAACATATGAATATTGGAACTGCAAAAGTAACACCTGAAGAAATGGATGGTATTCCACATCATTTAATTGATATCTTGAATCCTGATGATACATTTTCAGCATATGAATTCAAGCGATTAGCAGAAGATTTAATTACTGATATAACGAATAGAGGTAAAGTTCCAATCATAGCAGGTGGAACAGGCTTATATATTCAATCATTAATATATAATTATGAATTAGAAGATGAAACAGTTACACCTGCACAATTATCCATAGTTAAACAAAAGTTATCTGCATTAGAACATTTAGATAATCAGCAACTACACGATTATTTAGCTCAATTTGATGCGGTTTCTGCAGAAAATATTCACCCTAACAACCGCCAAAGAGTGTTGCGCGCTATTGAATATTATTTAAAAACAAAAAAACTTTTGAGTAATCGCAAGAAAGTGCAACAATTTACTGAAAATTATGATACATTATTATTAGGGATTGAAATGTCGCGTAAAACATTATATTCAAGAATAAATAAACGTGTTGATATTATGTTGGATCACGGATTATTTAGAGAAGTGCAACAACTTGTTGAACAAGGCTATGAATCTTGCCAAAGTATGCAAGCTATTGGATATAAAGAATTAATACCTGTGATTAACGGACAAATGATTTATGAAGATGCTGTCAATGATTTAAAGCAACATTCACGCCAATATGCAAAACGACAAATGACATGGTTCAAGAATAAAATGAGTGTTCATTGGTTAGATAAAGATAATATGTCACTTCAAATGATGTTAGATGAGATTACAACCCAGATTAAGTAAAAGGAGTCCGACAGATGATTGCAAACGAAAACATCCAAGACAAAGCACTAGAGAATTTTAAAGCAAACCAAACTGAAGTAACTGTATTCTTTCTAAACGGTTTCCAAATGAAAGGTGTTATTGAAGAATACGACAAGTATGTCGTAAGCTTAAATTCTCAAGGCAAACAACACTTGATTTACAAACATGCGATCAGCACTTATACAGTAGAAACTGAAGGTCAAGCATCTACTGAAAGTGAAGAATAAGTTGTAATCATATGGGCACGATTTAATGACTCGTGTACATAACGTTTGAAGTATGATAAATAGATATAGAAATAAAGTCATATGTGACATCAATTAAATGATGTTCAAATGACAAGATACAATAGAGGAATGTTTGTAATAAAAACGCTTCATATAAAGGTCGAGTCAATATATGATACGACTTTATATGAAGCGTTTTATTTGCTATGAGCTAGTATATTTTATAATAATTTTTCTATTTCTCTTTCGATTTGAACAGGTTTTTTTTGAGGTGCAAATCGTTTAACAACGTTACCTTCGCGATCCACTAAAAACTTAGTGAAATTCCATTTGATTTTCTCATTAAAGAATCCGTGTTGTGCCGCAGTCAAATATCTAAATAAAGGTAATTGATGTTCCCCTTTTACGTCTATTTTTTGATGCATAGGGAAGGTAACACCATAGTTTAATTTACAGTTTTGAGCTGCTTCTTCGCCTGATCCAGGTTCTTGACCACCAAATTGATTACAAGGGAAACCTAGAATTACAAACCCTTGATCTTTGTATTTCTCGTATAATGATTGTAAACCTTCAAATTGTGAAGTAAAGCCACATTCGCTAGCTGTATTGACAATCAGCATAACGTCACCCTTATATTCATCTAATTTGTAAGTAACACCTTTATTTGTTTCTACTACAAAATCATAAATTGTCTCCATTGAATCATCCTTTCGATTTACTTAAAATGTACCATAAAATCGTGTAATAGTCTTTACTAAAACTCTATGATAGAATACTTTGAGTAGGATTTTATTAAGGAGATGTATAACATGGCTCAGCAAAAAATTCATGATACTAAAAATAAACTAGAAAAAGCTGTCTTAGTCGGTGTACATGCTCAAGATGATAAGCAATTTAATTTTGAGTCTACAATGGAGGAATTATCATCTTTATCAGAGACTTGCCAACTTGAAGTGTTGGGTCAAATTACTCAAAACAGAGATCGTGTAGATCGCAAATATTATGTTGGTAAAGGTAAAATTGAAGAAATTCAAGCATTTATTGAGTTCAAAGATATTGATGTAGTCATCACAAATGATGAATTAACGACTGCACAATCCAAATCACTAAATGAAGCTTTAGGTGTAAAAATTATTGATAGAACTCAGTTGATTCTTGAAATATTTGCATTAAGAGCAAGAAGTAAAGAAGGTAAATTGCAAGTAGAGCTAGCACAACTTGATTATTTATTACCTAGATTGCAAGGCCATGGTAAAAGTCTTTCTCGTTTAGGTGGCGGTATTGGAACTAGAGGCCCTGGTGAAACGAAGTTAGAGATGGATCGCAGACATATTCGAACTCGTATGAATGAAATTAAACATCAATTGCGGACGGTAGAAGAACATCGCGAAAGATATCGAAATAAAAGAAATCAAAATCAGGTGTTTCAAGTAGCTTTAGTTGGTTATACAAATGCTGGTAAATCATCATGGTTTAATGTTTTAGCAAATGAAGAGACATATGAAAAAGATCAATTATTTGCAACGTTAGATCCTAAAACACGACAAATTCAAATAAATGATGGATTTAATTTAATTATTTCAGATACTGTTGGTTTTATACAGAAACTACCTACGACGTTAATTGCAGCTTTTAAATCAACTTTAGAAGAGGCTAAAGGTGCAGATTTATTAGTACATGTCGTAGATAGTAGCCATCCTGAATACCGTACGCAGTATGACACAGTTAATGATTTAATCAAACAATTAGATATGAGTCATATTTCTCAAATAGTTATTTTTAATAAAAAGGACTTATGTGATCATGCATCAAATCGTCCAGCAAGTGATTTGCCTAATGTTTTTGTTTCTTCTAAAAATGATGGTGATAAATTACTTGTTAAGACGTTATTTATTGATGAAATCAAAAGGCAATTAACTTATTATGATGAGACAATTGCGACGAATAATGCAGATCGATTATATTTTCTAAAACAACATACATTAGTGACTGAACTTAAATATGATGAAATTGAAAATGTTTATCGTATAAAAGGATTTAAAAAATAATAAAAGGACGAAATTCAAATGAAAGATATAAGTAAGATAGTAGCTGACGTCGAATCAACGTTAGCACCATATTTTAAAGAAATTGAAGAAACAGCATATATTAATCAAGAAAAAGTATTAAATGCATTTCATCATGTCAAAGCAACCGAAAGTGATCTACAAGGATCAACAGGATACGGGTATGATGACTTTGGACGTGATCATTTAGAAGAAATATATGCGCAGGCATTTAAAGCAGAAGATGCAATTGTTCGTCCGCAAATTATTTCAGGTACGCATGCGATTACTATTGCATTACAAAGTTTATTAAAACATGGTGATGAATTAATTTATATAACGGGTAGTCCATATGACACTTTACTTGAAGTCATTGGCGTAAACGGAAATGGTATTGAAAGTTTAATGGAGCACGGCGTATCGTATAAAGATATTGCACTTAAAGAAGGTAAGATCGATATTGAAAGTGTGTTAGATGGGGTTTCTGAGCGCACCAAAGTAATAGCGATTCAACGTTCGAAAGGCTATGATCAAAGACCTTCAATTCCGCTAGATGAAATTGAAAAGGTAATTACTAGGTTGAAAAACGTGCATCCTAATATTTTAATATTTGTGGATAACTGTTATGGGGAATTTGTTGAAAGACGTGAACCTATAGAATGTGGTGCCGATTTAATAGCAGGATCATTAATTAAAAACCCTGGCGGTGGTTTAGCTAAGATTGGTGGATACATTGCTGGTAGAAAAGATTTAATTGAACGATGTGGTTATAGATTGACAGCACCTGGTATTGGTAAAGAAGCGGGTGCATCATTAAATGCATTGCTTGAAATGTATCAAGGTTTCTTTTTAGCACCACACGTTGTCAGTCAGAGTCTTAAAGGTGCATTGTTTACTAGTTTATTTTTAGAAAAAATGAATATGAACACAACGCCGAAGTACTACGAAAAACGAACTGATTTAATTCAAACAGTTAAATTTGAAACGAAAGAACAAATGATTTCATTTTGTCAAAGTATTCAACACGCATCCCCAATTAATGCACATTTTAGTCCAGAACCTAGTTATATGCCTGGTTACGAAGATGATGTTATTATGGCAGCTGGTACGTTTATTCAAGGTTCATCGATTGAATTATCTGCAGATGGACCTATTCGTCCTCCTTATGAAGCATATGTTCAAGGAGGATTAACATATGAACACGTTAAAATTGCTGTGACAAGAGCTGTTAATCAGTTGAAAGAACAAGGACTTATATAATAGATTAAATTTCACCCTAAATGATAATGTGTTTTGGGTGAAATTTTTTGCGGAGATTTATCAGATTATTTTTAAAAATTGAAAAAATATTTTAGCTGTAGATTGTTTTATGTCGTTTTAGAAGTCGAAATCGCAGTTATATCAATGTTTTAAGCTTTATGTTAGAAAACCTGACATATTTTTGAAATCCTAAAAAAATTATGATAAGTTATTAACAAGTTCAAAAGTAGAGGAGAGGAACAATGATATCGAATGATGCAATCAGACGAAATATGGCTGTCTTCTCTATGAGTGTAGTAAGTAAGTTAACGGATTTAACGCCAAGGCAAATACGTTACTATGAAACACATGAACTCATCAAACCTGAAAGAACAGAAGGTCAAAAACGTCTGTTCTCACTCAATGATTTGGAAAGATTACTAGAAATTAAATCATTATTAGAAAAAGGATTTAATATCAAAGGGATTAAACAAATCATTTATGACTCACAAGAGCATTTAACAACAGATGAACAAGAGATAAGAAAAAAGATGATTGTAGATGCCACGCAAAAGCCTATTGGAGAAACTTTGCCAATAAATCGTGGTGATTTATCCCGATTTATTAAATAAAATTTGGAGGATTTTAAAATGCCAAAACGTACTTTCACTAAAGACGACATTCGTAAATTTGCAGAAGAGGAAAATGTAAGATATTTAAGATTACAATTCACTGATATTTTAGGAACAATTAAAAATGTTGAAGTGCCTGTAAGCCAATTAGAAAAAGTACTTGATAACGAAATGATGTTTGACGGTTCTTCTATCGAAGGTTTCGTACGTATCGAAGAATCAGATATGTACTTACATCCAGATTTAGATACTTGGGTAATCTTCCCATGGACTGCTGGACAAGGTAAAGTTGCACGTTTAATTTGTGATGTATATAAAACAGATGGAACACCATTTGAAGGGGATCCTCGTGCAAACTTAAAACGTGTATTAAAAGAAATGGAAGATTTAGGCTTCACAGACTTTAACCTAGGGCCTGAACCAGAATTCTTCTTGTTTAAGTTGGATGAAAAAGGGGAACCAACTTTAGAACTTAATGATGATGGTGGATATTTCGATTTAGCACCTACAGATTTAGGTGAAAACTGTCGTCGTGATATTGTTTTAGAATTAGAGGATATGGGCTTCGATATTGAAGCTAGTCACCATGAAGTTGCCCCTGGTCAACATGAAATTGACTTTAAATATGCAGATGCTGTTACAGCATGTGA
Organism: Staphylococcus sp. MZ3; assembly: GCF_018622755.1. Classification (NCBI taxonomy): domain Bacteria; kingdom Bacillati; phylum Bacillota; class Bacilli; order Caryophanales; family Staphylococcaceae; genus Staphylococcus; species Staphylococcus sp. MZ3. The sequence continues at coordinate 1,333,592 of NZ_CP076026.1, forward strand.
TAATATCCAAACATTTAAATTGGTTGTTAAAACAATCGCACGTAAACATAATTTACACGCAACATTTATGCCTAAACCATTATTCGGTGTGAATGGTAGCGGTATGCACTTTAACGTTTCATTATTCAAAGGTAAAGAAAATGCATTCTTTGATCCAAATACTGAAATGGGCTTAACGGAAACTGCATATCAATTTACAGCAGGTGTGCTTAAAAATGCACGCGGATTTACTGCTGTATGTAACCCGTTAGTAAACTCATATAAACGTTTAGTACCTGGTTATGAAGCACCATGTTATATTGCATGGAGTGGTAAAAACCGTTCACCATTAATCCGTGTACCATCTTCAAGAGGATTATCTACTCGTATCGAAGTACGTTCAGTAGATCCAGCTGCAAACCCATACATGGCGTTAGCTGCAATCTTAGAAGCTGGACTAGATGGTATTAAAAATAAATTAAAAGTTCCAGAACCAGTTAACCAAAATATTTACGAAATGAACCGTGAAGAACGTGAAGCAGTAGGCATTCAAGACTTACCTTCAACACTTTATACTGCATTAAAAGCAATGCGTGAAAATGAAGTTATTAAAAAAGCTTTAGGAAATCATATCTATAATCAATTTATTAATTCAAAATCAATTGAATGGGATTACTACAGAACTCAAGTATCTGAATGGGAAAGAGATCAGTACATGAAGCAATATTAATACGCTAAACAATGATGGGAAATCAGTAATATCAAGGGCTAGAGCGTTTTGCTTTAGCTCTTTTTTGATTTGGAAAGATGGGATTTCACTTGACCACTTTTGTTAAAAAATGGATTTGGTCAAGTTTTGGGCAACTTTTGGTCAAGTAAATGTTTTGTGTATTTATTTTTTTAAAGCTGGGGAAGACCATTTTATATTTTAGTTCACATGAATTTTAATATATTTGGAGGTGATGAGATGAGGCGATAAAAGAACGTCGCGAAAACGTTGAGTATTACTTGAAAATAGCCATATTCATATTACTTCTCATCGAATTCATTTGCAGAACGTTCTAAGGTAAGACCCCGAAAAGAGGGACCTTACTACTCATTATTAAGGGGGTAATACTATATGAAAAGAGAAACAAAACAAAAAATATCTTTTTGTTTATCGATCGGTATTTTCATTTTAGTTATACTACTATTGATATTCTAAAAAATTAAAAATTTCGCCTCATCTAATTTATGAATTGCTATGATGAAATATTCAATACAATCAAAGAATTGATAGAAAACAAAGAGATATCGAGTTATCAAATTAATAAAGATACTGGGATAAGTTACGGTAATATTAATGCTATGCGCCGTGGAGAAAGAAGAATAGAAAATTTAAGCTTAAAGAATGCAAAGATCTTATATGAATATGCGAAAAAGGTATTGTAATATAAGCATTGAGTTCAATAGGCATACAATAACTGCCCAAACTAGTGACTGAGTGGGTGTTTTTATAGTATTAAAAGTTTTCTAAAAGTGAAAGAAATCATGTTTAGTGATTTACTTATGTTTTTTAAAATAGTATAATAATTTTATATAAAATATAGAACTTCAGTATACCTTTTGAGTATATATGGAGTTCTTTCTTTTTTACAAGATGTATATGTATAAATGGAAATGTTTATTACATTACATAAAAACCTTTAGGTGCTCTTAGATGGATGTTAATCATAAAACAAAGTGATTTTGAAAAATATAGGTTATTATAATTTACAATTGCAAATTATAAATCTTGACATTGGATATGGGAACTCAAACATATCACTTACACCAATTTGTGGAATGTTAAATAACTATAAAGAGGATAGGAGAAAAAATGATAAGAATGGTTAAAGAAAAAGAACGAATAGCAAAATTAAATTTCGAATAGCTGTGACGAGCTTAATAATTCAAGTACTTAATTTTATCAAATCGTTCTTTTAAAAAGGTAAAGGGCAAAAGACCTTTACCACATTAAATAGGGAGGTGGTATTTATGACAAGAGAATTAAGGAAAAAATTAACTCTCTATCTTAACATTGCAACTTTAATATTATTTATTATTAATTTAACTAGAAAAAAATAAATTATTCTTTCATTTTGACAAAAATTATGAACCAGTTTAAAGAAATTTATAATACAATAGAAAAATTACTAAATGATAAATCAATATCTAATTATAGAATTAATCAAGACACTGATGTTTCTTATGGTGGTATAAGTGAATTAAGAAGCGGGAAAAGAAAAGTGAATAATTTAACTTTAGAAACAGCGGAAAAACTCTATAATTACCAAAAACAATTAGAAATAATGATTGAAGATTAAAATAAGGCCATATTTTTGAAATATCATGGAGTGAGCCTTTTAAGTCATCTAATTTTAAAGTATATTAAATATGGATAACTTAATGTGAATATAAATAAAAAATTATCAAATAATATAATATAGAATAGATGGAGACAAGAAATTTTATCAATATATAAAAAAAACGCCAATACTATTAGGTATTAGTTTATGAATTAACTAGTTTGGCAACTACAAAGAAACAATGTATTGCTAAACGTAGTTACTGCATTAGGATTATTATAATTATAAATAGAAAGAGAGTGTGATTAATAATGAATGAGATTGAAACTATTATAAGTGAAATAGAAAAGTTATTAACTAACAATACACCATATAGTATTTCAAAAAACTCAGGTGTACCACGTCAAACAGTTACTGATTTAAAGGTAGGTAAAACTAAAATAAAAGAAGCTAAATTTAAAACGATAATCAAGTTATATGAATATCAAAGAACATTAGAAAATAAAACAGAATGTTAACAAAAATATTTTGTTAGGTTAGGTGGACAAGAAATTAAATTTCTAATGATTTCATGGTTGTCTGTCCACGTTTTGTCCACCTCAATAAGATAATCTCTTAGTTTTAGAAATTGTACATGGTTAAATAATCAAAAATGCATATTATGAAATTATCATTGCCATTAAATCTTGAATGATCTTTAAGCGATGATATAAAAGGCTGAACACAGTAAATAAGTTAACTTTAATGCAGTATTCTATACTATACATATTTTGTAATAATGTTTATGCACATAATTTTTCATTGACAATTTTTTATATTAAATTGTGTAATTGGCATATATGATGATTTGTGATAATTATATTGTAATATAGCATTTGGTTTTATGATTCTAAAATTAATAGATTTGAAAAGTATACTTTATTTCATGAAAGTTTTTGGTACATTTATTTGAAAATGTTTTTATTACAAAGTTACATGGCTAAATGTTTCTTAACAAAATTAATTTTTCGAGTGTAAAGAATCGTGTGGTAAACATAATTTATATAGATTATAAGGAGGTGAAAATGGTCGAGGAAGTTAAAACGATAAAATAGTTTGAATGTTTTGATTTCAATTCTGATAGGACTATTGAATTTGCAAACTAATAAGAATGTGAGATTTGATTTAATACGAAGTCATATTCTTTGAATAAAATATTACTTTCTCACCATTAGTAAAATGAAGATGACTATTAAAGTGCGAAAAACAAATAAAAAAGAGAAAATAGAATTTTTAATAGGGACGTTTATAATTATTTTAGTAATATTAGGGTTCAAAATTATGAAATAAATGTATAGTATTTGAGAAGTCTATATGACTCCGGAAAAATTAAATTCTAAAGATATCTCAATATCTCAAATTTAATAGACTACTGGAGTTAGTAGTTTGAATATTGAAAGACACTAATCTAATAAAAATACATAAAAGGTTAAACTTTAGAAGTGGCTGTAAACTTCAATGAATACTAAACATTGAAGTTTTGTAAAAGGCGTAAGGTATACAAGACAAATCGTTTATCTTTGACAAAGTAATTGATGATGAAAAGTCGTTAATATGTAGAAACAAAAATTGAAAATATAAAATTTAACTATTATGAAGTGATGATAGCCATTAATGAATAGAAAAATAATAAAATCATTTATAGATAAAAAATACGTTAAGTTCACAGAATTTCGAAAAAAAGCAGAAAACATTGTACAGATATGGAGATGAAAAAATGTCAGAATACAAGAAAAAGATAATTGAATTAATTGAAAGTAATTTAACAGGATATGAAATTTCTAAAAAAACTGGAGTTTCTCAATATGTACTTTCACAATTAAGACAGGGCAAACGCGAAGTAGATAATCTAACCCTAAATACAACAGAAAAATTATATGAATATGCCAATAAAGTTTTGTAATATAACTACTGTATAAATTAATCAAGCTATGTTTATTTGATTTAACTATTAATAAAAATCATATGGTAAATGGATATTATAATGATTAAAATACAAAAATAGTAGATTCCAATTTGTGAAAAAGGAGTATGTCGTTTCATTTAGAATTTATTGCACTAAATTAGCATCGAATAAGGGAAAATGAGTGTTAAGTTTTAAATGATAAAATAGATTGGAATGGATCGTCTTGAAATGCTCCCTTCAAAGTTTTCATTTTTTCAATGTCTACTTCGAAGGGGCATTTCCATTATATTGTTATAGCTTTTTATATTTGTATAATGAACATATAAGTTTAAGAAGATGAGAGTGAAGGAAATAAAAAAGCTCAAATGTACCAAATTGTTAATCTTAATAAATCTCTACTTTATAAAGATTGAATGGACATTCGAGCGTTAATCAGTCAGGAGGGAATTTCACTCCTACAATTTAATAATAATACTTGCTTCACCACTGTACAAGGAGTGATTTGTTATGTTCAAAGTGAATTATTCGATTTTAAGTTATTATCCAGAATATAATATCGCAGTAAGTTGGCAACGTTTAAGAGAAGGAAAAACAATAAAAAACAAGATTTAATACTGCTGCGTCATGAGGCGCTTGAACATTATTTGATGAATAAGTATAATTTCAACTATGATTATGCACATAAAATTGTATCAAAAAAATACGATTATTCAATTTTTATAAAAAAGAAGGTGGATTAAATGCTTACATTAATAAAATTGAAAGAAGATGAACAGGTTATAATATATGAATATATACCTGAAGATGATATAAGTAACGGTAAAGGTTCAGTAACTTTTAATAAAAAAGATGCAGAGGTTATAGATTTCTCATTATCTGAAATAGAAAATGAAGAATATTTTATGTTATATCGTAATAAGTCTTTTTCTGTAGTAAGAGACTTTATCGAGAAGCAAGAATTTCCCGAAAATTATAAAATAGCATGGTATTAATGCATCCTTTCTAGACAGATAAAGAGAAAGTGGTGCTATTTTTATATGCTTTTTTAACTATTTACTGAAATAGCAGAATCACAAAAGTTAACATATTTAAAAGAACTTGGTGAAGATGGCGAATATAAATATGTTGCCAAAATAGATAGTAAAACGTCTAAACTATGTCATTCGCTCAACGGCAAAGTATTTAAAGTTAAAGATATGATACCAGGTGTGAATGCGCCACCTATGCATCCTTGGTGCAGAAGTACCACAGTGCCATATGTCGGCAATTGGCGAGACAAGTTCTTTAAAGAGCGTGAAGGTAAATATCAAGTAGAAGATGACACAACTAAAGATGAATTACAACAAGCTAAAGTATTAGGAAAGAAAATATATATTACTGATCAAGCAATTGATAAAGTCAGATATGTTGATATTCCAACACATACCAAAGAAGAAAATCAATTTATACAAGAACAACATAAAGCCTTGCTTAAAGATGCCAAAGAAAATAATGATAGCAATGAAGTAGCTTATTTATTAAAAGATGGTAAAGTTACAAAAGTATATGGTGATCAAGATAGTGTATCCTTTGTACCAGGGGAAAAAGCAACCGAATTATTATTTAACAGTAAACCGAATTCAATTGTTATGTTACATAACCATCCTGGGCAGTCTAGTTTTTCTCTTACAGACTTGTATTTATTTATATTTAATAATTCTATTAAAACACTGACAATTGTTACAAATAAAGGTCAAACAAAGTACTTAACTAAGACAAAAGAATATTGCAAATCAACTTGTATTGATTGTATTAAAAAATATAATAAAAATAAGAATATAAAAAAATTCAATCATAAGGATATTGATATGATTCTAAAGAGATTATATAATAGTGGTAACATAATATATAAAGTTAGGTGATTAAAATGTATTTTGCACAGTTAGATGGTGAAATAACTAATAAACAGTCACAAGAATTATTGGATAAAGAATACAAGAAAGCAATAGAATTAGAAAATAAGAATAAAGAACAAAAATTAGAAAAATAGCATCCTTTCTACACAGATAAAGAGAAAGTGGTGCTATTTTTATACACTTTTTTAACCTTCCAATGTGAAGGTTATTTTTTATTGTCCAAAACGTGCTGATGACATTTTAAAAGCAAGTATGGAATATCAGTCGACAGACTATAAACGGAGGTATGTCTCATGGAGAAAAATGAAAGTAATATTACTGACGTAACTCAGAACGAAGAGCAACTAGACAACAGTGATGAACAATCACAACAGAATGAGAAAACATTTTCTCAAGAAGAAGTATCACAATTGATTAAAGAGCGTATAGCTAGAGAACGCAAAAAATCAGATGAACGTATTAAAGATGCGGTTCAAGAAGCTGAGAAGTTAGCTAAAATGAAGTAGCTTATTTATTAAAAGGTGCTAAAGTTACAAAAGTATATGGTGATCAAGATAGTGTATCCTTTGTACCAGGGGAAAAAGCAACCGAATTATTATTTAACAGTAAACCGAATTCAATTGTTATGTTACATAACCATCCTGGACAATCAGGATTTTCATTGAATGGTTTAAAGATGTTTATTGGAAATAAATCTATCCAAACAACGACTATTGTTACTAACTATAGTGTAGTAAAACATATAAGTAAAACTTCATTATATAATCAGTCTCAAGTTTATAAAATTATGAAAGATATAAAACAATCTATAACTATGAGAAATAATGAAGCGATAGTTGATAATATTCTAAAGCAACTTTATAATAAAACATATATAAAACGAAAGGACAAATAGGAGTAATACATTATGTCAATTCAACAATTAGATGGTTACATTTCTATAGAAGATTTTTTTAAGCATATGGATGAATTATCGAAGAAAGAAGAATTAGAAAAAGAAATTAATCAATCAAAGTCTAAATATCAATAGCATCCTTTCTACACAGATAAAGAGAAAGTGGTGCTATTTTTATACGCTTTTTTAACTATTTACTGAAAATGCAGAATCACAAAAGTTAACATATTTAAAAGAACTTGGTGAAGATGGCGAATATAAATATGTTGCCAAAATAGATAGTAAAACATCTAAATTATGTCATTCACTTAACGGAAAAATATTTAAAGTTAAAGATATGATACCAGGTGTGAATGCTCCACCTATGCATCCTTGGTGTAGAAGTACCACAATGCCACATGTTGGCAATTGGCGGGACAAGTTCTTTAAAGAGCGTGAAGGTAAATATCAAGTAGAAGTAAAAGAAGCATAATTACAGGAAAAAGCTAAAAACCAGATGAAAGAAATGATTAAAAATGGTAAAATAAAAATAGAAATAAATTGCGGAAAATAAAATAGATATATATTAGGTCATCACCTATATAATGAAAATAAAAAAAGAGCCATTTTAAATAAAAAGAAATTGCCTAGCTATACAATACTTTCTATAGATTTATTGTGTGAATTGTTAAGAGAAAAATGTCAACAGGCAATCTAATATTAAGTGATGAGCGATTTGATTTGAAAGAGATTATTAATTTTAATCAAATTATTGGAAAAATACATATCGAAAATGTGTATATTGAAACCATAAAGGGAAAAGTGCATTATTCGAAGACAGGTGCTCATATAGTACCTTATATTGATAAGTAGGTGAAAAGTATTGAGAATTGAAGATGCATATCGTAAAGATGTTATTATTACGCTTTTGAATAATGAAGAATACGAAGGGTTTGTAACTGACTATGAAAATGAATTCGAGAGCGAAACAGGAAATCTTGTTGTAGATATACAGACTGATTTTGCTGTTTATTCGTTTGATGAAACTGAGATAAAAAGTATTAGATTATTAAAATAATTACAAAATAGCATCCTTTCTACACAGATAAAGAGAAGCTGGTTTTTTTTATACACTTTTTTAACTATTTACTATAATAGCAGAATCACAAAAGTTAACATATTTAAAAGAATTTGGTGGAGAATAGCGAATATAAATAAGTTGGAAAAATTATAGGGAAAGACTATATTGATGGAATGTTAATAATTACTCAATGGGACACAGTGCATTATTCAAAATCTGGGAGCCGCATAATCCCAAATGGAAAGGATGTTAAAGATTGAAATTATGGACTTACATTGGTAAAAAAGTATTGATCGAGTTAACTAATGGGCAAAAATTTATTGGAGAAGTTACAAATTATGACGATGAAATAGATAACGAAAGTGGAGAAGATTCTATACATTTAGATGACGGAATAGATTTATATGATTTTGATGAAAGCCAAATCAAATATATTGAAGTTTTAAAATAAGTATACTTTTGTAATAAACGATTGAGGTGCTATTTTACACCCAATTTTAACTATTTATTAAAATGTTATTCACTCAACGGAAAAATATTTAAAGTTAAAGAAATGATTGAAAGTGGTAAAATAAAAATAGAAATAAATCCTGAAAAACAGAATAGATATTTTTTAGGTCATAAATTATATTTAAAAAATAAAATTTATGCATTGCAGAATGATGAGAGGTTTCCTAGCTATACAATACTCTCTATAGAAGAATTAAATGATTTATTAAAGAAATGTTCAATGACTGGCAAAATATTAGTGGATAAATTTGGATTTAATCGTAAGGAAATAATTAATTTCGAAAAAACTATAGGAAAAGCTTATGCATGTGGAAAATATATTAATGCTGCATATGGTAAAATACATTATTCCAAAACTGGTTCTCATATAGTACCATTTGTAAGTAAGGAGAAGTAAAATGTTAATCAAAGATGTATATCGTAAAAATGTTATAGTTACACTAAAAAATGATGAAAAATTAAAAGGTTTTGTTATAGATTTTGAAAATCCGTTAGAAAGTGATTCTGGTAACTATTGCATGGATTTAGAAACAGATTTAGGTTTTTATTCTATTGATGAATCAGATATTAAAGACATACAAATAATTACAGAATAGCATCCTTTCTACACAGATAAAGAGAAAGCGGTGCTATTTTTGGGCTTTTATAACAACTAAGGATACAATACAGACACCTTCAACAATATCCTCATCTAAACCTATCGATTTCCTAAGCTAAATTTTAAACACAAAGTTTATTTGAAATGATGCACACCTATAAAAATCTTAATCATCGAAAAGTCACAAACATCTCCATATTAAAAACTTAAATAGTGCATTTCATTTAAACTAAACATAGATATTCTTACAAATATATACTTAGTAATTCGATTGTTAATACATCACTTTCAAAAAATAACTATAACCATCATAATACTTCTCAAATCTCGTCAAATTAAAGTAAATACAGCACAAATTAACATTTTTAAATATATAAAATAAAACAAGATACTCAATAATCTGTAGTACCTTGTTTTGGAATAATGTAATTTTATATCATCAACGGCTACAAATGAGCAGTTTCATATATAAATAAACACAACTACTCAACTGATCTTGATTAATTAATAAATGATTTGCCAGATGACATATAACAGCATTATTAGATTAATTCTAATAGTTTATTTAAATTTTCTTCGGTTGTCGCCCAGCTGGTTGCGAATCTAACAACACGATGTTGATCATCGTATTTTTCCCAAATAGCAAATTTAACTTTTTGTTCTAACTCTGCTATTTTTTCGTTACTTAAAATAAAAAATTGTTGATTGGTTGGAGAATCAAAGTAAAGACGATAGCCTTTATTTATAAACCCGTCTTTCATCTTATTTGCCATTTCGATAGCATGTCTGCTTATATTAAAATATAAATTGTCCGTAAATAATTCTAAAAATTGTATGCCTGTTAACCGTCCTTTTGCTAGAAGGGCACCGTGATGCTTGATTCGAGTGGTAAATTGTTTCGGTTCATTATTTTTCGTAAAAACAATGGCTTCCCCGCATAATGCACCTATCTTCGTACCACCTATATAAAATACATCACAATATTTAGCGATGTCTTTAATAGTCATATCTGATTGGTCACTCATCAATCCATACCCTAATCGTGCACCATCCATAAATAATGGAAGCTGATATTGCTTACATACTTTACATAACTCTTTCAATTCTGATTTAGAGTATAATGTGCCATATTCTGTAGGATGAGAAATATATACCATTCCTGGGAATACCATATGGTCCTTTTTAAAATCACTTTTAAATGTCTCCATGTAAGTTTCAACATCTGAAGCACTAACTTTTCCTTCCTTAGAGGGTATAGTAATTACTTTATGTCCACTATATTCAATTGCACCGCCCTCATGCACAGCAACATGACCAGTGTCTGCTGAAATAACCCCTTCGTAACTTTCTAACATTGAATTAATAACAACCTGATTGGTTTGCGTTCCACCTACTAAAAAACGGATAGTAGCATTTGGACAATCAATTGTATCTTTAATCTTTTCAATTGCCTGAGCTGTGAATTGATCAAAGCCATATCCCGAAGCTTGTACAAGATTTGTATCTACTAATCGTTTTAATACTTTTTCATGAGCACCTTCTAAATAATCATTTTCAAATGAGATCACTACATTTCCCCCTAAAACTAATATCAGCATTTTAATATGATAAACTAATTTCAAAACTAGTTCGATATTTAAAATGTATTGTGAATTGTTAAAGTTTGTATCGCATTATCGCGAAGTTGAATAAATATATTATACATCAAACAATACATTAAGAAAATTAATTAATTTTTAATCATAGCGACTTTTCATGCTGGAACACATGTATTAATGATTGAATTTTACTGTTAAAAGTTCTATGATTTAGGAAATAGAGAAAAGAGGGGATTTAAATGGAACAAATTAAACTTAAAACTTTTACAGCTGAGACTTTAGAATTATTAGAATCAAATATTAACGAATTTTTAGGTTCTGAAGAAGCTGCAAATTTGAAATTAGTAAATATTACAATAAAAGAAATTGAAGAAAGAACATTTCCAAATAATGAAGAAGAGTTTAATGCAATATTAACTCTATCTGTAAATAAATAATCTGGAACGAAAGGTACAAAAGTTTTTTGTGCCTTTCTTTATAGGAGAAATAAACTATGCAATTTTCATTTTCAAATGATTTAGGAACACTTTTTACCATTATTTTAGCAATTGCCTTTATCATTAATTTGGTACTTGCGTTTATTATTATTTTTTTAGAAAGAAATAGACGTACAGCCAGTTCGACATGGGCGTGGTTATTTGTACTTTTTGTCTTACCATTGATTGGTTTTATTCTTTACTTGTTTTTTGGTAGAACCGTTTCGGCACGCAAATTGAATAAAAACAATGGTAACGTGTTAACGGATTTCGATGGACTTTTAAAACAACAAATAGAAAGCTTTGATAAAGGTAATTATGGTACTGATAACAAACAAGTTCAAAAACATCATGATTTAGTACGTATGCTTTTGATGGATCAAGATGGTTTTTTAACTGAAAATAATAAAGTTGATCATTTCATTGAAGGAAATGATTTATATGATCAAGTTTTAAAAGATATTAAAAATGCAAAAGAATATATCCATTTAGAGTACTATACTTTCGCTTTAGATGGTTTAGGTAAAAGAATTTTACATGCTTTAGAAGAAAAATTGAAACAAGGTCTAGAAGTAAAAATATTATATGATGATGTTGGATCTAAAAATGTTAAGATGGCAAATTTTGATCATTTTAAATCGTTAGGTGGAGAAGTTGAAGCATTTTTTGCTTCAAAATTACCGTTATTGAATTTCAGAATGAATAATAGAAATCATAGAAAAATCATCGTAATCGATGGTCAACTAGGTTATGTCGGAGGATTTAACATTGGTGATGAATATCTAGGATTAGGAAAATTAGGATATTGGAGAGATACGCATTTACGTATACAAGGGGATGCGGTTGATGCACTGCAGTTGCGATTTATTTTAGACTGGAATTCGCAAGCGCACCGTCCACAATTTGAATATGATGTTAAGTATTTCCCTAAAAAGAACGGACCATTGGGCAATTCACCAATTCAAATAGCTGCAAGTGGCCCGGCTAGTGACTGGCATCAAATTGAATACGGTTATACAAAAATGATTATGAGTGCAAAGAAATCTGTATATTTACAATCACCATATTTCATTCCGGATAATTCATATATAAATGCCATTAAAATTGCTGCTAAATCAGGTGTAGATGTACATTTAATGATTCCATGTAAGCCAGATCATCCATTAGTATATTGGGCGACATATTCAAATGCTTCAGATTTACTATCTAGTGGCGTAAAAATTTACACGTATGAAAATGGATTTATACATTCTAAAATGTGTTTGATAGATGATGAAATGGTTTCAGTCGGAACAGCTAATATGGATTTTAGAAGTTTTGAATTGAATTTTGAAGTCAATGCTTTTGTATATGATGAAAAGCTTGCTAAAGATTTAAGGGTGGCTTATGAACATGATATTACAAAATCAAAACAACTTACTGAAGAATCATATGCCAATAGACCGCTGTCTGTTAAATTCAAAGAATCGTTAGCAAAATTAGTTTCGCCAATTTTATAATTTATTTGTAAGGAGTCTCGATTATAGAGGCTCTTTTTATTTTATCCAAAATTAAATAACGATAAATATGTTATGTAAATCTAATGATGACATTTGTCATTTCAAATCTATGACAAAGTATCCTATTTTAAATCAAATAAATTTACTAATATTAAATTAAGAAAAAAATAGAGGTGATTAAATTGATTCAAATATCTAATATCAACAAGTCATTTAATAAAAGATGTGTTCTAAAAAATATTTCGTTCGATATTGAACAAGGTAAATGTATCGCTTTAATTGGAAAAAATGGTGCTGGAAAGTCAACGTTAATTGATATATTAATTGGTAATGTTAATGCTAATTCTGGTGAGATATTTGATAAAGACAAGTTATTACAAAGTGAAAATCGCAGTATAATGTTCCAAAAAACGATGTTTCCAGATCAATTAAAGGTTATTGAGATTATCAACTTATATCAATCATTTTACGAAAATCCATTACCATTGGAAGAAATAATAGAACTGACGAAATTTGATTCTAGTCAACTGAACCAATTTGTAAATAAACTTTCTGGTGGTCAACAACGATTACTCGATTTTGTATTATCTTTAATCGGACAACCACAATTGATCTTATTAGATGAACCAACATCGACTATGGATATAGAAATTAGAGAATATTTTTGGTCAATTATTGAAAATTTAAAAGAAGATAATCGAACGATACTCTATACATCGCACTATATTGAAGAAGTCGAACGTATGTCAGACAAAATTATTCTCATTGAAAATGGAGAAATCAAACTTAATGATTCAACGTCACATATTAGAACCAATCAGCAATCTCAGATTACGTTATCCGATGAATATAAAAGAAAGTTAAAACCAGATAAAGATGATTTAGTTATTCAAAAAAATCATAATGGCACTATCAAAATTATTACTTCAAATGTAAATGATACGATTTTATATCTTCAACAACTTCATATTAATTTGGATGATATTGAAATACAAAAAGTCTCAATTGTTGATTCATACTTCAACAATAAAAAGCAAAGGGGATCTAATTATGATACTAAGTTACTTGAAAATCGAATTTAAAGTTATACTGCGTAAAAAAACAACATTAATATTATCTATTTTATTTCCTGTTATTTTCTATATATTATTTACTTCGATATTGAATTTGCCGGAAGATGTTAAACCTAAATTTTATAAAGAGTATATGTATAGTATGACGGTTTATAGTTTGTTAAGTTTTAGTTTACTAACTTTTCCATTAGATATTATTAATGAAAAACAAAATGAATGGCGCCAAAGATTAATGGTAACACCATTTACTTTTACTAGTTATTATATTTCAAAAGTAGTGAAAACTATGCTGCAATTTGCAATAGCGATATTAGTTATTTTTATGGTTGGACATTTTTATAAAGGTGTTGCAATGAGTGCAGTTCAATGGTTAGAGTCAGGAATATTTTTATGGTTAGGTGCGTCTCTATTAATAACTTTTGGCATATTATTTTCTTTGTTAAATGATATTCAAAAAACAAGTGCTTTAGCTAATATCGTAACAATTGGTTTAGCAGTATTAGGTGGATTGTGGTTTCCGATAAACACATTTCCAAATTGGCTTCAACATGTTGCTCATGTTTTACCGAGCTATCATTTGCGTAAACTAGGTGTAGATATTGCTTCAAATCATCATATCAATTTAATATCATTTGCTATAATACTCTTGTATGCTTTAGGGAGTATAATAGCAGTATATTGTATTAGTCATTTTAAAAGGGCGGAATAAAATATGAAATTTTTAAAAGATACTTCAATTGCTGAAATATCGTCTATACTTTATCTGATTTTTCCTATTGCCGGTATATTTTTTAATGAAGTATATGGTCCCAAATGGTTGTATATTATATCAGTCATTGTCTTTTCGTTGTCGTATCTTATATTAGTTATAGTAAATAATAGACTTAATACATTAATGTTTTACATTTTGTTGATTATTCATTATTTTATTATTTGTTATTTTGTTTTCAGTGTACATCCAATGCTAAGTTTGTTTTTCTTTTATAGTGCTTTTGCCGTTCCATTTACTTTTAAAAATAATGTTAAAAAAACGGCAACTAATCTTTTCATACTAACAATGATTATATGTACAATAATAACGTACTTATTGTATAACAACTATTTTGTTGCAATGATGGTTTATTATGTCGTTATATCGTTAATAATGCTAGATAATTTTAAAAAAATGAAAAACCGTGAATATCAAAAAGAAATAGCAGAAAAAAATAGACATATTAATACATTAATTGCTGAACAAGAGCGACATAGAATTGGTCAAGACTTACATGATACGTTAGGGCATGTGTTTGCAAGTTTATCATTAAAATCAGAATTAGCTTATAAACTAATAGATACTGATGTAGAAAAAGTAAAAGCTGAATTATTAGCAATTAATAAATTATCTCGTGAATCATTGAACAAAGTTCGAGAAATTATTGATGATGTAAAATTACCATCATTTATTGAAGAGATTGATAGTATACGTAAAGTTTTAAAAGATGCTGATATTGATTTTACATTTGAAAATAAAGAATTAGCGCAAGTATTAAGTCCTACTAAACAATCTATGTTAGTTATGATTACGCGTGAAGCGATAAATAATGTTATTAAACATGCAAATGCTTCAAAAGTTCATGGTAAATTAAAAACTGTAAACAATCATAAATTACTGCTTATGATTGAAGATGATGGCAAAGGTATCGATAGTGATTGTGAGGTGAAAAGTATTTCACAGCGTGTACAACATTTAAATGGAACTTTAGCAGTCGACTCAACAAATGGAACTAAAATAATCATTGAAATCTCAACAGGAGGAATAGCATGACATCTTTAATTATTGCAGAAGATCAAAATATGTTACGACAGGCAATGGTTCAATTAATTAAACTACATGGTGATTTTGAAATTTTAGCAGATACTGATAATGGTCTCGATGCAATGAAACTTATTGAAGAATATAATCCTAACGTTGTTATTTTAGATATAGAAATGCCAGGCATGACTGGACTTGAAGTTTTAGCGGAAATTAGAAAAAAGCATTTGAATATTAAAGTGATTATTGTAACAACTTTTAAAAGACCGGGATACTTTGAAAAAGCAGTTGTGAATGATGTGGATGCATATGTTTTAAAAGAACGTTCTATAGAAGAATTGGTGGAAACCATTAATAAAGTAAATAACGGAGAGAAAGAATATAGCGCCACATTGATGACTTCATTTTTTGTAGATAAAAACCCATTAACGCCCAAAGAACAAATTGTATTAAGGGAAATTGGCAATGGTTTAAGTAGTAAAGAAATAAGTGAAAAATTATTTTTGACAGATGGAACAGTTAGAAATTATACATCTGTTATAATTGATAAATTATTTGCAGATAATCGTTTTGATGCTTGGAAAAAGGCAAATGAAAAAGGTTGGATCTAAATATAAACAAAAAAGTATTGAGTGTTTTGATTTAAGAGACTTTGAAAGTGAGTCAATAATCAAAATCTTACTCAATACTTTTATTTTGGTACTCGCAAGTTAGATTTGTTAACTAATGTTTTCGTTTATTATAAAACGAAACAATCAGGTAAACGATAAAGCCTGCAAAGATACCCAATAAAATTGATAGTACTGCCGTCACTATTAATGGTAATTTGAAAAATATTTGTAGGAAAATACCAATAATAATTGCGATAATTACTGCAATTAATGTGACTGTATTTTCATTTGAAATGTTCATTCATTTTCACTCCTTAACAATAACATTATATCATGCTATAGCTTTCCAAAATATTGAAATATGTAGATATGGCTATTGACGATATTTCTTAACTTTTATATGATTAATCGGAATGAAAAAAGAGAAGTAGGTGGCAAAATGAAGTCAAATAAATCGCTTGCTATGATTGTGGTAGCCATCATTATTGTAGGTGTATTAGCATTTCAATTTATGAATCATACGGGTCCTTTTAAAAAGGGAACAAATTATGAAACTGTACAAGATTTAAATGGTAAAGATAAAGTACATGTTCAAAGAGTTGTGGATGGTGATACATTTATTGCAAATCAAAATGGTAAAGAAATTAAAGTTAGGCTTATAGGGGTTGATACGCCAGAAACGGTGAAACCGAATACGCCTGTACAACCATTTGGCAAAGAAGCATCAAATTATAGTAAGAAGACATTAACAAATCAAGATGTTTATTTAGAATATGATAAAGAAAAACAAGATCGCTATGGTAGAACATTGGCGTATGTATGGATAAGTAAAGATCGTATGTACAATAAGGAATTAGTGGAAAAGGGACTTGCTAGAGAGAAGTATTTTTCACCAAATGGCAAATATAGAAATGTATTTATAGAAGCACAAAATAAAGCTAAACAACAGAAATTAAATATTTGGAGTAAATAATTAAATAGGTGATTATATATATTAAAGTAAAATATACTTGAAGCATCGATTTATTATTACCATAAATTTATATAAAGAAATAATTTAAAGGCATAATAACCATAGTGCGTATCGAGCGTAATGGATTATTATGCCTTTGATTTTACTTGAATATAGCTGTGATTTGATCAACCTGTTCTTTATTTAAAGGGTGTTTAGATAGCTCTATGGCTTCGCTAATAATACGTCGTAACGAAGATTTTGTTGAAACGGTATCAACATATTTATCTCTTTCTTCAGAACCTTGAATGATATTAACTGTACCATCACTAAAGTAAATAACACCGGTACTTTGGACTTTAAAGTTAAAGTTTTGTTCAATATGATCCTTTAATGCTTTAGCATTATTAGCTGCTAATTGATACGGATCATAGTCATAAAAATCATAAATAACACGATTTGGTTGAACTGTTTCTGTAAAAGTATAGATAGACTTTCTTGATGAATTAAACTGATCATGATATTGCTGGCTAATGTAATGACCGACAACTTTTTCAATATTACTATTGCTTATTTCTGTATCATGCTCATCAGGTACATCAAAGTGATAAAATGTTTTTTCACCCCAGCTTTTTACATCAACGTTTATTAAACCGATATCTGAAACAATGATAAAATCAAATGAACGTGCATACTCGAAAAACGGATGTTTAGTAGCTAAATTGCTTGTAACGATAATATCGTAATATTTTAATTTACCATTTTCGAGATAGCTATCTAAAATCTTGCGTAATTCTCTTTTAGCATTTTTGTATGCATGGTGGCCAACATCATTATTAGAACTCAGCATTTGACTTCTTAATTCAGCATTTTCTGCACTTAATGCTT
This sequence comes from Staphylococcus sp. MZ3, assembly GCF_018622755.1. Taxonomy (NCBI): domain Bacteria; kingdom Bacillati; phylum Bacillota; class Bacilli; order Caryophanales; family Staphylococcaceae; genus Staphylococcus; species Staphylococcus sp. MZ3. Next base: position 1,351,690 of record NZ_CP076026.1, read on the forward strand.
TGTTCTTTTTAATAAGTTGCTTTCTTGCATAAACTTCGGTATCTATTTTACTATTACTATACCTTTGATTTAAAACTAATATACCAATTAATGCTACAATGATAATGATAAGTACAACATAAAAAGACATTTTTTCACCAATCCTTTTTGACTTCTTTAACTTTGTATACAATAATAATTAATAAAGATTAATTGTTATTCAATTTCCCACATTTTTATTAGTTGATTTTAGTTCATCATTGTTATAATCAAATTATAAACTGACAGATATTGATGTTCAATGAATATGACGTGAAAGATTCGTGAATTCAAGTTTATGTCGAATTTATGTTATAACGGTCATTTAAATGACAGAATTAGGTCACTCATAGTATTTTGAAGATTGAATTCATTAATTTTAAAATGTATAATGATATTTGTGAAAGCGCTTGCTTAGGAGGTGTATTTGAGAGTGAATGAAATGAATGCTAAAGAACAATTAGTGGACAATTTAATGAAAACATCATCGCAATTATTTAAATTTCACGGTGAAGTTGCCATGCAGCTTTTCTTAAATGATGAATTAAAATTACCTTCTATTGTTGAAATATGCGTGGAACGTAAGCGTTTAAGTGATATTGTGAAAGTTATTCCGCAATCATATGCGTTACTATACATAGATAAGCAAGATCAAGCAATAGCTAAAGAAGATTTATCACTTTCAAAAATTGCAAAAGTTTATGTGCAATATGATGATACAACAATAATGAGTATTTTCGTTTATGATGTAGTAAACGATGAATGGATTTTTAGATTGGATCCGAATATACGTATACCTAAGAGTAACATTTACTTCCATAGTTTAAATTGGGATGTGGATTATATTAAACCGGAAATCGTTCTAATGTATGATTTAATGCAACACCATCAGTATCATCATTATTCCAATTATAAACGTGTCATAGATGCATTAAGCTACTATCAATTTTTTATTTTAAAATTTGTAGTAGGTGAGCAACGTATTAAGGATGCAATCCAGAGAACAATAAATAATTAAGAAAAAGCAATTCATAACGCAGTTGAATACATGTGTTACGAATTGCTTTTATATTAGTTTTTATCACACAAGTTTTTTAATGCAACCCCGTGATAGCAAAACTCATATGTAGATAATACAGCTTTTTCAGCATCATCTACATGAATTCCAAACATCATCGAGATTTCCGAAGCACCTTGGTTAATCATTTTTAAGTTAATTTTTGATTCAGCTAAGGCATGTGTAATTTTATTTGCAGTACCGATGACTTTATTCATACCTTCGCCGACAATCATTAAAATTGCTAAATCATGCTCAATACTTAGCTCATCAACATCACATTTTTGACGAATTTCATTTAATACTTTTGTTTCTTTATTTTGAATTTGTTTTGAGCGCATAACGATACTGATAGTATCAATACCTGAAGGCATATGATCAAATGAAATATTATTATCCTCTAAGACACCTAATATCTTTCTAGTAAAGCCGACTTGTCTATTCATTAAATACTTTTTGATATTAATAACGGTAAAATCTTTATCACAACTTATACCGCTAATCACATTTTTCGCATTTATTTCTCTATCATGCACTATAAATGTACCTTTATCTTGAGGGCGGTTCGTATTTTTAATCACCACAGGGATGCGATCTTTATAAAGTGGTTGTAAGGCTTCATCATGGAAAACACTAAAACCAGCATAAGATAATTCACGCATTTCTCGATAAGTGATTTCTTCGATTAATTCAGGATCTTTGATGATATTTGGATTAGCTTTATAAATACCAGACACATCGGTTAAATTTTCATAAATTGTAGCTCTAACACCACTTGATATGATGGCGCCAGTTATATCTGATCCGCCACGTGGAAATGTAACTATATATCCTTCATGAGATACGCCGAAAAATCCTGGGATAATTAGTTTCTCATCATAATCTCTTAATTTTTTAATTTCAGAGTAAGCACTATCTAATATTTGTGCTTCTTGTGGGACGTCAGTAACAAAAATACCCGCTTCCTTCGGTGATATATATTTTGTTGGTATACCTTGACTATTATTATATAAAGCTATCAATTGCGCATTAAAATTTTCACCACAAGAAAGTAATGCATCTAATAGTCTCTTCGGTTCATTTTTTAATTGATTAATATAATGTTCCAAAGTCATATCTATCGTCCGTAAAATACTTTCATCCATTTGCAATTCTTTTACAATATCATCATAACGCTGAATAATTTCTCTTTTTTTATCATGATAATCAAGATGATTAATGACCTTTTCATATAATCTGATTAACAAATCAGTTGTTTTAATATCATTATCATGTCTTTTACCTGGAGCAGAAACGATAACAATCTTTCGCTCTGGATCAGAATTAACAATATTTAAAACCTTTTTAATTTGAGTAGCATTGGAGACGGAGCTACCACCGAATTTGGAAACTTTCATAGTGCATGCCAACCTTTCTAAAAAATCAGAAAATTGTATTCAGTTTTGTAAGTAAGAATGATATTATGTATTTATATTTTGAATATTACGAACTTTACAAAAATAAAGAATAATTCTATACTATACTATCATCTAGTGTTTTTCAATAATACATTTGTTTTTCTCAAAAGCACAAACGGAGGTACATAAAATGAAAAAATTAAATATAGCATTATTAGGATTAGGTACTGTCGGATCTGGTGTTGTTAAAATCATCGAAGAGAACCGACAGCAAATTCAAGATACATTAAATAAAGATATTGTCATAAAGCATATTCTTGTTCGAGATAAATCTAAAAAGAGACCGCTAAATATTAGCCAATATCATTTAACTGAAGATGTTAATGAAATTTTAAATGATGATTCATTAGATATTATCGTTGAAGTCATGGGAGGAATTGAACCAACTGTAGATTGGTTAAGAACAGCACTTAAAAATAAAAAACATGTTATTACCGCGAATAAAGATTTATTAGCAGTACATCTTAAACTTTTAGAAGATTTAGCAGAAGAAAATGGTGTAGCTTTAAAGTTTGAAGCGAGTGTAGCAGGTGGTATTCCGATCGTAAATGCCATAAATAATGGTTTGAATGCGAATAATATTTCAAAATTTATGGGAATTTTAAATGGTACCTCTAATTTTATTTTATCTAAAATGACTAAAGAGCAAACGACATTTGAGGAAGCACTTGATGAAGCGAAAAGACTTGGTTTTGCTGAAGCGGATCCAACTGATGATGTAGAAGGGGTAGATGCAGCGCGTAAAGTTGTCATTACATCATATTTATCATTTAACCAAGTCATTAAATTAAACGACGTTAAACGAAGAGGAATTAGTGGCGTAACTTTAACTGATATTAATGTAGCCGATCAACTGGGGTATAAAATTAAATTGATTGGTAAGGGAATATATGAAAATGGCAAAGTTAATGCATCGGTAGAACCAACGTTAATTGATAAAAAGCATCAATTAGCAGCTGTAGAGGATGAATATAACGCGATTTATGTCATTGGTGATGCTGTTGGTGACACGATGTTTTATGGAAAAGGAGCAGGCAGTTTAGCAACAGGTAGTGCCGTTGTCAGTGATTTATTGAATGTAGCATTATTCTTTGAATCAGATTTACACACATTGCCACCACATTTTGAATTAAAGACAGATAAAACAAGGGAAATGATGGATTCAGATGCAGAAATTAATATTAAAGAAAAATCCAATTTCTTTGTAGTAGTGAATCATGTCAAAGGTTCAATTGAAAATTTTGAAAATGAGTTAAAAGCAATATTACCATTTCACCGATCATTAAGAGTTGCAAATTACGATAATCAATCATATGCCGCTGTTATAGTTGGATTGGAATCATCACCGGAAGAATTAATCACTAAGCATGGATACGAAGTTGACAAAGTATACCCAGTAGAAGGAGTTTAATTATAATGAGAAGATGGCAAGGATTAGTAGAAGAGTTTAAAGCACATTTACCAGTAAATGAAAATACACCAAAATTAACATTGAACGAGGGAAATACACCACTCATTCATTGTGAAAATATGTCTAAAATACTAGGTATAGATTTATATGTGAAGTATGAAGGTGCCAATCCGACAGGTTCATTTAAAGATCGCGGTATGGTAATGGCTGTGACAAAAGCAAAAGAGCAAGGTAAGAAAATTGTAATATGCGCTTCGACTGGAAATACATCAGCGTCTGCAGCAGCATATGCAGCGAGAGCAGGTTTAAAAGCTATCGTCGTAATACCAGAAGGTAAAATTGCATTAGGTAAATTGTCGCAAGCAGTAATGTATGGTGCAGAAATCGTTTCTATTGAAGGAAACTTTGATGAAGCTTTAGAAATTGTAAAAGAAATTGCAAAAAGTGGCGAAATCGAGCTTGTAAACTCTGTCAATCCATTTAGAATCGAAGGACAAAAGACAGGCTCATTTGAAATTGTACAACAATTAGACGGTGAAGCACCTGATATTTTAGCGATTCCTGTAGGTAATGCAGGTAATATTACTGCATATTGGAAAGGCTTTAAAGAATATCATGAAGCTAAAGGATCACAATTGCCGAAAATGTTTGGCTTCCAAGCTGAAGGCGCATCACCAATTGTTCAAAATAAAGTCATTAAAAATCCTGAAACGATTGCAACTGCTATTCGAATTGGTAATCCTGCTAGTTGGGATAAGGCGACTAATGCTCTTAAAGAATCAAATGGATTAATAGATAGTGTTACTGATGATGAAATTCTAGAAGCATATCAGTTAATGACAACTAAAGAAGGTGTCTTTAGTGAACCAGCGAGTAATGCTTCTATTGCAGGTTTAATTAAATTGCATAGACAAGGTAAATTACCTCAAGGTAAAAAAGTAGTTGCTATTTTAACTGGTAATGGATTAAAAGATCCTGATACTGCTATTTCACTACTAGATAATCCGATAAAGCCATTGCCAAATGATAAAGATAGCATTATCGATTATATTAAAGGAGCTTTATAACATGTCGAATGTTTTGGAGTTAACAATTCCTGCATCAACAGCCAACCTTGGAGTTGGCTTTGATTCTATAGGTATGGCTTTAGATAAATTTTTGCATCTGTCTGTAAAGGAAACATCAGGGACAAAATGGGAATATATTTTCCATGATGATGCATCTAAGCAATTGCCTACTGACGAAACAAACTTTATTTATCATGTAGCACAACAAGTTGCTTCTAAATATAGTGTTGACTTGCCTAATTTATGTATCGAAATGAGAAGTGATATTCCATTGGCAAGAGGGTTAGGTTCGTCAGCTTCTGCTTTAGTAGGAGCTATATATATCGCAAATTATTTTGGTGATATCCAACTGTCTAAACATGAGGTATTACAATTAGCGACTGAAATCGAAGGACATCCTGATAATGTTGCGCCGACCATTTATGGTGGTTTAATCGCTGGATATTATAATGATGTCTCGAAAGAAACGTCAGTTGCACATATCGACATACCAGACGTGGATGTGATTGTAACGATACCAACTTATGAACTAAAAACAGAAGCATCAAGACGTGCTTTACCACAAAAATTAACACATAGTGAAGCGGTTAAAAGTAGTGCAATTAGTAATACAATGATTTGTGCATTAGCACAGCACAATTATGAATTAGCAGGTAAACTCATGCAACAAGATGGCTTTCATGAACCGTATCGTCAGCATTTAATTGCTGAATTTGATGAAGTGAAAACAATTGCTATTCAACATAATGCCTATGCAACTGTAATTAGTGGTGCTGGACCAACTATTTTAATATTTAGTCGTAAAGAAAATAGTGGGGAATTGGTTCGCTCTTTAAATAGTCAGGTAGTATCATGCCATTCTGAATTGGTCGATATTAATATCAGTGGTGTTAAAGAACGAATTGTATACCAATAGACGCTTTATATTGTAAAATAGTATTAAATGCAGAATAGAGAGGAGATTTAATGCGATATGACAAATTATAAAGTTGTCGTTTTAGATATGGATGACACATTGCTAAATTCAGATAATGTGATATCAGAAGAAACTGCAAATTATTTAACAGCAATTCAAGATGAAGGTTATTATGTTGTTTTAGCATCTGGTAGACCTACTGAAGGTATGATTCCAACTGCTAGAGATTTAAAATTACCTGAACATCATAGCTATATTATTAGTTATAACGGTAGTAAAACGATTAACATGACTAATGAAGAAGTAGAAGTAAGTAAATCGATTGGTAAGCAAGATTTCGATGAAATTGTAGATTATTGTCGAGATAGAGGCTTTTTCGTTCTTACATATCATGATGGTCAAATTATTTACGACAGCGAACATGAGTATATGAATATTGAAGCAGAATTAACAGGTTTACCGATGAAACGTGTTGATGATATCAAAGCGTATATTCAAGGCGATGTACCCAAGGTCATGGGTGTAGATTATGTAGCGAATATTACAGAAGCTAGAATTGATTTGAATGGTGTGTTCAATGATAATGTAGATGCTACGACAAGTAAGCCATTCTTCTTAGAATTTATGGCCAAAGACGTTTCAAAAGGTAATGCAATTAAAGCGTTATGTCACAAATTGGGATATTCGGTGGATCAAGTCATTGCTTTTGGTGATAGTATGAATGATAAATCAATGTTTGAAGTCGCAGGTCTAGCTATTGCTATGGGGAATGCATCAGATGAACTTAAGCAATATGCAAATGAAGTTACGTTGGATCATAATGAAAATGGTATTCCACATGCGCTCAAAAAATTGTTATAAATTTTAAAATAAGCCTTAACACATGATATTTGAATAAGATATCTTGTGGTTAAGGCTTTTTATTTTTGTGAAAATGACTTCAGTTATACTATGGAGGATTTGAAATACATATTTTAGATTAGTAATGATATCAAACGAATAGAGTAAATGTATATTTTTTGAATAAATCAAGTATTAACTAGTCACTGAAGGTAGATAAATAAATTTGATCATTCTGAATAATAACGAATGCATTAAAAAATGCAGTGACAATCTAACATTAATTGTTAAAATCACTGCAAGCATCTTGATTTTATTTAGCTGTTTGTGTCCAGTCATGCTTACCTCTGAAACGTTTTACATGAGCATATATTTGGTCAGCAGTATAATCTAAATTTGTATAAACTGTAATACTGAACGCTGATTGGTTTTCAGCAAATGATTCTTCGGAAAATAATTCCTTTAAGTGCATAAATAAATCATTCATTTGTTTATGGTTTAAACCGGGATATTCCCTTAAAGTTCTCTTTAATAATTGTCCGTTCTTTTCTTCTAATGCTTGAACTACAATAACAAATCTTTCATCTTGCTTTAGCACATCATCAAATAAATTTGTTTGTCCAATCATTGAATTTCACCCCTGAAAAGTTATTGTTATCTATATTATACACGATATGCAAAATATCTAAAATAAAGAATGGTAACATGGTAATAATAAAATATAAACAGAATACTAGTTAATACACTTTATACTAGAAAAAGATATTAAAGTATATCTGCTTTACACCATTAAAAAGCGGCAAATGCTATAGATAATCTAAAGCATCTGCCGTGTGAGAATTTATTTATTTATTTATTTTTGATTGTCATAATCGTGTGGTTTTAAATTAATTGTTTCTAGCTTTACAAATTTTGTTTTGTGAATGATTTTATGAATAAAGTAAATCAACGCTAGAATGATTAAAGGTAAAAAGTTTTTAAAAGCATTTAACCATTGATCTTTTAAAATATATTCAACTGAACCACCAAATAGCAAGAATAATAGCGTAGTGATGACAATGATTGGTCCTAATGGATAAAAAGGTGCTTTATATGGTAGAACCTTATTAGGATCTTGACCTTGTTTTTTAATAGCTTGTCGCAATCGTATTTGTGACCAAATGCTTGATCCCCAAACAACTATAATCATTGAACCAATAATTTCAAGTAAATTAAAAACGGCATTTGAATTAAAGTTTGCATAAATAATAACAATAACAACGACTGCATAAGTTGTTAATAGTGCTCTTAAAGGTAACTTTGTTGTCTTGTTTAATTTACTTAAAAATTGGGGTGCTTTTTTGTCTGAACTTAAGGAATACAACATTCTTCCTGTTGTATAAACACCTGAATTTGCAGCGGATAATAATGAAGTTAAAATAACCGCGTTGATTACTGATGCTGCAAAGGCTATGCCTACTCTATCGAATACAATTGTAAATGGGCTTTGACTTATTGAACTACTTGCTCTTAATAATGATGGATCTGTGTACGGAATAATTGCACCAATTACTGCAATTGATAAGACATAGAATAAAAGAATACGCCAAAATACTTGTTTAATTGCCTTAGGCATAGACTTTTTAGGGTCATCTGATTCACCAGCAGTTACTGCTACTACTTCTGTACCACCAACCGAAAATCCGGCGACTAATAATACGCCTAAGAAACCAGAGATACCACCAACAAACGGTGCTTGGCCTTTTGTATAGTTTTCAAATCCATATGCATGACCACCTAAGATACCAAAAATCATTAAAAAGCCAAAAATAACGAATACGATAATTGTTAACACTTTAATCAATGATAACCAAAACTCAGTTTCTCCAAATGATTTTACAGAAAAAATGTTTAATAATAGTAAAATTGTAATAAAGATTAAGCTCCAAGTAATGGGGTGGAAAAATTTAAATGTGTCCCAGAAATAAAGCACATTTGACGCTACTATGACATCAACACTTGTAACTAATGACCACAATGCCCAATACAACCATCCCATGGTAAAGCCTAGAGATGAGTCAATAAAGCGTGTTGAATAAGAGCTGAATGAACCTGATACTGGATAAAATGTTGCCAACTCTCCAATTGATGACATTAAGAAATATAGCATGACACCAATAACAAGATAAGCGAGTATAGCGCCTCCAGGACCAGCTTGAGAAATGATATTACCAGTAGCTACAAATAGACCAGTCCCAATTGCACCACCTATAGCAATCATGGAAATGTGTCTTGAGTTAAGACTACGGTTCATTTTATTATCTTCCATATTTAGTCTCCCATCTATTTAAATATACCCATTATTGTAAGCTTTTTAAGTGTACTATTCAATAACTATTTAGCACTGTAAAGCGAAAAAATTAAAATTTTCTGATTTTTTAATCATCTTGAGCATGTTTAATTGTAATTCTGATGGGGTTAAATTATAATATGTATTAAATTATAATTATTATAAATTGTGGAGGGATGACTATGTCACAACAAGACAAAAAGTTAACTGGTGTTTTTGGGCATCCAGTATCAGATCGAGAAAATAGTATGACAGCAGGGCCTAGGGGACCTCTTTTAATGCAAGATATTTACTTTTTAGAGCAAATGTCTCAATTTGATAGAGAAGTAATACCAGAACGTCGAATGCATGCCAAAGGTTCTGGTGCATTTGGGACATTTACTGTAACTAAAGATATAACAAAATATACGAATGCTAAAATATTCTCTGAAATAGGTAAGCAAACCGAAATGTTTGCCCGTTTCTCTACTGTAGCAGGAGAACGTGGTGCTGCTGATGCGGAGCGTGACATTCGAGGATTTGCGTTAAAGTTCTACACTGAAGAAGGGAACTGGGATTTAGTAGGGAATAACACACCAGTATTCTTCTTTAGAGATCCAAAGTTATTTGTTAGTTTAAATCGTGCGGTGAAACGAGATCCTAGAACAAATATGAGAGATGCACAAAATAACTGGGATTTCTGGACGGGTCTTCCAGAAGCATTGCACCAAGTAACGATCTTAATGTCAGATAGAGGGATTCCTAAAGATTTACGTCATATGCATGGGTTCGGTTCTCACACATACTCTATGTATAATGATTCTGGTGAACGTGTTTGGGTTAAATTCCATTTTAGAACGCAACAAGGTATTGAAAACTTAACTGATGAAGAAGCTGCTGAAATTATAGCTACAGATCGTGATTCATCTCAACGCGATTTATTCGAAGCCATTGAAAAAGGTGATTATCCAAAATGGACAATGTATATTCAAGTAATGACTGAGGAACAAGCTAAAAACCATAAAGATAATCCATTTGATTTAACAAAAGTATGGTATCACGATGAGTATCCTCTAATTGAAGTTGGAGAGTTTGAATTAAATAGAAATCCAGATAATTACTTTATGGATGTTGAACAAGCTGCGTTTGCACCAACTAATATTATTCCAGGATTAGATTTTTCTCCGGACAAAATGCTGCAAGGGCGTTTATTCTCATATGGCGATGCGCAAAGATATCGATTAGGAGTTAATCATTGGCAGATTCCTGTAAACCAACCTAAAGGTGTTGGTATTGAAAATATTTGTCCTTTTAGTAGAGATGGTCAAATGCGCGTAGTTGACAATAACCAAGGTGGAGGAACACATTATTATCCAAATAACCATGGTAAATTTGATTCTCAACCTGAATATAAAAAGCCACCATTCCCAACTGATGGATACGGCTATGAATATAATCAACGTCAAGATGATGATAATTATTTTGAACAACCAGGTAAATTGTTTAGATTACAATCAGAGGACGCTAAAGAAAGAATTTTTACAAATACAGCAAATGCAATGGAAGGCGTAACGGATGATGTTAAACGACGTCATATTCGTCATTGTTACAAAGCTGACCCAGAATATGGTAAAGGTGTTGCAAAAGCATTAGGTATTGATATAAATTCTATTGATCTTGAAACTGAAAATGATGAAACATACGAAAACTTTGAAAAATAAATTTGATATGTAGTTTCTATATTGCGTAGTTGAGCAGTTTATGATATCATAATAAATCGTAAAGATTCCTAACAAGAGAGGGTGTTTAACGTGCGCGTAAACGTAACATTAGCATGCACAGAATGTGGCGATCGTAACTATATCACTACTAAAAATAAACGTAATAATCCTGAGCGTATTGAAATGAAAAAATATTGCCCAAGATTAAACAAATATACGTTACATCGTGAAACTAAGTAATTCTTATCATTCAAATACGACGATTTGAAAATAAAGCGGGCTTACCTATTATATTGGGGAGCTCGCTTTTTTATGAAATTTTTGTGAAGAGTGATTAACGAATTGAGTTTCATCGATAGAACAATATATGATTGTATTAGTTGTTACTTTATTAAAATTTGAGAATATTTATAGAAGGAAATAGATTACTGATTTTATAAAGTCACTTTGTTAGCGAATGCTCGTTGTTAGCAAATGCTTGAAAGAGTATTTAATATAGTAGAATTTAAAATTTTAAAGCGGAATTTAATAAGTACGAAGTAATTCTGGATATGTTTTATAAATGTTCGACAATACACTTTAATGTTAAATATGATGGTTTAGAAAATGATTTAACAAAGAAATGAAACTTTACTGTTGAATTATGTGAGGATTGTGTTATTATATAAATCGTAATAATTACGATTTGATAAAAAGTGAGGTAACTATATATGGCTAAGAAATCTAAAATAGCAAAAGAGAGAAAAAGAGAAGAGTTAGTAAATAAATATTACGAATTACGTAAAGAGTTAAAAGCAAAAGGTGATTACGAAGCGTTAAGAAAATTACCAAGAGATTCATCACCTACTCGTTTAACTAGAAGATGTAAAGTAACTGGAAGACCTAGAGGTGTATTACGTAAATTTGAAATGTCTCGTATTGCGTTTAGAGAACATGCGCACAAAGGACAAATTCCAGGTGTTAAAAAATCAAGTTGGTAAAATCAAATTTCGTACTTTAGCCCATTTACAATATCAATAAAACAATGTACAGTATATACGAATGCTATAAACTGAATGTTTTCTCATATTAATAAGGAAACATTCGGTTTTTAATTTGCATTTAAAAATAATTAGTTTTTAAAGGGGCTATTTAAAGTGAAAATATTTGATTACGAAGATATTCAATTAATACCTAATAAATGCATAGTTGAAAGTAGGTCTGAATGTGATACAACTATCCAATTTGGTCCGAAAAAATTCAAGCTACCTGTAGTTCCTGCAAATATGCAAACAGTTATGAATGAGAAATTAGCGAAATGGTTTGCTGAAAATGATTACTTTTATATCATGCATCGTTTTGATGAAGAAGCAAGAATACCTTTTATAAAACATATGCAAAATTCAGGCTTATTTGCATCTATTTCAGTTGGTGTAAAGAAAGCGGAATTTGATTTTATTGAAAAGTTAGCTCAAGAAAAATTAATCCCCGAATATATTACAATAGATATTGCGCATGGTCACTCAGATTCAGTGATAAACATGATTAAACATATAAAAAAACATATACCTGATAGTTTTGTTATTGCTGGTAATGTTGGTACGCCAGAAGGTGTTAGAGAATTAGAAAATGCTGGTGCTGATGCTACCAAAGTCGGTATAGGTCCTGGTAGAGTTTGTATTACAAAGATTAAAACAGGTTTTGGTACTGGTGGTTGGCAGTTAGCGGCATTAAACATATGTAGTAAAGCAGCTCGTAAACCTTTGATTGCCGATGGTGGTATAAGAACGCATGGCGACATCGCTAAATCAATTAGATTTGGTGCATCAATGGTCATGATTGGTTCATTATTTGCGGCACACGAAGAATCACCTGGTGAAACTGTAGAACTTGATGGTAAACAGTATAAAGAATATTTTGGTAGTGCATCTGAATTTCAAAAAGGCGAACATAAAAATGTAGAAGGTAAAAAAATGTTTGTAGAACATAAGGGTTCATTAATGGATACCTTAAAAGAAATGCAACAAGATTTACAAAGCTCAATTTCATATGCCGGTGGAAAAGACTTGAAATCATTACGTACTGTAGATTATGTTATTGTTAGAAACTCTATTTTCAACGGTGATAGAGATTAATATTTATAGTAGGTGATGTAAATTAAAAAATTCATAGTAACTGTTGTTGCGTTTTTATCAATTATTATCATTGCGCCAATAACAGAATTTAAACCATTCATTCATTTACAAAATGAAGTAAGACAATATATTGACATTCACATCAATAAAGAAACAATTTCTGCGGAAAATAAATTGGATACACCGAAGAAACAACAATTTGCCTTTAATAATATACAAATGAACATGTCGAAATCAGATGTTGAGAAAACATTAAATAAACCAAAAAGAGTGACATTTAATGAATATGGTACGAAGTGGTATACGTATTATGATGACGATTACAATAATTTTATCATGGTAAGCTATATTAAAGATAAAGTAAATGCGTTATATACAAATCAAAATATCATTACTTCAAAATCAAAAATTAAATACAATACACCGAAATCGGTTGTAAGGCAAAGATTAGGCGAACCAGAGGCAGAGATTGTTAAAGCTAGAGTGCGTTACGAACAAAATAATAAAGAATATGATGTTTTCCATAAAAATCACATTTATACGACGGTATTTTATGATAAGCATCGACGTAATAATGTAACAGCTGTTTTACAAGTAAGTGATGCTATGGAAAATAGATTAAAAGAACAATATGGAGCACCTTCGAAATCGCTTGCAGATAGTTTTGAACTACAAAATTTTGATATAGTTAATGCTGAAAGAAAACAAAATCAATTATCTACATTGAAGTATTCTAAACAGAATTCTGAAACTGCTCGTAAGCATAGTAAAGATATGGCCAACAATCATTATTTTGATCATACAAATTTAAAAGGTCAATCACCATTTGATCGATTGAAAAAAGATGGTATTACATTTAACTCAGCCGGAGAGAATTTAGCATATGGTCAAGTTAGTAGTATCTATGCACATCAAGGATTAATGAATTCTATTGGTCACAGAAAAAATATTTTAAATGATACGTTTAAAATATTAGGTGTTGGTGTTGATTTTAATGATGAAAAACAACCTTTTTGGACAGAAAATTATACTGGTTAATGTTTTTGGCATGAGATTAAAGGGTAATGTTTGTCTGTAAGGAAGTAGATAAACATGATGACAACAGATAAACCAAAAGATGCGGATATACTTGAACGCGTCAAAGATATACTTAATAAAAAAGAAAGAAAAAAATAATAATGGCTCGCTCCTGTAAATTATTACGGGGGCGAGTTTTAATTTGTGTAACATTTTGCAGGAATCTGTAATTCAAAATTTATATTAAAGAATGAGATTATCTAACAATTCGCAATTTCTGTTTGAACTGAATTTAGATTAGAATAAATAAAACCTCTTGAAAACGAAACTTTTTCAAGAGGTCCAAAATTTATAAAAATGAGGGTTTAACAATTACGATAATATATAACGGTTTAAAATATTACATTTCGCGGTACAAACCAATTACTTTCCCAATTACAGCAACATTGTCGAGGTAAATTGGCTCCATTGTACTATTTTCAGGTTGTAATCGATAACGATTTTTTTCTTTATAGAAGCGTTTGACAGTTGCTTCATCTTCCTCAGTCATAGCAACAATAATGTCTCCATTTTCTGCTATGGTTTGACTGCGAACAATTACTTTGTCTCCGTCTAATATACCAGCCTCAATCATACTGTCGCCTACGACGTTTAATATGAATATGTCGCTATTATGTGTCGATGTTAAGTGTTCAGGTAATGGAAAATACTCTTCAATATTTTCTACAGCGGTAATAGGAACACCTGCTGTGACTTTACCAATAACTGGCACATGAATCGTTTCTTCCATATTAATATTATCATTTGTTTGATCACTTACAATTTCTATAGCACGTGGTTTCGTTGGATCTCTTCTTATATATCCTTTTTCTTCAAGACGTGAAAGGTGACCATGAACAGTTGAACTGGATGCTAAGCCAACTGCTTCACCAATTTCGCGAACACTAGGCGGATAACCTTTCATTTGAACAACTTGTTTAATATAGTTATATATTTCGCTTTGTCGTTTTGTTAATTCTCTCATATATAGGCACTCCCTAAATTAATTTAAATACAGTATATCATTAATTCACAACCAAAACAAACATTTGTTCGTTAAAATATTGACACAGAACATAAGTTCTGATAAATTACTTATACAAACAAATGTTCTAGGAGTGGAAATGATGTTTTACAATAAATATAAAAACGTATCAACATATATCATCATATTTTTAGTTTCAAGTGCAGCCTTTGCAATATTCTTGTTAAGTGCGAACGTTAGTGCTCACTCGGAACAAGTGTACGAAATGACTGACCATCAAATTAAGAACAATACGATAAATAAAGCATACGAACATAAAGACCCTACAAACAATGGCGAACAAAGAGATGGGAAAGTGTTCGCTTTAATAAATTGATACATTGTCACAACGTTATTTTGCCTATTTTTGCGAAATAGCGTTTTTTTATTACTTTTTTGCTGGTCTTAAATTTGTTATATTTTGTTAAAGTATTATAATGATTGAATAAACAAATTGAAGGTAGGTTTTTTAATTGAGTAATTCTGATTTGAATATCGAAAGAATTAACGAGTTAGCTAAAAAGAAAAAAGAAGTAGGATTAACTCAAGAAGAAGCAAAGGAGCAAACAGCCTTAAGAAAAGCTTATCTTGAGAGTTTTAGAAAAGGGTTTAAACAACAAATTGAAAATACTAAAGTAATTGATCCAGAAGGTAATGATGTAACACCTGAAAAAATTAAAGAGATACAACAAAAAAGAGATAATAAAAATTAAATCACAAATCTGTAAAGAATTTTCTGACATTATAACTTGAAATAAGTATTTTACTTATCTTTTTATTTTAAAATAAGTTATAATGTATTTGATAAAATTGAAGAAGGGAAGATACACAAGATGTTTAATGAAAAAGATCAATTAGCTGTTGATACGCTACGTGCACTAAGTATCGACACAATCGAAAAAGCGAATTCTGGTCATCCAGGATTACCTATGGGAGCTGCCCCAATGGCTTACACTTTGTGGACACGTCATCTGAATTTTAATCCACAATCTAAAGATTACTTCAATAGAGACCGTTTCGTATTATCTGCAGGGCATGGTTCAGCATTATTGTATAGCTTGTTACATGTTTCTGGTAGTTTAGAATTAGAAGAATTAAAGCAATTTAGACAATGGGGTTCTAAAACACCAGGTCATCCTGAATACAGACATACAGATGGTGTAGAAGTTACTACTGGACCACTTGGACAAGGTTTTGCTATGTCAGTAGGATTAGCTTTAGCAGAAGATCACCTAGCAGGGAAATTTAATAAAGAAGGATATAATGTTGTAGATCATTACACATATGTATTAGCTTCTGACGGTGATTTAATGGAAGGTATTTCGCATGAAGCAGCTTCATTTGCTGGACATAATAAATTAAGTAAATTAGTTGTTTTATACGATTCAAATGATATTTCATTAGATGGCGAATTAAACAAAGCTTTTTCTGAAAACACAAAAGCTCGTTTTGAAGCATATGGTTGGAATTACTTACTAGTTAAAGATGGTAATGATTTAGAAGAAATTGATAAAGCGATTACTACAGCTAAATCTCAAGAAGGACCAACGATTATTGAAGTTAAAACAACAATCGGATTTGGTTCACCGAATAAAGCAGGAACTAATGGTGTTCATGGGGCACCTTTAGGTGAAGATGAAAGAAAATTAACATTCGAAAATTACGGTTTAGATCCTGAAAAACGTTTTAATGTTTCAGAAGAAGTATACGAAATTTTCCAAAATACTTTGTTAAAACGTGCTAATGAAGATGAATCTCAATGGAATTCATTATTAGAAAAATATGCAGAAACATATCCTGAATTAGCAGAAGAATTTAAATTAGCGATTAGTGGTAAATTGCCTAAAAATTATAAGGATGAATTACCACGTTTTGAACTGGGTCATAATGGTGCATCTCGTGCTGATTCTGGTACTGTTATTCAAGCAATCAGTAAAACTGTCCCTTCATTCTTTGGTGGATCAGCAGACCTTGCTGGTTCAAACAAATCCAATGTAAATGATGCAACTGATTATAGTTCTGAAACACCTGAAGGTAAAAATGTGTGGTTTGGTGTACGTGAATTTGCTATGGGTGCTGCTGTAAATGGTATGGCTGCACATGGAGGTTTACATCCATATGGTGCAACATTCTTCGTATTTAGTGATTATTTAAAACCAGCGTTACGCTTATCATCAATTATGGGATTAAATGCTACGTTCATCTTCACACATGATTCAATTGCAGTAGGTGAAGATGGTCCTACTCATGAACCAATTGAACAATTAGCTGGACTAAGAGCCATTCCAAATATGAATGTTATCCGTCCTGCAGATGGTAATGAAACAAGAGTAGCATGGGAAGTTGCCTTAGAATCTGAATCTACACCTACTTCATTAGTATTGACACGTCAAAACTTACCGGTTTTAGATGTACCAGAAGATGTAGTTGAAGAAGGCGTTCGAAAAGGTGCCTATACAGTTTATGGCTCTGAAGAGACACCAGAATTCCTATTATTAGCTTCAGGTTCAGAAGTTAATCTTGCAGTTGAAGCTGCTAAAGATCTTGAAAAGCAAGGTAAATCAGTGCGTGTTGTTTCAATGCCTAACTGGAATGCATTTGAACAACAATCTGAAGAATATAAAGAATCAGTTATTCCATCAAGCGTAACAAAACGTGTTGCGATTGAAATGGCTTCACCGCTAGGATGGCATAAATATGTGGGTACTGCAGGTAAAGTTATTGCTATTGACGGCTTTGGCGCAAGTGCACCTGGCGATCTAGTAGTTGAAAAATATGGCTTTACAAAAGAAAATATCTTAAACCAAGTTATGAGCTTATAAGAATAATTTATAAAGCGAGTATGTTTAGAAGTCTAGGATGCATAATCTTAGGCTTCTTTTAAAGTGTTGAAATTTAGAGTATAGCACTCAAACTACATCATAAGTGATAAGTTTTGAAAATATACTATTTCAGATTAATCTTTAAAACCTCTGTTATAACAGCATGATTTTTGATATTATTTTTAGTATCGATATTAAAATACTTGAATAAACTAGTTCTTGAAATAATGTGATGAATTTAGTAAAATTCAGTAGGATAAAGAAAGCGGGTGAAACAATGGCAACTTGGTTAGCAATTATTTTTATAGTAGCTGCATTAATTTTAGGTTTAATTGGAGGTTTCCTTTTAGCTAGAAAATATATGATGGACTACTTGAAGAAAAACCCACCAATCAACGAAGAAATGCTTCGTATGATGATGATGCAAATGGGTCAAAAACCTTCTCAGAAGAAAATTAATCAAATGATGACGATGATGAATAAAAATATGGATCAAAATATGAAGAGTGCGAAAAAGTAAATTCGCAATTGATAGAGGCTATTTTCCAGATATGGAAATAGCCTCTTTTTATAATCAAATTAATAAAAACAAATATGTTTATTAAAATTAAAGTTAACAAAATGACGAATAGACTGAGAAATGCTATAATTCATTTTGTATGATTTACAGAGAGTTTATTTAACGAGAAGGTGTCTGCGTGCTCTATTTAATATTTTCAATCATTGTAGCTTTATTTATGGGAACTATAGTTATAGTTATTCGTATGAAAGCTCAAAATTATCCGGTAAATGAGAAAAAAATAGTTTTGCCACCGTTTTTTATGGCGACCGGTGCATTGATGTACGTCGTTCCATATTTTAGGCTAACAGGATCGGAAATGCTAGAAGCCTTTATAATTGGTTTGCTTTTTTCTACAGTTCTAATTTGGACTTCTCGATTTGAAGTCAAAGGTACAGAAATTTATATGAAACGATCTAAAGCATTTCCAGTTATTTTGATTTCATTACTTATCATTCGTACTGTGATGAAAATATTCATTAGTAATGAAATAGATCCTGGAGAATTAGGCGGCATGTTCTTTTTATTAGCATTCTGTATGATTGTTCCTTGGAGAGCAGCAATGCTATATAAATACAAAAAACTAAAGAAAACATTAATCAATTAATTACTTTTAAAACCACTTGTGATCGACTTCTAAATCAGTCAATGAGTGGTTTTAATTTTACTTGAAAAGGTGAAATGATTATATTAAAATAAAAGCGAACAAATGTTCTATATGGAGGCAGTAATGAAAATTATACATACAGCAGACTGGCACTTAGGGAAAATATTAAATGGCAAACAGCTTTTAGAAGATCAAGCGTATATTTTAGATATGTTCGTAGAAAAAATGAAAGAAGAAGAACCTGATATCATTGTGATAGCTGGAGATTTATATGACACAACATATCCAAGTAAAGATGCAATCATGTTATTAGAACAAGCGATTGGAAAGTTAAATTTAGAACTGCGTATACCAATAATTATGATTAGTGGAAATCACGATGGTAAAGAGAGGTTAAACTATGGGGCGAGTTGGTTTGAACATAATCAGTTATTTATAAGAACAGATTTTACATCGATTAATTCACCAATAGAGATAAATGGGGTTAATTTTTATACACTCCCTTATGCTACTGTGAGCGAAATGAAACACTACTTTGAAGATGACACCATTGAAACACATCAACAGGGAATTACGCGCTGTATTGAAACAATAGCACCGGAAATTGATGAAGATGCCGTCAATATTTTAATTAGTCATCTGACTGTTCAAGGTGGAAAGACATCTGATTCTGAAAGACCATTAACTATTGGAACGGTTGAATCAGTTCAGAAAGGTGTTTTTGATATATTTGATTATGTCATGCTAGGTCACTTGCATCATCCATTTAGTATAGAAGACGACAAAATTAAATATAGTGGCTCCTTATTGCAGTATTCATTTTCGGAAGCGGGTCAAGCTAAAGGGTATAGACGTGTAACAATTAATGATGGCATTATTAACGATGTATTTATTCCTCTTAAGCCACTTAGACAATTGGAAATTATCTCAGGCGAATATAATGATGTTATTAATGAAAAAGTTCATGTGAAAAATAAAGATAATTATTTACATTTTAAACTTAAAAATATGTCTCATATTACTGATCCAATGATGAGTTTAAAACAAATTTATCCTAATACTTTAGCGCTGACGAATGAAACTTTTAATTACAATGAAGAAAATAATGCTATAGAAATAAGTGAAAAAGATGACATGTCAATTATCGAAATGTTTTATAAACATATAACTGATAAAGAATTATCGGATATCCAATCTAAAAAGATAAAAAATATTTTAGAAAACGAATTGAGAAAGGAGGATTAATGAATGAAACCATTACATTTAAAGTTGAATAATTTCGGCCCCTTTTTAAAAGAAGAAATTGATTTTTCTAAAATTGATAATAATGAATTGTTTTTAATAAGTGGTAAGACTGGATCGGGTAAAACAATGATTTTTGATGCAATGACTTATGCCTTGTTTGGTAAAGCATCAACTGAACAAAGAGAAGAAAATGATTTGAGAAGTCATTTCGCTGATGGTAAACAGCCGATGTCAGTAACATTTGAATTTCAATTAAATCATCGAATTTATAAAGTGCATAGACAAGGCCCTTATATCAAAGAAGGTAATACAACAAAAACGAACGCTAAATTTGATGTATTTGAGATGGTGGATGGCAAGTATGAAATTAGAGAAAGTAAAGTAATTTCAGGTACCCAATTCATTATTGAATTATTAGGAGTAAATGCAGATCAATTCCGACAATTGTTTATTTTGCCTCAAGGTGAATTCAAACGCTTTTTAATATCAAACAGTCGTGAAAAGCAAGGGATATTAAGAACACTGTTTGACAGTGAAAAATTTGAAGCTATACGAGAAATATTAAAAGAAGAAGTAAAAAAAGAAAAAGCTCAAATCGAGAATAGATATCAACAAATTGACCTTTTATGGCAAGAAATTGAATCATTTGATGATGACAATATAAAAGGCTTATTAGAGGTTGCCACTCAACAGATAGACAAATTGATTGAAAATATACCACTTTTACAAGCTAGGTCGAAAGAAATACTAGCATCTGTAAATGAAAGTAAAGAAACTGCTATTAAAGAATTTGAAATAATAGAAAAGAAAACATTAGAAAATAATATATTAAAAGATAATATTAATCAACTCAACAAAAATAAAATTGATTTCGTTCAATTGAAAGAACAACAACCTGAAATAGAGGGAATTGAAGCTAAGTTAAAGTTGTTACAAGATATTACAAACCTATTGAATTATATTGAAAATAGAGAAAAAATTGAAACTAAAATTGCTAATAGCAAAAAAGATATTTCTAAAACCAATAATAAAATATTGAATCTTGATTGTGATAAGCGAAACATAGACAAAGAGAAAAAAATGTTAGAAGAAAATGGAGATTTAATTGAAAGTAAAATCTCTTTTATTGATAAAACTAGAGTATTATTTAACGATATTAATAAGTATCAACAAGGTTATCTCAATATTGAACGCTTGAGAACTGAGGGTGAACAATTAGGTGATGAATTAAATGATCTAATTAAAGGTTTAGAAACGGTCGAAGATTCAATAGGTAATAACGAAAGTGATTACGAGAAAATTATCGAACTAAATAATACGATAACGAACATAAATAATGAAATTAATATAATTAAAGAAAATGAAAAAGCTAAAGCTGAATTAGATAAACTATTAGGTAGTAAGCAAGAGTTAGAGAATCAAATTAATGAAGAAACATCTATATTGAAGAATCTCGAAATAAAATTAGATCGCTACGATAAAACAAAATTGGACTTAAATGATAAAGAAAGCTTTATAAGTGAAATTAAATCTGCTGTAAATATTGGAGATCAATGTCCGATATGTGGTAATGAAATTCAGGATTTAGGGCATCATATTGATTTTGAAAGTATTGCTAAACGTCAAAATGAAATTAAAGAAATTGAAGCAAATATCCACGCTATAAAATCGAATATTGCTGTGCATAATTCTGAAATTAAATTTGTTAATGAAAAAATATCGAATATTAATATTAAAACGCAAAGTGATTTTTCACTTGAAGTATTGAATAAGCGTCTGCTAGAAAATGAAAATGCATTGAATAATCAAAGAGATCTTAATAAATTTATAGAACAAATGAAAGAAGAAAAAGATAATCTAACGTTGCAAATTCATAATAAACAATTGCGTCTAAATAAAAATGAATCTGAGTTGAAATTATGTCGAGATCTCATCACTGAATTTGAAACACTCTCGAAATATAATAATATCACTAATTTTGAGGTGGATTATAAGAAGTATGTTCAAGATGTGAATCAGCATCAAGAACTCTCAAAGGAGATTGAAGATAAGTTAATGCAATTGTCTCAAAGAAAGTTAATTGAGCAAAATAATCTAAATCACTATGAAAATCAACTAGAAACTTACAATAATGACTTAGAATTGAATGAACAATCTATTGAAATGGAAATGTCGAGGCTGAATTTAACTGACGACAATGATATAAATGAAATAATAGCCTGGAGGGGCGAGCAAGAGGAATTAGAGCAGAAAAGGGATACTTATAAAAAACGTTATCATGAATTTGAAATGGAAATAGCTAGGTTAGAATCATTAACCAAGGATAAAGAGTTATTGGACTCTGATAAATTAAAAGATGAATATGAGCTAAAAAAAGAAAAGATGAATACACTGATAGATGAATACTCTGCTGTTCATTATCAATGTCAAAATAATATTAATAAAACACAATCTATAGTTTCGCATATTAATTACTTAAATCAAGAATTAAAGGATCAACAAGAAATTTTTCAATTGGCTGAAATTGTCAGTGGTAAGAATAACAAAAATCTTACATTGGAAAACTTTGTCTTAATTTACTATTTAGATCAAATTATTGCCCAAGCAAATCTGAGATTAGCAACAATGTCAGATAATCGATACCAACTAATTAGGCGAGAAGCGGTTTCTCATGGTCTTAGTGGCCTAGAAATTGATGTATTTGATTTGCATTCAAATAAGTCTAGACATATTAGCTCGTTATCAGGTGGAGAAACTTTCCAATCGTCGCTTGCATTAGCTTTAGGGTTAAGCGAAATTGTACAGCAGCAATCAGGAGGTATTTCACTAGAATCAATATTTATTGATGAAGGATTCGGTACATTAGATCAAGAAACGCTTGAAACAGCGTTAGACACTTTATTAAATCTTAAATCAACTGGTAGAATGGTTGGGATTATTTCACATGTGAGCGAATTGAAAAATAGAATACCTTTAGTTTTAGAAGTGAAATCAGATCAATATCAGAGTTCAACAAGATTCAAAAGAAATTAAAACATAAAAAATAGAGATGGTACTTTGGAATGTATAGAACAACCTTAGCCCATCTCTTTTTATTTAAAAATTATTTTTTCTCACGTAATAAATCTCTGATTTCAGTTAATAACACAACATTTTCTTCCACAACTGCTTCTTCTTCGGCTTCTTCTTTCTTCATTAATGTATTTGCAATCTTAACAAAGATGAATAAAGCAAACGCGATGATAATAAAGTCGATAACAGATTGGATAAACAAACCGTATTTAATACCCCAGAATGACCATTCTTTAGCAAAATCAACTGATCCGAAAATTTTACCAATTAATGGCATAATGATATTTTCTACTAATGAAGATATAATCTTGTTGAAAGCTGCACCCATCACAACAGCAATTGCTAAATCTAAGACGTTACCTTTTAAGGCGAACTCTTTGAATTCTTTTAACATTACACTCAACCTCTCTTTTTTAAATGTAACCTCAATTATACAACAAATAAAAAAATTAGAAAATAGATTATTCAAGAAAATTTGATTATCGCAAAGACCTTTGTTATCCTATAAAGGTGCGTGAGTTATTGAATAAAATGTTTAGATAATCTTTTTATTCTACTACATAAAATTAAATATAGAATTGAAGGGAGTAATTAATTATGAATTCTTCTTCACCAGAGAATCCAAATGGAAAGAAGTATTCACCAGTCTTCATCTATAGTGCAATTGTTGTTGCTATAGTCGTATTACTTGGTGCATTTTTACCTGAACAATTCAACTATGTTACCAATAATATTAAAATGTGGATTACAGAAAAGTTAGGTTGGTATTATCTTATTCTTACTACGATTATCGTGTTCTTCTGTATATTCCTTATTTTTAGTCCTATTGGAAAACTTAAACTAGGTAAACCAAATGACAAACCTGAGTTTAATACAATTTCATGGTTTGCTATGTTGTTTAGTGCTGGTATGGGGATAGGTTTGGTGTTTTATGGTGCAGCTGAACCGATGGCGCACTTTGCTACGCCACCTACAGCAGATCCCAAAACTACTGAAGCTTATACTGAAGCTCTACGTTCAACATTTTTCCATTGGGGATTCCATGCTTGGGCTGTTTATGGTGTTGTTGCGTTAGCGTTGGCATATTCGCAATTCCGTAAAGGTGAACCAGGTTTATTATCTAGAACTTTACGTCCTCTTTTAGGTGATAAAGTAGAAGGTCCTATTGGAATTTTTATTGACGTTTTATCTGTATTTGCGACAATCGTTGGGGTAGCCGTTTCGTTAGGTATGGGTGCTCTACAAATTAATGGTGGTTTACATTACTTGTTCAATGTTCCAAACAATACGTTTGTACAAGCGATTATCATCATTGTTGTTACTATCTTATTTATAGCAAGTGCATGGTCTGGATTAAGTAAAGGTATTCAATACTTAAGTAACTTGAACATTGGTTTAGGTACTATTTTAATGGTAGCTGCTTTAATTGTTGGACCAACTGTTCTTATTTTAAATATGTTAACTAGCTCTACGGGTAGTTTACTAAACACATTCTTGTTTAATAGTTTTGATACAGCAGCTTTAAATCCTCAAAAACGTGAATGGATGTCTTCATGGACACTTTATTACTGGGGTTGGTGGTTAAGTTGGAGTCCATTCGTTGGAGTGTTTATTGCACGAGTTTCAAAAGGACGTTCAATTAGAGAGTTCATTTCTGGTGTCTTGCTAGTTCCAGCAATTGTTAGTTTTGTTTGGTTTAGTGTCTTTGGTGTATTAGGCATCGAGACAGGTAAGAAACACAAAGAAATTTTTGATATGACTCCTGAAACACAGCTATTTGGAGTGTTTAATCATGTGCCATTTGGCATTGTTTTATCGTTGATTGCATTATTATTAATTGCATCATTCTTTATTACATCTGCTGACTCAGCAACATTTGTATTAGGAATGCAAACAACATTTGGTTCATTAAATCCATCTAGTATGGTAAAAGTTGTTTGGGGAATTTCACAGGCCTTAATAGCATTTGTACTTTTATTAGCTGGTGGCGGTAACGGCGCTGAAGCTTTAAATGCGATTCAAAGTGCTGCAATTATAAGTGCATTCCCATTCTCCTTTGTCGTCATACTCATGATGGTAAGTTTCTACAAGGATGCGAACCAGGAACGTAAATTCCTAGGTTTAACATTGACTCCGAATAAACATCGCTTACAAGAATATATCAAGAGTCAACAAGAAGATTATGAATCTGACATTCTTGAAAAGCGTCAGTCACGTAGAAATATAGAGAAAAAAGATAACTAATAAAGTTTAGTTAAGTATTTTAATAACAAGTAGTATGTCATTCTAGTAGCTAGAACAGATATACTACTTGTTTGTTTTTGTGGAAAATTGAGTATATTCAAAAGGATAAGAACGAGAATTTCGTTATTAAACTACGAATTCTCGATTTTTTTATATTTTAAGATAGGTTTATTTCTGACAACTTAATAGAAAGGGGTTTGACAAAGCTAAAGTGAAGTTTGACGGTATAAACAAAAATTAACTATACTTTTATAAAAAATTAACTCAGGCTGGGACATAAATCAATATTCTATGCTCTACGAAGTTATATTGGCAGTAGTTGACTGAACGAAAATGCGCTTGTAACAAGCTTTTTTCAATTCTAGTCAGGGGCCCCAACACAGAGAATTTCGAAAAGAAATTCTACAGGCAATGCGAGTTGGGGTGAGGGCCCCAACACAGAAGCTGACGAAAAGTCAGCTTACAATAATGTGCAAGTTGGGGATGGGCCCCAACAAAGAGAAATTGGATTCCCAATTTCTACAGACAATGCAAGTTGGGGTGGGACGACGAAATAAATTTTGCGAAAATATCATTTCTGTCCCACTCCCACCAAAAGAATGACATTGAAAAGAAATATTAAAGTTTGGCGCCACAATTTTCTTTCTGCTCAATGAAATAATACGTTTGAAAATTGAATTGAATCATTCACGAAATTGATAATTATTCTCAATTAATAAAAAATACTTATTACACCTTACCTGTATGATAAGTTTTGCTTATATACTCTGATTAAAAAGTCAAAACCTAAATTAAGCGTTTTCTAAGCATGATGAGTTGTTTATCAATAAATATAATAATACAATTTAATCAAGGCATATAAATATAAAAATGTATCAAGGGGGATCATTAAATGGCTGCAAATTTTAAAGAGCAATCAAAAAAACATTTTGACTTGAATGGCCAAAGTTATACTTACTATGATTTAAAAGCTGTAGAAGAGCAAGGTATTACTAAAGTTTCCAATTTACCTTATTCAATTCGTGTTTTGTTAGAATCTTTACTTCGTCAAGAAGATGATTTTGTAATTACAGACGATCATATTAAAGCTTTAAGTCAGTTTGGAAAAGATGGAAATGAAGGCGAGGTACCATTTAAACCTTCTCGTGTTATTTTACAAGATTTCACAGGTGTACCAGCCGTAGTTGATTTAGCTTCTTTACGTAAAGCAATGGATGACGTTGGGGGAGATATTACTAAAATTAATCCAGAAGTACCGGTGGATTTAGTTATTGACCACTCAGTTCAAGTGGATAGCTATGCAAATCCAGAAGCTCTTGAACGTAATATGAAATTAGAATTTGAACGTAACTATGAACGTTATCAGTTTTTAAATTGGGCAACGAAAGCATTTGATAATTACAATGCAGTTCCTCCTGCAACTGGAATAGTTCACCAAGTTAACTTAGAATATTTAGCAAGTGTTGTACATGTTCGTGATGTAGATGGTGAAAAAACTGCATTTCCAGATACATTAGTTGGTACTGATTCACATACAACAATGATAAATGGTATTGGCGTACTAGGATGGGGTGTTGGTGGTATTGAAGCTGAAGCTGGAATGCTTGGACAACCTTCTTATTTCCCAATTCCAGAGGTTATTGGTGTACGACTAGTAAATTCATTACCACAAGGCGCAACAGCAACTGATTTAGCGTTAAGAGTAACTCAAGAGCTACGTAAAAAAGGTGTTGTTGGTAAATTTGTGGAGTTCTTTGGTCCAGGTGTACAACATTTACCACTAGCAGACCGTGCTACAATTGCAAACATGGCACCAGAGTATGGAGCAACTTGCGGATTCTTCCCAGTTGATGATGAATCTCTTAAATATATGAAGTTAACTGGTAGATCAGACGAACATATCGCGCTAGTAAAAGAATATTTGAAACAAAACCATATGTTCTTTGATGTTGAGAAAGAAGATCCTAATTATACAGATGTTATCGAATTGGATTTATCAACAGTTGAAGCATCGCTTTCAGGACCAAAACGTCCTCAAGATTTAATTTTCTTAAGTGATATGAAATCATCATTTGAAAATTCTGTAACAGCTCCAGCAGGCAACCAAGGACACGGTTTAGATAAAAGTGAATTTGATAAGAAAGCTGAAATTAACTTTAAAGATGGATCAAAGGCTACAATGAAAACAGGTGATATTGCAATAGCAGCAATTACATCATGTACAAATACATCTAACCCTTATGTAATGTTAGGTGCAGGTTTAGTTGCTAAAAAAGCAGTTGAAAAAGGCTTGAAAGTTCCTGAATACGTTAAAACTTCTCTAGCACCAGGATCAAAAGTTGTTACCGGATATTTAAGAGATGCTGGCTTACAACCTTATTTAGATGATTTAGGCTTCAACTTGGTTGGTTATGGATGTACAACTTGTATCGGTAATTCAGGTCCTTTATTACCAGAAATTGAAAAAGCGATTGCTGATGAGGACCTATTAGTGACATCTGTATTATCTGGTAACCGTAACTTTGAAGGTCGTATCCATCCTCTTGTTAAAGCCAATTACCTAGCTTCACCACAGTTAGTTGTTGCTTATGCATTAGCTGGAACGGTTGATATTGATTTACAAAATGAACCTATTGGTAAAGGTAATGACGGTGAAGATGTATATTTGAAAGATATTTGGCCATCAATTAAAGAAGTTTCAGATACCGTTGATAGTGTTGTAACACCTGAATTATTTATTGAAGAATATAATAACGTATACAATAACAACGAATTATGGAATGAGATTGATGTAACTGATCAACCTCTATATGACTTTGATCCTAATTCAACATACATTCAAAATCCATCATTCTTCCAAGGATTATCTAAAGAACCGGGTACGATTGTTCCATTAAATGGTTTACGTGTTATGGGTAAATTCGGTGATTCTGTGACAACTGACCACATCTCTCCAGCAGGTGCAATTGGTAAAGATACGCCAGCTGGTAAATATTTACAAGATCATCAAGTGCCTATTCGTGAATTTAATTCATATGGTTCAAGACGTGGTAATCACGAAGTAATGGTTCGAGGTACGTTTGCTAATATACGTATTAAAAACCAATTAGCGCCAGGTACTGAAGGTGGTTTTACAACTTATTGGCCAACAAATGAAGTAATGCCTATCTTTGATGCTGCAATGAAATATAAAGAAGATGGTACAGGTTTAGTTGTATTAGCTGGTAACGATTATGGTATGGGTTCATCTCGTGACTGGGCAGCAAAAGGTACAAACTTATTAGGTGTTAAAACAGTTATTGCACAAAGTTATGAACGTATCCATCGTTCAAATTTAGTTATGATGGGTGTATTACCATTAGAGTTTAAAAAAGGTGAATCAGCTGATTCTCTTGGTCTAGATGGTACAGAAGAAATTTCTGTTAATATTGATGAAAATGTTCAACCACATGACTACGTCAAAGTTACTGCTAAGAAGCAAGATGGTGATTTGGTAGAATTTGACGCTATGGTTCGTTTTGACTCACTTGTTGAAATGGATTACTATCGTCACGGTGGAATTTTACAAATGGTTTTAAGAAATAAATTAGCGCAATAAAAAATAGATATCACAGTAAAATTTTAATCGGTATTTGAGGCACTTTGATAGTGCTCAAAAATACTTCTATAAACTTTATGATATAATAGGTCGGTTCAAAACCTTTGTGTTCTTGGCCGGCCTCTTCTTGTATTTTATGTTAGAATGAGATATAAAGTTAAACTGAAAGAAGGCTTAAAATGATATATAGTATTACAGAAATAGAAGCGCGTTATGCTGAAACTGATAAGATGGGTGTAATTTATCACGGGAATTATGCAACTTGGTTTGAAGTTGCGCGGTTGGATTATATATCGAAGTTAGGTTTTAGTTATGCTGATATGGAAAAACAAGGAATCATTTCACCTGTGACTGACCTCAATGTCAATTATAAAAAGTCTATTTTTTATCCAGAAAAAGTTAAAGTTAAAACTTGGGGTGAAAAATATTCGAGATTACGTTCAGTGTATAAATATGAGATTTTTAATGAAAAAGGTGAACTTGCAACTACAGGTTCCACAGAATTGATTTGCATTAAAGAAGATACTTTTAAGCCTATACGGTTGGATCGTTATTTCCCAGATTGGCATGAAGCTTATAGTAAAGTGCAAACGCTCAATAATGAAGGGAAAACAGTAGAGATAATGGATGGTATTGATTCTTTATAAGTTACTGTAAATGTTTGGAGAGGCAATATTAACAATTAATCTATAAAAAATAGCCAATACGTTAACATTAATGTAATTAGCGTGAAGATAAGCTAATATATAGCAAAAACGAACTTGTTCATACAACATCAGATGTGCTAAACCAAAGTACAACTTCCGAGGTTCAGGACACATCAGAATGTGTAAACAAGTTCGTTTTATTTTAGTTATTTTGTGGAATAAGAAATTTCATCTTCGTGATCAACTACATTTACAATAATGTGGTCATCTTCAAAGTACCACAAATCTTTTTCCGCTACGACAACATTTAAATCGTCATATTGTTGTTCATAGCCAATATCAACATCTTCCTTTGGTTCAACTGTAAAAGCAGGACTAAATCCTTGCTTGAGTTGGAATTCGCCACCATATCTTACAAAAAACACGAGCACTTTATTATTTTCAGGCAACTCAAGTTCATTTTTAAACCAAGTTACTGCTGCATCAGTAAGTTCTATTTGCATAACAATGACCTCCTATATTTATTACAGAATGGGAGTGGGCCAACTTGTATTATTTGTGGAATTTCTTATCGAAATTCTCTGTGTTGGAGCCCACCCCAACCTGCTCATTATTGTAAGCTGAATTTCCATAAGCTTCTATGTTGGGACCCCCGACCAGAATTGAAAAAACCTAGTTATAAGCGCATTTTGTTCGGTTAACTACAGCTAATATAACATTGTGGAGCCTATGACATTGATTTATGTCTCGGTCTCAAATGTTCTTGTAAAAAAACTAAGTATAGTTGAATTTTAAGTTAAAAAAATTGTTTTTGCAAAAATAAAATAATCCATCAACTGCAAAAAAATATGCAATGATGGACTAATGTCAAAAAATTGTTACATCCATTTTATTTTAGGTTCTTCGCCTCTAAAAATCCTTGCGATATTAGAGCGATGTCTAATTATCAATATGATTGAAACTAAGAAACTAACGACTAATAAAATATAGTCTTGAATGATAAGCGAGCCAATCACACAGCAAATTGCTGCAACGATACTTGCTAAAGAAACATATTTAAAAATCTTCAATACAATAAAGAAGATAATTGCAAGTATTAGTAAAAGTATCGGATTGACTCCCAAGACGACACCTGCACTAGTTGCAACAGCTTTGCCACCTTGGAATTTTAAATAAACAGGATAAACGTGTCCAAGTATAGCGAATAAGCCAACAATTAAACCATTTGTAAAAAAAGTACTAATAGGGCCATCTGCGTGAACTGGTAACCATAAAGGGAAGAAAACAGTTATGAACCCTTTGAAAATATCTAGAAATGTTACCAAGAATCCTGCAGGACGACCTAATACTCTAAAGCTATTAGTAGCGCCAGTATTACCACTACCAAATTGTCTAATATCTTTTTTGAAAAATAATTTTCCAATTACGAATCCACTTGGGAAAGCGCCGATAAGATAACTTAGTAGTAACATGACGATTATCATCATAAATATTACACATCCTTTAATATCTTAGGACTATTTTATCATATTCGTTTAAATTACGGCTAAAAATTTTAAAAACGGGGATTAATATATGGAATTAAGCTATGAAAGTTAATTGATACTTGCATTTTACGCTGATTTATATAAGAATAACTATTGTATAGTTTTAAAAACGAACGTACGTTTGCAGGAGGCGAAATCATTGGCAATGAATAAACAAAATAATTATTCAGATGATTCAATACAGGTTTTAGAGGGGTTAGAAGCAGTTCGTAAAAGACCTGGTATGTATATTGGATCAACTGATAAACGGGGATTACATCATCTAGTATATGAAATTGTCGATAACTCCGTCGATGAAGTATTGAATGGTTACGGTAACGAAATAGATGTAACAATTAATAAAGATGGTAGTATTTCTATAGAAGATAATGGACGTGGTATGCCAACAGGTATACATAAATCAGGTAAACCAACAGTCGAAGTTATCTTTACTGTTTTACATGCAGGAGGTAAATTTGGACAAGGCGGCTATAAAACTTCAGGTGGTCTTCACGGTGTTGGTGCTTCAGTTGTAAATGCATTGAGTGAATGGCTTGAAGTTGAAATCCATCGAGATGGTAATATATATCATCAAAGTTTTAAAAACGGTGGTTCGCCATCTTCTGGTTTAGTGAAAAAAGGTAAAACTAAGAAAACAGGTACCAAAGTAACATTTAAACCTGATGACACAATTTTTAAAGCATCTACATCATTTAATTTTGATGTTTTAAGCGAACGACTACAAGAGTCTGCGTTCTTATTGAAAAATTTAAAAATAACGCTTAATGATTTACGCAGTGGTAAAGAGCGTCAAGAGCATTACCATTATGAAGAAGGAATCAAAGAGTTTGTTAGTTATGTCAATGAAGGAAAAGAAGTTTTGCATGACGTGGCTACATTTTCAGGTGAAGCAAATGGTATAGAGGTAGACGTAGCTTTCCAATATAATGATCAATATTCAGAAAGTATTTTAAGTTTTGTAAATAATGTACGTACTAAAGATGGTGGTACACATGAAGTTGGTTTTAAAACAGCAATGACACGTGTATTTAATGATTATGCACGTCGTATTAATGAACTTAAGACAAAAGATAAAAACTTAGATGGTAATGATATTCGTGAAGGTTTAACAGCTGTTGTGTCTGTACGTATTCCAGAAGAATTATTACAATTTGAAGGACAAACGAAATCTAAATTGGGTACTTCTGAAGCTAGAAGTGCTGTTGATTCAGTTGTTGCAGACAAATTGCCATTCTATTTAGAAGAAAAAGGACAATTGTCTAAATCACTTGTGAAAAAAGCGATTAAAGCACAACAAGCAAGGGAAGCTGCACGTAAAGCTCGTGAAGATGCTCGTTCAGGTAAGAAAAACAAGCGTAAAGACACTTTGCTATCTGGTAAATTAACACCTGCACAAAGTAAAAACACTGAAAAAAATGAATTGTATTTAGTCGAAGGTGATTCTGCGGGAGGTTCAGCAAAACTTGGACGAGACCGCAAATTCCAAGCGATATTACCATTACGTGGTAAGGTAATTAATACAGAGAAAGCACGTCTAGAAGATATTTTTAAAAATGAAGAAATTAATACAATTATCCACACAATCGGGGCAGGCGTTGGTACTGACTTTAAAATTGAAGATAGTAATTATAATCGTGTAATTATTATGACTGATGCTGATACTGATGGTGCGCATATTCAAGTGCTATTGTTAACATTCTTCTTCAAATATATGAAACCGCTTGTTCAAGCAGGTCGTGTATTTATTGCTTTACCTCCACTTTATAAATTGGAAAAAGGTAAAGGCAAAACAAAGCGAGTTGAATACGCTTGGACAGACGAAGAGCTTAATAAATTACAAAAAGAACTTGGTAAAGGCTTCACGTTACAACGTTACAAAGGTTTGGGTGAGATGAACCCTGAACAATTATGGGAAACGACGATGAACCCAGAAACACGAACTTTAATTCGTGTACAAGTTGAAGATGAAGTGCGTTCATCTAAACGTGTAACAACATTAATGGGTGACAAAGTACAACCTAGACGTGAATGGATTGAAAAGCATGTTGAGTTTGGTATGCAAGAGGACCAAAGTATTTTAGATAATTCTGAAGTACAAGTGCTTGAAAATGATCAATTTGATGAGGAGGAAATCTAGTGAGTGAAATAATTCAAGATTTATCACTTGAAGATGTTTTAGGTGATCGCTTTGGAAGATATAGTAAATATATTATTCAAGAGCGTGCATTGCCAGATGTTCGTGATGGTTTAAAACCAGTACAACGTCGTATTTTATATGCAATGTATTCAAGTGGTAATACACACGATAAAAATTTCCGTAAAAGTGCGAAAACAGTCGGTGATGTTATTGGTCAATATCATCCACATGGAGACTTCTCAGTGTACGAAGCAATGGTCCGTTTAAGTCAAGACTGGAAGTTACGACATGTCTTAATAGAAATGCATGGTAATAATGGTAGTATCGATAATGATCCGCCAGCGGCAATGCGTTACACTGAAGCTAAGTTAAGCTTACTAGCTGAAGAGTTATTACGTGATATTAATAAAGAGACAGTTTCTTTCATTCCAAACTATGATGATACGACACTCGAACCAATGGTATTGCCATCAAGATTTCCTAACTTACTAGTGAATGGTTCTACAGGTATATCTGCAGGTTACGCGACAGATATACCACCACATAATTTAGCTGAAGTGATTCAAGCAACACTTAAATATATTGATAATCCGGATATTACAGTCAATCAATTAATGAAATATATTAAAGGTCCTGATTTTCCAACTGGTGGTATTATTCAAGGTGTTGATGGTATTAAAAAAGCTTATGAATCAGGTAAAGGTAGAATTATAGTTCGTTCTAAAGTTGAAGAAGAAACTTTACGCAATGGACGTAAACAGTTAATTATTACTGAAATTCCATATGAAGTGAACAAAAGTAGCTTAGTAAAACGTATCGATGAATTACGTGCTGACAAAAAAGTCGATGGTATCGTTGAAGTACGTGATGAAACTGATAGAACTGGTTTACGAATAGCAATTGAATTGAAAAAAGATGTGAACAGTGAATCAATCAAAAATTATCTTTATAAAAACTCTGATTTACAGATTTCATATAATTTCAACATGGTCGCTATTAGTGATGGTCGTCCAAAATTGATGGGTATTCGTCAAATTATAGATAGTTATTTGAATCACCAAATTGAGGTTGTTGCAAATAGAACGAAGTTTGAATTAGATAATGCAGAAAAACGTATGCATATCGTTGAAGGTTTGATTAAAGCGTTGTCAATTTTAGATAAAGTAATCGAATTGATTCGTAGCTCTAAAAACAAGCGTGACGCTAAAGAAAACCTTATCGAAGTATACGAGTTCACAGAAGAACAGGCTGAAGCAATTGTAATGTTACAGTTATATCGTTTAACAAATACTGACATAGTTGCGCTTGAAGGTGAACATAAAGAACTTGAAGCATTAATCAAACAATTACGTCATATTCTTGATAACCATGATGCATTATTGAATGTCATAAAAGAAGAATTGAATGAAATTAAAAAGAAATTCAAATCTGAACGACTGTCTTTAATTGAAGCAGAAATTGAAGAAATTAAAATTGACAAAGAAGTTATGGTGCCTAGTGAAGAAGTTATTTTAAGTATGACACGTCATGGATATATTAAACGTACTTCTATTCGTAGCTTTAATGCTAGCGGTGTTGAAGATATTGGTTTAAAAGATGGTGACAGTTTACTTAAACATCAAGAAGTAAATACGCAAGATACCGTACTAGTATTTACAAATAAAGGTCGTTATCTATTTATACCGGTTCATAAATTAGCAGATATTCGTTGGAAAGAATTGGGACAACATGTATCACAAATAGTTCCTATCGAAGAAGATGAAGTGGTTATTAATGTCTTTAATGAAAAGGACTTTAATACAGATGCATTTTATGTTTTTGCGACTCAAAATGGCATGATTAAGAAAAGTACAGTGCCTCTATTTAAAACAACGCGTTTTAATAAACCTTTAATTGCTACTAAAGTTAAAGAAAATGATGATTTGATTAGTGTTATGCGCTTTGAAAAAGATCAATTAATTACCGTCATTACTAATAAAGGTATGTCATTAACGTATAATACAAGTGAACTATCAGATACCGGATTAAGGGCAGCTGGTGTTAAATCAATAAATCTTAAAGCTGAAGATTTCGTTGTTATGACAGAAGGTGTTTCTGAAAATGATACTATATTGATGGCCACACAACGCGGCTCGTTAAAACGTATTAGTTTTAAAATCTTACAAGTTGCTAAAAGAGCACAACGTGGAATAACTTTATTAAAAGAATTAAAGAAAAATCCACATCGTATTGTAGCTGCACATGTAGTGACAGGTGAACATAGTCAATATACATTATATTCAAAATCAAATGAAGAACATGGTTTAATTAATGATATTCATAAATCTGAACAATATACAAATGGCTCATTCATTGTAGATACAGATGATTTTGGTGAAGTAATAGACATGTATATTAGCTAAAAACTATATGCAATCACGAAATTAAATGATAAAATACAGTAATGTTAAATTTTGACTAAATTCAAGGGATTTATATTAAATGCTGACCAAGTACTTATCGTTAAATTAGCGATATACTTTGACCAAACTAATATAAATCTCTTGTATTGTATAAGAAATGATGATGTATCTCTATATTTACTGAAGTTTCAATTCGGTCTAATTTTATAGAAGGTACATGATTCATGTAGAGGATGCGAGGGGTTTATTTTGAAAGATTTCGATAGTTTAATACCTGGATGGTTTAAAGAATTTGTCCATGTTGGTACCGATTTAATATGGTCTCAATATTTAATTGGTCTATTATTGACAGCTGGATTCTTCTTTACGATTAGTTCTAAATTCGTTCAATTACGAATGTTACCTGAAATGTTTAGAGCTTTAGTAGAACGTCCAGAAACTTTAGAAGATGGTAAGAAGGGTATTTCGCCATTCCAAGCATTTGCGATTAGTGCTGGTTCGAGAGTTGGTACTGGTAATATTGCTGGTGTTGCGACTGCGATTGTTTTAGGCGGTCCAGGTGCAGTATTTTGGATGTGGGTTATTGCATTTATAGGTGCAGCGAGTGCATTTATAGAAGCGACTTTGGCTCAGGTTTATAAAGTACATGATAAAGATGGTGGATTCCGTGGTGGTCCAGCTTACTATATTACTAAAGGTTTAAATCAAAAATGGCTAGGTATCGTATTTGCGATTTTAATTACAATTACATTTGCATTTGTATTTAACACAGTGCAATCTAATACAATTGCGGAGTCGTTAAATACGCAATATAATATTAGTCCAGTAATCACAGGTATTATTTTAGCAATCGTAACAGCTATTATTATATTTGGTGGTGTACGTAGTATTGCTACGTTATCTTCGTTAATTGTACCGATTATGGCTATCATTTACATTGGTATGGTTTTAGTAATATTGCTATTTAATTTAGATCAAATTGTTCCTATGATAGGTACGATTATTAAAAGTGCATTTGGTATCGAACAAGTAACTGGTGGCGCTGTAGGTGCTGCGGTTCTTCAAGGTATCAAACGTGGTTTATTCTCTAACGAAGCTGGTATGGGTTCTGCGCCGAATGCAGCGGCAACTGCTGCCGTACCACACCCTGTTAAGCAAGGTTTAATCCAATCATTAGGTGTGTTCTTTGATACAATGTTGGTTTGTACAGCAACTGCAATCATGATTTTACTATATTCAGGATTGAAATTTGGTGATAACGCACCTCAAGGTGTTGCAGTTACTCAATCAGCACTTAATGAGCATTTAGGTTCTGCTGGAGGTATTTTCTTAACAATAGCAGTTACACTGTTTGCATTTTCATCTGTGGTAGGTAATTACTATTACGGTCAATCTAATATTGAATTTTTATCAACAAACCGTGTAATATTATTTATCTTTAGATGTCTTGTTGTAGTACTTGTCTTTGTCGGTGCAGTTGTAAAAACAGAAACAGTATGGAATACGGCAGACTTATTTATGGGCTTAATGGCAATTGTAAACATTATTTCCATTATAGGACTGTCCAATGTAGCTTTTGCATTGATGAAAGATTATCAAAAGCAGAAAAAAGAAGGCAAGAACCCTGTCTTTAAACCTGAAAACTTAGAAATTAACTTATTTGGAATTAGTGCTTGGGGCGCTAACAAATATAAGAACTCTGATAAATAAATATTTTTAATGTAACGATTCATTATATAAAAATCAAATAAACCCTGAGGTTTTCAAATTAAAGCGAAAATCTCAGGGTTTTAAATTTGTACTCAATAATCATCTGTATCATTACACTAGTTAATCTAAGATTTGATTATATATTAATATAGTAAGGTTGAGATTTATTTCCTCCATTGGTGTGCAAAGACTATACCATTGATAAGACATATTGTTGGATAGATGAATATAAATTTATTTTAGCTTTGCACAATTTAATAGTACGTTTTAGTTTGTATTGAGTATTAATTCAGATAATATATAAATAAATAGAATTATTTGTAAATATGGGAGTCAGATTTTTTTATTATAGTTATTCCACTTTGAGAGGCATCGAAATTAAATTAAGATATATCATATAGGATAGGCGTGTAATAGAACACAAGTATTTAAATTATTATACTTTCAAGTTAGACATTTCCGATATATAATCTTAATAATAGAAAAATAGGTGATGATAATGGGAGAATATATTGTTACTAAAACATTGAACAACAATGTCGTAGTATGTACTAATAATGATCAAGAAGTTATTTTAATCGGTAAAGGTATTGGTTTTAACAAAAAAGAGGGAATGGCGTTAAACGACCAAACTATTACAATAGAGAAAATTTATAAATTAGAAAGTGAGCAACAAAAAGCACATTATAAAAGTTTAGTTGAAATCGCTGATGATAATGTATTACAAGTAATTATTGATTCGTTGAATTTTATTTCTAATACTGCGATGAATGTTGATTCAAAACAACTTGTAGTTTCATTAACGGATCATATTATATTTGCTTATAAACGCTTAAAACAAAATCAAGTTATTAGCAATCCATTTGTTATGGAAACTATGCAGTTATATAGTGATGCATATCATATTGCTAAACAGGTGATTGATCAGTTAAATGCAGCATTAGATGTACATTTTCCTGAAGATGAGATAGGATTTATTGCATTACATATTGCATCTAATACAGAAGATTTATCTATGCATGAGATGACCTTGATCAATAATGTTATTAAAAAAGGTATAGATATCATTGAATCAGACCTTGTGACAACTGTTGATAAGGAATCATTACAATACCAACGTTTTATAAGGCACGTACAATTTTTAATTCGCCGATTAAGAAGAAAAGAATATATACATGCACAAGATGATTTTGTGTCTATGATTAAAAATCACTATCCGATTTGCTATAACACAGCATATAAAATTTTAACTATGATACAAAAACAATTTGATGTTAATATCAGTGAGTCTGAAATTATATATTTAACATTACACATTCATCATTTTGAAGAAAGGATTAATCAATCCTAAATTAAGTGTATTACACGGGCGTTTCGTTACTGTAAAGGGTATTTGTATGGTATCATTGATGTTAGTAATTTTACATAAGTGGACTGTTTTTATACAACATCTTATGAATATTTTAAGTGGTGGTGAATCTATAATTGAATGAAAATGAAAAGAATATAAGAAAGAATTTTTTAAAATTTACCGAATCACGGTATATGAAGTTTGTTGGTGGGAATGATTTAGTCTTCTCATTAATAGCGCTAGTATTGTTGGGTATTGTTATTTTTATTTTCGAAAAAGTATCATATGTTTTTGATCCTTTTATCATCGTTTTTAAGACGATAGCAGCACCTATCATCGTCTCTTTAATTCTATTCTATCTATTTAACCCAATCGTAAATATGATGGAACGTTATAGAATACCAAGAGTTGCAGGTATTTCTATTATTTATCTAGCTGTAGTAGGTGTTATTACGTTAATTGTTAATTTATTGATACCTATTATTGGTTCGCAAGTAGATAGTTTAGTTAAAAATTCACCGCAATATCTAGAAAAATTAATTAATTCTATTGATAAAATAGCAAATAATACGTTTTTCTCTTCGTATTATAGTCAAATTAATGATTGGTTAAATTCTTTACCTAAGAAAATACCATCTATGTTAAGTGAATTTACAGATGGCTTTGGGTCTAAAATTGCAACGTTTGCAGAAACGATTGCTAATATTGGCGTTGTGATTGTCACAACACCATTTGTACTATTCTTTATGCTTAAAGATGGACATCACTTCAAAGAATTTTCAACGAATATTATGCCACCGAAATTCCGAAAAGATTTTCATGATCTACTTGAAAAAATGAGTGTTCAAGTTGGTTCATACATTCAAGGACAAATTATCGTTTCATTCTGTATCGGTATACTGTTGTTTATCGGTTATTCGGTTATCGGGTTGAAATATAGCTTAGTATTAGCTAGTATTGCGGCAGTTACAAGTGTTGTACCATATTTAGGGCCTACTATAGCGATTTCTCCAGCTATTGTAATAGCTGCTATAACATCGCCGTGGATGCTCTTAAAATTAGCAGTAGTATGGACTTTAGTACAATTTGTTGAAGGGCACTTCATTTCACCAAATATCATGGGTAAAACACTTAAGATTCATCCACTTACAATCATTTTCATTTTACTGTGTGCAGGCAAATTGCTTGGTATTGTAGGCGTTATTTTAGGTATTCCGGGATATGCTATTTTAAAAGTATTAGTTACTCATTTATTCCAATTATTTAAACGTCGATACAATCGTTTCTATGGTAATGATGTAGGTGAATATGATATTAAAGAAAGTAATAAAATAGTTGAATAAGTAATAAAAAATACCAATGACTATATGTTTGTTGGTATTTTTTATGGTGCTTATAATGTTGGGCAGTTACATTTATGATTATCAGCACATGTTTAGCTTATAAATTTTTACGAAAGTTTAGCCGTTTATAAAGCACATGCATAATGAAACGAGTATTTGCCACTTGATTAGTACTTCATTATTATGTCGAAAATAAAAATAAGTGGTATTTTTAATATATTAAGAAGCACTCATAATCGGCTGTTAATTAATAATATTTTTCATAAGTATTGATTCATCATTTTCTTTATGTTAAATATGAATCAGTATAGATAACCATATTGTTCTGTTTGAGATAGAAATATTTTCTATTTACTTCTTAATACAGATATCAATATGACAAAAGTGTTATATAAATCAAAGGTAAATGATATGCTATTTTTATGGTTTATATGATATATTTTGATTTATAACAGAAATAATTAGAATTGATGTGAAAAAATGAATCAGGAAGTTAAAAACAAAATATTTTCAATCTTAAAAATTACGTTTGCTACAGCTTTATTTATTTTTGTAGCAATCACATTGTATCGGGAGTTATCTGGTATTAACTTTAAAGATACGTTGGTTGAATTTAGTAAGATTAACCGTATGTCCTTAGTGTTACTATTTATTGGTGGTGGGGCATCGCTTGTTATTCTATCAATGTATGATGTGATTTTATCTAGAGCTTTAAAAATGGATATATCCTTAGGCAAAGTTTTAAGAGTAAGTTATATCATCAATGCATTGAATGCGATTGTAGGTTTCGGTGGCTTTATTGGTGCAGGCGTTAGAGCAATGGTTTATAAAAACTATACGCATGATAAAAAGAAATTAGTTCACTTTATATCCTTAATACTTATTTCAATGTTGACAGGTTTAAGCTTATTATCATTGCTAATTGTATTCCATGTTTTCGATGCATCTTTAATCTTAGATAAGATTACATGGGTAAGATGGGTATTATATGTAGTGTCATTTTTCTTACCATTATTCATTATTTATTCAATGGTTAGACCACCCGATAAAAACAATCGTTTTGTAGGATTGTACTGCACTTTAGTGTCGTGTGTTGAATGGTTAGCAGCTGCAGTTGTATTATATTTCTGTGGTGTAATTGTTGACGCTCATGTATCATTCATGTCCTTTATTGCAATATTTATCATTGCTGCATTATCAGGTTTAGTCAGCTTTATTCCTGGTGGTTTCGGCGCTTTCGATTTAGTTGTATTACTAGGATTTAAAACTTTAGGTGTCCCTGAGGAAAAAGTATTATTAATGCTACTTCTATATCGTTTTGCGTACTATTTTGTACCGGTAATTATTGCATTAATTTTATCATCATTTGAATTTGGTACATCAGCTAAGAAGTACATTGAGGGATCTAAATACTTTATTCCTGCTAAAGATGTTACGTCATTTTTAATGTCTTATCAAAAGGATATTATTGCTAAAATTCCATCATTATCATTAGCAATTTTAGTATTCTTTACAAGTATGATCTTTTTTGTAAATAACTTAACGATTGTTTACGATGCTTTATATGATGGAAATCACTTAACGTATTATATTCTATTGGCAATTCATACTAGTGCTTGTTTATTACTTTTACTGAATGTAGTTGGTATTTATAAGCAAAGTAGACGTGCCATTATCTTTGCTATGATTTCAATTTTATTAATCACAGTGGCGACATTCTTCACTTACGCTTCATATATTTTAATAACATGGT
Organism: Staphylococcus sp. MZ3; assembly: GCF_018622755.1. Taxonomy (NCBI): domain Bacteria; kingdom Bacillati; phylum Bacillota; class Bacilli; order Caryophanales; family Staphylococcaceae; genus Staphylococcus; species Staphylococcus sp. MZ3. Next base: position 1,393,716 of record NZ_CP076026.1, read on the forward strand.
TAGCTATTATTTTTGTTCTGCTTATTGTAGCTTTCCGTAGAGCACGTAGGTTGAAACGCCCAGTAAGAATGAGAAATATAGTTGCAATGCTTTTATTCAGTTTATTTATTTTATATGTTAACCATATATTTATTGCTGGAACGTTATATGCATTAGATATTTATACGATTGAAATGCATACATCTGTATTGCGCTATTACTTCTGGCTTACGATTTTAATCATCGCTATCATCATAGGTATGATTGCATGGTTGTTTGATTATCAATTTAGCCAAGTACGTATTTCTTCTAAAATTGAAGATTGCGAGGAGATTATTAATCAGTACGGCGGTAATTATTTGAGTCACTTGATATATAGTGGTGACAAGCAGTTTTTCACTAATGAAAATAAAACAGCATTTTTAATGTATCGTTATAAAGCAAGTTCATTAGTGGTTCTTGGAGATCCGTTAGGTGATGAAAATGCCTTTGATGAATTGTTAGAAGCATTCTATAATTACGCTGAGTATTTAGGCTATGATGTTATATTCTATCAAGTTACAGATCAACACATGCCTTTATATCATAATTTCGGTAACCAATTTTTCAAATTAGGTGAAGAAGCAATTATTGATTTAACGCAATTTTCAACTTCAGGTAAAAAACGCCGTGGATTTAGAGCGACTTTAAATAAATTCGATGAACTTAATATTTCGTTCGAAATTATTGAACCACCGTTTTCAACTGAATTTATAAATGAACTTCAACATGTAAGTGATTTATGGCTAGATAATCGTCAGGAAATGCATTTCTCTGTTGGTCAATTTAATGAAGAATACTTATCTAAAGCGCCAATTGGTGTAATGCGAAATGAAGAAAATGAAGTAATTGCATTTTGTAGTTTAATGCCAACATACTTTAATGATGCCATTTCAGTCGATTTAATTAGATGGTTGCCAGAGTTAGATTTACCATTAATGGATGGTCTATACTTGCATATGTTACTTTGGAGTAAAGAACAAGGTTATACAAAATTTAATATGGGTATGGCAACGTTATCGAACGTTGGTCAATTGCATTATTCATATTTAAGAGAACGACTTGCAGGCCGTGTCTTTGAACATTTCAACGGTCTATATCGTTTCCAAGGATTACGTCGTTATAAATCTAAATATAATCCGAATTGGGAACCACGCTTTTTAGTTTATCGTAAAGATAATTCGCTTTGGGAATCACTTTCTAAAGTAATGCGTGTAATACGTCACAAATAATTAAAATCCAAGTGCTAAGAGGTATACAGTTATGCCTGATGCGCTTGGATTTTTTGGTTTCTATAAAGAATGATTTATAAAAAACGGTACAGATAAGAATATTTAAGTTTCCTATCTGTACCGTATTTTAATATTGAAATGAGCTTAAGTTAAGTCGCCTAACTTTTATTATCAGTCCAATCAGTTTCATCAAGTATAAATGTTATTGCTTATTTTTGTATTCTTGGCGTATTTTTTGTTCTTCTGCATAGCGCTCTGGATTTTTCTTATAAAAATCTTGGTGATAGTCTTCGGCTTTGTAAAATTGTGACGCGGGTAATATTTTTGTTGCAATTGCCTTATCAGCATTAATCGTATTTTTAAGCTGCTCGATATAAGTCTCAGCGAGTTCTTTTTGATGATCATTAGTGTAGAAAATAGCTGTTTGATATTGAGGACCACGGTCTTGATATTGACCACCTGTATCTAATGGGTCAATGACTGAGAAAAATATTTCTAATAACTTATTGTATGAGAATAATGCAACATCATATTGAATTTCAACAGTTTCTAAATGACCACTCGTACCTGATTTTACTTGTTCGTAAGTAGGATTTTCAATATGTCCGCCCATATATCCAGAAGTTACTTTTTCTATGCCGTCAAAGGTGTCAAATGGTTTCGTCATACACCAAAAGCAACCTCCGGCAAAATAAGCTGTATTAATATTCATTTTTGACATCCTTTCATTAGACCTTAGTACGATTTATTAAGAAATCACTTGCTTTTTGAATTGTTTTTATATAACGTTAATATGTGATTATTATAGTACACAAAAATCTATTTTTGAAGATATAAGGTAGGTAAATATGGATAAAGAAACTAATGACAACGAATATAGACGTCAAAGTGAACATCGCACTTCGGCGCCTAAGCGAAAAAAGAAGAAGAAAATTAGGAAATTACCTATCATTCTTCTGATTGTTGTAATTTTACTTATCGCATTAGTTGTATATATTGTACATAGTTACAATAGCGGTGTAGAATATGCCAAGAAACATGCGAAAGATGTTAAAGTACATCAATTTAATGGACCAGTAAAAAATGATGGTAAAATTTCTATTCTTGTACTCGGTGCAGATAAAGCACAAGGTGGACAATCAAGAACAGATTCTATCATGGTTGTTCAATATGACTTTATCAATAAAAAGATGAAAATGATGTCTGTCATGCGTGATATTTATGCAGATATTCCAGGATATGGAAAACACAAAATTAATTCAGCATACGCTTTAGGTGGTCCAGAGCTACTTAGAAAAACACTTGATAAAAATTTAGGAATTAATCCTGAATATTATGCAGTAGTTGATTTTACTGGATTTGAGAAAATGATTGATGAATTAATGCCTGAAGGTGTACCAATTAATGTCGAAAAAGATATGTCGAAAAATATTGGTGTATCTTTGAAAAAGGGTAACCATAGGTTGAATGGTAAAGAATTACTTGGTTATGCAAGATTCCGTCACGACCCTGAAGGTGACTTCGGACGCGTGCGACGTCAGCAACAAGTGATGCAAACATTGAAAAAAGAAATGGTTAATTTTAGAACAGTTGTTAAATTACCAAAAGTTGCAGGTATTTTAAGAGGCTATGTGAATACAAACATTCCTGATTCAGGGATTTTCCAAACAGGTTTGAGTTTTGGTATCCGAGGTGAAAAAGATGTTAAGTCATTGACTGTGCCAATCAAGAACTCATACGAAGATGTCAATACAAATACTGATGGTAGTGCATTACAGATTAATAAAAACACAAATAAACAAGCTATTAAAGACTTTTTAGATGAAGATTAAAAATAAACAAGGCGATTTCTATCATACTCAGATAGAAGTCGCCTTGTTCGTTTTCAAAGAATTAATTGGCATGCATCTTATGAAGAATTATTGATCTGACTTTCTTACGCCAGCCACACCATAATGGTTTGGTTTCATTTCTTCTATAACAACGTGAATTGCTTGTCTATTTGCCCCCGTTGTTTTTTCTACGGCGTCAGTTACTTCGCTAACTAAATTTTTTAATTGTTCATCCGAACGACCTTCTAATAATTTTACATTGACGATTGGCATCATCCAAACCTCCTAATCATTATTAATTTGAGTATATCATGTAATACTTAAAAATTCATTTGCAAAATAACAGAACATTTGTTCTAAAATAGTTGAAATAGAACACGTGTTCGTATATAATAAGATTCAAGTAAGGGAGGAATAACAGTGTATAATTATCATTTATTAGAAGATAGGGATGTTCTATGTATTGACCAAAAAAGTTTTTTTGCGAGTGTTTCTTGTATTGAAAAGGGGCTAGATCCATTAGAAACAAAGTTAGCTGTTGTTGCAGATACTAAGCGTCAGGGTTCTGTAATATTGGCTGCGACACCTAAATTAAAAGAATTAGGCATCAAGACAGGGTCGCGATTGTTTGAAATACCACATAGAAATGATATTTACATTATCAATCCAAGTATGCGTAAATATCTTAATGTTTCAGTTGCTATTTCTAAGATTGCATTACGTTATATTCCACCTGAAGATTTACACCAATATAGTATTGACGAATTTTTTATGGATGTTACTGATAGCTATCATAGATTTAGTTCTACAGTACATGCATTTTGCGAAAGACTTAAACGTGAAATTTATGAAGAAACAGGCATTTATTGTACTGTGGGCATTGGTTCTAATATGTTATTAAGTAAAATTGCTATGGATGTTGAAGCGAAGCATAGTCAAAATGGTATAGCTGAATGGCGATATCAAGATGTACCAACGAAATTATGGCCAATTCAGCCCTTGCGAGATTTTTGGGGTATTAATCGTCGAACAGAAGCCAAATTGAATAAAAGAGGAATTTTTACTATAGGAGATTTAGCGAAATATCCATATAAATTTTTAAAAAAAGAGTTCGGTATTTTAGGTGTTGATATGCATCTACATGCGAATGGGATAGATCAGAGTAAAGTACGTGAAAAGCACAAGATCAGCAATCCATCGATATGCAAAAGTCAAATATTAATGAGAGATTATCATTTTGATGAAGCAAAAGTAGTAATGCAAGAGTTAATTGAAGATGTTGCTAGCAGAGTTCGAGCAAGAAAAAAAGTAGCAAGAACGATACATTTTGCCTTTGGCTATAGTGATGAAGGCGGTGTACATAAGCAATATACTTTGAAAGATCCAACAAACTTAGAAAAAGATATTTATAAAGTAGTAATGCATTTTGCAGATAAATTATGTAATAAACAAGCACTATATCGTACGCTAAGTATATCTTTGAGTCAATTTATTAATGAGGATGAGCGACAGTTAAGTCTGTTTGAAGATGAATACCAACGCAAACGTGACGAATGCCTAGCTAAAACGATAGACCAATTACATTTGAAATACGGCAAAGGTATTGTGTCCAAAGCAGTATCGTTTACAGAAGCAGGTACAAAACACGGCAGATTAGGTTTAATGGCTGGACATAAAATGTAATGACTATACGGTTTAAGGAATATATAACTGTGATTCGTATAAAATAAGTCTCTAAAGATAAATATTTCATATATCACAATAGATTTTCACAATAATATCTAAGAATACATGGGAATTTATCAAAAGAGACTTAATAATTATTGGATATAACAATCAAAATCACTCAATGCTTGCATACCGCGTTCTCGGTCAGTAGGATTTTTGAAACTAATTTTTAAAGCACCGTATATATCTTCGCGTACTTCTAAGATTCTTAAGTTGCTTATAGATATGTTATGTAAACTCAGGATATAAGTCACTTTACTTATCATACCTGATTCATCCGGAATATCTACATATAGATCATAAGCAGTATTTAGTCCACCTAGTTGTTTAGCGGGTAGTGCGTCGCGATACGATTTAGCTTGGGCAAAAAATGATAACAATTTTTCAGAATCATTACTTTCAATTAGTCTTTCTAAATCTTGAAACTGACTTTTTAGCTGTCGAATCATTTCTAAAATATACGTTTTATTACTCAAGGTGATATCTTTCCACATTTGTGCATTACTACTAGCTATACGAGTGATATCACGAAAACCACCAGCTGCAAGTTTATTAACTAAATGATGTTCTTGACCGTTCTTTTGACTAACATGAACTAAACTAGATGCAACGATATGAGGTAAATGACTTACGACGCTTGTTACGTAGTCGTGTTCTTCAGCAGTAGTTACAATAAATTTAGCAAGAGTAGGTGATAACAGTTCTTTTAACGTGTTTGCTGCTTGCTCATTTCTTGGCTCATTATAGACTAAAATATAATAAGCGTTTTCAAATAAGTGCTTTTTAGCATTTAGTACACCAGATTTATGACTACCAGCCATTGGATGACCACTGACTAGATGAATATTATGCTTTAATAAATTGCATTCGTGTTGCTGTATCATTGCTTTAGTACTACCAGTATCAGAAACAATAACACCAGGTTTAGTTGGCATATCTATAAGCTTGCTAAGATATTTATTTGTGATAGCAACAGGTGTTGCATAAATAATTACATCGGCTTTTTTAATAGCTTCACTATAATTTAAACATTTTTCATTAATAATACCGATTGATTTAGCTTTATCTAACTGAGAAGTATCTGCATCGTATGCAATAATATTAGTATTAGGGTTATGGTATTTTATATTGCTAGCAAGACTTCCACCAATTAATCCAAGCCCAACAAATAAAACTGTTGTCATATAAATCACCTTATTTCGAAATTTTCAGAATAATAACATTGTAAATGAGCTGTTGACACAGTGCAATAGTAAATAAAAATCGATAATAGCATTAATAGATAAACGGAGATAAATCATCTACAATAAAGAGTATAGTAACACAATGGCAACGGAGGGGTAAATCAATGGAACCAATATTAGAAATGATTAAAACATTAACAGGTATTAATAGTCCTTCAGGAGACACAGAAGAAGCAATTCAATTTGTCGAAAAATATGCAAAAGACTTGGGTTATCAAACAACACTAACAAATAAAGGTGCGTTATTAATAACAGTGCCAGGCAAAAATGATGAAGTACAACGCTGTATTACTGCTCATGTTGATACTTTAGGTGCAATGGTTAAAGAAATTAAAGAAGATGGCCGCTTAGCAATAGAATTAATTGGAGGATTCACGTATAACGCGATTGAGGGTGAATATTGCCAAATTAAAACTGATGCTGGTCAAATATATACAGGAACAATTTGTCTGCATGAAACAAGTGTTCATGTATATAGAAATAATCATGAAATAACTAGAGACCAAAAGCATATGGAAATAAGAATTGATGAAGTAACTACATCAGAAGAAGATACAAAGAGTTTAGGTATTTCAGTAGGTGATTTTGTTAGCTTTGATCCACGTACAGTTATCACGTCATCAGGTTTTATTAAATCTCGTCATTTAGATGATAAAGCTAGCGTAGCGATGATACTACAATTACTAAAGAAATTAAAAGAAGAGCAAATAATATTACCACATACAACGCAATTTTATATTTCTAATAACGAAGAAATAGGTTACGGTGCAAATGCATCAATTGATTCGAAAATCAAAGAATATATTGCATTAGATATGGGCGCGTTGGGAGACGGTCAAGCATCGGATGAATATACAGTTTCTATTTGTGCCAAAGATGCTTCAGGTCCATATCATAAGCAATTGAAATCGCACCTAGTTAATCTTTGCAAAATAAATAACATTCCATATAAAGTAGACATATATCCATATTATGGTTCAGATGCTTCAGCAGCTTTACATGCTGGTGCGGATATCAGACATGGTTTATTTGGCGCTGGCATTGAATCATCTCATGCAATGGAACGAACACATATTGATTCTATTAAAGCGACAGAGAAATTACTATATGCATATTGCTTATCACCAATTGAGTAAACAATTAGTGTTGACAAATGTGAACGACCTATGTAATATAATGAACTATAAAAATAATTAGAATTTTCTAAAGAAATAGTAGCAGATATGAAACGTAGCAAATAGAAAGCTAATGGGTGATGGGAATTAGCACGCCATATCTTGTGAATTGGACTTTGGAAAACAATTGAATGAGTTTTGAAAGTGAACATGAATTATGTTAACTAAGGTGGCACCACGGTAACGCGTCCTTACAGGTATATGCGTTATGTGGTGTCTTTTTATTTAGACAAAATGTAGTAGTTAATTAAAGGTAGCAACAGAAAGTTAGTGGATGATGTGAACTAACACCGAGATTAATGAAATTGGGTTTTGTCTGCAACAGAAAAATTATATATAGTAAAGAGTGAACTATGAATATTTCGAATATTCGGTTAATTTAGGTGGTACCACGCGTCAGCGTCCTTTATATTGATAAGGATGCTGGCGCTTTTTTGAAAGGAGCGTATAGAATGGATATATTTTATAAAAAAATAAAAGCAAATGTAACGCCCGAAGTTTTAGCACAACTTCATTCCAAGAAGATCATTTTGGAAAGTACAAATCAACAACAAACTAAAGGTCGCTATTCAGTTGTTATTTTTGATATTTATGGCACTTTAACTTTAGATAATGATGTATTATCAGTAAGCACTTTAAAAGAATCGTATCAAATCATTGAAAGACCGTACCATTATTTAACGACTAAAATAAATGAAGACTATCATAATATTCAAGATGAGCAACTTAAGTCATTACCGTTTATATCTGGATATGTTGGGACGTGTAGCTTTGATTTAGTAAGACATGAATTTCCTAAATTGCAATCAATACAATTAGAAGATCACAAGCAGCACGATGTAAGGTTATATATGGTTGAACAAGTTTATGTATTTGACCATTACAAAGATGAGTTATATATCATCGCGACGAATCAATTTTCAAATTCAACAAAATCAGATCTTGAGAATCGAGTTATTAAGTCTATCGAAGACTTAACTAAAATCCAACCATTCATGCCTACACAAGATTTTGATTTTAAAACTAAAGAAATTCAATCAAACATTTCTGAAGAAAGATTTATCGAAATGATTCAGTATTTCAAAGAGAAAATAACAGAAGGGGATATGTTCCAAGTTGTGCCATCAAGAATTTACAAATATGCGCATCATGCTAGTCAGCATTTAAATCAACTTTCGTTTCAACTGTATCAAAATTTAAAACGACAAAACCCAAGTCCATATATGTATTATCTTAATATCGATCAACCATATATTGTCGGTAGTTCTCCCGAAAGTTTCGTAAGTGTCAAAGATCAAATTGTAACAACTAATCCTATTGCAGGTACGATTCAACGTGGTGAGACGACACAAATAGATAATGAGAATATGAAACAACTACTTAATGATCCAAAAGAATGCAGCGAACATCGTATGCTAGTTGATTTAGGACGTAATGATATTCATAGAGTAAGTAAAATCGGTACCTCAAAAATTACTAAATTAATGGTTATTGAAAAATATGAACATGTTATGCATATCGTAAGTGAAGTCACAGGTAAAATAAATCAAAATTTATCGCCAATGACAGTTATTGCGAATTTATTACCAACAGGTACCGTTTCAGGTGCACCAAAATTACGTGCAATTGAAAGAATATATGAACAATATCCACATAAACGGGGCGTTTATAGTGGTGGTGTTGGATACATAAATTGTAATCATAACTTAGATTTTGCATTAGCAATTCGAACGATGATGATAGATGAGCAGTATATCAACGTAGAAGCTGGTTGTGGCGTTGTATATGATTCTATTCCTGAAAAAGAACTGAATGAAACGAAATTGAAAGCTAAAAGCTTATTGGAGGTGAGCCCATGATCTTAGTTGTAGATAATTATGATTCCTTTACATATAACCTAGTGGATATTGTTGCTCAACATACTGACGTCATTGTTCAATACCCTGATGATGATAATGTGCTGAATCAATCGGTGGACGCTGTTATTATATCTCCTGGTCCAGGGCATCCATTAGACGATCAACAGTTAATGAAAATCATATCAACCTATCAACACAAACCCATTTTAGGTATTTGTTTAGGGGCTCAGGCACTGACTTGTTACTACGGTGGAGAAGTCATTAAAGGCGACAAGGTTATGCACGGCAAAGTTGATACACTAAAGGTTATATCGCATCATCAACATCTGTTATATCAAGATATACCAGAACAGTTTTCAATTATGAGATATCATTCATTAATAAGTAACCCTGACAATTTTCCAGAAGAATTGAAAATTACTGGACGTACCAAAGATTGTATACAGTCATTCGAGCATAAAGAAAGACCGCATTATGGTATTCAGTACCATCCTGAATCATTTGCTACAGACTATGGTGTCAAAATAATTACAAATTTCATTAATCTAGTGAAGGAAGGATGAAAACCATGACATTACTAACAAGAATAAAAACTGAAACTATATTACTTGAAAGCGACATTAAAGAGCTAATCGATATACTTATTTCTCCTAGTATTGGAACTGATATTAAATATGAATTACTTAGTTCCTATTCGGAGCGAGAAATCCAACAACAAGAATTAACATATATTGTACGTAGCTTAATTAATACAATGTATCCACATCAACCATGTTATGAAGGGGCTATGTGTGTGTGCGGCACAGGTGGTGACAAGTCAAATAGTTTCAACATTTCAACGACTGTTGCTTTTGTTGTAGCAAGTGCTGGCGTAAAAGTTATAAAACATGGTAATAAAAGTATTACCTCAAATTCAGGTAGTACGGATTTGTTAAATCAAATGAACATACAAACAACAACTGTTGATGATACACCTAACCAATTAAATGAAAAAGACCTTGTATTCATTGGTGCAACTGAATCATATCCAATCATGAAGTATATGCAACCAGTTAGAAAAATGATTGGAAAGCCTACAATATTAAACCTTGTGGGTCCATTAATTAATCCATATCACTTAACGTATCAAATGGTAGGCGTCTTTGATCCTACAAAGTTAAAGTTAGTTGCTAAAACGATTAAAGATTTAGGTAGAAAACGTGCAATCGTTTTACATGGTGCAAATGGTATGGATGAAGCAACACTATCTGGTGATAATTTGATATATGAATTGACTGAAGATGGAGAAATCAAAAATTACACATTAAATGCGACTGATTATGGTTTGAAACATGCGCCGAATAGTGATTTTAAAGGCGGTTCACCTGAAGAAAATTTAGCAATCACACTGAATATCTTGAATGGTAAAGATCAGTCAAGTCGACGTGATGTTGTCTTACTAAATGCGGGTTTAAGCCTTTATGTTGCAGAGAAAGTGGATACCATCGCAGAAGGCATAGAACTTGCAACTACATTGATTGATAATGGTGAAGCATTGAAAAAATACCATCAAATGAGAGGTGAATAATATGACGATTTTATCAGAAATTGTTAAATATAAACAGTCACTTTTACAAAATGGCTATTATCAAGACAAACTTAATACCTTAAAAAGTGTGAAGATTCAGAATAAAAAATCTTTTATAAATGCAATTGAGAAAGAACCAAAGCTAGCAATTATTGCAGAAATCAAATCGAAGAGTCCTACAGTTAATGACTTACCTGAACGAGATTTATCGCAACAAATCTCAGATTATGAAAAGTATGGTGCTAATGCTGTATCCATTTTGACTGATGAAAAGTACTTTGGTGGTAGTTTTGAAAGATTACAAGCATTGACGACAAAAACAACATTACCCGTATTATGCAAAGACTTTATTATAGACCCGCTTCAAATTGATGTTGCTAAACAAGCTGGTGCATCTATGATTTTATTGATCGTTAACATCTTATCTGATAAACAATTGAAAGATTTATATAACTACGCTATATCGCAAAATCTAGAAGTGTTAATTGAAGTACATGATCGCCATGAATTAGAACGTGCCTATAAGGTTAATGCTAAATTGATTGGTGTAAATAACAGGGACTTAAAACGATTTGTCACAAATGTGGAACATACAAATACTATTTTAGAAAATAAAAAACCAAATCATTATTATATTTCTGAAAGTGGTATTCACGATGCATCTGATGTAAGAAAAATCTTGCATAGTGGTATCGATGGCTTACTAATAGGTGAGGCGCTTATGCGTTGTGACAATCTATCTGAATTTTTACCACAACTGAAAATGCAAAAGGTGAAGTCATGATGAAATTGAAATTTTGTGGCTTTACATCAATAAAGGATGTTACAGCGGCCAGTCAATTACCTATTGATGCGATAGGTTTCATCCATTATGAAAAAAGTAAAAGGCATCAAACAATTACCCAAATAAAAAAGTTAGCGTCTGCTGTTCCAAATCATATCGATAAAGTATGTGTCATGGTAAATCCTGATTTAACAACAATTGAACACGTATTAAGCAATACGTCAATTAACACAATACAGTTACACGGCACAGAATCTATTGATTTTATACAGGAAATTAAAAAGAAATATTCAAGCATTAAAATCACTAAAGCTTTAGCTGCAGATGAAAACATAATCCAAAACATAAATAAATATAAAGGGTTCGTAGATTTATTTATTATCGACACACCCTCAGTGTCGTATGGTGGTACCGGTCAAACATATGACTGGACTATTTTGAAGCACATAAAAGACATACCTTACTTGATAGCAGGAGGCATTAACTCTGAAAATATTCAAACAGTTAATCAACTTAAATTATCACATCAAGGTTTTGATCTTGCATCAGGTATAGAAGTAAATGGGCGAAAAGATATAGAAAAAATGACAGCAATTGTAAATATTGTGAAAGGAGATAGAGACAATGAATAAACAAATACAAACGGAAGCAGATGAATTAGGTTTCTTTGGTGAATACGGAGGGCAATATGTTCCAGAAACATTAATGCCAGCAATTATTGAGTTGAAAAAAGCTTATAAAGAGGCAAAAGCAGACCCAGAGTTTCAAAGAGAACTGGAATACTATTTATCAGAGTATGTAGGACGCGCGACGCCACTTACATATGCTGCATCATATACTGAAAGCCTAGGTGGCGCTAAAATATATTTGAAACGAGAGGATCTAAATCATACAGGCGCCCATAAAATTAATAATGCGTTAGGTCAAGCGTTGCTTGCTAAAAGAATGGGCAAGAAGAAGCTTGTTGCTGAAACTGGTGCGGGTCAACATGGTGTAGCTAGTGCTACGGTTGCTGCATTATTTGATATGGAACTTGTTGTCTTTATGGGAAGTGAAGATATTAAAAGACAACAACTTAATGTATTTAGAATGGAATTACTTGGTGCAAAGGTTGTGGCAGTTGAAGATGGTCAAGGGACTTTATCGGATGCAGTTAATAAAGCATTGCAATATTGGGTAAGTCATGTAGATGATACACATTATTTATTAGGTTCTGCATTAGGTCCAGACCCGTTCCCAACGATTGTTAGAGATTTTCAGAGTGTGATTGGTAAAGAAATAAAATCACAAATATTGAAGAAAGAAGGTCGACTTCCGGATGCAATTGTAGCATGTATCGGTGGTGGCTCAAATGCAATCGGTACATTTTATCCATTTATTAAAGATGATGTTGCATTATACGGTGTTGAAGCCGCAGGTCAAGGCGAGGATACTGATAAACATGCACTTGCAATTGGCAAAGGATCACCTGGCGTATTACATGGTACTAAAATGTATTTAATTCAAGATGAAGGTGGGCAAGTGCAACTAGCACATTCTATTTCAGCAGGACTTGATTATCCTGGTATTGGGCCAGAACATTCTTATTACCACGATATTGGTAGAGTAACTTTTGAAAATGCAAGTGATACACAAGCAATGAATGCTTTAATCAACTTTACAAAACATGAAGGTATTATACCTGCAATTGAAAGTGCACATGCACTGAGTTATGTTGAAAGACTAGCGCCTACGATGTCGGAAGAAGATATTATTGTAGTAACTATTTCTGGACGTGGCGATAAAGATATGGAAACAATTAGACAATATATGGCAGAGCGAGGTCTTGCAAATGACTAAATTATTTATACCTTATATTATGGGCAATAAAGATTTGATTGAAAATGCAACATTGTTGAGTGAAAATGGTGCAGATATAATTGAAATTGGAGTACCTTTCTCTGATCCGGTTGCTGATGGTCCAGTTATCATGGAAGCAGGTCAACAAGCGATTAAACAAGGCATCACGATAGATTATATTTTCAATCAATTAGAAAAACATGGTGATCAAATTAAGTGTAACTATGTATTAATGACGTATTATAATATTATTTGTCATTATGGAGAACAAGCGTTTTTTGAAAAATGTCGAGATACTGGTGTCTACGGCTTAATTATTCCTGATTTACCATATGAATTATCGCAGCGTTTAAAACAACAATTTAGTCACTATGGCGTCAAAATCATATCGTTAGTTGCGATGACTACTGATGACAAACGTATAAAAGATATCGTATCCCATGCGGAAGGCTTTATTTATACTGTGACGATGAATGCGACAACAGGGCAAAACGGTGCGTTTCATCCAGAATTAAAACGAAAAATTGAGTCAATTAAAGCGATAGCCAATGTGCCAGTTGTCGCAGGATTTGGTATAAGAACACCACAACATGTTGCAGATATAAAAGAGGTTGCAGATGGCATCGTCATTGGTAGCGAAATCGTTAAGCGATTTAAATCTAACACGCGTGAGGAAATCATTAAATATTTACAATCTATCCAACAAACATTGAATAATTAAGTTTACTTGATTTAAAAAAATTAGTCGAATACTGTTTGAAAAATTGAAAAACGGTGAATTATAAAATTGAATAGAAATGATACAAAAGTAATATGAGCAAACCTAAACGTTCATATTACTTTTTTTGAAATTGTATGCAAAAATCTAAATATTACTATAAAAGTATACGCAATTAAAGCGTTTATGTTTTAGTTTTAACATTAACTATTGTATACTTATTTAGATTAGATTTATTATTTTTGACATTTGCAGAGGGGAAATAGAAAAACTGCAAATACGGAAATGAAATTAATTAACGAGAGACAAATAGGAGTAATGATAATGAAGTTTACAAATTTAACAGCTAAAGAGTTTGGTGCCTTTACAGATAGCATGCCATACAGTCATTTCACGCAAACTGTTGGCCACTATGAGTTAAAGCTTGCTGAAGGTTATGAAACACATTTAGTGGGAATAAAAAACAATAATAACGAGGTCATTGCAGCTTGCTTACTTACTGCTGTACCTGTTATGAAAGTGTTCAAGTATTTTTATTCAAATCGCGGTCCAGTGATCGATTATGAAAATCAAGAACTCGTACACTTTTTCTTTAATGAATTATCAAAATATGTTAAAAAACATCGTTGTCTATACCTACATATCGATCCATATTTACCATATCAATACTTGAATCATGATGGCGAGATTACAGGTAATGCTGGTAATGATTGGTTCTTTGATAAAATGAGTAACTTAGGATTTGAACATACTGGATTCCATAAAGGATTTGATCCTGTGCTACAAATTCGTTATCACTCAGTGTTAGATTTAAAAGATAAAACAGCAGATGACATCATTAAAAATATGGATGGACTTAGAAAAAGAAACACGAAAAAAGTTAAAAAGAATGGTGTTAAAGTAAGATTTTTATCTGAAGAAGAACTACCAATTTTTAGATCATTTATGGAAGATACGTCAGAATCAAAAGCTTTTGCTGATCGTGATGACAAATTTTACTACAATCGCTTAAAATATTACAAAGACCGTGTGTTAGTACCTTTAGCGTATATCAACTTTGATGAATATATTAAAGAACTAAACGAAGAGCGTGATATTTTAAATAAAGATTTAAATAAAGCGTTAAAGGATATTGAAAAACGTCCTGAAAATAAAAAAGCACACAACAAGCGAGATAACTTACAACAACAACTTGATGCTAATGAGCAAAAGATTGAAGAAGGTAAACGTCTACAAGAAGAACATGGTAATGAATTACCTATCTCTGCTGGTTTCTTCTTTATCAATCCATTTGAAGTTGTTTATTATGCTGGTGGTACATCAAATGCTTTCCGTCATTTTGCCGGAAGTTACGCAGTGCAATGGGAAATGATTAATTATGCATTAAATCATGGCATTGACCGTTATAATTTCTATGGTGTTAGTGGTAAATTTACAGAAGATGCTGAAGATGCTGGTGTAGTTAAATTCAAAAAAGGTTACAATGCTGAAATTATTGAATATGTTGGTGACTTTATTAAACCAATTAATAAACCTGTTTACGCAGCATATACCGCACTTAAAAAAGTTAAAGACAGAATTTTTTAGGAAGGGAATTATCAAAACATGAAATTTACAGAGTTAACTGTTACCGAATTTGACAACTTTGTACAAAATCCATCATTGGAAAGTCATTATTTCCAAGTAAAAGAAAATATAGTTACCCGTGAGAATGATGGCTTTGAAGTAGTTTTATTAGGTATTAAAGACGACAATAACAAAGTAATTGCAGCAAGCCTTTTCTCTAAAATTCCTACTATGGGAAGTTATGTTTACTATTCGAATCGTGGTCCAGTAATGGATTTTTCAGATTTAGGATTAGTTGATTATTATTTAAAAGAGTTAGATAAATATTTACAGCAACATCAATGTTTATATGTTAAATTAGATCCGTATTGGTTATATCATCTATATGATAAAGATATCGTGCCATTTGAAGGTCGCGAGAAAAATGATGCCTTAGTAAACTTGTTTAAATCGCATGGTTACGAGCATCATGGCTTTACAACTGAGTATGATACATCAAGCCAAGTACGATGGATGGGCGTATTAAACCTTGAAGGTAAAACACCTGAAACATTGAAAAAGACATTTGATAGTCAACGTAAACGTAATATTAATAAAGCGATAAACTATGGTGTTAAAGTAAGATTCCTTGAACGTGATGAGTTCAATCTTTTCCTAGATTTATATCGCGAAACTGAAGAGCGTGCTGGATTTGTTTCAAAAACAGATGATTATTTTTATAACTTTATTGACACATATGGAGATAAAGTATTAGTACCATTAGCATATATTGACCTTGATGAATATGTGTTAAAGTTGCAACAGGAATTGAATGACAAAGAAAATCGTCGTGATCAAATGATGGCGAAAGAAAACAAATCAGATAAACAAATGAAGAAAATTGCAGAATTAGATAAGCAAATTGATCATGATCAGCATGAATTATTGAATGCAAGTGAATTGAGCAAAACGGACGGCCCAATTCTAAACCTTGCTTCTGGCGTTTATTTTGCAAATGCATATGAAGTGAATTATTTCTCTGGGGGTTCATCAGAAAAATATAATCAATTTATGGGACCATACATGATGCATTGGTTTATGATTAACTATTGCTTCGATAATGGTTATGATCGTTATAATTTCTATGGTTTATCAGGTGATTTTACGGAAAACAGTGAAGATTATGGCGTATACCGCTTTAAACGTGGATTTAATGTACAAATCGAAGAATTAATAGGGGATTTCTACAAACCAATTCATAAAGTGAAATATTGGTTGTTCACAACATTGGATAAATTACGTAAAAAATTAAAGAAATAGATGTAAATGATGTTAGGGCTTATAGTTATTGATACTATAGGCTCTTTTTTATATGTTTTTTAATAAAGCCTCGAATAATGATATATTAAATGACAAGTTTAACAAGTGATTGCAATAAATATAAATATGAATTGCGCAACCTATTTGTAAATGATTGAGTTGAGTATACTTTTTAATTCATTCAATATGACTCAAAACAAGCCAATATGTATTATATTTTTGGTGAATAAACCTTAGCATAACAATTTATGTCTGATTATATATGTGTGTGTGTTTGCAAGTGTGTGATATCAAATGTCATATTTGTCTAATTGTAATTTATAAAATGCATGAGCAATGATTGCTGTAACAAATTCTAGCAAAGTATTCAGTTTGTATTTTAGAAATAAAAATGATGATAGATGTATGATCGATATAAAAGATTTAATATGCACCAAAACGTGAGTAATTGGTTTAATGAAACATAACATGAATGTAAATTTAGCTTACTGACATAAACACTACACAAACATACAGTTATATAAGTCCCCTTATGGAATTTCACATTCTAGTTTACATAATATATATTATAGGAAGTAATGTGTGTGACGCAAAAGGTACCCTACATCATAATCATTATCTAATATCGTCACATAACTTACTTATGCTATAATCATGGTATTATATTGTTTGGAGTGATTTGATGAGATTTGTCTTTGATATTGATGGTACGCTTTGTTTTGACGGCCGATTAATTGACCAGACTATTATTGATACATTGTTACAATTACAACATGATGGTCATGAACTTATATTTGCATCAGCACGTCCGATTCGTGATTTGTTGCCAGTTTTACCATCAGTATTTCATCAGCACACATTAATTGGCGCAAATGGTGCTATGATTTCACAGCAATCAAAGATTTCTGTTATCAAACCAATTCATACAGATACATATCACCATATCTTAAAAATAATTCAAAAGTATGAGTTAGATTATATTATTGATGATGATTGGAATTATGCTGCACAACTTGACGCTGAGAACGCGATTTTTGAGCGTTTAGATCCACATAAGCTGGCCAGTTGTATTGATGTTGCAAATATCGACACACCAATCAAGATCATTTTATTAAATATAGACCCGGCACAAATTACAACTATATTAGACGAGCTAGATAAATACCATCAAGAATTGGAAATGATTCACCATTCAAATGAGTATAACATTGATATAACAGCGCAAAATATTAACAAATATACTGCATTACAATATATATTTGATGCAGATGTTAAATATATAGCATTTGGTAATGACCACAATGATATTGTCATGTTACAACATGCTAGTAGTGGCTATATTATAGGACCATCAGAAGCATACACACACGCAATATTGAAACTTGATAAAATCAAACACATCAATAATAATACACAAGCTATTTGCAAAGTCTTAAAATCATATAAATAAAAAACACCCCTATCAAATGATAATCATTATCAATCGATAGGGGCTATTTTAATAAAATTCGTCCTCGAACATTTCTTCCTCTTCATCTAATCCAAATAATTCTGCCATTTCTCCATGTTCAATTAACATGTTTAAATATGCATCGCGGAGTTCTTCTTCACTCATATCATTAATCATTTCTTTAAGACTATCAATCCACATATTTCTGCGTAATTGATAGTCTTCTTCAACTTCGTTTAACATCATTATATGTTTATTTGCTGCTTCTGGACTAGCTGTAAAGAGTAATGCAATCATATGTTTACATATCACTCGTCTTCCATCAGCATGAGGACAATTACATTTGGATTTTCTAGGATGTTCCATATCAATATAACAACGATATACTTTGTTGCCACTGCCCTTTACTTCAGCCTCATGCTGCGTTTCTGAAAATGATTTTAAGTTAATGACGCATTCACTTTGATAATAATTAAAGCCTCTTTCTATAGAACGAATACTTGCAATATCAAGTAATCCCATTAATGATACTCCTTTTTATTATTATTTTTAAATAAAGAAAATAAAATCGATAAGTGTCTAAATTAATATACTTAATTCATCTATATTTTATAACAAGTCTAGAATTATCGCATTCTTAAATAGCTAATATGAAAATGCTTGCACTAATTCTTTTGTATAAGGGTGTCTATCAACATTAAATAATTCCTCTATTGCAAAATCATCGACTATCATGCCATCCTTAAGAACGATAATTCTATTAACTAAGCGTTGTAACACGGATAAATCATGAGAAATAACGATAAAATGATTTAAGTTCGTAATCGTTTGCGCTTTTAATATATTTATTACATTTTGTTCAGCTATAACATCTAAATTTGAAGTTATCTCATCACATATTAAAACGCGAGGCTGTGCTAATAACGAACGCATGACATTAAATCTTTGTAATTGTCCGCCACTCACTTCGCTTGGTAATTTAGTCAATAATTGCGCGTTTAACTCAAAAGTAGATAAATGTTGTAATAATAATTGATCCTGAGCAGTATTATCAGTTAGGCCTCTGTAATAATATAACGCTTCTTTTAATGAGGTCTCAATCGTCCAATCAGGGTTAAAGCTAGTTAAAGGGTGTTGGAAAATCGGTAACACAGCATTGTCACTTAAGTAAATTTCTCCTTTAGCAGGTTTAAACAAGCCAAGAACCAATGAAGCGAGCGTACTTTTACCACAGCCACTTTCGCCTAAAATACCAACATTTTCTCCATCAGGTATAGTAATATTGATATCTTGTAGCACCATCTGCTTTTTATTATAACCAAAAGTCACATGTTTTAACTCAATCATAGTAATCCCTCTTTAATTGTGTTCTATATTTAATTAGACGTTCAGTATACGGATGCAAATGCTCATACTTGAAATGATTAATATTACCTCGTTCAATGATTTGACCTTCTTTTAAAACATAAATGTACTGACAATATTTCAATACATGACTTAAGTTATGTGTGATAATAAATAATGTTTGACCATGTTCTAATACAATATGCTGTAATAAATCCATCACTTGATTACCGTTCAAAGCATCCAATGATGCAACTGGTTCGTCTGCAATGATTAATTTAGGCTCCAACATGAGAACGCTTGCTATGTAAACGCGTTCAAGTTGGCCCCCAGAAAGTTGGAAACTATATTTATTTAATATATCTTTGCTTTGTAAATTAACCCACGACAAAGCCTTGTCAATTTTTGACAAAGCCTCTTCTTTACTACTTTTATAATGCTTACGATAAATCGCAGTTAACTGTTTACCTAATTTAGTATGGTCGTTAAAACTTTCTGCATAATTTTGGGAAATATAACCAATTGTATGACCATAATATTGACTCAATCTACTAACATTTTCTCCATCAAATTGGTACGAATCATACGTGCACCTTAAATCAAATGGTAAATATTCAAGTAAGGCTTTAGCAATCAAACTTTTCCCAGCGCCGCTCTCTCCAATCAAGGCATTAATCTGTTGACTAAAAATTTTCAAATCAATCCCTTTAATAAGAGATTTCTCACAAGTATTCTTTATTGTTAAATTTTGTATATCAATGAGACTCATCATATTCACCTCGTTGTTTCAGCAATCTATCTCTTAGCGCATCTCCGGTTAAATTAAAAATTAAAATAGTTATAGCAATGACTGAAGCAGGTGCAATCAACATAATTGGATGAGACGAAATAAAATCACGACCTTGTTGCAACATAGCGCCCCACTCTGGTGTTGGCGGTTGTGCACCTAACCCAATAAATGATAGTGAACTTATATATAGAATGATTTTACCGAAATCAACGACCATCAAAACGATAATAGCCGGTATAATTTTAGGTGTTAAATGACGTATTAATATTGTTCTTGTAGGTACATGAAATAATTGTGCCATTTTTATATAAGGCTTATTCATTTCGCTATTAACTATACTTCTAGTCAACCTTGTGTAATTCATCCATTTTATTAATGTAATTGAGATAACTAAATTCCATAAAGATGGTTGAAAAAAACTTGCTAAAGCAATCATGATGATAAATTCTGGAATACTCAGACCAACATCAATAAACCTTAACACTAATCGTTCAATCCACCCTTTTTTATATCCGGCAAATAGACCTAGTGTAACACCTATGACAACGATAGCTATTAATGTTAAAACAGTAACAAACAATGTTGAACGTGCACCGATAATAATTCGGGTAAATAAATCTCTCCCATAATCATCAGTTCCTAATAAATGCAACCAACTAATAGGTTCAAAAGTTTGTGATAAATTGACTTTGGTTGCATTTTCACTACTGACAAAGAATTGCAGTACAATTACCACAAAAATAAATGCAACGAATACAAAAAATATCAGGTTATTCTTTGAAAATATTTTATGCATGACGGTCACTACTTTCTGATATCAATGGTGTATTGGTTTTGATTTTTGGATTTCCTAATTGTAAACGCTGCTTCGGATCAAGTAATAACGTTAATAAATCAGCAATCGTATTGATAATAACAACGAAGAAGCCAATAAATAACACGCATCCTTGAATAACAGGATAATCTCGAGATTTAATACTATCCATTAATAGATAACCAATACCAGGTATATCAAATAAATTTTCAATCACTACAGTACCACCTATTAGACTGCCAAGTGAAATCCCTAGTAATGGGATAATCGGCAAAATTGTTGGTTTTAGTAAATCATGAATTAAAATATAACGTTCATTCATACCGCGTAATCTTGATGCTTGTACGATATTACTTTGCAATAACATCAATAAATTAGAACGCACTAAACGAATGATGTATGCACACATACCTAAAGATAGCGTGATTACAGGTAATATAAACTGACTTAGTATAACGCTATCTATATTCATTAAATTTGTGACAATAAATAATAAAATAATACCGATAAAGAACGCTGGTAAACTAATCGATAGTGTTGAGATCACTCTAATCACTTTATCCGTCCACTTATGAAATCGTTTGGCTGCTATAATGCCGAGCGGTATAGATATGCATAACGACACTACTAATGTTGAAAATGATATGAGTAATGTTATGGGTGCATAGTTGAATAATATCTGTGTTACCGGTTCTTTTGATTCAAAACTTTTTCCTAAATTAAAATGTAATAAATGATTCATCCAATGCCACCACTGTACCAATAAAGAATCATTTAATCCCAATTTATCTTTGGTTGCATTTATTTGTTCCGTCGACACTTGTGCTACATCAAGATGTAATATTTTATCAACAGGATTGCCTGGTGATAATTTCATTAAAATGAATGTAAGTGTAGAAATAACAAATAAAACAACTATCATTTGCATCAGTCTATACAACATAGACTTTATTATGAACATAATAGTCCCCCTCCTTGTGTAAGTTACTAACACTTTCTTTTTACATGAGAATGGCGCATGTATATGCAACTTACATATTAAGAACCAACGTTCATTATAGTATTATCCATAAAGAAATTGAAGTATATTTAATTTTTTAACAAAATCATTATAAAATATAATATTTTGAATCAAGTCAACCATGTAAAATATAAAAAAGTCAAAACAAAAACAACTATAGCACTGTATTCCATCTCTTTCGAAATAATTGTTACTGCAGTGTAACTTAAAAGTCGATGATTTTGTGCATATAGTTGTCGAATATTATTTTTTATCTTTACGGCGAAGTTCAGCGCCCTCATAGCCGTATTTTTCAATTTGCTTTTCTAATTTACGCGCTTTTCTTTCTTTACGCCAATTTCTAGTAAAATACCATAATAGAAAACTAATTAATAAACTCATAATCGCTAAAAATGCAGCGTATCCTAATAATGGTTGATATTTTATATCTTGAAAATTTGGAATAAAAAATGCAAGCACACCTAATATAACAAATGTAATTACTGCAGATACAAACCATTTATTTAAAACTAAGCAACAGAATATTGTTAATAAAATCATTATTAATGTTGTGATCCATAAATAATTAGGCATATCGAATAATGTCATATTCATTCTCCTTTTATTTCATTACTTTCCTTGTATACATTTTATTATAAATTTTTAAAAACTTAAACAATAGCAGTCAGTTTCAAGCAATATTCTATCTACTATTAGAAAAATCATTGTTCCTTGCGACATGGAAATCGTAACATTATCGTTTAGGAGACAAAATTATGTATAATGAATGTATTATACCAAAGGAGTGATTATATGTCTCAAGGTTTACCTTTAAGAGAAGATGTTCCTGTTTCAGAAACATGGGATTTAGTAGACTTATTTAAAGATGATCAACAATATTATGAAAGTATTGACGCTCTAGTACAACAAGCAAATCAATTTCATCATACATATGCAACAACATTAAATTCAATCGAACAAATTAATACTGCTTTAGCTGAATTAGAAAATATTTTAATTGCCTTAGATCGCTTAAGTAATTATGCAGAACTACGTTTAAGTGTAGATACTAGTAATATCGAGGCACAAGTATTGAGCGCTAAATTATCTACTACATACGGTAAAATTGTTAGCCAATTATCATTTGTAGAGTCAGAAATACTTGAATTACCAGAAGAAATACTTCAACAATTAGAAGAATCATGTCCATATCAACACTATATTAAACAGTTAATAAAACAAAAGCCATTCCAATTATCTGCGTCGGTAGAACAAGTATTAGCAACTTTATCACCTACGCTAAACAGTCCTTACGATTTATACGGCACGACAAAAATGCTAGATATTACATTCGATTCATTTGAACATGATGGTACAACGTACCCTGTCGACTATGCTACGTTTGAAAATGATTATGAAGATAATAAAGAGCCTGAGTTTAGACGTAAAAGTTTCAAATCGTTTAGCGATGGGATTCGAAAATATCAGCATACTACCGCGGCTACATATAATATGCAAGTACAACAAGAAAAAATTGAAGCTGATTTACGTGGATTTGAATCAGTCATCGATTATTTATTACATAGTCAAGAAGTAACGCGTGATATGTTTGACCGTCAAATCGATATGATTATGCGTGACTTGGCACCAGTTATGCAGAAATATGCTAAACTTTTACAACGTATTCACGGATTAGATAACATGCGTTTTGAAGACTTGAAGATTTCTGTAGACCCTGATTATGAACCAGAGATTTCAATTGAAGACTCAAAAAATTATATTTTCGGTGCGTTAAGTGTTTTAGGTGATGACTATACAAACATGTTACGTGAAGCATACGATCAGCGATGGATTGATTTTGCACAAAATAAAGGTAAAGATACAGGCGCATTTTGTGCAAGTCCATACTTTACACATTCATATGTGTTTATTTCTTGGACTGGTAAAATGGCTGAAGCATTTGTCTTAGCACATGAATTAGGTCATGCAGGTCATTTTACATTAGCTCAAAAACATCAACCATATCTTGAATCAGAAGCATCAATGTACTTTGTTGAAGCCCCTTCTACAATGAATGAAATGTTGATGGCCAATTATTTATTTAACACAAGTGATAATCCAAGATTTAAGCGTTGGGTTATTGGCTCAATTTTATCTAGAACATATTATCATAATATGGTTACCCATTTATTAGAAGCTGCTTATCAACGTGAAGTGTATCACAAAGTAGATCAAGGTGAATCTTTAAATGCGCCGACATTAAATGAAATAATGCTAAATGTTTATAAACAATTTTTTGGAGATGCAGTAGACATGACTGAGGGTGCTGAATTAACATGGATGCGTCAACCTCATTACTATATGGGATTATATTCGTATACGTATTCTGCTGGCTTAACAATCGGAACTGTCGTTTCTCAAAAGATTAAAAATGAAGGCCAACCAGCTGTTGATGCTTGGTTAGAAACATTGAAAAAAGGTGGTAGTGTATCACCTGTCGAACTTGCAAACATTGCAGGTGTAGACATTACTACAGAACAGCCACTTAAATCTACAATTCAATATATTTCTGATTTAGTCGATGAAGTTGAAAAATTAACAGATGAAATTGAGCAAGCAAATAACTAAGATGCGAGACAATTTATAGTAGAACAATATAAACCAAGATTTTCACATTACTAATTGTGAGAATCTTGGTTTTTTGAGGGTTTATGAATGATAGAAATATATATTTATCGTAAGGGATTTTATAGTAATAACTTTAAGTTATTGTTCGTAATGTGTACCTGTTAAATAAAAATAAACACTTTCAGCGATGTTAATAATATGATCACCAATACGTTCTAAATGTCTTGCTGCTAAATGAGCTTGTGCAGCGACAAATGGATCGTTATCAATAAGATACGTTGCGTTAATAATATGACTATATAAGTCATCGATATCTTCATCACGCTCAATTATTTCTCTTATTAATACGGTATCTTTCTTTTTAAATGCTTGATCTAAGTCCTTTAACATTAACATAGCTAATTTACCCATTGTCTTTAAACGGGTTAACACATAATCATCTGTAATCTTTGTACGCAATCGAATATTGGCAATACTCGATGCATTATCTCCTATTCTTTCTAAATCGGAGGCGATTTTTAATGAAGAAATCATCATACGCAAATCACTCGCAATGGGCTGTTGCTTTGTAATTAACATGATAACTCGCTCATTAATATCATAATTTAATTGATTGATATGTTTATCGTTTTTAACTGTTTGTCGTGCAAAGCCTCTATCGTCAATACTTAATGATTTTATACCATTTTCAATACTCACATAGACATTTGCACCTAACCGACGTAATTCCTTTATTAAATCATCAAGTTGCTCCTGATATCGCTGTCTAATTATTGCCATTATATATCAACCAAACCTTCCTGAAATATAATCTTCTGTTTTCTTGTTTGATGGGTTAGAGAAAATTTTATCAGTATCATCATATTCATTGACATAACCATTTAAGAAAAATGCAGTTTTATCTGATACACGAGCTGCTTGTTGCATATTATGTGTAACCATAATAATTGTATACTTTTCTTTTAGTTCTTGAACCAACTCTTCTACTCTTAATGTTGAGATTGGATCTAATGCTGATGTCGGTTCATCCATTAAAATGACTTCAGGTTCAATTGCTAAACAACGCGCGATACAAACACGTTGTTGTTGCCCACCGGATAAACTATATGCATTTGTGTGCAACCTATCCTTTAATTCATCCCAAATTGCAGCGCCACGTAATGATTTCTCAACGATTTCATCAAGAACTTTTTTATTTTTAATACCGTGAATCTTTGGACCGTAAGTAATATTATCGTATATTGATTTTGGAAATGGATTAGGTTGTTGAAAGACCATGCCCACATTTGTACGTAATTGTTCTTTAGAATATTTTTGATCAAAAATGTCTTGATCTCGATATAATATTTTACCAGCTGTTTTCACAGAAGGTACTAACTCAACCATTCGATTCAAAGTTTTAATATATGTTGATTTGCCACAACCAGATGGACCTATAATGGCAGTAATTTGGTTTTCATAAATATCTAAATTAATATTTTGTAATGCATGATTTTCGCCATACCATAAGTCTAAATTTTGTGTTGAATATATAACAGAATGTGAGTTTGTATCATCTGGTGTTTTATGATGACTTTGTGAGACATCAAACGTATGACTTTGAGATATTTGTTTAGTTTGTGCAAGTGTTTGCGCCATATTTAAAACTCCCTTTTTAATAGATAAATGAGATTGATTGTTTAAATTAGAATTTTTTACTAAATTTGTTACGTAAAATAATCGCAACGCCATTCATTAAGATTAAGATAACTAGTAAAACGATAATGCCTGCCGATGCAACATTCTGGAATTCTTCTTGAGGCATTTTCGCCCAAGTAAATATTTGGATTGGTAATGCTGAAAATTGATCCAATATACTTCTAGGTGTTGCCAATAATATAGTCGGTATACCGATTAGCACAAGTGGCGCTGTTTCTCCCAGTGCTCTTGAAAGAGACAAAATGAATCCAGTTAAAATACCAGGTAACGCTGCTGGTAAGACAACACGTCTTATCGTTTGCCATTTATTAGCACCTAAACCATAAGAAGCTTCGCGTACTGAGTTAGGTACAGCTCTAATTGCTTCCTGACTTGAAACAATAATAATTGGTAATATCAGTAAGGTCATTGTTAGCGCTGCTGCCAATATACTGTTACCCATTTTCAAGGCTTCAATCCCCGCACCACCAACGAACAAAGTGTAACCTAATATCCCAAATACAACTGATGGTACACCAGCTAAATTGGAAATACTGATTTTAACAAACTGAGTAAATTTGTTGTTTTTCGCATATTCTTCTAAGTATATAGCTGTACCTATTCCTAGGATGATTAATAATGGAATGATACTTAACATTAACCAAAGTGAACCGATTAACGCGCCTTTAACGCCAGCCATAGATGGTGTTGAAGAAGAAAAATTAGTGAAAAACTGTAAATTTAAATGACTTACCCCTTTAATCAATGTTTGAGTTAACAACGCAATAAGTACGACAAGTCCTAATAATGTACATGCTAAAAATATGAGTTTGAACACTTTATTTTTAACCGTTCTGGATGATAAATGTTTTTGGACAAGTTGTTGATCGACGAGTGATTGTCTATTATTATCTGTCGTTTCCATATTAATACTCCTCCCTAAAACGCTTAGAAATCCACTGAGAAAGTAAATTCATGATTAAGGTAAAGATAAATAGTGTGAACCCTACAGCATAAATACTGTAATAAATATTTGATCCAAATGTTGCATCACCTGTCGCTATCTCAACAATATATCCAGTCATTGTTTGAATCGAACTTGTTAAACTTAATGAAGCTGTTGGCGAACTACCTGCCGCTAATGATACAATCATCGTTTCTCCAATTGCTCTTGAAATCGCGAGAACGATTGAAGCTACAATACCTGATGTTGCTGCGGGAAGTACGACTTTAGTTGCTACTTCTAATTTAGTTGCTCCAAGTCCATAGGCACCTTCTCGAATTTTATTTGGTACAGATGCCATTGCATCCTCACTCAAACTTGTGATGAGAGGGACAATCATAATACCGACAACTAAGCCGGGACTTATAGCATTAAACTCTCCAAGACCTGGTATGAAAGATCTTAATACTGGTGTAACAAAGGTTAATGCAAAGAAACCAAACACAATTGTTGGTATTCCTGCTAAAATTTCTAATATCGGTTTAATTATGCGTCGTGCACGGTCACTTGCATATTCACTTAAATAAATTGCTGCACCAAGCCCGACTGGAACTGCAAATATAGTCGCAATAACTGTGATTTTTAAAGTCCCTATTATCAATGCCCAGATACCAAACTTAGGGTCTGAACCGGTAGGATTCCAAGTAGTAGAAAATAGAAATTCAGTTATTGGAATTCTGGTGAAAAAAGTGATGGTTTCTAAAAGCAATGTGATTAATATACCTAGTGTTGTTAAAATGGAAATCGCTGAAATTGCGGCTAAAATAACTGGTATAATTTTGTCATTATGCTTCCCTTTTTTATTATTATTTTTTTCGATTAAAGCTTTAACATTAGTAGATGAAGTCATAATCAAACCTCTTTCTATTACTCCCAAAATAATTAGATTTGTAAAATAATGATGAACCACTATTTTAAGTTGATAAGCTTGTAGACTAACTGAATGTCAAAATCAGCGTCTCGATAAATCAAGCTTTGTACTCTAAATAATGATTCACCATCAAAATCATGTTTCAAGACACATTTGAAATTGCGTCTTATTATTTTTTGTCTTCAGACTTTTTATCATCAGATTTCTTGTCGTCTGATTTTTGATTTTTATCAATAAATGCTTTTAAATCATCTAATTGTGATTTGTATGTTTTCTCTGGTGCTGCTACATATCCAGCTTCTTCAGCTGCTTTACCTTTATCTTCTAAGACGAATTTGATAAATTCTGACATTACTTTATTATCTTTCAATGCTTTTTCATTTACATAAACGAATAATGGTCTACTTAATGCATAAGAGTTATCTTGAATTGTTTTTTTCGTAGGCTCTGTTGCTTTACCATTTTCATCTTTGATTTTAACTTCTTTTAATTTATCTTTATTTTGTACGTAGAAGTTATATCCAAAGTATCCGATTCCCTCTTTGTTTTTCGTTACAGAAGAAACGATAGCATTTGTATCAGCATTTTTTTCTGCTTTAATATCTTCTTTATTCATTACTTCATTTTCAAAGAAGTCATAAGTACCATGACTTGAGTTTGGTGATACAGCATTTATTTTTTTATCTGGCCATTTACTATTAACATCTTTCCATGTTTTAGCTTTTCCAGAATAAATTGCTTTTAATTGCTGTTTGTCTAATTCATCTACAAAATCATTTTCTTTATTTACAGCAACCGTTACACCATCTTGCGCAATTTTAAATTCTTTGTATTTGATATTCTTATCTTGTAATTTTTGCTTCTCTTCATCTTTAATTGGTCTAGAAGCATCAGCGAAGTCGATATCTCCTGCAATGAATTTTTGGAAACCAGCACCTGTACCAGCTTGTCCTGCTGAGATTTTAGCATCCGAGTGATCTTGAGCCCATTTTTCATTTAATTTCTCCACAATTGGTGCTACTGTTGATGAGCCATCACCTTTAGCTTCCCCTTTTAAATCACTATTACCACTGCCACCATTACCGCCACCACAAGCACCTAATAATAGTGTTGCACCTAAAGCTGTAGTACCAACAAATTGCCATTTTTTCATTGAAATATCCTCCCTGTATGAACAACAAATAGTATTTGTATTGATTACATCTTTATCTTAACCTTGAATTATTAACCTCATTTTTAGAAACTGTAAATGTTACATAAAAATTTGTTAAGAAAATGTAAATATTAATTTTTGTTAATCTAAAAAATATTGCTTCATTAGTAAAATTAAAATGCTTCCTGAAAAATTATCGAAATTTAAATATGTACACAAAAAATGAGGCTGGGACATAAATCCCTAAAAAAACAGCAGTAAGATAATTTTCAATTAGAAAATATCTTACTGCTGTTCTCTATTTATACAATACTTCGTATTGAATGGCTTCGCTTTGCCCGTCTGGCACATTACTGTAAAATTCTATAAATAGAATTTTTGATGACGGGTCCCTTCCTAGGGTGCCGTCTCAGCCACCCCAACCGGCACATTGTTGTAAGCTGACTATATGTCAGCTTCTGTGTTGGGGCCCCTGTCTTCGACTGGCACTGCTCCCTCAGGAGTCTCGCCATTAATACTACGTATTAACATGTAATTTTACTTTGAAATACATTAAAGCCCAAATTAATCAAAAGCTTTCTGAACCAGAAACGAAAAAAAATCTATAGTCATAGAAAAATTTATGTAGAGCCTGTTTTTGGATTTATGAAGGTTATTTTGGGTTTCACTCGAATGTCAGTTCGAGGAATAAATAAAGTTAAACGAGAGCTAGGTTTTGTATTAATGGCACTTAATATAAGGAAAATAGCAGCTCAACGAGCTGTACATTATAAAATACATATCAAAAAAGCTAATTTCCATCAAATAATTAATAGAAATCAGCTTTTTTACATTGCCTAAGAACTTAATGTCCCAGCCTATTCGTTTGAATTATTTAATTTTTTACTTTGAAAGGAATGTTTAAAAAACTACTTCATCTGTCCGACTTAATATTGAATAAAAAAACACGCATCCTACGACACGTGTAAAAATGATTATTCTTTTGAGTCCATTCGACTCCAACCTTTTTTAGTTAAAGTGATTTTACCTGTTTCTATATTAATAATCTTCTGTTTATATAAGTGACCGATTGCACGTTTGAATGAACCTTTACTCATATTGAATACTTCTTTAATCGCTTCAGGGCTTGATTTGTCCCAGAATGGTAATTCACCATCATATTCAACTAGTAAATCAAAGATGACTTGGCCGTCATCGTCTAAACGTTCATGTGCAAGTGGTAAAAATGAACCATTTAACTCACCTTTATCATTATGCCCGATAATTCTAACTTGAACAGATTCACCTAATCTTGGTTCAGCTTTACGTTCTGATTCATGTACGAAAATTTTGTAACCTGATTCGCTTAATAAAAAGCTACCAATTCGTAATACGCGGTAAGGTTTGGCTTCAATGACTTCGTTTTTTAAATTATCGTCGTGTACAGCTGTAAACATATTTTCTACAACAGATTCACTCGCTAATCTTCCATACATATGATTCTCACGGTCAATTCGTAATGTGACTAGCAAATGATCACCAGGTTGTGGCCATAGTGATTTCACTTTTGGTAAATCTTCCCATGGTACTAACACTTCACGGGGTAATCCAACATCTATACGTGCCCCATCGCGATCCGTTTTAAGTACTTTAGCAAAGTCATATTTATCTTTCGTAATATCAGGCATATTTTGAGTTGCAAATAATTCACCTGAACGGTTTGGATAAATGAAGAAACTATATTCTTCACCTACTTCTAATTCATCATCATCGTTCATTTCTGATTGGTTTAACTTTACGTTTTCACCGTTTGGTCCTTTTAAAAGGTAAGTTGAGCCTTGTAACCCTACTACTTCAAGGAATTCTATAGAACCTACTATATCTTTGTCTAATGCCATGTTATTCTCCTTCGATTCTTGTATTCTTTATTATTATAACATGTGTGAGTCATTCTATCATTACAACTTATATGAGGTCGAAACTGTGACGATAATATGATATAATTCTTCCGTTAGAATATCGAATGAAAAAAAGGAGAAAATGCATGTTACAAGTAACTGATGTGAGTTTACGTTTTGGAGATCGTAAACTATTTGAAGATGTAAATATTAAATTTACAGAAGGTAATTGTTATGGATTAATTGGTGCGAATGGTGCAGGTAAATCAACATTCTTAAAAATATTATCTGGTGAATTAGATTCTCAAACAGGACATGTTTCATTAGGTAAAAATGAACGTCTAGCTGTTTTAAAACAGGACCACTATGCTTATGAAGATGAACGCGTGCTTGATGTTGTAATTAAAGGTCACGAACGTCTTTATGAGGTTATGAAAGAAAAAGATGAAATCTATATGAAGCCAGATTTCAGTGATGAAGATGGTATCCGTGCTGCTGAACTTGAAGGTGAATTTGCAGAAATGAATGGTTGGAATGCTGAAGCTGATGCTGCTAACCTTTTATCTGGTTTAGGTATCGATCCAACTTTACACGATAAAAAAATGGCTGAATTAGAAAACAACCAAAAAATTAAAGTATTATTAGCGCAAAGTTTATTCGGTGAACCAGACGTACTATTACTGGATGAGCCTACTAACGGTCTCGATATTCCAGCAATCAGTTGGTTAGAAGATTTCTTAATTAACTTTGATAATACTGTTATCGTAGTATCGCATGACCGTCATTTCTTAAATAACGTATGTACACATATCGCTGATTTAGACTTTGGTAAAATTAAAGTTTATGTTGGTAACTATGATTTTTGGTATCAATCTAGTCAGTTAGCTCAAAAGATGGCTCAAGAACAAAACAAGAAAAAAGAAGAAAAAATGAAAGAGTTACAGGACTTTATTGCTCGTTTCTCAGCTAACGCTTCTAAATCTAAACAAGCAACAAGTCGTAAAAAACAACTTGAGAAAATTGAATTAGATGATATTCAACCATCATCAAGAAGATATCCTTTCGTTAAATTCACGCCTGAGCGTGAGATTGGTAATGACTTATTAATCGTTCAAAATCTTTCTAAAACGATTGACGGTGAAAAAGTATTAGATAACATTTCATTCACAATGAATCCAAATGATAAAGCAATTTTAATTGGAGATAGTGAAATCGCGAAAACAACATTACTTAAAATATTAGCTGGTGAAATGGAACCAGACGAAGGTTCTTATAAATGGGGTGTAACAACATCATTAAGTTACTTCCCTAAAGATAACTCAGAATTCTTTGAGGGCGTTAATATGAACCTTGTAGATTGGTTAAGACAATATGCACCGGAAGATGAACAAACAGAAACATTTTTACGTGGTTTCTTAGGTCGTATGTTATTTAGTGGTGAAGAAGTTAAGAAAAAAGCTAGTGTGCTTTCAGGTGGAGAAAAAGTACGTTGTATGCTAAGTAAAATGATGTTATCAAGTGCGAATGTACTTTTACTTGACGAACCTACTAACCACTTAGACTTAGAAAGTATTACTGCTGTCAATGATGGTCTTAAATCATTTAAAGGTTCTATCATCTTTACTTCTTATGACTTCGAATTTATCAACACGATTGCAAACCGTGTTATCGATTTAAATAAACAAGGCGGCGTTTCAAAAGAAATTCCATATGAAGAATACTTGCAAGAAATCGGCGTTTTAAAATAAACATAATATGTAGAATTTCTTTTCGAAAATCTCTGTGTTGAGGCCCGACCAACTTGCACATTATTGTAAGTTGGCTTACTGTCACCTTCTATATTGGGACTTATTCCGCAACTTGTATTGTTTGTAGAAATTAGGAATCCAATTTCTCTATGTGTGGCACCGACAAGGATTGAAAAAAGCTAGCTACAAAGTCATTTTCATTCAGTCAACTACTGTCAATATAACATTGCAGGGCCTAGGGCATTGATTCATGTCCGAGACTATATTCAATTTAATAGACATTAACTGGGCGTCTCGATGCTAATATTTATAGCATCAAGGTGTCCTTTTTATTTTATTTTTTAGCACATCAGCACAGTGAACACCCCTTCTCTAAATTACAAATACAGTTATCACCGCATTAAAAGAGTACATTTATTTAATGTGCATATTGAGTATGGAGTATGCTATAAGTATTTTGAATTTTATTTTTCAAAAAGTCTCATTATCACCACCTTTTAAAATATAAGCAACGCTATAACTTGAATTTTCAGGTTATTCCAAAAAATCTAAATTATCGGTTTACATTCATATTTGTCATATGTATAATGAACACATACCAATTTAATAATATTTTGATGAGGCGCATCAATCATGAGTAAAGTTTAGATTACTGTCTGCTAACAGCTAAATTTGAAAGGGTGCGATGCCGAAGCGATTATAATAGCAGTTATAATTTGTTGGACTTTTTGGTTAAGAGCTGAGAGTTTGTCATTATTTAAAAATAATGGAGTGCATCACTTGTATATAGATTAAGAGCAAGTTCGCATTCCGAACTTGTTCTTTTTTTATTATTGTGTGCCCTTCCTAACAATTAGGAGGATTATATGGTAACAAGAAGTGTGTTGAAATTTGGCGGATCATCCGTCAGTGATTTTACAAAAATAAAAAGGATCGCTGAAATGTTAAAGGAGCGGGTCAATCAAGATGAACAATTAATTGTCGTTGTAAGTGCTATGGGTAACACAACAGATCAATTAATGACGAATGTATCGACCTTGACTAAAGCACCAAAACAACAAGAACTGGCATTATTATTGACAACCGGAGAGCAACAAACTGTATCTTATTTATCAATGGTATTAAATGATATCGGTGTGAATGCCAAAGCAATGACTGGCTATCAAGCGGGTATTAAAACCATTGGCCATCATTTAAAAAGTAAAATTGCTCAAATTAATCCTCAAACATTTGAACAAGCCTTTCAAGAAAACGATATTTTAGTAGTTGCTGGATTTCAAGGCATCAATGAACATCAGGAATTAACAACTTTAGGCAGAGGCGGTTCTGATACGACCGCTGTGGCACTTGCTGTTAGTAATCAAATACCTTGTGAAATTTATACCGACGTTGATGGTGTGTATGCCACTGACCCAAGACTTTTACCAAAAGCTAAACGACTAGACATCGTCTCATATGAAGAAATGATGGAAATGAGCGCTTTAGGTGCTGGTGTACTTGAAACAAGAAGTGTTGAATTAGCTAAAAACTATAATATCCCTTTATATTTAGGAAAAACTTTATCGAACGTGAAAGGAACATGGATTATGTCAAATGAAGAAATATTAGAGAAAAAAGCAGTTGCTGGTGTGGCTTTGGATAAACATATGATGCATGTAACAATTAGTTATCCCCTACCTGACAATCAGCTACTTACCCAACTATTTACGGAACTTGAAGAAGGTGCTGTAAATGTTGATATGATTTCACAAATCGTCAACTTGGATGGACTACAACTATCCTTCACGATTAAAGATAGTGATTTTCATCAAATTTCTATGATTCTTGAAACATTAAAGAATCAATATGAAGCATTAGCTTATAAAATCAATGAGCATTATGTCAAAATTTCATTAATTGGCTCAGGCATGCGTGATATGTCAGGTGTGGCATCAAAAGCATTTTTGACATTAATTGAAAATAATATACCTTTCTACCAAACAACAACTTCTGAAATAAGTATTTCATACGTCATTGATGATTTTAATGGGCAACAAGCGGTGGAAAAACTATATGACGCATTTAACATTTAATGGTAAAATGATTGTTAAAATATTCTAAAAATTGGAAATTATTATAAAATGGAGTGACAAGTTATGACAAAATTAGCAGTTGTGGGTTCAACAGGATTAGTAGGTACAAAAATGTTGGAGACATTAAATCGTAAAAATATTCCTTTCGATGAATTAGTATTATTTTCATCAGCACGTTCTGCAGGGAAAGAAGTTGAATTTCAAGGAAAAACATATACAGTTCAAGAATTAACTGATGCTCGTGCAAGTGAACATTTCGATTATGTATTAATGAGTGCTGGTGGCGGTACAAGCGAACACTTTGCCCCACTCTTTGAAAAAGCTGGTGCAATCGTTATAGACAATTCAAGTCAATGGCGTATGGCAGAAGATATTGATTTAATCGTTCCGGAAGTCAATGAACCTACTTTTACAAGAGGTATCATTGCCAATCCAAACTGCTCTACGATTCAGTCTGTTGTGCCATTAAAAGTATTGCAAGATGCTTATGGTTTAAAACGAGTGGCATATACAACATATCAAGCTGTATCAGGTTCAGGGATGAAAGGTAAGAAAGATTTAGCTGAAGGTGTAAATGGTAAAGCACCAGAAGCATATCCACATCCAATTTATAATAATGTGTTACCGCATATTGATGTGTTTTTAGAAAACGGATATACAAAAGAAGAACAAAAAATGATTGATGAGACGAGAAAAATTTTAAATGCGCCAGACTTAAAAGTAACAGCAACATGTGCACGTGTGCCTGTTCAAGATAGTCATAGTGTTGAAATTGATGTAACGCTTGAAAAAGAAGCGACTGCAGAAGATATTAAAGCATTATTTGATCAAGATGACCGCGTTGTTTTAGTAGACAATCCAGAGAACAATGAATATCCAATGGCAATCAATTCTACTAATAAAGATGAAGTGTTTGTTGGCCGTATACGTAGAGATGATTCATTAGAAAATACTTTCCATGTATGGTGTACATCAGACAATTTATTAAAAGGTGCTGCATTAAATGCTGTACAAGTATTGGAACAAGTTATGCGTTTAAAAGGAGCGAATTAAAATGACACATTTATTTGAGGGTGTTGGAGTTGCACTTACAACCCCTTTTACAAATAACAAAGTTAATATTGAAGCTTTGAAAACACACGTTAATTTTTTACTAGAAAATAATGCCCAAGCAATCATCGTTAATGGAACTACTGCTGAGAGCCCTACTTTAACAACAGATGAAAAAGAACGCATTCTAAAAACAGTTATTGATCTTGTAGATAAACGTGTTCCTGTCATAGCAGGAACTGGCACTAATGATACTGAAAAGTCAATCCAAGCTTCAATCCAAGCTAAAGCCTTAGGGGCTGATGCAATTATGTTAATTACGCCCTACTACAACAAAACGAACCAACGTGGTTTAGTCAAACACTTTGAAGCGATTGCAGATGCTGTGAAATTACCAGTCGTACTGTACAATGTTCCTTCAAGAACGAACATGACAATTGAACCAGAAACTGTAGAAATATTAAGTCAACATCCTTATATAGTTGCTTTAAAAGATGCTACGAATGATTTTGAGTATTTAGAAGAAGTGAAAAAGCGCATTGATACAAATTCATTTGCATTATATAGTGGCAATGATGACAACGTCGTCGAATACTATCAACGTGGCGGTCAAGGGGTTATCTCTGTTATTGCCAATGTCATTCCTAAAGAATTTCAAGCGTTATACGATGCTCAACAAAGTGGATTAGATATTCAAGATCAATTTAAACCAATCGGCACACTGTTATCAGCCCTATCAGTTGATATTAACCCAATTCCTATTAAAGCTTTAACAAGTTATTTAGGATTTGGAAACTATGAATTACGTTTACCATTGGTTAGCCTAAAAGATACAGATACTAAAGTGCTTCGTGAAGCATATGACACATTTAAAGCGGGTGAAAATGAGTGAAAATATTACTAATTGGCTATGGTGCAATGAATCAACGCGTTGCTAGATTAGCAGAAGAAAAAGGACATGAAATCGTTGGGGTCATTGAAAATACACCGAAAGCAACAACGCCATATCAACAATATCAACATATTGCAGATGTTAAAGATGCCGATGTTGCAATAGATTTTTCAAATCCAAATCTGCTGTTCCCTTTATTAGATGAAGAGTTTCATTTGCCATTAGTTGTGGCAACAACTGGCGAGAAAGAAAAACTACTTAATAAGTTAGATGAATTGAGTCAAAATATGCCTGTATTTTTCAGCGCGAACATGAGTTATGGCGTTCATGCATTGACTAAAATTTTAGCAGCTGCTGTTCCCCTACTTGATGATTTCGACATCGAATTGACTGAGGCACATCATAATAAAAAAGTAGATGCACCAAGTGGTACGTTAGAAAAATTGTATGATGTGATCGTATCTTTGAAAGAAAATGTAACACCTGTGTATGATAGACATGAATTAAATGAAAAACGCCAGCCACAAGATATTGGTATACATTCTATTCGTGGAGGTACGATTGTCGGTGAACATGAAGTTCTATTTGCTGGCACTGATGAAACGATTCAAATCACGCATCGTGCACAATCAAAAGATATTTTTGCGAATGGTGCAATACAAGCAGCAGAACGCTTAGTTAATAAACCAAACGGCTTTTATACGTTTGACAACTTATAAACATATTAAAGGAGATCGATTATTTTATGGTACAACATTTAACAGCTGAAGAAATTATTCAATATATAAGTGATGCTAAAAAGTCTACACCAATAAAAGTATATTTAAATGGTAATTTTGAAGGCATCACATATCCAGAAAGTTTTAAAGTATTTGGTTCAGAACAATCTAAAGTAATCTTTTGTGAAGCGGATGATTGGAAACCTTTTTACGAAGCATATGGTAGTCAATTCGAAGATATAGAAATTGAAATGGATCGTCGCAATTCTGCTATTCCATTAAAAGACTTAACAAATACGAATGCACGAATTGAACCAGGTGCGTTTATTAGAGAACAAGCCATTATTGAAGATGGTGCTGTCGTTATGATGGGCGCAACAATTAATATTGGCGCAGTCGTTGGCGAAGGTACAATGATTGATATGAATGCTACTCTCGGTGGTCGTGCTACAACTGGTAAAAATGTACATGTAGGGGCTGGCGCAGTATTAGCAGGTGTGATTGAACCCCCTAGTGCTTCACCGGTTATAATCGAGGATGATGTATTAATCGGTGCAAATGCAGTTATTTTAGAAGGTGTACGTGTTGGTAAAGGTGCTATTGTTGCAGCTGGCGCGATTGTGACACAAGATGTACCAGCTGGTGCAGTTGTTGCTGGTACACCTGCAAAAGTGATTAAGCAAGCTTCTGAAGTACAAGATACTAAAAAAGAGATTGTAGCAGCATTAAGAAAACTGAATGACTAGTGACGTCAACGTATAATAATTTCAAGGTTGAGATACGATTATGTCTCAACCTTATTGTTTATCATTGAATAAACTTATGATCACAAATTTCGAAATACGTTACACTATTTATATAGTAATTTAACACAAAGGATTGATAATTATGAATGAATTAGAATTTGTTACGAAACATCGCCGTCATTTACATCAACATCCTGAATTAAGCTTACATGAATTTGAAACAACTGCTTATATTAAAGCGTTTTTAGATAGTTTAAATATTAAATACGATTGCCCATTGGAAACTGGCGTCATTGCATACTTAGAAGGTAATGGCTCACATACGATAGCGTATAGAGCTGATATTGATGCGTTACCTATTTTAGAGGAAAATGATGTGCCTTATCGCAGTCAATCTGATCATGTGATGCATGCTTGTGGACATGATGGTCATACAACTGCATTAATGCTTTTTGTACAACGTTGCAAAGACATGCAAGATGCAGGTCAATTACCGCAAAATGTCGTTTTCATTTTCCAACCTGCAGAAGAAACTGGTGGCGGTGCAAATCGATTAATAAAAGCCGGTGCCTTTGATAAGTATCCAATTGAAGCGGTATTTGGTATTCATGTTAACCCATTTGCTGATGAAGGCATTGCAGTGATAAGAGATGAAGAAATTACGGCCAGCGCAACAGAGTATCGCTTTTTCTTAACAGGCCTGTCAAGTCATGTTGCTGATAAAGAACAAGGTCATTCTTGTGGTGAAGCATTACAACATGTATTAACTCAAATATCACAAATTCAACAATTTCACCTTAACGGTTTGAAACGAAATATTGTTCATATTGGTCATTTTAAAGCTGGTGAAGCGATTAACACTGTACCAAGTAATGGCTATTTAGAAGGTACAATTCGTACATATGATATTGATGATTTAACAATTGTTAAAAATCAAATGCACAAGATAGCAGAAAGTGTCAAGCTTCTGTTTAATGTAGACTGTGAAGTTAAATTTGCAGAAGGTTATCCCCCTACAATCAATAGTCCGAAATTACGTACTCAAATTGAGGACGCCTTAATAAAAGCTGATTTAAATGTCTATGACAAACCAACGCCATTCTTATTTGGGGAAGATTTTAGTTTTTATGGTCAACAACTAGCTCCAGCTTACTTTGTTTTTATAGGAACACGAAATGAAGATAAAGGTTTTGTAACTGGTTTGCACACATCACATTTAAATTTTGATGAAAAAGTGTTAATAAACGTGGTTAATTTTTACGAAAATTTATTAAATAATTACAAAGAGGTGTAATACATTGACAGCAACATGGTCTGTAAATAAGAAAATATTTTTACAAAATGCAATCACAGTCAAAAACAATCAGCCATTAATGGCAGTTGTTAAAAATAATGCATATCACTATGACCTAGAATTTGCTGTAACTCAGTTTATCCATGCAGGTATAGATACATTTAGCACAACATCACTACGAGAAGCAATTCAAATTAGACAACTTGCTCCAGATGCAACAATCTTTTTAATGAATGCAGTTTACGAGTTTGATTTAGTCCGTGAACATCAAATACACATGACTTTGCCGTCGTTGACATATTACTATAACCATAAAAATGATTTAGCAGGTATTCATGTTCACTTAGAATTTGAAAATTTATTACATCGGTCTGGATTTAAAGATTTAAACGAAATTAAAGAAGTATTGAAAGATCACCATCATAATCAAAATGCAAAAATGATTATTAGTGGTTTATGGACCCATTTTGGATATGCTGATGAATTCGATGTGTCAGATTATAATGTTGAACGTTCACAATGGATGGAAATTGTTGAAGCACTTTTATCTGAAGGTTATCAGTTCGACCTAATCCATGCTCAAAATAGTGCGAGTTTTTATCGGGAAGGACAAATATTACTACCCCACCATACACATGCGCGTGTAGGTATTGCGTTATACGGTTCAAGACCATATAGTTCACTGAATCAACATGATATAGTTCAGTCATTAACTGTAAAAGCACATGTTATTCAAGTGCGCGAAGTACATGCTGGTGATTATTGCGGTTATAGCTTTGCCTTTGAAGTGACTAAAAACAATACAAAATTAGCTGTAATTGATATCGGTTATGGCGATGGAATTTTAAGAACTCGTGCTAAACATGAAGCACTTATCAATGGTAAACGCTACCCGATACGTGCATTAATGATGAGCCATATGTTTGTTGAAGTAGATGGCAATGTACATGCACAAGATGAAGTTATTCTTTATAATAATGATATCCGCATCGATGAATATACCTTTAAAGGTGTTGGTGCAAATTCTGAACAATTAAGTGCTATGAATCATGATTCTTTAAAAAAGGAGTACATTTCAAATGACTGTTAAATATAATCAAAATGGCGAATTAACAATGGATGGTATTAGTTTAAAAACGATTGCGCAAAGCTTTGGTACACCTACCATTGTTTATGATGAACTACAAATTAGAGAACAGATGCGCCGTTACCATCGAGCATTTAAAGATAGTGGATTAAAATACAATATTTCATACGCCTCAAAGGCATTTACTTGCATTCAAATGGTCAAACTTGTAGCTGAGGAAGATTTACAGTTAGATGTTGTTTCTGAAGGTGAATTATATACAGCTTTAGAAGCAGGTTTTGAACCGAGTCGCATCCATTTCCATGGTAACAATAAAACGAAACATGAAATTAGGTATGCTTTAGAAAATAATATCGGTTATTTTGTTATAGATTCATTAGAAGAAATTGAATTAATAGACCGCTATGCTAATGATACGGTTCAAGTTGTATTACGAGTTAATCCAGGTGTTGAAGCACATACACACGAATTTATTCAAACTGGGCAAGAAGATAGTAAGTTTGGATTATCAATTCAATATGGCTTAGCTAAAAAAGCAATTGACAAAGTCCAACAATCTAAACACTTAAAATTAAAAGGTGTACATTGTCATATTGGTTCACAGATTGAAGGTACAGAAGCATTTATTGAAACTGCTAAAATTGTTTTACGTTGGCTTAAAGAGCAAGGCATTCAAGTTGAATTATTAAACCTTGGTGGTGGCTTTGGTATTAAATATGTTGAAGGTGACGAAAGTTTCCCTATCGAAAGTGGTATTAAAGATATTACAGACGCAATAAAATCCGAAATTAAAGTTCTAGGTATAGATGCACCAGAAATAGGTATTGAACCGGGACGATCAATTGTAGGTGAAGCTGGCGTTACTTTATATGAAGTTGGAACCATTAAAGAAATTCCAGAGATTAATAAATATGTTTCAATCGATGGCGGTATGAGTGATCATATCAGAACTGCACTTTATGACGCAAAGTATCAAGCATTGCTTGTTAATAGAAATGAAGAAGCAGATGACAGTGTAACTATAGCTGGAAAATTATGTGAGTCTGGTGATATCATTATTAAAGACGCTAAATTACCTTCATCAGTCAAACGTGGAGACTATCTTGCTATATTATCAACTGGTGCATATCATTACTCTATGGCATCCAATTACAATCAAATGCAAAAGCCTTCTGTGTTTTTCTTAAAAGATGGCAAAGCACGTGAAGTTATAAAGCGACAATCGTTAAGACAACTCATTATTAATGATACAAAATAAAAATAAACAAAGTAATCCCCGAAGCACAGAAAATTATACTGTGACTCGGGGAATTTTTATGCATTATAGATGACTGTAGATAACATGCTTGGACATATACTCTAAAAAAGGAAGAACAGCACATTTTTAGTTAGAAAGTATTTATTTCTTTTTGTCATTAATCCTTTATATTTAGTTAGCCCTATTCAACTAATTTAAAGCATCATACACATACCACACTTTAAACAAGCATCATGAAATTAGGTTTTATGCTTTACTTGCTTTTTCAAATAATATAAAACGATAAGAATTAACAACAAATATAATGTATAAAACAGAATTTCATCAAATCCAAAATCTTTACTTGTAATTAATACATCAATATCTTCTAATTCCATCATCTCTGCTTTAATATAATTATTAAACTTTGGCAAAGTCATTAAATGTACATTGTAAATATAGTAATAAAAGTCTATAAATATGATGTTAAAAAATATGTATGTTTTATCAATATTAGTTTTGAAAAATAGTATCCCAGAAATCATTATCGGAATCACTAATACAATCATCATTGCTGCTAAAATATTAATATTTAATCCAATTGCAGATAATACACCGAAAACTAATAAATTAGCAACTAAACTAAGGATAAGATATTTCATAAAATCACCTCGTCGTTGTACACCATAATTATATTATATAAATATATTTTTCTATTGCAAACAATGTTGGAGATATAAAAAAAGAGTTCTCAATTTGGTTGAGAAACTCATCGCGTTAAGTATTTGTAATAAGCATATAAAAACACCTTACTTCTTGGTAAGGTGTTAGTTAAAATCAATGATTCAAATCTAAGAATTATAGTTTAACAACGTTTGCAGCTTGTGGACCGCGGTCGCCTTCAACTACTTCAAACTCAACAGCTTGACCTTCTTCTAATGATTTGTAACCATCTTGGTTAATTGCTGAAAAATGTACGAATACGTCATTTTCTCCTTCAACTTCGATAAAGCCGAATCCTTTTTCAGCGTTAAACCATTTAACTGTACCTTGTTTCATAATCTGAAACCTCCAAGACTAAAATTCATTCAATATGCTTATTCGCATATTACAAAAAATACATGCAAATTTCACTCAAATATTCTTTGCAATATGGAATAATCATCTGCTTAACTTGTATTATAGTGCAGTTATTACCAAATTGCAATACAATAATAAAAAATATTCATTTAATCAATTATTGGTAGTTTATAATATACTTCATTATTTTGTAAAACAATGAAACTATAAAATATTTGTAAATCCTCTTCACAATCTTCGCAATAGTTCATGTCACAATTATTATAAAATGCATAAATATTATATTTGCCTGTGACATAATTATCGAACTGAACTTTACATTGATTAATCAATTGTTGATAGTGCTTAAACATGTCATCAAAATCTTGATATTGATATTTTTCAACAATGTTTTCTGGCCAGTCACTGAATAACCACCATCCCTCATAATCGGCTCTAATTTTGGTAACTGTCCACATTATTAAAGACCCCTTCCATACTTCAAAAACTCTATACTTATTTTTATACCTTTATCCTCTGAAAATCAAGTTTGACGACTTGAAACAAACAAAGTAGTAACTATAGTAATTATTAGTTTTTTTAAGTAAAACTACGTATAATAACATTATGAGGTGGTAAAAATGAGACATATACATTTACAAGTATTCGGACGCGTTCAAGGCGTCGGATTTAGATATTTTACACAACGCATTGCAATGAACTATAACATTGTCGGTACTGTTCAAAATGTAGATGACTATGTAGAGATATATGCACAAGGGGATGACGCAGATATAGAGAGATTTATTCAAGGTGTAATTGAAGGTGCCTCACCAGCATCAAATGTAACAAGCCATCAACTTGAAGAGTTAGAACTAAATCAAAAATTATCGGATTTTCGATCAATATAAAATGCTAAATAAAGGAAGATGACAGTGAGATATAATATTTCTCATATATTTGGGGTGTTAGTGGGAATTCCTGTAGCGTTTTTAACAAGCATATTTGGGATGATTGCACTTGATGTATCTTTTTTAATTGATATGTCTATTGGTATTGTTGGCT
The DNA here is from genome assembly GCF_018622755.1 of Staphylococcus sp. MZ3. Classification (NCBI taxonomy): domain Bacteria; kingdom Bacillati; phylum Bacillota; class Bacilli; order Caryophanales; family Staphylococcaceae; genus Staphylococcus; species Staphylococcus sp. MZ3. Next base: position 1,438,153 of record NZ_CP076026.1, read on the forward strand.
TTTTAATGACATACCTACCGATACAAAAACTCACTTCACGCAAATATTTAAACGAAATTGGTTTGACTAGAAAAGACTATCGCTATATTCGAAATCAGTTAAATCATACACACCAAAAACTTAGAGGTATTTTAAAAACGTATGTCAATATAAGATCAATTAAAGATTTTAGGCAGATTAATGATATATACCAAATTTCACGTTCTATTTATACGACAGTTAGACAGAGACCTGCATCATTTTATAAAGTTGAAGGCTTTTTTTATTCTCATATTGATAATGCTTTAAATTTGGTTGATGCATATACACGTCTAGCAAAAATGCCCAAAAAATCAATTAATGAACAGCAAAAGTTAGAACAAACACGAATTACTTTGGATGAGGTCAAACGAACATTAATCGCTGATTTAAAGCGTCTCAACGAAGATGATTATGAACGTTTAGATATTGAAATGGAATTAAATAAGTTACATCAAAAACATCATCAAGATTGATGTAAAATAGCAACTATTGGAGAGATGATTGATGACTGAAAATAAAAGTTTCAAAGAAAGCCATCCACTAGATGATTTTATAAGCGATAAAGAATTATCGAATACTACTATTCAAAAAGAAAAGTTAACAATTGAACAACAAAAACAGGTAGACACAATCAGTAAACAAATTAACCCTTTAGACAATGAAGGTTTATTAGCGTTTGGTTCTGATTTACAGAAACAAATGTCTCAATTTTCACATCAAATGTTGGATGAAGTACAAAGTAAAGATGTTGGTCCTATTGGAGATACTTTGTCAGATCTAATGTCAAAACTAAAGTCAGTTAATCCAAATGAGTTAAATACTGATAAACCATCTATGTTAAAAAGAATTTTTAGCAGAGCAAAGTCGTCTATCAATGAAATCTTTTCAAGAATGCAATCAGTTAGTGCTCAAGTCGATCGCATAACGATTCAACTGCAGAAACATCAAACACATTTAACAAGAGATATTGAATTATTAGATACGCTATATGATAAAAACAAACAATACTTTGATGACTTATCATTGCATATCATTGCTGCACAGCAAAAAAAGTTGCAATTAGAAAATGAAAAGCTACCACAATTGCAACAGCAAGCGCAGCAATCCACTAATCAAATGGATATTCAACAAGTTGCAGATATGCAGCAATTTATAGATAGACTAGATAAACGCATATATGACTTACAGCTTTCAAGACAAATAGCTTTGCAAACTGCGCCACAAATTCGTATGATTCAAAATGTTAATCAAGCACTTGCCGAGAAGATACAAAGTTCAATTTTGACAAGTATTCCACTATGGAAAAATCAAATGGCCATTGCGCTTACATTAATGAGACAGCGTAATGCAGTTGCTGCACAACGAGCTGTCACTGATACAACTAATGATTTATTAACAGCAAATGCTGAAATGTTGAAACAAAATGCGATTGAAACTGCAACAGAAAATGAGCGTGGCATTGTTGATCTTGATACATTGAAACGTACACAGCGTAACATTATTGAGACAATTGAAGAAACATTAATTATTCAACAACACGGTCGCGAAGAACGACAATTAGCTGAAAAAGAATTACAACAATTAGAACAAGATTTAAAGTCACATTTAGTGAACATCAAAGGACCGAATAAACAATCATAAATTACGAATTAGATATAACAAAAAAGAGCTTGGGACATTAAGTTCCTTAAAGTTCTTAGGCAATGTAAAAAAGCTGATTTCTATTATTTATTTGATAGAAATCAGCTTTTTTGATATGTATTTTATAATGTACAGCTCGTTGAGCTGCTATTTTCCTTATATTAAGTGCCATTAATACAAAACCTAGCTCTCGTTTAACTTTATTTATTCCTCGAACTGACATTCGAGTGAAACCCAAAATAGCCTTCATAAATCCAAAAACAGGCTCTACATCAATTTTTCTTTGACTATAGATTTTTTCGTTTCTGGTTCAGAAAGCTTTTGATTAATTTGGGTTTTAAAGTATTCCCAATTATAATTCTTCATAATTTTCTTATTGGATTTCGAATTTGGCTTCATGCATTGATGTCTCAAAGAACATGATGAACAGTCATCACATTCATATAGCTTGAAGTCACGTTTAAAACTATATCTATCATTACGGTATGCATATCTTTTAAAACCTATTCTTTTGTTATTAGGACATATAAATTCATCGAATTCGCTATCAGATATCGTTTCAACAATTTCATTAACATATCGCGAATTATCATTTTGAGGAATTCTAACAGAAGTTTCTATTGGTAGTGTAAGTTGGGTCATGTTATAATTTTTATACATAAGGCACCTCGTTAATTTAGTTTAGTAGTATTTATTAAATTATACGAAGGGACCCAACACAGAAAATTTATTTTATTGAATTTTACATTTATGTGCAAGTTGGGCAAAGTGTCTTATTTTTTTAAAGTATTTCAAAGTAAAATTACACGTTAATACGTAGTATTAATGGCGAGACTCCTGAGGGAGCAGTGCCAGTCGAAGACCGAGGCTGAGACGGCACCCTAGGAAAGCGAAGCCATTCAATACGAAGTATTGTATAAATAGAGAACAGCAGTAAGATATTTTCTAATTGAAAATTATCTTACTGCTGTTTTTTTAGGGATTTATGTCCCAACCTCTTTCCTACGATTAGTCAAGTCTTAATGTTTAAAATAAGCATTACTAAATTAGCCCGTTCAATTTAATTTTTTTGAATAAGGTGTTACACTGTATTTGATTGTACGGTTGGCTAATGTGGGGACATTTGATAATCGTACAATTTTTGATTCATTACTAAATAATGAATCGTTTTTAAGAGACGATTAATACAAGCGATGACGGCAGTCTTGTGAGCTTTCTCATGAGGCTGTTTTCTTAGCTTATAGTAATAATCGACTACATGATTGTCATAATGATGCTGCCCTCTTATTATATTCATAACCACCCAAAACAGTAATCTTCTTGCTTTTTTATTGCCACGCTTATTAATTGTGTCTCTACTTTGCGTACTACCTGATTGATATCGTTTGATATCGATGCCTACAAATGCATTTAATTGTTTATTAGATTTAAATCGCGTAATATTTCCAAGTTCCCCAATAATCATAGCTGCAGATAGTTTTCCAATGCCTGGTATTGAATGAATATGTTCAAAACAATCAAGTTGTTGCGCCAATTGAATCATGTCTTCATCTAATTGTTTAAGATGTTGTATAGATTGTTTTAAATGTCTAATTAACAACCGTGCTTTTTCTACAAGAAATGAATGTCTATCGACATTCGGATAGCTTTCCCGAGCAATGTTAACCAATTGGTGTGCGTGATTTTCAGCTTTATTCATAGATAGACCTTTATCAGTCGAATTGAATATATAAGAAATAAGAGTATCAATATCCATATTTCTCACCATATCTGGATGAGTAAATCGTTCTGCGATGTTAAGTGCAATGATAGAATATCGACTACTAAATAATTTTTCTAAACCAGGAAAAGTTTGATGAAGCTGTTCAACAATTTCAAATTTAAGCCGATTTTGTTCATTTTCAATTTCTAGATGAAAACGTGCACGCTCTCGCAACTCAAAGAAGATAGATTCATACATAGGTAAGGTTTCCATTGCTTTTAAAGTAGGTGCTAATTGCGCAAGTTTATGTGCATCAGCTTGATCGGTTTTCCATGATCTTAAAGAACTTGTTCTGAATTTAGCTTCTAACGGGTTCATCTCAATATAATTAATTTGATTTATGCGACAAAATCGAGTCATACCTCTTGAATAAATACCAGTAGATTCAAAAATGATTTGTAGGTGGTCTAAATCATTCAAATACTTTAATAAATAATTATAACCATTTTTATTATTTTGAATGGTAAATTCTCTTTGAAATTGATCGTTATGATAATGAGCTACGACACTACTTCTTTTACTAATATCAACACCTAAGTAATTGATAAATATAGCCTCCTTTAAAAAATTGAGAAGTGAGAACTTTACTTAACCTTTCTCATTTCATTTTCCTCTACACGGTTTCAAGAACCCAACATACTTCAAACGAATTTCAAAAGGCGAGAGTAAAGCTGACTTGTTTTTTATACGGGTTTAAGACCCAAGAGAACGCACAGTCTACTCCTCTCTATAACTATAAAAAATAGCTATGAAAAAATCTATCGTCATAGATTTCTTCATAGCTAATCTTAGTATGTTTTATATTATTCGTTATTCCTGTTGATATTTAATTGGATCTTGTTTTACAAATATGCCGACTAGATAGCCTAATATCGTTGCAATAATTGCTACTGGGAACCACTCTAAAGAATACGCTCTTAGAGGCAATGATTCTATAAAGTTAATTTTCAGCCAACCTAACTTACTAATAACACTGAAAATCGACAATATAAATACGATAATAACTGGAATTTGTTGTGAAATGCGTTTTGTCGGTATGAATTTGGCAATTAAAATTAATAATACAACAGTTATTGCTACTGGGTATACAATGCTTAATACCGGAATTGACATTGAGATAACAGCATTTAAACCTTGGTTAGCAATAATAAAACTCATTAAAATGAAAACTAATACAAATGCTTTGTATGATACTTTAGGTACGATTCTATGGAAATATTCAGAAACTGCAACAATAAGCCCGCATGCTGTAGTTAGACATGCCAGCGCCACAATGATGCCCAATAAATATTTTCCGAATGAACCAAATCCTGTTGAAGCCATTGTCGTTAATAAATATGTCCCAATGTTTCGATCTTTGGATTTCAATTGATCTAACGCCATGTCACTTACTGGCATATGATTACCAATATAACCTAATGAAATATATATGAAAATTAAAGCTACGGCTGCAATTAAACCAGCAGTCAAAGTTTGTTTGAATATTTGATTTGTTTTAGTAATGCCTGTTAGTTTTACTGCATTAACAACAATCATTGAAAAAGCAATTGCTGCAATGGCATCCATTGTTAAATAGCCTTGTGTAAAGCCTTCAGCAAAACTTGAAAAATTAGAATGATATAGTGCTTCATTGCCCTTTCCAGCACTATTACCGCTAAAGTCTAAGTATCCTTTAATAATCATCGCTAAAATAGTAATCAATAATAATGGTGTTAATAATGAACCAATACGATCGATTAACTTAGATGGATTTAAACAAATATACAAAACGACTATGAAGTAGATAATCGTAAATATAAATAAAGCGATACTACTATTGCTATGTATAATTGGTGTAATTGTCATTTCAAAAGATGTAGATGCAGTTCTAGGTATTGCAAAAAGTGGTCCTATAGTCAAATAAATGATGATTAAGAACAATATTGAAAATTTAGGTGAAATTTTATTTAATGCGCCAATATATCCTTCTTTATCAAGTGCACCTACAATCACACCTAATAATGGTAAACCAATCCCAGTTAGAACAAACGCTAAAATGGCGGGCCAGAAAAATTGACCACTATCCAATCCGAGATTAGGAGGAAAAATTAGATTGCCTGCGCCAAAAAACATAGCGAAGAGCGTAAACCCAATGACCCATGTATTTTTATTCATAGAGTTACTCCTTTTTTAAAACACGAAATAATTTACAAGTAAATATTTTAGCACAAAAAATAATAAAGAGTCTATATGAAATATGTTGTACATAGCAGAAACAAAACACATGTGTTGTTTAAATCAAATTATGTCAGAAAATAAAATTCTTCAAATCCACTTTTTAAATAGTAACTGATGACTTTTATTCACAATTTCATATAAACTCATATTTTAAATTTATTTATAAAGATTTAAGTAGTAATTTTTTTAATAATGGAGAGAGATGTCCAGGTAAATGCGCAACACCTTCAACGAAAATAGCATATTGACCATAAATATTATGAATTGTTTGTTCAACATCTTCAGTTATTGGATCTTGACTCAAAAATACATTAAATACTTCAATACCAAATTTACGTGACATTTCTACAGCTTCATACGTATCAATAATACCATCTTGACTATAATTAAATGCAGACGGTTCGCCGTCTGAAAATACGATTAAAAATCGTTGATGTTGATTTCGACGCATTAATCGTTCACTTGCAACTCTAATAGCAACACCATCACGATTATCATCTTGAGGTTCAAGTGCCATAATACGTGGGCCATCTTTTTCAAAGGTTGAGTAATCATAGTTAATAATTTCATTAATGATATTTGGTTGTGCATGCTCGTCTGAATCAAAGGCATCCTCACTGAATGATAAAATTTCATGTTTAATGTTCAATGCTTTTAACGTCTCGTGGAATAACACTACACCTTTCTTCGTTTCAGCCATTTTATCATGCATACTTGCTGACGCATCAATTAACAATGTAAATGTCGCATCAAATGATTTACTTAAATCTTGTTTTTTGTAAAACAATTTATATTGATCGTCGATAAACCAATTAATTAAATCCTTTTGTAATCGCCCTTTTGTTAAATTAAAACGTGCATCTCGTTGTTCTCGTTCAATCGTTTTCTTTATAATTTGAATTAAGTCTTTGATTTCATATTGTACGTCTTGTTTCGATTCTTGATATTCTAAAACATATTGTGGCTCAATTTCAGGAATTTGCCATTTTATTTCTACATTTTTGTTCACACCATCAAGTTGAAATGCTTGGCTTTGACCAACAGCATCGCCTTCTTCACGATTTAGCGTATCGTTTGATCCTTTGCCCTTTTTGGTCATCATATCAGTCATATCATCTGTAGCATCGCCTTCACGTGCTTCATCATTACCTAATGTTTCACTATTTTGTCCTTCGTGAAGCTCCATTTCTAAATAGGCGCCACCTTTTGACTCACTATCTGCAGATTTAGAGTCAGCTTTTTCACTTTCGTTATCATCATCTTCTGAAGTATCATCTTGCCCATCGACTTGACTTGCATCAGTTCTCTTTAAATCATCAAACTCTGGACTAGCTAATGTATTATATAGTGTTTTAGGTAAGTAATAATATTCGTTTAGCATATCTTCTTTTAAAATATCATCTACTTGATACATAATTCTTTGAGCCAGATACATATTATCTTCAGAATTTTGATTTTGGAAAAAATTAGGTAAATATAAGAACATATTTACTAAAATATCATCTAAATCTGAATGTATAGATGGTATATCAAAGAAATCTTGACTTAAAAATGCATGTTCTAAATACAAAAATAATAAATCTGTATATTGTGTTTTAGTACGATACACTTTAATTTGAGATTCCGTATATGATACCCGTGTATCTAAGCGAAGATCAATTAATTTAGCAGTACTTGGGCGCTCAACTTTAATAGAATTTAATACGCGCATATCTTCTAATAATTTAAAAAGTTGTTGATAAAATTTAGGGTGTTTAAAAGTTTTATCTTGTACTACTTCATTTACAATTTGTACATCCATCATATGATAACCGTAAGCAGCTAACATAACATCTGTTTTTAAACCAGCCATTTCGATATGGCTTGGTCGATGTGACCAAAACCAACTCGTAATCAAAACATTTTGAACAGGATTATAGTAAGGGAATTTTTGGATTTTAACTTGTGTTTGTTCATTTTTTAATAAGAGTCGAGCTAAGTCTTGCAACATCATTACTTGCTTGGCATCTAACTGTTCGTCGTTAAATTTTATGAAACGATCACTCATGTTTTATCCCTCTTTAAAAGTTTAGTTCTACAGCATTATATATTGCTTGTTGTTCACGTTCATCTTCCAATTTATCAATAATTGTACGTTTAATTGCACGTTCAACTGGCATTACAGTGATTAAATCACACAAGTCTAATAATGCACGGATACTAGCGGCTTCTTCAGAAATTTGTCCCTGCTTAGACATAGTACGTAAATCTTCGTTAAACTTAATAATTTGTTTAATTTGTTTATCATCTTGTAATAAACTTTGCTCTTTAATCACATTTTTTAAAATGTCCCCGTCAATATAATCAACGTGAATAACAACAAAGCGATTTTTTAGTGCTTCATTCATTGGCAAAGTACCAACATAACCTTCATTTATCGCTGCTATAACGTTAAATCCTGGTACAGCTTTGATTACTTCACCAGTGTATGGATTCGTAATTTGACGACGATAATCTAATACACCATTTAATACAGGCAATGTTTCAGGTTTAGCCATATTTATTTCATCAATATATAAAATATGCCCCTCTTTCATAGCTTTAATAACTGGACCATCTACAAAGACAATTTCTTGTTGACCTTCCGCATTTGTTTTAATTGTTTTAAAGCCTAATAAGCTTTCTGTATCTAAATCAACAGAACAATTGACTTGATGCATGGGTGTATCAACAACTTCACTTAATGTTTCTGCCAACTTTGTTTTCCCTGAACCTGTTGGACCTTTAAGTAAAATATTTTTATTTAAATCAAATAATGCCTTCGCATCATTGAAAACTGTTGAATCTGAATTCTTATAATGTTTTAGTGCCATTTTAAAACGTTCTCCTTTAAATAAATTAAAAAACTAAGACATGGAATAAGTTCTTCAAATGCCTTAGTTTACTATTCTATTCTGATATAAAACGCAATACTTAGTATGCGAATTGTTTATATTTTACCAAATTTACTAATTGAAAATCTCATATTAGGCTTCATTTCAATAATTATGCGTTTAAACTTCTTTGAAATATGTTTTATAGTAACCGCCAACTAATCCAGAATTATCTATTATTTGATAATATTCTTCAGTTTCGTTGATAACATCATATTGTTTGCCAACCGTTAACATGTCAGAAACTGTAAATTTCTTTGCATCTGTATTAATGACTTCTACTTTCTTGATTGGTGTACGTTCTTTCCAAGTTTCATGTAACATAAATTTTGTCCTCACTATCGTAAAAAAATTATTTTTGTAAAGTGAATATAAACGATAATCCACTGTTTTCAGTAATTCTAATTGATTCAATATCATCTTGCTCAAGCGTTTGATATGGTATTTCCACTTCATCTAAGCGCGATTTCGCTTGATTAAAGAAATCTGCATCTTTCGTTTCAAACTCAACTTGATCGACTGCGCCATATTCCGGCATTGTCATTTCTGTTTCTACAGGCATTAAATGTATTTCGCCACCTAGACCACCCGTTCCAACTTTGAATACTTGGACATGATAGTCAGCATTGTCGAAGGGTTGGTATTCTGCAAATACTTCAAGTCCGAATATATTTGTTAAAATTTGACCTGTAATATCTACATGATTCACTTTAAGAATCACTGGTCCTAAACCTTGCACTTGATGTAACGGATTGACCGCACTCTCAAAAGAAGGCATACCTAAACCAACGCCATAATTATTCTCGTTTGAATATATTGAGAAAATATGACCATTGTTATCTTCGAGACTGAAATATTTATTGCCATTTAATTCTTTAACTGTTGTAAATGGAATATCCTTATTCGATAATATTTCCGCATACTCCTCTAAACCTGAGTCAGTTGGTGTACGTAATCCAATACCCACAAAGTGAGATTCTTCTAATTGCTCACTTGGAACTTGTATAAATTGAAGTCTTGTTCCTGGGCTTATATCTGCATCGCCGAAACGAATTGAGTTTTCAAGAAGTTCTTCATAATTTAATCCTAATATGTCAACCATGAAATGTTTTGTCTGTTCTATATTTGTTGTACCTAATGTTATACTTCTAAGTCCACACATTATAGCCACCTCTATCTTTATCTTTACTATTATATTATAACTTATTTTAATCATAAATTATAGAATATCGGTCAGTTGATTTTGATTATAGATTAATATGTGAAAAATGTATTTCTTTAAAAGAACTATTTCATTTAAATAGGTAACATAATATTGTTATGGTTGCTATTGAGTATGTCATTAATGAGTATCTGTATATAGCAATTGAATATTTCGTTTTATGTAGTACATAAAAAACATATACATGTCGTATCCATAAAGTGAATTTACATCTTGTTCAGATGATTTTAAATTAACTAAAGGCGCTTATAGAATTCATAAATTTCATCGCTTGTTATTATCTAAAATGATTTCATTAGCATATTGAAACACGCCATTCCACCTATATTTCTATTGTGAGTCTATTTCAATAAAAATGATATATTTTTTAAGTTGTCAAAATTAAACTCACATTTTAATACGAAGCATTATAAAAATAAAGTACAGCAGTAAGATATTTCGACTAGAAAATAATCTTACTGCTGTTTGTTATTGATTTGATTACGTTTTTAGGAATAGTAAACTATTTTGTGTTGTGGATTAAGATTCTAATAATAAGTCTTCTGGGTTTTCAATTAATTCTTTAATTGTTTTTAAGAATCCAACTGCTTCTTTACCGTCAATAATTCTATGATCATAGCTTAATGCAATATACATCATTGGACGATTTTCGATTGTATCTTGATCAATCGCAATTGGTCTTGTAATAATTGAATGCATGCCTAAGATTGCAGCTTGATTACCATTGATAATTGGCGTACTCATCATTGATCCAAAAATACCGCCATTTGTAATCGTAAATGAACCATTAACCATATCATCTAAGCCAAGTTTTTTCTCTCGTGCTTTAACTGCTAAATTAGCAATTTCTGCTTCGATTTCTGCAAAATTCTTTTTATCACAATCTCTTACAAATGGTACTAATAATCCATCATCTGTAGAAACAGCTACACCAATATCATAATATTGTTTCGTAATCATGTCGTCGCCATCGATTTCTGCATTAACTTCTGGATACTTTTTCAAAGCTGCTACAGAAGCTTTAGTAAAGAATGACATAAATCCTAATTTAGTACCATCATGATCTTTCATAAATTGTTCTTTCTTACGTTTACGCAATTCCATAACATTTGTCATGTCAACTTCGTTAAATGTTGTTAACATAGCTGTATTATTAGATACCTCTAATAATTTTTTGGCAGCTGTTTTCTTTCTGCGTGACATTTTTTCACGAATCACTGGTTTTGTAGGATATTGATTGTATTTTTTCTCTTCTTTTGCAGGTGCTTGTTGTGTTGTTTGTGTTGATGCCGGTGCCTGTTGTTTCTTATCAATATCTTCTTTACGAACCACATCATTTGTTTTCGGACTTACTTCAGCAAGATTCACACCATTTTCACGAGCATATCGACGCGCAGAAGGCGTAGCATTAATACGTTGCTGATTGTCATCATTTGCTTGATTGACTTCAGCTTTATCTACCGAATTATTTGTTGTTTCTTCTTTTTTATTATTTGTTTCTTCATTTTGTTGTGGAGTATTGTCGTTACTATTTTCTTTAGAAGCATTGCCACTACCTTCGCCGATGATAGCAATTGCTTGTCCAACTTCTACAGTGTCGCCTTCACTTGCAAGTTGTTCAGATAATACACCTGCTTCTTCAGATACAACTTCGACATTAACTTTATCAGTTTCTAATTCAAGAATAGCTTCACCTTTTTCTACGCTATCCCCTACGTTTTTCAACCATTCTGCAATGGTACCTTCTGTAATAGATTCTGCTAATTCTGGAACTTTAACCTCTGGCATGACTTATTTCCCCCTAGTTATTTTTTAATGCATTTTCTATAATTTTATTTTGAACAAGTTTATGAATTTCTCCATCGCCTTCAGCTGGAGCAGCCCTTTGAATTCTGCCATGATAACTTAAATCATATTTATCTGCAACTAGCACTTTAACATATGGATAGACATATAACCATGCACCTTGATTTTTAGGTTCTTCTTGTACCCATGACACTTCTTCAAGGTTTGGCAATTGTGCTAGTAATGCTTCAATCTCTTCCTCTGGGAATGGATACAATCTTTCAATCGCAACGAGTAACACTGATTCGTCTGGATTTTTAGCTAATGCTTCTTTTAAATCAATGAACATTTTACCAGTTGCTAAAATAACTTTTGTAACCTTATCCGCTTGATATGATTCTGTCAAAATTGGCTCAAATCCACCAGAAGTAAACTCATCAATTGGTTTGGCAACTGTTTTATTTCTCAATAAGCTTTTTGGTGACATAACAACCAATGGTCGCATTTGTTCAGAATCTAAACTAGCTGCTTGTGCACGCAATAAGTGGAAATAATTACTTGAACTAGATAAGTTGACAACTGTGCAATTATTTTCAGCAGCTAATTGTAAAAATCGCTCTAATCTTGCTGATGAATGTTCAGGTCCTTGACCCTCATATGCATGAGGTAAGAATAATGTTAATCCTGAACGTTCTCCCCATTTTGAGCGAGAACTGAATAAGAAGTTGTCAAAAATCATTTGTGACATATTTGCAAAATCACCATATTGCGCTTCCCAAATATTGAAGCTTTTTTTGTTTTCCACATTATAGCCGTATTCAAAACCAACTACTGCTGCTTCTGAAAGCGGAGAATTGTGTATATCAAATGTCGCTTTTTGATCAGGAACATGATGTAAAGGTGTATATGTTTCACCTGTTTGCTCATCATGTAACACGGCATGCCTATGACTGAATGTACCACGTTCACTATCTTGACCAGTTAAGCGAATCGGTGTACCATCTTGTAAAATTGTCGCAAATGCAAGTTGTTCTGCTTGTGCCCAATCAACTAAACCATCTTCTTTATTAAACGGCTCATGACGCTTCTCAAGAACTTTGTTTAACTTTTTCAAAATGTTAAAGCCATCCGGATATGTTAACAATGCATCATTTATTTCTTTCAAATGATCAAACGTAAATGATTGTTCGTCTGCTTGTAACGGTAATGCAAGTTCTGCAGGTTTTTCCATATCTGGATTATCCATTTTATCAGCTTTATTAATTTTATCATGTGCTTGTCTTAGTTCCTTTTGGACTTGTTCTATAAATGAATGCATTTCATCTTCTGAAATGACACCTTCATTAACAAGCTTTTTACCAAACACATATTCAACAGAGTCATGTTTGCGAATATTCTGATAAGGAACTGGATTAGTAATTGATGGTTCATCCATTTCGTTATGACCGAAACGACGATAACCTACTAAATCAATAACGACGTCTTTATGAAACTCTTTTCTAAATTCCATTGCAATATCAATTGCTTCAATAGTAGCTTCAACGTCATCAGCATTGACATGGAATATTGGCACATCATAACCTTTGGCCACATCTGTAGAATAAGTTGTTGAACGTGCATCAATTGGTTCTGTAGTAAATCCAATTCTATTGTTAGTAATAATATGCAATGAACCACCCGTAGAATAGCCTTTCAAGTTTCCTAAGTTCATTGTTTCGAAGTTAATTCCTTGACCAGGATAAGCAGCATCGCCATGTATAATAATTGGCATTGCTTTATGATGATCAGTCGTCGGAGCCCCAGCACGTTGTGTATCATCTTGTGCTGCTCTCGTACGCCCCTCAACAACAGGTGCAACAATTTCCAAGTGACTTGGATTGTTAGCCAGTGCAATACGCTGCATTGTACCGTATGAATCAGTAGTTTTAATGCCACCAAGGTGATATTTCACATCACCAGTCCATCCAGCAGTTAACTGCAAGCTACCATCTTCAGGTAAGAATTTCATTGGATCTGTATGCATAAATTCTGAAATCATCATTTCGTACGGTTTTTCTAAGACATGCGTTAAAACGTTTAAACGTCCACGGTGAGCCATGCCTATTTGTATATTTTTAATACCTTCTTTCGCAGCAATCGTAATAGTACGTTGTAACATCGGTACAAGTGCGTCTACCCCTTCAATTGAAAAACGCTTTGCACCAACGAAGTTTTTATGAAGATATTTTTCAAACCCTTCAACATACGCTAATTGTTTGAATAGTGCCCTTTTTTCGTTATTATTTAACGTTACTTTATATGGCGTTTCAATTCTTCTTTTTAACCAACCACGTTCGGTATTGTTATTAATATGTGTATACTCAAATGCAATTGGTCCTTTGTAACGTTTTTCCATTCTTAAAATTGCTTCATAAGCATTATCATAAATGTCGGCAAAGTGATCTGAAACAATTCCTGCTGATATACCTTCCAAAGTCTGTTGATCTAAATCAAAGTCTTCAATCTCTAATTTAGGTACATGTTTCCTTTTTGGAGGATTTACAGGATAAATATCGGCTTTAAGATGCCCGTATTGGCGAATATTATCAATTAAACGCATGACACGCTTAATTGTGCCGTCGCTATTTTGACTACTTTTACTTTTTAAAGCTGGTACAATTGAGTCATCATTCTTAATTGTGCTGAATAAGACTTGTAAATCTTCTGGTACAGATGATGGATCTTGTAAAAAGTCATCATATAGATCTAACATTAGACCTAAATTCGCACCGAAGTTTACAGGAGCCTCTGAAACTTCTTTTCTTTCGTTAGTCATTTTACACCCTCCACAAAAATGTTGAAACGCTTACAATGTAATAATATCACTATTTAGTTATTTGTTAAAGTAGATTTACCTATTTATCTGCTAAAAAGAAGAATCAACAAAAGCGTTGATTCTTCTAGGTTTATAGATGTATTTTATTGTAAATTTTGGGAGTACAACAGAATTGATAAAGAACCACTGTTTATTTGTTTTATAGTTGTTCTTATACATTAGTCACAGCTAGTGTGTACTTAAAAAATTGATCCTATGACTTTGATTGACGTCTCAGTCATGATTAAAATATGATTTTAAACGTTGTTCCTTTGTTAATTTCACTTTTAATTTTAATCGATCCTCCGTTTAATTGAATGATTTTTTGAGCAATAGATAATCCGAGTCCATTACCGCCTTGACTTCTTGAACGAGATTTATCCACTCGATAAAAGCGATCAAAAATGAAATCTTGATCTTCCTCTGGAATACCAATTCCATGATCTGTAATTTCAATTATTTTTTGCTTATTTTTTAACCTTGTCTTAACTTTAATTTTCTTATTCTTCACATCATATTTGATTGCATTATCAATAAAGATTAAAAATAATTGTTCGAATTGATGAGGTTTCATTTTAATTTCTAGATTTTTAGATGTCAGATCCGTATCAAATTGATAATCAGGATGCAATTGTTTTAATGAGTGTATTCGCGAGCGAATTTCATCATTAATATGCACGGTCTGCGCTTCAGAAGAAATGTCATTTACATCTCCTTTAGTCAATTCAAGTAATTCTTCGACTAATTTTATGATACGATTCATTTCTTCAATAGAAATATTTAACGATTCTTCTAATACTGCTGGGTCTTTTTTTCCCCATCGCTGAATCAAATTTAAATGACCTTGAATAATTTGTAATGGTGTTCGTAATTCATGTGACGCATCTTCAACAAATTGTCTTTGTTGATTAAATGATTCTTCAATTTGGCTCATCATCTCATTAAACGTATTTGCTAAATTATCTATTTCTTCATAATTTGTATTTAATTGCAATTTATTTTGAAAACCATCTCGTCGAATCTCAATCATTTTATTTGATAAACTGACAAGCGGTTTAGTAATTTGTGTTGAAAATACATAACTGATTGTGGCAGTTATAATTGTTGCAATCACTCCAAATGCCAGCGCAATGATATACAATGATTTTACGATGTTATCATAATTTTCTAGTGAATGAATTAACAAGCTATACCCTTTGAAATCTTGCGTTGTAATTGGTTCTTTAATAATTAAATATTCAATGCCTTTATAGCGTTTTTTTATTACGCGGTCAAAATAACGGTGTTCATAACCTGGTTCAACTCTCACTGTGTTATCATTCGATGTCTCAAATAATTTATTATTATGCTCATCATAAATAATTATCTCTTGAAAATTACCTAAAGATGCATTCAAGTCTAATGCAGATATATCTTTAACAGGCTTAGAATGAAATAAATTATTAATATCGCTTGAGCTTCGTTCTGCATCATCAAGCTCACTATTATGCAGTGTATCTTTCAAGAAAAAAATAATAATTAAACAAAACAAAAATATCGTGACAAACGTAATCATCGTGGTAACAATAATCCAGTTATTGCGCAATTTACGTTTTGTCATCGTATCACATACCCAACGCCACGAACTGTTTCAATCATTTTGTCACGATCGTATGGTTTTAACTTGTTTCGTAAATATCTTATATAAACATCTACGACATTTGTTTCTACTTCACTATTATAACCCCATACATGATTTAAAATTTGTTCCCGTTGCATAACATGGTTTTTATTTTCAGCTAGAAGATATAGTAAATCATACTCTGTTTTTGTTAATTCAATTTCTGCGCCATTTACCGTCACTTTAAAAGCATTCTTATCAATTGTAATACCGTTGACATCGATAATATCCTTTTGTGGCTGACGACGTAAAATTGCACGAATTCTTGCTAAAAGTTCTTCAATATCAAACGGCTTAACTATATAATCGTCTGCACCGTAATCAAGCCCAGCAACTTTGTCATACGTATCACTTTTCGCTGTAATTATAATGATAGGTGTAGATTGTTGTTGTCTAATTTTGCGACAAATTTCTAAGCCATTAATTGACGGCAACATTAAATCTAATATGATTAAATCATAGTAATGGCTAAGCGCTTTATCTAAACCGTCTTGTCCATCATACTCTGTGTCCACATTGTAATTTTCATGTGTGAGTTCCAATTCAAGAAATCTTGCTAAGTTTTGTTCATCTTCTACTATTAAAATTTGCGTCATTTGTACACCTCATATTACGACTTTTTCTAATAAGGTAATATATTTTAAATTTTGTATTTTTCTATACAATAGTTGCTTTTTAAATTAGTTTGTTTACGTTTAAATTTTATCACAAATCAATAACCATGTTTTAAATTTTTCAAGCTACAATCATTAATTATTTATTAACTCAAATATTTAATAATCAGTTAATGGCATTCTGTTAATTCTGATTGCAGTACTTAAATATAGAATACTGTAACACAAGGCCTTACCGCAATATTAATTGTTGTCATATACTGACTTTTCACTATTGTAAAATGAATAGTTATTATCTTTATTTTCACAAAATGACCGTAGTTTAAACATTTCACACATCATTTCAATGTGCGATTTTGAACTTGGAAGTAACATTTCATAATGTATGAATTCAAAAGGAGTATGTAAACAATATAATGTTTAAACCTCATCACTTTTAAATATTCTAATTCTAATGAGAAATACAAATTTTTTTATTTTCTAAAATAGCGTAATCATGCGTTTTATTTACTATTCTTAAAAAATATTCAAAAAAAGTTTTAGTTTCTAATTGACAATGATTCTCACTAATGTATAATAGTAGTTGAAAATGATTATCAATACCACATAGAACATCCCCCCCACAACGTTTCGTTCTTGTTGGATTGGTCATTTTCAAATATTCCCCTTTTATATGCCCGTAAAAGACAATATACGTTATAACAACGTTTTATAAAAGCAGTAAACCCTTACGACACTTTAGGTTTACTGCTTTTGTTTTTTTACTATTTAATTTATTAATTTATTTCTAAGTAATAACGTTGATAAAATAATGCAAAATACGCCACCAATAATGCCGGCAATAATATCTGTTGGATAATGTACACCTAGATATACACGTGATATGGAAATCAATAAAATCATAGCTGCACATAACCCTATAAGAATACCTTTTGAATTACCTTGATTTAATCGATTTAATAGATAGATACCACTTCCAAAATATGCAGTTGATCCCATAGCATGACCGCTAGGAAAACTAAATCCTGTTATATCAATTAAACGCAGCAATGTAGGTCTTTCTCTATCGAATATATTTTTTAATGCTGGATTCAAAATTCCAGATAATGCCATTGTTAATGCAAAAAATAATGCTTCAATTTTGTGGCGCTTTAACATGAGATATGCCACAAGAAGTAATGAAATACATAACATTGCCCAGACTTCACCTACTTTAGTAGCCCCAAGCATGATAGATGTCGTAATAAAGCTCTCTGATGAATATACAAACTCATAAACTTCATTATCAATCCATTTCCCAAGTCTTGATTCGTGGAAAAACGCGATAATTCCAAAAACCAATGTAAAAACGATGAGCAAAGAGATACGTTTCCATTGACTCATAAAGCATTACCCCCCATTAATTCAATGCGTCTTTAATCATCTTATCAAATAAAGCTTCTTTCGTATAACTTTGTTCATACGATTTCATATTATTGATAATTCGAGTTCTTTCCTGTTCCATTTCATTTAGTTCTTGTAATAAAATTTGTGCTGTTAATTGTTCTTCATCAATCGCTTTAGCATATCCTTTATCAGCAAAATGATTTGCATTGTCAATTTGGTCGCCTCGGGATTGATCTAAACCTAATGGTACTAATAACATTGGTATACGTAATGTTAAGAACTCATAAATCGCATTTGATCCAGCTCTACTTATTACTGTATCCGTAATTGCTAATAAATCTGTTAAATCCTCTTTAACAAATTCATATTGTATATATCCTGATTTTTTAACTTGAGCATCTTTTAATCCTTTACCAGTTAAATGTATCACTTGATATTGTTGTAATAATGCATCTAAGTTTTCGCGAATAATGCTATTTAATTTTTTACTTCCTAAGCTTCCACCCATAACGAGTAAAACTTTTTTATTTTCATTAAAGCCTGTTAATTGATAACCATTATGTGCATTACCATTTTTTAAATCTTCTCGAATTGTTGCTCCAATAAAATCAGCTTTCTCTTTAGGTAGGTAGTTTAGCGTTTCTTCAAATGTTGTATATATTTTCTTGGCAAATTTAAGTGCTATCTTATTCGCTAATCCTGGTGTTAAGTCAGATTCATGAATAATAGTTGGTATATTTAATGATTTGGCTGCAATAACAACAGGCACAGATACAAATCCACCTTTTGAAAATAATAGATCAGGTTTTTCTTTTTTCAAAACTTTACGAGCATCAAGAATACCTTTCAATACTTTAAATACGTCTTTGGCATTTTCTAAAGAAATATATCTTCTTAATTTACCACTCGAAATAGGATAATACTTAATTTCTGGTAGTTGTGATTCAATCATTTCTCTTTCAATACCATTTTTAGAACCAATATAAAGCGCTTCATAACCTTGTGATAATGCAGTTGGAATTAAACTTAAATTTACTGATACGTGTCCAACTGTTCCCCCTCCGGTAAATGCGATTTTCGTCATTAATATTACCTCTATTCTTTTAAATTTTTATAATATGCATAAAATGGTTCACCTTTATCATATGGCGGATATTCCATTAATTGTTCACCGACCTTATGAAATCCAAATTTGGCAAATAAACCTTGTGCAGGTTTGTTTAACGCAAAGGTGTCCGTTAAAATAACTTCTGCACCACGTGCTTTAACTACATCAATAACATAATTGAATAATTCTGTAGCAGCTCCTTTATATTCTTTCGAACCAGTTAATCTATGAATAACAAAGGCGCCTTCTCTATTTACTGGCCAGTCAATGTCATCATACCATTCTGCTTGGTCTTGGTCGACAACAATAAAGCCATAAATTTTGTCATTTTCCTCTAATACGTACAAATAATCTTTAGCAATATCTTCTTCAAAATGTTCTAAAAGTGGGTACTGATCGTCCCATTGCTCGTTGTCGTGTTCTTTCATTAATTCTTTTGCTTCTTCTACTAGATTTAAGATTTGATCTAAATCTGACATTTTACCTAGACGGATCATGTACGTCACTCCTTATATCGTTATGTTAAACATGTTTTTCAGTACATGTTAATCTTACACACTATTAACATGCTTTAAACCTTTATTATGAATGAAAAATAGTAATTATCACACTATGGGATGAAAATAACCAATAAAAGTATCATATACCAATTAATTGATTGTTAAAACTTGTGAATAATACTATTTAAAAAGTATATGCTCATAGTATATTAAAGCATGAATTATTAACAGCAATGATAGAAATTGCGTTATTTACATCATTTATAAATGTCTAATTTATATCTTTTAGAGTTAGACGTCAATAAAAATAAACACGCCGAGGCTGGGACATACATCCCTAAAAAAAGCATTAAGATAATTTTCAATTAGAAAATATCTTACTGCTGTTCTCTATTTATACAATACTTCGTATTGAATGGCTTCGCTTTCCTAGGGTGCCGTCTCAGCCTCGGTCTTCGACTGGCACTGCTCCCTCAGGAGTCTCGCCATTAATACTACGTATTAACATGTAATTTTACTTTTAAATACTTTAAAAAAATAAGACACTTTGCCCAACTTACACTACCAATAGAAACTTCTGTTAGAATTCCTCAAAATGATATTTCACGATATGTTAATGAAATTGTTGAAACGATACCTGATAGCGAATTCGATGAATTCAGACATCATCGTGGCGCAACATCCTATCATCCAAAAATGATGTTAAAAATTATCTTATATGCATACACTCAATCTGTATTTTCTGGTCGTAGAATAGAGAAATTACTTCATGACAGTATTCGAATGATGTGGTTAGCTCAAAATCAAACACCTTCTTATAAAACTATTAATCGTTTTAGAGTAAATCCTAATACTGATGCATTAATTGAATCTTTATTTATCCAGTTTCATAGTCAATGTTTAAAGCAAAATCTTATTGATCATAATTCAATTTTTATTGATGGTACAAAAGTAGAAGCTAATGCCAATAGGTATACATTTGTGTGGAAGAAAAGTATTCCAAATCACGAATCGAAATTGAACGAAAATTCAAAAACACTATATCGTGACTTAGTTGAAGAAAAGCTGATTTCTATCAAATAATTAATAGAAATCAGCTTTTTTACATTGCCTAAGAACTTAATGTTCCAGCCTGAGCGTGTCATTAACATAATAATAATACAATTTTAGCAGTGTGTATCTCTTATTTTAAAATATTAATCAATTTATCGAGAACATCATCATGTTTATTAGCTTTTTCAACTAATAACTCAGTAAATTTATTATTCGTTTCTTTATTAAATTCACCAGTTACCTCAAGTTTATTCGCTTGTTGGAAAGCTTTAACTTGATTTTCTAAAGCTTTATCAAATTGCGTTGATTCATTATCAACTTTATAACCTAAAGCTGATAAACCAATTTTAATAGTTTTAATATTTTTATCATCGTCTCCAACTTTAAATGTTTTCGTATTAGGAATGACATTTAAAGATTGATAT
The DNA here is from genome assembly GCF_018622755.1 of Staphylococcus sp. MZ3. Taxonomy (NCBI): domain Bacteria; kingdom Bacillati; phylum Bacillota; class Bacilli; order Caryophanales; family Staphylococcaceae; genus Staphylococcus; species Staphylococcus sp. MZ3. Next base: position 1,459,313 of record NZ_CP076026.1, read on the forward strand.
TTAGGTGTGTCAATAGTAACGTCTGGTTTAATGCCTTTACCGTGAATATAATGACCATCTGGCGTTAACCATTTCATTTCAGTATATTTTAACAATGAACCATCCTTAAACTCTCTTGTAGTTTGTACGACACCTTTGCCGAATGTTTTTGACCCATAAACTTTAGCTTTATTATAGTCTTTTAGCGCACCAGTAAACACTTCAGAAGCGCTAGCTGAACCTTCATTCACTAAGATGGATATATCCATGTCTTTCGCTTCTTTTAACGCATCATTAGAAGTTTGAATTGCTTCAGTATCTTTACCTTTTTCTAGTTTAACAACAGTTTTTCCTTTATCGATAAAAATATTTGCCATTTTAACAGCTTCATCTAGTAGTCCACCTGGATTATTTCTTAAATCTAAAACAATCTTTTTCAAACCATCTTTGTGAGCTTTTAGAACTGCATCTTTCAATTCACCTGATGTATCATTCTGGAATTTATTAATAGTAATAACTCCAACTTTACCTTTTTTCTTATACTCAACACTTTTAACATGAATTTTTTCACGTTTAATCTTAACGTCTTTTTCTTCACTACCTCGTTGAACAGTTAAAGTGACTTCAGTGTTTTCTTTACCACGAACATCTTTGACAACTTCATCTAATGCTTTACCTTTAATTGATTTTCCATTTACTTTAGTAATGACATCTTTAGGACGAATGCCAGCACGTTCTGCTGGAGATCCCTTCATAGGACTAGTAACCATAATTTGATCATTTTTCTTTTGCATTTCTGTACCAATACCTACAAAATCACCTGAAACACCTTCATTAAAGGATTTCGTTTGTTCTTTTGTTAAATATTCAGAATAAGGATCTTTTAATTCTTTGACCATGCCATCAATTGCAGCTTTACTTAACTTGTCAGAGTCCTGTTTTTTGTAATAATCACTATTTAAGATTTTATACACATTTTCAATTTTATTTAAGTTTGCTTGATCAGTTTTGTTTAAACCACTTATTTTTTGATTTATAAAAATATATGCAACAACTGTGATGACAGCTGTTATTAGGATTGTACCAATTAATATTGATATGAATTGCCAACGTTTTAAGTGAACGCGTTTCGATGAATTAGTTTCTTGGTCTTGATTGCTTGTTGCAATTCCAGCGCGTTCATCATCGGATGAAGATGTGTGTTGCTTATCATCCATTGTATCACTTCCTTATTATGTACTTTTAAATTCTGTGTAGTTAATCATATCAATTTATGCAAGATAGCGCACCATATTTCACTATAATTGATTAATTTTTAGTCACAACTTAGTTTATTTTAAATTAAAACCAGGATAACGAATTGCATCACCCTGGTTCTAACTATTATTATTAAAAATTATATTAAAATTTTAGCCATTCCGTATATTCTTCATATAAATCATCAAATACAGACATTGGCAATGTGAAATCACCATGTGTCTCAATATAATCAGACAGTATGTTAAAATCATCATCGTGTTTTGGGAAAGCAAGATCGTCAAATATCTCTTCTGCTAGACGACCTTTATCGTCGTGTCGACCACGAACTGTCATGACAAATTGATAAAACGAATAGTTTTTCATTAGTTCATTGTCACATCAATCACTTTTGTTTCACCTTTAATCACAGCATTTTCATCATAAATATTAATTGAAGCTGCTTGATCAGTGTTAGTAATTATAATTGGTGAAATTACAGATTTAGCGTTATTATTAATATATTCAAGGTTGAATCTTACTAATGGATCTCCGACGTTAACTTCGTCACCACTAGACACTAACACTTCAAATCCTTCACCGTCTAATTGAACTGTGTCTAAACCGATATGAACTAATAATTCTAATCCGTTATCTGCTTTTAACCCAATCGCATGCTTAGTTGGAAAGACATTGTCAACACGTCCTGCAATTGGAGACACAACTTCTCCTTCAGTTGGATTAATACCAAAACCTTCGCCCATCATTTTTTGTGCGAATACAGGATCTGGAATATCTTCAATTTTCACGAATTCTCCAGTTAATGGTGCATAAATTGCGATATCTTTCTGAACTTCTTTGCCTTTTCCGAATAATTTTTTAAACATACTTTCCACTCCTACTTATCAAAATGTGATATTAAATCGCCATAACCCAATTCTTCTAACTTTTCATATGGAATAAATTGAATTGCAGCGGAATTGATACAGTATCTTAAGCCGCCACTTTCTTTAGGTCCATCATTAAAGACATGTCCTAAATGACTATTTGATTCTTCTGAACGCACTTCAGTTCTCAACATACCAAATGATTTGTCGACTAATTCTATAATTTCATCGTCATCAAGCGCTTTGGAAAAGCTAGGCCATCCACATTCAGAATGAAACTTTTCTTCAGATGTAAATAAAGGTTTACCAGAAATTTTATCTACATAAATTCCTTTAGCAAAATGATTCCAATATTCATTCATAAATGGTGGTTCAGTGCCGTTTTCTTGTGTAACAATATATTCTATATCTGTTAGTTCACTTTTATCTTTTTTAAGCATTTTGATTCCCCCAATGTGATTCTATAAACGCTTTTCTACCTGAACCACGTTGATATTGGTAATAATGTACCGGGTTCTTTTTGTAATAATCTTGATGGTAGTCTTCAGCTGGATAGAAATTTTTATATGGTTTAATAGGTGTAATCACTGGTTTCTTGAAAATACCTTGTTCATTTAATTGTTGCTTTTTAAACTCAGCAGCCTTTTTCTGATGTTCATCATGATAGAAAATGACTGGTTGATAGCTTTCGCCTCTATCGAAAAATTGCCCTTGATCATCAGTTGGGTCAAATGTTTTGAAATATATGTCTAATATATTTTCAAAGGAAGTAACCTCTGGATCAAACGTAATTTGTACTGCTTCGACATGGCCGGTTTGATTCGTACATACCTGTTCATAAGTTGGGTTGTCAACATGACCGCCACTATAACCAGATACGACTGACTTGATGCCTGGATATGATGTAAATGGTTTAACCATGCACCAGAAACATCCTCCTGCTAATGTTGCATATTCTTTTGTCATATGAATTACCTCCTCTATCTATCTAATTATAAATTTAGTCTATAAAGGATTGAAATGGAAGTAATTAACACTGAAAAGATTAAATTTACTTCTTAAGGACTACGAGGCCAATCGCACCTTGACCAGTATGTGCAGAAATAACTGGTGTAGTTACATTTATATCGTAATTATTCACATGAAAAGCTTCATTAAAAACTTTCTTCAATTTATCAACATATTCAATGACGTTAGCATGTGCGACACCAATGGATTTGATTTCATGATCTCCTATAAATTCAGCAATTTCCTTTTTCAAGTATTGGATACTAGAATTTTGAGTTCTCGCATTGTGCACAAGCTCTAAGCGACCATCATCTAGTGTACCAATTGGTTTAATTTTCATAAGATTACCAATCAAACCTTTTGTTTTACTAATTCTGCCACCTTTAATTAATTGATTCAATTGCCCTATAACTACAAATAATTTAATGTTTTCTCTTAAATGATTTAACTTTTTAACTATTTCAGAAGTTGAGACACCTTCTTTTACAAGCTCTACTAGGTGTTGTATTTGATACCCTAAACCAAAAGAAATAGATTTTGAATCAATAACAGTTACATTAGCATCTACCATTTGACTTGCTTGGTAAGCAGTGTTATATGTACCACTTAATCCTGAAGAAAGATGAATACTTATGATTTCAGAGCCATCTTTTCCTAGTTCTTCATAAGCAGATATAAATTCACCTATGGCTGGCTGACTTGTCTTTACATCTTCATCATTTTCAATATGATTAATAAATTCTTCTGATGTAATATCTACTTGGTCAACGTATGAAGCTCCTTCAATAGTTAAACTTAAAGGAATTACATGAATGTTGTTTGCTTCTAAGTATTCTTTAGATAAATCGGATGTTGAGTCTGTTACTATAATCTGTTTTGTCATGATCGTTTTCCCCCTTATTTTTTACGAATTAAATGTAGAAAGGTATGTGGAATTGTATTTTTCTCATCTAGTTTACCTTCAACTGAAGAGGCAACTTCCCAGTCTTCAAATGTATAAGGTGGAAAGAACGTATCACCACGGAATTTACCTTCAATAACAGTAATATACATGTCGTCCACTTTATCAATCATTTCTTCAAATAATGTTTGCCCTCCAAATATGAAAACATGGCCCGGTAGTTGGTAAATATCTTCAATAGAGTGAATTACATCAACGCCCTCTACGTTGAAACTTGTATCTGAAGTAAGTACAACATTTCGACGATTCGGTAGTGGTTTACCAATCGATTCAAATGTCTTACGACCCATTACTAAAGTATGACCTGTTGATAATTTTTTAACATGTTTCAAATCATTTGGTAGGTGCCAAGGTAATTGATTTTCAAAACCAATTACTCGTTGCAAGTCATGTGCAACTAGAATGGATAAAGTCATAATTATCCTCCTTCTTCTATCATTTCATTTTTTATTACTAAGTTATCTTTAATTTAACACAATTTTTATCATAAAGTGTGATAGAAATAATGATTTTGCATAATTTATGAAAACGTTTAACACAAAAAAGTACTTTTTTGCACTTGAAAATACTATGATGTCATTTTGATGTCTATATGGTTAGCTAACTATGCAATGACTACACTGCTATTGGAGCTTTTATTGCTGGATGTGATTCATAGTCAACAATTTCCAAATCTTCATAATTTATGTCGAAAATAGACTTGTCACTGTTAATTTTTAATGTTGGAGGATTGAAGCTTTCACGTGCTAATTGTGTTTGAATCGCATCAATATGATTTGAATAAATATGTGCATCTCCAAATGTATGCACAAATTCTCCTACTTCAAGTCCACATTCTTTGGCAATAAGGTGTGTCAATAAAGCGTAGCTTGCGATATTAAATGGCACACCTAAAAAGATATCTGCGCTACGTTGGTATAACTGGCAACTTAACTTACCATCTTGGACATAAAACTGGAACATGGTATGACAAGGCGGAAGTGCCATTGTATCAATTTCTGTTGGATTCCATGCAGATACGATGTGTCGTCTTGAATCTGGATTATGCTTAATTTGTTCAATTACTGTTTTAAGTTGATCAAAATGATTACCATCTTTATCAACCCAATCTCGCCATTGTTTACCATAAACATTTCCTAAATCACCGAATTGCTTCGCAAAAGTATCATCTTCAAGAATACGTTGCTTAAATTGTTTCATTTGTTCTTTATATTGTTCGTTAAATTCAGGATCACTCAATGCACGATGCCCGAAATCTGTCATATCTGGACCGTTATACTCGTCTGATTTTATATAATTTTCAAAAGCCCATTCGTTCCAAATATTATTATTATATTTTAATAAGTATTGGATGTTTGTATCTCCTTTAATGAACCATAATAATTCGGTTGCTACTAATTTAAAAGAAACTTTCTTTGTCGTTAATAGTGGAAATCCTTTAGATAAGTCAAAGCGAAGTTGATGACCAAATTTCGAAATCGTACCTGTATTTGTGCGATCATTTCGTGTATTTCCTATTTCTAAAACTTCTTCACAAAGACTGTGATATGCTGCATCAAATGAATTCAACATATGCGATAACACCTCATTTTCATTATTTATAGTATGTATATTTAGTTTGATATAACTTAATTTTATGTAGCATTTTGTTATCACTCATTTTAGGAATATGATATTAATATCATGAATTCCGTTACTTTATTTATAAAATGCTGATTAAGTACCTACCACATCGTAACGTGATATATGTTTCCAATTGGTAATTGTTTACCCAAATCTATAACTTTAATGCTAAAAAATTTTAAAAAAGAGGTTAACACATGATTTGAATATTATGTTTGATGTCCTATTAAAACAGTTAAATTTCTAGAAAATATAGTTGGTAAAAACGGACTTTATTTAACAAATAGAATACAACTATATTCTCTATTTTCAATGACAGACACCATTTTTAATATTATAAAATGTGTTAACCTTTATATTTATTTATGTGTACTATTTACAATTTTCGTCAAAGGCATCCTTTAAGTCCATTGCAATGTCATTAATATCTCTACCTTCGATAAATTCTCTAGGCATAAAATAAACTAAATCTTGACCTTTGAATAAAGCATACGAAGGACTAGATGGTGCTTGCTGAATGAATTCTCGCATTGTAGCAGTTGCTTCTTTATCTTGCCCAGCAAAAACTGTAACTGTATTTGTAGGTCTATGTTCATTTTGTGTTGCAACTGCTACTGCAGCTGGTCTTGCTAATCCAGCTGCACAGCCGCATGTAGAGTTAATAACTACAAAAGTAGTGTCATCAGCATTTACTTGGTTCATATACTCCGATACTGCTTCGCTCGTTTCTAAACTTGTAAAACCATTTTGAGTTAATTCGCCACGCATTTGTTGCGCAATTTCTTTCATACAAGCATCATATGCATTCATATTTAATTCCTCCAATTAAATTGTTCTGTTTGCCATTTGTTTCCATACTGAACCAAGTGCCTCATCTCCGTTTTCAATACGAGATATGGCCATTTCAATTTGTAATTTAACTTCAAACGCATTGTCATTAATATGGGCTTTTAGTGCGGGAAGCTGCTCTGCATTACCTTCATCAAAGATAAACATAGCAGCACGCCACCTAACGATTTTCTGTGGATCATCTAATAGTAGCACCATTTCTGGTAGTGCCTCTGGATACCCTAAATCGCTTATGCAATCCCCTGCTGTTCTTCATACAGCAGGACTTTTATCACGAAGCCCCTTATATAAATACGGTAAAATTTCTTTACTTTCAATCATACCTAATAATACAATCGCTTGACGTCTAACCGGTACTTTTTCATCAGATAAAGCTAAATCAAGTAGCGGTATATCTTCAAAAGTCGGCTTTGGAAAATGGTTTAACATTCGTAATCGAGTCTTCCAATTATCAGTTGCATGATATTCATCCAAAGAGACATGTCGATAGAAATGATAATTATTAGTTGCGTGATTTTCTTCTAAAGCATGTTTTACCAATACGGGTAACTGTGATTCTGGATAGGTAGCTAGCACTTCTTCTAGGACACCATCCATTACTTCTTCAATATTTCCATAGCGATTTCCTAAATCTAGCCATTTACGCATAAAAACAATATTGTCATGTGCTGTTTGCGCTTGAGTCATATGATCAACATATGTTTGTGGTAATTGTTCTCTTAATTCTTGGTCAGCAGAAGTTAGCTTAATTTGATACGGTATACCCTTAAAAGTTAATAATTCAGCTTTAATTTCACCAAAATGATTGTCAATTTGAGGTTCATTTACAGATTCTAAAACCTTATTCGCATCAGAAAAAGCAGCTTTAATATCAGGTAATATGACTTCCCAATCAGCTTTTGGTGCCTTATCAACAGCTAAGAAGTTCATGACATGAAAAATGGAAGTGATACCATCTATAGATAACAACTGATTTATAAATCTTGGTTGTGTTTCTTCTACTTTTTTATAAGTATTAGATAACTTGTCTTCTCTTGTATATGACAAAACAACTTTCATTGTATTTGGACTTGGTGTTGGCTCTATACGTAAAATTTCCATATACTTTATTCCCCCCGAATACTAGTTGATGAAAAATTTATTCGAATACAGCCTCTACTTTTGGCAATACTGTTTCCCAATTTGCGTCATTTTCTTTATCTACTGAAATAAAGTCCATAACATGGAAAATTGATTTAACGCCTTCAACCTTTAAGATGTCATTAATAAATGCTGGCTGTGAATCATCAACTTTAGTATACGTATCTGATGTCATACCTTCTCTGCTTTCACTAAGTGTAATCTTCATTGTGTTGTGGTTCGGTGTTTCTGATATAGATATAATTTTCATTTGACTTCCTCCTATTGAAGTTCATTTCCTAATTGTTTTATTTCTTTCCCTATTGAACACTCATTGATACAAAAATGATGCGCCTTCGTTTTCCCCTCTAATTTACGCAGACGAGTTTTGATTGGACATTGATTGCAATAAGTATTCATTAAATCATCTATTTTCGCGAGTGCATTTTGCTCTGAAAAAGTTAAAATACGCGACACTTCCTTTATTACTTCAAAATATTGCAACCTTGTAAATAAGTGTTACTGTTTTAAATTTGACATAAAAATATTATAACATTTTTGACCCTAAGATTTGAATGAAACCTTTTACAATTCTATACGTAAAATGTATTTATATTCAAATGCTATTGCATCGCAAACGATTTTTCAGTAAAATGAGTTAGTTATTTATTGAGCGGTTTCTAAACACCCGCATGATCAAAATTTAGGAGGACATTTTAATATGTATAATGAAATTTTAGGACTAGTTACGTTTATTGCAACGTTCGTGCTTATGGTACTTATGTATCGCTTTTTTGGTAAACAAGGTTTAATTGCATGGGTTGCAATTGGCACAATCATTGCAAACATACAAGTGATTAAAACTGTAGAAATCTTTGGTATTTCAGCAACTTTAGGTAATGTCATGTTTGCTTCTATTTATTTAGCAACAGATATATTAAACGATATTTATGGGCGTAGAGTTGCAAAAAGAGCAGTTTGGTTAGGCTTTTCATCAACATTAATTATGATTATTGTTATGCAATTGTCATTACATTTTATTCCTGCACCAGAAGATATGGCACAAAAAGCATTACACGCAATCTTTGATGTTGTGCCACGTATTGCTTTAGGCTCAATCGTCGCATATATTATTGGTCAACATATTGATGTATTTATCTTTTCACTAATTAAAAAAGTATTTAGTTCTGATAAAACGTTTTTCATCCGTGCATATGGTAGTACATTTTTAAGCTCAATAATTGATACAGCTTTATTTGTAGCTATCGCATTTATCGGAAGTTTACCTGGTACAGTTGTATTTGAAATATTTATTACAACGTACGTACTAAAATTAGCTTCAACAGTTTTCAATGTACCATTTGGATATATTGCTAAATCATTTTATCGTAAAGGTAAGATTGATAAGTTAGATCAAGGCTATTAACGCACTTACCACACTAAAGAATAAGTTTTAAGGGAGTGGGACAGAAATGATATTTTCGCAAAATTTATTTCGTCGTCCCACCCCAACTTGCATTGTCTGTAGAAATTGGGAATACAATTTCTCTTTGTTGGGGTCCATCCCCAACTTGCACATTATTGTAAGCTGACTTTTCGTCAGCTTCTGTGTTGGGGCCCACACCCCAACTCGCATTGCCTGTAGAATTTCTTTTCGAAATTCTCTGTGTTGGGGCCCCTGACTAGAATTGAAAAAAGCTTGTTACAAGCGCATTTTCGTTCAGTCAACTACTGCCAATATAACATAGTAGAGCATAGAACATTGATTTATGTCCCAGCCTGAAGATGATTTTTTTAGGAAGTATATTACAGTACTACTTATTAGAAAATCATCTTTGAATCAGCGAGTATTTTAAACACGTGTTACTTATTTAAGTGATGCGTGTTTTTTAATGGATTACCCAACATATTTTGTATTACAGTAATAGTAACTTTAACTAAGTATTGAATAGAAAGTAGGTTTATTATGGCGAAAATAAATTTTGATGCTGCGACGAAAGGAAATCCAGGCATAAGTACATGTGCCATTGTAATCAAAGAAGATGAGCAGCATTATACATATACACATGAGTTAGGCGAAATGGATAACCACACTGCAGAATGGGCTGCATGTATTTATGCACTAGAACATGCACGTGAATTAAATGTTCAAAACGCACTATTATATACAGACTCAAAGCTAATTGCAGATAGCATTGAAGCTGGTTATGTGAAAAACGCAAATTTCAAACCTTATTTTGATCAAATAGAAATATTTGAAAAAGATTTTGATTTATTATTTGTTAAATGGATACCGAGAGAACAAAACAAAGAAGCGAATCAACACGCTCAACAGGCATTGTATAAATTAATTAAAAAGAATAAATAAAAGGAGCACCGACTGATGTGATGTCAATCGGTGCTCCTCTATTTATCAAAGAAACAAATTATTTTTTATTTTTCTTAGATTTCTTTTTCTTCTTTTTAGCTGCTACCTTTTTAGAAGTATTTTTTGATGCTGACTTTTTGTCTTTGGATTGGTTATCTTTTTGATTTTTCTTTTTAGCCAATAATAAAGGAACGTCCTCATCTTTAGATTCAATACTAGTTGTTGTTTCAACATCTTCCTCTTTATCTTTGCGTCGTTTTGCGAATAAGAGTGGTGAATGTTCGTTATCTTTCAACACTTTTTCATCTGTGTTTTCATTTGTAACTTCCACATCTTCTTCATCTTCTTTACGACGACGTTTTGGTAAGAAGAACGGCGTATGTTTAACTTTATCGAGTGACTCGCCATTATTTAGCGAATCTTTTTCTTCAACAGTAACATCTTCTTCATCTTCTTTTCTGCGACGTTTCGCAAATAAAAGTGGTAAATGTTTTGTATCGTCTAAAGTCTCTTTTATTGAATCTTTATTATTATCTCTTATTTCTAATTCTTCCTCTTCATCTTCTTTACGACGACGTTTGGCAATGAAGAACCAGAAACTAGCTAGTAAGCCAGAGATACCCACCACACCAATAGCGTTTTTAATAACATTACCGAAATTATTACTAAAGTGACGCATATGAAGTGGATCAATGTCATCATCTTCATCAATTTTCTTTTTATGTCCAATAGTCGAACTGTTAAATGGATGATTTGCAGTTCCATAACCAATTGTTAAATGGCTATTAGATTCATTTCCAGTACTTGACGATTGTTTAGCACGATCAGATATTACAATTTGTACTGCTGAAATTCGAGCAATACCATTGTTCAATGCAGCCTCAACTTGCTGTAATGTATGCGCATTATTAATATCTCTAATTGTTTCAAGCACAATTTCGTTAATTTGATTCATTGCTGCTTGTTTTTCATCAGTTGTGCCAATTTCACTATTTCGAATACTATTTATTTTTTCATTTGAAAAGTCTTTAATTCTACTAATAGCTTCTTGCTTGCGTTTAGCTAGTTCTTTTGCTGTTGGATTAGCTGCTTTCATTTGAGCTTTAAATTGTTCCAATTGCTCAGTTATTTCATCGATGCTTTGCGCACGTTGAATCGCTTGAATTGCTTGTTCTTTTAATTGATTTAACTTAGCAATAGCTTCTTGCTTCTCTTTATCTGTTAGATCAGTACGAGCTTTGATTTCATCAATCATATGTTGAATTGCATCTTCAATCGATTTAATTGCATTTGATTTTGCTTGTTCAATCGTAAATTGTTCTGGATTAAATTGTTCAATATGCGCTTGTTCTTGTTGTTGAATTTCTTCAACTGAATGAACATCAGGTGCATTGTTAATATGATCAATTGCTTGTTGTTTAAGCTTATTAACTTCTGCAATTGCAGCTTCTTTTTGTTCCAGTGTTAATGTCACACTATTATTGATTTCATTAATCTTTTGTTGTGCCGCATTTTCGATTGATTCAATTGCCTGTTGTTTGACTACTGACAATTCTTTTTCTACAACTTTTACAGGAACATTAACAATCACTTTTGATCCATCAAGCAATGTAACTTCAACTTTTGCTGTTAAGCTATCAGAAATCGTTGCAGTTGATGGTGTATCAATAACTTCTGCTGAAAGCTGATCAATTAAGTTTATGTGTGCAAGAATATCTTGTTCTGTAATGATGTCATCACGATGTACAATGAGTTCACCATTAACTAGGATTTGCTCAGGTGTTGCTTCAAAAATTTCATTTACAGCAGGTTGTTCATCAACCTCCCATACATGTGTATTTCTAATGTCATCTAAACCTAAGTTTAATCCTCGATTTAATTGATCTATAGTTTGAGCATTCTCAACGTTTTGTAGTGCTCGTTTTTCAGCTTCGTCAATTTCTTTGAGCGCTTTTGCTTTTTGCTCAGGTGTTAAATCTGGATTTGAATTGATTTGATCACGCTTCGCATTAGCTAAGGCTTTTATTGCATTTTTCGCATCTTCTTTAGCTTTCACTAAATCTTTGATGTCTTGTAATGCTTGTGCAAGTTGTGCTTTGGCTTGTTCAATTTCTTCTTTAGTCATCGCATTGTTAATGTCGTTATGACCTTGTTGAAGTATTTGGTTAATTCGATCTTTAAGCGCTTGTTTTTCCTTATCTGTTAGATTTGGATTTCGATCGATTTCATCAATTAAAGCTTGTACACGTTTATCAACATCTTGTTTCGCATTTTCTTTAGCTTTCACTAAATTTTTAATTTCTTGTAATGCTTGCGCTAAACGTTCTTTTGCTTGTTCAATTGCTTCTTTTGTCATCGCATTGTTAATGTCGTTATGACCTTGTTGAAGTATTTGATTAATACGATCTTTAAGTGCTTGTTTTTCCTTATCTGTTAGATTTGGATTTTGATCGATTTCGTCAATTAATGCTTGAACTTGCTTGTCAACATCTTGTTTCGCATCTTCTTTAGCTTTCACTAAATCTTTGATGTCTTGTAATGCTTGCGCAAGTTGTGCTTTAGCTTGTTCAATTTCTTCTTTAGTCAGCGCATTGTTAATGTCGTTATGACCTTGTTGAAGTATTTGATTAATACGATCTTTAAGTGCTTGTTTTTCCTTATCTGTTAGATTTGGATTTCGATCAATTTCGTCAATTAATGCTTGTACTTGCTTATCAACGTCTTTATTGGCATCAATTTTTGCTTTTGGTATTTCATTGGCATGCACTTGTTCAATCGCGTGGTTGCCTGCTGTTTGAACTTGAGATACAGCCTGATTACTTGTTGCTTTATTAATGTTGTTGATGATGCTGTTTGCCAATTCTTCTGCTTTATTTTTCGCAATAAGCTTGTCTTGATCCGTCGCATTTGAAGCTTCGATTTCTTTTAGCTTATTAGCTAAAGCTTGATTAATAGATTGAATTGCCTTGTCTTTAGCATCTTGTAGTCGTTGATCACCATTAAGATTATGGATTGCATCATTGACTGTTTGAATTGCGCCGTTAATATCATTCACATTTGTGTTATCACTATTTAGCAATGTATTTGCTAGACGTTTGGCATCATCGAAGTTTGTTTTAGCATTATCGTCAGCGTTTTGGTAATTGACAGTTTGCTCTGCATTTGGAATTTCATTGTCAACTAAATGTTTCAATGTTTCCATTGCATCATTTAAGTCAATTTGATTATTAACAATATCTGTTACATCTGATACAGTACCGGCATTGTTAATTGCTTTATGTGCAAGATCTTGTTGCTGTTGATTTAATCCATTTAACGAATTAACAAACGCATTTGCTTTATCTTTGGCATTTGCAAGGTTTTGGTCTCCATTTAATGCATTTTGAGCATCGATAATATTTTGTTTCAATTGCTCTGCTTCAGCTTTTGCAATTGCATTACCTTGCACTTTATCTAACTCATGTGCTGCATTCGCAATTGCATTATCATAATTTGCTTTCAAATTGTCATCTGCATTGATGTAATTTGTGCTGCTGATAACACCAAGGTGCTGTTCGTCAATATATTGTTGTACTGCACCCATTGCATTATCTAATTTAGTTGCTCTATTAATTGCTCGAGATGCTTTATTTAGCGTTTCAGCATTATTAATTTGTTGGATTGCTAATTGTCTTTGAGCATTGTTTAGATGTGTTAATTGATCCAATCTTTGTAATGCTTCAGCTTTACGATTATTAAGTCTTTCTTCACCATTTAATGCTTTCTTAGCTGCAGTGACTGCATCATTTAATTTGATAACTTGTTCTGCAGTTAAGTTTTGCCCAGACGATTTATCAAGTGCTTGTTTCGCTTTATCAACCGCTTCATCATATACTTGTTTGACTTGTGTATCTGCATTGACATAGTTCGTGCTACCTTTCGTGCGTCCTTCATTGCCAGTGATTTCTTGTGATAATTGATCCATTGCACGATTAAGTGCCTTAGCCTCATCTACAATTTGTTGGATTTGATTTAAATCGTTTGATTGATCGATGCGACCTTTAAATCCATCTTGTTGAGCATTGTTTAATGCATTCAATTGGTCGATGTCATGTTTACCATTTGTTTTAGCAAGTGCTACACGTTCATCACCATTTAATGCTTGTTTTGCATTTAAAATATTTTGAAGCGCTTGATCCACTTGTTGCTTATTCGCATTTTGTTTCAATACATTTTCAGCATCAGCAATAGCTTGTTTATAAGCATTTTGCTTATCTGAATCTGCTTGTGTGTAATCTACAGTTTGCTCAACGTTAGCATGTTCATTAACTGCTTGTTGTAATTGATCCATAGATTGATTCAATTGCGTTGCTTGATCTACTAATTCAGCAATTGGTTGAAGTTTCGTCGCTTGATCAATGTTTTGTTTAGCAGTTGCAATTTGATCAGCATTTAAATGTGTTAATTGGTCAATAGTTTGTTTCGCTTGTGTTTTAGCTTCAGCGACTCTCTCATTACCATTTAACTCATTTTCTTTTTCTTGAAGCTTAGTTAACGCTTGTTCTACAGCATCTTTATTTGCATTTGAACCATTAGTAGGGTCTGTAATGCTTTCTGCAGCTTGTAACGCTTGGTCTACTGCTTCTTTTTTATCAGTTGACGCTTCAGTGTAATTTGGTTGAGCCTTATCTGTATTCACTTGATCAACTTTATTTTTCAATATTTCCATTGCGTGATCAAGTTCAGTAGCAGTTTGAACATGTTGTGCAACCTCTGTTCTTGTAGGCGCTGCATTAATTGCATCAGTTAATGCTTGTTGTTGTGCATGATTTAAGTTTGGTAATGCATTAACAGTCGTTACTGCTTGTTGTTGATCACGAGCTAGTTTTTGATCACCATGTAGATTATCTTTTGCAGTTGTTACTGCTTGTGTTAATTGTTCTACTTGTGATTTGTCGAGTGTTGGATTACCTGTTTGGTTAATTAAATCTTGTGCATTTTGAACTGCTGCTTGGTAAGCATCTTTTTGCGGTTTATCTTCATTAATAAACTTGCTACCAGATTCTGTTTGTTGTTGATCTTGAATACTATTACGTAATGCTTGCATTGCTTGATCAAGTGCTTTTGCTTCAGCTAATTTTTGTGCTACTTCGCCACGAGTTGCTGCATTGTTTATTTGACTTACAAGTGCTTGACGCTGTGGATTATTTAAACCATTTAATTGATTTAAATCAGTAACCGCATGTTGTTTATCGTCTGCAAGTTTTTGATCACCGTGTAGGTTATCTTTAGCTTGGTTAACAGCTTGTGTCAATTGTTCAACTTGTGCTTTATCAAGCGTTGGATTGTTAGTTTGATTAATTAAATCTTTTGCATTTTGAACTGCTGCTTGGTAAGCATCTTTTTGTGGTTTATCTTCATTGATAAACTTGCTACCCGCTTCCGTTTGCTGTTGATCTTGAATGCTATTACGTAAAGCTTCCATTGCTTGGTTAAGTGCTTCTGCTTCAGTTAATTTTTGTGCTACTTCGCCACGAGTTGCTGCATTATTGATTTGATTTTCAAGTGCTTGACGTTGTGGTGTATTCAAGTTAGACAAGTTATTTAACGTTTCTGTTGCACGTTGCTTATCTTGAGCTAGTTTTTGATCACCATGTAAATTGTTTTTAGCATCAGTCACTGCCTGTGTCGCTTGATCAATGATTGATTTAGCTAATGTAGGATCAGTTGTTTTGTTAATCAAATCTTTCGCGTGTTGTACTGCTTGCGTATAAGCATCTTTTTGCGCTTGATCCTCGTTAATAAATTTACTACTTGCTTCAGTTTGTGGTTGATCCTTAATACTTTCTTTTAATGCTTTCATCGCTTCATTTAATGCTTGCGCTTGTGCAATGATTTCAGCCACTTTATCACGAGTTGTTGCATTATTAATTTGATTTTCTAGCGCTTGTTGTTGAGCTGGTGTTAATTGATCTAAATGATTTAGAGAATTTCCAGCAGTTTGCTTATCTTGAGCTAATCGTTCAACACCATCTAATGCATTTTTAGATGATGTTACTGCTTGAGTCGCACTTGATACATTACCTTTATTGATAGTTGGATTATTTAATCCTGCAATGATAGACTCAGCATTTTGAACTGCTTCATCATAGGCTTGTTTTTTATTCGGTTCTGCATTGACATATGCACTGCTCATACGTGTTGCATCTTTGTCAGCAATACTTTGTTGCAATGCATCCATAAGTTGATCTAATGCTGGTGCTTCAGTCAAATCTTGCTTAACTGCTGTTCTAGTTGTTTCGCTATCAATTAACGTATCTTCCATATGTTTTTGTGCATTGTTTAGATGTGCTAATTGACTAACCGTTTGTTTAGCATGATCTTTATCATTTTGTAATTTCACATCACCATGTAATGCTGCTTTCGTTGTATTCACAGTTGCCGCTGCTTGATTAATCGCATTATTATCTAATGTTGCAGTTTGTTCATTGATAATATTATTTGCGGCTTGAACAGCTTGATCATAGTTTTGTTGCTCTGGTTGATCTTCGTTGATATATTTGCTATTTGCTTTAGTTGCTGCGTTATCTTGAATGCTCTGTCTTAAACCATGCATTGCTTGGTTAAGCGTATTCGCATTTTGTTCAATTTGATGAACTGCAGTTACTAAAGTTGCAGCTGTAACTTGGTCTTTTAATGCTGTTTTTTGAGGATCATTTAAGCTTGTTAAAGCATCAATTGCTTGCGTCGCATTTGTTTTAGCAACTTGTAAATTATGATCTCCATTTAACGCTTGAAGTGTTGTTTGAACTTTAGTAATAGCTTGTTCTACTTCTGTTTGGTTCGCATTTTGACCAGTTTGTTTGTTAATCATTGCTGCTGCTTCATTTACCGCTGTATTATAAGCAGTTTGTTTATCAGTATCAGCATTGATGAAGTTATCACGTTGTTCAACGGCTTGATGATCTGCAATCGCATTAATTAAGTTACCCATCGCAGTATTTAAAGATTCTGCTGTTTGTTTGTGACCATTAACTGCAGCAATATCAGATGATTGCGTAATTTGTGATTGTAACTGTTGCTTTTGCGCATTATTCAAATGATCTAATTGATCAAGTCTGTTGTTTGCTTGTTGTTTAGCTACTGCAAGGTTTTCATCACCATCTAATGCAACTTTCGTATTATTCACTTGTGTCGTTGCACCATTAACATCATCTGGATTCATCGTAGGCGATGTAGTTTGATAAATGATATTATTAGCAGCTGTTACAGCTTGGTTATAGTCATTTTGTCTTTGCGTAGTTGCATCATGATAATCTTCAGACGCTAATGTCGTTTGATTATCCGCAACACTATTTCTTAATAATTCCATCGCATGATCTAACGTTTGTGCTTTTTGATTAATCGTAGTGACATCTGTAACAAGTGGCGCTTGTGTAATTTGACTTTCAAATGATTGTTTTTGTGCATCATTTAAGTGTGTTAAGTTCGCCAATTGTTGTTTTGCATGTTGTTTTGCATTTGCCAAATTGTCATTACCATTTAATGCTTGTTTCGCTGCGTTCACTTCATTAGTGATGCTTTCAACTTGTGCTTGTACTTCATTAGTACCACTTTGTTTATTCAATAATGCTTCAGCTTTTGCTACTGCCTGTTTATACGCATTTTGTTTGTCAGGATCTGCATTTAAGTAATTACCGTCCGCTAATGTTTGAGCTTTATCATTAATAGCTTGTGATAATTGATCCATTGCATGATCTAGGCTCGTTGCTGTTTGTTTAACTTGGTTCACTGTAGCAATTTCAGGCGATTGATCGATTTGACCTTTTAATGCTTGTTTTTGAGCATCGTTTAAATGCGTCATCCCACTTACGGCATCTTTAGCATTTTGCTTTTCAGTTGCCAATTTAGCTTCACCGTTTAAGCCATTTTTAGCATCAGTCACTTGAGTTAATGCACGTGTTATTTCATCTGGGTTAAGCGTTGGATTTGTCGATTGATTGATAATACCTTCCGCTTGAGACACTGCATTTGTATATGCTGTTTGCTTATCGGCATCAGCATCATGATAGTTCTCACTTGCTTTGACAGTATCTTTGTTTGCAATACCTTGTTTCAAGTTACCCATTGCTGTATTCACATTTTGTGCATTTTGTTTAGTTTGTTCAACTGTAGCTAACGCTTGTGCTTGATTGATTTGGTTTCTTAATGCATCACGTTGTGGTTGATTTAAGTCGCGTAACGTATCAAGATTTGCTAAAGCTTCTTGTTTCGCTTGTGCTAATTTTTCATCACCGTTTAATGCATCTTTCGCTTGATTCATAGTTGTCACTGCTTGTGTTACTGTATCAGGCGTCAATACAGGTGTTGGTATGCCATTTGCGATTTGTTGTGCTTGGTTAGCCGCATTGTTATATGCTTGTTGTTTGTCTTGATCCGCTTGTGTAAAGTCAACTGACTGTGGTACTTGACTGTTCGCTTGAATTTGTTGTTTCAATGTACCCATTGCATTATTTAACGCATCAGCATTTTGCTTAATAGCATTAACACCTGTAACAAGTTCTGCATGCGACACTTGGTCTTTTAATGCTGTTTTTTGTGGTTGATTTAAGTTTGGTAACTGATCAATGGCTGTATTTGCATTGTCTTTAGCAACTTGTAAGTTATGGTTACCGTTTAAATCACCCTTAGCTTGATTCACTTGTTGTAACGCTTGAGCCACTTGTTGTGGATCCACGTTTGCATTTGGTGTACCACTAATGATTTGTTCAGCATGTGCTACCGCATTGTTATATGCATTTTGCTTATCAGTATCAGCATTGACAAAGTTACCATTTGCTTTAGTTTGGTCTTTATCTGCAATACCTTGTTTCAATTGTGTCATTGCTTGATTTAAATCTTGTGCTGTTTGCTTAATCGTGTTTACATTTGCAACAGTTTGCGCAGCATCGACTTGTTGTTTTAATGCATCTTTTTGCGCTTGATTTAAATCATTTGCATTTGTAATCACTTGTTTCGCTGCATCTTTTGCACGTTGTACATTGTCATTACCATTCAATGCTTGTTTCGCTTCGTTCACACGTTGCATCGCTTGTTCCACTTCAGTTTGACTTGCATTGCTGCCATTTGCTTTAGATAAAATACCTTCTGCATGTGAAACCGCATTAGTATAAGCATCTTTCTTAGCTTGATCTGCATCAGTAAAGTTAATGCTATTTAATGTCTCAGTTTTATCTTGTAATGCATTGTTTAAGTTAGTCATAGCATTATTCAGATTTTGAGCATTTTGCTTAACATTATTAACTGTTGCAATATCTGGTGCTTGTTCAACTTGAGTTGTTAGCGCTTGTTTTTGAGCATCATTTAAATGATCTAGTGTACCAAGTGTTGTCTTAGCATCTTGTTTGGCATCAGCTAATTTTTGATTACCGTTAAGTGGTTGATTTGTGTCATTCACTTTAGTTAATGCTTGTTGAATTGTATTTGGATCCATTGTTGGATTTGTTGTTTGTTTTAACAATTCTTCTGCTTTTGTTACTGCATTATCATATGCTGTTTGCTTGTCAGTATCAGCATCGTGATAGTTCTCGCTACCTTTAATTTGTGCTTTATTCGCAATACCTTGTTTCAATTGTGTCATCGCGTCATTAAGCGTTGTCGCCGCTTGTTGAATAGCATTGACGTTTGGTACAAGAGTTGCTTGCGTAATTTGTTTGTTGTATTCATCACGTTGCGCTTGATTCAAGTTTGGCAATTGATCGATAGCATGTTGAACATTTTGTTTCGCCGTTGCTAAGTTCGTATTACCATTTAAATCATTTTTAGCTTGCGTAACTTTATTTAACGCTGCAGTAATTTCGCTAGGTGTAACGACAACATCAGGCGTACCACTAATTAATGCTTCAGCTTTCGCTACTGCTTGTTTATATGCATTTTGCTTGTCAGGATCTGCATTGACAAAGTTACCATCAGCTTTCGTTTGTTCTTTATCTGCAATGCCTTGTTTTAATTGTGTCATCGCATTGTTTAACTCTTGTGCTGTTTGTTTAACATTGTTTACACCAGCTACAGTAGTTGCATTTTGTACTTGTTGTTTTAATGCATCTTTCTGTGCTTGGTTAAGATCATTAGAGTTATTAATTAATGCTGTTGCTTCATCTTTCGCATGTTGAACGTTGGCATTACCATTTAATGCTTGTTTTGCAGCATTAACTTGTTTGATTGCTTGTTCAACTTCAGCTTGTGTTGCATTGCCGCCATTAGCTTTTGAAATGATATTTTCAGCATTTGTAACAGCAGTGTTATATGCTTGTTGTTTTGCTTGATCTGCATCAGTGAAGTTAACTGTCGCTTTCGTAGCATCTTTGTCAGCTATCGCTTGTTTCAAGTTACCCATCGCTGTATTTAAGTTTTGCGCATTTTGCTTAATTTGATTTGCTTCATCAACAGTATGCGCGCCATTAATTTGATCAGTAACTGTTTGTTTTTGCGCATTATTTAAGTTATCTAATGAACCTAATGATTGTGACGCTTGTTGTTTCGCTGCCTCTAGGTTTTCATTACCATTTAATGCATTTTTAGTTGTGCTTACTTGTCCAGCAGCTTGATTGATAACAGTCGGATCTAAAGTTGGACTTGTAGTTTGATCAATAATACCTTGTGCAGTTGTGACAGCATTATTGTACGCATCCTTTTTATTCTGACTTGCATCAGTATAATTTTGGTTTTGTTTTGTTGTCGCATTATCTGCAATACTTTGACGTAATTTGTCCATTGCTGCATCAACATTGTTTGCTTTTTGCTCATTACCTTGTGCTTCTGCAACAGTAGTCGATTGTTGTACCAATTGTTTTAATGCCTCTTTTTGTGCATTTGTTAAATGGCTTAAACCGTCAATTGCTGTATTTGCGTGTTGTTTAGCTTTTTCAAGGTTTTGAGTACCATTAAGCGCAGTTTTGTTAGTGTTCACTTGATTAGCTGCTTGTGTTACTGCAGATGGATCAAGTGTCGGCTGACTCGTTGCATTAATGATATTTTCAGCACTTGTAACAGCTGTGTTGTATGCATTTTGTTTATCCGTATCTGCATCAACATATGGTTGACTTGCTTTAACTTCATCTTTATTCGCAATACTATTTCGAAGTTGATTCATTGCATTATCAAGATTTGTCGCGTTGTCTTTCACACTTTGGACGCCAGTTACTTGTGTCGCGCTATCAATTTGACCAGTAATACTTTGTTTTTGTGCATCAGATAAATGTGTCATTTGACGTAATGTATCTTTAGCTTGTTGCTTCGCAGTTGCTAAGTTTGTATCACCGTTTAAACCTGTTTCAGCATTATTAACACGTTGTGTTACTGCTGTAACATCTGCTGCATTTGTAATCACATTAGGTGAACCATTTACAATGTTTTTCGCAGCATTATATGCATCAGTATAAGCACCTTGCTTATCAGGACTCGCGTTAGTGTAATTACCACCAGCAACAATTGTGTCATGATCAGCAATTGCTTGTTTTAATTGATCCATCGCATTATTAAGTGATGTAGCACTATTTTTCAGATCAGTTACACCTGATACACGTTGCGCAGCGTTCACTTGTTGTTTTAATGCTGTTTTTTGTGGCGTATTCAAATGTGTCAAGTTATCGATAGCTTGTGTAGCTTCAGTTTTAGCGCGTTGTAAGTTTGCGTCACCGTTCAAAGCATTTTCAGTAGACGTTACACTTTGAATTGCTTGTTCAACAGCTTGCTTATCTTTATTCGCACCATGATCTTTATTTAAGTAAGATTCAGCTTGTATGATGGCATTATCAAATGCTGTTTTCTTAGTTGGATCTGCGTCGATGTAGTTTTCGCTCGCTTTAGTTTGATCTTTATTTGCGATTGCTGTCTCTAATCGTTGCATTGCACCATCTAAGTCTTGTGCTTTCGTTTTAACACTATTTACACCGTTGACTGTTGTTGCACCTTCGATTTGTGATGTTAAATCTTGTTTTTGTGCATTATTTAAGTGTGTTAATGTACCTAAGTTTGCTTTCGCATCTGATTTTGCTTGTCTTACATTTGCATCACCGTTTAAAGCATTCTTAGCAGTCGTTACTTGATTTAATGCAGCTTCAACTTGTGCTTTTGTCATATTTTGACCGTTTGATTTATCTAAAATACCTTGAGCATTCGTAACAGCATTTGTGTAAGCATCTTTCTTACCTTGGTCAGCATCTGTAAAGTTCACTTGTTGTTTAACAGTGTTTTGGTCATTAATACCATTTTGAAGTTGACCCATTGCTGTATTTAATTCATTAGCAGTATTTTGTGCAGCAGTTACACCTGCTACTGTCGTTGCATTGTCAATTTGACTAGTTGCTGCAGTTGATTGCGCATTATTCAAGTTACTATATGAAGCTAATGCACGTTTCGCTGACTCTTTTGCTTGAGCAACTTTATTATCACCATTCAAGTCATTTTTAGCTTGATTCAATTGGTTTAGTGCTGCTTGAACTTGTGTTTCATTCGCGTTGCTGCCATTAGCATTAGTAATTGCTTCTGCTTGTGTAACCGCAGTATCATACGCTTGTTGTTTTGGTTGATCCGCATCTTTGTAATTGACACTACGTTTCGTATTATCCTTTTCAGCAAGTGCATGTTTCAAATTACCCATCGCTGTGTTTAACGATGTTGCTTTATTTTTAGCCGCTGTGACAGCTGCAAGATTTGGTGCTTGATCCACTTCAGCATTTGCCGCAGTTCGTTGTGCATTGTTCAAGTCTGTCAAACGACCGATATCTGATTTCGCAGTTTGTTTTGCTGCTGCTAATTTTTCATCACCGTTCAATGCAGACTTCGCACTGTTCACTTGGCTCGCTTTTTGGTTAATTGTATCAGGATTCATTTCAGGGTTATTCGTTGCACTAATAATACCTTCAGCATTAGTTACCGCATCATTGTATGCATTTTGTAGATTTGCATTCGCGTCTTGATAATCTTCGCTTGATTTAGTCGTATCTTTAGAAGCAATACTTTGTCTTAATTGATTCATTGCTTGATCTAAAGTACCGGCATTAGCTTGAATACCTTGAACACCAGCAACAGTCGTACCGCGTTCAATTTGTTCTGTTAAGTTTGCTTTTTGAGCATTAGTTAAATGTGACATTGTCGCTAATTGTTGTTTAGCTGTGTTCTTCGCTTCATTTAATCGCGCGTCACCATTTAATGCTGTTTTAGCAGTATTCACACGTTGTAATGCTTGTTCAACTGCTGCTTTATTGTCATTTGAACCAGCTGTTTTATCTAATAATGTTTTAGCTGCTGTTACAGCGTCATTGTATGCAGTTTGTTTATCTCTATCTGCATCAGTATATTTCTGAGCTGCTTTTGTAGCTGCTTCATCATTAATACCGCTTTGTAAGTTGCTCATTGCAGTATTTAATTCAGATGCCGTTGTAGACACTTGATTTACACCTGCAACTGTTGACGCACCTTCAATTTGTGTTTTCAACGCTTCTTTTTGTGCATTGTTAATTGATGTTAGATTATTCAATGCATTTTTCGCAGTTGACTTAGCGTTCGCAACATTTTGATTACCGTTCAATTCGTTTTTAGCACGTTGTACATTTTGTAACGCAGATTCAACATTGTCTTTTGCAGTATTTGGACCTTGTGCTTTATTTAAAATTTGTTCAGCTTGCGTCACTGCATTTGTATATGCATTACGTTTCGCTTCATCTGCATCAGTGAAGTTAACACCTTGCTTAATCGTATTTTGATCTTGAATACCATTTTTCAAGTTCGTCATAGCTGTATTTAATGCATCCGCATTATTTTGTGCTTGTGTTACTTCATTAACATGCGTTGCACCTTCGATTTGACGTTTCACTGCATCTTTTTGAGCGTCAGTTAAGTCACTTAAGCCATTCAAATGTTGCTTCGCATTTGTTTGCGCAGTTCTTAAGTTTTCTTGACCGTTTAACGCTTGTTGTTTAGCTGTCACTTGGTCTTTCGCTTGATTAATTTCTTGTGCATTCATTGATGGACTAGTTGTTTGACCAATGATTGCTTTTGCTGCAGTGACTGCATTGTTGTAGTCATTTTGTTTGTTTTGACTTGCATCTGTGTAGTTTTGATCTGCTTTAATCGTTGCTTCATTCGCAATGCTATCTCGTAGACCTTTCATTGCAGTGTTTAATGTTTGTGCATTATCACGAACAGTTTGAACATTTGGCAACGTCGTCGCTTGACCCACTTGTTCTTTAAGTTTTGCTTTTTGCGGACCATTTAAAGAAGTTAAACCATCAATTGCAGTGTTAGCATTTTGTTTCGCTACTTCTAAATTATGATTACCGTTTAACTGCGTCTTCGCATTCGTTACTTGTGTTGCTGCATTTGTAACATCTGACGGTGTTAACGTTGGTGTTGATGTACCACTAACGATATGTTCTGCAGCTGTCACTTTTTCATCATATGCTTGGCGTTTATTCGCATCAGCATTGACATAGTTACCACTAGCTTTTGTCTCAACTTTATCAGCAATGGCACGTTTTATAGCTGTCATCGCTGTATTTAATTCAGTCGCAGTATGTTCAACACCATTTGCTGCAGATACGCGTCCTGCACTTGTTACTTGTGCTTTTAATGCTTCTTTTTGTTTTGTATTTAAGTCCGAAGCATTTGTAATCGCTGTGTTAGCAGCTTGTTTCGCACGTTCTAAGTTTTGAATACCGTTTAATGCAGTATTTGCTTGCGTAACAGCTTGCATTGCTCTTTCAACATCTGCTTTAGGTGTATTACCGCCAGCTGTTTTATTTAAAATTGTAGCTGCTGCATTTACTGCTTGAGAATAAGCAGTTCGTTTAGCATCATCAGCATCTTGATAATTTTGACTTTGTAACGTCGTGTCTTTATCACGAATTGATGTTTCTAATTGACCCATAGCACCATCTAATTGTTGCGCTTTGGCTTTAACTGTATTAACACCTTCAACATTTGTTGCTTGTGTAATTTCATTATCTAACGCTGTACGTTGTGCATTATTAATGTGTGTTAATATACCTAACGTTTGTTTCGCAGCGGCTTTAGCTTCATTTAATTTCGCATCACCGTTCAACGCCGTCTTCGTACTGTTTACATTTTGTAATGCTTGTTCAACTGCTGCTTTGTCTACATTTTGACCACTAGCTTTTGTTAAAATTGCTTTCGCTGCATTTACAGCTTGATCATAAGCTGATTTCTTACTTGGCTCTGCATCTAGGTATTTCTGAGTTTGTTTTGTTTGTGTCTCATCATTGATACCGTTTTGTAAACTATGCATTGCGTTATTTAATTCTGTTGCTTTGACAGTTTCTTGATTTACACCAGCTACTGTTGTTGCACCATCAATGCTACGCGTTAACGCATCTTTTTGTGCATTGTTAATTGATGTTAAGTTATTTAAGTTGTTTTTCGCAGTTGTCTTAGCTTGAGCTAAGTTTTGCGCACCATTTAATGCATGTTCTTTAGTTGTCACTTGTGATGTTGCTTGCGTAATAGTATTTGGTTCCATCGTTGGGTTCGATGTTTGATTAATGATTGCTTTTGCTGCAGTAACTGCGCTGTCGTACTCGTTACGATTATTTGGACTTGCGTCAGTGTAGTTTTGACCTGCTTTAATTGTTGCTTCATTCGCAATACTATCTCTTAAGCCTTTCATCGCTGTATTCAACGTTTGAGAACTATTTTTAACAGTTTGAACACCATCTAATGTAGTTGCACTTTGAACTTGTTCTTTTAATTTTGCTTTTTGTACATTATTCAATTGTGCTAAGCCGTCAATTGTATTGTTGGCATGCTCTTTCGCTACACGTAAGTTGTTATCACCATTTAATGCTGTTTTAGCCGCATTGACTTGTGATGCCGCACTATTTACGTCATTGACTGTTAATGTCGCATTTGGTGTACCATTAATGATATTTTCAGCGTTCGTCACTTTTGAATCATAAGCTTGACGTTTTTCTTGATCAGCATTGACATAATTACCGCTTGCTTTTGTTCTTTCTTTATCCGCAATAGTTGCTTTAAGTGCTGTCATCGCGCCGTTCAATTCAGTAACTGTATGTTGAACGTTATTCGCATCAGATACACGTTGTGCATTGTTAACTTGTGTTTTTAATGCATCTTTTTGTTATTGGTTTAAGTCATGTGCGTTGTTAATTGTGTTCGTCGCATTTGTTTTAGCTTGAGCTAAGTTTTGTGCACCATTTAACGCTGCTTTTGTTGTATTGACTTGATTTGCCATGTCATTAATCGCATTAGCATCCATATTTGGATTGTTCGTTGCATTAATAACACCATTTGCATTATTTACAGCAGTATTGTAATTATTTTTGTTGCTATCAGATGCATCAAGATAATTTTGACTTGTTTTCGTCGTATTATCATTTTGGATACTTGTACGTAATGCACCCATGGCAGTATTTAAGGTATTACCTTTATCTTTAACACCATTTACACCTGCTACATTTTGCGCTTGTTCAACTTGATGCTTCAAGTTGTCTTTTTGTAATTGTGTTAAGTGTCGTAAACCATTAATCGTATTTGTTGCTGAAGTTTTCGCATTTCTTAAGTTTTCAGCACCATTTAAAGCCGCTTTCGCTCTTGTAACTGCATTTAATGCATTATCAACGTCTGCTTTAGATGTGTTACCACCAGTTTGTTTATTTAAAATGCCTTCAGCCGCTGTGACAGCTTGCGTATATGCATTTCGTTTTGATTCATCTGCATCAAGATAATTTTGATTTCTTAATGTCGCATCTTTATCATTGATTGCACCTTGTAAGCTATTCATTGCGCCGTCTAATGTATTGGCATTTGTTTTTACAGTATTAACGCCATCAACAGTCGTCGCTTGATTGATTTGGCCTTCTAAGTCAGTACGTTGTGCATTCGTAATATGGTTTAAAGTGCCTAAGTTTTGTTTAGCTGCCGCTTTCGCTTCTGCCAGTTTAGCATCACCATTCAATGCATCTTTCGTACTTGTTACTTGTTGTAATGCACGGTCAACTGCTGCTTTATCTGAATTTGATCCAGTTTGTTTATTTAAAATTGCTTTCGCAGCAGCTACAGCTTGATCATAAGCAGTTTTCTTACTTTGTTCTGCATCACGATATTTTTGAGTTTGTTTTGTTGCATTTTCATCATCAATACCATGTTGTAATTGACCCATAGCTGTATTAAGTTCATTTGCAGTTTGTTGGATACTTGTTACATTTGCAACACGTTGCGCACTTGTCACTTGTGCTTTTAACGCATCTTTTTGCGCTTTATTTAAGTTAGTAGCACCATCGATGGCATTTGTTGCTGTTTGTTTCGCTTGCGTTAAATTATGTGTACCATCTAATGCATTTTTCGTTGATGTCACTTGTGTAGCGATTTGGTTAATTGCATGAGCATCCATATTTGGATTGCTTGTTGCATTAATGACACCATTAGCACTATCAACAGCATTGTTATAGTTTGTTTTGTTACTTTCTGTAGCATCAAGATAGTTTTGGCCATTTTTCGTAGCCGCATTATCTTGAATACTATTTCTCAATGTACCCATAGCACCATTTAATGTGTTGGCACTTGATTTAACATTATCTACACCTGCAACATTTTGTGCTTGTTGCACTTGTTGTTTCAATTTATCTTTTTGTGCAGTTGTTAAATGTTGAAGTCCGTTTATAGTAGTGTTTGCATTTGATTTAGCTTGCTCTAAATTATGGTTACCATTTAAGGCACCTTTCGCATTAGCAACTTGTGATAACGCGTTTTCAACGGCAGCTTTATCTAAATTTGATCCACTATTTTTATTTAAAATATTTTCTGCGTTCGTAACGGCTTGAGTATAAGCAGTTTTCTTATCTGAATCAGCATCATGATAGTTTTCGCTCGCTAAAGTATTC
Organism: Staphylococcus sp. MZ3; assembly: GCF_018622755.1. Taxonomy (NCBI): domain Bacteria; kingdom Bacillati; phylum Bacillota; class Bacilli; order Caryophanales; family Staphylococcaceae; genus Staphylococcus; species Staphylococcus sp. MZ3. The sequence goes on from NZ_CP076026.1 coordinate 1,487,240, forward strand.
GCTTTATCATTAATACCATTTTGCAAGTTAGCCATCGCTGTATTCAATTGTGTACCTGTATTAGATACCGCTTCAACACCAGCTACTGTTGTTGCTTGATCAATTTTAGTTGTTAAGTCACGTTTTTGTGCATTATTAATTGACGTTAAGTTATTTAATGCATTTTTAGCTGCATTCTTCGCATTTGTAACGTTTTGATCACCATTCAATGCATTTTTAGCACTTGTAACATTTTGAATAGCCGCTTCAACATCTTGTTTAGACGTATTTGCACCTTGCGTTTTATTCAGAATTGCTTCTGCTCTGCTTACCGCATTTGTATACGCATCACGTTTAGCTTTATCTGCATCAGTGAAGTTAACACCTTGTTTAACTGTGTTTTGATCATGGATAGATTGTTCCAAGTTGCCCATTTGCGTGTTTAACTCAGTTGCTGCATTTTTAGCAGCTGTTACCTCACTCACATGACCTGCACGGTCAATTTGTGATGAGATGGCAGATTTTTGGTTATTTGTTAAGTGTGATAACGTATTTAAGTTTTGCTTAGCAGTGTTTTGTGCATTTCTTAAGTTTTCAGCACCGTTTAAACCATTTTTAGCATTATTCACTTGTGTTGTAGCTTGGGTAATCGCACTAGTATCCATAGTCGGATTGTTAGTTTGATTAATGATACCTTTCGCATTTGACACAGCGCTATTATATGTTGATTGGTTATTCGGACTTGCGTCTGTATAGTTTTGACTTGCTTTGACTGTTGTTTCGTTAGCAATACTATCTCTTAAGCCTTTCATTGCATTGTTCAATGCTTGTCCATTTGTTTGAACAGTTTGTACGTCTTCTAATCTATTGGCTTGTCCCACTTGTTCTTTTAATTTAGCTTTTTGAGGTGTATTTAATTGTGTTAATACATCAATAGCAGTATTGGCGTTTTGTTTTGCTTCATTTAATCTTTCGTCACCATTTAATTCTTGTTTCGCGCTGTTTACTTGATTAGCTGCAGCTGTTACTTCTGAAGGTGTCGTAACAACCGTTGGCGTACCGCTAATAATATGTTCAGCATTGGTAACTTTAGTTGTGTAAGCATTTTGTTTAGTGCTATCGGCATTAACATATTTACTGCTTGCTAACGTATTCGTCTTATCTGCGATGGCATGTTTTAATGTGCCCATTGACGTGTTCAGTTCAGTCGCATTGTGCTGTACATCTTGTGCATTAGATACGCGTTGAGCACCATTAGCTTGTGCTTTTAATGCATCTTTTTGATGTTGATTTAAATCAGATGCGCCATTGATTGCTGTAATCGCTGCTTGTTTCGCATTGTTTAAGTTTTGCGTACCATTTAATGCATGTTTCGCATTATTAACATTATTAAGTGCTTGTTCGACTGCTGTTTTCGCTGTATTCGGTCCAGTTTGTTTATTTAAAATGGTTTCGGCTGCTGATACAGCTTGATTGTATGCATTACGTTTTTGCTCATCAGCATCCAAGAAGTTTTGGCTCGCTAATGTTCCTGACTTATCGTTGATAGCCGTTTGTAAGTTACCCATTGCGCCATCTAAACTATTTGCACTTTGTTTAACAGATTCAACACCAGCTAAGTTTGTAGCTTGTGAAATTTGATTTGTTAAATCATTACGTTGAGCTGTAGTGATATGCGTTAAAGTACCTAAATGTTGTTTCGCTGCGTTTTGAGCTGCAATTAATTTTGCATCGCCATTCAATGCATCTTTCGCAGTATTCACACGTTGCAATGCTGCTTCAACTGCATTTTGCGCAGTGTTTGGACCATGTTGTTTATTTAAAATCGCTTTCGCTGCAGTAATAGCATTATCATACTCTTGTTGTTTATTTGTATCAGCATCACGATATTTCTCAGATGATTTAACTTGAGATTCGTTGTTAATACCACTTTGCAAGCTAGCCATAGCTTGATCTAGATGTTGTGCATTTTGTTTTACAGTATCAACACCACTAACTCTTGTCGCACTACTAATTTGACTAATCAAATTGTTCTTTTGAGCATCTGTAATACTCGTTAATGTGTTTAAGTACGTTTTCGCATTTTGTTTTGCCGTAGCTAAGTTTTCATCACCGTTAAGTGCCGTTTTAGAACTATTCACTTGCTCTGCTTTTTGTGTAATCGTACTTGGATTCATTTCTGGATTACTATTTGCATTAATAATCGTTTCAGCAGCAGCTACTGCGTTGTTATATGCTGTTTGCTTATCATTATTAGCATCTACGTAATCTTCACTTGCTTTAGTCGCATCTTTGTTGGCAATACTTTGTCTTAACGTATTCATGGCTTGATCTAATGTATTGGCATTTGATTGAACCGTATGAACACCAGCGACAGTAGTACCACTATTAATTTGGTTTGTTAAATTCGTTTTTTGTGCAGTTGTTAAATGCGTCATATTATTTAACTGCTGTTTCGCTGTTTGCTTCGCTTGATCTAATAAACGCGTACCATCTAAGTTATTTTTAGCAGAATTCACTTGATTCATCGCTTCAGTAACTTGATCTTTCGTTTTATTTTGACCATTTGATTTATTTAAAATATCTTTCGCAGCTTGTACCGCATTTGTGTATGCTGTTTTCTTACTTGGTGTCGCATCTTGATAATTTTGACTATTTAATGTCGTTTGTTCGTCATTGATTGCACCTTGCAAGTTACCCATCGCTGTATTTAAATCTGTACCTTGTTGTTTAACAGTATTTACGCCAGCAATATTTGATGCAGCATTAATTTTAGATTTAACATCTGCTTTTTGTGCATTATTTAAATGCGGTAATGCATCAATTGCTCTTGCAGCATCTGTTTTAGATTGTGCTAATTTTTCATCACCATTTAATGCATTTTTATTAGAAGTAACAGCTGAAGTTGCACGATTAACATCATCAACAGACATCGTTGGATTTGTTGTTTGATTAATGATTGTTTCGGCACTTGAAACTGCACTGTTATATGCATTTTGTTTAGCTGTATCTGCATCCGCATAATCTTCTGTACGTTTCACTTGATCTTTATCTGCAACAGCTTGTCTTAAGTTACCCATTGCACTATTCAAGTTTGTTGCATTTTGCTTAATTGTATTAACTGCATCAATTTGATGCGCACCATTAATTTGCGATTGTAAGTTTTGACGTTGTGCATTATTTAAATTGTTTAAATGACCTAATGCAGTATTCGCTTCTTGTTTCGCAGCATTTAACTTTGTATTACCATTCAATGCTTGTTCTTTACTTGTGACATTTGATAAAGCATTGTTAACATCACTTGGTGTTATAACTGGATGTTGTGCATTACCATTAATAATGTCATTTGCATGGTTGTATGCATTGTTGTAATCATTTTTCTTATTAGTATCTGCGTTGACATAATTATCACTTTGTACGACTTGGTTATGATTAGCAACGCCACGTTTTAAACCTGTCATAGCAGTATTTAAGCTTTGAGTCGTTTGTTTAATATCATTTACTGCTTGCACGTTTTGTGCACTATTCACTTGTTGTGTTAATGCATTCTTTTGTGCTTGGTTTAAATCACTTGCATGCGTAATCGCATTTGTTGCTTCTGTTTTCGCACGTTGTAAGTTTTGTTGACCATCTAAAGCATCTTTCGTCGATTTAACAGATGCTGCTTTTTGGTTCACTGTGTTAACATCCATCGTTGGATTAGTCGTTTCTCCAATGACACCTTTAGCCGCATTAACTGCATTATCATACGCTTGTTTATTAGCTGGTGTTGCGTCAGTGTAATTTTGACCTGATTTAATTGTATTATTATCCGCAACACTGTCTTTTAATTTCGTCATCGCAGTATTTAAAGCCGTAATGTTAGACTTAATTGTTTCAAGCGCAGCATGATTTTGAGCAGCATTAATTTGTTGCGTGAAATTATTTTGTTGTGCTTGGTTTAAGTTAGATGCACCATGTAATGTTGTTAACGCTGGCTGTCTATCTAATGTTAAACCTTGACGTGCTGTATTTAATTGATCCTTAGCTTGGTTTGCTTCTGCCACTTTATCATTGATATTTTGGACAGTTGGGTTGCCATTCAACACTTGATTAATTTCAGTTAACTTTTGACGCGCTGCTTGTAATTTTTGGTTGTACGCATTTAACGAAGCGGTCGTCATACCTGTTGTATCCGTTGGTTGATTAATGCTTTGTTCTAATTGCGTTTTCGCAGTTTGAAGCGATGCTTTATCTGGTGTTAAAGCTTGACGTGCATGATCCAAATCAGATTTAGCTTGATTTGCTGCAGACGTATTTGTATTAATTTGATCTACTGTTGGTGAACCTGCTAATACTTGATTGATTTGTTGAATCTTATTACGTGCAGCCGTTAACTTCGCATTGTATGCATTTACAGAGTCTTGCGTCATACCAGTTGTACTTGTTTGCGTATCAATACTTTGTTGTAATTGAGCTTTCGCATTTTCTAAAGGCGCTTTATCGACTGTTAAGCCATTACGTGCTTGATCAAGTGCTGATTTAGCGGCATTCGCTGCTGTCACGTTTTGACGAATCGTTGCAACATCTGGATGAGAAGCCAGTACGCGATCAATTTCTTGAATTTTAGTTCTAGCTGCTGAAAGTTTGTCATTAAATGCAGCAACAGATGCGCTTGTCATACCAGTCGTACTCGTTGGCTGATCAATATCATTTTGCAACTGAGTTTTTGCAGTTTGTAATGGTGCCAAGTCTGGTGTTAATCCAGAAATTGCTTGTTTTAAGCTATTATATTTTTCTTCTACTTTTGTTTTTTCTGCGGCAATTTGTTGGTCTGTCGCGTCACCATTGTTAATAACATTTTGTGCATTTGTTGATTCTGTTTGACCTGCACGTTTAGCATTTTCATATGCTTGGATTGATGATTGTGTCATACCATCAGTAGTTACTGATTTATTGATTTCTTCATCAAGTTTCGTCTTAGCAGTTCTTAAAGCACTATTATCAGCTAAAGGTACTAATTGATTAATTGCTTGCGTTAATCGCTCATTGACACGATTTACATTTGTTAACGCAGATTGTACCTCTTGCACTGTTCTTATTGGCTTCTGAATGATAGCATTAGCGCTATTTTTAGCACTTGTTAAGTCACTTTGAAGTGCACGAATCGAATTATTGTAAGCAGTAATACTTGCCGGCTTCTTACCAGTCGTTGTACCTGTGCGATTCAATTGTTGCACTGCTTGCTCTAAGGCATGTGTATCTGCAGTTAAATCATGTTTCGCTTGGTTTAATGCTGTTAATGCGTTATCAACACGATGTTTTTCATCTGAAATTTGTTGTGCAGTTGCATCGCCATTGTCAATAACACGTTGAGCTGCAGTTATTTCAGTTTCTGCTTCACGCTTCTTCGCATTATAGTTATCAATACTTTGTTGCGTCATACCAGCAGTTGATGGTACTTGGTTCACAGAACTTTGTAAGTTATTTTTAGACGTTACTAATTGGCTATTATCTTCTTTATTTTGAAGTAATGCTTTAGCTTGATCAATCTTAGTTTGTGCTGCACGAACTTTAGTTAGTGCGTCAGAAACTTGTTGTGGTGTTGCACGCTCATTATTAATCACTTGTTGTGCTTCTGTTTTCGCAGTATTGATTTGTTGTTGCGCATTATGCATTGCATTATTGTACTGCGTAATTGTACCTGGCTTTTTACCTTCAGTGCTTACTGGATCATCTAAATGATTTTTAGCTGTGATTAACTCACGTTTATCCGCTTTTGTGAAAATGGACTCTTGTACTTCTTCAGTACTACCATCATTGTAAGTTACTGTCACAGGAATCGTCGTTGTGCTACCACCAGCTAAATTAGTAGGCATTGCTGTGCCATTTTTAATCGTTGCAGTACGTTTATTAGCAACTTGAACTGCATTGTTAATTTCAGCTGCTGTTACATTTGAACCATAATCTTTCACAATTTCAGTTGTGTTGACAGTATGTGCTGCCGGTGCAGTTAATGTACTTGGATTACTACTTACTGAGTGACCTGTACCTGCTTTCGGAGTAATTGTGATTGATGAATTTGGTTTTATAGTATTGGCATTGAACGTCACTTTACCAGTTTGTGCATCTAACGTTACATAGTCAGGCTTATTCGCAATTGTCCATTGATTATTCTGACCACGAACAACATTAATTGTCTTACTATGTTCTGCACCATTACCCACTTTTTCAGTGTAAGCAATATCCATTGCTTGTGTTGGATTAATTAAATGTCCTGATGGATTATTAGGCGTGATATCAATATGACCATTTTGCCAAATCTTAGTAGTCGCTTGGTTCGGTTGTGGTGCGACAACTGTGAAATCATCACTACGTTGCTCATCACTGATTGTTTCACCACTACCTTGTGTTGCAACAACTTGAATTGTATCAGCAGGATTGAAAGTACCTGCTGCAACAGTAATACCATTATTAGTTCCAGCAATACCTGCTACAGTTGCTGCAGATGCTTCTTTCACCCATGGACTTGTATTATTGCGACGTGTAAATGTTGTCACGACACTGCCGTTACGTTTAATAACTAATTTATCAGCATACGTCGTTACGTTACCGGCATGTGTATTCACTGTTTGGTTTGCTCCAGGTGCAATTGTAATCGCTCCTGCCGCTGTTTCAGTCACAGTTGGTTTCGCTGGTTGCACATCTTTTACTACAAATTTCGCTGGTAAAGATGTTGCAAAAGTATGTCCGTTATAGATGACGTCATATTTTGCGTTAACGACTTTAGCCATATTAGGTTTATTCATAGCTGCCCAGTTTGCATCGTTTGTACCAGTTGCTGCATTATTCCATTTATACGTAAATCCATCTGTTGGTAAACCATTAGCGTTTTGCATATGTGCATATCCTGATGCTTGCGTACCACTTGCTAAAGTGCCACCAACTGTTGTTGTATAAGTAGTTTGAGGGAATTCAAATTGATATACGTTCACAGTTACAGGAACTCGTTTAGCAGCTGAAATACCTGGATATGTGACATCGACATTTAAATGTTGAACGCCTGCTTGCTGGTTATTTGGTTGTTGTCTATTTGCCCATGCTGCTGTAATACCATTCGTATTAGTATTTGGATCAAATGTAATGTAATCAATAGCGTTTGTACCATGTGTCAAATTTTGACCTTTCACATCACGTGATGGCGCCTTAGCATTAGCAACTGGATAAACTTTGACTGGAACTTCAACATTACGCGTACCTTGACCACTAGGTAATGTTACAACCGCAGTTTTATGAGTGTTACCGACTGTATTCTTCCATGTATCTGGACTATCATGCCATGCAACCGTTGCCCCATGTGGCGGGTTTTGAATAAATCTTTCTACGTGTCCGAAATCAAAACCGTCGCCACCTTTAATAAATACAGCGCCTTCAGTAGTTGCTTGTAATTGTGGTGTCACTGTTACTGTTGCACTGTCATTTGAATCAACAGATTCATTTCTTGTTACATCTATCGCTCGACCATGTTCATCTTGAGTAGTGTACGTCACATTATTCATTGTGATAGAAGACCTTGCCTTAATCACACCATTTGGTAACGCATCACTTACCGTTACAACTGCAGTATTACCACTACCATAAGTCGTGTTTGTAATCGTTAATGGCGTATTATCTGCTTTAAATAATTTAATAGATGAACTACTTAACACATTATTAATTTTAATTTGTTGGTTAGTAAGACCTGCTTTATAAGTCACAGAGTTGCCATCAATTCGCGGTGGATCTGGTTTAACTTTTGCTAAAATCTTGATAATTTGCGTTTGGTGATTATCATAAGCAACTCGAATATCCCTTGTTGAAATACCAACCACATCTTTACTTGGTCCATATGAATTTGTAAATTGGAAATTCATACGTTGCGCATTTTGTGTCCAAGAATCATTAACTGGTTTAACATATTGTTTCGCATCATACACATCAGATACGCCTGGGAACACAGCGCCTCTATTCGTCTCAAAGACATGCTTCGGTACTGTACTTACTACTTTATATGTTGCTGTTTTCGTAATCGGCGTTGTTTCACCATCAATTAAGATATGTGCAGTTACTGTTATATCTTCACCAATACGTGTATTATCTTTATTTGGCGCTTGACCACTTACCCAAGTAATCGTCGCATCTGGAATGGCACTACCATTAGATAACTTAAAGTAATCTGATGCACTAGAACCATTACCTGCTGGGAAGTCTTGGCCTTGTACAGTGTAATGCGAATGTGCAACGATTTCTGGAATGACATGCTTTACAGGTACAGTCACTGTTGATGTTGTTCCATCTTGATAAGTAACAGTTACTGTGACATTGGCATTATTTCCAGTACGACTGACATTACTAACTGTTTTACTAGTGATTTCATTCGCACTTGCTCTTGCATAACTTCTATTTGGTACTGTTTCAGTAAACGTTAATGAATTAATAATTGCCGTTTGATCAGCTTGTGATACTGTCGCATTATTCGAAATATTGGCAATTCTCACAGGATTAGCAGCCGTTGATGAAGTACCAACTCGATATTTATCACGCAAAGGTTTCACTGTTACATTGAATGAAGTTGTAGCTGTATTACCACTTGTATCAGTTGCTAATAAATTGATTGTCTTACTAGTTGCTGATGTCACATTTGGTGCCGTTGCAGAAACATGTTGATGGTTATTATCAACAGTACCTGTAATTTGTGATGTATTTGGTACAGTTACAGATTGCACACCAAAGTTATCATTCGCTGTAATCGTATTTGTAAATGTTTCACCTGAGAACACTTGATGATTAGTGTAATTACCTACTGAAATTGTTGGATTCACTAAATCACTTGGTACAAAATAAATGTTAATAGCGTCAGTAGTATTTCCTGTATTTTGATTTAAATGTTCAACATATTGTTTTGGACCATATGGCGTTAAGTATAACTGTGCTTTATAAACTGCATCACTTGCATTATGTGTAGAATTACTTTTTACAACGTGGTCAATTGTAAATGCGCCAGCACCATTAGCTGCCGGTTCGTTTACGTTAACAACAGTTGAATTACTATGGTTTACACGAGTATTTGAATTTGTAACAGGTTGCCCACCATAACCGTTTGAAGGGTTGATGATGTCTAACACTTGAATCACTTGACCATTCAACGTAAATTGACGTTGACCATCAGTTGTCGCATTTGATTGTGAATAACCAGTCGTTCTAAAGTTAGGTCTTCCGCCAGCTTCTGCTTGTGATTTTTCATTACCAGTAATGTTATTTCGCAATCCAGGCACTGTAGTTGTTGCTTTTAACATTGTTAAAATGTCATTCGTCGTAATTTGAGTACCTAATGTAGCATCATAACGATAAATTAAAGATTTATGGTCATCAGACCATGATAAACCACCATCTGTTGGTCTGTTTGCAATTTTTGCATTCGTCCATGTCACTGTATAATCTTGTGGGAAATTAACCCAACGCAAGAAATTCATATTAGCTAGGTTTGACGCGAATGATTTCGTTAATCGACCTTTATTAATATTTACTGTAATAGTACTTACATTAGCACCATTAGGTGTATTTGTAACTGAAATATCACCTTCGGCAAGTGTAATTACATCTCTATTTGCATTAATAAAAGCTTGTTTTACTTTTGAGATTTCATCAGTAGTTAAATCATATGTTGACGTACGATAGACACGTTGATCGCCTTCAGGTTGTTTCACATCAACGATTTTTAAACTAATATAGAAATCTTCAGTGTCTTTATGATATGCATTTGAAGCAACTATGTGATATAACTGCGTGCCTGCATTCATTTGACTAACTTCTTGTGCAGTTGGAATAGTTCTATCAGATGTAATATTTGTAAATGTGCCACTTGGAATAGCTTGTCCATTACTTAAAGTAAAATATTGTTTAATATCACCAATATTAAATGATTGTCCTTTAGCAATCGTTACCGTTGCTGTTTTAGCTGCATTGGCAGTTTGATATTCAGATTTCACAACTGGTTCGTATGTCATCACATTTGTAGCATCAAGCGTTGTTGATGAGCCATCACGGTAATGTAATGTGACATTACCATTATTATCGACAGTTACTGGATCAGTTGATGCTAAATATCCTCTTATATTTTGGTTTTTATTCATAAAGGCAGTAATTATGCTTTGCTTTTCATCATTAGATACAGCAGTCGGATTGACTACTACAACTTTCTCAGTATTTCCTAATACAATCGGATGAGCATCTTCACTAATTTTACCTACATGAATTGACACATGTTTAGATTGACTATCATTTGTCGTATTATTGACATTGTCTGTCGCTGATACTTTAAATGTAATATCACTGTTAAATGCCTGATTCATAGAGACTCTACCTGTAATAGCTAATGAGCCGTTTTTGTTGTCGGATTTAGTTAAATTTGATGTCCAACCACTTGGCAATGTCGTAATAGTTGTACTTTTTAATCCAGAATGTCTATCTGAAACCCCCATAGTAAAGCTAACTTCATCACCACGATAATATTTGGCATTTATTCCAACAGGATTATTGATTGTTGGTGGAATGTCATCTGGCAAAATAGTAACAGCATTACTCATATTAGATGCAACTACTTTATTATAATAAACTACTGCTCTAATTTGTTTACCTACTGGTGGTATGAATACAACATAATCTTTTGGTTGTATAGTAATTGTGTTATGGACCCCATCAGGTGTACCAGTCGCAAGTATCGTATAACCAGATGGTATTTGATCTGCCTCACTACCACCATTCGTAGTTTGATTTGTTGGTGCAACTAAATAAACCAATGCAGATGGATCCAACGGTATTCCCGAAATATTAACAGGTACTTTTTGTAATGCTGTACCTCTTAATTGCTCAGCTGTCGTTGTAATTGTTGGTGTATGTGGTTTAACACGAATTTCGAATAATTGTTCTTTACGTCCAAAACGTATCGTTCCAAAGTAAGTAATCCCCTGGTAATAAGTTACCAACAAGTTCAATATTGCGTTCTCTGGCATTATTAGGTCTATTTGTCGAGTTTTCAATGTGTAATGTACGCGGAATACCTGTAATTTGCCAATCTTTATCTGTAAAATTCTCATTACTTGTTAAATTAATACGTAATGGTTGAATAGATGTTACGCTACCACCTAAATTCACGGAAGCATTCCCTTGGTTACCTGCATATACATAGAAAACTGGATGCCCAGCTTGTTTTGAAAATGGTTTTTCAGCAATATTTTGAGTATCGTCATTTTTAAAGAATTTAATATTATGTTGGATTTCAGGTAATACCGTTAAGTTAACAGGAACTAAAGTTTCACTATTACCATAAGCATCAGGATAGTCGAAACCAATCATTAATCTTATTGGGTTTCTAGTTCTTGCTGCTTCTTGTAATTTTTGATCAGTAAATAATTGACTTAATTGATATTCATTTAATTGTTGGGCTCCACCCGGTCTAAAAGCATTAGTATTTGCATTATTCGAATAAAATCCTAACACTTTATTACTCGGCGTCTTAACATAACTTAAAGGATCATCAACAAAATCATCTATATTTAGGTTTGTACTTTCTAATACCTTTTTCGTTTGTACATTTCCTTGACTCACTTCTACACGTTTAGTTGTACCTATGCGATATGTACGATTAACCACTTGTCTTAAACCATTAAGACGTTGTTGATGGTCTTGCGTTGATTCGACGTATAGTTGACTGAACATAAATAATTGATTGTACTCTAAAGCACGCCCACCTGCTGCATAGTACAATTTATTAACAGTTGGACCTTGTGTTTTAAATGAAATTGTATAACTTGCATCACCTTGACCGATGAAAGTATAAACTTTAGGAACACCCGGTGATTCAGCAGGTTTTTGACCATTAATATATTCAAAATTTTGTCTACCAAAAGCTTTAGTAGCAGGTGTCGCTCCAGCTTCACTAAAATAATCACTCGCTCTAGATAAATCTTCTAAAGAATAAATATGGACAGTTGGCCAGTCATATATTACTTGGCCACTTCTATTTCTTATTTTAAAGTCATGTGAACGATGAGGATCATTTACTCCATATTCCCACATTTGTTGAAGTGGTTTATTTGCACCTGCTCCTGCTCCATGACTCCATTGTACATTTGTTCCATCTGAATTAACTGTTACAAAGTCAGTTCTTCCTACTGGCACTTGGTCTGCTGGTAATGCAAACCAAAAAATCATATTTTGATGTGGAGCATGTCCTTTATTAAACTTAATAACCCATTGGTACCCGTCTCCAGTTTGTTTCGCTGTCATAAGAGCAATTTCCTTTGAGTCAGAGGCCTTCAATGTATTCCATGGTGTAGTTGGTAAATTATATGGCGCCCCTTTACTAGAAGCATTGATATATGTACCAACAGGATAGCCCGAACCATCATTAGCATTTTCAACATAATATGATGAATTTGCATTTTGATAGTCTGATACTGATCTAGGCTCTGCAGCTCTTGACTCAACCGAACGCGTTTGAATTCTATTTGAACGTCGGCTAGTCTGTTGACGTTGAGGCATTGTACGAATTAAAGCAACAGCTTGTTCCAATTCTTTGTATGCAAGTTGCAAGTCTTTATTGTTTATTGGATCATTACTGCCTAATAACGTATTAATCTTATCAAAAATGCCTTTTACATAGTTAAATGTGCCAGAATCTGCATTTTCACGGTCAATAAAGCGATAATCATGATAATTTGCATCAAAAAATGCTTGTAATTCATTTCGGTCATGTTGTACGTTACCATTATCAGATGAATCTGAAGCTGTTACTACATTTGCTTCATGATTTTCTACATGAGCCGCTCTATTGTCGTTTCCATTTTTATTAGCAGATTGACTTTCGTTTTGTTTATGCTTACTTTGTTCTTTATCTGGTTGTGTTGTCGCTGCCGTTGCCGAATCTTTCTTTGTATTTACATTTTGAGATGCTGGTTGTTCATCATTAGTAGTAGATGATTGCGCTACTTTTTGATCTACTAAATTAGCTTGACTAATATTTGGTTGCTCATTTTCATGAGTAGCAGATAATGATTGACCATTTTGTGAATTTTGAGAATTTTGTACTTGAGATTCTCGATTCTCAGTCTGTTCATTATTACTTTGTTGTTTCTGTTTAACCACGCTTGCTGGTTGATTTGTTTCAGCAGCATGTGCTTGTGATGTATTGAATCCTAAAAATACCAATGTCGCAATGACAGTTGAAAATGTACCAACTGTATATTTACGAATACTAAACTTTTGAATTTTATCATGATAATTCACAGCTATTGTTCACTCCTTATCTTGTTGTTATGTCTCTGTTGTGTTGTGAATGTATTTACTTTTGATTGCTTGTGTATTGTAATGCTCATTCCATTCTCATTTAAAAATTTAAAACGATGACGATTCAATACAATTTCGCAATCTATCCAAAAAGTATTGAAACACATTACAACTATGTGTTGAACAATTTATTTATGCTCCAGAATATAACAACACAAAATATATTGTAAGGTAAATTGAATTTGTGACAATTTATAATAATTATAAATAAAGTAGCGTAAAAGAGTAATAAAAAACCAATCCCTATGTTCATTTAAAATAATGACACATAAGAATCGGTTTATATTTTTGTTTAATATTGTAGCGACTTGTATGATTTCAATTTAATTCTCAATTATCATAATTGAGTGTCGTTTTGTTTAGGCACAAGTAACAAAATGATAACGAATGATAATATTCCCATACCTGCATTTAACCATAATGCAATCATTGCACCTGTATAAATGTTTGTCATATTTGATACGATTGCATATACTGCACCACTCAATGCGACGCCAAATGCTCCACCTAATGCAGAAGCCATTTTATAGATACCTGCAGCAACGCCTACTTTTTCTAACGGTGCATTTGCAATTGCTGTATCTGTTGATGGTGTAGCATATATCCCTAGTCCTAAACCAAAGAATAAATAACCTATAATACAACAAATGACATAGAATATTTCTGGCAAGAAAGTTAATGAAATGAGACATTCTCCGACAATAAGAACTCCTGTTCCAATTAACATTGGTTTCTTGCATCCGAGTGTTTGAAGTAACTTTTCACCAACACGAATCATAATTAGTACCATTACTAAATAAGTGATTGATAAACTTCCTGCTTGCAATGAAGAATATCCTAAACCTCTTTGAACAAATGTGTTGGCTACTATTAATGTTCCTGCAACACCATTTAACAAAAAGTTTGAAGCTGTTGCACCTGTGTAAGCTTTATTTTTAAATAATTTAAAATCGATTAAAGGATTTGTAGCACGCTTTTCAAGAACTATAAATAAACTAAAAGATCCAATTGCAATAGCTAATAAAGTAATAAAAAGAAGTGAGGTTACACCTAATTCTGATCCTTTAGTAATTAAAATATTTAAACTGAGGAGCATAATGACTAAAAGAACCAGACCTTTAATGTCAAATTTATTTAGAGAAATCGATTTAGATTTAGTTTCAGGTGTGCCTTTAATAAGAAACAGTGCAATTAATGAAATTATAATTGATAGGATGAAAATCCAACGCCAACCTAAAAGCGTTGCAACTGCACCTCCAAAAAATGAACAAACACCAGAGCCGCCCCATGAGCCAATTGACCAATAACTTAAAGCGCGTTGTCTATCTTTCCCAATGTAATATGACTTAATAATAGACAAAGTTGCAGGCATAATACATGCTGCTGAAAGTCCTTGAATTAATCTTCCTATAATAAGTAATAAAGGAATATTTGAAATAATGATTAATAATGAACCTAATATATTTAAGATAATACCAATGTTCGTGAGTTTAATTCTGCCATATTTATCAGCAAGACCACCTGCTCCTACTACAAACATTCCTGAAAATAAAGCAGTTATACTAACGGCGATATTAACCGTTCCAATATCTGTATTGAAACTATCTTCAAGTATTGGTACAACATTAACCAATGATTGTGCAAATAGCCAAAACGTTATTACACTTAGAACAATTCCTATTAACAACTTATTATTGCCTTCAAATGCCTCTCTTGACGGCTTTTCCATCTCTATTTGCCTCCCTATACTTTTGAAAAACAGACAAATTCCATAACAGAAATTTGTCTGTTCCATAGAATAATTGAATGGTTTTTGATTTTAATGTGTAAAACTTTAAATTTATTAGTAGTCCATCCATTTATTCTCAATGCTAGTTATCTTACCTTATGCTGCTTTTTGTTTCTTTTTATAGTAATAAACTGGTATACCAAGTGCTGTTATTAGAATTCCAATGATTGCTAATATAAATTGTGTAAACAGTGTATTAATTAATACAAATGATCCTGCCAAAATAGCAATTAAAGGTATGATCGGATATAACGGTACTTTATATGGTCGTTCCATATTTGGTTCACGTTTTCTTAAAATTATTACCGCAACAAATGACATACAATAGAACAACCAAATAACAAAGATTAACATATTTGTAATCGTATCAAATGCTCCCATTGACATCATGATGATAGCGATTATAAGTTGTATAATTGCGCCAAACCATGGTGCGCCAGATTTTGTTAATTTTGCGAATAAGTGGCTAAATGGCAATAATTTTCTTTCAGCCATTGCATATGGTACGCGCATACCAGTCATAGTATAGCCATTGATCGTACCATAAACAGAAATTAATATACCGATTGTAATAATCTTACCGCCATTTTCACCAAATAATATTTTTGATGTATCTGAAGCTGCATTTAAATTACCAGCAAGTAGTTCTATTGGCAACGTTAATAAGAATGTAGCGTTAATTAATAAATACACAGCCATAATACAACCGATACCAACTGAAATCGCTAAAGGTAAATCGCGTTTAGGATTTTTAAGTTCCCCCGCAACATTTCCTACATGAATCCAACCATCATAAGCAAACATAGTTGCTAATAAACCACTACCAATTGCTGTAAA
Organism: Staphylococcus sp. MZ3; assembly: GCF_018622755.1. Lineage (NCBI taxonomy): Bacteria > Bacillati > Bacillota > Bacilli > Caryophanales > Staphylococcaceae > Staphylococcus > Staphylococcus sp. MZ3. Next base: position 1,503,210 of record NZ_CP076026.1, read on the forward strand.
GAAACCATTTCCTGAATTACCTGTAGTTGGAATTAATGAAAAAGTGATATCTCCAGATTGAAAAATACCAAAAATTACAATAACGATGATTGGAATCAGTTTAATTACTAAAGTAACTGATTGTAAAATTCCGCCTGCTTTTGAACCTAGGAAATTTATCAACACAATAGATAACGCAGATGCGATTGCTATTGGTATTAACGAACCTATAGATAAATGGAATAAATTAATTAGCTGTGTCGCAAATACGATAGACAATGCTGCTACGTTAGCTGGAAAATAAATAAATGATTGCGCCCAACCTGATAGGAAGCCCCAGAAATCACCGTATGTATATTCTATATACTTCGTTAAGCCACCTGTTTCAGGGATTGCAGCAGCAAGTTCTGCTGCTGTTAACCCCGCACAAATGGTAATGATGCCGCCTAGGAACCATACAAACAAGGCCATTCCTGCTGTTCCTGTTACTTCTGTTACGTTTGATATTTTAAAGAATACTCCTGAACCAATAACTGTCCCCATAACAATAGCAAACGCTGAGAAGAAACCTATATTTTTTTGTAATTCTTTACCATTTGACATAATTACACCTCATTTTTAAGATTAAATGTTTTAACCTACCACACCCTTGCTTGTATCTGCAATATTCAGTCCATGTTCAATGACACCTGAAACTCTAGTTAAGTCAACATTCCCGCCTGAAACTAAAGCAACAACATTTTTATCTTCAAGCCATTTATTGTTTATTTTTCCACTTAAAATTGCAGCTGTTGGTAATGCGCCTGCACCTTCAGTAATAATTTTGGCACGCTGCATTAAATCTTTCATAGCATGTTCAATCTCTTCTTCAGTAACAAGAATAAACTCATCTACTAAATGTTTAACTACTTCATATGTTTGTTCACCAGGAACTTTTACATCACAACCATCTGCTATTGTGCTATCCACTCGATGTTCAGTTAAATCTCTCTTATAGAAAGACTCAGCCATACCATGAACATTCTCAGATTGAACACCGATAATATGAATTGAAGGGTTAAATGATTTTAATGCGGTGGCAATACCTGCAATTAATCCTCCACCGCCAACTGGTACGATGACTGTATTCACATTCCAAATATCATCTAAAATTTCTAAACCAATTGTTCCTTGGCCTGCCATTACAAACTTATCGTCATATGGATGAACGATTGTCATGCCATTTTCTTTCGCTAATTCTTCCATATAAAGTCTAGTTTCGTTAAAGTTTTTACCTTTTAAAATAACCTTTGCCCCATAGCCTTTTGTTGCTTGTTGTTTCGCTTGTGGTGCTGTTTCAGGCATTACAATCGTTGCATCAATGCCTAATAATTTAGCTGTTAAAGCAACACCTTGTGCATGGTTCCCAGCAGATGCTGCGATAATGCCTTTTTCTTTTTGTTCATCTGTTAAGTGATTAATTTTATTGCTAGCGCCTCTAAATTTAAAAGATCCTGTGAATTGCATATTTTCTAATTTTAGAAATACATTCCCTTTAGTTATACTTTGGCTTAAATACATTGATTTAATTAGAGGTGTTCGACGAATAAATGGTTTAATGCTTGCTTTAGCTTCTTCGATATCTCCTAAACTTACAATATGTGCTGTTTGTAATGTAACTGTGTTGGTTGTCATAATAATTACATCCTTCCGTTTTATAAATTTTTAGTCCAAACTATAATGCTATATTTAAAATATTCATTTCACTCAATTTCATTTAAATTATTATCTATTCGATAACATTTAATATTTCTTTATAATCTAGGTCATGTGATGAAGCTAATCCTTGATTTGTCACTTGTCCTTGGTAAATGTTTACACCAGTACTTAAGGCTTCATTATCTTTAATTGCTTGTTCTAAGCCTTTGTCACAAATTTCTAATATATAATCAATATTTCCTTGTGCTAATGCCATTGTTGAAGTTCTTGGGACTGCTCCTGGTTGGTTTGGTACACCATAATGAATCACACCTTCTTCTTCATACACTGGATCAGAAATTGTAGTTGGTCTAATTGTTTCAATAGTTCCACCTTGGTCAATAGCTATATCGATTAATACTGAACCTTTTTTCATTGATTTAACCATCTCACGAGTAACCAATTTTGGCGGTTTCGCACCAGGAATTAAAATTGTAGAAATAAATACATCTGCTTTTTTAATTTGTTCTGCTAAATTTTCTGGTGTTGATTTGACTACTGTGACATCTTTTTCTGAATACATATCTTCAAGATATTTAATGCGGTCATCGTTTAACTCGATAATGATTACTTTAGCATTTAGTCCCAAGGCAACATTTGCTGCATTTGTTGCTGCTACTCCACCACCGAAAATCACATATGTACTACCAGGTATATCCACATTTTCATGTACACCAGTCACTAAAGTACCTTGACCACCATGTTGTGCTTCAGAGTAGTAAGCTCCCATAATTGCTGAGCGTTGACCTGCTATAGCACTCATTGGCGCTAATAATTCTGCTTTTCCATTTTTTATAATGGTTTCACCACTAATCGCAGTTACACCAACTTCTTGCATTTTTTCTACTATTTCTTTTGAAGATGCTAAATGTAAAAATCCCCAGATAATTTGATTCTTTTTGAAATATTGATATTCGCTTTCATGAGGTTCTTTTACTTTGATAACAAGATCAGCTTCCCATGCTTGTTCATGAGTTACGATCTTAGCGCCTTCTTTTTCATACATATCGTTAGAAAATCCTGAACCAATGCCAGCATTTTTTTCAACAATTACTTTATGTCCTGCATCCGTTAACTTACGCACATTTTCGGGTGTGCAAGCTACACGTCCTTCACCTTGTTTTAATTCTTTGACTACTGCAACTAACATTTGCAACACTCCTCTTTCATTTGTGAATAATTTCACAATTATTTTATCCTTTGGTTATGAATATGTAAATACCATTAATTAATTATTCATATTTTATCTATAATTTGTTAATAAATATTTAATATATTATTCTTATTCTTAAATATTATGTGCAATTATACCACTATATTTATTTCTTATACTCCATTTGATTTATAGTTGTATTAATACATTGACTCAAAAACTAATTAATCAAATATGTTTTTTAGATTAATAAAGTTGTAACTGTACTATTTTGTAGTGTATGGTAATTTATTTGGATGAAATATAATTCTGTAAACTCTATTGATTAATCAAATATGTATCTATCAAAATTCGGCTTATTTATTCACTCTGACATATCCAAATACGCAAAAAGACTATTTCTACCTTGTATCGATAGAAATAGTCTTTTTATACTTAATTGGTTTAATTTTTCATAAAATTTTATACTTTTTTAAAAATGGGATGAAATATATTTTCCTGAAACATGTAATTCATGTTCGTTACAAATTGATAAAATATGATTAAGTGTTGTTGCAAATGACATTTTCTCAAAAAGCGATTCACTATCAATTGGTACTTGTGTGTGAATTTCAGCAAGTCGCTTCGATAAATATAGTTCATCTAAATTGTCATTTATCTTATTACGTTGACCAGCTGATAATGCATCAATGTTTTCAACCACATTTTCAACGCTTTGATATTGCTGAATTAACTTAATAGCCGTTTTCTCTCCAATACCTTTAACACCCGCATATCCATCTGCTGTATCACCCATAAACGCTTTAATATCGATTAGTTGTTGTGGTTCAAGGGCATATTCTTTGTTAAAACGATGTAATGTATATCTATTATAAATGTTAAAACCTTTTTTAATTAGCCAAACTTCAACATTGTCATTAATACATTGCAGTAAATCTTTGTCGCCCGTAATAATATAGACATCGTTATCAGTTGAATATTGTTGTGCTAATGTACCTATAACATCATCCGCTTCATAGTTTTTAACGCCAATATTTACAAAGCCAAATTGCTCTGAAATTTCTTTAACATAATCAAATTGTGGTATCAATTCTTCTGGTGGTGCAGAACGATTTTGCTTATAACCATCAAACATATCATTTCTAAAAGTTGATTGTCCCATATCCCAACATACAGCTACATGTGTAGGGCGTATTTCATGTATTGCCGAAAAGATATGACGCACAAATCCTTGTATTCCATTTGTAGGTACACCTTGTGAATTGTACATAAATTGTTTATGAAGACTTGTAGCATAGAAATGTCTAAATAATAGCGCCATACCATCTACAAGTAATATTTTATTAGGCATTTAAAACGTTCCTTCTTTCTTAATATAAAATAGTTTTCAGTTGTTGATGTTTATCTTTCAATTGATTGATAAGTGTTGTATCTAAATCAAATGCTAATAAATCGTTTATTTGCGTTTGAATATTAGCTTCAAAACTTTCAAATTGCGATTCAGCTTCTACAGCCATTTGCTTTACATATAATTCAAGCTGTTGCCTCAATAATCCCATTTGTGGTTGTAATAATCCTAACGTACTTTGACAAATTGATTCATGTATATCTCTTTGCCCATTTGGATTCAAAATTTTACGTTTTGTTAATTGTTTAGGCAATGCATTTAGCATATCATTGAAATCGATGTGCAATAATGGTTGCTCTATATTAGCTGATTCAAAGTTAAACTGAGGATTAACAATGACATGTAAATCTGCTAATTGTTGAACGATTGGTGCAATTTGCTCAATGAGTTGCTTATTAAAGTATTTTTTTATACGTTCTGTAATTAAAGATTGCTCTAAAAACAATCGTTGATGAATTTGATCTAAGTATACTTTCGTAGACACTTTCTTTTCTTCATTAAAATCACTATTTTGCGTCATTTGAGAATTAAACACTGATTTAACATCGTCAAGTAGTTGTAATTTTAAACGTGCATTTAAATGATAAACTTGTTCTTCAACTTCGTTGTCTGTATGTTGTAGCGTCGCATCAATTAATTGATGTTGTAAACGCTGTTTATCTTTATAATCTGTTAACCTTTGTTGGCGACGTGAAATATCAGCTTTATTTGTTTCAAATTCTGTAATCATCTCTACATAAGAACGATCCATTTGTTGAAGCTGATGAATCATTTGTTGTTCTAAAATTGATTTAGATTCAACATCAACAAATTGTTGTATGCTTTGTTTTAATTGATCAATGCCCTTATCTTCAGCTTGCAATGCATTTCGACTTGATACAGCAAAAATGTCTGATTGTAAGTGTACTTGTCTTAATGCATCTGATACATATGTTTCAACTGCTTCAAGATCATCTTGACTTTCTGCTAAATCAGCAGCATTAATTACCATTTTAAATGCTTGGTTTTCATTCAACTGGTTCATATCTTTCATGTGTTCTATAAACGCTTTGTCATTATCAGTAAATGAATGATTAAAATAACTTACATACAATATTAAGTCTGAAGAAGTTAAAATTTGTTCGGTTTCATTTGTATGCCTTTGGTTATTTGAGTGTAGCCCTAATGAATCAACAATTATTTTACCTTTTAACCAATCATGCATTAATGCAATGTGTACTGTCTTAACAAATGTTGCATATTCATCTTCTGCACTCCACTTTTTCAATTCCTGTTGATTAATGGCATGTTTTTCTCCATTTTCCAACATATTGACATACAATTTATAATGTTTTTCAACTGCCTGAATAAAAGCGAGTTGATTTTTATTTAAATGTGATTTTAACTTTTCTAAATCCCAATTAATAAATTCTTCTATAGTTGAAAAAGATATATCTTGGTATTCAACTACTGCATTAATTTCATCTAATAATTGCGATTGTGATTTTAGCGTTATATAACTCTCGTCTCCATAAGATATTTCTGTAGTAGCTGCTGTAGTAGGATTTGGAGAACTCACTAAAATATGCTCGCCTAATAATGCATTTATCAAACTACTTTTACCCGCACTAAATGTTCCAAATACACCTATTTTTATTAATTTATTATCTATACGTGTTAATGTTTCGTGGATATCTTGCTTTGTACGCTTGAACAAAGGCACATCCGAAATTATATCAAGCGCTTTTTGAATATCTATAGACATATTTGTTGTAGCTGTATTTTGATTTAGCTGCTGATTATCACGATTATCCTGAGCATTATCAGTAGCCACTTGATATGTTGTCTCTTGTCGACCTATTAATTTATCTAGAGATTCATCTAAATGAATATAGTAGTGACGATAATTCTTAGTCGTCAATGACTGACGCAGCTCATTTAATTCTGTATAACGTTGATATTCTTTTAAATCATCACTTTCTTCTGTTGGTAATTCATCTGCCTGCACATTTTCTATTATTTCTTTAAAAATTGGTGTTGATTGTTGTTCAACATATTTCTTAATGGCTTTAACCACTTCGTCTGAAAATGTAAGTACATAAGTATTGCTGATTGATGTTTGTGGTTGATATAAATCTTCAATCATTTCCGGCTTAACGTCATAATGCTGATTTAATACTTTATCTGAAGCTTCTTTTTTATTGATAAAACGCGTTACAAATGACATATCTTCTCGCATTGGTTGACGAATTTGTTGATTAACATGTTCTTGTAACGCATCTGTCGCTGTTAATAATCGCTGTTGTTGAATTTGTAGCTTTTTCTTCTTTTTATTAAAAAACCCACCAACATTAAAGTCTTGAGACATACTTTCCAAATAACTTCGTAACATTTCTCTCATATTATGCGGCATAATGTATGCATTTTCTAAAATATTTTTACGCTTATTCTTTAAAAATGCCATTAATTCATCTGGATTATTTAAAAGTTGTGCCTCTTCACTAATTGCTTGATGTTGTTGACTATTTAAAAATGCTTGTTCAAACTCCGCTTCTTCGATACCTAAATCTTCTAGTACTTCCTGAATTTCAGACTGAATGTAATCTAGCTGAGCTTCGGTAATGTATTCAACCGTTCTTGATGTATAATCCTCTATTGTCCCTCTATGTTGATCTAATGAAATTAGATAACTTGATAATACTTCAAGTTCATTTTCAGGGTGATCAAATTTAGATACATAAAAGGTGCGTTCTAATTTAATGCCCCAATCTGCAATTGATTTTTCAACTCGTGATTTAAACGTAGAGAATGACAATTCATCGTCTTGATGCTTGTCAATTTGATTAATGATAAACACAACAGGTATTCCAACATCATTTATATGCTTCATAAACTTAAAGTTAAGTTCAGATTGAACGTGGTTATAGTCAACCGTATAAAATATCATATTACTTGTATACATATATTGTTCTGTTATTGACTGATGTGATGCAACATTTGAATCAACACCTGGTGTATCTTGCAACGTAAACCCATTTTCAAATTTAGCTGATTGAAAATTAATTTCTACAGATTCAACGTCGACATTTTGGCGATTCATTTCCCTTACTTCATCATAATTAGATAATTTGGCATACGTTTGATTCGGCAAATTAGCAATAATATCGTGATTGTCTGAAACTGACACAATAGCAGTATTACTTGTCGTTGGTACAGGTGAACTTGGTAAGATATCTTGTTCAATTAATAAATTTATCAGTGTCGATTTACCTGCAGAAAAATGTCCAACGAACGAACATGTATATTGCTGCAAATATACTTTCTTAATTACTTGGTTAATTGTATGTAAAAGTGCTTCATTTCGCGACTTTTCAACTTCTTTTTTTAATTTATATAAAAGATCTAATTGTTCTTTATTAATCATGTTACTTTCCCCTTTGGTTCGTTCACATAGAAATGCTTGCTTGTTAAAACGAATTCATACAATATCGATGTCCATTTAAACATAGATCGTTAAATGGCTCGCATTGTATTATGTTTAAATTTTATCATAGCTGCTTGATAAAACATACGAATAATCAATTTTCTTCAAACATTCCAACTTAAAAGTTCATATTTCTAAAAATCACAAATCATCGTTAAATTTTTCTAGAAAATAAATATTGTCACAGTTTGTTCACACACGTCACAGAATTGACACCGTATAATAGCCAATTGGGAGGGAAATATGAAAAATACATTTAATCCATTACAAAGATTACATTTCTATGCAGCAATATTTATTGCTCCACTGTTAATCACTTTAACCATTTCGGGCATTGGTTACTTGTTCTTTCCAGAAGTTGAAAATAATATTTATAAGAATGAGTTTTTTGGTGACAGTGATGTAAAAACGCATCAAACATTAAATGATGCAGTACATCAAGTTGAACAACAATATGAAGGATTCTTTGTAAGTAAAGTTAGCATACTTGATGAACCATATAACAAACGAATTACACTGAGTGATATGGTAGGAAATCAACGTTACGTCTTTCTAGATCATAACAATCAATTTGTTGCAGATCAAAATGCGAAACATACGTATTCTAATGTGATGCGAAGTATACATAGTTCTTTGTTTACTGAAAATACTATTATTAATTATTTAGTAGAGTTAACCGCATGTTGGACGATATTCATGATTTTATCTGGTACTTATTTACTCATTAAGAAGCATTTAATTTCTAACAAAAGTAAGGCACTTCGTTGGCAAAAGTGGCACGCAATGATTGGAGTTATCATTGCAATTCCAGTATTTGTATTAGTTTTAACTGGATTGCCATGGTCTGGTTTTATGGGCAGTAAAATTGCCGGTATGATGGACACAAACGGTGACCTTGGTCAAGGTGAATTAGCGATTAATCCACCTAAATCAGATTTGAACGAATTACCTTGGGCTACACGTAAAAATAAACAGCCAGCTTCATCCGAAAAAGGTTCAAGTGGTCATCATGGTAATGCAGCAATGCCTCAAACCAAATTAGATTATCAAATATCTATTGATAAGGTCGTTGAACAGGCGCAAAAATCTGGTATTAAAAAGCCGTTTTCAATCGTATATCCAAGTGATAAAAATGGTGCCTTTATTGTATCTAATACTAGTAATTCAGGTGTTACTGGGCTAGATGTATCACCTTACAAGGAACAAACACTTTATTTCGATCAATATAGCGGTAAAAAGCTAGGTACGATTAAATATGATGACTACGGTATTATTGCTAAATGGTTTACATGGGGCATTCCGCTTCACGAAGGTCATTTATTCGGCATTTTAAATAAAATCATTAATTTATTTGTATGTATCGCTTTATTAGTAGCCATTGGCATGGGGTTTGTCTCTTGGATAAAGCGTACAAAAAATACTGCAGTAAAAGTACCACATCGCGTAAAAAAACCAGCATCTATATCACTCATAATATGTTTAATTGTATTAGGATTATTAATGCCATTATTTGGATTATCACTTATCCTTGTATTTATAATTGAATTAATATTATATATTAAAGATCGTCGTGCTAAACAATAATGCACTTAAAGTTTTGAACTGACGAAATTTACAAAATGATTCTCGTCTCTCTAATTACTTAAAACGGGTTCTATAATAAATCGTACTGATGGAAAGTTTTTACTTTTTATCTGTCAGATTTTTTGAATTTGAAGATAAAAAAGCATCTAAAACGCATAAGAAGATAACTCTACTTCTTCAAAATTACGTTATAGATGCTTTTTTATTAATTCATATGCATGTCGTGAATTTTCATCATTAAACCGTGTGGGACGTCATCATGTTTAACAATCTCTTGTTTATAAAATGTCTTCCCATCATCTTTAGAAACTAATTTTACAAAGTCTCCTTTTTTCGGCTTGAAATCATTAGATGGTTCTACTTTGATATTATGTTTGACTAATCCATCTTTTTCACTGACAACTTTTTCTGCATTTGTATTACTATTCATATAACCAAAATAAGTCGTTTTTTGACTAGAAAAAATCATTAAACATACAACGGCAATACCAATAACAATCAATGCAATAGATAAACCTAGACCCATTTTTTTACCCATTTATAGACTCCTCCATTTTTCAAAAATACCTATTATCATGAGAACTTAATTATTACTAATTTTAGTCACGCATTAGAAACACTTTAGTTTTCAATAGTTTTACGTTCTGTCTTTTTACCCCAGTATTGATAATAAGTACATTCTATATATCCATTAAATAACTTACGTCGCTTTGTTGCTTTACGATCTACTAAATATTCAAATTCTTTATTACTTGTTAAAATGTATGTAGATAAAAATGGATGTTGTTTCATTAGTTTACCAATATAACGGTACATTTCTTCAACTTCTTCACGATCACCAATACGTTCACCATATGGAGGATTTCCAATTAACGCCACCGGTTCTTCTGTATCAATTGTTAATGTATTGACATCTTTTACACTAAATTTAATAATATCAGACAACCCAACTTCTTCAGCGTTACGCTTAGCAATCTCTACCATTTCTGGATCAATATCAGAAGCATATACTTCGATTTCTTTATCATAATCAGCCATCTTATCCACTTCATCACGGTAATCATCATAAATATTTGCTGGCATGATGTTCCATTGCTCTGATACGAACTCGCGATTAAAACCAGGTGCGATATTTTGAGCAATTAAACAAGCTTCTATAGCTATTGTACCCGAACCGCAAAATGGATCAATTAAAGGTGTATCACCTTTCCAGTTTGCAAGACGGATTAAACTTGCTGCCAACGTTTCTTTAATTGGTGCTTCACCTTGTGCTAATCTATATCCACGTCTGTTCAAACCAGAACCTGATGTGTCTATAGTCAATAATACATTATCTTTTAAAATGGCAACTTCAACAGGGTATTTGGCACCTGATTCATTTAACCAACCTTTTTCGTTATATGCGCGACGTAATCGTTCAACAATAGCTTTCTTAGTTATCGCCTGACAATCTGGCACACTATGTAGTGTTGATTTAACGCTTCTACCTTGAACTGGGAAGTTACCTTCTTTATCAATTATAGATTCCCAAGGGAGCGCTTTGGTTTGTTCGAATAATTCGTCAAACGTTGTTGCGTTAAAACGTCCAACAACAATTTTGATTCGGTCTGCTGTGCGCAACCATAAATTTGCCTTTACAATTGCACTTGCGTCTCCTTCAAAAAATATACGACCATTTTCAACATTTGTTTCATAGCCTAATTCTTGAATTTCCCTAGCAACAACAGCTTCTAATCCCATCGGACAAACTGCAAGTAATTGAAACATATATGATTCTCCTTTTATACAGGTATTTTATTCTTAGCTTGTGTTTTTTATACATTTCCAACAAATTTAATCGCTGATACATTAACGCATCCGCTTACTATTTTAAAACAAGGCAGTGTCATTATATCAAGACAAGGCGTTAATTTTAAGTGTTCTTTTCATGAAAAAAGCTCTCCATCATCTAGGAGAGCTAAACTAGTAGTGATATTTCTATAAGCCATGTTCTGTTCCATCGTACTCATCACGTGCACTAGTCACACTGGTACTCAGGTGATAACCATCTGTCTACACCACTTCATTTCGCGAAGTGTGTCTCGTTTATACGTTGAATTCCGTTAAACAAGTGCTCCTACCAAATTTGGATTGCTCACTCGAGGGGTTTACCGCGTTCCACCTTTTATATTTCTATAAAAGCTACGTCACTGTGGCACTTTCAAATTACTCTATCCATATCGAAAGACTTAGGATATTTCATTGCCGTCAAATTAATGCCTTGATTTATTGTTTCATCAAGCACGAACACTACAATCATCTCAGACTGTGTGAGCATGGACTTTCCTCTATATAATATAGCGATTACCCAAAATATCACTTTTAAAATTATAACATAGTCATTATTAGTAAGACAGTTAAACTTTTGTATTTAGTAATTATTTACCAAATACAGCTTTTTCTAAGTTTGAAATACGTTTTAAAATATCTACATTATTTGAAGATGTATTTGTTGTTGTATTATTCGAAGAAAAACTTTTATTGTCCTGAGGTCTTGATGTTGCTACACGTAGTCTTAATTCTTCTAATTCTTTTTTAAGTTTATGATTCTCTTCTGATAATTTTACAACTTCATTATTCATATCGGCCATTTTTTGATAATCAGCAATAATGTCATCTAAAAATGCATCTACTTCTTCTCTTCTATAGCCACGAGCCATCGTTTTTTCAAAATCTTTTTCATAAATATCTTTTGCTGATAATTTCAATGAAACATCTGACATTTTTTCCACCTCATTAGAAACTTTGATCTTCAGACCACTGTAAGTCATTGATGAATGCTGTTAATTCATCGAACGTCACAATATCACAAGTATAGTTTGTTTTATCCATAAAATCAACTAACATCTGCTTGAAGAACTTAGGACTTGCCTCTTGTTCCTCATCATAAATGAGCAATGTTTGATCCGAATGTTCAAGCATAAATTGATCTGCTTGTTTAAATTGAAAAGGACCCTGATACGACGTATGAAAAATACTATCAACATAATCTGCATGCTTAATTATGTTGGCATACTTACTTTGATTATGTTCATTCCACTTTTCTGTATGTCCTTGGAACGGTGTAATTACAGCAAACTTTAACGAATCATATGTTCGTTGTAATTCAATAACAACTTCTGCAGTCCATAATTCTATACCCATTTGCCCTTGTATTAACACCCATTCTAATCCTTCATCCAACAGTTGTTCAATTTTATGTTTTATAAATTGTTTTAAATAATGTACTTCAGGTGCGTCATCTTTAAAAATGTTTAATTCGAATGATTTGTAACCTGTTACATAAACTGTTTTAACCATGAGTACCCTCTTTTGTTACGCCATCTAATATATTTTGTAAATCATATTGAACACTTTTAAGCTTTTCTATAAATAACTTTCGACTTGTTCGCTTAAAATGACATTCGACAGAAAGTTGTTCAATGTTAGCAATCAGTAGCTCAAATTTCCTTGAATTCATATAAGGTACTTCTATAATAAATTCACGATGTAATTTGATCTCATTGAGCATGCTATCAATATGTTCAGTATATGGCTTTACAGTTTGGTAAAAATCATGATCTTGTTGTTGTGATTTCACATTTTCAAAATTTTGTTGCATGTTGTTAACTTCATAAATTAGTGATTCGACTACATCATTCATGAGGACGCCTCCTACATTTTTTAATTTATCACAATATACTGTATTCGTCATGTTTTAACACTCTATATAATTTGATTTAACTATTTTTTCAAATGTGTTATCTGTTAAATCAAGTAAATCTAAAAACTTCCTATATAAATACAAAATTTTATCGTGTATGTTGTTATACGATGAAAATACTTTTAATCTAATAAAATCATTTAAATCAAATACACCTCTGCTGATTAACAACACATACTTGTACTTGCCTCAAAAATAAAAATTACTGATCATGATTTGACTTTTATAACAAAATTCAAAAATATTGTAATGAGTATTCATTTTTATAAGCAAAACTTTTCAATTAATTAAAATTGTGTGTAAAATTCCAACATTAACGGTAAATGTATTATAATATTATTGTGTTAATGCTGAAATCACGTTAAAATAAGCTTTGGTGTATTGTGTCTTTCGCATTTATACTAATTTAAGTTTGGTGTTTCACTATAATGTTGTGTATAATAAACAACGTTTACTACCAAACTTGTGTGGTGAAATTTATGAATTATCCAAATGGTAAACCATATCGTAAAAATAGTGCTATAGACGGAGGGAAAAAGACCGCTGCCTTTAGTAATATTGAGTATGGTGGACGTGGTATGTCACTTGAAAAAGATATCGAACATTCAAATACGTTTTATCTTAAAAGCGACATTGCAGTTATTCACAAAAAGCCTACGCCAGTACAAATAGTTAATGTCAACTATCCTAAGCGGAGTAAAGCTGTGATTAACGAAGCTTATTTTCGTACACCTTCAACAACTGATTACAACGGCGTTTATCAAGGTTATTATATTGATTTTGAAGCAAAGGAAACTAAAAACAAGACGTCCTTTCCTTTAAATAATATTCATGACCATCAAGTCGAACATATGAAAAATGCATATCAACAAAAAGGTATTGTGTTTTTAATGATTCGTTTTAAAACGCTAGATGAAGTTTATCTTTTACCCTATTCAAAATTCGAAGTATTTTGGAAGAGATATAAAGATAATATTAAAAAGTCTATAACAGTTGATGAAATACGAAAAAATGGTTACCATATTCCTTATCAGTATCAACCAAGATTAGACTATCTAAAAGCAGTTGATAAGTTGATATTAGATGAAAGTGAGGACCGCGTATGACGGAAAACAAAGGATCTTCTCAGCCTAAGAAAAATGGTAATAATGGTGGGAAATCCAACTCAAAAAAGAATAGAAATGTGAAGAGAACGATTATTAAGATTATTGGCTTCATGATTATTGCATTTTTCGTTGTTCTTTTACTAGGTATCTTATTGTTTGCTTATTATGCTTGGAAAGCACCTGCTTTTACCGAAGCTAAATTACAAGATCCGATTCCTGCAAAGATATATGACAAGAACGGAGAACTTGTTAAAACATTAGATAATGGCCAAAGACATGAGCATGTAAATTTAAAAGACGTGCCGAAATCAATGAAAGACGCAGTACTTGCAACTGAAGACAATCGTTTCTACGAACATGGCGCACTTGATTATAAACGTTTATTCGGTGCAATTGGTAAGAACTTGACTGGTGGATTTGGTTCTGAAGGTGCCTCAACATTAACACAACAAGTTGTTAAAGATGCATTTTTATCACAACATAAATCTATTGGACGTAAAGCTCAAGAAGCATACTTATCATATCGTTTAGAACAAGAGTATAGTAAAGATGATATCTTCCAAGTATATCTAAATAAAATTTACTATTCTGATGGCGTAACAGGTATTAAAGCTGCTGCTAAGTATTACTTTAATAAAGATTTAAAAGATTTAAACTTAGCGGAAGAAGCTTATTTAGCCGGTTTACCTCAGGTTCCAAACAACTATAATATTTATGATCATCCAAAAGCTGCTGAAGATCGTAAAAACACTGTTTTATACTTAATGCATTATCATAAACGCATTACAGATAAACAGTGGGAAGATGCTAAGAAAATCGATTTAAAAGCGAACTTAGTAAATCGTACTGCTGAAGAACGTCAAAACATTGATACAAATCAAGATTCTGAGTATAATTCATACGTTAACTTTGTAAAATCTGAATTAATGAATAATAAAGCATTCAAAGATGAAAATTTAGGTAATGTATTACAAAGTGGTATTAAAATTTATACAAACATGGATAAAGATGTTCAAAAAACATTACAAAATGATGTTGATAATGGTAGCTTCTACAAGAATAAAGACCAACAAGTTGGTGCAACGATTCTTGATAGTAAAACTGGTGGTTTAGTTGCTATATCTGGTGGACGTGATTTCAAAGACGTCGTTAACAGAAACCAAGCAACAGATCCTCACCCTACTGGTTCATCTTTAAAACCTTTCTTAGCGTATGGACCTGCCATTGAAAATATGAAATGGGCAACAAACCATGCGATTCAAGATGAATCTTCATATCAAGTTGATGGTTCTACATTTAGAAACTATGATACGAAGAGTCACGGTACTGTATCTATTTATGATGCTTTACGACAAAGTTTCAATATACCAGCTTTAAAAGCTTGGCAATCAGTTAAGCAAAATGCTGGTAATGATGCACCTAAGAAATTCGCTGCCAAACTTGGCTTAAACTACGAAGGCGATATTGGTCCATCTGAAGTACTTGGTGGTTCTGCTTCAGAATTCTCACCAACACAATTAGCATCAGCATTTGCTGCAATCGCTAACGGTGGTACTTATAACAACGCGCATTCAATTCAAAAAGTAGTTACTCGTGATGGTGAAACAATCGAATACGATCATACTAGCCATAAAGCGATGAGTGATTACACTGCATACATGTTAGCTGAGATGCTAAAAGGTACATTTAAACCATATGGTTCTGCATATGGCCATGGTGTATCTGGAGTAAATATGGGTGCTAAGACAGGTACTGGTACTTACGGTGCTGAAACTTATTCACAATATAATTTACCTGATAATGCAGCGAAAGACGTGTGGATTAACGGCTTTACACCTCAATACACTATGTCAGTGTGGATGGGCTTCAGTAAAGTTAAACAATATGGTGAAAACTCATTTGTGGGACATAGCCAACAAGAATATCCACAGTTCTTATATGAAAATGTGATGTCAAAAATTTCATCTAGAGATGGCGAAGACTTTAAACGTCCTAGCTCAGTAAGTGGTAGTATCCCATCAATCAATGTTTCTGGTAGTCAAGATAACAACACTACAAATCGTAGTACACACGGTGGTAGTGACACATCAGCAAACAGCAGTGGTACTGCACAATCAAATAACAATACTAGATCTCAACAATCTAGAAACAGCGGTGGATTAACAGGTATATTCAACTAATCCACACAACATAAAATCCTCAGTTATACCATATTTATGGCGTAGCTGAGGATTTTTTAGGTTCTTCATCTTTTATGGTGGGAAGGTAAAACTTCCTGCTTTTTTTATAAGTATTCATACGCTATTGCTATATTAGTAGAAACCTTAAAATCAGTCATTCACATACATTTTGAAACATCTAAATAGTTTTTCATATTCACATCTTTAGCTATGTAAAATTATTGAATTTGAATAAGTGGTTGTTCCCATTTTTAAAATTATGATTATATTTTCTCATAGTCATCTTAGACGCTGTTTTAAATTGATATGTTTATCAATTCCCTGTTTACGTTAATCAGTGAAATATCAAGATGTTTGCAACATATTTTCACAATCATAAATATAAGAAATCCACCTACGATTCGAAATAGATATCTTAAAGCATACCTCAAGATATCCATTATGATGTAGATGGACAGTTTTTATATTAAGACGTTGTAATGACACGACACCTAACATAAATACAAATATGTGTGCATGAATTAGTTTTATATATTTTCAACATTAGGAAATGATCAATCTTGTCTATACCTGCTTATTCTTTAACCTTGTTTGATAACTAGCATTCATTTTAATCAATTCAGTTTTAAAGGTCTTCATTTGTCGATAGCCCATAAAATGATATTTACGTTCAATCATATAATCATATCTTTCTTTAAAATTCATTGGCACAACAGGATATTGATTTAATTTATCAAAATCAATATTGCCAGTTATGTCATTAACCTGCTTAAAATAATCAATAATTTTACTATGGTATTCATCCAAGTAGGGCTTTGCTTCACTAGAACCTAATGTCTTATTTTTGGCAAATACATCAATCTCTTGTTCTAAATTATCAAATACCTCTTTTGTAATATTTGTCATGTTATCACGCTTCTTTCAAACTAGCTTTATAACGTTTTTGTCCTTCTCTACAATCTTCTAATAGTGGACAAATATCGCATTTAGGTTTTCGGGCTAAACAGTGGTATCTTCCAAAGAAAATGAGTTGATGATGGCTCCTATTCCATCTATCTCTAGGTATGACAGAACATAAACGGTCTTCTACCTGTCTCACATTATCTTTCCAACGATTAATACCTAAGCGTTTAGAAACACGTTCTACATGCGTATCAACAGCTAATGAAGGTTCATCAAATGCTACACTCATGACTACATTAGCAGTTTTACGTCCTACACCTGCTAAACTTTCTAATTCCTTATGTGTTTGTGGTATTTCTCCATTAAATTGATCAATCAAAGATTGACAAAGTTTCTTAATATTCTTAGCTTTGTTACGATACAAACCGATAGAACGAATATCATTCATAAGTTCTTCATCACTGACTGCCAAATAATCTTCAGGCGTTTTGTATTTTTTAAACAGCTCAGTTGTTACTCTATTTACTAGAACGTCTGTACATTGCGCTGACAATAATACAGCAATAGTTAATTCGAACGGATTATCATGTTTTAATTCACATTCTGCATCCGGAAACATATTTGCTATAACATCAATCATTTCTAATGCTTTTTTCTTACTTACCATCAAGGTTCTCCCCGTTTAACCAATCAAATTTAGGTACCGTTTTAACTGTGTGCGTCATTTTCGGTTTATTAAATTTTTCTCTTATTTTTCTAGAATCGTCAATTGTTTTGACATTGTTTTTCTTCCAATTAAGTAAAATACGATCCATATATTTAAAGCTAAGTTTATTCAAACTATTCGCCTCGTCTAATGCCGCTTGTATAATTTCACTATCGTGTTTATCAACATCAATCCATTGATTTAACGTTTCTATTTCATATGGAGATAACGGCCTTGCAAATGTATCCTCTAAAACTCTAAATAATTGTTTAAATTTTTCTTTACTATTTTGCTCTTTCGTTTCCATACTTTGTTGCTTCAATATATGACTTAATTTTTCGAAAAAAGGATCTAGATTCATATATTCGGTAAATCTACCTTCTTCATCTTTTTGAACTTGTAATTCTAGCAATTCACGTTGTATCAAATTTTGAATAACCATTGTAATATCTCGTGGTTGCATAGTTGAGCCCTTCTGAAGTAATTCAATTGAAGGCTGTTTATTTGATGTTTCGGAAGCATAAATCAATTTAAGCAAAATGACTAAATCTTGCTCATCTAAACCTAAGTCACTGTAATGGTCTAATAATTCTCTTCGTATCACTACAGGTCTTGCTTTTAATTGATATTTATCCATGTTCGTGCCCCCTTTTAAATTTAACCATTACTTAATAGTATAAATCATTTTCTTTAATTTTCGACTAAAATGCTTAATATATTTAACTAGTAGCAAACAAATTTTAAATAACAGTAATTTTTTAAACCTAGTTTTTAACAATGAACTTTATGTATAATCAGATGAGCTATTTATTTTCCAAATCTAGTTACTAAACAAAAGTTTGTTCATGATTAATATAAGCCGTTATCAATCTTCATTTTCCAAGCATAAATCGCCCAGCTATTAATATAGGCTGGACGATTCTTTTTATTATCATAATATAAATTTTAAGTAACGATCCTAAAACTTATGGATATAAACGGTTTAATAATCTTGGGAATGGCGCAGTTTCACGAACGTGTTCAACACCAGAAATCCATGCTACTGTACGCTCTAAACCTAAACCAAATCCACAGTGTGGCACACTACCATAACGACGTAAGTCTAAGTAGTAACTATATGCTTCTTCGTCTAATCCATGTTCTTTAACGCGTTGTTCTAACAATTCTAAGTCATCCACACGTTCAGATCCACCAATAATTTCACCGTATCCTTCAGGTGCAATTAAGTCTGCACATAATACAGTTTCTTCATTTTCAGGATTTGGTTGCATATAGAAAGGCTTAATTTTAGTTGGATAATTAGTAATAAACACCGGTAAATCATAATGATTAGCAATGGCTGTTTCATGTGGCGCACCAAAATCTTCGCCCCATTCAATATCATCAAAGCCTTCTGCTTTTAAGAATTCAATTGCATCATCATATGAAATTCTAGGGAATGGTGTCGCAACTTTTTCAAGTTTTGATGTATCACGCTCTAAAATTTTCAACTCTAGTTTACAATTTTCTAAAACTGATTTTACAACATGTGTTACATATTGTTCTTGAATTTCTAAACTTTCAGCATGATTTGTGAAAGCCATTTCCCCTTCAATCATCCAGAACTCGATCAAGTGTCTACGTGTTTTTGATTTTTCAGCTCTGAAAGTTGGACCAAATGAAAATACTTTTCCGTGTGCCATAGCTGCAGCTTCTAAGTATAACTGACCACTTTGAGATAAAAACGCATCTTGATCAAAGTATTTAGTATGGAATAATTCACTTGTACCTTCTGGCGCACTTGCTGTCAAAATTGGTGGATCAACCTTTGTAAATCCATCTTTGTTGAAAAATTCATACGTTGCACGAATAACTTCATTTCTAATTTTCATTACAGCATGTTGTTTTTTAGAACGTAACCATAAATGACGGTGATCCATTAAGAATTCTGTACCATGATTTTTAGGTGTAATCGGATAGTCATGCGCTTCTGAAATAACTTCAATTGATTTCACTTGCATTTCGTATCCTAAGTCAGAACGATTATCTTCTGTAATTGTGCCTGTAACGTATAGAGATGATTCTTGAGTAATTTCTTTCGCAAGTTTGAATACCTCTTCATCAACTTCTGATTTAACTACTACGCCTTGCATAAAGCCTGTTCCATCACGTAATTGTAAAAAGGCGATTTTACCACTTGAACGTTTATTTGTTAGCCAAGCACCAATTGTAACGTCTTGGTTTAAATGATCTTTCGCTTGTTTAATCGTTGTTTTCATAACCATTCTCCTATTTATTTTTTCGTTATACAATACTCATTCATTTTAACAAAATCCGCTTTCAAGTTCTAGAACTAGACTAAAAGATAACGTGTAAATGGTAATGATTTAAGCACAGATTTGAACATTAATTCATATTAAGACAATACAATCATCAGTTTCAGACAAAATATATAATAAAGCCTCAATATTATTAGTATGAAGGTTGTTTTTTGTGCTAACATTCAAGTTTAATTATAAAACTCAAATTTTGACGACCAAACAAAAATTCTTGTAACAGAACATAGCACATGTCATGTCACAAGAATTTTACTTTGTATTTCACTTTTTCTTTTTTTGAATTTGTCTTAATAATTTTCCAAACTGTTGAATGTCGCCTTTTTTCTGACGATAATTTTCAAGTGTTTGTTCAAAAAAGTTTTTATAATTACTGTTTATGAGTCGATCATCAAATGAAACTATTATGCCGCGATCATTTTCATTTCTAATTAATCTTCCAAGTCCTTGTCTAAAACGTGTAACTGCATCAGGTAATACATATTCCTTGAAAGTTGAAGTGAATTCAGAATCCATAAGCCAATATTTTGCATTATGCTTGTTCATAAACGGTAACTTCGCTATCATCACACATTTAATACCATTTGCTTGAAAATCAAAGCCTTCAAAAAATGTTGACGTACCAAGCAGTACGGCCTTATCAAAATTATTAAACTGTTGTACTATTTTATAATTTTGGTTCTGCTGTTGTGTTAATACAACATAATCTTCAAATTCTGGCAATTCATTTAGCATATCTTGTACCATATGCATCATTTTATAACTCGTAAATAAGACTAAACATTTTGATGACGTTATAGTCGTATATTCAATAATATAGCTTACAATCGATGCTACATACTCATCTATATTTTTATATTGATAAGATGCTACATCACTCGGTATAAATACACTTGTATTTTTTGCACTTTGTAACGACGTGTTAACTTCAAATGTATTAAAGTGAACATCTTTGTTGAATAACTGTTTAAAAGCTTCAAACGAATGATTAAATTTTAAAGTACCAGATATAAAAATGAGTGATTTAAATTTTTCCAATACTTGTTTCGTTAATACATCTTTTACAGCGTAATCTTTCACATATAAACGTATTGTTGATTTTTGAGATAAATTTTTAATCGAAATGAAACTAGTATGTCCAGCTTTTAAACTTTGTTCGATATTTTTAAATTTAT
This sequence comes from Staphylococcus sp. MZ3, assembly GCF_018622755.1. Lineage (NCBI taxonomy): Bacteria > Bacillati > Bacillota > Bacilli > Caryophanales > Staphylococcaceae > Staphylococcus > Staphylococcus sp. MZ3. The sequence goes on from NZ_CP076026.1 coordinate 1,524,661, forward strand.
CTTTTAAATACAACAACTGTTTCCGTAATGATTTAACTGTTTTATGACTAATGCCATTGAATATTTCTAGCGTTTTATTTAACTTATCGATAATTGCATGTAAATCCTTCAAAATGTCTTTTGTTTCAAAAGTAAATACATTATGGAAGCGATGAATATCATCATCATAAACATCAGAATCATTGATAATCGTAAATATCGTCGAGAACAATTGCTCATTTAACTCATGAATCTCATTCATACTAGCCTTCAAGCCAAAAATATCAATTGGTGCAATATCTAATTTTTCCAAAATTCGCTGCTTTTCCAGTTGATCGATTGCCTTTAACAATTTTTCATTTTCGTTTTTACCAATCAAACCAAGCTGATATTTAATATCAGCATAACTCAACTCATTTGTCACTTGATTTAAGGCATAGTCTGGTAAGCGATGTGCTTCATCCACTATACAATCATCAAACAATTGATATATTGAATTTTCAACATCAGAATGAATTAAATGTGCATGATTTGTAATACCAATTTGAATGTTCTGTGCATTTCGCTTAATAAAATTATAATAATGAACATCGTGACGTGCCGGTACATATGTTTCAATTTTCTGGTCAAAATACATCTTTTGACCACCTTTTAAATTTAATTCCTGTATATCTCCGGACGGCGTCTCTGTAATCCAAATCAACAATTGCATTTTCAAGATATTCACTTCGTAATTACTTGTGTCATCTTTTAAAATTTGACTAATAAGTCCCAATGAAATGTAATCACTTTTACTTTTAATCAATAGTGCATTAATTTTAAAATTTAACGCTTCATTCATTGCTGGAATATCTTTTTCTAACAATTGACTTTGCAGTAATTTAGTATTGGTAGAAATCATGACATGCTTCCCAGTTTCAATATTATACATCAAGGCCGCAAGTAAATATGCTAATGATTTACCACTGCCTAGTGATGCTTCAATCATTGCTTTTTCACTATGCATGAGCTGATCTAATATAGTTTCCGCTAAATATAATTGTTGCGGTCGATATGTTAAGCCAAGTTGATCTACAGCTTTGCTATATAAAGACTTCAAGCTGCCATTATAATTTGTTGTCGGCTTTTTAAAATCAACTTGCTTACGATAGATAATCTGTTCGAACTTTTCGTACGATTTATCCAATGGCTTTGCATCATATTGCCTAACCATCTCAAAGAAAATATCATACAAATCGTATTTCAACTGTTTACTTAAATAATATAATTGCTTCAAAGTATCTAACGGTAACTTTTCAAATTTTTCAAAAGCTAATATCATCAATTTAGCAGTAGTAGCGGCATCTTCGTCAGCTCGATGGGCATTTGCTAAGGTAATACCATGTGCCTCTGCTAATTCACTTAATTGATAACTTTTATCTGTAGGAAAAGCTATTTTAAAGATTTCTAGTGTATCTATAACTTTTTTGGGACGATATTGAATATTACAATCTTTAAATGCCTTTTTAATAAAATTTAAATCAAAATCTACATTATGAGCGACAAAAATGCAATCTTTTATCTTATCGTAGATTTCTTGTGCAACTTGATTAAAATATGGCGCTTGTTGTAGCATATTTTCTTCAATGGATGTTAACGCTTGAATGAACGGCGGAATCTCTAAATTTGTTCTAATCATAGAATGATATGTATCAATAATTTGGTTATTGCGCACAAACGTTATACCAATTTGAATGATATCGTCAAAATCTAATTGGTTGCCTGTTGTTTCCAAATCCACAACGGCATAGGTTGCCATACCCATAGCTATCTCTCCTTGCTTTAGTGTTAAAAATCTATATCTGCACTAATTAAACGGTGTGATTCACCCGCTTCATCTCTAACAATTAGATAGCCATCGTAATCTAAATCAATTGCTTGTCCTTTAAACTGTTTATCATTTTCTGTAAATAGCAACGTTCTATTCCAAATATTAGAAGCTGCAATATATTCTTCACGAATTTCAGAAAAAGGTAACGTTAAAAATTGATTATATCTTTTTTCAATTTCTTCAAGTAATATTTCTAAAAATTGATATCTATCTAATTTATTTTTATCATGTAATTGTATACTTGTTGCTCTATGTCTAATACTTTCATCAAAGTCTTCTAGTTGTTGCGTCAAATTAATACCTATACCACATATTATTGCTTCTATACCATCATTATTAGCAACCATTTCAGTTAAGAAACCACACACTTTACCATTATCAATATATATATCATTCGGCCATTTCACTTTGACTTCATCTTGACTAAAATGTTGAATCGCATCTCTTATCCCTAATGCAATAAATAAATTAAATTTAGATATCATTGAGAATGCAACGTTAGGTCTTAACACGACAGACATCCAAAGTCCTTGCCCTTTTGAAGAACTCCAATGTCTATTAAATCGCCCACGACCTTTAGTTTGTTCATCACTCAAGATAAAAAATGAAGATTGATTTCCAACAAGTGACTTTTTCGCAGCAAGTTGTGTAGAATCTATTGAATCGTATACTTCACTAAAATCAAACAAAGCAGAACTTTTTGTATATTGGTCTATTATACCCTGATACCAAATATCTGGGAGTTGTTGTAATAAATGCCCTTTATGATTTACTGAATCAATTTTACATCCCTCTAACTTTAATTGGTCAATCACCTTTTTTACTGCAGTGCGTGAAATATTAAGTGATTCCGCAATGCTTTGTCCAGATATATAATTCGGTTTATTTTTATAGAGTAATTGAAGTACATCTTGACTATATTTTGACATGATTATCCACCCATTTCAAAATTTCAGTTTCTTCGTTGCTTACTTTACCTGTTACAATCGCTATCTCAATTTGTCTTAGTACATCTTTTAACCACGGACCACTTTTGGCATTTAAATGTGCCATAAGTACACCGCCATTAACCATCATGTCTTTTCTATTATGCATAGGTAAACGATGTAATGTTTCATTAATCGTTTGAAGGTTAACGATTAATGGTTCATGTCCTTGAATATCATTTGCCTTTAACACGTCTGCTGCAACCATTACATTTTTAATGAGATTCGTATCATAATCATAAACAAACATTTTTAATTGTTCTTTTGTAATAATACTTGGTAATGCATTCATAATTTGAATATATTGATTGATATCTTTTACTTGTCGGTTACTTAGCTTTAAAGGCTTCAATGAGTAATTAATATCAAATTTAACTGATGCTATAGCAATCAACAATTCTAAATCAATTGCTTCAGTCACATTAATTTGATTCATATCAAGATGTTCGAAATATGGCATATAATTAAATGCTTTCAGCGATTTTAAATGATTAAAACTCTTTTCAACATTAATACCTCGCATTAATTTAGTTAGTTCAATCACTATACGCTCAATTGATAAAAATTTAATATCTGCCATTTGTGTACGCATCGCTTCGAATGTTTCCGTTGCAATATCAAATGATAATTGTGACTGGAATCTTAAACATCGAATCATACGTAAAGCATCTTCTTGGAATCGTTCCTCAGCTATACCTACAGTTCTTATTATTCGATTATTAATATCTTGTTGACCATCAAAATAATCATACAATTTGTATGTTGTATCCATTGCTATCGCATTCATCGTGAAATCTCTTCGTTGCAAATCTTCGTATAAATCCCGAACAAATGTAACACCACTTGGTCTACGGTGATCGACATAATCTTCTTCAGCCCGGAATGTTGTCACTTCATAATTTTCATCATTAAAAACTACATTTATCGTGCCATGTTCTTTACCTACAGGTATCGTATGACTAAAGATAGATTCTATTTCATCTGGCGTTGCACTTGTTGTGATATCTATATCATGAATATTTCTTCCCATGACATAATCTCTTACAGAGCCACCTACATAATATGCTTCAAAACCATTGTCTTGAATTTGTTCTAATATAGGCCTTGCCTGTTCAAATAATGATTTATCCATATTATTACTCGCCTTTACTTTTGTTATGCTCATTTAGCATTTTTTGATAATAATACTCATATTGATCTGTAATGAGTTCTGATCCAAAACGTTCAGCAATATCTGCTAGCATGTTTTTCTGAAGTTTGTTGTATAACGCCTTATCTTCAAGTAATCGGATAGCATAGTCACTCGCTGAATCACAATCACCCACATCTACAACAAATCCAGTTTCACCATGTTTAATAACCTCTTTAATTCCACCGGCATTTGAACCAATTGGAACGACGCCTGTTTTCATAGCCTCAAGTAAAGTTAGTCCAAAGCTTTCTTTTTCACTTAATAATAATACTAAGTCAGATAATTGATAAAATTCACTTACGCAATCTTGTTTCCCTAAAAATAAAACATCCTCTTCTACGTTTAACTCTTTCGTCAATTGACGCATTGGCACTAATTCAGGACCATCACCAAGTAAAATTAATTTACTAGGTATCTTTTCACGTACTTTTGCAAATGTTTCTATAATAGTATCTATGCGTTTTACTTGTCTAAAATTCGATACATGTATTAACACTTTTTCATCTGGTGCTATACCAAATTGTGATTTTAATGCTGTGTTATGTTTAGTTGGAAACTCATTTTCACGTACAAAATTATAAATCGGTATAATCTCTTTGTTAGTTTCAATAATTTCATGTGTTTCTTGCGCTAAAGATTTACTCACACTTGTCACAATATCACTTTTTTCAATGCCAAATTTAATTGCACCTTGGAGTGAATGATCATAGCCCAAAACAGTAATATCAGTACCGTGTAACGTTGTCATAATCTTTATATCTTTACCTGACATCTCACGAGCTAAAATCCCACAAATTGCATGAGGTACAGCATAGTGCATATGCAACAAATCAAGATCATATTCTTTAATAACTTCAGCGATTTTAGTACTTAACGTAATATCATACGGTGGATATTGAAATACTGCATATTGATTCACTTCAACTTGATGAAAAATCATATTCGGTAATGGTTTTCTTATTCTAAATGGGATATTTGAAGTGATAAAATGTACTTCGTGACCTCGCTCTGCTAATTTAATTCCTAATTCTGTGGCAATAATTCCAGAACCACCCATGGACGGGTAACATGTTATACCTATCTTCATTCGCTTGCCCATCCTTTCTTTCTATTTCTCTTTCTATTATTCTCGATGCGTAGATAATTGTTTAAATTTAAGTTTATAGTAATGTTGAGTTTATAATTTCAAATATCTAAAAAACAGGTGTTGTATATATATTCATTTATCTAGTTATATTTACTTTAAAAATAATATGATTTCATGCGATGCAATTCATTGATGGATGTTTTTAATCTTAATCAAATCCAAATAAAGCATATATTTTTATATTCACTTTCTTTCGAATCGATTTTTATCTCTTGTATTAAACTTTTCCATAGTTTCATTAAAGCTCTCTGTCATATCTATTCCCATTGAATTCGCTAAACATAACAACACAAATAAATTATCACCTAATTCTGCTTTAATCGTATTTGCTTCCTCTGAATCTTTCTTCTTTTTTTCACCATAGGTATGATTTATTTCACGTGCAAGTTCGCCCACTTCTTCAGTCAATCTAGCTAAGTTAGCTAATGGTGAAAAATATCCTGTTTTAAATTGTCCAATATATTCATCAACTTCACGTTGCATTTCTACCATTGATTTCATTTCTACGTTCTCCTTATATTGCATTTCTAATATAGTATATATCAATTTGAAGTCTCATGCATGTTTAGTGCAATCTACTGACTCTAGCTAAACTAGATGACAAGTTGTTTATTTTAGAAGTTTAATAATTCAGTTTATATAAATGTAATGCATTCCTAACTAAATTAAATCAATTGAAATTGGGATTATAACTTTATGATTCGTACCACTACAATAAAATAATATAATGAATAATCTACCATTAGAAAAATAAGCACAAAAAAACTAGCAATCACACAAAATGTGATTAGCTAGTTAATAAGTGTCTAATTTAAGTTAATTGTTAATCTATAAGATTAATCACTTGAACGCGCAATCAAAATAATACGTACAAGCTCTGCTACAGCGACAGCAGTTGCTGCAACATAAGTCATTGCTGCTGCAGATAATACTTTACGCGCATGCTTGTATTCCTTTTCATTTACAATGTTCAATGCCGTAATTTGTTTCATCGCTCTTGAACTCGCATCAAACTCAACTGGTAACGTAACAATTGAGAATAATACCGCTAATGACATTAAACCAGCACCAATCCATAAAGCAGTTGAACCAAATGCACTACCTATCGCTGTTAAGATAATACCTAACATGATGATCATATAACTTAATGAACTCCCTAGGTTTGCAACAGGTACTAATGCTGCTCTGAATCTTAAGAACCAATATCCTTGGTGATCTTGAATGGCATGACCAACTTCGTGGGCTGCAATTGCAGTTCCAGCAACTGATGGTCTGTCATAGTTTGCAGGAGATAGTGAAACAACTTTCTTTTTAGGATCGTAATGATCTGTTAAGAATCCTTCACCTTTAACAACTTCGACATCATAAATACCGTTTGCATGTAAAATTTCTAATGCAACTTCACGACCCGTTTTACCACTAGTTGATCTAACTTGTGAATATTTCTCATAGTTAGATTTAACTTTGTGTTGTGCCCATAAAGGAAGCACCATTAATATTACGAAATAAATTATCATAGTAAAAATTGAAGACAATAAACTCACTCTCCTTTATAAATATTTTACTGTCATTTGCCGTTTTTATCAAATCATTTACACTTTAATAATTTGTTTAATTCAATATAAAGCAAAAGTCCAAAAACACTTAGACAACATGATAATACACCAATTTGCCACACATGTGTAGTTATAAAATCATAATATGGAAATTGAAGGTGAAAATAGTCAATATAATCATTCAAAAATACCCAAATCATCGCTACACTGATTCCAATCATAGAACGTTTAAACCTAGGATAGAAGTAAATTGCCTGAATAGCCATTATACTGTGGGAAAACATTAATACCAAACCATTTACTGTAATATCACCTTGTTCAATAATAAATAATATATTCATTATAACTGCCCAAATCCCATATTTGAATAATGTTACAAATGCCAGTGCATCGATAATACTATTTTGTTTTTGAATTAATATCAATGTGATAGAAATAACTAAGTATAATATTGCAGTTGGGCTATCTGGAACAAAAATCTTAAAATGCCACGGCGTATGACTTAATTGTTCACCATACCATATATAACCATAAATCATCCCTAATATATTACAAATGAGTAGCATCATTAACCAAGAACGTTGATAAAGTGTATATTGCCAAAATGTATTAATCGTCATCTGCTAAGTCCTCAAATTGATTATGTTTATTTACTAGCTTGAGTGTATTTAAAATTTGCGTTAGTTGATAAAAACGTTGCTTTTCATTCATCTGTAAACTTAAATCAATATTATGTAGCAAGTAATCTATTAATAACGCATGTTTATGCCGATCTATAGCCATACTATTTAAGTCATGAAGATAAGTTTGATAACTGGGCGATTCCGTTAGTTGAGCAACTATTAAATCATCTAGCCTTTGCTCACGCTTTGACACGTTTGCGAAGTGAATTTGAATATCAAAAGCACAGTTATGATTAGCGATATAATCAAATATTTCATTTGTATTCATTAACTTTATATTACGCTTAGTAAATTGAATTGCAGAAGCGTGACTTCCCACTTCTGCAATTTCTAATGTTTCATGATGATTAATTTTTGTATCTACAAAATGAATGTTTGCCAATTTCGCCTCATTCACTTTTATATAGTTAAGCACCCAAACTGCAATACGCGACTTAAATCGATATTGAAAAAGTAAATATTCAATAAAACTTTCTTTAATTTGATTGAGTGTCTCTGACATCAAATACCCCATTTTAAGATTGCAATCTTGATAATTCGTCATGCCAATTTTCGTTACTTGGTTCTAGTTCCAACAATTGATTTAAAATAGTAATTGCTTGTTCCTTTTGACCAATTTCAATTAAATAGAAATAATAATCACTCATAAAATCAATATTTGTTTTCATCGTTGGATATGCTAATTCAAAGAAATGTTGAGCTTCTTTATCTCGCTCTTCTTGACCATAGGCGAACGCTAAATGCCACATGAATGTAGGATCCAAATCTTCTTCATCTACATATGTTAATAATTCAATGATTGCTTCATAATCTTCTTCATTACGATATAAATCGCTTAAAATCAATAAAGGTTCTTGGTAAGCATTATCAACCTCTAATGCTTGTTTTAACAATAATACACCTTCATTAGCATCGCCGTGTTCTATTTCCAAACATCCAGTTGTATACATTAACTCTTTATAAAATTGACTTAGTCGTAATCCTTCTTTACCCGTCTCAATGGCATCTGGATAATTTTTTTCATTTTCATATAATGATTGTAAATACAAGTAGCCTTGAATATAATCAGGATCTTTAGAAAGTAATGTAGTCATTATTTTAATTGCTTCTTGAGTGATGTCATTTTTATCGTAAGAAATGGCTTTTTTGAGATAATCTTCTGAAGTCATTTCATCTTCATTAATTTCATCGTATAAGCGAATCGCATCACTATAGTTACCACTTTGTAAACTACAATCTGCCATACGAGAGAATAAGTTTACACCATTAACTTGATATTCACCAGTTTCTAAAACGGTTTCGTATTCAGAGGTAGCACGTAAATATTGACCATCATAATATAACATTTCAGCCAATGCAAAATGGATTATTGGATCATTTGGCTCTAGTTCAAGTGCTTCTTGTAATTTATCAATAGCAACTTCCATCATATTAATTTGTTGATATAAATCTGCTTCTAACATCAACTTTTCAGGTGATGGTTCAACATAACTTAAATATTCTAACGCTTCGTCAGTTTGATTTTCAGACATTAAACCTTCAATAAAATAAATCAGCAATTCACTTTCGTCTGGATATTTTTGATATAACACGCGGAATACTTCCAAACCTTGTGGCATTAATCCAAAATTGTAAAGTGTCTCTCCTAGAATAAATAATGCGTCATCGTTGTCAGTAGTTATTGCTTCATTAACACGAGAGTCTAAATTTTCTAGTTTTTGTAGATTGATATCGTCTATTAATTTATAGATATCTTCCATTTTATATTATCCCTCATTTTCTAAAAGCTTTAGTTTTGGTAAAAATCCTGGAAATGATACATTTACAGCATCAAATTGTTTGATTTTGACAGGCTCGCTTGAAAGTAGAGAAGCAACTGCAAGCATCATTCCTATTCGATGATCAGTTAAACTATCAACTGTTGCATTTGTTTTAAATTCTGACGGATGAATAATCAATCCATCATTAGTTGGTTGTAATTCAAACCCTAACAAGTTTAACATATCAGCCGTTGTATCAATTCTATTTGTTTCTTTTACTTTTAATTCCTCGGCATCTTTAATTGTACTCGTGCCAACTGCTTGTGTACAAAGTAATGCTATTACAGGCAGTTCATCAATTGCTTTTGGCACTAATTCTCCTTCGATTGTTATTGGTTGAAGCATTGGTGTGTATTGAATACGAATAGAAGCAGTAGGTTCAGCACCAGTTGTTTGATTGAAAAGTTGGATATTACCGCCCATTTTTTCAACAATATCAATAATACCTGAACGTGTTGGATTGATTCCAATATTATGAATCGTTACATCACTTCCTGGTGTGATAAGTGCTGCAACAATAAAGAACGCTGCAGATGAAATATCGCCAGGAACATGAAAATCTGCAGGTTTAATATGTTGAATGGCATCAGGGGTTGTAGTTATTGATAACCCTTCTGCTTCAATTGGAATATTAAAATGTTTGAACATCGTCTCAGTATGATTTCGACTTACATCTAATTCTTTAATGATGGTCGGTTCCTTAGAAAACAAACTTGCAAATAAAATGGCACTTTTTACTTGTGCACTTGCAACTTCCATTTGATAATTTATACCTTTTATGACAGATGGCTTAATAATTAATGGTGTATAATTATCTTCAATACCTTCAATATTCGCATCCATAAGTTTCAATGGTCTCAAGACACGATCCATTGGCCTTTTACCAATTGAAACATCGCCAGACAAAACACTTTCAATACCTAAACCACTTAACAAACCTGCCAATAATCGTGTTGTCGTACCAGAATTACCTGTATACAATACTTGATGTGGCGTGTTAAAAGATTGATATCCTGGGGAAGTCACAACTAATTTTTCATCATCTTCTTTGATTTCTACACCTAACAGTCGGAAAATGTCCATCGTACGACGACAATCTTCGCCAAGTAGTGGCTTATATATAGTAGATACACCTTCAGCTAGCGACGCCAACATGATTGCACGGTGTGTCATTGACTTATCGCCCGGCACTTCTATTTCGCCCTTTAACGGACCTGAAATATCAATGATTTGTTCATTTACCATTTCATTCACCTACTTAAAATATGTTTTTAATTGTTCACATGCATGTTGTAATGTTAGTTGATCAACATGTTGTACAACGATATCACCAAATTGTCTAATCAAGACCATTTGTACACCTTGCTTATCATTCTTTTTATCACTTAGCATATATTCGTATAACGTTTCAAAATCCAAGTCAGTTATCATGTCTAAAGGATAACCGAGTTGTATTAAATATTGAATATAATGATTAATATCATGCTTAGAATCAAACAAAGCATTCGCAACTATAAATTGATAGATAATGCCAACCATCACTGCATGACCATGAGGTATTTTATGATAGTATTCAACAGCATGCCCAAATGTATGACCTAAATTTAAAAATTTACGTACACCTTGTTCTTTTTCATCTGCAACAACAATATCCAACTTCGTTTCAATACCTTTAGCAATATATTTATCCATACCATTTAATGATTGTAATGACGCTCGATCTTTAAAATGTTGCTCGATGTCATGTGTAGCAGATTTACCATTTAATAAGGCATGCTTATATACTTCCGCATAGCCACTCAATATTTCATCAAATGGCAAAGTATTTAAAAAGTCTAAGTCATAAATTACAGCATCTGGACGATAAAATGCACCGATAAGGTTTTTACCTTGTTTTGAGTTAATACCCACTTTACCGCCAACACTAGAATCATGCGCCAAAATCGTTGTAGGAACTTGTATAAAATGGACACCTCTTAATAGTGTTGCTGCTACAAATCCTGCAAAATCTCCTGTCGCACCACCACCAACAGCTATAATCGCTGTATTACGCGTTACATGATGTGACAAAATGTATTCTAATGTTTCTTGATATTGCTCAAATGTTTTCGTCTTTTCACCAGCTGGAATAATGACTTTATGCACATTTTCATATGATAAAATATCATCAAATTTATCAGCAAAATATTGATTTACATGCTCGTCAATTAATATAAAACTTTGATCAAACTGATCAATATACGTGCTAATATGGTCAATTGCACCATGTTCAACAAATATTGGATAATTGTTTGAAGGATAGGTTGTTTGTAATTTCATGATCACACCTCAATTGTTCTCGTTGTTAAAACTCAACATTTAATTGTCTGCGGTCAGCAATTTGTTGTTGAAGTTGTTCAATATGGTTTGATTGAAACTCTTCAAGTAATGCTTTCGCTATTTCAAATGCAACAACGTGTTCACACACGATACTTGCTGCAGGTACAGCACAACTATCAGAACGTTCAATTGTTGCCTTAAAGTCTTCTTTAGTATTTATATCAACTGAATTTAATGGTTTATATAACGTAGGAATAGGTTTCATTACACCATTTACAATAATTGGCATACCATTTGACATACCACCCTCTAAACCACCTAAATGATTAGATCCACGATAATAACCAATTTCACTATTATATAGAATTTCATCTTGAATCTCACTACCTGGCTTTTCAGCTGCTTTAAATCCTTCACCAAAGCTTACACCTTTAAAAGCATTTATGCTGACAACACCTTGTGCAATCTTACCATCTAACTTACGATCATAATGCACATAACTACCAACACCAACAGGCATATTTTCAACTACAACTTGAACGACACCGCCAATTGAATCTCCTTCATTTTTAGCTTCGTCAATTTTATCTCGCATTGCTTGTGCGATACTGTCATCAATTACACGAACATCATTACGATCAAGATTTGCTTTAAATGTTTCTGAATCATAAAAATCTTTATCTTTAATTCCACCTATTTCAACAACACGACTGTATATATCGATATCTAACTGTTGTAATAACACTTTACATAAGGCACCGACTGCAACTCGAGCTGCTGTTTCTCTAGCAGATGATCGCTCTAGCACATTTCGTAAATCACGATGATTATATTTCATACCTCCAACCAAATCTGCATGACCAGGTCTTGGTTTTGTAATAGTACGTTTCATATTTTCACGTTCTTCTTCACTTATTGGAGCTGCTCCCATAATTTTTCTCCAATGCGTAAAGTCATCATTGGTTACAACCATAGTAATTGGACTACCTAATGTATAACCATTTCTAACGCCTGATACTATTTCTACTGTATCTTTCTCAATTTGCATGCGTCGGCCACGACCATAACCCCCTTGACGCTTGAACATTTCTTTATTAATATCTTCAACTTTAATTTCTAAATTTGCTGGTATACCTTCGACAATAACTGTTAATTGAGGTCCATGTGATTCTCCTGAAGTTAGATATCTCATACACACTCGCTCCTTTCATACTTCCGCAATAACATTATAATATGTTGTTAATCTTATCACATTCATTGTGGATTCATAAATGTTTGTTTTCAAGCTTAATTAAGAAAATGGATGACATCTCATTTTAAATGTCAGAATTATCTTAATATTAAACGAACTAAAATTAATTATAATATATTCGTCTGTAGAAAAGTATCATGAATTTCTAAACAGTTGCATCATATAATCATTAATTAAAAATGATTAGCCGTTTTAATATAATCGTATCGCAACTTTAGCAAATAATATACTGACTACATTTCTTAATACAAAAGAACGAACTGTTAATTATTAATAAAGTTAATCAGTCCGTTTAAAAAAAATTATGATATTAAAAATATACATATGTTAAGCGCTTTTGTTATACTTTGACTTCAAAAATATAATCAATTCTTTTACTAATACATAAAAAATATAAATGAGAGTCAGTATAAAAATAATTTTTGTTATAGGATTAAGTGGTTTATCTAAAAATATAGCACCATATAGTAATTCCATTAATTTTAAGAACATTAAAATCCCCAAAATAATCGAAATAATATTCTTCATTTTAACAACCCCTTCTCTCTGTTTAGTTTCATTTGATAAAGAATATTCCTCTCTTTTTAATACGTGTTACCAAAAAACTATAAAATTTTTCAAGTAATTTACTACAACATAAAAAACGGGCCTTGTTATGTATAATCATAATGACTAACCACATAACAAAACCCTTTCTACCTTTATAAATAAATCGTAAAGGTTTACAGTTTAAATTTTATTCATATAACCATGCATCACGTGGTGAAGCATAGCTAGTAATTTCATTTTCATTAAACCATAGATTAATTTCACGTTCAGCAGACTCTAATGAATCTGAACCGTGAATGATATTTCTACCAACAGTTAAACCTAAATCACCTCTAATTGATCCTGGTGAAGCTTCTGAAGGATTTGTGCTGCCAATAATATGTCTAGATACATTAACTGCATCTTCACCTTCAACTACCATTGCGAACACTGGTGCTGATGTAATAAATGAAATTAAATCATTATAAAATGGTTTACCTTGGTGTTCACCATAATGTGTTTCAGCAAGTTCCATTGGTACTTGCATTAATTTACCACCGACAAGTTTTAGTCCTTTTCTTTCAATTCTTGAAATTACTTCACCAATTAGATTTCTTTGTACTGCATCTGGTTTAATCATTAAAAATGTACGTTCCACTTTATGTATCCCCCTGTGTTTAATAGGTTTATGTATATTACTATTATATATTAACAGGTTGGTAAAGCGCTTTCAATACTTTTCATAAATACTACGTGTTTCTTGAACCCATTTTTTTCGTCAAACTTAAAAGTAGTGATTTCGGATGTCCATCTGGTAACTCAGAAATCAAATCCAAAGCTTTACTTAAATACTTCGAACTTACTGCCTTAGCCTCATCGATGCTGTCAGATTTTCTAATGATTTGGATACATTCTTCAAATTCTTTACGTTCACTATCACGACGTAATTGTTCAATTTTCAATTTGAAGTCTGGGTTTTTACGCATTTCTAATAAAATCGGTAACGTAATATGACCATTAAGCAAATCACTTCCGACCGGCTTACCTAATTTCTTTTCGGTACTTGTGAAGTCTAATACATCATCAATGATTTGGAAGCTCATACCTATATAATGACCAATCATTTTCAATTTTCGTACAGTCTCTTTATCAGATTGAGATGTAATTGCACCAACTTCAGTTGATAATTGAATTAACAGTGCTGTTTTGCGATTGATACGTCGTAAATAATTGATAATTGTCTGTTGACTGTTAAATTGGTCTTGAAATTGGAAAAGTTCCCCTCTACAAACATCAACGATAGATTCAGATATTAATTGATGTACACGATTATCTTTAACTGCCATTAAGTGTTCAAGTCCTAATGCCAATAAAAAATTCCCAGTTAAAATAGCAGTTGTCTGATCCCATTTCTTTGATATGGTTAACTTGCCTCGACGCTTGTCGCTTTTATCAATAACGTCATCATGAACAAGTGTTGCCATATGAATTAACTCTAATGCGACTGCAACTTGATACGTTTGTTCAGACGTTTGTTCATCTTTGCCAAATTGGCTACTCAGAATAACAAATGCTGGGCGTACTCTTTTACCACCAGAAGACAATAAGTGTAATGATGCCTGTTCTAATACAGAATCTTTACTTTTTATTGCCTTTTCAAGTCGTTGTTCCACTTTCTTAATTTCATTGTTCATGTTTAACTTTGCCACGTTAATCACCTTTGGTATTATCTTTTTCTTTATAGCCAAGGTGCATTGCAGCAACGCCCCCTGTAAAACTACGTACTCTTACATTTATGAAACCCGCTTCTTCAAACATGCGCTTCAACTCTTCTTTTCCAGGAAAATTAAACGTAGATTGCTGTAACCATTCATATTCTTCTTTTGATTTTGCAAATAATTTTCCAAAAATAGGCATAACAAATTTAAAGTATAATGCATACATTTGTTTAAAGACTGGCAAAGTTGGTTGGCTCGTTTCAAGACATACCACCATACCACCTGGTTTAAGTACTCTATTCATTTCTTTTAACGCGACTAAATAGTCTGGCACATTTCTTAATCCAAACCCAATTGTTACATAATCAAAAGAATTGTCTTCAAACGGCAATTCCATTGCATCACCATGAACAAGTTTAACATTTTCCATTGAAGCAGTTTTTTCTTTTCCTACTTCTAACATATTCTCACTAAAGTCAATACCAGTAACTTCACCTGTTGGTCCTACAGCTTTGCTTAATGCGATTGTCCAATCACCAGTACCACAACAAACATCTAATGCTTTCGTCCCTTTTCTAACGCCCATGTCTTTCATGACGCGTTTTCTCCATACTTTATGCTGCTCAAAACTAATAATATTATTTAATCTATCATATTTTTTTGAAATATTTTGAAAAACGCGATGTACTTGCTCTTTATTTGCTTTATTGTCAGCCATGCTTAATTACCTCTACTTTTTAAATAACTTTTTTGGATATCGTGTAAGTAATGCTTTACTTCACTTTGATTATATTTCTTGAAGTATGATGGATAGTAATCAGACATATCTTCAAATAAATAATTATATATTTCCGACTCATCAATATTGATACCGAAATGAGATAACGTAATATATGGGAAAAGTGTTTCAATTTTTACTATTGCTTGAGAAATTTCATAATCATTTAAAGCTTGATGATGTAATGAAGATTTCAATTCATTAATTTCAACAATTGCTTTACTAATTTCATTTTGAAATGATAAATCATTGATTTCTGCTAGTAGCGTATAAAAATGTGCACTAATTAAATCTCCAATCAAAATGGAATGTTTAGACAAATGATTATATGTAATGTCATCAAGGTGTCTCATTGATGTGTCAATTGTGAGGCATGCTACTTTGGCAACATCTGGAATATCATATGAATCAAGTAACTTACCTAACCGATGATTAATATTAATGGATTCATATTCTGATACACCCTTTAATCTTTCTTCTATTTGTCTTTCCAATTTGCTAACAGTTGTTTCCATGTCTACACCTCACGATATTATCACTATTCATATTAACATTATATGTAAGAAATTAAAATCTTTTGAAGCATTAAGATTACTTATCATTTTTAAATTTCAATTTAAACTAACAGTAATTTATGTAGCTTTTGTAATTCTCATAATAACCTTTACTTCATTTACATTATTCATCTTTTTAAATAACGTAAAATACTATAGTAGACATGGTTACCTTTTAAGTAAATTCAACGCTAACAATTAATCTCATTATTCATATGTATATTTTGTAGTTGCTATTTTTATCAAAACTATTATGTCATGTAATATTTTGAACGCTTAAACAATGAATGTTCCAAAGATTAAAAACTTAGAAGAACATTACAATTTATGTACAGGTTGTAAGTATTAAAAGCAAAATAAAAAGCCCTTATTCAGGGCTTTTTAAGTAAAATTATTTTACAGCATCTTTTAATGCTTTACCAGCTTTGAATGCTGGAACTTTACTTGCTGGGATATCAATTTCTTTACCAGTTTGAGGGTTACGACCTTTACGTGCAGCACGTTCACGTACCTCAAAGTTACCGAAACCAATTAATTGTACTTTTTCA
Organism: Staphylococcus sp. MZ3; assembly: GCF_018622755.1. NCBI lineage: Bacteria > Bacillati > Bacillota > Bacilli > Caryophanales > Staphylococcaceae > Staphylococcus > Staphylococcus sp. MZ3. Next base: position 1,541,591 of record NZ_CP076026.1, read on the forward strand.
CCTTTAGCAAGTGAGTTTTGGATTGATTCGAATACAGCATCTACTGCTGAACCAGCTTCTTTTTTAGTTAAATCAGCTTGCTCTGCAACTGCATTGATTAAATCTGTTTTGTTCATTAGACATTCACCTCCTGAGGTTTGATAATGATATGTTTATATCATTATGGTAAAACTTTAACACAAGCATTACATAAATCGCAATCATTTATGTGGCAAAAACGTTGAATTTAAGCCATTTCTATTCATTTTACGTAATTATTAGCCGTATATGTGTAATAATACACATTTTATTCAGATTTTTTATCGCGCTCCATTAAATCTTTTACGCATTCTTTTACTGAGATATTTTCAAATAATACTCTATATAATGCATTTGTAATTGGCATATCCACATTTTTTTCTTTAGCTAAATGATAAACTGATTTAGTTGTATAAATACCTTCAACAACCATATTCATTTCAGATAATGCTTGATCCATTGATTCACCTTGTCCAAGTTTATATCCTAATGTGAAATTTCGAGAATGTGTTGATGTGCAAGTAACGATTAAGTCACCGATACCACCTAAACCTAGAAATGTCATAGGATCGGCACCTAACTTTTCACCTAATCTACTAATTTCCGCTAGGCCACGAGTCATTAATGCAGCTTTTGCATTATCACCGTAGCCAATTCCAGCAACGATACCACTTGCTACTGCGATGATATTTTTCAATGCACCACCAAGTTCAACACCAATCAAGTCATCATTCGTGTACACACGCAAATAATCATTCATAAATAAATCTTGCGTTAATTTACTTACACTTTTATCTTTTGATGATGCAGCAACTGTAGTTGGTTGCTTGACTACAACTTCTTCCGCATGACTTGGCCCTGACAACACGCCAATACCTGCATTATATTCGGGTGAAATAGAATCTTCAATCATTTCTGACACACGTTTAAACGTCCCATTTTCAATACCTTTAGCAACATGTATAAAAGTCTTTTTAGATGTCAGCTTATCATTAATTTGAGTAGCAACTTCTCGCATTGCTTTAGTAGGTAAAGCCATTAAGTAAATATCTGCAAATTGAATTGCTTTGGTCATATCTGAAGTAGCGATGATGTTAACATTTAATTTCGCGTATTTTAAATACTTTTTATTTGTATGACATGTATTTAATTCATCAACAGCATCTTGATTTTTACCCCACATCAAAACATCATGTCCATTTTCTGCAAGAACATTGGCAAGGGCTGTCCCAAAACTTCCCATACCAAAAACGGTAATTTTAGTCATTGTTATCCCCCAATCGTTAATTTCTCTTTCGAGCTATAATATGAATTGGTGTACCTTCAAAACCAAAAGCGGCACGGATTTGATTCTCTAAATAGCGTTTATAAGAAAAATGCATTAATTCTACATCATTAACAAATACAACAAATGTCGGTGGTTCTATAGCAACTTGTGTTGCATAAAAGACATTCAAACGTCTACCTTTGTCTGTTGGTGTAGGGTTCATGGAAATTGCATCAGTAACAACTTCATTTAAAGTTGAACTTTGAACACGTTTTTTATGGTTTTCACTTGCTTCATTGATGTAAGGGAATAATGTACGTAATCTTGTGCGTTCTTTAGCAGACACAAAAGCAATTTGTGCATAATCTAAAAATTGGAATTCTTTACGTACTTCATCTTCAAATTTCTTCATCGTTTTACTATCTTTTTCCACAGTATCCCATTTATTTACGACAATCACGACTGCTTTACCTTGTTCATGTGCATATCCTGCAACACGTTTATCTTGTTCAATGATGCCTTGTTCTGCATCTATGACCACTAAAACAACATTTGAACGTTCAATCGCTTTTAAAGCTCTTAATACTGAATATTTCTCAGTTGATTCATATACTTTTCCTTTTTTACGCATACCAGCAGTATCGATTAAAACATAATCTTGTCCATCATAACTATACTCTGTATCAATAGCGTCTCTCGTTGTCCCTGCAACATTAGAAACGATAACGCGATCTTCACCTAAAATAGCATTTACTAAACTTGATTTACCTACGTTTGGTCGTCCAATAATGGATAGTCGAATTGTATCTTCATCATAAGGATCTTCTTCCTCTTCACCAAAATGAGAAACAACTGCATCTAACAAGTCACCAAGACCTAAACCATGTGACCCTGATATCGGATACGGTTCACCAAATCCTAATGAATAGAAATCATACACGTCTGTACGCATTTCCATATTATCTACTTTGTTAACCGCTAATACGACCGGTTTTTTAGATTTGTATAAAATTTGAGCGACCATTTCATCGCTTTGTGTCAATCCTTCACGCACGTTAACCATAAAAATAATAACATCCGCTTCATCTATGGCGATTTCTGCCTGCGCTCTAATTTGTGTTTGGAATGGTGCATCACCAATTTCAATACCACCTGTATCAATAATATTGAAATCATGTGTTAACCATTCACCTGAAGAATAAATACGATCTCGTGTTACACCTGGCGTGTCTTCCACAATCGAAACACGTTCTCCAACTATTCTATTAAAAATTGTAGATTTACCTACATTAGGCCTACCTACAATAGCTACTATAGGTTTAGTCATAAGCTAACTTCCTCTCTTTCTTATATCTTTTTAATAATATCACATGAGACTGTGTATTCAAAATGAGTTTATTACTGTAATGATAAAAATCAGCACTTAAAACTTTATCTCTTTAAACACTTAGTTAAATTTGTCCACGTTATCATTCCGAGTATATTTTGTTACATAAAAATACTCCACATGCAATCATAAACATGTGGAGTTGACTATTAAATATTAAATTATAGTTTAAGATTTTTAAGTTTATCACCAATCATATCGCCAATTGTTGGATTATCTTCTTCTTCGTTTTCTAAGTACGCCTTAGTCGTAGAAGGATCACTTTCAACAACATCTTCGTTTGGTAATGTTGCTTTAATAGATAGTGATACTCTTTCATTCTCTTCATCAATACCTAATATTTTAACATTTACTTGTTGACCAGGTTCTAACACTTCACCTGGCGTACCAATGTGTTTGTGTGCAATTTCAGAAATATGTACAAGTCCTTGTACACCTGGTGCAATTTCAACAAATGCACCAAAGTTTGCCAATCTTACTACGACACCTTCAATGACATCATTTTCGTGGAATTGACCTTTAATATTTTCGAAAGGTGTTGGTAACGTATCTTTGATTGATAATGAAATACGTTCTGTATCTCTATCAATAGATTTAATTTTAACTTTAACATCTTGACCAATTGAAACTACTTCTTCTGGTGTTTGAACATGTTCGTGAGAAAGTTCAGATACATGCACTAAACCATCAACACCGCCAATGTCTATAAATGCACCAAATTGAGTTAAACGCGCTACTTTACCATCAATAACATCGCCTTCATTTAAAGATTGTAATAATTGATCTTTTTTAGCATCGTTTTCTTCTTGTTCAACTGCTTTACGGCTTAAAATGACTCTATTATTTTCAGGATCCAATTCTTCAACTTTAATACGAATTGTTTGTCCATCAAACACAGAGAAATCCTCAATGAAGTCTGTTGAAATTAGTGAAGCCGGAACAAAACCTCTTTGTCCTACATCAACAACCAAACCACCTTTAACTACTTCTGTTACTTTCGCTTCGATGATTTCATTATTATCTAATTTTTCTTGTAAATAACTATAAGACTTCTCAGTTTCAAGTTGTCTTCTAGATAAGATGTAAGCTCCAGTTTCATTTTCTTCATCAAACTCAACTTTAGTGACATATGCTTCAACTTCGTCGCCCTCTTTTACAACTTCACTTGGGCTATCAATATGATGCGTAGATAGTTGACTAATAGGAATAATCCCATTAAATTTACCACCGTTGATATGAACAACAACTTGCTTGTCTTCAACTTGTTGTACCTCGCCAGTGACTTTGTCACCTTCTTTAATATCGTTAATCATTGATTCATTGAATTCTTCAGTCATCTTGTTTGCCTCCTTATACACTACATATTTATAACATCTTATAAACTGACAGAATTGTCAAGAAATTCTACCTCGATTACATTTTGCGAAATAGTCATATACATAAATATGTCACTTTATCATATTCAAGTCGTCATATCGATAAATATTTATTACAACCATTTTTGTATCAAAGTAATACAGTTTGCTATGTTTATACATATTTTTTGTATAAAAATTAGCATAGCTTACTATTTTGTTTTATAAGTCTGTCATTTCATTGTTCTCTACAAGATATATTATAGTAAAATTTTATACTTTTATAAAACAAAAAGCCACGCAAATAAGCAACTTTTACATTTGAATAGTAAGAAGACCGTATATAGTGCATCTTTCTCGAATTATTACATAGGACATTTTTTGTGACTAAATCAGCTTCTTTTGCAATATTTAGATTTGTAACACTCATTTTCTTACCATTTGTAAAATGCTTTATGAATGTAATGAATTATTTTTGGAATTCTAATAATTCACCTTTATTATTTCTTTTTACTTTTTGAAAAACTTACACAATTCACTGACGCATTAACTTTTACCAAAAATAAAAAGGCAACTTTCATTCATCATTGAATAAAAATCACCTTTTAATTTGAGTAAATCATTATCAGCACATTCATTTTGTATATGCGTTAAGCGTTGCACATTACAAATAGATAGTTATGACTTATTAGATTATTTAATTTGACTCACCATCGCTAAAATTTCGTCAGTAACTTCTTCAATCGACTTGCCTGTCGTATCTAATGTCACTGCATCATCTGCTTTTCTTAATGGTGATATTTCACGGTTCATGTCATATTGATCACGAGCTTCAATATCACGTTTTAAATCTTCAAAATTTGATTCGATACCTCTTAATTGATTATCTTTATATCTTCTTTCTGCTCGCTCTTCAACTGATGCAATCATATATACTTTTAAATCTGCATCTGGTAGCACTACAGTTCCGATATCGCGACCATCCATTACGATACCTTTTTCTGCAGCTAACTCTTTTTGTTTTTTAACGGCGAATGAACGTACTGGCTCTTTAGATGCAACGTATGAAACATGTTGCGTCACATCATTATTTCTTAAAAAGTCTGTTACATCTTCGTTATCTAAAATGACACATTGACCTTTATCTGCTTTATAAGTTAAATCTAATGTTGTTTGGTCAACTAGTTTTGCAAAGTCCTCAGTTTTGTTTAATTTTAAATATTTGTATGTTAATGCACGATACATTGCTCCTGTATCAACATAAATCATTGATAGTTCGCTGGCTACACGTTTTGCAATTGTACTTTTTCCGGCAGCAGCTGGACCATCTAATGCAATATTAATGGCTTTCATGCGTCATTTCCCTTCCTTGTCGTTTTATGAATAATATTTTATCATAATTAGGTAAACGAAATATAGGAGGAAATATATGAAACATCTACTTGTTATTCATACTGGTGGCACCATTAGTATGTCACAAGACCAATCTAATAAAGTAGTAACAAATGATATCAACCCTATTTCAATGCATCAAGATGTCATAAATCAATATGCACAAATAGATGAATTAAATCCTTTTAATGTACCATCACCTCATATGACAATCCAACATGTTAAACAATTAAAGGATATTATTTTAGAAGCAGTAACAAATAAATATTATGATGGTTTCGTTATCACGCATGGTACCGATACGTTAGAAGAAACTGCCTTTTTACTTGATTTAATATTAGGTATCGAGCAACCTGTTGTTATTACTGGCGCAATGCGCTCGTCTAATGAAATTGGTTCTGACGGATTATATAATTATATTTCCGCTATTCGCGTTGCCTCTGATGAAAAGGCCCGTCATAAAGGCGTGATGGTTGTATTTAATGATGAAATACATACGGCCCGTAATGTTACCAAAACACATACGTCTAATACAAACACATTTCAAAGTCCAAATCATGGTCCGCTAGGTGTATTGACAAAGGATCGTGTGCAATTCCATCATATGCCATATCGCCAACAAGCATTGGAAACTGTCAATGAGAAACTAAATGTACCATTAGTAAAAGCATATATGGGTATGCCAGGTGACATTTTTAGTTTTTATAGTCGTGAAGGTATCGATGGTATGGTTATTGAAGCGTTAGGACAAGGCAACATACCTCCAAGCGCATTAGAAGGCATTCAACAATTAGTATCTTTAAATATACCTATTGTGCTAGTTTCACGTTCCTTTAATGGTATTGTGAGTCCAACTTACGCATACGATGGTGGTGGTTACCAACTCGCACAACAAGGTTTTATTTTTTCTAACGGTTTGAATGGTCCAAAAGCAAGATTAAAATTATTAGTCGCGTTAAGCAACAATTTAGATAAAGCTGAAATCAAATCATATTTTGAATTATAATGATTACTTAACATAAAAAGGTCTATGTACAATAATTAGTCATCAACCTCATTTGACATATCATGAATGTCAGTCGTTGTAAAACTAAGATATTTAGTACATAGACCTTTATTTTTATGATTCTAAGGGCGTTTGTTTCTTAGCTAGCATGCTTTGAGCAATAATGCCACCGTGGAATTTACCATTTTCAATAAAAATGGTATTCGCATCGTTCCCTGCAGCAATTACACCTGCAATATAGCAATTTTCGATATTTGTTTCGTATGTTTCTTTATTATACATAGGCGCTGTTCCAAATTCATTTGTATTAATTTGAATGCCTACAGATTTTAAAAATTCATAATCGGGATGATAACCAATCATCGCAAATACATAATCATTGTGTATTGTTTTACTTTCACCATTTACTTCATAAGTCACAGTATCTTCAGTTATTTGGGTAACATTAGCATTAAATTCCATGTCAATTTTTTCATGATTTACTAATGCTGTGAAATTTGGAAGTATCCACGGTTTAATTGAAGGCGAATAATCTCCACCACGATATAGAACCGTCACGTTAGCACCAGCTTTTTCCAACTCCAAAGCAGCATCGATAGCCGAATTCTTACCACCGATAATTACAACATCTTGATCAAAATACGGATGTGCCTCTTTAAAATAATGGAACACTTTAGGTAAATCCGCACCTTCAACTTCTAATGTATTATGCTGACCATAATAGCCTGTCGCGATTGTTAAAAATCGACATTCATAAACATCTTTCGTCGTAGTAATAGTAAATTTATTATTCATTTTTTTAACAGTTAATACTTCTTCAAATGCATTTACTTTTAATTGATGATGTTTTACAACTTCTCGGTAATAAACTAGCGCTTGATTACGTCTTGGTTTACTTTCTTCAACGATAAACGGTACGTCCCCAATACTTAATTTATCACTTGATGAGAAAAATGTTTGGTGAGTAGGATAATTGTAGATTGATTCAACGACATTACCCTTTTCAATAATTAAGGTATCAATACCTTTTCTTTTTTGTTCAATAGCCGCACTTAATCCGCATGGCCCTCCACCAATTATGATACTTTCAACTTTTTGCATTGTTTCGGCCTCCTTTAATCCCAAACTATTATAACAGTTCAGTGATTGATGCGCTAAGTCTGTGCTTGAAGATTTATGATATATTTTTGACAATTTGTTTAATGTGCATAGAGAATTGTTAGCTACGGAGTTGAATAACACTACAATTTAATATGTTGATTTATTTTTTATTCTTCCTCGTTAAATTTGTTGATTGTGGTGTTTTATCTTTTTGATGACTATTTAAAAAGTTTAATTGATATGCCAATATTCGAGACAAGACCTTGTTAAATAACAAACTTTGAAAAATGAAAAAACCGCTACATACTTATAAGCGCAATTTAAGTTCTCCAAAATATTTAGAGATACTTATAATATGCACGTTTGTATATAGCAGTTCAGTTACAATTTATATAGTTATATTATGGAATAACGATTTGTTGACCGTTTCTAATATTGTTACCACTTAAACCATTGGCACGTCTAATTTTTTCAACATTTTCCGGTGAACCTGAACCGTAGTATTGAATTGCGATACGGTATAAGTTTTCTTGACCATTCACTGTATGTCTTTGGCCACCACCTTGACGTTGTTGTTGCTGTTGTTGATTTTGATTAGCTTGTTGTTGATTTTGATTATTTTGTGCTTGGTTGTTCGCTTGATTAGCGTTGTTTTGATCATTATCAGTTTCATCTTTAGTCGCTTTGTCTTGATCATCTTTTGATTTATCACTGTCTGTAGATTTTGATTTATCTTTAGAAGCGTCTTTAGATGTGTCTTTGTCTTTACTTTCATCAGCATTATTTTTATTTGTATTCGCGATTTTATTTTCTTTTGTACCATTATTATGATTGTTTAATGCCATGCCTCCAAATATCGCTAATGCACCGATAATTAGTACAGCTGCAATTAATGGTAACAATACTTTGGCCATGCCACCTTTTTTACGTTCTTTATCTCTGTCATGATGGTCATGTTCATCATGGTTTTGGCTTGCATTATTAGAGGCATGTGGTTTTGAAGCGGCAGAAGCACTTTTACTTGCTGCGCCTCCAGCCAAACCTGCTGTTCCAGCACCGATCGCTGCACCTTTTTTGCCATTATGATGATCTTTAGACTTATCTTGAGACGCTTTATCCTCAGTCGAGTTATTCGCCTTGCCAGAATTACTTTTGTTTTGAGCGTCATTTGAATGTTTCTTAGCTTTAGAAACACCCATTGCACCAGCTGCACCTGCAACACCCGCTGTTCCAGCACCAATTGCTGCGCCTTTTTTACCACTATGATGATCTTTAGATTCATCTTTGTCTTGCTTAACAGTTACATCATCATGTTTATCTTTTGATGTATTTGCTTGGTTAGCACCTGTTGCAAAATATGGTTTAGGTTGGTGAGATTGTTCAGCTTCACTCTTATCAGAAACTGTTGAATGCTCAGTGTTATTTTCTGCATTTTTAATAGTATCGTGTTTATCATTGTCTTCGATTGGTTCTGGATGTGATTTATCCATTGCAAAAGCATTCTTATTATAATATTCCTCTTCATGTTGAGGTGTACTGTCTTGATGGCTAGGTTCTTGACTTTCAGTACTGTGTGATGATTCAACTTGACGATCATCTATTGTGCCAGCCTCATTTTGAACATTGTCTTCAGATGTTTGTGATTCATTGTGAACTTGTTTATTATGATTCGTTGCTAAATCACGGCGTCTTTTTCTTCTTTGGGCATTTCTTGGCGGAAACTGTTGCTCCGTATTCTCTATTGTATCCTGATGTTCTAATTCTGATTGGTCTTTTTCAACATCTTCCGTATGGTCTTGATGTGAATTTGTGTCTATCGATTGACGATTTTTTTCAAAGTCATCTTTAAAATTATTAGACATAGCCATCTTCCTTTCTATTCTATTACAATGATTTTACATAAAATATACCCACATGACATATGTTTATGTATATTTTTCAAAATTATTTCAATCATTTTTCAATTGTGTATACACTAATTATAGCTTGTCAATTTTCTTTTAGTAAAGTAATACTATCTGAGAAATAAATTTTGCAACTTTTCATCAAATCCAATACTTCTAATTACCTTCTTCTTATTTAAAATTACGATATCAGTTATATTAGAATCATTGTCACAACATCGATCTTGTGCCGGTGGATATTCACCGAAAAATTCTAATAAATACTTCCGTCTACATTGATCCAATTTGCAATAGCCAATCATGCGAAAGAATCCTAATTGCTTTCGTTTAAATGATTGCTTAAATATCTGTTTCAAGGCGCCGATACTATAGAATGAATGCAACGTTGTCAAAACGTCTTGTTTATCGGGTGCTAAAAATTCTCCTATTTCGAAATTTTGTACATCTTCTTCTGTTATCATATCTGCAAATAATAACGTTTCTAAAATATATTTATCGTCCGGTTGAAATAAACTAATTGCCTGACTTAGTTCACCATCGCGACCCGCACGGCCAATTTCTTGAATGTAGTTAGAAGGACTTGTTGAAAGATGAAAGTGAATGATTGTGCGAATATCTTTTTTATTAATTCCCATACCAAAAGCACTCGTTGCGACTATAATCGGAATATCATTATTTAAAAATTGTTGTTGAACTGTGTGTCGCTCTTGATAATTCATATCACCATGATAAATACCTGTAAGAAAACCTGAATCATAAATAAGTTGCGCTAAATTCAGACACATCTTTTTCGATGAGACATAAATAATCGTTGGTCCCGACTGTTGTAGAAACGGCAGCAACCATTCAATTTTATCTTCATCATCATGAAAATTAAGATGCTTAAAGCTTATATTTGGGCGATTCATTGTAGTTTTAATAACATTGAATTGAATCGCTAACATTTCCGTCAAATCATCTTGTAAATGCGGTGGTGCAGTTGCTGTCAATGCTAAGACAACCGCTTCTTTAAAATGCTTTGTTACTTTTCCTATTAGAGCATAATGTGGTCTGAAATCATATCCCCATTCAGATAGGCAATGTGCTTCATCTAGAACAATCATGCCAAAGTCTATCATAGATATTAATTTAAAATTTGACGGTTGCAGGAGAAATTCTGGACTTAGAAAGATGAAGCGGCTATGTCGTAAACATTTAATATTATGCTTTTTCTCAATTTCATCCATACCAGAGTGAATACATGTTACACGTTTTTCTCCATTTATTTTCAACTGCATAACTTGGTCATCCATTAAAGATATTAACGGTGAGATAATTAATGTCGGCTTACCTGATAAATACGTAGGTATTTGATAACACAAACTCTTTCCACTTCCAGTTGGAAGTATACCTAGAGTGTGTTGTTGAGACATTATACTTTCTATAATTTCCTGTTGTCCCGGTTTAAAACTCTCGAATCCAAATTTGTTTCGTAAAATATCATGCAACATTCAGATCACCTCTTTCAAATCCAACGATTAATACTTTTAATTGAAAATATGATAACGTGTCAAATTGTTCTTTGTAAAATTTTAATCGTTCGCCACGATGCTGTTGATAAAAATTCAAAAACTGGAGTTGATCTTCTAGTTCAACATAATCATCGTAATTAGACATGTAACCTTTGATTAAGATTTCAAGTACATGATCTTCGATAGTATTGATTTTAACTTGTTGTTGAGCCGCTATATCTTCCATCGTGAATTGTTCAAGCAATTTTGTATAAGTAATATAAGTTTGATTTAATAATGTAGGTTTCATTATTATTTTTGATAAAATAGTATATTCTCCACTTTCTAATTCAAACATCATTGTCACTAAATTATTCATTTCGTATTCAAACAATTGCTGTTGAGATAGCTTTTCTATTAAACTAACTTGCTGTCTCGTATACATTGGTTCATCATAGCCTTGCAAATAATAATGTAAGTAACATGGCCCTTTTAAAGTTATTGCTTTAAACAAGTTATGTAGTTCATTTTCAAAATCAATTTGTAATTGGTTTTCTTTAATGTAGTTATAGACAATCTTTACAGTTTCTTGTATCTTATTATTTTGAGAGATTGGTACAAAATGAAAAACATGTTGTTTGGTATTAGACATGGTTTGCACTAATAGTTGAATTGCTTGAAATGTTTGCCCCATGCTTTCAAATGTATATCTAGGATGCAACATGATTTCCATTTCAGCATTAAATTCATTGATTTTTTCTAAAAATAGCTCAAAAGACGGATATTTTAATAGTGGTAAACTGTGATATAATGACAACTGTTGTTGACTACAAGCGTCAAAAAAGGTTTGGTGAGATTTCTTACCAACTAAGATATTGTAAATACTTTTATTTGTTTTATAGTTAAATGTTTGTTGTAATGCTGTTTTTATAATGTGTTGCAAATTTAACCCTCACTCTGTAAAACGGATAATTTGAAAATAAAAATGATGCTGTCTAAAATTTTAGTCACATTACTATTTTAGCATTTTTATCAAAGGAGGCGAAGACATTGGCAAAATATACAATCGTTGATATGGATACTTGTATTGCATGTGGTGCATGCGGTGCAGCAGCGCCAGATATATATGATTACGACGACGAAGGTATTGCTTTCGTAATCCTTGACGATAACCAAGGTACTGCAGAAGTACCTGAGGAATTATATGAAGATATGGAAGATGCAATTGATGGATGCCCTACAGATTCTATTAAAATTGCAGACGAATCATTTGATGGGGACGCTTTAAAATTTGAATAATTGATTTTTTAGACAAATGTTCCATAGAAAAAGCAGGCAAGCTATCGTTTATTGATAGTCACCTGCTTTTTATTATTATGTGTATATTATTTTGCTTTAATTTGATTAAATTCTTTTCAAGAAATTCGCAAGCCTTCTATATAGTAAAATAAATACAATAGAAATAACGATACCTTTAATAATATTGAATGGTATAATTCCTGAAACAATGATTACTTTAAGATTATTTGCGATATCAGCTAAGTTAAATATCATACCGTACAAAGGTAATAGAACGAAATAGTTCAAAATACTCAACACGATAGTCATAACGATTGTTGCAATGATTAATCCAGTAATCAAAGATTTTGTTGAACGTTTATTTTTATAGATGGCGTAAGCAGTTAATAAGAAACTTGCGCCTGCTAAAAAGTTAGCAAATGGTCCAACTGGATCGCCCATACTAAATAAGTAGTTCAATAAATTTTTAACCAGTGCAACTACGATACCGGCAACTGGTCCAAACGTAAATGTAGCTAGTAGTGACGGTACATCACTAAAATCTAAAGTTAAGTATGGTGGCAAAAATGGTATAGGAAACTTGATAAAAGTTAACACAAACGCAATCGCGCTCAACATACTTATTGTGATAAGACGTTTATTTTGTTGCATATTCAATTTTCTCCTTCCATTCATCTCGTAAGAATAGGAGGATTATTGCACAACAAAAAACCTCCATCTTCTCCCATCCAGACTATACTGTCGGCTCTAGAATCTCACTAGATCAGCCACTAATATGATACATACTAGCAGGTCGCAGGCTTTATTTACTGCCGGTTGGGAATTACACCCGACCCCGAAGATGAATTTTACATTATTAAATTTAATTCTCATTAATTTTATACTATATATCACAAAACCTCAATAACTATGCTTAAAATAGATCATGGTTACGTAATTGGAAAGTGTTTCATTGGTGATTTGCGAGCATTGTTTGGATAGGTTTGATTGGTTTGTGGTTTTATCTGTTGTTGGGATGGCTTTTTTGAACCTACCACACAATTAGGTCAAGATCGTCATAAAATGGAAAGCAAATTATAAGAATCTAGTAGGTCAAAAAGCTTTATATCAGTATTTCCATTTATATTATTAATTAAATCGCCAGAAGTTATACTTAAAATCTTCTACTTATTTCCATTCACAACAATAGTAGAATTATCTTTTTATTCTTGATCTACTCAATATACACTATTCTCCGTTAAATTTTCATCATTAATTTTATTCATCTTCAAACGCTCCAAACGACACTACTTTCTTATCATCAAAACGAGCTTTTTTTGTGCCAATAAATTTATTTCCCAATTGAGTAGTTATAGTATTTTTGATTGGCATATCTTTTGTCCTTTCAATTTTCTCGGATAAATCTATTACATTATTTATCTTTTCTTTTCTGTTTTTTTTATCATTCGTACTAAACAACGTTGCTACAGTATTACTATTTGCAGTATAGTTTAGCTCTTTTCTAGCTTGTTGCATACCTTCTTTAAATTCTTTATCATTTTTATGAATCAATGGTTCGTAATATTTACGATATTCTTTTAAATTTCTTGATAAATATGTAATATAAAAGTATTCATTTTGATACCCGACGTTTTGCGTCTTGTTGATTGCTTCTTTAGTAAAGCCTGTATATTGATATTTCTTTTCATTATCTTTAAAAAATTCATATAAATTATCATACTTTTCTTTTTGCGCTCGATATTCAAATCCACTAAGCACTGCACCCACCATCATACTCATATTATCACCGTTGTCATTACTACGCATTGACCCTTTTTGATGGATGGCATCTTTGTACAAAGGTAGACTAGCATTAAATACAATGCCATGATCATCACAATGCACATAAACTTCTACACCATCATCTTTACCTACAACATTGGTAGCCTTTACCTTCAGTCCAAAGTTGTCTTTAAAGAATTGTTCACCTACTTTTTCAAATTCTTTACGATGCTTCTTCGCAAATTCAATCGCATCTTTTTCTGCAGGTGGTTGGAAGCCTTGGCCTACATATTTTGAAGCTTCCATTTCTTCTGGTACTGATTTTGTTTCTGTTTTTGTGTCTTTTTTTGATTCATTTTCCATCGCGGAACATCCTGATAGCAGAAGTGTTGCTATTAAGATTAATTTCGCCTTTTTAAACATATCTCATCACCCATTTATCATTTATATCTTGATAAAACCAATATCCACCAATCTCTGTGAAATCTCTATCATTTATTTTATTCATTATCAAATACTCCATATTCCGAATTATCTTTACTGCTATAATTTGGTTTAATAGTATTTATTCTATTATCTGAAAATTGTATACTAAGATCTATCTCATTTGGAATATCTTTTTCTTTTTTTATTTCTTCTGCCATTTCTATTACATTTTCACTATTATTTTTTTTAGTATAGTTCTTCTTTTTACTAAATAGAGTAGTAGTTAACGAAACTTTTGACTTATCTTTTAATTGCTTCTTAACATTTGACATTTCTTTTGAAAATTCACTGTTACTTCTGTTTAATAATGGTTCAAAATAGTCTCTATACTCAGTTAAATTATACGGTATAGTCGTAATATAAAAATATTCATTTTCATAGCCACTATTTTGTGTCTTGTTAATTGCCTCTTTTGTAAATCCTGTATATTGATATTTCTCTTCATTATCTTTGAAAAATTTATATAAATTGTCATACTTTTCTTTTTGTGCTCGATATTCAAAGCCACTCAACACTGTACCAACTAAAGTACTCATATCATCGCCTTTATCCTCACTTTTTATTGAGCTATCACTGTCAATAATTGATTTGTCAAATGGAATACTTGCATTAAATACGATATCGTGGTCATCACAATGCACGAATACTTCTACGCCTTTTCCACTACCTACAACATTGGTAGCTTTAACTTTTAGACCAAAGTTATCCATAAAAAATTGTTCGCCTCGTTTAGCAATTTTATCTTTATGCTTCTTCGCAAATTCAATCGCATCTTTTTCTGCAGGTGGTTGGAAGCCTTGGCCTACATATTTTGAAGCTTCCATTTCTTCTGGTACTGATTTTGTTTCTGTTTTTGTGTCTTTTTTTGATTCATTTTCCATCGCGGAACATCCTGATAGCAGAAGTGTTGCTATTAAGATTAATTTCGCCTTTTTAAACATATATCATCACCCATTTATGTGTTTGTAAAACTTTTATGTTTAAAAAAACTACTTATTCTCAATGAAAACAAGTAGTTTTTAAAAATTTCATTTTGCAAATAGTTTTACTCTCTTAATTTATTTGCGTCATTTAGTTTATTTCTATATAAATCTTCAAATACATCTACTTGCGTTAAACAATCTCTGATTTTAATTTAATTATTCATTAATTTAGCATTTTGCAGCCAATCATCTCCAATACCCAATGATTTTAATGGATTATCTGGATTAATTGCCTCTTTAGATGTTCCTTGATAAATTATCGTCTGTTGACCAGTTGGTTCCCCCTGATCATTTAGTAGCTCGTAGGTTTTTATATCAACTGCATCTTTCATATTATCGTTATTTTTATCATTATAATAATCTATTTGTTTGAACCGTTTTCCATTTACTTTAAAAACTTTTTTCATTTATATCTTGATAAACCCAATAACTGCTCAATTCTGCTATGTCTCTATCATTTATTTTATTCACTTTATATTCACTCACCCTTCAATTGGATTTATATCGTCATAAAACGGCTTTTTAGTATTTATACTTGGTTTTCCTAATTGAATAGTAACTTGAGATTTTTGAGGCATATTGGGTTTATCCTTTAATTTATTACTCAATTCAATCACATCATCTACTGTATTGTCTTTAGTAAAGTTTTTCTTAGTAGAAAAAAGTGTAGAAACAGCATCAGTATTTGCAGTATAATTTAGCTCTTTTCTGGCTCGTTGCATACCTTCTTTAAATTCTTTATCATTTTTATGAATCAATGGTTCATAATATTTACGATATTCTTTTAAGTTTCTTGATAAATATGTAATATAAAAGTATTCATTTTGATACCCGACGTTTTGTGTCTTGTTAATTGCCTCGTTTGTAAATCCTGTATATTGATATTTCTCTTCATTTTCTTTAAAGAATTTATATAAGTTATCATACTTTTCTTTTTGCGCTCGATATTCAAAGCCACTGAGTACTGTACCTACCATCATACTCATATCATCAGCGTTGTCATTACTACGCATTGATCCTTTTTGATGGATGGCATCTTTGTACAAAGGTAAACTTGCATTAAATACAATGCCATGATCTTCGCAATGCACATAAACTTCTACACCATCATCTTTACCTACAACATTTGTAGCTTTAACTTTTAGTCCAAAGTTATCTTTAAAGAATTGTTCACCTACTTTTTCAAATTCTTTACGATGCTTCTTCGCAAATTCAATCGCATCTTTTTCTGCAGGTGGTTGGAAACCTTGGCCTACATATTTTGAAGCTTCCATTTCTTCTGGTACTGATTTTATTTCTGTATTTGTTTCTGTATTTGTGTCTTTTTTTGATTCATTATTCATCGCGGAACATCCTGATAACAGTAGCGTTGCTGTTAAGATTAATTTCGCCTTTTTAAACATATCTCATCACCCATTTATGTGTTTATATAGAATATTAAAAAGCATTTTAAAAAAAATTTATTCATCTTTACGATAAACTCCATATTCTATTGGATCATTATCATCATAAAAGGCTTTTTTAGTATTAATAGTAGGCTTTCCTATTTGAATTGTAATTGTAGATTTTTCTGGCTTATTTTTAAAATTATATAGTTTATCACTCAGTTCAATTACATCATCAACTGTATTGTCTTTAGTAAAATTTTTCTTTGTACTAAACAATGTTGTTACTGTATCTGTATTAGCAGCGTAATTTACTTCTTTTCTTGCTCGTTCCATTCCTTCTTTAAATTCTTTATCATTTTTTTGAATCAATGGTTCATAATACTTACGATATTCATCTAAACTTATAGTCGTGTATGTAATATAGAAATATTTATTTTTATATCCGACATTTTGTGTCTTGTTGATTGCTTCTTTAGTAAAGCCTGTATATTGATATTTCTCTTCATTATCTTTGAAAAATTTATATAAATTGTCATACTTTTCTTTTTGTGCTCGATATTCAAAGCCACTCAACACTGTACCAACTAAAGTACTCATATCATCGCCTTTATCCTCACTTTTTATTGAGCTATCACTGTCAATAATTGATTTGTCAAATGGAATACTTGCATTAAATACGATATCGTGGTCATCACAATGCACGAATACTTCTACGCCTTTTCCACTACCTACAACATTGGTAGCTTTAACTTTTAGACCAAAGTTATCCATAAAAAATTGTTCGCCTCGTTTAGCAATTTTATCTTTATGCTTCTTCGCAAATTCAATCGCATCTTTTTCTGCAGGTGGTTGGAAGCCTTGTCCTACATATCTGGAAGCTTCCATTTCTTCTGGTACTGATTTTGTTTCATTGTTGGATTCGTTATTGGTAGTTGAACATCCTGATAGTAGTATCGTTGCTATTAAGATTAGTTTAGTTCTTTTAAACATAGCACATCACCCATTTATGTGTTTGTAAAACTTTTATGTTTGAAAAAACTACTTATTCTCAATGAAAACAAGTAGCTTTTAATAAATTAATTAGTATACTGCTAGTTTTTCTAATTGTTCTTTAACTTGAATTAAGTTTGAACGAATTAACGAAGCAGATTGATCCATTGTTTGAATAGCTTGCCCTTCATTTTCGTTCAAACCATTACAAACAACTTCAAACTGTTGTGCCATTTGATCAAGACGTGCATGAGCTTGAGTGTTTAAAATAAACATATCATCATAATGAGATGGTTCAAAAATCTGATTAACAATTAACGGTTTCATATTTCTAACTATATCATCTAAGTGATTTTCTAAAATCGGCGATGCTGCCTTTAAATCATGTAAAAAATCTGTCCATTTTGTTAGGTTTATTTTTAATTCTTCTATTGAATTTTCAAATTGTTTTCGATCAATAGAGGATTCTTTTAAACCATCAATGATTCTTTTTTCGTATAACATTGTAATTAATAAATTAAGACCATCTATAATTCCTTTTATAATTTCTGTTGTGTTATTTATATTTCTTACTAACTCTTTGAAATTTTCATTATAAACTTTTTGAATATAATCAGATAATTCTTCAACAGCATTATCAATATGATTTTTTAAAATAGTCATTTTTCTTGATAAATATTTTGAAAGGTTAACTTTACCCGAAACCATATGTTGACCATTATAATTGATATTTAGGTTTCCATCCATAATAGTAGCATCTTGATAGGACATGATACTTTTTATATCAGCAATTTGATTACCATAAATGTCATTTTGATTTTTAATTAGAACGATATTTTCGCTAACGATTTTTAAATGTTTCATCATTTCTTCCGTCACACCATCTTGTAAATCATGATCTAAATTTTTAAACATTTTTACTAATATTTTATCGATTGAGTCGTGAATTCTTTCTATTCCACTCTGGAGTTGACTATCGACCTTATTAATACCCCACTTTAACGGTTTCAAGTTTAAAGCTGGAACTAAAATTGCAATAGGTCCAATTTTATCCATAAAAGAATCTATACTTTCAAATAACTCATTCTTTTTAGATGTAATGTCTCTACTCATATTTTCTAAAACATCAATTTCAATTACATTCTTAAATTTTTGTTTTAACTTATGCTTTCTATCTCCAAAATAAGAATTTTCCGACTGAGATATATTAAAACTTTCATTTAAAAATGTCACACATTCTTGTAACATAATGCTTGTTTCCCCTGTAACAAGTTGGTATAAATCACCTAATTTCTCAATATCTAACTTAATATTTCCCCCTTTACCTGACCTCGCTATTGAATCCCCTGTCCAAACATTTATTGGAATTCTACCATCCATGTCTAGATTTATATTTATAACCTTTTTCACTTCTTTTCCATTTTTAATCTCTGTATCCTTGACCGATTCTATTTTATGAACAGGTATATCCTTATATTCATTAGTTTTCGAATTGAATTCCCTTTTAAAACCAAGATGACTATCAATTAATCCATTTAAAGTTGGAACACCATCTCTTATATTAATTCTTTTACCTGGCATTTCTTTCGCAAATGGATCTTGTAACCATGATAGTAAGTCATTTGTACTATGAAAACTAATCATATTTTTAAATTTTGAATTTTTATATTGTTCCCATGAAGCATATGGTAACATAGCAGGATTAGAAGCAACTATATTTTCATTTTGATGTTTGGCCCCATGATATTTTGCTCCTGCGCCACCTTCGGAATTACCACCGTCAGCTACAATGCTTTTGTGCTTGTAATTTTTAGGATTTGTATTATATTTTCTAAGAAATTCACTTTTTGATAATTTATTTGCATCTTCTATTTTTTTCTTATATTGATTTGAAAATTCATCCGCTTGATTCAAATATTGTGTGGACATATTTGAATCATTCATTAATTTGATGTTTTGTATCCAATCATCACCGATATTTTTAGACCTAAGTGGGTTTTTAGGATTAATTGCCTCATTAGAAGTTCCTTGATAGACGATAGTCTGTTGGCCTGTTGGTTTACTTTTATCATCTAACAACTCATATATTTTAATATCAGCAGCACCATTCAAATTCCTATTTTTATCATCATTGTAACTATCTACTTGCATAAATCGTTTTCCATTAACTTTAATTTCTTTATTTGTATTTATATCTTGATAAACCCAGTAACCACTTAACTCAGTTAAATCTCTATCATTAATTTTATTCATCTTTACGATACACTCCATATTCTATTGGATCATTATCATCATAAAAGGCTTTTTTAGTATTAATAGTAGGCTTTCCTATTTGAATTGTAATTGTAGATTTTTCTGGCTTATTTTTAAAATTATATAATTTATCACTCAGTTCAATTACATCATCAACTGTATTATCTTTAGTAAAATTTTTCTTTGTACTAAACAATGTTGTTACTGTATCTGTATTAGCAGCGTAATTCACTTCTTTTCTGGCTTGTTCCATTCCTTCTTTAAATTCTTTATCATTTTTATGAATCAATGGTTCGTAATACTTACGATATTCTTTTAAGCTTCTTGACGAGTAGGTGATATAAAAATATTCATTTTTATATCCGACATTTTGCGTCTTGTTTATTGCTTCTTTTGTAAAGCCTGTATATTGGTATTTCTCTTCATTATCTTTGAAAAATTTATATAAGTTATCATACTTTTCTTTTTGCGCTCGATATTCAAAGCCACTTAGTACTGTACCCACCATCATACTCATATCATCACCTTTGTCCTCACTTCTTAATGAGCTATCACTGTCAATAATTGATTTGTCGAATGGAATACTCGCATTAAATACGATGTCGTGGTCATCACAATGCACGAATACTTCTACACCGTCGCCACTACCTACAACATTGGTAGCTTTAACTTTTAAACCGAAGTTATCCATAAAAAATTGTTCGCCTCGTTTGGCAATTTTATCTTTATGCTTCTTCGCAAATTCAATCGCATCTTTTTCTGCAAGTGGTTGGAAGCCTTGGCCTACATATTTTGAAGCTTCCATTTCTTCTGGTACAGATTTTGTTTCTGTTTTTGTGTCTTTTTTTGATTCATTTTCCATCGTGGAACATCCCCCTAAAATTAATGTCGTAGCTAAAACTGATCCAATGAATTTTTTCATATGACACCTCGAATAATTTAATTAATACAATATATCTATATTTTACCCTATTTTTATAATCAAATAAATAACTTTATCAAACTTTATATTTTTGTATAAATTAGTAATATATTTAATAGTTGATATTCGCAAAAACCCTAAGTTCTAATCCACATACAAAATTCCCCACATCAATCAAAAAACGCATGCTATAAATTAGAGTCTCTAATCAATAACATGCGTTCTGAAATAACTATATTCAATTTTATTCTGGTTTTGGTAGTTTAATAATAAATGTTGTGCCTTTCCCTAATTCGCTTTTAACATCTATGGAACCACCATGCTCTTCGATAATCATTTTACAAATGAACAAACCTAAACCGGTACCTTGTTTACCTCGCGTTCTCGCTGCATCAACTTTATAAAAACGATCAAATACTTGTTGTAAATGTTCTGGTGCAATGCCTGTACCTGTATCTTTAATGTATAAAATATCTTCGCTTTCATTTTCATCACAAGTAATTGCAATTTCATCTCCAGGTTTCGTATAACGTGATGCATTATCAATTAAGTTCGTTAGTACTTGGTCCATGCGATCCATATCATAACTCCAAACACGCTTCTTACAATAATTAAAAGTCATATTTAGACCTAAATCATCAGCTTGTTGGCGATACTTAATTTTCATCTTATCTAGTAACGCTGCAATAGGCTGAACTTCTTTATTTACGGATAACCCTTCAGCATCCATGCGTGCGACATTTAACAATTCATTAACTAAACGATTTAAACGTTTCGATTCATCAAGGACAATGGCAAGCGATTCTTTTATTTCATCCGGTTCTGTAACAATACCATCTACAATTGATTCAGTATAACCTTGAAGTAATGATATCGGTGTACGTAATTCATGTGATACATTAGCAATGAAATCTTTCTTCATTTGATCTAGATTGTGCTCATTAGTCATATCACGAACTGTCACAACAACACCACTTTTACCTCCCTGTTCAATCTTGTCGATATAGCTTGTGGTCACAACAAAGAATCGTGCATTCATTTCTAAATCGCGCATTTCAGTTTGTTTTGATTTAAAAGTATCTTCTATTTGTCTTAATAAGAAAGCTTTAGCATCTTCATCAATATTGTCCATAATATCATTCGCCATCTTATTAGATAAGATAATTTGTCGACTCTCATTAATACCTAGGACACCTTCTACCATAGAGTTAATTAAGCTGTCTCTAATATTTTTAGATGTGGATAATGCGTCGACATGCTCTTCGATTTCTGTACTCATCTGATTAAATGCCTGCGATAATTGACCAATTTCATCTTTCGTTGTGACAGAAGGTTTATAAGAGTAATCCCCTTCAGATACACGTGTAGCTTGGTCTCTTAAACGTCTTAAAGGTTTTGTAATTCTTGACGATAAGAAAAACGCAAAGACTGTTGTAATTGTTAAGAAAATAACAGCCGTAATTATGGTGATAATCGTAATAGCATTATTTGTATCTTCGATTGATTTCAAGTCTTTATATATAAAGACTCCACTATATTTGCTATGACTATTCTTCTGTGCTTTTGTTGGATAGCCTAACAAAATATATGTTTGAGATGAGCCCTTTTCTTTAATCGTTACATTTCGAGTAACAGATTTACCTTTATCAAACACATCGTCAAAATGGTCGTTGTTGACTACTTCATTCAACATTTGCTTTTTAATATTAGAAAGTGAAGCCGTTGATTGACGATGTTTATTATTTATAATCATCAACCCACCAGGATTTTCAATTAATGTTTGACTATATTTTATTGCTTCTTCTTTATTATGTGATTGTTCGACCAGTGAACTTATACGTCTAGCATCTTCTCTTATGGCATTTTCGGTTTCTTGTGTGAAATAGTATTGCATAAAGGTAATTAAAGCAATACTTAATAAAATTAAAACTGTCGTCACTATTAAAATAATAGTTAACCACAGTTTAATTACGACACTATTTAGCCGGCTCATCATTAGATTTAACCTCAAATTTATACCCAACGCCCCAGACTGTTTGAATCATATGCGCAGCTTCGCTAGACACACGATTTAACTTTTCTCTAAGTCGTTTAACATGAGTATCAACTGTTCTTAAATCACCATAGAATTCATAATGCCAAACTTCTTTTAATAATTGTTCACGGTCAAATACTTTATTTGGTGTTTTAGCTAAATATATTAATAATTCGTACTCTTTAGGAGTCAAATTAACTTCTTGATTATCAGCAAGTACGCGATGTGCATCATTATCTATTTCTAAATGTTTAAATTCAATCACATCACGTGCGTGAGGTTCGCTTTGTTCTACAGTTGTAGATTGCGTTCTTCTTAGAAGTGCTTTAACTCTTAAGACTACTTCTCTTGGTGAAAATGGTTTGACGATATAATCATCTGCACCAGATTCAAAACCTTCAACACGGTTTGTTTCTTCACCTTTAGCAGTCAACATAATAATCGGTGTTTGTTTATGTTCACGCAATTTAGTTGCCACCTGGATACCATCCATTTCAGGCAACATTAAATCTAGTAGTATGCAAGCATAATTATTCTCCATTGCAAGTTCATAAGCCTCTTGGCCATTACTTGCTTCATGGATTTCAAAAGATTCTCTTTCTAAATACATTTTAAGTAATCTTCTGATTCTATCCTCATCATCTACGATAAGTATTTCGTTCGACATACAGGTCATACCTCCCACACATGCTTTTCTTTACAAAAGTATTATATCACAGGAAAGCGCATACAGTTATTAAAAACCTAAAATTTTGTGAAAAAATTCTCAAACTTTGTGATAAATACATATTTTATTTAATTATTTCCCATGTTCTGCTAAATGACGCATCACTTTTACTTCATGAGGCGTCAATACACGTCCTTCACCAGCATTCAAACCGACAACATTTAAAGGCCCATATTCAATACGAGACAGTTTCGTCACTTGATGACCAAAATGTTCGAACATTCTTCTGACTTGGCGATTACGACCTTCTGTAATTGTAATTTCAACCAATGTTGTGTTTTTATCTTTATCTTGTTTCTTAACTTTCACTTCAGCCGGTTGCGTCATACCATCTTCTAATTCAATACCTTTTTCTAGCGCTTTCACTTCTTCTCTCATTAAATAACCTTTTAATTTCGCAACATATTTTTTCTTAATTTGATATCTTGGATGTGTCATTAAATTAGTAAATTCACCATCATTTGTGAGTAATAACAATCCAGAAGTATCATAGTCTAAACGACCAACAGGATAAATACGTGCTTCTATATCTTTAAAGTAATCTGTAACCACTGTACGTCCTCTATCATCAGATACACTTGTTATCACTTGAGTTGGTTTATGGAATAAAATGTAAATTTTGTCTTCTAGTTCTATTTTAATACCTTCAACTTCAATCGTATCTGATGGCTTCACTTTTGTTCCTAATTCAGTGACAGTCGTACCATTCACTTTCACTTTTCCTTCAGAAATTAAAGTTTCTGCCTTACGTCTTGAAGTATAACCGCTATTAGCTATACGTTTTTGTAATCGTTCTAATTCTTTAGTCATTATTTTCTCCTTTTTGATTGACTAGATTACTGAAAAAAGCATCCATTTCTTCATCGTCTTCTTCAGTTGTCGGCA
The DNA here is from genome assembly GCF_018622755.1 of Staphylococcus sp. MZ3. Lineage (NCBI taxonomy): Bacteria > Bacillati > Bacillota > Bacilli > Caryophanales > Staphylococcaceae > Staphylococcus > Staphylococcus sp. MZ3. The sequence continues at coordinate 1,566,240 of NZ_CP076026.1, forward strand.
AATCTTCTATATTGGAAATACCAAATACATTTAAAAATAAATCAGTAGTAATTAACTGTTGGCTACGCTGTTCATTAACCACTTTAGCCTCAACTAGTCCTTTGGCAATCAATGTCTTAACTGCACCATCTGAATTGATACTACGAATTAATTCAATATCACTTCTTGATAATGGCTGGTTATAAGCAATAATTGATAGTACTTCCATTGCTGCTTGTGATAATTTCATTTGTGACTTTTGTTCAATTAATTGTTCAATATACGTTGCCGCTTCTTTTTTAGTCGTTAAAACATACGTCGTTCCAAATCGTTGTATCATTAATCCATGTGATGAATAATTTTCAATTAATTCAACGAGTTGATTTTTCGACATATCTAATATTTCTAATAGTTGTTTTTCATCTAAACCTTCATCGCCAGCTGTAAATAAAAGCGACTCTAATATACCATGATTATCCAAAATGGTAGTTCACTCCTCTAATAATGTTAATATCTTCAAAATTACGTTGTTGCTCAATATTAATTATTCCTGCTTTTGACATCTCTAAAATAGCTAAAAAGTGAGTGACTACTTGTTCAATTGGCTCAGAAAACGTAAACAGACTAAAGAAGTTAAAATGATCTTTATCTTTCAATCTCGATGTCACTTGTTCTGTAGCTTGTTGAATGGTAAATGTCTCTTTCCGAATTTCAACAGATTTAGGTGTGTTTAATGCAACTCTATTTTTAACTCTTTGATAAGCTACAATTAATTCAGTTAAATCAATCGTATGGTTTGGATCCCAAGATTCATCTGTTTCCAAATGAGATAAATCTGTCGGTCTTTTTGTAAAATAAAAATCTCTTTCTTCTTTCATGTCATTTAAAATAGCAGTATATTCTTTATAATTTTGATATTCTATTAAACGCCCAACTAAATCTTCCCGTGGGTCATCATCAACATCCATATCTGATGTTGATTGTGGTAATAGCATCTTACTTTTAATCATTAAGAGTTCTGACGCTAATACTAGGTATTCACTTGCAATATTAATTTCAAGCTGTTTCATTGCATGAACGTACTGCATATACTGCTCTGTTAATGCTTGCATAGGAATATCATAAATATCTATTTCAAATTTTTGGATAAGATGCAACAATAAATCTAATGGTCCATTGAAAGCATCTAATTTAACTTCATACATAATATCTACCTCGTATTGCGTCATATGTGCATAATTCTCTAAAATATTATAGCATGAAAATAACTTTCTTTTAAATTGGGGTGATAACAAAATGCAACAGGCACTGATAAATTTCTATTATCAATTTCATACTAAGCAACATTATTTCCTATGTCATGACATTTTAGAAGATGCATGGAAAGCTGAAAATAACTACAGTAAGCAAGATGCAGTCGTTAGTTTAATCTTGTTTGCAACTGCCTGTTATCATTATCGCCGCAATAATTTAAAAGGCGCCTATAAGTCTTTTAATAAATCTAAAGAAATAATACAAAATGCTAAAGATAGAGATGTGTTATACCTTAATTTAAATGATTATCAATTGTTAATTGAGCAACAGATTGCAAAATTGAATGCAGCAAAGCCTTTTTCATCTGTTATATTACCAATAACTCCAGACTTTGAACGCATCATCAAGGCCAACTATCCAGACTATGATTATAATCAGGAAACATCAACAGATCCTTTTATTGTAGACCATCACATGCGGCGTGATCGTTCAGAAGTGATTTCAGCAAAAGAAGAAGCGATTCAATTAAGAAAACATAGACGTAATTAATCAACCAATTTAAAAAAGCCACAATAGCACAGACATTTTTAGTCATGTGTATTGTGACTTTTGAGTTATGGTTCACTTTATGCTCTAGGATGAAATTGGTTATACATTTTTCTAATTTGAGATTTTGAAACATGTGTATAGAGTTGCGTAGTAGATATGTCAGAGTGACCTAACATCTCTTGCACTGCTCTTAAATCTGCGCCATTTTCCAATAAATGTGTCGCAAAAGAGTGGCGTAACGTATGTGGCGTTAACGTCTTTTTAATGTTTGCCTTTACACCATTTTGTTTAATCATTTTCCATATTGCTTGTCGTGATAAAGGTTTACCATGCATATTTAAAAATAAGACTTCGGTAACAGTCTTTTTTAAAAGTTGCGGTCTAATCGTTTCAATATAAGTAGTTAAGTACTCAATGACTGCGTCGCCTAATGGTACAATTCTTTCTTTATCGCCTTTACCAAATACGCGTACAAATCCCATTATTAAGTTCACGTTTTCTAACTCTAAATGTATCAATTCAGATACACGCATTCCCGTTGCGTACAGAAGTTCTAACATCGTACGATCACGATAACCATTAATTTTATTTAGATCCGGCGTTTCTAATAAAGCCAACACTTCGTCAACATTTAAAACGTCAGGCAATTTTTTGTCATATTTTGGTGAATCTAATAATACCGTTGGATCTTTCGCCGCATATTTTTCTCTTATAGCAAATTGATGAAAACTACGGATTGTTGAAATAAATCGCGCAATAGATTTAGCAGATTGCCCTTGGTCTATTAAATGCCCCAAACACTCTTGAATTAATTGTCGATCTATAAAATCAATATGCGAGATATGATGTTCAGTCATATAATCTTGATACTTTTTCAAATCACGTCTATAAGCACCAATTGTGTTAGAACTTAGTCCTTTTTCAATTTGTATAAAACGCAAATATTCTTCAATAATTGTTTCCATAACCACACCTCTAAAAAAAGCGAAGGTTAATTTAACCTACGCAATTTACTATCCTTTACCTTTAGCTTGGCACGTTTCACACACACCATGGAAAGTTAAACGATGATCTAAAATTTTAAAATTGAACTCATTTTCAACTCGATTTTCAACTTCTGGTAACAAATCTTCATCGATTTCATCTACACGACCACATTCCATACATACTAAATGATGGTGGAAATGTTTTGCGCCTTCTTTTCTTAAATCAAAACGAGCGACGCCATCACCAAAGTTAATTTTGTCGACAACTTTTAGTTCAGCTAACAACTCTAACGTTCTGTATACTGTCGCCAAGCCAATTTCAGGCGCTTTGTCTTTTACTTTCAGATATACGTCTTCAGCACTTAGATGATCTTTTTCATTTTCAATTAGAACTCTAACAGTAGCTTCGCGTTGTGGCGTTAGCTTATATGATGATTGTTGTAATTGTTGCTTAACGCGATTTAATCGTTCTTCCAACGATGTCCACTCCCCTACTAATAATTAAAATCATTACAAATTATTTCAAACTTCACAATTAAAACTAACAGTTTTCTCAATAAAATGCAAGCTTTTCTCATTTGTTATTTAGAATGATTATAATTTAATAATAGGTGTTGCAATGCAATGATAGTCTTCGCATCTTCTATTTCTTTATTCATTAGCATCGATTTAACATTCTCAATCGGAACTTTAATGACTTCGACAAATTCATCTTCATCTAAGTGAACTGTACCTTCTTCTAAATTATCCGTAAAATATATTGATAATTGTTCATCGCAAAAACCTGGTGAACCATACATATCTACAACATGTGTTAACTCTTTGGCAATATATCCTGTTTCTTCTTCTAATTCACGCTTTGCCGCTTCGACTCTATCTTCATCATCTTCTAATTTACCAGCTGGAATTTCTAGCAATGGTTTTTCTACTGGTTTACGATACTGTTTCACTAATACGACTTCTTTTTTAGGTGTCACTGCACAAACAGCAACTGCACCATTATGATAAACTAATTCTCTTGTTGACGTTTCACCGTTTGGTAATGTCACTGTATGAATTTCTACATCTACAATTTTGCCATTATAAATAACTGTTCGATCAATTGTTTTTTCATTTAAATCCATTATAATCACGTTCCTTTAAATTCACATTATATATTGATACACTATGCTTGTTAGCTAAAGTGTATCGAAAGGAGAACAGACATGCAAAAAAATATATTAAAAAGTGGTATTTCATTATCTGAATTAGGTCTAGGTTGCATGAGTTTAGGTACAGATTTAAAAAAAGCCGAACAAATTATAGATTGTGCTGTTGAAAATGGTATCACTTATTTTGATACAGCAGATATGTACGATAAAGGTATAAATGAATCAGTTGTTGGTAAGGCACTTCTTAAATATCAACAACGCGATGATATTTTCATTGGTACAAAAGTAGGCAATCGTTTAACAAAAGATGGCAGTACAACATGGGATCCGAGTAAATCCTATATTAAAGAGGCAGTTAAAGGTTCACTAAAACGTTTAGGTATCGATCATATCGATTTATATCAACTTCATGGCGGAACCATTGATGACCCATTAGACGAAACAATAAGCGCATTTGATGAATTGAAACAAGAAGGAATTATACGTGCTTACGGTATTTCTTCTATTCGCCCAAATGTAATTGATTATTATTTAAAACATAGTCAAATCGAAACGATAATGTCTCAATTCAATTTGATTGATAATCGTCCAGAATCATTATTAGATGCAATTCACAACAATGATGTTAAAGTATTGGCAAGAGGACCTGTGTCTAAAGGATTATTAACTTCAAACAGTGTTAATGTGCTCGACAATAAATTTAAAGATGGTATTTTTGATTATTCTCATGATGAATTGGGTGAAACAATAGCCTCTATTAAAGAAATTGAAAGTAATTTATCTGCATTGACATTTAGTTATTTAACATCACATGACGTGCTTGGTTCCATCATTGTAGGTGCAAGTAGCGTCGACCAATTAAAAGAAAATATTGAAAACTATCATACTAAAGTTAGTTTAGATCAGATTAAAACAGCAAGAGCTCGTGTAAAGGATTTGGAATATACCAATCATTTAGTGTAGAAGTCATTTTCAGTAATAAAAACAGCAGCATGAGGCGTTTCATTATAAAAATGCCTTACTGCTGTTGTTTATGTACAATTCGCTATAATTTATGATTATGATTACTCACTTATGATAGAAATTAAAGCGTTGTCCTCACGCATCAGTATTTAGTAATTTCGCCTTGCGGCATTGCCTTAAGCAAACTTCTGCCACTTCATCTCTTAATAATTTTATTAAAACATCTTTCTATATTTCACTTCGCATGTTGATTCATCATTATTAGTTATTATTTGTACACCCAACACATTTCCTTGCAACACAAGTAGTTTGAATTTTTCACAAGTATAATATAATGTACCGTCTGAAATTTGGTCTACAGAAATATCGCCTAAAATATCCAGCACTGTAAATTCTTCAAATACTGATAGTTGTTCCGCATATCGTACACAAAGTCTTACCACACTCTCCGATTGACAGTTCATTGCCATCCCACCTATTTATGCTTTATTTTTAAATAATTTAGGGAAACATCGTTCAAAAAATCTAGGCGCAATTTGATACATTTTCAACGCATGATGCATCCATTTAGGCCGATTAATTTCCAATTGTTTTGTTTTAATGCCATAAATGATATCTTCTGCAAGCTGATTAGCATCAAGCATAATTTCCCCCATCTTTTTAGCATACTTCATTGATGGGTCGGCTTTTTGATGAAAAGGTGTATCAATCGGGCCAACATTAACTGTCATGATATGTAAGTTTGGTGACTCTAGTCTTAAAGCATTCATTAATGCATAAAACCCTGCTTTCGATGCCCCATAATGTGCAGCATTTGCTTGTGTGGAAAATGCAGCTTGACTTGAAATACCTACAATATGTGCGTTAGATGTTAAATATGGTCTCAACACAGTATATAAAACATTAAAACTAATTAAATTAAGCTGATACGTTTCAATCATTTCTGAAAAACTATGGTCTGAAATAGATTTGAAATAACCTAAACCTGCACTATAAATGAATCCATCGAATGATGTATTGTCTTCAAATTGCAGTGCCTGTATCGACTTCAAATCATTTAAGTCACAAGGAATAACATTTATAGTTTTCCCCAATTCTTGTTCAAAGATTCTAGTTGCTTTATCAACATCACGCACCAACAACGTTACATGCACTTTATTTTCTAGTAACTTTCGGACAATCGATAAACCTAAACCACTCGTACCACCAGTCACTATAAAATGTTGTCCTTTCATCAATTAACCTTCCTTTTCAATTATATAGAATGCAATTTATCGTCTCTGTATAATTGAGACAAGTTGATTATCTTTCCTAATATATATACAATAATAAGAAAATATAACATACAAATCAAAAACTAAAGGGATGTGACGTTAATGAAACTCGTATTTTATGGAGCTGGTAATATGGCACAAGCTATATTTACAGGAATTATTAACTCAAGCAACTTAGATGCCAATGATATATATTTAACAAATAAATCTAATGAACAAGCTTTAAAAGCATTCGCTGAAAAACTAGGTGTTAACTATAGTTATGATGATGCGACATTATTAAAAGATGCAGATTATGTATTTTTAGGTACCAAACCACATGACTTTGATGCTCTAGCAACACGCATCAAACCACATATTACAAAAGACAATTGCTTCATTTCAATTATGGCAGGTATTCCGATTGATTATATTAAACAACAATTAGAATGCCAAAATCCAGTTGCTAGAATTATGCCAAACACAAATGCGCAAGTCGGACACTCTGTTACTGGCATTAGTTTTTCAAACAACTTTGACCCTAAATCTAAAGATGAAATTAACGATTTAGTTAAAGCATTTGGTTCTGTAATTGAAGTTTCAGAAGATCATTTACATCAAGTAACAGCTATCACCGGAAGCGGCCCAGCATTTTTATATCATGTATTCGAGCAATACGTTAAAGCTGGTACGAAACTTGGTCTAGAAAAAGAACAAGTTGAAGAATCTATACGCAACCTTATTATAGGTACAAGTAAGATGATTGAACGTTCAGATTTGAGCATGGCTCAATTAAGAAAAAATATTACCTCTAAAGGTGGTACGACACAAGCTGGCCTTGATACATTGTCACAATATGATTTAGTATCTATTTTCGAAGATTGTCTAAATGCTGCCGTCGACCGCAGTATTGAACTTTCTAATGTAGAAGACCAATAAAAACAAACCCGCCAACACATGTATGCATCATCGCAAGCATTGTGTTTGACGGGTTATTTTTATAAATTATTACTATTTGGCAAGCATTGTTTATTACTTTGTCATTAGACTTTAAAACTATCAAAATCTTTTACAAAATTAAAATTAGGTGTATCTTCATTTTGTATCAATGTTTGATAAATTTCATTTATATCTTCTGTATTATAGCGATTGCTCAAATGTGTAATCAACGTACGTTTAACATTGGCTTCTTTTATCAATGCAAATACGTCTTCAATATGGCTATGATGATAATTGTTGGCTAAATGCTTTTCACCATCTATATAGGTCGCTTCATGTACCATCACATCAGCATCTCTAGAAATCACACGTTCATTAGAACATGGTTTTGTATCACCAAAAATTGCTACAACTGGACCCTGTTTGGACTCACCTCTAAAATCTTTTGATTGATAAACTTGACCATTATGTTCAAATGTATCATGAGATTTTACTTCTTGATATTTAGGACCTGGTTCAAGACCAATGTTTTTTAACGCTTCAACATTGATTGTACCTGTAGTTTCAGGTGCCATTACTCTATATCCATATGATGGAATACCATGATTAAGTAAATGCGCTTCTACAGTAAAACCATCATGATGATATGTTAGATGATCATCGATTTCAATATATGTAATTGGATAGTTTAAATGTGACTCTGATAAATTCATAGACATTTCCACATATGCTTTAATTCCTTTTGGTCCAACTAATGTAAGCGGCTTTTGTTCACCGCCCTGAAAAGAACGACTAGAAAGTAATCCTGGCAAACCAAAAATATGATCGCCATGCATATGAGTAATAAATATATGTGTCACTTTTCCTAATTTGATTGCATGATGTAAAATTTGGTGCTGTGTACCTTCACCAACGTCGAAAAGCCATATGGAATTGGAATATGGTTCTAAATTTAAGGCGATTGCTTGTGTATTTCTCTCTTTTGTAGGCAAACCTGCACTCGTTCCAAAAAATGTAACTTCCATATATGCCCCTCCTTTTCTTCAATTCATTTTATCATAAAATTTGTATCAATTTAGTTTTAATTTATACTTGAATCAAAATCTGTTAAAAATTCGTCTTTGCTAGTTAATTTTTCTAACTTTAACGTAGACATAACTATATAAATTTTGACAATTACGTTATACTTATCATTAATAAGTATCACATTAAACATGATACATGAATCGATATTTCATTTAAGACACTGCATACTGTCGAGCATATTGAATGACCTGCTGAATGGATTATCTTATAATAATAAATCATATATCTAATTAAGAATTGAGGTTTTAATCTTGAGTACTAAAAACAAACACATCCCTTGTTTAATCACAATCTTTGGTGCAACTGGTGACTTAAGCCATCGTAAGTTGTTTCCATCAATATTCCATCTCTACCAACAAGACAATTTAGATGAACATATTGCCATCATCGGTATTGGACGTCGTGACATTACTAATGATGATTTCCGTAATCAAGTAAAATCATCAATTCAAAAGCACGTAAAAGATACAAACAAAATTGACGCGTTTATGGAACATGTCTTCTATCATAGACATGATGTTAGTAATGAAGAAAGCTATCAAGAATTACTAGATTTTAGTAATGAATTAGATAGCCAATTTGAATTAAAAGGTAATCGACTATTCTATTTAGCAATGGCACCACAATTCTTTGGCGTTATTTCTGATTATCTAAAATCTTCTGGTCTTACTGATACAAAAGGATTTAAACGCCTTGTTATCGAAAAACCATTCGGTAGTGATTTAAAATCAGCCGAAGCATTAAACAATCAAATTCGTAAATCATTTAAAGAAGAAGAAATTTATCGTATTGACCACTATTTAGGAAAAGACATGGTTCAAAATATCGAGGTATTACGTTTTGCGAATGCGATGTTTGAACCATTATGGAATAACAAATATATTTCAAACATCCAAGTTACATCTTCTGAAATACTAGGTGTTGAAGATCGTGGTGGTTATTATGAATCAAGTGGCGCGCTAAAAGATATGGTGCAAAACCACATGTTACAAATGGTTGCATTATTAGCTATGGAAGCACCTATTAGTTTAAATAGTGAAGATATCCGTGCTGAGAAAGTAAAAGTACTTAAATCACTGCGTCATTTCCAATCTGAAGATGTTAAAAAGAACTTTGTTCGTGGTCAATATGGCGAAGGCTATATCGATGGTAAACAAGTTAAAGCATACCGTGATGAAGATCGCGTTGCAGATGACTCTAACACACCTACCTTTGTTTCAGGTAAATTAACAATTGATAACTTTAGATGGGCTGGTGTACCATTCTATATTCGTACTGGTAAACGTATGAAATCTAAAACAATTCAAGTTGTCGTTGAATTTAAAGAAGTACCAATGAACTTATACTATGAAACTGATAAACTATTAGATTCAAACCTATTAGTAATCAATATCCAACCTAATGAAGGTGTATCTTTACATCTAAATGCTAAGAAAAATACACAAGGTATCGAAACTGAACCTGTTCAATTGTCTTATTCAATGAGCGCTCAAGATAAAATGAATACTGTAGATGCATATGAAAATCTATTATTCGATTGTCTTAAAGGGGATGCCACTAACTTCACGCACTGGGAAGAATTAAAATCAACATGGAAATTTGTTGATGCAATTCAAGATGAATGGAATATGGTTGATCCAGAATTCCCTAACTATGAATCAGGTACTAATGGTCCATTAGAAAGTGATTTACTACTTGCTCGTGATGGTAACCATTGGTGGGACGATATTCAATAATTGAATTAAAACGCACATGTTAAACAAAAATAAATGAGCGAATGACAAGGATTGATTACGAATCAAGTAAATCAATTGTTCTATCATTCGCTTTTTTTCTAGACTATATTATGAAATTATATTTTACAATGCCCAAAACTATTTTAATAATCATTGAACAAATGGGTGTATAATTTATAGAAATAATGTAGAATAAAAATAAATGATTGAATTAATTGGAGTGAAAGTTTTGGACGTTATCAAGCAAATACAACAGGCAATTGTTTATATTGAAGATCGTTTATTAGAGCCTTTCAATTTGCAAGAATTAAGTGATTACGTTGGTCTTTCGCCATACCATCTTGATCAATCATTTAAAATGATTGTCGGCTTATCTCCAGAAGCTTATGCACGCGCGCGTAAAATGACACTCGCTGCAAATGATGTGATTAATGGTGCTACACGACTTGTAGATATCGCTAAAAAATATCACTATGCAAATTCAAATGATTTTGCAAATGATTTTAGTGATTTTCACGGCGTATCACCTATTCAAGCTTCTACTAAAAAAGATGAATTACAAATTCAAGAGCGATTATATATCAAATTATCAACTACTGAGAGAGCACCCTATCCATACAGATTAGAAGAGACAGATGATATTTCATTGGTTGGATATGCACGATTTATAGACACTAAGTATTTGTCACATCCTTTTAATGTTCCGGATTTTTTAGAAGACTTGCTCATTGATGGTAAAATTAAAGAGTTACGACGATATAATGACGTTAGTCCATTTGAACTATTTGTTATTAGTTGTCCTCTTGAAAATGGTTTAGAAATATTTGTAGGTGTACCAAGTGAACGTTATCCTGCACACTTAGAAAGTCGATTTTTACCTGGCAAACATTGTGCGAAATTCAATTTACAAGGTGAAATTGATTATGCAACTAATGAAGCTTGGTACTATATTGAATCAAGTTTGCAGTTAACATTGCCATATGAACGAAATGATTTATATGTTGAAGTGTACCCTCTCGATATTTCATTTAATGACCCATTCACTAAAATTCAGCTTTGGATTCCTGTTAAACAGAGTCCTTATGACGAAGATTAAAAATTAAAAACAAAGAAGCCCCCTAATATATCTATAGGTCTACAAATGGCCTCAGATTCTATTAGGGGGCATATTAATATGTTAATTTAGTTCGATAACACATGCTTCATATGGACGTAACTGTTTTAAATTAACTTTGGCATCATAATTAAATAGCTTTACTTCTCCATGGCTTAAATCAAATGGTACAGTTAATTCTGCTTCGTGGTTAGTAAGATTACCTACAATAAGAACTTGCTTTTCATTTAATGTTCTCGTGTACGCAAAAACTTGTGAATTTTCAGCATCTACTAAATCAAATTGACCATATACGTATACATCATTAGACTTTCTTAATTGAATTAAATCTTTATAAAATTGTAATACTGAATGCTCATCTTCTAATTGTTGTGCAACATTGATAGTTTTATAATTCGGATTCACTGGGAACCACGGTTCACCATTTGTAAATCCTCCATTTAACGTATCATCCCATTGCATTGGTGTGCGAGAATTATCTCGGTTCTCATCTTTATATTTCGCAAGTAAAGCGTCTACATCTCCACCTTGAGCTTTCACTATTTGATAGTCATTTTTAACAGCAACATCGTTAAACGTTTCAATACTTTCAAATGGATAATTCGTCATACCAATTTCTTGACCTTGATAAATGAATGGCGTACCTTGTTGCAAGAAATAAACAGCTGCATGACTTGTTGCTGATTCATACCAATACTTGTCATCGTCACCCCACGTCGATACACGTCGTGGTTGGTCGTGATTTTCAATAAACAACGCATTCCAACCTTTATTTTCAAGTTGTTTTTGCCATCTATTTAATACAGATTTATACGAATTTACATCAAAGTGAGAATCACCACTATTCCACAGTCCCAAATGTTCAAATTGGAATATCATATTAAATTTACCATTTTCTTCCCCGACCCAGTCATCAGCATCATCAGGGCTTACACCATTCGCTTCACCAACAGTCATAATGTCATACTTACTTAATGAGCGATCTTTCATCTCTTGTAACCAAGTTTGTATACCTGGCTGATTCATATCTACATCAAATGCTGGGGCATATGTTTTACCCTCAGGTACAGGTAAGTCACCCGCTTCAAACGTCTTCTTAATATGCGTAATTGCATCTACTCTAAATCCATCAATGCCTTTATCAAACCACCAGTTCATCATTTCAAATACAGCATCTCTAACTTCCGGATTACCCCAATTCAAATCAGGTTGTTTTTTACTGAATAAATGGAAATAATATTGCTCAGTATTAGCATCATATTCCCATGTAGATCCATTAAATATACTTTCCCAGTTGTTAGGTTCAGAGCCATCTGGCTTTGGATCTTGCCAAATGTACCAATCACGTTTGGGATTGTCTTTACTAGATTTGGATTCTATAAACCAAGGATGTTCATCAGATGTATGATTTACAACTAAATCTAAAATAAGCTTCATGCCTCTATCATGAACACCTTTTAATAAACGATCAAAGTCTTCCATCGTTCCAAATTCATCCATAATCTCTTGGTAGTCACTAATATCATAACCATTGTCATCATTAGGTGATTTAAACATTGGACTGAGCCAAATGACATCGATACCTAAATCTTTTAAGTAGTCCAATTTATCAATCATTCCAGGTAAATCCCCAATACCATCGTGATTACTATCATTAAAACTTCTTGGATATACTTGATATGCTACTGCTTCTTTCCACCATTGCTTATTCATTTTAAAACTCCTTTGCTATCGCTGTGTTGATTTTCTTATTTTTAATTCTGTATCTATAATGACGAGTTCAATAACATCCTGTGCTTTATTTTTTAATATATTTAAAATTGCTGCACCAGCCTGTTGACCTAACATTCGAGGCTTGATGTCAATACTGGTTTGAGGTGGTGACGCAATTTCGGTTAAATAAGAATCATTGAACGTTGCTGTCATTACATCTTTCGGAATTTCAATATTAAGTTCATATAGGACACTTAAAATCGCTAAATGTAACACAGCATCTAACGAAATGATTGCCTGTTTAATATTTGGGTCCTTCAAACGCGTATGTAGATTTTGCATGTAATTAAAAATAACTTCTCTTTCATTACTAGTCTCAATAATTTGATAATCCAGATTAAATTGTGATGCAACTGTTTCAAATCCTTGAATCCTGTCTTTCGAAACTTCAAAATCGCCTTTTTCTGTAATAAATATTAATTCATCTACACCTTGTTCAATAACATGTCGTGTCAAATTTTCAGAAGCTAATATATTATCATTATCTATGTGTGTAAATTGATGATCTATATCCGATGTAGGCTTACCAATCACAATAAATGGCATGCTTTCATCAATTAACATTTGTTTAATTGGATCATTTTCTTTTGAATAAAGCAGTATAAACGCATCAACCATTCGTTGTTTAATCATTTTATAAACTTCATCCATTAAATCATTCATATTATTTGAGACTGTCGTTTGTGTACCATAGCCATGCTGGTTACACGTTTCAGAAATTCCTAGCAATACATTGATGTAGAATGGATTCAGTCGAATAGGCTCCTCAGACCCTTTTAACACTAAACCAATTTTATATGTTTGGTTTGTAATTAAAGTTCTAGCAGCGGTATTAGGAAAATAATTCAATTCTTCCATAACTTTCTTCACTTTTGAAATTGTCGCTTCGCTAATACGTTGATTTCCTTTTATAACTCTTGAAACTGTCGAAGGAGAAACACCGGCTTTTAGTGCAACATCTTTAATCGTAACCATTTAATCACCTCCTGTTAATTTCTGCATCGGAAAACGCTTCCAACCACTGTATAATACCAGTTTAGTCACACTTTCTAAAAAAGTCAAAAGATTTGTGCAAACGATTGCATAAAACGATAAAAATAAAACCTTCATACTGAAATTCAATCCGAAAATCAATATATAGGTTTGTATAAATATTAAAATCGATTGTTTAGTCACTAACTGCAAAATAGTTACCTTGGCCATCTTGAAAATTAAATACACGTTGACCATTCATTTCTACTATATCATGCCCAGTTAAACCTAAATCATTTAATTTTGAGTATAATGCATCAAAGTTTTTCTCTTTAAACATTAAAGATGGTGTTCCTAGGTTCACTTCCGGGCTATACTTTTCAATAAATTCTTTTGCCATAATCGTCAATGAGGTTTCAGCATCTTTCGTAGGTGATACTTCAACTGCAACATAGTCCTCAGCTAACGGTGTTTCACTTACAACAACAAATTCTAAAGTTTCTGTCCAAAATGCTTTCGCTTTGTCAACATCATCAACATATAACATAACTTGATTTAACTTTTCCATAAGTTAATACCTCTATTTCTCTATAGTACATGCTATCATAACACAGTAAATATTTTATTACTTCACAAAATGCTTAAAAATATGGCGGGATGCTTTTAAGGTAATAGATATTGCTTGTGTAATTTTTTATAGGTTGTAGCTACTCTATCACACTCTCTTTTATATTTATCAAAAGATATAAAAAAGGATAGTATCTTTCAACTATCCTTTAATCAATATTATTCTTCAATCCATTGTGTATGGAATACGCCTTCTTTATCTTTTCTTTCGTACGTATGAGCACCGAAGTAGTCACGTTGTGCTTGAATTAAGTTTGCAGGTAAATCAGCTGCACGGTAACTATCATAGTAATTAATACTTGATGAGAAACCAGGTGTTGGTACACCATTTTGAACACCAGTTGCGACAACATCACGTAACGCATCTTGATATTCAGTAACGATGTTTTTAAAGTAAGGATCTAGCAATAAGTTTTGTAATCCTGGATTATTATCGTAAGCATCTTTGATCTTTTGTAAGAATTGTGCACGGATAATGCAACCTTCTCTCCAAATCATAGCTAAATCACCAAGTTTTAAATTCCATTCATTATCTTCACTTGCTTTACGCATTTGCGCGAAACCTTGTGCATAAGAACAAATTTTACTCATATATAATGCTTTACGAATTTTTTCTAAAAAGTCTTTCTTGTCACCATCAAATGATGCTTTTGGACCATTTAATTCTTTAGAAGCATTTACGCGCTCTTCTTTGATTGAAGAGATAAAACGTGCAAATACAGATTCAGTAATGATTGTTAATGGAATACCTAATTCTAATGCGTTAATTGAAGTCCATTTTCCTGTACCTTTTTGACCTGCAGTATCAAGAATTTTTTCAACTAATGCTTCTTTATTTTCATCTAATTTCATGAAAATATCACCAGTGATTTCAATTAAATAACTTTCTAATTCACCAGCATTCCAGTCTTTGAACGTTTGAGCAATGTCTTCATGAGACATGCCTAATAATTCTTTCATCATAGCATAACTTTCTGCAATTAATTGCATGTCAGCATATTCAATACCATTATGTACCATTTTCACATAGTGTCCAGCACCATTTGGTCCAATATAAGTAACACATGAAGCACCGTCTTTTGCCTTTGCAGCAATTGCATCAAGAATATCTGCAACTTTGTTATAAGCTTCTTCTTGTCCACCCGGCATTAATGACGGACCAGTTAACGCTCCAATTTCACCACCAGAAACGCCCATACCAATAAAGTTGATTGCACTTTGTGCTAATGCTTTATTACGTCTGATAGTATCTTGATAGTTTGTATTACCACCATCAATTAAAATATCTCCATCATCTAATAAAGGTAACAAACTATCAATCGTTGCATCCGTAGCTTTACCTGCTTGAACCATTAATAAAATTTTACGTGGTTTTTCTAAAGAATTAACAAATTCTTCCAATGAGTACGTTGGATGAATATTTTTCCCTTTTGATTCTTCAACCATTAAATCAGTTTTTTCACTTGAGCGGTTAAATACAGATACACTATATCCGCGTGATTCAATATTCCAAGCTAGGTTTTTACCCATAACGGCTAAACCAATAACTCCAATTTGTTGTGTCATATTACTTACCTCACTTGTTGATTTTTCATTAGTATTGTATCACAAAATAGACATACACTACACTAAATCATTTCGATTGTCGCGCAACTATTTTGATTATTTCTAACACTTGACTTGCAAGCAAGTTCAATGATTTAATCGGCATTCTCTCATTTGTTGTATGGATTTTTTCATAACCCACTCCTAAAATGACTGAAGGAATACCAAATGTATTAATAATACTGCCGTCTGAACCGCCACCAGAAATAATTGTATTTGCAGATAATCCTAAATTACGAGCACTTTCTTGTGCAATTTTAACTACCGCTTCATTATCATTAATTTTAAATCCTGGATAACTTTGCTCCACTGTAACTACTGCTTTCCCACCTAATTCTGATGCAGTAGTTTCAAACACATCAGTCATATGTTTGACTTGTGTTTTTATTCTTTCTGGATCGTGAGAACGTGCCTCTGCTTCTAAAATGACTTCATCTGCAACAATATTCGTAGCTGAACCGCCATGAAACTTACCAATATTGGCAGTAGTTATTTCATCAACTTGTCCTAATTTCATTCGACTAATTGCTTTCGCCGCAATATTAATAGCACTAACACCCTCTTTTGGCGTACTTGCATGAGCCGTTTTGCCAAAAATTTTAGCTGAAATTAACATTTGCGTCGGTGCACCTACAACCGTAGTACCGACATCAGCACTTGCATCAATAGCATAACCAAAGTCCGCGTCCAACAACTCTGAATTTAATTCTTTAGCACCAATTAAACCTGATTCTTCCCCAACAGTAATCACAAATTGAATTTGTCCATGTGGGATTTGTTGTTCCTTTATCACTTGCAAAACTTCAAGCATCGCTGCTAATCCTGCTTTATCATCTGCACCTAGTATAGTCGTACCATCAGAGTATATGTAGCCGTCATCTTTTACAATTGGCTTTACATTAATTGCGGGTACAACAGTATCCATATGGCTCGTCAAATATAATTTAGGTACTTCGCCTTCTTCGATAGTACTATTCATTGTACACACTAGATTATTGGCACCTAATTTAGGATGTTTAGCCGCTTCATCTTCTTTAACATCTAACCCTAATGCTATGAATTTTTCTTTTAAAATAGGTTGGATTGTTGATTCATTCCCTGTCTCAGAATCGATTTTTACAAGTTCTAAAAACGTATTAAGTAATCTTTGCTCATTAATCATAATGGAACCCCTTTTATCAAAATTTTCATGTACGCCAAACGGTAAAAATTGATGAAATAAAATGTTACAGTAATTGACGTTACACAGATTTATCAGGCTTGTAAATTGTGTCATATTATTTTCAATTTATTATATATATTTATTGTAACTCAAACTAAGCTTTGTCAAAAATATATTGATTGATTTTTCAAAGATATCGTATAATGAGGAAAATGACATAAGCAAACTTACTCATGTTTTTTATTATATTCCTTAATGATGATTGCTAGTTATATCGTCTCAAGTTAAAAGTTTTATATCTTATGTCGTAATTATTAATACAAAGGTTATTCATTTGGAGGCACACAAAATGCAAAATAAAGTTTTAAGAATTATCATTATCGTTATGCTTGTATCAGTTGTATTAGCATTGTTATTAACGAGTATCATTCCAATTTTATAAACTATATCTCAACTACCTATACAAAATCATACAATTAAAAATCCATCCGTTATAAACGCATGTATTAATAAGTTATCGTATTGCAACGATTACTTTCAAACATGGGTCATACGGATGGATTATTTTTTAAGCTACTTCACTATGCATTTTCAATGAACCAAATTGCGATTTGATTTGTAAATATTCTTCTAATTCATTTAATATTTGAATAATACTTGCTCTCGAGTTAAGCGCTTTGTGTGTTGTTGGCAATGGCAGTTCATCCAATTTCAAACGCGTCTCATACAAATTGTGTAAACGCATTGCTGTATAGTCATTACTATTCACATTTAGACCAATTTCTTTCAGCAGTGACGCAACATCATTTAAAAGCGGATCTTTATGACAGATACTTTCGATGAGCGGTTTCATTCTCATTAACAATTCCACTTGCTCTTCTCGCATATCAAAATAATGATAGTATGAATTTTCGTTTCTAACAAAATGATTTTTAACATCTCGGAACGCGATAGACTTCGCCTTTTTAATATTTAAAAGTAACACTTCAAATTCAATCGCAATGGTATCTTCATATTTTTCACAAATATAACTATATTTACTAAAAATATCAGCAATTTGTTGCTCAATTTTACATTTGTATTCGTCTAGTTGTTTGTCTAAACTTGGCATCATTAAATTCATTGTAAATGCAATGCTTAGTCCAATTAACAGTAATAATGTTTCATTAACAATTAAATGTGCATCAATTGATTTTGCATTAAAAACATGAAGTAATATAACGCAACTCGTAATGACACCTTCTTGTACTTTTAATACGACAGTTAATGGTATAAATAACAATACGATAATACCGAGTACAATTGGACTCTGACCTAATAAACTAAATATTGCTGAACCTAAAAACAATACTAAAAAACATGATACTAATCTTGAAATAATCGCTTGTAGCGAATGTACTTTTGTATGTTTAATACATAATACGACTAATATGGCGCTTGAAGCATAATTATCTAAACCTAACAGCTTACTAATAATTACACCTAAAGTCATACCCACTGCTGTTTTTATTGTTCTAAATCCAATCTTGTAAGGATTTAACTTTAACATGGGTTAGCGCCTCTTATCTTTCTTCACAATATTTATTGAATAATGTTTGTAATTGATTAATTACGTTCATCACATCATGACCTTCGATTTGATGTCTTTCAATCATTTCTGTAATCTTTCCATCTTTTACTAATGCAAATGACGGACTTGAAGGCGCATAACCTTCGAAGTATTCACGCGCTCTTTGTGTCGCTTCTTTATCTTGTCCAGCAAATACTGTCACTAGACGATCAGGTAATACGTCATAATGTAAAGCATGTGATGCTGCTGGTCTTGCGATACCACCTGCACAACCACATACAGAATTGATCATAACTAGTGTTGTACCATCTTGTTTAAGAACTTTGTCAACATCTTCTGCAGTAGTTAATTGCTCATATCCCGCAGATTCAATTTCATTCCTTGCTTGTTCTACAACACCGTTCATGTATAAATCGAAATTCATGTCCATAAGTTCAATCACCTATCCCTTTATATTTAAACTATCCTCATTCTACTAATTAATAACATATTGTTCAATAAACTAATCTGAATCACACCAATATTTAGACACAATTTTAACAATATACCAAACATTATTGTGCTTAAAATCATGGTAACTAATTTGTTCACCTGTTTTCATTAATATGTTTCAAGTATGATGTATTATTTTGACTTTACTGCAAAAATGCATTCAACCATGTTGATTATTGTTCTTTATCTTTTTTTGAATTTATTGCACATATTTTATTGCCAAAAAATAATACATCCATCGACAAAAACAAGATAAAACAAGTTGTCGATAGATGCATCTATGTTATCACTAATATATATTTGTATTTTCTAAAGTATACTGTTCGATACGCTGTTTAATATGATTCATAAATTTACCTGTTTGTAAACCATCTAAAATACGATGATCAATTGAAATACATAAATTAACCATGTTACGAATTGCAATCATATCATTAATTACTACTGGCTTTTTAACGATTGATTCTACTTGTAAAATCGCTGCTTGAGGATGATTTATAATACCCATTGATGATACTGAACCAAATGTACCAGTATTATTTACCGTAAATGTACCGCCCTGCATATCTTCAGCTGTCAATTGCTTATTACGCGCTTTCGTTGCTAAAGTATTAATTTCTCTAGCTATACCTTTGATTGACTTTTCGTCTGCATGCTTAATCACAGGTACGTATAATTTATTTTCATCAGCAACAGCAATTGAAATATTAATGTCTTTATGTAAGACAATTTCATTTCCTTGCCAGCTACTATTTAATAAAGGATATGCTTTTAAAGCATCTGCTACAGCTTTTACAAAGAAAGCAAAGAAAGTTAGATTATATCCTTCTTTATTTTTAAAGCTGTTTTTATAATGATTTCTCGTATTCACAAGATTTGTAGCATCTACTTCAATCATCATCCATGCATGTGGAATCTCTGTTACACTATTAACCATATTTTGCGCAATTGCTTTACGCACACCATTTACTGGTATTGTGCTGTTTTCACTATTGTCTTCAGATGATTGGTTACTTGATGTATCTACTGATGTTGATTTTGTTTGAACTTGTTTGTCAGATTGAACTGTGGTACCACCATTTTCAATAACTGACATTATATCCTTCTTAGTTACACGACCTTCAAATCCACTACCTACAACTTGTGATAAATCAATGTCATGCTCTGAAGCGAGTTTAAATACAACAGGTGAAAAGCGACCATTATTACGAGGTTGATTTTGTTTAGCAGTAGATGTCTGTTCTACTGTTGCACTAGCTTTTTTAGTAGATTTCTGAGTATGCTCATCCACTTTTGCTTGTATCTCTTCAGTTGTTTCATTTGTCTTTTCATCAGCAGTTTCAATTTTACAGATAATTGTATCAATAGCTACTGTCTGCCCCGCTTCAACTAAAATTTCTGTAATTGTTCCTGATATCGTGGAAGGGACTTCAGCTGTCACTTTATCTGTTATAACTTCACATAATGGTTCATATTCATCAATATGATCACCAACAGAAACTAACCATTGTTCAATGGTACCTTCATGAACACTCTCACCTAACTTAGGCATTGTTATTTCCATGACTTTCCCTCCCTAGAATTCTGCTAATTCACGCATTTTATTTAAGATTTTTTCTGGATTCATCATAATTTCATTTTCTAATACAGGAGAAAATGGCATAGATGGTATATCTGGAGCAGCTAAACGCATGATTGGTGCATCTAAATCGAACAAGCAATGCTCTGCAATAATCGCTGACACTTCTGACATAATACTACCTTCTAAATTATCTTCAGTTACAAGTAAAACTTTACCTGTATGTTTAGCACGATCAATAATTGTTTCTTTATCTAATGGATAAACAGTTCGTAAATCAACGACTTCAACGTTGATACCGTCTGCAGCTAAAATATCCGCTGCTTGTAAACAATAATTGACCATTAATCCATAACAAAATACTGTTAAATCTTCACCTTCACGTTTAACATCTGCTTTTCCTAAAGGTACAGTGTAATATTCTTCTGGCACTTCTTCCTTTAAGAAACGATAAGCTTTTTTATGCTCAAAGTACAATACTGGATCATTTGATTCGATAGATGATAATAAAAGCCCTTTAGCATCATACGGTGTGGAAGGAATAACAATTGTTAAACCTGGTGATGAAGCAAATATACTTTCAATACTTTGTGAATGATATAGTCCTCCGTGAACACCGCCACCAAATGGTGCACGAATCGTTAATGGGCATTGCCAATCATTATTTGAACGATAACGCATTTTCGCAGCTTCACTAATAATTTGATTTGTCGCAGGTAAAATAAAATCTGCAAATTGAATTTCTGCAATTGGTCTTTTACCTACCATAGCTGCACCAATGGCAGTTCCAACAATATTTGACTCAGCTAATGGCGTATCGATAACTCTGTCTTCACCATATTGTTGTTGTAGTCCTTGAGTAGTACCAAATACGCCACCTTTTTTACCAACATCTTCACCAAGAATAAACACATCTTTATTTTGTTGTAATGCTAAGTCTTGTGCCTGGCGTATCGCCTCTAAATAAGATAATTTAGCCATTAGTTAAGACTCCCTTCTTCGTACACAAATGCATAGGCTTCTTCGACACTTGGATATGGCGCGTCTTCAGCAGCCTTTGTCGCTTTATTGATGATGTCTTTATGCTCCGCTTCTATTTCTGCCAACCAAGCATCATCGATAATGCCAGCTGAAAGCAACTCTTTTTTGAACTTTTCATTGCAGTCTGCTTTTTTAAGCGCTTCACGCTCTTCTTTCGTACGATATTGGTCGTCATCATCTGATGAATGAGCTGTCATACGACTTGTTACTGCTTCAATCAAAGTTGAACCTTGACCAGAAATAGCTCGATCTCTTGCTTCTTTCATCGCTTTATACATTGCTAATGGATCATTACCATCTACTTGTTCACCATGTATACCGTAACCAAGTGCTCTATCCGATAATTTTTCAGCTGCGTATTGTAATGAATCAGGTACTGAAATTGCATATTTATTATTTATAATGACACATACAAAAGGAAGTTTGTGTACACCCGCGAAGTTTAAACCTTCATGGAAGTCACCTTGGTTTGAGCTACCTTCACCAACAGTTGCTGTTGCAATTTTCTTCTTACCATCCATTTTTAAAGCTAAAGCAGCACCAACAGCATGGGGTATTTGAGTTGCTACCGGTGAACTTTGAGACAAAATATTCTTAGCTCTACTACTAAAGTGTGATGGCATTTGTTTTCCACCAGAGTTAACATCGTCTTTCTTTCCAAACGCTGATAAAAACGTATCATACGCTGAGATACCCATATAAGTAACGAAAGCTAGATCTCTATAATAAGGCGCTGTAATATCACCTTCTTCTAATGCGTATGCCATCCCAATCTGAGTTGCTTCTTGTCCTTGACCACTTACAACAAATGGAATTTTACCTGCACGGTTCAATAACCACAGTCTTTCATCTATTTTTCTACCTAAATCCATCCATTTATATATTACTTTTAGGTCTTCTTCGCTAAGGCCTAATGATTTATAATCAATCATGTTAAATCCTCCTATTTATACGTGAATAGCTCTACTTTCTGCTTTCAATCCTAATTCCATCAACACTTCAGAGATGGAAGGATGTGCGTGTGTTGTTAGTCCTAATTCTAATGCCGAGCCATTCATGAACTGTAACAGTGATGCCTCATTAATCAATTCTGTTACATGTGGACCAATCATATTAATACCCACAATTTCTTCAGTTGATTGATCAATCACCATTTCGCTATACCCTTCGTTTGCGTCATGGCTATCAATCACTGCTTTACCAATTGCTTTAAATGGTACTTTAAAACTTTTAACTTTCATTCCCTCTGCCTTTGCCTGCTCAATGTTTAAACCGATAGAAGCAATTTCAGGTTGTGAATAAATACACTTAGGCATCATGTTATAGTTTACTGGGATTGGGTTCCCTTCAAACATATGATCGACAGCCACAACACCTTCTTTTGATCCAACATGTGCCAATTGTAATTTTCCAATACAATCACCAGCTGCATAAATATGTTTATCTTCAGTTTGTTGAAATTCGTTCGTTAAAATATGTCCTGATGTTGAAAGTTTTATTTTAGTGTTGTTTAAACCTATATCTGATGTGTTAGGTTTTCTACCAATCGATAGCAACACTTTATCTACTTTAATTATGTCTGAGGAAATTTCAAACGTAACACCATCTTCGTTAACATTTATATCATTTTCAGAAAGTTTTATTCCCTCATAGAATTTAACACCACGTGCTGACAATGATTTTTTTAATAGTTGTGAAGCTTGTTTACTTTCAGTTGGTAAAATTCTTTCACCTGCTTCTATAACTGTTACGTCAACACCTAAATCTATCATCAATGATGCAAATTCCATTCCGATAACACCACCACCAATAATACCAATTCTTGATGGTAACGTCTTTAATGATAATATATCATCGCTAGATAAAATTTTATCATGATCAAATGATAAGAATGGCAACTCTGCAGGCGAAGAACCAGTTGCAATTAATACAAATTGGTTTGGTAATAAGTCTGATTCACCATCTTCATATTCGACAGAAATTGTGCCACTTTGAGGTGAAAATATAGATGTACCTAGAATACGTCCCGTGCCATTATAAATGTCAATGTGATTGTGTTGCATTAAATGCTTTACACCTTGATACATTTGATTAATAATGTCTTCTTTTCGTGCCAACATATTTTCAAAATTAACATTAGCATCTTTGACATCAACGCCAAACATTGCTGCCTGTTTTACTGTTTGAAATACTTCAGCAGATTTAAGCAGCGATTTAGTAGGAATACAACCTTTATGGAGACAAGTACCTCCTAATAGTTGTCGTTCTACTATTGCCACTTTTTTACCTAATTGAGACGCACGTATCGCAGCAACATATCCTGCAGTACCTCCACCGAGAACGACTAAATCATATTGTTTCTCTGACATGTTCTTACTCCTAACTAATGATATATATCCATTGAAAATTTATTAATACATAGTTTTCATGTCCATTAATTACCTATTTTACATGATTGTCTATTTAGTTTGAATGCACATAAATAAATCCATAAATGAGTATTCAACACACTTTGGAAATTATCTACGTCTTTGATTGTGTTGTATCATTTCTCTTGCATTTTCTCGAGTTAAATCAGTAACACTTGCACCTGAAATCATTCGTGCAATTTCATCTACTTTATCATCGCTAATTAACTCTTGAACTTGTGTTGTTGTACGATCATCTTTTGATGATTTCGAAATTAATAAATGATGGTCGCTCATCGATGCAACTTGTGGTAAGTGAGAGATACAAATAACTTGTATATATTCAGCTATATCTCGCATTTTCTCTGCCATTTTTTGTGCAGCTTGTCCAGATACACCTGAGTCAACCTCATCGAATAAAATTGCAGTTTGACCTCTCGATTTAACAAAAATACTTTTTAACGCTAACATAATTCTAGAAAGTTCTCCACCTGACGCAATTTTATTTAAACTTTTTAATGGTTCCCCTTTATTTGGACTGATTAAAAATTCTACAAATTCGATTCCATCAATATTCGGTTCTTCTAATTTTTTAAATGAAATCTCAAGATTTGCGTCTTTCATTTGTAAGTTTTGAATTTCCGATACAATGTGGTCTCTTAACTCCCTAGCGACTATACGACGCTGCTTTGATAACGCTTGTCCAACCTCTATAACTTGATTATACAATGCATTTATTTCTTCTCGTAACTGCGATGTACTTTGTTCATAGTTTTCAATTTTATTGATTTCATTATTAAGCTTTTCTTGATATGCGATTAATTCTGAAATATCTTTTCCATATTTACGTTTTAAATTATTCAGCAAATTCATACGAGATTCATACTCGTTTAACACTTGTTCGTCGAATTCTGTATTAGCCATTTCATCATATAACTCATGTTTTGCATCTTCTAAAATGTAGTAAAATTGATCAATATCTTCTTTTAATTTGTCATATTTGTTTGGAACTATATCGTTTATTGTTAACAAATGGTTGCTTAGTTCATACAAACGATCAGTGATAGCATTTTCATCCGTTAATGTCATATGTGCGTTATTAAGCGCTAAGCTTAATTTTTCAGAGTTTTGAATGCGTTTAATATCTATTTCAAGTTGCTCTATTTCGCCTTCTTTTAGATGTGCTTCAGACAATTCTTCTAATTGGAATTTCATTAAATCTAAACGCTGCAGCAATGCTTGGTCTGCTGATTCTAAATCTTCTAACTCTTGCTTTTTGGCTTTATAATTTTGAAAAGTTTGATGATATTTATCCAACAAATCTTGATAACGTGATTCTGCGTAATTATCCAATAATGTTAAATGGTATTTTTGTTTCAACAAAGACTGCGTTTCATGTTGGCCATGAATATCTAATAATTCTTGCATAACTTTTCGTAAATCTTGTAAAGTAACTGTTTGATTATTAATTTTACAAAGACTTTTACCAGAGCTGAAAATTTCCCGTTTAACTAATAAAAAATCTTCATCTACATCAATATCCATATTTTTCAATATATGTATAGCATCTTTACTCTCGTCAATATCAAATATACCTTCGATGACAGCCTTTTTTTCACCATGTCTTACAAAATCAGATGAAGCTCTCATTCCAATTAATTGTCCAATTGCATCTATAATAATTGACTTACCTGAACCCGTTTCACCACTTAAAACAGTTAAACCATCAGAAAATTGAATTTCTAACTCTTCAATAATAGCAAATTGCTTGATTGATAAGGTTTGTAACATAAACTCATCGCATCCTTATAACAAATTGAAAATTCTTGACTTGATTTCATCACTTGCCTCTTTGCTTCGACAAATAATTAAACAAGTATCATCACCACAAATTGTGCCTAGTACTTCTTCCCAATTGATTTGGTCTAATATAGCTCCAATAGATTGTGCATTACCAGGTAATGTTTTTAGAACAAGTAAATTATCAGTACCATCTATATTAACAAAGGAATCCATTAAATAACGTCCCAATTTTTCTAAAGGATGGAATTTTCTATCATTTGGTAAACTATAAACATATTGACCTGAAGGTATAGGTACTTTAATAAGTTGTAGTTCTTTAATATCACGAGAAACAGTTGCTTGAGTGACATTTAAATCATAATCGTTTAATCGTTTAACTAATTCATCTTGTGTCTCTATCTGTTCATTTGAAATAATTTCTCTAATTTTTATATGCCTAACCGATTTTTTGGGCACAGTAAACACCTCTGATTACGAATATTTATACATTTATTTTAACACATGCACTGATTTACGACTACTAAACACCTTTACGTAAAAAGGGTAAACATGGTTTATCTATCTTGGTTATCTATTTATAAATATTTTTCATATTACGCATAACAATTGCTTAAAATATGTATAAAAATGAATATATGTGTAATAAACTTGCTAATTATTAGATTTAATAAGCGTCAATTGTTTGAACATATTTAATTAAAATCACATTGATATCACAGATACGAATATTGTCGTATAGAAATTGAAAATTCTATTTTTTAAATGAAAGTCTTCAACATAATTTTAAGTTTCAACATGAGAAAAATCGATTAACAAACAACGTCAGTTGAATATGCCTTTTGAGACATTTCAAACTTTACAATTGTTGCTAATCGATATATTTGCTTTTAGTGATCCCTGCTATAAAATAAATCAACGATTTCTAATAAGTGTTTTGTATTGAATTGTTCATCAATTTGCGTTAGTTCATCCACTGCTGCGTCTCTATGATAAGTCAATTTATCTTCTGCGCCATCTTTCCCTAATAAACTCACGTACGTACTTTTATTATTTTCAAGATCGCTGCCCACTTTTTTACCTAACTTTGCTTCATCACCATAGCAGTCTAATAAATCATCTTTAATCTGGAACATCATACCTAAATGATAACTATAACTTTCTAAATGTTCTTTAGTTGCATCATCGACATTAGCGATATCTGCTGCACTCATAACCGCAAAAGTTAATAATGCTCCTGTTTTTGTTTTGTGTATCATTTCCAAAGTTTCAAGATCAATTGGTTGGCCTTCGCTTTGCATATCTAACATTTGACCGCCGACCATTCCAACATGACCACTTGCTATTGACAGCCGTTGTAGAACTTTTATTTTTACTTCATCAGTTAATCTATCATCACTTGAAATAAGTTCAAATGCTTTAGTTAATAAAGCATCACCTGCTAATATCGCAGTCCACTCACCATATACTTTATGATTTGTTAATTTTCCTCGTCGATAATCATCATTATCCATCGCTGGTAGGTCATCATGAATAAGTGAATATGTATGAATCATTTCTAGTGCAATTGCGCTCTTCATACCTAACTCATACTCGGTATTTAGTGAATCTAAAGTGAGTAATAACAGAACTGGTCGGATGCGTTTACCTCCAGCATTTAATGAATACAACATACTTTCTTCTAGCTGAGTATCCATTACTGATTTATTTATCGCAACCGATAATTCATTATTGACTTCATCTATTAATTTATTCATCGGTAGATTCGTCATTTTTTACATCCTCAGCTTCTTCTTTTATTAAGTCATTCACCTTTTTTTCGGCATTTTTTAAAGTTGTGTCACAAGCTGCTGATAGTTTCATACCACGTTGATATAAATCTAATGATTCCTCTAAAGATACTGTTTCATTATCTAATTTTTGAACAATTTGCTCTAATTCTTGCATCATTTCTTCAAAACTTTGCGTTTCTTTAGTCATTATTACACCTTACTTTCGTAACTTTTGCATCTACTAAGCCATCTTTCATTGTTAACGTCAATTGATCATTTTCTGTTAAATCTTTAGTACTCGTAATGACTTCGTCTTTTTTATTAACAATTGCATATCCACGCAACATTGTATTAGTTGGACTTAAATTGTTTAAGTTTTCTACTTTATTTTTCAAATCATTTTTATAACTTAATATCTTAGAATTCAATAATTTAACAAGTTGGTTTGTCAATTGAAGATTATTTTGTTGTTCTTGATTAACACTACTTAGTAATGCTTTTAAATTATAACGTTGTTGCAACAGCATTAATCGATGTCTCTGTTGTTCAAAAGTTGCCTGAATTTGTTGTTTCAGTCTCTTTTCTAAATCATCTCGACGTTGTATCTGTTGATCATACAATAAAGTTGGTTGTTTAAACTTGTAATACGATGACAAATGTTCAACATGTTTACGTTGTTGTTCTAAATGTTTCTTGATGAAACGAGTCAATGTAAACTGATATTGCTGTATTTGTTGCAGCAATTCATATTGGTCTGGTGTTGCAATAACAGCAGCTTGAGTTGGAGTCGCAGCTCTGATGTCTGCAGCAAAATCACTTAATGTAAAGTCTGTTTCATGACCTACTGCTGATATAATCGGTGTCTTACAATTATATATTGCACGGACGACAGCTTCTTCGTTAAAATTCCATAAATCTTCTATGGATCCACCGCCTCGACCTACAATAATGGTATCTACACCTAAACTATCTGCATATTCAATTTTTTCAATAATGTCGTCCTTTGCTTTTTCACCTTGAACCAAAGTACTAATTTGTATTTGTTCAGCTAATGGAAAACGACTATTTATCGTTGAATGGATATCTCGAATTGCGGCACCTGTACTCGCTGTTAAAACTGCAATTTTTTTAGGAAACTTAGGTATTGATTTCTTATTCGCTTTATCAAAACAACCTTCTTCAGTTAATTTTTTCTTTAATGCTTCTAATTTTTGATATAAGTTCCCTATACCATCTAATTGCATTTTATTTACATAAATTTGATAGTTTCCACGACGTTCAAAAACAGAAACACGTGCTTCTAATAAGACTTCATCTCCTTCTTTAGGTTCGAAATTTAATTTAGAAGCACTACCTTTGAACATCATGGCACTTATAACGCTTTCTTTATCT
Organism: Staphylococcus sp. MZ3; assembly: GCF_018622755.1. Taxonomy (NCBI): domain Bacteria; kingdom Bacillati; phylum Bacillota; class Bacilli; order Caryophanales; family Staphylococcaceae; genus Staphylococcus; species Staphylococcus sp. MZ3. The sequence continues at coordinate 1,595,443 of NZ_CP076026.1, forward strand.
TTCACATTAAAGTATAAATGACCACTTGAATGCTTTTTGAAATTTGAAAGCTCACCTTTAATCAATACAGATTGGAGATGTGGATCTTGATCAAATTTATATTTAATATATTTCGTTAAAGCTGAAACACTTAAATAATCTGACATATAACATCACTCAATTTTATTTTTTTATATTACTCAATACACCATTTATAAATTTATAATGATCATCATCACTAAATTGTTTTGTTAATTCAACTGCTTCATTCATTACGACTTTAGCAGGTGTATCACTGTGTAATATTTCATATGTTGCCATTCTTAAAATAATACGATCCGTTTTTAATAAACGTGCAATAGTCCAATCTTTTAAATAAGGACTAATTGTCTCGTCTAATACAGGTTCGTGATCTTTAACGCCAGAAACTAGCCAATGAATAAATTCGAAGTCTAAATCTGGATTATCGTCTTTAATAAAGCTTATCGCTTCATTTATCGTTAAATCACTGTCCTTCATTTCTAATTGAAATAAAGTTTGAAAAGCTTGCACTCGGGATTCTTTACGACTCATTTTTAACTCCTTCAAACGTTTGTATTTTTCTTTATTTAATTACTGAATTAGGTATGACATTACTTTTCAATAACGATTTGTGTAATGTGAATATTAATTTGCTTAGGTTCTATCGCTGTCATATTAGAAATTGAATTAAAAATTGACGTTTGAATTTTGTTTGCAGTTTTTGAAATATTAACACCATGTTTTAATGCACAATATACATCTATATATATGCCATCTTCTTTACTCTCGATTTTTAAATCACGGCTTAAATTTTTACGACTAACTTTTTCTAAATTTGTTTCTTTTAATTCAGCAAAATGGCCAGTGATGCCTTCGACTTCCGAAGTAGCTATACTTGCAATAACAGATAGCACTTCTGGCGCTATTTCTACTTTACCTAATTTTGAATTTGAATAATCAGTTACTTTGACCATGGATTGACCTCCTATTAACCTTCATCATTCATAATGCTATTTTGCTCTAAAAAGTTTGTATTAAATTTACCGCTTCTAAATATATCGTTATTCAATAATTTAATATGGAATGGAATAGTTGTATCAATACCAAGAACCACAAATTCACTTAATGCACGAATGCCAGCCATAATCGCTTCATCTCGTGTCGGTTCATGTATGATTAATTTCGCTACCATCGAATCATAATATGGCGGTATCGTATAATTAGTATAACATGCTGACTCTATTCGAACACCATATCCACCTGGTGCAAGATATTGCTCAATTTTACCTGGTGATGGCATAAAGTTCTTGTAAGGATTTTCAGCATTAATTCTAAATTCAATTGCGTGTCCTGTTAATTTAATATCTTCTTGTTTATACGGTAACACGTCACCCATAGCAACCTGTAATTGTAATTTAACTAAATCAATTCCTGTTACCATTTCAGTTACAGGATGTTCTACTTGAATACGTGTATTCATTTCCATAAAATAAAATTTATTATCATTTAAATCATATATAAACTCAATTGTTCCCGCATTTTCATAATTTACAGCTTTCGCTGCACGAACTGCGGCATTTCCCATTTCACGACGTGTTTCATCATCTAAAATTGGGGAAGGTGCTTCTTCCACTAATTTCTGCATACGTCTTTGAATTGTACAATCACGTTCTCCTAAATGAATTACATTACCATAGCTGTCCCCAACAATTTGGATTTCAATATGGCGGAAGTTTTCGATGAATTTCTCCATATAAAGTCCACCATTACCAAATGCAGTTTGAGCTTCTTGTTCTGTCATTCGGAAGCCAGTTTCAAGTTCTTTTTCATCACGAGCAACACGGATACCTTTTCCGCCACCACCAGCAGTAGCTTTAATGATGACCGGATAGCCAATTTTCTTAGCGATTTTCTTAGCTTCTGAGACGTCTTTCATTAAACCGTCACTACCAGGAACAACTGGAACATTGGCTTTGATCATTTCTGCCTTAGCAACATCTTTGATACCCATTTTTTGGATAGATTGATAACTTGGTCCAATGAACTTCAATTGGCATGCTTCGCATAATTCTGCAAAATCAGCATTTTCAGCTAAAAAGCCATAACCCGGATGAACGCCATCACAACCTGTAGAAGTTGCAATAGATAAGATGTTCGGAATATTTAAATATGAATCTTTAGACAAAGTGGGACCTACGCAATATGCTTCATCAGCAATTTGAGTATGTAGCGCATCTTTATCCCCTTCAGAATAGATTGCAACAGTTTGGATGCCTAAATCACGACAAGCGCGAATAATCCTAACTGCGATTTCACCGCGGTTTGCAATTAAAACCTTTTTCATTATTTCACCTTAAATAACGGTTGGCCATACTCTACCATTTGTCCGTCTTCTACTAAGATTTCAACAATTTCACCTGAAATTTCTGCTTGAATTTCATTAAATAGTTTCATTGCCTCTAAAATACACACTGTTGTTTCATTTGAAACAGTGTCCCCAACTTGCACATATGCTTCTTCGTCTGGAGATGGCGATTTGTAAAATGTACCTACCATAGGTGCATTAATTGTTTTGTGATTATCTGAAGTTGGCTTTGGAGCTTCAGTTTTATTGCTATCAGTTGATTGTGCTTGAGGCATAGGCATTGCCGCAGCTTCAACTGGCATTTGTGAGATTTGTGGCGTGATAATCTCAGTTTCTTTTTCTTTCTTAAGCGTCACTTTGCCTTTAGTATCTTCAATATTGATTTCCGTTAAAGTTGATTTATCCAGAATTTCAATTAATTCTTTGATTTCTTTAAAGTTCATTATTACTGACTCCTTCAGTTTGTTTTCATCTACCCGTCTATTTTACTTGAGACAACTCTTCAATTCAAGCATGTTCATATTGCTGGCGACATTATAAGTCTATCCCAAAGTTATAATAAAACCACATTTTAAATTAAAAACACTTGTGTATTTATTACTTAACATTGACTCATCTTAACTCTTGATTAAAAATTTTATGCATTCAGTTAAACATATCAATGTTATTTTTATTAGCTATTATGTTTTATCCTCAACAATATGATATGTAGATATATACCTTTACTTATGTCTATGTTTTTTCACTACCAATTAGACGATTCGTTTTATATTTTAAAAATTATTTTAAAAATAAAAAGCCTCATATCAGCATATAACCTATAATCATTTTAGGCAATAGCTTTATGAGACTTATTTAGAATATCTTACGTTAAATCAGTATAGTGAATACAAGCTATTTGTTAACAAATTAGAGATTATCCTCTTGAAATGTAGCTTCCATCACCAGTGTTGATAATTAAAACGTCACCTTCGTTTACAAATAAAGGTACATTTAATGTATAACCAGTTTCAACAGTTGCCGATTTAGTAGCACCAGTTGCAGTATCACCTTTAATACCAGGTTCTGTTTCAGTTACTGTTAATTCAACAGTTTTAGGTAATTCAACACCGATAGTTTCACCTTCGTATGTTTGAATTTGTACTTCCATACCTTCTTTTAAGTAATTCAATTCTTCTTTTAAGTAATCACTTGAAAGTTCTGTTTGTTCAAAGCTTTCATTATCCATAAATACATGATTATCTCCGTCAGCATATAAATATTGCATGCGACGATTTTCAATCATTGCTGGTTCAACTTTTTCACCAGCTCTAAACGTTTTCTCTTGAATTGCACCAGTTCTTAAATTACGTAATTTTGAACGAACGAATGCTGAACCTTTACCAGGCTTTACATGTTGGAAGTCTATAACTTTCCAAATAGCGTTATCAACAGAAATTGTTAAACCTGTTTTAAAATCATTAACCGAAATCATTCAGTTTCCTCCTCATTTTACACGCTTATGTTAAAACTATAAGGTCTTTTGTGCATTTAGTAAAGACTTGACAACCATTTTCTGTAATTAAAATATCATCTTCTATTCTTATACCGCCCAAACCTTCTATATAAACACCAGGTTCTACTGTAACACAGTTGTTAACTTGAAGTTTATCTTGTATCGTACGAGCCAGCATTGGCCCTTCATGGATTTCTAAACCAATACCATGTCCTAGTGAATGTCCAAATTCTTTTCCATACCCTTTTGACTCTAAATAGTTTCTTGAAATGGCATCAGCTTCTGCACCAGTCATGCCAGGTCTAATCTCATTAATTGCTTTCATTTGAGATTCAAGTACTATTTGATATATTTCTTTCAGTTTAGGATCTGGTTCTCCAATAGCAAATGTTCTAGTAATATCTGAACAATAGCCGTTATAATACGCGCCAAAATCTAATGTAATCATGTCGCCTTTTTCAATAATTTTATCACTTGCAACACCATGTGGTAATGCACCTCTATGACCAGATGCTACAATCGTATCGAATGATGGTCCATCTGCTCCTAATTCTAGCATTTTGCTTTCTAATATTGCCTTTAATTCTTTTTCAGTCATGCCTGCTTTTACAACAGTTAAAATATATTCATATGTTTCATCAACAATATTAGCTGCTTTTTGAATTAAAGCAATTTCGTCAGCATCTTTGACGTCTCTAATTTTATCTACAGTATTAGAAATGCTTATTAATGATATACGGCTTTTATTTAATTCAAGGTATGTATCATAACTTACATGATGCCCCTCAAAACCTACATTTTCAAAATTTTCTTGGTGTAGCAATTCTTTAATCTCACCAATAATAGTAGATTTACGATTAATAATTTCATAATTTGGCGCCTGCTTAGTTGCTTGATCAATATATCTAAAGTCTGTTATCAAATATTGTTTATCTTTAGATATGATAAGTGCTCCACTGGTACCAGTAAAACCTGATAAATATCTTCTATTGTAATCCGAAAGAATGATAATCGCATCTAAATGTTTTTGTTCTAAAATACGATGCACTTGTGTTATTCTGCTCATCTTATTACCTCCTAGTGAAACGTTTGTGCATTTCAACTTTATACATTAAAATAATATCATAATAAGGATAAAAAATAATAGATATTGATTTTAGGGAGATAGTAATGAAAAAATTGGTTTCAATTGTTGGCGCAACATTATTGTTAGCTGGATGTGGATCACAAAATTTAGCACCATTAGAAGAAAAAACAACAGATTTAAGAGAAGATAATCATCAACTCAAACTAGATATTCAAGAACTTAATCAACAAATTAGTGATTCTAAATCTAAAATTAAAGGGCTTGAAAAGGATAAAGAAAACAGTAAAAAAACTGCATCTAATAATACGAAAATTAAATTGATGAATGTTACATCAACATACTACGACAAAGTTGCTAAAGCTTTGAAATCCTATAACGATATTGAGAAAGATGTAAGTAAAAACAAAGGCGATAAGAATGTTCAATCGAAATTAAATCAAATTTCTAATGATATTCAAAGTGCTCACACTTCATACAAAGATGCTATCGATGGTTTATCACTTAGTGATGATGATAAAAAAACGTCTAAAAATATCGATAAATTAAACTCTGATTTGAATCATGCATTTGATGATATTAAAAATGGCTATCAAAATAAAGATAAAAAACAACTTACAAAAGGACAACAAGCGTTGTCAAAATTAAACTTAAATGCAAAATCATGATAGGAGTCTTTTAATGCGTAATATAATATTTTATCTTGTACTTATTATTGCTGCGATTGGATTAGTAATGAATCTAGATGCCTTTATTTTTTCAATCGTCAGAATGTTAATCAGCTTTGCTGTAATAGCTGGTATTATTTATCTGATTTATTATTTCTTCATCTTAACTGAAGACCAACGCAAATATCGCAAAGCAATGCGTAAGTATAAAAGAAATCAAAGAAGAAAATAGATAAAAAAACGGAAGCACTTGTAGGTAAAATAGTCTACGTGCTTCCATTTTTTATTCTAAAAACTACTTTCTAAACATCCATTCATCTGAACGATATTTTTCAGTTAATTCTTCCACTTCTGCCAATTGAGCTTCTGTTAATTCAAGTGGCTTTAATTCTATATTTAAACCTTTCTTAAAACCTTTCTCGAAAGCTTCTTCCATTTGACTAATAGTAATGTGTTCATCTGAAATATCATTGATGGCAACTGCTTTTTCAACGAATGCCTCTTTCATTTTTAATTTTAATCTTTCATTTTTATAAATAAACATATCAAACAGTTCATCAATATCAATATCTTGTAAAATCGAACCGTGTTGGAGGATTACGCCCTTTTGTCTCGTTTGAGCACTCCCAGCAATCTTACGGCCTTCAACAACTAGCTCATACCAACTTGGTGCATCAAAACACACTGAACTTCGAGGTTGTTTTAATTTTTGACGCTCTTCAGGCGTTTTAGGTACCGCAAAATAAGTATCAAATCCTAAGTTTTTAAATCCTTCTAATAATCCTTGTGAAATCACTCTGTACGCTTCTGTAACTGTAGAAGGCATATTCGGATGCGATTCAGGCACAATCACACTGTAAGTTAACTCTTTATCATGTAGCACCCCACGGCCACCAGTTTGACGCCTTACGAGACCAAAACCTTTCTCTTTAACCTTATCAATATCAATTTCTTTTTGTAGCCTTTGGAAATACCCTATTGATAATGTTGCAGGATTCCATGTGTAAAAACGTATAACTGGATCAATTTCACCTCTAGAGACAAAATTTAATAACGCTTCATCCATTGCCATATTATAATATGGGTCTTTACTTCCTGTATTAATAAAATTCCAAGTTTCAGTCATATTCAAGAACTCCTATCAGCAAAATGTATAATATTTGATTCGCTAATTAATCAATTTAACTAAATGAATAATAATTGTAATTCTTTAGTGAAATATTTTGATAATTTGACCTAACAGTCTTATAATTATATTATCGTTTAATTAGGGAGGATGCAAGATGAGTGCTAGTTTGTACATCGCAATAATTTTAGTTATAGCAATTATTGCTTATATGATTGTTCAACAAATTCTTAACAAGCGAGCTGTTAAAGAATTAGATCAAAATGAATTCCATAATGGGATTAGAAAAGCTCAAGTCATCGATGTTAGAGAGAAAGTTGACTATGACTACGGTCACATTAATGGGTCTCGCAATATTCCTATGACAATGTTCAGGCAACGATTCCAAGGATTAAGAAAAGATCAACCGGTATACTTATGTGATGCCAATGGGATTGCTAGCTATAGAGCCGCTCGTATTTTGAAAAAGAATGGATATACAGATATCTATATGTTAAAAGGCGGCTATAAAAAATGGACTGGAAAAATAAAGTCTAAAAAATAGTTTTTGTAAATTTAATATACGATTTAATAAAATCTGAGTGTTAATTGATCATCAATAACAATACTCAGATTTTAATTTTTTAACAAAGTCTGTTACTATATTTCTCTAGCTTCACTGATCATTAAACTTAGTTTCAGCATATTAAAGAAACTTCAGCTCATTTTCAATACGATTCAATTACCGCAATCTAAAAAATGAAAAGACAATTTCTATGAAAGAATAATACTAAACCCTAAGAGTTATTACTTCGGTTTAGTTTTCTTGTTTAAATAGAAATTGTCTTTTTCAATTGATTTTGAAACCATTATCCTTAAATCTTCATACAAAGTTAGAATAATAATTCTCGGAATATGTGTTTAATACTTTATTTTTCCTGTTTAAGATTTTCAAACTTTAATATTGGTTTACGAGCAGCTGTAGCTTCGTCTAATCGATCAATCACAGTTGTATGTGGTGCTTCTAGCACTTTATCAGGATCATTTTTAGCTTCTTCAGCAATACTAATTAATGTATCGATAAAATAATCAAGTGTTTCTTTAGACTCTGTCTCAGTCGGTTCAATCATCATACCTTCTTCAACATTTAATGGGAAGTATATTGTTGGTGGATGTACACCGAAATCTAATAATCGCTTAGCCATGTCTAAAGTACGTACACCAAATTCTTTTTGACGCACACCACTTAACACAAACTCGTGTTTACAATATTGTTTATAAGGTATTTCAAAGTGTTCAGATAAACGTGCTTTAATATAATTCGCATTAAGAACCGCTGCTTCAGAAACCTCTTTAAGTCCAGTTGCTCCCATAGTTCGAATATACGTATAAGCTCTTAAGTAAATACCAAAGTTACCATAAAATGGTTTTACACGTCCGATAGAATTTTTAATGTCATTATCATATTTAAATTTGTCGCCATCTTTAATAACCATTGGCTTTGGTAAGTAACTTGCTAGTTCTTTTACTACACCGACTGGACCTGAACCAGGACCGCCACCACCATGTGGACCAGTAAATGTTTTATGCAAGTTTAAATGAACAGCATCAAATCCCATATCTCCTGGGCGAACTTTGTCCATAATAGCGTTTAAATTCGCACCATCATAATATAATAGACCACCAGCATTATGGACGATTTCACGGATTTCCATAATATTTTTTTCGAAAATACCTAAAGTGTTTGGATTAGTTAACATAATAGCTGCTGTATTTTCATTTACAACACGTTTCAAGTCATCAATATCAACTTCGCCACGTTCGTTTGATTTTACAGTAACTGATTTAAATCCTGCAAATGAAGCTGAGGCTGGATTCGTACCATGCGCAGAATCTGGCACAATGACTTCATCACGATGACCTTCACCATTATTCTCATGGTAAGCTTTAAATATCATCAATGCAGTCCATTCACCATGTGCGCCAGCAGCTGGTTGTAATGTCACCTCATCCATACCAGTAATTTCTTTTAATTCTTCTTGCAAACTATAAATAATTTCTAATGAACCTTGAACTTGATCTTCATCTTGTAATGGATGTGATTCACTAAATCCTGGTATTCTAGCAACCTTTTCATTAATTTTAGGGTTATACTTCATCGTACATGAACCCAATGGATAAAATCCGTTGTCTACACCAAAATTTTTATTTGAAAGTTCAGTATAATGACGTACTAAGTCTAGTTCAGCAACTTCAGGAAACTCCGCTTTGTTTTTACGAATAAATTTATCATCTAACAATGACTCAACAGAATTTGTTTTAATATCACTTTTTGGTAATGAATATGCATATCTGCCTTCACGAGATCTTTCAAAAATTAATGGACTTGATTTACTAGTCATTTAACTCACCAGCCTTTTCTACAAATGTATCGATTTCATCTTTTGTTCTTAATTCAGTTACAGCTATTAACATGTGATTTTTAAAGTCGTCTGAAACAACACCTAAATCAAAACCACCGATAATATTGTACTTCACTAATTCCTCGTTAACTTGTTGAATTGGTTTGTCAAATTTGACTATAAACTCATTGAAAGATGTACCATCTAATACTTCAAAACCTTTTTTAATAAATTGTTGTTTAGCATAGTTAGCATGTTCTATATTTTGAACTGCAATATCATAGATACCTTGTTTACCAAGTGCTGACATTGCAATTGATGACGCTAAAGCATTTAATGCTTGGTTAGAACAAATATTAGATGTCGCTTTATCGCGTCGAATATGTTGTTCACGTGCTTGTAATGTTAATACAAAGCCACGATTACCTTCATCATCTTGTGTTTGACCGACTAATCTACCTGGCACTTTACGCATTAACTTTTTCGTCGTTGCAAAATATCCACAATGTGGCCCACCGAATTGAGCAGGAATTCCGAATGGCTGAGTATCACCTACAACAATATCTGCACCAAATGAACCTGGAGGTGTAAGTAATCCCAATGCTAATGGATTTGCATATACGATAAATAATGCTTTTTTATCTTCAATAAAGCTATGAATCTTTTCAAGATCTTCAATTGAACCGTAAAAGTTTGGATATTGTACTGCAACAGCTGCTGTTTCATCATCCACTGCTGTTTCTAATTTTTTCAAATCTGTAACAGTGCCATCTAAATCGATTTCCACTACTTCGAATTCCTTACGCGTCTTAGCATAAGTATGAAGTACTTGTAATGCTTGATAATGTAAACCTTTTGAGACTACAATTTTATTTTTCTTTGTTTGACTAAATGCTAAGATACATGCTTCAGCAAAGCTAGTCATCCCATCATACATAGAAGAATTTGCTACATCCATATCTGTTAATTCACAAATTAAAGTTTGGAACTCAAAAATGGCTTGTAATTCACCTTGAGAAATTTCCGGTTGATATGGCGTATATGCTGTGTAAAATTCTGATCTTGAAATCATAGCATCCACAACTGATGGCGCGTAATGATCATAAACACCAGCACCCAAAAATGATGTATGCGTTTCTTTAGTGATATTCTTGCTTGCAATGCGATTTAATCTTCTAAGTAACGTTGTTTCCGCTTCGCCTTCAGCAATATTTAAATCTCTATTTAATAAAATGTCACTTGGTACATCACCGAATAATTCTCCTATAGATTTTGCACCAATTGTTTGTAACATTTCTTGCTTGTCTTTTTCAGTTAAAGGTATATAACGATGACTCACAATGCACACCCCTTTTTAATTATTTATCAATTTGATTTTTCTTAACAATTTTCGCTTTTAATTGACGCTTACGAACTTGAACAAGCAACTCTCTACCCATTTCAAACTCATCTCTTTTTATCATTGCAAGTGCAATTGATTTTCCTGATGATGGAGACTGAGTTCCTGAAGTTACTTCTCCAATAATATTTCCATCTAAATCCATAACTTCATAACCAGTTCTTGCAATTCCTTTTTCAAGTAATTCTAATCCCACTGTTCTTCTTGGTGCACCATTTTCTTTTTGATCTTTTAATACAGATTTACCAATAAAATCAGCATCAATTAATGGTTTACTTGCAAAAGCGATACCACCTTCATATGGTGTAATTGATTCAGTTAAATCTTGTCCATGTAATGGCAATCCAGCCTCTAATCTTAATGTATCACGAGCGCCTAACCCACATGGCATAACATTATACTCTAATAAACCATCCCAAATTTTTTCAGTATCATCGATATTACAATAAATTTCAAACCCATCTTCACCTGTGTAACCTGACTGAGATAAAATGACGTTTGCTCCAAATAATTTGACACCCTGTTTAAATTCAAACATTTTCATTTCAGTTACATCTTCATCAACTAATTGATTAATTAAATCTCTAGCTTTTGGTCCTTGTATTGCTAATTGACCATATTGGTTTGATACATTTTGTACTTCAACATCAAATTTCTCTTTGTGTTTTAAAATCCAATTAAAATCTTTTTCAGTATTAGCAGCATTAACAACTAATAAATAATTGTCGTCAGCTAATTTATATATTACTAAATCATCAATAATACCGCCTTCTTCATTACATAAAGCAGTATATAATGCTTTTGAAGTAGTTAAATTATCAGTATCATTTGATAATAAATATTGCACAAACTGACTAGCATCTTTACCTGTTACTTCAATTTCACCCATATGACTAACATCAAACAGGCCAATTTCGTATCGAACAGCATTATGCTCCTCTTTAATACTTGAAAATTGAACAGGCATCGCCCATCCTCCGAATTCCACAATTTTTGCACCTCTATCAACATAATTTTGATATAAAGGTGTTTGTTTTAAATCACTTGACATTGAAATACCCCCTTAAAATTATAAAAACAGGATAGCAATCGCTACCCTGTTTATAAATCACCAATTCAGGAACGCGTTACAGTATTATCCTTTTGCCTGAGAGTTTCGTAATAAATTACTTGCACCTTCGGCGATAGAGTCTTAACGCTCTATTCTCTCTAATACTGATCACTCGCTTTTATTAAATTTAGCAATTCATAATATATTTCTGAAATTGATAGCAAATGACTATCAAATTTCTTGAATGCGATTTCATTATATCTTAAATTCCGCGAGCAATACAAGTCATTTAACTGCTTGATTGTCTTATTATTTGCATTAGGTCGATGTGGGTCATCATTGATTCGACTATATATAATATCAATATTACAATCTAACCAAATAATGTTTTTTTGATTTTTCAAAAAATTAAATGCCTCTTCACTCTCAATAATACCACCACCAGTAGCAATTATATCTGCAGTGTTAATACATTCTTGCAAACATGTGAACTCTAAATTCCTGAAATATTGTTCACCATGTTTACTAAATATTTCTGGTATTGTTAACTTATACTTCTCTTCGATATATGAATCTATATCAATAAATGATAAATTTTGCTCATCTGCAACGTATTTACCAATCGTAGATTTACCGGTACCCATGAAACCAATTAAAATTATTGGTGATTTATCATGATTCATGCGTTTTCCCTTCTTTCAATAACAAAACAATCTTATAGTTATAGTCAGTTTCAATATTATATAATGTCTTTAATTTTAAACTATATTGACTGATATAAAAAGTGAAAATAGAAAAATAAATTGCTGTTAGCATCAATAAGAACGGCGTAACATATCCTTTTTCTTTATATAAATCAAAATTAATAAATTATTTCACATCCTTTTTAATAGTACTCATTTAAATACTAGTAAGTTATACATAAATAGTTTTAGTCTGCACATTTGTACCGACTTTAACTGTTATCGTTATTTTAATAATGGATTTATAGTAGATATTTGCAGTAAATGCTGTAACATTATTAATCATTGTTATATTTCCTCTGTCATTTACAACTTTAATAATTTTATTATTAATTAATTTGTATTCGATCATTTCTTCACCTTTATGTAAAATGATACGGTGTTGCCTAATTTCAATATCGTTTCTATCTACTCCTTTAAAATCATCTAGAATATCTCTTGAGAAAAATTCGAAATCTACAGTTGTTAAATCCCTACTTTCAATTAGAAAAGTTTTACTAAGTCTAATTAAGTCTGGAACAATTAGTAAAGTTATACTTATAACCATCATCGCTACTAACATTTCAATGAGCGAAAAAGCTTTGACATTAATACTGTATACATGTCTTTTGATAAGAAGTGGTATTTTTTGAAATAGCACAAATTTGTTGGTCACTTTGCTTAATATCATACTTCCCTATAGTTACCCCCTTCTTAAGTTCTTCTTTATTAATTTTAGATACAGTCGTCAAAATTACTTTAGAAGCATCAATTGTTTGTAGTTTATGGTTTATACTCGCTTGCATTTGATTCATCATTGGTATCAATAGTAATGTAATCAATCCAATTAGCAAAAATCCAGCCATACTATCTATTAAGAATGAACCTTTACACTTATAGCTTTTCATAACGAATTCTTCCTTTTTCAATATGGAATATTATTCTATAAATTGAATTGTTATTGTAAATTGTTATGCTACCAAATTTATTGATATTCCCTTTTTTATCAAAGGCAATAATATCAACTTTTGCAACATTAATTATTTTGCCTACTTTTAATTTTAGAAATCGTATTTTATTATTCTCTATTACTTTAATAGTGTCACTGTTTTCATAAAATCTAACATTGATATATCCTTGATTTGCTATAGCTTGCGACTTAATATAATTCAATTCAGTAATAAAAGAAATGATATTTGCCTCATCATCTATTACTCTAAGATTGCTTAATCCTTTAGATGTCATTGTCAAAAGTAGAAATATACTGATTAACATCATTACCACAAGCATCTCAATCATAGTAAATGCTGACTGCTTTCTAATTTGCAACTGCTTCTCCATTACTAATTGTGATTGTCTCTCCTGATTTACATGTCTTTTGTGCTTCTTTTATAAAACCATCTGCAATTAAGTCTTCAATAGACGATGGATTTCTATTATGTTTCAATGCATACGCTTCAATTTGACTATTAACCATTTTTACCTGTGCATTACAACCTGTTGATTGTATGTGAGCAGTTTGTTTAGCAATATTTGGAATGATTAAAATTAATAATAAACTGATGATTAATAACACTAATAGCATCTCTATCAATGTAAACGCTTGAGTTTTCTTAAGAAATTTAAACATATATTAACCTCCATTATTTTATACTTTGCATCATTTGAAACATTGGTAACATAATTACTAAATAAATTGCGACAATAAATAAACCTAAAATCAAAAATAAAATAGGCTGTAAAAACTGAGTCTGTTTTATCGCTTTATCTTCTATTTGTTTTACTAATATTTGCGAATATAACTTTAGTTCTACTTCTAGCTTCCCTCTCTTTTCACCTTGTAGCACAAACTTAATTAATTGAGGCTTAAAGCATTTTAGTTTTTCTAAAATATGAGGCAAACCATATCCCATTTCTGAATAAGTTAATAAGTATTTACCTAGAAACTGTCTAAATGGATCACTACTATGGTTAATATAAACGTCTACTATTGATTGAAGTGTAATACCATTTTTATAAAACAACACTAATTCATTAGTTACAAAATAAGTTTTAAATAATTGGAAATAGCCTGATATTAGCGGTAGTTTCATCACAAAGTTTATCTTATTGAGCATATTTAAATTGTTATAAATTAATTTCATAATAATAGCCAACATAGATACTATTATGAGCATTACTACAATTATAGTAGGTAAGCTGGTAATGAAAAAAGACAATGTTTTTTGAAAAGAAGATAGTTGAATATTCATAGAAGTATATAATTGTTGAAACTGTGGAATTACTGTGAGGTTTAATATAATAATCATAGCAATAAAGATAGAAACTAGTATTAAGGGATATTGCAGTGTCTTTAACAATCGTTGTTCTGACTTTCTATTCACTTTCATATAATTTACGGTTTCTTCTAGAACGTCTATAATATTGCCAAATCTTTCTGCCAAATATACTTGCATGACGATAGTATCGCTATAACCTATCAGTGATAATATTTGATTGCATGGTGCACCATTTGAAATTTCACTTAGAATGGTGGTACCTAATTGCTTATTTTTATATGTCATTTGAAGATTTAAAAATTGAAAACTTTGATACAGAGTGAAACCATATTTCAACAAATTACATAAATTTGAAAGTAAGTCGATTTGTTGGGCCTTACTTAATTGTCGCTTCTTAGAATGTAGTTTAAATGTATTTATCCATTGTAGTTTCACAAATGACACCTGCTTTTGTCATATCATCAAGTTTATCTTCTAAGTTCTTAAATGATGATGGTAATGAATGATTATGGGAAAAGAAATATCGGAGTTGTTGCTGAGATAGAATTTCACATACTAATTGTCGCTGTTGCTTAATAGTAGTTACAAGTCGTTGGTTTATAATTAAGTTAGTTGCCTGTATCAATTCTTGTACAGAAATGCCCATTTCTAATAGCCTTAAAATAGCACCTTTACAATCAGTTGCATGCAATGTAGTCAGAACAAGGTGACCACTTAAACTAGCCTGTATAACACACTTGGCAACATCTTTATCTCTGATTTCACCTATTAAAATAACATCAGGATCACATCTTAAAATAGCTTTAAACGAATTTACATAGTTTATGCCAGCTTTATCATTCACATTAATTTGGACGATACCAGGAATTTGCATCTCTACAGGATCCTCTATAGAAATTACATTTAAATTCAAGGCTTTATTCGCGTATGAGACCATTTGATACATTAATGTACTCTTTCCTGAACCAGTTGGTCCACTAAACAATAGTAATCCTTGTTTCTTATTCATGAGGTGTTTAAAATCATTGAATTTATAAGTTGATTTCTGTGGTTGAAAAAATTGAGGTACAATTCTGATAACACAACTTTCTTGGCCAAGTGACAATGGTAAAGTTGATATTCTCAAAAAATATATTTTATTGAAAAGGTAACTATATCGACCGCTCTGTGCGACTTGCTGTGTAGAAACATCAAGCCCAGCTTGAAACTTCATATAAACTAATAACTTTTGATAAATGCTATTCCCAATTTGTTCATACTGCTCCAAGTTATCATTAATTCTAAATTTAATACTTACTTCATTTTTAACTGGAATAAAATGTACATCACTCGCTTTCATTTCTATCGCTTTATTAATTATTTCTTGAAATAGAATCTTCAAAAAAACACCTCCTACATATAATCACGTAGGAGGTGTTTTTATTACTTCAATTTAACCGTGTAAAAATGGATTTAATTGTTCATCATCAACCGTCGTATATGGACCATGTCCAGGGAATAAAGGTAAATCGCCTTCTAATTCAAATATTTTATCTTGAATAGAATCAACTAGCGTTTCATAATCACCTTTATATAAATCTGTACGTCCGATTCCATTATTAAATAATGTATCTCCAACAACTGCGAATTCATCGAACACATATGTTAAACTTCCTGGTGAATGTCCAGGTGTGTGTAACACATTAAACTTAAATCCTTCTATTTCTGTGCTACCTTCGTTTAACTTTTCAGGAGTTACCTTACTTGTAATAATTGGTAATCCATATTGCTTAAATTTATCTGCCCCATTTTTAACGGGATCTTTTAGAAAATCAAACTCTGCTTCATGCATATAAACCGGGACATCGAATCGATCAACTATATCATCGACTGCTCCGATATGATCAAAGTGTGCATGTGTTAATAAAATAGCTTTTAACGGTTTATTTATTTGGTTTAATTTTTTAATAATTTTTTCACTTTCACCTGAAGGGTCAATCAGAATAACAGCTTTGTCATTTTCGATGAAATACGTATTAGTATCAACTAAGCCTAAAGTTAAGCTTGAAATCCTCATAGGTTTTCACCACTATTTTCTAAATGTTTTTGTACTGATGTTAGTTTATCATTCATTTTTCTAGATTTGTCTCGTCGGTCATCAATACGGATATTTGTACAAACTCTACTTAAACCTTTATCAAAAGGTAATTCATGTATCACTTGCACAACTTCTAATACATCGCTTAATTCACCTTCAATTAGAGTATTCATTGGTGTTAATTGAAAATCAATTTTACCCATTGCTTTATATTCTTGAAGTTTTTTCTGAATATCTGCAATATATTTACTAACACTCGGACCTTCCGTTCCAACTGGAATAACAACCACATCAACAATAGCCATTATTTTACCCCCTCTTTATCTAATACATAGGTCTTGATTAATCCTGCTGCTCCTGTAATACCTGCATCATTACCTAATTTCGCTTGTACAATTTCAGTTTCAAATTGAGCAGGTGCAAATGTTAAATTATGATATTCTGTTTTAATATTTTCAATTAAAATAGGTCCTGCAGTAGACATTCCTCCACCTAGAACGATATATTTCGGATTACTTGTAACACTAATAATACTACATAAATATCCAATATAGTTTGCAACCTTTTCAGTAATGAAAATACAGAATTGGTCACCAGCTTTTGCCGCATCAAAAACAGCTTTTGCTGTAACCTTATTTTCTTTAATCAATTCTAATATAGAAGATCTAAACGTCAACTTCGGATAGTAGAAGTTAACTAAGTTAACAACGCCTGTCGCTGAAGCAACTGTTTCAATACATCCAGAACGACCACAATTACATTTAAATCGTTGATCGAAGTCTGCTCTAAAATGACCTATTTCTGCGCCAGAGCCATTATGACCATGTACGATTTCACCATTTGAAATAATTCCTCCACCTAGACCTGTACCAAGTGTGATGGCAACAACATCATCGGCACCTTCACCAGCACCTTTGTGTTTCTCCCCTAAAGCAGCTATGTTAGCATCATTATCTACATACACTGGACAATCAACGAATTGTTCAAAAATCTCACGTACATTAACTTTTTCTGGCCAATATAAGTTTACTGCTCCATTTACTGTACCTTTTTCAAAGTCAACAGGACCTGGTACACCAATACCTACGCCAAGTACATTTGAAAAATTATAATTATTTTCATTTACTTTTTCAACAAACGAATCATAAATTCCTTTCAAAAGTGTATATCCTGTACTATCAGATGTATCAGTGTGAATAGACCATTTATGTAATTGTTCTAATTCAGGTGTGAAAATACCTAATTTACAAGTCGTCCCGCCTACATCAGCTGCTAAAATAATTTTTGTCATTTCTGTTCATTCCTTCTCTGATTAATTATCAACGTACATTTCAAATATTCTTCCTTAGATAACAGTTCATATTGATACAATGATGAAATCTCCTGTTGAATCATTTCGTACATATCTTCTGGATTTTTAAAATATATTAGAAATCCGTAACTTTTCAATAACTGTTGTACATCATAAAAGTTATTTATTTTTCGACTCATTTGATTTAGTCAACTCTTTTTCTAAGTTAATATAATCTGTATTTTTAGGGTCTGCATTTAATGCTTTACGCACATATTTTAATGCTTTTTCATCATCATTTAATGAACGATTTGCTATCGCTAACTCAAAATTTAATAAACCTGATTTAGGAAACATTCTAAGTCCTCGCTCCCATTCTGTCATACCTTCAGACTTAGAATTGATAGTAGCCATAATCATACCACTTAAATAATATGTTTGATCATCGGCATAATTTTTATTTATTGTCTGCTTCACAATATTTTGAGCATTATCATAATTACCACTAGTCATATCATCTTTGATCAATTTATTATAAATATTATCTTCTTTAATTGTAAAAATTCTAATTTGAAGTGCAATAAATATAACAAGCATACCAATTAGTAAAATCCAAAAAATATTACGATTCACTTTATAGTAATAGCCAATTAAAGTTATTAATAAACCACCAATGAATCCTCCAATATGCGCCACAATATTTATATTTGACATAAACAGAGAAACACCAACTAATATCACTAATGCAATTAATAACTGTCCTAACATTTTTTTGTTAAATGTTTTTGAAACATACATCATCGCAAAAATTGATCCAATCAGACCAAATATAGCACCACTAGCCCCAACTGAAATTGTAGTCGTATTAAATGATAGTGATACAAAGTTTCCAAACAACCCTGCAATAAAGTATACAGTTAACATCCGCCATGAACCAATAATTGCTTCGACTATTTTACCAAAAATAAATAATGAAAGCATATTCATAAGTATATGTTCAAAACTAAAATGTAAAAACATCGATGTAACAATTCGATACCATTCACCATGTACGACATTAAAATGCACTAACCCGCCAACATCTAATAATTTTACATCCGAAAAATTATTTAAATATAAAATCATACATAACCATATTAAGACATTTACAAATATTATTGTATATGTTGCCGGTGAAAATTTCTGCATATATTTATCTAAAAAGTTATCGGTTAATACTTTGCGTTTATAGAACATATATGTCTTTTTATCATTATCTTCTGAAATAAGTCTAGCCAAAAATATATTCGGCATATGCTTTATCAAATCTTTTGTGTGTCTTATAACATTGAATTTAATTCTAATTGGCGAAACTTCATTTAATTGTTCTTCTGAAAATTCCGATTCTGTAAAATAATAAAATTCAAAACTTTGTGGTTCGAAAGAAATAAAATTTGCTATTTCATCTTTGTGTTCAAGCACTTTCGCTTTGTCAAAACGTATTTCTTGGGTAGACTTGATATGTTGTTTAAAAATGACTACTTGTTTTTTTCTTTTATGGGCTAACCAAATTTCTTGGTCATCTTTTTCCCTACTGACAATATCAAAATTCAAGTACCTAATCCAATAATATATTGTTTTCCAAAATTGTTTGTCTATGTTCATTTAGTCCTCCACTATGCTGATTAATATATAATCAATTTATCGACTGGTTGATCGAATGATTCCGGTTCAAATGATGTTATTTGAAAATCGTATAATAAGCTTATTGTCTTTGTCTGATAATTAGCTAAAAACCTGTCGTAATAGCCACCACCATACCCAATTCTATATCCATCGTCTTGAAATCCAACACCAGGAACAACAATTAAATCTAGGTTATTCGTTGTTTCACCTTTTGAAGTTGGATAGTAAATCCCCTTATTATCGACATCAATATCTTTGAGATTAAATATTTCTTTAAAAGCCATTTGATGATTTAAATAATCCATTTTCGGTACAAAAATACGTTTATGATCCATTAAGGCTTGTTCAATAATAGAAAAAGTATCTACTTCATGATTAAAAGAAAGAACTAGCGCAATTGCGTTTGCTTCTTTGTATTCTTCAGTTGCAAAAAATTGATTTCTTAACCATGTGTCTGCTTTTCGCTTTTCAGCTTTATTAAAATTCTTCATTTTATGTAAAATGTATTTTCTAATCTCATTTTTAGTCACATTATCACCCACTTTATTCAATTCTATTATATCGTTAATAACAATACATGTCATTATGTTGTCATGATGAATTATGCGACAATTCTAAAATTTATTATTTCAATTGAAAATCTTTTATCATTTCATACGTGTGCATAATTAAAAAGGTGAAACCTCTTATTTTGAGATTTCACCTTTTTTATTGTTAATTTAAATTTAATTTTAATGATTATTTTGTTTCACGGTGTAAAGTTTGTTTGTTTTCACGTGAACAGAATTTCTTCATTTCAACACGTTCTGGATTATTTCTTTTGTTCTTAGTTGTAATGTAGTTTCTGTCACCACATTCCGTACAAGCTAAAGTTACGTTTACGCGCATGGTTATTCCTCCTTATCATTTCTAAATACGACTTTATTATTATACCAACATCTATAATATTTGCAAAGTTAAAATTTTACAACCATACGCTACACAATCGTCAGGTTAAATTTTATTTGTCTTTGTCTTTATTTTTATCATCTTTACCTAACTGCTTAAAGTAGTAATTAATTACATCTCTACCTAAGTCTCCACCTGTTAACCATGGTGGTGGTACAGGCTGATTTGTATATACAATTGAAAACGCTAATTTTGGATCATCAATTGGCGCGTATCCTATATAAGTAGAGTTAACTCTTGGCTCTCCGTTTTGGAACACTTCTGCGGTACCCGTTTTACCAGCAGTAGGTACTACTGTATCTTTAAAACTAACATATCCTGTACCATCTTTATCATTAAATGCCATTTTGAATCCTTCTTGAATTTGTTTGATTTCTTTTTCAGTATTATTAACCTTGTTCAAGACAGTGCCATTAATTTTCTTCTTGAGTGGACCAACCTCATCTTTATTAGTTGATTCATGAATCGTTAATCCAATGTGTGGCTGTATTCTATAACCATCATTCGCTATAGTTGAAACATATTGTGATAATTGTAATGGTGTATAGGTATCATATTGACCAATTGATAAATCTAGATAATTACCTGGATTATTTGTTAATGGTTCGATTTGACCTCTTGTTTCATTTGGTAAATCTATCCCTGTTTTCACACCTAAGCCTACTTGATTTAATCCTCTTCTTAGCTTTTGGGCAGGTGAACTTATGTCTGAAGGTAAAGCCATACCAGAATAATAAGGGTCTCCCGCTAATTTTAATGCTGTTTTAAACATATATACGTTTGATGAATGCATCAAAGCTTGCTTATCATTAATAGATACATGCCCGTTTTTATTGAAGTATGATCGTTTTGTCAAACCACCTTGGAAATGTAATGGTTCATCGACCATTGTTTCTCCAACTTTGATAGCTTTATTCTGATAACCAGCTAATAATGTTCCACCTTTTACAGAAGATCCAACCGCAAATTGAGAAGTAAACGTACCAATGTCATAATCAGTCATTTTACCACTCTTATTAATCTGCTTTCCGGCAAGCGCAAGAATGTCTCCATTTTTAGGATTTTGTACAACCATCATAGCATTATCCATATCTTTTGCACCTTGGCTGCGAAGCTTCTTAATTTGTTTATCTAATAATGCTTCTACTTCTTTTTGAAGATCTATATCGATCGTTAATTTCAAATCTTGACCGCGAGCGCCAGGATTTAACACTTCTGAAGATGTAACTTTACCAGATTTGTCCGTTGTGTATTTCATTTCTTTCTTCTTACCACGCAATACATCTTCATATTGATATTCTAGGTAAGATTTTCCAACACGATCATTGCGTGAATATCCTTTGGATAAGTAATGTTCTGTCAATTCTTTTGGAATACCTTCAGCAGGTGTCGATACATCTCCGAATATACCTCTTAAAGTATCGCCATATGGATATTTTCTATCCCAATCCATAGACGTGTTAACACCTGGTAATTTGGAAAGTTGCTGAGAAACTGCTGCATACTCTTTTTCACTGACATCTTCATTTTTTATCATTTGTGGATCTAAAACTGTTCCTGCATTCATCTCTCGAAAAATAGCTAAAACTTGTAAATCTTTAGAAGACAATTCATCTAATTGTGATTTTCCGATTTTCGATAACAGTTGTTTATCATATTGATCTTGTTTAATACTTCCATCTGCTAACATAGCTTGTTCTTTTGTCATCATTGCTTTTGCTTTTTTAGGATGCAACTGAATCCAGAAATCTTTCTTATCACGTTCTGTAATTTTCTTAGTATCCATCTTGATTAGCTTTGATAACTTTTCAGCCGTATCCAACATTTCCGATTGTGTTGTTTTTCGACCCCTAGTATATGTAATAGCCATTTTAGAAGCATTATCAACTAAAACTTTCCCATTTCTGTCTAAAATACGACCTCTTGGCACAGACTCATTCACTGTAATGTTTTCATCATTTTTTATAATTTGTTTATAATGTGAGCCTTGTGCGATTTGTAAATAACCTAAACGTAGTACTAGTACTGCAAAAATAAATACAATCACACCAAATATAAAGTTAATTCTCTTGTTAATTGTATTTTGAACGATTTCATCATTTGATTTTTCTTTTAGTCTTTTTAACAAAACTACCTACCTCTATTCAAAGTCTTTCACTTTAAATCATATATGAATTTAGAAATTATTTCTATCTTTTTGACAAAAAAATAACGGTCTCATTTAAGAGACCGAACAAGTAATCATACTTTATTTTGTTGCATTATATAATTCGTCAACTTTTTCCCAGTTAACTACATTCCAAAATGCGCCAATGTAGTCAGGGCGTTTGTTTTGATATTTTAGGTAATAAGCGTGTTCCCATACGTCTAAACCTAAAATAGGTGTTTTACCCTCAGTTAATGGATTATCTTGGTTTGGTGTAGTCACAATTTCTAACTGGCCATTGTTTACGACTAACCAAGCCCAACCTGAACCAAAGCGTGCAGCTGCTTTGTCAGCAAATTCTTTTTTAAATTCTTCTAAAGAACCCCATTGTTCTTTAATTTTTTCTACTACAGTACCTTTTTCTTCTGAGTTTGGTGAAAGTAACTCCCAGAATAATGAATGGTTTAAATGTCCACCGCCATTATTACGTACAGCAGTTTGGATGTTAGCTGGTACACTGTCTAAATTAGCAACAATTTCTTCAATAGATTTAGATTCTAAATCTGTACCTTCTACTGCAGCATTTAATTTCGTAACATACGTGTTATGATGTCTGTCATGGTGAATTTCCATAGTTTCTTTGTCAAAATGTGGTTCTAATGCATCAAATGCGTATGGTAATTTTGGTAATTCAAAAGCCATAAATAATCATCCTCCTAAAATGTCTGTAAGTAAATAATAACAAGCAGTGACTGGTTCAACAAAGAATTTGCTTAAATTCTACTACTTATTATTTTCTCTACTCATTTAATATAACTCAAATCAAAAATAATTAAACATTTTGTATATAAAAAGTTAACAGATTTGCCATAAAATCATACGAACGGAGTATGAAATGAACCTTTATCTTCTATAATTTAAAAAATGAGATTTATGCATACATCTGACCAAATGTGCATAAATCTCATTTCTTTATATTAATCTTGGCAAGACTCACATACACCATAAACTTCAAGTTTGTGTTTGTGAATATTAACACCAGGTAGTGATAACTTTATCTGATCTATTGGACAATAATCTATTACCTTTGTATCTCCACACTTTTCACAGATAAAATGATGATGATGATGGTTTGTACAAGCGATTCTAAACTTCATTTCACCATCAAGTTCTGTATTTTCAATAATCCCTAAATCTTTAAATAAGTGCAGGTTTCTATATATTGTGTCGAATGAAATTCCAGGATAATTTTCATCCATAACTTGTTGTATATACTTTGCGTTTATATACTTATCTTCTTCGACAAAAATATCTAACATATCTTTACGTTTATCTGTATATTTTAAACCGTTCTCTTTTAAAATTTTAATAGCATCATTTGTATTCATTGATATTAGCTCCCTTTTTAAACTTCATTCGCATTTTCTGATAAGCCATTGTAACCATAAGTAAAATAACTAGTAGAACTACAATTACACCACCCGGAGAAATGTCCATATAGAAAGCTAGGACTAAGCCTAATATTACTGATAATTCACCTAAAAATACACTTAGTAATATCAATTGCTTAAAACTTTTTGTTATTCGCATACTTATTGCAATTGGTAACGTGATTAAAGCACTTACTAACAGTATCCCTACAACACGCATTGAGGCAGAAATAACCATCGCTACAATAACAATAAATAAAAATTGAATCCATTTAGGAATACCAATGACTTTACTATATTCCTCATCAAATGACAATATAAATAATTCTTTATAAAACAATGTAATAAACAGAACAACTATGATGGCAATGACAATAATCGTTGTTAAATCACTTATATTCACTGCGCTTATTGAGCCAAATAGCAATCCAACAATTTCTTGATTGAACCCATCAGCTAATGAAATAAAGATTGCACTCAAGGCGATACCAGCACTCATTATAATTGGAATAGCAATTTCTTGGTAAGCAGTGTATGACGTTCTTAATTTTTCAATTAGAAGCGCACCTACTATTGCGAATAAGATTCCAAACCACATTGGATTAATAAATACTAGTGTTGGCATAATAGTAAGTAAAAACATACCGAAGGATATACCACCTAAAGTTACATGACTTAGAGCATCAGCTATAAGTGATAGTCGTCTAACAACGATAAAAGCACCGATTAGAGGCGCAATAAAACCTATCAAGATACCACTAATTAAAGAGTACCTCATAAAATCAAAATTCAATAATGCATCTATCAATTGTGACACGCCTTTCCATTTTAAATAAACTCAAATCTTTATTAATTACAACATTCTCGATTATGCTGATGATCGACAAAACGTACAGGATGTCCATAAATTTTTGAAATTTCAACTTCATCAAGTGATTTAAACTCATCAGTTGTACCATGGAAATGCAAATGCTTATTTAAACATGCTACTTCAGTAGCAGTATCTGCTACAACACCGATATCATGAGTAACTAAGATAATGGTGATACCTTCTTGTTTTAATTGATCTAAAGTATTATAAAATTCACTTACATGTTTTGCATCAATACCATTCGTTGGTTCATCAAGTACTAATACTGCAGGTTCTGAAATCAATGCTCGGGCAATCATTACACGTTGTTGTTGACCACCTGATAATTCTGCTATATTTTTATGAATTAAATCACTTATATTCAGTCTTTCTAGTACTTTAATCACTTTTTCATTATCTTTGCTATTAAATGTTTGGAAAAGACGTTTTGTCTTTGTTAATCCGCTTAAAACAACTTCTTTAACACTTGCTGGGAAACCTGAATTAAAGGCATTTGCTTTTTGTGATACATAGCTTAATTTAATTGATGTTTTCTTATTTTTAAAATCAATACCTTCAACAAAAATCTCACCACTTTGTAAAGGTAATAACCCTAGAATCAACTTCAATAATGTTGATTTACCAGCACCATTTGGTCCAACAATCGCTAAAAATTCACCTTTATTTATTTTAATGTTTATATTTTCTAACACTTTTTTATGATCATAGTAGTAATTGACATTTTTCAATTCAAAGACTGGTGTCATCGTATTCTCACCTCGCATTCAACTATACAACTCCTAGTAACATATGTAAACAGTAATGTTTACGACTCAAAATTAGACAAAATAAAGAGATATGCCCCCTTCAAGTTTTATTTATCGCATTTCTTGAAGAGAGCATTATCATTTTATTGTTGCATAACCTTATTTTTTAATTCTGGGTCAAATTGCTGTTGTTTTAACATTTCAATTTCAAGTTTATATGGCGGTTTTTTATTTTTCTTATCTTCACCAACATAAGGTGTTTCTAAGATTTTCGGAATATCTTTAAAACTATCATGATGCACAATGTAATTTAATGCATCAAAACCAATGTAACCGAAGCCAATATTTTCATGTCGGTCTTTTTGAGCGCCACGGTCATTTTTAGAATCATTGACATGAACAACTTTGATTCTGTCGACTCCAATAATTTTATCAAATTCATTTAATACGCCATCAAAGTCCTCTTTCACATTATATCCAGCATCATGCGTATGACATGTATCAAAACATACTGATAAACGTTCGTTATTATGAACTCCATCAATAATACGTGCTAACTCTTCAAACGAGCGACCAATCTCTGTACCTTTACCTGCCATCGTTTCAAGCGCAATACGTACATTATTGTCATTCGTTAAAACTTCATTTAATCCTTCAATAATCTTATTAATTCCGGCATCAACACCAGCTCCAACATGCGCACCTGGATGTAATACAATATCTTTAGCGCCTATAGCTTGCGTTCTTTCAATTTCTTGTTGCAAGAAATCTACACCAAGATTAAACGTTTCTGGTTTGGTTGTATTTGCAATATTAATGATGTATGGTGCATGAACAACAATATTAGATAAGCCATATTTTTCCATCACTTCATGACCTTTAGTTATATTTAAATCTTCAATACTTTTACGGCGCGTGTTTTGAGGTGCACCAGTATAAATCATAAATGTTGTTTCACCATATTCATACGCTTCTATAGCAGAACCTTCTAACATCTTTTTACCACTCATTGAAACATGTGATCCTAATAACATAAAACACACCTAACCTTTTTTGTTTTGCTTACGTTTTTGTCTATTTTGCTGCTTACTAAATTGTTTACGCTCTTGACGTTTCATTTTTTCAACTTCTTGTTTAAATTTCTTCTTATAACCTGGTTTAACTTTGTTTTTAATTTTACTTCGAACTTTGTTCTTCACTTGATTAGTTAAATGGTCATCTTTGCGCATTCTTGCTTGACGCTGATTGTGCGCTTTAACTTCTTTTAACTCACCATCTTTAATATCAACAGTATTGAATACAAAACCGCGATCTTCTATTAATGAAATATTGTGTTCTTCATCAGGACTATAAAGCGTAATTGCTACACCTTTATAATTCCCACGGCCAGTTCGGCCGACTCTATGTGTAAAGAAGTCAATATCATTTGGCACATCGAAATTGATGACATGACTAACACCTTCAATATCAATACCACGAGATGCTAAATCGCTGGCAATAACGTATTGGAATTCTAAATTACGTATACGTTTCATTTGTTGTTTACGTTCACGTGGCGTTAAGCCACCATGAATCATACCAACTTTAATACCAGCTTCATTTAGTGAACGTGCTAAATCATTTGCATTATCTCTACTATTACAGAAAATAATACATAAGTATGGATTTAGTATATCAATTAAATTTAAAGTCTTTTCAACTTTAGCTGCACCTTTAGTAGGTATTAAAAAGAATTCGATGTTCTTTTTATTTTGTTTTTTACTGTCGACAGCTACATATTCTGGATGACTTAAATATTTATTTAAAAATGGTTGTAACTGTTGTGGAATTGTAGCACTAAACACCGCAATATTTGCATTATCTTCCAATCTTGCAGCAATGTAATCTACATCTTCAATTAATCCTAAGTCAATCATAAGATCCGCTTCATCAATAACTAAATATGATGCTAAGTGCACATGTAAATGTCCCGTTTTAGCTAAGTCATTAATTCTAGTAGGGGTGCCTATAATCAATTGTGGTTGTGCATTACAACGTTGTCTATCTTTCTCTATATCTGTACCACCAATAAAAACTTTAACTGAAACACCAGCTTTAAATTGGCTTAAATGGTTCGCTGCATCGTATAGTTGTTGTGCAAGTTCTCTTGTTGGTGCAACTACGATTGCTTGTGGTTCTTTTATTTCACTATCAATTAACTGCATTAATGGTAATAAAAATGCATGAGATTTCCCTGTACCCGTTTGAGATTGACCAATTAAATTTGTTCTCTTTAGTATTCTTGGAATAATTCGATTCTGAATTTCAGTTGGTTTTTCAAAATTAAGGTCTTTCACAGCGTCAATTAAACTAGATTCTAGATTAAATTGTTCGAATGGATGTTTTGCCATGATTTGGCCTCCTTATATGTTCATCTTTACTATTATAAAGTATAAATGTGCTATTTTAAATAAAAATATTAAAACCTCGAAATTTCAAAATTTAGAAATCCCGAGATTTTAGTTTAAATATATTGAAATGGATCTGTATTAATTGTAGATGCTTCAACATCTATATTTATTTTTTCTGTATTGAACCAATTCATTAGTAACGTTTTTAAACCTTCTTTCATCACATATTCGCTGTAATGATTAATATCAATTAAATTCACACCATGAATTTTAGCATCTAAGGCATCATGATGTTTAATATCACCTGTTACAAAGACATCTGCGCCTTGTTGGACAGCTTGATATTCATATCCAATACCTGAACCACCAATAATTGCAATACGTTTAATTTTCTGATTAGACTCACCAACAAAACGGACACTTGGGATATTTAATTTAGATTTAATATCAGCTGCGAAATCTTCCAATGTCATTTGATTATCCACTTCTGCCATAACGCCAAGTCCATAAAGGGATGTTTGTTTTATCTCAATAAAATCAAATACCGGTGTTTCATATGGATGGTATTGTTTAATTAATTGCTCAGCCCTTGACTTTTGATATGCATCTATCATAAATTCAATTTTAACTTCATCTACATATTCAATTTTATCAATTTGTCCTATTGTTGGATTAGCTTCACCAACTGGTTTGAATTGCCCTCTTCCTTCACTTTCAAAGAAACAATATTCATAATTACCTTCTTGCGCTAATCCATTTTCACTAAGCTTATCTTTAAATGGTCCAACATTATCCTTAGGTATATATGTTTGAACTTTATAGTATACATCTTGTTGATTATTTATTATTGAAATGTTCTTCAAACCCATCGCCTTCGCCAACATCATATTGACACCATACGGATTTACATCTAAATTTGTATGCATCGCTATTAAATTAATGTCATGTTGAATTAGTTTTCTAATGATCAAACCATAACCATTAGCTTTTAATGATGTTACGCCTTTAAAGATTAGAGGATGATGACTAATAATAGTATTATAACCTTTTTCGATTGCTTCATTTACTACTTCCAACGTACAGTCTAATGCTGTTAAAACACCAGTAACTTCAACATCTTCATCACCTATTAACAATCCTACATTATCCCAAGATTCAGCAGTACTAAATGGCACATGATGATCTAACAATGTCATTAAATCAGCTATTTTCATTACTATAACACCCTTTCAATTACAGCAATTTCGTCATTAATTTGAGCTAAACGTTGATGATGTTGTTCAGTATTGAGTTTCGATTTAATATGATAAAGTGCTTCTAACTCTCTTTGCCATTTTTTTATAAAATATTCATTTTTGTTGTTCAGCAATTTTGGTCCGAATTTCAATTCATCAGATGATAGCTCTATTAATTGTGTAGAATATTCTGCTACAACAATTTCATAAATATGGCCTTTTTCTTCCATTATTATTTCATCAATTATTTCATAATTCAATTGTTGTAATGTTTGTCTTAAATTTTCAGTTTGTATATTACTTTGTAAAATCAACCTTGGATGTTGACTTAACTTATCTTGCCCATCTTTTAAAATTTTAGCAATAAGTGGTCCGCCCATACCACATATTGTGATATTATCGATTACGTCCTCAGGATGAATAACACTTAAGCCATCCCCTAAACGTACATCAATTCTATCTACTAATTGGTTTGCAGCTACATTTTTCACAGCAGCTTGAAAAGGGCCTTGAATAACTTCTCCTGCAATACCGTAATCGCATAAATGGTTTTGAATTGCATAGATTGGCAAATAAGCATGATCTGAGCCAATATCCGCGATTGTACCTTGTTTTAAAAATCGACTTACCGTCGTTAATCGGTTATTTAACGAAATCATTTTATTCTCCTTTATGAAAAAAGAGGTTGAACATTATTCAATGTACCAACCTCACTCAAGTTAAATCTTAATCTAAAAATAAATAAGCGCTTATTCATGTCTTGGTATCAATCATTAAAATTGATATAAATTAATCCATAAAGTCTTTCAAACGTTTACTACGACTTGGATGTCTTAATTTTCTAAGTGCTTTTGCTTCGATTTGTCGAATACGTTCACGTGTAACACCGAAAACTTTACCAACTTCTTCAAGTGTTCTTGTTCTGCCGTCATCAAGACCAAATCTTAATCGTAATACATTTTCTTCTCTATCAGTTAATGTATCAAGCACATCTTCTAATTGCTCTTTTAATAATTCATAAGCTGCATGATCTGAAGGACTTTGTGCTTCCTGATCCTCAATAAAGTCTCCTAAATGACTATCATCTTCTTCACCAATTGGTGTTTCTAATGAAACAGGTTCTTGCGCAATTTTTAAAATTTCACGAACTTTTTCTGCTGGTAAATCCATTTCTTCACCAATTTCTTCTGGTGCTGGATCTCGACCTAAGTCCTGTAATAATTGACGTTGAACACGAATTAATTTATTAATTGTTTCTACCATATGCACAGGGATACGAATCGTACGTGCTTGGTCAGCAATTGCACGAGTAATTGCTTGTCTAATCCACCATGTTGCATATGTTGAAAACTTAAATCCTTTGTTAAAGTCAAATTTTTCAACAGCTTTAATAAGACCCATATTACCTTCTTGGATCAAATCAAGGAATAACATACCACGACCTACGTATCTTTTAGCAATACTTACAACTAAACGTAAGTTCGCTTCTGCAAGTCTTGATTTTGCTACTTCATCACCTTGTTCAATACGTTTGGCTAATTCGATTTCTTCTTGTGCACTTAATAAGTTAACACGCCCAATTTCTTTAAGGTACATACGAACTGGGTCATTTATTTTAACACCTGGAGGGGCACTAAGATCACTTGGATTCAGTTTCTCGTCAGTATCTGAACTATCTTTTTCATTAACTAGTGAAATATCATTATCATTTAATTGATCAAAGAAATCATCCATTTGATCAGAGTCGATATCAAAATTCTGAAGTTTTTCAGCAATTTCTTCATGACTTAAATGACCCTCTTTTTTACCTTTTTCAATTAATTGCTTCTTAACATCTTCTAATGTTAATGTCGGATCAATTGTTTGTTTTTTAATTTTAACTGTGTTATCAGACATGAAACGGCCTCCCGATTTTAAATATGAACATTCGAAATTTATTCAATATTGCTATTTTAAACTAAATTCTTAATTAATTCATCCATATTTTTAATTTTATTTTACAAATTGGAACTAATCCCAATATTTATTTTTCAATAGTGTTGTTTAAATGCGGTAACTATCATTTACCCTTATACATTTTGACATAATCATTATTCGTATTATTCTTTAAAATCACATGCTACATGCGTTCTTTATTCTTAGCAACAATTTGCTGTAAATAGTATTTTTGTAATTCTACATCGCCAATCCTTGTAGCTTCCCTTAATTTATGATTCAATGACTCAATTGTTTCTTGTCCTTTTTCATTAATAACATTGACATAATCATCAATTTCATTTTCATATGGTTCGTCATTCAAATTATATTGTTCTAAGCTAATTAGTGTTTCTCTCAACTCATTTGAATTAACATACTGCACAGCATCACTGATATTATATTGATCATTTTCCGCATAAAAATCATGTAAGACTTCGAATACATATTTAAAATGCTGATTTGTGAAGTTATCCTTATCAACACTTTCATAATAATTTAAAAATGTATCTTTATCTCTCATTAAATGTTTTAAAAATGCTCGCTCCGCTTTTTCTTGACGGCTCAAATTGTCAAATTGTGCCATACCAATTGGCTCAGGTTCAATATAACCGCCATACTCATCTTCTGGATAATAATTGGCTGGTGCTTGATTGAATTGTATTTCGTTAGCTAACTGCTCAGGACTAACATTGAAAAATGGCGCAACATCATTTATAGCCTTTTGTTGCAAAATCGATGACTTCATAAGTGAAATGTCATGACTCAGTTCTTTCAAATAACGTTCATATGAAAGGTCATTATGTGCAATTTCATCTTTTAATATACTTACTTTATAATGTGCAAATGACTTTTTGTCATTTTTTACAAAAGTAGTAAATGCGTCGTTGCCATACTTACCAATGTATTCATCCGGATCCATGCCAGATGGCAATTGTATAACAAATACATTTAGCCCTTGCTGTAACAAATTTTGACCTGTTTTAAGTGTTGCTTCACTACCCGCAAAATCCCCATCAAACATTAATGTTATATTTGATGTTAACTTTCGTATAAAAGTAATATGTTCATCTGACAACTGTGTCCCCATTGTTGCAACAACGTTTTTCAAGCCAGCAGTATCAGATTTTATAACATCCATAAAACCTTCTAGTAATACGATTTCATCTAATTTTCTAATTGATTTACGCGCTTTATCTAAGTTGTATAACAACTTTCTTTTTTGAAAGATAGGTGTTTCAGGACTATTTAGGTATTTTGGTTCTTGACCGGTATATGTTCGACCTGAATATCCAACAATTCTTCCTTGCGCATTTTTCAAAGGAAACATAATACGATTTCGAAATCTATCGTAATAACTGAAATTTTCTTCGTTACGTGATAATAATCCGGCTTCATATGCTAATTCAATATCGTAACCCTTTTTTTGAAGAAAATCATGACAAAAATGTGAGCTATCGGGTGCAAAGCCAATGCCTCGCTCTTTAATAAGCGCATCTGTAAAACCACGTTCTTGTAAGTATGTTAATGCTTGTTCGCCTTCGACTGTCTTTGTTAAAGCGTAATAATAAAATTCTTGTATTAACTCATGCATTTCAATCATTTGTAAATCATCAGAAGCAATTTGAACATTTGAGTTAGATTGTGTTGCCTCAATATCTACAGCAACATTAACTCTATCACCTAATTCTTTAACCGCTTCAACAAATGATATGTCTTTAATTTCTTGAGTAAATTGAAAAACATTGCCACCTTTTTTACAACCAAAACAATGACAGATTTGTTTATCTTCAGAAACTGTAAATGAAGGTGTCTTTTCATCATGAAAAGGACACAAACCTATATAATTGCGTCCTCTCTTTTCTAGTTTTACATATTCACTTACCAAGTCTAAAATGTCGGTTTTATCTTTTATTTCATTAATGATCGATTGATCTATTCGCAAATTAAATCACCTATTAAGCATTAGTTATACTATTATACCTAATTTTTGACAAAAATGAAATCATTTCGATTTATTTTGTTCAATATAATGGATTATATCGTTTGCTGTTTCTTCGATTGCTTTTTGAGAAACATCAATGACAGGACATCCAATTTCACTTACGATTTCTTCAAAGTAATTCAATTCTTCTTGGATTCGAGCTTCTGTTGCATAACGAGCTGTGTCACCTAGTCCCAATTGTTTTAATCGCTCTTTTCTAATGCGATTTAATTTTTCTTCACTTATTTTAAGTGCGATACATTTCTTAGGATCAATATCATATAAGCCATCTGGCGGTGTCACTTCTGGTACAATCGGTACATTCATAACTTTGTAACTCTTATGCGCTAAATACTGAGATAATGGTGTCTTTGAAGTTCTCGAAATACCAAGTAAAACAATATCAGCTTTAGGTAATCCTTTAGGATCTTTACCATCATCATATTTAACCGCAAACTCTATCGCATCAATTTTCTTGAAATATGCATCATCTAATCTATGAACGATACCTGGCTCATTATAAGGTTTTTCTTCAACCGATGCTGATAATAAATCCATTAATGGCCCCATGATATCAACGGAATTCAATTGGAATTCTGCTACTTTCTCACTCATATATTGCTTCATTTCAGGTTTAATAAGTGTATAAACAATGATAGCATTTGTATCTTTTGCAACTTGAATCACTTCATCAACATCTTCAAAAGATTCAATATATGGATATCTTAATAATTCATTTTTACATTGCTTAGGATTAAATTGTGAAATACCTGCCCTAGCAACTAACTCTGCCGTTTCACCTATAGAATCTGAGGCTACGATAATTTTAATTTTTTCCATTACTTCTCACCTATTCTTTATATAATGCTACTAATAACTTAGCTATTGTTGTTTTGGAAATTCTTCCAATTACTTCATACTTTTGATTATCTTTTTTTCTTACAATTGGAATCGAATCAATTTCTTTTTCAATCATTCTATCTGCTGCGTATATGACTAATTCGCTTTCCTCTAAATAAGTGACATTAGGCATACGTGTCATATTTACACTGATAGGTACTGTATGAATATCTGCTCCAATCATTGAAGCTCTTAATAAATCTTTTCTTGAACACACACCAACAAAATCGTTATCTTCATTAATAATAAATAATGTACTTACATCTTCTAAAAAAATTGTACAAATAGCGTCATAAACTGTTGTATTCTCTCTTAGCACAACAGGTTGAGACATATAGTCCTTAACCTCAAATTGTCGAAGTTTTTCATTAAAAAATTTGCCTTTTGATTTACCTGAATAATAATATCCAACTCGGGGACGCGCTTCTAAAAAACCTGACATTGTTAATATCGCTAAATCTGGTCTAAGCGTTGCTCTTGTTAAATTCAACTTATCTGCTATTTGTTCACCAGTAATGGGTCCTTTAGTTTTAACAATTTCGATGATTCGTTCTTGTCTTTGACTGAGTTCTATAGGTCTTCACCCCTTTTTTATTCACTTATTATTATACCGATATTTCTTTCATGTCACAAACACATTAATTTTACTTGCCTTTAAATAATCTATCAATTAGAATAAACGTACAGCGAGTTAAGGATAGTGTAAGCTTAACAATAAGATTGGCGCAACGAATCATTTTAAAATAAAAGCGAGTGACTACACTAATTTGGGTGGAACCGCGGGTTAAATACGTAACTTATTTTGTATTATATACAATTTAAAATATTAACTCGTCCCATGGAAGTAAAGCATATTTACTATGCTGTTATTTTCCATGGGGCGTTTTCATGTATGAGGAGAGGTAATTATGGCAAAAGATATGGATACAATTGTTTCATTAGCAAAACACAGAGGTTTTGTGTTCCCTGGTAGTGATATTTACGGTGGTTTATCAAACACATGGGATTATGGTCCTTTAGGTGTTGAATTAAAGAATAATGTTAAAAAAGCTTGGTGGCAAAAATTCATTACACAATCACCGTTTAACGTTGGTATCGATGCTGCAATCTTAATGAATCCAAAAGTATGGGAAGCTTCAGGACACTTAAACAACTTCAACGACCCAATGATTGATAATAAAGATAGTAAAATTCGATATCGCGCTGATAAATTAATTGAAGATTATATGCAAGATGTTAAAGGTGATGAAAACTTCATTGCCGATGGTTTAAGTTTTGAACAAATGAAAAAAATTATTGACGATGAAGGTATTGTTTGTCCTGTAAGTAAAACTGCTAACTGGACTGAAATTCGCCAATTCAATTTAATGTTTAAAACATTCCAAGGTGTAACTGAAGATTCTACAAATGAAATTTTCTTACGTCCTGAAACAGCACAAGGTATTTTTGTAAACTATAAAAACGTGCAACGTTCAATGCGTAAAAAATTACCATTTGGTATCGGTCAAATTGGTAAATCATTCCGTAATGAAATCACTCCAGGTAACTTCATTTTCAGAACAAGAGAATTTGAACAAATGGAACTTGAATTCTTCTGTAAACCTGGAGAAGAAATCGAATGGCAAAATTATTGGAAAACTTTTGCAAGTGACTGGTTAACAAGCTTAAATATGAGCAGTGAAAATATGCGTTTACGTGATCATGATGAAGATGAATTATCTCATTACTCAAATGCAACAACTGATATTGAATATAAATTCCCATTTGGTTGGGGTGAGTTATGGGGTATCGCAAGTCGTACAGACTTCGACTTACGTAAACATGCTGAACACTCTGGTGAAGATTTCAGATACCATGATCCAGAAACGAACGAAAAATATATTCCATATTGTATCGAGCCATCACTTGGTGCAGATCGTGTAACATTAGCTTTCTTATGTGATGCATATGATGAAGAAGGCGTTGAAGGTAGTAAAGATGCACGTACAGTTTTACACTTCCATCCTGCATTAGCACCATATAAAGCAGCGATTTTACCTTTAAGTAAGAAATTATCTGGCGAAGCGATTAAGATTTTTGAGCAATTAAGTTCTAAATTCTCAATCGATTTCGATGAATCACAATCTATCGGTAAAAGATACCGTCGTCAAGATGAAATCGGTACACCTTATTGTGTAACATTCGACTTTGATTCATTAGAAGATAATCAAGTTACAGTACGTGACAGAGATTCAATGGAACAAGTTCGTATGCCAATCTCAGAGTTAGAAGCTTTCTTAACTGAAAAAACAAAATTCTAATTAAAAAGACTTTCCACCATATGTGGTGGCTATATAATTTATAAAAAGAGATACTGGTTAGTAAAATTGCCAGTATCTCTTTTCTATTCAAAAAGGTATTCAAATAAACACATCTATGTGGCTACTTGAATACCTTTTATTATTTTATGTTATTGTTCCAATCTTTTTAATTGGTTGATTAGTTTCTGACTTTTAAAAAACATACCTGCATATTCACGATATAACATTAAAATGATATCTGACATTTCATCAATAATTTCTTGATGGATATTCAATGAATTCATTTTATCTATCGGTAATTTTTGTAATACATCTAATAAATATAGTGTTTTATTCGATAATATAACTGCATGTACATCTTTAGAAGCCTCTTGCCTTGAAATCGCACCGTCAAACTTAAAACTATAACCTATTAAATCTGCTTGTGTGTCATTACCACTCACAGCACAGCGATTAAATGATGCAGTAAAACCAAATCGTTTCATGCACTTTAACATAACTACGACTGACATTAACTGTGCAGATGTACCTGATTCTATTTTTTCAAGAACAAATTGTAATAATTGATAGTTATATGGTGCAATGTCACCTTCATCCATTGAGCGCTCAATAGTTTCAGCTGCCAGAGAGGCATAACTGCTTACGTAAAGGTCCATTTGTAATTTATAATGTTGACTAATAACATCTACAGAATTTAACGTTCCCATACCTCGCCACTGATTGTAAATAAACAAACCATAAACAAACAATTGCGTTTGCGCTTGTAAACCCGTCTTAACTTTTTTAGCACGCCTTGCCATAAGTGGTACTTTTGCACCATGCTCATTTAAAATCGTGATAATTTTATCAGATTCACCATAATCAACTGCTTTGATGATAATCCCTTTTTGGCGCATTAACAATTATCTTCACCACTTTTAAGATTAATCTTGGTCTTCAACATAACCAATTTGGCGAATAAAGTTAACTTTGTTTCGCCAGTCTCTTTGAACTTTGACCCATAATTCTAAGTAAACTTTAGAGCCTAGAAGCATTTCTATATCACGTCTCGCACGTTTCCCTACTTCTTTTAACTTTTTACCGCCTTTTCC
The DNA here is from genome assembly GCF_018622755.1 of Staphylococcus sp. MZ3. Classification (NCBI taxonomy): domain Bacteria; kingdom Bacillati; phylum Bacillota; class Bacilli; order Caryophanales; family Staphylococcaceae; genus Staphylococcus; species Staphylococcus sp. MZ3. Next base: position 1,633,061 of record NZ_CP076026.1, read on the forward strand.
AATGACAATTCCTTTTTGCGAATCTCTTTCAACATATATAGTTGCTTCGATATGAACACGATCTTCGCTTTCTTTAACCATACGGTCCACATTAACACCAATCGCATGAGGGATTTCTTCACTTGTAAGATGAAGGATTTTTTCACGAATGATTTCACCCACTACAAATTGTTCAGGATGGTCTGAAATTTGATCATCTGGATAATATTTAGGTCCTTCGGGTAAATACGTCTTTAAAACATCAATAAAATGATCTACATTTAGCCCTTCTAATGCTGAAATAGGTACAATCTCTGTAAAGTCCATATAACTTTGATATTCTTCAATCTTTGGCATTAATTCATCTGGATGCACTAAATCTATTTTATTTAATACTAAAAATACTGGTGTCTTAACATTTTTCAACATTTCTATAATATATTCATCGCCTCGTCCAATTTCCTCATTGGCATTAACCATAAACATGATTGCATCTATCTCAGATAATGTATTTTTAGCGACTTTCATCATATAGTCACCTAATTTGTGTTTAGGTTTATGAATACCTGGCGTATCAATGAATATAATTTGCGCGTCATCTCTTGTCATAACACCTTGAATTTTATTTCTAGTTGTTTGAGCTTTATCGGACATGATTGCTATTTTATGGCCGATCACTCTATTAACAAATGTTGACTTCCCTACATTTGGTCTACCTATAATTGAAACAAATCCTGATTTATGTTCTGTCATTTATTCTAAATCCTTTCCTGAAAATCCAAATGGTAGTAACTCTGCGACTGTCATCATAACCATATCTCCTTTATGATTTGTCATATACACAGGCATATCATCATCACATAATTCCTTTAAAACTTGACGACATGCACCACAAGGTGATGACGGTTTATCTGCATCTACGGTTACAGTTATTGATTCAAAATCACCTGGTCTGTATCCTTGAGAAATTGCCGATACCAAACTAGCTCGTTCAGCACATATCGATAATGGATAAGAAGCATTTTCTACATTGGTACCATAAAAAGTTCTACCGTCTTTCGTTTTTAAATAAGCCCCTACTTTAAATTGACTGTATGGCGAATATGATTCTTGTTGTGCTTTTCTAACTTCTTGAAAATAATGAGGTTGATAACTCATATATGCCTCCCTAAAATAACGCTATAAAATGTGGTAAAAATACTATTAAACCTATAATAAATGCTAATATTGAAACTATAAGTACACTAAAAGCCGCTATATCTTTTGCGTATTTAGCTAAATCATGATATTCAACGGTCACTAAATCGACAACATATTCAATAGCAGTGTTTAAAGCTTCAACAGTGAGAACTAATGCAATAGCAATGAGTATAAATATCCACTCAATCCGATTAATATTTAGTACGAGACCAAAGACAATAGCAACAATCATTGCAAACACATGTAAAAGAAATTTATAGTCTTTTTGAATTAAGATTTTCAGCCCATCAAGTGCATATTTAAACCTTTTCATAATTAGTCTCGTGTTAATCCATATGCGTTTAATATTGTATCTTGTCGACCAAACATTTCCTTTTCATCCGCTTCAGTCATATGATCATAACCTAATAGATGCAAAAATCCATGTAATGCTAAAAATCCTAATTCTCGTTCAAAAGAATGTCCGTAATTGTTTGCTTGTTCTTGCGCTACATCCGTACAGATAATTATATCCCCTAAAACACGTGGTATATCAAGACCACTAAAATCAATCTCTGGCTCATCTTCTTCTAAAGCAAATGAGATTACATCTGTAACTTTATCTTTATCTCTATATGTTCGATTAATTTCTTGTATTTCTTGTTTATCTACAAATGTAACAGAAAGCTCAGCATCGTCTTCTATATGCTCTTCTTTTTTAGCAAATTCTAATAAATCTTCAATTTGTTTATACCAAGCATCTTTAACTAAGCCTGTGTGATCGCTAAAATCTATCGTAAACATTTAATTCTCTCCTTCATAATGTTCAATGATCTTACTTACCAATGGATGTCTTACTACATCGCTCTGATCTAATTTCAATATACTTATACCTTTAACGTTGTGTAACCTACTGACCGCTTCCTTAAGTCCACTTTTAACACCTTTAGGTAAATCGATTTGAGTTTGGTCACCAGTAACTACCATTTTTGAGCCAAAACCTAGTCTTGTTAAAAACATTTTCATTTGCGCATGTGTCGTATTCTGCGCCTCATCAAGAATTACAAATGCATCTTCTAATGTTCGTCCGCGCATATATGCAAGTGGCGCTATTTCGATAATGCCTCTTTCAATAAATCGCTCTGTTTGTTCACGCCCAAGAACAGTATATAGACCATCATATAAAGGTCTTAAATATGGATCTACCTTTTCTTTCAAATCTCCTGGTAAAAATCCAAGTGACTCTCCTGCTTCAACAGCAGGTCTTGTTAATACAATACGTTTAACAGCACCTTTACGGAGTTGCTTTGCTGCATAAACTACAGCTAAGAATGTCTTACCTGTACCAGCAGGACCTATACCAAATACTAAATCATTATTTTTCATGGCATTAACATATATACGTTGCCCCATCGTTTTCGCACGAATCGTCTTACCAAATGCATCTTTAGTTATCTCTTCATCATATAAATCTAACAGATGTTGAATTGTGTTATTATGCGCCATTTTAATAGCTGCTTCAACATCTTTAATTGTAATATTATTACCTAAATCAATAACCTTCAGCAAATTGATTAATACTGATTCCGCTTTTTCTACGTTTTCTATTTTTGTACCTTTAACGGCAACTTCTTGTCCTCTTGCATGGATGACAACATCGAAACTCTCTTCAATTGCTTTTAAATGTTCATCATTATTTCCAATTAAAGCTTGAGATTGGTTCATATCGTCTATTTGTATAATTCCAGGCATACACGCGCTCCTTTTCATATATCATTTATATTCATTCTATGATGCTTTAATATCTACTTAATTATATCATGCAATTGATTGATTTAAACATCTTTGCATTGACTTACTCATTTTTCTTTAATTTAAAATAATCATTTATACTTTTCACCTTGTCATAAAAGCAGATTCAATTTTAGACTAATCAATTTTTTGTTGTAATTTAAATAACTAATATTTCTCGAAAGATTCTCTTTGTTTTTCAATTTTTCTTAACGTAAAAAAACAAGCAACTACCATTACGATAGTGCTTGTTTTCAAAAAATTTTATAATTGTTTTGGTTTAGCTAAAATTTCTGACCATATCATACCATTGATTACTTCATCTTTATCAAATTGGAACGCTGATTTAGTCAAATCTTTTTCGACATTTTGAGAATTAAGCAACTGCTTTAATTTCAAACGCTTTGTACGTTCAGATAAGTATTTATCCTCAATAATATCTCTAGCACGTTTTTCCATTTTAGCAATTTGCTTTTCTTTTTCTCTATCAATGTCAGTACGAATCGTTTTAATATCATCTCTAAGTGATTTTTCTAATTGACGTCTAATTTCGTCAGAATTATCTTGTCTAGAAGGTCTATGTTTCTGCTCCACCGGTTCTGCTTTAGGCACTGTAATTGGTTTCTCTGTCATCGGTTTTGTTTCTGGTTGTTTTTTAGGTGCCATAGGTTCTACAACAGGTTTCGATTTAGGCTCTTCTTTTGGAAGTTCATCGAATAAAGGTGGTAACGTATCATCATATTTTCGTTTCGATGATTTCTTTTCTTCTTCATTTAATTCTTCACTTATTTCTTTAAACGTTCGCTCAATTTCTTCAAAAAAGCCACCTTTTTTTGGTTCATTATCGGTAGATGTTTTTTGAGGTGGCTTTTGATTTTGTCTATCTTTATGACTATTTTCGCGCATAGTAGTAATGATAGAAATGATCACTGATATGACAAAAATTAGAATACCGACACTCATTTAATCACCTCTCGACTTAATGTTCAGGTGACTCATCATCACTTTGATCAGTTCGTTTATTAATTGCATTTCTCATGCCTGTATCAGCTTCGATATTTTTCAAATTATAATAATCTTTAACACTGATATTACCTGAACGTAATGCTTCAGCCATAGCTAATGGTACTTCAGATTCGGCTTCAACTACTTTAGCATGCATTTCTTGTACACGCGCTTTCATTTCTTGCTCAGTTGCTACAGCCATAGCTCTACGTTCTTCAGCTTTTGCTTGTGCAATATTTTTGTCTGCTAAAGCTTGTTCAGTTTGTAAGTCTGCACCAATATTTTTACTAATATCAACGTCAGCAATATCAATTGATAAAATTTCAAATGCAGTACCTGAATCTAAACCTTTGCTTAATACTGTTTTAGAAATATTATCTGGGTTTTCAAGTACTTCTGTATGATGCTTACTAGAACCAATTGTTGAAACGATACCTTCACCAACACGTGCGATGATTGTTTCTTCACCAGCACCACCAACAAGTCGTGCAATATTAGCTCTAACTGTGATACGAGCTTTGGCTTTCACTTCAATACCGTTCATTGCTACACCTGCGATAAATGGTGTTTCAATGACTTTAGGATTAACAGACATTTGAACCGCTTCTAATACGTCACGTCCTGCAAGGTCAATTGCAGCAGCACGTTCGAAAGGAAGATCAATGTCAGCACGTTGTGCAGCAATATTAGCGTCAACAACTCTGTCAACATTTCCTCCTGCTAGATAATGCGATTCTAATTGGTTTGTTGTTAATGCTAGTCCTGCTTTGTGCGCTTTAATTAATGGCGCTATAACTTTTCTTGGAGATACACGACGTAAACGCATACCAACCAATGTACCTATACCAACATGAACGCCAGCTGCTAACGCTGAAATCCATAAACCAATGGGTACAAATGAGAATAAAATAAGTAATGCAACTACTATAATAACTGCTATTACGATAAAACTTAAACTAAACATGGTATCGCTCCTTTTAATTAATCTACTTCCCTCACAACTACTCTTGTTCCTTCAACTTCAAGGATTTTCACCGTTTTATTGCGTAAAATAAAGTTGCCATCTGAAACAGCATCAATACGTTCGTTTTCACAAAAAATAATCCCTGCAGGTCGAAGATCTGTAACTGTTTGAGCAGTCTTTCCTACGAGGTGCGAGCGGTTATCATGAGAATTGTAACCTGACTCAGAATTAGTTGAATCTTTTAAGATAACTTTATCCAAAAACGGAATCTTTCTGTTGAAAATCTTCACTAATATCACCCATTCTACAATCGTTAAAATCAAGGCAACGATAACATTCGCAAGCATAAATAGCAAATTATCACCGAGCGTTGTTATGCTTATAGTTATCAGTATCATGCCAATAATACCAATTACTGCACCAACTACAAATAATTCAATTACAACTAATATAACGCCAATTGAGAATATTAAGATAGAATGCATATTGACATTTCCTTGGATTAGAAATCCCAAAAATAAAATAAGTAATGATAATGTGGCGATAATACCAGCTGCATTGATTTTTTTAGAGTAAAGTTGATATACAAATCCTAAGAATGTCAAACAGGTTAATATTAACGTAAAAATAGGTTGAACAATTATATTACTAACTTGTTCAACCCAAGTATCTCCAGCCGTTGATTCCAAGATAGTTGTCATTTGTAAAAAATTATTATAACTCACAATTTCACCTCGCCCTCACATTAATTATACATGAAATTGAATATACTTTATAGTTATAAGAACCTATAGAATATCAATTTGATTATTTATAAACTATATAACTTTTTTTAATTAAAAATTGACAACAAAAAAACATCACATATTAGTGTAAGACACTAACTTGTGATGTTTGTTTTATATAATTAATATTCGTGTTGAGGGAGTCAACAGAGGTATTAATTATTTGAATTTACGTTTACGTGCAGCTTCTGATTTCTTTTTACGTTTTACGCTTGGTTTTTCGTAAAATTCACGTTTACGTACTTCTTGGATTGTTCCACTTTTAGAAACTGAACGTTTAAATCTACGTAACGCATCTTCAAGTGATTCATTTTTACGTACTACTGTTTTAGACATCTGTATTTCCCTCCCTCCAAATATCAACGGAACTTTATAGTCAATTGCACAGTAAAACTATGCATTTATAAGTATAATATATCTGTAATTTATGGTCAATTAGTAAATTGTTTTTTATTTGAAACATATTTCACATCAAAATCACAAAGACTTTTAGATTTTGTTCTAAAAATCTCTTAATAATTTATTTAATGAGAAGAGTTGCTTATATAGTAAATTGTGAAGCCGTTAAAACAACGTTACAAAACCTATATCTTTAATACGGAACCTTATGGTATGAATCAAGGAATACTTAAACTAAAACTTCTCTATCAGATTTATTTGTTGCGAAATCAACAACTTTAATTGCTTGCCCTTCATTTAATGGATAATTTGCTTGCGTAATTTTAACTTTTACAATTTGACCTATGAGTGATTCGTCACCTTCAAATTGTACTTTCATATAATTATCTGCATATCCAACTAATGTGCCTTCTGTGTCACCCTGTTCCTCAGGAATTACTTCAAGCACATCTTGATCAAATTTAGACGCATATAACTTTCCGAGTTGATTGCTTAGCGTAATTAACTTATGCACCCGTTCATTTTTAATTTCTTCATCAATTTGGTCATCCATTCTTGCAGCTGGCGTGCCAATTCTAGGAGAATAAGGGAAAACATGCAGTTCAGAGAACTTATGCTTTACGATAAAATCATATGTTTCTTGGAACTCTGCTTCAGTTTCACCTGGGAAACCAACAATTACATCACTCGTAACTGCCAAGTCTGGTAAAGCTTTATGCAATTTTGTTAATCGTTCTGAAAATCTATCCATTGTATACTTACGTCTCATACGTTTTAATACTGTATCTGAACCAGATTGTAATGGAATATGCAAATGACGCACAACTTTTGTTGAACGTTCTAAAACGTCAATTACTTCATCTGTAAGTTGACTTGCTTCAATTGAAGAAATTCGAATTCGTTCTAATCCATTAATCGTTTCAAGATCACGTAATAATTGGGCCAAGTTATAATCTTTTAAATCTTGACCATATCCACCTGTATGAATTCCCGTCAATACAATTTCCTTATATCCTGAATTCACTAGTTGCGTCGCTTGTTCAACTACTTTTTCCGGATCTCTTGAACGCATTAAGCCACGAGCCCATGGAATAATACAGAATGTGCAGAAGTTGTTACAACCTTCTTGAATTTTTAATGACGCACGTGTTCTATCTGTAAAATATGGGACATCTAATTCTTCATATTTACGATTTTTCATGATATTTCCAACACCATTAATTGGTTGGCGTTCTTTACGGAATTCATCAATGTAACCTAATAGTTTATGTCTATCTTGTGTACCAACTACTACATCGACACCAGGAATTTCCATAATTTCAGCTGATGAAGTTTGCGCATAACAACCTGATACACAGATTACAGCATCAGGATTTTGTCTTATTGCACGTCTAATTATTTGACGACTTTTTTTATCACCTGTATTCGTTACTGTACAAGTATTAATAACAAATACATCAGCATTCGCTTCAAAGTCAACGCGCTCATAGTTTGCTTCTTTAAATAATTGCCAGATTGCTTCAGTTTCATAATGGTTTACTTTACAACCTAATGTGTGAAACGCAACTGTTGACATAAATATTCACCCCATTAATTCTTTTTCATAACTTATTGCACTTAACGCATACAATGGCGCAGTTTCTGCCCGTAAAATTCTCGGTCCAAGACCAACAACTGTACTAGTATTACTAAATAATGAAATTTCATTTTCTGACAAACCACCCTCAGGACCAAAAATCATCAACACTTTATCCTGAGCCTTGAATTGTTGTAAAGTTTGCTTGAAATTGCTTAACTCACCATCTTTTGCTTCCTCTTCATATGCAATAAGAATATAGTCATAATTATCAATAGTATCACAAATTAATTTTAAATTCGACTCGAATTGAATAGATGGAATCACTAAACGATAGCTTTGTTCAGCAGCTTCTTTAATTATTTTTTGCCAACGCTCTATCTTTTTGGCAACTTTCGCCTCGTTTAATTTAACAATTGAGCGTTCCATGCTCACAGCTATAAATGATGAAGCACCCAATTCAGTAGCTTTTTGTAGCAACCACTCATATTTGTCAGCTTTAATTAGTCCACTGCAAATCGTAACATCAACTGGCAATTCTGTATTAATATTTTGTTTTTCTTTTAAATCAACTGCAATTTTATCACTTGTTATGTCAGCAATTTCACATAAATAAACTGTTTGATCATTAAAAGTTAAAATAATTTTACTACCAACATCATATCTCATTACATTTGTTATATGATGAATATCTTCTTTTTTTGTAATAAAAAAACGCTGACTTACATCAGCGTTTTGGTCTATGAAATAACGTTGCACATTATTCACTCACTTTCTGGCCAACAAGACAAACCCAACCATTGTCATGTTGTTCTGAAATAATTTTAAAACCTACACGCTCCATATGTGACTGTATACCTTCATACTTCTCTTTTATAATACCAGAAGTAATAAAATAACCGCCTTCATTTAGAGTATTATAAGCATCTTCAATCATTTCATCAATAATATGCGCTAAAATATTTGCTATTACAATATCAAATTTTTCTGTTTCGTCTTTCAATAAGTTACCTGGAACAGCTTCAATTAACGTTTCACAATGATTTCTTCTGAAGTTTTCTTTAGCTACACTCACTGCCATTTCATCAATATCCAACGCTTTAATACGTTTTACACCGATTAGATGACTTGCAATACTTAATATACCTGAGCCAGTACCAACATCAATTACTGAATGCTGTGGCAATACATATGTTTCTATTGCCTTCAAACACATACTTGTAGTCGGATGATCGCCTGTTCCAAAAGCCATACCTGGGTCGAGCTCAATGCAAAGCTCTTCATCCGCTTCTTTAGCATATGTTTCCCAACTAGGAACTATTGTGAACTTCTTCGACGCTCGGAATGGATGGAAATAGTTTTTCCATTCATTTTCCCAATCCGTCTCTGCAATAATTTGCTCACTGAATTGAATGTTATGTTGATCAAGTTCATCTAAATTTAATAACTCATCTTTAATTTGCTGTCGCAACTTATCATCATAAGTCATTTCATTAAAATAGGCTTTCAATCTTACTCCCTTATCTGGATAATCCTCTTTTTTCAAAGCGTAAATTTCACCGTATTTATCTTCTGGTTGGTTAATTAAATCATCTGAATCTTCTATCACGACACCATTTGATCCATGATTTTCAAGTATATTGGTAGCCAATTCTACTGCTTCATGATTAATAATAATTGAAAGCTCTGTCCAGTTCATACTTTATTCTCCCTTAAAGAATCTTTTTGCTCTATCTTTAAAATTCGAAGGTTGTTCATTAATTTCTTCACCATTTAATTGGGCAAATTCTTTCATTAGTTCTTTTTGTCTATCTGTTAATTTAGTAGGCGTTACTACTTTAATATCAACATATAAATCTCCGTATCCATAGCCATGAACATTTTTTATACCCTTTTCTTTTAAGCGGAATTGCTTACCTGTTTGTGTACCAGCAGGGATTGTTAACATAACTTCATTATTTAATGTTGGTATTTTTATTTCATCGCCTAAAGCTGCTTGTGGGAAGCTAACATTTAATTTGTAATAAATATCATCACCATCACGTTTAAATGTTTCAGATGGTTTAACTCTAAATACTACGTATAAATCACCAGCAGGTCCTCCATTCACGCCTGGAGAGCCTTCACCAGCTAATCTAATTTGTTGTTCATTGTCGACACCTTCAGGTACTTTCACTTCTAATTTAACTGTTTTATTTTCAGTACCTTTTCCGTGACATGTTGGACAAGCTTCTTCAAATTCTTGACCACTTCCATTACATTTAGGACAAACTTGTTCAGTACGAACTCTACCTAAAATTGTGTTTTGTTCTACAGCTACATGACCAGCGCCATTACAGTAACTACAAGTCTTTTTACTTGTTCCAGGCTTTGCACCATCACCATGACATGTTTCGCATGTTACATCTTTACGGATTGAAATTTCTTTTGTTGTACCAAATACCGCTTCTTCAAATGTTAATGTCATTGTATACTGAAGATCATCACCTTTTTGCGGTGCATTTGGATCTCTTTGTCTGCCGCCACCGAAGAAAGAGCTAAAGATATCTTCAAAACCGCCGCCACCGAAGCCACTAAAACCGCCAAAGTCAGAGCCATTGAATCCTTGTCCACCAAAACCTTTTGGACCATCATGTCCAAATTGATCATAGCTTGCGCGTTTATTATCATCACTTAAAACTTCATAGGCTTCAGAAATTTCTTTAAACTTTTCATCTGCACCTTCTTCTTTGTTAATATCTGGATGATATTTTTTCGAAAGCTTTCGATACGCTTTTTTGATTTCATCTTTTGAAGCATCTTTACTAATGCCTAAAACTTCATAATAGTCTCTTTTGGCCACAGCTATCTCTCCTTTTCTTAATTAACTCATATAGTTTAACGTAATATGTCATACTATCCAAATAAAAAGCCAAAGCCAATGTTCTATTGACTTTGACTTTTCAGATCATGACAACATTCTAATTGTATTGTTTAATTATTTTTTGTCGTCGTCTTTTACTTCTTTAAATTCAGCATCTTCTACAGTACTATCGTTGTTTTGACCAGCATTTGCACCTTGTGCTTGTTGTTGCTGTTGAGCCGCTTGCTCATATACTTTTGCTGATAATTCTTGAATCACTTTTTCAAGTTCTTCTTTTTTAGATTTAATATCTTCTATATCTTGACCTTCTAAAGCAGTTTTAAGAGCGTCTTTTTTCTCTTCAGCAGATTTTTTATCTTCTTCACCAATATTTTCGCCTAAATCAGTTAAAGTTTTTTCAACTTGGAATACTAGACTGTCAGCTTCGTTTCTTAAGTCTACTTCTTCACGACGTTTTTTATCTGCTTCAGCGTTAACTTCAGCATCTTTTACCATACGGTCGATTTCTTCGTCTGATAATGAAGAACTTGATTGAATTGTAATTCTTTGTTCTTTATTTGTACCTAAGTCTTTTGCAGTTACATTTACAATACCGTTTTTATCGATATCAAACGTTACTTCAATTTGAGGTTTACCACGTTCAGCTGGTGGAATATCAGTCAATTGGAATCTACCAAGTGTTTTATTATCCGCAGCCATTGGACGTTCACCTTGTAATACGTGTACATCTACTGATGGTTGATTATCTACTGCTGTTGAATAGATTTGAGATTTAGATGTAGGAATCGTAGTGTTACGTTCAATTAACGTATTCATACGTCCACCTAAAATTTCAATACCTAAAGATAGTGGTGTTACGTCTAATAATACTACGTCTTTAACGTCACCTGTGATAACGCCACCTTGGATTGCAGCTCCCATTGCCACTACTTCGTCCGGGTTTACACCTTTGTTAGGTTCTTTACCGATTTCTTTTTTGACAGCTTCTTGTACTGCTGGAATACGAGTTGATCCACCAACTAAGATAACTTCATCGATATCTGAGTTTGTTAAGCCAGCGTCTTTCATTGCTTGGCGTGTAGGTTCCATTGTTCTTCTAATTAATGAATCTGATAATTCTTCAAATTTAGAACGAGTTAAGTTTACTTCTAAGTGTAATGGACCGTTTTCACCAGCTGAGATAAATGGTAATGAGATTTGAGTTTGTGATACACCTGATAAGTCTTTTTTAGCTTTTTCAGCAGCATCTTTCAAACGTTGTAATGCCATTTTATCTTGAGATAAGTCTACGCCATTTTCTTTTTTGAATTCTGCAACTAGGTAGTCAATAATTACTTGGTCAAAATCATCACCGCCAAGTTTGTTGTCACCGGCTGTTGATAGTACTTCGAATACACCGTCACCTAATTCTAGGATAGATACGTCAAATGTACCGCCACCTAAGTCAAAAACAAGAACTTTTTCATCTTTATCAGTTTTATCTAAACCATATGCTAATGCTGCAGCTGTTGGTTCATTAATGATACGCTCAACTTCTAAACCAGCAATTTTACCAGCATCTTTAGTTGCTTGACGTTCAGCGTCGTTAAAGTATGCAGGTACTGTAATTACAGCTTTGTCAACTTTCTCACCTAAATAGCTTTCAGCTGTATTTTTTAAGTTTTGTAAAATCATAGCTGAGATTTCTTGTGGTGTGTATGATTTACCTTCAATATCTACTTTATAATCAGTACCCATATGACGTTTAATAGATTGAACAGTGTTTGGGTTTGTAATAGCTTGACGTTTAGCTACTTCACCAACTTGAGTTTCTCCATTTTTGAAAGCTACAACAGATGGTGTTGTACGTGAACCTTCAGGGTTTTGAATTACTTTTGGCTCATCGCCTTCTAATACTGTTACACATGAATTTGTTGTACCTAAGTCTATACCAATAATTTTACTCATAATAAAATTCCTCCATTTAATCATTAAATTAATTTAATTTTAAACAATGTCTTTTCGCCAAATTTAAGTTATTGGTTTACTTTGACCATTGATGGTCTTAATACTCTATCTTTAAGCTTGTATCCTTTTTGTAGTTCTTGAGTGATTTCGCCAGATTCAAAATCAGGGTTATCATCTTGAACTACAGCTTGGTGAATATTTGGATCAAATGCTTCACCTTCAGTTTTAATAACTTCAAGACCATTATCTTTTAGTGCGTTAATCAAACTTTCATACACCATTTGTACACCTTTTTGAAGAGATTTAAAAGTCTCATCATCACCTTCAATTTGAAGTGCACGTTCTATATTGTCTATTGCTGGTAAAATATCTGTTAACACACGTTGTGCTTGATATGTTTTATTTATTTCATTTTCTTTTTGAATTCTACGCTTATAATTTTCAAACTCAGCGTAGAGCCTTAAATATTTCTCTTCGTTTTCATCTGCTAATTGTTGAAGTTCATTAATTTTTTGATCTTTTGGATCTATTTCTTCAATAACATTCTCGTCAGACGTTTCTTCTATTGCTTCATCTTGTAAATGACCTTTACTTTCTTCAGCTTGTTCAACTGAATCATCAATATTTTGTTTGATGTTTGTTTCTTCAACTGTTGATTCAGTGTTTTTTTCAACTGATTCGTCTTTATTTGTCATTTTCTGTCCTCCAATACTTTCTAATCCATCATTACCAAATTCTATTTAATAATTGAATGACATTTTGATAATGCATAGCTGTAGGTCCAATCACAGCGATTTGACCTTTTAACGTTTCATCAAAATGATATTGACTTGTTACAATTGAAATATCACTTAAGCTGTCATCAATTTCATTACCAATTTTTACATTAATATTTGGTGAAGATATATCTTGTAATAATTCTGCAATTCTATTTGATTCTATATATTGTAGAATGGGCTGAATTGAAGATACATTACTTTCATTCAATGCATCAATAAGTTTAACCTTTCCACCCATATAAATGCTATTACTTTGATTAGAAATATGATTATTCATCGTATTTATCAATTTATTGATAAATATTTCTTCCTGCTCTGATTGAACAAAAGAGACAATATCATCTTGTAAATTCTGATTAAACTCAGTTAGTTTGTTAGTAACAAAATTTGATATTGTATTTAGTTTATCATTACTAAACGGTATGTCTGAAGCAAGATGTACATGCTCAACATGACCTGATGAAAATACGATAACCATTATAACTAAATTAGGATTAGCACGAATCAAATGTACATTATTGATAATATCTTGTTTATGATTAGGATGAACAACTAAAGTTGTATATTGAGATATATTTGATAATTCATCTGCAAAATATGTCAATGCTGATGATACATCATATTGATTCTCAACTAACAATTGATTTAATCGTCTTAATTTATTTGTTTTTTGATGAGATGTTTGTTCAAGTAAACGATTGACATAATACCTAAAACCTAATTGTGATGGCGAACGCCCTGAAGAACTATGTGTCTTTTCGATATAGTTTAAATCTTCAAGCTGTTTCATCTCATTTCTAATTGTAGCAGGACTAACATTCAAGTTATGTCGCTCAATTAGTGTTTTAGAACCAACGGGTTGTCCAAAATCAACATAATCCTCAACAATTGCGTTTAATATACTCAATTGCCTATCTGTAATCATGTTTTCACCTCATTAGCACTCACTTATCTCAAGTGCTAATTATAATTTATCAAATTGGTCAAAGTAAGTCAATGTTAAAGACTCGAAATTTCAATTTTTTTTAATCATTTATTAGGAAAGCTTCAAAAACCTCATTACCTATGACTTTCCCTCGCTTTGCTAGTGCAATCGCATCGTTCTTTTCTACAATTAATTCCTTCTCTTTTAAATTATTTATTGTTTGACCAAAGACACTTTCAATAGATTGGTCAAACTTCTTTTTGAACCTACTACTACTCACACCTTCATTTAAACGCAACCCAAGAAACATTTCTTCTTCCATTCTCTCAGTCAAAGAAGGTTTATTTGATACTAAAATTGCTTTACTTTCTTTATTTATAGCTTTGATATAATGATTCACTGGATTGATATTCGTATAACGCACACCATCTACATAACCACTTGCACCTGCTCCAAATCCATAATATTCCTCATTAAACCAGTAAACCTTATTATGTTCTGATTCATGGCCATCTAATGCAAAATTAGATATTTCGTATTGATGGAAAGGAGATTGTTCTATCTTAGACATCAACAACTGATACATGTCAGCACCTAAATCCTCATTAGGAAGTTTAAGCAACCCTTTTCTATACATATTATAAAATTGGGTTTTAGGTTCAAGTATTAAGCCGTAACTCGAAATATGTTGAATATCCATATCTAAAGCTAGATCTAAACTTTGTTCAAAATCTTCAATCGTCTGTTTCGGTAAATGATACATTAAATCTAAACTGATTGATTTAATACCTGCGTTTTTAGCATTTAACACCGAAGTGTAAATATCTTCAGTATTGTGCGTTCTACCTAAAACAGACAATAACTCCGGTTTGAATGTTTGAACGCCCATTGAAATTCTATTTACTCCATATTTCTCTAATAGTTGGACTTTCTCTTTAGTTAACTCATCAGGATTTGCTTCAAATGTATACTCGCCTGTGATTGTAAACGTATCACGTATTGCTTTAAGTAATCTTTCCAACTGATTAATAGAAAGGGCCGTTGGTGTGCCGCCACCTACATACATGGTCTTTAAGTTCCTATATTTTGCTGTAGACATTTCTGTTATTAGTGCATCTAAGTACTCATCTACAGGTTGATTCTGTATAAAATATTTATTGAAATCACAATATGTACATATTCTTACACAAAATGGAATATGTATATATGCACTTTGTACCGTCATTTTAATGCCCCGCTTCTCAGACTGTTTATCCAATCGGCTACATCCTGTTGGACTATCTGCTGTTATTCTTACTTTTAACTTTAACGTTTAATCAATGGTTGTCTAATATATCGATTCATTTTGATATTTATTCTTGTTTAGAGGGAGTGAGATAGAAATAATAAAGAACCACTAATGATTTATTATGTAGTGGCTCTTACACATTAGCCAGATGTAATATGTCCTTAAAAATAAAATTACATGAGTAAAACTCATGCATAAGGGAGTGGGACAGAAATGATATTTTCGCAAAATTTATTTCGTCGTCCCACCCCAACCTGCATTGCCTGTAGAATTTCTTTTCGTCAGCTTCTATGTTGGGGCCCCATTGTTATAAGCTCATTTTAACTCTGTCGATGGCTGCCAATATAACATTGTAAAGCCCAGGACGTTAATTTATCCTAGGCTCCCTCTTTTTAGTTATTAAACTTTATTCATTGTAAATTGTTAATTGATTTTTTAAAATTATTCATCATCCATTTTCAATACAGCCAAGAAAGCATCTTGTGGAATTTCAACATTACCAACTGCTTTCATCTTAGCTTTACCTGCTTTTTGTTTTTCAAGTAATTTACGTTTACGGCTTATGTCACCGCCATAACATTTAGCTAAAACGTTTTTACCCATTGATTTAATATTTGTACGCGCTACAATTTTTTGTCCTATTGCAGCCTGTACAGGTACTTCAAATTGCTGTCTTGGAATTAACGTTTTAAGTTTTTCAACTAATGCTTTACCACGTTCATATGCAAAATCTCTATGAACTATGAAGCTTAGCGCATCCACTTTATCACCATTTAATAAAATATCCATCTTGACTAAATTACTTTCTTTATTTTCGATGAATTCATAATCAAATGATGCATATCCTTTAGTATTAGATTTAAGTTGATCGAAGAAATCAAATACAACTTCAGCTAAAGGTAATTCATAAACAATATTTACACGAATATCATCTAAATAGTCCATATTTATAAATTGTCCACGTTTACGTTGACATAATTCCATTACTGCACCGACATAGTCATTTGGAACCATCATAGTTGCACGAACATATGGCTCAAATATTTTATCAATTTTATCACGATCTGGCATTTGTGCTGGGTTATCAACCGTCACTTCTGAACCGTCCCTTAAAATACATTGATAAATTACAGATGGTGCGGTTGCAATTAATTCAATACCAAATTCTCTTTCAATTCTTTCTTGAATTATTTCCATGTGTAACATACCTAAGAAACCAGTTCTATAACCAAAACCTAATGCTTGTGACGATTCAGGCTCAAATTCTAATGATGCATCATTCAATTGTAATTTTTCTAATGCTTCTCTTAAATCATTATAATTTTTGTTATCTATTGGGAACAGTCCGCAATATACCATTGGATTCATTTTCTTATAACCTTGCAATGGTTCTGATGCAGGTCTACTAGCTAATGTGATGGTGTCACCAACCCTAGAATCATCAACATTTTTAATACTTGCAATAATATAACCAACATCACCAACTGTTAATTCATCAACTGGAAGCTGCTTAGGTGTATTAATTCCAACTTCTGTTACTTCGAACTCTTTACCAGTGGCCATCATTCGAATTTTATCTCCGGCTTTAACAACACCGTCTACAATTCTTATCGATGAAATTACCCCTCTATATGGATCATACTCAGAATCAAATATTAATGCTTTTAGTGGTGCTTCTGGGTCACCATCTGGAGCTGGTACAACTTCAACTATTTTCTCTAGTATCTCTTCAATTCCAATGTTAGATTTAGCACTTGCTAAAACAACATCGTCTTGGTCTAAACCTATCATATCTTCAATTTCTTGTTTCACGCGTTCAGGTTCTGCAGCAGGTAAATCAATTTTGTTAATAACAGGCATTAACTCTAACTCATTATCTAATGCCAAATAAACATTTGCTAATGTTTGTGCTTCGATACCTTGAGCCGCATCTACTACTAAAATCGCACCCTCACAAGCTGCCAAAGAACGTGACACTTCATATGTAAAATCGACGTGTCCAGGCGTATCGATTAAATGGAATGTATAAGTATTTCCATCTTTAGCTTCGTACTTTAAACGAACTGCGTTTAATTTGATTGTAATACCACGTTCTCTTTCTAAATCCATTGAATCTAGTAACTGATCTTGCATATCTCTTGTTTCAACTGATTTGGTATTTTCTAAAATTCTATCAGCCAATGTAGATTTTCCGTGGTCAATATGTGCTATAATCGAGAAATTCCTTATATTCTCTCTTCTTTTTAAGCGTTGCTCATTATCCATTTTATCCTTCTCACTTTCATAAAATAAACCCGTATTATCTTTCGCATCTTTGATATAATAACGTTTTTAATAGGTAAATGCAAACGCCATAATCTTGGATGAACTTTGAAATTATAACAATCTTTATTTAAATACATACTTGCGATATGTTAATATGTTAATTACGTACTTATAATTATAAAACGTATTGATTGTGTTTCCAACACAATTTATTAAATCTGCAAAATTTTAAACTAACCCCATCAAATAAATGATTGCACAACGGTTAGACTTTTGTTAAAATATTTCTTGTTGTAATCAAATAAAATTTTGATAAGATGAACTCACTTTTAGGAGGTGACAGAAATGGCAAATATCAAATCTGCAATTAAACGTGTAAAAACAACTGAAAAAGCTGAAGCACGCAACATTTCACAAAAGAGTGCAATGCGTACAGCAGTTAAAAACGCTAAAACAGCTGTTTCAAATAACGCTGATAATAAAAATGAATTAGTAAGCTTAGCAGTTAAGTTAGTAGACAAAGCTGCTCAAAGTAATTTAATACATTCAAACAAAGCTGACCGTATTAAATCACAATTAATGACTGCAAATAAATAATCTTTTTAAATAAAAGTTCAAGCGCATGCTTGAACTTTTATTTTTTATAAAGATAGAATGAATAATTCCAGTATTAACTGTTTATCCATATATGATGATTTAAGTTTATAATCAGTTTCCGCACAAGCATCTACAATATTCAATAATTCATCAAGTTGATAATGTCTTACTTGTCCTAACGCTAATTTTACTCTGTATGGATGCACTCCTATTGTTTTAGCAATTTGCTGTCCACTATATCCTTTTTGACTCAAAATCTTACATTGATAAAATAATCGGTAATTACTTGTAATTAGTGCAAGTAATTTAATTGGTTCTTCTTTCATAGTTATTAAATCTTTTACTAAATGAATTGCTTGTTCTTTCTTTCTTTTCTGAATGTATTCAGTCAGTAAAAATACATTTTGCTCTAAACTTCTATTAATAATTTGGTTAACATCCTGCTTATTAATTGTTGGTCTATCGCCTAAAAATAAAATCAACTTTTCTATCTCATGTGAGACAATATTAAAGTTAATACCTGTCAACTCAATAAATAAATCTAATGCATCTCTTTTGATATCTTTGAAATTCTCATTTAATTTACTTTGAATCCATTTTTTTATTTCTTCTTCAGACATTTGCTCTATTTTTTTAAGCCTTGCATGCTTTTTTAGAGTTTTAGTTAACTTTTTTCTTTCATCAAGTTTATTTTGATATATCTCAAAGACAATCAAATTTTCGCCATCATATTTTTCAATAAATTCTATTAATTGATCTACATTATGAGCCATATCTTTTGGCGCTTTTTCACCTGTAAATATATATGCATTTTTAACCAAAATTGCTTTTTTATCTGAAAAGAAAGGCAATGTTAATGTTTCTTCAACAATTGGTGCAATCTCTGTTTCGTATAAATTATATTTCACAAAGTTAAAGTCATCTCTATCACTTTTCAAAAATTGTGATATGATTTCTGCACTTTGTTTTTCAACCAATTCAGGCACATCTCCATAAATAGCTACAATATTGTCGCTCATTCATTACACCCTTTCATTCGTTTGACACATCAATAGATTATATCATGTTTCTGTATCTATAAACCACTTGCATTTCCATAAGAGTTTGAATCAACTTTTAAATTATCATCTAAGTCAATTGTAACTTGACCGTTTTGTTGACTATTGTAAATGCGACTGCGAATCCTTTGCAATCGTTTAACAACTTCTATATTAGGAAGATGATACATATTGTTCTTCCCAGAAGAAATCAAACTTATTTTAGGCTTAATCATCTCTATAAATTCTTTAGAACTACTTGTCTTGCTCACATGATGTCCTACTTTTAAAATATCAATCTCCGGCAAGTTATATTTTTTTAGTAGTAAAGATTCATTATTTTTACTAGCATCGCCCATTAATAAAACTTTTTTATTTTGATATGTAATCATAGTAATAATCGAATACTCATTTTTATCTCGGCTATTTGGAATAAAACTATCAAAAAATAGAAAACTACTATCTCCAAGTTTAAAACTACTAACTTGTCTTACATCCATAAGTTTAATGTTGTACTTATGGCTTAATTTCGATAATAACATCAATGTATTACTACTATATCCCTTATTGTATATCACTATATGTTTAATTTTAATATGACTAATAATATATTCCACTTCACCAATATGGTCATTGTGTGGATGTGTTAAAATTAGATACTCTAATTCATTTATCCCTCTTTCATTTAGCGTTGGTAAAATATGATATTTAGAAATTGAATAACTAGGTTGTTTAGTATCATCAATCACTTTCCCACCTGTATCAATCAAGACATTTTGGTTCTTACCGCCTTCATATAAAATACTGTCTCCCTGCCCCACATTTAACATTGTAATTTTGTGATGTGAATTTGTTGGAAACGTTATTAATAATGTCAGAATAATTATAGTCCAAACCGTAACCAATATATATTTACGTTTAGCCAATAACCAAAATATGTAATAAACAGAAATTATAAATATCCAATCATTAAACTTGGGAACAGAAAAATGTGATTGCTTGATTCTTGTGAATAGGTCTAGTAACCAGTCATGAAAATTAAAACTTAGGTCAACCAAGTAATTTAGCGGCGTTAATCCCACAATAAAATGACTTGTAATAAAGAATAAAATAGATAGCGGAAACAATATAATCGAATAGTACGGTACAAAAATCAAATTAGATAAAAATCCCACCCATTGAAGTTGATGAAAGTTTGGAATGGCAACGATAAATGAAGCTAATTGTGCAATAAACGTAATTATGAATAATGATTGTAACTTTGACAATTGCTGTAAAAAAGGAAAAAGTAGCATAATAAAAAATGAAATGATGAATGAAAATTGAAATCCAATATCATAAACAACTAGTGGATTTAAAATAAACATAATTATAAATGCAAATGCTAATAGCTGAATACCCTTTATTTTAATTTGCTTAGTAATAAGCAGTACAAGAGTTGTCATTATTATAGCTCTTACAGCACTAGGTGCATAATTTGTGTATTGAGCAAATAAAGCTAATACAATGATTGTAATTCCTTTAATGACAAATAAAGGTAAATTTAATCGTTTTAAAGGTTTGTAAATTAAGAATACAATTGCAGCTATATGCGAGCCACTAACTGCCAGCAAATGATATATACCTATCTCTTTAACACGTTCCTTAAATTGCTCATTAATTTCTTTTACGTCACCAGTAATCAATGCCATAATACGATCCGGAAACTTAATACCCGAATCATAAATTCGATTCATTATAAACTGTTTATGTTTCTCAATTAAATTAGACCGGTTCGATTCTAGGCAGCTTTGTACAACTATACTTTGTAATTTAAGAGTTACAAACTTATTGTCATTAACTTTGAATTGTCCTTTAACAATACAATTACGACTTTCAATTTTCTTTAAATCAAAATTCTTTTTATTTGTTAAAAAGAAAGGATATATTTCATTTTTTAAACTCAACCTACCTTTATATGTGTCACTACCTTGACGTTGAATTTGGATTACTTGAGCACGCTCATTAAACTGAGAATTACGTTCAATATAATTGATATAATTAAATATTGCTTGTTGTGAATAATGTAAATACCATGAGGAGAAAATGATTAAAAAGAGAGAAATAGGGGCATAAACGATTTTATTTTTACGATAAGTAATATACAAAAGTAAAATGAAAAGAAATGTAGAGAGCACTTTGCTAGAATTCCAAAGCACTCCTACAATCATTGATAACGCGACATACAGCAAAACATTAACCTTTAGTCAGATATTTAGCAACATATTCTGGTGAAAATGGAATTTTTTTAAATTCAATACCAGATTGTTTGAGTAATTTAGTTGCATATTCATGGTTATGATAATCTTCTGCATAGTAGATACGCTTTATACCTGCTTGAATAATTGACTTTGTACAATTTAGGCATGGAAAATGAGTAACATAGATTGTTGCACCTTCAGTAGATACACCTTGTTTTGCACATTGTAATAAAGCATTCATTTCTGCATGTATCGTTCTGATACAATGTCCATCTTCAATTAAACATCCTTCATCTATACAATGCACCTCGCCAGCTACAGAGCCATTATACCCACCAGCAATAATACGATTATCCTTAACAATCGTTGCACCTACAGATAATCTTTGACAAGTTGAACGTAATGCTAGCAAATGACTTTGTGCCATAAAATATTCTTCCCATTTGATTCTTTCCAAGATGTTCACCTTCCATACTTAAAATTTAGTAACATTTTCTAATAATATAAGATTAATCACAAAAAATAAAATTTGCAATTAAAATAATCCATTATGTCGTGAAATAAGATTTCAGTTTATCAAAAGTTTTACTTCCAAAACCTTTTACTTTTTTCAAATCGTCAATTTCTTGAAATGCACCTTGTTGGTTGCGATATTCAACAATTGCATTAGCTTTAGCTTGCCCTACTCCAGGAACAGACATCAATTCTGATACAGATGCCGTATTTAAATTTACTTTAGTATTATTTGTGTTCCCATTTTTTACGTGCACACTGTTTACTTCAATTTGTGGTTCAACATTCTTTTGTCCTTTATGAGGTATGAAAATCATTTTTTGATCTGTTAATTTTTCAGACAAATTAATTCGACTTACATCTGCATCATCCAATAATTGTGCTTTATCAAGTAAATCAACTACTCTATCCTTAGATGTCATTTTATAAACATTAGGATGTTTAACAGCACCTTTTACATCGACATATACAGGACCTTTATTTTTGGAATTATCTCCATCTTTGACCTGGACATCTTCTAATTTGGACAAACTATTATTTTCACTAGTGCTTTGTTTCAGAGCAGTATCTTTATTTTCAAAATTTCTTGAAGTATAATCATCTTGTCTCCAGAATATAAAACCAATTAATACCATAATTAAAACAACAGCACTTATAATATATAACTTCCACTGAGTTAAAAAATCTTTATAGCGTAATAAAAATTGATACAATAAAACCACTCCTCAACTTTATACACGTCTGAGCGAGTGGTTTTACTTTTATTTTTTCGCAATGAAAAACAATCTTTCTGCATCTTCATTATGTTCATCTATATTAAAATCAGTAAATGTTTCAACATGTTTAAAACCAACTTGAGCTAACCAAGACAAATATGTCTTTTCATCAAATGTTCTCTGAAAATGAGACTCATCAAATCTTGAATATGTTTCATCTTCATGTCGAATAAAAAATGTCATATCATGATAAACACTTAAAGGTAAATCTCCTTGCACAGCATCCCATGCTAAAAAAATGTCCCCTTTATCATCAATATAACTTTGATTATTAAACAAAGTCATCATTTTATAAACAGTATGTACATCAAAAATAAATACACCTGAATCAGTCAGATGATGATAAACATTGATGAATGTTTCAATCACTGCAGTTTCATCTTGCAAATAATTTAGAGAGTCACAAAAAATAGTGATGATATCAAATTGTTGTTGCAAATCAAAAGATGTCATATCTCCTTCAAGCCAATTTACATTTGCTGATTTTTGAGCTGCAACAGTCAACATATCAACACTTAAATCCATACCAGTAACATTACCTAAAGCTTCTAATTGAACTGTTAAACTACCAGTACCGCATCCAATATCTAAAATATTTGATTCATCTTTGCAGTGATTTTTTACAATTTCAAACCATTTTTCATATGGTTGATCTTGAGTCAATTGATCGTACACTAGGCTCATTTCTGCATATTGCGACATAATTAATACGCAACCTGACCATATGATTCTAATGGTGCATCTTGATATAACTTTTCAATATTATAATAATTTCTTTCGTCTTTATGGAAAACATGTACCACAACATCAGCTAAGTCAATTAATATCCAACGCGCTTCATTGTATCCTTCCATACGTTTTACTTCTATATTTTGTTCATTGGCTACTTCTTTCACCGCTCTAGCAATCGCTTGAACTTGTCGTTCATTATTTCCGTGCGTTACAACAAAATAATCTGTCATATCGCTGATACCTTTCATTTCTAAAGAAATCGTATCTTCGCCTTTTTTATTGTCAATTGCATCCACAGCAATTGCTAATAATTCTTGTGAATTCATTTAATCATCCTTTATTCTTTCGTCACTATAGTTATAATAATTTAAACAGTCAATCGTCTTATTATATACCGTAATATCTTTCTGTATTAAAAATAGTACTGTGCGTTTAGAAATTTCATAAATTGTCTTATCTAAACTACCTTGATTGTATGCCATATCTCGAATATCATCAACTCCTGGGATTGTTCTTCCAGGTTCGATGTAATCAGCAATAAAAATCAGTTTTTCAGTTTTTGTCATTTGTTGACGTCCAGTAGTATGGTATTTGATAGCCATTAATACTTCCTCATCATTGATACCATATTCATGTTCCATGATTGCTGCACACACAGGGCCATGCAATATTTCACTACCATAACTCAGTAGATCATTACCTAATTCGTATTGTCGAACAATTTGATACATTTTACCTAAATCATCATATTTACAGAAATCATGTAATACACCTGCTAATTCTACTTTACTAGTGTCTCCATCATAAATTTCTGCCAATTTAATCGCTGTTTCTGCAACTCTTAAAGAATGATTATAACGTTTCTCTGGCAGTTTCTCTTTTGCAAGCCGTTTTGCTTTTTCAATGTTCATATAATCCTTCCCCCTTAATATAGTTTTCAACGGATTTAGGAACAAGAACTTGGATAGATTTCCCTTCACTAACTCTTTGTCGAATCATTGTCGAACTTATATCTACCCTAGGTATCTGAATTGCAATCATAGCATTTTCAACATTTTGACTATTTTTGTCTCGATTTACAACTACAAAAGTAACCATTTCTTTTAAGTATTCAATTTGATACCATTTCTCTAGTTGGTTATACTGATCCGTCCCAATAACAAAGTACAACTCACTGTCTTTGTGTTGCTCCTTGAATGCCTTGATCGTGTCATAGGTATAACTCTGACCACCACGTTTAATTTCATCGTCGCAAATATCTCCAAAACCAAGCTCGTCGATAATCATCTGTATCATTGTTAATCTGTGCTGAACGTCTATAAAATCATGGTGCTTTTTCAATGGAGACATAAAACTAGGTAAGAAATAAAATTCATCTGGCTGTAATTCATGAAATACTTCGCTAGCTACTATCATATGTGCAGTATGGATAGGGTTAAACTGACCGCCGTAAAGTACTATCTTTTTCATTATTATGGCAATTCAATTTCTTTATTATCTTTAGATTCTCTATAAATCACTATCATAGATCCAATCACTTGCACTAATTCACTATGCGTAGCTTCGCTTAATGTTTCAGCTAATTCTTTTTTATCATCAAAGTTATTTTGTAGTACATGTACTTTAATCAATTCTCTGTTTTCTAACGTATCATCTATTTGTTTAATCATATTTTCGTTGATACCGCCTTTTCCAATTTGAAAAATCGGATCAATATTGTGTGCTAAACTTCTTAAGTATCTTTTTTGTTTGCCAGTAAGCATATGTTATTCTCCTTTTAATTGTTGTAAAACTGCTGTTTTCATAGAATTAATATCAGCATCTTTATTAGTCCAAATTTTAAAGCTTTCCGCACCTTGGTAAACAAACATATCTAAGCCATTATAAATATGGTTTCTCTTGCGCTCTGCTTCCTCTAAAATAGGTGTTTTATACGGTATATAAACAATATCACTCATTAAAGTATTGGGAGAAAGATGTTTTAAATTAATAATACTTTCGTTATTTCCAGCCATACCCGCTGGTGTTGTATTAATAACGATATCGAATTCAGCTAAATACTTTTCAGCATCTGCCAATGAAATTTGGTTTATATTTAAATTCCAAGATTCAAAACGAGCCATCGTTCTATTCGCAACAGTTAATTTGGGCTTTACAAATTTTGCTAATTCATAAGCAATACCTTTACTTGCACCACCTGCGCCCAAAATTAAAATGTATGCATTTTCTAAATCTGGATAAACGCTGTGCAATCCTTTAACATAACCAATACCATCTGTATTATACCCTATCCACTTGCCATCTTTTATCAAAACAGTGTTAACTGCACCTGCATTAATCGCTTGTTCATCAACATAATCTAAATACGGTATGATACGTTCTTTATGAGGAATTGTGATATTAAAGCCATCTAATTCTTTTTTCGAAATAATTTCTTTAATTAAATGAAAATCTTCAATTGGAATATTTAAAGCTTCATAAGTATCATCTAATCCTAAAGAATTAAAATTTGCTCTATGCATAACGGGCGACAAGGAATGTGAAATAGGATTTCCGATAACTGCAAATTTCATTTTTTAAATCACCTTATAAAATAGAATTTCTTAATACAACATCAACATTTTTAGGAACACGAACGATTACTTTAGCTCCTGGTCCTATAGTTATAAAGCCTAGACCAGAGATCATAACATCACGTTTCTCTTTGCCTGTTTCAAGTCTAACAGCCTTTACCTCATTAAGATCAAAATTTTGTGGATTTCCAGGTGGCGTTAATAAATCGCCAAGTTGATTACGCCATAAATCATTAGCCTTCTCCGTTTTAGTACGATGTATATTCAAGTCATTAGAAAAGAAACAAACTAACGGACGTTTACCACCTGATACATAATCTATGCGCGCTAGACCGCCGAAGAATAATGTCTGCGCCTCATTTAATTGATATACGCGTTGTTTTATTTCTTTCTTAGGCATAATAATTTTCAATTCTTTTTCACTAACTAAATGCGTCATTTGATGATCTTGAATAATACCTGGTGTATCATACATAAATGATGATTCATCTAAAGGAATATCTATCATATCTAAAGTTGTTCCAGGGAATCTTGAAGTTGTTACTACATCTTTTTCACCAACACTAGCTTCAATCAGTTTATTAATCAATGTAGATTTCCCAACATTCGTTGTCCCTACAATATACACATCTTCATTTTCTCGAATATTCGCAATTGATGATAATAAGTCGTCTATGCCCCAGCCTTTTTCAGCTGAAATTAATACGACATCGTCAGCTTCCAAACCATATTTTCTTGCTGTTCGTTTTAACCATTCTTTAACTCGACGTTTATTAATTTGTTTCGGCAATAAATCCAATTTATTTGCTGCTAAAATGATTTTTTTGTTTCCGACAATACGTTTAACTGCATTAATAAATGATCCTTCAAAGTCAAATACATCCACGACATTGACGACAATACCCTTTTTATCCGCAAGTCCTGATAATAATTTTAAAAAGTCTTCACTTTCTAATCCTACATCTTGAACTTCGTTATAATTTTTCAAGCGGAAACAACGTCTGCAAATCACGTCATCACGAAACATATTATGCTCTGGTACAAAACCAGGTTTATTTTTATCTTCAGATTGAAGTGGCGCACCACAACCGATACATTTTAAAATGTCAGACAATCAATTTTCCTCCCATGTGATATAACCTTTTTTACTGAAATGACGTAATAATCGTCTTTCAATTAATCTATTAAACTTAGTAATAAAGCCATCAGTTCGTTTAACTGGAACAACCATAATTGTATATAGACCTCGACGATTACCACCAAATACATCAGTAAGCATTTGGTCACCTATAACAACAGTTTGATCTGGTCTGATATTCATCTTAGTTATTGCTTTATCAAACGCTTTCCCCATTGGCTTTCTCGCTTTAAAAATAAAATCGATGTCTAGATGCTGACTAAAACTAGCAACACGAGACTCATTATTATTAGACACGATTGTAATAGTGATTCCTTTTTCATTAGCTTCCTTAAACCATGCTTTAACACGTTCTGTAGGTTCTTTAACATCCCAACCTACTAGCGTATTATCTAAATCTGTAATAATACCTTTAACGCCTTTGTCCACTAACTTGTCTAAATCAATTTGAAATATTGATTGAACATATGAATTCGGCATAAAAAACTTGCGAACTAAACCCATTTAACTCACCTTTACCTTTTTATAATTGAGACACTAATGCTTCAACAGTTTGACTTGATGATACAGCTGCTTTTTCTAAAAATGCTTCGAAGCTCATTTCCGCTTCTCCATTTGCTAAGTCTGAAACTGCACGAACTACAACAAATGGTACATTAAATTGATAACATGTTTGTGCAATTGCAGTTGCTTCCATTTCAACCGCCATCGCATTTGGAAATGCTTTTTTAATTTTTTGGCGTTGTTCAACACTACCGATAAAGCTATCACCACTTACAATTAAGCCTACTTTAGCTGTTAATTGTTGTTGTTGTACAACTTGAGATACTTTTTCTATTAAAGGTTTACTTGATTGAAATGCTACCGGCATCTGTGGTATTTGTCCATATTCATAACCAAATGCTGTTGCATCCGCATCATGATATTTTACATCATCACTTATAAGAACGTCACCTACATTTAAACTTTCATCTAAAGCTCCAGCAGAACCTGTATTAATAATGACGTCCGGTTTAAACTTATTAATTAATAATGTCGTAGAAATTGCAGCATTAACTTTTCCAATGCCGCTTTGGGTAATCACTACTTCTCTATCTTTTAAAATGCCAGTATAAAATTTAACATGTGCAACTGAAATTTCGCTTAATTGTGTTAATTTATTTTTTAATATTGTTACTTCTTCTTCCATGGCACCAATTATACCAATCATCCTTTGATTCACCTCTTTTAAAAAATCCTAGCATTTGTTATTTTATCACATTTTAATCACTACAACGACAAGTATCATGATTTTCATTACTGTATAAAACTTTTGCTTTATTTTTATAAAAAGCTCTTTCAATAACTTGGTATCATAAATAATTATTTTTGAACTCATAACAGTGAATTCGATGCTTCTAATTTGTCTATTTTTCAAAAACTAATCATATCAATTACATCAACCAATCGTGTCAAGAAACTTTATTAAATAACAGGAAAATGATATGTTTAAAATAATAATGATGAAATAAGAGGATTTTACAATGGCTGAAAATAATCAAAATAGTCTCGTAACAAAGATAGCTACATACGGCAGTTTTATTGCAATTGCGTCGTTTGTCATTTTATTTATAAGTATATTTTTAAAGTTTTCATTTAATATCGAGTTTACAGCAACAATTATGAACATATGTCGCTACACTCTAATTCTAGGATTTATACTTATGTCCTTACCTGATGTTGTTGATAAAAACATCAAGAAAATTATATTCGATGCATTTATTATCATCGTCTTTATTTTCTTTTTACTATAGTAGTTTTATTTTGTAATTACACAGTTAATCATATTTGTTTCGTATCGAATTCCTGTGTGCATTAAAGGTAATTCTAATAGAAAACAGCAGTAAGACTTTTCTAAGTGTTAGCATCCTTACTGCTGTTTTTATTTGTAACAACATAATGACAGGTACTTTATATTTCACTGTCAAAGATTATTAATGATTAACTTAATTAAATTATGATTTGAATAAATAGATATCTAAATGCAATTTGTCTCTATTGATAGTTTTATTATCAGCATACATTTTTAATACCTCATAACCATACTCACCATTTAAATTATAAAAATCATATTCTACATTTTGTTCATCATCATTATGATATTTAACATACCCTTTAACAATGTCGCCACCTTGTTCGTACAACTTATACTTCTCATTCAAATAATTTCTTAATTGAACATCTAATTCTTGAATGGTAACAATTTTCTTTTTTCGTTTTTACTGCAGTTAGTTCTATTTCTGTTTGATGTCCGTCAATCCATAAATTAGAAGGTATATTCTTATAATCATCTTATTTATTATTGTCACTTAAAGTAACACCACCATAACTACATTGCGTTTTATTGGTTGCTCCCCCATGACATTCATAGCTATAGCTTCCAGCATATATATCGATATTCTTATTTATAAATTTCTTTGAAAGTGCCTCATTTTCGAATTCAACTTTAAAATCCTTTTTCGAAGCAACATTTACGAACATGTCATGAAATAACAAATCATGCTTCAACAGTCTATCGTTTGTGTTTTTATTTTCAAGCTGAGTTGGATTGATGAATGACATCTTAGCATTACTTAGACGCTTTGAATCAAACTTACTTTTATGATGTAAGTCTGAATATTCGATTGCACTCGCTGAATTTGTAAAAATTCCTTCTAACAATAATATTAAAATAAATCCTGTTAAATATTTAACTTCAAACTCCCCCAAAACAATTATTAATTTACATTTGAGAGCGAGACATAAATGATAAACAGGCTGGGAAATAAATCAATGTTCTATGCTCTACGAAGTTATATTGGCAGTAGTTGACTGAACGAAAATGCGCTTGTAACAAGCTTTTTTCAATTCTAGTCAACCTTGCCGGGGTGGGACGACGAAATAAATTTTGCGAAAATATCATTTCTGTCCCACTCCCTTGAGCCTACAATTTTGATTATGTATCACGTTCATAATACTTTCCAATTTGAAATACCCTGTTCGCAATTATTAGTTGAGTTATATCAACCAATACAGTGTAAACATAAAAATTCCAAACCGTTTAACAGTATATCAGAAAAAATGATAATCATTTCTTTTATTTTTATTAAATTTCATAATGATTCATATAATATTCGCATTAAAACATCACAATACTGATACACAACAAAAAGAGCAGTACATTTGTCATGCACCACTCTCAACAAATATATTTTTCAATGAAGCAATTACGCGATCTTACAAATACTATAAGTATAGCTGAATCACATATTATATTTATTTTATAATCGAATTTAGAAATTCATCACTTATCTCATAAATTGTTGGTCTACTTTTAATTTTAACTAAGTAGTTATCATATTTTTTAATTGTATTATTAATTTTTACTCTTCCTACTCCCAATATGTTTTCTAAATCAATTAATGTTAATCTATTTCTTTTATTTCCAAACAATTTATCCATTGAAAGGAGATACAAAAATTCATAATCTATCTGTTTATAATGACTAGTTAAATAAAGCGTTAATTTTTCAGTCGCATCCATTTTTGGTATTAACTCATCAAGTATTCTTTCTTGTCCTGCTATCAATAGCTCAAGCATTGTGTCAATAAATTCCGTCAAATCACCACAATTCAAATGATTTGAAGCAGTCATAAACGCCTTGTAATATTTCGATTTATTTCTATTTATAACATATGAAAATGTCAAAGCAGTATAATTATCATAATAATCACTCAAGAGCTTGGCAATTATAAATCTTCCAACTCTACCATTGCCATCATAAAAAGGATGTATATATTCAAACAGATAATGACTAGCCATGATTTTGAACGGCTGAGGCGCATCAAAATATTTTAAAAATGTTAGCATTTCACCTATATATTCAACAATTTTGGTTTCAGGTTGTAACCCAACATGTATATATTTATTCGTTGACCCATCATGCACACCGACAAAATTTTTACGAAATAGCTCTCCATCTAACTTATCTTGTTCGTTAATTTCATTTGAAACTAATTTATCATAAATCGCTCTAATGTCTCTTACATTATCAACTTTAATTTTTTTATTAAGTTCTATCTCTTTATATTGATCCACGAGGCCTCTGAACTTAAGAAATTCTGATGCTTGGTTATTTAACGCATGTGCAATCTCTTGTTTAGTACTAAATACATTTTCAATTTCATTAGTACTTTGTAATTCATCGATTAATAAATCATTAAAATATTGTTCTCTAGCTGCATATGGTAAAGAATTAAGTGCTCTATCAATTTTTCTACTATTAATTGATATTAATTCTTGTTTTTTTGATAGATTTTTAGTCACCATAAAGAATAGAGGATATTCCAAATCATTAACTTTTTTTCCATTTTCCATAGGTATGATATTAATATTAGTATTGAAAGAAGCTAAAGAATTAAATCTTTTAGTATACTCTTCCTTCATTTTACTTTCATTGTGTTCATGAAAAATACTTTTTAAAGTTCTGTAACCCATTTGCAGCCTCCTCTACTCATTTAAAATGTATTTTTTGTCCAATAAATCCATTTTCATTAGATTAGCTAAATATTATCACTTTTTTTCTTTAAAAACTATATAAATATCTATTTATCCAAACAACTGAAACAGAAGTTTCATCACAACAAAAAGAGCAGTACATTTGTCATGCACCACTCTCTCTTAATATATCTAATTATGCTTTATAAATGAATCACCGGAAATCAAAATACATCTTGCCTAATACTAACAACATTTACAGTGATGCTATTAGTCGAAATGTCTTTTAAAATAACTGAAGTACTTCTTTGAATGAGAATATACCTGTCAATATTGTAACAAGTACTGCAACGATACCAAAGATGAACATCCAATTTGGGTGTTTATAATCACCAACAATTGATTTCTTTTTACTTGCAATCAAAATTGCACCTAACGTAATAGGTAAAATCCATCCATTTATCGCGCCTGCTATAATTAAAAGGCTGATTGGTTTTCCAATAAATAAGAAAATCATTGTTGAAATAACGATAAACTCAATCACAATTAAATTACTTCTTTCGTTAAGTGATTTATGAAGTGTTTTTAAAAATGTTGCGCTTGTGTATGCTGAGCCAATTACTGATGACATAGCTGCAGCAAATAACACAATACCAAAAATATTCTTTCCAATTGGTCCAATTGCGTGTTCAAAAACTGACGCTGGTGGATTTTCAGAACTTAGTGTCACACCTGTTACAACAACTCCTAATACCGCTAGGAATAGTAACGTTCTCATAATACCTGTAGTTAAAATACCAGCAATTGCTGATTGATTTACAAATGGTAAATATTGCTTACCTTTAATGCCAGAGTCTAATATACGATGTGCACCTGCAAAGGTAATATAACCACCTACAGTTCCACCAACTAACGTAATGATTGGCAAGACTAATTTCATTGGATGTTCTGGCGCAAATGTATGCACAAAAGCATCACCATAAGGTGGATTAGAAACAAACATCACATATGCCACAACTAAAATCATCACAATACCAAGAATCATTGAAACAACGTCCATAATTTTTTGGCCACTTTTACTTACAAAGATTAATATTGCAAAAATTGCAGTAATAGCTGCGCCCCATTTTACATCTAATCCAAAAATTGCATTTAAACCTAAACCGGCACCAGCAATATTACCAATATTAAAAGCTAGACCACCAAATGCAATCAATATTGAGATAACAGTACCAAGCCCAGGAACAACTTTATTTGATATTTCTTGACCTCTTAAACCAGTTACAACTAATATGCGCCATATATTAATTTGTGCACCAATGTCAATGATGATAGACAGTAATATGGCAAATGCGAAACTTGCAAAAAATTGTGATGTAAATACTGCTGTTTGCGTTAAAAATGCTGGCCCAATTGCAGAAGTTGCCATCAAAAATACAGAACCTAATAATAACCTTTTATGATTTTTTGTGAATTCAAAGTCACTTTCTTTTTTAAGCTTTAAATTTCTCCCCATTTTTTTAGCCCCCTATAAGGATTGAATATCAATGCCTTCTTTCATTAAAATTTCTCTAATTTTCGAAACAAATAATAATGCATGTTCTCCATCACCATGCACACAAATTGTATCTGCTTGTAACGTTACTTCCTTATTGTTTTTTGAAATAACTTTATTTTCCTTCACCATCTTTAAAACCTGCTTAAGTGCTTCGTCAGTATCAGTAATCACAGCATCACTTTCTTTTCTACTAACGAGCTGCCCATCATCTTCGTATCGTCTATCAGCAAACACTTCAGAAGCTGTAATTAATCCGACATTCTTTGCTTCTGAAATTAGATATGAATTTGCTAATCCTACTAACACTAGTGATGGATCAAAGTCATAAACAGCTTGTGCTATAACGCTTGCTATTTCTCTGTCTTTTGCACCCATCTGATACAATGCACCATGCGGTTTAACATGATTAATTTTAACTTGATGAATGCGACAAAACCCTTGTAATGCACCTAATTGATAAATCATCAAATTATAAATCTCGTCGTTAGAGATATCTATATTTCGTCTGCCAAAGCCTTTCAAATCAGGTAAACCAGGATGTGCACCTACTGCAACATTATGTGCTTTGGCAAGTTTTACCGTTTCATTCATTACATTTTCATCACCAGCGTGAAAACCACAAGCAACATTCGCACTTGTAATTAATGGAATAATTTGATGATCACCACCAAAGGAATAATTTCCAAATGCTTCGCCTAAATCACAATTCAAATCAACTCGCATTATAATTCCACCCCTTTAACAATTTGATGTTTTTCTAAAAATTTAATATCAACATCTTTTGCATCTCCATCACGATATAGTGGATAATTTAAAACTGCATATAAAAAATCGGCAGTTGTAGAAAATCCATCTATCACCATTTCATCTAAGGTGACTTTCAACTTATCAATTGCTGAAGCTCTATCATGAGATTTTACAATTACTTTAGCTACTAAAGAATCATAATATGGTGAAACTTGATAACCGTGATATAGTAAAGAATCGACTCGCACATTAAAGCCTTGAGGTAAATGTAACGCTGTCACTTTACCTGGTGTTGGTTGAAATTTCTTTTCAGGATTTTCGGCATTTATTCTCGCTTCTATCACATGACCATTAAATTGAATATCGCTTTGTGAAAAAGGTAAATGATTATGTTCCAATAAATACAGTTGTGCTGCAACCAAATCACGTTCTGCTCGCATCTCTGTAACAGTATGTTCAACTTGTATTCGAGCATTCATTTCAATAAAGTAATGTGCGGTATCAGTTACTAAAAATTCAATCGTACCTGCACTTCTATAATTTGCTGCACGTGCAACTTTAACAGCATCGTTACATATTTGTTGTCGTCTTTCTTCAGTTAATGCTGCACAAGGAGATTCTTCGATTAATTTTTGATTTTTACGTTGTACAGAACAATCACGTTCCCCTAAATGTACATAATTATCCTGCCCATCTCCCATAACTTGAACTTCAACATGTTTTGCAACAGGTATAAAAGCCTCAACATAAACACGATCATCATCAAAGTATTTTTTTCCTTCACTTTTAGCTTCTTTAAATGCCTTTTCTAAATCATCAGCTTTCTTTACAATACGTATACCTTTACCACCACCGCCACTGGCAGCTTTGATAACAACTGGATAACCGATGTCTTTGGCAAGATTCTCAATTTCAGACACATGATTCACAGCACCATTTGATCCTGGAATCACAGGAACACCTGCATGATGAACTGTTTGTCTTGCTGTTATTTTATCCCCCATCATTTCCATCGTTTTTTTAGTAGGCCCTATAAACGCTATGCCTTGTTCCTCAACGGTTTGAGCAAATTTTGTTGATTCTGATAAAAAGCCATATCCTGGGTGAATTGCATTAGCACCAGTGATTTGTGCAGCAGATATGATGCGGTCAATATTTAAATAACTATCTAAAGCATTAGCTTCCCCAATACATATAGCTTGATCTGCTAAATGTACATGCAAGCTTTGCTCGTCCCCTTTTGCATAAACTGCTACAGTTTCAATCCCATATTCTCTGCAAGCTCTTATAATCCTTACAGCAATTTCACCTCTGTTCGCAATTAAACAACGAAGCATTTACTTACCCCCTTTACTTAATACGTACCAAAACTTGGTCGTATTCAACATTTGTGCCATGATCAGCTACTATTTCAGTAATTTCTCCAGCAACATCTGTTGTTACCTCGTTTAATACTTTCATCGCTTCAACATATCCTATAATATCTCCCTTGTTAACT
Source organism: Staphylococcus sp. MZ3 (assembly GCF_018622755.1). NCBI lineage: Bacteria > Bacillati > Bacillota > Bacilli > Caryophanales > Staphylococcaceae > Staphylococcus > Staphylococcus sp. MZ3. The sequence goes on from NZ_CP076026.1 coordinate 1,668,730, forward strand.
TTGTCACCGACATTCACAATTGGTTCATTTAATTCTTTACTATCTTGTAAAAAGAATGTACCTACCATTGGTGATTTAATGTCATGATAATCATTTGTCGAAACATCGGAGTTATCATTCGCTTTTGAAGCTGTCAAATCATTATTGTTCATACTTTGATTTGATTGATTACTGTGTGCAGCCAAATGATTCGAGTCAGTGAAGTCAATTTCTATTTCATCTTCAAAATTTTTATATTTAAATTTCTTAACATCATTTTCCTTCACTAATTTGATTATTTGTTCGATTTTTTCAATATTCATTTTACAAATCCCCTTTTAAAATTGTTGCTAATTTTTTCGAAGTATGTCGCAAGCTAGATGTTTCAAAAATTGGAGTCTTTTGATGACTCTTAAGAATTTCATTAAACAGAGACATTTGTTCCCGATTCTTATCTACAGCTTCTTGGAATGATATCCATTTAAATTGAATTGTATCTTGTGGTTTCATCTGTGCTAACTTTGGCAGATCAAATTTGCATACAGTTGCAATTTTGGTATAACCACCTATCGTTTGTTTATCATTAAGCAGAATAATAGGTTGACCATCATTTGGTACTTGAACACTACCAAGAGCAACCGGTTCAGAAATGATATCTGCTTGATTAATTGGTGCAACGCTGTCACCTTCCAAACGATAGCCCATACGGTCTGATTGTTCAGTAATTAAATATGGATGATTTACAATTTTCGCTCTAGCCTCTTCAGAAAATGCCTCGAATTGAGGTCCTTGAAGAATGTGTATAATATTATTTTCTGGCAATAAATCGTCCTGTAAATGAATAGTCTTTCCAATGTTTTCTTTAAAGTCATTATTTATTTTCACTGTTATTACATCATTAGCTAATAACTTTCTACCTTTGAATCCTCCTATACTGCTTCGGGTATGTGTTGCATAACTTTCAGCAATAGAAGGTACGTTGATAGAATGACCAAAAGTAAGATAACCGCGTGCACCTTTGGTTATAGCACCTATTTTTAAAATGTCACCTTTCTCAGCTAATATGACAGAATTCATTGATATAGTTTTATTATTTAGCGAAGCATTAATACTACCACCGGTTATAACAAATGTATTTTGCGTATTAAATTGAATGGTAGGACCAATCAAAGTATATTCAATCGCTGGACCATCATTGTTAATTAATGACTGCGCAACCTTAAAACTAAATTGATCCATGGCACCTGCGCCTGAAAATCCAATATGTTCATAACCTTTTCTTCCTAGATCTTGTACCGTTGAAAAGAGACCTGGTTGTAAAATCTTAATTGACATTTTCAATCACCACCCAGTCATCAACATTAAAGTTGCCATCTGATATATCTCTTTCGATTTGTATAAATTTCTGTTCATCTATTGCATAAAATTGTATCCATTCTCCTGCTTCGTACATTGACATTGGTTCACGCTCGCTGCTAAATACTTTTAACGGTGTGCGTCCAATAATTTGCCATCCGCCAGGAGAATCTGATGGATATAGTCCTGTTTGATTATTCGCAATACCTACAGAACCTGCATGAATTTTTAACCTTGGCTGATTACGTCTAGGTGTATGTAGTTGTTCATCAAGTCCGCCTAAGTATGGAAATCCTGGCATAAATCCTAGCATATATATTAAATAAGGTTTACTTGTATGTTTTTCAATAACTTGCTCAACAGTTATTCGATTATGCTTTGCTACTTCTTCAATATCTGGTCCATATGTACCACCATATTGAACAGGTATTTTAATAATACGATTGGTTTGATTCACAGCATGAACATTTTTTTCATTAAATTTGTTAAGTTCTAAATTTTCAATTAATTTAGAAGATGTTATAGCTTGTTCATCAAAATATATTAGAACTGCTCGATACGAAGGGACAATATCTTGAATTTCTAATATTTCTTTTTCTCGTATCCACCGTACCATTGCTGTGACATTACGATATGTCTCTTCGGATATTTTATTTTCAAAATAAATCATAATTGTCTGCTCGTTAATAAATCTTACATCCACTTTAAATCCCCCTTTGTATTGCAATAAACCAGTATTGAATACCTTTTCATTGTATCATTGAGAAGCACAAGTTGTTTAATAAGTAATTCAAATCGCATACAATAACAAATGATAATCAATTTGTTTTCTCGGAAATATTTTGCTTTTTTAAAATGGAGTAGTTAATATTGTAACTCTTACACTAATTTAGGTTCTGCTATCATTCGGTCTGATGGAAAATTTTTACTTTTCATCTGTCCGATTTTTTGATTTTGAATATAAAAAAGCACGACCGAAGTATCATTAACACACTTCAATCGCGCAATTAAACAATCTATTTGATCATTTATTGGATATTAACAATTTTTACGTTCATTTCGCCACCATTAGGTAGTGGAACACGAACTTCATCATCTAAACCTTTACCAATTAACGCTTTAGCCATTGGTGATTCATTTGAAATCTTACCATTAAATGCATCTGATTCAGCTGAACCAACGATTTGATAACTTTCCTCTTCATCACCTGGTAATTCTACAAACGTTACTGTTTTACCAATTTTAACAATGTTGTTATCTCCAGTATCTTCAATGATTAATGCATTTCTTAACATATGCTCAATTCTTTGAATATCTTGTTCGATGAATCCTTGTTCATCTTTTGCTGCATCATACTCAGAGTTCTCTGATAAGTCACCAAATGAACGTGCAACTTTAATTTTCTCTACAACTTCAGGACGCTTAACTGTTTTTAATTCTTCAAGTTCACGCTCTAATTTTTCAAAACCTTCTTGAGTCATTGGATATTGCTTTTGATTTTCCATATTGTCATCTTCCTTTACTGAATTATACTATTGCTTGCTAACTAAAGACTGAATTTTTGTTGTCATAATATCTATTGCAACTTTATTGCTCCCACCTTCAGGAATAATTATATCAGCATATTTCTTAGTCGGTTCAATAAATTGGTCATGCATAGGTCTAACAACACTTAAATATTGATTGATAACAGAGTCCATTGAACGCCCACGCTCTTTAGTATCTCGTGTTAAACGGCGTAATATTCTCAAGTCTGCATCTGTATCAACATATATTTTAACATCCATCATATCACGTAATACCTTATTTTCTAAAGCGAAAATACCTTCTACGATAATAACATCTTTAGGTTTAAAATCAATGGTAATGTCACTTCTTGTATGACTAGCATAATCATATGTCGGTACTTCTACTGCTTTACCATTTTTCAAGTCTTTAAGATTTTCAATTAATAAATCATTATCGAATGCAAATGGATGGTCATAATTGGTTTCTAGGCGCTCGTCGAAAGTCAAGTGCTTTTGATCTTTATAATAGTAATCTTGAGCAAGTAAAGCGACACTATGACCTTCTAAGTTTTTCATAATTTCGTTAGTTACAGTTGTTTTTCCTGAGCCAGATCCACCAGCTATGCCAATGATTGTAGTAGCTTTCATTAGCCAATTTCCTTTCTCATCATGTTGTTTGGATATATCGGGCGATCCACTTTAATTTGAACGATTTGTAATGGATGGCGCGCCGCGTCTAAGCTGTTACCTTCTTCATCATAAATTGCTTCTACTACTTGTGTAAATGTTTCAATTTCTGGACCAAAGAATTCTATTTCTTGACCTGGTTTAAAGTTATTTCGTTGTTGAATAGTCGCAATTTTTGTATCTTCATTATAATCTAATACCAAACCACAAAAATCAAATGGTGATTTTTTAGATTGTTGTTGACCAAACATCTGTTCTTCATAACCAGGTGTTCCCTCAAAGAATGCTGGTGCAGTGTCTCTATTTGCACATTTATCTAACTCAATTAACCATTCCGGATTAATCTTAAAGTTGTCAGGATCTGCCGCATACGCATCAATGACTTTACGATATACTGAGACAACTGTTGCAATATAATGAATTGACTTCATACGTCCTTCAATTTTTAATGAGTCCACACCAATATCCATCATTTGAGGAATTGATTCGATTAATTTTAAATCTTTAGGACTCATCGCAAACGGTGTAACTTCACCTTGATTATAAAAAACATCAAGTTCACCATTATCATCAACTTCTAATAATTCATAATCCCAACGGCAACTTTGACAGCAACCGCCTCTGTTGGAATCCCTTGCAGTCATATGATTACTTAATGTACATCTACCTGAATAGGCGATACACATAGCACCATGAATAAATGCTTCGATTTCAATATCTACTTTTTCCTTCATTTCACGCATTTCCATCGCGCCGGTCTCACGTGCTAATACAACACGATCCAATCCTTCTTCTTTCCAATATTCTACAGCTTTGTAATTAGAAAGTGATTGTTGAGTAGATAAATGAATTTCAAGTTTTGGCGCAACTTCTTTACATGTTTCGATAATTAAAGGATCTGCAACAATGATACCTGTCGCACCAGTCTTTTCCAAATTACGCAAATATGATTCTAGACCTTCAATATTCTCATCATGTGCAATAATATTTGTCGTAACATAAATTTTGGCACCGTAACGGTTCGCAAATTCAACACCTTCAGCTATTTCTTCCATCGTGAAATTATCAGCATTTGAACGTAATCCATATTCTTGACCACCTAAAAATACGGCATCAGCGCCATAATGTACTGCTATTTTTAACTTTTCTAAGTTTCCAGCAGGTGCTAATAATTCTGGTTTCTTCATAACTGTTTTAGGAGTTGATTTAATCTCTTCTATTGTCTTCATGATTAACCTCCTTAATATACTGTTTGTTTATATAAGAAACCTTCGTCAAATGGTCGATGATCAGGTTGAATTTCTTCAATTGGGTCCATCAACATAAATTTCTCATCTTCATAGATTTCAGGATCTTCATTGTACAAATCTATCGCTTGACGATACTGTTCCGTTACCACATTAATATATTCTTCCGTTTGTAGAATACCATCGATTTTAAATGAATCTATACCCGCCTCAAAAAATGGTGCTAATTCTTCAATTAAACAAATGTCGTTTGGTGACATAATGTGCGTACCATTGTAATCTTCGTAAACTGGGTAATTATTTTGTCTTTCTTCATCATAAAGTAATAAAGATTGTTCATCATTGCGACGTTCAATTTTCATTTGACGATCTTGGAACGTATAATAATTGCCTAGTAGCATACGCTTTGATTGGAACATACAAGTCATTCCTTGAACTTGAACCTCAATTTCCACATTTGAATTTTCTTTTATATTAATAATTTCATCCAAATTCAGCTCACGTGCTAAGACAGCTCTTGATGCGCCTCTTTTACCCCAGTAATTACATTGAAAATGATTAGTTACTAACGTCTCTGCATTCCAATGAAGTGGTATTGGATTTTCTTGCGCCTTCACATACATTACTACTGCTGGATCCCCGAAAATAATTCTGTCAACTCGTATTTCATGTAAAAAATTAATATAATCTTCTACAGCATCTAAATGATAATTATGAAATAATCCATTCACCGCCGCATATACTTTTTTATCGTTTTTGTGAGCTAATGCGACAGCCTCTGTCATTTGTTGTCTATTGAATTCCCCTGGAAGTCTTAAACCAAACTTTTGCTCGCCAATTACAAAAGCATCTGCACCTAAATCAATAAGTGTTTCCATATGGCTTAATGACTTGGGTGTGACAAGTAATTCTGTCATAGTCATTCTCCTTTAATTGAAATCGCTAATCCATCGTCTATATTTAAAAAATTCGTTGTATATCCTGGTTGCTTTATTAACCACTCATTATAATCTTGAACCTTTTTAACCATTTGTCTTACATTTCTCGATCTAACAATCCCAATATCCGATACAAAACCGTGATATAAAACATTATCTGTAATTACGAGACCTTGGTGCTTTAAAAGTGGTGTATATATTTCAAAAAATTTCTTTGATTGCGCTTTTGCTGCATCAATAAATATCATATCATAAACTTTGTCATTTACATTTTCAAATTGCTCTAAAGCATTACCTTCAATAATTCGAACCTGGTTTTCAAAATGATAAGTAGCTAAATTTTGTTTAGCATATTGAATCATCGTTTCATTACGCTCTATCGTTGTGACATGAATGTCATCAGATATAGAAGCGAATTGCATAGAACTATAGCCGATTGCTGTGCCAATTTCTAAAATATTTTTAACATTATTCATACGAATTAATTGCTTAATTAAATCTAATGTTAAACGATCTACAATTGGCACTTCATTTACTTCGGCAAATTCACGCAAAACTTCGATTGAACTATTTTGATGTTGATGTAAATCTATTAAATATTTTTTATTTAGGTCATCCATGTTTTAAACTTCCTTTATGTAAAATAAGTCAATATGATTATGACAATAAAATAAATCAGCCTTCACAATTGATTATAATTTTGCCAACCAATTAAATGACTGATTTCGTGTTAGACGCAAAGCTATTTTATTTATAGAAGCGAATCATTCATATAAAATTTAACTTTAGATATTTTACCATATTTTCAATAAAATTATAAGCGTTAATTATTTATACATTGCTTGACTTAAAAAAATACTCTTGCCTACCCATCTTAAGGTTAGCAAGAGTAAAATCTTTTTAATTATTCTTCCATTTCAGTATTTACAACTTCTTCAATCATGTCCCATTCTTCATCAGTTTCGATTGGTACTAACTTACCACCGTCACCTGACTCATCTGGTTCATTGATCATTGGTACAAGCTCAATCATATCGTCTTCATCTGATTGAGCACCTTCTTCAGCTAAGATAACATACTCTTTTTTGAATTCAGGATGATAAAATTCTAAAACTTTTCGGTATAAAACTTCATTTCCCTCTTCATCGAATAAAGTTAATAATTCTTCTTCGTTATTAATTTCTAGTTGTGAATCATGATTATGTTCAGTCATAGTAAAATCTCCTTTTAATGTAGTGAATCTAAATAGCCTTGTAAAATAAATACCGCTGCCATTTTATCAATCACTTGTTTTCTTTTTTGTCTTGAAACATCTGCTTCTAATAATGATCGTTCAGCAGCCATTGTGCTTAATCTTTCATCCCACATCACAATCTCAATAGAAGGATAAGCTTCTAATAATTTTTCTTTATATGTTAACGAAGCTTCGCCTCGAAATCCTATTGAATTATTCATGTTTTTAGGTAGTCCTATTACGACTGTACCCACATTATGTTTTTTAATAATGTCTACTAATTGGTCAATACCTAATTCATTATTTTCTTCATTGATTCGGAGTGTGTCTAATCCTTGTGCCGTCCAACCCATTATATCACTAATTGCAATTCCTACCGTTCTACTACCGACATCGAGTCCTAAAATTTTATGTTGTAACATAAATTATTTATTTTGCTCTTTTAAATAGTAAGAAACAAGCTCTTCCATAATAACATCTCTATCAATATGACGAATTTGATTTCTTGCTTCATTTTGGCGTGGAATATACGCAGGGTCACCTGATAATAAATAACCTACAATTTGGTTTACGGCATTATATCCTCGTTCATCTAATGTTCGATAAACATTATTTAAAACATCTCTTACATCTTGCGTTGGAAGTTCTTCATAGTCGAATTTCATTGTTTTATCAAAGTTTTCCATTTGCGACACTCCTTTAATTACAAATATAACTCACTATCATCATACAATATTATGGCTTTAAATTATAGATTTTTAATGTAATCTTTAATAAAGCTTAATGATTTTGAGATATTTTCAGGTTGTGTACCGCCACCTTGAGCCATATCTGGACGACCGCCACCTTTACCACCAACGATTGGTGCCATTTGTTTGATAAGATCACCGGCTTTAACGTTATTTGTTAAAGATTTAGGGACAGTTGCAACCATCGATACTTTATCATCAACATTACTTGCAAGAATGATAATTGTATCTTGTAGTTTAGATTTAAAATCGTCCATTGTCGAGCGAATTGCTTTCGCATTTGGTACATCCACTTCAGTAACCAATACTTTATAGCCATTGATTTCTTCAACTTGATCCTCAATATTACCCATTTTAAGTGATGTGATTTCTTTGTCACGTTGCTCTAATTGTTTTAATAATGCTTTTTCTTCATCTTGTAATTGTGTTAACTTATCGACTACTTGATCATCAGATTTCACTTTCAGCTGTGATTTCATCGTATTAAATTTCTCTTGAATATCTTCTAAATATAAGAAAGCTGCTTTACCTGTTAATGCTTCAATACGACGCACACCAGCTCCTGTACCTGACTCACTTACTATTTTGAATAAGCCAATTTCAGAAGTATTGCGGACATGAATACCACCACATAATTCAATTGAAAATGGTGCCATATTTACTACACGCACAACATCACCATATTTTTCACCGAATAATGCCATTGCGCCCATTTCTTTAGCTGAAGCAATATCCATTTCTTGAATGTTAACGTCAATACCTTTCCAAATTTCTTCATTTACTAAGCGTTCAACTTGATCAATTTCATCATTAGTCATTGGACCAAAATGAGAGAAATCAAAACGTAAACGATCTGCTTCTACTAGTGAACCAGCTTGGTTAACATGATCACCCAGTACTGATTTCAACGCTGCATGTAATAAATGAGTTGCACTATGGTTCTTTTGAATGTCACGTCGATCATTTTGGTTCACTTCAGCAGACACTGTAGCGCCAACATTTACTTGGCCAAATTGTACTACTCCTTTATGCAAGTTTTGACCATTTGGTGCTTTGGTTACTTCACTAACAGCAATTTCAAAATTGTCATTATAAACAATACCTGTATCCGCAACTTGTCCACCACTGACTGCATAAAATGGTGTTTCCGTTAACATGAAGTATACTGTTTCACCCGCTTCAACTTGTGAAACTTCTTCACCATTATATATCAAGTGTGTTAGGGTTGTTTGAGCTGTCGCAGTATCATAACCAACAAAAGTACTTACAGATGTAATATTTTTCAATACTTCACTTTGAACTTGCATTGATTGAGAATTTTGACGTGCTTGACGTGCACGATCACGTTGTTGTTGCATTTCTGACTCGAATGTTGTCATATCAACTTTCAATCCTGCTTGCACTGCTATTTCTTCAGTTAATTCAATTGGGAACCCGTACGTATCATACAATTTAAATGCATCTTTCCCATTAATTTCATTTGTTGTCGCTTTAGCTTTTTTAATTAATTCATTTAAAATCGCTAAACCATCTTCTAATGTTTCATGGAATCGTTCTTCTTCAGACTTTATAACACGCTTAATGAAATCTGCTTTTTCCTTAACATTTGGATAATATGGTTCCATAATGTCTGCAACAATATCAACAAGTTTGTACATAAACGGCTCATTGATTCCTAACGTTTGACTAAAACGAACGGCACGACGTAACAATCGACGTAATACATATCCTCTACCTTCATTGGCAGGTAATGCACCATCAGAAATTGCAAATGCAATCGTACGAATGTGGTCAGCAATTACTTTAAATGCCACATCTTGTTCGTTGTTTACTAAATATTGTTTACCTGATACTTTTTCGATTTCATTCATTATAGGCATAAATAAATCTGTTTCATAGTTAGTACGTACATTTTGAGAAACTGAGGCCATACGCTCAAGCCCCATGCCGGTATCAATGTTTTTATTAGGTAATGGTGTGTAACTATGATCTTTATTATGATTGAATTCACTAAATACTAAGTTCCATACTTCAAGATAGCGTTCATTTTCTCCACCTGGATACATTTCTTCTGCCGGATCGTCTTGTCCATATGCTTCTCCGCGATCATAGAAAATCTCAGTGTTTGGTCCTGAAGGCCCTTCACCAATATCCCAGAAGTTACCTTCAATGCGAATAATACGACTTTCTTCAAGACCAATATCTTTATGCCAAATGTTGTATGCTTCCATATCTTCCGGATGAATCGTAACGTACAATTTATCTGGCTCCATACCCATCCATTTATCACTCGTTAAAAATTCCCAAGCAAATTCAATCGCTTCTTGTTTAAAATAATCACCAATTGAGAAGTTACCTAACATTTCAAAGAATGTATGGTGACGCGCTGTGAAACCAACATTTTCAATATCATTTGTACGAATAGCTTTTTGAGAGTTTACAATTCTTGGCTTTTTAGGTGTTTCACGTCCATCAAAATATTTCTTTAATGTTGCTACACCTGAATTAATCCATAATAATGTATCATCATCAATTGGCACTAATGGTGCAGAAGGTTCAACCATATGTCCTTTTTCAACAAAGAAATCTAGATATTTTTGTCTAATTTCACTCGCTTTTAACTTTTTCATCATTTACACATCCTATTTACTGTTTTTAAATTACCATTCCATAAAAATTGATGACACAGATAGTCGATTTGAAAAACTAGTATAAATCAATATCATTTTTTATTATTAAAAAATAAAAAACGCCCATCCTCAAAAGGGACGAACGTTATCGCGGTACCACCCTAGTTATAAATGCAATTCAACACATTTATCACTTTAAATCGACTATACAGTTGTGCATAAAGTAGCGTTCACTAATGTTTGTTGTACTTTTCACCAACCAGTACATCTCTGATAAACAAATCATTAACTACTCATCTTTATACGAATTTAATTCTATTTTAGTTACATTTACGCTTGTTGTCAACGTTCTATAAAGTCATACGGCGTGATTTCTCCCATATTAATCATTGGGTCAATTTTAAACATTGTAGCTTCCGTTAATACATTTATATCTGTTTTTGTTGAATCAGACGTAACTTCTCCACTATCATTCGATGACATTGGCGCTTGTACTTGATCATCTATTGTCGTTTGTGAAGCTCCTGTATCATTAGTTGCTGTGTTTTCCAGCATTTCTTCATCTTCTGAATTAAAATAATTTTTCAACAATGTACATAATTGTGTTAAACGCGCTTGACCATTTGTTTTTAATCCAATATCAAATGCTTCTGGATCACCAAGTAGAACTAAACTCGTTTTCGCTCTAGTTAAACCAGTATATAATATCGGTCTTTGTAACATTCTAAAATACTGTTTAACAATAGGCATGATAACAATAGGAAATTCTGAACCTTGTGATTTATGGATTGATGTACAATAAGCATGCGTTAATTCCATCATATCTTGTTTCGTAAATGTAATTTCATTACCTTCAAAATCCACAACAAGTACATCTTTATTAAGGGCATTTTCTTTCGCCCAAAAAATACCAACAATAACTCCTATGTCACCATTGAATATGTTATCATTTGGCCTATTAACAAGTTGTAATACTTTGTCACCTTTTCTAAAGACTACATCACCAAACTCAATTTCTCGTGTGTCTTTCTTTTTAGGGTTTAAAATATCTTGTAAAACTTGATTTAAACGTTTAATACCGGCATTTCCTTTATACATTGGTGCAAGCACTTGAATATCAGCCATAGTATACCCTTTATTAACAGCACTAGTAACTACCTTCTCAACAACTGTTGGTATTTGGTTTGCCTGACAGTTAATAAAGCTTCTATCATGAAAACGCTGTGTAATATCAATTTTCTGACCCAACTTCATTCGATGTGCTAATTCTATAATGCTTGAACCATCTTGTTGACGATATACTTCAGTCAGATTAACTCGTGGTATAGCTTTCGATTCAATTAAATCTTTAAATACTTGACCAGGACCTACAGAAGGCAATTGGTCCTCATCACCTACAAATATCAATTGTGCATCTAAAGGAACTGCACTTAAAAATTGGTGGAACAACCAAGTATCTACCATAGACATCTCATCAATGATTATGAGTCGTGCGTTTATTTCATTTTCTAATATATCCTCTGGCTTTGTGTCTTGATTCCAACCTATTAAACGATGAATCGTCATTGCTTCTAATCCAGTTGACTCTTGTAGTCTCTTAGACGCTCTTCCTGTTGGCGCTGCTAATACAACTGGATAATCATCATTGACATAATCATCATAATCTAATGATAAGCCATGAATCTCAGCATATAATTCTACAATGCCTTTAATTACTGTCGTCTTTCCTGTTCCCGGTCCACCGGTTAATAGCATCACCTTAGAATTGATAGCCGTTTGCAAAGCTTCTTTTTGTGAAGCTGCATAGTTCACTTGATTCGCATCTTCTATTTCACCAATATGCATTTGTAAATCTGACTGTTCAATTTCTGTAAGTTTATTTGTATGCGTCTTTATTCTGAATAAGTTTTGAACACTTTTGATTTCAGAATAATACAAACTTGGAATTGCAACTTGTTCATTGTCAATAATTAGTCGTTTTTCCTCATTTAAGTATTGCAACATTTCGTCTAATTTTTCAGGTTCGATGACCTCTTCATCTTGATAATTTAATACATCAACCGTTAAATCTATAACAACATTGATAGGCAAATATGTATGTCCCTGTTTAATACATTCTTCTTCTAACGTATAGAGCAACGCAGCTTTTAATCGTTCATTATCGTTATAAGCGATACCAATATTTCTAGCAAGTTGATCTGCTTTATTAAAACCAATACCTTTAATATCATAAATCAATTGATATGGATTTCGATCTAAAATAGTCAGTGTATCGCCGAGATAAAACTGATAAATTGCCATTGAAAGTTTAGGACCAAACCCTAAATCATGTAAACGAATCATTATTTTTTCAGATTCTTGATTTGCTGAAATTTGTTCTGCAATTTGTTTCTGTTTCTTTTTAGATAATCCCGAAACTTTTTCTAGCACTGAATGGTCATCTAATATATCATTTATCGCATTGTCACCTAATGTATTAACAATATTTTGAGCTGTCTTTTTACCTACACCTTTAAACAAATCACTAGATAAATAACTTATAATTGCTTCTTTCGTTTGTGGCATTTCTTTTTCAAAAGTCTCTGCTTTTAATTGTTTACCATAACGTGGATGATCAACAACTTGCCCTTTAAATGTGTAGACATCGCCTTCAACAATATTCGGAAGAAACCCTACAACAGTTGGCATTGTATCAAAGTCTTCATTTGTTTCAATAGTATCTACTTTAAGCACTGTATAAAAATTATCACTGTTTTGAAACAATATCGCTTCAACAGTACCTTTGATCATTGAATAATCAAATAGTGTAGGGTCTGACATGTTACTCCTCCTCTTTCATTTTAGTGAATGTTTTCAGCGCATGCTGACTTAATAAGTGTTTAGGGTCGATAGTCACAGCTTCTTTAAAATGAGTTATTGCTTCATCAATATCTTCATTTTTCATAAATAACGCTAAGCCCAAATTGTATCTTGCATCAACATGATTTTTATCAATCGTTAATACATGTTTAAGTTGAGTTATGGCTTCATTAAACATTTCTAATTGACATAATACCAGACCATATTGAAATTGAACTTCTGCATCTTTGTCTTTATCTAGTTCCGCAGCAGTCATTAAATACGGCAATGCCAGCTTAAATGATTCTAACTGATTAAACGCCATACCGATCATATAATTACAATCAACTTGTTCAATCTCTGTTTGTAATGCTTGTTGATATAATTTAATAGCTTCTTGATAACGTTGCTGATTATAATATACATTTGCTAGATTATAAAATACGACGCCATTCTTCGGATCTATTGTTAAAGCTTTTTGGAAAAAGCGCTCTGCCTTTTCAATCTCATTCGCATCAGCAAGTACGATACCAGCATTAATATAATTTTCAATAATTGTAGGATTTTCTTCGATATTTCCGAACAATGCTTGTAACGCTTCTTCTATTTTTCCATTTTGTATGTATTGATAAATTGTTTGTTGATCTATCATTTACGAACCTCATTTCTCATCAATTATAACATCTTGATAAATTGTATGTCTCGAATCACTTAACAACGAATAAAATATAATCTAATATCATCTTCATTCATGAAAAAGCGGGAATGGAATAGAAATGATTAAGAACCATTAACGGTTTATTATGTAATGGTTCTTCCACATTAGCCACTACTATTATGTACTTAAAAATAGGAATACATAATTAGACTCATGCATAGGGAGTGGGACAGAAATGATATTTTAACAAAATTAAATTCGTTTACCCCAACTCGCACATTATTGAAATCTGACTTTCCGTCAGCTTCTGTGTTGGGCCCCGTCCCCAACTTCCATTGCCTGTTGAAATTGGGGTTCCAATTTCTCTGTGTTGGGGCCCCGCCAACTTCCATTGCCTGTTGAAATTGGGGTTCCAATTTCTCTATGTTGTGGTCCCGCCAATATAACATTGTAGAGCCTAGGACATTGTGATGTCCCAGACTCTATCATCATGAATTATTCTCATCAAAAACTGTCTTTCGTCATTTTCGACGTTGAAACTTCAAATAAGTAATTTATTGTTGCCATTGTTTATACAACATAATTTAATTGACCTTCATTTTTGAACACATCGTCAATTGTTGCTCCACCAAGACACACATCACCTTGATAAAAAACAACTGCTTGTCCAGGTGTGATTGCTCTTACTGGCTCAGCAAAAGTAACACGTAGTGCATGGTCGTTTTCACGTTTCACAAAAACTTTCGTATCTTTTTGGCGATATCTAAATTTAGCTGTACATTCAAAACCTTGATCTAAGTCATTATCTTCTGGATTTACAAATGAATAGTCTGAAGCAATTAAGTAATCACTGTATAATGCATCGTGATGGAATCCTTGTTCTACATATAAAACATTATCTTTTAGGTTTTTACCGACAACAAACCAAGGATCGCCATCTCCACCTATACCTAATCCATGTCTTTGTCCTATTGTGTAATACATCAAACCACTATGTTTACCCATTTTCTTACCATCAAGTGTTATCATATCACCCGGTTGTGCAGGTAAATATTGTGATAAAAATGTTTTAAAGTTTTTTTCGCCGATAAAACAAATGCCTGTAGAATCTTTTTTCTTAGCAGTAACAAGTCCTTGTTCTTCAGCAATTCGACGCACTTCACTCTTTTCGATGTCGCCAATTGGGAACATCACTTTTGAAAGTTGTTGTTGAGATAATTGATTCAAGAAGTATGTTTGATCTTTATTATTATCTACACCACGTAACATTTCAACATGACCATCTTCATGACGATGTATGCGTGCGTAATGTCCTGTTGCTACATAATCTGCACCTAAATTCATCGCATGATCTAAAAAGGCTTTAAACTTAATTTCTTTATTACACATAACGTCTGGATTTGGAGTACGACCTTTTTTGTATTCATCTAAGAAATACGTAAAGACTTTATCCCAATATTCTTTTTCAAAATTAACAGCGTAATATGGAATGCCAATTTGATTACACACTTCAATAACATCGTTGTAATCTTCAGTTGCAGTACATACGCCATTTTCGTCAGTGTCATCCCAGTTTTTCATAAATATGCCAATGACATCATAACCTTGTTCTTTTAAGACGTGGGCTGTTACAGAACTATCTACACCGCCTGACATACCAACGACAACACGTATATCTTTATTTGACAATTATGACTCCTCCTTAAATTTAAAATATATTTTATGAATTTCAGCTACAATTGCATTAATTTCATTTTCAGTAGTCAATTCGTTAAAACTAAATCGAATCGAATGATTTGATCGCTCCTCATCTTCGAACATTGCATCTAAAACATGCGACGGTTGTGTAGAGCCTGCTGTACATGCAGATCCAGACGACACATAGATTTGTGCCATATCCAACAATGTTAACATCGTTTCAACTTCAACAAACGGAAAATATAGATTTACAATATGGCCTGTAGCATCCGTCATTGAACCATTTAATTCAAATGGAATCGCTCTTTCTTGTAATTTAACTAAAAATTGTTCTTTTAAATTCATTAAATGAATATTGTTATCGTCTCGATTCTTTTCTGCTAATTGTAATGCTTTAGCCATCCCAACAATTTGCGCAAGATTTTCAGTGCCTGCACGGCGTTTCAATTCTTGTTCACCGCCAAGTTGAGGATAATCTAGTGTAACATGGTCTTTAACTAGTAATGCACCGACACCTTTTGGTCCGCCAAACTTATGAGCAGTAATACTCATTGCGTCGATCTCAAATTCGTCAAACTTAACATCAAGATGTCCAATTGCTTGAACCGCATCAACATGGAAATATGCATTTGTCTCAGCAATAATATCTTGAATATCATAAATTTGTTGCACTGTGCCAACTTCATTATTTACAAACATAATAGATACTAAAATCGTCTTATCTGTAATTGTTTCTTCAAGTTGGTCTAAATCAATAGCACCTGTATCATCAACATCTAGATATGTTACATCAAAACCTTCTCGCTCTAATTGTTCAAAAACATGTAACACAGAATGATGTTCAATCTTCGATGTGATAATGTGATTACCCAATTGTTCATTTGCTTTTACTATGCCTTTAATTGCCGTATTATTCGATTCTGTTGCACCACTCGTAAATATAATTTCATGTGTATCTGCACCAAGTAATTGTGCAATTTGACGTCTTGACTCATCTAAATATTTACGCGCATCTCTTCCCTTAGCATGTATTGATGATGGATTACCATAATGCGAATTGTAAATCGTCATCATCGCATCTACTACTTCAGGTTTTACTGGTGTGGTCGCAGCATAATCTGCATAAATTTCCATGTTTGGACACTCCTCACAATTTTATCAATGTTCCAATAATAGCACCTTACATACTATTTTTCTACTTTTCTGTTTAACTTTATTTATAATGTTTTTAATTATATTTTACCATTTTCTACACATGCTTTTCGATAGGCTTTTTTAAGTTTATCGCTTTATTCTTGTCTTTTTTATAAATTTTAGTATTTGCAGATATTTTTTCATTTGTAAAATGTAACGTACTATTATTTTGGTTATGAGCAATTTAATATTTATCTGGTTATTCGATTGGTATACTTCTTATATCATAAAAAAGGAAGGACGATATAAAAATGGCGATTAAATATTCAGCATTAAACCTTGTCCCTATTCGAGAAGGTGACGATGAACGAACAGCAATTAATGATATGGTTAAGCTCGCACAACATTTAGATGAATTATCGTATGAAAGATATTGGATTGCTGAACACCATAACGCTCCCAACCTAGTAAGTTCAGCAACTGCTTTATTGATTCAACATACGTTAGAACATACGAAACACATACGTGTAGGTTCTGGAGGAATCATGTTACCTAACCATGCTCCATTAATCGTTGCGGAACAATTCGGCACGATGGCAACATTATTTCCAAATCGTGTCGATTTAGGATTAGGACGTGCACCTGGAACAGATATGATGACCGCAAGTGCATTAAGACGAGATCAACATGATGGTGTTTATAAATTTCCAGAAGAAGTTTCATTATTACAACAATATTTCGGCCCAGCTCACCAACAAGCATATGTTCGTGCTTATCCAGCAGTAGGTAAAAATGTGCCTTTATACATTCTTGGTTCTTCAACAGATTCTGCACATTTAGCTGCTCGCAAAGGGCTTCCATATGTGTTCGCTGGACATTTTGCACCTCAACAAATGAAAGAAGCTATCGAAATTTACAAAACGTTATTTGAACCTTCTGATGTATTAGACGAACCTTATGTTATTGTATGTTTAAATACAATCGTTGCTGAAAATGATGACGAAGCACAATATTTAGCTTCATCTATGGCACAAGTAATGGTTAGTATCACTCGTGGCAGAATGCAGCCCGTTCAACCGCCAACACATGATCTACAAAATATATTAACGCCGAGAGAATATGCGATGGCTATGGAAAGACAGAAAATATCATTAATAGGTTCAGAAAATACTGTTCAACAAAAAATTCAAGATTTTATGGAAACTTATGGTGAAGTCAACGAAATTATGGCAATAAGTTATATTTATGATAAAGATATGCAATTAGACTCTTATCGTCGGTTCAAGAATGTTATAAATCAGATAAATGAAAAAAACACTTTATAATGTGATAAATAAACTAAGTGAAAGTATGTATCCATAATATTAATAAAAATAAACAGTAACAGCATTTTGAATAAAAGATGTCTTTATTGTTCAATCATTTGTTTTAGTAATGATTCAAATTCACTTAAAATTCTAAAGCAAATATGAAAGCGCCCCTTCAACTTTACACTGTGTTAGTGTTTATTTGATGGGGCGCTTTCAAAATATTGAAAAGCATATCCAAAATTTAAAGAAATTTATTTCTCTTTATCTTCATTTTCTTTTTTCTCTTCGTTATTCGATCCTGTATATTCATTTATCTTATCTTTTACATTTTTAACTTGTTCATTATCGCTATTTTTAAATTTTTCTACTGCGTCTTTAGCTTTATCCATAAAACTCATATTAATCGCTCCTCTTATATTTGATTAGTTTAATTGAACTTATTTTTTAAGTTTATCAATTGCATCAGTTATTTTGTTTTTAGCATTTTCAACAACTTCTTTTGCTTTACCAGTCGCTTTATCTTGCTGACCTTCTTTTTCTAATTCTTTGTTATCAGTAACGTTACCTACTGTTTCTTTAACATTTCCTTTAAATTGATCGAACTTACTTTCGTCTGCCATAGTGAAACCTCCTTGGATGTATATATTTATATACCACTAAGGAGGTTCGCTAAACATTATAATATGAAGTTTTTATGTTATAGTATAGTATTTATACGATTAAATATAAAACATGTATCCGTCTAAATCTTCACTTGTATCTACATATTCCGCTAAATATTTCAATGTTGTATTATCTAAAACATCTCTCACTGCATCTCTCATGCGAATCCATAGTTGTTTTTGCGCAGGTGGTTCTGATTCAATACTTTCAACAAATGTAATTGGACCTTCTAACAGTCTTATAATATCCCCTGCTGAGATTTCTTCCGCTGGTACTCTTAATTGGTATCCACCTTTAGCACCGCGTACACTTCGAATTAACCCCGCATTTCTTAAAGGACCTACAAGCTGTTCTAAATATAAATCACTCAAATTATTTTCTTCAGCAATTGACTTTAATGATATACATCCTTGCCCCTCTTTTTTAGCAAGAGAAATCATCAATGTAAGTCCATATCTCCCTTTAGTAGAAATTTTCATTGTATAACCTCACTTAATTCGAATATTGATATTCCCATTTTAGCATTTTTTGAGTTAAGATAGTATAAGAAAGGTGTGACAAATGTGAGTACAGAACCATTAGCATCGAGAATGCGCCCAAAAAATATAGATGAAATCATTTCCCAACAACATTTAGTTGGACCAAAAGGCATTATCAGAAGAATGGTTGACACAAAAAAATTAACTTCAATGATTTTTTATGGTCCACCTGGTATAGGCAAAACAAGTATTGCCAAAGCAATTTCGGGCAGTACGCAATATAAATTCAGACAATTGAATGCTGTAACTAACACTAAAAAAGATATGCAACTTGTTGTTGAAGAAGCTAAAATGTCTGGTCAAGTTATCTTGTTGTTAGATGAAATACATCGACTAGATAAAGCTAAACAAGACTTTTTATTACCTCATTTAGAAAATGGCAAAATCGTCTTGATTGGTGCTACAACTTCAAATCCTTATCATGCTATCAATCCAGCGATTCGTTCAAGAGCGCAAATTTTCGAGTTATATCCTTTAAATGACGAAGATGTGCGCCAAGCGTTAACTCGTGCAATAGAAGATGATGAGAATGGTTTGAAAACATATCAACCCAAAATTGATGAAGATGCCATGACCTACTTTTCTACACAAAGCCAAGGTGATGTTCGTAGTGCGTTAAATGCATTGGAATTAGCTGTATTAAGCGCAGATAATGACAAAGACGGTTATCGACATGTTACATTGCAAGATGCTAAAGACTGTTTACAAAAAGGTGCATTTGTAAGTGATAAGGATGGTGACATGCATTACGATGTTATGAGCGCTTTCCAAAAATCTATCCGTGGTAGCGACGTCAATGCCGCTTTACATTATTTAGCACGATTAATTGAAGCTGGAGATTTACCTACAATAGTTCGACGATTACTTGTAATTAGCTATGAGGATATAGGCTTAGCCTCACCTAATGCTGGTCAGAGAACACTTGCTGCTATTGAATCAGCAGAACGTCTAGGTTTACCAGAAGCTAGAATTCCACTAAGCCAAGCAGTAATCGAACTATGCTTATCACCTAAGTCAAATTCAGCAATGAGTGCCATTGATAGTGCATTGTCCGATATTAGAAACGGTCATGTGGGTCAAATTCCAAATCATTTAAAAGATGGACATTATCAAGGTGCTAAAGATCTAGGCCGATCTATTGGTTACAAATATCCACACCAATATGTTAATGGCTATGTTTCACAGCAATATTTACCTGATAAACTTAAAAACAAAATTTATTATGAACCAAAAACGACATCTAAAAGTGAACAACAACTCAAAGAAATATATAACAACTTACTTAAACAAAGGCCGTAAAAATAAGATTAAATCGATTACCTTTGATATTTTAGCTATAATCAAATCAAAACTGACTAGTACACGAGGCATATTCTACTATGCTTGCGAACTAGTCAGTTTTAGTTTTATGGTGTGGTTACACTTGCCTTACGTTGAAAATTATGACTTTCAAAATGAATTATTGCCCTTTGTCTTTAATGCGACGAACTGGAATATCTTTTAATACGTCATTCACCACATAACTAGCACAAATTAATCCAACAACACTTGGCACAAAGGCATTTGAAGAAGGTGGCATTTGTCCTTTTCGATTGATAGCATTTTTATCTCCAACTATATCTTTTACATCTTCTCTTATGACAATTGGACTTTCATCTGAAAATACAACTGGAATCCCTTTACGAATTCCTAGTTTTTTCAATTTTTGACGAATAATTTTGGCCATTGGATCGGTATGTGTTTTAGAGATATCAGAAATTGTAAAACGTGTTGGATCTGTTTTATTTGCAGCACCCATACTGGAAATCACTTTAATCCCTCGGTCAAGACACTCTTTCATTAAGTGTACTTTGTACATTATTGTATCACTTGCATCTACAAAATAATCTATATCGTAGTTATCGAAAATTTCTTCATATGTCTCTTCTGTATAAAACATATGTAAGGGCGTGACTTTACAATCTGGATTAATTAATTTAATACGTTCTTCCATCAAA
Source organism: Staphylococcus sp. MZ3 (assembly GCF_018622755.1). Classification (NCBI taxonomy): domain Bacteria; kingdom Bacillati; phylum Bacillota; class Bacilli; order Caryophanales; family Staphylococcaceae; genus Staphylococcus; species Staphylococcus sp. MZ3. Next base: position 1,689,895 of record NZ_CP076026.1, read on the forward strand.
GAAACTTTACTTTGTCCTACCGTTGTAGTTAAAGCGTGTAATTGTCTGTTTACATTTGTAATATCAACATCATCTTTATCTATTAATATAATATGACCAATATTCGTTCTTGCTAATGCTTCAGCAGCAAATGAACCAACACCTCCAACGCCAAGTATGACAACAGTTTGTTGCTTCAATAAATCTAAACCTTGTTGTCCAATCGCTAGTTCATTTCTTGAAAATTGATGTTTCATTATTTTACCTCTTTCACTGATTTATACATAAGTACATAGTAACTTAAAATTTTATATTTAGCATTATCGCTTTGATTATTTTCCCAAAATTCAACGAGGAAACATTTATTAAACGCTATAAAACCCAACTAATTCTTTATTAAAAACTTAAAGAAACGCATAAAAATACGCAAGACAAAGTCTTGCGTATCGATAGAGTCCGTATTGCCGTAGTTATAATAGCTTGATCATTCGGCCTGTTATATACAGGTGGGTGCCCTGTTTCTTGTTTTGTACGTCCTTCATATAAGGCGTGTACGCTGCAAGAAAACCCATTGGGCTCCCTTGATCAAAGAGTGTTAGGCCCAAATTAAAAAGCAAACTTACGAACAACTCAGATGACTATCTTATGATGTTATATTACCACATAATTAAAATTAATGAAATTATAACAAACCAAAGTTTATTGATTTTTTAAAATTTAGTGACGAATTCGCAAAGAAAGTTCTTCTAATTGTTTATCAGAAACTTCACCAGGCGCATTCGTTAATAAACATGTAGCAGATGCTGTTTTAGGGAATGCGATTGTATCTCTCAAGTTTGTTCTATTAGTCAATAACATGACTAATCGGTCTAATCCTAATGCAATACCGCCATGTGGTGGTGCACCATATTTAAATGCATCTAGTAAGAAGCCGAACTGTTCTTGTGCTTGTTCTTTAGTAAATCCAAGAACTTCGAACATTTTTTCTTGTAACTCACCATCATGAATTCTGATTGAACCGCCACCTAATTCATAACCATTTAATACTATGTCATAAGCATTTGCATCAGCTTCTTCTGGCGCAGTGCCAAGCTTAGCAATATCAGCTTCTTTTGGAGATGTAAATGGATGATGTGCTGCAACGTAACGTTTCGCATCTTCATCATATTCCAATAATGGCCAATCTGTCACCCATAAGAAGTTTAATTTTGTTTCATCGATTAAACCTAATTCTTTAGCTAATTTGACACGTAATGCACCTAAACTTTGTGCAACGACATTTGGTTTGTCTGCAACAAACATTACTAAGTCACCAGCTTCAGCACCAGTTAATGTAAGTAATGTTTCAACATTTTCTGTTTCAAAGAAACGTCCAATTGGACCTGTCAAACCATCTTCCACAACTTTAACCCACGCTAATCCTTTAGCACCATAGATGTTTACAAATTCTGTTAAAGCATCCATATCTTTACGAGTATATTGTTCAGCTGCACCTTTAGCGACAATTGCTTTAATTTCACCATCATTTTCAACAGTATCTTTAAATACTTTAAAGTCCATATCACGTCCTAATTGAGAAACGTCAATTAATTCCATTTCAAAACGCGTATCTGGTTTATCAGAACCATAGCGACGCATCGCTTCTTTATATGTCATGCGTGGGAAAGCGCCATTAATTTCAACGCCTTTAACTTCTTTAACAACTTTTTTAAGCATTTCTTCACCCATTTGCATCACATCTTCTTGGTCTACAAAACTCATTTCAATATCGACTTGTGTAAATTCAGGTTGACGATCTGCACGTAAATCTTCGTCACGGAAGCATTTTACGATTTGATAGTATTTGTCAAATCCACTAATCATCAATAATTGCTTAAATAATTGTGGTGATTGTGGTAATGCATAAAATTCACCATCATGAACACGAGATGGTACTAAATAGTCACGTGCACCCTCAGGTGTTGACTTCGTTAGTACTGGTGTTTCGATGTCAAAGAACCCTTCATCATCCAAATATTGACGAATAGAACGTGTAATTTGATGTCTCATTTTAAATGTTTGCGCTAACTCTTGACGACGTAAATCTAAATAACGGTATTTTAATCGAATATTTTCATCAACGTTAACATTTTCTTCATTTATAGAAAATGGTGGTGTCTCAGATTTATTAATCACTTTAATATTTGTAACTTGTACTTCAACTTGGCCAGTTTTAATTTTAGGATTAACTGTTTCAGGGTCACGCTTCGTAACTGTACCTTGAACTTCTACAACATATTCAGAACGTACTGTTTCAGCAATTTTCAATGCCTCTTCTGAAAATGCAGGATTAAACACGACTTGTACAATTCCTTCTCTATCTCTTAAATCAACGAAAATCAATCCACCTAGGTCACGACGATTGTTAACCCATCCTTTTAATGTAATTTCTTGTCCTAAAAATGCTTCAGTAACTAATCCACAATAAGTTGTTCTCTTACTCATATTTTAACGCCCTCTCTACTTCTTAAAATATTCGACTAATGCGTCTAATTCAATTGTTTCAGATTCACCAGTTGTCATATTTTTAACATCGATTTTATTATTTTCTAATTCTTGATCACCAATAACGATTGTAAACTTGGCACCTAAACGGTCTGCTTGTTTCATTTGTCCTTTAATTTTACGCTGTAAGTAGTCTTTATCTGCTTTAATACCATTATGTCTCAAATGATTTAATAACTTCACAGCATATCGATCTGCTTGATCACCCATTGTAACAATGAATAAATCTAAGTTTTCTTCAATATCTAATTCGATACCTTCTTCTTCAAGTGCAAGCAATAATCGTTCTATACTTAGCGCAAAACCAATACCTGTTTCACTTGGACCATCTAGCAATTCTAATAAACCATTATAACGGCCACCACCACAAAGCGTTGTAATGGCACCATCATAGTTAGGATTATCCATCATTAATTCAAATGCTGTATGTGTATAATAATCCAATCCACGAACTAAGTTAGGATCTTCAATATATGGAATACCTAAATCATCTAAATAAGCTTTTACTTGTTCATAATATGCCTTAGATTCCTCATTTAAGAAATCAGTGATTCTAGGTGCAGTCTTAATCGCTTCTTTATCACGGTCAACTTTACAATCCAAAATTCGCATCGGATTTGTATGCAAACGTGATTGACAATCTGAACAAAATTCATGAATTACTGGTTCAAAGTGTTTCACTAACGCTTCGTTATATTCTTTTCGAGACGCCATATCCCCTACACTATTAATAACAAGCTTTAAATGTTTTAATCCAAATGATTGATAAATATGCATAACCATAGCTAATACTTCTGCATCTACGCTAGGATTTTCAGCACCAATAGCTTCTACACCAAATTGATTAAATTGACGATAGCGCCCTTTTTGCTTACGTTCATATCTAAACATCGGTCCATTGTAATAAAGTTTAATTGGTTGGTTTGGATTACCTTGCATTTTATGTTCAATATATGAACGCACAACTGCAGCTGTTCCCTCAGGTCTTAATGTAATACTTCTATCGCCTTTATCTTTAAATGTATACATTTCTTTTTGTACGACATCGGTTGAATCACCAACACCTCTTGCAAAAAGATCTGTACTTTCAAAAATTGGTGTTCTTATTTCTTTATAATTATAAAATGTCATTAATTCATCTAATTGATTTTCAATGTAACGCCATTTCTTTGAATCTTCAGGTAAAATATCCTGCGTCCCTCTAGGTATTTTAATCATTTTGACATCTCCCTCGGCAAACTATTTTATTTAATTACCTTTTTAAAACTAAAACTATATACGATCACTTAACTTTGCATGATAAATCATAATTTTAAAAGCAAAAGAAAAAGCCCTTGCACAGCCTGAAACTGCACAAGGGACGAATATCCGTGTTGCCACCCTCATTGGTTTAAAAAACATGCCTAATTGTAATCATCATTACTTTTTATAAGCGTGCATTAAATAAACCCACTCAAAACGTTTAACGTACGTTTAACGGCTTTACTTTTCATAAAGCACCTCTTCTTGTGTTCAATGTATATAAACTACTCAGCATAATCTTTCAGTCTATGGATTATATTCCTACACAATCTTAGTTAGATTGCTACCTATTTCATTTACCATTTCAAGAATACTAACGGTTTTAGTTATAAAATTCAATATCAATGATAACTACTTTCACATATTTTTGCAAGCCCTACGCAGAAAAATAAATTTTAAGTCCATCAACAATTGCTTGTTCTAAAATTTGTCTATGTAATTGATCTTTAATCATCGTTTCATCAGTTGGGTTACTAATATAACCTAATTCTAATAAAACAGCAGGAACTTTTGTTTGTCTTAACACTTGATAATTTTCTTGTCTTGAACCGCGATTAGAAAGTAGACCTTTCTTCTGAATCGTAGCGTCTAACGTATCTGCTAAAGCTCTTTGATTATCATGATACCAATAAACTGTCATTCCATTTACATTAGATGATTCTAATGCATCATTATGTATACTCAAATAGGCATCGCCTTTGATATCACGATTTTCTAGTGAAACATATGTATCGTCTGTTCTTGTCATCTTAACAGTTGCGCCTTCTTTTTCTAAAGTACGCTGCAATTCTTTTGCTGTTTTCAACGTATAGTCTTTTTCTAAACTTTTATATTTAGTATTGCTTGAAGCACCCTGGTCACTACCTCCATGACCAGGATCAAGCACTATTGTTTTACCTTGCAAAGGATTTTTCTCCTTCGTATTATCCGCGACAATATCTAAATTTGTGTGCCATCCAGCTATCCAACCTTTTTCATTACTGGATGTATCTTCAACTTCAATCCATTTACCTACTTTACCAATCTTTTTAAAATGGTCACCTTTCTCAACTTTATATATGACTGGATACGCAGCGTTTGGACCTGTACGTAATTCAGCATTTTCAGTTATCGTGATGTTCCCACTATCTTCACTATTGCTATTCAGCAATAAAAATAAAAAGATGATAAATAAGACAAAGGCAATCACTACTATTAGAGTACGTTTATTTTTAAGACCCTTTTTAGATAACCATGCCTCTATTTTTTTCATTGAATTTTGCCGTCCTGACTTTCATAAATAATAGTGACTGGACCATCATTATTTATGCTAACATTCATGTGTGTTCCAAATTCACCTGTTTTCACAGTAAGACCATACGCTCGTAGCGCATCATTAAAATACTCATAAATTTTTACCGCTTGATCAGGATTTTTAGAATTTGAGAAACCTGGACGGTTACCTTTTTTTACATCTGCATAGAGAGTAAATTGTGAAACTGATAGTATTTCACCATTCATTTGTTGGATATTAAAGTTTAATTTATTATTGTCATCTTCAAATAATCTTGCATTAGCAATTTTCTTTGCAATTACATCTGCATCTTGCTCTGTAGAGTTCTGACCGATACCGACTAATAAACAATATCCTTTTTTGATTTGATTATTTAATGTATCATTCGTCACCGATGCTTCTTTAACTCTTTGTACAACTACTTTCATATTTTGCACCTCTAGTTCCAAACTCTTGTTACTGTATAAACATCACCAAGTTGTTTGATCTTTTCTACCACACGATAAACATCATTCACGTTTTTCACCATGACACTAATATTTATTATTGCATTTTTATCAATATCTGAACGTCCTGAAACTTTAATTAAATTGCCGGTTGTCGAGCTAACAGCTTGTAGTACTTCATTCAACAAGCCATTTCGGTCATACGCAGTTACCTCTAAATCAACCTGATATTTTTGAGTTGCGTCTTTTGATTTTACCCATTCAACATTAATTAGTCGTTCAGTTTCGTTCTTAATATTTGGGCAATCAGTGCGATGTACTTTAATACCGTGACCTTTGGTGATATAACCTACAATATCATCACCTGGTATAGGATTACAACATTTTGACAACTTGATAAGTACATTTTCTAAACCTTCTACATAGACACCACTATCAGTAATGATGTTGTCTTTAATAGGCAATGATTTCGTAACTTCTTGTGCTTCATTTAAAGCACGTTGTTTATCTAAAATACGTTGTCTTTCAGTTAATTTATTAACAATCTGTAAGGATGTCACGCCGCCAAATCCTACAGCTGCGAATAAATCATCTTCATTTGCAAAGTTATATTTTTCATTAACAACCTGAATATTTTTCTCTGTCAAAATATCTTCGACTCTAAATCCTTGCTCTTTTATTTCAACTTCAACCATCATTCGGCCTTTTTCAATATTAGATGAACGATCTTGTTTTTTGAAGAAACTTTTAATTTTACCTTTGGCACTAGACGATTTAACAATTTTCAACCAATCACGACTTGGTCCATATGAATGTTTACTAGTACGTATTTCAACAATATCGCCTGTTTGTAAAATATAGTCAATTGGTACAATTTTGCCATTCACCTTGGCACCAATCATCTTATTACCTACTTCACTGTGAATCGCATAAGCAAAATCAATCGGCACAGCACCATATGGCAACTCAATAACATCACTCGCTGGGGTAAATGCGTATACTTTGTCACTCTGTAAGTCATATTTTAAGGTTTCCATAAATTCTTGAGCGTCAGACGATGTATGATCCGCTTCAGCTAATTCTTTTAACCAATTTAACTTATTTTGATAAGTTTGATCTTTTTCACTTACTTTTTTACCTTCTTTGTAAGCCCAGTGTGCTGCAACACCATGCTCAGCAATTTCGTGCATATCAAACGTTCGTATTTGGATTTCGAGCGGGTCTCCATTTGGACCTACTACTGTAGTATGCAATGACTGATACAAATTTTGTTTAGGCATTGCAATATAATCTTTAAAACGTCCTGGCATCGGTTTCCATAACGTATGCACCAACCCAAGTATCGCATAACAATCATTAATAGAATTGACAATAACACGTATCGCCAACAAATCAAAAATTTGATCAAATTGTTTTTTCTGCTTCATCATTTTCCGATAAATACTGTAAATATGTTTAGGTCTACCATTTATATCGCCTTCGATATTCATTCGGTCCATTTCAGTACGTATTCTATCAATAGCCGTTTCGATATACGCTTCACGTTCACTACGTTTCTTCTTCATTAAATTGACTATTCTAAAATATTGCACATTATCAATATAACGAAGAGCCGTATCTTCTAGTTCCCATTTAATTGTATTAATACCAAGACGATGTGCTAAAGGTGCATAAATTTCTAATGTTTCTCGAGAAATTCTAATTTGTTTTTCACGCGGCATGGCTTTCAAGGTACGCATATTATGTAATCTGTCTGCTAATTTCACCAAAATTACGCGTACATCTTTGGCAATCGCAATAAATAACTTGCGATGATTTTCAGCTTGTTGTTCTTCTTTTGAGCGGTATTTTACTTTTTTAAGCTTCGTCACACCATCAACAATTCGAGCAACTTCTTCATTGAACATTTCTTTTACATCTTCAAATGTATACGGTGTATCTTCAATTACATCATGCAAAAAACCTGCGACAATCGTCGGTCCGTCTAATCGCATTTCTGTTAAAATACCTGCAACTTGTATAGGATGCATAATGTATGGTAATCCGTTTTTTCGGAACTGACCTTTATGTGCTTCATAAGCAATATGATAGCTTTTTAAAACATACTCATATTCATCTGCTGACAAATATGATTTTGCTTTGTGAAGAACTTCATCTGCACTATATGGATATTCGTTGTTCATTATATGATACACCCCATTCATATTTATTACTTCGCCTTAAACAATGATTTAGGTACTCTTGTTGAATAGTATTTGTCCCACACCAATCATACGTCCGTCGACGATAAATATTTATCCTGTCGTCATTAATCGTAATATTAATTTTACTTGAGCGAGTTTAATTTGTATACTATTCCTACTTTTAAAACTTTTACAAAAATTCGACCTAAATCTACTGTTTCATTTTTTAAATATTAGTTCTATGATACTACAATTTATGAAATAAATAAACGATGTTATTAAGGTATAATGCTCAATCATCTAACATTTTCAGTAAATAAAAAATCCTAACATCTCATGTTAAGAAAACTTAAACAACTTTTTTAATTAAGTCATTGGTTCTTATACATTTGATGAAGGATTTCATTTGATAAAATTATATTATTTATTATTCGTCGTATGAGATTAAACTCATAACATCGTAATCTTTAATTTTTTCAATACCATTTAAATATTTCAATTCAATTATAAATGCAATACCTACTACGATACCGCCTAATTTTTCAACTAATTTTATTGCTGCTTCAATCGTACCACCAGTAGCTAATAAATCATCTGTAATTAACACACGTTGACCTGGTTTAATTGCATCTTTGTGCATTGTTAAAACATTTGTACCATATTCTAGGTCATACTCATAACGAATGACTTCACGAGGTAATTTCCCTTCTTTTCTAACAGGTGCAAAGCCAATCCCCATTGAATAAGCTACAGGACAGCCAATGATAAAGCCACGCGCTTCAGGTCCTACAACGATATCAACATCTCTGTCTTTTGCGTATTCTACAATTTTATCTGTTGCATAGCCATATGCTTCACCATTATCCATAATTGTAGTAATATCCTTGAAACTAACACCTGGTTTCGGCCAATCTTGAACTTCTGATACGTATTGCTTTAAATCCATTAATATTTCCTCCTAAATTGCTCACGACAATTGTGACTTTATCCAATTTTTTATTTCTGAAAAATCTTGATATAATAATTGCTTTTCAACATCCATACGTTGTTGTCTTAATTGATATACTTTGCTGGAATCAATCGATCTTTTATCAGGTTGTTGATTGATTCGAATTAAACCATCTTCTTGTGTTACGAATTTTAAGTCTAAGAAAACTTTCAACATGAATTTAAGTGTATCTGGTTTCACACTTAAATGTTGACACAATAACATACCCTCTTTCTGGATATTTGTTTCTTGTTTAGTTATTAATGCTTTATAACACTTTTTAAAAATATCCATATTAGGTATACCATCGAAGTAAATCGAATGATTATGTTGCAAAACTATATAAAGTTGAGAAAATTGCAGTTGTTGCAAGGAATTAGACAAGTCTTCCATTGACGTTGGTAAATCTCTTAATACTACTTTATCAGTTTGTTGTTTAATTTCTTCACCATAATAATATTCATTCGCATTTACTTTATCACTTTTAGGATGAATAAGCACGACAATATTTTCATCATTTTCTGTAAAAGGTAAACTTTTTCGCTTACTTCTATAATCTAATATTTGCTGTTCATTCATCGCAATATCTTGAATAATTATTTGCGGTGATTGATTACCATTCCATTCGTTGATTTGAACAGATCCTAATATATTAATTGGCTGTTCATCTTGTAACTCAGGTTCTAAGTGTCCATTTTGCCAAAATAGCGCGGCGATATTACTTTCACCAAGTGTCAATTTTAGATGATTTTTTTGTTGACCTATCGCCTTAACTGAAGAAACTGATAAATCATCCATTTCAAAAATAGGTCTAGAAAAATCTGTTCCGAAGGGTCTTAAACGATTCATATCACGAATATTTTTAATCGTTATATCATTTTCTGTTAATAATACATCTACTTGCTTTACGGGATCTAACGAAGTTGTTTTAGATAATTCTTTCATCCATTTATTTAAACCTTCAGCTAACGATTCTATATTTTCAATATCCATCGTCATACCTGCAGCCATATGATGGCCGCCAAATTTAGCGATTAACTCTTGATGTGCTGATAGTATTTCAAACATCGACACTTGATCAATTGATCTGGCGGAGCCTTTTGCATGATTTTGCTCCCTATCAATATTTAAAATTAATGTTGGCAAAGCAAATGTTTCGACAATTTTCGAAGCAACAATACCTAAGACACCTTCATGCCAATTTTCTTTTGCTAAAAGTAAAAATAAATCTCCCTTTTTAACTTTCGTTTCTGCCATAGCCATTGCTTCTTCTGTGATAGTTGCTACAATATCTTTTCTTTCACGGTTAAAATGTTCAACTTGTTCTGCTAAAAATGCAGCTTCTTCTTCGTCGTCAGTCATCAACAATTCGCAAGCTAATGATGCGTCATCTAAACGACCTACAGCATTAAGTCTAGGTCCAATAATAAAACCAATTGTTTCTTCATCAATATTGTCATTGTATCCCGCTTCTTTTAGCAATGCTTTAACAGAGGTCGGACATTGATCATTTAAGACTTTTAATCCTTGTTTCACTAATGATCGATTTTCATCAGTTAAGGATACTAAATCCGCAATGGTACCTATCGCAACTAATGCTTTAAAATAATCAGGTACATTTTCAATCAATGCTTGTGCTAATTTGTATGCAACACCTGCACCACACAATTGTTGGAACGGATAATTAAACGATGGATGCATTGGATGTATGATTGCATATGCTTCTGGTAATGTACTACCAATTTCATGATGATCAGTTACAATGACATCAACTCCTAAATCTTGAACCATTTTAATTTCATTATGACCTTGTATGCCATTATCAACAGTTATGATTAATGTTATGCCTTCATCATGAGCATTTCTAAATGCTAGTTCGTTTGGTCCATATCCTTCGGTAAAGCGGTTAGGAATATGCCATCCTACTTGTGCACCTAAAAGTTGTAATGTTGTCACTAAAATTGTAGTTGAGGTAACACCGTCGGCATCGTAATCACCATAAACTAGGATTTTCTCATCATTCGCTATCGCTCTTTTAATTCTTTCAATAGCCTTAGTCATATCGCTCAATTGCAATGCATCATGATTGACATCTGTGTCTGAAATGATGGATTCAATTGCTTGTTCATCAATAATCGATTTACTTTCTAATATTTTTTTTACGATTGGCGTTAACTTTAATTTTGATGTTAATTCATCACTTATGTATTCAGCTGGTTTAGTTAATTTCCACTTATACTTCGGTTTAATCATATATATTTACGCCTCATTTCCAAAAGACATTATATCTAAAATTACTTTAAATAAAAAGCACTTATCTAAATAATCAAGACTTTAATTATACCATTTTTTAAAAATGAATGCGGGAACTTATTTATATATATTTTGTTAAATTTAAATAAAGTAAAAAGCGATATGTGAACTCTTTAATGTTTCACATACCGCTTAATTCATTTTAAACTAAAATCTTTTCATCGTTCGATTTCTTTTCTTTATATACAACTAATTTGTGTTTCGGCGATTTTTTCAACTGACGTTTTTTCATTATTCCCCATAGCGGAACGGCAATGAAGATTGAAGAGAATACACCAGAAATCAATCCGATAAATAATGCTAAAGTAAAGTTGAATATCGTAGGAGCACCGAAGAATAGTATAGCAACTACTACTACAATAACTGTTAATACTGTATTAATTGAACGTGTCATTGTCTGTCTAATTGATCTATTAACGATATCATCAATTTGTTCTGTTGTCGTAATCACTTTAACCTTTTGTAAGTTTTCACGTACACGGTCAAACGTTACGATTGTATCATTAATTGAATAACCGACAATTGTTAATACAGCGGCGATAAATGTTAAATCTACTTCAATTCTAAATAAACTGAAAATCGCTACTATAATGAATACATCATGTAATAATGCCAATACAGATGAAAGACCCATGCGCCATTCAAATCGTAATGATACATAGATGATGATACCTATCGATGCATAGATTAATGCAAGCATTGCATTTTTTGCTAATTCCTGTCCAATAATTGGTGATACAGTATTAATTTGAGGTGTGTCACCGAATTTCGATTTAATATTATCACTCAATTTATTATCTTGAGCACGCGTTAAATCGTCTTTAAATTGAACAGTTGCTACTTTATTATCTTTACCATTGATTTGAATTTGATCCGCTTTAAGTCCACTATCTTTTACAACTTGCTCAACCTTTTGTTGAGTAATTGCTTGTTTAGATTGGAAATCTACACGTGTACCACTTGAGAAATCAATTCCTAGGTTTAACTTGAAGATATAAAGAATAACTAAACCAACGACTACAATTAAAATACTTACTCCAATTAATGGCTTAGCTAATTTAACAAAATTCCATTTCTCGAATGAAGTTTTAAGGTCATGAACATCTACACCTTCATTAATATCATGTCGTTTATTCTTTTTAACACCAAATAACCAAAATTGATTTTTGAATATATTTGATGAAACAAGTAATGATAATAAGAATCTTGATAAGAACACGGCTGTAACAAAGATCATTAGAATACCTAATAATAACATTGTCGCGAAACCTTTAACTGAACTTTCACCGAAGAAGAATAATACTGCTGCGGCGATAACTGTTGTTAAGTTAGAATCAAAAATTGTTAGGAATGAACTTTTGTTTGCTTTAGAAAAGGCTTGCTTTATCGTTCTACCTATTCGAAGTTCATCCTTAATACGCTCATACATGATAATATTGGCATCTACAGCCATACCTACACCTAATACCAACGCCGCTAATCCTGGTAAAGTTAGAACCCCGGAAATGAAATTAAATGCTACTAACGTTAGATAGATATAAGTTGTCAATGCAATAATCGCTACTAAACCAGGTAATCGGTAGAATCCAAGCATGAATAAATAAATTAATGCTACACCAATAAACGATGCAAACACAGTTTTATCTAATGCATCTTGACCAAATTGGGCACCTACTGAGTTTGAATAAATTTCTTTCAAGTCAACTGGTAAAGAACCTGCATTTAACAATTCGGCGATTTGTTTTGCTTTTTTAACGCCTTCTTGTCCTTTAAATCCACCCGAGATTTCTACGCTATCAGAATTGATTGGTTGATCAACACTTGCTGCAGAAATAAATTTAGGGTTTTTCTTTTGTGCTTCTTTTTTATAGCTGTCACCTTTTTTGAAATCTAACCAAACAACCATGACATTATCACGTTTCTTAGAGATTTCTTCCGTTACTTTTTTAAATTTGTTTTTGTCTTTTACTTTAAAAGTAACTGTAGGCTGGTTTGTTTCCTGTTTAAATTCTTGTTTGGCAGATCCCTGTTTAATATCAGAACCGCTTAATTTTACTTTATCTTCTGCATCGCGAATTGTTAAATTAGCTTGAGAAGATAAAATTTTACGTGCTTCATTCTGGTCTGTTACACCAGCAAGTTGTACTCTAATTCTATTAGGTTCTTCAACTTGAATTTTAGGTTCCGAAACACCTAAAACGTTAACACGATTTTCTAATGTTTGCGCTGTTGATTGTAAGGCTTTTTTATCTATTTTGTCGCCTTTATTTAAAGGATCGACTTGATAAAGCACCTCAAATCCACCTTGCAAATCAAGTCCTAAATTGACATTCTTTATAACACTTTTATAAGTTGCAGCCATTCCGGCAAACAACAATACGACTAAAAGCAAGAACGCAATTATTCTACTACTTTTCTTCACATGAACACCTCATTATTTACGTATGTATTTAGAATACTTGAATACTATTTTATAACGCAAGTTAAATCTTTCTTACAAAATTTATTAGCCTTATACATATTAACATACTAGAGCAGGGAGTAAAAATAGTCATAGATATATTTAATTTAAATTTAACAATTATTATGTATCACAATTTCTTTTTTTGGAATAAAAATAAGCTATTCTACATACTACTTATAACTTAAAAAGGATGAAACGCTATTCGTTTCATCCTTTTTAATACCACTTCTCATTATGAAGGGTCAACTTGTTTAATAGCAGGTTTTTCGAAAGTTAATTCAGTACCATGACCATTAACTGTAATAACAACAGTTGTTTCATCTACTGCTTTAACAGTACCTTTAATACCACCAATAGTTGTAATTCTTTGACCAGATTGAATGTTATTAATCAACTCACGATGCTGTTTCGCACGTTTTTGTTGTGGTCTGATCATCAAGAAATACATAACCGCAAAAATTACGACTATATATATTAGTAATGAAAATTGCATTTTATACGCTCCTCTTGCTTAAAAGTTTTTTGGGTTCTCAACATTTAATCCATATTGCTCGAAGAATTCTTCTTTGAAATCTAAAAGACGATCTTCTCGAATGGCTTGTCTTATATCTTCCATTAATTTTAGCAGAAAATGTAAATTATGAATAGTAGTAAGACGAATACCAAAAGTTTCCTCTGCCTTGATTAAATGACGTATATACGCTCTTGAATAGTTTTGACATGTATAACAGTCACAATTCTCATCTAACGGTCTTAAATCATCTGCAAATTTTGCATTTTTAATAACTAAACGACCTTGCGATGTCATACAAGTACCATTTCTGGCAATACGTGTCGGTAAGACACAATCAAACATATCCATGCCGCGAATACTACATTCGATTAACGCATCTGGAGATCCTACACCCATTAAATATCTTGGTTTATCTTTAGGCATAAACTGCTCTGTATGTTCAACCATTTTATACATAACCGGTTTAGGTTCACCAACTGACAAACCGCCGATTGCATAACCAGGAAAATCTAATTCTACTAAATCCTTTGCACTTTGTTCTCTTAAATCTTCATATTCGCCACCTTGTATAATGCCGAACAATGCTTGATCTTCAGGTCTTTGGTGTGCATCTAGACATCGTTTCGCCCAACGTGTTGTACGTTCAATAGATTTTTTTACATAATCATATTCAGCCGGCATCGGTGGACATTCATCAAATGCCATCATAATATCAGAACCTAAATCATTTTGAATTTGCATTGATTTCTCAGGACTCAAAAATAATTTAGACCCATTAGTATGATGTCTAAATTCCACGCCTTCTTCTGTAATTTTACGTAAATTACTTAAACTAAACACTTGGAAACCGCCTGAATCTGTAAGAATCGGACCATCCCAATTCATGAATTTATGTAATCCCCCAGCGTGTTTGATAATATCATTTCCGGGTTGTAACCACAAATGATATGTGTTGCCCAAAATGATTTTTGCTTCAATTTGTCTTAACTCTTCTGGACTCATTGTTTTAACGGTTGCTTTAGTACCAACTGGCATAAACATAGGTGTTTCAAATGAACCGTGTGGTGTGTGCACGATACCTAAACGCGCACCTGATTGTTTACAAGTTTTAATGTGTTCGTATGTTACTGCAGGCATATTCAAAATCCTCACATTCTTTTTATATAATTAACATTGCATCGCCAAAACTAAAGAATCTATATTCTAAATTTACTGCCGTTTTATAAGCATTCAGAACATTTTCACGAGTACTAAACGCTGATACTAGCATAACTAATGTTGATTTTGGTAAATGAAAATTAGTAATCTGGCCATCAATTGCTTTAAAATCAAATCCTGGATAAATAAATATATTAGTCCAGCCACTCGTTTCAACAAATTTATCATGATCGCGTCGAATTGTTTCAAGTGTACGTGTTGAAGTTGTACCAACTGATATAATGCGATGTCCTTTGGACTTAGTATCATTTAATAAATCAGCTGTTTCTTGTGTCATTTGATAATATTCACTATGCATTTCGTGGTCATTCACATCATCGACGCTCACCGGTCTAAACGTACCTAACCCAACATGTAATGTAACAAATGCGATATTAACACCTTTATTTTTAATTTCAGTTAATAACTCATCAGTAAAATGTAATCCTGCTGTTGGTGCTGCCGCTGAACCACTTTCTTTAGCGTAAACTGTTTGATAACGATCTGGATCATCTAAACGTTCTTTGATGTATGGTGGCAGTGGCATTTCCCCTAATTCATCTAATCTTTCTTGTAAAATACCTTCATAATGTAAACGCATGATGCGTCCACCTTGATCCATTTCTTTTATGCATTCAGCTATAATTTTGCCATTACCAAAATTCAATTTATTACCAACTTTAATACGCTTAGCTGGTTTCAGTAAGACTTCCCAATCATTACCTTCAATTTGAGTTAACATTAACATTTCAACTTTTGCACCAGTTTCTTCTTTTAAACCAAAAAGTCTAGCTGGCATTACTCGCGTATCGTTAAGCACTAATGTATCACCAGGTCTAAAATACTCAATGATATCTTTGAAATGTAAATGTTTCATTTCACCAGTTTCTCTATCCATGACTAATAAACGACTATGATCACGATCTTTTAAAGGCGTTTGAGCAATTAATGATTCTGGTAAGTCATAGTCAAATTCTTCAATATTCACGTTATTCTCTCTCCTCATTCGACTTTGCAAAATGTTCATAAGCTAATGGTGTTGCTTTTCTGCCACGTGGCGTACGTTCTAAAAAGCCTTTCTGAATAAGAAATGGCTCATAAACGTCCTCAATTGTAATACGTTCTTCACCAATTGTTACGGCAATCGTATCTAAACCAACAGGTCCACCATTATACTGCTTAATAATACAGTTCATCATTTTATGATCAATGTAATCTAGTCCGTGTTGATCAACTTGAAGTAAACCTAATGCGTGCTTCGTTGTTTCAATGTATATTTGTTCATCTTCATTCACTTGCTGGAAGTCTCTTACCCGCTTCAATAGTCGATTTGCTACTCTTGGAGTCCCTCTAGAACGTTTAGCAAGTTCAATGGCACTTTCTTCATCAATACCTGTGCCTAAAACCTCAGCTGTTCTAATAATGATTTCTTTTAAATCTGATTCATTATAATATTCTAATCTTAAGTGCACACCAAATCGATCCCTTAGTGGACCTGTTAAGCTGCCAGCTCGCGTTGTTGCACCTACCAAAGTGAATGGAGGTAAGTCGATACGGATACTTCTAGCCTCATCGCCTTTACCAATGATAATATCTAAAAAGAAATCTTCCATTGCAGGGTATAACACTTCTTCAACAACACTACTCAGTCTGTGTATTTCATCAATAAACAAAACATCTCCAGGTTGAAGTCCTGATAAAATTGCAGCCAAATCACCAGGTCTTTCTAATGAAGGCCCTGATACTGTACGTATATTAACTTCCATTTCATTGGCAATGATATTAGATAATGTTGTCTTACCTAATCCAGGGGGGCCAAAAAGCAATACATGATCTAATGGTTCATGACGAAGTTTAGCCGCTTTAATAAATACTTCTAAATTACTTTTTATTGAATTTTGACCAATATATTGTCGTAATCTCGTAGGTCTAAGCGACAATTCGAAATCAGTTTCTTCACTATGCATTGATTGATCAACCATACGCTCATTCATGACAACACTTCCCCTATTAATCTATTTAAAATTAAGATACAACTAATTGAAGACCTGCCTTAACAGCTTCATCAACTGAGTCATATTTATTTTTATTTAACGTTTTCTCAACTTTTGCAAGCTCTCGTTTAGAATAACCTAATGCTTCTAACGCTAACATTGCTTCTTGCACGAATTGATCTTGCACCGTCGAAGTAGCGTCTACTTGTAATAATGAATCGCTATCTTCTTCAGTGATTTTCACTTTACCTTTTAAATCTAAGACAATCTGTCTTGCCGTTTTCTTACCAATTCCTGGGAATTTAGTTAAATACGTATCATTTTCATTTTCAATGGCACGTTTTACTTCATTAGGCGTACTTGTCGCTAAAATAGCTAAAGCTGATTTCGGACCAATACCAGTAACTTTAATTAAACTCAAGAACATATCTTTCTCTTCTTCACTACTAAATCCATACAATAATTGTGCATCTTCACGAACAATTAAAGATGTATGAATTAAAACTTCATGATCTAGTTGCTTTTGAAAACGATAAGAATTTGGTGTTTGAATTTCATAACCAACACCAGCAGTTTCAACAACTACGTGTGTAGGATATAAATGTGTTAACTTACCTTTGACATACGCGTACATTATAGGCACATCCTTACATACTCATACTAATTAATTCTACTTTTGATACATAATCTAAATTTCTCAAAGCGCCAATAACATCTTCTACTGAAGTTTCTTTAGATTTAGCATTCAGTGATAATGTTATTGTTGCTTTTTCTTCCATTGGAATACTTTGATGAATCGTTAATACAGATAGTTCTAACTTTGATATAACATCTAGTACACGTGCCAACATACCCACAATATCTGTTACATATAAAATTAATGTAAATTCTCGATGGTCAAGCATTTTATCGTCTACTGGAAATATCGTTTCTCTATATTTATAAAAAGCACTTCTAGATAGATCAAACTGTTTAACGGCATCATAAATGGACAATGTCGGATCACTTTTTAAGGCATCTTTAATCTTCAATGTTTTAACCACGGATTCAGGCAAGACATCTTCTCTAATTAAATAAAACTTTTTATAATCTTTATTGTCCATCATGTTACGCTCCTATTCAACGAATTCAAATTCTCCGCCAAGAATTCTAACGATATCACCATTTTTACAACCACGTTCTCTAAGCGCATCATCAATACCCATCGAACGCATTTGACGAGCAAATCGACGTACTGCTGGATCACTGTTAAAGTCAGTCATTTTAAACATTCTTTCAATAGCATTACCACTTACCACATAAGCACCATCATCATCTCTTGAAATTGTAAATTTATCTTGTGACGGTGTATGTTTATATAATACTCGGTTAATGCCAACTGACTCCTCTTCTTCAACTGTGAAGTCAACATCTTTATATTCTTCTAATTTATCTGCTATTGCATATAATAATTGATCAATATTATCACGCGTTATTGTTGAAACTGGAATAACTGGCACATCTTCGCCAATTTCTTCTTTAAACAAGTTTAAATTATCTTGTGATTCAGGTAAATCCATCTTGTTAGCTACTACGATTTGAGGTCTATCTTCTAAACGTTGCTCGTACGCGGCTAATTCTTGATTAATGACTTTATAATCTTCAATAGGTTCTCTACCTTCAGAACCACTCATATCAATCATGTGAACAATAACTTTTGTTCTCTCTACATGTCTTAAAAATTGATGTCCTAATCCAACGCCATCAGATGCACCTTCAATTAAACCTGGTAAATCTGCCATAACAAAACTACGTTGATCAGGTGTTGAAACAACACCTAGATTTGGTTTAATCGTTGTAAAATGATATGCCCCAATTTTAGGCTTAGCTTTTGAAACGATAGATAATAAAGTCGATTTACCCACACTAGGGAAACCTACTAATCCTACATCAGCTAATAATTTCAATTCTAAAGATACATCTAATTCCTCACCTGGTTCACCTTTTTCACTGAAGTCAGGTGCAGGGTTTCTAGGTGTTGCAAAACGTGAATTACCTCGGCCACCTCGACCGCCCTTCGCTACTACAGCTCTTTGACCATCTTCAACAAGATCTGCTAACACTTCGTCTGTTTCAACATTTTTAATAATTGTACCAGGTGGAACTTTTAATACTAAATCTTCCGCATTTTTACCATGCATATTACTACTTTGGCCATTTTCACCTTTGCTTGCTTTAAAATGACGTTGATATCTAAAATCTAATAACGTTCTTAAACCTTCATCCACTTCAAATACGACTGAAGCACCTTTACCACCGTCACCGCCAGCTGGTCCACCAAATGGTACATATTTTTCTCTTCTGTATGCGGTAATACCATTACCACCATCACCGGCTTTAAGAGATATTTTGACTTGATCGACAAACATATATCTCACCTCTTTTACATATAATTTTCATTTTCCCAATAATTATAGCATATTAGAGCCCCTTATAGTTTAGCGATTAGGGGCTCTTATGCAGTTGCTTTTAAGTTTACTTTACTCAAATTGCTGATATTTCCAAGTACCAAACATGATACTTTTTTGCTTTTTATACTGCAACTGTATTCCTTTGTCCCCCTTATAGTTTAGCGATTAGGGGCTCTTATACAGTTGCACATTTAGTATAACGTCTAAAATTCCCATTTTTTAATAACATAATGAAAATAATAATGAAAAACGTTTTATAAAAAGTAAAAAACACCAGAAGATTCACTTCTGGTGTTAACTAGACAAAATTATTCAGCTACTGCATATACAGAAACTTGTTTTTTGTCGCGACCTTTACGTTCGAATTTAACAACGCCGTCGATTTTAGCGAATAATGTATCATCGCCACCACGACCTACATTTTCACCAGGGTAAATTTTAGTACCACGTTGGCGATATAAAATTGAACCACCTGTTACGAATTGACCGTCAGCACGTTTAGCACCTAAGCGTTTTGATTCAGAGTCACGTCCGTTTTTTGTAGAACTTACCCCTTTTTTAGATGCGAAGAATTGTAAGTTTAATTTTAACATCGGAATGCACCTCACTTATAATTTAATCTAATATTCTCATTATATTCTTCTTCAATAGTTTGTAAAGACACAAGCATTGTTTGAAGAATTAGTTGCGCTTCATCGTTATTTGTATCAACGCTTCTTATATGAAAATGACCACCATTGTCGTCATAATTGATATCTGGTCTCTCAGATGTCAATCCTATAATCGCATTAACACTACCAAACAATACAGCTGAAGCTCCAGCACAAACGATATCATGACCATATTCACCATGGTCAGCATGGCCATCCATAATAACGTCTGTTACTTTGCCTTCATCATTAACTGTAATATCAACAGTAATCATAATAATTACGCGTTGATTTTATCGATTGTTAATTTAGTGTATGGTTGACGATGGCCTTTTTTACGTTTTGAATTTTTACGACGTTTGTATGTGAATACAGTAATTTTTTTACCGCGACCTTGTTTATTAACAGTAGCAGTAACTGTTGCACCTTCAACTGTTGGCGCTCCAACTTTAACTGAATCTCCACCTACAAATAATACTTTATCAAATGTAAAAGTATCTCCTTCGTTTACGTCTAATTTTTCAACGAAGATTTCTTGACCTTCTTCTACTTTGATTTGTTTTCCACCTGTTTCAATAATAGCAAACATACTTTGCACCTCCTGTATAATAAGTCACGCCATACATAGGTGACATTTCGTTATTGAGTCAAGCGTTTGCACTCTACGTTGTTTCGGTCGCAACTCGAGTCATTTATAAACATAAACTCTTCTCGTTTCTTCCTTCAACGCCTTGATTGACAATCGCTTTCTTTCAATAACTTCTGCAAATGAGTCAAGCGTTTGCACTCTAGGTTGTTTCGGTCGCAACTCGAGTCATTTATAAACATAAACTCTTCTCATTTCTTCCTTCAACGCCTTGATTGACAATCGCTTTCTTCATTAAAAATGTTCTTGAACCTATATTTGAGCGGTTGTATGTAGCTACTTATAACTACTCAACTATTGCATCTTACCATTGACGACGTTTCATGTCAATGTCATTGTTTGTTTTTTTAAGGAACTTTATAATCAACGGATAAAGCATAATCAACAGTACAAAATTCATAATTAATGTTGGCAATAATCTAAAGACTACAAAATGAATAATATCAAATTGAATGAATCCTAACATACCGTATATTAATGCCACATAGACTTCTAATAATATGGTGCTGGCTAATATAATAATGAATAACATCGAATGATCTTTGTAAAAAATTTTAAAGAATCGATCTATAAGTGCTAATAACAATATATAACCAAATAAGTACACTCCATAAATACTACCAAAGTATACATCAGTCATTACGCCTAAAAATATGCTGAGCAATAATGATACGCCAAAGCCACGATACACTACCATCATTAAAATATACATAAATGTAAGGTGTGGTACAAATACAAGTTCAAACTTACCTATGTGCATTGGAATAAGAAGCCCAATTGCAGTATCTATATAAAATAGTAAAATACCTATCAAAAAATAATACAGTGTACGCATTATTTATCCCTGCTTTCATCATCAGGAATTGTTTTAGGATCTCTTTTTGCAACATAAACATGACTCAAATCTGTTAAGTCTGCACCAGTCTTAACCCTAACTTCTTTAGCTAAGCCGTATTGATCATTTTGAACCTTAGTCACTTCTCCTATATATAAATTACTTGGTAGTTGATCAGCTAATCCACTTGTAACGACTTTATCACCTTTTGAGATATTATCTCTATTATTAATGTCACTAATTACAAGTTCTGAGTTCTTTTCATCATAACGATCAATTAAACCAAATATATTTTTAGAACCATGTTGTATATTTACAGATAATTTACCCGCACGTGTATTAGTTGAGATTAAATCAACTTGTGAAGAAAATTTATTAACTTTAGTAACTCTTCCAACAAAACCTTGTGATGTCATCACAGCCATATTTGAAGTTATACCTGATTTGGATCCCTTATCAATTACAATTGTATTCATCCACTGATCCGGATTTCTTGCCAAAACCGTAGTAGAAATAGGATCAAATTTTGAAATATCTTTTAAATCAAGCTCTTTTTTTAATTTTTCATTTTCCGCTTCTAATTGTTGGTTCTTAGATTCTAACTGGCTAATCTTATTTTTAGATTCTTTAGAATCTCCTTTTTTAAAAAAGTCCCCAATCGTACCAGCAACAAAATTAACTGGATAACTCACAACTCGTTGTCCAAAAGACACAGAATCACCTATATATTGTTCAGGAGGTGATTGAGATTGTGAACGTATGGACAGCCCAATTAATGCAATAAAAACGATAATTGCACATAAAACAACAATTAATTTGTTATTTTTAAAAAACTTAAGCACCCAGAACACCTCTATTATGTCAAAATATTGTATATCCTTTTCTATTTTATATTACTCCCATTATGAAATAAAGCACTAACTACGAATTACTTTGAAAATGAACAACTCCGTAAAAAATTTGTGGCATTTTAAAAACAAAAAACTACTAGCAAACATTCCAGTCACTAGTAGTTTAAATAATCGATTTAAATTTTAAAATTATTTGTTTGTATCGTTCGAGGATTCACTGTTCGAATTCTGAAGTTGTCTCCAACGTGCGAATAAGTTCTGGGCCTTTTGTTGTTCATTAGCTTGTTTCTGTTTTGATTGTTCTGCCATTTGAACTACACCAACCTTTTAAATTTATTCTAGTGACAGGATAACTAAAATATATTTCTTATGCAATAATTTCCTATTGATAAGCATTTTCGGGTTTTAGTTGTAAATTTTGCCCTAATTCATTTAAGTCTTGTTGCATTTCAAATTCAGTATTGTAAACACGCATTGACTCATCTCCAAATTTATAAAGAATAAATTCGTCTCCTCTTTGACCTATAATATATTGATCATTATAAGCCATGCGATTCATTCCAGACACAGCCATAAACTCTTGTTTATCTATCATTTTAAATACATTTTTAATTTGGCTTAATGGTACATTCTTTATTAAATCATTTTCTTTTAATGAATATTTCTCACCACTTACATAAACATGTTGGGCATCATTAGTGGGTTGCGTAACTTGATTCATTTGATCATTATCGTGATTTACAGGATTCCAATCTTGTTCTTTTAAAAAAGGTGCGTATTTCAAGGCGATATAAACAATTATCACAATTGCTATTACTGCTATAATGTTTTTAATCATACTAAATATCAATCTCATAGTTCGCCTCCAATGTCTTCATCTAATTATATATTTTATTATGTATATTTTCCTCAGTCTTCAGCCTTAATCATGATATATCTTAGGACTGATGCACGTTCATTTAAAATAGCTTATAATTTTGTTATGATTTAAAAGCGTATTAGGAGGTTTGTAGCATTGAGTATACTAACAATTATTTTAATAGCACTATTAGTCATCCTCCTTTTTAGAGTTGGACTTTCTATTTTGCGATTTTTAATTTATGTCGGACTTGTTTTATTATGTATTTACTTAGGATATCAAGGTTTAATTTGGTTGCTCGATTTTTTTCAAATAAATAGTGGATTTTTACCGCACTTTCAATTTAACAATTAAATTTATTCTGCATAACAAAACTCCTAATGTACTAGTTTAGAATTTTTTAACTAGTTCCACATTAGGAGTTTTAATTTGTTTTCAAGCACGGATACTACTTGATGAACAGATTACTATTACTTACGCCCAAATGCGTTAGATAAAAATCGTATCAGCGCGTAGCTACCACTTAGTAAAAGGCCCCAAACGATTCCAGTAAAAATTGAGCCAATTGCTACACTTAATAAAGGAAAAGCTTGTTTCGTAACGATTACACCTGCTAACGCGGTTACTAAAATACCTAACGTAGATAAAGCTAATGTTATTAAAAGATTGCGCTTTGTTACAGGTTCATTTTTAATATTTAACTGCATGGTATAAACCATTGGCACGAGAACCCCGATAATAATAAATAGAGTCACTATTTTTCCTCCAATGAAAGTACTTCGTAGGTATTATACACAAGATACGTCATTAATTCTATCAACTTCAATCATTTTCATCAAAGTAACCCGCTTCTACAAGACTGGTAAATCTATTATCACCGATTATAATATGATCCAATAAATCTATCCCTAAAATCAAACCACACTCCTTCAACCTCATTGTTGTTATGATATCTTCTTGTGAGGGCGTTATATCTTATCAAGAGTAAATTACAAAAGAATCATTTAAATCAATACTTTCACTTTGAATACATGTATTTGAAGTGGAAGGTACTTATTTCAAAAATAGTAAAACCTGTATCTTAAATTACTTAATAGTAACATAAGATACAGGCTGATTTTTTATTCATTGTTATTTATACTAAAGCACCCGATAGCTCTGAAAACAATCACAAATTCAACTTTTCAAAGCCACAGCTTTAAGTTATTTTGTCCAGACAACCCCCATTGCCCAACCCATTTTATGGAATTGGCATCCAGGCAACAACTTTTCATATAAATCGTAATAATTTTGTTCAGCTGGAAGAACAACTTCTGGCAGCATAACAATCAAAGGAAATTTAGTGAGTTTATACGACTACACTTTTCTTGACAATTCCAAAGTATAGATAATAAAAACCGCTATGCGGCAAACTCAAAAGGTCTTCACATAGCGATTATATCTAATAAAAATTCATTAATTTTTTTACATTTTCAACAACCAGAATGTATCATTAACACTTTTACATCCTTATTGCATAACTCAAAAATTACATAACTTCCAATTCTCTCATCAACTGTTCCCATTCATTAAAATAATTACCCTGACACCTTTTAACATCATCAATTGATTTTTGTATTTCCGTCAGTACTATATAATCAGAAGAATTGTTTGGTTCAGAAATAATTTTATTCAATCTTTCTAATTCTTCATCATATTGATTTATTAACACTTCAAGTTTTTCAATTCGTTTCTCCTTCTTAACCTTCTCCTTCTCAATGGAGTTACGATCGCCTTTTACTGTGTTATTTTTCTCTACTTTCTGCTCAACTTTAATGTTATTAAATGGCTTTTCAGAATTCATCCTTTTTTTCTCGTACTCACCATAAGTAGATTGTACAAACTCTACACCATCCTTATCAAAAACAAGTAATCTGTCAGCAATCTTATTAGTAAAATATCTATCATGTGACACAAAAATAATTGTACCTTGATAACTGCATAAGATATTCTCTAAATTCTCTTTTCCAATAATATCCATGTGGTTTGTCGGTTCATCTAAGATTAAAACATTAGTACGTTTATATAATAATTTACATAATGTCAATCTAACCTTTTCTCCACCTGACAAAGAGGACACCGGTCTAAAAACATCATCTCCACTAAACTGAAATGAGCCAAGAGCAGTTCTGACCTCTGTGTCATTTAGCTCAGGGTATTCGCTTTGAAAAATTTCGAATAGTGTATCATCTCCACTGATTTGAGCAAGCTGTTGGTCAAAATAGCTAATTTCAACATTGTATCCGAATTTAAAATCTCCAGACAATGCTGCCACACCACCCATAAGTGTTTTAAGCAACGTGGATTTACCAATACCATTACTCCCAACAATTCCAAGCTTCTGTCCCCTTTCAAGGTTGAAATTAACCTTTGCAAGAGGAGTATCATAGCCTATCACAAGTTCTGAAGCACTTAATACTTGCCTTGAACTACTGATTCTCGGTTGAAATTTAGACATATAAGTTTTTGTATCGTATTGGTCTGGTGCATTTAATATTTGCATACGCTGTAATAATTTAATTTTAGATTGCACCATTTTAGCTTTCGTAGGTTTATAACGAAAACGTTCAATCAAGCGTGTAATCCTTTCAATTTCTATCTGTTGCAAGTCGTAATCTTTTTGCTGTTTGATATGATTTTCTCGTTTTTGCTCCTCAAAGGCTGAATAATTACCTTTATAACATTTGGTCTCTCCCCATTCGATTTCATAAACCTTATCCACAATTCGATTAAGAAACATTCTATCATGGGAAATAATAACCAATGTAGATTTATAACTTCTCAAATAACTCTCCAACCATTGTATTGTTTCTATATCAAGGTGGTTAGTAGGTTCATCAAGTAATAGAATGTCTGGCTTTGTTAAAAGTATTTTTATAAAAGCTATCTTAGTTCGCTGACCACCTGAAAATTCAGAAATGGGTTTTTTATAATCTGCTTCAGTAAAACCCATACTACGAATCATCGTTTCATATTCTTTTTGGTAGGTTAGACCTCCAAGAGCCATATACCTTTCACTGATATCAGAGTATTCATTGATGATTTTATCATCATATTGATTCTCCATTTTATCTATCAGCTGTTTCATCTTGTTTTCCATATCAATAAGCGTCTTAAATACCGTACGGACTTCATCCACCATTGATATACTTTCATCTTCAAAAGGCATCTGTCTTAAATAGCTAATATAAGGGTTACCGGTCTTTATTACTTGAAACTCACTTTCACCAGTTCCTTCTTCTAATTCAATTTCGCCTATAATAGCTTTTAGCAAGGTTGTTTTTCCACATCCATTTCTACCAACAATAGCAATCTTTTCATTATCATTGATTTCAATACCGATGTTTTCCAACACCATATTACCATCATAGTAAACGGCACCATTAATTATTTTGTATTGCATTTTCATATCCTCCTTTGCGTTAGTACTAGCAATTGCAAAGGTGGCTTTGGACAATAATTATTCTACTCCATGTAAAGCTTGTCACAGCCACCTATACATGGAGTTCTTTAAATGTTACTATAGTTGTAGATTTCATTTGCTTCTACCTCCTATCGATTATTAATATAATTCAATTGCCACCTTATTGTACCAAGTCGCTAGCGCAATGGCTAGCCTAAGTTTTAGCTTACACCCTTTCTGGTAAAAGTAAAGTAACTGATCTGTTATCTCATCTGGCACCAGATTCCCGATAAACCCTGCTGTTCCCGTCAACAGAAACCGCAGCCACACTGGAAAAAGATACAAAAGGATTGCCGCAATTGATTCTTTGCATTAGCCATCAGCTTTACAAATCACTCTTTCTATATTCAAAAGGCGTTTTTCCTGTTTCTTTTTTAAACACGGATGTGAAGTAACTTTGTGAGTTAAATATAAGATATTCACTAATTTCTGATATTGACTGATTCGTATATACCAATAGAAATTTGGCATATCTGGGTGAGAAACGATCACCAATGTTTTCATTGTTTCATCCTTAACATACTCAACTTTCGCACCAATAAAACAGTGTACGAAAGTTGAGTTACTTAAAAGTATTCTATTCTAAGAAATTCAAATTTGCGTGATTCCTAAGCTATTTATTTACAGCTTAAACTATAGAAGATGAACTAAACAATAACTAATCTTTACATAACTAAGTTATTACCCACGCTTTTTTAAACCTAATCCAGCTATTAAGGCAATGAGTATTGCCCCTGTAGCTGCAAGGAACGCATCTGAGTAGGACATAGCGTCCAATATATATAATGGATTTATCGGCTCAGTAGCATCACGTCGAGCGGATAATAATGCTCCAATCATACCTGCTCCAGTTCCTGCTCCAAGGTACAAAGCACCTTGGAAAATCCCCATTCCGACACCAACCTTGTCTGCATCGAGTGCACTTACTGCGGCGTTATTTGCGGGAGAATTCGTGAATGCAAAAGCAATCCCTACTCCGAGGACCCCCACGGAAACTAACAGAGGTGAAGCACCAGATGCATAGGTGGACAAGAATAAGGTAGACAGCCCCATCAGAGTCATCCCAGTAATTATCAGACGTTTATCCCCAAATCGATCAGAAAGACGGCCAACGAAGGGAGATAAGATTGCAACAGCCACACCACCTGGCAACAATATCATTCCAGCCTGTCCAGAAGAGAGTCCATTCACCTCAATGACTAGTAATGGGACGAACACAAGAACAGCGAAATAAGCAAACATCGAAAAAAATGCAATTATGACCGTATTGACATAATCCTTGTTATTGAACAGGACAGGTGGTACAAATGGATTTTCTGCGGTAACAATTCTCCAAATAAATCCCACCAAAGCTACAACAGAACCAATTAGGCTAGTTAACGATGAGAACGAAGAAAAACCAGAAGTTTCTCCTTGAGTGATGCCAAAAAGGAGTAATCCTACTGTGAGGCCGAGGAATAAACCACCAATGAAATCAAAGTTCTTATTGCTTCCTACGGATTCTGCCGGTTTAATTGTCGGTAACGCGTAGTAGGCACCAATAACAATCATAATGGCTAACAAAAATGTGAACCAAAACAAGGCATTCCACCCTAAATATTGACCAACTACTCCACCAAATATTGGACCAGCAGCAGTTCCAACACCAATACTTCCTGCGATAATTCCCAAAGCTCCCCCACGTTTTCCTTGTGGGAAAACCTTCGAAATTGCAATGACTGATAGAACTGGAATTGCGGACATCCCAGCACCCTGAACCATTCTTCCCAAAACCAACAATGGGAGGTTCGGGGCAATTGCACATAAAAGACTACCACTTGCCAGAATCATAATGGCAAAGATATATAGCTTTCGTAACTCAAAAAAGTCTGAGATTCGACCATAAATCGGAACTCCAATCGCAAGAACAAGTGCAATACCACTAACTATCCAACTCACTTGAGATTTCGAAGCTTCTAAAGCTTTGCTTATTAGTGGAAGTACGGGATTGACTGAATCAGCCGTAATTGAACCTACAAGTACAGATAGGGAGAGTACCATCATTAAAAGCCTAGTAGAACCCCTTTTTTCAGATTGAATCATTTCTTTAGATTTACTATCCTTTTTCATTTTATTTCCTCCTAAAATATATTGTGATTTTAGGAGGCTAAATCCACTGCTTTCACCATAAACCTCACCTCATATCTATTTATATTGTAAAACCAAATCAACGAACTCACCATATTTCTACAGCATGATTAAAGATTCGGTTCTCCAAACTAACTGAACTGATCAAACAAAAAAAAGGCACCAGTTTAACAACCGGTGCCTAATCATTCGTATGCATTTTTACAAATGCAATAGATTCATAAATTTTTGCCCATTATATAAAAGGAGGCAAAAAGTTTTCCGGTAGTGTTTCCATTTTTTGTTTTTGTGAAAAAGGACATACTGATCCCGTTGTACCTAAATCCCCTGAAACTTTTACATGCTTTCTAAACTCGACATTAATGAAATCAATTCCCATTACTTTTTGCCTCCTTTCTCATATTGTGATAATAACACAATTATAATTGATGAAAAAGAAATAATCAACCCTACTTTTTTGAAAACCAATTTAAAGCTTTACTACTTTTACTTACATAATAAAGGCAGGTGCAGTATAAACTTTTTTAAATAGGTCTTCTTTAACGAGCAGGTAGCGTCAGTTAAAGTAGATAATTTAAGATCGAAATCATATTATAGATATTCCGAAATTGGGCGTGATTGTTGCAGGTCAAAAGCTTAATTCCTCGATAAAATAAAAAGGAATTAGTTTTTTTATTTGTGGTACATTCTTCTGACCGTAATCAATTGTCATCTAATAATTACATTGTATTTTTTCATTTGATTTAACACGTTAAATATATGTTCTTAAAGTAAAAACATTGATGTTAATGGATTTTTAGTAATTTACTCTTGATAAAACCCACAACCAAGCAACAATGACTGTCTCTTCACCGAACGAATGAAACAAGCGGGCGAAATACTAGGAATTGAACTATTAGACCATCTGATTGTTACAAGCAATAGCTACTACAGTTTTCGAGAAGAAGGAACATTTTAAGAAGAAAAAAGAAGCATAGGCTCAAAAAAGAGCCTGTGCCTTCAAAAAAGCCAATCAAACATGGCAACTAATCTTCTAGTAAAAAGGTGTAGGAAATCAAAACTCAAAAAGAAAGAAGGAAAACATCATGACATACATTATCGAAGGACATTGCTACTTAACTAACGAGAGCTACCGAGAAAAATATGAAAGTAAAGCCGATATGATAAACGGCTTAAAGAGTTGGTTCAAACGTGACGATATCAACGTGACAGAAGAAGAATTTCATCAAGTATTAGAAGAAGGCTACTTTGCAGACGGTTATGACATCATTCGCTTAGAACAAGAACATCAAGAAAGTACCTACGAAACAGATCAAAAGTATTTTATAATATAGTATAACATATTTTGAAAAGGGATATATCGAGATTAAAAAGTGCTAGCGCACCAGTCGGTAGCGTCAGCACTTCTGTTGAAAACTTTAAATAGAATGTGAAGCATTATATCCACTCAGCACGGCGCCACTTATTTTGGCCTCTCCACTCACATTCACCTTACCTTCCCTCGCTCAGCTATCATTGGGGATGGAAAGTCTAGAGTTTTATAGTCGTTCGTCAAAGTAATTCTTGGATTAGATATCAACCCTTTTTCCTTGAAGCTAAAAAACTCTCGATTATCTCCTCCCACAATCACGTGATCAATTAAAGGAATCCCCATCAATTCACATAATTTGTTCATCCTGTCTGTCATCATCGTATCTGCTTTACTTGGTAATATATCTTATCAAGAGTAAATTACAAAAGAATCATTTAAATCAATACTTTCACTTTGAATACATGTATTTGAAGTGGAAGGTACTTATTTCAAAAATAGTAAAACCTGTATCTTAAATTACTTAATAGTAACATAAGATACAGGCTGATTTTTTATTCATTGTTATTTATACTAAAGCACCCGATAGCTCTGAAAACAATCACAAATTCAACTTTTCAAAGCCACAGCTTTAAGTTATTTTGTCCAGACAACCCCCATTGCCCAACCCATTTTATGGAATTGGCATCCAGGCAACAACTTTTCATATAAATCGTAATAATTTTGTTCAGATAGGTACTTATCTGAAGCTAAATGCTCAAGCCATGATTTAGATGTGTTGTGATTATAAATTCTAATCGCATTTTTTATTCCAAATTTGAAACAATGCGGTAAAAACTCTTGGATTGCCCCTAATTTATAAACATAGGTAGGCGGTGTCTCGACTTCAGATACATTATCAAGAATAACTATTCTTCCTTCCTCATTCAACAGTTCCTTCATTTGCTGTATTACGCTGGCTATATCATCCAAATGATGAAAGGTTGTTCGGCTTACAATAAAATCAAACTTCTCATTAAAATTAAGTTGTTCTGCATTCATATTCAGATAGACCGTATTTGTTAGTTGACGTTTAGATTTGGCAAGATCGAGCATTTGATTAGAAATATCAATCCCTACCACTTCATCATAATAACTTGCTAATTTCTCCACTAACAAACCCGAGCCACATCCGATATCTAATGCTCTGCCTTTCTTTGGAGACATATTAGACACAAAGAATGAATAATCATTCAAAAGCTCATTCACGAAATCGTAATCTTCTGCAACCTTATCAAACTGTGATTCTATTGTATTCAAAAAGATCCCCCATTCCTACTTTATCGACATTCTTTCATTACTTACCACTTTAGATGTTTTTTCGTTGGGGATAAAACTTCCCTTTAGACAATTTTATCCAAAGACAATACAACAGTGCAACTTTATTAAAGTCACTGTCCTTTATCGCAGCCTTTACTTTTTAGTAAAGACAGTGGCTTCTCTTATCAAGTTTCAAAACATATTATTTTGAAGAAAACGTCCAACTGAAGTGTCAAGTGCAAAATTACATATAGAGCTTTATTCTAAAAAGTAAACAGAAATGATATAATCAGTTACGTAAGGAGGTTTCAAGTATGTGCACTAGTATCGCAGTAGTAGATATTACTTTATCTCATTCATAATGAAAAAAATGGCAAGGAGAAGGTTATAATGAACCAGAAAAACCCAAAGGACACTCAAAATTTTATTACTTCTAAAAAGCATGTAAAAGAGATATTGAATCATACGAATATAAATAAACAAGATAATGTAATAGAAATTGGATCAGGAAAAGGTCATTTTACCAAAGAACTTGTCAAAATGAGTCGGTGGGTGGATTCTATAGAAATTGATGAGGACTTGTGTCAAGTCACCCAAAAAGTCGTGAAGCCTTTTCAGAATATAAAAGTTATCCATACGGATATTCTGAAATTTAACTTCCCCAAAAACAAAGACTATAAAATATTTGGTAATATCCCCTTTAACATCAGTACTGATATTGTCAAAAAAATTGCTTTTGAAAGCAATTCGAAATATAGTTACCTTATTGTGGAGAATGGTTTTGCAAAAAGATTACAAAATACGAAACGAGCTTTAGGTTTGCTATTGATGGTGGAATTGGACATAAGAGTTCTCAAAAAAGTGCCACGAGCATATTTTCACCCTAAACCGAATGTAGACTCTGTATTGATTGTTCTTGAACGACATCAACCATTGATTTTAAAGAAGGACTACAAAGAGTATCAATCTTTTGTTTATAAGTGGGTAAACCGTGAATATCGCGTTCTTTTTACTAAAAACCAATTCCGACAGGCTTTGAAGCATGCAAATGTCACTAATATTAATAAACTATCGAAGGAACAATTTCTTTCTATTTTCAATAGTTACAAATTGTTTCAGTAAATTAAAGTAATAAAGCGTTCTCTAATTTCACAAGAGAACGCTTTATTCTTCCTAAAAATTTTCAATATTTATTAATAAATCGGTTGTTTTAAAAGTAGGCACCTGTTATTGCAATAAAATTAGCCTAATTGAGAGAAGTTTCTATAGAATTTTTCATATACTTAACGAGTGCTTTCACCTTTGAATATAGTCCTTCCCACTTATCATCACACTCTCCCCGATAGCCTTTTCTAGCTATATCCAGTAAAGTTACATGCTCTTTAGGTAAAAGAGGTATAGCCCATTCTGCAGCGACATCTTTCGAGGTAATTTCACCAGTAGTCACTGTTTGCCACATTCGAGCTAGGGTTAAAATTACATTACGCTCATCACCTTTTATCCCCTCAATTAGTTCTGGCAAAGAATCCTTAATTGCTCTTCGAATATCTGTCAAAGGTACGGAGACAAGTATACTTGAAGAATCAGGACCAAATAGAGAAATACTATTCTTTCTTGCTTGTGCTAAAACAATAGCCAAATCAGGATCATAGCTTGGTTCCTGAATTTGTCCATTCTCAAATTCACCCCTGAGCCACTCACCGTATATAAATTCTCTTTTTGGAGGATATTGCCAAGGGACAACTTCACTCCTATTTATAACCGTAACTTCAAGTGGTCTAACAGAATCCGTATTTCCAATCTTTCCTGATATAGTCATTAGTCTTTCTGTTAGTTTTTTTCGAGTTAATTGAGGTAAACTATGATTCACGACGACTAGAACATCTACATCGCTGTTAATGCGTAAACCACCATTTACTGCTGAACCAAATAGATATACTCCAACTATTGAACTTCCAAATAAATCTTTTACGATTTTTAATGTTTGAATCGCTTGATTTGGTATTTTTCCGTTAATCAAATTGCTCATGATTTCACCTCGTTGATTATGTTCATATAAAGTTTATATTGATACTCAATTTACTTACCCTAGATTGGACATATACTTAAATTACTGTTCAATAAAGCTGACCGTTAGCGTTTAAGTACATCCTTTCACAATTTGTCTACAGATTAATAATTATTCTTTATTATACAGATCTCCATATAATTTTTGAATTTGGTTCTGTAATTTTTTATTTTCTTTTTCTAATTCCATTACTCTTCTTTTTAAGGTTTTAATAAGGATTTCCTCCGAACGAGAACTTTTCTTGGGTTTTGAGACTACATTTGCTGTTATTTGACGCTCACGAAGGGATTCGATTCTTTGCCTAATATCGTGTTCCTTATAAAGCCATGATTTAGAAACATTAGCTTCCTTTGCTATTGAATTAAAATTAATAACTTTACCTTCAATCGAAAATTTAGAAATCGCTTTGTCTACTTTTTCCCTTGTCTTTTTTGATTTCTGCTTCGCCAAACGTACAATTTCTGTTGTATTTCTAACTTGTTTATCCATTGATAATTACCCCGTCAAACTTCCAATGATTTGTTCTAAACGCTCTTTAACACGGCTATTAGTCTCTACTTGTCTTTGCCATTGTTTATCCTTAGCTATGGCTAATAACTCTTCTGTACGCTCTAACTGTTCTTCGTGCTGTGGTAAGAATTGCTTACTGGTACAGAAGTGAGTGCAATCTAAGCATGCATTCGCATGTGGACAACCACCTGCTACTACTGGCAATCTACAATAACCATTTGGAAGCACTTGTGCATTTATATTTTTCTTGAACCATTGAAGCTCTACATCATCGACTTCATTATCTTCATCTAGATCAAGCACATCTCCATTATTGGTAACCAGTTTTTCCTGAAATTTAGTAAATTCATTTTTTAGAGTTTCATCAAAGATATGAGCGTATCTGCTTGTCATTTCTGGGCTTTCATGCCCCAAAAATTTCTGCACAATATGCTGGGGCATCCCGTTGTTAATCATTCTTGTTCCTACTGTATGGCGAAAGGCATGGGCATGGAATCTATAAATCTCACCTGATTTATCCACTATATTTTGCTCATAAGCTAATTTATTTAACTCACCTCTAAATGTTTCTTGTTTTAATGGCGATCCATCTTTTCTTGGAAAGAGGTATTCACTATCTGGAAATTCCTCTGAAACTTTATCTTCCCGAACTTTAATAAGTAAAGCTACCTCTTTAGATATTGGAACTATATGCTCCTTTTTCATTTTCCATTGATAATACTTTAAAAAGAAATCTCCATCTTTGTCCTCTAATAGACAGCCTTTTTTCAAGGTGCACAATTCACTTATCCTCATTCCACATTCTTGAACAATCATAGTCATCGTAGCTATATATTCGGGTAATTTATCAAGATGACTGTTCAATTGCTCTAGGACGAATTCATCTATAAAGCGTGGTTTTGCTCTTGGTATTTTCGGATAGTCCTCAGAATAAATTAATATTTTGGAAGGAACATCATCCCATTCTAGCCTAAGAAGGGTACTAAATAGTCCTTCCAATATAGAGATCCTCCCAGTTATTGTACTAGGTTTTATTCCCATCATGTTTAGTTCACTTAAATATGCTTCAATTTCCACTCTCGTTAATTGGTGTACTCTCTGAACTTGTTTAAATTTCATGTCCAGAAAATTAAAGAACTCTTTAAGTCTTTGGGCAATATCACTTACATAGGAAAAGCTATCCACGTTCAATCTCAACTTACAATATCTTTTTACAAGTTGTTTAAAATATGTATTCCGAAACCCTTTAAAGTTAATTGTATATTCATATTGTGTTGGGTTAACCTTATCATCTGGCAAAGGTAAGTTACGTCTATCCCAAACGTCTTTATCCCACTCCTCTCCATCAAAATAAAAGTTCTCATAAAACTCCATAAATTGTTTTAGATTAGTAACATAGTAGGAATTAGCTTTTACAGGTGTTTTTTCTTGATTAGCAGTAATCTTATAATTAGTAGTGGTAATTCTAACACCCCGTTTTGTCAAATAAGTTCTATACTCCGTCATTGCTTTTTCAATAGGAACTTCAGTAATTGAAGTAATGCTAGGATACTTTAAATCTAAGAAATCTAACATTTTATTAATTACTGTTCCTTTTCTAATCCAGACAGTTTTTGCATTCCATATTCCATTGTTTAAATGGTAAAAATAAAAATATTTCAATTCTGTTCTTAACCACAGATTTTTAACACGTTCAAAACGAACCCAACGATTCCTTAAAGCAGGATTCTTACTTAATTCTATGGCAGAAGGATGTGGACATTTTCTTATATCCCAACTATTATTAGCCCAAAACCCCTGCATTTCTTCATTCATTACAGCTATTTTTTTGCTAATCTCACTCTGACTAATAATTTTCCTTTTACTAGAAGCATTCATTTCTTATGCTCCTTTCTCTCGAGGTATTTATTAAACTCATTTTTCATATCCTGATCTGAAAGATGAACATAGGTATTTAACGTTGTCTGAACATGTGCGTGACCTAATCTCTTTTGAACGAACGCAACATCCCATCCTTCCCTAATTAGCTGCGTTGCGTGAGTGTGGCGAAGCATATGTGATGTAAATTCTATTCCAGTCCTTTTAACTATTCTTCTAACTAGATCAAGAACACTTTGGTACTTTAGTGGTTTCCCAAAATAGCCTTCTTTTAAGGAAATAAAAACATAATCATGCTCCAATTCCTCACTATACTCATATATCAAGTAATCTGTATAAAGTGACATAAGTTCTTTACTCACATGTATTGTTCTTTCCTTCCTTAATTTAATATAAGCTTCATTAACATTAACATCTCTAGGTGTTAAATGGATTTGATTGTCCCAAGTGACAATATCTTCAAGCCTAAGCGATAACACTTCACCGATTCTTAAACCACCCTCATACATAAGCATTAAAATTAATTTATCTCTTTTC
The DNA here is from genome assembly GCF_018622755.1 of Staphylococcus sp. MZ3. Lineage (NCBI taxonomy): Bacteria > Bacillati > Bacillota > Bacilli > Caryophanales > Staphylococcaceae > Staphylococcus > Staphylococcus sp. MZ3. The sequence continues at coordinate 1,726,613 of NZ_CP076026.1, forward strand.
GTATGACAAGCATCAATAATTTGCTTAACTTCCTTTGATCTCAATGTTCTTATCTGTTTCTTTTTAACCCTTAACTTTAAGACATTCTTTTGGTATCTACCCTTATTAACATGATGTAAAAATCCTTTGAAATTTCTTCCCTTTGCTTGTTTAAATACATCAATTGATTTAAATTCTCCTAATCTACTTAAATAATCAAGAAAACTCATAACTACATTTAAAATTGTATTCACTGTCGTTTCTTCTCTTATGGCTTTTTTTGACTGAAGATCAATTACATTTGATGCTGAAGGATATCTCAACCAACCTACGAAGTCTGCTAACAACTCAAAGTTAATATCATTAAGAATAACACCTCTCTGTTCCATGAACTCGTACAGCAACTTTAAATGATAGCAGTATGCCTTAATGGTATTAGGAGACTTACCAGTATTATCTAAGTATTTAATAAATTTCATTACTGGTTCTATTAGCTGGTATTCTTTATCTAGTAATAAATACAATGGATACGGCTTATTCTCCACTTCTATCCTTTGAACCTTCACATGTTCCCACCTCTTTAAATACTTTAACTACTACAAATTATAAACCTTGTTAATTTTTATTTAAAGTAAAATATCCCTTTAATATCTCCTCTTAAACTACTTTAACTACTATTATTTATTATACTATGGTTAATACATCACCGGATGGATGATTATGAACTGCGATGATTGCATTGGCATTTTCTCTCACCGCAATACTAAAAATTTCACGTGGATGTACAATCGAACTATTTAATGTACCTTTAAAAACACAGGTTTCTTTAATCACTACATTTTTTGAATTTAACAATAAAATGACAAAATGTTCTTGTGTTAAATCTTTCATTGTTGGAATCATATAATCAGCAACATCACTTGGTTGCGTTATTTTTATACGATTATTTTCAGCTCTTCTCCCCATCCTTTCCCCTAACTCAAATGCTGCTTTTAAAGTAATTGCTTTTTGTAATCCAATCCCTTTAACTTTTATCAAATCGTTAATTGAAGATTTTTTCAATTCATTCAGATTCGAAGCAGATTTAAGCAGTTCATTACTAATGTCTATGCTCGAGAATCCTTTTCTTCCGGTGTTAATTAATATAGCTAATAATTCTGTATTCGAAAGACTTTTTGCACCATGGCTTAACAAACGTTCTCTTGGCATTTCTGAAGTTACCATTTCTTTAATTTTCAAAAATATACGCCTCCTAAAAATTGATGGATATCATTATAAAAAAGTGAATTGATAAAAAAGGAAATAAATATAAATGGAACAAGGGGTAATAGTTTAATCGGCTTAAATATCATGGTAATTAAAGCAACTAAACCAGCAATGACAAATGTAAATAAAATGACATAAATAGTGAATTGGAGAGGGAAAAACAAAGAAAGTGCAGATATTAGTAAAACGTCACCATAACCAATATATGCCCGAAATAAAAAGTAGAATATATGCGTGGTCATACTAATAATGATAAAAGCTACTGGATAAATCATACTTAACGAGAGAGAAACGATACAATAAATTATAATTAAGCGACAATCTAACATTAAAGAAGTGATATCGGTCATAGTAAAAATAAGCAGAAAAACATATGTAGTTATAAATAGCGTAGCATTTACGTATGTGAAATCATACTTAATAAAGACGATAGGTATCAAAGCAAAGGTTTCCCCTAAGAAATGTGTTAGGGAAATACGCTTTCGACAGTTTCGACATCGCCCTTTTAATAATAAAAAACTAATAATCGGCATTAATTCATACCATTTGAGTGATGAATTACAATAATCACATTTCGATCTTCTATGTAAATAATCAAATGACGTTTCTTCTATAGATATAAATTGATATAGAAAACTAAAGATACAACTGCAACTATAAGATAACAATACTACCAAATGACAACCTCCTTACGTAAAGTATAGTTACTTATTACCGAAATGTAAATATACACTATTTTTCAAGAATTGAACCTCTTTTTCATTTAAATTTTTTAATATTACTAAGCATAATTGATGGATACTTTAATAGCCCATTACTGCACGGCAAAATTAATAATGGCAAGAAATTGAACCTTATAAACACATACGATTTAGAGCATAAAAAATAACCATGAAGCTCTACCTATTGATTAAATAGATTCTTCATGGCTATTTTAGTTTTAGTTTTAGTTTTATAATGCTTCAAAGTCTAATTTTGATTTAACTTCACTTATGAAATACAGACTACCGGTAATTACTAATGTATCACCTTGATAATTTTTTATAAATTCAACGTAGTCATCTACTAATTGTATTTCATCATTTTCAATACTACCTACAATTTCTTCTTTGCGTAACGCTTTCGGAAAATCAAATTCAGTTGCATAAAACGTATGCGCAATTAAACTTAAATGTTTGACCATCTCGTTAATCGGTTTTCCGTTTATTGCTGAGAACAAAATATCTACTTTTTCTTTATCATGGTACTGTTTAATTGTATCAATTAGAGCATCTATACTCTCTGAATTATGTGCACCATCCAAAATGATTAAAGGTTTGTCATGCACCTGCTCAATACGTCCAGTCCAACGAACTGATTCAATACCGTCTATCATCTTATTGAAATCTAATTCAATTAATCCTTGTTCATTTAATTCAATAAGAGCTGTTATGGCTAATGCAGCATTTTGTTTCTGATGTTCACCTAACATACTTAAAATGATTGTTTCTAATTCATAATCTTTATAACGGTAAGTAAATTCATCATTTTGCGATACAACAACAATTTCTCTATCTAATTCAATTGGCTTTGCATGTTGTTCAATTGCGCGTTCACGAACATATTTTAATGCATCTTCATTTTTAACAGCATATATCACTGGAACGTTAGGCTTTATAATCGCGCCTTTATCCCTAGCAATATCTAGATAAGTACCACCTAAAATATCTGTATGGTCTAGACCGATACTAGTTAAGATTGATAAAACCGGTGTAAAGACATTTGTCGAATCGTTCTTTATACCCAATCCAGCCTCAACAATGACAAAATCAACAGGATGTATTTCACCAAAATATAAAAACATCATCGCTGTGATTATTTCGAATTCAGTTGCAACACCTAAATCTGTTTCACGTTCCATCATTTCACTTACTGGTTTAATACGTGATACTAATTCTACAATAGCGTCATTTGATATTGGCACACCATTTAGACTAATTCGTTCATTAAATGTTTCAATAAACGGCGACGTAAATGTACCTACTTCATAACCATTTTCAACTAAAGCTGTTCTAAGGTAAGCAACTGTAGAGCCTTTACCATTTGTGCCACCTACATGAATACCCTTAATGTTATTTTGAGGATTATTAAATTGTGCTAGCATCCATTCCATACGTTTAACACCTGGTTTGATGCCAAATTTAGTTCTTTCGTGTATCCAATACAAGCTCTCTAGGTAATTCATTGTTACTAACTCCTATGCTTTTAATTGTTCAATTCTTGCCTTCACACCATCATATTTTTCTTGATAATCTTGTTTTTTACGTTTTTCTTCATTTATAACCTTTTCAGGTGCTTTACTTACAAAGTTTTCATTAGAGAGCTTTTTATCTACTCTATCTAATTCGCTTTGAAGTTTAGCTAATTCTTTTTCCAAACGGCTGATTTCCTTATCCATATCAATTAGCCCTTCTAATGGTAATACCACTTTACCTGCAATTACAACTGATGTCATTGCTTTCTCAGGAATTTCCACGTCAGTGCTAATATTTAAGGTACTAGGATTACAGAATTTGATTAAATAATCTTTGTTTTGTGATAAAGTTGTTTCAATTTCTTTATCTTTAGCTTGAATTAAAATAGGTATTTCTTTAGACAATGGCGTATTTACTTCTACACGTGATTGTCTTACAGATTTAATGATTTCAACAAGTTGTTGCATTGTTTGTTTACTTTCTTCAAAAATCAATGATTCACGCACTTCTGGCCATGAAGCTTTAACAATTGTGTCACCTTCATGTGGTAAACTTTGCCATATTTTCTCTGTTACAAATGGCATGAATGGATGTAGCATTCTCATAATATTGTCTAAAGTATAACTCAATACTGAACGTGTAACTTGTTTTTGTTCTTCATCATTACTATTCATTGGAATTTTACTCATTTCAATGTACCAATCACAGAAATCATCCCAAATGAAATTATATAATGCACGTCCAACTTCGCCGAATTCATATTTGTCACTTAAATCAGTAACTGTTGCAATCGTTTCATTTAAACGTGTTAGAATCCATTTATCTGCTAATGATAAGTTACCACTTAAATCGATATCTTCAACTTTAAAGTCTTCACCGATATTCATTAAACTGAAACGTGCCCCATTCCAGATTTTATTGATAAAGTTCCACACTGACTCAACTTTTTCAGTTGAGTATCTTAAATCATGTCCTGGAGATGAACCTGTTGCTAAGAAGTAACGCAAGCTATCAGCACCGTATTCGTCAATAACATCCATTGGATCCACACCATTACCTAATGATTTACTCATCTTACGCCCGTCTTCAGCACGAACTAAACCGTGTAATAATACATCATTAAATGGACGACGATCTGTAAATTCTAAGCCTTGGAATATCATGCGTGCTACCCAGAAAAAGATAATATCGTAACCTGTAACTAAGGCATTTGTTGGGTAGTATCGTTTAAAGTCTTCACTTTCTAAATCAGGCCAACCTAACGTAGAGAAAGGCCATAAAGCACTTGAGAACCACGTATCTAATACATCTTCATCTTGTTGCCAATTTTCAATATCAGTTGGCGCTTCTTCTCCAACATATATTTCGCCTGTTTCTTTATGATACCAAGCCGGAATTTGATGACCCCACCATAATTGTCTTGAAATCGTCCAATCTCTAATATTTTCCATCCATTGGTTAAATGTATGTTCGAAACGTTGCGGATAAAAATCAATACGATCATCTGTTTTTTGGTTATCTAATGAACGTTTCGCTAAGTCTTCCATGCGCACAAACCATTGTGTTGATAAATATGGTTCAACAACAGCGCCAGATCGTTCTGAATGACCTACAGAATGAACATGATCTTCAATCTTGATAACTAAATCTTGTTCTTTTAAATCTTTAACTAGCTGTTTACGACAATCAAAACGGTCCATACCTTCATATTTACCCGCTTTGTCGTTCATTTTACCATTTTCATCCATAACGATAATATTTTCTAATTGATGTCTTTGACCAATTTCAAAATCATTAGGGTCATGTGCTGGTGTCACTTTCATAGCACCAGAACCGAAGTCTATATCAACATACTCATCTGCTAAAATAGGCAGTTCGCGTCCTACGATTGGTAATATAACAGTTTTACCGATTACATCTTTGTATCGTTCGTCATTAGGGTTAACAACAATCGCTGTATCACCTAACATCGTTTCTGGTCTTGTTGTTGCAATTTCAATAAAACCTTCACCATCAGCGTAAGGATATTTAAAATGATAAAACGCACCTTGAACATCTTCATGTATTACTTCAATATCAGATAAAGCTGTACGTGCTTTAGGATCCCAATTTATAATACGTTCGCCACGATAAATAATTCCTTTATTGTATAAATCAACAAAAACTTTTTTAACTGCTTTACTTAAACCTTCATCTAAAGTAAAACGTTCTCTACTATAATCTAAACCTAGACCTAATTTAGCCCATTGCGCACGAATAAATGACGCATACTCTTCTTTCCAATCCCATGCCTGTTCTAAAAACTTTTCACGACCAAGATCATATCTAGTTATTCCTTGTTCATTTAATTTAGCTTCTACCTTTGCCTGTGTCGCAATACCAGCATGATCCATACCTGGTAAGTATAACGTATCGTATCCTTGCATACGTTTCATACGTGTAATGATATCTTGTAAAGTCGTATCCCATGCATGTCCTAAATGTAATTTACCAGTTACATTTGGTGGCGGGATAACAATTGTATATGTTTCTTTTGATTTATCTTCTGACGGTTTAAAATAACCATTCTTTACCCATTCTTCATAACGTCCCGCTTCAACTTCACGAGGATCATATTTTGGTTTCATTTCCATTTGCTATACCTCCTAAAAAAATAAAAATATCCATCCTATATACAAATAGGACGGATATTCCGTGGTACCACCTATATTCAAGAAGGATGATTAATATCAAATTCACTCTTTTAACATAATTGGAATAATCATACCAATACTATCATCGTGAAATTTGAAATGCTTCATCTCTTCAAGCACTCTAGATTATGATTAACGCTCAAACACGTCTTAGCCTACTATTAATCACGTTCAGCTAAGATACTCTGTGGGCTACCTTCAGTAAAAATCATTTACATACTCACACCAAATCATATGCTCTCTTTAAAATAATTTGAACTTACTCTTCCCAAATCCTATATTAAACTCTTAACTTATAGTATAATGATTGACAAAATAAGTCAATGTATAGGTGGGAATAAAATGAATGAATGCGCATTTGGTACTAAAGATCCAGTCTACTTAAACTATCATGATCATGTATGGGGACAACCGCTCTATGATAGCAAGGCATTGTTTAAACTTTTAGCATTAGAATCACAACATGCTGGGCTATCTTGGTTAACTATTTTAAAAAAGAAAGAAGCCTATGAAGAAGCATTTTATGATTTCGAACCAGAAAAGGTAGCACAAATGACCGCTCAAGATATCGACCGCTTAATGACTTTTCCAAATATCGTTCATCATCGTAAAAAATTAGAAGCAATTGTTAATCAAGCTCAAGGGTATTTAAAAATTGAACAAGCATATGGTAGTTTTAGTAAATTTTTATGGTCTTATGTAAATGGTAAGCCTAAAGATTTGCAGTATGAACATGCTTCTGATCGTATCACAGTTGATGATACTGCAACACAACTATCTAAAGATTTAAAACAATACGGGTTTAAATTTTTAGGTCCAGTAACAGTATTTTCGTTTTTAGAAGCAGCTGGTTTATATGATGCACATTTAAAAGATTGTCCATCAAAGCCTAAACACAATTAATTTGCTATAGCATCATAAAGTAAACGAGACATCATCTATTTTTAACTAATAGACTGTCTCGTTTTTTGATGTGAAAATTTATTCAAATCATAAGTTAAAGTTCCAAGTTAATGCACTGCTAATATTAGATATCTTAATCTAAAAATAGATGTACAACCTTTGCTTAAACCTTAATAATGAATTCTATCCTAAGCATAAATCAACTTAAATGGATGATAGTTTCTAATCTTCACGCTTATTCGAACGATATTTTAAAAAGTAATTAATTCCTGGTGCAATAATAAATAGGATGAAAAAGATTCGGAAAATATGATAACTCGTAATCATAGCAACATCGGCACCAGTAGCTAATGCAACTAAAACTATCTGATTAACCCCTCCTGGTGCTGCACCAAGAAACAATTCATTAATAGGATTATTATCAAAGAAATGTATGACATAAACCATGATTAGCGCACCAATTATCAACATAATATTTTGAATTGTAATTGCGATTGCTAGTCTACCTTTTAAATCTGACAATAAATGCGCAATTTGAACTCCAATTCTAATCATATATATTAGTTGTGCCATGTTCAACAACCAATGATCTAGTGTAAATGTTAAACCTGTAGAAAAATTCCAAACAATTAATACAATGAGTGGTGCTAATAATTGAAATGTTGGAAACTTTATTTTAGACATAATTAGATAAACTATAAAGATAGCTATCGCTAAAATAACTATTTGCCCTATGTTTAATACTTGTGATAAAGGCAAGACTTTTGTTAACTTTCCATTCGCATGCATGTTACCATCATGAAAAAAATATGAAATGAACGGTACTAAAACAACAACAAATATAATTCGTGATGTTTGCGTTAAGCTAACAACTAACAAATTAGCACGTTTGTCTTGTTCAGCCATGACCAGCATTTGTGTTAGTGCTCCTGGTATAACACTTAAAATAGCTGTTTCTGTATTAATACGTGCAATTTTTTTAAAAATAAATGCCATTACTATTGCAATTAATAATATCGAAATAGATACAACAATAATCGAAAGCCAATTGTCTTTAATATCCATAACGACATTTTTCGTAAACGTTGATCCGATTTGCACACCTAATAGTACAATACCTAATTCACTAAGTAAGAATGGCCATTTAATATCAAGTTTGAAAACTTTTACACAAATGATTGATGCGATAATAGGACCAAACATAAATGGGAGTAATACGTGCGATGAATACAGTAGAATACTAATAAAAAATGATAAAACGAACACAATGAAATTATTTCTATATATCATTGTCATGTTTTCCACTTCTTTCAATAAAAAATAAAATGACTAAATTGCTGCTTGAGCTTCACGTTTGTTAAGATAACAATATCCGCTAGCAGTTTTGACTACAAAGCATATATGGACTTTCACTATCAAGTCGCCGCCCATGCCTGATATACATTTAAAAAGAGCCTGAACAAAGTTCAGGCTCTCAATTTGTCCGTATATTTATTTTACAATACGACTTAAAGCCGTATCAAATGCTTGAATCGTTTTTTCAATATCTTCTTTCGTGTGTGCCGTAGATAGGAATGTACCTTCAAATTGAGATGGTGGTAAAAACACACCTTCTTTTGCCATTTCTCGATACATTTCTGCAAATAATTTCAAATCACTTTTATTCGCTTGTTCAAAATTAGTTACAGGTCCTTCATTTAAGAAATAACCAATCATTGAACCTGCTCTATTTACAGTTATTGGTACATTGTGTTTAGCAAATACACGCTTTAAACCGTCTTCAAGTATATCGCCTAACATATTAAAATACTCATATGTCTCTGGCGTTAATTGGCTTAACGTTTCATAACCACTTGTCATTGCAAGAGGATTTCCTGATAACGTACCCGCTTGATAAATATTTCCTAATGGTGCTATATGATCCATGATTTCTTTTTTACCACCAAAAGCACCTACAGGTAGTCCTCCACCGATAACTTTTCCTAAGCAAGTTAAATCTGGTGTCACACCAAAGTAACCTTGTGCACAATGATAACCGACTCTGAAACCAGTCATTACTTCATCGAAAATTAGCAATGCGCCGTATTCAGTCGTAATATTTCTTAATCCCTGTAAAAAACCTTCAATCGGCGGTACGACACCCATATTACCAGCAACAGGTTCTACGATTACACCAGCAATATCGTCTCCAAATTTTTCGAAAGCGATTTTAAGTGCATCTAAATCATTGTATGGAACTGTAATTGTATTTTTAGCAATACCTTCAGGCACACCAGGAGAATCCGGCAATCCTAATGTTGCCACCCCAGAACCAGCTTTGATTAATAACGAATCACTATGACCATGATAGCAACCTTCAAATTTCACAATTTTATTTCTGCCAGTATAACCACGTGCTAATCTTAAAGTATCCAATGTAGCTTCTGTACCAGATGACACCATACGCACTTTTTCTATTGAAGGTACTCGGTCAATAACGAGCTGCGCCAATTTATTTTCAAGTAATGTTGATGCACCAAAACTTGTACCTTTATCAATTGCTTCATGTAAATGACTAATAACTTGAGGGTCTCTATGTCCTAAAATAAGTGGCCCCCAACTTAGTACATAGTCGATATACTCGTTACCATCGATATCATAAATTTTTGAACCTTTACCGTGATCCATAAAAATTGCTGGTGTATCTACTGATTTAAATGCGCGTACTGGACTATTTACACCACCAGGCATTAAAGTTTCAGCAACCTTCATTGCTTCTTCTGATTTCGTATATCTCATAAAGTAAATTCCTCCTATAGTTTATGGAAAATCATACATATAAAACCTTATTTATCTAAATAGCGACAAATGTCCTTTGCAAAATACGTAATAATCATATCAGCACCTGCACGTTTCATTGAAACCATTTGTTCCATAACGACACGTTCTTCATCTATCCAACCATTTTGTGCCGCTGCTTTAGTCATACTATATTCTCCACTCACATTATATGCAACAACTGGAACATTCGTATGATTTTTAACATCTCGAACTATGTCTAAATAACTTAGAGCAGGTTTAACAATCATCATGTCGCACCCTTCTTTAAGATCACTTTCTAATTCACGAAGTGCTTCCAAACGGTTAGCAGGGTCCATCTGATACGTTTTTCTATCCCCAAATGATGGCGCTGAATCTGCTGCATCTCTAAAAGGTCCAAAGAAACTTGATGCATACTTGACACCATAACTCATTATAGGAATATTGTAATAGCCGGCTTCATCTAATCCACGACGAATTTCAGCAACAAAACCATCCATCATATTACTTGGCGCAATAATATCAGCACCAGCTTCCACTTGAGAAATTGCTGTTTTAACAAGCAGTGGCAATGATTTATCATTGTCAACGTCATGTGTATGGTCATCAATCACGCCACAATGACCATGATCAGTATATTCACATAAACAAGTGTCTGCAACAATTAATAAGTCATCATACATTTTTTTAGCAATACGTGTTGCCTGTTGAATAACACCATCGTGAATGTATGCACCAGTACCTATATCATCTTTTGAGTTTGGAACACCGAAAAACATAATGGCACGTATGCCTAAGTCATAAGCTTCTTTTAATTCACTTTCAAGTAAATTCAAACTGATTTGGTATACACCTGGCAATGACTTAATTTCTTTTTTCACATCGTCTTTTTCAACTACAAAAATTGGATATATTAAATCTTCTTTTCTTACATGATTCTCTCTAACCATATCTCTCATTGTCGCTGATGATCTCAATCTTCTATGTCTATCAAATTTCATTTTTAGCCCCTACTTTCTAAAATCTTTTCAATTAGTGATTCGAGTGTTTGAATTTCTGCAATTGTTACTGGTTGTTGATATGATTTAATGGTCCGTGCTGTTTGTTCTCCAATAGCAAAATACGACTTGAATTTTGGTACAAATCCTTCATTAAAATAATAACGTACTGCCGACGAACTTGAAAATGTTAATGCATCGATTTGTTGATGTTCTATCATTTCTTTAACATCTTGTATATTTTGTTTGTTAGGCACTGAAGTATATAAATCTATTTTAACAACTTCATTATCTTTAGATAACGCTGCTAATAACAATGGTCTCGCCAATTCACTCGAAGGCAAAAGTATTTTTTGGTTAGTTTGATTAAATGATTTTAAAAATCCTTCTTGAGAAAAGTCGTTTGGCATAAAATCAACTCGAATGCCAAGTGATTCACAATATTGCGCTGTCTTACTTCCTATCACAGCAATGTTATCAACATTAATTCCTTTTAGATATTTATAAAAGAATTTCACAGCATTTTTAGATGAAAAAATAAGCCAGTCATAGCGTTGATTTAACAAATGAATATCAAAATTTAGTGGCTTTATATCAATAAAGGGTTTGTGAATAATTGATACTAAATCACTTTGCATGTCATTTGTTTGTGTCATAACTACAACTGGCTTCATATTTAAACGTCACTCCATTATTTAATGTTGTTCATTTAAGCGTTTTATAATTTCATAAGCACCTTGCTCTTTTAATTTGTTACTCACTGTTTTGCCTAACTCAACCGGATCTGTTCCGTTCATTGTATATTCAAATCGTTCTTTACCATCTGGGGTCATAATTAAACCTGTAAATTCGATTTCTTTTTGATCTGAGATTGTAGCATATCCTGCAATTGGCACCTGACAACTACCATCCATTTCTGCTAAAAACGTTCGTTCAGCAGTCACACATTTTGCAACCTCATCATTATGTACTTTGCTTAATAATGTTAATAGTTCTTCATCGTCACTACGACATTCTATCCCTAAAGCACCTTGTCCGATTGCAGGTAACAATGTATCTCTATCAAGATAAGATGTTACAATATCATCTGACCAGCCCATTCTTCTTAAACCAGCTGCAGCTAAAATAATCGCATCATAATCTTCAGTTTGTAACTTTTCTAATCGTGTATCTATATTACCTCTAATCCATTTAATCTCTAAATTAGGATACTTAGATAATATTTGTGCACCACGACGTAATGAACTAGTACCAATAATACTGCCTTCTGGCAATTGGGATAGTGGTGTATGTGTTTTAGAAATATACGCATCAAAAGGTAATTCTCTATCAGGGATACAACCTAATGTTAAACCTTCCGGAATTACACTTGGTACGTCTTTAAGCGAGTGTATTGCCATATCGATATTTTTTTCAAAAAGTTCATGTTGTATTTCTTTAACAAATAAGCCTTTGCCTCCGACTTTAGACAATTGTTTATCTACTATACGATCGCCTTTCGTGACAATTTCTTTAATTTCAATTTCTAGATTTGGCTCGACAGCTTTTAATTTATCAATAAATTGCTGGCTTTGTGTTAAAGCTAATTTACTTCTTCTGGAGCCAACGACTAATTTACGCATGTTCAATTCCTCCTAGGAACGGATTGCTCTAGATTATTTTCTCAATTCACAAAATGTGTTGCAAAAAATAAATTAATCATATTTAAGCAAAATAAAATAATGTTATAGTATATTAAATATCTTGAATTCAACCATTTGTTGATTCTAAGTAAAATATAACTTCCATATAATACTGTAATAATTGAAGAGAGTATTACCTTCGGGTCAATGAATATACGTTCACCAACTGAAATTACACCCCACTGTGTACCTAAAATAATACTAAATATGAGAATTATCCACCCACTTAACGTTGAGTAAAACACAATTGATTCAAGTGTAGCAACGCTACCAATTCTAAAGTATTTTTGATCAAAACGTTTTTCCTTCAAATTACGGTATTGCATGATATACAGTAATGCATTGACAAAAGCTAAGGCAAAGAAGACATAACTTAACACAGCTAGACCGATATGGACTAACAGTAACTCGTCTACAACAGCAATTTTCTGAACCTTATTAGTATAATGTGTCGGTTGAAATGTATTCATCCCTAAAAGTGTTAACCCTATTAAATTCAAGAAAAACACAGAGAAATTCAAAACTTTGATAAGGTTAAGAATTAAAGAGATTGAAATAATCAGCCAACTTAAAGTATAGAATACATCTGAAATAGACCCTAATGGAATATGTCTAGTTTGTATAATAAAAATAGATAAAGAGATTGTTTGTAAAACCCAAACAATCCCCAATAAATATATGCCTAAACTTCTAATCTTATGACTTTTTTGTACAAAATCATAAAAATAGCAAATGATACTGATTAAGTATATTAATAATATAATTTCATTGAATCGAATAAACAGGTTTTCTTGCATATTATCACCATATTAATATGCTTATTCAAAACTAAAGATACGTCGCGCTGAAATTTCCTTGACCTTGCTTTCTTTTTGTTGCTTCGCTTGCTCATGAGGACATTCAGCTTCGATATCAAATATATTTTGAAATAGCTCTAATTTTTCATTACTTTTCTTATCACTACTTAATTCTTTGGCCTGTTTAATAGGATCTTTCAACATTTGATTGATGATACTTTTTGTATGTTTAGATATAATTTTACGTTCTCTTTCGCTTAACCCTGGCAATTTACGATCAATACTGTCCATCGTTTCTACTTGAATTGCCATAGCTTTTTCACGTAAAGCTCTAATCACTGGAACAACACCCAACATACTAATCCACTCATTGTGTGCATGTATTTCTGCAGGAATTTGTTCCGAAATTGTTGCAGCCGCTAATTGTCGCTCACGTAAGTTTGCATCAACTAAACCTTTTAAGTCATCAACATCATAATTAAAGATGTTTGTGATGGCACTAATACCAGGTTCAATATCTCGAGGAACTGCAATATCAATCAATACTAGTGAATCTTGCTTTCTATTTTCTGCAATTCTTTCTATCATTTCATTTGTAATGATATAAGATTGTGCACTCGTTGAACTAATCACAATATCTGCACTTTCAAGTAAATTTGGTAATGATGATAGTTCATCATATTTCACTTGATGCTTTGCTGCTAATTTCATAGCATTTTCAATTGTTCTATTTACTACTGTAATATCAGTAATTCCAGAACCAAGAAGATTTAATAGTGATAATTCACTCATTTCCCCTGCACCAATAATGATAGCTTGCTTACTTTTCAATTTGCCAAATACTTTTTTCGCCAACTCGACCGCAGCATAAGACACACTTACAGCATTATCAGCTATATCTGTTTCATTATGTGCTCTTTTTGCAAAAGTAATTGCCTGTTTAAATAGATGATTAAAAATTGTTCCTGTCGTACCTGTGCTTTGCGCTAAGAAAAATGCATCTCTTATTTGACCTAAAATTTGAGTTTCTCCAAGTACGATTGAATCTAAACCAGAAGTGACACGCAATAAATGTTCTACTGCTTCGTCCCCCACTTTTACTTCTGACATTGCTTTAATATCATCTACTTCAAATCCAAATGCACGAGCTAGAAATCGTTGAATATAGTAACGACCTGTGTGAATTTGATCAACAACAGCATATACTTCAGTTCGATTACATGTTGATAATATGACATTTTCTAAAATAGATTTAGTTTCATATAAATCTTCATGGGCAATTCGTAAGGCATCATCTCTAAAAGCAACTTGCTCTCTTAGTGCAACATCAGCTGTGCGATGATTTATACTAATTGCAATAAAATGCATTTGAAACGCCCCCATATATACTAACAATACAAATATTATAACATAATTTAAAATCCAATTAAGTACGATGCTTAAATAAATTATAATCTTTCTAATTTACTTTTGAGTTTTTGACAAAATGATGAACGTTGAAAAATGTTATCAATTGTGTACTAATTAAAAGTTTCGTGCTTACATTATTTTTAAAATTTTTGTATAAGTTTTGTCGTACAAAAACTATGAAATATACGGTTCAATTAAATTCCATATTTGTTGTTGTTTATTATTTTGAATTGATGAATAACTTACAATTGTATCGTCTGGGTCCATATCTAATTGTGTCTTAATATTTTTAATATGCTTTTGAACTTTACCTTTTGGAATTTTGTCTTCTTTAGTGCATATAACTAAAGTAGGAATATCAAAATGTTTCAAATAATTGTACATTAAGATATCATCTTGTGTTGGATCATGTCTTAAATCAACTAATTGAATAACTAATTGCAAATTCTCTCTCTTAGTTATATATTCCTCAATCATTTTCCCAAATTTTTCACGTTGTGTTTTACTTACTTTAGCATATCCATACCCTGGAACATCCACAAAAATAAGTTGTTCATCTATATTATAAAAATTTAACGTTTGCGTTTTGCCGGGTTGCTGTGATGTACGTGCCATATTTTTTCTGCCAATCATACTATTGATAAATGTAGACTTACCTACATTAGATCGACCGCTCAGTGCAACTTCAGACAATTCTGTTTCTGGATATTGTTCTTCTTTTACTGCACTAATGATTAATTCTATATTATTAGGATTAACTTTCATTTTATATCCTCACTTTTTTATATTCTCTTTCAACTCTACCATTATATAATATTTGAATCTTTCGGTATACATTATAAAAAAGCTCCGATCAAAGTTAAACTATTTGAGCGTCAACTTTGATTGGAGCTTTTCACTTTTATAACACATCAATGATTAAGCTGATGTTTTACTATTATTAATTAAATTGCCTTCTGCGTCGTATAGTTCTGGTTCAGTTTCTTCATTAATTGTTTGTGCTGTAATAACTACCTTCGTTACATTTTCGTTAGAAGGCACATCAAACATAATATCGATTAACGATTCTTCTATGATTGAACGTAAACCACGCGCACCTGTTTTTCTTTCAATTGCTTTTTCACTAATTGCTGATAAAGCTTCTTCAGTGAACTCTAAATCCACATCATCTAATTCCAGCATTTTAGTATATTGTTTCACAAGTGCATTTTTAGGTTGCGTTAAGATGTTTTTCAACGCAGTTACATCTAATGTTTCTAAATTAGCTACAATTGGCACACGTCCGATAAATTCAGGAATCAAACCATAGGCTTGCAAATCTTCTGGGCGAATTTGTGCTAATAATGCTTGTTCGTCATATTTATCAGCTTCATTGCTTGAGAAACCAATAACTTTTTCACCAAGACGGCGCTTAATCACTTCTTCAATACCATCAAAGGCACCACCAAGAATAAATAAGATATTTGTTGTATCAATTTGAATCATTTCTTGGTTTGGATGTTTGCGTCCCCCTTGTGGCGGAACACTTGCAGTCGTACCTTCTAAGATTTTAAGCAATGCTTGTTGAACACCTTCACCTGAAACGTCACGTGTTATAGATGTGTTTTCAGATTTACGTGCAATTTTATCAATTTCATCTACATAAATAATACCTTTTTCGGCTTTATCAATGTCAAAGTCAGCTGCTTGAATTAATCTCAACAAGATATTTTCAACATCATCGCCTACATAACCAGCTTCAGTTAAACTTGTCGCATCTGCAATTGCAAATGGTACATTCAACGTCTTGGCTAATGTTTGAGCTAATAATGTTTTACCACTACCTGTTGGCCCAATTAATGCAATGTTACTTTTTTGTAATTCAACATCATCTTCTTTTGGTCCTAATTGTTGAATACGCTTATAGTGGTTATAAACAGCTACAGCTAAAGATTTTTTAGCTTTTTCTTGACCAATAACATATTCGTTTAAATGATCCATAATTTCTTTAGGAGTAGGTAATTCTGTCATCGCTTCAGAAGTGTTTTGAGCTAATTCTTCTTCGACGATTTCTGAGCATAATTCAATACACTCATTACAAATATATACACCACTTCCTGCTACAAGTTTTTTTACTTGATCTTGGTCTTTTCCGCAGAAAGAGCATTTCAAATTTTCTTCATCTTCATTGAATTTAAACATTCTTTTTACACCCCTATTCGTTAAAGACTATACTAGATTGGATATTACAATGCAACATATTAACATACAAACTTTTTGCTTAAAGAATAGTAGCAGATACATAAGCTATGCATCTGCTACTCATTTTTGTAATTTAATATTTAATGAAGATTAATCTTCTTTAGTTCCTTCAACGAACTTTGCGTTATCTCTTAATAAATCGATAACTTTTTGGATACGAACATCATTTTTAATGATATCAGTATTACCTAAAGTATTTTTGATATCTTCAACTGAGATATTAAATTGTTTACTCATTTTTTCTAATTCTTTATCGATATCTTCATCAGTAGCTTCGATTTTTTCAGCTTCAGCGATCGCAGTTAAAGTTAAGTTAGTTTTAACACGTTGTTCTGCATCGTCTTTCATTTGCTCTCTTAATTGAGATTCATCTTGACCTGAGATTTGGAAGTACGTTTGTAAATCTAAACCTTGTTGTTGAATTCTTTGTGCAAATTCAGACACCATACGATCTAATTCAGTATTAACCATTGCTTCAGGAATATCGATTGTTGTATTATCAGTAGCTTTTGTAATCGCTTCTTCTTTTTCAACATTTTCTGCATCTGTAGCTTTTTGTTCAGCTAAACGTTTACGTAAGTTTTCTTTGTACTCGTCTACTGTATTTGCTTCCGCATCTAATTCATTAGCAATTTCATCTGTTAATTCTGGAACTTCTTTAAATTTAATTTCGTTAACTTTTGTTTTAAAAGTTGCTTCTTTACCAGCTAATTCTTCAGCATGGTATTCTTCTGGGAATGTTACGACAACATCTTTTTCTTCGTCAACTTTCATACCTTCTAATTGCTCTTCGAAACCAGGAATGAATGAACCTGAACCGATTTCTAAATCGTAACCTTCAGCTTGTCCACCTTCGAATTCTTCTCCGTCAACTGAACCACTAAAGTCGATGTTAACTGTGTCGCCATTTTCAACAACACCATCTTCTTTAACTACCATTTCAGCTAAATGTCCTAAGCTGTGGTCAATCGCTTCTTGTAACTCATCATCAGATAATTCAGTTTCTTGTTTTTCAATTTCAAGACCTTTATAGTCTCCTAATTTAACTTCTGGCTCAACTGTAACTGTTGCTTCAAAAATGAAATCTTTACCTTTTTCAATTTGAGTAACACTTACTTCTGGTTGTGCAACTGGTTTAATATCAGTTTCGTCAATTGCTTCACCATAAGCATCTGGTAATAAAATGTCGATAGCATCTTGATATAATGCTTCTACACCAAAGCGTTGTTCGAAAATTGGACGTGGCACTTTACCTTTACGGAATCCAGGTACGTTAATTTGTTTAACCACTTTTTTAAATGCTTGATCTAACGCTTTGTTTACTTTTTCTGCAGGAACAGTAACAGTTAATAAACCTTCGTTACCTTCCTTTTTTTCCCAAGTTGCTGTCATGTATATATACCTCCATGATTAACTAATTTATTTTTTCAACTTCCCTATTATATCATAGGTCTATTCCCTATACAAACATTGAAATCACAACGTTTATATATTTGTAAATCAACTTTTTTCGTCAAAACTATATTAAAATGCTGAGTATTATTTTGCAACAATTTAACTATTATTATTCAAATCTAATTGCTGAATAAAATTAAATGCATCGATACTTTGTAATTCACATTTAAGTCCTAACATATTTTTGAAATAACATTCGTATGCATTAATCCATTTATTCGTTTCAAACAAAGTTTCAATATCAATTGGATAAATCATGATAGAGTGATTATTCATAATATGGTGTGCTTCTTCAGCGATATGTAAAGCACCATCATTTAATGTTTCCATAACGTTAGGTATAACTTTTTCTTTAAGTGTTGTATGTTCTAGCCCTTTTAAATTAGCTGGTACAAAAGTTACATCCATACCATACTTTTCAATTGTCAGTTCTTGTGTACAATTTGCGAACCTTAAATACTCAATCATTAAACTAATGAGGTTATAACTGTACGTATTAGATTTTAATATATATAATACCGTTTCTTGAAATTGAAAATGACCATTGTCTATTAACTTCAAAATCAAGTGCGTCTGTTCCCTCATTGATAACGTATCAAAATCAGCTAATGACTGAGTCAATCGTTTTTCATCTTCAATTAATTTTGACTTAGCAAATTCTTTAAGAGGATGTAATGCCATTCTTGTTTTGTGATCTTTGACTTCATCAATAATTTGATGAATTACTTCTACCGCTTCAAAATATTGTCCCAAACCAATCAAACTTTTCACGTAATAAATCATCAATGCATCATATTGTTGTATGCCAGTTTTCAATAAGACAATTGTTTCTTCTCTTAATTCAAGAAATGACCCCGTCTCATATAACATACGGCATTTCATCATTGCTATTTCTTCAGTGAGTTCAAATTGACGTTCATATTGCACAATATATTCATACATCAGGTCATAGTTTTGGTCTTGTTCAGCACGTTTTATATCTTTATATAACTTTTTCGAAGAGTTAGGAAACTGAATAATATCTGACATATATGTCACCTCGTTTGATTATAAATCTTGAAGGATTAATGCACTCCACGTTTCGAAATCATCATATGACTCTATGTTGCCTTTTTCAACCCATTTTATTCGTAAAGTATCTGTTTCTTTAGCTTCTACATCATTCGTACTTACAGTGATTTTAAATACAACACCAATATGTACCTTGCCCACTTCATTATTATCGTCATTAATAAAACCGATATATTCCATATTTTGTGAATCTTGCTCACTTAAACCTACTTCTTCTTCTAATTCTCTCTGTGCATTAACTCTCAATACTTCGTTAATAGATTCTGCTCCTGGAACATCATTCATATGACCGCCTACACCTATTGAAGATTGTCCATGCAATCGAGCTTCTCCACCGCCAGATAATCGTTCATACACTAATATCTCGCCATGCTCATTTTCAAGTAAACAATAAGAAATGAGTTGTTTATATGATGGATCCTCTTCCATATCGCCGCGTCGCTTAACTTCATATTGACTTAGCGCATCAAAAATATTTTGACCTTCTGGTTTATTCTTATTTAAAAACCCATTGAAAGTATTCTTTTCATTATTAAAAATAATTTCTCTAGGTACTACAATGATTTGTTCATCAAATTTAGACATCGTATAAAACTCCTCACTTTAATGTTTGTTCTCTTAAATGCATTTTAGCAAATATGTCATATTTTAGCGATTAAATGTGGCATTTTGCTATTTAAAAAATAAAAAAGAGATGACAATGCCATCTCTTTTTTATAAGTGTTATTATTTTAAAGCATCTTTAGCTTTAGTTACTAATTGAGCAAATGCTTTTTCGTCAGAAATTGCGATTTCTGATAACATTTTACGGTTAATGTCGATACCAGCTTTTTTCAAACCGTTCATTAAACGTGAGTAGCTCATTTCATGTTGACGAGCTGCTGCGTTGATACGTGTAATCCATAATTTACGGAAGTCACGTTTACGTTGACGACGGTCACGGAAAGCATATTGACCTGATTTCATTACTTGTTGCTTAGCTACTTTGTATAATGTATGTTTTGAACCGAAGTAACCTTTAGCTAATTTAATCGTTTTTTTACGACGCGCTCTTGTTACTGTTCCACCTTTAACTCGTGGCATAAAAAATTCCTCCTTAGGTAATTCCTACCGATTTCTGTATTTGTTCTTATTTTTTGTATGCTAATAATTGTTTTACACGTTTCATATCGCTCTTAGACACTAATCTAGCTTTACGTAATTGACGTTTTTGTTTAGTGCTCTTGTTTGCGAATAAGTGAGATGTGAAAGCTCTTGAACGTTTTAATTGACCTGAAGCAGTTCTTTTAACACGTTTAGCTGCTCCGCGGTGAGTTTTCATTTTTGGCATAATATAAGTCCTCCTGTAATAGCTTTAATTATTTTTCAGCTGTTGGCGCTAACATGATAAACATTTGACGCCCGTCCATTTTAGGTTTTTGTTCAACTGTTGCTATATCTTTGCATTCATCTGCATATTTTTCTAGCACACGTTGACCAATTTCCTTATGCGTAATGGCACGCCCTCTGAAACGAATAGATACTTTACATTTATCGCCTTTAGTTAAGAATTTACGTCCGTTTTTCAACTTAGTTTGGAAATCATGTTCCTCAATTGTTGGACTTAAACGAATTTCTTTAACATTGATAATTTTTTGTTTCTTTTTCATTTCTTTTTCTTTTTTCTGTTGTTCGAATTTGAATTTACCGTAATCCATAATTCTTGCAACTGGTGGTTTCGCATTCGGTGCAACGACCACTAAGTCTAAATCTACACGTTCAGCCATTTCTAAAGCTTCACGCTTTGATTTAACACCAATTTGTTCACCATCTTGACCGATTAAACGTAATTCTTTTGCACGAATTTTGTCATTGATTTGAGTTTGATCTTTTGCTATGGTTGACACCTCCAAAATTTTTACGAAATTTGCACCAAGCAAAAAGGAAGAGCAGGTATAAAATACCCGCTCTTCCTTATACACAGTTATGTGTAATGTGATTAACCTGCCAACTGCTTTATGCGTCGCTACAGGTGAGAAGCGGGTGCTTCTACTTGGTTCGTTTCGTATTCAACGTTGTTAATCATATCAACAATTCACATTTAAGTCAACACTATAACTGTAATTATTTTTATTTTAACCTTTTATTTCATCCATTGACACGTCTTGACGTAAATCTACTTGTTCTAATGGAATTTTTTTCGTTTTATATCGAAGCTTATGATAAATAAAGAATGCTAAAAATACTGGGATTCCCATATACGTAATTAAGAAGCGACTAAAATTAAAATCTCCTGTTTTAATAAAGTCAACATCTTGACCAATAATTACTACAATACATAAAAAGCCAGCAAATAATGGTCCGAATGGGAATAATTTAGCAGTATATTTTAATTTAGATTTGTCATAATTTTGTTTATCAAATGCTCTTCTAAATCGATAATGACTTACTGCTATACCTACCCAAGCAATAAAACCAGTTAAACCACTTGCTGCAACGATATATTCGTATGCACCTTTTGTAAGGCTTTGTAATACGAAAATTATCACTACAATGATTGCTGTAACGAGTAACGACATATATGGCACACCGTTTTTATTTGTTTTACCAAATGCTTCAAACGCTAATTTATCTTTACTCATTGAATATAGCATTCGAGTTGAAGCATACATACCTGAGTTACCTGCTGATAACACAGACGTTAAAATGACTGCATTCATAAATGATGCTGCAAACGCAAATCCAGCATTTTTAAACACTAATGTGAATGGAGACGTTGCTACATTATCACTACCACCCATTAATGCACTACTATCATAAGGAATTAACATACCGATAACAAAAATGGCTAAAATGTAAAATAATAAAATTCTCCAGAATACTTGTTTAATTGCTTTCGGCACAGCACGTTCAGGATTTTCTGATTCACCAGCCGTAATACCAATTAACTCAGTACCTTGGAATGAGAAACCAGCGATTAAGAATACACCTAGAATTGATAACAAACTTCCTCCTAAGTTGCCACCAAGAATAGGACCTTCACCTTTATTAAATATTTCGAATCCTACAACATGACCACCCATGATTCCGACAATCGTTAATAAACCAATTGCAATGAAAACAATAACTGTAACCACTTTTATCAATGCCAACCAGTATTCACTTTCACCATAGACGCGAACTGATAACGAATTCAGACTAAAAATTATAACTAAGAACAACGCACTCCATGCCCAAGCGGGTATGCCTTGCAATGGTGTCCAATATTGAATGACTTGTGCTGCAATCGTAATATCTGCTGCTACAGTTACTACCCAGTTAAACCAATAGTTCCAACCAAGCGCAAACCCTAAAGATGGATCAACAAATCTTGTAGCATATGTACTAAATGAACCTGATACTGGCAAATACGTAGCCATTTCGCCAAGTGACGTCATTAAGAAAAATACCATTATTCCGATAATTGCGTATCCTATTAATGCACCCAAAGCACCTGCATCATGAATTGCTCCACCAGAAGTTACAAATAAACCTGTACCAATACAACCCCCAATCGCAATCATAGAAATATGACGATCTTTAAGTCCCCTTTTGACAACATTGTTACTTTCATTTTGAACTTTTGACATATAAGCTCCCTTTCCATGTTTTAGAGGCCAAGAAATAAATAACCTTTATTCACTTTCATACCCTTTTTTTACAGAACATAGTGATATTAAAAGTAAAAAAGTGGCTACATACCTTTAAGATATGCAACCACTTTGGCAATTATCTATATAAGGTAGCACATCACATTCTGTGACAGTACAGTTCCTATTCGAAAACTGTCCCAATAGATATAATTTATGGTTTATATCTATTTCGGCATCTTTACCTTTCACTTGTTCAACTTATGTACCATAAATACTTCTGACAAGTTACTAATTAAACATGCAACCTCTAACTCAATTTAATATTTTAACTAACTTGTAATATACAGGATTCATCACGCATAATCAACCCTGTAAAACTTGATACGCAATAAAAGTTTTAAAGCATTTTATTGCGACAACTGTCTATCTATGTTTTTTCAAACGAATTTCATCAACTAGATTCCAGATAAATTCATCTTTTTCAACTGTTTCTTGGTCTTGCGATCCATATTGACGCACATTCACTTGATTATTTTCAACTTCCTTATCCCCAACTACGATTTGATAAGGTATTTTTTGCATTTGAGCTTCTCTAATTTTATAACCCATTTTTTCATTACGGTCATCAATACTTACACGAACACCTTGAGATTTCAATTCATCTTGCAATTGGCGCGCATAATCATAATGTAAATCAACGTTAACTGGAATGATTTGAACTTGTTTTGGCGCTAACCAAGTCGGGAATGCACCTTTAGTTTCTTCAGTTAAAAATGCTACAAATCGTTCCATTGTTGATACAACACCACGATGAATAACAACTGGACGATGATGTTCACCATCTTGACCAATATAAGTTAAATCAAAACGTTCTGGTAATAAGAAATCAAGTTGTGCTGTTGATAATGTCTCTTCTTTACCCATCGCTGTTTTAACTTGAACATCTAGTTTCGGACCATAGAATGCCGCTTCACCAATCGCTTCTTCGTACGATAAGCCAAGCTCATCCGCTGCCTCTTTAAGCATATTTTCAGCTTTATTCCACATGTCATCATCATCAAAGTACTTTTCTTTATCTTCAGGGTCTCTATAACTTAATCTAAAGCTATAATCCTCGAAACCAAAGTCTTTATACACATCAATAATCATGTTTACAACGCGTTTGAATTCTTCTTTAATTTGATCAGGTCGAACAAAGATATGTGAATCATTTAAAGTCATACCACGAACACGTTGTAATCCTGATACAGCACCACTTGCTTCATATCTATGCATCGTTCCTAGCTCAGCGATACGGATAGGTAATTCACGATATGAATGTGGTTTATTCGCATAAATCATCATATGATGTGGACAGTTCATTGGACGTAATACCATAGATTCAGTTTCATCTAACTGCATTGGTGGGAACATATCTTCTTGATAGTGATCCCAGTGACCAGATGTTTTGTATAAATCAACATTAGCAAGTACTGGTGTATAAACGTGGTCATAACCCATGCTCACCTCTTTATCAACAATGTAACGTTCAATTTCACGTCTAATTGTTGCACCGTTAGGTAACCATAATGGCAAACCAGCACCAACTAATTGGCTATTTGTGAATAATTCTAACTCTTTACCAATTTTACGATGATCACGTTCTTTACGCTCTTCTAACATTTGTAAATGTGCTTTTAATTCTTTTTTATCAAAGAAAGCAGTACCGTATATACGTTGTAACATTTTGTTGTTACTATCTCCACGCCAGTATGCACCTGCTGTAGATAATAGTTTAAACTCTTTAATTTTAGCTGTTGATGGAACGTGAACTCCACGACATAAATCAGTAAAATCACCTTGACTATATAATGTTACATTTTCATCTTCAGGAATCGCGTCGATTAATTCTAATTTGTATTCATCATTGCTGAATAACTCTTTCGCTTCATCTCGTGAAACCACTTTTCGTTCGATTTTCATATTTTCGTTAACGATTTGTTTCATTGTTTTTTCAATTTGTTCAAAGTCATCAGATGAGATGTTTTGGTCAATGTCGAAGTCATAGTAGAATCCACCTTCTATTACAGGACCTACACCAAATTTAACATTACCATATAACCTTTTAATTGCGTGTGCCATTAAATGTGCAGTAGAATGACGTAATACCTCTAACGCTTCTTCACTACCTGGTGTCACAATTTCAATTGATCCATCAGTTTCAAGCGGTTTAGTTAAATCTACAAGTTGCCCGTTAAATTTGCCGGCAACAGCTTTTTTACGTAATCCAGGACTAATTGATTGTGCTATATCTTCAGTAGTAATACCTTTATCAAACGCCTTTTTATTACCATCTGGAAATTGAATATTAATTTGTTCCATGTTAAACCCTCCTATTTGCTTTATAAATACTTTTATCTGACCTCGTTAAAAAATTGAACAACAATCATCGTTTTAACATTAAACCTATTAACAATAAACAGGGAATATATGACACCAACAAACATTTATGTCTGAAAAAAACAAAAAATCCCGCCCCTATACAAGGGACGAGATCGTCGTGGTACCACCCTAGTTATCTAATACAATTTATGTATTAAATATCTCTGCTTAAGATAACGGTCTTGATCCGGGTATTCATTACAAATACCATAAATGAAGTAGTAATCATCTAATTTATTAACCATATTCTCATCAAACAATGGCTTTCTGTGTAATATTGATTAGATCATCTTGTCTTCAATCATTTAAACGATTTAGATTTGTATTCATTATACACCAATCATTTTAAAATTCAATTGTTTCTGAAATTTTCTCCTGATAAAAAGTATGGTGTTGACAAAGATTTGACACGTTCAATAATACGTGCTGCTTTAGTCTTCTCTTCACCATCACGAGTCATCGCTAAATGATGTTCCAATTCACTATAGTCAAAATTAGAACTAAAGAATGTTGGTAATTCATGAACCATTCGATAGTGTAGCAAAGGTCCAATTACCTCATCTCTCACCCATGGAGTCACTTCTTCAGCCCCAATATCATCAAGCATTAAAATGTTTGCTTCTCTTACGCGATGTAATTTCTTTTCAAAAGAACCATCTTTAAAGCCACCTTTTAATGTTCTAATAAATTCCGGTAAATAAATAATTGTCGAACGTACCTTCTTAGATTTGAGCTGATTCGCAATTGCACCTAGAATAAAAGATTTACCTGTCCCAAATGGACCATAAAGGTAAAGGCCTTTCACTTGTTCCCCATTAGTTATTGCTGTACAAATATCATCTGCTGCCATAGCTACATCAAGACGGTCTCGATGATTCATATAAATATCTTTCAATTTGGCATTTAAAGTATCTCGTTGCATATGATGAGATGTAATTAGCTCAGCTTCAAAGCGTTCTTCGTCGTACTTGATTTTACATGGGCATTGTAAATAGCGTATTTTAATTCGGTTATTATCAACATATAACTCAGGCACATGCCCCTTTACGAAATTTGGACAATCAGCAAATTTATGACCGTCATAATGTTTTTGTTGATCTTTATACTCTTGTAACACATTTAAGTCTTCATCAATCATAGCATTCGTTAATTCAGCTCGATGCGCTTCCAAAAATTGCTTAACATCTGGGTCATTGATTACTTCTTTTTTTATCTTTTCTATTCTTTTTTCAAAGTCCTGCGACGTGTTAATTATACTTTTAAATTGCTTCATTATTGACTGTCCTCCTCCCATTTTTTAGATAATTTATCTAGAAATGCTTGTCGATCTTGCTCTAATTGTTGATCATCTACGCTATTATCTTTAGCCGAATCTTCTTCACTAGCTTTATCTCTATTTTCTAACCATTTAGGTGTTTTTTCTTTTGAAATACGATTACGCTGCCCATAGTATGAACCACGCTTTTGGTAATTTCCGCTAGAACCCTCATTTTTAGGTTGATTAACTTTTTTAGCGTAATTATATGCTTCTTTAGCTGTCTTAATACCTTTTTTCTTCCAATTTGATGCTATTTCCAAAATATACGCTTTAGGAAGTTTCATATCTTCTTTTAACATGACAAATTGCAACAAAATATTAATGACGCCAAAAGACATTTTTTCACGTTCAATTAATTCTTCAACCATTGTCTTTTGCGATATAGTTGGTTCTGATTCAGACCAAGAAGCTAACATATCAATTGGACTCGTTTGTTCAAGTAACTCAAACCATTCATCACTTTGTGGCTTTGGATTCACTTCTGAAGATTTGCCCGTCGAAGATGATGTAGCAGGAGATTTCACCTGTAATTTAGGCATTTGATTTTCGTGTTCCATTAAGTAATACGAGCGTGCTTGTTTACGCATTTCTTCAAAGGATAACTGTTGTCCACTTGTAATTGAATTTAAAATAACATGCTTCATGCCATCTGCTGTTAAACCATATAAAGTCGCGAGTTGTGTAATTAAACGCTTTGCATCTTTGGTAACAATGTCTTGACTAATAAAATGTTTACCTAACATTTGTCTCAACATTTCAAAGTCAAAAGATTCATTTGATAAATCGATACCTTGGTACGGTTCATTAATCGGAATATCACTTGTATCGATATCTATTTTTGTAGACGGCACTTTAAAAACATCAGTAAATTGTCTTGTTACCTGTTTAAATTCACTCAAATCAATTTGTTGATACTCAAAGTATTTCTTCAACTCATGAAATCGACGATGCTCGACTTCACTATATAAAAAGATTGACAACATTGGATCATTAAAAAATAAATGTGCTGAAGGCGGTTGAATTAATTGGTAAACAAATTGTGTTTCTTGTTCATCATGTTTGACAAACGCCTTTAACAATCCAATCGCTTCAAGTAAGTCCATTTGTTGTCTAAACTCTAGTAAATTAATTTTAAGTTCATTCATAAAAATATAATGAGAAAGAATCAATGTTTCATTATGACTTTCTTTAACGAATTGAGTCATAAAATGATATAAACCCACTGCTTGCGTTCCAATTAGCGGTGTATACAGTCGATTCAATACCTCTAAATGATTCGTATTTAAATCAAAGTGTTGCATAACTTTGAATTGATCCTTTGGTCTTAAGCCGAATTCGAAGGCTTGTCGTCCCATTTAAGCATCACTCCGTTTGTTTTCGCTTAAAATCCCTTGCATCGATGCTAACAATTGATCAACATCTTTAAATTCTTTATAGACTGATGCAAATCTAACATATGAAACTTGATCAACATGCATTAACAAGTTCATAACGTGTTCACCTATATCTCGTGAAGACACTTCCGTATGACCTTCATCTCGTAATTGCCATTCAACCTTGTTTGTTATGTCTTCAAGTTGTTGATATCTAACTGGTCGTTTCTCACAAGAACGCACAAGTCCATTAAGTATTTTTTCTCTTGAAAACTGCTCTCTTGTGCCATCTTTTTTCACAACTATAAGCTGACTAACTTCGATATGTTCAAATGTAGTGAAACGTGTTCCACAATTTTCACATTCTCTTCGTCTTCGAATGGCATTTAATTCATCGGCATGCCTTGAATCTACAACTTTAGATTGTGTAGAATTACATTTCGGGCATTTCATTACATCACCCTCTTTATTTTGATTATGCCTAATTATACTATAAATCTAGAGATGAAAAAAGAATCCCTCAATTTAATTCATTTAACCAAATAATGAAACAATAAAAAACATTATATCGTTACTTATTAAGTAATTTGCATGACAATATTATTGTATTAAAAAATAAAAAACCTAACTCCGAAGTCAGAGTTAGGCTATAAATTAATTGTATTAACTTGCACTTACAGTTTCTTTTGATGTCAAAAGTGCTCCAATTTGCTCAGCAACATCTACAACTCTATTTGAATAACCCCATTCATTATCATACCAAGCAATAACTTTTACTTTATTCCCTGACATGACCATTGTTGATTTTGCATCAATAATAGCTGAATTTGGATTAGTATTAAAATCAACAGACACTAGTGGTTGATGTTCGACTTCTATGATACCTTCTAAACCTGCATTTTCAAAAGCTTGGTTTACTTCTTCTGCAGTTACTTCTTTTTCTAAATCAACAACTAAATCAACGAGCGATACATTCTTTGTTGGTACACGTAATGCCATGCCGTGTAATTTACCTTCTAATTCTGGTAATACTTCTTTTAAAGCTTTCGCCGCACCAGTAGAAGTAGGAATAATGCTTTCATTACATGAACGTGCACGTCTTAAATCTTTATGTGGATTATCAATATTTTTTTGGTCATTTGTAATAGCGTGAACAGTAGTCATTAAACCATTAACTATTCCAAACTGATTATTTAAAACTTTTGCAACTGGACCAATGCAATTAGTAGTACATGAAGCATTACTAAAAATGTCAAATGCTTCTATATCTAATTGGTTATCATTTACGCCTTTAACTACCATTTGAACATGTCCACCTTTTGAAGGACCAGTTAACAATACTTTTTTGGCACCTGCTTTAATATGTGCGATGGCTTTATCACCATGATTAAATTTACCAGTTGCATCTATAGCAATATCGATATCTAATTCTTTCCATGGCAAGTTTTCAGGATTGCGATCAGCAACCAATTTAATTTTATGATCACCAACTTGCAATCCATTTTCAATCGGTTCAACTTTTAGATTATATTTTCCATGTGTTGTATCGTAATTGATTAAATGTGCAATTGTTTCGGGTGGATAACTAGCATTTATCGCTACTACATTTAAATTTTTATTTTGTAATGCAATACGTAATACCATTCTTCCAATTCTACCCATACCATTAATTGCAATATTCGTTGACATTAAAAGCACCCCTTGATTTTTATGTGTTATACTTTATGGAATTAGTATAGCATATTATATGAAATTTGAAAGCGTTTTCCGTTGATTTATTTATCTTTTTTATAAAAAATACAGGCTGGGACATAAATCCCTAAAAAACAGCAGTAAGATAATTTTCAATTAGAAAATATCTTACTGCTGTTCTCTATTTATACAATACTTCGTATTGAATGGCTTCGCTTTCCTAGGGTGCCGTCTCAGCCTCGGTCTTCGACTGGCACTGCTCCCTCAGGAGTCTCGCCATTAATACTACGTATTAACATGTAATTTTACTTTTACATACTTTAAAAAAATAAGACACTTTGCCCAACTTGCACATAAATGTAAAATTCAATAAAATGAATTTTCTGTGTTGGGTCCCTTCGTATAATTTAATAAATACCACTAAACTAAATTAACGAGGTGCCTTATGTATAAAAATTATAACTTGACCCAACTTACACTACCAATAGAAACTTCTGTTAGAATCCCTCAAAATGATATTTCGCGATATGTTAATGAAATTGTTGAAACGATACCTGATAGCGAATTCGATGAATTCAGACATCATCGTGGCGCAACATCCTATCATCCAAAAATGATGTTAAAAATTATCTTATATGCATATACTCAATCTGTATTTTCTGGTCGTAGAATAGAAAAATTACTTCATGACAGTATTCGAATGATGTGGTTAGCTCAAAATCAAACAGCTTCTTATAAAACTATTAATCGTTTTAGAGTGAATCCTAACACTGATGCGTTAATTGAATCTTTATTTATTCAGTTCCATAGTCAATGTTTAAAGCAAAATCTTATTGATGATAATTCAATTTTTATTGATGGTACAAAAGTAAAAGCTAATGCCAATAGATATACATTTGTGTGGAAGAAAAGTATTCAAAATCACGAATCGAAATTGAACGAAAATTCAAAAGCATTATATCGTGACTTAGTTGAAGAAAAAATAATACCAGAGATAAAAGAAGATGGAGATAGCGATTTAACAATAGAAGAAATAGATTTAATTGGTAGTCATTTAGATAAAGAAATCGAAGATTTAAATCATTCTATTGAGAACGAAGATAGTACTCAAATTAGAAAACAGACCCGTAAAAAAAGAACTGAGATTAAGAAGTTCAAAAAGAAATTTGATGATTATTCTGAGAGAAAACGTAAATATGAAGAGCAAAAATCGATTCTTAAAGATAGAAATAGCTTTTCTAAAACTGATCATGATGCAACTTTTATGAGAATGAAGGAAGACCATATGAAAAATGGCCAACTTAAGCCAGGATAAAACAAATAGCGACAAATTCTCAATTTGTTTTATCCTATGACCTATTTCAAAACCCAACAGATACTAGAACTTTAATTCCATTTTTAACAATGATTCAAAATACCTTCAGTTATTTACCGGAGTATATTGTAGCTGATGCAGGTTATGGTAGTGAGCAAAACTATATGGCTATTATAGATGACTTTAATAAAACGCCACTTATTACGTATGGCATGTTTATTAAAGATAAAACGAGAAAGTTTAAAAGTGACATTTTTAACACTCAAAATTGGAAATATGACGAACTTAATGATGAATTTATATGTCCTAATAACAAAAGAATAGGTTTTAAAAGATATATGCATACCGTAATGATAGATATGGTTTTAAACGTGACTTCAAGCTATATGAATGCGATGACTGTTCATCATGTTCTTTGAGACATCAATGCATGAAGCCAAATTCGAAATCCAATAAGAAAATCATGAAGAATTATAATTGGGAATACTTTAAAGCCCAAATTAATCAAAAGCTTTCTGAACCAGAAACGAAAAAAATCTATAGTCAAAAAAAAATTGATGTAGAGCCTGTTTTTGGATTTATGAAAGCTATTTTGGGTTTCACTCGAATGTCAGTCAGTTCGAGGAATAAATAAAGTTAAACGAGAGCTAGGTTTTGTATTAATGGCACTTAATATAAGGAAAATAGCAGCTCAACGAGCTGTACATTATAAAATACATATCAAAAAAGCTGATTTCTATCAAGTAATTAATAGAAATCAGCTTTTTTACATTGCCTAAGAACTTAATGTCCCAAGCCCTTATTTATAGTGTAATATTAATCTTCTTCTCCGTAATTCGGCTTTTCAATATAACCTTCTTCTTCTAACAATCTCTCAAGGTTTTGTTTTAATTCAAGTTTATCCCCTAAATTATCGATAACATGATCGGCCATTCGGCTTTTTTTATCAATAGAAATTTGGCTATAGACACGTGCTTTCGCATCTTCTAATGACAAATTATTACGTTGCATTAAACGATCCATTTGTATACTTTCAGAAGTGTATACAACCCACACTTCGTCTACTGTATTTTCCAATTCATTTTCAAATAATAATGGAATATCCATGATTACATTATATCCTTGTTTTAAATATTCTTGCTTTTCTTCTTCCATAATATCTCGCACGATAGGATGTATGATAGCATTTAATTCTAAGCGTTTTTCTGGATGATTAAACACTAGATCACCCATATAACGACGATTCATCTCACCATTTTCATCAATTGCTTCATCACCAAAGACTTCTCGTACTTGAGCTAAACCTTTACTCCCCTTTTTAACAGCTTCCCTGGCTGCTTTATCAGCATCTACTACTTTAAAACCGAATACGGATAAGAGTTCTGATACTGTTGATTTTCCTGAGGCGATTCCACCTGTTAGACCAATAACTTTCGGCATAATTTCACTCTTTCTTTATTTTTGACATACTGGACAATAATGACTATTTCTTGTCGCGATGATTTTTGTTTCAATTTGACTTCCACACACTTTGCATACCGGCTGCTTATATACATTAAGATGCAATTGCATCTCACCAGTTTTTCCATCAGCATGACGATAATCTGAAATACTTGTACCGCCATATTTAATACCTTCTTCTAGTACTTCTCTAACATAATAAAAAACCATTTCTTGTTGTTGGTGTGTTAAGTCTTTTACTTTTTTATCTGGTAAAACACCTGCACGAAACAACGCTTCACATGCGTAAATATTTCCACAACCTGCGATTACTTTATGATCCAAAATCACTTGTTTGATTGGTTTATTCTTATTAGACTGTTGATGAATTCGATTTAAATAATACGTCAATGCTTCATTTGAAAAAGGTTCAGGCGCTATTTCTAAAAATGAAGGATAAGATGCTACAGACGCAACATTTCTAATTTCTCCAAAACGACGTATATCTGAATAAATTAACGTTTTGTCATTTGACAACTCAAAAATAACATGCCAATGCTTACGATAATTAGGTATCATAATATCTTCAAGTTCATCTACAATGAAAAAACCGCCCGCCATACCTAAATGACTAATTAATGTACGTTGTTCTCGTTTATTATCTAGCTGAAAAACGATATATTTACTTCTTCGTTCTACATTTGTAATGGTATAGCCTTCCGATAAAGTTTTAAAAGTATCTAATTCAATTCCTTTTATAATTGTTTCCTTGCCTTGAGCTTTACCTTCGATTACTTTATCCGAAAATATAACGTGTTCAATTTTTTGATTTATAACGTAGGGTTCAATTCCTCTTTTTACATGTTCTACTTCTGGTAATTCGGGCATACCATTAACCTCACTTTATTTTGCATCATACCAAGTTGCACCATAACTTGAGTCTACTTTTAATGGAACATCTAATTGCAATGCATTTTCCATTATCTCTTCTACAAATTCACTAAATGAATCTACTTCTGACTTAGGTACTTCAAAAATTAATTCATCGTGTACTTGTAATAATAGTTTAGCTTGATATGTTGTCTCTTTCATTTTTTGTGCAAATTTAACCATTGCCAGTTTAATGATATCTGCAGCACTGCCTTGTATTGGCGTATTCATAGCAGTACGTTCAGCAAAGCCGCGTAAATTAAAGTTACGACTCGTAATATCAGGAATATAGCGTCGACGATGTAGCAATGTTTCCACATAACCTAAAGCTTTGGCATCTTTTACAATATCAGACATATATTGTTTTACACCTGGGAAACTAGCTAAATAATCATCAATGAATGCTTTTGCTTTTTTACGAGTAATACCTAAACTTTGACTTAAACCATAATCACTTATCCCATAAACAATTCCAAAGTTAACCGCTTTTGCTTGACGACGCATTAAACTATCGACTTGATCAGCTTCTACACCAAATACTTTCATAGCAGTTGCTGTATGAATATCATCGCCGTTGATAAATGCTTCTTTCATACTCTCATCTTGTGTAATGTGTGCTAATACACGCAATTCAATTTGAGAATAATCTGCTGATAATATAACGCTATCTTTTGAAGTTGGTTTAAAGGCTTTTCTTATTTTACGCCCTTCTTCAAGTCTAACCGGAATATTTTGTAAATTAGGATCTACACTTGATAAACGTCCAGTTTGCGCTAAAGTTTGGTTAAAACGTGTATGGATACGTTGATCATCACTAATTACCTTTTGCAATCCTTCAACATAAGTAGACTGTAACTTAGATAATTGACGATATTCTAAAATATAATCAATGATAGGATGTTCACCTTGCAATTGCTCTAAGACATCTACAGCAGTAGAATATCCTGTTTTCGTCTTTTTAATAACAGGTAATTGTAATGTCTCAAACAATACAACACCTAATTGCTTAGGAGAATTTATATTAAAATCTTCACCAGCTGCATCATGGATATTTCGAATCAAGACGTCTAATTTTTCTTGAATTTCTTTTTCCATTTCTTCTAAATCATGAACATCTGTAAATATACCAATTTCTTCCATTTCACTTAAAATCTTAGCTAGCGGTAGCTCTAAATCAGCTAAGAGTTCTACCTGATTGTATTCTTCTAATTGTTTATCCATATTTGGTTTCGCAAAGTAAATTGCATCAGTAATAGAAGCAACATATGGATTTAAAACATCATCTTCAGGTACCTTAAATTTCTTACCTTTTCCATATATACTCACATCGTCTTTCACAAAACTTTGACCGTACAATGAAACAACTGATTGAACATCACTAATCGTACGAGATGGATCAATTATATAACTGGCCAACATAATATCGAAAGAAATATTTTGAATATCAATTCCCAATCTATGTGATGCTACATATGTTTTTTTAGCATCATATACGACTTTTTTCGTATTCGGATTTTCTAACCATGAAACTAGTTCGGCATAATTATTTATGTCATCCGCATTAATTACAATATGTTTCTCACCTGTAAATAAAGAGAATTTCAAAATATTATTTCGCAAATAGTTACCACCGTCTAATTCGAAATGGATGGCCGCTTCTTTCAATAAAGTAAAATCAATATTATCAAAAGACGTTTCAATTTCAAATGTCTTTTCTATTGCATCTTCAACGCTTGCTGATTGATCAATGTCAGCCAACAATTGTTTGAATTCTAACTTCTTAAACAATTCGATTTTTTCTTGTTGTTCATCTTGATGAGTCATTAACGTATCTTCAAGTTTTACTTCAATCGGACTATCTACATTAATCGTTGCTAATTCTTTACTCATTAATGCATCTTCTTTGCTATTTTGAAGTTTTTCTTTTAACTTTTTACCTGAAATTTCATCTAAATGTTCATAGACACCTTCTACTGTGTCAAATTGGTTTAGCAATTTTATTGCTGTTTTCTCTCCAACACCTGCAACACCTGGTATATTATCAGAAGTATCTCCCATTAATCCTTTCATATCAATAATTTGATTAGGTGTTAACCCGTTGTATTTTTCAGCAATAAAGTCAGGTGTATAATGATCAACATCAGTAACACCTTTTTTAGTGTAATAAATGGTTACATTATCCGTTGCAAGTTGTGTTAAATCTCGGTCTCCCGTAATAATAATTGTCTGAAAGCCCGCTTTATCTGCTTCTTTACTTAAAGTTCCGATAATATCATCTGCCTCATAGTTATCTAATTCATAACGTTTAATATGATAAGCATCTAATAATTGGCGAATATAAGGAAATTGCTCACTTAGTTCAGGCGGCGTTTTCTGGCGTCCACCTTTATATTCACTATATTTTTCATGTCTGAAAGTCGTTTTACCTGCATCAAACGCTACTAAAAAATGATTTGGCTTTTCTTCTTTTAAAATCTTCTCTAGTAACATTGCAAAACCATATACTGCATTGGTATGAATGCCTGCTTTGTTTGATAACAAAGGTAATGCATAAAAAGCTCTAAAACTTAAGCTATTACCATCGATTAATACTAATTTATTCACAATTTTAACCTCCAGAACTAATTTATATATATTTTAGCATATTCGACTGTGATGTCGTAATTAAAGAAACTATCTCATAGAGTATTTATACACGACCTAATTTCAAATAAAACAAGTGCCTATATAGACTTAGCTAAAAAATAAAAAAGACATAATCATGATTGTTCTTGATGAGCACTCCATAAAGTCAGGTTAAAAGTCCAACTTTTGAGATGCACATTATCATTTCATGATTATGTCTACTTTTTAATATTTTTATGCTGCTATTTTAAATTTTTATAGGTAAGAATAAGTTATGAATCGTCTGAACCAAATGGAATATATTTAACTTTGGTCATTTTCGGTAATTCTTCATAATTATTAAACCACTCTTGGTAATTTTTATTGATTGGTGACGGATGATGCATATAATGTTCAAACGGCAATGATTCCACTGTATAAACCTCTTGTCGTGGATGATCTTTAATTTGTTGTTTTAATAACTGAACTCTTTTTTCATGTTCATAATGAACATAAATAAATGCACTAAGATATATCACAGCTAAAACTAGTGATGCACCTTTAATAAAATTAACATTGATTGACTTATATTTCCGAAATTCTTTTAATAAAATAATTAAAATGATTACATGTATCGTATAAACAATCAAAAAATTACCTGGTTCTATTGGAGTAACAATGACTAGTGTCGACGCCGAAACACATATTGCAATAAGTAAGGAATATAAAGTGATTTGTGTTTTACGATCATTAATAGACAAATAAATACCTACAAATATCGAAAACGCAAAGTAACCACATACAATTACGTTCACAAAACCAACCAATCCAATATCTGTATTTTTATTTAATAAAAACTGATTGTAAAATAGTAAATAATAAAGCGGTAAAGTGATAAATCCTATCATAATGATACGACGCTTTAATATTGTTAAATGTACATACCGATCACTTCTAAGCAGTAGATAAATAATAAGCGCTGCAATCATACTTAAAATTATAATCTGACTGAAAATGACACCATATGGAAGTGACGTTGATATCATTTCTGCAAATTTTGAAAAGATACCTTGATTATTTGAAACTTGTTGATATTCTGATCCTTCAAATAAAATTTTGCGATAATTTGGATTGGAAAACATAATGATTGTACCTATAGTAGCAATCATAAATGAAAACAATAATTTATAATTAAGTGTTCGATTTGCAGTAAATTCATATAGAAAAGCTAAAATTAAAATGATACAGTGGAATAATGTCACATTCTCCATAAATAATTGACCGAAGAAGCATAAAACATAGAATAGTACAGTAACACTTACCGGCTGCTTTTCTTTATATATAATTGCATTAATACAATAATAAATAATAAAGAGTGAAATTAGTGTTGATGTCGCATAATTATAAAATCCTGCAAACCAGCCATATGTATCTGCATAAATAGCACTTGGTAAAATTAACATTAAAGAAAATGCTAACAAATAATAGCTTGTCCACGCTTTACAACGTGTAATGTGCATAATCATCCAAATGATGCCCATACTAATGAGACCATATGAAAGCCAACGTAACCAGCTTACATGTACAGCTATAATTTCAAAGATATTTCCGATATAGCGACCATTAAGTGATGCAAATCCTACTTTTAAAATATCAGTATTATAATTGCTAAACCATTGTAAATCATCGTGCATGAGTGGTAGTAAGATACCCATAAAAGTATAAAACAATAATATCGCAATTAATATCAAAGTTGTCTTGTGTAATTGAATTGTTTTCACTTTGCTAATCCTCAAATCTAGTTAAATTTTCCTCAACTTGTAGGTCGAAAAATTAATTCAATATTTTTAATGTATTTCTAATTTTCACCTATGCATGTTTCCTCAATCAAATTAGATAAACAAGGTATTTAATATTACTTTCAACAATTTATCTAAATCGCCCCTCGTCTTTTTCTATGACGAATGATTACACTTGTCTATTCAAGTGTTTAAATTAAGATTTATTTCCGTTCAAATAAAACTTATTACTTTTTAATTAAGCATCTATTTTAAGCGCGTTACTAAAATTTCTTTATTATAATAAATATATTATAAAATTGCTTGATTCACAACAATCTATTACTTATAACTTACAAATCGACATATGCAAATGACAAAATTGACAACCGAATTTATTCCACTTCATTAACTCTAATTTAATACCAATAGAGATTTGAACGAAATAAAAAAGCAGCAACAACTTCGTGAAAAATACACGCGCTGTTACCACTTTAATTTTTATTCTTTATAATCTTTTAGAATAACTTTGAACGTTGAGCCTTTGCCAACTTGACTATTCACTTCAATATTGCCTTGGTGGGCCTCTACTATATGCTTTGTAATTGATAATCCAAGACCTGTCCCACCAGAATCTCTACTTCGTGCTTTATCTACTCTATAAAATCTTTCAAAAATACGTTGTTGGTCTTCTAATTTAATACCTATACCAAAATCTTGTACTTCGAAAATGACACGAAAGTCATCTCGATACACACGAACGTTAATATCTCCATCTTCATAAGAATAGTTAATTGCATTCGTTAACAAATTCGTGATAACTTGAGCAATTTTACTTTCTTGTGCTTTAACAATGACATCTTTTTCAATATCAGTATGAATGGAAATATTTTTTTGATTGGCTTGAGTCATCATATTATCAATAATACGCCGCGTTAAATCTGATAAATTCATATAGTCTGTATCTAACTCTGTATGTTGCTCAATATGCGATAAATCTAACAGATCTGTTACTAAAGATTCTATTCGATTTGATTCTTTTAAAATTATGTTTAAAAACATGTCTAATGATTCCGCATCATTTTTTGCACCATCAATAAGCGTTTCAGCAAATCCCTTAATTGAAGTAATAGGTGTTTTTAATTCATGTGAAACATTTGCTACAAACTCACGTCTTAGATTTTCAAGTTGTTTCAGATTTGTTATGTCATGCATCACAACTAAAATCCCTTGCAAACTTTTTTGAGACCTAGTTAAAATCGGAACGCATGAAATATCAAAGTACTTGGCATGGACTTGGTTTATTGCAACTTCCAATTGTTCATAAATAGGTTTTTCAACTTTAAAACTTTCTAAAATTAATTGCTCAATTTCAGTATTAACATAACCGTGATAGCCTACTTGTTCAATATTATGCGAGATGTTGAACTGTTCATAATACGCTTTATTTGCAACAACGATTTTTCCATTTCGATCTATCATTAAAATAGCACTTGGAATATTTTCAATCGTTGTTTTTAAACGGTTGGATTGAATTTTTTGCTCATTATTAAGCTTTTGAAGGCGTCGTGCTAAATCATTGGTAGACACAAAAAGCGCTTTAGTTTCTACAACATTACTTTCAGGTACACGTATGTGATAATAACCATTTGCCAACAATTGTGTTGCATAAGTAACTTCTTGAATGGGACGGATTAATGTACGCTTAAAACTACGGCTTGCAAAATACAGACAAATGAGTACAACTAAACATGTCAAAATAAGATATTTCCACAACGTCCAATGCATTTCTGTAATATCGTTATTGTAACCTTTAATCCATACATGATAACCGTTAACCTTCTTATTAAAAATAAAAACGTCCCTTTTTTGAATATAGCTATCACTATTTGGGATAGCTTTCAGTTTGCCACTACTAAACACCTTTTTATCATGCTTAGTTATCAATAAATCTATATTTTGCTGTTTTACAATTTCTTTAACTTTATCAATCTCATTATCTTGGACTAAATAAATATATGATCTTGCATCTGTTGCTAGAGCTTGTTCGTGTTTTTCTGATAAAACATATGTGATGGAAGCGTGAATAATAATGCCTAATGTAACAAAACTGATAATTAATATACTGCTTATCAATAACATTAAGCGGTGGTGAAACTTCATCATTGTTCTTTAGGTCTTTCCAATTTATAGCCTAAGCCACGCACAGTTTTAATAAGTTGTGGCTTCTTAGGATTATCTTCTAATTTATCTCTTAAATGACTGATATGTACATCAACAATTCTTGAGTCTCCTGCAAATTCATAATTCCATACCGTATTTAACATATGTTCTCTCGTAATGACTCTGCCTTGTCTTTCTATCAAATAAAGCAAGAGTTCAAATTCTTTCGGTGTTAGCTCCAATAACTCATTATGCTTATATACTTCAAAATAATCGGGTCTAATACGTATCGATCCGATGGTAATATCATCATCAATCTCTTCTACTTCTTTTACAAATTGAGAACGTCTTAAAATGGCTTTCACACGGGCAACAACTTCTCTAGGTGAAAAAGGCTTAGTCATATAGTCATCGGCACCTAATTCTAAACCTAATACCCGATCAAACTCATCATTTTTCGCCGTTAACATTAATATAGGGACTAAATTTTTATTTGTTCTTACAGTCTTACATACGTCAATGCCATCTTTTTTAGGTAGCATAACATCTAAAATAATTAAATCTGGCTGTTCACTTTCTACCTTTTCTAAAGCCTCATCACCATCAAATGCGACAACAACTTCATAACCAGCTGTTTCTAAGTTATATTTAAGTAATGTTACGATTGAATGTTCGTCATCTACTACCAACACTTTTTGCGACATGGTATGCCTCCCTAACTTATAATTATATTTACATTATAACCGAACTATTTATAAAAATAACATCCTACACATTATCTTTACACATTTTTTACATTACTTTACATATAAATAAAATACTTCTTATATTTCCTTCTATCATTTGCATTATTTACTCTGGGACAACGAAATAAATTTTGTAAAAATATCATTTCTACCCCACTACCTATGCATGAGTTTTACTCATTTATTCCTAAGCTTATGTACATATTCGCTTTGTCTAATGTTTAAGAAACACTACATAATCAATCATTGGTGACTCTTTATTATTTCTATCCTGTTGCCAACTTCAATTCATTTAAAAAGGCGAACCTAGCAATTAAAGTTGCTAGACTCACCTAATTTTATTTTGCTTATTTTAAATTTTTAATCAATTCATCTGCAAATGCTGATGTAGAAACTTCTTCAGCACCATCCATTAAACGGGCAAAGTCATAAGTAACAACTTTTGAAGCAATTGTATCTTCAATTGAATCTGTAATCTTATCTGCCGCTTCTTGCCATCCTAAATGTTCTAACATTAATACAGAACTTAAAATTACTGAAGATGGATTCACTTTATTTAAACCTGCATATTTTGGAGCTGTACCATGTGTTGCTTCAAAAATAGCATGACCTGTTTCATAATTAATGTTTGCACCTGGCGCAATACCAATACCACCAACTTGTGCAGCTAAAGCATCTGAAATATAGTCACCATTCAAGTTCATAGTTGCTACAACATCATGCTCAGCTGGACGAGTTAAAATTTGTTGTAAGAAAATGTCAGCAATAGAATCTTTAATGATAATCTTGCCTTCTTTTTCAGCTTTTTCTTGAGCAGCATTAGCGGCATCTTTGCCTTCTTTTTCAACAATTTCGTCATATTGTTGCCAAGTGAATACTTGATCACCAAATTCAGATAATGCTAAATCGTAACCCCACTGCTTAAATGAGCCTTCTGTAAATTTCATAATATTACCTTTATGAACTAAAGTAACTGATTTACGGTTATTATCGATAGCATATTGTATAGCTGCTCTAACTAATCGCTCAGTTCCTTCTTTAGAAACTGGTTTAATACCAATACCTGAAGTTTCTGGGAATCGAATGTTTGTCGCACCCATTTCGTTTTGTAAGAAGTCAATTACCTTTTTAACTTCTGTTGTACCTTCTTTAAATTCAATACCAGCATAAATGTCTTCAGTATTTTCACGGAAAATAACCATATCAACATCTTGTGGACGTTTAACAGGTGATGGTACTCCTTTAAACCAACGTACCGGTCTTAAGCAAGTAAATAAATCTAATTCTTGGCGTAAAGCCACATTTAATGATCTAATACCACCACCAATTGGTGTTGTTAAAGGTCCTTTAACAGCAATTAAATATTCTTTAATTGTATCAAGTGTTTCTTGAGGTAACCATTCACCAGTTGTATCAAATGCTTTTTGGCCAGCTAGCACTTCTTTCCATTCAATGCGTTTTTCGCCATTATAGGCTTTCTCAACAGCAGCATCTATAACTCGGCTTGCTGCCTTCCAAATATCCGGTCCAATTCCATCACCGATAATAAATGGGATAATTGGTTCATTAGGTACGTTTAATCCTTCAGTTCCTTGAGTAATTTTTTCTGCAGTCATAGTTATTTTACCTCCAAATTTTACATCTTCATTTTTAATTTGTATTGATTATTTTCTTTCTTCAAGCGGGATATACTTACGATTCGTTTCGCCAATATATTTCGCTCTAGGACGCATAATTCTATTATCTTTATATTGTTCTAAAATATGAGCAATCCATCCTGCAGAACGACTTACAGCAAAGATTGGCGTGAATAAGTCATGAGGTATTTCCATACAGTGATAAACACTCGCACTATAAAAATCAACATTAGGAATTAATCCTTTTTCTTCTGCCATACGTTTTTCCATTTTCACTGACATTTCAAATAATTCTTCACGACCAGCGTCTTTCGTAATTTGACGGCTCATTTCTCTTAAATATTTCGCTCTAGGATCACCATCTTTATATACACGATGACCGAAGCCCATTACTTTATCTTTATTAGCAAATTTTTCATCTAAGTAAGCATCAACATTTTCAATTGACCCAATCTCAGATAACATCGTCATAACTTGTTCGTTTGCACCACCATGTAATGGCCCTTTCAGAGAACCTACGGCTGCTACAATACCTGAGTACATATCTGACAATGATGATACCGCACAACGTGCTGTAAATGCAGATGCGTTCAACTCATGATCAGCGTGTAAAATAAGTGCTTTATTGAAGGCTTCTACTTCTATATCTGTTGGTAATTCCCCACGTAACATATATAGGAAGTTTGCCGCATAACTTAAGTCAGGATTAGGCTTAAGTGGTTCTTTATCTTGTCTTACTCGAGCAAACGCTGTAACTAATGATGCTACTTTAGCCTGTATACGCATTGCTCTTTCATAACGATTTTCATCTGATTCATTTTCAGCATCAGGATCGAAATGTGCAATATATGATAATGACGTACGTAATGCTGTCATTGGATGCACGTGATCTGTAACATACTCCTCAAAATGTGTATACACACGAGGATTTAATGTCATGTATTGATTTAATTTCCCTTTTAGATGAGCAAGCTCTTCTTCGTTTGGCAATCTATAGTTCCATAATAGGAAAATAACTTCTTCAAATTGCGCATTTTCAGCTAGATCATCAATATCATAGCCGGCATAAGTCAATTGACTTTCTATAATTGAACTTATTTTAGTCTCCGCTGCGATAACCCCTTCTAAACCTCTTTGTAATTCTGCCATGATAAATTTCCCCTTTACT
The DNA here is from genome assembly GCF_018622755.1 of Staphylococcus sp. MZ3. Lineage (NCBI taxonomy): Bacteria > Bacillati > Bacillota > Bacilli > Caryophanales > Staphylococcaceae > Staphylococcus > Staphylococcus sp. MZ3. The sequence goes on from NZ_CP076026.1 coordinate 1,770,337, forward strand.
GTTTCTTTATGAAATGGCTTTCAACTAATATTATAGCTAAACGCATTTCGTTTGTGAAATATAAAAACTGGCATTATATGTGCAACAATTTTTTTGTAAATCTATGTAAATGTCACAGAATAGCCACAAATAGCACCATTAAAGCTTTTTCAAGATGTGAATAATCCATGAATTTTACAATAGAATTAAATTTTCAATTGGTTATTATATATGATTATAAAAACCAAAGTATATTAACATGGAATTTTACACATTTTTACCGAAAATAATTGTATATATCTCAATATAAGTGCATAATAAACATATCTATATTTAAGGGAGATGTATTATGGCTGAAAAATTACAAAGGGAACTGAGCAATCGCCACATACAATTAATTGCAATTGGCGGTGCAATTGGTACAGGCTTATTCTTAGGTGCTGGTCAAACGATTGCATTAACCGGCCCTTCAATTCTATTAACATACATCATTATAGGATTTATGTTATTTATGTTTATGCGAGGTTTAGGAGAAATCATTATACAGAATACTGAATTTAAATCTTTCGCAGATGTAACCAATACATATATTGGGCCTTTTGCAGGATTTGTTACCGGATGGACATACTGGTTCTGTTGGATTATTACAGGTATGGCTGAAGTAACGGCTGTGGCAAAATATGTTAGCTTTTGGTTCCCAGAAATTCCAAACTGGATAAGTGCACTATTTTGTGTACTGTTATTAATGTCATTCAACCTACTTAGCGCAAGACTTTTCGGAGAATTAGAATTTTGGTTCTCTATCATTAAAATAGCGACAATTATTGGTTTAATAGTAGTTGGTTTCGTCATGATTCTATTTGCATTTAAAACTCAATTCGGGCATGCCAGTTTCACAAATCTATATGAACACGGCATATTCGCTAAAGGTGCTTCTGGATTCTTTATGTCTTTCCAAATGGCATTATTCTCATTTGTAGGAATTGAAATGATTGGTGTTACAGCTGGGGAAACAAAAGATCCAGTTAAAACAATTCCAAAAGCAATTAACAGTGTACCCATTAGAATTTTAATATTTTACGTTGGTGCGTTAGCTGTTATCATGTCTATTATTCCTTGGCAGCAAGTTGATCCTGATAACAGTCCATTCGTAAAATTATTCGCATTGATCGGAATTCCGTTTGCTGCGGGCTTGATTAATTTTGTAGTATTAACCGCTGCTGCTTCATCATGTAATAGTGGTATATTCTCAAATAGCCGTATGCTTTTCGGTTTATCAAGTCAACAACAAGCACCTCCAAACTTTTCTAAAACGAATAAATATGGCGTTCCACATGTTGCAATCTTTGCTTCATCAGCATTATTACTTGTGGCAGCATTACTAAACTATATTTTCCCAGATGCGACAAAAGTATTTACGTATGTGACTACCATCTCTACAGTGTTATTTTTAGTTGTATGGGGTCTGATTATCATTGCATATATCAATTATAGTCGTAAAAACCCAGATCTACATAAAAATGCTACGTACAAACTATTAGGTGGCAAATATATGGGCTACTTAATATTTGTATTCTTCATTTTTGTGTTCGGGTTATTATTTATTAATGTTGATACAAGACGTGCAATTTATTTTATTCCGATTTGGTTTATACTTTTAGCATTTATGTACTTAAGATATAAACGTATCGCTGCTAAATCAAATAAATAACAACAAGTTTTACCCCTGTTGAATATACTAAAGTTCAACAGGGGTTTTTATATGCAACTTATAATATTAAATTGCGTACTTGGCTCAAAACTTTTACTTTCTCATCTATTTAATAATGTATCATTTCAGAAATACATCCATACTTCTATTTTATAATAAATTTCCAAAGTAATATGAGTGAAAGTTTGAAGGTGATAATGTACATGTATAAAAGATATAAACATTTATATAGATTGCCATTCATACACTATCATTATCAAATAACCTATTAATTACGTCATAAAATACCAGATGAACCAAAAAACGCCTTTCCATTGTTGATAAATGGAAAGACGTTTTTTTATAAATTATAGTACGTTTGCATATCCTTCAAAGATTTTACCTTGAGCAGCATCAATCGTAACTAACATGTTATTGCTTATGTTTTTAACAGCTTTTTCTACACCTACAACTGTTGGAATACCTTTTTCTAAACCAACAATTGCACTTGGTGATGTAATACCATTTTCTTCTGTAATTAAGCCTAAAGCTTTTTCTACATAAGGTACAAACGTTTCATCGATTGAGTTAGTAACGATAACTTTGTCAGATAAATCTTTACCTTCTAAATCTTTAACAGTTTCAGCAACTAACGTAGTACCAACAACTGATCCACGTCCAATACCTTGACCATTAGCAATTTCGTCACCAACTAGGTGGATTTTCATCATATTAGTAGTTCCAGTTTCACCAGTTGGTACACCAGCAGTAATAATGATTAAATCACCATTAGATACTCTACCAGTTTCAACAGCTGTTGCAACTGCATTGTTTAACAATGCATCTGTACTCTTACGTCCTTTTTTAACTACAGGTTGAACTCCCCAAACAATTGAACATTGACGTGCAGTTTCTTCACTTGGAGTCACCGCAATAATGTCTGAATGTGGACGATATTTAGAGATAGTACGTGCCGTTGAACCACTTTCAGTAGCAGCTACAATTGCTTTAACATTTAAGTTTAAAGCTGTATGTGCAACCGAAATACCGATAGCATTCACTAATGAAGTTTCAACTAATTTAGTACGATCTGACAATAACTTTTTGTAATCTTGGGCTGCTTCAGCTGATACAGCAATATTTCTCATTGTTTTAACAGCTTCTTCAGGATATAAACCAGCAGCAGTTTCACCAGATAACATTACTGCATCTGTACCATCATAGATTGCGTTGGCAACGTCACTAGCTTCTGCACGTGTAGCACGTGGGTTACGTTGCATAGAATCTAACATTTGTGTAGCTGTAATAACTGGTTTACCTAATTTGTTACATTGTCTGATTAAATCTTTTTGAACCATTGGTACTTTTTCAGGTGGAATTTCAACACCCATGTCACCACGTGCAACCATTAAACCATCAGACACTTCAAGAATTTCCGCAATATTATCAATACCTTCTTGGTTTTCAATTTTAGGGAATACTGAAATGTTAGCTTTTTGTTCTTCTAAAATTTCACGAATTTCTAAAACATCACTAGGACGACGTACGAAACTTGCTGCAATGAAGTCAACATTTTCTTTAATACCGAAACGGATATCTTCAGCATCTTTTTCTGTAATACCAGGTAAACTTACTCTTACGCCAGGTAAGTTAACACCTTTTTTGTTTTTAAGCTCACCAGAGTTTAAAATATCACATTTAACTTCTTTTTTAGCATGGTCAATATCTTTAACTTGTAATTCAATTAAGCCATCATCAAGTAAAATGTATGAACCTACTTGAACATCGTTAATTAAGTTTTCATATGTTACTGAGAACTTTTCAGGTGTTCCTTCAACTTCATTCATGCTAACAATAACTTCGTTACCACGTTCAAGTTCAATGATACCGTCTTTCATATTATGCGTACGAATTTCTGGACCTTTTGTATCTAATAAAATTGCTACAATTTTGTCTAATCTTTTAGCTACTTTACGAATTGTATCAATTCTACCTTTATGCTCTTCATGACTACCATGTGAAAAGTTTAATCGTGCAACGTTCATACCAGCATTGATTAATTTCTCAATCATTTCTTCTGATTCTGAAGCTGGTCCAATTGTACATACAATTTTAGTTTTTCTCATTTTATAATTCCTCCTGAAATCTTATATAGATAACTTGTTAGCAAGTTCATATAGACTATAATCAAATTTATGATCTTTACCATCAAAAATTTCATCAAAAGATGTTGCTACAATTTTATTGTTCTTAATTCCAACACCCTTAGCTGTTTCACCTTGCATTAATAAGTCTACCGCATATCCACCTAAACGTGATGCTAAAACTCTATCCGCACCTGTTGGGCTACCACCACGTTGAACGTGACCTAACACAGACACTCTATTATCAACATTGATGTATTGTGATAATTCTTTTTGACAATCTTGCGCAGTCATACAACCTTCTGCTACAAGAACGATTGAGTGTTTCTTACCACGTTTAATACCTTGTTCAATTTTATCAGCTATTTCTTTAATATCTGTTTTCACTTCTGGAACTACAATTGTCTCAGCACCAACTGATAATCCAGCCCATAATGCTAGATCTCCACAATCACGGCCCATTGCTTCAATGATAAATGTTCGTGCGTGACTTGACGCAGTGTCTCTAATTTTGTCGACTAAGCCAATAATCGTATTTAATGCTGTGTCAAATCCAATTGTAAAATCAGTACCATTGATATCATTGTCAATCGTACCAGGAATACCGATAGTTTGAATTTCTTTGCATTCCTCACTGATGCGTTGTGCACCGCGATAACTACCGTCACCACCAATAACTACAAGGCCCTCAATCCCTCTTTTACGTAAGTTTTCGATTGCAACTTTACGTACTTCTTGCTCCTTAAACTCTGGACATCTTGCTGAATACAAGAATGTACCTCCACGCTGAATCGTATCCCCAACTGATCCTAATTCAAGTTTATGAATATCATCATTTAACAATCCTTGGTAACCATGATACACACCATAAACTTCAATTTCATTGTAAATTGCTGTACGAACAACTGCTCTTACGGCAGCATTCATTCCAGGTGAATCTCCACCACTAGTTAAAACTGCAATTTTCTTCATGACGACATACCTTTCTATAACTGATTTATCTTTAACTCTAAATTACCACAAATTGATATGTCATTCCATCAAAACTAATGTATTGAATTGATGTAAACGTTTTAAATATTGAATTTTATTTTAACTTAATTAAAAAAAGATTAGTAGCCACAATTTTGACTACTAATCTTAGTTAAAATTCAGTATCTAAATATTAAATTATTGTTTTAATGTACTTCAATTTATGGTAAAACCCAGTATCGATTTAACATAAAAATGCTCAAGTTGATTATTCTATATAAGAACCGATATTTCTGAATTTTTCAAAGCGATCATTAGCAATTTCATCACGTGATAATGACTCAAGTGAATCTAACTGTGCAACAAACGCTGATTTAATAGCTAAAGCTTGCTGTTCAACATCTTTATGTGCACCGCCAAGTGGTTCAGAAATGACATCATCTATAATACCTAATTGCTTAATATCATGGGCAGTAATTTTCATTGTTTCAGCTGCAATTTTAGCCAAATTACTGTCTTTCCATAATAATGCCGCTGCACCTTCAGGAGATATAACAGAGTAAGTACTATTCTCTAACATCAATACTTTATTGGCAATACCAATACCTAGAGCACCTCCACTGCCACCTTCACCAATGACAATCGCAATAACTGGTACTTTTAATGAAGCCATCTCAATCAAATTTGTTGCGATAGATTCACTTTGTCCACGTTCTTCAGCAGCTTTACCAGGATATGCACCTTTTGTATCTATAAATGTAAAGATAGGACGATTGAATTTTTCAGCTTGTTTCATTAAACGTAATGCTTTTCGATAACCTTCTGGATGCGCCATACCAAAATTTCGATAAATATTATCTTTTGTATCTTTTCCACGTTGTTGTCCAATAACTGTAACAGCACGACCATTTAAAAAGCCAATACCACCAATCATTGCTGGATCATCTCTAAAATTACGATCACCATGTAGTTCCATAAAAGAATCAAAGATATATGGAATATAATCTAGGGTCGTAGGTCTTTCTTGCAAACGCGCAATTTGCACACGATCCCATGGTTTTAAATTTGTATATATTTTTTTAGTTTCTCGTTCCAATGACGCTTCAAGCATGTCAATTTCTTCTTGTAAATCCACATCATTTTTATCTTGAGATTCTTTTAAAGATTCAATTTTATTTCGAATTTCAAAAAGTGGTTTTTCAAAATCTAACATTATTTAGTCACCTCTTGATGGATTTTTAGAATTTCAGACAATGTTTGACGCATATCATTACGATGTACAACTTTATCCAATTGTCCATGCTCTAATAAAAATTCTGCAGTTTGGAAATCATCTGGCAATTTTTCGTTTATTGTCTGTTCAATAACTCGACGACCTGCAAAACCTATCAACGCTTTTGGCTCACTTAAATTTATATCACCAACTGATGCAAAACTTGCAGATACACCACCAGTAGTTGGATGTGTTAAATATGATATATATAATAGTCCAGCGTCAGAATGACGTTTTAAAGATACACTGGTTTTACCCATTTGCATCAAGGAAATAATACCTTCTTGCATACGTGCACCACCACTTGCAGAGAAAAGAATAAATGGTAAACGGTTCTCAGTGCAGTAATCAATGATGCGACATATCTTTTCACCGATAACCGATCCCATACTTCCCATTCTAAAACGTGAATCCATGACAGCAACGCCAAATTTCATACCATCTAATTGCGCTGTACCAGTCACAACTGCTTCTTTAAGACCTGTCTTTTGTTGGTCCTTTTCAATTTTTTCTAAATAACTTGGAAAATCTAATGGATTCGCAGAGGTCATTCCCTTATCGAATTCTGTAAATGATCCTTCATCAGAAATTGCTTCTATACGTTTATACGCAGTTAAAGCAATATGATGATCACAATTAAAGCACACATTTAAATTTTCAGCTAATTCTTTTGTGTACATAATTTTCTTACACTTTGGACACTTAGTCATAATACCTGCAGGCACATCATTATTTTTAGAGTCTTGTACTGTAAGATATTTCTTTTTCTTTGTTCGATTAAAAAAATCTTTAAACATAGGAAAACCTCCAAATAACCTCTGTTCTAACCATTTAGAGCCTTAAACTGAACTTGACCAGTTAAAAACGGGTTTAAATTTATTTGATTTATATTCGTTTGACTGTTGAATGTTTATCATAAACTTTCATTTTCATCATTTTAATGACTCTTTATTGCTAACTTTTAAGCAATTTAATTAAACGTTAATTATTTTTATTGTAAATCTGTAAGTTTCATTGTTTTATCATACACATCTTGCGGATCAACTTCAATCCTAGCTACTCCAGATTCCATTGCCGCTTTAGCAACATTACGAGCAACTGATGGCGCTACACGTTTATCAAACGGTCCTGGGATACAGTAGTCTTCATTTAATTCAGAACTATCGATTAAATCAGCAATCGCTTCTACAGCTGCCTTTTTCATTTCTTCATTTATATGTGTAGCTTCAACCTCTAATGCACCTCTAAAAATACCAGGGAAAGCTAATACATTATTAATTTGGTTAGGATAGTCTGAACGTCCTGTACCAACAACTCGTGCACCTGCCGCTTTGGCATCATCAGGTATTATTTCAGGATTTGGATTAGCCATTGCAAATATAATTGGATTATCTGCCATACTCTTAACCATATCTTGTGACAGCGCATTAGCTACAGAAACTCCGATAAATACATCTGCATCTTTTACGACTTCTTCTAAAGACCCTTCAATCTTATCTTTATTTGTCCATTTAGCTACAACATCTTTCGTAGGATTCATACCATATGAACGTCCTTCAAAAATTGCGCCCCTTGAGTCACACATAACCATATTTCTTACACCATACGCGTATAGTAATTTAACAATGGCTATTCCTGCTGCACCAGCACCATTTAGTACAACTTTTATTTTAGCAATATCTTTGTTAACAACTCTCAATGCATTTACCAAACCTGCCATTGTTACAATTGCTGTACCATGTTGATCGTCATGGAATACCGGAATATTAGTTTCTTTTTTCAATCGTTCTTCAATTTCAAAACAACGTGGTGCCGAAATATCCTCTAAATTAATACCACCATAATTAGGTTCTAACAACTTAACTGTTTTAATGATTTCTTCGGTATCAGTTGTATTTAACGCAATAGGCACCCCATTGATACCAGCGAAGCTTTTGAATAATACTGCTTTACCTTCCATTACAGGAATACTTGCTTCAGGTCCAATGTTACCTAAACCTAATACCGCTGTTCCATCAGTAATAACTGCAACTGTATTTCCTTTAATTGTGTAATCATATACTTTTCTTTTATCTTCATAAATATCTTTACACGGTTCAGCAACGCCAGGTGAGTATGCTAAACTTAATTCCTCTTTATTAGTAACTTTTACATTTGGTTTAACTTCTAATTTACCTTGATTACGTTTGTGCATTTCCAATGCTTCATCTCTTAATGACATGAAATCAGCCCCTAATTCAATATTTATTTTTAAAAAATAACTTGGATAAAACGCATTACATTATAAAAGTAAAAATATTGGGTAAATCTGAATGAGTAAGAATTTATGGTTTTGATTATGTAACACAGATAGCGATAAACGATAATAAAATAATATTTATAAAGATACATTAAACCATACTATCTAAAGATATACCTTTAATTATTATAATGGATAGCAAAAACCAATATATCAAAAAGTTATTATTTTTCCGCACGATATATCGACAAAATTCTTTACTCAATTTATGTATACTGCTTTTTGTGCTAATTATTCTTATGGATTAATCAATAATGTAAAGTGAAACTCATAAAAATAATAAGCATAAAAAACTAATATAAACGCAAACTGATGGTTAAAAAATATCTAACCATCAGTTTACTATATCATAATTTATTAGTTGATAAAAGTTATATAAGCCTAATATCACTAGGGTTAAAGGATTGTATAAAATTATTAAACATACTATCTTTTTGATTAATATAGCCTATAGTAGTCATTTGTTTAATCGTTTCATCATAAAAGGATAACATAACATCATTAGCATTCTCTTTCGTAGCTTTAATCATCTCTTCAAACATATCTATTTGTGATTTATTTCTAATTATAATTTGTTTGGCAAATGCTAATTTTTGTTCTTCAAAAGTGGCTAATGTTTGAATCTCATTTATAATTAGTTGCCGTTGTTGCTTTCTATGGTCAAATTTCCCGCTAACTATAAACAAGTCATTATGTGATAACAACTCTTCGTACTTTTTAAACTGATTAGGGAAAATCACACCATCTAAAGTTTCAATGCCATCATTTAATATGACGAATGCCATATTTTGACCATTTTTAGTTCGAATTTGTTTAACTTTATCAAACTGTACTAATATAGGTTTATTATTCTGCGCGTTACTCAATTTAAATATCGTTAAATATTGTTTGGCAACAAACTTTTTATCTACTGGGTGTTGCGAAACATAAAATCCTAAATATTCTTTTTCGTACTGACTAATAAGTGCATCAGGCAATTCTTCTTTATCTTCATACATCTGTTTTGGCGTTAAAATATCAAATAAAAAACCATCTTGTTCAATGTTTAAATCGCCATCCAACACTTGATCAATAGCTTGCAACAACGTTGAACGTGTTTTACCAAAAGCATCAAACGCTCCCACTAAAATCAGTGCTTCAAGTAACTTTCTCGTTTTGACTCTCTTCGGTATACGTCTAGCAAAATCAAAGAAATCTTTATATTTGCCGTTCTGATAACGTTCATCAACAATCACTTTCACACTTTGATAACCAACACCTTTAATTGTACCAATTGATAAATAAATGCCTTCTTGGGAAGGTTTATAAAACCAATGACTTTCGTTAATGTTCGGTGGCAATATAGTGATACCTTGTTTTTTTGCTTCTTCTATCATTTGAGCAGTTTTCTTCTCACTTCCAATAACATTACTTAAAATATTTGCGTAAAAATAATTTGGATAATGGACTTTTAAAAAGCTCATAATGTATGCAATTTTAGAATAGCTGACAGCATGTGCTCTAGGAAAACCATAATCAGCAAATTTCAGAATCAAATCAAATATTTGCTTACTAATGTCTTCGTGATAACCATTTTGCTTTGCACCTTCTATAAAATGTTGACGCTCACTTTCAAGAACAGCTCTATTTTTTTTACTCATTGCTCTTCTTAAAATATCCGCTTCACCATAACTGAAGTTTGCAAATGTGCTCGCTATTTGCATAATTTGCTCTTGATAAATAATAACACCGTAAGTATTTTTTAATATCGGTTCTAAATGCGGATGTAAATATTGAACTTTGCTTGGATCATGTCTTCTTGTAATGTAAGTTGGAATTTCTTCCATTGGACCTGGTCTATACAAAGAAGTTACAGCCACAATATCTTCAAAGTGTTCCGGCTTTAATTTTTTTAATACACTTCTTACACCGTCAGACTCTAATTGGAATATGCCAGTCGTATCTCCTTGCGACAACAATTCAAACACTTTTTGATCATCGAACGGAATCTTTTCGATATCAATATTAATACCTAAATCTTTTTTGACTTGTGTTAAGATTTGATGAATAATCGATAAGTTTCTCAAACCTAGAAAATCTATTTTTAATAACCCAATACGTTCGGCTTCAGTCATTGTCCATTGCGTTAATAATCCTGTATCCCCTTTCGTTAAAGGGGCATATTCATATAATGGATGGTCATTAATAATAATTCCTGCCGCATGTGTAGATGTATGTCTTGGTAAACCTTCTAACTTTTTACAAATACTGAACCAGCGTTCATGTCGATGGTTTCGATGTACAAACTTTTTAAAATCGTCAATTTGATATGCTTCATCAAGTGTAATTCCTAATTTATGTGGGATTAAACTTGAAATTTCATTTAATGTAACTTCATCAAACCCCATAATTCTTCCAACATCTCTAGCAACTGCTCTTGCAAGCAGATGACCGAAAGTCACAATTCCAGATACATGTAGCTCGCCATATTTTTCTTGGACGTACTGAATGACCCTTTCTCGGCGTGTATCTTCAAAGTCAATATCAATATCAGGCATTGTTACACGTTCTGGGTTTAAAAAACGTTCAAATAATAGATTGAATTTAATAGGATCAATCGTTGTAATTCCCAATAAATAACTGACCAGTGAGCCAGCTGAAGAACCACGACCAGGACCTACCATCACATCATTCGTTTTCGCATAATGGATTAAATCACTTACTATTAAGAAATAATCTTCAAAACCCATATTAGTAATAACTTTATACTCATATTTCAATCGCTCTAAATAGACGTCATAATTAAGTTCTAATTTTTTCAATTGTGTAACTAAGACACGCCACAAATATTTTTTAGCTGATTCATCATTAGGTGTCTCATATTGAGGAAGTAGAGATTGATGATATTTTAATTCTGCATCACACTTTTGAGCTATAACATCAACCTGCGTTAAATATTCTTGGTTAATATCTAATTGATTAATTTCCTTTTCAGTTAAAAAATGTGCACCAAAATCTTCTTGATCATGAATTAAGTCTAATTTTGTATTGTCTCTAATAGCTGCTAATGCAGAAATCGTATCGGCATCTTGACGTGTTTGGTAACAAACATTTTGAATCCAAACATGTTTTCTACCTTGAATCGAAATACTAAGGTGGTCCATATATGTGTCATTATGGGTTTCAAACACTTGTACAATATCACGATGTTGATCACCGACTTTTTTAAAAATGATAATCATATTGTTAGAAAATCGTTTTAATAATTCAAACGACACATGTTCTAATGCATTCATTTTTATTTCCGATGATAGTTGATACAAATCTTTTAATCCATCATTATTTTTAGCTAGAACAACTGTTTCGACTGTATTTAATCCATTTGTCACATATATTGTCATACCAAAAATCGGTTTAATGTTATTTGCTATACATGCATCATAAAATTTAGGAAAACCATACAATACATTGGTGTCAGTTATGGCAAGTGCATCAACATTTTCAGACACAGCAAGTCTTACGGCATCTTCTATTTTTAAGCTTGAATTTAACAAATCATAAGCCGTATGAATATTTAAATATGCCACCATGATTGAATGGCCCCTTTCTATTAGTTAAGTTTTGTGCGTAAAGCTGTAGCAAGTTGCTCAAATTCATCCCAGCTGTCCACTGAAACTCCTGACGCATTCGGATGACCACCGCCACCAAAATCTTGCGCAATATCATTAATAATCAATTGCCCTTTAGAACGTAATCGACATCTGATTTCATTACCTTCATCGACTGCAAATACCCATATTTTCAAGCCTTTGATGTCAGCAATTGTATTAACAAACTGAGATGCTTCATTTGGCTGAATACCGAATTGCTCCAATACATCTTCAGTTATTTTAACTTGGCAGAATCCATCATCCATAAGTTCGAAATGTTGTAAAACATAACCTTGAAACGGCAACATTTTTGGGTCCTTCTCCATCATTTTATTTAAAAGCGCATTATGATCAATATCATGCCCAATTAACTTTCCAGCAATTTCCATAGTATGTTCTGAGGTATTGTTAAAAAGGAATCGCCCAGTATCACCGACGATACCAAGATATAAAACGCTCGCGATATCTTTATTAACAATTGCTTCATCATTAAAATGTGAGATTAAATCGTAAATGATTTCACTTGTAGATGACGCGTTCGTATTAACTAAATTAATATCACCATACTGATCAACTGCAGGATGATGATCTATTTTAATAAGTTTACGACCTGTACTATAACGTTCATCGTCAATTCGTGGAGCATTGGCAGTATCACATACAATTACAAGCGCATCTTGATATGTTTTATCATCAATGTTATCTAACTCTCCAATAAAACTTAATGATGATTCCGCTTCACCCACTGCAAATACTTGCTTTTGCGGAAATTTCTGCTGAATATAGTATTTTAAACCAAGTTGTGAACCATATGCATCAGGATCTGGTCTAACATGTCTGTGTATAATAATTGTATCGTTGTCTTCGATACATTTCATAATTTCATTCAAAGTACTAATCATTTTCATACTCCCTTTTTTAGAAAAGTTGCTTAATTTAAGCATTAGTCTATATCAAAATATCTAAATTATAAAAATTGTTACTACCATATTAAACTATTTGCCCGTTTTAATTATTTAGATATATATATTTTCATACTATTTAGTTCATAACGATTATAGGACATCAAGCAATATTATATTAGCAACAGTTGACCAAATAAAAATGCACAAATAACAAGCTTTATTTAATTCAGGGGCCCCAACACAGAGAATTTCGAAAAGAAATTCTACAGACCATGCAAGTTGGGGTGGGGCCCCAACATAGAAGCTGACGTAATGTCAGCTTACTATAATGTTCAAGTTGGGCCCCAACGTTTGTGCGAAATCTATCTTATGCCTATTTTCTCTGCTAAGTTCCTATACTTCGTCAAACATTTGGCATATCACGAGAGCGCTCGCTACTTTGTCGTTTTGACTATGCATGTTCACTTCTATTTTGGCGAAGTTTCTTCCGACGTCTAGTATGCCAAAGCGCACTGTTATATGTGATTCAATAGGTACTGTTTTAATATACACGATATTTAAGTTCTCTATCATGACATTACCTTTTTTAAATTTACGCATTTCATATTGTATTGTTTCTTCTATAATACTTACAAATGCCGCTTTACTTACTGTTCCGTAATGATTGATTAAAAGTGGTGAAACTTCTACTGTAATTCCATCTTGATTCATTGTTATATATTTGGCGATTTGATCGTTAATTGTTTCACCCATCTGAGGCTGTCTTCCTAAAAGTTGCATAGACTTTAAAACATCTTGTCTATTAATCACACCCACTGTCTTTTTATTACTCGAAACGACAGGAATCAATTCAATACCTTCCCAAATCATCATATGCGCACAACTTGCTACTGTACTCATAGCATTTACATAAATAGGATTTCGCGTCATCACTTTATCTATTTCGTCGTCGTCCTTTGTATTAATCATCTCTCGACTTGTTACAATACCTACTAATTTATAAGACTCATTGACTACCGGAAATCTTGTATGGCCAGTTCGATTCGCCATACGCTTATAATCTGCTATTTTCATCGTATCAAACAGCACAGATAAATCATCTAATGGCGTCATTATATCTTGAACTATTAAGATATCTTTTCGTATTTTCTGATTAAAAAGTGCTTTGTTGATAATATTTGCAACTAGAAATGTATCATAACTTGATGATAGAACAGGTAAATCATGTTCATTCGCAAAATTAATAACTTTATTAGATGGCTTAAATCCACCAGTAATTAATATAGCCGTACCTCTTTTTAAAGCTTCAATCTGCACATCTTCACGATTTCCGACAATCAATAATGTCTTTGGACCAATATACTTTAAAATATCTTTGAGTTCCATTGCTCCAATTGCAAATTTAGATACCATCTTAGTGATACCTTTGTTGCCACCTAACACTTGGCCATCAATAATATTGACAATTTCATTAAAAGTTAAATGTTCAATTTCATTACGATTACGTTTTTCGATTCGAACCGTCCCAACACGATCTATCGTTGCGACCATGCCCATTTTATCAGCATCTTTAATTGCACGATATGCTGTCCCTTCAGATACGTTTAAAAATTTAGCGATTTTACGCACCGAAATTTTAGAGCCTATAGATAACGATTCAATATAATCTAAAATTTGTTCATGTTTTGTCATTCTTTACCTCTTCTTTTCGAACAGTATTAACTACATTATAACTTTATTTTGGATAAAAAGCATTGAAGTGAAATGAAATAATGATCGTTTCACCTATTTTATTTTTTGAAAATATACAACAAACACAAAGATCACAAAATCTTTAATTTTAAATGGAAAAATCCATTATTATTTATTAGAATGTAAGTGAGGAGGGATGTACTAATGTATAAAAATATATTACTTGGTGTAGACACTCAGTTAAAAAATGAAAAAGCACTAAAAGAAGTGTCTAAATTAGCTGGCGAAGGTACAGTCGTAACAGTTTTAAACGCAATCAGCGAACAAGATGCTCAAGCATCAATTAAAGCAGGTGTTCATTTAAACAAACTTACTGAAGAACGAAGCAAGCGATTGGAAAAAACACGCAAAGCTTTAGAAGATTATGGTATTGATTATGAC
The DNA here is from genome assembly GCF_018622755.1 of Staphylococcus sp. MZ3. NCBI lineage: Bacteria > Bacillati > Bacillota > Bacilli > Caryophanales > Staphylococcaceae > Staphylococcus > Staphylococcus sp. MZ3. The sequence continues at coordinate 1,785,361 of NZ_CP076026.1, forward strand.
CAAATAATTGTTCGTGGTAATGCAAAAGAAGAACTATTAAAACATGCTAATAGCGGTAAATACGAAATTGTTGTTTTAAGTAACCGTAAAGCAGAAGACAAAAAGAAATTTGTACTTGGAAGTGTCAGCCACAAAGTAGCAAAACGTGCGACTATCCCTGTATTAATCGTTAAATAAAATTTTTATCCAGAATCACAAATAATCTTTCAATCATGATGCAGTCTCAAACGACTGAGTAAACACAAGAAATGATTATGACTGTGGTTCTGGATTTTTTATATCGTAGTAAATTTATAATCAATGTCTAATTGTATAAAACTAAAATTACGAGAGTAGGTCAGAAATGATAAAGAACCACTGATGTCCCCCGTCCACGTCGTAACTGAATCAGTAGAATATAAAAACACCCACTAAAAAAATGCAGACGATAACTTCCACATAGATTAGCGAGGTGTTTTTTAGTGTAAAATCTATATTCTATTTAAAACTGAACAGATTCACCTGGTTTTAAAATTTGCACGTCCCCTACATTAACAGCATCTTTAAATTGTTGTGGATCTTGTTCGATTAATGGGAATGTATCATAATGAATCGGTACAGAAATTTTTGGTTTAATAAATTCATTAATAGCATAACTTGCATCATCAATACCCATCGTAAAATTATCTCCAATTGGTACAAAACATACATCAACTGGATGACGTTTCGCAATAAGTGACATATCACTAAACAGACCTGTATCACCAGTATGATAAATTGTTTTTCCTTCAACTTCAAACACGATACCCATTGGCATACCTAAATAAACTGGAATACCATTTTCATGTGTAAAACTTGAACTATGAAATGCTTGAACAAATTTAACGCTTCCGAAATCAAAGTTTGCTTTACCACCAATATTCATACCATGAACATTTTCAACACCGTGATATGAAGAAAGATAGTCAGCCATTTCTGCACTTCCAATTACTGTTGCTCCTGTTTTCTTTGCTAGTTCCACAACATCACCAAAATGATCAAAATGACCGTGCGTTAAAACGATATAGTCTACCTGCACTGTTTCAATATTCAAATCACACTTAGGGTTATTTGAAATAAACGGATCTACGATAACCTTTTTGTTGTTCCCTTCTAAATAAATCGTTGATTGACCATGAAATGATAACTTCATTTGAGCATCCTCCTATCAATTGCTATATAAATTTAGTACCCTTTTGCCACTTAATTATAACAAATTCTCAAATTTTAAAAATTGAAAATCTAGTTAATGTATTAGCTCGATTTTGAAATCTAATAATAATTGGCATAAAATGGAAGTAATATTATGTTGAGGAGTGTTTATAAAATGACAAAAATATCAAAAATAATAGACGAACTGAACAATCAACAAGCTGATGCAGCATGGATTACAACACCGTTGAATGTATATTATTTTACTGGATACCGTAGCGAACCCCATGAAAGATTATTTGCATTATTGATTAAGAAAGATGGTAAACAAGTACTATTTTGTCCAAAAATGGAAGTCGAAGAAGTCAAAGCATCACCTTTCACAGGTGAAATCGTTGGATATTTAGACACTGAAAACCCTTTCTCACTTTATCCTCAAACAATCAATAAATTACTAATTGAAAGCGAGCACTTAACAGTAGCACGCCAAAAACAATTAACCTCTGGTTTCAATGTCAATTCATTCGGAGATGTTGATTTAACAATCAAACAATTGAGAAATATTAAATCCGAAGATGAAATTAGCAAAATACGTAAAGCTGCTGAGTTAGCAGATAAGTGTATCGAAATAGGTGTTTCTTATTTAAAAGAAGGTGTGACTGAACGTGAAGTAGTCAACCATATTGAGCAAACTATCAAACAATATGGCGTCAATGAAATGAGTTTTGATACGATGGTTTTATTTGGAGATCATGCCGCATCACCTCATGGCACACCAGGAAATCGCAGATTAAAAAGCAATGAATATGTACTATTTGATTTAGGTGTAATTTATGAGCATTATTGTAGCGATATGACACGTACCATTAAATTTGGTGAACCTAGCAAAGAAGCACAAGAAATTTATAATATTGTATTAGAAGCAGAAACATCTGCAATCCAAGCAATTAAACCTGGAATACCTTTAAAAGATATCGATCATATCGCTAGAAATATTATTTCAGAAAAAGGTTATGGTGAATATTTCCCTCATCGCTTAGGTCATGGCCTAGGATTACAAGAACATGAATATCAAGATGTTTCAAGTACTAATTCTAATTTGTTAGAAGCTGGCATGGTTATTACAATCGAACCAGGTATTTATGTACCAGGTGTTGCAGGTGTAAGAATTGAAGATGACATACTTGTCACTAATGAAGGATATGAAGTATTAACACATTACGAAAAATAAGGAGTGGGATAAAAATGAAAAGCTTGTTACAAGCGCATTCTCATTCAGTCAAACACTGCCAATATAACATTGTAGCGCCTAGGACATAAATTTTTGTCCAAGTCTAAATGCAATATGTAACAAACAAGCTAGAAACACATATGCAGGTATGTTCATCAGTAACATGTAATGAATCAAATCAATATCATTCATGTTCGATGATTTCTTTGCATTGTTTCTAGCTTTAATTTATCATTATTTAATTTTAATAACCAAGGAGATGATAACGTCATTCTTTAGTACGCTGTAATCCATTCCCTTTTCATTAAATTCAAATTATAATTGTAATGCTTCTTCTACAGATTTATATTCCATTTCAAATGCCTCTGCAACGCCTTTATTGGTTACGTGACCTTTGTAAGTATTTAAACCTAATGATAATGGTTGATTTGATTTAAATGCTTCTCTATACCCTTTATTAGCTAGCATGAGCGCATAAGGTAGCGTAGCATTATTTAAAGCTAACGTCGAAGTACGCGGTACTGCACCTGGCATATTTGCAACTGCATAATGAACCACACCATGCTTAATATATGTAGGATCATCATGTGTCGTAATTTTATCAGTTGTTTCAAAAATACCGCCTTGATCAATAGCAATGTCAATAATAACTGACCCATTTTTCATTTGTTTAATCATGTCTTCTGTTACAAGTCTTGGCGCTTTAGCACCTGGAATTAAAACTGCACCTATTACTAAATCACTTTGTTTAACATACAACTCAATATTCAACGGATTTGACATAATTGTATGTACACGTCCACCGAATAAATCATCTAATTGTTGTAAACGCTTTGGATTAACATCTAAAATCGTAACATCTGCACCTAGTCCTAGTGCAATTTTAGCTGCATTTGTTCCTGCTTGACCACCACCGATAATAGTTACTTTACCCTTAGATACTCCTGGGACACCACCTAGTAGAATTCCCATACCACCATTAAGTTTTTGTAGGAACTCTGCGCCAACTTGAGCTGACATTCTTCCTGCTACCTCACTCATTGGTGATAACAATGGTAAAGATCGGTCTGGTAACTGCACAGTCTCATATGCAATACTAATTACTTTTCTATCTATCAAAGCTTGTGTTAATTTTTCTTCATTTGCTAAATGAAGATAAGTGAATAATACAAGCCCTTCTTTAAAATATGGATATTCAGATTCAAGTGGTTCTTTAACTTTAATAACCATATCCACATCCCAAACTTTTGCTTGTTCAGCAACAATCTCAGCACCTGCTTCTTTGTAATCTACATCTTCAAAGAACGATCCTGAACCCGCATTTGTTTCCACTAAAACAGTATGCCCACTTTCTACTAAAGCGTGCACACCACTTGGTGATAAACCAACACGATTTTCATTATTTTTAATCTCCCTTGGTATACCAATTTTCATACCATCCACCTCCATAATCATCTTAACGCGAACATTTTGAAAGCGCAATCAAAAATCCACAAAATTGTAAAGGTTATTACACTGACTTTTCCGAAAATTGTGGTAAAATATAATTAAGAAAGAACAAGGAGGCACTTACTATGATTACTTACAAAAATATTTTAATCGCAGTTGACGGTTCACATGAAGCGGAATGGGCATTTAACAGAGCAGTTGGTGTTGCTAAACGTAACGATGCGAAGTTAACAATTGTGAATGTAATTGATTCAAGAACGTATTCTTCTTATGAAGTTTATGATGCTCAATTTACTGAAAAATCTAAGCATTTTGCAGAAGAATTATTAAATGGTTATAAAGAAGTAGCTACTAACGCTGGTGTTAAAGATGTAGAAACGCGTCTAGAGTTTGGCTCTCCTAAATCTATCATTCCTAAAAAGCTTGCACATGAAATTAATGCAGACTTGATTATGAGTGGTACATCAGGCTTAAATGCCGTGGAAAGATTTATTGTTGGTTCTGTATCAGAATCTATCGTTCGTCATGCGCCATGTGACGTGTTAGTTGTTCGTACTGAAGAGTTACCAGCAGACTTCCAACCACAAGTTGCAACAACTCAATTACGTGAAAAATATCAAAATTAAATATAGATGATCATTAGATAACTACTTGATCATTATGAACCAAGTGCAACTTTCTGCACTTGGTTTTTTATTGTTTATAAATAAAACTCACTTAATAATGTTTTCATAATCTTCTTCGACTACTTAATTCTTTAAGATATTCGTGAAAAGAGACATTACACTAGTTAATTTTCAAACAATACAAAAAGCGTCTACCTCCCACATATAATTGTAGCGGAGATAGACGCTTAATATTTATTAAAAAATTATTTTAAACCACCGAATGTCATAACATCACGGGCAATCATACTTTCTTCATCTGTTGGAATAACGACAACTTTAACTGGTGAATGAGGATAGTTAATAAATCCTTCTTTACCACGTAGTAAGTTTTCATTTTTCTTAGGATCCCAGTAAACACCCATAAATTCTAAGCCTTCAAGAACTTTCGCACGAATTTCTACTGAGTTTTCACCGATACCTGCTGTAAATACGATAACATCAACACCATGCATTCTCGCAGCATACGATCCAATATATTTGTGAATTTTAGAAGCAAATACATCTAAAGCCATTTGTGAACGTGCTTTACCTGATTCAGCTTCTTCTGATAAGTCACGTAAATCACTAGATGTACCTGATAATCCTAATAAACCTGATTCTTTGTTTAAGATTTCCAATACTTGTTCAGCAGTTTTACCTGTTTTTTCCATAATAAATGGAATTAAAGCAGGGTCAATATTACCAGAACGAGTACCCATTGTTACACCAGCAAGTGGTGTGAAGCCCATTGATGTATCAATAGATTTACCGCCATCGATAGCTGCAATTGATGCTCCATTACCAATGTGACATGAAATAATACGTAAATCTTCAATTGGCTTATCTAACATTTCTGCCGCTCTTTGTGATACAAATTTATGGCTTGTACCATGGAAACCATACTTACGAATGCCATAATCTTTATAATAATGATATGGCAAGCTATATAGATATGCTTTTTCAGGCATTGTTTGATGGAATGCTGTATCAAAAATTGCCACATGAGGGATATTTGGTAATAATTTACGGAAAGCACGAATACCCATCAAGTTAGCTGGGTTGTGAAGCGGTGCTAATTCGCTTAATTCTTCAATTTCCTTTTCAACCTCATCAGTAATAGCTACTGATTCAGGGAATTTTTCACCACCATGTACAACACGGTGACCTGTTCCATCGATATCGTTAATATCATTAATAATATTGTGCGCTTTAAAAGCATCCAACATGATATCAACTGCCTCAACGTGATCCTTGATATCTTGTACTGTTTTAACTTTTTCCCCGTTGACTTCAATTGTAAAAATTGAATCCTTCAATCCGATTCTTTCTACTAAACCTTTTGTTACTAATTCCTCTTCAGGCATTCTAATTAATTGAAATTTTAATGATGAACTACCAGCATTGATAGCCAAGATTAATTTTGACATAAGTAATGATCCTCCATCGTTTGCTTTTTATACTATTTCATTTTTCATTTTATCATTCATACAGTTTTATGACTATACTATTACAGATTATTTTTTAGGACGATTTGTGTCCATCCACTGATTTAACTCTGTCATAAATCCTTGAAATTGTGAAGGAATTTTGAAATCAGGAATATTTGCCAATAATACTTCAACTGGCTTTGTTTCACCCGATTTTTTCTTTTGTAAAATTAATATAGATTTTCGCGCTTTTTCATTTTTAAATAAAGTTGGTGGTAAATTTAAAAATGCTTGCATCTCTGTCTCTGTTGCAATATATTTTTCAAGCTGTTTTACATGTTCACCTGTAAAAATATTACTTGGTACCACTAGAAAGGCATATCCAGCATCTTTTAATGCATTTATTGCTTGTTCTATTAATAAATAATGTGAATAACTATGTCCTTCTTCAAAACCTAGCTTAAACTCCTTACTTCTTTCATCAATTGGATAATAGCCTACTGGAAAATCACCAATAACGATATCTGCTTCTTCTAATGGTAGTGGCATGATGGCATCTTGAGGATACACATCGAAAGGAATTTCTAAGAAGTTTGCTAAATGTACACTAACACGTGATAAAACTGGATCAACTTCAATTAAATGATGCATAACCGCAATTTCAGGTAACACTTCTTTTACAGTAGCACTTAAATGACCGGCACCACTTGCAATATCAACAATATGTAATTCTTCTTGGTTGTTCATAAAACGCTCAACTAAAAATCCTAGTATCAATCCAATTGAATCTGGTGTAATTTGATGATTTGCTTGTATCTTTTCTTCCTGCATTAAACTTAAATATGCAAATTGGAATGCTTTACGTCGATCTTGTAACGTCGATTGTTCTAACAATCCTCTTTCATTGGTATATACTTGTTCCATTGCTAGCCCAAGATTTTCAATAAAACTTTGGCCATTTTCATTATTTAATGTTTTAGCTTTTTCATCTAATGTATGAAACAAGCGTTCCATAATTGTTTGTTGTTCTGCCATATTCGTCCCTCTCCAATAAAAAGTGCCCATAGGTCTTAGCAATCATAGAAAACAATTCTATTTTAATGCTGTTGACAACGATGGACACGATGTATACATTTTAAGATTTATCTCTTTAATGATTAAATATTTTTGTATGCAGCTAAAGCAGCATCAAAATCTGGGAAATCAGTACCTTCACTAACGATTTCTTTATAAACAACTTTATTATCTGCATCTAATACAAATACTGCACGAGCTAATAAGCGAAGTTCTTCCATAACAACGCCATAGTTTTCACCAAATGATAAGTCACGGTGGTCACTTAATGTAATGACATTGTCTAAACCTGCTGAAGCGCACCATCTTTTTTGTGCGAATGGTAAGTCTGCTGAAATTGTAAGCACAATCCCCTCTTCTTTAGAAGCATCAGAGTTGAATTTGCGAGTCTGCTGATCACAAACACCTGTATCAATTGATGGTACCACACTAATTAATTTCTTTTTACCAGCATAATCTGCTAATGTTACTTGATTTAAGTCATTATCTAACACTGTAAAATCAGGTGCAAAATCACCTTCATTAATTTGTTGACCTTTTAAGTGGATTGGTCCACCTTTGAATGTTATTTCAGTCATATACTTGACCTCCTGCATTTTAAAATTCTAACTACATCATACGACAATTTATGGTTTGATTACAATTTTCATGCTTTAATCAAAAGCAAATTTAATTTTATACAAATTGTTGAATATAATCAAAAGCATTTTTTAAAATTAAAATAGCAGTAATAATAATAAATAATACTTTTACATAACCAACACCTTGTTTAATAGCAAAATGAGCCCCAGCATATGACCCAGCAATCATACTTATAGCCATAATTAAACCTATTACATAATCTACTTGTCCTAATACCATAAATAATACAAGCGCACCTATATTAGAAGCAAAGTTCAAAACTTTAGCATTTCCTGCTGCACTTAAAAAATCAAAACCAAAGACTAACAATACAAAAAGCATAAATGAACCTGTTCCCCCACCTACAAATCCATCATAAAAGCCGATTAATATAAAAAGTGCTGCAAACATTATGGCTTTCTTAAATGTAAATTGAGTAAACGTACGTGTATTGCCCCAATCTTTTTTAAGTAATGTGAATATAAACACCGACGAAAGTGCAATAATGATTAGAGGTTTCAATATTTGTGACGGAACCATCGTTGCAATATATGCGCCACATGCAGATGCCAAAAATACAAAACCAAATAATTTGGCAACAACAAATAAGTCCACTTTACCGGACCTTATAAACTTTATCGTACTAGTTAAAGAACCAAATGAACTTGCCAATTTATTTGTACCTAAAGCCACAGATGGTGGTAGACCGATTGCTAATAATGCTGGCGTAGAAATTAAACCGCCACCCCCTACAACCGAATCTATAAACGCCGCGATAAAACCAAATAAAATTATGATTATAATCATCGTTAAGTTCAAATCCATAGTTTAACATCCCCTTATGTTTAAATTTACTCTAGGATTTTATTTATAAAAAGTCGTTTATTAATTGGTTTGTTTGCTGTTCTTTAATAGTTTTATAATCACTAGTTATTTCAAGTGTTTCAATATTTTCAACAGCACGATTAATCATCTCTTCAAAATCAAAGACACTTTCATATTGGACTACCTTATCAAAGTTTGGTTCGGTTACTGGATTTTTAGGGGTGAAAATTGTACAACAATCTTCAAATGGTTGAATAGATGTTTCAAATGTACCAATTTCTTTCGATTTAATAATAATTTCTTCTTTATCGTAAGTTAATAAAGGACGTAATACAGGAGTAGAAGTTACATTATTAATTGCATACATGCTATGAAGTGTTTGACTTGCTACTTGCCCTAGGTTTTCACCATTTACAATAGCTAAAGCCCCTATTTGATGTACTAATTTATCAGCAACACGCATCATCATACGTCTCGTTGAAGTCATTGTATATCTTGGATGTACAACTTTATTTACCTGTTTTTGCAATTCTGTAAATGGTACAATATGCAATTTAATTGGTCCAACACGTTCAGCTAAAATACGTGTCAATTCAATAACTTTTTCTTTTGCTTGATCACTTGTAAATGGTGGACTATGGAAATGAATCGCTTCAATTGTTACGCCACGTCTCATCACTTCCATCCCAGCAACTGGTGAGTCTATACCGCCTGAAAGCATTAGTAACGTCTTACCACCAGTACCAACTGGTAATCCGCCTGAACCCGGTACAACTTCTTCATACATATAAATTGCATCTAATCTAACTTCCACTCGAATTTCATGATCTGGACGTTTGACATTAACAGAAACATTTTCAATTTGTTTCAATACGGTACCACCCAATTCACATTGTAATTCATACGTATCCATTGGGAAATTTTTATCGGCACGCTTCACATCAATTTTAAATGTGCTGTTTTCTTCAAATTGCTGCGCAAATTTAATTGCCGCTGCACTCATTGCCTCTAATGTTTTTTCTACTTTTAATACTGGACTAATAGATTTAATACCGAAAATTTTTGATAATCGATATGTTATTTCATTTATATCTGCATGGTCTTCAAGTTCAATGTACATACGATCTCGTTTGCCTTTAACGACAAACCCATCAAGTCCTTTTAATGACTTATTTACATTATTTCTTAATTGATTTACAAATTTTTTTCTATTTGAACCCTTTAATGTTAACTCCCCGTATCTAACAAGCAAGTGATCATACTTCATTATTTTAGCAACTCCTTAATTTCCTCATAAATGATGATAAATATTTCTTTAAACCTTGCTATATCTTCTTTAGTTGTAGTAGCCCCAAATGATAATCTTATACTACCTTCAATAGATTTGTCTGATAATCCCATTGCAGCCAATACTTCATTTAATTTATTACGTTTAGATGAACAAGCACTCGTCGTAGATATCATAATGTCATATTTTGAAAAAGCATTAACTAATACTTCACCTTTTACGCCAGGAAAACTAATATTTAAAACGAATGGTGAACCTGAAGTTGAAGAATTAATATAAACTCCATGATATTTATTTAAAAATTGACGGACGTCATTATTTAACTCAGTAACAAATGCATTCAATGCTTCAAAGTTTTCATTAGCTATCTTCATCGCTTTAACCATTGCAATATCATTTGGCAAATTAACTGTTCCACTTCTAACGCCATATTCTTGACCACCACCATGGACAGTAGGTTCAACATTTTGAATGTGATTTACAAGTAAGACGCCTTGACCTTTTAAACCATTAAACTTATGTCCACTTAAACTAATACTATCTACGTTATTGAGATCCATTGAAATTTTGCCGAATGCTTGAACCGCATCTACATGAAAATGTGCCTTAGGATAATTTTTTATAACTTTAGCCATTTGTGGAATAGGCTGTATTTGTCCAGTTACATTATTTACATACATACATGTTACTAAACCGACTTTGTCTGACATTAATTCTTTGAAGTGTTCTAAGTTAATACTGCCATCTTTCTTTACATCAACATATTTAACTTTAAATCCTTCGTGTGCTTCCAAATATCTTACAACCTCTAATACGGACGGATGCTCTAACACGGATGTAATTATTTCCTTCGCTGTATCAAATTTACGATAGGCAATACCTTTTAAAGCAAGATTATTGGATTCAGTTGCACCACTAGTGAATACAACATCATAATTTGTTTTTGAATTAATCATTGCATTAATTTGGGCTTTTGCTTGTTGTAGTAATTGATTTGCCTGCAAACCAGCTTTATGCGGACTATTCGGATTATAATACATTGATTGATTTACTTTTAAATAAGTATCTAACACTTCTTCAAATGCTTTCGTCGTTGCCGCATTATCTAGATATATCAAAATAAACACTTCTCTTTCATTAATCATCAATCGTTAAAATTGTTTTACTCAAGCATTATACTATTATCCGACAAAAAATAAAGGTTATAGCGCAAAATAATCTTATTTCTACTTATTAAATAAGAATTAGACTATTTCACTCTATTTAAACAGCTGTGTGATTATGCTTTTTTCACTACTTATATTAATTAAAACAACACATTTGATTACGTTTATCTTTAAACAATTGCTATTTATATTTATTGTCCCTTTCATTTATCCATATAAAAAAGAAGCTAGACAACGTATCGTTGGCTAACTTCAATTATTAAACTCATCAGTCCAATTTGACAGAGTGCTCATATTATTTAAGTATAACTACATACTAGTTTCTATTGCTTAATAACTTCTTCTTCAATATGTTTAGTGACACCTGGCTCAACACTTTCAAGAGCTTGCTCTGCAATTTCAATCGCACGCTTATAGCGATTATTTTTAAATAATCGTTCAGCTTCATTTAAGCTCTTATCAACATTGCTATAGTCCTTACGATATCTATTTCCATATTGAATTAATTTCTCTGCATAAACAGCATTAACAAGAACATCATTTGCTTCATCTTCAAATGTATTCATTTGAATCACAATTTTAGACACTTTATCTTTTAACTGTTTAACGTGTATTGGACGTTCACTAAATTGTTCGTTAACATCACGAACTTCATGATCAATTTCATTTTTCATGATGATAAACCTTTCAGGAACGCTTGTTAAGTTAGAAGCAAGTAATCGACGATACACTTCTTCTTTCTTCGATTGTACTCGTAGCAGATTGTCTTCTGCTTCTGCTTCATCTTCACGCAATTGAATCAGATGATTTTGTAGCTTTTCTTGTTTGTCATTAATAACTGTGACATGATCTTCTAAATATTGTAAATTATCCTGAACCTCGCTATATCGTACAGCAGATTTAGACATTTCTTTTAAAATATCATCATATACAGAAATTAAACTTTGAATTTCATTTTCAAATTGACGAACACTTTGAGCATCAGATTCATTTATATAGTAGTTTTCACGTACATATTCAATTTCTGTTTGCAATGTATAATTCATGTCTTTAGCTTTGAATAAGTTATCCGTAATGATATCTTTTGTTTCTTCGACATCATTTTTAGCTTTAACTTCATGTTCAATTAAATCATACATGTCATCTAACTTATCATTGATATTAGCTAGTTTATCATTAGCTTCTTCTAATTCTAAGCGGCTAATTAATGGTTCAACGAAACTAAGCTCTGTTTTTAAGCTTTGTAATGTACTGTCTACTTTCACGTGATCCAGATCATACCCTTCAACTTTAAGATCACGGCAACCATATTTTAAATCTTGGAATTGACCAGGTAATTCTTTTTGAGTTTCTCTAATTAATTCTGGTATTTCTTCCATATAAGATCTTAGCTGTTTCATTTGTTCATTCAAGGCAGCTATATGGTTGTGCGCTTGTACATAATTACCATCAGCTTTTAGTACTTCATATTGCTCTAACCTTGGCTCAAATTTTTCAATTTCAGTTTCAAGTAGACTTGCTGCCTCACCAAATTGATGACGATTTGCTAAAACATCACGTTTCATTTCACGATAATCAACCTTACATTTGTCATATAATTCATCATTATCTTTGTATAACGCAATAATTTCATTTACATCTTCTAATTGTTGCTGATAGCTTTGTTCGTAACTATCCATCAACTCATTTGCATCATCAATTTCACTTTGAGATGCGTTGAAACTAAATTTATCTAATAAAGCCTCAGCATTATGGATTTTTTCTTCCACAGGAGCTAGATACTTATTTGTACTTTCTACGTTGTCCTTTTTCATTGCATCGTATTTCGTTTTTGTTTCACCTTTTAAATTCAACTTAGATAATTGTGCAAGGTTTTGATCAAAAGGTAACGTCTCAATTTCATTTTTACGTTCGATTGCTTTTTCAATAATTTGTCGTTTATTTGAACGTAAATAGAATAATACACCTACAGCAATCAATATAATCACAATTATTGCCAAAATGATATATAACACCATATGCTTCTCCTCCTAATTTATCATTACTATTATAACGTAATTTTGCTTAAGGATAAATTATAAAATGAATTTATTGCCATAATATTTTCGAAATTCTATACTATTATAAAATCTATGAAAATAAGAGGTTTTAAATATGACAACAATTAACCCAACAAACTACACATTATTAAAGAAACAAGCAGCAAGCCTTATTGAAGATGAACATCACATGATTGCTATTTTAAGTAACATGTCTGCCTTATTAAATGATAATCTAGATCAAATTAATTGGGTCGGCTTTTACTTATTGGAACAAAATGAACTTATACTTGGACCTTTCCAAGGACACCCCGCTTGTGTCCACATTCCAATTGGAAAAGGTGTATGTGGTACAGCCGTTTCAGAACGTCGTACACAAATTGTAGCTGATGTTCATCAATTCGAAGGACATATCGCTTGTGATGCTAATAGTAAGTCTGAGATTGTCGTTCCAATTTTCAAAGATGATAAAATTATCGGCGTCTTAGATATCGATGCCCCTATAACGGATCGATTTGATGACAATGACAAAGAACATCTTGAAGCAATTGTTAAAATTATTGAAAAGCAACTCGCATAAAAGGACATCAGCATTTTCAATAAAGTGTTGACAGTTAGCAGGAAAATGTTACAATAATCTTTGTGTGAATTAACGAAAGTAGCAGTTGTATATTATTGAGCGCTATGTTGTTCCCAATGCGGACGTGTCACGTAACTGTCGCTATAAGGTGAAGACACATAAAACAATATATCTTAGTAAGCATGCAACACTCTTTTTTGTTTATTCATAACAACAAAAAAGAATTAAAGGAGGAGTCTTATTATGGCTCGATTCAGAGGTTCAAACTGGAAAAAATCTCGTCGTTTAGGTATCTCTTTAAGCGGTACTGGTAAAGAATTAGAAAAACGTCCTTACGCACCAGGACAACATGGTCCAAACCAACGTAAAAAATTATCAGAATATGGTTTACAATTACGTGAAAAACAAAAATTACGTTACTTATATGGAATGACTGAAAGACAATTCCGTAACACATTTGACATCGCTGGTAAAAAATTCGGTGTACACGGTGAAAACTTCATGATCTTATTAGCAAGTCGTTTAGACGCTGTTGTTTATTCATTAGGTTTAGCTCGTACTCGTCGTCAAGCACGTCAATTAGTTAACCACGGTCATATCTTAGTAGATGGTAAACGTGTTGATATTCCATCTTATTCTGTTAAACCTGGTCAAACAATTTCAGTTCGTGAAAAATCTCAAAAATTAAACATCATCGTTGAATCAGTTGAAATCAACAATTTCGTACCTGAGTACTTAAACTTTGATGCTGACAGCTTAACTGGTACTTTCATACGTTTACCAGAACGTAGCGAATTACCTGCTGAAATTAACGAACAATTAATCGTTGAGTACTACTCAAGATAATACGTTCAATACAAACACCCACAATTGTGGGTGTTTTTTTATTAATTTAAAAATGATAGATTCAAGATTATATGGAGCTACCCTATTTTACAATCAACTTAGAATTTACAAGTCTTATTTGTTTAATTATCTTTAGTATTTCATCATTAGTTTTTAAAATTATCAATTGCGATATACGAATCCTCATCCCTCTATCAAATTACCATTCATCGTCTCACTTAATAAATAATTTCGGATTATCTGTAATTAATCCATCTACACCCATTTGTCTTAATTTTTCTCCAGTTTTCAATTTATTAACTGTGTATGGCATAACCTGTAATTGATGATGATGTGCTTTATCAACAAATTTTCTGGTCACTAATGCATAATTAGGATTAACATAACTAGCAATTTGAGCAATTCTTGAAAAGTTTGGCTTTTTATACCAATAATTACGTTTACTACAAAGCACACCTAATTCATATATACTGCCCAATGTGTTTAACTTTTCGATGCATTCGATATCAAAAGATTGTATAACTACTTGTGTCGCATCGACTTTCTTTTCTTCCAAATATGCCAGCAATTTACATTCTATTTCTGGATATAAATTCGGACTTTTCAATTCAATCAATAGCTTTTTATCATACTTTAAGCATAATGAAAGTACTTCATCTAACGTGGGTATTCGTTCTCCCTTAAAAGCAACATCTTTATAACTACCAAAATCAAATGATTTTAATTGCGATAATGTGTAATCAGCAATACGCCCCTTACCATCCGATGTTCTATCAATTGTTTCATCATGTATCACAACAAAATGTTGGTCTTTGGTCAAATGAACATCTATTTCTAACATAGCAACATTGAGCCCCATTACCTCTCGATAACCGACCATTGTATTTTCAGGAAAATCACTCGGCAATCCACGATGCGAAACAATTTGTAATTCATCTTTCAGTTTATTCAGAGTCATTGATAAGTCACCTTTCTGTTAAACTTTGATAAACTATTCTAAAATTAAACTATCACAATTATATTGGAGGTTAAAGCAATTGCATCAACATGACTTTAAAGTCCAAACTTCTTGGCAAGGTGGTCGTAACAATGTCGGAAACGTTCAAGGCGACATACTTTCAGAGAATATTTCTATACCTGCTTCCTTAGGCGGTGTTGGTATAGGAACAAATCCCGATGAATTGTTAGTATCAGCCGCTTCATCATGTTATATCATCTCATTAGCAGCTACTCTTGAACGTGCAAAGTTCACAGATATTTCAATTGAACAACAATCGATTGGAACAGCTTGTTTAAATAACGGAAAATTCAGTATGTCAAAAATTGAGCACCATCCTCAAATTCAAATTCCAAGTGATCAAATAGCACAATTAGAAAAGCGATTACCAAAATTGATAACAATTGCAGATAATAATTGCATGATTTCAAATGCTGTAAGAAATAATGTGGACATAAAAATCTATCCCATCATTCAGGCCAAATAAAATCGTTAAGTGATAACGTTTGTTCGACAATATAGCGTTATCACTTTTTTAGGCTTTTAAATTTTCAGAAAATTTGCTAAAATAGTGAAATCTTATTTATAGGAGGCATATAAATGTATTATCATCAACCGTTGTTATTAACACCTGGCCCAACCCCTGTACCTGATGCCATTATGAGAGAAATTCAAGCACCTATGGTTGGTCATCGTTCTAAAGATTTTGAAGACATCGCACAACAAGCATTTCAAGGTCTAAAGCCAATATTTGGGAGTCAAAATGATGTACTTATTTTAACATCTAGCGGTACAAGCGTCTTGGAGGCTAGTATGTTGAACATTGTAAACCCTGAAGATCACTTCGTTGTCATTGTTTCAGGTGCCTTTGGTAACCGATTTAAACAAATTGCACAAACTTATTACAAAAATGTGCATATTTATGACGTAACATGGGGAGAAGCTGTAGATGTCAAAGATTTCATCAATTTCCTTTCAACTTTAAATGTTGAAGTGAAAGCAGTATTTAGTCAATATTGCGAAACATCTACGACAGTGCTACACCCTATTCACGAGTTAGGAAATGCCATCAATCAATTTAATAGTAATATTTATTTTGTAGTTGACGGCGTAAGTTGCATTGGTGCTGTTGATGTTGACATTAACAAAGATAAAATTGATGTACTTGTTTCTGGTAGTCAAAAAGCAATTATGTTACCTCCAGGATTAGCTTTTGTAGCTTATAGCCACCGTGCAAAAGAACGTTTCAAAGAAGTAACTACGCCAAAATTTTATCTAGACTTAAATAAATACATTTCGTCACAAGCTGACAATTCTACACCGTTCACACCAAATGTGTCTTTATTTAGAGGTGTAAATGCATACGTTGAAACCGTAAAAGCAGAAGGTTTCAATCACGTAATAGCACGACACTATGCAATTAGAAATGCATTAAGAAGCGCCTTAAAAGCATTAGATTTAACTTTATTAGTCAATGATAAAGATGCATCTCCAACGGTTACAGCATTCAAACCTAATACAAATGATGAAGTGAAAATAATCAAAGATGAACTTAAAAATCGCTTTAAAATAACAATTGCTGGTGGTCAAGGCCATCTTAAAGGTCAAATTTTAAGAATTGGTCATATGGGGAAAATTAGTCCTTTCGATATTTTATCGGTAGTATCTGCTTTAGAAATTATTTTAACTGAACACCGTAAAGTTAACTATATCGGTAAAGGTATATCAAAATATATGGAGGTTATTCATGAAGCAATTTAATGTACTCGTTGCAGATCCCATATCAAAAGATGGTATCAAAGCATTATTAGATCACGAACAATTTAATGTAGATATTCAAACTGGCTTGTCCGAAGAAGCATTAATCAAAATTATACCTTCATACCATGCTTTAATCGTTCGTAGTCAAACTACGGTCACTGAAAATATCATAAATGCTGCTGATTCTTTAAAAGTAATCGCACGCGCCGGTGTTGGTGTAGATAATATTAATATTGATGCTGCAACATTAAAAGGTATTTTAGTTATTAATGCCCCAGATGGTAATACGATTTCAGCTACTGAACATTCACTGGCAATGTTATTATCAATGGCTCGAAATATTCCGCAAGCACACCAATCACTTACAAATAAAGAATGGAATCGAAATGCATTTAAAGGTACTGAGCTTTATCATAAAACATTAGGTGTCATTGGTGCTGGTAGAATTGGTTTAAGTGTTGCTAAACGTGCGCAAAGTTTCGGAATGAAAATACTAGCTTTTGACCCTTACTTAACGGATGAAAAAGCAAAATCTTTAAGTATTACGAAGGCAACAGTTGATGAGATTGCCCAACATTCTGATTTCGTTACATTACATACACCACTAACACCTAAAACAAAAGGCTTAATTAATGCTGACTTTTTTGCCAAAGCAAAACCTAGTTTGCAAATAATCAATGTGGCACGTGGTGGTATTATTGATGAAAAGGCGCTAATAAAAGCATTAGACGAAGGACAAATTAGTCGGGCAGCTATCGATGTGTTTGAACATGAACCTGCAACTGATTCGCCTCTTGTTGCACATGATAAAATTATTGTTACACCTCATTTGGGTGCATCAACAGTCGAAGCTCAAGAAAAAGTGGCAATTTCTGTTTCAAATGAAATCATCGAAATTTTAATTGATGGTACTGTAACGCATGCAGTGAATGCACCTAAAATGGACTTAAGCAATATAGATGATACTGTAAAATCATTCATCAATTTAAGCCAAACAGTTGGTGAATTAGCTATTCAATTAATGTACAATGCACCAAGCTCTATTAAAATTACGTACGGTGGCGACTTAGCCTCTATTGATAGTAGTTTATTAACACGTACAATTATTACTCATATTTTAAAAGATGATCTTGGTCCTGAAGTCAATATTATCAATGCTCTAATGTTGTTAAATCAACAACAAGTGACATTAAATATTGAAAATAATAAAGCAGAGACAGGTTTTAGTAACTACTTAGAGGTAGAACTATCAAACGATAGCGATTCCGTTAAAGTTGGCGCTTCTGTCTTTACAGGTTTCGGTCCAAGAATTGTTAGAATTAATAATTTTTCTGTAGACTTAAAGCCAAATCAATATCAAATTGTGTCATATCATAATGATACTCCAGGTATGGTAGGAAAAACTGGCGCATTGTTAGGTAAATACAATATCAACATTGCATCTATGACTTTAGGTAGAACTGAAGCGGGCGGAGATGCGCTAATGATTTTATCCGTTGATCAACCTGTTTCAAACAATATAATTGATGAACTTAAACAAGTTGGTGAATACAATCAAATTTTCACAACTGAATTGACGGTACAGTCATAAACAATTTATGTAAATTCAAAATGCCAAGAAGACATTGGATTACTTCCATTGCTTCTTGGCATTTTTTCATTATTAATTTCATTGTAACTCAATATGAAACCTTTGGTTCAATCATTCACTTCAAGTTATGCTGTCAAACAACAATCAAATTACAAATTATCTAGTACACCTCTAAGTTCACCTAAATGATTAATAACATAGTCGGCATGATGCGCTTCTAACTCACCTGCAGCATCCTTACCTTTTAAACCTGTTAATGTTCCAATAAACGTTGCACCTATTTTTTGAGCACTTAATAAGTCAGCTAACGAATCGCCTACTATAAATACGTCATCTTTATTTACAATGTTATCTTGCTTATTGATATAAGATTCATATTTATCGCGATTATTACCATATAAAGCTGCGATATAACTAAAAGGATTCGGCTTTCCTAATGGTCGTGCTTGCGGATACATATTCTCTGCTTCTAAAACATCACTTGCTGTTGCAATAAAATCAGCCTCAAAATATGGTAACAATCCTAAATTTTCAAATGGCACAACAGTCTCAGTATAAGGACGACCTGTTGCAATACCTAATTCGAAACCAGCACCTTTTAAATCATTCAGAAGTACCTTAACTTCATCTACTGGTCTCAAAATAATTTCTTGATAAATATAACCTGTCTTAAAAGTAGTTCGTGCTATTTTCTTTTCAACATCTTCATACAACTTCGATCCTAAATACCATTCTTGATAAACTTCTTGCGCTAACGTCCATAATGCACCCTTCAAACTAAATAAAGTAGCATCCGAAACATGTAACTCTGTTGTTGCAAACTCTTCCAAAGCAGCATAAATATTATTTTTACCAACTTTTACATTATCCAAAAATTGTAAAGGTAGTTGTTCATTTAAATTAAAACAGTCTGCTAAGTTTGTGCTTATATTTTGCAACTTCAATTCGACAGGCTCATCTTGATACATGAATGCCTCAATTTCATCATGTGATAACTTTTTCAAAATATCAATTAAATGAATACTAAAAACGATAAATAACATATCCCAATTTGAATTCAGCCCTAGCGATTTTAATTTGTTTAAAATCTTATCTTTTTGAAAAATTCGATTCCTAATGTCTTGTATATCGTTATCAGTCAAAGTTTCCCAATCTATATGTGAATGAAGACCTAAATAACACTTATCCATTAATAATTCATATACCGTTAATGCAGAGACATCGAAACAACG
Source organism: Staphylococcus sp. MZ3 (assembly GCF_018622755.1). Lineage (NCBI taxonomy): Bacteria > Bacillati > Bacillota > Bacilli > Caryophanales > Staphylococcaceae > Staphylococcus > Staphylococcus sp. MZ3. Next base: position 1,805,305 of record NZ_CP076026.1, read on the forward strand.
TTCTTCACTTAAAAAAACGCCATCAACATCAAATAAAATTTTCTTCACAATCCCCACTCCATTTCTGAAAATTCAGATATAAATCATTCTACTATTTGACTAAAAAAAGCGCAAACCCTATTGAAGTTGGATTTGCGCTTTAGCTGTTTAAATTTTATAAATGTTTTTCAATTTCATCAGCAACCTGCTGTACGTGTGTACCGACAATAACTTGAGTTGAATGTTTACCATTAACAGTAACACCAACTGCACCGGCGTTTTTAATTTTCTGTTGATCAATAATAGATGTGTCTTTTAACTCTAGACGCAACCTTGTTGCACAATTAGTTAAATTAACAATATTCTCTTGACCGCCTAAACCTTCTAATATTTGTATAGCATGTTGATGATATTTACTTTGTTTAATATCATTTTCACCAGGAGCAATATTATCTTTTACAACTGTTGGATCAACTAATTCATTTTCACCTCTACCAATCGTATTCAAGTTAAATACTTGGATTACTACACGGAAAATCACATAGTATAAGATGAAAAATACAACACCTTGAACAAGCAACATCAATGGATGATTTGATACTGGATTAATTAGTGATAACACATAATCTATCAAACCTGCACTAAATGAAAATCCAGCTGTCCAATGGAATGTAGCTGCGATAAATAAAGATAATCCTGTTAATAACGCATGAACAACATATAAGATTGGCGCAACAAACATAAATGCAAACTCAATCGGCTCTGTAACACCAACGAAAAATGCTGCAACTGAACTCGCTAGGAACCAACCGTAAACTTGTTTTTTCTGAGTCGTTTTAGCTGTATGATACATTGCTAACGCAGCCGCTGGAATACCGAACATCATGATTGGGAAGAATCCCGCTTGATAGCGTCCTGTAATACCTTTTATAGCATCTTTGCCACTTTGGAATTTACCAATATCATTAATACCAATCGTATCAAACCAGAACACACTATTCAGTGCATGATGTAATCCTGTAGGAATTAATAATCTGTTGGCAACACCATATATGAAAGCACCAAACGATCCTAAACCAACTATAGATTCACCAAATTTTACAATCCATGAATAAAGTAGTGGCCATAAGAATAACAATATGACAACTAAAAAAGTACAGTAAAATGCAGTCATAATTGGAACTAGACGTTTACCACTAAAAAATGATAATGCTAATGGTAATTCTGTTTCACTAAACTTATTGTATGCATAGGCTGCTATTAAACCTATTACAATACCAACAAAGACATTGCCATTATTCATCTTTTCAAAAGCTGAATTTATTTCCGAAGCTTTCATTCCTAATAAAGGCGCTAATTTCATTGGTGATAATACAACTGTAACTAAAAAATATCCTAACGTAGCTGCAAGCGCGACTGCACCATCATTTTTCTTTGCCATTCCTATAGCTACACCAATTGCAAATAAAATACCTAATTGCTCTAAAATCGTAGTACCTACCGTAGTAAAGAACATTGCGATTTTCGGCGTCGCATGAAGTGCATTTAACGTATTACCAATTCCGGCAATAATTGCTGCAGCCGGTAAAATGGCAACTGGTAACATTAACGAACGCCCTAAATTTTGGAAAAATTTATACATTGAATGTCATCCTTCTTAAAATAAGGTAGAAATATAAAGATTACTAATGTAACTAGAATAACTACTTCGATACTCCGTTATAGTCACCTAGGCTTACTAACCAGCTATATTTCTACCTCAAGTTATTTTATAAACTTTTTACAATTTCATGCAATTCTTGTTGTAACTTTGCTGTTCGTGTTTCAATCTCTTTTGTAATGTAATCGATACGCTCGTTTCGTTTTAAATCTTTAGGTAAATCGTTAATATCGATTGGTTTACCAATATTTATGTATGCTTGTCCTGTTAAAAGACCATGAATCTTAGTAGGACCAACATAAGCAACAGGTAATATTGGTGACTTACTTAACATTGCAATTGTTGAAGCACCACGTTTCAAAGGTGCACCTTCTTGCGATGTGCGAGAACCTGTTGGGAAGATACCAACTGTCTTATTATCTTTCAACAAATTGATTGGGCGTTTTAAAGTACTAGGTCCTGGATTTTCACGATCTACAGGAAATGCATTTAAAGACGTTAAAAATTTACCAATCCATTTATTTTTGAATAATTCTTTTTTAGCCATATAATGAATTTGATTAGGATATAATGCCATACCTAGCATAATGACTTCGTTATAACTTTCATGCGTACAAGTTACGACATATTTACTATCCTTAGGAATATTATCTTTACCGATTACGTATAATGATTTTGACATTTTAACTAAAATGAAATTCAAAATCTTACTAATCACTGAATACATTGTGCCACCTACTTAACTTATTTGTTTATAACAACTAGATTTTATCACTATATTTTTACTAGAACAAGATAGTCTGAAAATACATCTAAAGTTGTATAGTGTATTACTAGCAATAATTATAAAAAAAAGACATAATTAAAGCATATATAAATCATATAATGGAGGTTAAGTATGTCAGATTTTAATCATACAGATCATTCTACAACAAACCATAGCCAAACACCTAGATACAGAAGACCTAAATTTCCATGGTTTAAAACAGTCATCGTTGCATTGATTGCTGGAATTATTGGTGCACTTCTAGTACTTGGTATAGGCAAAGTATTAAATAGTACAATTTTAAATAAAGATGGTTCAACTGTCCAGACAACAAATAATAAAGGTGGCAATCAATTAGACGGTCAAAGCAAGAAATTCGGTACCGTTCATGAAATGATAAAATCTGTCTCCCCTACAATTGTTGGAGTTATTAACATGCAAAAAGCATCAAGTGTAGACGACTTATTAAAAGGCAAATCATCTAAACCATCTGAAGCTGGAGTAGGTTCAGGTGTTATCTATCAAATAAACAACAATTCAGCTTATATCGTTACAAACAATCATGTTATTGATGGCGCAAATGAAATTAGAGTCCAATTACATAATAAAAAACAAGTTAAAGCGAAATTAGTTGGTAAAGATGCAGTAACTGATATTGCTGTACTTAAAATTGAAAATACAAAAGGTATTAAAGCGATTCAATTCGCCAACTCTTCAAAAGTACAAACTGGCGATAGCGTATTCGCAATGGGTAACCCATTAGGATTACAATTTGCTAACTCTGTAACATCTGGTATCATTTCAGCAAGCGAACGTACGATTGACGCTGAGACAACTGGTGGCAATACAAAAGTCAGCGTTCTTCAAACAGATGCTGCTATTAACCCAGGTAACTCAGGTGGCGCATTAGTAGATATTAATGGTAATTTAGTTGGTATTAACTCAATGAAAATTGCTGCGACACAAGTTGAAGGTATCGGGTTTGCTATTCCAAGTAATGAAGTTAAAGTAACAATTGAACAACTTGTAAAACATGGTAAAATTGACCGCCCTTCGATTGGTATTGGTTTAATTAATTTGAAAGATATTCCTGAAGAAGAGCGCGAGCAACTTCATACTGATAGAGAAGACGGTATTTATGTCGCCAAAGCTGATAGTGATATTGATCTTAAAAAAGGTGATATTATTACAGAAATTGATGGCAAGAAAATTAAAGATGATGTTGATTTAAGAAGCTATTTATATGAAAATAAAAAACCTGGTGAATCAGTCACTGTTACCGTTATCCGTGATGGTAAAACAAAAGAAGTTAAAGTGAAATTAAAACAACAAAAAGAACAACCAAAACGTCAAAGCCGATCAGAACGTCAATCACCTGGCCAAGGCGATAGAGATTTCTTTAGATAATTTACAGACAGAAAAGTACATTAAGAGCCTACTCATTACATTCTTAGGAATGAATATGAGTAGGCTCTAATTTATTTAGCTATGCAATTATATTTATTGATAGTTAACCATGAAGTATTTTTTCTTACCGCGACGAATAATCGTAAATTCGCCATCAATTTTATCTTCTGGTGCTAAAGCATAATTAACATCTTGTTGTCTCTCACCATTAATATAAATCGCACCATTGTTAACATCTTCACGTGCTTGTCGTTTAGAAGGAGAAATGCCTGTTTCAATAAGGACTTCAACGATATTTGTTGTGTCATTTGATAATGTCACTTGAGGCACATCTTTAAATCCATCTTTTAATTCTTTCGCTGATAATGATTTTAAATCACCACTAAATAATGCTTGTGAAATACGGATTGCATCATTTAATGCATCTTCACCATGAATAAATTTAGTTACTTCTTCAGCTAATGTTTTTTGAGCTTCACGTAAATGCGGTGCTTCATTTTTAGATTGTTCTAAGCGATCAATTTCTTCTTTCCCTAAGAAAGTAAAGTATTTTAAGAATTTAATTACATCTTCGTCTGATTGATTAATCCAGAATTGATAAAATTCATAAGGACTTGTTTTTTCAGCATCTAACCAAACAGCACCTGACTCAGACTTACCAAATTTCTTACCATCTGATTTAGTTACAAGCGGAATAGTTAAACCGTATGCGTCTGTTTGACCATACATACGACGCATTAATTCAATACCACTTGTGATATTACCCCATTGATCTGATCCACCTACTTGAATCTTACAATTCAATTCTCTATTCAAATGACCAAAATCAATAGCTTGTAAAATCGTGTATGTGAATTCTGTATATGAAATACCATGTTCTAAACGACTTTGGATTGAATCTTTACCTAACATGTAATTAACGCCGACGTGTTTACCATAGTCACGTAAAAAGCTAATTAATGAAATTTGTCCTAACCAATCTCTATTATTAACAAGCACTGCACCATGGTCTGTTCCAAATTCAAAAATATTGTGCATTTGCTTACTAATACCTTCGATATTTTTATCTACTTGTTCTTCTGTTTGTAGCACACGTTCTTCTGATTTACCTGATGGATCACCAATCATACCTGTACCACCGCCAATTAAAACGATAGGACGATGTCCATGTTCTTGAAAACGTCTTAATGTTAAGAATGGTAGTAAGTGACCAATATGTAAACTATCTGCCGTTGGATCGGCACCGCAGTATAACGTCACTTGTTCTTTATTTAATAAATCTTCAATACCTTGTTCATCAGTTTGTTGATAAATAAGACCTCTCCATTTTAAATCTTCAATTAATACATTCGTCATTATTATTTCCTCCTATTTATAATTATTTATTGAATACTTGTTAAAATACTTTAAAGTTTTTTGAACGTAAAAAAACCCTTACAACAAATATGTAAGGGCGCGATTGCACGTTACCACCAAACTTAAACATAATCATAAGATAATGTTCACTCTATTAATGATACGTTCATTAATAAACGTAGGACATGTTAGTTATAAAGGTGTATTCATATTATTAAAAACACTAGTTCACAGCGACCACTAGCTCTCTGATGATTTCAAATAATATTACTTGTCCTTTTATCCTATTCTTTATGCATTTTCCCTAATTATAATTAACGTTAAAATAAAAGTCAAATTGCTTAAATATGGTATACTATACGTAATTTAGGAGGTTAAAGATGACGAATCAAGACAACAATCATCAATTGAATCATCGTATATATCATTTTGAAAAGATATATAAAGCTATCAAACATGTCATTGTTTTTATATTTATGATTTTCATTGCCATCGTTGCTATCGCTGTGATTGCGATGTCTTTATATTTTCATCATTTAACTAAAACGTCCGACTCATTATCAGATGATGCTTTAATAAAAAAAGTTCGACAAATACCTGGCGATGAATTATTAGATCATAATAACAAAAATTTATTATATGAGTATAACCATTCTCAAAACTCACTCATTATAGGCCCTAAAACATCAAGTCCAAATGTCATTAAAGCATTAACGTCATCTGAAGACACTTTATTTTATAAACATGATGGCATCTTACCAAAGGCGATTTTAAGAGCAATGATACAAGATATTTTTAATACTGATCAAAGTTCAGGTGGTAGCACAATTACACAACAACTTGTTAAAAATCAAGTTCTTACCAACGAAAAAACATATAGTAGAAAAGCAAATGAACTTCGCCTAGCAATTAGATTAGAACACCTACTCTCAAAAGATGAAATTATATATACATATTTAAATATAGTTCCCTTCGGTAGAGATTATAATGGCGCTAATATTTCCGGAATTGCATCCGCTTCATATAGTTTGTTTGGTATTCCACCAAAAGATTTATCAATTGCACAATCTGCATACCTTATCGGTTTGTTGCAAAGCCCTTATGGCTATACACCCTACGAAAAAGATGGAACATTAAAATCGGATAAAGATTTGAAATATAGTATTCAAAGACAACATTATGTATTAAAGCGTATGTTAATCGAAGATCAAATCACTGAAAAAGAATACAACGACGCATTAAAATATGATATTAAATCACATTTGTTAAATCGAAAAAAGCGTTAATTGATGCTCACTTTTTAAAGTAACCACAACAATGCATCCAAATATTAAAAACAGCAGTAAGATTATTTTCAATTAGAAAATTTCTCACTGCTGTTCTTTTTATTTACTCTAAAGAAAAGCCATTAAACCAATCAATAGTTTATAAATTAATTGCTTTCACATTGTCTACAAAGTTAACCATACATATGCTATATTTAGTTAATTATTTAGATTCTTTTCTGAATTTAGGAATGAATAAAGCTAACATACCTAATAACGCATATAAGCCCCACCATGATTGGCTTGAAGTTGTTTCTCCAGTTTTTGGTAGCATTTTAGATTGACTAAGTTTGTTTTCTTTCGATGGTGTGCCGGCTTTTTCTTTTGTTTTCACTGTTTTATCTACAGTTTTATGAATATCACTCGGCAGATGTTCAGTTGTTTTTTTGTCAGTAACTTTGTCTGTATTATTATAATTTTGTTTCACTACGTCAAGCTTTGCTGCTTTTCCAGTATGATTATTTTTATCGGCAATATGATTCAGCTGTATGACTTTGTCTTTATTTTTATTAGAGTCTTTATCAGTATCGACATTCGATGACATACCAACGCTATTATCGGCATCTTTATCCACATTTCTATCAGTATCTTTGGCAATTTGAGTATCCATTTCTTTTAAATCATATTTATCGAAGTGATTATTATCCGACATATCGGATAAATGATCAACATCATGTTGCACATCTTTATCAATATTATTATCAGCATCTTTAACCACGTCAGACTCTGGTTCTATCACATCTGCTTTATCAGACGCATCTTTAGGATTTGTTGCAGTGCTGCTATTTTCAGCTACATCTGTATCAGCAACCTTACCTTCTTGTCCTGTTTGTACATTTAGCGGTTCACTCGTGTTATTTTGTGATGTATCATCATCTTTTGTATTGATATCCTGATTTATAATTCTGACATGATATTGACCTTCATAACCAATGTTTGCCACAACGACTTTAACAATCGCATTGTAAACTGCTTTGTCAGGTATATATGGGAAAATCAGCGTTCTAGAATTATTTTTAGGATCTTTAGAAACAGTAGTGACACGTTTACCTTCTACAATTAAATCTTTCCAGTAACTGTCATCCTTTGTTTTCATCACTACATATTTTTGACCATTTAAAGTTGCTGTATAGAATGGATGTTCAACAAAGCCGTCCATAACTGACTCACTATTTTCTTCACTTTCAAAAACAACAAAATGCGCTTCTTGTACATCTGTTAATTGATCATTTGTAGGTGTAACATTTTCAAATTCCGTCATTGCTGATTTAACCTGATCAGCTAACTCTACTCTAGTTTGATCTAATTTCTTTTTATATTCCGCCTTATATTTTTCTGGCAATTTCTCTTGTAATTTTTCTAATTCATAAACTTGTCTTTCTAACGTTTTAGCTTTGTGATACGGAGCTAATAATTTTTGTAAATTGTATGTTTCCTCATCCACATAGTCGTCTGGGTTATTAGTAATAGGCTGTGCAAAGACCATTAGCGTATAATCATAGTCTTCATGGATGTTCTCACCATATTCAATAGATGACACAATTTTAACTTCTCTCGTACCATTAGATACTGGGAAACGAATATAGGCATAATCTTTATCAGAATCATATGATACTAATTCGACTGGTAACTTTTTGTCACCTTCATAAACTTCAAATTTCTTCCATGTTGAAGCTGTCTTTAAACCTAATTCAATTATTGGTCCTGTTTTTGTAAAAATGACAGTTGCTGGTTCAACAGTACTAGCATAATGATAGAACTGTCTTTCACCTTTATCATTTTTCATTTGAAAATCAATTGGTCGCCAATTATCAGCTGTATGTTCTTTATCGATGATAGCCGGGTTTTTAATTGCATCTTGTAGTGATTCATCTGCTGGTGGATACTGTTGATTAACATCCGACTGATTACTTGACTCATTCGTTTTATCGTTAGTATTACCATTAGAATTTGTTTCATGAGCTGGTTGGCTTGACGCTTGATCTGCATTCGCTGACGATTTTGGTTGTCCAGGTTGACTCATATTGGTCGTTGCCTGCGATTGATCATTAGCATTGTTGGTCGTTGATGTATTTTGATTAGATGTATTCGTATTTGTTTGATTACTTGCATCTGAACTTGATTGATCATTCATTACTACTGCATCATTTGTATCTGATTTTACAAGTGAAGGATCGTTATAAATAGGTTTAGCAAATACTAATTTAGTATAATCATAATTTGTTTCTTCTCCATCATCAATTTGAGTCGAAGAAACAATTTTCAATTCCTGTGTGCCATCTGAAACTGGGAATCGAATATAGGCATGGTCTTCTGGTACAGGACTATATGATACAAGTCTCACTGGCAGTTTTTGATTGTTTTCATAGACTTCAAACTTCTTCCATGTTGAAGCAGTATTGATGTCTAATTCAACTTCTGCTTTCTTTTTAGTGTAATACACATCTGCTGGATCTTTGATGCTGAAAAAGTGATAGTACTGCGTTTCATTGTTTTTATCTAATAACTGGAAATTGACTTGTTCTCTTGGACCTATATCATGTTCTTTATTTTCTAATGCAGGATCTTTAATTGCATCTTTAAGTGATTCATCCGCTGCAGGATAGTTTTTCGCAGTGTTTGCTGGTTGCGTAGCAGGTTGTGTTTGATTTGTATCCTTTGGTGGCTGAGTTGTAGTTGCATTATTATTTTGATTTTCCGAGATTTTATCTGAAGTATTTGTATTTTCTGCTGCTTGTGCTTGATGTTGAGAAGTAATTAAAAATAGTGTACTGACAATGACCGATGCAACGCCTAGAGTTGATTTTCTAATAGAATAGAAAGACCTTAATTTTGGGTGATGTTTGTTCATGTTGTTAACAACTCCTATAAGATTGTATTTAATTGATAATAATTATCAATATCAATTATTAGTGTTAATTGTAGCGCACTCCAATTAAATATTGCAACCTATTTTATTAAAAATTTTTAATATGAATATTCATTACATCGCTTTCCTATTCTTCAAACCCACTTTTTATCTTCATATACATTAATTAACCACCTTCAAACATTGTCGTTAGATTCGCCAAATGGAATCTATTTTTAGCACAGCAAAAAACCGAACTGCTGAAATAATGCATCTCCAACAGTCCGGTCTATTAAACTATTTACTTATCTTTATTAAACAATTGACATGATTTATTAGAATAACCCAATTGCATGACCATCATCAGTAACATCCATGTTTAATGCTGCTGGTTTTTTAGGTAAACCAGGCATAGTCATGATTGCACCTGTCAACGCTACGATAAATCCTGCACCTGTTTTCGCTTCTAATTCACGAATTGTAATTTCAAATCCTGATGGTGCACCTAACAACGTTTGATCATCTGAGAATGAATATTGTGTTTTCGCCATACATACTGGGTAATTATCCCAACCATTTTCTTTAAATTGTTTTAATTGTTTTTGCGCTTTACTGCTAAACGTTACTTTTGAACCGCCATAGATTTCAGTCACAATCTTTTCAATCTTTTGCTCTAATGGTAATTCTAATTCATATAAAGGTTTAAATGAATTAGGTTGATCAATGACTTCTAATACTTCATTTGCTAAGTCAACGCCACCTTTACCACCTTTTTCCCAAACTTCAGTTAAGGCAATTCGTACGTTATTTTCTTTAGCCCAAGATTTTACATATTCTACTTCTGCATCGGTATCATGTATAAATGCATTAATTGCAACAACCGGTTCTACACCGAATTTTTTAATATTATTAACATGACGCTCTAAATTAACAATTCCTGCTTTTACTGCTTCTACATTTTCTTCTTTTAAATTATCTTTCGCTACACCACCATGCATTTTTAACGCACGAATTGTCGCAACAACAACGACAGCTGCCGGATCAAATCCTGCTTCACGCGCTTTAATATCCATGAATTTTTCAGCGCCTAAGTCTGAACCAAATCCAGCTTCCGTTACAACGATATCAGCTAAATCACGTGCTGTTTCAGTTGCTAAAATTGAGTTACAACCGTGTGCGATATTCGCAAATGGTCCACCATGAACTAATGCAGGTGTCCCTTCAATTGATTGTACTAAGTTTGGTTTAATTGCATCTTTTAAAATCATTGCAAGTGCACCTTCCACTTTTAAATCTGCAACTGTAACTGGCTTGCGATCTCTAGTGTAACCAATAGTAATACGACTAATTTTATCTTTTAAGTCTTTAATACTTCTACTTAAACATAAAATCGCCATAATTTCAGACGCTACTGTAATATTAAAGCCATCTTCACGTGGTACACCATTTGTAGGTCCACCTAACCCAACGTTTACATGTCTAAGTGCACGATCATTCATATCTAATACACGTTTCCATTCAATACGTCTTTGATCGATTCCTAATTCATTACCTTGGTGAATATGATTATCTATAAACGCAGACAATGCATTATTAGCAGTTGTAATCGCATGGAAATCCCCATTAAAATGTAAGTTGATATCTTCCATAGGTAAGACTTGCGCATAACCACCACCAGTCGCACCACCTTTAATACCAAATGTTGGTCCTAAAGCAGGCTCTCTTAATGCAACCATAACGTTTTTATTTAACTCATGGAATGCATCAGCTAAACCAACTGTAACCGTTGATTTACCTTCACCAGCTGGTGTTGGGCTCATCGCAGTTACTAAAACAACTTTCCCTTTGTTTTCTCTTGGCGTAATTTTATTAATGTCGATTTTAGCTTTGTAATGACCATAAGGTTCTAATGCATCCTCTGAAATACCTACTGATGCAGCAATATCCTTAATTGGTTGTAGTGTTGATTGATTCGCAATATCTAAATCTGATAAATGAGTCAACTTTTTTCGCCCCTTTTTGTTTAATTTATGCATTTATAATATGTAAGTTGTAGCTAAGAAATTTTTACTTACATTCATATAATAACGAACTGTTAAAAACTTGTCGACTAAATCGGGTTAGCGCTTTCATTTTTGCAATAAATTCACTTATTAAAGTTTTGTATTATACAACTTTTAGCGCTTGATACTATTGATAACTATATTTTTCTATTATTTAAAATAGTCATATTCCAAAGATCATATTAAAAATAAAAAGCAATATAAAGATATGCCATTATTGTTATGTCATCATTTTCAAATGCTTTCTACGAAATGATATGACACAAGTTAACAGCTCTTTATATTGCTTATCATAAAGTAAACTAATATTTAAACATTAACATGAAATATGTTGTATCCCTTTATTCTTCGAAAGAAATCTTCAATAACATTCATGTCATTATTCCATTGTACTTAAATCCCCAGCATCTAAATTTAATTCCCAAGCTTTTAATACACGTCTCATAATTTTACCTGACCGTGTTTTAGGTAATTTATCTTTAAATTCGATTTCACGTGGTGCTGCATGTGCCGACAAACCTTCTTTAACAAATATACGAATTTCTTCTTTTAATTCGTCTGTTGGTTCATATCCTTTTCTCAGTGCAACAAACGCCTTAATTATTTCACCGCGAACCGGATCAGGTTTACCAATAATTCCTGCTTCGGCAACTGCTTCGTGTTCAACCAATTTAGACTCAACCTCAAATGGTCCAACTCGCTCACCAGCTGTCATAATTACATCATCAACACGTCCTTGGAACCAGAAGTAACCATCTTCATCTTTATATGCCGAATCACCAGATACATACCAGTCTCCAATAAAATATGATTTATATTTTTCTGGATTCTTCCAGATACGATACATCATTGATGGCCAGCCTTTTTTTATAGCAAGGTTGCCCATTCGATTTGGTGGTAATTCATTCCCTGCATCATCGATAATTGCAGCTTGAATACCAGGTAATGGTTTGCCCATTGAGCCAAGCTTGACGTCCATCGTTGGATAGTTAACAATCATATGTCCACCTGTTTCTGTCATCCACCAAGTATCTAACACCGTTAAACCGTATACTTTTTTCGCCCATTTTATAACTTCAGGATTTAAAGGCTCACCTACTGATAGAATCGAACGTAACGATGACAAGTCATATTTCTCAACAATATCGTCACCAGCACTCATTAACATTCTTAAAGCTGTTGGTGCCGTATACCAAATCGTCACTTTAAAATCTTCAATCATACTATACCACTGTTCTGGCGAAAAGCGACCACCAGCTATACAATTTGTAGCGCCATTTAACCATGGTGCAAAAATACCATAAGATGTTCCTGTAACCCAACCTGGATCTGCTGTACACCAATAAACATCATCTTCTTGTAAATCTAATACATATTTTCCAGAAATATAGTGCACTAACATTGCTTGTTGAACATGCAATACACCTTTAGGTTGCCCAGTAGAACCTGATGTATAATGTAAAATCAAACCATCATCCGACTTTAACCATTCAATGTCAAATTCATCGCTAGCAGTTTCCATCAAACTAATGAAGTCTATGTAATTGTCTTCTACATCCTCATCTACGACAACAATTTTTTTCAAGTTTGGTAATTTATCTACAGGTACTCGAGGTAACAATGCCTTATTAGTAATTAACACTTTAGCTTCACTGTTCTCTAATCTATCCGCAACTGCCTTTTCCATAAATGCTTCAAATAACGGCCCAACAATTGCACCAATTTTTAAAACACCTAACAACGCAAAATATAGTTCAGGTGTACGCGACATAAATATAAATACTCTGTCACCTTTGTCAACTTCTGCATGTTCAGACAAAACATTCGCTGCTTTATTAGATAACCGTTGCATATCTTTATAAGTATACGATTCTTTTCTGTGCTCATCTTTGTAATTTAACGCTATTTTATCCCCTAATCCTTGATCTACATGGCGATCTATGCATTCATATGCCATGTTCATTTTTCCAGTTTCACTCCAAGAAAATGCTTGTTCTACGTCTTTCCAATCAAAAGTATTATATGTTTCTTCATAATCTTTAAGGTTATGTTTACCTTGCGCTCCTTTATAAACTTCGACTTTCATTTGAAACTCCCCCTTTGTTATGTGAAAACGCTTTCTTTCTCAATATTATACATAACATTTCTAATTATTCAAAATTTTTACTTTTATCCTTTTTCTAGTATTAATTATTGTAAATTTTCTATATAATGAATTTAATACAATCACGACGTCGATTGAGGAGTTGAAAATATGAATCATTTAAAGACGTATCAATCCGAAGATTATTACATTCATGACAAGCAATTTGTTATTGAAGGTCCTTTAACATACGAAGATTTGAAAGCGCTTACTTTCGATGCGCATTTAACCGCATTTAGAGATGCTGAAGATCAGTATGAAGCTTTGTTAGAAATTACAACATTACCAGAAGGTAGAATTTATGTTGCTCGCCAAGATCAACTCATTGTGGGTTATGTCACTTTCCACTATCCTGATGAAATTGAGCGCTGGTCTACAGGTAACCTTCCATATTTAATCGAATTGGGGGCAATTGAAGTCAGCATCAATTTTAGGCAATTACAACTTGCAGAAAAGCTGATACAACTTAGCCTTTCTACACCAGAATTCGAGAATTATATCGTTATAACTACAGAATATTACTGGCATTGGGATTTAAAAAATTCAAAGTTAGATGTATTTGACTATAAAAAATTAATGCAGCGGTTAATGGCAACTGGTGGACTTGAAATATTCGCTACAGATGATCCAGAAATAACAAGTCATCCAGCTAATTGTTTAATGGCAAGAATTGGCAAAAACATTACATTAGAACAGCAACAAGCGTTTGATGATATTCGTTATATGAATCGGTTTTTCTTTTAATTTTTGGAATATCGGAGGGATTATATGCAACAACATTCATCAAAAACTGCATATGTTTATTCAGATAAGTTATTACAATATCGATTTCATGACCAACATCCCTTCAATCAAATGCGTTTAAAATTAACAACAGAGCTACTTTTGAATGCAAATTTATTGTCTCCAGAACAAATAGTACAACCTAGAATTGCAACAGATGACGAATTAATGTTAATTCATAAATATGATTACGTCGAAGCTATTAAGCATGCTTCACATGGCATTATCAGTGAAGATGAGGCTAAGAAATATGGATTAAATGATGAAGAGAATGGTCAATTTAAGCATATGCACCGCCATAGTGCCACAATTGTTGGAGGCGCTTTAACTTTAGCAGATCTTATTATGTCAGGCAAAGTATTAAATGGTTGTCACTTAGGTGGTGGTTTGCATCACGCTCAACCTGGTCGAGCAAGTGGTTTTTGTATATACAATGATATTGCAATTACCGCACAATACTTAGCTAAAGAATACAATCAACGCGTTTTAATCATAGATACCGATGCACATCATGGAGATGGTACACAATGGAGTTTCTATGCCGATAACCATGTTACTACTTATTCTATCCATGAAACCGGAAAGTTTCTTTTCCCAGGCTCTGGTCACTATACTGAACGCGGTGAAGATATCGGCTATGGACACACTGTAAATGTCCCACTTGAACCGTATACAGAAGATGCATCATTTTTGGAGTGTTTTAAATTAACAGTTGAGCCTGTCGTAAAGAGTTTTAAACCTGATATTATTCTAAGCGTAAATGGTGTCGATATACATTATCGTGATCCACTAACTCATCTAAATTGTACGTTACATTCATTATATGAAATCCCATATTTTGTAAAATATTTAGCTGATACTTATACGAATGGAAAGGTAATTATGTTTGGTGGCGGAGGCTACAATATTTGGAGAGTCGTACCACGTGCATGGAGTCATGTATTCTTAAGTTTAATTGATCAACCAATTCAAAGTGGTTATTTACCGTTAGAATGGATTAATAAATGGAAACATTATTCATCTGAATTATTACCTAAAAGATGGGAAGATCGTTTAAATGATTATACCTATGTCCCCCGCACAAAAGAAATTAGTGAAAAAAATAAAAAATTAGCTTTACATATAGCGAGTTGGTACGAATCTACTCGTCAATAAGTAACCTAATCTGCAACGATTTTAAAAGATAAATAAAAGGCATTCTTCCAACACCCATATAATTCGGGTCGTTAGATGAATGCCTAATTTTGTGAATTTATTTTGTAGTTCCTCGGTATTCAATTCTGTGAGGTAAAACTACATTTGGTTCTTCTATCTTTTCATCGTTCATATATTTTGTTAATAAGCGCATCCCTACTGCACCGATATCATATAATGGTTGAATAACACTAGAAAGTTGTGGTCTAACCATCTCAACTAAACGTGTATTATTGAAACTAATAATTTGTAATTCCTCTGGAACTTTAATACCAGCATCCATTGCACTATGCATAATACCAATAGCTTCTTCGTCACTGATACATAATATAGCATCTGGAAGATTACCTTTCATTTTGGCAAAAGCTTTTACGCCTTCTTTATAACTTTCAGCACCAGAACAATTCAATGTATCACCTAATTGAAGACCATTTTTATTTAACACTTCAGTTAAACCTTCTAAAACATCTTCTTGAGCTTTTTTAGAATGTTCTCCACCTACTAAAGCAAATGATTTAGCGCCTTTTTCAATTAATTCTCCCGTAATTTCTTTCGCAGCTTCAGTAAAATCAATATTAACTGATGCTATATGTGCATCCTTACCATTTGTTCCTGATACTACTACAGGTACAGATGATTGATTTATCAATTCTTTCATTTCTTCAGTAATTGTACCACCAAGGAAAATAATACCATCAACCTGTTTACTTAATAAGTTATTAAAAATTTCTTTTTCCTTTTCAGGATCGTTATCTGAATTTGAAATAATTGAGTGATATTTATACATTGTTGCAATATCTTCAAGTCCACGAGCAAGTTGTGAATAATAGATATTAGATATATCTGGAATGATCACACCTACTGTTGTTGTCTTTTTACTAGCTAAACCTCTAGCAACAGCATTTGGACGATAATTCAAACGCTTAATGACTTCGTTAACTTTATTTTTAGTTTCTGCTTTAACATTTTGGTTCCCATTAACAACACGCGACACTGTGGCCATAGAGACACGCGCTTCTCTTGCTACATCATATATAGTAACTGTCATAATTTCCTCCTTGTAAACGTTTTATTCATTATAATAACATGTTTTCATTTCATTTTCATAGTTTACCATATTTTAATTTACAGTAACATATTTTTGTTTGGAAAAATTTAGCGAAAAACTTGAAATAAAAACAAACGCTAAATGATAACGAACGATATATTTTAATTTTATATAAACTTTTTTCATTTTTAATTGTAATGTTTTGAGAAAGCCTTTTCAAATATCAATTGCATTTGTTGAAAAATGTTCACATTTCAGCAACAAATGTGTGAATCTATTATATTTTACAGATAATTCATAGTTATAATTTTAATTACTGCTATCAGTCATAATCTTTAATAATTGTGAAATTGAACAAGTGTCGAAGTATTATAACAATCGTTAAGTGCAGTATACCTTTATTTCTATACAAAAAATAATAGCCACTCTAAAAGTAATATACTCTTAGAATGGCTATAAGTTTAAAATTGTCGATTCAAAGATAATATTCTACTTCAACATGACATATTAGTTAAGTAGTCTATAGTTTCCTTGGAATATTATTTTAACTTTTTAGCGTTATATAAATCAGCTAAAGGCTTTAATTCATCATAAAATGCTTGGAATTCATCTAAATCCATTTGTTGACCCGCATCACTAAGTGCAACAGATGGATCTGGATGCACCTCAGCCATAACTCCATCAGCACCAACTGCTAATGCTGCTTTCGCAGTTGGTAACATGATATCTTTACGACCTGTACTATGCGTAACATCTACCATGACTGGTAAGTGTGTACCTTGTTTTAAAATTGGTACTGCTGAAATATCTAAAGTGTTACGTGTCGCCTTTTCATAAGTTCGGATTCCACGTTCACATAAAATAATGTTTTGATTACCTTGTGAAGCAATGTATTCAGCTGCATAAACAAACTCTTCGATTGTAGCAGATAAACCACGTTTTAATAGAATAGGCTTTTTCGTACGGCCAGCTTCTTTTAATAACTCGAAGTTTTGCATATTACGTGCACCAATTTGGAATACGTCTAAATACTCATCAGCCACTTCAAAATCATTTGGATTTACGATTTCGCTGACAACATTTAAATCATATTTATCTTTAATCTGTTTAAGTATTTTAAGTCCTTCAACACCTAGGCCTTGGAAATCATATGGTGATGTACGTGGTTTAAATGCACCGCCACGAATAAATTTTTCACCTTTAGCATGTAAGTTT
The DNA here is from genome assembly GCF_018622755.1 of Staphylococcus sp. MZ3. Classification (NCBI taxonomy): domain Bacteria; kingdom Bacillati; phylum Bacillota; class Bacilli; order Caryophanales; family Staphylococcaceae; genus Staphylococcus; species Staphylococcus sp. MZ3. The sequence continues at coordinate 1,823,092 of NZ_CP076026.1, forward strand.
TTAGCAACAGCTTCAACTTGTTCAAATGATTCAACTGAACATGGCCCAAATACAAATGATTTATTGCCGTCTCCAATAATGCCCCCATTATCAAATGTTACAATCGTATCTTCAGGTTTCAACTTACGTGATACATATAAATGTTTTTCATTTTCAGATTTTTGTAAATCTGTAGAGGCTTTGAAAATTTCTTTAAATAATTGCTTAATAGTATTATCGTTGAATGGTCCTTTGTTACTATCGATTAAGTCGTTAAGCATTTCTTTTTCACGTTGTGGATCATAGATACGTGTACCTTGTTTTAATTTTTCTTCCCCAATTTTTTGTGCTAGTTCACCACGTTTAGATAATAAGTCTAAAATTTGATGATTCAGTGATACAATCTCACTTCTGTATGATTCTAATTTATTACTCATCCTTACTCACCTCTACTAATTATTTCAAGTATATTCCACTTTAAAGCAATAAAATATAATGTTAAAAAATATTCTAACAATATCATATGTATAGTTCAACCCTAAATTGACAGAAAATAATCAATTTTCTAATTATATGATTCGAGACTACCATTTTAAGTTTTTTGGCTTTTGTTGGAAAATTTTTATTCTATTTTGATATTAAATACCCAATGATGATTGATTTAATTTGTGTTACCATTATAGCTTATTTTGAATAGACATTTATGCTTTTAAGAAAAATTTTCGTTTCTGATGTCTATTATAAATCTAAAAATCTAATACTTACAACCTAACGCTTAATAAAAATTAACAACCTTTGTATATTAATATAAATCTATAGTGAACATCACTCACCAACATATTCGGCTATATTTGAATTAGTGAACATCATTGTATCTTCTAAGATTCATTGTTTATTTGATTATCGAATATTTTTCCATCTTTAGCTTAAAATGTGCAATATCACAATTGTAATCTAACGATGTTACAAACAACATAAATACATGGAATGATCGCGTTGCCTTTCAAAATAAACTGATGATATCAAAAAAGGTAAGCACCTGAATGCCTACCTTTTATTTTGAAATTCAATTTTTAAAAATATAATACATAGCTTACTGCTATGATTGATTATTAAACGATTTTAGTAATCTTAGTCATTGAATGTACGTTTTTCTATTTTACTTTTAGCTTTTTCAACTTTAGCATTTGACGTTTTTGATGCATTGGATGACTTAGCATTTGTTGTTTTTGAATTCTTATTACTAATTTGATTATTCTTTTGAGTTGACTTACTTGAACTACTTTGTTTCTTAGCACCTTGTGCTGATTTCTTATTATGTTGCTTTTTCTGACCTGAAGTTTTATTTGTAGATGCTTTTGATGCATTTCGTTTATTTGAAGGTGTTGTTTTTTTAGATTGTTTACCTGATTTCTTGTCAATAGCTGTATTATTAGTTGTTTTTTCATCAGCTTTACGTGTAATAACACCATTTTCAAATTTAGCTTCTTTTTGTTTAACAGTGTCTTTATTATCTGTATTAACTGTCTCTGATACGTCATTCTTTTTAGTAACTAATTGAGGAATTTCTTTCAAGTCATTTTTAGCAACTGGTTTTTCTGCAAATAACGCTTCAGTTAATTGACTCTCTTTTGAACCTGGTGTTAATTTAGCTTGCTTCTGTTTTGCAGCGTTTGCTAATCTTTCAGCTTGTGACTCTGGTTTTGATACTTCTACCTTTGCTGCACTTGCATCTTTAGTTGATGTGTCACTGTCTTTCTCTGCTTGTGCTTCTTTTTTAGCTTCTTGAACCTCTTGTGCCTCTTGTGATGTATCACTTAAATTATTTGCACTTGCTTCTTCTTTTATCGCTGCTTGTTGTGCTTTCAATGCCACTGCTTTTGATTCTTTATTTGATACTTCTGCACTTTTATCCGTTTCTGCTTGTACTTCTTTTTTAGCTTCTTGAATCTCCTGTGCCTCTTGTGATGTATCACTCAAATTATTTGCACTTGCTTCTTCTTTTATTGCTGCTTGTTGTGCTTTCAATGCCACTGCTTTTGATTCTTTATTTGATACTTCTGCACTTTTATCCGTTTCTGCTTGTGCTTCTTTTTTAGCTTCTTGAATCTCTTGTGCCTCTTGTGATGTATCACTCAAATTATTTGCACTTGCTTCTTCTTTTATTGCTGCTTGTTGTGCTTTTAATGCTGCTTGCTCATTTTTAGATTTGTTTAAAAATCCTTCAACACGTTCTTTTGTAAAGGCAACCGTTTCTTCAAGTTGCGTTTTTCTTTCTTCAAATTTTTGCGACAGTTCTTGTTCTTTGACTTTTAAATCATCTGCTTTTTGATAAACTTTATTTTTAAAATACAAACCTAAAGCTGAACCAACAAGTGCGCCAGTTATAAAACTAACAACAAAATCTTTACGGTTGGGTAATGGTTCATTTTGATAAGTGTGTTTATTTTTTAATATTCTTTTATTATTTTGTTGTTGCGTCATTTGTGTATCCTCCTATAACAAATGCACTTAAATAAGTAACAACCTCATTTAAGTGCATTTGTTTAATTATTAATTATTTATCTACTCGAGAAGTATAGCTATGATTTGCATCAGTTGCTACATTATTAGCTTTGTAATTTGCACTTCCACGACGGTAGTGTCTATTTTGCCATTTGTCTGCAATTTCCATTGCAACATTTGACCATTGAACAACTTGTGAGATTTTATCTTCATTTTGAGAAATATTATGTGTAATTGAATTTGTTACACGATCTACAGAGCTGTTTAACGTTTGTACTGAGTCACCGATACCTTTAACAGCATCTACAACTGAGTTTAAACGATCTACTTTACCTTGGATATCCTCAGTTAAACGGTTTACTTTATGAAGTAAATCTGTTGTTTCACGAGTAATACCTTGAACTTGACCTTCTACACCGTCAAGTGTTTTTGCAACATAATCTAAGTTTTTCTTAACAGAATTTAATACAGCTACGATACCGATACATAAAATTAAGAATGCAATCGCAGCGATAATTCCAGCAATTGGTAAAATCCAATCCATTAAAAACGCCTCCTAATTAACATGTAATAATGTCATTAATAATAAATACCCATACTACTCTATTATAAACATATTAAAACGCATTTTTCATGCCTAATTTATCTAAATATGCATTTTGTAATTTTTGAATATCACCTGCACCCATAAATAAAACAACAGCATTATCAAATTGTTCTAATACATTAATAGAATCTTCATTAATTAACGATGCACCTTCAATTTTATCAATTAAATCTTGTATCGTTAATGCGCCAGTATTTTCTCTAATTGATCCAAAAATTTCACATAAGAATACACGATCTGCTTTACTTAAACTTTCTGCAAATTCATTTAAAAATGCTTGTGTTCTAGAGAAAGTGTGTGGTTGAAATACTGCAACAACTTCTTTATGTGGATATTTCTTTCGTGCTGTTTCAATTGTAGCACTAATTTCTCTTGGATGGTGTGCATAATCATCTACAATAACTTGATTTGCAATTGTAGTTTCATTGAAACGACGTTTAACACCACCAAACGTTTCTAATGCTTCTTTAATATTTGTAACATCTAGCTTCTCTAAATAACTAATCGCAATTACAGCTAATGCATTTAAAACTGTATGGTCACCATATTGTGGAGACAGGAAGTGATCATAAAACTCACCATCCACATACACATCAAAAGCAGTACCTTTATCCGTAATTTGAATATTTTGAGCATAAATGTCATCCGAATCTTTAAATCCATAGTAATAAATTGGAACATCTGCTTCAATTTTACGTAGATGTTCATCATCCCCCCAAGCAATAATACCTTTTTTAACATTATGTGCCATTTCTTGGAATGCATCAAAAACATCATTAATATCTTTAAAATAATCAGGATGATCGAAATCAATATTTGTCATAATTGCGTAATCAGGTTTATAACTTAAAAAGTGACGTCTATATTCACATGCCTCAAAAGCGAAATAATCACTTTCAGGCAATCCCATACCTGTGCCATCACCAATTAAAAATGAAGTTTTTTTATCACCATTCATAACATGTGATAATAAACCTGTTGTAGAAGTTTTACCATGTGCACCAGTTACAGCTACTGAAGTATATTGATCAATAATCTGTCCTAAAAAATCATTATAACTTACAACATCTAATTTCAATTGATGTGCACGTACTATTTCTTCATGGCTACTCGCGAATGCATTACCTTGTATAACTACCATATCTTCTTTTATGTTATTAGCATCAAATGGTAATATTTTTATCCCCTTATTTCTAAGAGCAACTTCTGTAAATACGTAGTTCTCAATATCCGATCCTTGAACTTCATGTCCTAAATCATGCATGATTTGTGCTAATGAACTCATGCCAGAACCTTTAATTCCGACAAAATGATAGTGTGTCATTATATAAAACTCCTTACTCATAATTATTCTTTATTTAAATCTGCTTCCGTAACATAAACATCCCTTGGTTTTGAACCATTAGCACTCGAAACATAACCGAGTTGCTCTAATTGATCGATAATTCTTGCTGCTCTATTATAGCCAATTTGGAAATGTCTTTGGATTAATGATGTTGAAATATGTCCTTCATTAACCATAAATGCACAAACATCATCAAATAATTCATCTTGTGATTGTGTTTGTGTTTTTTTCAACAATTCTTTTTCTTCAAATAGATAGTCCGGTTCTCTTTGTTGTTTGATAAAATCAACAACATCATCAATTTCGTCATCAGAAACAAATGTACCTTGAACTCTAATCGGTTTATTCATACCGCTACCAAGATATAACATATCGCCATATCCTAACAAGCGTTCTGCTCCACCACTGTCTAATATCGTTCTCGAATCTACACTTGATGATACCATAAATGCAATTCTTGTTGGTATGTTGGCTTTAATTAAACCTGTAATTACATTGACAGATGGTCTTTGCGTAGCTACTAACATATGAATACCACATGCTCTCGCTTTTTGAGCAATTCTAGCAATAGACTGTTCAACTTCTTGCGGAGCCATCATCATTAAATCAGCCAACTCATCAATTACAATGACAATTTTTGGCATTCTTTCATCATATGGTGCTTTTTTGTTAAATGCTGTTATATTACGTACATGGTAATGTGCAAATAACTTATAACGTCGTTCCATTTCTTCTACGGCCCATTTTAAACTCTGTGTAGCTGCTTTGACATCTGTAATTACCGGTGCAACTAAATGTGGCAAACCATTATAAGGAGCTAATTCAACCATTTTTGGATCGATAAGTAATAATCTTAATTCCTCAGGGTGATTTTTATATAGTAAAGACATCAAAATACTATTGATACAAACTGATTTCCCTGATCCAGTTGCACCTGCAATTAGTGCGTGTGGCGTTTTAGCAATATCCATAAGTAATGGTTCATTATTAATTCTATACCCCATCGCAACTGTTAATTTAGATTCAGCATTTTTAAAACTTGGAGATTCAATAATAGAACGTAAGTTGACCGTCGTTGGATTTTGGTTCGGAACTTCAATACCAACACGACTAGTTCCTGGAATTGGCGCTTCTATACGAATATCTTTCGCTGCCAATGCCATTTTAATGTCATCTTGTAATGCCGTAATTCTTGAAACTTTAACACCTTTTTCAACTGATAATTCAAATCTTGTAACACTTGGACCTTCAGTTACATCTTGTACTTCTGCAGGTACATTAAAGTAAAATAATGCGTCATTCAGTTCTTTCTTTTTATCTGTAATCCAGTCCTCGTCCGACTCAATAACTTGTGGTTCTTCTAGTAATGAAACACTTGGCAATTTAATATTTGGGCCTTTACGAATCATCGGCTTAGATGTTTGTACAGCTTGATTTGTTGCAACATCTTGTTGGTTCGTCCGAGGTCTATTTTCATTAGCTGTATCTTCATTTTGATTTGAAAATGAAGGCTGTAAATCTTTTTGTTGATCATCATTATCTTGTTGTCCACTAGTTTTGTTTGGATGTGTTGTTTCTTCGCTTTCTTCAGTTATGTCGCTTACTTCTGAAACTGAAGACGAAGTTGATTGATCAACTTGCTCATTTTCCAATTGATTATCATCTTGGCTTTCTTCAAATATTTCCGTTTGAGTTGAATCAGCAGAAGGTTTCTGCTCTGAATATTGTTGTGCATTTTGATAATCATTTTCTGTTTCTGCATGACCAATAAGTTGATTGTTCTCAACATTGTTTGATGTCATATTATTTGTTTTATATGCATTTGTGTTTGACTCTTGTGAATCAGATCTTGATGATGGTGCGGCTTGACTCGCAGGCTTGCTTTCACTCACAGCTTGTTTACTTTGTACAGGCTTTAATTCAGGCACATTGACTTTTGAATGCTTTTTACGATCCATCATACGCTTTTTATCAGATGGCGTCATGACAACATTAAATGGTCTTTTACTTAAAGTTGAAACCTTTTCAGTCTGTTTCTTTGGATTTACGTTTTCAATAGTTTTCTCTTCGACATTTTGTTCACTTTCAGCTGCTTCGTTTTGCACATTTTCTGTAATTTCTGCGTTATGCTTTTCTATTTCATTCATGCTTGAATCTTCCACAACATGACCATCATTCACATCATTCGTTTTCAATGAGTTGACATTTAAGTTTGTTTGGTCATCTTTTTTATGACGCGGTGCTAATTCAATTTCATTATCAACCGTTTTATCGATACTATTAACTTGAGATTCAGTTACTGCGTGCTCTTGCGTTTTAGGAGCGTCTACATGCATTTCAGACGCGTTTCTATTGGTATTATCTTCGATATTTGAAGTAGTATCCTCATCTACTTCTGTATCATTTAATTCATAAAATTCTGCATCATCGATTTGACTTCCTGAATATTCTTCTTTATTCGTTGCTCCATCTTTTTCTGAATCAGCAATTAATCTGGATTGATTTTTTAGTTCATCTTTATCATTTACTTCAACGTTATGTTGTAGTGCTGATTGATGTTGAGACGTTACATTCGAAACCGTAACTTCATCATCTGACAATTGTTTTGTTGTCGATACTTGATTCAAACTAACTTCCTCATAATTGTATGGACTTTCATCTACATGAGTGTCATTAGTGTCTTCATTTTGTATTGACGCTTGTTTATTTTCATCATTTGATACAGTTTCATTCTCTATGCCATTTGTATGAAGCTGACTAGCATCTGTACTATTATCTGTTAAGTCACTATCATCATTTAATGAACTATCACCAACATAGCGTTCCGCTTGTTTAGCATACATTTCATCAATTGCACGTTGTATTGCATCTTGCTCTTCGTTTTTATGTTCTTCACGCTTTTGTTGCAACGCTTTTTTAAATCGACGCTTTTGAAGCACTTTACGTTCTCGTTCACGTCTAATTTCTTCAACAATTTGTGAAGCATAAATATTTTCAATTTTGATAGTATTATCAACTTTTGAATAATTAGGCATTGATTTTGTTGTTGATGATACATTTTCATCAGATGATTTAGATGCAGTTCCTTGTTTGACAACACTATCATTTTGTTTTTCTTGTTCTAATTGTTTATTTTGAGACGTTTGCGTCTTAGCTACATATTTATCATATTTTTGTTTATCTGACTCAACTTTTTCTGAAGGTTTACTTACAGGGATACGACCATTTTCTAACTTTTTAGGTTTCATTGTGCCAAAAATAGCTGACGGTACCTCTGAAGTCTTGAAACTTTCTTTGTGATAATCTGGAGTTGAATCTTTAGCACGATGATTTGTATTATTAGAATACATATTATGTGTTTTTGACTTGTGCGTTTCCTTCTCAATACCATTAATTGCAGAAACATATGTACCTGGCTTATTCGTATGGTAATGTGAATGATCTTTATATTTTATACTTTGCTGTGATATTTTAGAATTCCCACGTTGTTCACTATAATTTAGTTCTTCAGTTGTTTGATTTCTTCTACGGCGATGTCGTTTTTGTGAACGAGAATCGTGGCTTTGTTTGCGATAGTCTCGATGGTATTGTTCTTTTTCATCTGAAATAATATCTGCAGATTGTTCAACATTTTCATTTTCATAAGCTACGCTCATAGGAAAACGGAATTTTCCCCTCGGACGACTATAAATATCATTATTTTGAGGCAGTAATGAGTCATGATCGTTATCTATATTTTGTGATTCTTGACGTCTTTTTTTCTTTCTATGAATCAAGTCATCATTTGAATCATTATCTTCGCCGAATAATTTATCAAACCAGCTCATATTTTCACCACCTTCCTTAATTATTCAAAAAATGCTTGTCCAATTTCATAGCTGTCATTTAATACCATAATACCTTTTTCTTCAGGTGCGTTAGGTAAATTCAATTCTTTCATTGAACAAATCATACCGCTTGAGGCAACACCACGTAATTCAGCATCTTTAATTACCATACCGCTAGGCATCACTGCACCTACTTTAGCAACAACAACTTTCTGTCCAGCTTCAACGTTAGGCGCGCCACATACAATTTGTAATGTGTCATTTCCAACGTTTACATTTAGTACACTTAATTTATCTGCATCAGGATGTTTGTCTTTAGTTTCAACGTAGCCAACTACAAATTTCGGTGATAGATCAGCATTTAATTTATAATCAAAACCAGCTTCTGAAATACGCTTTTGGAATACATTTACAAGTTCATCAGTTAATTTAATATGACCTGTTTCTTCAATTGTTATATCTTTTGAAATTTCAAAAATATTATAACCTACAACATTACCTTCATTAGTAATTTCAACAACATTACCTTTTTTATTGTAGTTTAATTCACCTTCAACTGGTTCAATTTGTAAAAATGCGACATCTCCTACATATTTAGGATTGTAAAATAAATTCATTATGACAAAACTCCTTATCCAATTATTTCTATTTATCTTTATTAAATTTACGACGATTTGCTTCTAAACGCTGAATCACGTTTGGATCTCTTTTTTGTTTATTATTTTTACCTAAAATAAATATTGGTTCAAGATGACCCTGTTTATATCCAAAGGATAATGATGTAATTGGAACTAGACCTTTAGTGAAAAATTCCATTGTTAAATGTGCCATCACATCATATCCTGTTTTATTGCGTATATCTGCAATAATTAACACATCTTGGTGTGGCACTGCTACGAGCATTTCGCCTTGACATTGTGCCTCAATTTCATTTAAAAATGCAGTATTTAGTATCCTACTTGCATCATACCCGTCATTTGAGTTAATAAAATAAAAAATATTACCTTTTACTTCATCAGTCGTATATGAATTTGACAATTTTCTAACATTAAACAGAGACATTTCTCTTATTTGTTGTTCAGTTAACTTCAAATCCTCTAACATGCTTTCGTCAATTAGACGATATGATTTCCCTAAATCGACTGCATAATAAACTGCTGTTTCTGCAGTATGCTCATCATAGATAAAAGGAACACCTTGTTTAGTTTTTTTATCAAAGCTAGTCGCTCTAATGACAGGCATAATTTGACTAGATGATATACTCTCAAGGGTTTTATCTGCCATTTGTGCAATAGCTTCATCAACGTAATAAACAATTTCATCTACAATTTTTTCTTTTTTATCTTCATATTTTGCGACTATAGCGTTAAGTTTAATCGTGATACCTTTGTTATTATCTGTTCGATAAATACGCAAAGTTTCTTCTTCACGATTAAATTTAAAATCAACGTCTAAATGGCTTAAACGTTCCTTTAATTTATCTCTCATTTGAAAGGTATTCATATGTAACACTCCTAATTTCGCACCTTATAATAGTTTACAATAAATCAACACATAGTAACAGAGAAAAACGAGTATTACCCCGTTTTTCTCTAGTCTAAATTACACGTATTGAGCTAAAAATGCATCTATCTGTTCAATTGATTTTCGTTCTTTTCCAATATAACTTCCAAGCAGTTCTCCATTTTTATATACTAGAAAACTTGGAATACCCATAATACCATTTTCAATACAAATATCCATAAATTTATCACGGTCTACTGATACGAAGTCAAACATAGGATATCTCGCTTCTAATTCCGGTAAATCTGGTTCTATCACTCTACAATCTGGACACCAGCCTGCAGTGAATTCAAATACTGTAGCACCTTGTTTTAAAGATTCAAATTGTTGTTCTGATTCAAGTTGTTTCATTTTTATGTCTCCTTAATTAATGATTATATATAACTATTTAGAGATAATAGTTGTTATTACCCGATTATTTATATTGTAATGTTTCTATTTGATTATTATCTAAATTACAAATGGCTTCTGAAAGTAAAGATCTAGCTGCAAAATAGTCTCTTATATCAAATACTGAGTCTGTACTATGAATATATCGTGCACATACACCAATAACTGCAGTCGGAATACCAATATTAGCTTTATGAATTTCTCCACCATCTGTTCCACCTGGTGACATATAGTATTGATGTTCAATGTCATGTGCTTCTACTAACTTTAATAAATAGTCTCTAAATACAGGCTTTAAAATCATTGTACCGTCTTTTATGCGAATTAACGTCCCTTTACCAAGTTCACCAGATAATGGTTGGTTTCCTTTAACGTCATTGGCAGGTGAACAATCAACTACAAATGCAACGTCTGGGTCTATCATCTCTGCAGATGCTTTCGCACCTCGTAATCCAACCTCTTCTTGAACATTTGCGCCAACATACAAGTCTACATCTAATTCTATATCTTTTAATAATTCTAGTATTTCAATTGCCAAGACACAACCATAACGATTATCCCATGCTTTAGCACTATATCGATGTTCAGATAACTGTGTGAATGGCGTGTGAGGTACAATTGTATCTCCTATATCTATTCCGCGCTCACGCACCTCATCTTCATTTTGAGCACCTATATCTAATGTTAAATCTTTAATTTCCGGTGCGCCTTCACTACCAGTACGAAAATGTTTAGGTATATTAGAAACAACACCGATAATTTTATCGCCATTTCTATTTTTAATTACTAAGCGTTGTCCTTGCCAAATATCATTTGCAACACCACCTAAATTTGTGAATTGAATCATTCCATTTTTAGTGATATTTGTAATCATAAATCCGATTTCATCCATATGTGCTGCAATCATTACACGTTTTGCATTTGGATTTTTAGATTTTTTCACACCAAAAAATCCACCCATACGATTTTCAATAAATTCATCTACGTACGGCGCCATTTGCTGAGTCATATAATTTTTTACTTCTTCTTCAAAACCTGGTGCCCCATGAAGCTCAGTTAAAGTTTGAATTCGTTGTAATGTTACTTTTTTATTTATGTTCATAAAAGTTCTCACTCCTTATAAGTTATTATATCATCTTCAATATGGTAAACTAATGATATGAATTTGAAATCAAGGGAGCATAAATGATGACTAAACTGAAATATATAATTCCAACAATAATTGCAGTAGCCATTGTAATTATTTCTACCATTTCAATCATCCAATATATTAATCGTAAACGCTATAATCCCGTTAAAGTACTTAATGAAGTAAAATCATATTTTATGAATGTCAAAGGCTCATATATCGTTTATGAACCATTCGTTCATCCTGAAACTGATAAATACCGTTTAGTTTATCAAGGTGGAATTACAACTATTAAAAATGGTCAAAATATTCATTATGATTTTTATGCAGATGCATATACTGGTGAAGTCATTAACATTGTAGAGCGTTAATACGAATTTTATCCATATTTGATTTGGATCGTAAAACTTAAAAATGAGCCACACCCTAATTAGTAAGATTGGATGTGGCTCAATTTTTTATTTTTGAAAATTTGTTTAGTAATACATCTTTATTTTAGTTATTATCAACTAATGTTTCACGTAAAATATATGCATCTATGTTTTCACCATCATCGCTGTATTTTACAGCAAAGTAGTTTTCATCATGATAAAACAAGAACCAATATTGTTGCTGAATAAAATATGGTATCATGCGTTCTTTTTCACGAATCGATTGCATAGGATAATCATCATATGCCGTTACCCATAGAGGATTTTTATGTGCAGTAGTTGGGAATATATCACCCATATGAACTGCTTTATCTCCTTGACTTTCAATCGTAATAATCGTGTGGCCAAAGCTATGACCTCCACTATGTTGCATCTTGATACCCGGAACCGGTTCAAAATGTTTTTCGAATAAAATCAACTTGTTACTATAATCGCCTTTATTCTTATCCCAGTAAGTTGATTTACTTCTTATATTAGGTGCAATAAACTCATGCCACTCATCTTGTTGCACAACATGAATCGCATTTTCAAAAATTGCATGTCCCGCTTGATCAGTCAAACCGGCAGCATGATCAAAATGCATATGTGTCATTAGCACATAATCAATATCCTTTGGCGTTAAATTATAATTTGCCAAATCAGTAATAATATGACTTTCTTCATCTACTCCAAAATTACGTAATTGCTTTTCAGATAATTTACCATTACCAATACCCGCATCTATAATCAAATTATATTGAGCCGTTTGAATCAAAATTGGATGTGTCGGTAAATTGATTTGATTTCGTTCATTTGCATTGTATTGCTTTGACCACAACGGCTTCGGAACAACACCAAACATTGCACCGCCATCCATTTTTGTATTGCCACCATTTAGATAATGAATAGATATATCCCCGATCTTCATAACATCACCTATTCTTTCTGTATTCGTTATTACAATTAGCATGTATTTATTACATCATATCACTATTCATAAATGCGAACAAAAACGAAACGCCCCACACTAATACACTTCTAACTACTTATAAAGATTAATGCAATCATATTATATGTAAATGCATCATAACCATCGGCCTGTAATTTTAAATTAATAATTAAAATTTACAAGTAAAATGCAAGCTTTATTCTTTTAAATCAAAGGTATTTAGTATAACATTGTTTATAGGCGCATTATCTCCTTTAGTTATTTGTTTAGTCACTTTTAATTATAGAGATAATTGCGCTTTTTTTATATTCAAAATCAAAAAATCGGACAGATGAAAAGTAAAATACTTTTTTCCATCAGTCCGATTTATTATAGAACCTTTATCTATAGAACCATTATAGTACGAAAAAACACTTATGATTGTATGTGTACATACCCTCATAAGTGTTTTATTTTTGTGAATGGAATTTCGCTTCCATACGATAAATACGTGACCCTTTATCCGAAAATTTCTTTTCATATTCTGTTAAAATATTACTGCCATCGTCTTCTTGATGTAAATTTAGATTTATTTTTGTAAAATACATTCCAAATTGAGACATACTTTCTAAACTGTAGGCAAATAGTCCTCTGTTATCAGTTTTAAAATGTAAATCTCCTTCATCATTTAAGATTTGTTGATACAACGCTAAAAACGTATGATACGTTAAACGTCGTTTTGCATGACGATTTTTTGGCCATGGATCTGAAAAGTTCAAATAAATACGCGAAACTTCGCCGTCTTTAAAATATTCATTTAATTCAATGGCGTCATTACAAATAATCTTTAAATTTGTTAAACCCATCTCTTTAACTTTATCCAATACTTTATAAACGATACTTTTCTCACGTTCCATTGAAATATAGTTAATATGAGGATTTTGAGCAGCTAATGTTGTAATAAACTGCCCCATACCCGAACCAATTTCAATGTGTATCGGTTGCGTTTTATCAAACCATTCAGTCATTTTCCCTGCATGTTGACCTTCCATGTCAACCAATTCAGGATGATCTTTTAAATAATCTTCAGCCCATGGTTTGTATCGAACTCTCATATTTTATTCTCCTCTTAAATAAACATGTTACTATTCATAACTTCATTTAGGAATTTAAGCCAAGTGTTCATATCCTTATATCTTTTTTGCTCTTCATACCATTGAACAAGACCTATAGATTGAATTACCGTATACCATTTCATACGTTTATTTAAATTCAAGCTCTCTTGAACACCATATGTTTCAAGCCATTCAGACCATTGTTGTTGTGGAACATAGTTGTAAAGCAGCATTCCGATATCAATTGCCGGGTCTGCAATCATTGCACCTTCCCAATCAACTAAAAATAGTTCATCTCGATCGGATAATAACCAATTATTATGATTCACATCACCATGTACAACAGTGAAAAAACGCGAATCTAAACTCGGTATATGCTCTTCTAAATAGGTTAATGATTTTCTCACAATATGATGTGTTAAAACTTCTCTTGATAAAGAGGCATTAATTTTATTAAGCATAATCTCAGGAGTAATAGGTTCCATTTCCATACGCTTTAACATACTTAATAAAGGTCTAGAATTGTGTATCTTCTTTAATAAATGTGCAACTCTTGTTTGCTTCATTTCGTTTGAAGATAGTTCACGCCCATTTTTCCAATGTTGTGCTGTAACAACCTCGCCTGTTTCTATGCGTTTCGTCCATACTAATTTGGGCACAATACCTTCTGCTGATAATGCCGCAATAAATGGATTTGAATTTCGTTTTAAAAACAACTTTTGTCCATCTTGTTCAGCCATATATGCTTCACCAGATGCACCACCTGCTGAATCAAGTGTCCACCCTAATTGATAAAACTGCTCCAACTCGTCCACCTCACTTTCAATTAGAAAATGGCTCTAGAAATAGGTTTTTCAAGAGCCATATATTCTAATTTATAACACCATACTGGTACAAATATTATGTCCAGATAATTATTGTAAATCCTCAACCAATGCCTACATTACACGACTAATTTTAAATCGTAATGTCTGTCATTGACACCATACATTCTATAGTCACTTACTTGACATATAATGTTACCGTGTCTAAAACTACATGTTTTTGAATCTCTGTAGGCGATAAACTCTAGTTTTCAAAATAATTGCTATCCCATTTTCATGGTTAGCATAAATTTATGAACTGTAACATTTACGTACTTAGTAAAATATGATGCACATCATATTTGTAACTCATAGAAAATTTTATAATTTTTATCATTATATTTCAACTGAAAATGAGAAACAAAATGGCACTTTTTACTAATATGTGTTTTCTAAACAACACTTTTAAGCTTCGTTTTAAATTATAACATAATTCACTTACGAAAGTTGATAAATTTAAGTAATTTAATCTAAAAATATGATGAAAGAATTTTAAATACTGTGTGACTCTATATACTTTTCAAATCCTTCTTGTAGTTGACGTGTAATTGGGCCAACTTTACCATCATTAATTGGTTCACCATCTAATTTAATAACAGGTGTAACCTCAGCTGAAGTACTTGAAACAATAACTTCATCTGCGTTTTTCAAGAAATCTACAGTAAACGTTTCTTCTTTAAATGGGATGTTATAGTCTTCGGCAATTTTTTTAATTACAATTCGTGTAATACCATTAAGAATATAGTTGTTAATCGGATGTGTATAAATCACACCGTCTTTAATTGCATAAGCATTACTTGAAGATCCTTCAGTTACAGTTTCACCTCGATGTTGAATCGCTTCAACTGCATTATATTTCACAGCATATTCTTTTGCTAATACATTTCCTAATAAGTTCAAGCTTTTAATGTCGCAACGTAACCATCGGATATCTTCAACGGTAACACCATTCACACCATTTTCTAAATGATCATAAGGACGATCATAACTCTTTGTATAAGCAACAATTGCTGGTTCTACTTCAGGTGTTGGGAAGCTATGATTTCTTTCAGCTACACCTCGCGTTGCTTGAATATAAATTGCCCCAGTTTCAATTTGATTCATATCAACTAATTTACGAGATAGTTCAATTAATTCTTCTACAGAATAATTTAAATCTAAACCAATCTCATTGGCACTACGTAAAAATCTTTCATAATGTTCTGTTACTGTAAATAACTTACCATTATATACTCGAATGTATTCATAAATACCATCGCCAAATACGTATCCTCTGTCGTTGTATGAAACCTTTGCTTCACTTGGACTTACAAACTCACCATTTAAAAAAATTTTTTCCATATATTATTCCTCCACGCATAATGAATAAATTGCTTCTAAGTAAATACTAGTTGCGTTAAATAACTGTTTTTTAGTGATATATTCATTTTTCTGATGCATTAAATCTTCAGAATCACTAAACATTGCGCCAAATGCTACACCCTTGTCTAAGTTTCTCGCATAAGTACCGCCACCTATAGTATAAGGTTCAGTCATATCATTTGTTTGATTTCTATATGCAGTAACTAACTTTTGTACAAAAGGATCATTTTTATCAACATAATGTGGTGGTTGGACTTTACCTAATTTCACTTCAAAGCCATATTGTTGAATCTCATTTGCAAAACGATCCATAGCTTTTTCAAATTCAAATCCTTCTGGGTAGCGTAAGTTGATACCGAAAAGACCTGCGTTTTCATTATCATATGTAATAACACCAATGTTAGTTGTCACGTCACCCATGACATCTGTATGGAATTTCATTCCCATCTTTTCACCAAAATCTGAATTAAATAAGTAGCGATTACTAAACGCTACAAACGCTTGTGCATTATTATCAAGATTTAATGATGCTAAGAATTTTAGTAAGTAAAGACCCGCATTCACACCGATAGATGGATCCATACCATGAACCGCTTTACCTTCAACTGTTAAAACTAGAATGCCACTATCAACAGTACTATCACCTTGTAAATGATTTTGTTCTAAAAAGTACTCAAAGTCTTGAATAACATCTGTCATATTTTCTTTAACAAGCACTCTTGCTTCTGCATGATCAGGTACCATGTTGTAACGTTCACCAGATTTAAAAGTTATTAATTCATAATCAGGTTCATCTTGATCTTCAGTAAGTTTATTTTGAACTAAATCAAATGTTGTAATGCCTTTTTCACCATGAATACATGGAAATTCTGCATCTGGTGCAAAACCTAATGTTGGCATTTCTTCTGTTTTAAAATAGCGATCCGTACATTTCCAATCAGATTCTTCATCCGTACCAATAATCATATGAATACGTTTCTTCCAATCCACATTCATATCTTCTAGTATCTTAATTGCATAATAAGCAGCAATTGTTGGACCTTTGTCATCAAGTGTACCTCTAGCTATGATAGCATCTTCTGTTACAACCGGCTCGAACGGATTACTATCCCATCCATCACCAGCAGGAACAACGTCAACATGACATAAGATACCTAATACGTCATTTCCTTTACCTGCCTCAATTCTTCCTGCAATATGATCCACATCATGTGTTGTAAATCCATCTCTATGTGCAATTTCATACATGTAGTCTAATGCCTTACGAGGACCTGGACCAACTGGTGCGTCTTCTGATGCTTTTGCATCATCTCTCACACTTTCAATTGCTAATAATCCTTTTAAGTCATTAATGATTTGATCTTCGTATTGTTGAACTTTTTCTTTCCACATTCGAAATCGACTTCCTTTTTTCTATAAGTTAAATTCTATTTTACATGAAATGATATAAAAACTACAATAAGATGTCAGAAAATAATAAAAAGGAACAAAACGATGCTATCGATATGACACAAATCATAAATAGCTGCTTTGTTCCTTTTTTAATTTATATATTTAAAATACACATATTCAAGAGCTCGAGATATAAGTCAATGTACTAGGCACACAATTTAATATTGACAGTAATTAACCGAACGAAAATGCGCCCCGGGGCCCCAACACAGAGAATTTCGAAAAGATAAAGAAATACGTTTTCTTTAGATATTAATATTTTTTATGCATGAGTTTCACGCATGTATTCTTCTTTCTAAATACATATTAGCTATGACTAACGATAAAGAACCTGAAACACTAATAAATGTCCTATAGTTTACAATATTATATTGGCAGTAGTTGACTGAATGAAAATACGCTTGTAACAAGCTTTTTTCAATTCTAGTCAACCTTGCCGGGGTGGGACGACGAAATAAATTTTGCTAAAATATGATTTCTGTCCTACTCACATCTTATTCTTTATCAGATAATGCATTTTTATTCTTTTTTAAGTCTTCTTCAGTGACGATACGTAAATTATTATTTGGTGCGGCGCCACCTTCATCATCAAATTTACCTTTTTCAATACTTTCGTCAGTCTTATTGTCATATTCGGTAAATTTTGATTTTTCTTCTTCGAAAAATGCTTTTGGATTATTTTTTAATCTATTAGCATATTCTTTCGGATTTGTTTTTACTTCTTTAATTGTTTCATTAGCAATTGTTCCTAATTGCGTCGCTTTATCCTTAGCATTATCTTTATAGCTTTGAGGATCTTGTTTATATTTATTATATTCTGCTTTCAGCTTGTCACGACTATCTTTACGTGTAACAAGTACAGCTGCTACAGCGCCACCTATACCTAAAATCGCTTTAAATAAATTACCTTTTGCCATATCAATCGTCTCCCTTTTATTTATAATTTAATTTGTCAAAATCATTTTCAGTTAATAAACGATATTCTCCTGAATCTAAATTGCTGTCCAATTCTAAATCAGCAATTTTGATACGTCTTAAATGTAATACCTCATTTTGAATGCTATGAAACATTCGTTTAACTTGATGATATTTTCCTTCATAAATTGTTACGTGTGACGTTTGATTATCAATATAAGTTAATATTGCAGGCTTAACCTTGCCATCAGACAGTGTTACACCCTCTTTAAAAGCTTGAATGTCGTCTTCAGTGATAGGATTTGCTGAAATAACTTCATATTTTTTAGAAACATGTTTGTTTGGACTCATTAATTCATGATTAAAATCACCATCATTCGTTATCAATAAAAGCCCTTCTGTATCTTTATCAAGACGACCAACCGGAAAAATATTTAGATGTTGGTATTCAGGTATTAAATCAATAACGGTTTTTGAATGATGATCTTCAGTTGCCGATATATAACCTTTTGGCTTATTTAACATAATATAGACATTTTCAACGTATTCTATTAATTCTCCACGAACTGTTATCTTATCGTTTTCTGGTTCTATATGTGTTTTTGGTGATTTAATTACTTGTTCGTTGACATTTACAAGGCCTTTTTTAAGTAACTGTTTGACCTCATTACGTGTACCGACGCCCATATTTGCTAAAAATTTATCTATTCTCATCGTAAAAACCTAACTCTACGTCTTAATTTTTCAGGAATTTCACCTAAGAATTCGTCCGCAAGACGCGTTTTAATTGTGATTGTACCGTAAATTAGAATACCTACTGTAACACCTAAAATAATAATGATTAAGTAACCAAGTTTAGTAGGTTCTAAGAATAGATTTGCAAGGAAAAATACTAATTCTACACCTAGCATCATAATAAATGAATACAAGAATATTTTTGCAAAATGAATCCAACTATAGCTGAATTTAAACTTCGCATATTTTTTAAGAATATAGAAATTACATCCAATTGCAAATAATAATGCGATACTAGTACTTAAAATTGCACCAGGTGTATGGAATAACATAATTAATGGATAGTTTAACGCTAACTTGATAACTACAGAAGCTAAAATAACATAAACTGTTAATTTCTGTTTATCTATACCTTGTAACATTGATGCCGTTACACTTAATAGTGAAATTAGTATTGCTACAGGCGCATAATAGAATAATAAGCGACTACCATCATGGTTAGGGTCATGACCTAAAACAATTGGATCGTAACCATAGAAAACTGTGAATAATGGTTGTGCCAAGGCCATAATTCCAATACTAGCTGGAACAGTTATAAACATTAATACACCAATAGATGTTCTAATTTGATGATGCATTTCATGTAAGCGACCTTCTGCAAATGTTTTTGTAATAAAAGGAATTAAACTCACTGCAAAACCAGCACTTAATGATGTCGGAATCATTACAATTTTATTAGTTGACATATTTAGCATATTAAAGAATATATCTTGTAACTGTGAAGGTATACCAACTAAAGATAAAGCACCGTTATGTGTAAATTGATCTACTAAGTTAAATAATGGATAATTCAAACTTACAATAACGAACGGAATACTATAAGCAATAATTTCTTTATACATCTTGCCATATGACACATCTATATCTGTGTAATCAGATTCGACCATACGATCAATATTATGCTTACGCTTTCTCCAGTAATACCAGAGTGTGAATATACCAATAATCGCACCAACTGCTGCTGCAAAAGTAGCAATACCATTGGCTAATAAAATAGAGCCATCAAAGACATTTAGTACTAAATAACTTCCGATTAATATGAAAATCACGCGTGCAATTTGCTCAGTTACTTCTGACACTGCTGTTGGCCCCATAGATTTATAACCTTGGAATATACCTCTCCATGTCGCTAATACAGGAATAAAGATAACAACCATACTAATGATTCTTATAATCCAAGTAATATCATCGACTGACCAACCGTTTTTATCATGAACGTTTCTAGCTAATGTTAATTCAGAAATATAAGGTGCTAGGAAATACAGTACCAAGAAACCTAAAACACCGGTAATACTCATTACAATAAAACTCGATTTATAAAATTTCTGACTGACTTTATATGCCCCAATAGCATTATATTTCGCAACATATTTCGAAGCTGCTAATGGTACACCTGCTGTCGCAACTGCAATTGCAATATTATATGGTGCATAAGCGTATGTGAACGGCGCCATATTTTCTTGTCCACCAATTAAATAGTTGAATGGAATGATAAAAAGTACGCCCAATACCTTGGTAATTAATATACTAATGGTAATTAAAAAGGTTCCACGCACCATTTCTTTACTTTCACTCATTACGAATCTCCCTATCTCATGTTTATTAAAGTTTTGTAAACTCAAAGCTATTTCTCTGTAAAATCATTTTTCATTATTATGAATATATCACAAAACTTTATTTCATTGTCGTATATTCAATGAATTATCATAACAAAATTATCAACGCATTGTCATTGAATACTCGATTTTGATTAGAATATTACGAAATTTCATATAAACATTATACTACTATTTGAGATGAACATCGCATAACAGTAGAAAAATCATTCTTATCATACACATACATCTTCATTTTTTATGAAGTTCACATTATAAATATATTCAACATAATTGTCATCTCATAACACAAGAGATATAGCAAAGTTTAAAAAAGTACTATAAAATAGCAATTGAATGTCCAGTAACAAATTTGGAGGAAGCGTATATGTATCAAACAATTATTATCGGAGGCGGACCTAGCGGCTTAATGGCGGCAGTAGCTGCAAGCGAACAAAGTAGCAGTGTGTTACTCATTGAAAAAAAGAAAGGTCTAGGTCGTAAACTCAAAATATCTGGTGGCGGTAGATGTAACGTAACTAATCGATTACCATATGCTGAAATTATTAAGAACATTCCTGGAAATGGGAAATTTTTATATAGTCCCTTTTCAATTTTTGATAATGAATCCATCATAGATTTTTTTGAGTCTAGGGGTGTTAAATTAAAAGAAGAAGATCACGGACGTATGTTTCCAGTTTCCAACAAAGCACAAGACGTGGTTGATACATTAGTGACAACTATCGAACGCCAACATGTAACGATTAAAGAAGAAGAAGCTGTTAGTAGAATCGAAGTTAATACAGACCAAACTTTCACTGTACATACTCAAAATAATAGTTATGAAAGCCATTCGCTAGTGATTGCTACAGGTGGTACAAGTGTCCCTCAAACTGGTTCAACTGGTGATGGTTATAAGTTCGCACAAGATTTAGGTCATACCATTACTGAGTTATTCCCGACCGAAGTTCCAATTACATCAGCTGAACCTTTCATCAAATCCAATCGTCTAAAAGGTTTAAGTTTAAAAGATGTTGAATTGTCAGTACTTAAGAAAAATGGTAAAAAACGCATCAGTCATCAAATGGATATGTTATTTACTCATTTTGGTATCAGTGGTCCAGCTGCATTAAGATGTAGTCAGTTTGTTTATAAAGAACAAAAAAATCAAAAGACACAGCACATTTCTATGGCAATCGATGCATTTCCTGAATTAAACCATGAACAATTAAAACAACACATCACATCATTATTATCGGACACACCAGATAAAATCATTAAAAACAGTTTGCATGGTCTAATTGAAGAGCGCTACTTACTGTTCATGCTGGAACAAGCAGGAATCGATGAAAATACCACATCACATCACTTATCAAATCAACAATTGAACGACTTAGTAAATATGTTTAAAGGGTTTGTATTTAAGGTGAACGGGACATTACCTATAGATAAGGCATTTGTCACAGGTGGTGGTGTGTCACTTAAAGAAATTCAACCTAAAACAATGATGTCTAAATTAGTTCCGGGATTATTTTTATGTGGTGAAGTATTAGATATACATGGTTATACTGGTGGTTATAATATTACAAGTGCACTCGTAACAGGACATGTCGCTGGATTATATGCCGGACATTACTCACATGCATCAATGGAATAATAGTATAAAATTTGGTTCGATTCTCTTTAGTAGATCAACTTTTTCATTCAAATAAAAATGACCTTAATATAACTGAGTCACTAAAAAGTGTCGTTATATTAAGGTCATTTCGTTAATTATGATTCTTTTTCGTTTTTAGTACGTCTTCTAGCTAACAAAGCCGCACCTGTAATCAGTGCAAATTCTTTCAATGGTAAATCCATTCCTTCAGAACCTGTATTTGGAAGTTCTTTTTCAACTTTGCGCGATTCATGTGTCTCTTCTTTTTTAATAGGCGTACAAACTTTTGGAGCTGGCTGAATTTCTTTTGGTGATACTTTCGTCGCTTCAGCTGGTAATTTAATTGCTAAAATTTCATCAACAATGAATTGCGTGTGTTGTTTGATGTCATTTAATGTCGCATCTTCATCAATCATTCTATTGCCATCTGCAACATATTGATCAATTAATACTTTTACTTTAGCTAATTGTTCTGGTGTTGCGATCGCTTTGAATTTCGCATATGTTTGTTGAGCAATGTTATCAATTCGCAGTAAGCTATTTTCTTTTTCAGTAATTACTGCTTCTATATCGCTTAATGCAACATTAAATCGTTTTAAAACTGCATCAACATCAGCATTAGTGCGTGCTGTTTTTAATTCTTCATCCATTTGTAATTTTAAAGCAGTTATAGCTTTTAATGCATCAGCCTTATTACGATTACTTACTTTTCGATAATTTTGCACTAAAGCAGTGACGCGTGCAAGATCATCATTAATCGTTTTTTCAGCATCTGGCTTTTTAATAGGATGTACATCTAAATCATGTATTGTTTGTAGATTTAATGATGCTGTTTTATCAACTTGTGCATTGCTACGATCTTGATCAATTTGTCCAATAGCAGTGTCATAAATATTTTGTAACTGTGCTAATATACTATTTCTTTCTTCTACCGTTGCTTGAATATTCGCTTCAATTGCTTGTTTTTTATCGTTGAATAATGTTGTCAATTGTTCTCGAGCAGACGCCTTTCTGTTAATAACAGGTTCGATTTCACGAATTTCGTTTTTCTCATCATGCAATAAATATGCCACATCAGCATTAGTCACTGCACTAGCAATTTGTTGTTTAGCTTTAATTAACTCTTTTTCAACTTGTGCTATTGCAATATTTTGTTCTTCATCTGTCGCTTCGTTATTTGCTTTAATTAAATTAATTTTATTTGTAGCGATATTTTGAATTTGTTGTAATGCTGTTGCTTTAACTGTTGTCGCTGGTTTAATTTTTGAAATAATATTTTGAGCATTTATACTATCTTGATTAACTTGGGCAGTCTTATCTGCATGATTGATCTGATCAATAGCCTGATTAAGTGCTTGTTCTACTAAATGTTTAGCAGCTAGTCTTTCTTCTTCAGTTGATAAATCGCTTTGATCGATTAGTGCATTTTGAACTTCGGCTTTTACACCAACAGATTGACGCGCTGCTGGTTTAACTTGAACTTTAGGTAAAATCACTTTGATGTTGTCGTTGCCATCAGTCTCAGTTCGATCCACTTCTGCATTCGTTTTGTTTTGTGCAATGTCATTTTTAATTGTATTTACAATTTTATTTAAAGTATCAATAGCAACATCTCTTTCATCTTGAGTAGTATCCAACGTATTTCGGATTGCATCGAGTTGATTTTTATTATTTTCTTCAATGCTATCAAGCGCAGCTCGTTTACGTCTTACTTTAGGTTTTATTTGCTCTATTGCCTTGATTGTTTGATTTCTAACATCAGTAACAGCAGCATCTTGATTTGTATTTTCTATTTCTTGTTGCGCTTGTTTGAGTGTGTCGCTAATTAATTGATTCGCTTCATCTAATTCATCAACTGTTGCATGTGGTGTATCTTTTATTGATTCTACTTGATTTTCTGCACTTGCTTTTATTGCTTGTTGTGCTTCAGGCTTAATTACAATATGAGGTTGTACACCTTTTAGTGTAGCAATGCCATTTGTTTCAACACGTTTCACATCATTATTCGTTACTGCTTGATTGATGTTTTGTAATGCAAGTTTTTCATTATTCGCTAATTGATTTAAAGCAACTTGTTTTTCTTCATCAGTCGCATGTTCAGCTTGCTCTATTTCTTGCTTTTTAGCCTCATATTGTTGCTTTACTGCATCTCTAGCAGCTGCTCTAACAATATGTTCAGGCGCTACTAAAGCAATGCTATCAAGCGCTTGACTTGTTGTATCATCAACTTGTTGATTTGTTCTATTATTCGTAATATCTGTCATGGCTTGATTTACAAATTCATTGATTTTATCTAGTGCTACTTGTCTTTCTTCTGCTGTTGCTTCTTTATCCTGATTAATCTTAGCACGTAATTCATTCGCTTTTTGATTGATTTTTTTACGTGCAGCTGGTTTAACTTTTGTTTCAGGTTGAATAATTTTAATCGCTGATACACCATTTGTTGCTGCTTGATTCACCTGACTATTCGTTTGAGCTTGGTCAATAGCTGCAAGTGCTTTTTCTTTTTCTTTAGCTAATGCTTGTGAAGCAACTTCTTTCTCATTATCTGTTGAATCAAGACTATTATCAATTTGCTGTTGCTTTTCTTTAACAGCTTTTTCAATATCTGCAATTGCCTTTGGTTTAATTACTACTTCAGCTTCAACATTGTCTATAGCATTTATCGCTTGATTTGTAGTTGCGTCTACCTGATCATTTGTTTGGTTTTGATTAATTTGATTAAATGCTTGATCTTTAAGTTGATTGATTTGATTAACAGCAGCCTGCTTTTCTTCATCAGTTGCATTAGGTGTTTGTTTAACCGCTTCAATACGCTTCGCCACTTCAGCAGTGATTTTATCTCGTGCTGCTTGCTTTTTCACTACGTCAACTTGAACAGCATCGATATTATTCTCTGCCACTGTCGTAGCTCGGTCTACTTCCGCATTTGTGTTAGCTTGCTTAACACTTTCAATAGCTTGTTGTCTGTCTTGATTCAACGTATTAATTGCAGCATTTTTCTCATCATCTGTTGCATCTGGTGTAGCATTGATTTCAGCTAATTTAGCATTATAATGCTGATTGATTTGTGCTAATGCTGCAGGTTTTTTAACAATATTTGGCTGAATCGCATTAATTGCTTTTGTACCTAATTGTTGCGCTTGATCTACTTCCGCATTTGTATCAGCTTGATTTATATTATTAATTGCCGTTGCTAACTCTTGATCCACTTGATTTAAAGCCACTTGCTTTTCTTCAGTTGTTGCATTTGTGTTTTGATTAATTTCTTGCTTTTTAGCAGTTGCTAAATCATTTAATACACCTGTAGCAGTTTGTTTCTTCGTTACATGCGGTTGAACTGCGCCGATTTGATTGACTGCATCGTCTCTAATACTATTAACCATCGCAGTAGTAGACGTCACACCAATATCAGTTAATGCTCTATTTTTAAGTGCATTGACACGATCTATCGCTTCTTGTTTCTCTTCTCGAGTCGCGCCAGGTGTAGCATTGATATTTGTTATCGCCTCTCGCGCTTTATCATTTACAGCATTGCGAGCATCCGTTTTAACTTGTGTTGCCGGTTGAATCACAACTATATTTTGTGTGCCCTGATCTTTTGCTTGTACAACTTCTTGATTCGTATCTGCTGCATTAATATTTTGCTTCGCTGTGGCTACAGCTTGATCAAGTAATTGTTGTGCTGCTTGTTGTTCTTCGAGCGTCGCATCATTATTATTAAATATCGTATTATGTTGCGTTTCCGCACTTTTATCGATGGCATTTTTTGCATCTGTTTTTACTTTTGTAGCTGGTGTAATTGCTTGTATTCCTTGAATCGCATTTGTCTTTACTTGTTCAACATCAGCATTGGTATTAGCGTTTAAAATGTTTGTGTTTGCTGCAGTTACAGCAGCATTCACTTTGTCAATTGCTGCTTGTCTTTCTTCTTGAGTCGCATCAGGATTAGCATTGATCTCTGCGATATGTTGTTGTGCATCATGTGATACAGCATCCCTTGCAGCTTGCTTAACAACAGTTACAGGAGCAATTGGATTAATGGCATTTAGACCATCTCCTTTGGCGTTATCAACATCAGCATTTGTTGTTGCTTGATTGATTTGTTCTAAAGCATGGTTGGTTGCTTGAGTTAATTCGTTCAATGCTGCATTTTTCTCTTCCTGAGTTGCTTCTCTATTACTATTTATTTGTTGTCTTTTCGTTGCTGTTGCTTGGTTAATTGCATCTCTTGCAGCTTTTTTATGAGTTACTTGAGGAACAACTGCTCCAATAGTATTGATGCCATTATTTTTAGCTGTTTCAACGTCAGCATTTGTAGTAGCATTCGTAACATTATCAATAGCATCTGTTTCATCCGTAGCTAATTGATTTAGTGCATCTTGAATCTCGTCTTCAGTAGCATCTGGTGTTGCATTGATAATTTCCCTTTGTTTCGTTGCTTTATCACGTATTGCTTTTTTAGCATTTGGTTTAACAACCGGTGTTGCAGTATCCCCACTTAAGGTCTGTATACCTTGATCTTTGATTCTAGTAACGCCATCATCAGTCGTTTGGTCACCAATATTACCAATTATTTCATTTTTATGTTCCTCGATAACTTGTATTGCTGCTTGTTTTTCTTCATCTGTCAATTCATCATTTTGATTAACTAAATCTT
The DNA here is from genome assembly GCF_018622755.1 of Staphylococcus sp. MZ3. Classification (NCBI taxonomy): domain Bacteria; kingdom Bacillati; phylum Bacillota; class Bacilli; order Caryophanales; family Staphylococcaceae; genus Staphylococcus; species Staphylococcus sp. MZ3. The sequence continues at coordinate 1,850,189 of NZ_CP076026.1, forward strand.
CCATTTGGTCAACTTTTTTATTAACTGCATTTTCAGCATCAACACTTCGAATTAACGTATGTTGCATTTGATTAGTTAATGAATCAATATCTGCTTGAGAAACTCTTTTATTTAATGGTACATTGTTACGATTTTCATCTAAAATCGTTTGTGCGCGTCGTTTCAGACCATTAAAGATATCTAATGACGCAAATGTATAATCAGCTTGTTGAATACGTCTGTCAACTTCGGCTTGTAATGCATCTTTATTCATGATGATATCGATAGTATATGGATTTGTACTTACAGTATGACTTTCTGCAGCTGAATTAATGAAATCTTGTGTATATGTTTTATACGTTAATGTCTCGTTAAATGTTACTGTTCTTGGTGTCGGCACATTATTTACACGTAATTTATATCTTAAATCGAGTATTTTATCAGGCATAAGTCGTGCCGGAGAGTTTGCTGTACCTCCTCCAGTACTTTTAATTGTTATCACACGATTTGCTGCATCATATGTAACATTCATATCATTAACATCAACGCCTGAATTGTTACTTGGAAAATCTTTAGTCAATGAATTGTTCACATATTCAACACCTTCAGGTAATTGAACTTGATATACAAAGTCATTTGTATCTAGAGAAGCACCAGAATTACCATTATTCTTTAATGATGTTGTTACAGTAAACTCTTTATTATTTGTTGCTGTTGGATCCATTGTTCGTCTTTCAACATAAACATGTGACCCAGAATGAAGTCCGATAGAGTCAACAAAGCTATAGTATTTGTAACCATCTTTTAGTTGATAAATGCCACGCGCATCTGTTATTGCGTCATTTTTAGGTACAAATTGAATTTTGAGATTTCTCACATTATCAGGTACTTTAAATAAACGCAAAGTTGGACCGCCTTCAACAGTCTTTTCAGCAATCGTATCATTAGTATCAGCATTTTTGATAATAACATTTGTTGCGCCTTGACCGTTTTTAGTAGTCATTGTATTAAATTCAAAGATTAATTCAGAATTCGGATTTACTGTTAATGCTTTCTCGATACCATTAAAATCGCCATGGTCATTCGTATCAGTTCCATGTATACGACCTAATACAATTACATTTCCTTGTGCTTGATAGTTCTTATTATCTCCTGAATCAAACATGCTCGTTCTTACCATTGCATGACTAAACACCCCTACTTTACCACCATTGATTAGTGTGAAGCCCGGCAAGTTATTAACAACGTTTACTGTTGGCACAGAACGGTTGGTACTTGGTCTAATACCATTGTCATCAAATGACAGCACTTCGTTAGGTGCATTTTGTCCTGCATTATTGGCATTAGGATCAGTTGTTGGCGTATATGGCGCTGTAATTGCAACTGGTGCACCACCGTTTCCTGCCGCTGCAGCCGCTGGATCTGCTGGAGTTGCATTAGGATCTGCCGGTGCCGCACGTCTACTTCTCTTTTTCGGTCTATTAGATGCTGGTTCAGCAATTGCAACTAGCTCTGGTTTATCTGAAGAATGACGAACATCTTCTTGAATTTCCTTTAAAGTTAGATGTCCTCCTGAACCATTTTCATTTGTTTTATTTGGTACATTTAATGTGGTATTATTCGACACTACATCATTATTATTAGCGTTTGACACTGTCTCAGTTGCTGTTGTATTGCCATCTGTATGATTATTGTTTTGTGCTGAAGGCGTACTTGATTGCACTGATGTTGGCGTAGCTTGATTTACTGTACTACCATTATTATGATTAACCAAGGCTTGATTCGTTGCTTGATTGGTTGTTGCAGATTGATTAGGTGTATTCTGCGCACTATTTGCTAAACCTCTATTATTAGCAACATCTTTATCTTGTGAATTTACAGGTGTTGCTTGATTAGTATCGCTTTGTACATTATTATCCGTAGTTAAGGCTTGTGCACCATTTGGGTTTGAAAGTAATAAAACTATTCCGATTAAAGTAGAGAATATGCCTACTTTATACTTCCTAATACTATATTTATTTTTCTTTAACAAATTCATTTCATTTTCCTCCTGGTTGTCTGTTCTCTGCTGTGTTGTTAAGAATTATGCTAAAAATATACGCTCCCTCATATTATGTTTATAGCTATATTATTTTGTACAATATTTTAAGTTCACTCAATTTTATCATCATCATTTTATAAAATAAAGTTTTATTTTATTACAATTTAGTTTCCGTTTTGTAATTAAAACCTTAATAAAACATAACAAGAACGCTTTAGATTGTTTTGTAACAGAAAGTAATTCATACCAAAAAACACCAAGCAACCGAAACGTTACTTGGTGTCATTACAAATGTAATATTATTTTAAATTATGTCACTACTTTAAATACTTTTTATTTCCAAACCTTCATCGCCCCATGCGTGCATGCCGCCTTCGACATTTACAGCATCAATGCCATTTGCCTCTAAATATTCTACAACTTTAGCGCTTCGAACTCCACCAGCACATACAATATAATATATTTCATTTTTATTAAATGAATTTAAATTATCCGGAATGGTATCCATTGGAATCAACTTTGCATTAGGAATATATCCCATTGCTGTTTCTTCGTCAGTACGAACATCAACAATTTGAACTGGTTTAGATTCTAAAAGTTTGTTTTTTAATTCATCTGTAGTAATTGACTTCATTTTAAAGTCCTCCTTAAAACATTATTTAGCTACAATATTGACTAATTTTTGAGGAACAGCGATGACTTTCATGATGTCTTTACCTTCAATACTCGCTTTAACATTGTCATTAGATAAGGCAATTTCTTGCATTTCTTCTTTTGATGTATCTTTAGCAATTTTAATTTTAGCTCTCAATTTACCATTTACTTGAACAACGATTTCTAGTTCATCATCTACAAGTAGTGCTTCGTCATAAGTTGGCCAAGGTTGGTACGTAATAGACTCTTCATATCCTAATTTTGACCATAATTCTTCACCGATATGTGGTGCAATAGGTGCTAACATTTTAACGAAGCCTTCAATGTAAGGTTTATAAACTTCATCAACTTTATAACACTCATTAATAAATACCATTAATTGACTAATAGCAGTATTAAATCCTAATGTTTCAAAGTCTTCTGTTACCTTTTTAACAGTTTGGTTATAAACTTTATCTAAAGATTTATTATTTGTAGTTACAATTTTTGAACTCAATGTTCCATCTTCATTTACCATTAAACGCCATACGCGATCTAAGAATCGACGAGACCCATCTAATCCTTTTTCACTCCATGCAATTGCAGCATCTAAAGGTCCCATAAACATTTCGTAAAGACGTAAAGTATCTGCACCATGAGACTGTACTATATCATCAGGATTGATTACATTTCCTTTAGATTTACTCATCTTCTCATTACCTTCTCCTAAAATCATACCTTGGTTAAATAATTTTTGGAAAGGTTCTTTAGTAGGTACGATACCCAAATCATAAAGGACTTTATGCCAAAATCTTGCATATAATAAGTGAAGAACCGCATGTTCTACTCCACCGATATATAAATCAACAGGTAACCAATGTTTTAATTTTTCAGGATCTGCTAACATATTTTCATTTTTAGGATCGATGTAACGTAAATAATACCAACAACTACCTGCCCATTGTGGCATTGTATTTGTTTCACGACGTCCTTTCATACCTGTTTTTTCATCTACAACATTTACAAATGAATCAATATTAGCTAGTGGAGACTCACCAGTCCCTGATGGCTTGATTTCATCTGTTTCAGGTAACAACAATGGTAGCTCTTCTTCAGGAACAGTTGTCATTGTTCCATCTTCCCAATGAATGACAGGAATTGGTTCGCCCCAATAACGCTGACGACTGAATAACCAATCTCTTAATTTGTAATTAACTTTCTTTTCGCCAGCACCTTTTTGCTCTAATAATTGAATAGCTTTAGTAATTGCCGCTTCATTTTCTAAACCATCAAGTTCACCAGAATTAATATGTTTACCTTCACCAGTGTATGCTGCTTCTTCAACATTTCCACCTTCGATGACTTCAATGATTGGCAAATCAAACTTTTTAGCAAATTCATAATCTCTGTCATCATGCGCTGGTACTGCCATAATTGCTCCAGTACCATATGTTGATAATACATAATCAGCAATCCAAATTTGTACTTTTTCACCAGATAAAGGATTAATTGCATATGCACCAGTAAACACACCTGATTTATCTTTTGCTAAATCTGTACGTTCTAAATCTGACTTTTTAGAAGCTTCTGTTTGATAAGCTTTTACTTTTTCTTTATATTCATCAGTTGTAATTGAATTAACTAATGCATGTTCAGGACTTAAGACTAAGAATGATGCACCATAGATTGTATCTGGTCTAGTCGTAAATACTTCTACTTTTCCTTCCGCTTCCGTATTATCTACATCAAATGAAACTTTGGCCCCTTCAGAACGTCCAATCCAATTGCGCTGCATATCTTTTAAAGACTCAGGCCAATCTAAATCATCTAAATCTGCTAATAATTGATCTGCATATTCTGTGATTTTAAGTACCCATTGTTTCATCGGCTTACGATAAACTGGATGTCCACCACGTTCAGAGACACCATCAATCACTTCTTCGTTAGATAAAACAGTGCCTAATGCTGGACACCAGTTAACTGCAACTTCATCAACGTATGCTAAACCTTTGTTATATAACTGTATGAAAATCCACTGTGTCCATTTATAGTATTCTGGATCTGTTGTATTAACTTCACGATCCCAATCATAACTGAACCCTAATTCTTTAATTTGTCGTTTAAAAGTTTGGATATTTTTCTTTGTAAATTCACGTGGGTCGTTGCCAGTGTCTAAAGCATATTGCTCTGCTGGTAATCCGAATGCATCCCACCCCATCGGATGTAATACATTATAACCTTGCATTCTTTTATATCTTGAAATGATATCTGTTGCTGTATAGCCCTCAGGATGTCCAACATGTAAACCAGCACCTGATGGATATGGAAACATGTCTAAAGCATAAAATTTCTTTTGACCTAAGTTATCATTTGTTTTAAATGTTTTATTTTCGTCCCAATAGTCTTGCCATTTCTTTTCAATTTGATTGTGGTTGTAATTCAACACATTTCCTCCTATTCAATAAAAAAGACACCTCTAACTATTCTATTTACATAGGGACGACATTTGCCGCGTTACCACCCTATTTCACAAAAATTGTGCACTCATTTTAATAGTAAGAGATGTCATTCATTCAATTTAAAATTAATACGATTTACATTTAGTCCTTAACACTAGCTCTCAGCATCACTAGCTTTCTGTAGAAAAGCTCCAAACGAAATTAAATTATACAAATTAATATTATGTTATAACGACATTTATTTCAAGTCTATAACATTAATTCTATGTACTCATTATGCATCTATTTTTTTAGGTTGCGTATTATTCTCCTTGAAAACCATTAATAATATTAATGCAAATACAAGTAGTAGCATCATACCGATAAACATCATGCGCATATTAAACGCATCAACTAATACACCACCAAGAAATGGACCGAATGCTTTCCCTACTGTAGCAGCTGAATTCACAAAACCTTGGTACTGTCCTTGCTTACCATCTGGCGCTAACTGATTGGCTATAGTTGGAACTGCTGGCCATACAAACATTTCTCCAAAAGTTAAAATAATCATACCGACAACAAATATTGTAAAGTTTTCGGCAAAACTCGTGACAAAGAACGACAACATAAAAATGATGATGCCGACAAACATTTGCTTCTTTAAGTTTCCTTTTAACAGATAGAGAATCGGTTTAATTAATGGTTGTGCTACTAAAATCATTATTCCGTTAATTGTCCATAAAACACTATATTGTGCCATTGAAATATTAATAGATTGTGTAAATGATGCGATTGTAGACTCCCATTGAATATACGCAACCCAACAAATTGCAAACATTGCACAAATTAGTACTAATGAAATAAATCTTGCTTTATTCTTTTTTCCAGTAATATCTAAATGAGTTGGATATTTAACTTTTGCATTAATTTCAATATTAAATTGCGTTACCGCGACAAGCGCAAACACAACATACATAATAAGATTGGCTAAAAAGATATAGTTAAAGCTAAATTCTGCGACAAAGCCGCCCATTGCAGCACCGACAGCCACACCAATATTTTGCGCTAAGTATATCGCATTAAACGTTTGTCTTCCGCCATTCGGCCACACTGCTCCAGCCATAGCGTATATCGCAGGAATAATCATTCCGCCACCAAAGCCTAACATTACAAGCCATACAGCATACCAAGGCCACCCGTGAAAGAAATTAAGTAGCGTTGTACTACAAAGACAAGTGAAAGTTCCAATTAAAATCGTCTTGTATCCACCTAATTTATCAAATAGTGAACCACCTAATAAGTTTCCAATAACCATGCCAAATGAATTTATCATTAGCACTAAACCAGCAACAGTTAAACTTTTTCCAAGTTCTTGTTTCATATAAATTGTATTTAAAGGCCACAAAAAACTGGAACCAGTAATATTTAACGCCATGCCAATTACTAGCCACCAGACTGATTTAGGTATATTCATATTTCATAGTTCCTCTCTCTTTTTTGTCAAACTATAATAAACACTATAACATTAAAATATGTTAAAATCTGTACTTAGAACTCTTTTTTTATAGAAAGGAAAATGACATATGGGCAATCATTTCCAATACGCTTTTGAAAACAAACGTTATCACACATGGAATTACCATTTAAAAAATAAATTTGGACAAAAAATATTTAAAGTTGCATTGGATGGCGGGTTTGACTGTCCTAACCGCGATGGCACTGTAGCACATGGTGGATGTACATTTTGTTCTGCTGCAGGTAGCGGAGACTTTGCAGGTAATCGTGCAGATTCAATCGCAGTACAATTTAATGAAATTAAAGAAAAGATGCATGAGAAATGGCACGAAGGAAAATATATTGCTTATTTTCAGGCATTTACAAATACACATGCACCGGTTGAAGTATTAAAAGAAAAATTCGAACCTGTACTTAAAGAACCGGGTGTTGTGGGATTATCTATTGGTACGCGTCCTGACTGTCTACCAGACGATGTTGTCGAATATTTAGCAGATTTGAATCAACGAACATACTTATGGGTTGAATTAGGACTACAAACAATCCATCAGTCAACATCTGATTTAATCAATCGTGCCCATGATATGAAAACTTATTATGATGGTGTGGCAAAATTACGTAAGCATAATATCAATGTATGTACACACATCATTAATGGCTTACCTGGCGAAGACTATGACATGATGATGGCTACTGCCAAAGAAGTTGCACAAATGGATGTACAAGGTATTAAAATTCATTTACTTCATTTGTTAAAAGGTACACCGATGGTAAAACAATACGATAAAGGTTTATTAACTTTTATGACTCAAGAAGAGTACACAAACCTAGTTGTGGACCAATTAGAAGTGATTCCCCCTGAAATGATCGTTCACCGAATTACCGGTGATGGTCCAATAGATATCATGGTAGGTCCAATGTGGAGTGTTAATAAATGGGAAGTATTAAATGGCATCGATGCTGAATTAGCACGTAGAAATTCTTATCAAGGCTTGCGTTACAAGTCTAAGGTGAAGCAATGAAATTAGAACGTATACTCCCTTTTTCAAAAACACTTATTAAACAACATATAACACCAGAAAGTATTGTTGTAGACGCAACTTGCGGTAACGGCAATGACACTTTATTTTTAGCCGAACAAGTACCAGAAGGACATGTTTATGGTTTCGACATTCAAGATTTAGCTTTGGAAAATACACGTGATAAAGTTAAGGATTTCAATCATGTTTCTTTAATAAAAGATGGACATGAAAATATTGAACATCATATAAATGATACACATAAAGGTCATATTGATGCAGCCATCTTTAACCTAGGTTATTTGCCTAAAGGTGATAAATCTATCGTGACAAAGCCTGACACGACAATCCAAGCTATTAATTCATTGCTATCATTAATGTCAATTGAAGGTATTATTGTACTTGTTATATATCATGGTCATAGCGAAGGACAAATTGAGAAGCATGCATTGCTTGATTACTTGAGTACTTTGGATCAAAAGCATGCGCAAGTTTTGCAATATCAATTTTTAAACCAACGTAATCATGCTCCATTCATTTGTGCCATAGAAAAAATTTCTTAAGCATTTGCTGCGCTATACTATTTATAATTTATGATTGAGTAGTCAACATTTGAAAAATTAATACCAACAACAAAAAGAGGTTTTCAACTTAATGAAAACCTCTTTTTATGCTATTAAACTTACACAGCAATAATTGCGTTTAAACTATTTTGCATTGCTGTTGCTCTACTTGCAATCGCATCACTGATGAAATTCAACAACTCTACTTTCTCTTGTTGTAACTTTTCATTGAAATGAATAATAACTGTTCTTTCATCGTCAACAGGACGCTCTTTGTAAATCCATTCTAATTCAACTAAATTATTATACGTTCTCGTACGCTTATACGGTTTAACTTCAACAAATCTGTCCATTTCTTTAAGCGTCATAGAACCTTTTTGCCATAAAGTTAGTAAAATTAAAATTTCTTCTCTAGACATTTTGTATTCGCTTTCAATCTCGCTGAAAATTGAGTTAATGTCACCCAAAAGTGTTTCTAATTGCAAAATCCCAAATACAGTGTCGTTATTTACTTTTTTCATGCTAAACATCTCCCAATTAATAATCACATATTTAGCTACCATACAAGTATTAACAAACATCCCAACAATCCCGAAACTTGTATGTGCTAACTTATGCATAAAACTACAAGTGTAAATAAACTTGCTTTCTATTCAATTGTCAAAGTTGAATAAAATTAAATAAGTATAAAAACCAATAATCAATAGAGTTAATATTTAGAAATAAGATAATAGTACATAAAACAAATCACTCTACTACATATTAATTTTATAATTTATATACAAAGAAAATATATCAATATTACCATTAAATTGCAACAATTCTACATATATTTCTTCAAAAAAGATACGCATTGAATTTTTATTACATATAACTCTCATGAAAATTGATTAAACTAAATTAATTAGTTAGCCTTAAATTTAACAAATTAAATCAAACCGAATGAGGCTAAATTGGTTATTTTTCAAGATATGATTTGTATAAATCAAAACATTTCTTACAAATCAAATGTGTATAAAATGTGATATACATTCTCAACCTTAAAAAAGTAAAAAAAAAGATGAGCATCTACTGTCTCATCTTTTTAGAATATTAAATTTCTACAATTTCGTCATCTTCAACAATAAAGCCCATTGTATTGACGCTGTTATTTAAGAAAGTCAGAATATAACGCATTACTTCATCACGTTCTGGCTCATTGTGAACCTCGTGGTAAAAACCTTGCCAAGCTTTAAAATATAATTCAGGTGTTTGATATTTTTCTTTAAACTCATCAATTGCCCTAGTATCAACAATTAAATCCTTCGTTCCATACATTAATAGCGTTGGCATTGGTTGAATGTCATGAATATGAGCCATCGTATCTTTCATCGTCTCATTAATTGTATTATACCAATGATACGTTGCTTTTTTTAACATTAAACCATCGTTAACTGTTTCTTCAACAATTTCTAAATTACGTGTTAAATCTTTTGGTTCTACACCAACATTAAAACGTGTGTCTTTTGAAATTTTACCTATATTTGAAACAAGTTTATCTTTACGATTTTTTCCATTCTTTTGAAGTTCTAGCATAGGAGAAATTAACATCATCCCCTCGATTGGCAATTCTACTTTTTCAAGTAAATTTAATAAAATCAAACCGCCAAGTCCTACCCCTAATACATAAGTAGGAATTTTATATTCATTAGCTATCTTTAACCAGTCTAGCAAACTTTCGTGATACGTTTGAAAGTTTTCAATTTGTCCTTTATTAGCTCTTGAAGTTTGACCTTGACCAGGCAAATCTCCCATAATCACATGATAGCCATTTCTTCTTAACATCGTAATAACATATGCATATCTTCCCGTATGTTCTAATATATTATGAGCAATAACAACGACGCCTTTCGCATCATTTTCAGCTTCCCACTTCCACATTATTATACTGCCCCTTTTTCATTAATCTTCAATAACATAATTATAGCAAATTCACTATGTAGATTTCTATTTATAGTATTATTGTTGTCCATATTATTATATATAAATGAAATCAACATCAATAATAGTGTAATTATACATAATTATTTTTGATTGTTTTTGATGAAAACGCTTTCTCGAATATTTTTTTCATGCTAAACTTATTGTAAACACAAGGGTTTGGAGGAGTAGCAATGGCACTATTAAAGAATTTTTTTATCGGATTATCTAATAATAGTTTTTTAAACAACGCAGCAAAAAAAGTGGGCCCACGTTTGGGCGCCAATAAAGTCGTTGCCGGAAATACAATTCCAGAGTTAATTAATACAATCGAATACTTAAATGACAAGAATATCGCTGTTACGGTAGACAATTTAGGGGAATTTGTCGGTACAGTTGAAGAAAGTAATCATGCTAAAGAACAAATTTTAACAATTATGGACGCGCTTCATCAACATGGCGTAAAGGCACATATGTCTGTTAAATTGAGTCAGTTAGGTGCAGAATTCGACTTAGAATTAGCTTACCAAAATTTAAGAGAGATTTTACTTAAAGCAAATACTTACAACAATATGCATATAAATATTGATACTGAAAAATATGCTAGCCTGCAACAAATTGTTCAAGTTTTAGATCGATTAAAAGGCGAATTTAGAAATGTTGGTACTGTAATTCAAGCATATTTATACGATAGCCATGAATTAGTTGATAAGTACCAAGATTTACGATTACGTTTGGTTAAAGGTGCATATAAAGAAAACGAATCAATTGCATTTCAATCTAAGGAAGACGTAGATGCAAATTACATCAAAATAATTGAAAAACGTTTGTTAAACGCACGCAATTTCACTTCAATTGCAACACATGACCATCGCATCATTAATCATGTAAAACAATTTATGAAAGAAAATCACATTGAAAAAGATCGTATGGAATTCCAAATGCTCTATGGTTTTAGATCAGAGTTAGCAGAAGAAATCGCAAATGAAGGCTATAATTTCACTATTTATGTACCTTATGGCGATGATTGGTTTGCGTATTTTATGAGAAGATTAGCAGAACGCCCACAAAACCTATCTCTTGCTGTAAAAGAATTTGTGAAACCTGCTGGCTTAAAACGTGTTGGCATAATTGCAGCTTTAGGAGCTACAGTTATGTTAGGTTTAAGTACAATTAAAAAATTATGCCGTAAATAGAGCATGACATAAACAATAATTTAGGAGTCTGGAACAATAATCAATGTTCTAGGCTCCTAAATGTTAAATTGGCAGTTCTGAATCATTTATAAATCTTTGATTATGAACTCACAACAGTGCTCTATGCTTTTATAGATTTTAATAAATTAGCCATTTCAATTGCACTTACTGCTGCTTCCGCACCTTTATTGCCAGCTTTCGTACCTGCTCTTTCCACAGCTTGTTCAATACTTTCAGTCGTTAAAATACCAAATATGACTGGTACATTAGTTTGATCATTTACTTTAGAAACACCTTTCGCGACTTCATTACAAACATAATCATAATGAGACGTAGCACCGCGAATTACGCATCCTAATGTAATTATTGCATCATAATTTCCTGATGAGGCTAATTTTTTAGCTACTAAAGGAATTTCAAACGCACCTGGCACAAATGCTACATCAATATTGTCTTCATTAACATCATGTCGAATCAAAGTATCTTTTGCACCTTCAAGTAATCTTCCAGTGATAAAATCATTAAATCGACTAACTACGATTGCAACTTTCAAATCTTTTCCAATTAATTTACCTTCAAAATTCATGTTAAAATCCTCCTATATTAAATGACCCATTTTTATTTTTTTCGTTTCCATATAATCATGATTATGTACCGTTTCTGGTACGATAACTTCAATTCTTTCTGCAATATCAATGCCATATTGTTTTAATCCCTCAAATTTACTTGGATTATTACTTAATAAATTGATATGTTCGATGTTAAAATATTTTAAAATCTGTGCAGCAATATGATAATCTCGCAAATCTTCATCAAAACCTAATGCTAAATTTGCAGTTACTGTATCATATCCTTGCTCAATTAATTCATATGCGCGTAATTTGTTTAACAATCCTATGCCACGACCTTCTTGAGGTAGATAAATAATCATGCCACCATGTTCATTGATATACTTCATAGACGATTCAAGTTGAGCACCACAATCACAACGTTGACTATGGAAAATATCGCCTGTAAGGCACGCAGAATGTAAGCGTACATTTTCATGTTGTCGAATTGCACCTTTTGTCAGTACAACTATCTCTTCATCTGTGTATGTCGCTTTAAAACCATACATATCAAATGTTCCGAAATCTGTAGGCATTTTCACTTTTGCCTTAAATTCAATTTCTGGTTCTAATTTTTTACGATATTCAATTAAATCATCAATCGTAATCATCTTTAATTGATGTTTTTCTTTAAACTTTTGTAAATCTTGTCCTTTCGCCATCGTGCCGTCATCATTCATAATCTCACAAATGACACCAGCGGGCTTGGCACCAGTAAGTTTAGCTAAATCAACAGCCGCTTCTGTGTGTCCATTTCTAGCTAATACGCCTTTATCTTGTGCTACTAATGGAAATAAATGACCAGGACGATTAAAATCTTTAGCTTCACTACTAGGATCAATGAGCTTTTTGGCAGTCAATGTACGTTCATAAGCACTAATTCCTGTTGTTGTATCTACATGATCAATACTCACTGTAAATTGCGTACCAAAGATGTCGGAGTTATCATCAACCATTTGTACCAAATCCAAACGTTGTGCAATATCTTTAGACACTGGTGCGCATATTAATCCCCTTGCTTCTTTCGCCATAAAATTAATGGTATTATCGTTCATCCATTCAGTGACCGCTACTAAATCACCTTCATTTTCACGATTCTCATCATCTACTACAATAATTGTTTCTCCATTTTTTAAAGCCATTAAAGCACTGTCAATATTATCGAATTGCATGCTACCCCTCCTAAAAACCAAATGCTCTTAATTTATCTACAGATAATTGGTCTTTATCTTTATTTAAAATATTTTCAACATATTTAAACAAAACGTCTGTTTCTAAATGTACTTTATCTCCTAATTTTTTGGATGATAAAATCGTTGAACGCCTCGTTTCTGGAATAAGATGAATGTCAAAACTGTTATCATGCTTATCAAATACCGTTAGACTTACACCATCCACAGTAATAGACCCTTGCTTAACTAACTGATTATTAATATGTTGGCTACATTGAATCGTAATAATTTTGGCATTGGCTGTTTCATTTATTTTTGAAACTGTTCCTAGTTCATCTACATGACCGAGGACAAAATGTCCACCAAACCTACCGTTACCACCCATGGCACGCTCTAAATTTACTTCTGATTGTCGCTTAACATCTGCTAAATAGGTTTTATTTTCAGTGCCTTTAATTACTTGAACAGTAAAAGATGTCTGATTAAAATCAATCACTGTTAAACATGCACCATTAACACTGATGGAATCACCAATATGCATATCTGCCGTAATCTTATGTGCTTCGATTTCAATCGTCCTGACTGATTGACGAATTTGAACACTTTTAACGACACCTATTTCTTCAACGATGCCAGTAAACATGCATCATCACTTCTTTCGTAAAGTTAATTTAACATTTTGATTTAATAACTCGGAATGAACAATTTCAAATTGGTTCGCATCTGGTATCTCAATCACATCATTTGTTTGATAAAATTGATAATTTCCAGATCCGCCAATTAATTTCGGGGCATAATAGAGAATAAATTCATCTATATAATTAGATTGGAGAAATTCTGAAGTAGTGGTTGGACCTGCCTCGACTAGCAAAGTTCCAACTCCTCTTTTATATAAATTGTGAAGAATTGTTGTTAAATCGCAAGACTTCAAGTAAATAATTTCAATATGTGTTTGATTGGTTGTTAAATTTGGATTTTCAGTATATATCCAAATTGGTGTTGATTCATCTTGATAAATTTGCTGATTAAAATGAATATTCCCAGACTTAGACAATATTACTTTTATAGGGTTTTTTCCATCTTGAATACGTGTAGTATATTGTGGATCATCTAATTCAACTGTACGTCTTCCAGTTAACACTGCGTCGTGTCGATGTCTTAACTTATAGACATCTTGTTTAACCTCTTTGTTAGTAATCCATTGACTTTGTCCATTATCATTCGCTTGTTTACCATCTAAACTTGCAGATACTTTCACTGTAATTTGTGGCAGTTGCTTTGCTTTTGCTTTAAAAAAGTCTTGGTATAATTGTGATGCACGTTCATCATAAACGCATTCAACCTCAATACCGTGAGCCCGTAACGTCTCATCACCATGTGTGTCTAACGAATTGTCTTTTGTTGCGTAAACTACTTTAGTTATCTTACAATCAATAATTTTGTTAACACAGGGTGGTGTTGAACCAAAATGACTACATGGCTCTAACGTAATATAAATCGTCGCACCTTCAGCATTTTGTTGTGCCATATCAAGTGCTTGAACCTCCGCATGCTTGTCACCTTTTCTCAAGTGTGCACCAATACCAACAATCCTACCTTCTTTAACTACAACAGCGCCAACGGGTGGATTAACACCTGTTTGACCTTGTACCATATTTGCAAGTTGAATCGCATAATCCATAAATTGACTCAAATGATCACCTCTATAAACAAAAATCCTCACATCATGAATTAAGATGCAAGGAGAAAAATTTATCGTTAAATAAGCCTATTTGTACACATTTTTACAAATACGCTACATTATCTTTGTCGATAATTAACATTCTTTCTCCCATCCAGACTTTAACTGTCGGCTCTAGAATCTCACTAGATCAGCCACTAATATGAAACATATTAGCAGGTCGCAGGCTTTATTTACTGCCGGTTGGGAATTTCACCCTGCCCCGAAAGAATTATATATGAAATTGTTATAGATTATTTGAGTACGTAGTATGTCAACTACATTTAAAATGATACTATATGTTTTCTGAAAAAACAATTAATGACGGTTTTAATTTAATATAACATGAGTACTATAGGCATCTCATTGATATGATTCTTACTAACAGACATTAAAATCAAACCTTCAATTCGTCTCTATAGAGCGTTCTCTTTATTATCTTCTAGTTACAAATTATTGATTGTCACTGCGCTGTTGTTGCTCATTCGATTCTAAAGCATCATATAATTGAGATACTGTATGCGCAACTTGTTCTACAATCATTTTCACACCATTTCGTAGTTTATTAACACCGTTTGTCATTTGACCTATCGCAATCATATTTGTTAATGTTCCAAACCTTGGACTAATAACTTGATTGGTTTCCGGAATGATTTGTATGCCTCCCATTGGGTGTGCTTGTACAATTTGTCTATTTTCA
The DNA here is from genome assembly GCF_018622755.1 of Staphylococcus sp. MZ3. Taxonomy (NCBI): domain Bacteria; kingdom Bacillati; phylum Bacillota; class Bacilli; order Caryophanales; family Staphylococcaceae; genus Staphylococcus; species Staphylococcus sp. MZ3. Next base: position 1,865,735 of record NZ_CP076026.1, read on the forward strand.
AGATTTTTAATTAATTGATCATCTTGATCCAATTCATTTAAATGACTTTTTGCACCTGTCGCGTTAATGACAACATTATATATGTCTACTGATTCTTGGTTTTTGTATGAAAAATAATACAACTTGCCATCATGTTTCACATCTTCTAAATCTTTTTTCAAAATTAAAGACTTATTTTCTATTAATTCAATAATTAGTTCAGCAGTTCTTGGAGGCATTGGATTTGAATTTAATTGAATCATCTTTGAGTATTTTTGATTAAATTGATGTTGGTCTTCAATACTTAAGCTATTCCATATCCAATTTAAATTCTCTTTCAAATGTTCAATCATACTTTGGAAAATGCCCATTTCTGTTGGACGCGCTAAATCATACTTCAAATCTGCAATATGATTTCCTGTACGTCTATATACTAATTTTTTAAAATCAATGTCATATTCAGCACATTCTTTTAAAAATAAAGAAACTAAAGTATCAAGCGGTGCATTGCCGAAATGATGTTTTTTAATGTCATTTAATTTGTCTTTAGTTAAGTACTTGAATGTCACGTCTATCATTGTACCTCTTACACTTGGTAAATGAGCAGAACGACTCGTCATAGTAATTGGTAATTTCGGATGATGAGCAGCAACATAACGGACAACATCTAAACTGGCAAGGCCTGTACCAATAATCGCAATATCGTCCAGTTCATTTACTTCGTCTAACGTATTATATGTTGGATAAGGCGTAGCGATATATCCTTTTTTACCCTTTAAGTTATATGGATCATGGTAGGCAAATGTACCACATGTTAAAAATACATAATCGTACGCTTGCCATGATTGTCCTGAATTTGTAGTACATATGTAATAAGTTAAATTCGTTTCATCGATATTAGAATTTGTATAAATCTCTTGAACTTTATTATAATTAGTTGATATATTTGGATATATTTTCGTGAACATAGATAAATAAGATTTCATATAATGTCCGAATACAAATCTCGGTAAATATGCAGGTTCATCAAAATTAAAATCAGTTTGTTGTTTATACCACTTCCAAAATTCAGTCTCATCATCTAAATTTAAACTCATCTTTTTCGAAGGCATATTAATTAGCAGCTCAGAACTATCATTTTGAAATGGTACGCCCTGTCCCATATTTACTTTATCATCGTATAAATCTATATCTAATTGATTAAACTTCGGGTGCTTAACTAACTCTCTCAATACACTTACACCAGCAGTTCCCATGCCTATTATTGCTACACGCATATATCATCCATCCTTTTGTAATTCAAAATATTATATTTAAACTATTACCTATAATTATAGCAATTTGGTATTTTTAATAAAATTTATTAAGGCAAGCTATTATTTCACTTTCACAACCATTAAACCATTTAAAACTTTTCATTTAATATCAACCTTAGTGTTTGTGTTAAAATATTTTTAACGAGGTGAATTAAATTGAAATTTATAGCAAAGATATTAATCTCATTAGTAATTCTATTTATGATTTTTAGTCGTAAAAACAAAGCTTCTTAATCAATACCCTTGATTACAAAATAAATTCAACTAAGGTGATTGGCCATACACTCAAGATATGGCTAATCACCTTTTTCAATGCAAAACAAAGAGTATATTTTGCAAAATCAATATCTATAATTTATCTTTAATACCCTTTTAATACTAAAACCAAATTTAAATTACATAGTCATATCGTGTAATATACCAAAGGAACATAGACATTCATCTATATAGATGATAATCTATTTAACGTCTAGGAGGTATGTTATGACGTATAAAGAACTAGCAACATTTTTAAAAGTTTTATCAGATTCAAGCAGATTAGAAATACTAGATTTACTTTCTTGTGGAGAGTTATGCGCTTGTGATTTGTTAGCACATTTTCAATTCTCTCAACCTACACTTAGCTATCATATGAAAGCATTAGTAAAAACCAACTTAGTTACGACACGAAAAATCGGAAATAAACATTTATACCAGCTCAATCATAATATTTTTGAGTCCGTAATTAATAACTTGTCAAAGGTTCATACCTCTAACCAACGATGTATTTGTCATAACCTTAAGACTGGTGAATGCTAATGATGACAACTTTAGCGACACTCATTTTTCTAGTAACTTTATTATTTGTATTATGGCAACCTAAAGGCCTAGATATTGGCATTACCGCATTAACTGGTGCCTTTATTGCTGTTATTACTGGTGTTGTAAGTTTTTCCGATGTTTTCGAAGTAACAGGTATTGTTTGGAATGCTACTTTGACTTTTGTCTCAGTCATTCTTATTTCATTAATATTAGATAAAGTTGGATTATTCGAATGGTCAGCTATTCACATGCTTCATGCTTCAAAAGGCAATGGTTTAAAAATGTTCGTTTATATCATATTATTGGGTGCCATTGTTGCTGCATTTTTCGCAAATGATGGCGCAGCGTTAATCTTAACGCCTATTGTATTAGCGATGGTTAAAAATATAGGTTTTAGTAAGCGGGCCATATTCCCTTTTATTATTGCGAGTGGTTTTATAGCTGACACAACTTCTTTACCTTTGATCGTGAGCAATCTAGTGAATATTATATCTGCTGATTATTTTCATATAGGATTCATTCGATATTTTAGTAGAATGATTATACCTAATTTATTCTCACTTTTAGCAAGTATTATAGTATTGTGGTTATATTTTAGAAAGGCGATACCTAAAACGTTTGATGATAATAATATAAAGCATCCTAAAGATGCCATTAATGATTTAAAGCTATTTAAAATTTCATGGATTGTGCTAGTTATATTACTTTTCGGCTATCTAATCAGTGAATTTACTAAAATTCCGGTATCAATTTTCACTGGAATCATTGCTTTTATTTTTCTAATGTTGGCTCGTAAATCAAATGCTGTAAATATTAAGCAAGTCATTAAGGGCGCACCTTGGAATATAGTATTATTTTCAATTGGTATGTATATCGTCGTATTCGGCTTAAGAAATGCTGGCATTACTTTAATATTGGCTAAAATATTAGAATATATTTCCAATTACGGTCTATTTAGCACCATTTTGGGAATGGGCTTCATTTCAGCGTTTTTATCATCAATAATGAATAATATGCCTACAGTTTTAATAGATGCGATTGCTATTGGTCAATCAAATGTCCATGGCATGTTAAAAGAAGGCCTAATTTATGCGAATGTTATCGGGTCTGATTTAGGTCCAAAAATTACACCGATAGGCTCTCTAGCTACATTACTGTGGTTACACGTCTTAACACAAAAAGATGTTAAGATTTCTTGGGGCACATACTTTAAAACCGGTATCATCATTACAATTCCAGTACTATTTATAACCCTCATAGGGTTGTATCTAACACTTATCATATTTTAATTAATTAGGAGATTGTTATGACTAAAAAAACAATTTATTTTATATGTACAGGCAACTCATGTCGAAGTCAAATGGCTGAAGGTTGGGCTAAACAAATCTTAGCGGATGATTGGAATGTATATTCTGCTGGTATCGAAACACACGGTGTTAATCCCAAAGCGATAGAAGCTATGAAAGAAGTAGGCATTGATATATCAAATCATACATCAGATTTAATCGATAATAATATTATTAAAAATTCAAATTTAGTTGTTACATTATGTAGTGATGCAGACGTAAATTGCCCTTCTTTACCAACAAATGTTAAGAAAGAACATTGGGGATTTGATGATCCTGCAGGCAAGCCTTGGTCAGAGTTCCAACGTGTAAGAGATGAAATTAAAATCGCAATTGAAAATTTCAAATCACGATGAGAGTGGGACAGAAATGATAAAAAAACACTAATGATTTATTATGTAGTGGTTCTTTATCATTAGCTATAACTAATGTGTACTTAAAAATAGGAATACATGAGTAAAACTCATGCATAAGAAATACTAATTTCTAAAGAAAAAGTAATTCTTTATCGATGTCCTGCCCCACTTGCATTGGTGGGATTATCAATCAATGTGTTTTCTCTAATGCAAAAAGACGCTTTCTATCAAAACAAGATAGAAAGCGTCTTTTTAGTATGTCCGAGTCATAAAAACAACTCGTAGCTTATCAAATTACTTATTCAAATGTTTACTGTCATCTTTATACACAAAGTATTTGAAGTATTTTCCTTCAGTCTTCATGTTCTTATAAAAGTCAGCGATAATTGTTGCATTACTTTCTGCCCACTTAATATCAGTAGCATATTGATGTTCTCCTGGATTTTTTGGATTCCATCTCATACTATACAATGTATTTTGATCTGTGCTTGATAAGAAGTGCTTATGAATGAAATCAGCACCGCCTGAAATAGCTTTTTCAGGTGTATCCCAACCATGCTTTTTAGCATATTCTGCACCTGTTTTAATTGGGTCTTTATCAAGGGCTCCTACTCCATAGAAATTGTAGTATTTTTTGCCATCAATTTCGACTCCATTAGCTAATTCACTTTTAACTGCGCCAGTTTCTAATAATGCATGTGAAATTAAATAAACTTCGTTAACGTGCTTATCTTTAGCAGCTTTTAAGAAATCATCCGTATGTTTCAATAACGTTGGTCTATCTACTAACATACGTTTAATTCTATTTTTATCAATCCCTTGATACTTTGATAAATCTAAAAATTGATATTTTTGCTTTTCATTATCGATAAAAGTACCGCTATCCATTGCACTTTTAATTTCAGTTGCAGATGCATCTCTCCATGCATCATTCTTTTTATTTGATACCTGTTGACTCGTATAATTATTTATTTGTTTCTTTGCTGCATCGTTTAATGTAACATTTAACTTTTCAATCTTAATGTCGGATTTAACATGTTTGAAAAATATCTGATCGGATATCATTGAGAAAAATAAAAATGAGACAACAGCAAATATGACAACAAGTCCTATTATTCCAAAAATAGAACCTTTCTTGTGTTTATTCATATCCACACCTCTTAGGTCATTGTTGTTATACATTCAGTTTGACTACGATAATAAAGTTTAACATTATTAAAACCGTTTAACAATTTTATCTATGCATTGTTACATATTCATAAATAAACAGTAATGTAAATGAAACGTTTTAAACCATTTATCAACATTACTTTACGTTGATCTACGAATCATAAATGTTTTATCTTTTTGTATAACCTTTGAAAACCTTTATATCAATAATCTTATTATTCACGTATTAAAAAACAAAAAATTCTTTTGTTCGTTTACTTAGTTTCTTTTTTATAATCCATCATAATAAAACTTGCTGCATTTGATCTATTTTTATAATAGTACTGATTTAAATCAATCGTGCCTTCAATTTGACCATCACGATACATCATTTCATTAGTGAAGTTATTTATCATCACGAAATCAGCGCGATCTCTTATAACATCTAAATCGTCGTTTCGTGCAAAAAAATGTTCTAAATTTAAATGTGCGTAATCCATTGTTACCTCCCGATTACAAATTTTGTTCTATCTACTATTTAGCAAAGTAATAATACATCATATCACATTAAATTAATTACTTATGTCTTATATTTAACACTTAATTTAGCGATTACGCAAATGAATGATTTTTCTAAATATTTTATTCTAACTTTATCCGGAAATATTTGTTATACGTATAACTTGGAGAATGACTACTTGAAATTTAATGACGTATACAACAAACACCACAAAATCATACACCATCTTTTAAAAAAATATAATATTAGCTATAATTATGATGAGTATTATCAACTACTCTTGATAAAAATGTGGCAATTGAGTCAGATATATAAACCCTCAAGCAAGCAATCTTTATCCTCTTTTTTATTCACTCGATTAAATTTTTACCTTATCGATTTATTCAGACAACAAAATCAATTAAAAGATGTCATTTTATGTGAGAATAATTCACCAACATTAACTGAACAACCAACATACTTTAATGAACATGACCTTCGTTTACAAGATATCTTCAAGCTTTTAAATCAAAGAGAAAGACTATGGCTCAAACTATACCTTGAAGGATACAAGCAATTTGAAATTGCTGAAATCATGTCATTATCGCTTTCAACGATTAAATTAATTAAGATGTCCGTTAAGCGTAAATGCCAACATAATTTTAATTAGTTTATTGTGAAATTTCGGTCGATGTGTTAATGATGTTGAAACACCCTAACATCTTCATATAAATTTATTTTAACCATTAAATTAACAACTTATTAAACGAGGAGTACTATATTTGCAAGACAATTCTACTAAATATCTACTTTATATCCAAACTGCTACTTCAAACCATCTCGAAACAAATTGTGTCTTTTTACATTGTGATTATATTCTTAAAGTTCCAATTAACAAACTCGTTTCATATTATGCGAAATTGCATTTGTCATCACAAAGTGTGCTAATTGAGACTGCAAAAAACATACTAAATATTAATAAACTGGTTCCTATTTACATCAACCCAAAAACTATACTTTTTCCGTTAAAACATAAACGTGCACCGATACAAATTTATATCAATGCACATTATATTGTTGGTATGACTGCCATAGAGAATTCAACATTAATACATTTTCAAGAAGGCATTCAGCTAGAAGTTGATGAGCCATTTTCTCTAGTTTCAAAAAAATGTCATGAAAGTTTAGCTTTGAAGCACTTCATTGAAAATACTATTTCGAATTAAATTTAATTTCTAAAAGTTTCTTAGTAAAGTATGATGTCACAACTTTTATAAAATATATGCTAACAATCATTAATAAAATCGCTCCAATAATTGTTAAAATAACAACAGTTGTAGATAAATCTACCTTAGGATTAATGAAAAATTGTACGCCAGATAGACTTGTAATTAGCCCAAATAAAAACAAACCTAATAAAGCAACATAAGCAAACATCATCACTACTAATGTAACAAACATACTATAACTTTTTGTTTCTTTATTTCGAAATACATTTTGTCTTAAGTAAGCATTAGCAAAGGTAACAGGCTTATTTAAGTTAACGCTGTCATCATCAGATATAGAAGACAATCGTTGATCTAATGCTTGTTTCTCCTTCTTGTTCAAAAACCATAATTGCTTTTTAACTTTTTTATCAAATGATGCTTTATTCATAATTAAGGATTTCTCTCCTTTATAATATTGACGTAATTTTAAACATTAGCGTCAATTGAAAGTGTATTTTATATATTTTACAGAAATATATGTATCAAATCTACAAAAATCCATATTACAATTTCATTTATGGTGATTTAACGCTAAAATACAGTCTGCTAATTTTTCAAACTAATGCTTTTTAGGTAGATACAATGATAAATTTTAATCGTATATATGTTTCATATATAATGAATCTAGCCATAATCATATTACATTCAAAATAATTTTAAAAAATGAAAAGAAAGGATTTAGCATGCAAAAATTCAAAGACTTTTTTTACGATGATTTATCGGTTACACGAGGAAATTATTTTTTAACTTTAATGGCAGCATTTTTTATTACTATCATTTTATTTATCGGCATAGTTGTCAGTGAAGTACATTTACTTTATAGTATGCTGATTGTATTAGTAGGTTTAATTCTATTGAGGCTATTCAAAATCAATTTATTCTCTTTTAAAAAATTAACATTGTCTCAAGTTATTTATATTATAGGCGGTGCACTATTAATTTATGGGTTAGATAATCTTTATTTATATTTTCATGACGTACCGGCAAATGAACAACAATTAGAGCAAGAAATACGAAATACACCATTCTATATTTCTATTTTCACTGTTACCATCATCCCCGCTATTGTGGAAGAAATTGTTTTTCGCGGTATGATAATAAGGGTTATCTTCAGAAAACACTTGTTTTTAGGGTTAATTGTGTCTAGTTTAGTTTTTGCATCATTACACGAATCTGACACTTGGATTGGTTATTTACCTTACTTATATTCTGGTTTGATTTTTGGTCTAATTTATATAAAAACAAAACGATTAGAAGTGGTAATATTCATGCACTTCTTAAATAACTTGTTAGCTCTGCTCTTTATAATATGGAGATAATTTTGAGATAACCTTTCATATTATTTTCAAATTATCTATCTGATATTTATTTTATTGAACTTGAGTCACCACTTAAACTCAAAAATACGTGTCATCAAGTGCAAAATAATTTAGAACTAATACAAACATAAAAACTTTTGCTTTACGCTTAAAATCAAAAGTCACATACCTATATATAAGTACAACTTGTATATTTTGTACTCTAATAGGTATGTGGCTTAAATAATATTTAATTCTTGAGTTGCATATAGTAATTGTTTTTATTCATTTTCTAAAATATGCGAGGCTAATTTCCTTTTCTACTCCTGTTGAATCAATTTAGACTTTTTTTATAACTCGAGCTTTTACTTAGCTGAATTTTGCCTTCTTCTTCATTAATAACTATGATGGAAAAACCCCCATAAGCACAATGCCTATGAGGGTTTAAATATGTTTATAAATTATAGAATAGAAAGACCTGAAGATTGAATATCTTTCGCAAAGCCTTTAACTGTATCTACTGATAATTCGTTAATATCGCGACCTAAGTTTGTATTCACTTTTTTCACAACATCTGCAGGGCATGTAATAATATCTGCACCAATTTCATCAGCTTGAATCACATTGAATAATTCGCGGCAACTTGCCCATAATAATTTAACGCCGTCTTTACTATGCGTAACTTTTACAGCCTCTTTCATTAATGGTAATGGATCTACGCCTGTATCTGCAATACGTCCTGCAAATACTGAAACATATGTTGGCACACCTTCAGTTACTGCTTCAGTTATTTCTTTAACTTGTTCAATTGTGTAAACAGCCGTAACGTTTAATCTCACATTGTCAGCTGAAAGCTTTTTAATTAAAGGAATCGTTGATTCACCTTTTGTATTTACAATAGGAATTTTAACAAATACATTTTCGCCATATTGTTTTAGAATTGCTGCTTCTTTTTCCATAGTTTCTAAATCGTCTGCAAATACTTCAAATGAAATTGAAGCATCTGGAATTTCTTTCACAGCTTCTTCAGCAAAAGCTTTGTAATCTGTTACGCCCGCTTTCGCCATTAAACTAGGATTTGTTGTAAAACCATCCACTTGTTTGTTTTTATAAGCTGCTTTCATTTCTTCAATATCTGCACCGTCCGCAAATACTTCTACATTTAGTTTAGCCATATAATATAGCCTCCTTGATTCTTATTAAAATTTTAACAACATCTGCATGTCTTTTTCTTACAACCATTTGTAAAAAATGATTTTTATTTCTTTGTTATATAAAACATTTATATCACGCTTTTATAATATATAGCTAATTTTTTGCCTATATTTTTAAAAAATGACTTTAGTAAACATTGTGTCTACAAGTTAATAAAACTATTGTTTTATGATTGTTTATGATACGATATGTAAATGATAACCATCCAGGAGGTCTAGCATGTCTCGTTCAAAAAAATACTTTTACTTATCTAGCTTAATGATTATTTTAAGCTTTTTCTTTAATACAAATAACGTTTTCCTAAGTGGACTTTTTAATTCTTTTATTAAATTAATACTTTTCTGCAGTGTTATTAACTCAATTGTACTAATTTTGTCTATAATTTTTGCAGATCGTTCAATTAAATCACTAAAGCCTGATGCAGATTGGATTAGAATTGCGAGTAAAAGTTTGCCTTGGATTATTCTAATTGTTATTTTAGTACATATCTTTTCAATTGTTCGTACATTCGGTTTTATTTAAAAAAGATAAAATGTCAATGTAGCCTTAATACAAAACAATACAATGTATCATGCTATAATGAGTAAAACAATTTGATGACGTTGTTGCGTATAAAAAATATTAGATTTTCGAAATCATAACTATACATCTAATCGCTATAGTTATACAACAAGATATAACATATAATGAGGTTTGATAATGCATCGACAATTTTTGTCGTCGCGTTGCCAAAACCTCTTTTTTAAATTCAAACTACTTCTTTTCGAGGTGAACCAAATGCAATATGTATATATTTTTATCGGTGGTGCTTTAGGCGCTTTATTACGTTACCTCATTTCTTTTCTGAATACTGACGGAGGTTTTCCAATCGGAACACTGATAGCCAATTTGACTGGTGCCTTTGTAATGGGATTGCTAACAGCCTTAACAATTGCATTTTTTTCAAACCATCCGACGCTAAAAAAAGCTATTACGACTGGTTTTCTTGGTGCTTTAACGACTTTTTCAACATTTCAATTAGAATTAATACATATGTTTGATCATCAACAATTTATAACTTTACTACTATATGCTGTAACAAGTTATGTCTTTGGTATTTTGTTATGTTACGTCGGTATAAAACTAGGTGGTGGTTTATCATGATATCAATCATTTTAGTCATGATTGGCGGCGGTTTCGGTGCAATTACTAGAAGTGCCATTACTGATTATTTTAATCATAAATTTACTTCAAAGTTACCTATCGCAACATTGATAGTAAATCTAGTTGGTAGTTTTTTAATTGGATTAACTATAGGCTTATCAATTTCAATCTCATGGTTCCCTGCGTTCTTTGTTACCGGTTTTTTAGGTGGCTTAACAACTTTCTCAACGTTAGCCAAGGAACTTACACTAATGATGACGCCAAAATTTAATATTAACCTTTTTCTCAATTATTCACTTTTACAATTCATCATTGGATTTATAGCTTGTTATATTGGCTATCATATTTAAAAATAAAATGCTTCATTCAGCAAATAGGTAAATTACGACACCTTCCTGAACGAAGCATTTTTTAATTTTCATGCAAATTTTTTAGCACCATAAAATGCCTACCAAATTTCAATAATCTTTGTTACCGTTTAAATAATGTGAATGTCAATAAATTCTCCAAACTAGTCGAAAATAAACATACTAAGATTAGCTATGAAGAAATCTATGACGATAGATTTTTTCATAGCTATTTTTTATAGTTATAGAGAGGAGTAGACTGTGCGTTCTCTTGGGTCTTAAACCCGTATAAAAAACAAGTCAGCTTTACTCTCGCCTTTTGAAATTCGTTTGAAGTATGTTGGGTTCTTGAAACCGTGTAGAGGAAAATGAAATGAGAAAGGTTAAGTAAAGTTCTCACTTCTCAATTTTTTAAAGGAGGCTATATTTATCAATTACTTAGGTGTTGATATTAGTAAAAGAAGTAGTGTCGTAGCTCATTATCATAACGATCAATTTCAAAGAGAATTTACCATTCAAAATAATAAAAATGGTTATAATTATTTATTAAAGTATTTGAATGATTTAGACCACCTACAAATCATTTTTGAATCTACTGGTATTTATTCAAGAGGTATGACTCGATTTTGTCGCATAAATCAAATTAATTATATTGAGATGAACCCGTTAGAAGCTAAATTCAGAACAAGTTCTTTAAGATCATGGAAAACCGATCAAGCTGATGCACATAAACTTGCGCAATTAGCACCTACTTTAAAAGCAATGGAAACCTTACCTATGTATGAATCTATCTTCTTTGAGTTGCGAGAGCGTGCACGTTTTCATCTAGAAATTGAAAATGAACAAAATCGGCTTAAATTTGAAATTGTTGAACAGCTTCATCAAACTTTTCCTGGTTTAGAAAAATTATTTAGTAGTCGATATTCTATCATTGCACTTAACATCGCAGAACGATTTACTCATCCAGATATGGTGAGAAATATGGATATTGATACTCTTATTTCTTATATATTCAATTCGACTGATAAAGGTCTATCTATGAATAAAGCTGAAAATCACGCACACCAATTGGTTAACATTGCTCGGGAAAGCTATCCGAATGTCGATAGACATTCATTTCTTGTAGAAAAAGCACGGTTGTTAATTAGACATTTAAAACAATCTATACAACATCTTAAACAATTAGATGAAGACATGATTCAATTGGCGCAACAACTTGATTGTTTTGAACATATTCATTCAATACCAGGCATTGGAAAACTATCTGCAGCTATGATTATTGGGGAACTTGGAAATATTACGCGATTTAAATCTAATAAACAATTAAATGCATTTGTAGGCATCGATATCAAACGATATCAATCAGGTAGTACGCAAAGTAGAGACACAATTAATAAGCGTGGCAATAAAAAAGCAAGAAGATTACTGTTTTGGGTGGTTATGAATATAATAAGAGGGCAGCATCATTATGACAATCATGTAGTCGATTATTACTATAAGCTAAGAAAACAGCCTCATGAGAAAGCTCACAAGACTGCCGTCATCGCTTGTATTAATCGTCTCTTAAAAACGATTCATTATTTAGTAATGAATCAAAAATTGTACGATTATCAAATGTCCCCACATTAGCCAACCGTACAATCAAATACAGTGTAACACCTTATTCAAAAAAATTAAATTGAACGGGCTAATTTAGTAATGCTTATTTTAAACATTAAGACTTGACTAATCGTAGGAAAGGGAGTGGGACAGAAATGATAGTTTCTCAAAATTTATTTCGTCGTCCCACCCCGGCAAGGTTGACTAGAATTGAAAAAAGCTTGTTACAAGCGCATTTTCGTTCAGTCAACTACTGCCAATATAACTTCGTAGAGCATAGAACATTGATTTATGTCCCAGCCTGTGACAATTCATCTAACCTTTTCATCAGTTGAGTGATTTTAATCTATCCTTCAAAAGTTTTTGGATCAGGTCCAATTCTCTTATCTTGATTTAAACCATCAATTCGCGTCATTTGTTCATCTGATAATTCGAAATCAAATATTTGGAAGTTTTCAGAGATTCTGTTTGGTGTTACCGATTTAGGGATTGTAACCACACCATGCTGCACATTCCATCTTAAAACAACTTGGGCAGGTGACTTTCCTAATTCTTGAGCAATGTCTTTAATTGTCTCATCATTTAAAATTTGTGCATTCATCAATGGTGACCAAGATTCCATCACGATATGTTGTGCTGCCAAATATAATTTCAATTTATGTTGCGTTAAATATGGATGATATTCAACTTGATTAATTACAGGTTTAATTGACACTTGTGCCAACAAAGCTTCCAAATGTTCAGGTTCAAAATTGCTGACACCTATATTTTTAACTTTATTATTTTTATATAAATCTTCCATACCTTTCCATGTATCAACCATTACGGCTTCGTTCGTACCTGGCCAATGTACTAGATACAAATCTAAGTATTTTAAACCTAATCTAGATAAACTAGCTTCGTAAGCAGCTGCTACATTTTCACGACCGAAATCCTCAAAATATAATTTTGAAGTAATAAATAAGTCTTCTCTAGCAATACCAGTTGACTCCAATCCGGCACGAATGCCAGCACCTACTTGTTCTTCATTCCCATAAACTTTTGCGGTATCAATACTACGATATCCTTGTTCAATGGCATACTTAACACTTTCCATGCAATTTTCATCATTTTCCACACGAAATGTCCCTAAACCAATTTGTGGCATCGTGTTTCCATTATAAAATGTTTTAACCTCCATAAATATCGCCTCACCTTTTTGATGTATTATACCCTGTTATCATAACAAATCTGAGTTGAATACATGAGAAAAAACACTTAGAGAAATCAACCACTAAAATTCTAGTAATATCTCTCAAACATTAATCAAAATGTAAAAGCAATTCTGTTTAAATTATGACAAACTAAAAAAGCCGAAGTCACAACATATAGTCATCACTTCAGCCTAACATTTAGTTGAATGATTCAATTTTATCCATCATTTGTTGTAAGTCTTCCACGTTGTATTGAATACGACCATGGAATACAAATTTGTTAAAGAACTCGTCTAATTGTTCAGCACCGACAAGCACTTTGACAGCACTATTTTGATTATAATTTGAAATCGTTACATCGCCTTCATTTTTAGGATTAAAGTATAAAATTGAAGTTGGCGTATATTTGGCACCTAATTCTTTTTGTAAGTCTTCAGCCAATTGTTTAATCGCCTCAATTTGATCTGAATAATTTACAAAAGATAATGAACGTTTGTCATCATTTTGATCCATCACAATAGTTTGTGGTCTAGATTTATCTAAATCCAATGTATCAAATACTTGTTCCATTGGTGGTAAATCTTTAAATTGACCGCCACTAATACCATTATAAACATGACCTTTTAACAATTGAGAATCAATAATATAAAGACCAGTTCTTGTTAATACTAAATGACTAATTCGTTCAATATTATTAAAGCCATCCTTTGGTAAAAAGATATTTGCCATAATGTGCATATCTTCTGGTCGAATTCGTTTTTCTTTAACTAATCTTTCACGAATACCAATTAATCTCATGTCCGTTACATATTCACTATGATTTTTCGAGAACAATTTTAATGCGTCAATCTCACGATCTTTTGTACTAACCATGTGATTATAATCTTCTTGTTGTTTTGTAATTGTCTTTTTATTTTGAATACGCTCTTTCTCTAAAGCTTCTTCATGAGACTTTTTAATGTTTTGTTCTTGTTGTTCATACTTTTCTTCTGTTTGTCGCTTAACTTTTTTCTTACTACCTAAGGCAACTAAGAAAAGGACAAAAAAGATTAATGCAATGACTACTGCAATAATGAGTCCAATGACTACCGGTGAAGATAAATCCATCACAACAACGCTCCTTTTTAATATATGAATAACTTTAATTATAATAGAAAAGCTAAAGATTTTCGATACATATTATCATTTATATATCGAAAATCTTTTATTTAGCTATATTCAATTCATCTTATTATTTTACTGCGTCTTTTAATTCTTCCACTTTGTCTAATTTTTCCCATGGGAATAAGACATCTGTACGTCCAAAATGACCATAAGCAGCAGTTTGTTTGTAAATTGGTTGTTTCAAATCAAGCATTTTAATAATACCAGCAGGTCTTAGGTCAAAGTGTTTTCTAACTGCTTCAACAAGTTGCCCTTCAGAAACTTTACCTGTTCCAAATGTATCAATTGCAATTGACACTGGTTCTGCAACACCAATCGCATATGCCAATTGTACTTCACATTGATCTGCTAAACCTGCTGCAACAATATTTTTAGCCACATAACGTGCAGCGTATGCAGCTGAACGGTCTACTTTTGTAGGATCCTTACCACTGAAGCATCCGCCACCATGACGTGCATAGCCACCGTACGTATCAACAATGATTTTACGTCCTGTTAATCCTGCATCACCTTGAGGTCCACCGATTACAAAGCGTCCTGTAGGATTGATGTAGAATTTAGTTTGTTCATTAATCAAGTTTTCTGGAACAGTTGGATAAATGACATGTGCTTTAATGTCTTCTTGAATTTGTTCAAGTGTCACATCCTCAGCATGTTGTGTTGATACGACAATCGTATCAATACGTACTGGGTTATCATTTTCATCATATTCAACAGTGACCTGAACTTTACCGTCTGGTCGTAAATAATTTAACGTACCATCTTTACGCACATCTGATAAACGTTTTGCCAATTGATGTGATAAATAAATTGCTAGAGGCATATACGTCTCTGTTTCATTCGTTGCGTAACCAAACATTAAACCTTGGTCACCTGCACCTGTTGCTTCAATTTCTTCTTCGCTATCTTTATCACGATACTCTAATGCTTTATCCACGCCTTGTGCAATGTCAGGTGATTGTTCATCAATCGCAGTTAAAATTGCCATTGTTTCATAATCATAACCATATTTTGCTCTTGTGTATCCAATTTCTTTAATTGTTTCTCTAACAACTTTCGGAATATCAACATATGTTGTTGTAGAAATTTCGCCGGCGATCAATGCCATACCTGTTGTAACAGTTGTTTCACAAGCTACACGTGCATTTGGGTCGTCTTTTAAAATAGCATCTAATATTGCATCTGACACTTGGTCAGCGATTTTATCTGGGTGTCCTTCTGTAACAGACTCTGAAGTAAATAATCGTTTGTTATTTAACATAGTTTGCTCCTTTAAATTTATATTACGAAAATTCTCTCTCTGTGAGCTAAATAAAAAAGACCTTCTAACTATTAATATAGAGAGAAGGCCTAATACGTCCATTCGCTCTTATCGTTCAGACCTATTTGTCTGCAAACGGTTTGGCACCTTTCTTTTATAAAAAAAGAGGTTGCTGGGTTTCATTGGGTCCATGTCCCTCCACCACTCAGGATAAGAGAATCCGTTAAAAATAATAGTACCTAATTAATGAATTAATGTCAATTTTTCACAAATAAATTTACAGTAAAATATTGTAGATTAATTATGTTAATGTGTTATACTAATTAAATGTAAAGGCTTACATTTAAATTATCGCTTTGGAGGGATTTAGGATGTCAGTAGACACATACACTGAAACAACTAAAATTGACAAATTACTGAAAAAACCAACGTCACATTTTCAACTTTCGACGACACAACTTTATAATAAAATCTTAGACAATAACGAAGGGGTATTAACAGAACTTGGTGCTGTTAATGCAAGTACTGGAAAATATACTGGTCGTTCGCCTAAAGACAAATTTTTTGTCTCTGAACCTTCATATAGAGATAACATTGATTGGGGAGAAATTAATCAACCTATCGATGAAGAAACTTTCTTGAAGTTATACCATAAAGTACTAGACTATTTAGATAAAAAAGATGAACTATACGTATTTAAAGGCTACGCTGGTAGCGATAAAGATACAATGTTAAAACTTACAGTCATCAATGAATTAGCATGGCATAATTTATTTGCTAAAAATATGTTTATTAGACCTGAATCAAAAGAAGAAGCTACAAAGATTAAACCTAACTTCACTATCGTTTCTGCACCACATTTTAAAGCAGATCCAGAAGTTGATGGTACTAAATCTGAAACCTTTGTCATTATTTCATTTAAACACAAAGTCATTTTAATCGGCGGTACTGAATACGCTGGTGAAATGAAAAAAGGTATCTTCTCTGTAATGAATTATCTCTTACCGATGCAAGATATTATGAGCATGCATTGCTCAGCAAACGTTGGTGAAAAAGGCGATGTTGCATTATTCTTTGGTCTATCTGGCACTGGTAAAACAACCTTATCGGCTGACCCACACCGTAAACTAATCGGTGATGATGAACACGGCTGGAATAAAAACGGGGTCTTTAATATCGAAGGTGGCTGCTATGCAAAAGCAATTAATCTTTCCAAAGAAAAAGAACCACAGATTTTTGACGCAATCAAATATGGTGCAATTTTAGAGAACACTGTAGTTGCAGAAGATGGTTCAGTGGACTTTGAAGACAATCGTTATACAGAAAACACGCGTGCCGCTTATCCAATTAATCACATTGACAATATTGTAGTACCATCAAAAGCAGCACATCCAAATACAATTATTTTCTTAACTGCGGATGCATTTGGTGTTATTCCACCGATTTCAAAGTTAAATAAAGACCAAGCAATGTATCATTTCTTGAGTGGTTTCACTTCTAAATTAGCTGGTACAGAGCGTGGTGTGACAGAACCTGAACCATCATTCTCAACATGTTTCGGAGCACCGTTCTTCCCGTTACACCCTACTGTTTACGCTGATTTATTAGGTGAACTTATCGATTTACATGATGTTGATGTTTATCTTGTTAATACTGGATGGACTGGCGGAAAATATGGTGTAGGACGTAGAATCAGCTTACATTACACACGTCAAATGGTAAACCAAGCGATTTCTGGCAAATTGAAAAATGCAGAATATACAAAAGATAGTACGTTTGGTTTAAGCATTCCTGTAGAAATTGAAGATGTACCGAAAACAATTTTAAATCCAATTAATGCTTGGAGCGACAAAGAGAAATATAAAGCACAAGCAGAAGATTTAATTCAACGTTTTGAAAAGAACTTCGAAAAATTTGGTGAAAAAGTTGAACATATTGCTGAAAAAGGTAGCTTCAACAAATAAATTTGAATACTAATTAAAGAGCCAACCGTTGTTATAGTCTAACAATGGTTGGCTCCTCTTATTTTATGTGCTAAAAATTTATAGGCAATTTTATTACAACAATGCACATTTAAGGTGACCTTCATGCCAAACTCGCATCACTCATTTAATGGAAGTAGCACGTCTTCACATAAAGTACCGATCCCTAATTCAACGCATGTAGTACCACATCTTCAAAGCTTGATAGTTCCCATGCGCACACCACGTTTCATACTAGCTATGCAACTCAACTTGGTTCATAAACTCTTTAATATAAGTCAATGTTTCAACCATCGCTGGTGGTCTTGGCACATGTCCTTCTGCCATTTGATAAAATGTTTCATGCGTGGCACCTTTTAACTCTAGTTGGTCCGCTAAATAATACGCATGATGAATACCAACTTGCTGGTCTTTCCCTCCATGTACAATTAATATTGGCGGACTGTTTTCATTAATGTTTGGAATCGCTTGGCGTGCCTCATATGCCGCTCGATCTTTTTTCGGATGACCAATCATTCTTCGTAGCATACCTCTTAAATCGACACGTTCTTCATACATTAAATCAATATCTGAGACACCACCCCAGATTGTATAACTTGTTACTGGTAAGTCTTGAAATGTCAACAATCCTTGTAAACCACCTCTTGAAAAACCAATCATATGAATAAAAGCTTGCGGATATTTATCATGTAGCAATCTTAATAGTTGCGTCACATCATTTAAATCGCCACGATAAAATTCGTCTTTACCTTCACTCCCATTGTTACCTCGGTAGTATGGCCCAATCACTAAAGTTTGACTATCTGAAAATTGCATTAATCTACCTGCGCGCACACGTCCTACTTGACCTTTGCCACCTCGCAAATATACTACAATGCGATTTACTTCATGATGTGGTGTCATCATTAAAGCTTTTACTTGTAAGTCATCTGACAAATATGTAATTTCTTCGAATTGATGCGTAAAAGATTCAATTGGCATTCGTTTACGTTTGATAAAATCCAAGTGATTGCACCCTCTCTACGCATTTTAAAATGGTACTATCTTTCAGTAAGAAACTCCGTTGTGCGAGTTCAATATCATTGATACAGTTAAACAACACTGGCCCTGCTGTTTCTAAATAATCGTTCTTGCTTACCAATGATTCAACTTCGATAAAATATACATCTTTTACAAAATCAGTTTGATCATGTGTTTCAATGGTATATTGTGCTATGTAATGAATATTTTTAACTTTGGCGCCTGTTTCTTCATATAATTCACGGGTAACTGCTTCAGCACTACTTTCCCCGCGTTCCCTTTTACCACCAGGAAATTCAATACCCCGTAAATTATGTTTGGTAAAAAGCAATTGATTTTTAAACGTTGGAATAGCTAGCACATGATTGCCATCTGCTAGCTCATTATCCTTTTTAAATGTCAAATTAACTTGACGATTATCTTTATCCCTAAACTTCACGCGCATCACATCCCTACATTGTATGTTAATATAATAGTTAATTACTATCGTTGGAGGCATTAATTATGAAAAAGATATTCTTGGCGATGATTCATTTTTATCAACGTTTCATTTCGCCACTCACTCCACCAACTTGTCGTTTTTATCCAACATGTTCAGAGTACACTAGAGAAGCGATTCAATACCACGGTGCTTTCAAAGGCCTTTATTTAGGTATCCGTCGTATTTTAAAATGTCATCCGCTTCATAAAGGCGGCTTTGACCCTGTTCCGTTAAAAAAAGACAAGTCAGCAAGCAAGCATTCACATAAACATAACCATTAATATGGTTGTAATTGAGTTATATCCACTAAAGGGGGGCGAAATTCGAGTCGCCCCTCTTTTAATATGCCTGAATGCGCCACCACATCTTGTTCAAAATAATAACCTGCTGGTGTAACATCTCCTGGATAATCACCTTTACGAGCAAGCATCGCTGTAAAATAACGGCTTAAACCATATTCGTACATGCCGCCAATAACAACTTTTACACCATGACTTTTCAAAGTATCAATTGCCGTTTGCACTTTATCAATGCCACCTAGACGAAATGGTTTTAATACAGCAACTTTCACATTGTATAATTCTATCAAATTAATTATGTCCGACAATGATGTCGCCTTTTCATCTAGAGCAATTGGAGGTATTGTTCCATCCACTACGTCATCAAGCATGGAGATATCTTTAAATGGCTCTTCGATATAAAGAACCTGTTCACGCGCTAATAACTGTAACTGTGTGAAATCTTGACGATCCAAGGACTCATTTGCATCTATAACCAATTGAAAGTGAAAGTCTAATACCCGTAACACTCTAATTTGATGCATGATTTGAGGCGTCCATTTTAATTTAATTCTGGTCGGCTTAGTTGCTTTTAATGACTCTAGTTGTTTATTTGATAAGCCGCTCACTGTCGCTCCATATGCTACTGAAAATGAAGGCAGTAGATGAAACATTTGATACAATGCCATGACAATAGTTGCCCTTGCAGCAGGCGTATTTTCCAATGAATCTACTAATTTTAGTGCTGCTTCATACGTTTCAAATGATTTATTTCTATTATCTTCGAACCATTGCTCAATTACATGTTTCACTGAAGCAATTGTTTCATGATCATACCAATCTGTTTGAAAAGCGTTACATTCCCCGAAATATGCATTTCCTTTGTCATCAATCAATTCGATAAACAAACAATCACGATGCGTTAAAGTGACTTTCGGTGTTACAATTTGTGACTTAAATGGCTCACTATATTTATAAAAATGCAAAGCTGTCAACTTCATCAAATCATCCTCTATACAACTTATTTCTTTGTAATTTACCTGTTGATGTATAAGGTAAAGTATCAACCTTTTCAAAGTGTTTCGGTACTTTATATTTCGCTAAATGTTGTGATAAATATGCAATCAATTGTGCCTTTGAAATGTCACTTTCACTGACAAAATATAATTTAGGCACTTGGCCCCAAGTATCATCAGGATGCCCTACACATACTGCGTCAATGATACCTGGAAATTGCTTCGCTACCGTTTCAATTTGATATGGATAAATATTTTCACCGCCACTAATAATTAAATCTTTACGTCGGTCATAAATCATGACATAACCTTCATAATCTATTTCAGCAATGTCACCCGTATTAAAATAACCATTTTCAAACGTACCCGTTAAATCTGTTGGATACAAATATCCATTCATCACATTGGCACCTTTAATCATTAATTCTCCATGACCTTCTTTATTAGGATTTTTAATTTTTACGTCAACATTGGCACTTGGCATCCCTACAGTGTCAGGACGTGCATGCAACATTTCCGGTGTTGCTGTTAAAAATTGCGAACATGTCTCAGTCATACCAAATGAATTATAAATTGGCAGGTTATATTGTAATGACGTCTCTATCATAGTGGCAGATAATTTAGCACCGCCGAGTAATATTTTTTGTAAATCATAAGGTTCATGTAAACCTTGTTGCATAAGCCAATTTAAAGTTTGTGGCACAAGCGAAATGTGCGTGATTCGTTCATTTTTAATCATCGTTAAAATTTGTTCGGCATTGAATTTATCAACAATGCGCACAGTAAACCCTTCAATAACAGCTCTTAAAAGTACACTGAGACCCGAAATATGATAAATCGGTAATACAGATAACCAAATTGTGTCATGATCAAATCCCAAACTATCTTTACAACCGATTGCACTAGCATAATGATTGCGAAACGTTTGCGGCACCGCTTTTTGAGGACCAGTTGTCCCTGACGTAAACATAATGGATGCAATGTCATCTAAATTAAATGACGTGTTTAATATGTTGGACGGCGACTCTTTCGGCACCACAGTTTCATTCGATGTATCATATTGGATACCCATTGTGTTGTCCAACAAACCGTTCATTGTAATATCCCTTCCAGCAAATTCAATATCATCCAACGATACAATTTGAAACCCTCGCAATTCCAGGGGTAAGGTGCAAATAATCAATTGCACATCAATTGACCTCATCTGATTCGTCATCTCATTAGGTGTCAATCTTGTATTAATCATTGCAATTTCAATATTAGCCAACCAACATGCATGAATTAAAACAACAGATTGAATTGAATTATCTATGTATAGTCCGACACGAGATTGTTGATAAGCCTTGAGTCTTTTAGCCAATAGACTCGCTTCACAGTATAAATTTTGATAAGTATAAGATTCTTGACCGTCTGTTATCGCAATATGATGTCCATTTTGTTGTGCTTGTTTATATAACCAAAAGTCCATGCGTTATTCCTCCAAAATCATTTACATTATAATTATAACGATTTTATGACATTCTAGCAGTGGTTATGTTTAAAAATATAAAAAAGTAGACGAATTGATGCATTGATATGATTGTTATAATGCTCAATACATATCGTTATATCATTCGTCTACTATTATCAGTTATTTTTATTTAATTTTAGTGTCATTCTGTCATTTTGATGTGGTGATTTACCCATTGTTGCCACATCATCTGCAATGTCAATTGGTATACGGTTCATGTCTTGTAATGCACTTAAATGGAATACTTCATCATCTAAATTTTCAATGAGATATACATAATATGTTACCTTGTCCTTTTTATATTTTAACGTTTTCCAAAAGTCCGGCTTGCAATTCAATACATTATCTGGAATATATTCAATAAATAAGTAACGTTTGCTGCCTACTTTGTCTACGAAATATTTTGCAGTGCCTTTTTCTATACCTCTTATATGTGCATAGTCTGCTGAAAAGTAAATACTACCTATTGTTTCATTATGTTGTTGTATTTCAAATCGTTGGCCTACTATTTTATTATTTGTGCCACAACTACTTAAAAAAATCAGTAGATATAGCATTAAACATATTTTCATCCCCTTGAATTTTAAAAACTTTTTCAAAAGCAACACCTCTAAAAATAAATACAATATATTATAGCAAATAGAAATTATTATTTTGTTAAATTATGTTGTCATGTTCGTGTCATTTTGAGTCGTAATACAACTTTACAATTATTAAATTAACACTTCTACAATCCAAAAATATTTTTAAAGTTTTGAAAAAAATTAAAGTATTTCCACTACTAATTTGGTAAAATATGATTATGTGATATAGTGAAAGCGTTTTACACTTAATAACTCCCTCTTAAATGCATCCAGGTTTTATGTAGTAAATCATGAAAATAACATATAAATATAGAGGAGATTTACCTTTGAATACAGAGAACAACAAGAATCCAAACCAATCTGTTAAAAATTCTGAAAGACGCGGCATGTTAAAAGGATGCGGCGGTTGCCTTATTTCTTTTATTTTATTAATAATCTTATTATCAGCCTGTTCAATGATGTTTAGTAATAATGACAATTCCACTAGTAATCAATCATCAAAAACGCAATTAACTCAAGAAGATGAAAATAAAAATGAAGATAAGCCTGAGGAAAAATCAGAAACAGCAACAGATGAGGATTTACAATCAACCGAAGAAGTACCCGCAAATGAAAATACTGAAAATAATCAACATGAAATTGATGAAATAACAACAAAAGATCAATCAGATGATGAAATTAACACACCAAACGTTGCAGAAGATAAATCACAAGACGACTTGAAAGATGATTTAAAAGAAAAGCAACAATCAAGTAACTATCATCAATCCACGCAACCTAAGACCTCACCATCAACTGAAACAAACACGCAACAATCATTTGCTAATTGTAAGCAACTTAGACAAGTATATCCGAATGGTGTCACTGCCGATCATCCAGCATATCGACCACATTTAGATAGAGATAAAGATAAACGTGCATGTGAACCTGATAAATATTAAACAACAAGCGAATTGAATTCAAATTGTATTTAGCTTTATGCACTAATCACATAGTAAATAATGAGGGAGATTTTTTAGGCATGAGCAATCAATTCAAAAGCGAAGAAGAGCGAAGACAATGGGAACAATTCCAAGCTTTCCAAAATCAACAAAACCAACAGAACCAGCAATACGGACAAAAGAAATCTAAAAAAGGATGGTTCTGGGGCTGTGGTGGTTGTCTAGTATTATTTATTTTAATTATCATCGGTATTTCAGCTTGTACAGCTGGTATTACAGGTAACCTTGGCGGAAATAGTTCTAAAGAAACGAACAAAACCCATAAAATTGGAGAGACTGTAAAAATGGTGATCTTGAAGTCACAGTTAATTCAGTTGAAACTATGAAATCAGTTGGTCCATCTATCGCGCCAACAAATGCTAAAGGTACATTTGTCGTTGCTGATGTGACGATTAAAAACAAAGGTAAAGAAGCGTTAACAATTGATAGTTCAATGTTTAAACTGAAATCTGGTGATAAAACATTTGAAGCAGATAATACAGGCTCAATGTCTGCTAATCAAAATGACAACGGTAGTATAGAAAATTCATTTTTCTTACAGCGTATAAATCCTGATAGCACTGCTCAAGGTAAAATTGTTTTCGATGTGTCAGAAAACATAGCCAACGCAAAAGATAAAAAATTAGAAGTTATTTCTAGTTTATTTAGCGTCAAGAAGATTACATTTGATTTATCCGATGCTAAAAAAACATCAAAAGCTAAAAAAGACAAGCAAGATACAGAAGTAGCTGTTGCGAGTTCAAATAGCGATAATGTAAGTTATGAAGCTTCGGCTACTACACCTGCTACAACTTCTAGTGCAAATAATGATTCTGAAGAAAATGAACAGTCTAGTAAAGATGAAGATAAGCAGAATACGTCTAAAAGTGATAAATCTAGTGTAGAAAAAAGTGAATCTAATGAAGAAACTGCTCCTGTAGAGCCTATGCCCCATAGCAAACCTACCACTAGTGAAGCACCACCTAGTCAAAATATTCACAATGAAGATAGCATGTACGACGCTTCAACAGAATAAAATTTCAGGGTAGTTCGGCTACCCTTCTTTTACGGAAAAATTAATTATACATAATCAAATCAAGGAGATAAAAAAATGAAATTCAAAGCTATCGTTGCAATCACATTATCATTGTCACTATTAACTGCCTGTGGAGCTAATCAACATAAAGAAAATAATAGTAAATCAAATGACACTAATAAAAAGACGCAACAAACTGACAACACTACACAGTCAAATACAGACAAGCAAATGACACCACAAGAAGCCGAAGATATCGTTCGAAACAATTATAAAGCTAGAGGCGTTAATGAATATCAAACATTAAATTATAAAACAAATCTTGAACGAAGCAATGAACATGAATATTATGTTGAACATCTAGTCCGCGATGCAGTTGGCACACCTTTAAAACGTTGCGCTATTGTTAATCGACACAATGGTAAGATTATTAATACTTTTGATGATATGTCAGAAAAAGATAAAGAAGAATTTGAAGCATTTAAAAAGAGAAGCCCTAAATACAACCCAGGTATGAGTGATCAAGCTGAAATGGATAATGAGTCAGAAGACATTCAATATCATGACAATGATAATAACAAAGCCATTCAAAATGACATACCAGATCAAAAAGTCGATGATAAAAGTGATAAAAATGCTGTTAATAAAGAAGAAAAACACGATAACGGTACAAATAATTCTGAAGAAACTAAAGTTAAATAAGGACATACTTTGATTAATTGTAATTTTTAGGAGAAACACTATGATAACATTTGAAAATATACAACAACTTGAAAAATACACCTTAATGACTATGCATGGTCTTTTTAATCAACTTAAACTCGGTATTATTTCAATCGACAATGCAGAGCATACGCTCTTTACACCTTATATGATGGAAACACTCTCTTCCCTAGGTGTGAAACCAGACATTATCAATTTAATTCACAAAGGGACAGAGTTAGAAGACTTTGCAGCATTTAATTTATCAATTGAAGATACAGTTACAGTCTGTTTACAAAGAACTGAAGTACTATTAAAACAATACAAAAATGTAGAATTCAATGACAAAATATTAATCAATTGGCACATTATGCAAGAGTAATAAACATATAAAAGTCGAATGTAACTACGTGAGTACTGATTTTATTCTTTGTAAATTACAAGCATTTCATATCATAAAGTTTGAAAAGAGGTATATTGAAGTGGAGAAAAATGAATATATAGCTAAATATAATGAATATAGTCAATTATTAGACGCTACATACTCGCAAGCTGTAGCATACCTTTTAAATAAATATGGCGCTGTAACCGATGATTATTATAAGGAAAAATCATACACGCGATTTTTAAATGGAGAAATCAAAAGTATTTCAAAAGGAAAATACACTAGAGCTAGCGAAGGATTATATTGTCATCACATAAGCGAAGACAAATTCCAAAACTTATCTGACCTAAGATTCATTTCCGAATTTAAGTACTCATACAACGTTCAAAAGAAAGAAAACTTAGTGTACTGTGATCTAATCGAGCATTTAATTTTACATGCAATTATTACAAAAGAATCCAATGGCCAATTTGGTGTAGCTGGATTATGTCAAATGATCAAACCAACAGTCATTGAATGGTACATTGGCGAATATGATCCAAAACCAGCTTGGATGCAAGCCACTAAAGCACGTGCCTATTTGCCTGGAATATTAGTAGAGAAGTTACTCATTAAAATTGACGATATGTTAGAAGGAATAGAAATATATGATTTCCTTGAATCGCGATAAATGATTAATGGAGATTTATTTTTTGCTGTTGAGATTTTGTTATAGATATTTAAACCTGTAATTAAATATATTTTATAAAAATAGACCACGCATACCTATCTATAAACGGACAATGTTTATAAATGAGTTTGCATGGTCTTGAATTGTATTAAATTTCTTTTGGTTTTAATAAATCGACTAGATTTTCACAATATTTATCAAATATGTATTCCTAAATTATACAGCCTTAATCCAGCAGCTACTTTCGAAACTTCCAACTTAGTTGATATAAGGTTCAATAGTTTGTTTCGTTCTTTTTCAGATAAACCAGAACTTAAATTGATATTATTGACTTCATAAAAATTATAGACTAATGCCTCTATTTGCTTTTTAGGCATAAGTAAGTCGACTGAAAACTGATTTACGTCGCTTTCATAAATCATTTCATGTAAATTCTTTAGACTATTATCGTTGTTATCTTTAATTTTGTATAAATAACGGCCGAGTTCACGAGCTATTGCAAATCTTGTATTATTAATCGAGTGATTATTATTGATATAAATCGTTCTTCCACTTAAATAACCCGAAGTATTACCCTCCATTTTAATATATTTAACTTTTAAATTAAGTTGTGGTGTAAACTCTAATTAACAACAAATTCTTAAGAAAGGAATTGTTAGTTATGACTGAGTTTACACCTTATTTTTATGATTTTAAGCGTTTAGATTATAGAAATTTTGTTATTTTAAGATTTCATGGTATTTCAAAACGTCATATTTGTAAGATGTATAAAATTGCATATTTTTGTATATTGGACGTGTGCAATAAAGCGAAAAATAATGACTATCAATTTACTTATAAGGATTATGTGTTTTTAAAAAAATATGGTGTGTCTAACGCATTTATATGCAAGATGTATCATATTGATAAATTAGACCTAGAATTCTTTGAGGTGATGAACCGATAGGTTTCAAAAAAATTGAATAGGTCAGGAGAAGCATAGACACTCCATTATCAAAAATGCAGTGGTACGGATTTGCGGGAGTTATTCCTATTCGTGCGACCCTAAAAAACTCTGATTTGTATGAGTCTGCCTATTTTAATTAAGATTGAGGTGACTTTTATGATAGAACCAGTCATTGATATTGAAGCAACTATGGGGAAAGAGTTTCGTTATTTGTCCCATGTTGAAAAAATATCGCGGTTTGATGAAGCTTATTATCTGTATACGATTATATGTGTTGATATTGGTGAACAAGTTAAAGTTAGACTGTCAAATGAAAAACACTTTGATTCTTTAGAACGTGTTGATTTTGATAATTTAACAATCAAACCTAGAGTATATCAAGATATGAATACAGGTTATTGTAATTTATATACAAGCTTTTCAGCTGATGATATTTATAGTTTAGAAACAAAAGCATAAAGAATATAAATAAAAAAAATATAAAAAGAAATGAGGAATTTATTATGGCATGGAGTCCGAAATTTGATTTAAAAGAAACGTTTGGTGATTTATATTTTATGGGTGTAGATGAGAAATATAAGTATGAAGATGGAGAAAAAACTAATGAAAAATTGTATGCATATAAATTAGCGTCAACTGGACAAGGTGAACAAGTAACAGTGAAAGTTCCTAAAGAAGTAGAACTTGAAATTATGTCAGTATGTGAGCTTGTAAATGTAGAAGCAAAGCAATATGTACAATCTTTAGGCGGTTTTCATTCAATTCAACCAAGTATTAAAGCAGATGATATAAGACAAATTGCGACAATTCAACATAAAAAAGGTGCGCAACAAGGTTAGTGTATGGAATTTTATACAGCTGACAACTTAGCGCCTTATGCTCGAACTTTAAAATTATCTGAAGCTATGTTGTCATATATTGCATCTAGAATTAATACTGGTGAAGCATTATCATTAATGCTTATCGCAAAGGAAATACAAGAAAAATTTAATGGCGACTATGTTAAAAGTCGTTTACCATCAGGCAGACCGAGGATATACACTGACGTCTGCCTATTGTGTTTTAGTTTGAAAGAAGCAGGACATGGGCGATTACTACAAATCGATTTGAAGGATTGTATCTATATTGGTGATGTAGATATTTAAATATATCATTTGTATTGTTTAACTTAAGGCGAGCTGGACTTTTAGCGCCTGCAGGCGCAGAAATGCAAGCCGGGACGGCGTTAAGCATTTGGGCGGAGCCTGCGACAAAGGCGCGTTAATAAAGGGAAGCGACAGCCTTAAGTTATCAAATCGCTTGCGATTTGATAGGAGGTTTTTTTATGGAAAATCAAGCTTCTACCCCCCTTACTAATAGGGGGGTAGCGAAGCCAGAAAAATGTGGCTTGGAGGCAGTTGTTGACTGGATTCAAGTGACTTTTCAGGTGCCCTCTATTTTCACCATTATGGAGGATGTTTTGAAACTGCCTCGGGCAGTGTTTAAACATCGTAATAGTGGCTTGTACTTTTACAATCGTGGTTATACGTTTGGTAATATTCAAATCTTTTATTCGGATAAAGATGAGGGTATGGGTTTTCATTTACAATTATCTGGTTCAGGTTGCCGAGAGTTTGAACATTATTTAATCAATCGTGGTGAAACATGGCAAGACTTTTTTAAGCGCTGTGCGATTAAAAAGGCGCGTTTCACCAGAATAGATATTGCGATTGATGATACTAAAACGTATTTAAAAATACCTAGATTAATAAAAAAAGCTGAACATGGTGAGTGTATTTCAAAATTTCGAACGGCAAGTTCGATTTCTGGTTTTAAATTGTCCGACGGACAGTCTAAAGGTTCAACCTTTTATATTGGTTCTAAAAAAAGTGATATGTATTGTCGATTTTACGAAAAGAATTATGAAATGGCATATAAATTTAAAATACCTGTTGAAGATTTTGGATTATGGAATCGTTATGAAATACAAATGCGACGAAGTAATGCGGAAAATTGTGCATTGATTTTAACAGAAACATCAAGTATATCCGATATTGTTAAGGGTGTATTAAATAATAGTATGCGTTTTGTGTCTGAGCCTAAAGATGTAACAGACAGTCGAAAATCAAGATGGCCAGTATATCAAGAATGGTCACGTTTTATTAAAGGTGCTGATAAAATTAGTTTAAGTATGAAACCAAGTTTAAAATCGATCGAGGATAATATTGATTGGTTATGTAAACAAGTAGCTACAACGTTAGATACTGTTTTAACAGCTGAAGCAATGGCACAATCCGAAGGCTTACTTGAAGATACTGATTTTCTAAATAAAATATTGGCACATTCATCATTTAATGATGAACATACCGATAGAATTAATCATTATTTAGAGAATTTAAAATTAAAAAAAGAACTTACGTAAAGATGAAACGTAAGTCCTAAAAAATAAAAAAAGAAAGGATTTGATTTCTATTAAAGCTTTTCTAAATAATATACGCAAAGCTTTTTTGAATATCATCAACAAGTTGATACTATCAAGATTTTCAAAAAAAGGCAAGCGTTTTGATGTTCCGGAAGAAGAACGTAAATCATTACCGAAGTATCGCAATCATAGAAAAAAGATTGTGATTATTTTTTATATGATTTTAGTGTTGTTAATTATTTTATTGATTGCCTCTTTCATTAGAGCTTCTAAAGCGAACAATGAAAGTAAAGAAGCTGTTAATAAAACACATGAAATTCAAAAGAAATATGAAGATAACGCTGAAACAGTTCAGTATAATCCTAATTTAAAATTATATGCTGATAAGTATATTGATGCATATATGACTATTCCTAAAGATGGTAAGGCAAAAGAAGACCGACAAAAAGTGTTAGCGTCGTTTTATCCTTCTGATTATAAGACGCCTACAGAAAATACTGAAAATGTTGAGCGTAAGCTGAATGAAAAGGAATTCTTTAATATTAAACGTAAAGATAAACAAACGATCATTCAGTATATTGTGAGTTATGATTTAAAAATTACGGAGAAAAAAGAGGTCAAAGTTAAAAAGAAAAAAGATAAAAAGGACAAAGACAAAAAGGATGAATATGAAACAAAGACAGAAGAAAAAGAACGTACAGAAACTAAGAAAGCATTATTAAACATTCCTGTTAGAAGTGAAAATAATAAGTATGTAGTGATTGAATACCCTCATTTTTCTACGATTCCAAGTAATCAACTGAAAAAAGCAACATTGGTTAAAGATAATTTGGAAAATGAAAAGCGTGAAGATAATCCAAAATTAAAATCATTTGTTGAAGAATTTTTTGATAAATACGCTAAAAGCAAATCGGATGACATGGCTTATTTAATGGATAGTCCCGAAGGGTTAGAAGATACACGTGAAGTGTCTAAAATCAGTGATTTACGTATTTATCCAAAAGGTGATGATTATGTTGTTAAAGCAGAGGTTTTAATGAAAGATAAAGGGTCGCCACTTGAAAACTTAGAACATTACACCTTAGATATTACGAAAAAAGATGGTAAGTATTATGTGAAAAAGTTAACAACTACAATTGGAGGTTAAAGTGATGGAACATTTATTTAATTTAATGTTGGTATTAGGTGATGCACCAACTATTAATCCACTTGGTCAATGGATTAATAAAGAAGTTGGTACCGCAATTGGTATCATTGTATTGGTGATTGGTTGTGTTAAATGGGCGACCGGTAAGTATGGGCATATGCTTGCATTGTTTGTTATTGGTGGTTTAATGTTCCTGATTTCTAAAGGTCCTGAGACAGTGTTTAATTCAGTGTCAGGAATTTGGAAATTAATTTTTGGGAGCTGATCGATATGGATAAAAAAGCATATAACCTTAAACGAACATTTGAACAGCCGATTGTGATGTATGAATTTACAGGAAGTTATCGGTGGTCAAAAGGTATTCGTTTAGACTGGGTCGGTACGTTGTTTGTGATTGAATTGATTTTAATATTATTATATCTTAAGGCTGGATTTAATACATTAACAGGTTTAATACCAGGTTTGACGATTATTTATTTTACAGTATTCCCCTATTATATGACGAAGCAATTAGTAAAATTAAAACAAGATGGTAAGAAACTGATATTCTTTCTTTGGGATTTTATGATGTATGTGTTTAACATTCAAATGCGCAATGTACATTATGCATATGATGAAGAAGTGAAATATCATGACAAGAAAATAATCAAATTAAAATAGTCCCTAACGGGGCTATTTTTAATGGAGGGATGACATGGATTTAAAAGCCCCCTATGCAGGGATAAAAAACAATTTGTTATTAACGAAAAACGGTGAAGTTTGGGCGTATTATCGTATTCGGTCTGAATCTATTTCAACAGCCAATTATGATAAAAAAGAAGCGTCAAAAAAACGAATGAAGTATTTTCTTGAATCGATTAAAGGCTATCAAGATTTTCATTTTGAGATGTATGAACATGATTTAGATTTACGTAATAAATTTAAAGAAATTAGTCAAGACTTTGATGATTCAGCGTTTGATGTTGCCAATTATTATGCCCATGAAACGATTGACGTGTTAGAACAAGAATTACAAATGATTACACGTAACTCGTTTGTAATGGGTGTGAAGCTTCGAGAATTGAGTGATGATGCAGTTTCGATTAAAGAAATCCTTAAGAGTACATTATCAGATACAGCGGAGCGTATGATTTCGAATTTTGGTTTTAATGTCTCATTAGATGAAAAAGTATTAAGTCGCTACGAGGTTTATGAACGAGAACTTGCGGATAGTTTTTTAAGTATTGAGGGTGAACGATTAACTGAAAACGAACTTGCTTATATTGTGCGAAAACCATTTATTTCAAATGCGACGCATGATGTACAAGAAGAATCATCAAGACGTGCTGTTACTGATGTATGTAATGTGGTTATTGACCCTACAAACATGCGTGTATTGAAAGTGACAAATGAAAATGAATCGTTTTATACAACAACGATTGTTGTTGATGATTTTCCACTTGATATGGAATTTACACATATTTATGAAAAAGCACAAAATATGCCCTTCCCTGTGGAATGTCACGTGAAAGCAAAAATTGTTGAAAATGATAAAGTGAAAAAGAAATTTGATCGTGCAAAAATTAATCATAAAGCACAGGCAAGAGAAAAACAATCAGCTGGTGACAATGCATCTGAAGATATTCAAGATAATTTATTTGTATTAGAACAAATGGAAAAAGAAGTGACGGGTTCAGGTGTATTTATAGAATGGTCTTGTTCATTTGTGATTAAGAGTGATGATTTAAAAGATTGTAAGCGTAAAGCGAAACGTTTAATTAAACGTCTGAAAGAAACAAATATTTATGCAGTGAATCCCCTAGCTGACCAATTACAATTATATTATCAAATTTTACATGGCAATCCATTGTTTATTAACAAATATTGGGTGCAACGTACGACAGCAACAGGGATTGCAGAAAACTTATTTGGTGTGTCTCAAAGTTTAGGTACAAAAACTGGTTTTTATATCGGACGTATTGATAAGTTTATACGATCTGTTTCTCGTGAGGAAGCCGTTGCAAGTTCAAGAGATATTATTTTATTTAGTTTATTATTAGCAGCCAAAGGGATATCAGGAGCAGTCAGTGATAGCCCACACGTATTAATTACTGGTCAAACAGGTAAAGGTAAATCATTCTTAGCTAAGTTACTTTGGATATATACATCATTCTTTAAAGGTCAAATGATTTATTGGGACCCGAAAAGTGAATTTGCAGATTGGTTTAATAAAATTACAGAAAGTGAAGACATGCAACGTAAATACCCTCTATTCGTCAATCATTTAAAAACATTTAAGTATGTGACATTGGATTATAAAAAACCTAGTAATTATGGTTGTTTAGATCCGATTGTTTTTCTTGATGGTATCGAAGCAAATGAAATGTTGAAATCAGTGTTTGATGAAATTAAATCGTTTGAAAATGAACATCGTGTTGAAACAGCGATTTATAGGGCTATTACTGAAACAGTTGAGGAACGTGAAAAAGGTCAACAGGTTGGGTCATTAGATGTAATTAAAAAGCTTCAAAATGACGAAGACGAACATGTAAGCCAAGCTGGTGATTTACTTTTTGAGAAAACACAAAATAATATATTAAAACTTGTGTTTAGTGATGGTAGTAATCCAGCTTTGAATATTCAAGAAAAAGCAACGATATTACAAGTTCAAGGCTTAGATATGCCGAAAGCTGGTGATGACCCATCGGGTTATTCAACAGGTGAAAAAAACGGGATTACTTTAATGCTTTTAATCGGTAAATTCTTACAGAAATTCGGTTCACGCAGACAGATACAAACAACTTTATTTATTGATGAGGGCTGGGCATTTAGTGCGTCACGCCAAGGTAAAAAAGTAGCTAAAGGCATTAAACGTATGGGTCGATCAGAAAATAATTCATTGGTTTTTATTACCCAATCTGTTAAAGATAAAGCTGACGAAGACGGCGGTAACTTTGGTTGTCATTTTGCGTTTGATGAAAAAGATGAGCGTGAGGACATCTTAAAATCTCTTGGTTTAGAATATTCAAAAGAAAGTCCTGAAAATATGGAAATGTTGAAAGATTTGAAGAAAGGTCAATGTATTTTCAGTGATTTCTATGGACGTGTAGGCAAAATGGTTGTGCATTGTCCATTTGAAGAAATGACAGAAGCATTTAGAACACAAGAAGATTCAGCAAGTTCAAAAGCAGAAGAGAAATTTGCGATATAAGGTGATGTGTATGTTGATTATATTGAAAATATTGATTTTAGTAGTTTTTTCAATAGTTTATTTAACTTTGTTGTTTTTATGGTATGAGACAGAATCTTGGAAGTTACTTATATCTATTTTTTTATTAATTTCATTAGTTATGTTGTATATTAAATATTTCACTGATGGTCATAGTTATCCAGTTATTTTTTAAACAGTATATTTATTTGAGACTTTTGAAAGGAGTGATTGAATGGCAATGAATGAAATTGCGTTATTTAAAGGTGTGCGTATTCAACCGTATTTTAAACATATTGATTTTATTTTTGCGGGTGTATTCGCGTTTATCTTTTTATTTTATCGAATATTAACGTTATGGCAAGGTTATATTCGACAACAAAAAGCTTTAAAGGTGGTTGAAGTTTACCAATATTTTAAGCCACATTTTTTATATCTTGTGATTGGTACATTGGTTGTTTTTATTATCGCAAAATTATTTGCGCAACTTGTTTTAAGATTTCGCGAGAAAGATTTAGCTGAAATGATTGAAACACAAGGGTTTCATAATCGTACAGTGATTAAGAAAACAACGGAGTATTTAGATATTGATTATAAGAAAACAGAATATGATTATTATCCAACAATGTTTTATAAACGTAGACGTAAAACATTTATGATACATGTTAAAAAAGATGGTTCGCGTTTTCAAGACCATTACTTAGAATTAGAATCAATCATTGAACCAATGTTTAATTGTGAGTTGGTTGAGAAGCGTCATATTGGGCGTTATATTAGATATGAGTTTATGCCTCTTAAATATAAAAAGCGTATCGTTATGGAAGGCACAGAGGCGCCAGAGACAACGTATTATGATACAAAGATTTATATTACCCACCAAATCCTTTGGGATTTTGTGAAAGCACCACATGCTTTAATTACTGGTGTGACCGGTGGCGGTAAAACGTACTTCTTATTTTACATGATTAGAGAGTTATTTAAGCGCAATGCAGAAGTACGATTGTTAGACCCTAAAGTATCTGATTTATCATTTATGAAAAATGTAATTGGTGCTGAAAAAGTGGCAGATACGAAAGGACAGATATTTAAACAATTACGAGAAGCCAATGAAGAAATGGAACACCGTTTTAGAATGATGAGTGAAAGCGAACATTATCAATTAGGTAGTAATTTTAGAAATTTTGATTTACCACCCTATTTTGTGATTTTTGATGAAGTGACAGCATTCACGTCTACTTTAGATAAAAAAGAACTTCAAGAAATGAATGATTATTTAATTAATATCATTATGAAAGGTCGTCAAGCTGGTGTATTTATGTTTTTAACAGCACAACGACCTGATGCAGATGTGATTAAAGGTAATGTGCGTGACCAATTGGGCTTACGTGTGTCAATGGGTAATCTTTCAGCTGACGGTTATCGTATGACTTTTGGTCAAACAGATAAATCATTTCAACCGATTCACGAATCAGATATTGGGCGTGGTTATATTTCAATACTTGGACAATATAATGAACCGATTTTATTTGATGCGCCACTGATGGAACAATATGATTTTGTGGCAGATGTGAAACAAATATTAAATAAGGAATGATAAATAATGAATAAAGAACAAGTAGAACAATTGTTAAGTGAATTGGCTAAGGAAATTGGAATGAAAAGCGTTATTTTAATAGCTTTAGATTTAGCAATTAAAGAGGATAATACATTACGTTCTGATGAAGTGGAAAAACTAATTAAAGTACAGCGTCAAATTGAAAAAATTTAAATAAGGAGTGGTTGAATGAAGCGTAAAAGTTTATATCTTTTATGCTTTTTAATTTTGCCCTTGTTTTTAATAACAGGGGCAACGGCTGATGCCGTGGCTAATCCAGTAGGAAAACCAACGAATGCGGTAGATGCGAAGATTGAAAAGTATAAAGTGGATGATAAAGCTGATGGTGATATAGATTTAGAACGTTATCGTATATGGTTTCAAAAAGACGAAGATTGGAATCCTTTCGGTAAAGATGAAGTCGCAGAAACAGTCAATAATGTAACGAATTTCTTTTTTGAAATTGATAAGTTGATAGTAAGTATTACTGATTATGCGGTAGAAAATTTATATCAGCTTGATGTATTAAATGATTTTGCGGATAAAGTCGGTCAATTTGTTGGAGATATTTACCAGAAGTTATTAAGTAATATTGTCATGACTTTGTTTATTGTGATTTGTTTAAATGCGTTTATTGTTTTTTCAGTTAAAGGTAATATGCATGAAGCATTAAAACGCGGTTTTCTAATCTTTTGTTTGATTGGTTTTGGTGTGGGTGTACTTGCGAATGCCAGCTTTGTGATTAAAGGTACAAATAATGTTGGTAAAGGTTTAAATAATGTCATCATGAATAGTACAAGTTCCATTAATGGTGATATTGATTATGTAAATGAAAATTCAGGCATTAACAAGATACGTAATCAATATTTTGATATGGCGTTGTATAAGCCCTATCTGATTATGAATTATGGTACTGTGAACGAAGATAAAATTAAGAAAAAAGGTAAAAACAGAATTGATAATATATTAGATATAAAAGTAAAAGATGAAAAGACTGAAAAAGAAGTTAAAGAAAAAATTGATGATGAAGTGAAAAAGTATGATAACACGGCTATGAAACAGACGCATGTGTTTGGACAACTAGGTATTGCGATGTTTACGCTGATTATTACCATTGCTTTATCTATTATATTTCTATCGATTAGTTTTGCGAAAGTCATCTTTTCAGCTTTTGCGCTCATTTTATTCTTATTTTTAGCGTTTAGTTGGCTTATTAGTTTTATTCCTGGTTTTGAAATATCGGTGTTTAAAGCGTTAGCTCGTACATTAGGTTATATTATTTTAAGTGCGTGTATGACATTTTTATTTGTGGTAATTGGTTTTTCAATTGATATTGCGAATGCATTTGTGAAGCCAGAAAGTCAACAAGCCTATTTTTTAAATGTGATATTTTTAATGATTATTTTATTTGTTTTGTATAAAAAGCGTAGTGAAATCATTGATTTTGTGACACGTGGCAATTTAAGTTTATCACCTCAAAAATTAGGCGCAGAGGTAATACGTAAAGGACAAGATGAATTTAATAAGCGTCGTCAAGCACAAGCAGAAGATAAAAAGAATAAACGTAAAAATCAACTTGATAATCCAGAACCACCGATGTTAAATAACAATGATAATAATCCAAAGCGAAATCAACAACCAGATACGCCTATTTCCATGAATAATTCGAAAGAAATTAAGCGACGTAATCAACAAGAAGAGATGCATGGCACTCCTAATGTAGGTGTAGCTAGTTATGTGAGTCGTTCAGGAGTTGATCCGAAGGGTTATACAAAATCAAAACAAATTGCACAAGATGATGGTATGCATCGTGATATAAAACATAAAAAAGATATTAAACGTAATCCACAAACAGAATCATTTAACCCTACTTATTTATCTCAACCGCCAAAAGAATTATCAAGACATAGTCAATCGTTTAATAAAGATATTCAATCTTCTTATGATAAAGATATTGAAAAACGCCGTATACAGACTGGAGAAGATAAACCATATCAACCACGTTCACATGAAAATGAGCCGACATTTAAACGAAATTCACAAACAAAACATGTTCATGATCGATTGAAAAATCAAAAGGATATTAATAAACATGGTAAATAAAAAGACTGTTGTAAAAGAAGTGATGAAACAAACGCCGATTGGTATTAAATTTAGATTGTTAAAAATTGGTCTGATATTGTTTTGTGTGTTGTTTTTCTTGTTTCCTGTGATATTGATGTTTGTATTTAGTCCAGAGGAAGACAAACAAACAGATGGTGATATGTCGTGTGTGGGTGGTGATGTTAAAGATAAAGGTATTGCGGTATTTGAACAAAATGCGAAAGGTGGTGCATTAGAAGGTAAAGGGAAAGTGATTGTAAAAATTGCGAAAAAGCATAAAATACCTGAAAATTTATTTATGGCGATTATTGCGAGTGAATCTGGTTGGGGTAAAGGAGAAAATGCGACGCGTCAAAAGAATCCATTGTCTGTGATGGGTACAAAGTCGATTCATGATTCTACGTATTCAACAATTGAAGATGGACTTGAAGCTGGCGCAAAGAATTTATATGATGTTTATATTAAAGAGGGTTTAACAACGCCTGAAAAAATCGGACCCAAGTATGCGCCTGTAGGTGCATCGAATGATCCGAATAATATGAATAAGCAATGGATACCAACGGTAAAATCAATGATGAAAAAATTAAGTGATGGTGATGGCGCTGTATGTAAGTCTACTGGTGGTAAAGATATTAAGTTTAATGGTAAATTGCCAAAATGGAGTAATTCGGATGCAGGTAAAGGTAATTTATATACAGCGGGTCAATGTACATGGTACGCCTATGGCATTCGTCAAAAAATGGGAAAACCTATATCGACGTATTGGTTCCATGCGCAATTTTGGAATGATAGAGCGAAAGATGAAGGTTATAAAGTGAATAGTAAACCCGCTGTAGGTGCATTAATGATTGCCGAGCCTGGTGCTGGTGGTGCACCGCCAGTAACAGGACATGTAGCTGTTGTGATTGATGTGAAAGATGATAAAACATTTACTGTGACAGAAATGAATATTAAAGGACCATATATCGTATCGCAAAGAGAAATGAAAGTAGAATCTGGCATTAGTTTTATTCATGATAAGGAGTAGATAACGATGAAATTAAAGATTATTGGCTTTGTGATTGTGACAATTTTAACAGTGAGTGCTTATTTTATAGGTACACAAACAACGAAACAACAAGTTCAAAAAGAAAAAAATCATGTAAGTGAATTAAAACAAACATTACAACAAGAAAAAGATACGAATGAGGCATTAAATCAACGTGTAAAACGCCAATCTAAAACAGTGATTGCGGAAGAAGAAAAACAAATACGTGAGACAGCACAGACATTTACAACAGAGCTATTTACGTTAAAAAAAGGTTCATCATTTAAACAAAAAGCTAAACCACTTAAGCCATTCGTAACAGAAAAATATTATAATGTATTGTTTAGTGATAATAGAGAGAAGTTTAGTATTTTCGACGATGTAACAGTGAGTGATATTCATGTATATTTTGATCAGTATGACCCTAAGCATGATAATTATAAAGTATTTGTGCAATTTAATGAGCGTATTGATACTGAGGGGCAAAAGGAAGTTGAGAATCGTAAAACATCTGTACAGCTTGATATGGTACGTACAAATGATAAATGGTTAATTAATGATGTACAGCGTTTTAATTTACAAAAAAATGGGCGTGGATAATTTATAAAATAATGATATAATTCAATTAAAAAGGAGATGATTATATCATGACAAAACGAATTTTATTGATGACTTTGATTTTAGTTATATCTATAGCTTTAATTGCATGTGGTAAAAAGTATGATAAAGAAATTGAGGAAGTAAGTAAATTAGAAAAAGAATCGACTAAGGATAGAAGTACTAAAAAATTTTCTAGGGAAAATTCAAATTTTAAAGTTTATGAAAATGGCAAAGTTATAATAGTATCTTATAAGTCATTAGATGGTAATGGTGTTGAACGTAATAGCTTTTATAGGAAAAATGAAACTACTTCTAAATATGAAGAAGATATAAATGCGAAAATAAAAAGATATGAGCGAGAGAATAAGCCAGATTATAAAGAGGAAAATTTAAAAGAATAGACAAAAG
The DNA here is from genome assembly GCF_018622755.1 of Staphylococcus sp. MZ3. Lineage (NCBI taxonomy): Bacteria > Bacillati > Bacillota > Bacilli > Caryophanales > Staphylococcaceae > Staphylococcus > Staphylococcus sp. MZ3. Next base: position 1,905,726 of record NZ_CP076026.1, read on the forward strand.
CAACTCCCTAAAGCGATTGATAAGTTTGGGAGTTGCTTTCTTTTAACATCTTCTTCTATTATATTTTATAAACGATGTTTAAAAATGTAAAGGAGAAGATGAAAAATGGCTAAAAAGCGAAGAAAACGACGTCCTGTAGATTTAACCACACGTTTAGCTATTGCGAAATATCTTTATGATGGTGTTCCTATTGCAGATATAGCTAGATTATTGGATAGAGATTATTCAGTGATTTTAAATGAATTAAATCGATATACATTTGATGATGTTTATGACCCTGTTTTAGCACAAGAATATGCTTCGGTTACTTATAATCATTCTGAAGAACATAAAGAGAAATCACGTAAATTAGACGAAAAATCTAAAGTATATATTGAAGAGAAGTTAGCATGTCAATGGTCACCAAGACAGATAGCTGAAAGAATTGAGAAGGATATTGGTGTATATATAAGCTATCCGACTATATATCGTTATATACGTGAAGGTTTGGTCAAATATGTTAAAAAAGATTTAAGGCAAGGTGGCAAGAAATATAATAAATCTACAGAGAAGCGCGGTAAAATTAAAGTAGGCGATCGTGCAATCATATATCGGCCCACATTCCGTAAATGAGCGTAAAGAATATGGACATTATGAAATTGATACGATTTTAAGTAAGCGTCCTTCTCTTGCGTGTTTGGTTACAATTATAGAGCGTAAAACAAGATATTTATATGCTTGTCGTTTAGATTCAAGATGTTCTAAAGATGTATGTGATGCGATTGTTGAATTAATGCGTGATTTAAGCCCAAAAACAATTACTGTAGATAGAGGTAAAGAATTTTCTAATTACTTATTGTTAGAAAGCGAACTTAATTGTCGTGTGTATTTTAGTGACCCTGGTTGTCCAGGTCAAAGAGGTTCGATTGAAAATGTGAATGGCTTGTTACGTCAATATTTTCCAAAAGGTACAGATTTTAAAAATATTTCTGATGATGCATTATACAGAGCTGTGGAAAGAATAAATACAAGACCGCGTGCAGTATTGAATTATTTAACGAGTGAGGAAGTTATTCAAGCGTATCGCTAATCTTTTTGTGAATGCATATTTATTGATTATGTTCTGAAAGAACTCATCAGTAAATATGCATTGGTCTAAGCGAACGGTTTACCGTGAGTGCGGAAGCATTCAATGTATGAAAATTGTATATTGTCTGTATAATTAGATATGAAGTTATTTAAGTTTTTTTGTGTTTTCAGATAAATATAATTGAAACTCTTATAATTTATTAAGTACTGTGATTTAATTACGCGATTTTAAATTTTTTTAAAGAAATTTTTGTTTTACTATTGACACACTGCAAGTTGAAATAATAGCTTGTCTATGTCAATAGCAAAGTGTTCAGAAGTAATAAAAAGTTGATCCATTTTGTCCTTAACTAATGGCTGAATTAATTGAACTATTTCTGGTTCTAAAATATCTTCATAATGAACTTTCTCAATAACTTTCAATTGATTCCCCTCCCTAACTAAAAAATCGAACCTACATCATTTAATAAATTTAAAACTATAGGTGTAAACATTATTAAAATAAAACCCCTCCACTACTAAATGTAACGGAGGGACATGATTTCAAAATAAAATGTCATTTTTTATAAATTTATTATAATATTTTTCATCATACTGTACAACCGAATCTAATCCAACGATCCCGAAAAGAGGAACAACGGTGGTTCTGCTTCATAATCACTTTTAACTAAGTGTTCATTTTTAATTATTTGATCGACGGTTTTCCAATTTTTTACTTCTTGCTCTTTTAAAAAAATGGCTATGAAAAATTCTATCCTCATAGATTTCTTCATAGCCAATGCTAATTTGTTTCATGTCATTTCTTCAAAATTCCTAAAAATATATAAACTAAAAGCATAAGTAACACAGCAAAAATTGATGAATATATAATTATTGAAAAAGCATTACTTTGCATTGGAACTAAATAATTTAAAGTACAAAATAATAATAATGCTAAAATTCCAACTTTAAGTGAATATTTTAATCTATCCATAAAATCACCCTTACTGATATCCCCATTTTTCTCCTGTCAGAACGTATTCCCCGGCTGCATTCTTTTTAGTTTTTAATTTTATATATATTCCCTTACTAGTATCAATATTCGATGCAGCTATAGATCCAAGGAAACCACCAACACCTGCGCCAACTAAACCACCTGTTAGTGCAGAAATAACGCTAATAGCCCCCGCACCTAAAGCAGCTATTGTTTTTGTATATGCAGAAGAAAGATATAATGTTGCAGTATCTTTACCTGTTTCTACATATTGAGTTTTACCCGCTCTTAATTGGTCTTCAGCTTTATATTTTTTTATTTCTTCTTTTGTAAATATATCTTCCAGTTTATAACCTTTTTTCTCAAGTTCATCAAATAAATTTTGGTTACTCAAATATATTACCTTTGCTTGAGAATGGTCTAACTTATCTTCAGCATGAGCTACATCTGAATTATAAGATAATGAAATTGGACTAACAAATAATACACCAGCAGCTAATAATAAAGATTTTTAATTCGTTTTTCATTAGTTTCTTTTAGATGATTTTTGTATTTAGATTTCGTATAAACAGAAACTAGATTTTTTCATGATCGACCTATCTTTTGTCCAGATACAGTGAGACCCTTGTCATTTAAATGATTTTTAATTCGTCTTGTACCAAAGACTTTTCTATTAGAATTAAAAATATTTATGACGGCATGTTCTATGTTTGAATCATCTTTAGTGATTTTATTATCTTTTCTTTTTATAGAATCATAATAGGTACTTCTTAGTATTATCAGGACTTTACACATTGCTGATACTGAATATTGATGTGCATTCTTTTGAATGACTTCTATTTTTGCCCCATAATCAGCGCTACTTGCTTTAAAATATCGTTCTCCATTTTTAAATGTTGAACTTCTTTGCGTAATTTAATCAGCTCTTTTTCTTCATCCGATAAGTTATCTTGGTGATTGAATGTACCCGTGTTTTGATGTTGCTTTATCCATTTTCCTACATTTTATAACCGCCATTTACAAACGTCGAAGGTGTGAAATCATACTCGCGTATAATTTCATTCCTAGGCTTACCATTTTTATATAATCTAACCATTTGTAACTTAAACTCTGAACTAAATGATCTTCTTTCTCTTGTCATAATAAAATCGCCTACTTTCTTAAATTAACAATATCTATTCTCATAGAATTTGTCCAATTAAGTGTAGACGATTCAATCTATCAGCTAGAATCATATAACTTATCAGAAGCAAGTGACTGTGCTTGTATATTTGCCGATGATATAATAGTAGAGTCGCCTATCTCTCAGGCGTCAATTTAGACGCAGAGAGGAGGTGTATAAGGTGATGCTTATTTTCGTTCACATCATAGCACCAGTCATCAGTGGCTGTGCCATTGCGTTTTTTTCTTATTGGCTAAGTAGACGCAATACAAAATAGGTGACATATAGCCGCACCAATAAAAATCCCCTCACTACCGCAAATAGTGAGGGGATTGGTGTATAAGTAAATACTTATTTTCGTTGTCTTAATTATACTGCTAATTTTTCTTTTTGTAAAATATGCAAGGTTTTAAAGAGAAACATCAAGAACTAAAAAAGGCTCTATGTCAAATTGGACTGATGCGTTCAATATCCGAAGTTAAGCAACTAAACATTGCTTAACTTCCTTTTTACTTTTTGGAGCGTAAAGTTTTGAACATAATAATATTCGATTGCGCAAATGATTGTAACTTCCATAACCAAAAGATGTACGTTTAATTAATTTTATTTTGTTATTTATACCTTCTAAAGGACCATTTGATAAATTGTAATAATCAATGGTTACACTATTAAAAGTGTCACAAATTCTTATGAATCTGGCACAAACTTTGAATTAACTAAATAAGTAAGAAAACCTCGGCACTTTATCATTTTAATAGTGTCGAGATTTTTATAGATACTACAAATATTTATAACATAGTTAAACTCATCTAATGACTTATATTTTTGTTTCATCACAATATGAACAATTATTTATTGGACGTATTTTGCTCTTTTTTTATTTCAGAAACTGACTTAGGATTTTTATTAAATTTTCTACCCAATTCATCTGTATAAGAAATATCGGTATCAAATTGAAAATCATCAACAGATCTTATACCAGCTGTAAATGATAACTTTTTATCATTATTTATATAACCACTAATAGAATAACCATCCATTGGGTTTTCTTTAAAATTAGCGAAGCTTATATTTTTATAACCTTTCACATTGTACTTCATATAAATCGTTATTCTTTCTTTTTGTTCATCATAATATTTCTTTTCGTCATATTTCATCTTCAAAAAGATTCCGCCTAGAATCAATATTAAAATTATAATTACAATCATAAGATATTTTTTATTCAAAAAATCAATCTCCTTTTCATTGTACTTATTGACGAACATTTTGAATAAATTAAGCATATTGAGTTTTACGATGATTGTATAAACGTTACAACCCATATGATTGTTGGTTTTAACATTAGTCAATTTTTCTTTCTTATAATCTTAAATCATGATTTGGTTTACTTTAACACTTAAATAATTATATTTTTATCCATTCTATTCATAACATTTATTCAATTGGACTTGAAAAGAAAAACAACGGTGGTTCCGCTTCATATTTGTCAATAGCGGTTTAAGATTGGCGTGTTTTAAATACTTAATCACTTTCAAAATCTTTTTAGTCAGTATGATTCTTCTATAATCTTAAAGATTTTCATATTATAATATTACACATTTTTTCGAAATCTTATTTAAACTTATTTACTAGTTTCCTTGTGGATTGTTGGTTGTGTTTTAGAAATTCACGTCACAAGTTCAATATAAATATTGTTTTTTTACTTTTTATAAAAGTTTGAGCGGTGGCATAAATATATAGATAAATCTAAAAATTACGCCTAATTTTTGACATGTCATTCTTAATTATTTTCTTATTATATTTGCCATCGTCATAAAAAACATTGTACCACCATTCTTGTCTATCTCGAAGAGAAATTTTTTCTAGATATATTTTCCATCCAATAGACAATTTTTTAGTATTAAGAAAGTTTAATAAACTTTCTTTTTTAATAAGTAAACATTCATTATCAAATTCGAGTAATTTAGAATTAATACATATTGTTTCACCAAATTTAGTTTTCCATACTCCTTCTTCCGTTTGTATTAATGAAAAATAATCTACTATTTCTTTACACGGAATATAAAAACTTATTGATTTGTCCTTAACAGAATAATCTAACTCCCAAAAATATTCATAAATAGCTGGACATAATTTACCATCTGATTCAGTTAAATATCCCTCTTTATAATTTTTATAAGCTTCGCTCCAATAATATTCATATAAATATATACTATGTGCTCGAGGAATATTAATACCTCTATCATAATTATTTTCATAACCTTTGATAATTTCATTACTATCTTCTTTATTATAAAAATATCCCATCGCTAAGAAATAACATGAGTCTCTATCTTCAAATGGTATTTCTTTCTCTCTCTTTTCAAAATTAAACTTTGAGCTTAAACATATATATCTATGATTGTCTATATCTATTTCTAAAAATAATTTTGTTTCATCAAAAACTTTGGTATTTTTTACCCATTCATTCGATTGATGCGAAGGAAGTGGTGAGGGTACTAGTATTTTTGATTCTTTATCAATTTCAAGTAATAGTAAAGTAGGATCAATATCTCTAATATAATCATCCCATAGTCCAGAATATTGAACATCAGGAAATTTATCTACAAGTTTAGCTAAAATTTCATAGTAAGCAATCCATTGATATTTTTTGCTAATTCTTTCAATTGAATTATTAAAGTTATCATAACGATTAACCCACATATCAAATTCACCATGTAATTTTGCATCATAACCCATTTCAAAAATCCTCATTAATGCTATATTACTCAAGTCTTGATCACTTTTAAAACCCTTTACCCAGTTTCGTACAGCATAACCAAATACATATCTGCCAAAATCGCCATATGCCCCAGTTCCTCTTCCATATTCCGTTGTCATTGAGTTTTTAATTTTATCGATAGAAAAATGTAAATGGCTATCTAATTTGTTTTTTAAAGATTTTATGTAATCGTCTATATTTAAATTCGAATATTCTTTTTTATACCAATTACTTTTATAAGGTGGCCTAATTTTTTCTAAATTTATATTAGATATATCTTTTGATAAACTAATATATTCAATTGTTTGCCTAGCATAATCTCTCATTAAAATATGAGGATATACCATTTCTTTATCAAATATTTCTTCATAAATATAATTAGCAATCTCTATATGTATTTCACAAATGTCGATTCGAAGTGTCGCCCCTAAAACAGAAGCATATAATCTTTCGACTATATATGGATCATTGTTATTTTCAAATAATTTTAATAAACCAATAATTTTAGTTGGAAATGTTTTGAATAATTTTACTAAAGATTTAGTACCGAGATCTCTTAATTTATTATTAGTTGCAGAAAATATCCACGTTAAAAAAATCATATATTTTTCCGCAGTTTCTTCATCTAATTTCTTATAGTTACTAAATAGCCAATTAATAATTTCAAAAACCTTTTCATTATTTATAGATATATATTGAGTCCATAAAAAATCTCTTTTTCCTAAATTGCATTGTTTCAATAATTTATGTAAAGCCCAAATATTTAACGGATGGTTTTTTTGAGGCATTTTTATTAATAAGACATCTAAAAAATTATTTCTAAATGCATCATAAGGAATAACATTATCGGATATATAGCATTTAGTATGTTTACTTATGCTACCATCTTTTCTCCATACTAAACTATTTATAAAAGAATATATCATGTTATAATTGTTTTTAAACTGTGGAAATACTTCAAATAGCTCTATATTAAATTCATTTGCTAATTTAATAAAAAGTTCATTAATAAGACCTCTATTATAAGATAAATCGTCTTCCTTTTGAAAATACCTTGTCACTTTTTCATCTGACTGTAATTTAGTTACTAAATCTCTTTTATCAACATTTCTATATTTCTCTAAAAGGTATTCTGATAAAAAGTAATCTCCCATACGCTCATACGAAAAATAAATAATCATTTCACCTTTATAGCCAGTATTTTTAATTAATATATTTTCATCTATTAGCGCTTCTAAAAATCTATTTGACTTTTGAACATACTCTTTAGCTATATTATTAACAACAGTATAGGATTCCTCATAATTTAGTTGATTAAATTCTGAGTCGTTCATTAATTCAACTAATCCTTTTATTACTTTTTGTACAACATTAATATTTTTATCAAAATCAAATTTATCTTCCTTAGATAAATTAATATTTACTGTCTTAAGAACATTTGTAAATAGCTCTGCAACACTTATAGTTTGGTCAAATTCCTTAAATTTATTTACACAGTACTCACACATTAGTTTTAAAAATAATGGATTGTTGAATTCTGGATTTAATATAGGTAACTTAGGTAGCTCTAATCCATAAAAATCACAAAAAGATACAATTGGATTATAGTTTTCTTCCTTACTAAAACCTTCATGCTGAAATACTACAATATTGTTATCTTGTATTGCGTTTTTGGGTAATATAACATCTTCAAAAGGGGTTCTAATAGAAAATATTAAAGCTATATTAGAATACTTCTTTATATGGTTGATAAAGCTTTGAAAATAATTTCCCCATAACCTTTTACCTTCACCTTCATTAAGCGCATCAATAATAATAAAAGCTCTTTTTTTTGTTTCTTTGGCCTTATTACTTATTGACCTTAAAAAATTATCAACAGAATTTGTAACTTCTAAATCATTAAGTATTTGATGCCATGGATCTTCATTTTTAGTAAAAAATTGTCCCAAAAACAGATAAATAATATGATTTTCATCTCTAAGTTTTTTAGATAGATGCGCTAAAAGGTGTGATTTTCCTATGCCAGCTTCACCTTGAACTAGCAAATAAGGATAAAACAAGCATTCTTTACATGTTTCTTTTAAATACGTTTGATATTTTAATAATACTTTTTCGATTTTACTCATATAAGTTTGAAGTTCTAATTTTTCATTCTCACTTATTTTGTATATATTACATTCATTATGTTCTGTCAGAAAAATATAAGGGTCAATATTAATTTCGTCTATCAATTCATAAATTTCACTTAAGTATTTTTTCTTTTCTTCAAACTCTTCTTCCAGTTCCAAATAATTATTGACTGATTGTTCTAAATTAGAGAATATTTTTTTGAAATTCAAATAAATATTCTTTGCGTATTTTGATTTCATCTTATCTAAAATATCATTTTCGATATAACCTTTTAATTCTTTTAGATATGAAATATTAGTATATTTAAAATTATTGGTAATAGAAATACCTTCTATAATTTTATTATTAATAGTATCGACATCATTATTCGCAGTATATCGTGAAGCTAAATTCGATATATTAAATTCTAATTTTTCATTAATAAATTCTTCTTTTAAATATGACAAAGAATCTTCAAATAAAAGCGGAGATAATTCTTTTTTTAATAATTCAATAGCGTGATCTTGCTTATTTATGTTTAAATTCAAAAACTCTTCGCATAAGTCTTGAGTTAAAATAATATCTTTTTTACTATCGAATAATATATTATGTGGATTTGAAAAATTCTTATTTTTAATATTATTATTTTGATTTCCAATAAATATAAACTTTAATCGATAACCTTCTTCCATTTTATTTGTTAAATACTCTTTTTTTAGAGTGTCCTCTATTTTTTGCTTTTTACACGTTGCGGTAACTTGAATAATAATTTTATTCGTATTATCTATAAGATCAAATGCTGGTGCATTTTTTTGTTTTTTATTATGATTCTCAAGTGAATACCCATATACAATATTTAACAGGTCTCTAAAAAAATATTCGGAATATATATGATTATTTAAAATATTTATCTTTCCTAGTTCTTCAATCTTAGTATTAAGTCTAATTAGTGTATCAAGAAATTTTTCTTGATTCGTTGATCGTTTCAAGTTTTAAGTCTCCTTTTAAAATGAATATTTCACTTCTTATAACTAATATTTAAACAAAATGATCACATAATAATATTTAATTTACAATATGCCACTACAGTGTCAACATTTTATAAACACTATTCATTTGAACATGGTCTAAAACGAATAGGACATTGTAAATGATTAAATAGTCTGTCTCTAGTTGATGTATATGGTCATTTGTTATGCAGATAATAATTAATCTAATTAATTTTTACGTTTTAGTTACTTGGTTGTGATTGAGGCTTTTTGTATCTAGTTGTAATATTCTCCTTTTTTAGAATCATAATAGGTACTTCTTGAAATTTTTAGAACTTTGCACATTGCTGATACTGAATATTGATACGCATTTTGTTGAAAGACTTCATTTTTTGTCTCAAAATTAGCACTGCTTGCTTTAAATCATCATTTTACATTATCAATCGATGTTTTTCTTTGCGTAATTTTATTAACTCTTTTTCATCACTTGTTAAAATGTCTTGATGATTGAATGACTCAGTATTTTGGTTTTGTTTTATCTAATTTGAGAAAGTTAATGATGTTAGATCATATTCTCGTATAATTTCGTTTCTAAGCTTACCATTTTCATAAAGTTTAATTATTTTAATTTAAATTATTTACTAAAAGCTCTTCAGTCTCTTGTCATAATAAAATCGCCTACCCTCTTAGTTTAACAATGTCTATTCTCATAGAATTTGTCCAACTAAATGTAGACGATTCACTAAACTTCTAAAAAAATAAACCCCAAATTATAATAGTCTCAATATTAATATATTACAATTTATTCATAGGATTTTTATCATTTCAATTAATAGGTTGTTATCAGGGTTAAATAAACATTTTTTGTAATAGTCCTTTTTTACGTTCTTTTAATAACTCAATTCTATTCATTTGATTATTCATTTTATTGTCTATAGATTTTAACAATGCACTTACTTTATCTTGTTCAGTGAGACAAGGTATTTTAAGATTTATATTGCATAAGTTCGCATGAGTTAATTTAGCTGGTGCATTACCTGTGACAAATGCTCGTAGTTCTTTAAAATTTAAATAATAATTCATAAAAAACAAATTATGATCATTACTTTTAACTACATGCGCATGATTATTTACCCAGTATTGCCCATTAGCAATAAAGCTACTCGTCTCAAACTGCCCCCATTTTGCACCATCTTCTCCTATTAGTAATCGTTCTTCATTATTGAATAAATAATCTTTTACGTAATCAATAATTCCAGTTGCACCATAGTAAGGGTATAACCCCTTTTCTCTTAATGAAGAAGTAATTGGTTTTCTTCTATTATTTTCAAAGATAAAGATGTCTTTTATGAATTTGTTTTCCCACTCTGGATATTCTTCACCATTCTCATCTTTGAATCGCAATTCTTGTGTGAAGATTTTCTGCATATAGCCTTTTTTCTGTTGTTGAAGCAATTCAAGTTTTTGTTCTTCTAATTCAATTTGTCGGTCGAGTTTGCTGAAGAACTTGCCTATTTTTTGCTGTTCTTCAAATATAGTTGGGGTGAAGATTTTTAAATTAGCAATTTCTTTGAAGTTTAGACCTTCTCGACTACCTCCACTTTGTGCAAGGAAAATTTTCCTTTTACCTTTTCTTGATAATAGATACTGTCCAAAAAAATTATAATAATACTCTTTTTTCAATCTAATAATACATACATGTTGATTTAAATTAGCATGCGTTTCAACTATCGAATTAATGGCTGTTCTACCTATTGATGCTCCTGTAATATTTAAAAGAACATCACCATAGTACGTTCTACTATTTTTCATCTCATCATCTATATCTTTACTAATATAAACTAAGTCATTAAGATTTAATTTACCATTTCTAATATTTTGACTCCTTAAAAATGGTATGCCTTTGTTTGTATAGTTTTCACTTCCACCTTTGGGAGTCTTTCCACTACCTATTTTGGTAGTAAGATTCCCTAACTTCTTCTCTTCCCATTCGCCCTCAAATCCTGGGAATCTCAACTCTGGCACATTTTTCGTTTGTGTATTACTCATCTTTCAACACCCCAAGTTCTTTCAGGTATGCATTGATTTCTTGTTCAATTTCTGCGATTTCTTTGTCGATATTTTTCAAATCTTGTTGGACTTGATCTAAATCAATTGGTGCTTCTTCTTCGAATGTATCAACATATCGCGGTATGTTTAAGTTGTAATCGTTATCGGCGATCTCTTGTAATGTCGCGCTGTAGCTATATTTATCAATCGTTGCTTTACGCTTATATGTGTCTATAATACGTTCGACTTGGGCATCGCTTAAATGGTTTTGATTTTTTCCTTTTTCAAAATCATTGGATGCATCGATAAATAGTACGTTGTCGTCTTGTTGGCGACATTTTTTAAATACTAAAATACATGTTGGAATACTTGTCCCATAGAAAATATTGGCTGGTAACCCAATCACGGCTTCTAAGTAGTTCTTTTCTTCTATTAAATAGCGACGAATCACACCTTCTGCGGCACCACGGAATAATACACCATGTGGGAGTACGACTGCCATGGTACCTTCATCGTCTAGGTAATGTACCATGTGTTGAATAAAGGCAAAGTCTGCTTTGGATTTTGGCGCAAGCTTGCCGTAACCACTGAATCGTTCATCATTTTCAAATTTTGAATCTGCTGTCCATTTCGCACTGTATGGTGGGTTCGCAATAACCGCATCAAATGTATTGCCTAAAAAGGCTGGATTTTCCAATGTGTCATCATTACGGATCTCGAAGTTCTCATAACGCACATCATGTAATAACATATTCATGCGTGCTAAGTTGTATGTAGTATTGTTACGTTCTTGTCCGAAATAACGATACACTTGCGTTTCTTTACCAACACGTAACAACAATGAACCGGAACCACATGTTGGGTCGTACACGTGACGTAATTTATCTTTACCGTCTGTGACAATCTTCGCCAGTATCTTAGATACTTGTTGTGGTGTATAGAACTCGCCTGCTTTTTTACCCGCTGTCGCCGCAAAGCGCCCGATTAGGAATTCATATGCATCACCTAACATATCAATTTCCATGTCACTGTGAACGAATGGTAAGTCGTCAAGATTAACCATGACTTTAGAGATTAAAGCAGTACGTTCTTTGACATTGTTACCTAGTCGCGTTGAACTCAAATCCATATCGCTGAACAGCCCGATAAAGTCATTTTCACTTTCTTCACCTAATGTAGATGTTTCAACTTTGCGAATCGCCGTCGCTAGATGTTCTATATCGAAATCTTGCGTTTCAATTTCACGAATCATCGCACTGAATAAATCTTGTGGCTCAATGAAGTAACCGACTTGATCAATTAATTCTGCTTTTAAGTCTTCACGATATTCTTCATCTGCCCATGCTTCTTGATACGTGATGTCTTCACCTGACAAGGCATCTGCATATTCTTGTTCGGCTTTTTCAGATAAGAAGCGATAGAAAATCAAGCCTAAAATGTAATTACGGAATTCACTCGCATCCATGTTCCCTCTTAAATCATTCGCAATCGACCATAATTTTTTATGTAATTCAGCTTGTTGCTGACGTTGTTTTTCAGTAATAGACATGTGATTCCTCCGCCTTTGCATAAGTAATTTATCTCTTTGTGTAATAGATTTATTATAACATTTGGTTATGTTGCGATGTTGATAATTTGGATGTTGGTGGTGGAAATTTTGAGTTTTAGTGGCGCAATTGTTATTGAAAAATTTTATAGAAATGTTGTAGCTTTCAAATGCTTTCAAAATCATTTATATTCTTAATGATGTCAAAAAGTTGTTCATTCATACATAAATAAAACCAATCAACAATTGAGTTGGTGAAAATCAATCGTTGATTGGCTTTGATGCATATTAAATAATGCAATATATATTAATAAATGTTAGTTATAGTATATTTTGTCAGGATTGGGTGAATGTCTAAGTTTTAATTATTTATCTAAATTATCTGCAATGAATTTCTTAATTTCAGGAGAGAAATAAACAGCAAATCCTCTTGTGCTTTCACCTGATGGCTTATTACCGGCATAGATTACACCAATAGCTTCGTGTTTACTATTTAATATAGGTGAACCAGAGCTACCAGGCTGAATAATTGCATCCGATGACACTATATTCCCATTCACTGATAATACTTTACCAGTTGATTCATACATTTGTAGTTTATTTCCATTAGGATTTGGATAACCAATGACTGATATAGGTTCATTTTCTTTAGCTTCTGATGCTATATTAAATTTACTAGTGAAATCTTTGAATTTTCTACCTTTTGGTTGTGTTGATTTTTCTTCAACTTGTACAACCGCAATATCTTCTTTACCAGGATAATCTACAATCTTAGTAACTTTATAAACTCCACCACCGTTATTATAAAAACCATTAGGATGTGCTTTGATTTCATCACCGACTTTCATGTGATAGGTAACATGTTTATTGGTAATGATTGTATGATTTCCAACTACAAATCCTGTTCCAGCGCCCATCCATGTAACACCACTGTATGGTGCAACATTTGTATTTGTAATTTGTTTAACAGTATTTTCGGCTTTGGCTGTTTGTTGAATACCTTCAACCATTGTTGTGCCGACACCAGTTATTGATGTTAAAATCGTCAATGCTGCAATACTTTTGATGATTATATTTTTATTCATTTTTCTGCTCCTCTAAGTATTTGTATAATTATAATGTTAGCTTTTTGAAGTTTTATTTTTTTTAATCATTTCGAATAAATGGAATCACAGAGATGATTTGAATTGTTGAGTTTGTTGTTAATTTTTAAAATCATTTATCTATGTAAGGATTTATTTATCTGTGTTATCTGCAATGAATTTCTTAATTTCAGGAGAGAAATAAACACCATATCCTTTTGTACTTTTATTTCCAGGGCCGTTTCCACCAAAGTGAACACCTACAACTTCGTATTTACTGTTAAATACAGCTGAACCTGAGTTGCCTGGTTCTACGAAAGCATCAGTAATAATCATGTTGCCTTTAACTGACAGCACTTTTCCTGTTGACTCATACATTTGAAATTTATTTATATATGGTTCTGGATAGCCAACAATTGAAATGCGTTCATTTTCTTTAGCTTCTGATGCTATTTTTAAAATGCCTGTGTAATCTTTAAAATTCCTGTTTTTTGGATGAACAGCTTTATCTTCCACATGTAGAATGGCAATATCTTCTTGACCTGAATAACGGACAATTTTTTTAACTTTATAAAATCCGCCATTATTATATTCACCATTGGGATGCGCTATAATATGTGCACCAATTTCCATACCTGCAACGACATGCTTGTTGGTAACAATTGTATTTTTACCGACAATGAAACCTGTTCCAGATCCTATCGAAACGACACCATTGTATGGTGCTACATTAGTATTTTTGATTAGTTTCACATTATGTTCAGCTTTAGCCGTTTGTTGAATACCCTCAACCACTGTTGTGCCGACGCCAGTCACTGATGTTAAAATCGTCAATGCTGCAATACTTTTGATGATTATATTTTTATTCATTTTTGTGCTCCTCTGTTTATTCATGATGCTTTTGATATAGACGTTTTTTTATGTTATATTCGACTGATGTTTTTCATTAAAATTATTGAACACATGCTCATGGTGTATATTTAAATTTGTTTATTGTTCAATGTGCTTTTGAATAAAATCTTTGATTTGAGGCGTAAAGTATACGGCACCATTATATTCAGAACCAATTTTTCCAATACCGCCATACACCACACCTATGACCTCATTGTTAGAATTTAGAACTGGTGATCCTGAATTCCCGGGTTCAATGTATGCATCAAAATTTAAAATATTGTCTTTGATTCTTTTTATAGTTCCTGTAGATTCAAACTGTTTAAAACTATTTTGAGCAGGTAATGGGTAACCAATAACTTTAATTTTGTCATCAACTTTAGCATCTTTCGCAAAATTTAATGCTTGGACATTTTCATTAAAATTAAAGCCTTTTGGTCCACGTTCAACTGCTTGTTCTTCAATATTCATGACAGAGATGTCTTCATCACCCGGATAATCAGAAATGCTTTTAATTTTATATATACCACCATTTCCTTTGTCACCGTCTGGATGGGCAGTAATTCTATCGCCAACTTTATAATCTTTTGATACATGTTTATTGGTGATAATTGTATTTTTTCCAATTACAAAACCTGTCGCATCTTTAAATGAAACGACGCCATTATATGGAAAAATATTTGTATCTTTAACTTGCGTAACATTCTTCTCTGCATTTGCTATTTGTTGTGTCTCTTCAACGACTGCAGCATTTATTCCAGTTACTGAGGTTAGAATGGCTAATGCTGCCATGCTTTTAATGACTATATTTTTATTCATTTTCAAGCTCCTTTACAATTCGAGATATGTTGCAACGCTCGTTTAAAGTCAATTTGTTTATTTATCTATGTTTTCTGCAATGAATTTTTTAATTTCTGGTGTAAAGTAGACGCCATAAGCATTTCTGTTATCATCATTTTTTACATCAGAAGCAAAATGAATACCAACTAATTCGTTGTTGCTGTTTAATACAGGTGATCCAGAGTTTCCGCTTTCAGTATGCGCTGAATATACAATACTGCTACCTTCTACTGACATCACAGGGCCAGTTGACTCATATAAAACATATTTATTTTTGTATGGGTGTGGATAACCAATCACTTTAATTCGCTCACCAGCTTTAGCCCCTGCCGCATATTTGAATGGCGTTACATTATCATTAAAATTAAAGCCTTTTGGTCCACGTTCTATTGCACGCTCTTCAACTTGAATGACTGATACATCTTCTTTACCTGGATAATTAATAATCTTTTTAATCGAATAAATACCACCATTACCTTTATCACTATTTGGATGTGCAGTAATTCTATCGCCCACTTTGTAATTTTTCGACACATGTTTATTTGTTAAAATAGTATTCTTTCCAACTACAAATCCAGTTGCACTTTTAAAAGCAACTACACCAGTATATGGAAAAATATTTGTATCTTTAACTTTTGTGACATTATTTTCTGCTTTGGCAGTTTGTTGTACTTCCTCAACCAATGTTATTCCAATACCTGTTACAGATGTTAAAATTGTTAATGCTGCTAAACTCTTGATGACTACGTTTTTGTTCATTTTAAGTTCCTCTTTTTTAATTATTTTGATATCTAGATACATAATTCAGTATATTTAGTTAATTATGTAACCGTTTTCTTAATCACTCTTTAAAAAATCAACTTCACGAATGAATTGATGATACTTATTTTTCAATATTATTTTGAATAAATTCTTTTAATTGTGGTGTGAAATAAACACCGAAATTCTTTTCAGATTCATCTTTTCCACTACCTGCATATAAAATACCAATCAGTTCATGTTTAGAATTCAATACAGGAGATCCTGAATTACCTGGTTGTGCATACGCATCAAATTCCATAAACGTTCCACTGATATGGTTAATCGTTCCTGTCGATTCAAACATTTTATATTTTGTTTGTGCACCCTTTGGATAACCAATAACAGAAATTCTATCTTTCACTTTTGCTCCGTCTGCAAATTTTGTATAACTAACGTTCTTATTAAAATTCAAACCTTCTGTACTTGTTTCATGAACATGAACTATCGCAAGGTCTTCTTTTCCGGGATATTCTACAATGTCTTTAACGTCGTAGTTTCCTCCGCCTTTACCTTTACTCGAATGATGTGCTGATACTCTATTTTTAAAAATATCATTACTTTTAGCGATATGTTTGTTAGTTACGATTGTATTTTTACCAACAACTACACCAGTACCACCCACAAATGCTACCACTGAATTGTATGGTTCCTTAGTTGCATCGGTAATTTCTTTGACATTCTTTTCTGCTTTGGCAATTGAATGAGGCTGATTAGAAATATTTTCAGCAAAACCAAGAGATGTTAAAATAGTTAAAGCAGTTAAACCTTTAACCATTACATTTTTATTCATATTTTACCTCCTTCCAAATTTATTTTTATAGTTAATGTATCTATATACACATTTACTATATACATTTTAAATAAAAATATTAATTAAATATTAATTAACCACTTATTAACGTTTAATTAAATTATTTTACATGAATTGACTCATTTATTTAAATATGCTTAAAACTCAATATCACGCAATTAAAATTGACTTTTTAGGATTATTTTGGTCTTAAATATTAATTATTGAATTAAAATTGTAATATTTATTCGGAAATTAGGTGATTGAAAATATATGGCGGAATGGTGAACAATTCATGTATTTATAATCTTTCACTTTACTATGTATTGTGTTTAACAACATTATTAGCGATTAGTTCCCCTATTATTTATGACAATATGCAGTCAATCAATGAAACATGTATGTATGAGTATATTTGGAACTAGTAATGTATTGTTAAATATTGAAGATGATTGAATTATGGAATTTTTTTCGAGATATGTTATTTCGGGGATCAGATTTTGCGATTTTGCCTTGGATAGAGTAGTTGCGATTTGTAAATACGTTTTTCAGGTTCGATTCAATTTCGTTGTTAAGATAATATGGATTAGTTTCACTGACATGTTGATGCATGTCTTTTTTGTTCTGATAAAGTATAAAATGTTTACTTAACATTACTTAGTATTACACCTGCTAATTCAAACATTATTTGAGACATTCTTTTCAAATTAATTATAAATTTTTACCTATAGACTAGTTTGATATTTATCTACATCTCAAAATTCTCATCAACAATCTTTCACATCCAACATTTTTACTTTAGTTTTTATAATTCAAAACAACAAAACTATGTTAAAAAATTATTCTATTTTTTAGTTAATAGATAGTTAATACATTTTTGATATTTAGTTAATTGTTCTTTTAAAAAATTATTATTATATTTTCATTGTAAACGTTTACAATATAAAAAAAGGAGCAATAAAAATGAATACAAAATTTTTAGGTAAAACATTAGTAGCAAGTGCTTTAGTATTAACAACATTAGGAACAGGCTTACATTCTTCATACTTAGGATTAGATACAAATAAAGTTGTTAAAACGGCTAAAGCAGAAGAAAAAATGACAGATGGTCAATTATGGAAAAAAGTTAAAGATTCATTACATGATTCTGATATTATTTTAAGTAACGAGTACGAAACAATCAACGTTACTTATTTATTAAGCAATGGATATTCTAGCAGCGTTTCTGCTCCTGGAAATGATGATGGAGGCCATCTAACACAATCTATAGACTTTAAAGGATTAAAACAAATTGATTTAACTAAGGAAAATGTCTACGATGACTTTAACAAAAAGCTAGATGCTAAAAATACATGGAATTCTCTAACCGAGAAGTTAAAAGGTCTTGGTTTACTACAAAATGGCCAAAAAGTATCTATTTATTCTTCAGATAGCTCTTCTCCAGTCTCGGGTAAAGTGGGAGAAGGAGTAACTAGTGGTGGCGAAAATACTCTAACTAAACGCTTCATCAACAAAATCACAATTGATTAAACCTTAAACTCAAATTTCCTTAATTCATAAAACATTAATAACTAACCCTTTCTTACAAACCACCTAGCCCATAATATATTAAAACGTCATTTTTATTTCAATTAGCGGAAAATAAAAAAACCATTCCGCATTAACTTTGGCAAGTTGGAATGGTTAAAAAAATATTTTAGAAGCCAGCGTTTGGCTTGCTTAGACGACATGTTCGCGCATGTCGTCTTATTTTTACATTTATATAATAACACGCAATTCAATAAAATGTCTAATCAATAAACCTCAATTACATTCAAATTCAAAAACTTTTCACCTAATATTCATCGCTTAAATAAACATTACGTTTAATTAAACAGACATTGTCAATCGCGTCTAATACCCCTGCTGTCCGAAAACAAAATTATTTTGTATTCATATTTAACTGTTCTCTTTCCTCCCTTTTCAACGCAACTAAATTTCTTTTACCGTTAGAGCCCCAATCTTTAATCTTTAATTGTTCTACCGCTCCATTTATTGAATCCTTTAAAGAGTAAAACTACCAATAACAACGTGATAATAATATAGATTACCATTGTCATCATCACTGGTATATTTCCTTCAATATACATATATACATAACGCGTAGCATATGTTATTGGTAAATAGAACCACGAATGATCTCCAAGCACTTCTAATCCAAAATAAACGTTAAAAATAAACATTAAAACTCCGACAACAATAGCCATTACATCTTTAATGAAAATACTAAAAATAAAAAGTAGCAGTAATATAATTACATTGAAAAACAATGATACGCCTATAAACATAAGTGTTATTTTCATATCATGTGAATGCCACAATAAATTAATTGATGCTAATAGAATACATATGGCTGTAATAGTATAAGTAAAAATCATTGATGCATTTAACCAATTTAGCCTATTAGCTTTTCCTAAAATATGATTAAAGTGACCAATATTTTCTTCAAAATTGATAACTTGATAGACGTTTATAGAAATTAATAGCGATGTAATTGCATTAAAACTCGCTGTAAACAAACTTATTTGTCGACCATTCCATAAATTTACGTTTAAATACCAATTTATAAATAATATAAACAATATGGTTACAATAATGGGTACAAATGTGAGCGCTTGCTTAGAAAATTTCAACTTACATGACTTTAATTCGTTAATTATCATTTTAATCGCCAACTTTTCTTATTATTTAAAAATGTTACTATCGCGAAAATAATGATGCTAACAATAATCGAAATATATAAGGCATTGAGATCATTAAAGTATTTTGAATTATGGTTTACAACTAAACCATTAGGTAGTATACCAAGCGTAATAAGCGGGATTCTCTGCATTATCCCCCACGGCAACACCCAAAATAAACTCTTCAATGTTAAAAACAAGACACAAATGACTGATAATACTAAGTTTATTAATATTGATACGAACACACCAAAGTATCGAGTTAATAAAAAGTTGAGCGGTATCAATGGTAGAGATACTACATACATCAACAATATTGTCACCAATAACAACATAGCATTAACCGGATGTGGATTAATAATTAGGTCACCTATATAAGCAATAATAAATACTAAAAAGCAATGTACCAAAAATGCTATTGATAAAATGAAAATCTTTGCTCTTATTTCTTTTGTAATCGACCAATTATTACTTAAGTAATAATTAAATGATTTATTTCTCATTTCAATTTTAAATAACGAATTACAAGCCATACATAATACAATCGGGATGAAAGCAATTGGCCAAATATTAAATAGTAAAGTTATATATGGTGACACACTATTCGCTGTTCCCGTATTACTTTTGGCGAATAAGACTGTGAAAATAGCAAAACAAAGAAATACCAGCGGACTTATTAATAAAACATACATACTGAAAGAATTTTTAAATTTGATACCTTCTATCTTTAAATGTATCATTTGTAATCTCCTTTCGTTATTTTGAAGAATATCTCTTCTAAGTTTTCATCTTTGTTATTTCTTTGCTGATATTTTAGCTCACCCTCATGAATAATACCGATATGATCTGCTAAAACTTGGATTTCAGATAAAATGTGACTTGAAATAATAATACTAGTACCTTGTTCTGTTAATAATTTTAGAAGTTCTCTAAGTTCTTGGATTCCATATGGGTCTAAACCATTAGATGGTTCGTCTAATACTAAAATTTCTGGCTTTTTAATTAATGCCATTGCAATTCCAAGTCTTTGTTTCATACCTAAAGAAAAGTCCTTAACCTTTTTCTTTTTATCGACATTTAAATTGACTAAGCTTAAAACACTATTAATTTCGCTGAAATCAACGCTTTCATTTAAACACACAATTTTCAAATTATCTTGTGCACTTAAATGATTATATGTCGCAGGTGTTTCAATAAGCGAACCAACTTTGTGCAAATCATTTCGTGTCATTGGTCTATTATCTAATTTAATTTCCCCTGAATCTTGTTGAAGTATGCCACATATAATTTTCATAAGTGTCGTTTTACCGGCTCCATTAATACCAAGTAATCCATAAACTTCGTTATTTTCTAAAGTGATATTAATATGCTTTAATACATCTTGATTTTTAAACCGCTTCGAAATGTTTTCAGTAACTAATTTTGCCATAATCAAAAACTCCTTTGATTTATTAACTTGCTTTTTGATTTGCTACATTTAATGCTTTATACACATCAAGCTCACCATGCCCATATCTACTAAATGGTTTATTATTCTTAGATGTCCCATGCTGATATAACAATTCAATCGCTTTATCTGGATGTTTTTCAAGATGATATTTATCAATGATTAAAGCTAGTGCTCCCGAAACTTTAGGTGTGGCTAATGAAGTTCCAGCTTGATAAATATATCTTCCGTTATTGGCAGTAGTTAAAATGTTCTCCTTATGCATATACCCTTCATTCATCCATTTATCCACACCGAATTGATTTAAATAAGCAAATGATCCTCCGGGCGCAGCAATATCTGTATAATTCATACCAAAATTGGAAAACTCAGATAGATTACTCTTTTGATCTGTAGATCCTACTGTAACGACATTGTCCATAGATGCAGGAACATCTTTCACTTCGCCATTACCTTGATATTCACGCTGTAATTTTAGTTTCTGTTTGTCATTGACATCAATACCATCATTACCAGCTGCAGCAACAACGATAGATTTTTTCTTCTTGGCGTAATTGATTGCTTTCTGTAACGCATCGTATTCTACTTTTTCATCTTTTCTAAATGTTTGATGGTCATTTTTGTCCAAAATAATATAACTACCAACACTAATATTAATGACTTGATTTCCATCATTTGCAGCTTGAACAATCGCTTTTGATACCCAAAGCAGTTCTGTTTTTTTACTACCAAACACGCGATACATTGTAAATTTGTTATTCGGTGCAACACCTATTAACTTACCATTAGCACTCGTTTGACCCGACACCATCGTGCCATGTCCTTTCCTATCATTGACATCGTGAACATCACCTGTTTCCTCCGGTTCAGTACCTCTAAAACCGTTTAAAGGTACTAAATTTTTAGAATCAGTCGAGAAATTATTTTTCAAATCGTCATGGTTTTTCATCACACCTGTATCTATGATTGCTATTTTGGTGTTAGCATGTTTTGGCAAATCATCATACGATGCACCATTATTGGTTATTTTATTCATATCCCATTGTCTTGAAAATAATGACTCATTTGATGTTCTGTCTATTGTTTTCTCGCTAGTAATACAAGTTGAACATGTGGCATTGATATATTTAATATCATTTTTATAGTTTGCTAAAGCATTAGCATGCATTTTCGTCATTTTAATCTGTGCCACATGTAATTCCGGTATATTATAGACAACGTTTAAGGACTTCTTTTTAACTAACTTGTTAAATGTTGCTGTATTTTTGTATTCAACACTGTAATATAGTTCTTCTGACGCTGATGCATTACTCATTGTAATAGATATTAAAAGACTCAATATTATTAAACTAATAATAGCGCGCTTTATGATTTTCATATTCTAATCTCAAATGAATTCCAGAACTTTATATGGTTCAGGTGCGACAACATTCTTTTTAAATGTTTTTGACGCTAATTCATAACTTTCTGAAATATTTGCTGGATATATTGATACACCATAATCTTTTAATAATCGAATATTATTTTGAGTAACTGGATTTTCCCACATTCGTAAATTCATATTTGGAAATATAGAAAGTTTTTCAAAAGCTGTATGACAAATAGTTAATAATAAATTGTCACATATACCATTTGCAATTTTATTAATCGTATTAGAAGTCGCAGGTAAAATAATAATCTTGTCATGTTTATTTGCTATATCTACATGATTTAAAAAAGGGTCTTCAAATTCGTCATAATAGTTATCGCAAAATTGCTTTAATATTTCACCATTAATAAACTTTCTACCGTTTGTTGACGCGATTACATTTACTTCATCAAATTTTGATTTTAATTCAATAATATAGTGGCTAATATTGATACTATTAACTGAGCCACACAAACAAATCAATACATTTTCTCCCATGATATACGCCTCCATTCAGCTAATTAAAAACGCATTGGTCCAATTTTTTTCATTGAGAATTTTTGTATTTTTCAGTGTCATCAATGTTAGATAGACCCCTAATTCACCTTCTAAAAGGCCAACTTTCCTACTTTTAAATACATCTTGCTTATTTTCATTAATGTCTATAAAATTCACCAGATAATCTTCCTTATAATGAGAAATCAGTTTATTTATTAATACAGTGATATAATCAGACACTTCATTTAATTCAAAATTCAAATTCATAATTGTTAACATTAATATTTGTGATGACAATCCATGACAAATAGTTGGACTTATTAAATTTTCATCTTTATCATTTACTACTTGTAGCATCACTTTTTTAGACATTTTAATTATTTCATCATCTTGTAATGCTTGGCCGATTAAAAACAACGTCGTCATTACACCCGTATTGCCATAACACCAACCATTCCGAATAAAATTGAAATGATTACGTTCAGAAATTAAATCGTAACGCTGCAACCATCTTTCGTGGTTACAAAATTTTTCGTCCATGATAAATTTGTACATGTCTTTTAATATGTGCTGATGATTTTCAATCGTAATTCCTTTAATCACGCATAATGCAAATAAAGACATCGGTCCTAGCACTCCATGTGCAAGGCCAAGATTGATATTACCTTCAGTAAAATAATTTTTATCAGACTCTAAAAATTGACTTTCTTGTGGGACTACCCAGCTATTTTTAGAATATTGAATATCTTTAAAGTATACTAATATGCTTTTTAATGCTTTAACATTAAATTCATTCTCATCTACTCTATTTAGCAAATATCTTCCTATCCCAGCTAATCCACTGACAGTATCATAATTTAATGGATTTAATGGTTCTTGTAATATTTGATCAAATTTATTTTCTATTTCATTTACAATGTGACCATCAATATTATTTAAAATATTTTGATAATTTTTGCCATTTTGCGATGCTAAATCCATTGAAAATGCAATACCTGAAAGTCCACCAAACAAAGAATTGTTATATTGACCACTCTGTAAATATGGTGCTAATTTCATGATGTACTTATGCACAATTTGCTCAGTATTAATATCGAAAACTTTTTGATAAGCATCTAAAAACAAAATGATACCTGGTATACCATGTGATAAAGTTGAAGGTTCAAAATAATCGGTTTCAGTAGATGCTTTTGAAATGAAATCATCTACTTCTGAAATCTCTTGAAACTTCTTCTTCAATATTAGATTCATATCAATCATTTTTGTCACCACACCAATGCTTTTGAGTTTTAACAATTTCTTTTACAATAGATAAAACAAATGTTTCTTGATCCTTATCAATGCCAAATATTCGATTGCAGCGCATATGAATTAAGCTGCCAATAATCCTTGACCTTTTAGTAGTTAAAGTTTTTTTAAGCCCTTCATTTAATTTGCTCAAAATTTGGTTGCCATCTTTTAAAATTCGATAAATACCACTATAGTGTTTAGCCATATATTCAAAATTATTAGCAGGATTACATATAGTTACAAGTTCATTTTTAAAAGGTCTAATATCTTTACTTTTAAATGATGTAGGTACATAGTTATTAACAATTTCCATACGCTCTTCATTAGAAATTGAAAACATCTCAAATAAATACATTATTGAAATAGCAACAATATATGGTCGATCAAACTTAAAATCATTTTCAATAATATTGACAGCTAAATTCGTGTCATATTCAAAGAAGGCTTCTATTTCATTAATCGTGTTCTTTCCACCATATCTAAAAAATTCTGGCTCGTATGATACAAATTCATAATCTGAAACTTCTGTCGTTTGTCGAACATGTGGTAACCAATTCTTCAAGATGCTGTATATTTCTGCGTAATTTTCGTCATTCCTGAATAACCTCAACTTTAAAATGTCACCTTGTTTGATATAACGCATTAAAAAATATTGATCTATATCTCCCTTATCTTTAAGATGTTTTACAAATGGATACAAATTGTCGATGATAAATGTATCTTGCGATGGCTTATCGATATGAATATGTAATGCAAACCAGTCTTTGTCATATTCAATATCTGTATTTTTATATTTTGGAATTTCGATTTCGGGTCCTCGATAAGATGATTTTTTATAAATTGGTGTAACAATTTCATACACATGATCATTCTTTGATTGAGGTAAAAATGATTCTACTAAACGTACACGTTTATGCTTCTTATATTCTTTCATCAATAAATATCTATGATTAGCTAATGATAAATTTAGTAGAAGCTTGTTATCTCCATAAACTAAATTCACGATATTAGGTATATTGAATTGTTCTTGATATTTCAAAAATTGTTGATCCCATTCTTCATTTTTAGGTAAAGGTAATACCATCTCGTTAATTTTCCAATATGCTGGTTTAAGAATGACATTTTTATATCTGATTCGTGGTGAATAACTAAATGAATCAATACTCACATCATTCATAGGTTCAATGCATTTCACAGATTCCATTGAAATTTCTCGTAACAATCGATATAAATTACATTCTTTTAAAAAGTTATACATATTGTTTGATTCAAATAGTACCCTTTTATTTAGTTGGCTAGAATATAAATATAATTTGTTAAAGGTAGCACCAACATAAATATCATCTAAGGTAAGCTCATACTTTGAATAACTATTACTACTTCCTAAATTCAATGAATATTCGTATGAGTCATGATTAGTTAATACATTATGATTTCTCGGATATTTCGGTATGTTATTTATAGAAATCATTTCTACATTGTCATCACATATCATCTTCTGATAATAATGTCCTTTTTCATGTTCTAATTTTGCTAAAGTTTCAGTATCAATTAAATGATGAAATCGCCCAAATGTAGCGCCAGCATTAAAAGACGCCGTTAAAGGACTAATAACAATGAGCTCATTGTACTGATTGTAAAAACGTCCTAAATAAAGTTCAGCATAAACATCTGCACTCATTGGCGCATGATAATTATTTATCGTGTTATCGTTAATCAATGACTCTACATCTTTTTCATTTATGACTATCTCATCGTTATTTCTCAAGGCATGCAAAAATTTTTGCTTAAGCATTACAATATTATTTTCGTCGCCTTTAACTTCATTATAAATCGATGGTCCAAATCCTGTTATATCCGAAAGTAAATCTTTAACATTAACAAGTTGTTCAAATCCATACTTTTCAATAAAACGGTTGTGAAGAACTTTCAAATCTCTGAATCCAATATTATTTCTTGATAAAAGCCACAATAAGTACGCTGCTTCAGATATATTTGTTGCTATATCTTGGTGTAATTGATTGTTAATCATGTCAATTTTGGTATCAATTTGAAGATAATTTTTACATTTGAATAACGCCTTCATATGCTGAACAATGTCTTTATATAATTTCTCACCAAATCCAATTTCTGTTTTTTCATAAGCTAATATCAATTTCTGGATTTCTCTAATTCTTTTCACAAAATCATCATTATGTAAAGAAAGTTTATTTAAAATATAATTTAAATTATCATTATTTGATAACGGTGGTCTGATTGTTGAATATATAATTTCCTTCGAGACAAGATTATGAATATATGCTTTTACTTTAGAAATATCATGAATTTCAAATTCTTGATTTATCTTTTCAGCTAGATTTGAAAAAGTAATATTATTATTCGTCACAGTGGTTTTGATAAATACGAGTAATTCACTATTTTTAATGGAAAAAGATGTGTCTTTATTGTTATTCAAATAAATAGCACTTTGTTCATTTAAATATATTCGATCATTGATAATGTGTGCTTTACTATTCCAAATAACTTTCAAATTTTGATAATATTCATCATTACTCTCAATATAGCTAATCAGTTTATACAACCATTCACCATCGACTTTCACATATTTTTGAATACTATTTCCAACTTTAAGACGTGTGGGTTCATTTACAAAATGCCCTATATTAATACCACTTAATAATCCAAATGGCGTTGGACGTGTTGACATTCTAATTAAATATTTTAATAAACTTTCTTTAGCATCTCTAACCTTCTTGTTATCGCCATCAAAATTTATTTCTTGTAAAGTACGATATAAGTTAAATGTTGTTGTTAGGATTGATTCTTTCATCTGAGCATTTAATTGTAAGTCGCTATATTTAATTTGTTCAGTATTTAAAAATAAATTGAAAAACTCAACTGATAATAAAGGTGTTCTAATCATACAAATACTTGACGGTTCGTAAATTGTGTTCATTTGTAAGCACCTCACATATTTGGATAGACAAATAGAGCCCTTTCAGGCTCTATTTGCTGTAATCTTAACAGCAGAAGCTATTAAAACTACCAGTCTTACCACAACCAGGAGTACAACCAATGAAACTAGTAATACGTTCGTCACCCGCTGAATCAGAAGTGTCGTTTTTCGCTTTTACTTGTACGTCTAAATCAAGAACATTTTCCATAGATAATACCTCCTATTAAAAGTTGAAGTTAAGGCCCACTTCAATTGTCATATTATCCCTTTTTATACAACAAATCAATAAATTATATAATTTTATTTTGTGAATTTTTTGTAAACACTTATTTATTTAGTAATACTATTTTGATTATTAGATTTTTGTGGTTTTTTATTACTATTTATTTTCACTAATCATTTTGCATCTAAGTATAGAAATTTAAATTTACTGATGAATTTTTTAACAGATGAATCAATTTGTTTATATAAATACTTATGATAATTAAGTCACTAATTTAATTGATATTATTGAGGGATTGAGTGAGATTACTTTGTTGATATTAATTTGTTTTTGATTTATTTAAACATATTTAAAAAATAAATATATGAAGTTACTTTAATGGTGAGGATATAAATATTTCAATAACTTGTTTGTCTTTTTAAAAAGCATTTTGTAAATGTCAATTTAAAAATGTACTTAGTTGATTGTATTGCAATTGACAAAATTATCTGCAAAGTATTTTCCTTCTTAGATGAATAACCTATTAAGCTATACGAATTGTCTGTGATTTTAACTACGTTTGAATGATGCAATATCCTATTCAAAATCACAAATACGACCTTTTTATCACTTCTATTAAACACCATTTCTCTATTTTTCCTATAAAATAAGAGAACCATGCCGACTAAGACATGGTTTCTCTTTCAATCTTTTAATAAGTTTTTTGTTTGGAAGTTTTTAAGTGTTTCTATATACGCAATTTTAGCCTTTAGAAAAAGTATGTGACTACTTTATCATATAAAGTTGAAATAAAATTTTTAAGGTAGTTCTTTAAATTCTGTTATTAACAATAACTATTCCTAACAGTTATACTCCAGGATTAGTTTCTTTAGAATCCGTACCGATTAATTTAACAGTATGGTTTTTCCAGTCAACTTCATAAGTAGATGTAAACGTTACTGTATTTTGATTTTTGTAGTTATTACCAATCCAGTGCAATCGATTCCATTGATTAGTATATCTATCCATTTCTCTTTGGTAAGTTACTTTGATTTTAGATTTTTTTGTATCATTTTGTTTATGAGAAAGTACGCTTATAAATTCTGGGTTAAAGTTACCACGCGCCAATAAAGGCATTTGATGTGTTGGCAAGAAATTTTGTCCAGCATTTGAACTACTTTGTCTACCACCTAAAAACAGTTCATTACCATATGTTGGGTCATAACTATCTCTACCATATGGTCCCCAACCATTATTCATAATTTTGTGCGCCTCAACACCCCAGCCAATTGATTTATGATTTGTTTTTCTATCAATCGTAGTTCTGTAACTTTCTTGTTTATAATTTATCGTTTCTGAAAATGATTTTGATCCATTTAATCCACCTGATAAGCCATTAGATATATTAATATCTCCGCCATAAGAATAACCTAATGTTTGTTGAACTTGGAATTCTTCATTTTGATTTTTAGGTGCATAGTCAACAACATTTACAGCATCATTTGATTCTGAACTAACCGAAACATTATACTTACCTCCCCAATAAAACTGTGAGTAATTGTAATCTTTTGGATTAGGCTTTTTATAACCTGAATTAATGTTTCCGGTTGCCTTAAGTACTAACGTATCTTTGTCATAACTTTTATCCTTAATGAAATTAAACGTTAAAATTTGAGAAATATTCAATTTATCATTATCAGATGTTGCTGTTGTTTTGTATAAAGTGATTTTGTCATCTACTTTTTTCTCGCTTACAGGTGTGATATGTTGAGCTGCATCAACTGTATTCGATAGCAAAAGCAGTGCAATTGATGAAGCAACTGATGATTTGACTAATTTTTTCATTTTCATATTAATTATGTCCTTTCACTTTAATTTCGTGTGTTTTCCAATTAACTTCATATCTAACTACAAAGTTTCTATTTACAAATGCATTATGCTTTCTTTCTGCGTAAATACCAGTTCTAGGGAATAAAGTCGCATATGTAATATCTAAGTTTCTACCATATGAAATTTCAAATTCACTCGTATCACTTGAACCTTTTTCATGTGATAGTGTAGTGATAAATGATGGATTAAAGCCACTTTGAACTAAAGGTGGTAATTGATTATCAGGAGCAAAATATTCTCTTGCTGAACCTGTTGGACCATTTGGACTTTGTACGAATAAATATCTATCATGCGCAGATTTTTTACCATCAGGCGTAACAAATTCGTTTGCTTTAACACCCCATTTAACAGATTTTGAGTTTTGCTTGTCTACTTCACTGACATAACTCTTTTGGGTATAACTAATTGTTTTAGAATAATTAAATGAGCCATTGCCACCTATAGATGGTGCTGACTGGAAATTACCTCCAATGTTATATCCTAATGTTTGACCAACATCAGTAGTTTCTATTTTGTTTTTAGGAAGGTAATTGATTAAGCTAACATTTGGATCTTTAGTCGTCAGTCCTATATTATATTGGAATGGCCAAATCATTCGTTTAGTTAATTCATATCCACTACCCTTCACATCTGAAAATGAAGTTCTGGAATTAATAAAACCTTGCATTTTAACAATTAAAGCGTCTTTGTTATATTTTTTATCTTTTACAAAGTCGAATTGGACATTTTGAGTAACGCCCCATTTCTTACTACTTACATCCTCCGTACGTTTGATTACTTCAGCACCATCACCAATATTTTCAATATTAGTATTTGCTCTAGATTCTTGAATCGGAGATGCTAAAGGTGCAATCAGTCCTACTGACAAAGTTGCAGCTAACATTTTTTTCTTAAACATAAGTTTCACTTTCTTTCTATATAAATTTTTAATACAAATTTATTCTAGATTATTTCACTTATTTATAAAATTAACTGTTCATTAAAAAATAAAATGCTATAAAATATTAAAAATGACACAATTTATTCATTTATGCTGCTGAAAACCGGTCATTTTGGCGCAACCTTCATTACCTTTAAATAGTTCCCTTTATATTCGAACAATATGATAAAATTACCGATACTCAATCTTTTCGCTATAAAAATCAAAACGAACTTTAATCAAATCTTCAAAAATAATGTTTGTATTATAACAAATAATCTATAATTGAATTTAAAATTAACTGATTATTAACTATTGTCCGTTAAATGGAGAGGATTACTTCGTATACTGTTATAACTGAAATCTTCTATATATCATTTCGTAATATCGCTTGCTTCATCTAAAAAATTTAATGCTATGATTTAGCCGAATTAAAAACATATATACTTATTTACTATGAACTAAAAGTTTATCCTAAAAATAAAAAACCATGATTTCGAAGTCTTCATAAACTGAAGCTTCTACTCTCATGGCAATTTATACTATGATATTCAATTATAATGCCTAGTCTCATAGTAAACGGCTACTACATTCGCATGTACTTCGTTTTACTGTCCACGCATGGTCGTTGACTTATTTATATTATAATATAAATATTTTGTTTTTCAATACTTAATTTTAAAAATCCCCTATGAAAATGTTGATGAGCTGCATCTTTAAATCTTGTTATACATTGTATAAAATTATATTGCGAGGTACTAAATTGATGATATACACTTTTGGTTGTGTATGCATCTCACCTATCTTTTTTTGCTTTTTTCAAATAAGAAAGTATTAAAAATTAATGCCTATACAACGTTAAAGGAGGAACAGACATGGCTAAACTTGATTTAAATAGTCTTGACGATGAGCACGTAAAATTATTAATAAATGAATTAAAATATCCAGAAACTCATATCGATGTAAATGAATAAAAAACAATAGTTGCTAGTCGAATAAATGAAAGGCAAGAAATAATAAGTTTTAAGTTAGGAATAAAGTACTTCTTAACAATAAAAAGGGATAACATAGAAAAAGATAGGTTTTCAATTTCAATCATTTTCAAAGATACCTATCACACCCTAGTTAGAATAGATATTAACGGTGGTACTCACGATAATCCAGATGGAACAATCGCTCCGAAAAGTCATATTCACATATATAATGATAAGTGTGATAAAAAGGATAGGTTTGCTTATGAAATTAACTTGAAAGATTTCCCCGACATCTATAACTTGTATAATGTGTATATGTCGTTTTTAGAGTAAAATAATATAAAAGACCTTGAATAAAGGAGGGATAATATGACTACGTTTGATGCTAAAAAATTAAAAAAAGAATATCTTGATTGGTATAATCAGATTTTAGAGTTTTCTAATTTATCAAACAATTCAGTAAAAATAGATATTCCTTTTAAAGATAATTCTTTAGATAATTTAAAAATATACGCTTTATACGATCAGTCCAGAGACATGATTACACTGACTGATGACGGCTATACTATATTTGGTTTAGAAAATAACAGTGTTTCTATAAATAAATTTAAAAAACGTAAAAAGATTTTTGAAGAGCACCTTTCAGCTTACGGTATTAAATATAACGATAAAACTCACGAAATTTTTGTTCAAACTAACTTTAAAAATTTTAATAAATCGAAACATAATTTATTACAGTGCCTTATATTTGTTAATGATATGTACTTACTTTCTAATCCTAAGTCACAGAACATATTTACAGAAGATGTTGCAAACAAATTGGATGAACATAACATTTATTACGGAAGAGATATACCTATTATAGGAAGCAGTGGTGTTGTTCATAATTTCGACTTTTTTATTAGCGCTAAGAAAAATCAAAAAGAAAAATTTATCAATGCTATTTCTAACCCTAATAATTCTATGATTATTAAGTCGAAAATAACGGATGCTATGCAAGCAAAAAAAATAAAAAGACACAGGCAAAATGAGTTTATTTTTATTTTAAATGACTCAAAAAAAGAAATAAATGAACATAATAAAAATCTTCTTCATGAAAACTATATTAGTACAATAGATTATAGCGAATTAGATGAAAAGATAGGTTTATTGATTTAATATTTATAGACGTGATAATATCAATGTTTATATTAAATGAAACGAATTTGAAAATTTCGAAACAGCTTAAGATAGCAAATTGAATAGCCTTATTGATAATGCAGAATCGTCTACACATAGCTAAACAAATTATTTGAGAATAATTATTGTTAAACTATGTGGATAGGCGATTTTATTTTGACAAGAGAAAGAAGATCATTTAGTTCATAGTTTAAGTTACAAATGGCTAAACTTTATGAAAATGGTATGACTAGAATCGAAATTATACTCGAATACGATTTAACACTCTCAATCTTCTCGAACTGAATAAATACTGGGTCATTCAATCATCAAGATAACTTAATAAGTGATGATAAATGTTCATACCATTTTGCAAATATAACCAGATACTCTCAACAAAATGTAGAGTTCAAAATTAAAAATGTCCCTAATTGGCACATTGCTGTATGATAATAAATTCAACTTAGATTTCAACAATATAACTAATGAAGCTTATATTTACCGCGATATCAAACCAAACAGCCCATCCACAAACAAATTAGAATATATCATGTTAATAATAGTAAATGATATATCTTCCAAAGACCGCAAACTGTAGCAGAACATGAGAACCTTGCGATTTTGAAATGGTCTAATAAATCAAATATCATTGAAACATTAATCACATAAATTAACAGTAGTCCCCTGTTCGCAGTTCTATAAATTACAAATGCAATAAAGGCTAAAGTAAACTAATTACTTTAGCCTTTATTAATAATTTAGTCGAATTTATTAAAAATCGACTAACTCCTGGTTATGCTACGCTTTTCTTTAAAATCCGCACGTAGATGCCGATTGATTATATTATAATATTATTATTTTATTTTTTCAAGCGTATATATAATATTTGATTTTCTTTAAGTAACAACTAAACATTATATTTCAAAACGATTAGGTCATGCAGATGTGCATACAACGCTTAAAACATATTCGCATTTGATTAAAGAATTTGAAGAAAATGAAACTAAATTTATAGAAAAAAAACTGAATGATTTGTTTTGTGACTAAACTTCAAAATCTTGTGACTAAAATTAAGATTAATCATCAAAAATTAGTCACATTGTGGCTAAAAAATTTTAAATGGATATAAATAAATAAGAAGTGTAAAAATGAGGATAATAGCTCAAATGCAGATATATCAAGGGTTTGAGTCTAAATTAAAAATAGCGCTTAAAATGGGTAAAACCAATTTAAGCGCCTTTACGGAAGGTAAGGGATTCGAACCCTTGAGACGCTTGTGACGCCTACACACTTTCCAGGCGTGCTCCTTCGGCCAGCTCGGACAACCTTCCTCAACAATAAATATGTAATAAAAAAACAGAAGCGATATTTCACTTCTGTTTGTATGACTCCTACGGGACTCGAACCCGTGTTACCGCCGTGAAAGGGCGGTGTCTTAACCGCTTGACCAAGGAGCCATGGCTCCACAGGTAGGACTCGAACCTACGACCGATCGGTTAACAGCCGATAGCTCTACCACTGAGCTACTGTGGAATAATAGAAAATAATGGAGCGGGTGATGGGAATCGAACCCACAACATCAGCTTGGAAGGCTGAGGTTTTGCCATTAAACTACACCCGCTAATGTAAACGATTATGGGGCGGCTGAAGGGGATCGAACCCTCGAATGTCGGAACCACAATCCGATGTGTTAACCACTTCACCACAACCGCCATGAATTAAGAATGGTTCAGGACAGAGTCGAACTGCCGACACATGGAGCTTCAATCCATTGCTCTACCAACTGAGCTACTGAACCGTAATGGTAATAATAATGGCGGTCTCGACGGGAATCGAACCCGCGATCTCCTGCGTGACAGGCAGGCGTGTTAACCGCTACACTACGAGACCTATTAAATTAAAAACTATGTATTGCGGGAGGCGGATTTGAACCACCGACCTTCGGGTTATGAGCCCGACGAGCTACCGAACTGCTCCATCCCGCGCTAATATTATTTTGAATTACCTAATTAATATACCATAATCAAAAACCTAAAGTCAAGAACTTTTTGAATTTAATTTAAATGTTATCTCTTAAATAATTACTTAAATATCGTAGCAACATGTTCTCTGTTGAACACAAATATTAGTATATTCATTTTTGTAGTATACGTCAACGACATTTTTAAAGTTTTTTGTGTAAAAAAACGCTTCTTATTCCCTTTTATCATATAAGTGTCTAATAGTTGTCATAAATAGTGTTAAAGCATTTTAAAAGGTATAGGAATTATAAAGTTTATAACGCCTATACCTTCTGAAAAAGAAATTATAAAAGCTTGTTACACCGCATATTCTTTCAGTCAGCGACTACCAATATAACATTGTAGCCCTAAGACATTGCTTGACGCCTCAATTACAACAATTTTTCAAAATCAGCAGCTACCTACTGACACAACATAACACAACCCATACACTAACTATCGTGTCATGTAATCTTGCATCCGATCTTGCAACGCTGTAAATGTTTCGAAGCCATCCTCTTCTAAGAAGTGCCCTCCATCTTCCACGATTCGCAAGTTCCCCTCTAATGCATTCATTAAACGCTGGGTTTCTTTATAAGAAACGTATTTGTCATTTTTAGAACTCAATCCGTAAAAATTGTCAACTTTCTTTTTAATATTATCGTAATCAATGGTTACATTACTTAAATCAATATCTAAATCTATATTTTCTGCATCTTCTTTAAAGCCCGCTATACTGAAAAAGCCTTCAATCGGCTGATCAATCATTTCAATATATTTTAAAGCTGTGATTGAACCTAAACCATGTGTTACAAAATATGTATCCTTTTTGCGTACATTAATTTGTTTCGTCATAGCTTCAATCCACTGATCCACTGTCTTCGCTTCAGGTGATTCAAAATTAAATAATGTTACGTCATATCCTTCTAAAGTTAAGTTATGCTCCAACCACTGATACCAATGATTTCTACTATTTCCATGCATAGAATGTACAATAATTACATCTGTCATCTCATTCTCTCCTTTCAACTTACTACTTCTTTTCTATTTAAAAAAATGAATGATTACCTATAATTGTAAAATAAAAACACCTTAATTAGAAATGTTTTATCGCAAAGTGACATTTCTAATTAAAGTGCATTGTCATCATTTCAATATCATTCAATAATAGCTAAACCTTTGTCTCTGCCACAGATTCATGAAATAATTCTCGCTGAAAGTATCATGATTTACACATTACTTCCACCATCATATATCTTAAACATGACTATATTTCATCAAACATTATCTAAAGGCGTCGCACCAATACCAACACCATCCAACAATTAACTTACAACTCTGCGATTACTTCTTCAGCAGCAACTTTACCTTGTGTAATACAATCAGGTAGTCCAACCGCTTCAAAAGATGCACCAGTTACTCTAAGTCGTGGATATGTTTGTTTAATATGTGCTTGAATCTGTCTAATTTGTTGAATGTGACCAACATGGTACTGTGGCATACTTTTCGGCAAACGATTGACAATTGTAAATTCAGGATCACCTTTAAATGTCATCATTTGACTTAAATCTCTACGTACAATCGATACTAATTCATTATCTGTATGATCATCAACCACAGTATCACCTGGTTTACCTACATACGCACGAATCAAAACCTTACCTTCCGGTGTAGTAAATGGCCATTTTTTCGATGTCCAAGTACATGCGGTAATGTCTGTATCACTCGTTCTCGCAATCACGAAGCCAGTACCATCATGGGTATTTTCAATGTCTTTTTCATCAAATGCCAATACAACAGTTGCAACAGTCGTACTATCCATCGTTTTAAAGTAATCAAATGCTGGATCTTGTCCGAACCAATTCAAAAAGACTTGATGCGGTGTTGTCACTAATACCCCATCGAATACATCTTCTTGTTGATTACTGTAAACAATTTTATATTGCTTTTGAGATGTAATAATATCATCCACTGTCGTATTGTAGCGTATTGTCACACCTTTATTTTTCACATCTTGTTCTAATGCTTCAATAAATGAACTTAAACCATGCTTAAATTGTTTGAATTGTCCTTTTGGTGCGCCAGGATATAATTGTCTTTGTTTCAGACGCTTATTTTTCTCATCCTTCATACCTTTTATCAGACTTCCGAATGCCTCTTCTTTTTCTTTAAAATTAGGAAACGTACTCATCAAACTTAATTTATCAATATCGGTACCATAAATACCACCCATTAAAGGCTCTATTAAATTCTCAAGTACCTCATTACCTAATCTTGCTCTGAAAAATGCCCCAACAGAAATGTCACCATCCTGCATTTGAGTAGGTTTTTTAAGTAAATCTAACCCTGCTCTTAACTTTCCAAGTGGTGAAATTAATTTAGTTGTCACAAACGGTTTGATATCTGTCGGAATTCCCATAATTGATCCACCTGGAATAGGATACAATTTGTTTTTCGCAAAAATATAAGATTGTCCAGTCGTATTTGTAACAATATCTTGTTCTAATCCAATATCTTTCGCTAATTCTGTCATGATCGTTTTTCTACCTAAATAAGATTCAGGCCCTAGTTCAATCATATAACCATCTTTACGATACGATTGAATCTTTCCCCCCGGACGATTCGATGCTTCAAAGATGGTTACATCAATATTAGGATCTTGCTGTTTTAAAAAATATGCACTTGATAAACCTGTTATCCCCGCTCCTATAATAGCCACTGATTTAGTCACAACGTTTCACGCTTCTTTCGTCATTAAAATATAGACTTGATTTCATCAACAATTGCACCGATAAATAATGGATGTGTATTCGGCATTTTTGGACGATAATAATTCGCACCAATATCATCGCAAACAACTTTACATTCATAATCATTGTCATAAAGCACCTCTAAATGCTCACATACAAAACCTACTGGCGTATATATAAAGTTTTTATACTGATGTTTTTCATATAAATCACGTGTTAAATCTTGTACATCTGGCCCTAACCAAGGTGTACCTGTATTACCTTCAGATTGCCAACCAATCGCAATATGTTCAATATTAGATTGTTCTTTAATTAAAAGTGCAGTATGTTCTAGTTCTTGTGGATATGGATCATTATTCTTTTCGATTAAACCTTTTGGCAAACTATGAGCCGAAACAACTAATACCGTGTCTTTATGTTCCTCTTCCGGTATTTGAGCTAATGTTTCGTTGACTTTATTCGTCCAATATTCAATAAATTTAGGTTGTTCATAATAATGTTTCACATGTGTAAGTTGAATACCATATTTTGCAGCTTCTTCATCAGCACGTTTGTCATATGATCCTACTGAAAATGAAGAATAGTGTGGTGCTAGTACTACAGTGATTGCTTCAGTAATGCCATCATTGTGCATTTGTTCAACCGCATCTTCGATAAATGGCGAAATATGTTTTAATCCTAAATATAGTTTAAATTCAACATCTGCATATGCTTTATTTAATGCTGAAACTAGCGCATCAGCTTGGTCATCTGTTGTACCTGCTAATGGTGATAAACCACCTATAAATTCATATCTATCTTTCAAATCTTGAAGTTCTTCTTCAGATGGACGTTTACCATGTCTAATATCTGTATAATATGGCTCTATGTCACTTTCTTTATAAGGAGTGCCATAAGCCATAACTAATAATCCCATTTTTTTAGTCATTGATAATACCTTCCTTTAAATGAATTATCTTTCATGTGCTTCAATGTAATACTATGATTATCTTTGTGTATATGTGTGTACGAATTCGCTTACTTTACGTAACGTCTCTGGTTGCACTTCTGGGAAAACACCGTGTCCTAAATTAAAGATGTGTTTACCGTTCTCCATACCTTGATCTAATATTGGTTTCAATCTCTCTTCAATGACATTCCATGGTGCTAATAAAATTGATGGATCTAAATTCCCTTGTAATGTTTTAGTAACGCCTAATTGTTGAGCCTGATTAATAGATGTTCTCCAATCTAGGCCTAATACATCAATCGGTAAATCATTCCATTCATTGATTAAATGACTGGCACCTACACCGAATAAAATTACCGGCACATCATGTTTTTCTTTAACCTCACTGATTAATCGAATCATATGTGGTTTAATGTAACGTCTGTAATCCTCGACATTTAATGCACCTACCCATGAATCGAAAATTTGAATCAATTCGGCACCTGCTTCGACTTGAGCTGTTACATATTTAACAGATACATCAACTAAATGATTCATTAAAGCAAACCATGTTGCTTCATCTCTATACATCATCGCTTTTGTAAAATTGTAATTTTTCGATGGTCCGCCTTCAATCATATATGACGCTAATGTAAATGGTGCCCCAGTAAATCCTATTAGCGGCACATTTAACTTTTCTTCTGTTAAAAGTTTAATTGTATCTAATACATATGGTACATCTCGTTCGGGGTCTATTTGAGAAAGTTTCTCAACATCTTGAATTGTTTTGATAGGATTATGAATCACTGGACCAATACCCGATTTGATTTCTACATCGACACCAATTGGCTTTAATGGTGTCATAATATCTTTGTATAAAATTGCTGCATCTGTATGATAATTATCAACTGGTAAATGTGTTACATAAGCGCACAACTCCGGCTGATGTGTAATATCGAATAGTGAATATTTTTCTTTCAATTTTCGATATTCTGGTTGCGAACGGCCAGCTTGTCGCATAAACCAAACAGGTGTATGTGATGTTTCTTCACCTTTGATCATTTTTAAAATTGTATTGTTTTTATTATGCACCATAAAGGCCTCCTAAATTAAAATCATTCTTATCTATATTATCATATCGCTCATTCGTTCGTATTTTCAATAAATAAATGTCATAAAACTGACATTTAATCATAGAACTATTTATTGTAAATTTAAATTCTAAAGTCCATTATTTTGTATCATTACTTCTAAATATCTCGCAAGATTCATTATAGTAATTTTAATCAATTATTAATAGTGGTAATGACTAGTTTATCATCGTATAATAAATAAAAACATAAGGGGGACCTTTCATATGAAGAAACTATATACATCTTATGGCACTTATGGATTTTTACATCAGATAAAAATCAATAACCCGACCCATCAACTATTCCAATTTTCAGCATCAGATACTTCAGTTATTTTTGAAGAAACTGATGGTGAGACTGTTTTAAAATCACCTTCAATATATGAAGTTATTAAAGAAATTGGTGAATTCAGTGAACATCATTTCTATTGTGCAATCTTCATTCCATCAACAGAAGATCATGCATATCAACTTGAAAAGAAACTGATTAGTGTAGACGATAATTTCAGAAACTTTGGTGGCTTTAAAAGCTATCGTTTGTTAAGACCTGCTAAAGGTACAACATACAAAATTTATTTCGGATTTGCTGATCGACATGCATACGAAGACTTTAAGCAATCTGATGCCTTTAATGACCATTTTTCAAAAGACGCATTAAGTCATTACTTTGGTTCAAGCGGACAACATTCAAGTTATTTTGAAAGATATCTATACCCAATAAAAGAATAGATTCGAAGAAAACTTCCATTGGTTATGCTGTTAACGTATAGATGCTAATGTAATCTGAACGCCGTATCATTTGGCGTTCAACATTACATGCACCTTTACAACATACATGCCAATGGAAGTTTTTTAGTCTCGTAATAATGTTTCCTGATATTTTAACTTTTTAATAATACTTCTAATCGTTAATAAACCTACAATATAGAAAATGAGTACAACATAGAATAACGTCATATGTTTTATAATAAATGTCACTGCAAACACAGTACAAATAACAAACATTAATCTATATAAAAACTGTTCATACCCTTTGATTACCTTCTCTTCAGGTACAGGCCACACTTGAGGCCATAAGCCATATGCTTGCTGTGAATAAAATTGTGCCATTTGTAACAATATAATATATACAAATAAACACCCAATAATTGCTGTCACTAATGGATATGATAACCAAACCATTAATAAAACTGCAATAATTACTAACCTAAAGATAATATTAAATGCGTCTCTCCCTCTTATAAAGCTTCTAATAAATAAGAATAAATACATCGCATTAGAGTTAAATTTACTACCCTTTGGAACTGGTAAAAGTATATCTAGATAACTTCTTCTGACTGCAGATTCTTTCAAATGTTTTACATCGGTGAACATATTAACAAATTTATAATAATTCATATGATGTCGATGTTCGATTGCAATCATTTTCTCCCAAGGATACAAAAAGCCTGGTTTATATTTTTTAACTAAAAATTCTATTAACACAGGCAAAGCAACCATCACAAATGCGATGTACCATTTTGGAGCTAATAGTAAGTAATATGTTAGAGCAAAGGTGATGAATGATATTAAATTAACTTGCCATGTTTTAAGTCCCGATTGATACCATTGCCATCTTAAGCGTAAACCAACATATGGAAAAATTAATGCACTGACTCCAAAACAAATATAAAATGCCACATTATGTTGATTAATATTGTAAAACAACGGGAACATTACAATAACAATAATGAGTTGGATTAATATGCGCGCAAAGTAACTATATAAAATCGCATGGCGCATAAATTGAGACATGTGTTTTTCAAATGGTAATAAAAAGATTTTATCCGCTTCTTTTAGGAGTGGTCGCATTGGAAAAATGGATGTCAATGCTACAATCACTGCTGCTATTAATGAAAAATTGATATTCGTTGGAATATGTTTTAACCATTCACCATATCCAAAAATAAATGCACCCAGCAAAATAAGTAAAAAGACCATGAAATGACCATTAAATATAAACTTATTATAATAATTTTTCTCTTTACGAAGGGCATGTAATCTTTTATTAAATAATGTGGTCGCTTGGTTACGCATGTACATCTCCACCTTGCGTCACATGAATATATATATCGTCTAATGTTTGATTATGTAAGCCAGTTTGTTGTCTCAATGCTTCTAAATCTCCAAATGCAACGACTTCACCTTCGTCAAGTATGATAAAACGATCACAGTAACGTTCAGCTGTTGCTAAAATATGTGTACTCATTAGAACGGTTCTACCTTCGTTTTTCTTTTCAACCATTAAATCTAACATGGATTGAATTCCTAATGGATCTAGGCCAAGGAATGGTTCGTCTATAATATACAATTCGGGATTAACGATAAACGCACAAATAATCATGACTTTTTGTTTCATCCCCTTAGAAAAATGACTCGGAAAAACTTTCAATTCATTTTCTAAACGGAATGTCTTTAATAATGGCATTGCTCGATTCATCGCTTCATCACGATCAATATCATATGCCATTGCTGTCATCTCAATGTGTTCCTCTAATGTGAGTTCTTCATAAATAACCGGAGATTCCGGAATATAAGATAACTTTCTTCTATAAGCCTCTATGTCATCATTAATGTTGATATCTGAAATTGATAGAGATCCTTCCATAGGTGTAAGCAATCCTAGCATATGTTTAATCGTTGTACTCTTACCAGCGCCATTAAGGCCAATAAGTCCAACAATTTCGCCTTTGTTTAATTCAAAATTTATATCTTTAATTACAGGGCGTTTTCCATATCCACCTGTAAGCTGTTCTACTTTAACTGTCATAAGGCACCTCCATGACTTATATTGTACCAAAAATTATAAAATGCTCATATTAAATACACATGTCCTAATATCGAATTTTTAGCGACAATGTTATAATGAATGGTAATACAAGTTGAAAAGGAGTGTAGTCATCATGTCAGAAACAATTTTCGGCAAAATTTTAACTGGAGAAATTCCTAGCTTTAAAGTATATGAAGACGATAATGTCTATGCCTTTTTAGATATATCACAAGTTACTAAAGGACATACGTTATTAATTCCTAAAAAAGCTTCTGCTAATATCTTTGAAACTGATGAAGAAACAATGAAACATATCGGTGCAGCATTACCTAAAGTAGCAAATGCTATTAAGCGTGCATTTAATCCTGATGGTTTAAACATTATTCAAAATAATGGTGAGTTTGCAGATCAATCTGTATTTCATATTCATTTCCACTTAATTCCTCGATACGAAAATGATATTGATGGATTTGGTTATAAGTGGGAAACACATGAAGATATTTTAGATAACGATGCAAAACAACAAATTGCTGAACAAATTCAAGCACAATTTTAAATGTATGCTTAATCTAAGCTCGAACGGGTATAATATGATTAATATTATAACAATTGCGTTTGA
Organism: Staphylococcus sp. MZ3; assembly: GCF_018622755.1. NCBI lineage: Bacteria > Bacillati > Bacillota > Bacilli > Caryophanales > Staphylococcaceae > Staphylococcus > Staphylococcus sp. MZ3. Next base: position 1,948,487 of record NZ_CP076026.1, read on the forward strand.
AGTGATAACATCAAGGTTAGCAATTTTAAACAAAATGAGTTATCAAGATAACAGATGTTAAAAGTGAGGAGAATATAAATGAAAGCATCACGCATTCTATTCGGTATCGGTGTTGGTGTAGCAGCTGGTTTTGTAGTTGCACTTCAAGGACGAGACGACAAAAGTGTCAAGAACAACACAATCGATCGTACTGCCCCTACTGGTTCAAAATCAGAACTACAACGTGAATTTGAAACGATTAAACAAAGTTTTAATGACATTTTAAACTATGGTGTTCAAATTAAAAACGAAAGTGCGGAATTTGGTAGTTCAATTGGTGGTGAAATTAAGTTATTACTTGGAAACTTCAAATCTGACATCAATCCTAATATTGAACGTTTACAGTCACACATCGAAAATTTACAAAATCGTGGCGAGGATATTGGAAACGAAATTTCTAAGTAGCAGGTTACGTTCTCGATCACAACTATTTTTATTAGTAACAGCATATTTATTTTTTAAATTTAAATGCCAAATAAACGAGATGACATTAGAAATTAGATATTTCTTGTCATCTCTTTTTTAAAACTCAAATGAACTTATGTTTACAAATTATAGGAAGACATTGTTTGTAGTAGTTTTCGCTTAAATCCTATTTATGAATTGATTGAAAACATTGCTTAGGATTCATTGTGTTATCCTTGCACTTTGATTACGCTTTACTTAAATCATTATCGACAATCAACATACTTATATTTTCATTGAGCCGAACCTTATATACACATTACATATACCTTACTTGCACAAATTATTAATCTGGTGTTTATTATAATTACATATCACTATATTTTTAGCATTTGTATGACTTAGTTGGTCAAAAGATGCTTTTGCATATGCCCTGCCATATCCATTTTTTATATTATTCAAGTTTTCAAATACTCATGTCACACGCGCCTTTTTCATAAGTGATGCTTTATTAGCAAGAAGATGTGTTCGCAGAAATTTATTCTGCATTCTACTTCTACGCTAGTCAATCAGCCAATTTTACCAAACTCCACTTTCGCGTTTCAAATCAAACAATACGTCGCCCCTTTCTTCTTATATAACAATTCTTCTAACATGATATGTTACTATTGAATTACTGAACCTGAGTTAGTTATAATCTAACTTATATTGAAAAGAGATGAGGCGTAAGATATGTTTTTATGTAAAAGACAAATTGATATCAATGCACGATTTGGTTTGCCTAGAATTGCATTTATGAGTGCAGTTGCAACCATCATTATGTTTTTAGTTAGTTATGAAGTAATGTATTTTTTATCTAATACGCCATTATCAGATAGACATTTTCTCATCTTTTTATTACTTGTATTTATGACGTATCCATTACATAAAAGTATACATTTATTATTTTTCTTACCATATAGAAAATCGTTTAAAGTTCATAAGTTGACTAAAAGAAAATGGCTTATATTCTATAATACCTACGTCAATCAACCTGTACACAAATTTTATTTTTGCATTAACTTAATATTGCCGTTAATTATCTTATCTGCAATGTTCGTTTATCTAACAATTTTATTCCCGCAATATGGACATTATTTTATGTTCTTATTGGCATTGAATTTCGGTATTTCCATTACAGATTTATTATATTTAAAAATAATTATATTTTCTAATTATGGACAATATATAGAAGAACATAGTACAGGTATTAATATTTTGAAAAAAATTAAAAATCCATATCATTTATAACAAAATAATTATAGCAAGGTGTTATTATTTGTTTTTAGGCTATGTAATAGCTTAAAATCAAATGTATATAGACCTTGTTTTTTTATTTTCATCAATTTCTACCCCTAAACCTAATGCTCTAGTCTGATGTCATGGGTTATTGATTGGTGATAATATAAAACTATGTTATATTCACGATGATTAACTTACAAAGGAGTTTCAACTATGAAGATGATAAACAAATTAATCGTTCCGGTAACAGCTAGTGCTTTATTATTAGGCGCTTGTGGCGCTAGTGCCACAGACTCTAAAGAAAATACATTAATTTCTTCTAAAGCTGGAGATGTAACAGTTGCAGATACAATGAAAAAAATCGGTAAAGATCAAATTGCAAATGCATCATTTACTGAAATGTTAAATAAAATTTTAGCTGATAAATATAAAAATAAAGTTAATGATAAGAAGATTGACGAACAAATTGAAAAAATGCAAAAGCAATACGGCGGTAAAGATAAATTTGAAAAGGCCCTTCAACAGCAAGGTTTAACAGCCGATAAATATAAAGAAAACTTACGTACTGCTGCTTATCATAAAGAATTACTATCAGATAAAATTAAAATCTCTGATTCTGAAATTAAAGAAGACAGCAAGAAAGCTTCACACATTTTAATTAAAGTTAAATCTAAGAAAAGCGACAAAGAAGGCTTAGATGATAAAGAAGCGAAACAAAAAGCTGAAGAAATTCAAAAAGAAGTTTCAAAAGATCCAAGTAAATTTGGTGAAATCGCTAAAAAAGAATCAATGGATACTGGTTCAGCTAAAAAAGATGGCGAATTAGGTTATGTTCTTAAAGGACAAACTGATAAAGATTTTGAAAAAGCACTATTTAAGCTTAAAGATGGTGAAGTATCAGAGGTTGTTAAATCAAGCTTTGGATATCATATTATTAAAGCTGATAAACCAACAGACTTTAACAGTGAAAAACAAAGCCTGAAAGAAAAATTAGTCGATCAGAAAGTACAAAAAAATCCAAAATTATTAACTGATGCATACAAAGATCTATTAAAAGAATACGATGTTGACTTTAAAGATCGTGATATTAAATCAGTTGTTGAAGATAAAATCTTAAACCCTGAAAAACTTAAACAAGGTGGCGCACAAGGCGGACAATCCGGCATGAGCCAATAACACAAAACCGAGCGACCGTGGTTCAAAAATCATACCACGGCCGCTCGGTTTTTTCGCATTAAAAATCGGACAGTTGATCTCATGTTTCAGTATACTCATCTGTCCGATATCTTTTAATTCTTAATCGAGTGATTCAGGATTGTAGAATCTACGATTTTCAAGACCAAATATTTTATCTGTAAACTGACCCTTGTCAGTTTTTTTATAAGCCTTTTCAAACATATTCATTCTAGCATCGATATTATCGATATAGCATAAAATTTCTGCTTCTTTTAAGTATGGCAGTTTTGGCGAACCATACTCTAACTTACCATGATGAGATAAAATCATATGTCTTAACAACATGATTTCTTCTCCTTCAATGTTCAATTCACGAGCTGCTTCAACTACTTCATCACTCGCAATCGAGATGTGTCCTAATAAGTTACCTTCGACTGTATACGACGTCGCAACAGGACCACTCAATTCTCTAACTTTACCAATATCATGCAAAATAATACCACTATATAACAAACTTTTGTTTAACAATGGATAAATGTCACAAATTGATTTTGCAATACGTAACATCGTTAATACATGATAGCTTAAGCCACTCGCAAAGTTATGATGATGAGAACTAGCAGCTGGATATGCGTAAAATCGTTCTTGATATTTTTTCAATAAATGACGTGTGATACGTTGTAAATTAGCATTTTCAATATCTAGCAAATAATGAGAAATCTCTTCTTGTATTTCTGCCGGTGATAAAGGTGCACCATCTACAAATTGTTCTGTTTTTAATTGATCTTCAGTTGTCGCTAGTCTAATTTGGTTGACTTTCATCTGTTTATTTCCGCGATAGTTTATGATGTCACCTTTAACATGTACAATTTCTTCAGGCTTGATTGTTGCCATATCATTTTTTGTAGCCGTCCAAAATTTCGCTTCAATTTCACCACTTTTATCTTGCAAATGTAATGTCATATAATCTTTACCTTGTGCTGTTACACCCTGTGTAGCTTTATGCACTAAGAAAAAGTGATCAACTGAATCTCCGGGATTTAGATTCTCTATATTTCTCATCGTTTCCCGCCTTCCTCTATTTTGTTTAATGTAATCACTTCTTTTGATGGAACAATATTATCTTTTACACATGTAAAGTATAGTACTTGATAGTGTTCTGATAATGATCGTAAATAATTCAACATTTTTTCAGTACGTTTTTTATCAAAATGAACAAATGCATCATCAACAATTAATGGGAACGGATAATATGGTCTTAGTACCTTAATTAAACTGATACGTAAAGCTACATAAAGTAATTCTTTTGTAGATTGACTTAGTTCAACAGGATCATATAATTGACCATTAACATGTTTAACCGTAATTGAATCTTCATTATAGTTAATCATCGTATATCTGCCATCTGTTAAATGCTTCAATATTTCTACCGCTTCATTAATAACTTGAGGCAAACGTTTATCTTTAATTTGTTTAATGTGTTCATCAACTAAACTTTGTAAATAACTTAAACTTGCCCAATCTTTTGCGATATCATTAAGTTGATTTTTAAGACTGTGATATTCATGTCTTAAATTAGCAAGCGTTGTATCAGTTTCCATGTGATTGATTTGTGCACTTAAATCACTGACTTGTGCTTGCATTTCAAGATATTGCTCATTATATTCGTCAACTTGAGTAGCCAATAAATGATCTTCTTCTTCAAGTTGTGCAGTTGTTTTTTCACTTAAACTAGAACTTAATTCATAAGAATAGTTTTGGTTCTCAAGATATTTAGTTAAATCATTAAAACGACTCAAATTACTAGTATAAGTTTGGTAATCTTCATGATGTTGGTAAAAATCTTCTTCAGTACCAACATTGATAAAATCGAATAGTGCTGTAATTTCTTTATTATTTTCTTCTAATTGAGCATTTAAATGATTTAATTCATTTGTAACAAGTTTGGTATTTTCAGCATTAATACGCCATTTTTCATTCGTGTCTTCAGCTGATTTCAACCATTGTTGCACATCGTGGAATAAAGATAATTTGTTGAAATAAACAAATTGTGATTTTGTAACAGCTTCAGCATGATTGTAGAATGTATCTAATTCTTGAACCAATTGCTGGCGTTGTTGATTTAAATCACTGATATGTTGATCTAATGCTTTAATATTCGCCATTGTAGAAATACTATCAACAATTAAATCATTTGAAATTTTAGATGATAAGTATAATTCATCCTTAACGTTCTCAACTGTCGATTGTAATTCATCATGACGCCCTTTCGCATCATTTAAACGACCTTCAATATACTGACGTTTCTCTTCTAAAATATCTTTATTTTTCAAAGCTTGTTGCCAGTGATCACGAATGCGATATTGCTCATCAAGATCAAAATCTAAGTCATAATTTTCATCTAAAATGGCTAGTTGTGCTTTAATTTCTTCGATTTCATCTGTGATGGCCTCGCTATAATCTACTTCTTTTGATTTAGACATGATGATACCGATAACAAATACTAAAGTTAATACTGCGAAAATAATACCAAACAACATGTTGTTTGAAATAAATGAGAAGGCAGTTAAACCAATACCTACTAATGTTAAAAGAATAAACGTTGTTCGTAACAATTTTTGACGTTTTTGTTTTTCTTGTTGCTCAATTTCGAAACGTTCTTTCAATTTGCTATACAAGTTCTCTTTTTCGTTTAATTCAATGACTTGTTGTGAGTATTCTTTTTTCTTTTCAAAAGTCTCTTCAGGAACTATTTTTTCTTCAACAGAATCTAGTTCGCTATGAACCGCATTATCTTCGATTTTATTTTCTTCTAAACTACGTTCTAATTGTTTAATGTATGCAGCTTGTTCTTGTTTATTCTTGATTTGCTCACTGACATAACTTTTCATTGCCTCTGAACTATCTACGTCATGATGCGTTTCAGACCAACCAATATTTGCTTGCAGTTCATCTTTATCACGTTGTTTATTCGCAATATCCTTTTCGATTGCAGTAAGTTCAAATTCTTTATTTTTAATTTCATTTTCTTGTTGATTCAAACTAATGAAGGCATCAATATCAGATTGTTTAACTGGCTCTAATTGAGTCGCTTCTTCTTTAAGTTGAGCTAAACGCTCATTTCTTAAACCAATATCTCTTTCTAACGATTGCTTATGCGCTCGTGCTTTTTCGTAACGATCCACACCTTTTTCTGGGAATGTGATTGGCTCAATATTTAACTGTTGTTCTAGAGACTTCCATTCTTGTGAATGATCATGTAAAGCAACCTCTTTTTGTTTTTCTTCATGCATTTTTGATAATTGATTTAAATTATGCTTTAAATTCTCTAATCGACGTGATGATTTATCTCGATCATCTACTAAGCGATGATATGTTTCTAGTTTAGCTTCTTCTTCACGAATTTGACTTTCTAGTTGTTTTAATTGCTCAATTTGTTGATTAATGATCGGATTTTTACCTGATTTTTTATATAATTCATCTTTTTTACGATTAATCACTTCGCGCATTGACGTGAATTCAGTTGATCCTAAAGCCCCTGCTTGTAATAAATAATCTTGCAATTGTTTTTCATTTAGATTTCTATGAATGTCTTGAAGCCCTAGTACATCAAATGAAAAGATACCTTGATATGTCTTTTTAGAAATATAATTAAGTTTCTTTTGTAACCAAGCATCATCACGCACAGCACCATTAGGTAAATATACTTTCACATCACCTTGAGCACTGCCTTTAATTCGTTCAACTTCAATCTCTAAGCCATCATCAAGAATAAGTACTAATTTACCACCGTATTGGTTACCTAGACGTGGTTCTAGTCTTGGCTCTTTAGACTTTTTAGTTGGAAAACCAAATAATATCGAATGGATGAATGCTTGAATCGTCGATTTACCCGCTTCATTTTCACCAAAAATTTCAGTGAAGTTTTTATTAAATTCAATTTTACGTTGAACAAATTGACCGTAACCATAAATTTCAAGTGATTTAATTATCATTTTGTTCACCTCTCATTTCAGCTTTTAATATTTCTTCAGCACGATTAACTAATGCTGTATGGTCGAATGTTCCATAATCGTCTAGGAACTTTGATGCCCTTGGATTTAAATATAAATCTGACATCGCTTTATCAAAAACAGCTTGATCGACTAATAATTCCGCTGAAAATTCATTAACTAAAGGTGACTCATCATTTTGTGCATATTGTATTTTTAACTCATCAATATATACAAATTGATTTTCGTTTTCTTCATAATCTGTAATCATTTCTTCAACTTGTAATAAATCTTGAGGTGAAATTAATGTCTCACTATTAATAACAAGCGTTAAACGATAAAAGGCTTTTCCTTCTTCTCTCACTTGTTCTTTAAAGTTTTGAATGACCTCGTATAAACCTTGCTTAGATGTCTTATCCGTTTCAATAGTTGCTTCTTCAAATCTAATATACTGTGTAGGATAAAATTTAGTCTTTAATTTTAAGTGGTCACCCTCGATTAATAAGCAACCTTTTTCACCTTGCTCATTAAAATGTCTACCTTGAATATTACCTGAATAGTTAATTACAGGCATATCACTTAATTGTTGACGTTCATGTATATGACCTAAAGCCCAATAATGATACAATTTACTGTTTAAATCTTCTAAAATGAACTCGGTATATCTTTCGTTAACTGAAGATTTACTATACGTACCATGCAAGACACCAATATGTATGCCTTTTTGGCCTTGACTTGATGGATATTCATCAATCTTGTTCTCATAACTTGCTCTATTTTCATAACTAAATCCGTGAATATAAATTGTTTCACCAGATTTAGTAATTGCTTCATACGTCTCAACTTTATTTGAAAATACAGAAACATTATCTGGCCAGTTTGATGAAATCTTTGATGATAAAGGATCGTGATTACCATGACAAACATAAACAAAGATTTGTTCATTTTGTAAACGTTCAAATTGCTGTTTTAAGAAAATTTCAGCACGTAATGTTCTGTTTTCACTATCAAATAAATCACCCGCGATAATTACAAAATCAACATCTTGTTGTAATGCAATATCTACAATATTTTTAAAACTTTCATAAGCACTTTTTTGAACATCCTCAAAAATTTTAGGGCTTATATGACTCTTAGATTTGAAAGGACTATCTAAATGTAAATCCGAACAATGAATAAATTTAACCATACATCCATATCTCCTTAATTAAAGGTTCTAACATCAATTTTGCAAAATCCAACTATACAAAGCATTCTAATCACTATATTCATACTTATAGGTGTAGTGATTCATTAGCTGATTTATTAAAACCAGTCGCCATTTTTATTTCGTTAAAAAACTATTATCTACACAATAATAAAGTGCTTTAGTCAAATCGTGATGTTTTATTTATTAACAAGTTTATTATTTCTTCATTTTACCATAATACGCTTCATATCGTCGATGAACATATGAAATTGAGACACATTTATAACAGTTTAAAATTTTATTTGTAGCGTACGTTGATATTTTTCAAAAATTTCAGTCGGAAATGCAATTTCCGTAGTTATTAACACCGCTAGTGAATCAAATGGCACATTAAAGATTTACATGATTACTCTACTAGATTTGCTCGGCAGTAATGACCAATTAGAAACTAAATGTCAAAACTATCATTGCACTTAATACGCCAAACATTTTCAGGCCGTTCTTAATGAGTCATTAAAAGTGAAACGCTTTTCCATCAGTCCGATACATGACCGAACTAATAGTATTATGTTGAAAACTTTACACTTCAAAATGCAAAAAGGAAGTTAGGACACGTTTACTAGCCTAACTTCCGTTATCAAGCTCATCTGCCCGTTTTGGCATAGAGCTAGCCATGTTTGATTGCCCAGCTTCCGTCGTCCATTCTGAGCTAAAGCTAGGACATGTTTAGTAGCCTAAATTCCGATACTGAACGCATCTGCCCAATTTGACAGAGAGCCTCTAACTTCCGTTATCAAAACTAAAAAAACTACCCACAAAGTCTCGGACTCTGTCGGCAGTCTATTCCTCTATTTACAAGGATTGAAAAATATTATTTTAATATTAGTCAGCGTAAATTTCGTCTAATGGTTTAACGATAATTTGGTTGATTTCTTGGAATACTTGACTCATTTTTTGTTCAGCATTCATTAATGCAGAGATGTTTTCATCTTTTTCAATTGCTTGCGCTTGTTCTTGCGCTTTTTGTAAATCTTCTTCAGCAATTTCTTCACCTTGCATTTGTTTTTGTTGGAAGTTAATTTGAGTTTCACGGAACTCGTCGAATAACTTTTTAGATTCTTCGTTAGCTTTTACATTAGCGAATGCTTCTTTGATTGCTTTGTATTCTTCGCTTTCTCTTAAAGCTTGTTCTAATTGATTTGCATAATCATATAAATTTACTGCCATGGTTATAGCACTCCTTTGTTGTGATGTTTATTAAAACGTTCGATATTACTTTACCACATCTCGCTTTTTTAGACAAAGATTGCAACCAAACCTTGGAAAAATCCAATAATACCACCTAAAATGAAACCTAATGACATAATCAACTTTAGTTCTTTGTTAGCAATTTCTATAATTAATTTTTCAATATAATCTAAGTCAAACGTATTAATTTGTTCTTCAATTAATCCTCGTAAATCCACTTTTTTCATAATTCTAGATAAGTGAATCGATAATTTTTCAATGATTAAATTTGCTAATTTGCTAGAGAGTTGACCTTCTAAATAATCAACGAATTGAGGCATTAACGTAACCACTGGCTTATTCGCTTGTTTGCTTGCATATGTTGTTATATACACTGATAGATTTTCAGCGATTTCATTAAACTGAGACGCATCTAACAGTTCATTCAATGGTTTATCTTTAAAAGTTTGATATTCATTGGTAATTAACGATGTCACAATTGTTCTTGCTTTAGGATGAGATGTTAAACGTATAAGTTCTTGTTGAATGCGATCTGCAATGCTCTCTTTTGTCATAAACATTTGCAACATACCAATTAACTTACCTTTCTCATTGAAAAAAGTATCCAACATATCATTAATATCTTGTGTGCCTTTTGCAGATGATAAATAATTCCTTGCACGATCACATAATAAGTCTGTTGCGTTATCTACATGCTGATCTAAAAATGTTACAAGTTGATTTGGCAATAAAGATGCTATTGTTTGGTTTTGATGCTTTGTATAATAATTATTCAATTGTGATTCAATATATTGATTTCCATTAGTTTGTAATACTTGTTCTAAATCAATATCGATTTGAGAAGTAATTTGTTTTATTGACAATTGATCTTTCGTCAACTTTTGTAACTGCTGTTGAATCATAGATTCTATTGCTTGCTGTGATTGCTCGCTTTTTAATTTTTCATTAATTAAAGTTTCTGTAAGCAAATGCTCTTCAATCACTTGGCCAATTTTAGTTGCAATTTCTTCGCGTCTTTTCGGTATTAAACCTGGTGTAAATGGGACTCTAAATTTAAATATATAGTATGGTTTAAAGGGGTGAAACAGCATTCTAATTGCAATTACATTAGTAATGCCCCCAATTATCGCCCCTACTACAATCATAAATATGATAATAAATAGTGCATTCATAATTTTGACTCCTTTGTGACAACATAGTTATTCATTATACCACTATTTTTATTTTTTAATTCATTAATCATTTCACTTTCTGCTCAATTTATTGGTTCTTCATCTTTTATGGTGGGAAGGTAAAACTTCCTGCTTTTTTTAATACACAAAAAGCGCAATTGCCTCTATAATTTAAAGTGACCAAACCCAAACTAAAGGAGACAAGTGCGCCTATGTGTAATGATACCTTAGAATTACTAAGAATAAAAGATGAAAATATAAAATATATAAACCAAGAAATTGACGTCATTATCAAAGGAAAAAAAGCAACAGTGGTTAATGCTGTACTAACGTATAAGCCTTCGGCCTGTTATTGTTGTGGAGTTAAAAATGAAGGACAAATTCATAAACATGGTAAGCGTGTTTCTCGTATTACTTTACTTAAAACTCAAGGGTATAACACATACCTCAACTTAGCTAAACAACGTTTTAAATGCTTAGAATGCAATGGCACTTTTACTGCTAAAACGTCAATTGTTGATGAGTCGTGTTTTATCTCAAGATGTGTTACTCAAAAAGTTATAGAAGAAGCTACTAAAGTTAAAACAGAGATTGATACTGCAGAAGATAACTGTATCTCTCCATCTACTGTAAGTCGTATTAGAACTAAAGCGGCTAATTCATTACGAATTAAACCCTTTAATTGTTTGCCAGAACACATCGCTATGGATGAATTTAAAAGCGTTAAAAATGTAACTGGATCAATGAGTTTCATTTTTATAGATAATGATACTCATGATGTTATAGATATTTTAGAAAATAGAACTACAAGATTCTTGCGTGCCTATTTCGAGCGATTCGATTTAAAAAATCGACAACAAGTTAAGACGGTTACTATTGACATGTATGAACCCTATGTCCGATTATTTCGCGACCTATTTCCTAATGCAGCTATTATTTTTGACAGATTCCATATCGTTCAACATTTAAATAGAGAACTTAATAAGTATCGTGTACAAGTTATGAATGAATACCGTAATAAAAAAGGACCTGATTATACAATTTTTAAGAATAACTGGAAAGTCCTATTGATGGATACTAGTAAAACCATATTTAGTAAATACAGATGGAATAAATCTTTTAAGGCTTATAAACGCTCATCTGACATTGTAGAATTCATGCTTTCAAAAGACGATATACTACGACACTCCTACGAACTTGTCCAAGGATTACGAAAAGACCTAAGGTTATGTAATTGGCCTAAATTTATTAATCGTTTAAATTCAGTTAGTAAAAAGTCTGTGAGTAAGGGTGTATGGAAAGCGGTTAAATATTATAGAAAACATCAAAGGATGTTAAGAAATACAATTTATTACCCAGCATTTAATAATGGTGCTATAGAAGGAATTAATAATAAGATAAAATTAATCAAGCGAATTTCTTTTGGTTACAGAAATTTCAACAACTTTAAAGCACGTATAATGATGATTTTCAGCTTGTACAAAGGAGAAAAAAAGAAGACAACCAAGCCCAATAATGGACTGGCCGCCTAATAATAAAAACTCTAAAAGTTGTATTTTAAAAATAGTTCTTTAAATTATATACCCACCACATTTGGTGGAGAACCAATTTATTATTAGTTTACATACAAAAAGCGATGCCTCACCTCTCGAAACAGGTGTGTTACATCGCTTTTATTATTTATTAAAAGTATATAGGCCTAGATATGTACTAATTCTTCTTTAGCATTTCTGTTAAAGTATGTTTCAGCTTCTCTCATTTTAGAAGTACCGAAAATTGGTTGGTTATCTGGATTTAATACACGATAAATATTGCTTACTTTGTTACTTTGTAAAATGTACCCATTACGAGTCTCAATGTTATTCCAATAAATATCACTTGTTGGTGCATGGTTTGGATATGCACAGTGATTTCTTGAAATTGTTTGAACGATTTCTAATGGATCACAGCCAAATGTACTGTTTAATACTTCAGAGTCTCTGAATAATGCACAAATTGAAATACAAGTTGTCCAGTTTGGTAATACTCTCTCTTTTTCGATTTGTACTAAAGTCTTTTTAGAAAGTCCAATTGTTTGCGCCATAGTATCTTGCGTATAACCAGCCTCTATACGAACCATTTTAAATTTTGTTTGAATTAAATCTGTAAAACTCTGTCTATCCATTCTGTTATCTACCTTTCTGTTTGGGGAATTTTATCCGGACACAAGAAATTGCAATAATACACATTTCTTGAAACACAGATTACATCTTAATATATTTTTAATAAAATGAAAAGAGTCAATTTCACATTTGTATTAAATTTTGATCAAGTCAACAAGAGTTAAGTTTACTTTATAATGAAGCGAAAGTAAATGAAGTAAAATTTTATGCATAATAACTAGATTTGATAAAACTTACACTTTTATAATGATATCAAATTTACAAAGAAAACTGTATAATAAACCCTATCGCTATAAAAAATTCATCAAAATCAGATTAAAAATTGTCTATTTTTCGACAAATATTTAAAAGCTCATTCTAAATCAACTTATTTTCCATTGCATAAATTGCTGCTTGTGTACGATCGCTAACTTGTAATTTACTAAATATATGACTGACATGTGTTTTAATTGTTTTTTCAGATACAAATAAAGTTTCTGCAATCTCTTTATTTGTTTTACCTTTAACCATTTCACGTAACACTTCAATTTCTCTCTTTGACAACTTATTCGTGTAGTGAGGTTTTTGGCTAACTGTTTCAAATACATCTTGTGCCTTAGGATGTATCATTTTTTCACCGTTCATAACTCGTCTAATAGTTTCAATTAATTGCTGAGGCTCAACGTCTTTCATTTCATAACCATCAGCACCTTTATTGATTGCTGAAATTACATGTTCATCATCAACATAACTTGTTAATACCAAAACTTTAATATCCGGATAATGTGCCTTAATATATTCCGTAATTTCAATACCATTCATGCCAGGCATCACTAAATCTAATAGCACAATATCAGGGTGCTCATGCTCTTTTAAATATTCTAAAAATGTTTCTCCATCTGCAAAGTCTTGTAAAACTTCTATGTTTTCAATCGTGGATAATAAAAATCGCAATCCTTGTCTCACAATATAATGGTCATCTACTAATATTACTTTGTTCATGGGTTATCTCCTTAAATCAAGCTATTTTATAGGAATTGTGAATTGTATTTGTGTACCCTTTGTTGGCTGAGAATGAAAGGTCACTTTACCTCTTAATAATTTAACTCTTTGTTTTATGTTATTAATACCGTGTGATGAAGCTATCTGAACATTATCGATCTCAAATCCTTGACCATAATCAATCACGTCAATATATAGTATATCGTTCATTTGTTTTAATGTAAGATCCATTTTATTCGTATCAGCATGTTTCTTAACATTATTAATACACTCTTGTAATGCTCTATATATGTTTTCTTCGATTTCATTAGATAAATCGATTAAACCTTCTACATTTACATTTAATTGTATATGCATTAATTTACTATATGCTGTCAAAGCATGAATTAAACCTTGCTCAAGTCCAACTGGCTTAAGTTGCCAAATCAATGCACGCATTTCATTAACGGCATTTTGACTCGTTTCCTCAATCGTCTTGAATGCTTGTTTAGCGATGGATTCGCTTGACATGCCATACGCAGCATGTGCTGTTAGTTTTACAGAAAATAACATTTGATTTACTGAATCATGTAAATCTCTAGCTAAACGATTACGTTCATTAATTTTTGCTGCTTCTTTTTCACGGTCTGTTAAATAAATACGTTTGATGGCTGACCCTAATTGAAATGCGACAGACTCTAGCAACTCTAAATCTTCATCACTATATATTTCAGTATTTGGGGACGCTACATTTAAAATGCCGAATTGTTCTTGACCCGATTTAAGTGGTACCGTTGCATGATGTGTAATATTGTCATTTTGGCTAGGAAATGCTTTAGAGGCTAAGTTAATACGAGAACAATTGACGATATTCGACGCTTTCATTAGCCTACGTTGATTAAATGCTTTCACACACCAACAAGACCCATCTTTAATATAGTGACAGTGGTCTGCTGTCAAAGATTGTGGTAGAGCCACATGTGATACAAGTTCATGTTCACCTACGCTACTGATGAAAAATATCCAGCCTGTCGTGAAATTACTGCCCTCAATTAAATATTTTAACGCACCTTGGGTCATGCTATACATTTCAGTTTCTTCGTTTAAAAATTCGGCAATCTCTTTTAATAAAGCTAGTCGCGTCCTTTGTTCCATCAAATCGCTCCAATTCATTTTTACGTGTATTAACTATTATACATTGAGTTATTATATTTTTAAATCTTAGACGTGAACATGATAAAATGGCCTTGATTACTCAATAGTTATATTTAGGAGAACTGATTTGTGATATGATATTAAAGACTATAGGAGGATTTTATGAAATTTAAAATACCAGAAAACTTTAATGACTTAAGTTTACGAGATATTTTCCAACAACTTAAGGTACCTAAAAAAGATTTACATCATTTAAATATGTCTAAAGATATTACTATTAATGATAAACCTGCGCGATTAATGGATAAAGTGCATACTGGCGACGATGTATTTGTTCCAACCATCGATGAAAAAAGTAATTATGTTCCAAGTTATCGTTATGCACAAATTAAATACGAAGACGATGATATGGCAATCGTAATGAAACCTAAAGGTGTTAAGACTCACCCTAATGATTTAAAAGAAAGCAATACTTTAATGAATCATGTGATTTACACTATTGATAGTGACTATGTCGAACCAATTCATCGACTGGACCAGGAAACAGTAGGATTATTAATTGTTGCTAAAAATCCTTTAATGAAAAAAATTCTTGATCGCATGTTAGAAGACAATGATATTACGCGGATATACAAAGCAAATGTTAAGGCACTTTTACCTTTAAAACCACAAACGATTGATATGCCAATTGGTAAAGATAAATTCCATTCGAATAAACGACGTGTGTCTCCTACTGGACAGCGTGCAATTACACACATTTTAACTTCAAAAATGATAAAAGAAGCTGTGTGCCAACTTGAAATCAAGTTGGATACTGGACGTACTCATCAAATTCGTGTGCATTTAGCTGAAATTGGTCACCCTGTTATTGGTGATCCTTTATATGGTGATTCAACGTTAAGACAATTAGAACTTGAAAGTTACAAAATAGAGTTTGTGCATCCCTTGACTAAGGAAGTCATTTCCGTTTCTTTGGATGACTAATTTGATTAGTTTTGCATGATATTTAAACATGCAATACCGCATTGTAACTAAATCAAGTATCAACTTAAATCGGATAGATGGAAAATTATTAATTTTTTCAGATGTTCGGTTTTTTTGTTTTTTACGATGCTTAGGATTTTATATTTTGATATTTTAGTAATTATTCATTTTATAACATCCTTGGATAATGACTTGTAGTCTTTTTCAACTGCGTTACGTGTATCTATGGACAATACATGACATCATAAGATTTTTATCACAGGTTGTTTGGCCAATACATGTACAACAATTCATCATATAAAAAATAGGTTCTATAATAAAACGGACTCCATGAAAAGTTTTTCCTTTTCATGGCTCTATATCAAATCAGACTTATAAGTTCAATTTGAAATAGACAAAAAATAAAGCTTGAACACTACATCTACCTGTAATGCCCAAACTTTATTTTATATTAATATTTAATTAATGAGGATCTACCATATCTTCTGGTTTAATCCATGCTTCAAATTGTTCTTCTGTAACATATCCAGTTTGAATTGCAGATTCTTTTAAAGTTAAACCTTCTTTATGGGCTTTCTTAGCAATTTGAGCAGCTTTTTCATAACCAATATGTGGATTTAATGCAGTAACTAACATTAATGATTGATTTAAATAATTATCAATATTCTCTTCGATTGGTTCAATGCCCACTGCACAATTGTTATTAAATGTTTCCATACCGTCAGCTAAAAGGTAAATTGATTGTAGTGTATTATGCATAATAACTGGTTTATAAACATTCAATTCAAAGTTACCTTGTGAACTTGCGAAGCCAACAACTGTATCATTACCCATTACTTGGACTGCAACCATTGTTAACATTTCACATTGTGTAGGATTAACTTTACCAGGCATAATTGATGAACCTGGTTCATTTTCAGGGATAGAAATTTCTGCCAAACCAGCTCGTGGCCCTGAAGCCAACCATCTCACATCATTAGCAATTTTCATTAAGTCTCCTGCTAATGCCTTCAATGTTCCATGCAATTGAACAACTTCATCATGCGCTGTAAGTGCGTGGAATTTATTTTCAGAAGATACAAATGGATAACCCGTATTTTCTGAAATATAATGTGCCACTTTATCACCAAATTCAGGATGCGCATTAATACCAGTACCAACAGCCGTACCACCGATGGCAAGATTTAAAATGTGCTTCTTAGATTCAGATAACATTATTTCGCAACGGTCAAGCATATAACGCCAGCCACTAATCTCTTGTCCTAGTTTGATCGGCGTTGCATCTTGTAAATGTGTACGACCAATTTTAATAATTGAATCAAATTTGTCTTCTTTTTCTTTCAAAGTATTTCTTAAAAGTTTTAATGCAGGTTCTAATTTTGTTTCAACCTCTTGATATAATGCAACGTGCATAGCAGTTGGGAATGTATCATTCGAACTTTGTGATTTATTTACATCATCATTTGGGTGGATACTTTCATCAATTTGATGATCTTTTAAATACATATTAGCAACATAACTTACTACTTCGTTCACATTCATATTACTTTGTGTACCGCTTCCTGTTTGCCATACAACTAGTGGGAAGTGTTCATCTAATTCACCTGATAAAATTTGATCACATGCGTATACAATGGCATCTTTCTTTGCCTCGCTTAATTTTCCTAAATCAAAATTAGCTAATGCTGCTGCACGCTTTAGTTGTGCAAAACCATAAACTACTTCGATTGGCATACGCTCTTTACCAACTGGGAAATTGCGTTTACTTCTTTCTGTTTGAGCACCCCAATATTTATCTGCAGGTACTTCTATTTCTCCAAAAGTATCATGTTCAATTCTTACTGACATTCAATTTCTCCCCTTATCACTGTTTATTTAACTGTAGTATATCATTAAATAATTTAATTGAGCAATTTATGATTAAAACGTTTTCATAATTTGAAATAAAAATACACTAATCGCACGTGTTCACCCTTTATTACAGTGATACAGTCATACGATTAGTGTGTTATCTATCATTATTTAGTTATTGTTGAACTAAGTTTAATTACGATACTTTGTTTTAGTAGCTTCAACCGTAGCAATAGCTGTAAGTATATATAATACAGCACTAACAATTGTCGTATATGGATTTAAAGCAACAAGCGTACCTAAAACTCCTGTTAAACTCGCATAAAACCCATCAAGTGTATAATACAATATTCCTGTTATTAATAAACAACAAATTACACTTATTACAATACCTGATTGATTACTTTTAATGAATGTTTGCGCATTAACATCATCGATTAATCCTTTTGATAAATTGAGTTGTAATTTTATTACTTTGAAAATAACAGGTAAATATAATGCCCCAATTGCCAATGGAAAAGCTTTAATTGATATTAAACTTATAATAACTGTTGCTATCAATAATTGAATCCAGTATTTTCCTAACATAAATATATAAATCTCCTCTAATTTCATTCTTCAATAGCATATCATAATCTTGGCATATTAAGAAACGCGGTTTAATGATTTCATTAAAAATATTACTGATAGATGACTTCTTTCAATTATGTCTGGAGTAATTAATTATCAATTCCGTTTAAATGTTGTTTTAATATTTAAAATTGAATTTTTGATATATTACTATGTCTGGTACACAAATCAATGTTTTATGCTTTACAAAGTTATATTGGCAGTAGTTGACTGCAGTCCACAACATAGAGGCTGGCGGAAAGTCAGCTTACAATAACGTGCAAGTTGGCGGGGCCACAACATAGTGAAATCGGATTTCTAATTTCTACAGACATTGCAAGTTGGGGGGGCCACAACAAAATGAAATTGGATCCTCAATTTCTACAGACATTGCAAATTGGGGAAACGGGCCACAAACTCAGAAGCTGGCGGAAAGTCAGCTTCTATGAATATAATAAAAAAGCTAGGTAACAAAATGCTACCTAACTTCATATTCAAGATAATCAATCCTATTTGATATATGTTCTATACTATACATTGTTTACATGATAAATAGCTGAATATTACACAATTATAATACTTTACTGACTGTCTTCTTCAGAATTTTTTTCTTGATCATTTTGATCAGAGATTTGTTCCATTTCTTTACCTAATTCTTTTAAATCTTCAAAATCCGTTACCATACTGTTTTCTTCTTCATGATAATTTAATTTTGGATCTTTGTCTTTAGACATAATCAATACCTCACAGATTTTTAATTAAGCAAAGCGTGACGTAAAGTAAGCTTTAACATCTTCAGGTAAACCTGCAGCCGCTTCTTTATCAAGAATAACATTTACCATTCTATGTGCTTTTAAATCGGCTGGTTCGAAGCTTGTTTTACCATTTTCTTGATATAATTTTTCAACTACATCTCGTTTATTAGCACCTGTCACTACTAAGAAAATTTCTCTTGCTTCCATTAGTCCTTGACGAATACTAACATTTAACTTACCTTGCTCATCGATAGAAACAACTTGTAATGTTAATTTCCCTTTATTTTCTTTAGTTTTAATCTTATCAGCGATTAATTCGATTGCATCTTTTTCATAAGCAATTGGATAAACTTGACCTGCTGGTACACCTAACGCTTCGAAATATGATTTTTTATCGTCATAATCTAAAATATTTATTTGGCTAAAATCAACAGCATGTTTTTCAACATTTTTCTTTAATTCATCTAGAACTGGCGCTTGATCTGTATCTAAATGAAAACCTGCAATTGTAGTAGGATTATTGTTAAATTGCTTTCTAATAATATCAGCAGCATATTCTGCTACAAGTTGACTATTGTCAAAGACTTTAAAGTTCATTGCCATGATTTCTACACTCCTCTTAGTTTGCATTTTACATAAAAACGGCGATATTAATAATTATTATACCCTAACTTTCAATATATCAAACCATTTAACTTTAACATGCTTATACTCTAAATATAGCACTTAAGCATCATTTTTATAATGAAAATGAGTAAATTTTAATTCAATCCCGGAAAATCTTGTTGACGTAACGCTTCATAAATTAACAACGCAGCAGTATTTGATAAATTTAATGAACGAATATGTTCACTCATAGGAATTCTTAATGCTGTGTCTTGATATTTCTCTTTCACCCAGTCTGGTAATCCTGTCGTCTCTTTTCCAAAAATGAAGTAAAAATCTTTGTCATGATTTGAAAAATCAAAATCACTATAAGTCTTTTTACCAAATTTTGTTAATAAGTAATACTCGCCATTTGTGGCTTCAAAAAATGCTTCAATACTATCATGATACGTAATATTCACAAATTCCCAATAATCTAAACCGGCTCTTTTTAACATTTTATCATCAGTTCTAAATCCAAGAGGTTTAATTAAATGTAAATGTGTGTTTGTACCTGCACACGTACGTGCAATGTTACCAGTATTAGCTGGGATTTCTGGTTGATATAAAACGATATGATTTGTCATATTACTATTCTCTCCTTGTGTCTAATCCTTTTATCATTTCATTTTGAACTTCTGCATCCTCTTGATCATAATTTGCATTGATAAAATCTCTTGCTTCTTCCCCAAGAATTTGACCAATAGCCCAATAAGCAGTTGCTCGAATCATCGGTCTTTCATCTGTTGTTGCAACTTTTTTCAATTCTGGAATTGCATCCACTTCATTAAAATGCGCCAATGCTAAAATAGCATTTCGTTGTATCGGTTTTTTACCACGCCAAGCACCTGCAAGGTGACCATATGTTTGTTTGAATTCTTTATTAGACATACGTAGTAAAGGTACTAATCTTGGCTTTAAAATTTCTGGTTCCAAAATGATGTCATCTTGTTCGGTATTAATACCTCTATTTTTCGGACAAACTTGTTGACACGTATCGCAACCATATAATCTATTCCCAATTTTATAACGATATTGGTCAGGCATATAGCCTTTTGTTTGCGTTAAAAAACTAATGCATTTCTGACTATTTAATTGGCCATTTCCAACTAATGCACTTGTTGGACAACGATCAACACAAATTGTACAATCACCACAGCTATCTAATAATGGATCATCAGGTTCAAAAGGTATACTGACTAACATTTCACCGAGGTATGTCCATGTTCCTAGTTTAGGATTGATGACAAAGCCATTACGACCAACAAATCCTAAACCTGCACGTTCTGCTACTGCCCTATCTGATAATACACCCGTATCTACCATAGATTTGATTTCAACATCTGGAACTTTAGATTCAATAAATGCAGCTAACATGTCTAATCGTTTACGCATAATTGTATGATAATCTTGACCCCACGATGCTCTAGCAAATAAGCCTCTGCGATCACCTCTAACACTCTTAGGTGCACCTTTCAGTTTGTTAGGATAACCAACTGCAATTGCTATGATTGACCTTGCTGTTGGTAAGGATAATTTAGGCTCCGTTCGTAAAGCAATATCAGATTCTTCAAATCCTGAGGCATAACCATTTGCATGATATGCTTCTAGCTTTTGCTTCAATTCATCAAAGGGATCGGCAGTTGTAAATCCAATACTGTCGATACCAATTGTATATGCATAGTCAATGATATCTTGCTTTAACTGCTTTGTATCCAATCGTATGCCCCCCATAAAATAATACTATGTTATTTTAACACAACCATTATTCATATTGAGGTTTCATTTCACATAATTTTAATAATAAAAAGCTTGAATATATGATATAACTTTGTGGTGCGTATCATATATTCAAGCTTCGTTAGGTTGTTATAATACTCTTGCTAAGAAATTTTGTGTTCTTTCATGTTGCGGTTGTTCAAATATTTCGACTGGTGTGCCTGACTCTACGACAACGCCATCTGCCATAAATATGACTTTGTCACTTACATCTTTGGCAAATCCCATTTCATGTGTCACAACCACCATGGTCATACCTTCTTTGGCTAGGTCTTTCATTACTTTTAATACATCACCAACTACCTCAGGATCTAATGCTGAAGTTGGTTCATCGAATAAAATAACATCTGGATGCATTGCTAAAGCTCTTGCAATTGCTACCCTTTGCTTTTGACCACCTGATAATTGATTCGGATATACATCTGCTTTTTCTTTTAATCCCACTTTATCTAATAACGACAATGCTTCCTTATGTAATTCATCGTTATTATCTTTCTTTAATAATTTAGGAGCTAAAATAATATTATCGACAACTTTTTTATGTGGAAATAGGTTGAAGTTTTGAAATACCATACCCATTTTTTGACGTAGTTTATCTACTTGTGTCCCTTTTTCCGTTAAGTCATTGCCTTCAAAAATCACTTGACCTTTAGTGGGTACTTCTAATAAATTCATACATCTTAACAATGTACTTTTACCACTACCAGATGGACCTATTATTGCTACTACTTCCCCTTGATTGATTTCAAGATTGATATCTTTTAAAACTTCATTATCTCCAAAAACTTTATTAAGATTGTTTATTTTAATCACTGGCATTCAATCTCCCTTCAATCATGTTCATAATGCGTGTAAGTACAAATGTTAAGACAAAGTATAATGCTGCTGCCACTATTAATGGTGTGAATGGGTCAAATGAAATACCTTGAACCACTTGTGCATTAAACATAATTTCGCCAACTCCAATTGTTGACACAATAGATGATTCTTTAATTAAAGTGACAAATTCATTACCTAAAGCTGGTAAAATATTTTTAATTGCTTGTGGCATAATTACACTTTTCATCGTTTGTCTATAATTCAAACCTAGACTACGTGCGGCTTCCATTTGGCCTTTATCAACAGCATTTATACCTGCACGAATAATTTCAGCAATGTAAGCTGAGGAATTAATAACTAATGCAATTGTTCCACAAACAAGAGCTGAAATGTCTAGTCCTAATGCAGCAGTTATACCAAAGAATACGATAAATACTTGAACTAACATTGGTGTTCCTCTTAATATTTCGATATAGATAGAAGCAATCCATGAAATAATTTTTATTTTACTTAATTTCATTAACGCAACGAATGCACCTAAAATAGAACCTAATGCAACACCGATAAGTGAAATTAATATTGTAATCTTAATTCCTTTCAAGAAAAAACTACCATACTTAGAAATAAAACCACTGTCATCATTCATCGCATTTGCAGCATTAGTCATATATTTATCGATTAATCCTTTATCTTTAACCTCTTTAATCGTTTTATTAATTTGTGACAATAATTTTGGTGAATCTTTTGGCACTGCTATCACTGTATCTTTTTCTTCTTCATTAAATTTCACATTGGAAATTCCTAATTTAGGATTTTGTTTTAAATATGCTTCTGCTACAGGTTTTTCAACTACAGCACCTTCAACCTTTCCACTTTTAAGTGCTAATATAACGTCTGGTAAACGGCTTAATGAAGTAATAGATGCATTTTCAATTTCGGTTTGAGCGATTTTTTCTTGTTCAGTTCCCTTTTGTGCCCCTACTTTTTTATTATTAAAGTCTTTGATATCTTTATATTCATTAACTTTATCTTTCTTTACAAGCATGATATTTTTAGTCATCATATATGAATCTGAAAAATCAACTTGCTTCTTACGTTCAGGCGTTGAAGTCATTCCGGAAATAATAATATCAATTTTTCCAGTTTTAAGAGCTCCTAACAAACTATCAAATGACATATTGACGATTTTTAATTTTAAATTATTATCTTTCGCAATTTTTTTAGCTAAATCAATATCTACACCTGCATACTCAGTCTTACCATTAACTGTATGCTCAAATTCCATTGGTGCATAATCTGCAGAAAGACCCACTCTAAGTTCACCGCGTTCTTTAATCTTCTCCCATGTTTGATCTTGTTCAGCATGTGCTGTGGGATTGATATACACCATAGCACTGCTAATTAACAACCCTAATACTAATATAAACCTAATTAAACACTTCATTTATACAGCCCTCCCTAATTAATATTCATAATTATACATATTAATACATTTTGATGCAATAGTGTTTTATAAATGTATTTTTATTAATATAAAGAAAAGCTTCTTTTTAAAAGACTGTACATAAAAAATCCGCTATTATACGTGAACAAATCTCACATTTTAAAATCAATCAAAAAAGCGCTACTATCAATATCTTATTGACAGTAACGCCTATATTTATCATATATTAAAACTTATTCTTGTCATCAAGCTATAAATTATTGTTTTGGAACTTCAAATTTATAAATATCATTAGAATATATAGGAATGAATTTTTTACACAATTCATGAACAATAAATGCCGATACAAATGGTATGACAAAATAACCAAGTGCTAATAAAATAATATTCATTGTTGGATCACCTGACATTCGGTTAAATGCATTTATTGGGCCAACTAATCCTGTATATCCAAATCCAGCAGACAATGGTGTTCCTTTAACCTGAAGAACGTAAGCAATGATTCCAGTAATTATTCCATTTATAGTCAATGGTATCGAAATAATTAAATTTTTCAAGTAAACTGGGATCATCATTTTTGCAGCTCCTATGAGTAAAACTGCATTTACACCAATAGAATTGACACGCAATGAGCCAAATAAGAAAGTAACACAGGCAGCCACTATACCTAGGTTTGCTGCTCCACTTCCTAGTCCGTTTAAACTAATCGCAGTTGCAATCGCTACTAACGATATTGGTGTTACCATTAATAATGAAAATGCCACACTAATAAGTATAGACATTAACAACGGATTTAAGTCTGTAAAAGAATGAATTACATTTCCAATTGCTTGAGTAATTTTTCGAATGTAAGGTAATGTGATTAGACCGATACCCCCACTAACGATAGGTACTAAAACTGGTAATATAATTAATTCAAAAGATCCAAGTTTGTTTTGTAATACCATATATATAAGACATGCAATAATAACAACCAAACTCGTATTTATAATGTCACCTATACCTTTTAACATAAAACTATTATTGCTATATACAACAGCACCTGAACCAATCATAGCTGATGTACCTACTATAGCAGCACCTGCGCCATTAAATTTAAATTGATGAGCAGCTAAAACCCCAATAATAAATGCCATAAATGATTGAATTAGTATCACTAACTGATACGTTAATTCTAAAATTTCATTACCACTTTTAAATATTTTTAATACTTCACCTAATAGAGCATTCGGAACAAGTGCAATAACAACACCAGCACCAATAGAATTTAAAATCTTACTGAAAAACTGTTTATTATCAGCATTATTTGCGTTACTCATAAACGACCTCCAATTTGAACATTAAACTCATCATATTATAGAAAATTAACTTTAACAATGATTAGTTGGCTAATTTAATCTAAATATAACAATCCACAAAATGAATAAAGTAAATTTAAACAATCTACTCACTAATCAATGTCATGCTAATCTTAAAATACTACTAATTACATCCTGTGACTAATAATGTAATAAATTGTAAATATTAAAATAGCCATATTACTATTAAGATAGATAAATTGAATCGACTTGGTATAAAGCACAATAAAATAGCACTTTTACAAATATATTATTAGAAAAGTTGAAACAAATATATAACCCCAGATAATATAATCATTATCATTAATGTAATACCAAAAAAAGAAGTTAAACAATGTATAGTTGCTTAACTTCCAATAATGAACTCATCATTACAATTTGACATAGAGTCTATTAAAGCGTGTGCCATTTGAGTCCACTTTTATTTGTATTGTATAGAGAGAAATAAAAAGAAACCTTGTTTTACAAGGTTTCTAATACGTTATATTATGTAAATAACAGTTAATTATACCGGTGGTCGGGGTCGAACCGACACTCCACAAGTGGAACGGGATTTTGAGTCCCGCGCGTCTGCCAATTCCGCCACACCGGCTTAATGGTAAACAAAAAACTTCCCTTTGGAAGCAATTATGGAGCGGAAGATAGGATTTACACCTATACCTCGTTCCGGGAAGGAACGTGTTCTAAAAGTTGAACTACTCCCGCAAATATTAAATTATGGAGCGGAAGATAGGATTTGCACCTATACCTCGTTCCGGGAAGGAACGTGTTCTAAAAGTTGAACTACTCCCGCATAAACCTGGAGGCGGCAACCGGATTTGAACCGGTGATAAAGGTTTTGCAGACCTCTGCCTTACCACTTGGCTATGCCGCCAATAACTGGGCTAGCTGGATTCGAACCAACGAGTGACGGAGTCAAAGTCCGTTGCCTTACCGCTTGGCTATAGCCCATTAATAATAAGGGCGGCTGAAGGGGATCGAACCCTCGAATGTCGGAACCACAATCCGATGTGTTAACCACTTCACCACAGCCGCCATGGCAGGGGCAGTAGGAATCGAACCCACACCAAAGGTTTTGGAGACCTCTATTCTACCGTTGAACTATGCCCCTATTAAAAATAATAAATGGAGGGGGGCAGATTCGAACTGCCGAACCCGAAGGAGCGGATTTACAGTCCGCCGCGTTTAGCCACTTCGCTACCCCTCCATAAATGGTGCCGGCCAGAGGACTTGAACCCCCAACCTACTGATTACAAGTCAGTTGCTCTACCAATTGAGCTAGGCCGGCTAAGAAATGGTTCAGGACAGAGTCGAACTGCCGACACATGGAGCTTCAATCCATTGCTCTACCAACTGAGCTACTGAACCATAATAAAAATGTAATGATGGCGGTCTCGACGGGAATCGAACCCGCGATCTCCTGCGTGACAGGCAGGCGTGTTAACCGCTACACTACGAGACCTATAAAATATTGCGGGAGGCGGATTTGAACCACCGACCTTCGGGTTATGAGCCCGACGAGCTACCGAACTGCTCCATCCCGCGATAATAAAAAATAATGGCGGAGGAAGAGGGATTCGAACCCCCGCGGCCCGTTAAGGCCCTGTCGGTTTTCAAGACCGATCCCTTCAGCCGGACTTGGGTATTCCTCCATTATTATAGGTAAATCGCTATTAATTATAAAATTAAATGGCGGTCTCGACGGGAATCGAACCCGCGATCTCCTGCGTGACAGGCAGGCGTGTTAACCGCTACACTACGAGACCATTAGTAAAACGGAGGAAGAGGGATTCGAACCCCCGCGAGCCGTTAAGCCCCTGTCGGTTTTCAAGACCGATCCCTTCAGCCAGACTTGGGTATTCCTCCAAAATTATATGGACCTTGCAGGACTCGAACCTGCGACCGAACGGTTATGAGCCGTTAGCTCTAACCAACTGAGCTAAAGGTCCTAAATATAATTTTACAACTAATAAATAGTGGCGGTGGAGGGGATCGAACCCCCGACCTCACGGGTATGAACCGTACGCTCTAGCCAGCTGAGCTACACCGCCTTATATAGTTTGTAAATAATATGGTGGAGACTAGCGGGATCGAACCGCTGACCTCCTGCGTGCAAAGCAGGCGCTCTCCCAGCTGAGCTAAGCCCCCATAATAATTACAGTATATCGGGAAGACAGGATTCGAACCTGCGACCCCTTGGTCCCAAACCAAGTGCTCTACCAAGCTGAGCTACTTCCCGTATAATTAACGCGCCCGATAGGAGTCGAACCCATAACCTCTTGATCCGTAGTCAAACGCTCTATCCAATTGAGCTACGGGCGCATATGTTTTTATTGAAAATGGTGCCGAGGACCGGAATCGAACCGGTACGGTGATCACTCACCGCAGGATTTTAAGTCCTGTGCGTCTGCCAGTTCCGCCACCCCGGCACTATAAAAATGGAGCAGAAGACGGGATTCGAACCCGCGACCCCAACCTTGGCAAGGTTGTATTCTACCGCTGAACTACTTCTGCATATGCGGGTGAAGGGAGTCGAACCCCCACGCCGTAAGGCGCTAGATCCTAAGTCTAGTGCGTCTGCCAATTCCGCCACACCCGCAAATGGTGAGCCATAGAGGATTCGAACCTCTGACCCTCTGATTAAAAGTCAGATGCTCTACCAACTGAGCTAATGGCTCTTCCATGGTGCCGGCCAGAGGACTTGAACCCCCAACCTACTGATTACAAGTCAGTTGCTCTACCAATTGAGCTAGGCCGGCAATATGTAAGAATAAATGGTGGAGAATGACGGGTTCGAACCGCCGACCCTCTGCTTGTAAGGCAGATGCTCTCCCAGCTGAGCTAATTCTCCGATTTAAAACTGCCTGGCAACGTTCTACTCTAGCGGAACGTAAGTTCGACTACCATCGACGCTAAGGAGCTTAACTTCTGTGTTCGGCATGGGAACAGGTGTGACCTCCTTGCTATAGTCACCAGACATATGAATGTAATTTATACATTCAAAACTAGATAGTAAGTAAAAGTGATTTTGCTTCGCAAAACATTTATTTTGATTAAGTCTTCGATCGATTAGTATTCGTCAGCTCCACATGTCACCATGCTTCCACCTCGAACCTATTAACCTCATCATCTTTGAGGGATCTTATAACCGAAGTTGGGAAATCTCATCTTGAGGGGGGCTTCATGCTTAGATGCTTTCAGCACTTATCCCGTCCACACATAGCTACCCAGCTATGCCGTTGGCACGACAACTGGTACACCAGAGGTATGTCCATCCCGGTCCTCTCGTACTAAGGACAGCTCCTCTCAAATTTCCTACGCCCACGACGGATAGGGACCGAACTGTCTCACGACGTTCTGAACCCAGCTCGCGTACCGCTTTAATGGGCGAACAGCCCAACCCTTGGGACCGACTACAGCCCCAGGATGCGATGAGCCGACATCGAGGTGCCAAACCTCCCCGTCGATGTGAACTCTTGGGGGAGATAAGCCTGTTATCCCCGGGGTAGCTTTTATCCGTTGAGCGATGGCCCTTCCATGCGGAACCACCGGATCACTAAGTCCGTCTTTCGACCCTGCTCGACTTGTAGGTCTCGCAGTCAAGCTCCCTTATGCCTTTACACTCTATGAATGATTTCCAACCATTCTGAGGGAACCTTTGAGCGCCTCCGTTACCTTTTAGGAGGCGACCGCCCCAGTCAAACTGCCCGCCTGACACTGTCTCCCACCACGATAAGTGGTGCGGGTTAGAAAGCCAACACAGCTAGGGTAGTATCCCACCAGCGCCTCCACGTAAGCTAGCGCTCACGTTTCAAAGGCTCCTACCTATCCTGTACAAGCTGTGCCGAATTTCAATATCAGGCTACAGTAAAGCTCCACGGGGTCTTTCCGTCCTGTCGCGGGTAACCTGCATCTTCACAGGTACTATGATTTCACCGAGTCTCTCGTTGAGACAGTGCCCAAATCGTTACGCCTTTCGTGCGGGTCGGAACTTACCCGACAAGGAATTTCGCTACCTTAGGACCGTTATAGTTACGGCCGCCGTTTACTGGGGCTTCGATTCGTAGCTTCGCAGAAGCTAACCACTCCTCTTAACCTTCCAGCACCGGGCAGGCGTCAGCCCCTATACATCACCTTACGGTTTAGCAGAGACCTGTGTTTTTGATAAACAGTCGCTTGGGCCTATTCACTGCGGCTCTTCTGGGCGTTAACCCTAAAGAGCACCCCTTCTCCCGAAGTTACGGGGTCATTTTGCCGAGTTCCTTAACGAGAGTTCGCTCGCTCACCTTAGAATTCTCATCTTGACTACCTGTGTCGGTTTGCGGTACGGGCACCTATTTTCTATCTAGAGGCTTTTCTCGGCAGTGTGAAATCAACGACTCGAAGACACAATGTCTTCTCCCCATCACAGCTCAGCCTTAACGAGTACCGGATTTGCCTAATACTCAGCCTTACTGCTTAGACGTGCAATCCAATCGCACGCTTCGCCTATCCTACTGCGTCCCCCATCGATTAAAACGATTATAGGTGGTACAGGAATATCAACCTGTTATCCATCGCCTACGCCTGTCGGCCTCAGCTTAGGACCCGACTAACCCAGAGCGGACGAGCCTTCCTCTGGAAACCTTAGTCAATCGGTGGACGGGATTCTCACCCGTCTTTCGCTACTCACACCGGCATTCTCACTTCTAAGCGCTCCACATGTCCTTACGATCATGCTTCAACGCCCTTAGAACGCTCTCCTACCATTGTCCAAAGGACAATCCACAGCTTCGGTAATATGTTTAGCCCCGGTACATTTTCGGCGCAGTGTCACTCGACTAGTGAGCTATTACGCACTCTTTAAATGATGGCTGCTTCTAAGCCAACATCCTAGTTGTCTGGGCAACGCCACATCCTTTTCCACTTAACATATATTTTGGGACCTTAGCTGGTGGTCTGGGCTGTTTCCCTTTCGAACACGGACCTTATCACCCATGTTCTGACTCCCAAGTTAAATTAATTGGCATTCGGAGTTTGTCTGAATTCGGTAACCCGAGAGGGGCCCCTCGTCCAAACAGTGCTCTACCTCCAATAATCATCACTTGAGGCTAGCCCTAAAGCTATTTCGGAGAGAACCAGCTATCTCCAGGTTCGATTGGAATTTCTCCGCTACCCTCAGTTCATCCGCTCACTTTTCAACGTAAGTCGGTTCGGTCCTCCATTCAGTGTTACCTGAACTTCAACCTGACCAAGGGTAGATCACCTGGTTTCGGGTCTACGACCAAATACTAAACGCCCTATTCAGACTCGATTTCGCTACGGCTCCACATTTACTGCTTAACCTTGCATCAAATCGTAACTCGCCGGTTCATTCTACAAAAGGCACGCCATCACCCATTAACGGGCTCTGACTACTTGTAAGCACACGGTTTCAGGTTCTATTTCACTCCCCTTCCGGGGTGCTTTTCACCTTTCCCTCACGGTACTGGTTCACTATCGGTCACTAGAGAGTATTTAGCCTTAGGAGATGGTCCTCCCAGATTCCGACGGAATTTCACGTGCTCCGTCATACTCAGGATCCACTCAAGAGAGACAACATTTTCGACTACAGGATTATTACCTTCTTTGATTCATCTTTCCAGATGATTCGTCTAATGTCGTCCTTTGTAACTCCGTATAGAGTGTCCTACAACCCCAACAAGCAAGCTTGTTGGTTTGGGCTCTTCCCGTTTCGCTCGCCGCTACTAAGGGAATCGAATTTTCTTTCTCTTCCTCCGGGTACTAAGATGTTTCAGTTCTCCGGGTGTGCCTTCTGATATGCTATGTATTCACATATCGATAACATGACATAACTCATGCTGGGTTTCCCCATTCGGAAATCTCTGGATCAAAGCTTACTTACAGCTCCCCAAAGCATATCGTCGTTAGTAACGTCCTTCATCGGCTTCTAGTGCCAAGGCATCCACCGTGCGCCCTTAATAACTTAATCTATGTTTCCACCATTTTTATAAGTCAAACGTTAACATGAAGTTACGTTCTTTTATAAAAAGATTTAAACGCGTTATTAATCTTGTGAGTGTTCTTTCGAACACTAGCGATTATTTCTTATGAATTCAAGCTTATTTAAAACTCTTTATTCACTCGGTTTTGCTTGGTAAAATCTATATTTTACTTACTTATCTAGTTTTCAATGTACAAATAATGGTGGAGACTAGCGGGATCGAACCGCTGACCTCCTGCGTGCAAAGCAGGCGCTCTCCCAGCTGAGCTAAGCCCCCAAATAGGTATTAAATTAATGGTGGGCCTAAGTGGACTCGAACCACCGACCTCACGCTTATCAGGCGTGCGCTCTAACCAGCTGAGCTATAGGCCCATTAATTTGAATGAACAAACATTCAAAACTGAATACAATATGTCACGTTATTCCGCATCTTCTGAAGAAGATGTTCCGAATATATCCTTAGAAAGGAGGTGATCCAGCCGCACCTTCCGATACGGCTACCTTGTTACGACTTCACCCCAATCATTTGTCCCACCTTCGACGGCTAGCTCCTAAAAGGTTACTCCACCGGCTTCGGGTGTTACAAACTCTCGTGGTGTGACGGGCGGTGTGTACAAGACCCGGGAACGTATTCACCGTAGCATGCTGATCTACGATTACTAGCGATTCCAGCTTCATGTAGTCGAGTTGCAGACTACAATCCGAACTGAGAACAACTTTATGGGATTTGCTTGACCTCACGGTTTCGCTGCCCTTTGTATTGTCCATTGTAGCACGTGTGTAGCCCAAATCATAAGGGGCATGATGATTTGACGTCATCCCCACCTTCCTCCGGTTTGTCACCGGCAGTCAACTTAGAGTGCCCAACTTAATGATGGCAACTAAGCTTAAGGGTTGCGCTCGTTGCGGGACTTAACCCAACATCTCACGACACGAGCTGACGACAACCATGCACCACCTGTCACTTTGTCCCCCGAAGGGGAAAGCTCTATCTCTAGAGTTGTCAAAGGATGTCAAGATTTGGTAAGGTTCTTCGCGTTGCTTCGAATTAAACCACATGCTCCACCGCTTGTGCGGGTCCCCGTCAATTCCTTTGAGTTTCAACCTTGCGGTCGTACTCCCCAGGCGGAGTGCTTAATGCGTTAGCTGCAGCACTAAGGGGCGGAAACCCCTAACACTTAGCACTCATCGTTTACGGCGTGGACTACCAGGGTATCTAATCCTGTTTGATCCCCACGCTTTCGCACATCAGCGTCAGTTACAGACCAGAAAGTCGCCTTCGCCACTGGTGTTCCTCCATATCTCTGCGCATTTCACCGCTACACATGGAATTCCACTTTCCTCTTCTGCACTCAAGTTTTCCAGTTTCCAATGACCCTCCACGGTTGAGCCGTGGGCTTTCACATCAGACTTAAAAACCGCCTACGCGCGCTTTACGCCCAATAATTCCGGATAACGCTTGCCACCTACGTATTACCGCGGCTGCTGGCACGTAGTTAGCCGTGGCTTTCTGATTAGGTACCGTCAAGATGTGCACAGTTACTTACACATATGTTCTTCCCTAATAACAGAGTTTTACGATCCGAAGACCTTCATCACTCACGCGGCGTTGCTCCGTCAGGCTTTCGCCCATTGCGGAAGATTCCCTACTGCTGCCTCCCGTAGGAGTCTGGACCGTGTCTCAGTTCCAGTGTGGCCGATCACCCTCTCAGGTCGGCTATGCATCGTTGCCTTGGTAAGCCGTTACCTTACCAACTAGCTAATGCAGCGCGGATCCATCTATAAGTGACAGCAAGACCGTCTTTCACTTTTGAACCATGCGGTTCAAAATATTATCCGGTATTAGCTCCGGTTTCCCGAAGTTATCCCAGTCTTATAGGTAGGTTATCCACGTGTTACTCACCCGTCCGCCGCTAACATCAGAGAAGCAAGCTTCTCGTCCGTTCGCTCGACTTGCATGTATTAGGCACGCCGCCAGCGTTCATCCTGAGCCAGGATCAAACTCTCCATAAAAATTATGATGTTTGATTAGCTCATAAATACTAAATAATGTTTGTAACTTATAGTTACGTTTTTGGAATTAACGTTGACATATTGTCATTCAGTTTTCAATATTCGTTTGTCACTTACAAGATTTAATTATAACTCGTAAGTTTTTGTAAGTCAAGAATTATTTTTAATTATTTTATTTCTAAAAAATAAATTTCCTAACTCAATTAATTCAACAAATATTATTTTATTATGTATTTGTTCGAATTTCAATAGTCAAATTTACACTTTATTAATATTTTAAATCAACAACTTAAAACATTTGTTTTTTAAATATTAGTGCCGTTTGACGACTTTTATATAATATCAAGTTATTCTAGTAGAGTCAACATAAAACAACACTTATTTTTGTTTAAAAATTACTGTTGAAGGGATTATTTTCTATTCGTAAGTACTATATGTATTTAAAGTGTAATTCCTTACGCTTTTTACTTCAGTTTTACAAACAAACTTATACTCACTTTATGGATAGTTATTTAGTAGACCCTCGTTTGAATATTTTTATGTTTATTTATAAAGGATACTAGTTATTAGTTAATACCACTTCCGTAGTTAGAATATTCTTTTCTTCAATTTAAATATTTTTCAGAATAAGCATAAAAAAGAAGTTAAACAACTTTCATGTCGTTTAACTTCTTAAATATTACGCTTACTTATATGAAGTAAGCTAACGCCTTTTTAATTTGTCATACTACCAAAGTTAAATTATTTATCTTGGCATTCTTTACAAACTCCATAAATTTCCATTCGATGATGTGTTACGTCAAAGTCAGTCATATGCTGAGCTAATCTTTCAATTTCATTTAACTGTGGATATTGAAAATCAACAATCTTACCACATTGTTCACATATAATATGATAATGATTATGTGTATTAAAGTCGAATCGACTTGATGAGTCTCCATATGTTAATTCTTTTACAATTCCAATATCTTTAAACACTCTTAAGTTATTATATATTGTCGCAACACTTATATTTGGAAAATCAGGTGAAAGTGCTTGATAAATTTCATCAGCTGTTGGATGAGTATGTGAAGAAATTAAATAACGTAATATTGCTTGTCTTTGAGGTGTAATTCTTACGCCTGCTTGTCGCAATGATGCAATTGATTCTTCTAGTTCATGTTCAATTGATTCTATTTCAACACTCATCTATATCACCATCTTTCTTATATAATAATTATTATTACTTACTATAAATATAACTGTAGTATTGCGCGCGTGTCAATATTTACATGATGATTTCATTTAATAGCCTTTTTTAGTATCCACTTCATTCTCAATTAGACCATTCTTATTGAGAAAATTAACTAGATTGTTTTTAAAAATATCTAATAAGTCATACTTTGCTTCATAATCATTACCAGTTATATGTGCTGTTATGGTTACATTTTCCAATTCATATAATTCATGATTAGGTTTCAAAGGTTCATTTTCCAACACATCTAAATATGCATGTCGAATAACTTTACTTTTTAATACTTCTATTAAGAGCGCTTCTTTAACTATGCTACCTCGTCCTATATTTATAAAAAGTGCTTCATCTTTCATTAATTCAAAATGTTTTTTCTTTAGTAAATGAATCGTTTCTTGCGTTTCTGGTAAAGCATTTATAATAATGTCAGCATTTGGTAATGTGCTTTCAAGTGATTCGATAGTATATATCTCGTCAAACTCATCTTTGTTCTGACCTGACTTGCTCAGACCAATTAAATTCATATTAAAAGCCTTTGCTAACTTCGCAGTTCTAGTAGCAATTGCACCTGTACCTAAAAATAAAACTGTTTGTCCTGATAGGCGTTTACCAGTTATTTTCGAATCATATATATGTTGTCGTTGGTTATCATATGATAGTTTCATCTTTTTATAATCATCTAAAATGAAAGCTAAAATGTATTCAGATAATTGTTTAGCTTGAACACCTTTTCCATTAGTTAAAAGTATGCCGTGATCTGCAATATAATCTAACGGTAATGTATTTACACCCGTTGCAAACCATGCAATCCATTTTAAATTCGGGCAACGTTGTAAAAATGCCTCATTGATACCGCCATCATAACCAACTAATATATCTAAATCAGCCAAGTCACTCTCAGGTATTTCTGATGCTTTTTTATAAAATTTAAAATCTAAATCTGAAAAGCGTTGTTGTAATTCAGTTTCAACTTCACGCATACGATTCAACCCAACAACTTTCATATATGTCACCCCAAAATGTTTTTAAGTTCTTCTATTTGTGTTTTAACCTTAACCTTCTCGATAACATCTAATACTTTACCTTGTTCATCTATTATAAAAGTCGTTCTTACAATGCCCATACTTTCTTTGCCAAATGATTTTTTCAACTGATATACGCCAGTTTCTTTAGCTAATTTAAAATCTTCATCTACTAATAAATCGAAATTCAATCCGTGTTTCTCAATAAAATTTTGGTGTTTTTTCTTTGAATCACCGCTTATACCATATACTGCAACATCTAAATCATTGAACATTTCTAAATTGTCTCTAAAGTCACAAGCTTCTGTGGTACAAGTAGGTGTATTATCTCTAGGATAAAAATATATAATCGCCTTTTTACCTTTTAATGTATCATTTGTAATGACAGTTCCGTCTTGATTTTCTAATTTAAATATTGGAAATTGTTCTCCTTTTTGCAACATATAATCACCTTTTTCTTCATTATAATAATTTTATGATACGATATTAGATGAAAATATTAAATTAAAAGAGGTTGATATAAATGAATTTTAGTGAAAGTGAACGTTTACAACAACTTTCAAACGAATATATTCTAGGCGGTGTCAATTCCCCTTCTCGTTCTTATAAAGCTGTAGGAGGCGGTGCACCTGTTGTTATGAAAGAAGGACACGGTGCATATTTATATGATGTCGATGGCAATAAATTTATTGATTACCTTCAAGCATACGGTCCAATTATTACGGGGCATGCACATCCTCATATTACTAAAGCAATTCAAGAACAAGCAGCCAAAGGTGTTTTATTTGGTACACCGACTGAACTAGAAATTGAATTCAGCAAAAAATTACGTGATGCAATTCCATCTCTTGAGAAAATTCGCTTTGTAAATTCTGGAACAGAAGCAGTCATGACAACAATTCGTGTTGCACGTGCATATACTAAAAGAAATAAAATTATAAAATTTGCTGGATCTTATCATGGCCATTCTGATTTAGTATTGGTTGCAGCAGGTAGTGGCCCATCTCAGCTCGGTTCTCCAGACTCAGCTGGTGTTCCAGAAAGCGTCGCACGTGAAGTCATTACTGTACCTTTCAATGATATTAACGCATATAAAGAAGCAATTGAATTTTGGGGTGATGAAATTGCCGCAGTATTAGTAGAACCAATTGTTGGTAACTTTGGAATGGTAATGCCTCAACCTGGATTTTTAGAAGAGGTTAATGAAATTTCGCATAACAATGGGACACTAGTGATTTATGATGAAGTAATTACTGCATTCCGTTTCCATTACGGTGCCGCTCAAGATTTATTAGGTGTTATCCCTGATTTAACTGCATTTGGTAAAATTGTTGGCGGTGGTTTACCAATTGGAGGCTATGGTGGACGTCAAGATATTATGGAACAAGTAGCACCTCTAGGACCTGCATATCAAGCTGGTACAATGGCTGGTAACCCGTTATCTATGAAAGCAGGTATTGCATTACTCGAAGTACTAGAACAAGACGGTGTTTATGAAAAATTAGACAGCTTAGGCCAACAACTAGAAGAAGGTTTACTTAAATTAATCGAAAAACATAATATCACAGCTACAATTAATCGTATTTATGGATCTTTAACATTGTACTTTACAGATGAAAAAGTCACACATTATGATCAAGTTGAACATTCTGACGGCGAAGCGTTCGGTAAATTTTTCAAATTAATGTTAAATCAAGGTATCAATTTAGCACCTTCTAAGTTTGAAGCTTGGTTCTTAACAACTGAACATACAGAAGAAGATATTCAACAAACTTTAAAAGCTGCAGACTATGCTTTTAGTCAAATGAAATAACTTTTAAGGAAGTATATTTTTAATTGAATTAAAATAAAACAAATGCTCACATAGTAGATTCATTTTATATCGTTAACTATTAACGTTTAACTTGATATGTCACTATGTGAGTTTTTATTTTACAAATTTATACTCTTTTAATCTCTGACTAAAGTTTTACATCGCTATCAGTATTATGTATGATTTATTTTAACAACTATAAATAAGCTTGAATTTTGTAACTAGTAAGTGTATAACAGTAATGAATACGAATATTAGATATTCAATAAACTTAAAAGGGGCGTCATTATTTTTGAGACTAGGAGCTCGGATTTTTAAAACTGGTATAGCCATTATTTTAGCTATGTCTATCGCTTCTTTACTACCGGATGATGTTGGTCTGAAAGCCTTAGCTGGTGTCAGTGCTGTTGTTGCAATGCAACCTAGTATTTATCGTTCATTTAAAACAGTTTCTGATCAGGCATTAGGTAACATTATAGGTGCCATACTTTCTGTTACAATGGTAACAATTTTTAGTGATAATTTTATCATTATGGGTGTTACCGTCATAGTACTTATTGCTATTTTATTTAAATTTAATTTAGCACATGTTGCTACTTTGGCGAGTGTAACAGCATTAATCATTATGGGACAACATACCGGTTCTTTCTATATTACCGCCTTTTACAGGTTTGTACTTGTAATGATTGGTGTCATAAGTTCATCTCTAGTTAACTTTGTGTTTCTACCACCTAAATTTGAAACAAAAATTTACTATAATTCATTAAATATATCCTCAGATATTTTTATGTGGTTTAAATTAGTATTAAATGATACGACGGAGTTTAATAATATTAAACAAGATAGTCATAATTTAAAACAACGTGTCGAAAAGTTAGAGAAAATTTATGATTACTATAGCGAAGAACGTCCTATTACAAAAAAACATATTCACCAACAGAATAGAAAGAAAATACTTTTCAGAGAAGTAGTTCAGACGACTAGACAAGCTTATGAAGTATTAAACAAATTGTCGCGTTATCAAAACGACTTATATTTACTTAATAACAATTTCCTATTACAAATCAAATTAGATTTAGATTCATTAACTGCTTTTCACGAGCAAATTTTAGCTAGCCTTTCTAAAAAAGCACGTTATAATGTGACACATGTTGATTATGAGTTAGATAATCCGCAGAAAAAAGATTTATTGTCTACATTTCAGCATGAGTTAATAAATCATCCTTATCAAACGGAATATTCGTTTGCCAATGTTATGCAAATTGTTGCAGCCATCGAAGAGTATCGACACCATTTAGAGCATTTAGACCGCATAAGAATTAGCTTTTTCACATATCATAGATCTGATGCAGACATTGAAATTGTTGAAGAAGACTTTGATTTATAACATTAAAAAAATTCCTATAATTAATTCCACAATGAGATAAAGTAATATTGAATCTCGAAATTAAATTTAAAAAAGCAGTAAGATTATTTTCAATTAAGAAAATCTCTTACTGCTTTTTCTTATGTTATGACCCCACCATCCTGTTACAAATTTTCTCTTCAAGATTGTACTGAAGTCAAACAACTAATACTTTATAAGTTTTGAATGCTATATAAATGCTCGTAAGCACCTTGTTTTGCAATCAATTCACGATGCGTACCTGTTTCAACAATATGTCCATTTTCAATTACGACAATTTTGTCAGCATGTGTAATAGTGGACAAGCGATGCGCTACGATAAGTGTCGTTCGATCTTTACTCAACACATCTAATGCTTCTTGAATAATGGATTCACTTTCTAAATCAAGTGCACTTGTTGCTTCATCCAAGATAAGAATTGGCGGATTATTTAAAAATATTCTAGCAATCGATAATCTTTGTTTTTGACCACCTGATAATTTAACACCTCGTTCACCTACTTCAGTGTCATATCCCTGTGGCAAGTTCATAATAAAGTCATGTGCATTAGCCATTTTCGCCGCTTCAACTACTTCTTCATCTGTTGCTGTTGGACGACCAAGTAAAATATTTTCCTTAACTGTATCAGAGAATAAAATATTATCCTGTTGCACCAATCCTATTTGATTTCTTAAACTTCCCGTTAAAAAATCTTTAATGTTGTGACCATCTATTAAAATTTGCCCAGAAGTTACATCGTAAAATCTCGGTATTAAGTTAATTAATGTTGATTTACCACCACCACTCATACCTACGAAAGCAACTGTTTCTCCTTTTTCAATACTCAAATTAATATCTTTTAAAATTGGAGCTTCGTTATCGTTATATTGAAAACTAACATGATCAATATCAATACGACCTTGTTTAATTTCAATAGGTTGAGCACCAACACCATTTTTGATGTCATAATCTTCATCAATTAATTGGAATACACGGTCCATTGAAGCAAAACTTTGCGTTAAAGTTGTAAATGATGCGACTAAACGACGTAAAGGCCCGAACAATAACTCCAAGTATCCAACAAATGCTGCAAGTGTACCTACTGTGATTGATCCAGAAATAGCAAGATATGCACCAACACCGATGACAATAATTGGTCCAATATCTGTAACTGTATTAATTGCGGCAAAGGAATAGGCATTCCATCTTGTATGTTTCAACGCACGTGTTAAGAAATTAGTATTCTTTTTATCAAAGTTTTTCGCTTCATTGTCTTCAATCGCAAAACTTTTAACGACTGAAATACCTTGAACACGTTCATGCAAGAATCCTTGAACCTCAGCTAATGCTTGAGATCTTTCACGTGTCAATTTTCTTAATCTTCCAAAGAAAACGTACACCGTTAAAATGTAAAATGGGAAGATAAACAGTGCTGCTAAAGTCAATTTCACATCTAAAAAGAACATTATGGATAATGCAATAATAATTGTTATACAATCTAACCAAATATTCATTAACCCAGTTAAAATGAAATCTTTTGTTTGTTCAACATCATTAATCACTCTAGATATTACTTGACCTACTTGATTATTAGCATAAAATCTCGCACTTAAAGCTTGTAAATGGTTGTATAACTTTTTACGTATATCATACAATATTTTATTACTTGTCCATTGCGCCAAATATTGACGTATAAATTCAATTGGTGGTCTCACTATTACAAAAATAAATAATGCGATACCAATGGCAATAGTTAAATGATGAACTTTTTCATCAGTCGTTAATGCGTGGTTATTAATCACGCCATCTATTGCATATTTAATTAAAAGTGGTATAAGCATTGGTATACCAAACTTAATTATCCCAACAATAATCGTTGCAAAAATACGATATTTGTATGGCTTAACAAATTGCAAATATCGTTTAATCATACAATCCCCCCTAATCTATTGCCCTATCCTATTCATAAGCATAAAAATGAATAGAGGTTGGATACATAATTTGTAGATGTAAATTCTTCTTACAATTTACATTTTTAAAATTAAGATATCTCAACCTCTGTCATATTCATTTGATTAAATACGTTGTCTTATTCGTATGTTATATTCTATTCAATTTAATCTATGGATACTGTGTCCCCACACGACAGCAAAAGTTATCATACTTCTTTACATCACTAAGTCAATATAAATGATTTAATCAGTATTTACACTTTATTTGCTTAATACTGTCTAATTTTTTTGTAACGTTCTTTCCAAACTTTGATAAAATCTGGCGCGAATGGGCCCTTCTTCTGTTCTATCCATTGTTGAAGAATGTCCACGTTGCGTCTTAAAATAATATCAATATCATGCGGATAATTCATTTGATTCATATGTTGTTCATATTCATCTTCATCTAATAAATGATACTTTCCGTTTGGATATACTTTAATATCTAAATCATAGTCTATATATTTTAATGCCTCTTCATCACAAACAAATGGTGATGACAAATTGCAATAGTAATAAATTCCATCTTCTCTAAACATGCAGATAACATTAAACCAATATTCTGAGTGAAAGTAAACAATTGCCGGTTCACGTGTTATCCAAGTTCTTCCGTCACTTTCAGTCACTAACGTATGATCATTGCCACCAATGACAACATGATCAGTACCCTTTAATATTGTTGTTTCAGACCAAACGCGATGAATCTTACCATCATGTTTATAACTCTGAATTTTAATGTTTTCCCCTTCTTTAGGTATGGATTCTCTGACCATACTCCACACCACCTTCTGTTAATTTAACCATTATAAATTATAGCATATTTCAGAAATAGTATTATATAAATACATATTTTTACGAAATAAGATTTTACTACTTAATGATTAAACTCGGTAATATTGCTAAGTACTACAACAGAGATTTACATGTCCCATTTAAAGTATATAAAATCATCACTTTTATAAATCAACACTTTAACTTTTTGACATTGTTATCCTATGAGATTTAAAGATATCATTTATACATTTTTAAAATTAATGTCACTATGTTTTCCGATAATATTACCAATCATCGAATGTTACCCATTTATAAATTGATAAATCTTTGACATAGGTACAGGGAATGTATATTGGTCTCGATCACTTAAATCAAACCAAATCATGTCATCTGGTAATGTTTCAATGTTAATTGCTCCTGAAACGGCGTATACTTTAATCTTCCATGTTAAATGAGTAAATTGATGCTTCAACTCAAAAATAGGTGTTTCTACTGGTTGAATGTCATGACCGATTTTTTCAGTCATTTTACGTCTAGCATGCTCACTTTCAAACATAGGAAATTGCCACATACCATGCAATAATTTTTCGCTACGCTTTTGCAACAGATATTGACCTTGATTATTTCTAATTAAAAAGACGGATTGCTCAATTACTTTTTTACTTACATTTTTAGATTTAACAGGTAACTTTTCAAATGTACCTTTATCAAATGCCTCACAGTTTTCTTGAACTGGACAAAATAAGCATAATGGATTTTTTGGTGTACAAATTAATGCCCCTAATTCCATCATAGCTTGATTAAACGTTCCAGCTTCTGTAGTAACATACGGTAACAATTCTTGTTCGTACGATTTCCTCGTCGATTGTAATTTAATATCTCGATAGTCATCATTCAATCTAGACCATACTCGAAAAACATTTCCGTCTACAGTTGCTAGTGGTACATTATATGCAATGCTCATTACTGCAGCTTGTGTGTATGGGCCAACACCTTTTAACGCTTTAAATTGATCAGGATCTTTGGGAACTAAGCCTTCATATTTATCATAAACTTCTTTAATCGCCGTATGAAAATTTCGAGCTCTACTATAATATCCTAAGCCTTCCCAATACTTTAACACTTCATCTTCCGAAGCTTGACTCAAAACTTCCACAGTTGGAAATCGTTCAACAAAACGATGATAATAGTCAATAACTGTTTTAACTTGTGTCTGTTGTAACATGACCTCACTTAACCAAATATAGTACGGATTGGTCGTTTGTCGCCATGGCATTTCTCTTTGATTTTCATCAAACCAGTGTATCAAATTTTCTTTAAAACTAGACTGCTGATACATTTATAAAACCCTTTCCTCACCAAAATTAATTGTCTTTACTCATAATGTTTTTATTGTACATTAAAATCATGGTTAGTATGTAAGTTAATTTAGTTATTTGCGAAATTGGATTATAATAGTATATATAATATTATGAAATGAGTGAACTGATATGGACACTGCAACACATATCGCAATTGGGGTGGGCCTTACAGCACTTGCAACTCAAGATCCAGCAATGGCTTCTACGTTTGGTGCAACAGCTACAACCCTTATCGTTGGTTCATTAATTCCTGATGGGGATACTGTTCTTAAATTAAAGGACAATGCAACATATATTTCGCATCATAGAGGTATCACGCATTCCATCCCTTTCACAATACTATGGCCAATTTTAATTACATTTTTAATATTCACGTTCTTTAGTGGAACCAACCCATTTCATGTA
Organism: Staphylococcus sp. MZ3; assembly: GCF_018622755.1. Taxonomy (NCBI): domain Bacteria; kingdom Bacillati; phylum Bacillota; class Bacilli; order Caryophanales; family Staphylococcaceae; genus Staphylococcus; species Staphylococcus sp. MZ3. Next base: position 1,991,487 of record NZ_CP076026.1, read on the forward strand.
TGGATGTGGGCTCAGCTCGCAGTATTTTTACATGTCTTTGTAGATATATTCAATTCTTATGGTACACAAGCACTTAGACCTATCACAAACAAATGGATTCAATTAAGTGTGATTAACACATTTGACCCTATTATTTTCACAGTTCTTTGTATTGGTATTGTATTATGGGTTATAGGCTTGCATCCATTTGCAGTCTTCTTTCCTATAATCGCTTTACTAATCATTTATTACATGATTCGTTTTAAAATGAGAGCCGTAATTAAGCAACAAGCTTTAAAAGCAATTCAACAAGAGCATCACCCTGTTAAAGTATTTGTTGCGCCAACAATAAAATTTATGGAATGGCGTGTCGCGATACAAACTGATGCACATGACTATGTTGGAAAAGCATATGGTAGGAATGTGGTGTTTAGTGATAAAGTGGAACGTCAAACATTATCAACAGACTCCATTTTATGGAAAGTCAAAGGTAATAAAGATATACGTACTTTTTTAAACTTTTCATCAATCTATCGTTGGCAAACAACAACGTTAGCAGATGGTTCTACTGAAATTCGTTTGATTGATTTGCGTTATTTAAAAAATGATCATTATTCATTTGTGGCAATTGCACATGTAACAAACGATAATGTCATAGACCACTCTTATATTGGCTGGGTATTTACAGAAGATAAGTTACAACGTAAACTGTATGCTAAATAATTTCAAGTTATTATTCACTAAAGTTAATCTATAAAAAATGAACAACCGGGCAGAATGAAAATCAAAACGATTTTTACTCTGTCCGGTTTTTTAATGTAAAACTATGAATGCTTTTACAAAATCTAAAATTTATATTGTTGCTAACAAACTACCTTTAATGACTCGAAATATCAAAATCAGTATAGGAAAACAATATCTAGATGATATTCTAATTGTTTCTGATTCTCACAGATTAATTTACACAACAGGTCAGCTAAACATCATGAAGAAGTATCCGCCTCGTCTGTACTATCATTTGAAACATCCTGTTGATTATCAGTTTGTGTCACTTTAGATGTTTTATTATAAATTGCGTGTGTCGTATACCTTGCTAATACGAAATTTACTGCAGCTATTAAACATAAGAATAAAATAAAGTAAAAATGATATGGAATGTTTTCCATACTTGATATACCAAATATGATAGATTGTGCTATACCATTAACAATGTAATACATTGGATTTAGCATTAGGATGTGATTGATAAATACATGATTTGGATTTGGTATGAAAATAATTGGTAACAATAAGAAACACAATACACAAACCCCATAAAATATGATATTTATTTTTTCAGTTAACAGTCGAATAAGACCAAAAGTAACGGATATTAATCCTACAAAAATAGTTGCCATCACAATAAAATAGAATAGCGCTATATATGATGTTTCGAAGTTTACTGGTTTAACCAATGCACTAATCATCGTCAAAATGACTAGCATAATAAAACTTAAAATAGACATAATAACTACTGGCGTCGCTGCGGAAATATTAAATAACTTAGTAACTAAAAAGTCATTCATATAATGATGATAAGAGATATAAATTGTGAACATCACTACCGCAAAAACAATCAATGCAATAATTCTAAATAACCATCGCACCTCTTTAACATCGGTCAAATGACTAAAGGAAAATAGCGTTTCACTTGCAATAATAAGTATTAAACATGCAGCTAATACGATTAGAAAACTTTTCCAACTTTGTTTTAAACGTTCTGTTACATACCTTTTAGTATGCGGTAAGTTTTTAAAATATAAAATAATATTATCTAGCATCTTTACACCTACAATTCAATATAAATCCATTTGTCTTCTTTCAAATTGGCAATACAATATCCATTCCCAACTTTAGTAATCCAAATGTTATTGTTAATATTAAACTTATCTTTTAATTCTTTTTTATCTACAATTGGATAAACAAAACCGTATAACTGATTATTATCATTGAAAAGTAATTGTATCGGTTGTTGTGTAACGGATGCAACGAAACGGTTATCATCATCAGGAACTAAAGTTTTTATAACTGAACTATGCTTTTTATGTAATTGACTGTTAAAGTATGCATAGTAATTACTATAATTTGATTTCATATATGGCGCTAATTTTTTAAAACTATGCGTTTGATATAAACCTGCCGGGTTAAAATATTCTAATTTATCTTTACTAACATAGTAAGTCTTATTATCGGCGGTAACACGATAATTTTTACTATTTTCGCCAGTAATTGTAACTACACTATATTTTGGAATTGTGACTTGTTTATCCCCTTGCATATCCACACTGCCATTAAAAGCAATTCCATAAGCTAACTTTTCGCCATATGGATCTTTATTTTCATTTTGCATCGTAGCACGATTCGTAAAATCTGTTATCGAAATAATTCCTATATTATTGAAAATGAGCAACATCATCAATGCTAAGCCTAAAATAGTACCTGAGGCTAAAGTCCAAAAACGCACTAAAAACTTAGGCGGTTTTGCATGATTATAGCGCTCAACGCGTTTGAAATTATAGGTCATCTCTGGTATTCTTGTACGATTCTTTTTCCAATCTAAATCAAAGTTTTCAATTTCTTCTTTTGAGTTTAAACTTAATCGATCACGTTCATGTTCTTTAAAAGATGGAATAACTTGTTTAAGTGACCCTTCCATTCTTAATTGACCATGTGAAAACCAAGCTATATAGTTACTCACTTGTGAAATTTTATCAATATCATCACCAATTGACACAATCGTTAAATTATTTTCAATATAATCATTTGTTAATTCAATCGCACGTTCCATAAATTGTGGTGTTAAATAGTCAATAACATGATTTAAAATAATAATATTTGATTTTGATGAGCGTGCAATACTTAATAGTAATTGAGCGTATGCCGCTTTCGAAATATGGTTAACCGGCTTCGTTTTATAATCGCCTAAATGTGCATATTGAATAATCTGTTCAGCTTTATGATCATTAATTTCATATGGAAATAGTTGAACTAACTGCGCTGTGTAAGCTTCAACAGTTTGATGAATTAACGATTGATCTTCAATATATCCGTAGAACAAATCTTCAGTACAAACTACTTTACCTTTATCAGGTTTAATTGCACCTGCCAACAATTGACCTACCAACGCTTTGGAAGATTCAGGTTCACCAATTATACCTAATGCTTCTCCTTGATAAATATGTAAACTAATATTGTTTAAATCGATATCTTCAGCATCATATCCAAAAGGTAAATACCATTTCTTATTCTGTTTATTCCTATAGTAGTGTGTTACTTTTAGTAACTTTAAAACAATTGAACTTCCCATCTATTTTCATCCTTCTATAATTGTAATAACGCTATAGGTAAGCCTTCTTCGGGTTCATCGCTATTAAATCTAAACCCCCACGCAAAAATACCTTTTAATCTTTCTACTTTAAAATATTGATTACTGCCATCAGTCAGTTTATAAATTTTACCAATTTCTATCTTTTTTCTATCTACTAAGTAACTTTCGGCAACAATTACTTTACTTTGATAAACGTCATATTCATTTAAAATACCATTCATCTCAGCTTTTCTCATTTTCTCTTTATAAAGTTGTATTTCGTGTCTTAATTCTGGCTCAGACATCTCACTCAATTTCTTCTGTTCCATCGGCAATACCACTTTCTTCTAATTTAGCTTTAATTTTATCATATTTATATCCTTTTCTCATAAGGCCTTCGATAGTTTTTGAAATTAATTTCTGTTGCGTGTACTTCTTTCGATTTTTATTATAAATTTTTTCTAAATCTCGTTGTAATAAATCGTCTAAAACCGCTTCATCTTGTGTAAAATCCATTTCATTCAATACAGCATGAATGGTTTCCATTTCAAACCCTTTTTGAATTAAAGATTGCATTACTTTTTCTTTAACCTTATTTTGTGGCCCTTTTTTTGTTTTAGATATTTTTTCAGCAATTTGGATAATATCATCAAGTTCCTGTTGTTCTCTATAAAGTTCTGTAAATATTTCAATGATATTTGGTTCTATACCAAGTTGATATAGTTTTTGTTGATAAATTTTAGGTCCTTTATCTGTCGTGCGAATCATTGTATTTTTTAAACTTTCCGCATAATCTTGATGGTCGATTAACTTTTCGCGATAACAATATTCAATCACTTCAGAAATCGCTTGCTCTGATATCTCTTCTTTTTGTAAATATTGTATAACTTCTTTTTCAGTTCTCTTTTTATATGATAAATATTGGATTGCTTTGTTTAAACCTATGCGATAATGATCATACTTTTGAATCTCTGCCATGTCAGCAGCTTCAAGTTGTTGCCCTTTTTTTAAATTAAATTTGACTAATGTATCGATATCTATACCCATTTCAAATTGTTCGTCTAAAAAAAGATTAAAACGTTCTTTGTTTTTCTTTTGAACTTCTATTTTAGTAATCTTCGGCACTGGATCACCCCGTTACTTTCTCAAGTTTTAATACAATACTCTTTTATTATTCAATAAGCCACTTCCTATAGCAAATGTTTAACTTTAAATATTTTTCGATGCTAACAAAAAATCACACTATCATCTTTTAAAATGAAAGTGTGATTACAAGCAAATCTGTAAAATTTATAAAGCAGAAACAATTCAACCTTATCATTATGACATTTCAATTAAACCTTCTACATTATAGTTCCAAGCATCCTACACATGAATGCAAGTATTTAACGATTTAATTGTGACATAGCCTGTTGATATTGTGTTTCATTGATATAATTTTGTTGCTTCATTTTTTCTAAGTTCGTGCTTACACGTTGCGTAAAATTCTCTGACATATTATTGATATTATATACGCTAGGTGCATTGACTTTACTAGCTAAAATAGCGCTTTGTAAAACTGTTATGTGAGACATTGTTGTACTATTTTTATTCACGGTTGTTCCAAAGTAATGGTTTGCTGCGCCCTCAAGCGTATATTGATTATCCCCAAAGTAAATATTATTTAAATAAAAGCTTAAAATTTCGTTTTTATTATATTGTTTTTCAACTCGATGAGCTACAAATAATTCTTTTACTTTTCTAGTAAATGAACGATCATTATCATAAAAATAATTTTTGACAACTTGTTGTGTAATGGTACTACCACCTTGCACATCTCTGTCGCTAATCGTTGAAAATAAAGCTCTAGTTGTACCTTTCAAATCGAATCCATGATGATTGTAGAATCGTTCATCTTCCATTGAAATAAAGGCACCTTTAACATACTCTGGCATGTTATCAGCTGACACAAAACTACTTTTATTTTCAATTTTTCTTAGTTCATCCACATTATCGCGTGTAGATAAAAAATACATGATACCAATAAACAATGCGATAATGATTAGAATGGTTAATAATATTTTTAATAGTATTCGTTTACTTTTTTTCTTTTTCGGCGGTTTGCCAACTGGTTGATAATACGTATTATAGTGAGGTTCGTGTTTCATATGCTCAAAATGTTCATTTGAGTTTGAGTACCTATCGCTTCTTTTCATGCGTTTGCTCCTTCTTTTAAAACTCACTTAGTATATACCTTGAGTTTACCAGTACTATCACAAATAGGCTACACTTTTTGAGAAAATCAGTCCAAGGGCTTACAATCGTATACGCCATCATACTTACTTTTTTGTTTTTTGAAAAAATTATAGATAAATCATTGCAATTTTAAATATTAATCATGTCAAATATTGTTATATTTTATAAAAATAAAAGACCATCCCTATTAAATGCCAATAGAGACGACCTTTTATTTGTTATTCATTTATTAAAACTAAAATCCATATTTCATTTCAAACGAAAATATATAAATTTTAACAATCGATAACCACAATACTTCTATTGTAATTGTTTAACGATTTCTCGATTAAAATCATCTAAATCGTCTGGTACTCGACTTGTTACAATATTGTTGTCTACAACTACTGACTCATCAACTACATGTGCGCCTGCATTTGATAAATCTTTGCGTACATTTAATACTGCTGTTAACGTACGACCTTTTAAATCGTCTGTATCTATTAGTATTTGTGGCCCATGACAAATGGCAAATGTTGGTACATCATTTTTAGTAAAGTATTTAGCAAATGTGCCATATCGACCTTCTGTATCTCCACGTAAATGATCTGGTGAAAATCCTCCAGGAATTAATAATGCATCATAATCTTCTGGTTTAGCTTCTGCAATGCCTACATCGACAGTAACTTTTTCACCGTGTTTACCAACAACTTCACTATTTGCAGTATCTCCAATCACTACAGTATTAAAGCCTGCATTCTCTAATGCCTCTTTAGGGCTTGAATATTCTATATCTTCAAATTCGTTTGCTAGAATAATTGCTACTTTTTTAGTCATTGAAAATCACCTTTCTATATATCATTGATATAATTACTATAGACAAGTAAATCAGTGATTAAACATACAAGATATAAAAAATATTAAGCGACTATCGCGATATCTAACTCTAACACATCTTATGTGGCATTTACTTAGATACTAATTTAACCTTTTCTTCAAGCTGATCTAACAATCCAATCCATTCATCTATATCTTCAACACGTACTTCATCAGGATTTACATGATCGATATCCTCAATAAACTTATTTAAACGTGCTTTTATCTGTTCGATTGTTTGCTGTTCATTCATAAAAAGTTAACTCCTTTTATTTTTGTTTTCTTTTTCATTATTATCCTAACAGAAATTGCGTTAAAGCGATATAATCTTAGCTATATTTATGACATTCAAATTATTTTGACTTTTAAAAATCCCCTTTTCAATTAACTAAAATTAAGAGATAATTTGTTACGAGTGATAATACGAAGTGGTATCATACCGATATGAACCAAATAGAAAGAAGGAAGTTTAAGACGATGAATAGCGTCAAATTGAAGCAACCTGTTAGCATTTACAATGATCCATGGGAATCATATAACGATGTTAAAGAACATGGCCAATTAACTTTAAGTAACATCGAATTTACAACTACAAATCTTTGTAATATGCGTTGTAGCCACTGTGCAGTTGGTTATACTTTACAAACTGTCGACCCCGAGCCTTTAGATATGGACTTAATTTATCGTAGACTTGATGAAATTCCAAATCTGCGAACGATGTCAATTACAGGTGGCGAACCAATGTTTTCTAAAAAGTCTATTAGAAATGTTGTTAAACCTCTATTAAAGTATGCACATCATCGAGGTATATATACACAAATGAATTCAAACCTAACATTGCCTCAAGATCGTTATTTAGATATTGCTGAATATATCGATGTTATGCATATCTCACATAACTGGGGAACAACTGATGAATTCGCAAATGTTGGCTTTGGCGCAATGAAGAAGCAACCACCGTTAAAAGCTAAGTTAAAATTATATGAACAAATGATTTCGAATGCACGTACATTATCAGAACAAGGAATGTTTGTATCTGCGGAAACAATGCTCAATCAAAGTACGCTACCACATTTACGAAAAATACATCAAGAAGTCGTTCATGATATGAAATGTAGCAGACACGAGATTCACCCTATGTATCCAGCTGACTTTGCAAGTCAATTAAATGTGTTAACTCTAGCGGAAATGAAAAAGACAATTCATGATATATTGGATTTCAGAGATGAAGATATTTGGATGTTATTTGGTACTTTGCCTGTGTTTCCATGCTTAAAGGATGATGAAGATCAAAAGTTACTATCACGTTTAAGAAATGCTAAAAATGTAACGACTAGAAATGACCCGGATGGCCGTAGTCGTTTAAATGTCAATGTATTTACAGGTAATGTAATCGTAACTGATTTCGGAGATGAAACAGGTACAATTTCGAATATACAAAAAGATAAATTAACAGATGTATTTGATAAATGGTTATCCTCTGATCTTGCTAATTCATTAAATTGTCATTGTTCCGAGTTTAGTTGTTTAGGACCAAATGTTCTTGTTAAAAATATGTACTATCCGAATATGGATTTTAAAGATAATGAGCGTCATATGCACAAACAACCACAAATTATACAATTTTAAAAACTCTTAATTATGCGGAGAAGCACTTTATCGATAAGTAGTCTCCGCATATTTTAATGCTATTATAAAATAAAAAACAATTAATTGCTGGCAGTACTCTACTTTAATAATAAAGGTCATTTAATAGGACTAATAGTCTATAATAAAAGGGGTAAATTTTAACTAAAAGCATAAACGTGCATAATCAAAAAGACAGATTGTAGGTGGAATATTCGAACATAACAGTTCAATTCATCCTTAACAATCTGTCTTTATATTTTTAGTCTCTAATATGTTGCACTTGAGCTAAATATTCAATTGTTTGTTTACTTTCAATGCGACGTGCTTTTCTTCGTTCAACACGTTGTGGTGCTGTATCATAAAACCATTTTTCAACATCATCTTCTGGATATACACCAGGTACATGTTTAGGTTTGCCTTCATCATCTAACGCAACAAATGTTAGGTAACTTAATGCAGCTAAATCATGCTTGTTATTAAATACATCGTCAATTCTAATTTGAACGACCACTTCCATTGAACTAGTCCCAGCGTATGAAACCATCGCTACGTATTGTAATATGTCCCCTGTTTTAATCGGCTTTAAGAAATCTACTGAGTCTGTAGATGCGGTAACTACTTGCGCACCAGCATGTTTCATAGCTGTGATTGCTGCAATTTCATCAATATTAGCCATCAATGTACCACCAAACATTGTATGATGGTGATTCGTATCTTGAGGGAAAACTTGTCTATTTTTATAACATTTTGATTCTGACATAGATTTCATTGGTCTGTCCTGATTTGTCATTATTTTATCTCCCAATCTATACTTTAATCACGTATTTGACCTTTAAATACATGTTTCATTTCCTACTCAGCACCTCAAAATAACATTTATTAAAATGTTGATGCCCAATTTCCATTTTCAAATACTAGTTCTTTTGAACCATCTTCGAATATGCCATAAATAGTCAAATCACTACTACCAATCATGAAATCGACATGTACATTTGAATCATTTAATCCGCTTGCAATCTTTTCCTCAACAGTCATTTCCGTTCCACCTTGAATATTAAAGGCGTAAGCAGATCCAATCGCTAAATGACATGCTGCATTTTCATCAAATAAAGTATTGTAAAAAATGGTATTACGATTTGATATCGGTGAATCATCAGGTACTAATGCTACTTCACCTAATCTTCTTGAACCTTCATCAGTATTGATTAAATCTTTCAATACCGCTTCACCTTTTTCAGCTGAAAAATCAATAATTTCTCCATCTTTAAACATCAATTTAAATTGATCGATAATCGTTCCATTATAACTTAAAGGCAATTTATTAGTAACATATCCATCTACTCTATTTCGATCTGGTGCTGTAAATACTTCTTCAGTTGGTATATTAGCAATAAAAGCTTGTTCCTTGCCGTTAACATAACTTGTAGCATCTTCCCAGATATGATTTTTCGCTAAACCTACTGTTAAATCAGTACCTTCAGATACATAATGCAACGCATGGTAATTTTTTTGTTGTAACTTTTGAGCGTAAACACTTAAATTAGCGATGTGTTGACGCCAATTTTCAACTGGATCGTTACCATCAATTCGCACAATATCAAATACCTCGTCAATAAACTTAATATATGCTTCTTCTACAGATAGTTCAGGATATACTCTCTTCGCCCAAGCTTTAGATGGAAAAGCAGCTACGACCCATGGAAATTGATTTTTTTGTACACTTTCCATATATCCTTTAAATGCGCGTGCGTTTTGTTGTTGAAATGCTTGTAATTTTTGGCTATCGATACCATCCATTAAATCAGGATCTTCACTAATAAGTGCTAAATTAGCAGCGCCACGTTTAACGTAATCCATTCTCGCTTCAACATCATATGATTTTATCTCATGATTAGCAAAATGTTCCACAGATTCATTTTCAAATTTTAAGCGTTTTAAGGTTGGATCGCTATATACAACACGTACATCTGAAGCGCCACAATGATATGCTTCTTCTACAATTAAATGCGTTAATTCTAATGTTTCTACTGATGATCTAATAAATACTGGCTGTTTTGGTTGAACATTCATACCAACCTTAACTAATAGTTCAGCGTATTGTTGTAACTTTTCTTTGTAATTAGTCAAAATTCCCACTCCTAGTCGTGTCGCAATTGTCCTAAAGCGTCAGCAATAGCTGTCACTTCACTTGGCGACAATCTTTCTCTTGATTGAACAAAATCATATATATCTGTTAATTCTTCTTCATTTGCATTTTTATATTTTTCAGGATCTAATAATCCTTGATTAACAATATTTAACTTCTCTCTAATAGCTAATACTTTCTCTTCATTTGTCATAGCCACAATGTTCACCTCTAATAATAGTTATGTTATCAAAGTATCACAATTTAATAAACTTTAATAGAATTTTATATAATCTGCTTTCTTATTGTTTAAAGTCGCTATAAAATGGGGATATAACTACATAGTTTGGAGGAATCAAAATGGTAGATGTAGCATTTGTCTGTCTTGGCAATATATGTCGTTCTCCAATGGCAGAAGCAATCATGCGACAAAGACTTAAAGACAGAAATATTCATGATATTAAAGTACATTCAAGAGGTACTGGTAGCTGGAATTTAGGAGAGCCACCTCATGAAGGTACACAAAAAATTCTCAACAAACACAATATTCCATTTGATGGCATGATTAGTGAATTATTCGAAGCGACAGATGATTTTGATTACATTGTGGCTATGGATCAAAGTAACGTTGATAATATTAAATCTATCAATCCTAATCTTAAGGGACAATTGTTCAAATTGTTAGAATTTAGTAATATGGAAGAGAGTGATGTACCAGATCCATACTACACGAATAATTTTGAAGGTGTATACGACATGGTATTATCATCTTGTGATAATTTAATAGACTACATCGTAAAAGATGCAAATTTGAAAGAGGGGTAGTTTTTTATGGAAAATAAATTTGTTCCTGGTATTTTAATTGGTGCCGTAATTGGTGGTGCAATTAGTTTAGCTGATAAATCTACACGTCAAGCTTTAGTTCAATCAGTTAAAGATGCAAAAAATGGTAACCGCACTCGTAAGCCTTCTAAAGTCAGCAAGATTAAAGACGAAGTTTTATACTGGAAAGATGTTGTTGAAGAAATTCGTCGTAATAATCCTGAATTAGAACGTTCATTAAAGGATGCGAAAGAAACATTTGTTAATAGAAAAAATCAACGCTAAGATGATTTTGTTTTTATAAGGCAATACTTAACAATTTGGTGTACGCCTTTCATAGTTATCATTATTAAATGATAATACAATGATTGGCCAAACTGCATTGTTTCAGTATTGCCTTTGTTTTAATTTTAAATCAAAATAGCCTATGAAAGATTTAAATCAATTAATTTCTATAATATTATCATTTTTAAAGCATATCATTGTTTAGTTTTTTTATAATTGGATAAATACTAATAGTTACTTTATAAAACATTACATAGAGAAAGGTTAAGGAGTGCACATGTCGAAAAAGGATCACTCTTCTTCAAAATATCTTAATTCTGTTAAGGAAGCACAAGAGGAGTCAAAAAAGAAAAATAAAAGTAATCCCAAAATTGATGTTGATCGTACATATATTGAACCTCAACAATTCCAATCTAAGAAACCTAAAAAAGATGATCAGGTTTTCTTCTTATCAAGATTAAATAAACCTGCAAAATATAAGAAAGACTCTAATTTCTTATCATATCTCATCTATCGCATAGGAAAAGATGATGCCTCAGGACTAGCAGCACAAATGACTTACCATTTCGTACTTGCTATGTTCCCTATGTTGCTTTTCCTATTAACATTATTACCATTTTTCAATATTAAGCAGAGTCAAATTACTAATATGTTAAGCAATGCACCCGCTGAAACATCTACTCTAATTAAGAGTGTAATTGGTGATATAACTCAAAACTCCAGTGGTGGCTTATTATCTATCGGTTTGATTTTAGCAATTTGGTCAGCTTCAAATGGAATGACTGCAATTATGAATTCTTTCAATGTTGCTTACGATGTAGAAGATAGCCGTAATGGAATCGTATTAAAACTACTAAGTGTTGTCTTCACTGTAGTTATGGGCGTTGTGTTTGTAGTTGCTCTAGCATTACCAACGCTTGGTTCTGTAATTAGTCATTTCCTATTCGGTCCACTTGGATTTGACGAACAAGTGAAATGGATTTTTAACCTTATTAGAATTGTGTTACCAATCATTATTATATTTATCGTATTTATCGTGTTATATTCGGTTGCACCTAACGTTAAAACGAAGCTTAAGTCAGTATTACCAGGTGCAGTATTTACTTCAATTATTTGGTTAGCTGGTTCATTTGGTTTTGGTTGGTATATTTCAAATTTTGGTAACTATTCTAAAACATATGGCAGTATCGCGGGTATCATCATTTTGTTACTATGGTTATATATCACAAGTTTTATTATAATTGTCGGTGCTGAAATCAATGCAATCATTCATCAGCGTAGTGTAATTAAAGGTAAAACACCTGAAGAAGCAGCATTAGAACATGATGACAATAATAAAAATCATTATAATGAGAACACTAGATACGAATATGATGAAGATAGTAATGCAACACATCAACGTACGTACCATGTTGATGAACATCCTAGTGATACCTATCCAGAAGATGATAAAAATATAAAAGACAAAATCGTTGATAAGCTTAAAAAAGACTAAACACCAACAAAACAGAGGTTTTCGCTAATGATTGCGAAGACCTCTGTTTTTGGTGTCTATTTGATGTTATATTGTGATTGGCGTAAGTAACTTTTCTTAATTCAATACGAACTATTGAATTAAATTATGTTGGAATGCATAGATGACAGCTTGTGTTCTATCTTGCACTTCTAACTTACTTAAAATGTTACTCACATGTGTCTTAACCGTTTTAATAGTAATATGCGATGCACTAGCAATTTCTTGATTTGAGTAACCTTTCGCAATCAATAATAATATTTCCATTTCTCGTTCTGTAAGCATTTCATATAACTCTGCGCGCTTTTTCATACGGTTACGCATTTTCACTAAAACTTCCGGTTCAAAAACAGATTCTCCTCTAGAAGTTTTACGAACTGCATCGGCGATATCTTTTGCACTTGTTGTTTTTAAAATGTAACTATCGACACCTGCATCTAATGCACGATATACCTCTTTATCTTCAATAAAACTAGTTAACATTAATACTTTAATTTGCGGTAAATCTTTTTTAATCTGAGTCGTCGCTTCTACACCATCCATGTCTTCCATAAGTAAATCCATTAAAATTAAATCTGGCTTCAACTCATGGGCTTTGGCAATTGCTTCCTTACCAGAAGCGCCTTCACCAACTACTTCAATATCACTTTGCGTTGATAGATAACTTGAAATTCCTATACGTACCATTTCATGATCATCCACAAACAATACTTTAATCGTCATACGAATCCTCCTTATTTAAAGGTGCTTTCACCTCGATACGTGTACCTGAATCTGGCAATGATACAATATGGAACGTTGCACCAATTTCCAAAGCTCTTTCACGCATATTTTTAAGTCCATAACTTTGTTCTAATTTTTCATCAACATTAAAACCTTTACCATTGTCTTGAATTCTCAACAATAAATAATCGTCTTTATTAAACAATTCTACTGTCACTTTTGTACCGTTTGAATGACGCAATGTATTCGAAATTGCTTCCTGTGTAATTCTGAACAAATGATCTTCAATACCTTTAGGCACTTTAAAATCTTGTATTTCATGCACAACTTTCATCGGCACTTTTTTTTGTAAATCAATAACTAAATCTTTAATACCCTCACCTAAAGATTTGTCTTTTAAACCAAGCGGTCTTAAATGTAACAGCAAAGCACGCATTTCTAACTGCGAATCTTGAACCATTTTCTCTAAAATAGGAATTTGTTGGTCTAATGGTGGTTCTAACTTCGTTTCTTTGATAGCAGATAGCATCATACTTGCCGCAAAAAGTTGCTGACTAACAGAATCGTGAAGTTCTCGTGCTAGTCTTTGACGTTCATCTTCAATAATCTTTTTAACTTTCACATCATTAATATTATAATTTTCATTGGTTAAGTTTTGAGTTTTAAGTCGCAACTTATGCAATTCTTGATTTAAAGGTACGAGTGTATGGTATAAATCTAACGTTTCACTATATATTTCTATATTTTGATCATTAATGCCAACTGTTTCGCCTTCCATTGAACGCTCAATTTGCGTCTTAATCCAATCATTTTGCTGATTGATTTTGTAAGCGAGTACCGAACCAACAATAATACACAATAATATGATGATGAGATTTAAAAATAAAAAGACTGGTATTCCGAATATTTGTGTATAAAACATACCTTGAAAATAGATGATATTTACAAAAACTTTATCGATGAACAGAAATGCAGCTAGCATGCTATATACTAAGATGAGCATTGAACCAATTGTTCTAATGTAATGGTTCATCGATAAATCACCTCTACGTCTCCGATAAACGTTGATACGTAGATATTAACTGTATAGTTATCCGGTTTCATCATTTCTTCAATATGAATATTGTTATTTTCAACTTTATATGATTTTTCATTCACGTAAGTACTTCCATAAAAAGCAGCTACATGTAAATTAATATTGTAATTAACCGGCAATATAACCTGCACTTTACCTAAAATGTGTCTAACAACAATGGTATTATTTTCCTTAATATTTGCAGCTTTTGTTAAGTCAATATGTAGGTCGCCAATTCCATGTTGAATTTGGACATCTTCCCACTTATATACATAAACTGGTGTACGTTGCTCACCAAACCATTTTTGTTTAATAAAAGATGGTGAAGTCATAACCTCATCCGTCGCAACTACTTTTTTTGGTTTAAATTTGTGTATTAAATAACGCACAATAAGTAGTAATAAAAAGACGAACAAGATGATGATTGTATACTTATTAGACAATAATGTGAATGCAATTAATAGCGCGCCTATCCAAAACGCTAAAAGGCCACGTATTTTATGAAAATAAAGATATCCTACATAAACTAATACACATCCCAATAATAGAACGAGTAAAAAGCCAATTTTTTCAAAAAATATGTAGTAAAAATTGGCAATAATCATTAATGCAGTAAAAATAATCAACATTTGCGTTGATATATATTTGTGTGTCATGTTTCGCCGCCTTTCTATGCCACAGCGTTCATATAATTTATTAGATACGATGTTTTTTCTGTTGCTATTTTTTCAGTTGAAGTTTGTTGAATTTGAGTTTCAATTTGTGCATAATATGCTTCAACTTTATTCAACTCTGATTTAATATTTTCAATTTCTTGATTATTGATTTCTCTTGCACATTGAATTTGAAATGCTTCAGCAATATCAATATATTTATTTTCTAATGTTAGCATTAGACTGTCAATTAACTTGCTAAGTTGTTCTTTTTTAGTAATTAAATAACGCATATAATCATCTAAATTTTTCATTTTTTCATCTAGCATTAAAAGGTAGTGCTTGATATTATTTCTTACTGTTGCTCTCAAAAACTGTTCAATATAACGTTCAACATAGTTCATAACTATCACCTTTTATAATAAGTTTTAAAATACCAAATGCGCTATGTATCTTCGTTGATGTCGATGATATGTTTGCTTAAAAACTACTTTATTACAACATATTTTTGAAATGACGCATTGATTGTGTTCTTAATTATTATAAAACAGTTCCGAAACCAATATGAATAGGCTCCGGAACTAAATGATGTTCATACTTTAGTCTTAGTATATGTTGAACTATTCTTCTTCAATTTTTGTCGTTAAAATCGGACCATCCTTAGTCACGATAACCGTATGCTCAATTTGAGCAACAAAACTTTTATCGCTCGTTTCAAAAGCCCATTCATTTTTACCTTCTGTAACAAATGATGCATTTGATGAGATAAACGGTTCAATAGCTAATACCATACCTTCAGTTAATAATGTTTTGTCTTTTGGATCAAAGTAATTAAGTACATGTGCTGGTGCTTCATGTAATGATAAACCAACACCATGACCTGTTAAGTTTTTAATGACTTTCAAATCATTTTGTCTAGCTGTATTATGCACCGCTTTACCAATGTTACTTAACTTAGTACCCGGTTTTACTTTTGCAATTGCATTCTCAAATGCCATCGTTGCTACGTCACATACTTTTTGTTTCATTGGATCATCTGATTCTCCAACGACAAATGAAATGCCTGTATCTGCATAATAGCCATTCTTCAAAGCCGATACATCAATATTTACTAAATCTCCTTCACGAATGACACGCTTACTTGGAATCCCATGTGCCACCTCTTCATTGACACTAATACACGTTTGACCAGGAAAATTTTCATCATGAATTGGCGCAGAAATAGCACCGTATTCTTCAAATAACTCTTTCGCAATATTATCAAGCTCTTTCGTAGTGATACCTGGTTTGGTTGCAGCTTGCATTGTATTGCGCACTTTAGCGCATATGTATCCAATTTCTTTTAACGCTTGTAATTCTTCTTCTGTTTTTACAATCATTTTATCCCGTTCCTTTTTTATATAATTATAACTTATTATAGCAAAAATTCTTTGATATACTAAAGATGTTACTTTAGTATTTTGGAAAGTGAGTGAGACATAGTGTGATAAAGAAAAAATATTTCTTTATCGTTGTACCCCAACTTGCATTGCCTGTAGAAATTGTAGATCCAATTTCTCTATGTTGGGGCCCCGCCAACCTGCATTGCCTGTAGAATTTCTTTTTTGAAATTCTCTTTGTTGGGGCCCACACCCCAACTTGCACATTATTGTAAGCTGACTTTTCGTCAGCTTCTGTGTTGGGGCCCCGGACTATAATTGAAAAATGCTTGTTACAAGTGCATTTTATTTCAGTCAACTACTAACAATATAACATTGTGGAGCCCAGAACTTTGATTAATGTATATGAAAATCAAAGTAATGCTTAAGTATGATTATTTCAAATATTTTACATACATGAACTTTTCCAATGTACGATACTATTATTATAAAGCGCTCGCTAAGATTTTACGATGATTAGAGGTTAAAAAATGAACGATCAATGGTATAAACATTTAATTGGTGCCAGAACAATTAAAACTGGTATTGCCATTTTTTTAACAGCTGTCTTTTGTATGGCACTAGATTTAACACCCATCTATGCCATTTTAACAGCTGTAGTCACAATTGAACCAACTGCCAAGGCATCACTTATTAAAGGTTATCGTAGATTACCTGCTACGGTAATTGGTGCAGGCTTTGCAGTATTATTTACATATTTATTCGGCGATCAATCACCTTTTACATATGCATTGAGTGCAACGTTCACGATTTTATTCTGTACAAAACTCAAATTGCAAGTTGGTACGAATGTCGCTGTACTAACATCATTAGCTATGATTCCAGGTATTCATGATGCCTACATATTCAACTTTTTGTCTCGAACATTGACAGCAATTATTGGACTCGTGACATCAGGTTTAATTAACTTCATGGTGTTTCCACCTAAGTATTATGGTCAGGTCGAAGAAAAATTAAGTAAGACAGATGCCTTGATGTATAAATTATTTTACAATCGCTGCCAAGAACTTATCTTATCAAGACTGCAATCTGATAAAAGTGAAAAAGCATATAAAAATATTTTCAATTTAAACAATCAAGTTGAAACGTTAATAAGTTATCAACGTGATGAATTAAGCTATCATAAGAAAAAAGAATGTGATTGGAAATTACTCAATCAATTAACTAAACGTGCATATACGAATCGTTTGTTTATCACTCATTTATCAAATATCATTTACTTGCCTAAAAATACTCGTGTTAACTTTTCAGGTGACGAAAAAATGGCATTGCTAAAAATTAGTAGTAGCATCAAAGATATATTTTATGATGGTTCTTTTAAGAGAGAAGATAATTCTGTAGAAACTTTACGTTCGACAATAAAAGCACTTGAAATTAGTGGTGAAAATCAAATTAAAAGTCATATACTATACGAAGTTCTAATGATTTATCGACTGCTAGACAGCAGATATGCTTAATTTAAGTACCTTATGCTAATTGGCACCATGGGAGTGGGACAGAAATGATATTTTCGTAAAATTTATTTCGTCGTCCCACCCCAACTCGCATTGCCTGTAGAATTTCTTTTCGAAATTCTCTGTGTTGGGGCCCACACCCCAACTTGCATTGTCTGTAGAAATTGGGAATCCAATTTCTCTTTGTTGGGGCCCACACCCCAACTTGCATTGTCTGTAGAAATTGGGAATCCAATTTCTCTTTGTTGGGGCCCCTGACTAGAATTGAAAAAAGCTTGTTACAAGCGCATTTTCGTTCAGTCAACTACTGCCAATATAACTTCGTAGAGCATAGAACATTGATTTATGTCCCCGCCTCTTTTTATCGTATATAGCATGTCCCTTTTTAAAATTACAAGCATAAATATTCAGACTCAAATATAGCCACACGCCTAAACTACGGAGGGATGTGGCTGTCTTTTTTGATTGTAATTATGTATCAGATTTAAATCATTAATGTAAAGAGGCTAATTCATTAATAAATTTAGTAAAATCTGATTTAGCAACATTTATCCTTAATGAAATACCAGATTCTGTTGCCATGTTTGAATGCCTTAAACCAGAATCAAAATCAATATAAATACAAAGCAGTTCTTGATTAAAATCAATAATCGTAAAATGTAAATCAGGTTCTATAAAATATATTTCGGTAACAGGATTGTCGTAATCCATATGTTTCAAATTGTCCATGTCACTATCAAAAAGTGCAAATTCAAATTTAACTTCTTGATCTTCGAAAGTTGCACTAGTGTCGAAATAATAAATTTTATTATCTTCTTCGATAACTACATCTTTTAAAATAAATGTTATCGATGTTTTGCTATGTAAATAAGATGCATCTCTTAAAATCACTTTAGTGGGCTTCATCGTCAAATTCCTTTCATCATTCATTTTTTCATGTTGCATAATCACCATTACTATTGATAATTCTAGGATAGATACTCATTGTATAATAATTATTCACTAGAACAAAAAAACACACATCAATTTGGTTGTTTCCATCCAAAATAATGTGTGTGTTTATACATATATGATTAATTACTAAACTTCATCGTTTATCAATATTAAATCCATTGATGCGATATTCAGAGTTAACGAGATTTCTTCTGTCTATTTGCTCTGTCTATTAATACTTGTTTCGCTTGTATTTCCGCTTCATTATCTATTTCTTTAGGCTCAAACGGAATACCCTTACGTTCACAAGCTTTTTCTAACAGATAATCAGTGATTTCGTAATTTTTAGGTAAAATTGGTCCGTGTAAATAAGTACCTAATAAATTTTTATAATGAATGCCTTCTTTTTTATCTTCATCATTATTACCATAACCAAAAGTAACATGACCAAGTGTACCGAAATCATGATATGTTCTACCACCGTGATTTTCAAAACCTACAATAGTTCCAAAAGTATCACTTTCGATAACAATATCTCCTGTTAATCGGTTTGTCTTTGATTCAGTATAAAAATCTAAAATACCTAACCCTTCTAATTCTGTACCATCAGGCGTGATATATTTTTTTCCTAAAAATTGATAGCCTCCACAAATTGTTAATCCCGGCATACCATCTTCAATCGCTTCTTTAAGTGGTGTCTTAATTTTACTTAATTCTTTTGTTGCTAATGCTTGTTCTCTATCACTTCCACCACCGATAAAGAAAATATCACATTCATCAAAGGTAATACCTTCTGTTTCATTGATTTCTACGACATTAACTTTAATATTTCGTTTTTTAGCACGTTGTCTTAAAGCAATAATATTTCCTATATCACTGTATAAATTCAATTTATCTGACATAAAATGATAAATAGTCAATTCATGCATATTATGATTGACCTCCTTCAAACGAACGGTTTAATTGTTCAAGCATAGGCGCTAATGATGTATAGTTTGGTATTGCAACTGTGAAACCTTTATAATCCATAGTCTTTGCCGTTGCTTTATAAATATCACGCTCAACTATAATTGGTACTTCAACCTCTGCTAACTTCAATCGCAATTGAAGTTCTTCTGCTCGTGTACCTGTCACGATGATAGCTTCAATTTGTTGCTTAGATAATTTTTCAAAATCTGCATCATAAATCCATGAAGTATCTCGACCATCTGCAGCGTTATCATTTAGCGAAATAACATACACTTTTTCGCCTTCTAATTGTTCACCAACTGATAAACTTGCATTCATTCCTGCAGGGTTTTTAGCTAAATTGATCATCGCTTCTTTTCGTTCTTTTTTAAAGTACTGCATACGACCATTGTCTGATGTATACGTTTCAAAGCCATTTTTAATTGTTTGTTCATTTAACCCAAGCTCTCTTAAAACTGAATATGCTGCTAACGCGTTATAAGCGTTAAAGTCACCTGCAATTTTCATATCATATTTTTCATCATTGATATTTAAATGTAAAAACGGTGCCACATCAAAACTTGATATTTCATATTTTGCTTGCTCTCGTTTGAAACCACACTGACAGTGATAATGACCAATTTGATTATAATGAATATAATCGTATTGCAATAAGCGACCACAGTTTGGACAATATCTACTTTCATTCATCGTACTTTGTTCAAATTCATGGGCATGTGCTTTCATACCATAGTACACAATCGTATCACTTGCGATTTTCAAACGACTCACAAATGGATCATCAGCATTTAGCAATAATTTGATGCCTTTATTACTAATTGTCTCTGCAATGTTATTAACCATAATATCAATTTCACCGAAGCGATCCATTTGATCTCTAAAGAAATTAGTAAATACCATCATTGAAGGTGTAACTTCTTTTAACACACGTGGAATCGAACCTTCATCAATTTCGATTACCGCAATTTTAGTCTTAGGTGTTGATTGCATGATGAATGCAGAAGTTATACCTGCAGCCATATTAGCACCTTCATTATTGTGTATAATTTGAATATTATTTGCTTTTAAAGTATGTCCAATTAAGTTTGAAGTCGTTGTTTTACCATTTGTTCCACTGATAAATACAATATCATCAACTTGCTCTGCTAATTTTCTTAATATATCTGTATCCACTTTTCTAGCGATTTGTCCAGGTAAATCTGTTCCTCTTTTACCTACTGCTCTACTTGCTTTACGCGCCAATTTCGCTAGATGGATTGCCGTCCACTGTCTCATGTGTTTCCTCCTCAAATTTCCACTCGCATCATTATAACATGACAAGGCAACTTCAAAAAAGTTTCTCAATCACAAATTGATACAGTGTTTCTAAATTATAATCATTCTCATTTAGATAATTAAAAATGATATTTATTCTCAATTAAATATCGCTAAATGATACATTTTCTCAATTAGAGTGCTAAAATAAGGTGTTAAATTATAATTATTATTATTTACAATTGAGAATGAGTTTGTTATACTAAGTTTAATTCATAGTAATTTTAATTTACAAATAAGAGGTGTATCAAAATGTTAAGTAAAAATTTATTAGAAGCATTAAATGATCAAATGAACCATGAGTACTTTGCAGCACACGCATATATGGCAATGGCAGCATACTGTGATAAAGAATCGTACGAAGGATTTGCAAACTTCTTCATTCAACAAGCTAAAGAAGAACGTTTCCATGGACAAAAGATTTATAACTATATTAACGACAGAGGTGCACATGCAGAATTCAGAGCAGTTTCAGCACCAAAAATTGACTTTTCAAGCATACTAGAAACTTTCAAAGACAGCTTATCTCAAGAACAAGAAGTAACAAGACGTTTCTATAACTTATCTGAAATCGCTCGTCAAGATAAAGATTATGCAACTATCTCATTCTTAAACTGGTTCTTAGATGAACAAGTCGAAGAAGAATCAATGTTTGAAACTCACATCAATTATTTAACTCGTATCGGCGATGACAGCAATGCATTATATCTTTACGAAAAAGAACTTGGCGCTCGTACATTCGACGAAGAATAATTAAACATCACTACAATAGACAGATAAATATCATACGACATGATAGGCATTTGGGTCACTTACAATAACCCAATGTCTATATTATTTTGCTTTACGGAGATCACTAGATTCATTTTCTGAATCATTGATCTGCGTTTTTTCATTTTCAAGGCTAATTATTGTATTTTTAGTCATTTATTTTTTAAACTACTAATGTTAATAACTCTAAATTTGATGTTGAATTAATTTGACCGATTTTAAAGCATATCATCATTTACTTTTTAATCAGAGTTACATCCAAATGATAGATTTCACGTTATACCTTCACGTATAATATTATGTATCGTTTGTAAGCAAATGACTAAAAGTCTATTAATATATACATTTAATTAATTGAAAGGATTGACTACATGATACAAGATGCGTTTGTTGCACTTGATTTTGAAACAGCAAATGGTAAACGTACAAGTATTTGTTCTGTCGGAATGGTTAAAGTCATTGATAGTCAAATAACAGAAACATTTCATACTCTTGTGAATCCGCAAGACTATTTTTCACAACAAAATATTAAAGTTCATGGCATACAACCAGAAGATGTTGAAAATGCACCTACGTTTGACTACGTATTTCCATATATGATGCAATTTATTGCAGATTTACCTGTTGTCGCACATAACGCGGCATTTGATATGAACGTCTTACATCAAAGCATTCAAAATATTGGTTTACCAACTCCAAATTTAACTTACTTTTGTAGTTATCAACTTGCTAAAAGAACCGTTGATTCGTATCGATACGGTTTAAAACATATGATGGAGTTTTATCAATTAGATTTTCATGGTCATCATGATGCATTGAATGATGCCAAAGCATGCGCAATGATTACTTTTAGGCTACTGAAAAATTATGAAAATTTAACATATGTAACTAATATTTATGGTAAAAATCTAAAAGATAAAGGCTAGGACTAAATAAAATACTCCCTTCAAAGTAAGCATTGTAAAAATGTAAACTTTGCAGGGAGCTTTATTTTATATAAAGTCATATATCGTCATATTTTTATAAGTTGATTGTTCTAAATTACCTACAGTGACACCAATAAGTCGAATTGGTACATCAGGGTCTTTTAAATCGTTATAAAGTAAATATGCAATATTATAAATATCTTCTTCAGAACTAACCGAATCTCTTAAACTCATCTGTTTAGATAGCGTTTCAAATTGATAAGTTTTAATTTTAACCGTTACAGTTTTAGCTGACTTCTGTAATTTATTTAGACGTTCAGCTGTTTTACCTGACAATTCCCATACTTTTCTTAAAATCTCTTCATCATCATTCACGTCTGTTGCAAATGTGCGTTCAGTCCCTACTGATTTTCTTACTCTTGATGATTTCACTTCACTATGGTCAATACCGCGTGCCTTGTTATATAAACCCCGACCTCTTTTTCCAAACAAACGTATTAATTCAAATTCCGTTTTCTCATATAAATCTCTACCGTTAAAAATACCATTATCATGCATTACTTTTTTGGAAGCTTTACCTACGCCTGGAAAATCTCCAATATCCAATGTCATCAAAATATCATGGACATTTTGATAATCAATCACAGTCATACCATCAGGTTTATTCATACCACTCGCTAATTTAGCTAAAAATTTGTTATAAGAAACACCTGCAGATGCTGTTAAATGTGTCTGCTCTAGAATATCTTTTCTAATATACTGAGCAATTTTCGAAGCAGGAAGGTCTGGTTTCACTAATTCTGTAATATCTAAATACGCTTCATCCAATGACATCGGTTCTACCTTATCTGTATAACTTCGGAAAATAGACATAATCTGCGCAGATGTTTCTCGGTAAGCACCAAAATTACTTGTGACAAAGTATCCATTTGGACATAATTTATGCGCTTGTGACATAGGCATTGCTGAATGGACGCCGTATTTTCGTGCTTCATAGGATGCCGTAGAGACAACACCCCTACTGCTTGCTTTACCACCAACAATGACTGGTTTCCCTTTCAATTTGGGGTTATCTCTCATTTCGACTTGTGCAAAAAAATAGTCCATATCTATATGAATAATTCGTCTCTCAGTCAAGTGCTCACCTCCCTACTAATTTTTACTTTTATAACGCACAAAAATATCTCAACATAATTATACGCTGTGTACGATTTTTTTACATAAATCTTGCACTTAGCGATAACTATATTGAGATAACTACAAGTTGTTATAAAATCAATTGCTATTTAAGCATGATGATGAAGACGATTGAGTAAGAAAACATAGGTAATCTGAAATAATTCAAGCAAATTCATTTTGTTGGTATCATCATATTAAAATTTATTATTGAGTCGGCTTTTGATGATACAAATAAATACTATCTTCATCTTGTTGAACATATTTAAAACTACTAGATATTGTTAATGCAACAAGCAGAATATCTATAAAGCAATAAGCAGTATGCATACTAAACATAAAAATAAGTGATGAATAACCAAATACCTTAATTAAAATAAGCAAGCCAGTACTTAATAGGAATAGTGGTGACAGCATAATAATTGAGAATTGCCATTTGTTGAAGCAAGCATCTGCTGTTTGGAATAAGATTCTGTCTTTTTTTATATTAAACATAGGTTTGCTATCTTTTTTAAATAAAAGAAATAATGCTCTATGGATAAGTTCATGTAAAATCAATAAAATAATGAATCCAGCAAACCCATATACAAGATTGATGATGATATTTTGATCGACAACCGCTGTGACACCTAACGCCTACTTATACGTAAATAAAATCACGAATAACGCAATAACAAGTTGCAAGATAATAAACCTTCGCATTTGAAAATTATTTGTCGTTAAATCAATTTTATGCATTACCAACCCTCCCGATCATGACATTCTTATTCTTCTTTAAATATAGTATACAATGTCACATTTAATTTAAAAAGTTCATATCAAGAAAGTAAATTGGCTGTAATAAAATTTTAATGTACGACTTCTTTCTTCACTTATTAAGGCGAAATTTTATCTCAAATCATGTGCGCTATTTCAAATTGAATAATGCCACTGTCTCAACATGTGTTGTTTGTGGAAACATATCTACCGGTGTTACCTCTTCAAGTTGATATTTTTCAGCTAATAATAATGCATCACGTTGCTGTGTTGCGGGATTACATGAAATATAGACAATACGCTTAGGTTCTAATGTAAGCAAAGTCTGAATAAACGTTTCGTCACAGCCCTTTCTTGGCGGATCAACCATTACAACATCTGGTTTAATCCCTTGTGCTTTCCATTGTAAAATAACTTCTTCAGCTTTCCCACAGACAAAAGTTGTATTATTGCATTGGTTTATAGTCGCATTTTGTTGTGCGTCTTCAATTGCAGAAGGTACTACTTCAACACCGTATACATGTTTTGCATGTGGTGCCATATATAGCCCTATTGTTCCAATACCACAATAGGTATCTAATACAACTTCATTACCTGTCAATTGCGCATATTGAATTGCTTTATTATATAATTTCTCTGTTTGTTCAGAATTAATTTGGTAGAATGACTGATCACTTATTTTAAATGTACTATCTGTTAATTGATCAATAATTGTATCTTTACCATATAGCGTTATAGATTGACGTCCCATAATAACATTAGAGTGGCTATCATTAATGTTTTGTTTAATGCTTGTCACATTAGGAAATGCATCTAATATCTTCTCAACAACAGCATTTTTTTGTGGCCACTTTTTACCATTAGTTACAAAAATAATCATCATTTCGTCTGTATGATATCCTGTTCTTACAACCAAATGTCTCATTAAACCTTTTTTCAATTGTTCTTGATAAATACTTACATTTAAATCTTTTAAAATAGATTTAACTTCATTCATCACTTCTTGATGTTGTGAATCTTGTATTAAACAACTTTCCATGTCAATAATGTCATGGCTTCTTTGACGATAAAAGCCCATAATAACTTCATTCTGTTCATTCTTACCAACTGGAATCTGGGACTTGTTTCGATATCTCCAAGGATCTGTCATGCCAACTGTATCGTTAATCTTAGAATTATCAAAATGCGCTTTTCGCTGAAACAAATTAATCACTTGTTCCTTTTTCATTTCAAGTTGTGCTTCGTATGATAAGTGTTGAAGTTGGCACCCACCACAACGTTCATAATATATACATGGCGGTGCAACACGATTCTCACTTCTCGTATTTATATTAAGCAACTTACCTATCGCAAAGTTCTTTTTTACTTTGATAATTTTATATTCAATTTGTTCATTAATTAAAGCTTGTGGTATGAAAATAGGAAAGCGATCTATTTTTACGACACCATGGCCTTCATGCGTTAAATCAACAACTGTTCCCGTTTTTATGTCATTTTTAGCTATTGCTTGCAAAATTTTACCTCCAAAATGAACAGGTTAGGAACAAAATTATGCGCTTCCTAACCTGCCATTATATATTTCACTATTTCTGTTTATTCTTCGATTAAATTGTCATCAACATGATCATTATTTATTAACTCTTCATTTACAATATCATTAGGTGCAAAGACATCTATATGACGTTCTAGATTTAAGAAATTCGCTGGTAATTTACCACCATATTCTCCATCTACATTTAGTTGTAAGTCTGTGAATGATGAAATATTAATTGCCTTTGCTTTTTCATAAATAACTTTAGGATGCTTAGTATGTTCTCCTCTTGAAGCTAAAGTCATAATATGACCAAGTTCTGCAAGGTTTGATTTTTCAACTATAATTAACGTAAAATAGCCGTCATCTAACTTAGCGTCCGGCACTAATTTTTCAAATCCTGCCATTGAATTTGTTAAACCTAAAAAGAATAATAATGCTTCTCCTTGGAAAACATTACCATCATATTCAATTCTTAAATCTACAGCTTTCATTTGAGGTAACATTTCGAAACCTTTGATGTAATAAGCAAATGGACCAACAATAGATTTCAATTTACTCGGTGTTTCATAAGAGACTTGCGTCAATTGTCCGCCTGCAGCTAAATTAATAAAGTATCGATTATTCATTTTACCAATATCTACTTTAGTAGAATGACCTTCAATGATGACATCAAGTGCCCCCATGATGTCATTAGGTATATGCAATGCACGTCCAAAGTCATTAACAGTACCCATAGGAATGACACCTAGCTTAGGACGATTAGGCTTTTCTGCGATACCATTAACTACTTCATTTAATGTTCCATCACCACCTGCAGCGATTAATACATCATAATTTTCATGCATAGCTCTTTCTGCTTCAAGTGTGGCATCACCTATTTTCTCGGTTGCATATGCACTCGTTTCATATCCCGCTTTTTCTAATTTTATTAAGGCATCAGGTAATTCTCTTTTAAATAGCTCTTTACCTGATGTCGGGTTATAAATGATTCTAGCACGTTTCCTCATATCTTATCCCTCTACTTAAAATTCATATATTTTAACTTCATCTTTGTTTCGTCTAATAGGGAGTGGGACAGAAATAATATTTAACAAAATTTATTTCGTTCTACCCCAACTTGCACATTATTGTAAGCTGACAGAAAGTCAGCTTCTATGTTGGGGCCCCGCCAACTTGCACATTATTGTAAGCTGACAGAAAGTCAGCTTCTATGTTGGGGCCCCACTAGAATTGAAAAAAGCTTGTTACAAGCGTATTTTCTTTCAGTCAACTACTGCCAATATAACATTGTAGTGCCTAGGACATTGAATTTATGACCCAGGCTCAGTCTTATTTCATCATTCTTAATATCGTTAAAGACCAACTTGTATCTTAAACAAATACTATCTCAATATGTACAAAGCTTGTTATTTATTCAGCATTTTTTGCCGTTCTTCATTATATAGACTTCGTCAGTTATGCTATTTTACCTTTAAAATGATGTTGTAAATATAATGTTGTCTTTATACAAAAATGTTTTATACCTTTTTATTATACAGTTTGCCTTAATATAATTAAAGCTAACGCATTAATAAAATTAATATTTTTACCATTAACATGTACAATGAATAAAGTTAAAAGTAATATGACTTCTATAGATATAAATAAACCCTCGATTGCATCTAAGTCAGCAATCAAGGGTTTATTTTTTAAATCTTCATAGTTTGATGATTTAAATTATCTTTTATCTAATTCTTGTTTTAATAGTTGATTTACTAATTGTGGATTAGCTTGACCTTTAGACGCTTTCATAATTTGACCAACTAAGAAGCCCATAGCTTTGCCTTTACCATTTTTGTAATCTTCAACTGATTGTTCGTTATTGTCTAATGCTTCATTTACAAATTTTAGAAGTGTT
This sequence comes from Staphylococcus sp. MZ3, assembly GCF_018622755.1. Taxonomy (NCBI): domain Bacteria; kingdom Bacillati; phylum Bacillota; class Bacilli; order Caryophanales; family Staphylococcaceae; genus Staphylococcus; species Staphylococcus sp. MZ3. The sequence goes on from NZ_CP076026.1 coordinate 2,019,896, forward strand.
GCTTCATCAGAAATTTGAACTAAGCCATTATCTTCCATAATCTGTTTAGCATTACCACCTTTAGCTGCTAACTCTGGGAAGACTTTCTTCGCAATTTTACTGCTCATTGTTCCGTCTTCGATAAGTTTAATCATACCTGCTAAATTTTCTGGTGTTAATTTAGTATCTAATAATTCTACTTGATTTTTATTTAAATATTCGTTTACGCCACCCATTAACCAGTTAGATGTTAATTTAACATCTGCACCGTGTTCAATTGTTGATTCAAAGAAATCTGACATTTCTTTAGTCAAAGTTAATACGTGTGCATCGTATGCAGGTAAACCTAATTCATTTACATACTTAGCCTTACGCTCATCTGGTAATTCAGGAATTGTCTGACGAACACGCTCTTTCCAAGCATCATCAATATATAAAGGTACAATGTCAGGCTCTGGGAAGTAACGGTAATCATCAGAACCTTCTTTAACACGCATTAAAATTGTTTTACCTGTTGATTCATCAAATCGACGTGTTTCTTGTCCGATTTCTCCACCATTTAACAATTCTTCTTCTTGGCGTTTTTCTTCATATTCTAAACCTTTACGTACATAGTTAAATGAGTTTAAGTTTTTCAATTCGGCTTTAGTACCAAATTTTTCTTGACCATATGGACGTAAAGAGATGTTAGCATCACAACGTAAAGATCCCTCTTCCATCTTAACGTCTGATACACCAGTGTATTGAATAATTGAACGTAATTTTTCTAAATATGCATATGCTTCTTTAGGTGAACGAATATCTGGTTCAGATACGATTTCAATTAGCGGTGTACCTTGACGGTTCAAGTCAACTAATGAATACTCACCTTTATGTGTTGACTTACCAGCATCTTCTTCCATGTGAAGACGAGTAATACCGATTCGTTTTGTTTCACCGTCGACTTCGATATCGATATATCCATTTTCACCAATTGGTTGATCAAATTGAGAAATTTGATATGCTTTTGGATTATCTGGATAGAAATAGTTCTTACGGTCAAACTTAGATTCTGTTGCGATTTCCATATTTAGTGCCATTGCAGCACGCATTGCCCAGTCTACTGCACGCTTATTAACAACTGGTAAGACACCTGGATATGCTAAGTCGATAACATTTGTATTTGAGTTAGGTTCTGCTCCAAAATGCGCTGGTGATGGAGAAAACATTTTTGAGTCCGTTTTTAACTCTACGTGAACTTCAAGTCCTATAACTGTTTCAAAATGCATGATTTCCACTCCTTATAATTTTTCATAAACGTCATGTAAATTGTATTGTGTTTCATATTGATAAGCGACACGATATAACGTTTTTTCATCGAATGGTTTACCAATGAACTGTAAACCGATTGGTCGGCCATTTGATTGTCCACAAGGAACAGAAATACCAGGTAATCCAGCTAAGTTTACTGGTGTTGTTAATAAATCATTGGCATACATTGTTAATGGATCATCAATTTCTTCACCTAAATTAAACGCAGTTGTAGGCGCTGTTGGACCAACTACTACATCATAATTTTCGAATACTTTATCAAAGTCATTTTTAATCAATGTTCTAACTTTTTGAGATTTTTTATAGTAAGCATCATAGTAACCTGAACTTAATGCAAATGTACCTAAGAAAATACGACGTTTTACTTCTTTACCGAAACCTTCAGATCTTGACATTTTATATAATTCTTCTAATGAATGAGCTTCTTTAGAATGATAACCATAACGAATTCCGTCAAAACGAGAAAGGTTTGACGAAGCTTCTGATGATGCAATCACGTAATATGATGGAATACCAAATTTAGTATTTGGCAATGATACTTCCTCAACGACAGCACCTAAAGATTTTAAAGTTTCTACAGCGTTTTGAACTGCTTCTTTTACGTCATCAGCTACACCTTCACCTAAGTATTCTTTAGGTAATGCAACTTTTAATCCTTTAATATCTTTACCAATTTCAGATGTAAAGTCTACATCATCAACTGGTGCACTTGTAGAGTCATTAACATCTGCACCAGAAATAGCTTCTAATACGATTGCATTATCTTTTACATTTCGAGTCAATGGACCAATTTGGTCTAATGAAGATGCAAAAGCAACTAATCCAAATCGAGATACACGACCGTATGTTGGTTTCATACCGACAACGCCACAATATGCAGCCGGTTGTCTAATTGAACCACCTGTGTCTGAACCTAAGCTAAATGGTACTAAGCCAGCTGCAACTGCTGCTGCAGATCCACCTGATGAACCACCTGGTACTGCTTTATGGTCAAATGGGTTAACTGTTTTTTTGAAATAAGATGTTTCTGTTGAACCACCCATTGCAAACTCATCCATGTTTAATTTACCGATTAAAACGGCATTCTCTTTATGTAGTTTTTCCATTACAGTAGATTCGTAAATTGGCACAAAACCTTCTAACATTTTACTTGCACATGTTGTTTCTAATCCGTTTGTAATAATGTTATCTTTTATACCCATTGGAATACCAAATAATTTGCCATCCATTTGATCTTTTGCTTGTAATTCATCCAATTCTTGCGCTTTTTTGATTGCATTTTCTTTATCCAGCGCTAGAAAAGACTTAATTGTTGGATCAGTCTCTTCAATTGCATCATATATATCTTTAACAACATCAGATGGTTTGATTTTTTTGTCTTTTATTAAAGTTAATAAATTCTCAACCGATTCGTAGCGAATGCTCATCTTACGCGTCCTCCTCATTCATGATTGTAGGCACTTTAAATTGTCCATCTTCTGTTTCTTTGGCATTTTTCAAAGCTAATTCTTGCGGAATACCTTTAATTGCTTTATCTTCACGTAAAACGTTTTGTAAATCTAAAACGTGATATGTAGGTTCAACGCCTTCTGTATCAGCGCTATCATTTTGTTTTGCAAAATCTAAAATGCTTTCTAATGTGTTGGCCATTTCTTCCGTTTCTTCAGGAGAAATTTGAAGTCTTGCAAGATTCGCGATATGCTCAACTTCTTCACGTGTTACTTTTGTCATTAATAAAAGCCTCCTTTAAGTCATTCATCACTAAATTGTATCAAATTTCCAATTAAAAATCTAAGTATTTATGAGGTGCTACTTTAATTTCATATAAACTGTATAAACATTATCATTCGTTTATCAAATCATTTTTTATGAAAACAACACTCTTTTAATATTAGACAACCCAATTCAATATTATGATTATGCAATTTTAATTATAAAAATTTGCTCATATCCAAAAAATACGAAAGCGCTTTCTATATTGGTATGCAAGTATTTCAAAAAGAATAAATTTAATTTTCCTACTTTTCTAAACATTTATCTTTATGTATAATGTTTTCAAGTAACTAAATTATAAATTAAATAAAGGGAGTGTTTATCATGCTTACAATGGGGACAGCATTAAGTCAACAAGTAGATGCCAATTGGCAAACTTATATTATGATTGCCGTCTACTTCTTGATACTAATCGTTATTGGCTTTTACGGTTACAAGCAAGCAACTGGTAACCTAAGCGAGTACATGTTAGGTGGACGTAGTATTGGACCGTATATTACTGCATTATCAGCTGGAGCTTCAGATATGAGTGGATGGATGATTATGGGGCTACCTGGTTCTGTCTATAGCACTGGTCTATCAGCTATGTGGATTACAATCGGTTTAACATTAGGTGCTTATATAAATTACTTTGTTGTTGCTCCTAGACTTCGTGTTTATACCGAATTAGCTGGAGATGCAATTACATTACCAGATTTCTTTAAAAATCGTTTAAACGATAAAAATAATGTGTTAAAGATTATTTCTGGATTGATTATCGTAGTATTCTTTACATTATATACACATTCTGGTTTCGTATCTGGTGGTAAATTATTTGAAAGTGCTTTTGGATTAGATTATCATTTCGGTTTAATATTAGTTGCTTTCATTGTCATTTTCTATACTTTCTTTGGTGGATATTTAGCTGTATCAATTACAGATTTCTTCCAAGGTGTCATTATGTTAATTGCGATGGTTATGGTCCCTATTGTTGCTATGATGAATTTAAACGGCTGGGGAACGTTTCATGATGTAGCAGCTATGAAACCTACAAATTTAAATTTATTTAAAGGGTTATCATTTATAGGAATTATCTCTCTATTTTCATGGGGATTAGGTTATTTCGGTCAACCTCATATCATTGTAAGGTTTATGTCTATTAAATCACACAAGATGCTACCTAAAGCTAGACGTTTAGGTATTAGCTGGATGGCTGTTGGTTTATTAGGCGCTGTGGCTGTTGGTTTAACAGGTATTGCATTCGTACCTGCTTATCATATTAAACTAGAAGATCCTGAGACATTATTCATCGTGATGAGTCAAGTACTCTTCCATCCTCTTGTAGGTGGTTTCTTACTTGCTGCGATTCTAGCTGCAATTATGAGCACGATTTCTTCACAATTACTTGTAACATCTAGTTCACTAACGGAAGACTTTTATAAATTAATTCGTGGTGAAGAAAAAGCTAAAACGCACCAAAAAGAATTTGTTATGATTGGAAGATTATCTGTATTAGTTGTAGCAATTGTTGCCATCGCGATTGCATGGAATCCAAACGACACAATTCTAAACTTAGTAGGTAACGCTTGGGCCGGATTTGGTGCATCGTTCAGTCCACTTGTGCTATTTGCACTTTACTGGAAAGGTTTGACACGTGCCGGTGCTGTAAGTGGAATGGTTTCAGGTGCCTTAGTCGTTATCGTTTGGATTGCGTGGATTAAACCATTGGCACATATCAACGAAATATTCGGCTTATATGAAATTATTCCTGGATTTATTGTAAGTGTAATCGTTACATATGTTGTAAGTAAACTTACTAAAAAACCTGGTGCATTTGTTGAAACTGACTTAAACAAAGTTCGTGACATCGTTAGAGAAAAATAATTCATAAGTCTTAACAAATTAAAAAGGTACTAATGTTAATCAAAATTATGACTAACATTGGTACCTTTTTATTATCTTTAATTTACAATTAATTACTGTAAATATGAACTTGCGGTTCTTTGTCATCTTTTGTCTTACTAATTAAAGCACGTGGTTGGTTACCATCTTTAATACGAATTTCATAGTTATCGATTTTATCGAAATATTTATTCGCTTGTTCAGTAACGTACTGTGTAATACCAATTGTTTCAGCTTGTCCATAGTAATCGATTGGTAAATCTACTACTAATCGTTGTGGCTTTTTATCAACAAATTTAACTTTCCCTACTGCTTGTGTGAAATTAGAAAAATATGATTGCAAATTATCATTAAATTGCTTGAAATTATTATTTAAATTTTCATCATAATCTGCTGCTGTTGAAGAAGGTAATAAAGCTGATTTTTCATTGATATTATGCCATTCATTAAGCTTTGTTTGACTCTTTTCTGCAGTCGCTTGAGTAATAAATTCACCTGGTGTGATTGAATCTTCACTTGATTGCTTATAAATTGCAAAATGAATTGGTATATCTTTTAAATCATCATTTTCACGTAACCTTGATAATATCTCACTAGCCATTTGTTTACCTTGCTTTTTAACTTCGCTATCATCTAGTTTTTTACTAAAAGTCGGTCCATCTTTTTCTTTTTTATAGTAATAAACACTATTCATAGCTAAACCAATCGTCATACCTTTAATATTTTTACCTTTTGTATCTCCACCACCATAAAAATCTTGCTCTAAAATGTTAGATAAATAGGCTGGTGATTTTTCTGCAATCTTTTCAGGATCTGTTTCACCTTCGTGTGATGGATTAAGTCCTAAATTTTCATTCGCTTTCTTGTCTTTTTTATCTTTTTCAGACATCTTATCGATTTCACGTTTTGTATACTTAGGATTTAAATAGGCATTAATTGTTTTCTTGTCCAAAAATTGACCATCTTGATACAAATATTTATCTGTTGGAAATACTTCTTTACTTAAGTTCAATAAACCATCTTCAAAGTCGCCGCCATTATAACTATTTGCCATGTTATCTTGTAAAAGTCCTCTTGCCTGGCTTTCTTTAAATGGTAACAATGTACGATAGTTATCACCTTGTACATTTTTATCCGTAGCAATTTCTTTTACTTGATTTGAACTATTGTTATGTTTTTGATTATCTTTTCCAGCCTGGTCATCCTTATGGTTACCACAAGCAGCGAGTATAAAGATAGCTGTAATCAATAATACTAATGTACGCTTCATCGACATACCCCTCTAACTATTTAATTCATTTTGCTTATCTACAAATTGTTGCTCTGTCCAAATTTCAATACCTAAACTTTGTGCTTTTGTTAATTTTGAACCTGCATCTTCACCAGCAATAACGACATCTGTATTTTTAGTAACGCTACTTGTAACTTTAGCACCTTGTGATGCAAGCCATTTAGATGCTTCATTGCGTGTCATTTGATGTAGCTTACCAGTCAGTACTATCGTTTTACCACTAAATTCAGGATGTCCTTCAATATCTGATGTTTTGATACCTTTATAAATCATATTAACATGTTTATCTTTTAATTTTTGAATTAAAGCACGAATATCTTCATTTTCTAAATAAGTAACTACAGATTGTGCTACTTTATCACCTATATCATGAATTTCTACTAATTCCGCTTCAGTTACCGTTAGTAATCGATCTATCGTTTCATATTTTTCTGCTAACACTTGGCTCACTTTAACACCTAAATGCCTAATACCTAGACCAAATAATAAATTTTCTAAAGAGTTGTCCTTAGCTTGTTGAATGGCAGCTAATAAATTATCAACTTTTTTCTGCCCCATTCTGTCTAAAGGTAATAAATCTTCTTCTGTTAAATAGAAAATATCAGCAACATCTTTAATTAATTCGCTTTGATAAAGCTGTTGAATAATTTTAGTGCCTAAACCATCAATATTCATGGCTTGTCTTGATACAAAGTGAATCAATCCTTCAACAAGTTGTGCTTGGCATTTTGGATTAATGCAACGAAGTGCTACTTCGCCTTCAATACGTACTAATTCATGTCCACAACTTGGACAATGGGTTGGCATATGATATGTGACAGCATCCTCAGGTCTACGTTCTGGAATACTACGTACAACTTCAGGTATGATGTCACCTGCTTTTTTCACTACAACACTATCACCAATTCGAATATCTCTGTCATGAATTAAATCCTCATTGTGCAAAGATGCTCTTGATACAGTTGTACCAGCTACTTTTACTGGTTCTAAAATAGCAGTAGGTGTGACTACACCTGTTCGTCCAATACTTAATTCAATATCTAATAATTTAGTTACTACTTCCTCAGCTGGAAATTTATAAGCAATGGCCCATCTAGGAGATTTTTGTGTGAATCCCATCTCATCCTGTTGATCTAAATCATTAACCTTAATAACAATCCCATCAATATCATAAGGTAATGACTCTCTTTGGCTTGTCCATTTTTCAATATACTCTAAAACACCATCGATATTATTTACACGCGCTCTATTTTTATTCGTTGTAAAACCTAATTTATCTAACTCATCTAATGCTTCACTTTGCGAACGCGCATTGAAATCAGTGAAATCATTGACACTATATATAAATACGCTTAACTTTCGTTTTGCCGTTAATTTAGAATCTAACTGTCTTAATGATCCCGCAGCAGCGTTTCTTGGATTTGCAAATAACTGCTCATCATTTTTTTCTTTTTCTTCATTTAATCGTAAAAATGAACGTCTCGGCATATATGCTTCACCACGAACTTCTACATTTAATGGTTCTTTCATTTTCAAAGGTATCGCATGAATTGTTTTTAAATTTTCGGTAATATCTTCACCTGTTGTTCCATCACCACGTGTTAAACCTTGAACGAAGTATCCATCAACATATTTCAATGATACTGCTAAGCCATCAATTTTTAATTCGCACATATATTCAACGTTGCCAATTTGTTCACGTATGCGTTGGTCGAATTTTCTCAAATCATCCTCATTAAATGCATTCCCTAAACTTAACATTGGCGTGTCATGGTTGACTTTATTGAAAGAGGCTTGGGCTTCACCGCCAACTCTAACTGTTGGAGAATCTACAGTCTTATACTCAGGATGCTCCTCTTCTATTTTAATCAGTTCATGAAGTAATTTGTCATATTCACTATCTGGTACAGATGGATTATCCTCTACATAGTATTCATAACTGTATTGATTTAATAAATCATGTAACTCGTTCACACGAGACGATAAATCAGCCATCCCTTAATCCTCCTTTTTTTCAATTGGTGCAAATTGCGCTAACAAACGTTTTGGCCCTTGTGATTTAAAGATAATATCTAGTTCGATTGAGCCATTTTTCTCGTTTACATTACTCACCATGCCTTCTCCCCAGGCTTTATGCATCACTTTGTCACCTACATTCCAATCAGATGACAATACTTGTTTTTTCGTTGACGTTGTTCGTTGACTAAATCCGCGTTTAGCAAAAGGTTTTGCCTTAGGTTGTATCGTTTGTCGTTTGCCACTTGAATGATTTTCTAATAGTGATTCTGGAATTTCCTTTAAAAATCTGGATGGCATATTTGACTGAGGGCGACCAAATAACATTCTTGATGTCGCATGAGTGATATATAACACCTCTTCAGCCCTTGTAATTGCTACATAACAAATACGACGTTCTTCTTGCATTTCATGATCATCTTCACTCTTAATCGCTCTAATATGTGGGAATAAAGATTCTTCCATCCCCATTATAAAGACAATTGGAAATTCAAGGCCCTTAGCCGAGTGCATCGTCATTAGTGTTACGCCATTTTCAGTATCTGCCTCATCAATATCAGCTACTAACGATAAATCCGTTAAAAAGTTAATTAATGACTGTTCTTCTAATGGGGTATTTTCCTCATAGTCTTTTGGTACTGACATAAATTCATCGATGTTTTCTAATCTACTTCGAGATTCTAATGTATTTTCACGTTCAAGCATTTCTCGATAGCCAGACTTTTGTAATACTTCATCAACTATTTCATGAATTTCTAAAAATTCTTGTTCTTTTATCAAGCTTTGGATTAACTCGTAAAAATTAAGACACTCTTGTGTCACCTTTTTTGACAATCCGATAAAATCAGCTTCTCCAAGTGCATCAAACATACTGATATTGTTTTGAAGTGCATAGTTTTGAACTTTTTCAACAGATGAAGGACCTACACCTCTTTTTGGAACATTAATAATACGTTGCAAACTAATGTCATCATTACTATTGGCAATTATACGCAAATAACTTAATAAATCTTTGATTTCTTTACGGTCATAGAACTTTTGGCCACCAACCATTGTGTATGGCATATTAGATTTCATGAATGTTTCCTCAAGTACACGTGATTGTGCATTCGTTCTATATAAAATTGCCATATCTTGATATTTCTTACCATTACGTTGATGCTTCATAATTTCTCGTATTACAAATTCCGCTTCATCACGTTCCGTCATTGCTTCATAGTAATGAATTTTCTCACCATTCGTATTTGCAGTCCACAGTCCTTTTGGCTTACGTTCAGAATTATTTTTAATCACTTCGTTAGCCGCATTTAAAATCGTTTTCGTCGAACGATAATTTTGCTCTAAAAAGATTGTATTCGCTTCTGGATAGTCTTTTTCAAATGATAAGATATTTTGAATATCAGCACCACGCCAACCATAAATTGACTGATCTGAGTCACCTACAACACATAAGTTTTTAAACTTACTTGCTAATAATTTAACTAATGTATATTGTGCTTTATTAGTATCTTGATACTCATCTACATGAATATATTGGAATTTGTTCTGATAATATTCTAGAACTTCTGGTACACGCTCAAATAAGTTAATCGTTGTCATAATAAGGTCATCAAAATCTAACGCTTCATTACGTGACAATTGGCGTTGATATCCACTATAAACCGTTGCTACCATTTGCGAGTGATAATCTGTGGCTTCTTTTTGAGCATCTGCAGGTGTTTTAAGTTCATTTTTCAAATTACTGATCGCACCGATAAACATACGAGGTTCAAACTTTTTACTATCAATATTTTCATTTTTTAAGACGTCTTTAATAACAGATTTTTGGTCTGTAGGATCAATTATCGTAAAATTGCGTTCTATACCAATTCGATCTGCATCACGACGTAAAATACGAACACACATTGAGTGGAATGTTGACATCCAAATAACTTCTGCTTGATCACCTACTAATTTTTGAACACGTTCTTTCATTTCTCTTGCAGCTTTATTTGTAAAAGTAATAGCCAAAACATTGTATGGTGAGACATCTTTTTCGTCTAATAAATAAGCAATTCTATGTGTTAAAACACGTGTCTTCCCTGAACCAGCACCTGCCATAATTAACAATGGTCCTTCTGTTGTCTTTACAGCTTCACTTTGCTCTGTATTCATATGATTTAATAACGCATTCATTTACTAGACTCCTTTATTTTTACTGTTTTTAAAGCTTTTTTAATATCTTTATAAATAATATCACCGACGATAATTGTATCTGCAATAGCTGCCATCTCTGTCGCTTGTTGTTCTGAGGAAATACCGCCACCATAAAAAAGTTGCGTTTCTGTTAGATGTTCTGAGACAGCTTGAACCTTTGATACGTCGCCATAAATGCCACTATACTCTATATACATAACCGGTAATCGATACATATGATTGACCATTTGGGCATATGCTTCTAAATCTTCTGTTGTTAAATCTGTATTTGCTTTGGTATGTTTTGCCACTTTGCTATCAGCATTGCACACGACATACCCTTCAAATATTACTTCCTCAAAATCTATACTATGTCCATATGTTTTAAGCGCTTCTAATAATGTACCATTGTGAAATACAACATCTGTACTGTTCAGTACTGTAGGTACAAAATAAAAATCAAAACCAGGCATTACACTTTCGATGTTTGATATTTCAAGTACTAAAGGCAATGGGTATCTTCTTACTCTGCTCATTAAATGAATGACATTATCTTCAGTAACGTCATCAGTTCCACCAATCATAATTGCATCTGTTTGAGACATACAAATCGCATCTAAATCATCATCTGAAATATGTTTAGCTGGGTCTAATTTAAAAATATGGCGCCATTTTTTAATGTCATACATTTTCCGAAACTCCTTTTTTAACATACATATGATTATAGCATTTTTAAGTGTCGAGTTCTAAAGACTTAATATGAAATTTAAGTTCTTTTACTCTGTAAATTTTTTCGTGAAAAAACAATGATTATCTACCTTATTAGTGCAGATAGATAACCATTGTTTATCGTTCATTTATTATTCATTTGTTTCAATATTCATACGATCTAAAATCATTGTATAAGCATCATTACCCCATTGTAATGAACGCTTCACTCTAGAAATCGTTGCAGTCGATGCTCCAGATTCTTGTTCAATCGTTGCATAGGTATAACCTTGCTTAATCATTTTAGCAACTTGTAATCTTTGAGACAGTGATTGAATTTCATTTACAGTACACAAATCATCGAAAAATTGGTAACATTCTTCTCTATTTTCTAACGTTAGTATTGCATCAAACAATTCATCTAACGCTGCACCTCGTAATTTTTCAATTTGCATATCGAAACAACCCCTATAATTTTATTCTTTATGTCATTTTAACGCATTAATCTATTAAAGTGTAGCGATTTATATTTTATTAAATCTGAATCGTTACTTTATTTAATTTTATGCTAATCCAGCGCGTTCGAAAATAGTGTCAACTTGATTCAAATGATGTTTAGGATCGAAACATTCATCCAATTCTTCTTTTGTTAAAACACTTGTAATAGACTCATCTTGTTCGATTAATTCACGGAAAGGTGTTTTCGTTTCCCAAGATATCATCGCTTTTGGTTGTACTTTGTCGTATGCTTCTTCACGAACCATACCTTTATTAATTAATGCTAATAAGACACGTTGTGAGAAAATCAGACCAAATGTTTTATCTATGTTATTACGCATATTATCTTCAAATACAGTTAAACGGTCCACAATATTTGTGAAACGATTCAATGCATAATCTAGTGCTATTGTAACATCTGGTAACATAATACGCTCAGCAGAAGAATGAGAAATATCTCTTTCATGCCATAATGGCACATTCTCATAAGCTGTAGTAATATAACCACGAATGACTCTTGAAATACCTGTGATATTTTCAGAACCAATTGGATTTCGTTTATGAGGCATTGCAGATGAACCTTTTTGGCCTTTTGCAAATGCTTCTTCAACTTCTCTTGTTTCGGTTTTTTGAAGGTTACGAATTTCAACGGCAAATTTTTCTAGTGACGTCGCGATTAATGCTAATGTCGCAATATAGTATGCATGTCGATCGCGTTGCAATGTTTGCGTTGATACAGGCGCTGTGCCAATACCTAAATGTTTACACACATAACTTTCTATTTCAGGAGGAATGTTAGCAAAAGTACCTACTGCACCACTCATTTTCCCTACTTCAATTTCTTCTCTTACTTGTTTGAAACGTTGTAAGTTACGTTGCATTTCCGTGTACCACAATGCCATTTTGACACCAAATGTAGTTGGTTCTGCATGCACTCCATGTGTACGTCCCATCATCAATGTATATTTATAATTTTTTGCTTTTTCAGCTAAAACGTCGATAAATCTTTCTAAATCTTTTTCAATAATGTCATTTGCTTGTTTAATAACGAAACTTAAAGCTGTATCTACAACATCAGTAGAAGTTAAACCATAATGTACCCACTTACGTTCTTCACCTAGCGTTTCAGAAACTTGTCTAGTAAAGGCTACAACATCATGGCGCGTTTCTTGTTCAATTTCTTGTGCACGTTCGACATTTACCTTTGCGTTTTGACGAATTTTTTGTACGTCAGCTTTCGGTATATGTCCTAATTCACTCCATGCTTCACATGCTAAAATTTCCACTTCTAACCATGCTTCATAGCGATTTTGATCAGTCCAAATATTAGACATTTCTTCTCTAGAATAGCGTTCAATCATTTTTTTAACTCCTATCGTATGTATACTCGAATTTTCAAAAACAGAACATTTTTAATAAAAATAAACAAAAAGTTCGTTTTTAACTCTACTCTTCACAGTTTAACAGAATTGGTTATAAATGTATAAAAAATTTCCGTATATTCTCATTCTATTTTATTTTTTACATTAATACAATTATCTATGGCAGATTAATACTGATTTCTAATTGTAAATGTTCGCAATACTTTAATCTAATTGGTATTTATAATGATCCATTGAGAATATATTTTTGCATTTTAGTTTTTCTCCCCTCAACTACACTATCCAACTTTTTATTACAATTAGGACAATCAATAGCTTTAGTAATACCAGATTTTATTCACTTTACTTCTCCTATTGTATGGAATTTCTAATAATCTACTTTACCTAGTTTCATAATATTCCTTCTTACATTTCCATAATATGTTTTAAAATTATTCACTTCTAATATAACAAACTTTCTACTCACAAAAAGAATATATGTTCTATTGCATAGGTATGGCATTTTAAATATAAGACATTAATATTGAACTCCAGAATCGTATAAATACGAAACTGATTATAGAAAAATACGCAGAGATTTTCTTAATAGTAAATTTTTATAGAAAGACATAAATTGACTACGCTTCTTTCAAAATCGACTAATATATTTTCATGAAACTTTCGATCATATTAATTATTGAATGAGATGTTTACAATTTAGTAAATAAGCTACTAAATTATTACATAAACTGATAATGTGTAAAAATTAAATATTTTTTAAACATAGATTAAAAATTTATATTGAAACTCTTAACTAAATTTAATATAATTATTTTATAATAAAATAAAGGAGTTTTTATATGAAAAGAAACTTTCCAAAATTAATAGCTTTAAGTTTAATACTTTCTTTAAGTGTTACCCCTATTGCAAACGCTGAGAGCAATTCAAATATCAAAGCAAAAGATAAGAAGCATGTGCAAGTTAATGTCGAGGACAAGAGTATTCCTACTGAAGTACGTAATTTAGCGCAAAAAGACTATCTTTCTTATGTTACTTCACTTGATAAAATCTATAATAAAGAGAAAGCCTCGTATACACTTGGTGAACCTTTTAAAATTTATAAATTCAACAAAAAGAGTGATGGTAATTATTATTTTCCAGTTTTGAACACTGAAGGTAATATCGATTATATAGTTACAATTTCACCAAAAGTCACTAAGTATTCTAGTTCATCTTCTAAATACACAATCAATGTTTCTCCATTTTTATCTAAAGTCTTAAATCAATATAAAGATCAACAAATTACTATTTTGACAAACTCAAAAGGTTACTATGTGGTTACTCAAAATCATAAAGCTAAACTAGTACTAAAAACACCACGTCTAGAAGATAAAAAGTTAAAAAAGACTGAGAGTATACCTACTGGCAATAATGTAACGCAACTAAAGCAAAAAGCTTCTGTCACTATGCCAACTAGTCAATTTAAAAGTAATAATTATACTTACAACGAGCAATATGTAAATAAACTTGAGAATTTCAAGATAAGAGAAACTCAAGGTAACAATGGTTGGTGTGCAGGCTATACGATGTCTGCATTACTAAATGCGACTTATAATACTAACAAATATCATGCAGAAGCTGTGATGAGATTTTTACACCCAAACTTACAAGGACAACGATTCCAATTTACTGGTTTAACGCCAAGAGAGATGATTTATTTTGGACAAACTCAGGGAAGAAGTCCACAACTTCTTAATAGAATGACTACATATAATGAAGTTGACAATCTTACTAAAAATAATAAAGGAATTGCTGTTTTAGGTAGTAGAGTAGAATCAAGAAATGGTATGCACGCAGGGCATGCCATGGCAGTTGTTGGGAACGCTAAATTAGATAATGGACAAGAGGTTATAATTATATGGAATCCATGGGATAATGGTTTTATGACTCAAGATGCTAAAAACAATGTTATTCCAGTATCCAATGGCGACCATTATCGATGGTATTCATCTATTTATGGTTATTAAAATTTGTATTTTAGAAAGGTAAATAATATTATGGAACAAATTGAATTATTTAGTATTGATAAATTCAAATGTAATTCAGAGGCTAAGTATTATCTTAATATTATTGAGGGAGAATGGCATCCTCAAGATTTAAATGATAGTCCTTTAAAATTTATTCTCAGTACCTCAGACGATTCTGATTACATTTGCAAATATATAAATACAGAACACAAACAACTCACATTATATAATAAAAATAATAGCTCAATTGTTATTGAAATATTTATACCAAATGATAATAAAATACTACTAACAATTATGAACACAGAAGCATTGGGAACTTCTCCTAGAATGACTTTCATTAAGCATAAGTCATAAGACTATCTAGATATGATTAAGTAAACTATTAAACTTATTAAAGGTCTCTAGGAAGAAAAATTTCATGCGATGAGATTGTTTTAGAAAAAGCGACGATATATATAATCTAACAATAATTTTTAAAATATTAAGAACCCCCAGCATATGCTTTATATAGCTTGCTGGGGGTTTCTCATACAATATGGATCGAGCATCTTGCATGTATAAACAAATAGGCTATTCAAAGTAAAATTACTCAAACTTTGAATAGCCTTTCCTCTTCAAATAGTCTTTATTTAAATTGGATTATGTTATTGGATTTTCTTACCTACAAAAACGATTTCTTGATGTGATACTTCAACCGTGCCATCTTTTTGCTCTTGAAACACGGGTTTTTCAATACGTTTTACCGGCATATACCCTTGCATTTTCATTCGTGACAAACAATCAGCAATTGTTTCATTCTCATTTACTTTGAATTTCATGTTCTACTACACTTTCCAGTTCTTCTGGTTCATAATCTTTAAGCTTTCTACGACGAATGCCTTTAGTCCAGAATCCACCATGTATGTTTCGAGGTTCATACGCAATGATAAATGCTTTCGGATCTAAATTTTTTATCGTATCCATCAATTTACGTTCATATTTTCTTGGTGTTAAAATTTGCATCACCATACGACTACCATCTCTACCAAACGCAGCATAGTGCGTAACGCCATATCCTAAATTTCGAAGTTCATTCGGTAAATCTAACTCATATTCTGCTGAAGTTACATTTACAACTGTATAACCTAATGCCAGTTTTTCTTCTATTTTCATACCAACAATGATACCTATTGAAAAACCAAATGCGTAGGCAATAATATTTTGAATATGGTCTAAATTAGACATAACCAAACCTAAACCAACGATATAAACTAATACTTCTAAAAAACTAACTGATGCAGCAATATAACGATAACCTTTCAACGTTAAAATTGTTCGCATCGTTAAAAACGTTACATAACAAACGTTAATGATAAATATAGTTAGTACCATTAACCATGGATTTTCTGTTACGAATGACATAAGGCGCCCCACTCTCTTTCAATTACACTTTAAATACCAAACTGCTTCAAACTAACCTTAATGAATGCATATTAATATAATATAGTACGAAAACTCTCATAAATAAATAGCGAATTTGTCATAAATAAAAATTTATTCTCAAATGAACATACTTACTTTAGTTCATACACTTTCAATTTATACACTGAAGTAGTCTAGCTGAATGTGGTTTAATGTTATTAATTCTAACTCATATTTAATTTAAGTCACACGTTAGAAGAAAAAATTAAATTAGGATTTTGGCCACGTGTATCTTGTATATGCAAGTTCACGTTTGTGTGCATTTCGTATATAATGATTTTCAATTACTTTTTGTTCTTCTGGCGTAACTGGCTTACCTTCTAAATAATTATCAATCGCCTCATAAGTTACACCTAATGCATCTTCATCTAGAAGCTGTGGTTTATCATCTTCTAAATCAGCAGTTGGCGTTTTTTCATATAATTCCTTTGGCGCACCAAGATACGCTAATAATTGACGACCTTGTCGTTTATTCAAACCAAATATAGGTGCGATATCTGCAGCACCATCACCGTACTTCGTATAAAAACCAGTTATATTTTCAGCTGAATGATCTGTTCCTACTACAATACCTTGTCGGTTTGAAGCAATTGAAAATTGTACTTTCATACGTTCACGCGCTTTTTCATTTCCTTTTTGGAAATCTGTAAGAACAATACCGGCTTCTTTTAATGATTGCACACTTTGATCAACTGCAGGCTTAATATTGACTGTTACTATTTCATCTGGTTCAATGAATCGCAAAGCTTGGTCAACTTCATCAGCATCTTTTTGAACTCCATAAGGTAATTTAACTGCAATAAACGTACAATCAATGCCTTCTTCACGTAATTCGTTAACAGACATTTGTACTAATTTTCCAACTAATGTAGAATCTTGTCCTCCTGAAATACCTAACACTAAAGATTTTATAAATGAATGTGATTGTACATAATTTTTTATAAATTGCTTTAATTCCATAATTTCTTCAGCACTATCGATACGCTTTTTCACTTTCATTTCTTGTACAATAACGTCTTGTAATTTACTCATTATCTTCTTCCATCTCCTTAACGTGTTCCGCAACTTCAAAAATACGTTTATGTTTATTATCCCAACATGCCTTGCTTAAATCGACTGGATATTCTTGTGGATTAAGGAAACGCTTATTTTCATCCCAAATAGATTGTAATCCTTGTGCTAAATATTCACGTGATTCATCTTCTGTTGGCATTTGATATACTAATTTACCATTTTCATAAATATTATGATGCAAATCAATGGCTTCGAAAGATTTTATAAATTTCATTTTATAAGTATGCACTGGATGGAATAATTTTAAAGGTTGTTCATCGTATGGATTTTCATTTTCCAAAGTAATATAATCGCCTTCTGCTTTACCTGTTTTCTTGTTTATAATGCGATATACATTTTTCTTACCTGGCGTCGTAACCTTTTCAGCGTTATTTGATAATTTAATACGATCACTATATGAACCATCTTCATTTTCAATAGCTACAAGTTTATATACTGCACCTAATGCTGGTTGATCGTATCCTGTAATCAGCTTTGTACCAACGCCCCAAGAATCTACTTTTGCACCTTGTGCTTTCAAACTCGTAATCGTTTCTTCATCCAAATCATTAGACGCGATAATTTTAGTTTCAGTAAATCCTGCTTCATCAAGCATACGTCTTGCCTCTTTAGATAAATAAGCGATATCTCCAGAATCTAATCGAATACCTACAAAGTTAATTTTGTCACCTAATTCTTTTGCAACTTTTATTGCATTTGGCACGCCAGATTTTAAAGTATGGAACGTATCTACTAGGAACACACAATTTTTATGTCTTTCAGCATATTTTTTGAAGGCAACATATTCGTCTCCATAAGTTTGGACAAATGCATGTGCATGTGTACCAGACACAGGTATACCAAATAATTTACCCGCCCTAACATTACTTGTAGAATCAAAGCCTCCGATGTAAGCAGCTCTAGCGCCCCACAATGCTGCATCAATTTCTTGCGCACGACGTGTACCAAACTCCATTAATTTATCATTTGATGCAATTTGACGAATTCTACTTGCCTTTGTTGTAATTAGTGTGTGGAAATTTACAATGTTTAATAAAATTGTTTCTATTAATTGCGCTTGAATCAATGGTGCTTCTACGCGTAACAATGGTTCGTTACCAAAGCATAATTCGCCTTCTTGCATCGAACGGATGCTGCCTGTGAATTTTAAATCTTTTAAATATGATAAGAAATCATCCTTGTAGCCAATAGACTTTAAATATTCTAAATCAGATTCTGAAAATCCAAAATGTTCTATAAAATCAATGACGCGTTTTAAACCATTAAAAACAGCATAGCCACTATTAAATGGCATTTTTCTAAAATACAAATCAAATACAGCCATTTTTTCATGAATATTATCATTCCAATAACTTTCAGCCATATTTATTTGATATAAGTCATTATGTAACATTAAACTGTCGTCTTCTAATTGGTACACTTGTATCTCTCCAATCGACCTAAATATTTTCTTACATTTTATCATAATTCATTTTTTTATATACATAAGAGCCCCTTAATTTCCATACTTTTAATTAAAATCAACCAACAATTTAATGACATATACATAATTTTTAAGAGTATTTTAATAATGTAGACTATAATATAAAGCGAGGTGTTGTTAATGTTATTTAAAGAGGCTCAAGCTTTCATAGAAAACATGTATAAAGAGTGTCATTATGAAACGCAAATTATCAATAAACGTTTACATGACATTGAACTAGAAATAAAAGAAACTGGGACATATACACATACAGAAGAAGAACTTATTTATGGTGCTAAAATGGCTTGGCGTAATTCAAATCGTTGCATTGGTCGTTTATTTTGGGATTCGTTAAATGTCATTGATGCAAGAGATGTTACTGACGAAGCATCGTTCTTATCATCAATTACTTATCATATTACACAGGCTACAAATGAAGGTAAATTAAAGCCGTATATTACTATATATGCTCCAAAGGATGGACCTAAAATTTTCAACAATCAATTAATTCGCTATGCTGGCTATGACAATTGTGGTGATCCTGCTGAAAAAGAAGTTACACGCTTAGCAAATCACTTAGGTTGGAAAGGAAAAGGTACTAATTTTGACGTGTTACCACTGATTTACCAATTACCTAATGAGTCAGTTAAATTTTACGAATATCCTACTTCATTAATTAAAGAAGTACCTATTGAACATAATCATTATCCAAAATTAAGAAAATTGAACTTAAAATGGTATGCAGTCCCTATCATTTCCAACATGGACTTAAAAATCGGTGGCATTGTGTATCCAACTGCACCCTTTAACGGTTGGTATATGGTAACTGAAATTGGCGTACGTAACTTTATTGATGATTACCGTTACAATTTACTAGAAAAAGTTGCAGATGCGTTTGAATTTGATACACTTAAAAATAATTCATTTAATAAAGATCGAGCACTTGTTGAATTGAACTATGCTGTGTATCATTCCTTTAAAAAAGAAGGCGTATCAATTGTCGATCATTTGACCGCTGCAAAGCAATTCGAACTATTCGAACGTAACGAAGCACAACAAGGTCGTCAAGTTACCGGAAAATGGTCTTGGCTAGCACCGCCATTATCTCCAACATTGACGTCAAATTATCATCACGGATATGACAATACAGTAAAAGATCCAAACTTTTTCTATAAAAAGAAAGAATCAAATGCTAACCAGTGCCCTTTCCATCATTAAGTTAGTAGAGGTGTAGCATATGCAATTATATTATTTAGGCCCTAAAGGTACATTTTCATATTTGGCTTGTCGTCAGTATTTTTCTGAAAATGAAGCAACTTTTCAACCAAAGTCAAATTTATTTGAAGTCATCAAGGCAGTTGCAGATGATGACACATCGATTGGTGTTGTCCCTATTGAAAATTCTATAGAAGGAACAATCAACATTGTGGCAGATGCACTTGCACAGCAAGATGTCTTTGCACACGGTGAAATACGCTTAGATATTAACTTTGCATTATATGGTAATGGAACAGATTCCATTTCTGATATTAAAAAAGTGTATTCTATTGCACCAGCAATCAGTCAAACAACAAATTACATACATCAACATCAATTTGACTATGATTATGTCGACAGTACAATTCAAAGTTTGACTAAAATTGAAAATGGCGTTGCAGCAATTGCACCTTTAGGTAGTGGCGAAGCTTATGGTTTTACACCTATTGATACACATATTGAAGACTATCCACATAACGTGACACGTTTTTTAGTTATAAAAAATCAGCAGCAATTTGATCAAAATGCGACATCATTGATGTTTTTAATTACACCAATGCATGATAAACCTGGGCTGTTAGCAAGTGTGCTTAATACATTTGCTTTGTTTAATATTAATTTATCCTGGATTGAGTCTCGTCCTTTAAAAACACAATTAGGTATGTATCGATTTTTCGTTCAGGCTGATTCTGCAATTACAACCGATATAAAGAAAGTCATTGCTATTTTAGAAACCTTAGATTTCAAAGTAGAAATGATTGGTGCTTTTAATTAAACTTTATTTTCTAGGTTCTACAATTTAAATAAAATAAAGAGTCAACCAAGGATTAAAATAGGAATCCATCCTTGGTTGACTTTCTTTTGTTTGTATTGTTTTTACACGATGCTGCGGTATACGTTTCGTTACCACTCGTTCAAGCAATTGCTAATGTAACCTTTTATTTTTCGTTCTAATCTGCAATTACTATTTCAATGGCAGTGGTTGATTTATATCAATACCTAAAACTATAGGCATTACATAATACACAACTAAAATAATAATTATTGCACTGATTAAGTTTACCCAGAATCCTACTGATGCCATTTCTTTGATAGATATTTTACCTGAACCAAAGATAATTGCATTCGGTGGTGTCCCTACTGGTAACATGTATGCACAGTTAGCCGCCATAGCTGCAGGTGCCATAAGTAGTAATGGATGCACTCCAACAGCAACAGACAACGTTGCTAAAATCGGTAAAATCATCGTTGCAGTTGCAGTATTAGATGTCACTTCAGTTAAAAATAAGACAAAGATCGTTATGACAATTACAATAAGAATCGGACTAACACCATTTAATGATTTCAACTGTTCGCCTAACCATTTTGCTAAACCACTTTCAGAAATACCTTTCGCTAATGCTAAACCGCCACCAAATAAAATTAATACACCCCAAGGGAGCTCTTTTGCAACTTCCCAGTCAATGATACGGCGATGTTTTCCAGTATTTTTAGCTGGAATAATAAATAATAATATTGATATAAAAATAGCAATCGTACCATCTGCAACAGATGACGTAACTTCCCATTTTTTCAGAAGAAACTCTCTTGTAATCCATAATAAGCTAGCAAGTACAAAGATAGTTTGTACTACCTTTTCTTCATACTTCATTTTGCCAAGCTCGTCTAACTTTTGTTTAATTAACGTCTGACCACCAGGTAAATATTTCAAATCATGTCTAAACGCAACATATCTTAAATAGAGCCAAGTAATACCTAACAAAACAATGACCGTTGGAATCCCTACAATCATCCATTTAGCAAAACTAATTTCATGTCCAAAATGTTGCATGTATTGTCCTTTTAAAATAATTAATGGCGGGGTTCCGATTAATGTACCCAAGCCACCAATCGTACCTGCATAGCCAATTGCTAAAACTAGAGATTTTTCAAACTTTTGAATACTTGTTTGATTCGTATTGGCTTCTTGTAAATCATGTGCTTCCTTAATAATTGCTAAACCAATCGGAATCATAATCATTACAGCTGCAGTGTTCGATACAAACATAGATAAGAATCCTGTTGCCACCATGAATCCAAGTAATATTTTTGAAGTGCTTGCACCAATCAAATTAATAATTGTCAACGCTACTCTCGTATGTAAATTCCATCTTTCCATTGCAATTGCCAAAATAAATCCACCTAAAAACAAAAAGATAATATCATTGCCATATTCGGATGATACTTGTTCTGGTGTAAGTATATGACCTAATGGTAATAACACAATTGGTAATAAGCTCGTTGCTGCAATAGGAATTGCTTCAGTAATCCACCAAGTCGCAATCCATAAAGTAATCGCTAAAACATAGACGCCTTTCCAAGGTAAGTCTTGTGGATGAAAGAATAATAATGTTAATAGGAAAAGTAATGGACCTAATATTAGTCCAATAAGTTGTCCCGCACTAAACGGTTTCTTTTTCTTTGATTTTGAAAAGAATGTTAAATACCTTTTCGATATCATTGATTGATGTTGATTGAAATAAGCCATAAATTTCCCCCTCATGATGATTATGACAAGCTACTTCAACTCACTATATTAGAGTATAGAAAGTTGTCTATCTTGTATTATCATTACCGTCAAAATACCCCTTTTATCAGATAATTGGGTTTATTATAGCATATTTATACCGTTTTATGAATGCGCTTTCAAAAATTATCTACTATTCTTAATCCTAATGTCATGCGAAACTTTTTACTTTTTTATTTCATCTACATTGATTGTAGTAACTTGAATACCCGCTTCAACAGGACTTAAAAACACTGTATCAATATCTTCTAAATGAATTGATTGAGTCGAATTATTGAATGTATTCCCAACGATTAATACATCTTTATGTTTAACATTATTATAATTACGTACATGTATCGCATCTTTAGACATTGATCCTTTAAATTCATTTCCAATTATATTCATATTTATGCCTGCTTGGGAACCTAAGTCTTTTCCTGTCATCACATCTGCTGCATTTTTACCATCTCTAACTCCTAAATATCTAATGCCACCCTCACAGTTAATAAACTTATTATTAATAATGAAAGCATCTTTATACTTCAAGGGAGTTAATGCATAACCTTGTATATCTTCAAATATATTATTTCTAATATGAATATTCTCATAGTATCGATTATGTCTACTTGCATGTGAGCCAATAGCACGATTCCAACTTCCCATTTCGGGCAATTCTGAAGGTCCAAAATAACAATCTTCGATAATGACATTTTTCGTTATCGTACCATCTGTCGTTCCGAATTTTGGAAAAGCACCAGGTACTTGAATGTCTAATTGTATTGCTTCAGAATAAAAGCGTTCGCCACTATAGTCTATGAATCCTTCAAATGAACAGCTTTTAATATAGAGTCCGTTAATCCCACAAGCATCAATTGCATGACCACTCACTACATTCTTAATGGTCACACCTATTAATTGAATATCTTCAGCATGCCCAATGCACATAGCTGTATTGTTATAAGGATACGATACACCATTCATATCAAACTTGCCGCCTTTAATATGAATATGACTGTGTCCATTATAACCACGATAAAAACCAAAGCGACGACCATTTTTTAATAAAGGACCAGAATGACATCGGCGTAAAATAGTTTCATTATCTAACAAAAGTGTTGTATTGCCATATATCGTTAATGGTTTGCAAATATCATACGTCCCTTTCGGTATATAAACTGTCGTTGGTTTACATCTTCCACGATTTAACGCACGTTGTATTGCTCGAGTATCTTTAGTTTTGTTTATGCCTGTTAACCCATAATCTTTCATATTGATATACATAAATCGTCATCCTTTGTCTATTTTCTAATTACTCATATATTAACCAATTATTCAAATTATAATCGTGTTAGGTTGATTTAACAGATAGTCATAAATCTCGTGATGCCATCTATTAGCATTTTTATATTCAAAACATCAACACTTGATATTAGTTCTAAGTTTGTCACATTTAGTATTCTATTACAGCTATTTTAAAACTATCGCAAAAACTTCTTATATTATTTGTTGATTGCGTGATTTGCTCTTCCAAAAAAGTTGATTAATCTATATACTTAATCTATATTTATATATTAACCATTAGGGTTAAAAATTACTCTAGCATTTATGAATAGATGGGAGTTTATTTTATTATTATATAGGAGAGATGTTGAATGACACATCGCGCACTATTAGTTGTTGACTATTCATATGACTTTATCGCAGACGACGGCTTACTAACATGCGGTAAACCTGGACAAAATATTGAAGATTTTATTGTTTCTCGTATCAATGACTTTAATTATTATCAAGACCATATATTCTTTTTAATGGATTTACATTATTTACATGACATTCATCATCCTGAAAGTAAATTATTCCCACCACACAATATCGTAGATACAAGTGGTAGAGAATTATACGGTAAAGTAGGTAAATTATACGAAACAATTAAAGCGCAACCTAATGTACATTTCATTGATAAAACGCGCTATGATTCGTTCTTTGGTACCCCGCTTGATAGTTTATTGAGAGAAAGAAGTATTAATCAAGTCGAAATCGTTGGTGTATGTACCGATATTTGCGTGTTACATACAGCAATTTCTGCATACAACTTAGGTTATAAAATTTCAGTACCTGCTGAGGGAGTGGCTTCATTTAATCAAAAAGGGCATGAATGGGCACTTGCACATTTCAAAAACTCATTAGGTGCAGAGGTAGAACAACACGTTTAAATCGTGCTAAAATAATTATAAAGAATACAATATACAAGGGAGATATTTGACAATGGCTAAAACATATATTTTCGGACATAAGAATCCAGACACTGATGCAATTTCATCTGCGATTATTATGGCAGAATTTGAACAACTTAGAGGTAATTCAGGAGCCAAAGCATACCGTTTAGGTGATGTGAGTGCAGAAACTCAATTCGCGTTAGATACATTTAATGTACCTGCTCCGGAATTATTAACGGATGA
The DNA here is from genome assembly GCF_018622755.1 of Staphylococcus sp. MZ3. Classification (NCBI taxonomy): domain Bacteria; kingdom Bacillati; phylum Bacillota; class Bacilli; order Caryophanales; family Staphylococcaceae; genus Staphylococcus; species Staphylococcus sp. MZ3. Next base: position 2,045,180 of record NZ_CP076026.1, read on the forward strand.
TTTAGATGGTCAAGATGTTATCTTAGTTGATCATAACGAATTCCAACAAAGTTCTGATACGATTGCCTCTGCTACAATTAAGCATGTAATTGATCATCACAGAATTGCAAATTTCGAAACTGCTGGTCCTTTATGTTATCGTGCTGAACCAGTTGGTTGTACAGCTACAATTTTATACAAAATGTTTAGAGAACGTGGCTTTGAAATTAAACCTGAAATTGCCGGTTTAATGTTATCAGCAATTATCTCAGATAGCTTACTTTTCAAATCACCAACATGTACACAACAAGATGTTAAAGCAGCTGAAGAATTAAAAGATATTGCTAAAGTTGATATTCAAAAGTACGGCTTAGATATGTTAAAAGCAGGTGCTTCAACAACTGATAAATCAGTTGAATTCTTATTAAACATGGATGCTAAATCATTTACTATGGGTGACTATGTGACTCGTATTGCACAAGTTAATGCTGTTGACCTTGACGAAGTGTTAAATCGTAAAGAAGATTTAGAAAAAGAAATGTTAGCTGTAAGTGCACAAGAAAAATATGACTTATTTGTACTTGTTGTTACTGACATCATTAATAGTGATTCTAAAATTTTAGTTGTAGGTGCTGAAAAAGATAAAGTTGGCGAAGCATTCAATGTTCAATTAGAAGATGACATGGCCTTCTTATCTGGTGTTGTTTCTCGAAAAAAACAAATCGTACCTCAAATCACTGAAGCATTAACAAAATAATACTATATTACTGTCTATTTATAGACATGTTGTATTTAACTAACAGTTCATTAAAGTAGAATTTATTTCACTTTCAATGAACTGTTTTTTATTTACGTTTGACTAATTTACAACCTTTTCAATAGCAGTTTTCATTCCTTTAGCTATCCTAACCCACAGATTAGTGATTTCTATACAATTCCCCTTTTGTCTTTACATTTTCTTAAAATATTTGCGATGTTGAGTATAAATTTTTGTTTTCTTCCTACCTTTTTCGTTATGATTAAAGTTATAAATATTATTATGTACACGATTCATCGCTCTATTTTCAACTTTCAACATATATAATTCAAAAGAACATTTAAAATTAACGGCCACAACATTCAAATCAATTACTCACTTTTCCAAAATAATCATATAAGGAGGTTCTTTTCATTATGAATATCATTGAGCAAAAATTTTATGACAGTAAAGCTTTTTTCAATACACAACAAACTAAAGATATTAGTTTTAGAAAAGAGCAATTAAAGAAGTTAAGCAAAGCTATTAAATCATACGAGAGCGATATTTTAGAAGCACTATATACAGATTTAGGAAAAAATAAAGTCGAAGCTTATGCTACTGAAATTGGCATAACTTTGAAAAGTATCAAAAATGCCCGTAAGGAACTTAAAAACTGGACTAAAACAAAAAATGTAGACACACCTTTATATTTATTTCCAACAAAAAGCTATATCAAAAAAGAACCTTATGGAACAGTTTTGATCATTGCACCATTTAACTATCCTTTTCAACTAGTGTTCGAACCTTTAATCGGTGCTATTGCAGCAGGTAATACAGCAATTATTAAACCATCTGAGTTGACACCAAACGTTGCACGAGTGATTAAACGATTAATCAATGAAACATTTGATGCAAATTACATTGAAGTTATTGAGGGAGGAATTGAAGAAACGCAAACGTTAATTCACTTACCTTTTGACTATGTCTTCTTTACAGGAAGTGAAAATGTAGGCAAAATCGTTTATCAAGCTGCCAGCGAAAATTTAGTTCCTGTGACATTAGAAATGGGCGGTAAATCTCCAGTCATCGTTGATGAAACAGCGAATATTAAGGTTGCCAGTGAACGCATTTGTTTTGGGAAATTCACTAATGCCGGCCAAACATGTGTTGCACCTGATTACATTTTAGTACACGAATCTGTAAAAGATGATTTAATCACAGCCCTATCAAAAACGTTGCGTGAATTTTATGGTCAAAATATACAACAAAGTCCAGATTATGGCCGCATTGTAAACCTTAAACATTATCATCGTCTGACGTCATTACTTAACAGTGCACAAATGAATATTGTATTTGGTGGTCATAGTGATGAGGATGAACGTTATATAGAACCAACATTGTTAGATCACGTTACAAATGATTCAGCAATTATGCAAGAAGAAATTTTTGGTCCTATCTTACCGATTTTAACGTATCAGTCATTGGATGAAGCAATAGCCTTTATTCACCAAAGACCAAAACCTTTGAGTTTATATTTATTTAGCGAAGATGAAAATGCTACACAACGTGTAATAAACGATTTATCATTTGGCGGCGGCGCTATTAATGATACATTGATGCACCTAGCGAATCCTAAATTACCATTTGGTGGTGTTGGCGCCTCAGGTATGGGACGCTATCATGGTAAATATTCATTCGACACTTTTACACATGAAAAAAGCTACATTTTCAAATCTACACGATTAGAATCAGGTGTCCATTTACCACCATATAAAGGTAAATTTAAATACATCAAAGCTTTCTTTAAAAATTAATTTTTGAGACAAAAATAAACCATGCTTCCATAATTTGATGTTCTTGAAAACAATAAATTTCAAGGTATACACAAATTTTTTGGAAACATGGTTTTCTTTTTATCATGATTAATTAAAGATTAAAATATGACACATACACCTTCAGATGCTACACGAGTGTTATCACATAGCGTAATTTTACCTGTTTCTTTATTTCTTTCGAAAACAGTTACAACTGAATCTCCTTGCTCATGAGCACAAACTAAAAGGTCATCTGATGAGGCAATATTAAAATCTCTTGGGAATTGACCACCACTTTCAGTAATTGTTACTAGTTCTAAGTGTTGACCATTATCAAGAACTTTAAAAATTGCAATGCTATCATGCCCTCTATTAGATACATATAAGAATTGTTGATCATGAGATAAACGCACTGCTGCAAGTTTAGTATCTCCATCAAAGTTTTCAGGAATTGTTAAATGACGCTCGAGCTCTTCAAATTTACCGTCATTATATTCTGCAACACTCACAGTATTTGATAATTCGTGTACGACATAAGCAAATTTTCCATTATCATGAAATTCAATATGTCTTGTCCCATCACTATCTTTAAATAAAGATTCTTTATAAAATTCAAACCCGTTGTCATCAAATTTATAAGTAACGATACGATCAGCACCTAAATCTGTTACTGCAACGTACTTACCATCTGGAGTTTGATTAATATAATGTGCGTGTGGATGATCTTGTCTTTCATGTGTACCTGTTGGAAAATCATGTGCAAGTTCTTGAGTTAGACGTATAATTTCACCTGTGTGCGTATTTAATTCATACATACGTATGATGCCAGCACCATATACCGCTTCAAATAAATATCGTTTATCTTCTGAAATCGATACATAACAACCTGTACCAGCTTTTGAAGACAAACATTTATTTAATAAATGCAATTCACCATTGTCATCAATTTTCAAACTTGCAACACCGCATTGTTCTCCTTCTTTGTTGATTCCATATAAAACTTCATTATTACGCACCAAATATGTAGACGCTTCTAATTCAAATCCTGTTTCTAATAAATCAATACGTGACTGATTTTCGTTTAATTCAAAACGATAAATCCCTTTACCATTCTTTTTAGTGTAAGAACCAATATATCCATTTGTCATTACTTTTACCCCTCCATGTTAGTCTTATTTTCATTTTATTAAATTTTAGCTAGAATTAACAATCATTTATCATTTCCTTAAAGCTAAAACTATTTAACTACTTTAAAAGAACTATTTGCTGTGATATGTCATTATTCGATTTTAATTAATCCCTCTTTTTTACTTACACGAGCATTAATTATTAACGCGTTTATGCTTCCACAAAATTTTTGTTGCAAAATAGAACACATGTTCGTATAATGTAATTATCAGATTGGGGTGAATTAAGGATGACAAGTTATGAAGAAGAAACTGATTATCGTAACGTTCCAAGAGAATTACTAGATAACAATATACCTATGGGAAGAGGCATGATTAAATGGGCTCCTTTTGCAACATTACCCGAACAATTCGAAACGATTCAACAATACATTATCGACCAAAACAAAATTACACGTCCTGTATTATCAGATGATCAATTGGCTGAGCTAAACATTCGGCTACACGAGGCGCTACAATATGCCCAACCTGTAGAAGTTAAATTTTATAATAATGGCTTTGTAGATTCAGTACGCTTAACCATTTATCGTATTGATGCTATTAATTATGAAATTGATGGTTATGTTTACAATCAGCAACAACGTCAAAAAATTTCTATCTTTGATATCTTAGATATTGTCTTGTTACCTTAATGCTTTGAACATAATTAAACAGATTGAGTATATGCATATAAGATGATTTTTAACATCATTTTTGGATGATAGGATGTTGCGCCACGATGATGTCTGAATTCATCGAATTCGCTATCAGGTATTGTTTCAACAATTTCATTAACATATCGTGAAATATCATTTTGAGGGATTCTAACAGAAGTTTCTATTGGTAGTGTAGTTGGGTCATGTTATAATTTTTATACATAAGGCACCTCGTTAATTTAGTTTAGTGGTATTTATTAAATTATAAGAAGGGACCCAACACAGAAAATTCATTTTATTGAATTTTACATTTATGTGCAAGTTGGGCAAAGTGTCTTATTTTTTAAAAGTATTTCAAAGTAAAATTACATGTTAATACGTAGTATTAATGGCGAGACTCCTGAGGGAGCAGTGCCAGTCGAAGACCAAGGCTGAGACGGCACCCTAGGAAAGCGAAGCCATTCAATACGAAGTATTGTATAAATAGAGAACAGCAGTAAGATATTTTCTAATTGAAAATTATCTTACTGCTGTTTTTTAGGGATTTATGTCCCAGCCTCTAAATGTTATTAGTTATTTTTACTTTCAATATCAGAAATAATTTCTTTAGTTTTTCTTTCAATATCTTCAAAATCTTTTTTAAAGATATAAGCAAATGCTACTACACCAACACCAGCAACTAATGTTGTAATAGCAACTAAGCTAAATACGAATTTAAACACACATTTAATAAAATTCCACATCTCAATTTCACCTCTGTTAAATTAAATACCTATCTACATTTCATTATACTATCATATATAGAATAATCATTAAATAAATACCCACTTTTACGAAATATATTCATCAAATTATATAGCGAGCAAGCTAATGATTATTTTCAAAAATGCCGAGGAACCTCTGTTTCAACGTGACATGACCTTATATGCTAATGTTAACAATGACTATTATCGTGAATGCTAACTTAAGATTGTTATTTATGATAAGATGATTTTAAGTTTTTAACTTAATATCCCCACCATCTATAAAAATATGTTTTAACTGATTGATAAGTCTTATACACCGAGAAATCACCTCAAACAATTTTATATTTCATTTAGTAAAATATAACTTTATTTAACATGACATTCAATATACATACGATTACTATTTATTTACAATATATTACAACTAAAAAGAAAGGGGCCGATGATATGCAACAAGTGACATCAGATATTATGACTTTTAGAGGTTCACATTTCGAGTTAGGTGTTAAAACTGGTAAATGGCTTCAACAAACACCTCTTCTAAAAAATCGAGAAAAAGAATGGAAAAAACGTGTCCCACGTTTCGATATAGATGTAAATGAAACTTATCAAATATTCCAAACATACGCACCTCAAATATGGGAAGAATTAATGGGACTACAAAGTATACTCAAAATGCCAACACGCCAAATTATTTTAAACTTTGGACATTATCGTTTTACCGATTTAAAAGAAAGTGGTTGCACGGTCTTTCAAGGCAAAGACTTCATGGTTAGAAATTATGATTACCACCCTGCAACTTATGATGGTCGCTACTTACTATATCAACCTACAGATAGCGGTTTAGCTCAAATTGGTCCTGTATCAAGGGTAACTGGAAGAATGGATGGTATGAATGAGTCAGGATTAACTATGGGCTATAACTTTATGCACCGGAAGAAACCAGCAAATGGTTTTGTATGTTATATGATTGGTCGTCTAATTCTTGAAAATTGCCGAAATGTAACAGAAGCAATACAATTATTGAAAGAAATACCACACAGAAGCTCATTTAGCTACATACTGATGGACAAATCATTGAACCATGCAATTGTTGAAGTGACGCCGAGATCAATAGATGTTCGTTATGATAATATATGTACAAATCATTTTGAAATATTAACACATGAAAATCGCAATTATACAAAAGAATCTAAAGAAAGACTGGCGCGTACCATTTCACAAACTAATGATAATTTAGATATGACTACAGCATTTAAGTTATTCAATAATCCTCAGTATGAAATTTACAGTAAACTATTCAAAAGCTGGTCTGGCACCATCCATACATCAATGTATCACCCTGAAACATTAACTGCATATTTTACATTGGGAGAAAATGCGCCACCAGAAATAATAGATTTCAAATCATGGTTAGATGGTCAAGACCTTAATATCACTCACTTTACTGGCAATATAGATACCGACTTAACTTTTGCCAACAAATAAATAACACCGATATTAGAGAAATTATGCTTCCTAATATCGGTGCTTACATCCTTTATTTATTCAACTTTGATATTACCATCAATCGTATAAAATTCTAAAACATTGTCGCTTTTCCCAACTTTACCATTAGTAAATGTTTTATTTTTAACTACGCTATCACCCGTTCCCGGATTTAGCTTTAGTATAGTGTCTTCAGGTTTACTATCATACTTAAAAAGAATATCTCCTTGTTTAGTAGAAGCTTTTGCATCTACTTTTGATGGCATGTTTTTAAATTCAATGTCACCATGATCATTTAAAAATATGGATTGTTTAATTTGACTCTTGTCGATTTGTAGCGTACCAATAACAACTTTAATATTGCTATTTTTAATGTTACTTTTACTAATATAAGTAGAACTATTATTTGTCTTTGAATCTAGTGCGTCAAGATTTGAGTTTTTAATAACTACTTCACCGTTAATGCTTTGAATACTTGTGTTCTCTAAATCAACATCACTGATTCTAACACTTCCTGCCCCAGATGATAGATTTAAACGTTTAATCATTTTATCAGGCATTTCAATCGTTAACGTTTTCTTATTCTCATGAAAAGGATTCATATCAATTGCATATCCTCTTGTCTTAGACCTTTTATCACTAATCTTCAACGTCTTATCTACTATATTAATTAATATATCATTGTCACCATCATATTTAACTCTAAATTGATTCCCCCGTTTTATACGAAGTTCTGTACTATCCAAATTTATAGATACATTGTCAAAAGCATCGTCTTTGAATGTTTTATCATATTGTTTAGTACCATATTTGTTTTTATCATAGCTGAACCAAATAATGGTTGCTGCTGTAAAAAAGACAACAAACACTAAAAGCCCAATAAAAAAGAATTTCTTCATTTTCTAACGCTTCCTTTGACAGTTTTAATATACCAAAGTAAATATTTTAAGATTAAACGATAAATGTATTCTAAAATCTTAAATATGACAATGATAAATACTAATCCTAATCCTGAATATGATATGGCAAAAAATACATTACTAATTGAGTCCACAATTCCTCTGGATATTGCTGATGCTAATAAAATAATTGGACAAAACAGCAGCAAAAGTGATATTAAAAATAATGCTAATACAAATAATCCAACTATAGATACTGGTATAAGGATGACAAAAATAGATAGAATGCCTAAACTTAATGAAGCAGCAACAGCTCTTGAAATATTTTCAAATGTTGGTTTAGATTCAGCATAATCAATAACACTTCTAGCTTTTGTTTCAGCTGCAACATCTTGTGGGTCTTTTAACTTCTTTAAAATTTCCCCTTCATCAACGCCATTAAGTTCTTGCTCATAAAAATAACGTTCATATTCATACATTTTTTGATCTCTTAAATGCCTAGGTAGCGCATCAAGTGCTGTTTCTAATTCATTTAAATAAGTAATCTTGTTCATATAGGTCACTCATCCCAATAAAATTATTCATTCGTTTTTTATAACTTTAAGACCTAAAGCTATTTACTAAAAAATTCAATACGTTTAATTTCTAAATCTTGATAAAGTAAGTTTAATTTTAAATGGTTATCTCTATCAATATACTTTACCGATGAGAAATCATTGCCAACTTTTGTTCTTTTATATCCGAATCCAAGATTTTCAATCGCGTTATTTATCGGCGAACCAATTCCCCCATCAAAATTAGTATGTATCTTTTCATCTCTTACTAATATTATCCCCTTAACGATGTTATCCTTTTCTCTCACTTTAACGGTAAGATCAGGGTGAGCTTTACTGTTATAAAATTTAAAACGATCAAACTTAATTTTTTTATTTACTTCATAGCCTTTTTTATCAAACTTCTCATTTAATTTAATATCGTTTATTTCAAGATTAGACAAATCCACAGTTTTCGTATGACGATATTGATATAAACCAATTAATACACCAAAAGAACAGATTAAAAATAATATAAACACAACCCAGCGATTTTGAATACGCACTGATGTCACCCTTTCTTTGTACTTATTTAAATATAGCATAAGGTGCTTCCCGTTTCATCCTTAACAAAAATTAACAAAGAATTTGCAATTAATTTATTTCATTACCTTTTATTACTATAAATTGGTATAATGTTGTAAATGCTAAAGGAGGTTTTTACAATGACAAATTTAGAAACTTATTTCAAAAATAGCCAACCCTTAAATGAATACATTGATGGAATGAAGACAAATCAAGATACCGTTCTCAGTATCTATCAATCATTTGAGTTACCAGAAGATGATTCACGCATCAAAAAAATAAAAGAGATGAATTATTCTAAAGTATTAGTAATTACTGAAGACTGGTGTGGAGATGCAATGATGAATCTCCCAATTCTAAAACACATCAGTGAAGCATTAAATTTAGAAGTACGCGTGTTCCATAGAGATGATGATACAAAACTGATCGATCAATATTTAACAAATGGTAAATCACGTGCAATTCCTATCTTCGTATTCTTGAATGATCAATTCGAACAAGAAACAGTTTGGGGACCAAGAGCAAATGAAGTCCAAAAATTTGTAACTGATGTTCGTGCTGATAAATTACCGAGCAAAGATCATCCAGACTATGCAGATTTAGAAAAAGAAACACACTTAGTTATATCAAACCGCTATAAAACTGACGCTTCATTTTGGAAAGCAGTTTATAATTCCATCCTAAATAAATTAGAAAATAAATAAATTTACAATAAGACAAACTTTGAGGTTGGGAAAATTTAAAATTCCCAACCTCAAAATTATTTTTATTAAATGTCTTTTTTAGCGACATATAAGATATTCAAAATGAAGAATATCACTATAGAACCTAATGAAATTACCCATTGCCAATTGCTAAAATCAAAGTTAGAGCTAATCATTTTATCAGTTAAGTAAGCAAAAGGGATATAATCAAAAGCATCTAAAACTTTTTCACCGTATCTTGGGATAAATGTAATAAAAGGTTTAATAAACGGTACAATGAGTACTAAAAATACACCTAATGAAAATATCATTGCTGTTTTTTGTGATGCAAGTGTGATTAAGAATAAAAACAAGCCAAAGAATAGTAAAAAGATTAGGAAGAACCATAAATTATCTACATATTTAGAAAACGCCAAATTTTTTCCATTACTAGATGCCTGCACAACAATCAAAATCACATAATGAATTAATGCAAATAATATTGAAATTAAAATAATTGAAATTGTTTTCGAAATAATGTATCCAACGCGTGTTTTAACTTTACTCATATATAGTTGAATTGTACCTTGTGAAAAATCACGCGTAATTGTCTTAACAACAAACATTAATCCAATTATTAACAATAACCATTTTGCTGCAGCAAATACAGATCCATAGACAATAATATGTTTCGGGTTATCCATCGAATTTGCCATAAGTATACTTTGAGTTGCAATCAAACTAGATACGACTAGTATCGCTAAATATGTTAAAGGACTTTTAAATATACTATAAAAATCATACTTAACTAAATTTAAAATTCTCATTATTTATCACCTCTTTGATTTATATTGAAGTACGTATCACGCAATGAACTTTTACGTGTTTCAATATATTTCGGATAAATATCTAATTCAGATAATGCTTTTAGTATAACTTGATAATTTTTTTGTGCATTGATCATTAAATGTCCGTCTGCTTTGTCGATATTTTGTAATTGGAAATGCTCTGCAAGATATTTTTCAGTTCTATCAAAGTCTTTATGATCAACAGTAACTATCGTTGTGTCAGATGCAACACCTTCCTCCATGTTTACATCTTGAACAAAATGTCCGTCTCTTAAAAATACAGCTCTATCACAAATTAATTCAATATCTTCTAACTTATGACTTGATATTAGAATTCTCATATCAAGTTCATTTACTAAAGACTTAATTGTAGTCAGCACATCAATTGAGCCATCTGGATCCATACCATTTGTAGGCTCATCCAAGATTAAAAATTTAGGTTTATTCATTAAAGATACTGCAATTGCTAATTTTTGCTTCATCCCCATTGAATATTTCTTAACTTTCTTTTTAATATAAGGTCTCATACCAAATGCATCTATAATTTTGTCTGTGTATGCTTTATCAAAACCCTTACCTAATACTTGTGCAAATAATTTCAAGTTATACAATCCTGATTTATTATCATATAATTTAGGATGCTCAATTAAAAAACCGATATTATCTGCATTATCAATATCTACTTTTCCATCAAATTTAATAATATTACCATTCATTACTTTCATAACGGTTGTTTTACCAACACCGTTTTTTCCTATTAATCCGACAATTCTACTATCGCCAAAGTCAAAATCAATATCATTTAAAACGACATTTGAGCCGTATTTTTTTGTAATATGTTCTAATTTCATCGACTGCCTCCTTTAAATTTTCTAGTATTTATTTTATTGAGCTGTTTAAAATAATTAACAATAAGTATAACAATGCTTATAATTAGAAAACCAATATTTAAAATATATGAATATAAATCTGGGAATGATGATTGACTTAGAACAAAATAATTCACCAACACTATTGCAATTGAAAATAAAAATGGAACTAAAATGATAATAGTAAAAACGTATATACCATATGGCACTTTGACTCTACGCAATTCTGTAAATTGACTAAATGCAATTGGTATAGACAAGAAGTTAGATATGACAAATGCATATGCAGTTGAAAAATAGATTGAATTTGGTTCAATCACATCTGCTTCATAAGCATATAAACTAATAACAAGCGTTCCAATTAATGTTAAAACAATGCATGTAATATAGTTGGCATTAAGCAATTGTTTTTTTGACACTGGTAAACTCATATAAAAATAATATGAATCATTACCACCTAATCTACGATTGAGTCTAAATAAGTGACCAGCATCTAAAATCCAAATAATCAATATTGTTGGACTTATAAAAGATTGCAATAGGTAAAAGAACTTTGTTGAGTCAAGCATTATATAAAAAGGATATAAGGTTAATAATAGAACATAGATGATAAGTGTATATCGTCGTAATTTAAAATTCCTAATTAACAATGCCTTCATTTAAAAACCTTCTTCCATCAATTTGATGTTTTCATGATATTTAGGTTTTCTCTTTTCAAGATAAACCATTAAGTTCTCAATAGAAGGTGTAATGATATTCACTTTATGACCTAAAATTTCTTTAAATACTTGCGCATGTTCTGTTAATCCTATAAATCCCGTACGCTTATGTTCTTCATAAATAAGTAGAGATGCTAATTCATCATCAAGGTCCTCAATAGCACCACTCACAACTTGATATCTTTGTAACAGTTGTTCTTTTGAACCATTTAAGATAACTTCACCGTCACTTAAGTGAATGATATAATCAGCTATTTTTTCTAAATCTGAGATAATGTGTGTCGACATGAATATTGTTTTATTTTCATCAATTAATTCTTGCTGAATTATCTCCAATAGCTCATTTCTAGCTAAGGGATCAAGACCTGAAGTAGGCTCATCAAAAATATACAATTCAGCATGATGTGAAAATGCAACTGCTAGTGAAAATTTCATTTTCATCCCAGTCGAAAATGTTTTTATTGATTTATTGATTGGTAAATCGAACTTTTCAAGATAAAATTCAAATACTTGATGGTCCCATTTACGATAAAAAGGGGCAATCATTTTTTCAAGTTGCTTCGTAGTCCATCTCTCATTAAAATAATTTTCAGAGTAAACAAACCCAATTCTATTCTTTAACTCTATCGGATTGAGAGCCATATCCTCTTCTAATACTCTAATAACACCAGTTTGTGGTTGATACAAATCCATAATTAACCTTATTATTGTGGTTTTACCAGCGCCATTTCTACCAATAAAACCAGTGACGAATCCTTGAGGAACTTTGAAAGAGATATTCTTTAAATTAAACTGATCACTTGAATAATTAACATTACTTAATTCTATGGCATTCATGATGATTCCTCCTCATAAATGAACGTTAAAATATCTTGAAGTTCCTCAAGTGACATTTCGATGGCTTGCGCTTCATTAACCAATTCTTTAACCAAATTTTCAATGGTAAAAAATTGTTTCTCTTTTAAAATAGAACTATCTTGCTCCTTAACAAAGGTCCCTTTTCCTCTAATTGTTGTAACAAAACCGTCTTTCTCTAAATCTTCATAAGCACGTTTGGTAGTAATCAAACTTACTTGAAGATCTTTGGCAAGTTCTCTCATTGACGGCAAATGCTCTCCAGGAGCAACATGTCCCTTTAAAATATTTTGTTTTACTTGTTGCTTAATCTGTTCATAAATCGGAAAATCACTATTGTTTTTTAAAATTATTTTCATCAACGTCCCCCTATCACTTTCTGTATATATACAATATACACAATATGCACAGTTTTGTAAATATGCATGTCTCATTATCAACCAGTCTTCAGAAATAACACTGAGTATTGTATTACTAGCAGTTGAATAAAATGAAATGACACTACCATTTAATCTTGCATTGTCTACTTCAATAAAAAAGACTGCTAAAACGAATGTCTTTAATCTCTACGTGACAACCGTAGCGTCAACATAAACAATCGTTTTAAACAGTCAATTCTATTTACTATTTTTACGTCGATCATTACTTCTACTTATAAAAGCACAAATCATAAACATAATCGCTGCTAATAATAATTTTATACCTTGGCTTTCATGATTAGTTGCTTGTAAATAATAACCAATAATAAATAAAATAATTGCAAGTACTACAAATATTTTTGTTAGATGTTTCAATTTATTTCACCTCAACATCGACATTATAACAAATATAAATTTTTTTAATAAGTTATTGAATTTCAAAAGTTCAAGGTACTAATCACTTTCAACTAAAATAGCGCAACAAAACCATTCAATCAAAATGATTATTGATTGCGATATATTGTGTTCAATGATATTATTTAAGTGTATCCACAGAATTATACTACACAACCCCAAGTCTGGTACCAGCAGACTTGGGGTTATTTATGTGTGTAGGATCATTTTTTATTTTTCCATTTCAGTTCTAACCAAAGTCGAAAAATAATTAGTAAGCCACCTGTAATAAGTGTCATCATCCCTTCTTGCCACCACATCATTACACTACACCTCCGTTCGACTAAAGTATCATACTGAAGGATGACCTACACCTATTCTAACATAAAAACAGAACATATGTTCGTATTTTGGCAGCAGATTTTACATATTATTCGTTAATTCACCAACAACACTTTATCTTTGGTATAATTGAAGATAATATATAGGCATACAATTTTTTTAAAGAGAGGTTAAGCAATAATGAATCCTTTAGCCCAAAGCTTAAATGAACAACTTCAACAGTCAAATGCAACTGCCTTTGCAATGTTATCTGACTTAGGTCAAAATATGTTTTATCCAAAAGGCATTTTATCTCAATCTGCTGAAGCAAAGAGTACAACATATAATGCAACTATAGGTATGGCGACAAACAAAGACGGAAAAATGTTTGCATCATCTTTAGATGCAATGTTTAATGATTTAACTCCAGATGAAATATTCCCTTATGCGCCACCACAAGGCATCGAAGAATTACGTGATTTATGGCAACAAAAAATGTTGCGTGACAATCCAGAGCTATCAATCGACAACATGTCACTACCAATTGTTACGAATGCATTAACACATGGTTTATCTTTAGTTGGCGATTTATTTGTAAATCAAGGTGACACTATCTTGTTACCAGATCATAATTGGGGTAATTACAAACTTGTTTTCAATACGAGAAATGGTGCAAACCTTCAAACATATCCTATCTTTGATAAAGACGGGCATTATACTACTGATTCACTTGTAGAAGCTTTACAATCATACAATAAAGATAAAGTCATTATGATTTTAAATTATCCTAATAATCCGACAGGTTACACACCTACGCATAAAGAAGTGACTACCATCGTCGATGCAATTAAAGCATTAGCTGATAAAGGTACAAAAGTTATAGCTGTTGTGGATGACGCATACTATGGTTTATTCTATGAAGATGTGTATACTCAATCATTATTTACTGCATTATCTAATTTAAATTCAAATGCAATATTACCTGTTCGTTTAGATGGTGCAACAAAAGAATTTTTCGCATGGGGATTCCGTGTTGGGTTTATGACATTTGGAACGTCTGATCAAACAACTAAAGAAGTATTAGAAGCCAAAGTAAAAGGTCTTATACGAAGTAACATTTCTAGTGGACCTCTTCCAACACAAAGCGCTGTTAAGCATGTATTAAAAAATAATAAACAATTAGATAAAGAAATCGAACAAAATATTCAAACATTAAAAGAACGCTATGAAGTCACTAAGGAAGTTGTCTATGCTGATCAATATCATTCACATTGGCAAGCCTATGACTTTAACTCTGGATACTTTATGGCAATAAAAGTTCATGATGTTGACCCTGAAGAACTTCGTAAACATTTAATTGAAAAATATTCAATTGGTGTTATTGCACTTAATGCAACAGATATTCGTATTGCGTTTAGCTGTGTAGAAAAAGAAGATATCCCACATGTATTTGATTCAATTGCTAAAGCGATTGATGACTTAAGATAATTAATTTCAACCAATAATCTGATGAGTATGACTCGGATTATTGGTTTTTTATTTTTAAAATTATTCCTTCTTTCAAAGTATCATAAGATATATTTTATTCAGCAACTTGTCAAACACTATACCTAATTAGTTTTATACATCTCTCCTAACAAAATCAAAAAATCGGACAGATGAAAAGTAAAAAACTTTTTCTATCAGTCCGATTTATTATAGAACCAATTTATATAACTTTTGGCAAATCACTTCAAACATTCAAGCATCACATCTCTACAAATGTAAAAGGCACCCCACGATTGTGAGATGCCTTATTATAAAATTAAAGATTAGAATTTAAGTTCAATATCTACCTTTTTAATGTCAGTTGCTTTAAATACTCTTTCATCTTTATACTCAGTTTTTAAGTCTACATATTTTGACGAACCATTTTTAAAATACACTTTATACACTGCGCGTTCAGCAAGTCCTATGTCATGTTTAGTTATCCCTTGATCATTTGCCATTGCTGATTTAAGTTTTATACTTAAATCATTAATTGTAATTTTGCTTGCATTATAGAACACAAATTCATTTGAAACTATGTTTTCAAATTTATTTATTGTTACTGGGAATTTCACATTATTAGATTTATTTATTTTTTTTTTGATTTAGTGTATTGTTTTACATCAATATCAATCTTTTTAATATCTTTGGCACTAAATAAATTAGGTGTAAAGATGTCTGATTTTAAATTCACTACTTGTTTCTTTCCATTTTTGAAATATACTGTATATTTTGCTTGTTTCGCAAATTTTAAGTCAAGATCACTGATGCCTCTTTCACTTTTTAATACAGATTTCACTTTGTCATTTAAATATTTGTAACTAATTAATTGTTTATTCGAAATTTTTAGTTTTGATAAAATTGGTGTTGATGTGCCATTTACTGCAATTGTATATGGTACATAGCTATCCGCTTTCGCTTTTGACCCTGTTTTAACATCAATATCTATCTTTTTAATATCTTTGGCACTAAATAAATTAGGTGTAAAGATGTCTGATTTTAAATTCACTACTTGTTTCTTTCCATTTTTGAAATATACTGTATATTTTGCTTGTTTCGCAAATTTTAAGTCAAGATCACTGATACCTCTTTCACTTTTTAATACAGATTTCACTTTGTCGTTTAAATATTTGTAACTAATTAATTGTTTATTCGAAATTTTTAGTTTTGATAAAATTGGTGTTGATGTGCCATTTACTGCAATTGTGTATGGTACATATCTGTCTGCTTTCGCTTTAGTTCCTGTTTTAACAGTAATTTCAATTCTCTTAACATCTTTCGCATGAACTAAGTTTGCTGTGTAATTTTTTGAATTTAACTGTAAGATTCTTTTACCACCATTTTTAAAATAAACAGTATAATAAGCTTTCTTAGCATATTTTAAATCTTGTTCACTAATACCTCTATCATGCTTCAGTACTGATTTTATTTGACTAGTTAAATTTTTGTAATTTGTCCAAGGTTTATTTGAAAATGAAAGATTCGATAAAATGTTTGTAGATGTACCATTTAAATTAATTGAATATGGAACTTGATAGTTTCTTTTAGCTTTATTTTCGATATGTTTTTTTGTATCTACGTTAATATTGATACTTTTAATATCACTTGAATTGATTAAATTCGCTGTGTAAATACCTGATTTCAAATCTATAACTTTCTTCGTTCCATTTTTAAAATTAACTGTATATTTCGCTTGCTTCGAAAGTCTTAAATCAACATCAGTAATACCTCTATTTGATTCTAAAACTGATTTAACTTTACCCTCTAAATCTTTGTAACTAATATTTTGATTTTTATTAAATGTTAGGTTTGATAAAATGTTTTGGCTTGTGCCGTTCACTGTGATTGTATATGGCACTTGAACATTTGCTTTAGCTTTATCTTTAGGTTGCTTTTTAGTATCTACGTTAACACTGATAGCTTTAATGTCACTTGTATTGATTAAGTCAGCTGTGTAGATACCTGATTTCAAATCGATAACTCTTTTTGTTCCATTTTTAAAATGAACCGTATATTCCGCTTGCTTTGAA
Source organism: Staphylococcus sp. MZ3 (assembly GCF_018622755.1). Classification (NCBI taxonomy): domain Bacteria; kingdom Bacillati; phylum Bacillota; class Bacilli; order Caryophanales; family Staphylococcaceae; genus Staphylococcus; species Staphylococcus sp. MZ3. The sequence goes on from NZ_CP076026.1 coordinate 2,062,449, forward strand.
AGTCTTAAATCGATATCACTAATACCTCTATTAAAGTATAAAACTGATTTAACTTTATTCTCTATATCTTTATAACTAATATTTTGATTCTTATTAAATGTTAAGCTTGATAAAATGTTTTGGCTTGTACCGTTCACAGTAATTGTATATGGAATCTGGATGTTAGAATGTCCATGGTGTAATGTACTTGATGATTTATCTAATGGCTTAGCTGCGGCAGATGCTTCGTTAGTATTAAAGTTTGCTCCTGTTGATGCTATAACGCCTAATGCTAATGTTGTTGTAATCAATGACTTAAATTTCATAAATTATCTCTCCTTTTTTATGTAATTCGTGATTGCAACTTTATTATAGCCAGACTTTCTCTATTTTTTGAATTAACTGAATATTAATAATAAATTATCTTTAACAATAATTTTTTAACACTGTTAAAAGTTCTTTTAATTTTGATTAACTAACTAATTTACAATACCTAAAATGTTGTTTGATTTTGTTTATACCAAGTTTCAAACTTAAATGTCATAACAATCTTCATTTCTTAATTCCGATTATATTTGTCAATTATATTTACAGCATCTTTATACTCAAAAAACATTTACTTAAAAATATAAATTCGATTTAATAATTAATTTAAATTTAGTTAATCAATTTTGCATCTATTTTGTTGTAAGCTATATAAAAGGAGTGATAATGATGGTGAAAAAAACAAAATCCAATTCACTAAAAAAAGTTGCAACACTTGCATTAGCAAATTTATTATTAGTTGGTGCACTTACTGACAATAGTGCCAAAGCCGAATCTAAGAAAGATGATACTGATTTGAAGTTAGTTAGTCATAACGTTTATATGTTATCGACCGTTTTGTATCCAAACTGGGGACAATATAAACGCGCTGATTTAATCGGACAATCTTCTTATATTAAAAATAATGATGTCGTAATATTCAATGAAGCATTTGATAATGGTGCATCAGATAAATTATTAAGTAATGTGAAAAAAGAATATCCTTACCAAACACCTGTACTCGGTCGTTCTCAATCAGGGTGGGACAAAACTGAAGGTAGCTACTCATCAACTGTTGCTGAAGATGGTGGCGTAGCGATTGTAAGTAAATATCCTATTAAAGAAAAAATCCAGCATGTTTTCAAAAGCGGTTGTGGATTTGATAATGATAGCAACAAAGGCTTTGTTTATACAAAAATAGAGAAAAATGGTAAGAACGTTCACGTTATCGGTACACATACACAATCTGAAGATTCACGTTGTGGTGCTGGACATGATCGAAAAATTAGAGCTGAACAAATGAAAGAAATCAGTGACTTTGTTAAAAAGAAAAATATCCCTAAAGATGAAACGGTATATATAGGTGGCGACCTTAATGTTAATAAAGGCACTCCAGAGTTCAAAGATATGTTTAAAAACTTGAATGTAAATGATGTTCTATATGCAGGTCATAATAGCACATGGGACCCTCAATCAAATTCTATTGCTAAATATAATTACCCTAATGGCAAACCAGAACATTTAGACTATATATTTACAGATAAGGATCATAAACAACCAAAACAATTAGTAAATGAAGTTGTGACTGAAAAACCTAAGCCATGGGATGTATATGCGTTCCCATATTACTACGTTTACAATGATTTTTCAGATCATTACCCAATCAAAGCCTATAGTAAATAGTGCTCAACTAACTAATAACTCGCTTCGTTCTAAAAGGACGAAGCGAGTTATATTGTTAAAATTTGAATTGACTGAGTCTAGGACATAAATCAAGTTCTAGGCTCTATAATGTTATGGTATTAGTTGACTGCGTGATCCAAACACAGAGAATTTCGAAAAGAAATTGGAACACCAATTTCTACAGACAATGCAAGTTGGCGGGGCCCCAACATAAAGAAATACTTTTTCTTTAGAAATTAGTATTTCTTATGCATGAGTTTTACTCATGTATTCCTATTTTTAAGTACATATTAGCTGTGGCTAATGTGTAAGAACCACTACATAATAAATCATTAGTGGCTCTTTATCATTTCTGTTCCACTCCTATATTTCTTCATTAATATAGATACTTCGTCTGCACTTAAACAAGATTCATACACTGCACATCATAATAAATCTATCTATTCAAATATAAATAAAAGTTACCTACTACATTCTATGTAGCAGGCAACTTTTATTACTTATTTCTTTTCATTATCATTAAGTACTTTTACAAACTTCACATTATGTGTCTTCCAATCAACTTCATATAATGCTGATAATTTTTCTTCTTTTTTATCTACATGGTTTTCACCAGACCAATAGCCCCAGAAACCATGACGATTCCAATCTATTTTAAACTCATCCATTGATCTTTTATAATGAACAACAAATTTTGATTTACCTTCATCTTTTTTATCATGTGACATAACAGCTAAAAATTCTGGATTAAACCCTTCAGAAACAGTTACAGGCATCTTATTCTTAGGCGTAAAATTATCTTTCGCCCATAAATTTCCATTTCGTGTTAAAGAAAAGATTTCACTTTTAGTTCTATTATCACTATCATTAGTTAATTGTCTCGTATGGTCATGTCCCATATTATTTATCAAATGTGCTTCTACTTTCCAACCTACACCTTTATGTGACGTAGATTGATCAAGTAATGTACGATACGATGGTTGTTGATAACTAATCGTCTCTGAATAATTACTCTCTTTTGTAATATTTCCAGTTAACCCTCCACGATTAATCGAAAAATCTCCACCTGTTTTATAACCATACGTATATTTAACTTCTCTTGATTCATCCTGATTTTTTGGTGCAAAGTCAGTCACATTTGTATTGTTGTTGTCATCAACATTTTGAATTGAAACTGAATAAGATCCAGGCCATCTTAATGTACTATTCCAATAACCATTTGGGTCTAGAATTCTTAAACCACTACCTATTGTTCCTTTCGCTTTAATAAATACTGTTTCTTTATCATAATTAGGTTCAGTTAAGAAGTTAAATTGTAAGCTTTGAGTAATATTTTTTTGACTATCACTTGTTGTAGCTGTACGAGTATACATTTTAGTATCACCATCAAGATTCTTCTCAGAAACAGCTTTAATTTCAGAATTAATTTTTGCATAAGAAGTAGCTGGTAATACAGTGAAAGTAGTCGATAGTGCTAACGTACAAATTGTGATATTTTTATATAGTTGTTTAATCATTTGTAATCCTTCCCTTCGATTTTATCCTTCTCTAAATGATTTATTATCAGAGTATTTATCAACGACTTTAACTGTTTTATTTTTCCAATCAACTTCATAAGTGACAATTAATCTTTGACCTTCTTTATTTTTTTCTAAAATTGGAGGTGCATAATGTATTCCAGGTCTGTTTTTCAAAATATCTTGATTTCGTGTGTATGTTACTTCAAATTGCGTTTTCTCATTTGACTTTTCATTAGATAAATAAGTTAAAAATTCTGGATTAAAGCCACTTCTTACTAATGCTGGGTATCTATATTTTGAAGCAAAGCTTAGTTCAGGGTTTTCAACAGTAGCAATTCTCGTATTTCTATAGAATAATAATTCATCATTTCTATTTTTCACTTCTCCACCATACTTCAAGTCATTCGCAATAACTGACCAGTGTACATGCCAGTTATTATTTTTACCGCTGGCAATTGTGTCATAATTTTGCTGATTATAACTAATCGTTTTGGAGTAGCTATTTGATGAAGTTCGTCCAATACCTTTCGTTGAATCGAATTTACCACCTGAGCTATATGAAAATGTACTATCTACTTTCGCAGTTGAAATTTTATTTTTCGGCAATTGGTCTAATATTTCAGTTTTAGGATTTCTTTTTACTTGAAAATCTACATGGTACTCACTTGGATACTTTAACCAATTTGAATTTTTTTCTTCTTTATGAGATTCAAACTTTAAATTTGAATGAATTGAGCCTTGTTTTTTAACAAGTAATACATTCTTGTCATAAGTTGGATCATCGATAAAGTCGAATTGTAAATTTTGGAGTATATTTGTTTTCTCATCATATACTGTTTCAGTTCGTTTTGTGATTTTACCGTTTTTCCCAATATCATCCGGTGCTGTTGAATTTTTATCTTTATTAGTAACATTACGTTTGTCTTTTTGTTGAGACTTATCAACATGTTCTTTCTTATTTTGGTCTTGAGAGTCTTTATGAGCTGAATTTGCTTGAGTCGTTGCTGCTGATAACAATAAAATTGCACATGATAATGATGACGCTATTAAAACACGTTTTTTATTTTTCATTGTTATAACCTTCTTTCGTATGATTGATATTTGTTGATATGTATCGACATGTGAATAATATCACAAAAACAGAGAATATATATTTAACTATTTATTAAATGATTTTGTTAATATTATTAAATACTTTATCCTCTTTAAAAATAATGTGTGTACAAAGTCATTAATTTAGCAAATATTTTTATTTAGTAGTTAATAACCATCGATTTGAAATTTATATATAATTATTAGCTAAATAATATCCTGCATCTTTCTCATACAATTTACTATAAAATTAAGCATAGCCGATATCAGTGTTAATAAGATCGTAGATACTAGACAGTAAATTTCATAGAACGAAATCAAATAACACACTACTTTCTGCATTTTAAATTATGTTTAAGAATAAAAATTATGTTTATATAAATATATATACTACTTTGAAAAGGTGTGAGCTTAATGACAACTTTTAGTGAAAAAGAAAAAATTCAATTACTAGCAGATATTGTTGAACTACAAACTGAAAATAATAATGAAATAGACGTTTGTAATTATTTAAAAGATTTATTCGACAAGTACGATATTAAATCTGAGATTTTGAAAGTTAATGAACACCGCGCCAATATCGTTGCAGAAATCGGTAACGGCTCACCTATACTCGCATTGAGTGGTCATATGGATGTTGTTGATGCAGGAAATCAAGATAATTGGACTTATTCCCCTTTTCAACTCACAGAAAAAGATGGCAAATTATATGGTCGAGGCACAACAGATATGAAAGGCGGTCTGATGGCTTTGGTCATCACACTCATTGAATTAAAAGAACAAAATCAATTACCTCAAGGAACGATAAGATTACTAGCTACTGCTGGCGAAGAGAAAGAACAAGAAGGTGCCAAATTATTGGCTGATAAAGGCTATTTAGACGATGTAGATGGCTTAATTATTGCTGAACCAACTGGATCTGGAATTTATTATGCACATAAAGGGTCTATGTCATGTAAAGTAACTGCAACTGGTAAAACTGTCCATAGCTCAGTTCCATTTATTGGTGACAATGCAATTGATACACTGCTTGAATTTTATAATCAATTTAAAGAAAAATATTCAGAGCTTAAAAAACATGATACTAAACATGAATTAGATGTTGCACCCATGTTTAAATCATTGATAGGAAAAGAAATTTCTGAAGAGGATGCAAATTATGCATCTGGTCTTACAGCTGTATGTTCGATTATAAATGGCGGCAAACAATTTAACTCTGTACCAGATGAAGCTTCACTTGAATTTAACGTAAGACCAGTTCCTGAGTATGATAACGACTTTATAGAATCGTTTTTCCAAAATATCATTAATAATGTGGATAGCAATAAGCTTTCACTCGATATTCCAAGTAATCACCGACCTGTAACAAGCGATAAAAATAGCAAATTAATTACTACGATTAAAGATGTAGCTTCTAGTTATGTAGACAAAGACGATATATTTGTTTCGGCGCTTGTAGGTGCAACAGATGCCTCTAGTTTCTTAGGTGATAATAAGGACAATGTTGATTTAGCCATTTTTGGACCAGGTAATCCATTAATGGCACATCAAATCGATGAATATATTGAAAAAGATATGTATCTGAAATATATTGATATTTTTAAAGAGGCTTCCATTAAATATTTAAAAGAGAAATAAGAAGTACACTGTCAGCAATGTTTTTCGTCTTGTTGGCAGTTTTTTATTGCGAGATTTAAGTTAATAGAAATAGCGATGAATATTGTTTGAATGTAAATATTCAAATATCAACAAGCACATTTTCATTGATTAAGTGATGTAAAACTGAAACTATAGTGCTGATTTGTTATACATATATTGACTTATGGTCATATAAAAAGATAGCTTCTAATAGTTACATAAAACTCGTAAAAACCTTCTCGTAAAAGGAATGGGACATAAATCCCTAGAAAACAGCAGCTCAACGAGCTGTAAATTATCAAATACATTTGAAAAAAGCTGATTTCTATCAAATAATTTATAGAAATCAGCTTTTTTACATTGTCTAAGAACTTAATGTCTCTGTCTCTTTGGAACTTTATATTTCATAAGTACTATTTTATTGTTTAACCTTTTTTTAAATAAGGTATAAATCTACAATATCCAAATAAGCCCCATCGATTCTTATAATAGTCAAAATAATTATATTCATGTATTACTCTTATTGTATTTGGTAAAATTTCATTCAATTTTTTTAAATCATTGTAACCATATTTAAAAACAGGTTGTGAGGATAACTTTGATACCGATTGATGTCTCTTTGTATTATTCGCAATTGTTTTTGAGCAAAATTCAATCGCAAATGTCAAATTATGATCTCCCATCTTTTTGATAATAGTGTCCAATAATTGAGTCATTACACTCTCATCAAAATACATCAATACACCTTCAATAATAAACAATATATCTGACTTACTATTAAAAAATTTATAATTTTTGACATCATCAATCCAACTGTAATCTAGCATAGATTTAGATATCATCTTATAACTATTACTTTCTTTAAAAAATGTTTTTCGTATTTCTATTGATTCTGGTACATCTAAATCTATCCATGATATTTTTTCTTTATTAAATCTTTGAAACCTTGTATCTAAGCCACAACCTATATTGACCACGATTAAATCTTTATTATCCTTGATAAGCCTCTTAGTAACACAATCTATTATCACAGTACGTATACTAATTCCAATTTGAGACATGTCATCACATGTAACATTTTTGTACATATCATCTAAACCATCAAATATTTTTTTAGATAGTGCGTCTTTTATTATTGGTTTTTCGTTTTCGTACTCTTTTGCTCGAGCTATCAAAGGAATTAACATTGATTCGGGAATTCCAACCAGTTGCTTCATTTAATCACTCCTTAAAAACATTAGTACCAATGCATAAGAAAATTTTTACAACTTATTTCTATTATTTTTTATTTAAAATTTCTTTTTTTAATTTACTTCTCAAATGTTCTAATGTAATAGGATCTGTGAACCAATAATCTTCTGCTTTATATGAAATTACATGTCCTTTTTTTACAGCTTCAATATTCTGCCATGTATGTGTTTTTTCAAAATCAAATTTTCCGTACGAAGGTTTACTTAAAAATATATAATCACCAGCATATTTACTAATATTTTCTTTTGAAATGGAAGCATAGCCTTTTTTATCTTCTTGTAATTTATCTTTATATTGCTTTGTCATTGGCATACCGAATGCATCATGAACAATATCCAAACCACGACCCCATGTAGAGTTATATATGTATATTTGCTTTTCATCTGGTTCAAACACAGATGCTGTTGCTTGACCAATTTTACTTTGAATTTCTTTTTTATCTTTTCTAGTTTTATCGTCCCACTCTTCAATCCATTTTTTAGCTTTATCTTCATTATTAGTCAACTTGCCTATTTCTTTTAATATTTCTTTATGATTGTATTTATTGTATGTATATGGGATTGTTGGCGCTATTTTTTGGTATTTTTTTATATTTTTATCCATAGCATCTACAACAATTAAATCTGGTTTTGCTTTAGCAACTCTTTCAACATCATTTTCTCCAATATAATCAACCCCTTTTAAATAAGGTTTTAAAATTGAAGAATCTTTAGTTATATCTGAAACAGCAATTGGTTTGATTCCTAACTTTATAAAATCACCAACATAAAATCCAGTTAATACAGCAACTCTTTTAGGTTTCTCTGGTACTTTCAGTGTTTCACCATTTTCAATTTTATAGTCTGTAGTCTTTGTCGAGTTACTTGTTTTATCGACAGATGCTGAACACGCAGTCAAAATAAATAAATTACATAATAAAATTCCAATTAATCTTTTCATAATATCATCCTTTTGTTTTTCAATTGATATTCATTTTCAATTATAAAATATTAAAAGAATTAGTCAACGCCTGTTAGTAATACACATCAGTAACATTTCTATTTTCATTTATGATATTATCTAATTATTAATTTATAATATAAAGGAGTATGAAATTAAAATGAACAAAGTCCACAAACCTTTATATTTTTATTTAATGCTTTTCTTCTCTACAACTATCATAGGTGCACTTTTATTGTATTTACCTTTTACTGGTAAAAAGCCAATATCTTTTTTAGATGCCCTATTTATAGCTTCAAGTGCATTTACAGTTACTGGCCTATCCCCAGTTGATATAGGATCACAGTTTAATATACTTGGTGAAATAGTAATACTATTATTAATTCAAATAGGTGGTCTGGGTATCGTGACCGTAACCCTATTGACACTAGTATTTTTAAATAGAAAGATATCAATGAAAAATAGATTCTTGATTATGGTTACATGGAATATTGACGAACCTGGTGGTGTTATTAAGCTAATTAAACACTTGGCTATTTATAGTTTAGTCACTGAATTAATTGGTATGATTTGTTTGTGTTTATCTTTTATACCAAAATTTGGTATAGGCAAAGGTTTATTTTTAAGCTTATTTACATCAGTATCAGCTTTTAATAATGCTGGATTTGCCCTTTTTAAGAATAACTTAATAAATTATTCTAGTGATCCAATTGTCATTATTACAATCTCAATACTCATAATATTTGGAGGTATTGGACATTTTGTCGTAATAGACTTTATTAATTGTAAAAAATTGAGTAAATTATCTTTACATTCTAAATTAGTCTTAACTACAACTAGTATCCTAATAATTATAGGAGCTATTACATTCTTTTTATTAGAACAGTTTAATACTATGCAACATATGGGACTAGTTGAAAAAATCGGAAATTCTTTTTTCCAATCAGTAACAACACGAACAGCGGGTTTTAACAGTATTGATATAGCAAGCATTAACAAATCTACCGCCTTAATGTTAATGTTACTTATGTTTATTGGTGGTGCCCCTCTCAGTGCAGCTGGAGGAATTAAAATAACTACTTTTGCAGTGGCGTTTATATTTGTTCTAAATTATATACGTAAAGAAAATAATGTTTCAGTATTCAATAAAGAAATATCTGACAAACATATAAAACTATCTATTGTTACCATTAATATCTCATTTCTATTTATCAGTATCATTACTTTTATATTATCGATAATTAATCCGAACATATCATTAATCAAGTTATTATTCGAAGTGGTTTCTGCATTTGGAACAGTCGGGTTAAGTATGAACCTTACCACAGAATATCATGGTATTACTAAAATAATTATTATATTCGTTATGCTTTGCGGTAAAGTAGGACTATTAACTTTATTAAGAACATTTATACCACCAAAAAGTCCTAAAAATTACCGCTACACTAAAGGACAAATTTATCTATAAAATAACTATCCATCTTTAACAAGAAATGAACTAGTGTTTTAATTTATTACATTTAAAAAACTACCTAAACAGGTAGTTTTTTGTTTTTTATTTATTTTAGGCCCATTAAATGTCTTATGTCTTTAATTAAGTAAAATGCACAAGTACACCTTTAAAAAGATCTACTCAAAACTAAACTATACCTAGTTAACCGCTTGTGATTAAGAAATTTTAAATGTGGTTTCTTTTAATTATGTCAACCACCCATAAGGATTTTAATCAAGCACTCATTCATTCCTGCACTCGCAATATGCATTACTTATAGAAGTTGATGTACTCTCATATTAAGGGCAATACAATAACTTCCGCACCACAATGATTTATGAATCTCAATAACACATCAGCACATAATAAAGACGCCTCTCATAAGTTTAGTCAACTAATGGAAGGCGTCTTAAATTAACATATTTTCATACGCTCTAATATTTATTTGGAACGAATCATACTCGTCTATCATGGAATGTTCTAGTTAGTCAAAACTATAAACAGTTTTACATCATTCCTGGCATGCCACCCATGTTAGGTTGGTCATTATTTTTTTCTGGAATTGATGCTACAACCGCTTCAGTCGTTAAGAACATTGCTGCAACACTTGCAGCATGTTGTAATGCTGAGCGTGTTACTTTAGTTGGATCAACGATACCTTCTTCTAACATATTAACCCACTCGTTTGTAGCAGCGTTAAAACCTACACCCGGCTCTGCGTTTTTCAAACGTTCTACAATAACAGAACCTTCTAATCCTGCATTTTCAGCAATTTGACGAACTGGTGCAGTTAATGCTTTAAGTACAATATTTACACCTGTTTCAATGTCACCTTCAGCTTCAATTTCACTTACTTTTTGGTAAACATTTACTAATGCAGTACCACCACCTGCAACAATACCTTCTTCAACTGCTGCACGTGTAGAATTTAATGCATCTTCAATACGTAATTTACGTTCTTTAAGCTCTGTTTCACTTGCTGCACCTACTTTGATAACTGCAACACCACCTGCTAATTTAGCTAAGCGCTCTTGTAATTTTTCACGATCAAAGTCAGATTCAGTTTCTTCAATTTGAGATTTCAATTGGCTAACACGTGCATCAATGCTGTTTTCGTCACCGTCACCATCAACAACAGTGGTATTATCTTTAGTTACTTCTACTTTACTTGCAGTACCTAACATATCAATTGATGCATCTTTTAAATCTAAGCCTAAATCATCAGTAATCACTTGCGCACCAGTTAAAATAGCTAAATCTTCAAGCATCGCTTTTCTACGATCACCAAAACCAGGTGCTTTTACTGCAACAGCTGTAAATGTGCCACGCATACGGTTTAGCACGATATTTGTTAATGCATCGCCTTCAACTTCATCAGCTACAATTAAGATTGGACGATTAGATTGAACCACTTGTTCTAATAAAGGTAAGATATCTTGGAAAGACGAGATTTTCTTATCTGTTACTAAAATGTATGGGCGTTCTAATTCAGCAACCATTTTATCTGAATCAGTAACCATATACGGTGATTGATAACCACGATCAAATTGCATACCTTCAACCACTTCTAGTTCAGTGTTTAGTCCATTTGATTCTTCAATTGTAATGACACCATCGTTACCTACTTTTTCCATAGCTTCAGAAATATAACGTCCAATTTCTTCATCTGCTGCTGAAATCGCACCTACTTGCGCAATTTCATTTTTATTTTCAACTTTTTGAGAATTTTCATGTAACGCTTCAACAGCAACTTTAACTGCTTTGTCGATACCTTGTCGTAAACCAACTGGGTTCGCACCACTTGTAACATTTTTCAATCCTTCTTGAATCATTGCTTGAGCTAATACTGTTGCAGTTGTAGTACCGTCACCTGCAATTTCATTTGTCTTATTTGCGACTTCTTGAACTAGTTTAGCCCCCATATTTTCATATGGATCTTCTAATTCGATTTCTTTAGCAATCGTTACACCATCGTTCGTAATTAAAGGTGCTGTAAACTCTTTATCTAATACAACATTACGTCCTTTAGGACCAATCGTTACTTTAACTGCATTTGCTAATTGGTCTACACCACGTAACATTGCTTGACGTGCATCTTCAGAGAATTTCAATTGTTTAACCATAAATGATAAACCTCCATTTGTTTAGTCATATTTCATTTTCGTTCTTTACAATTTATCTATGAATTAAGTTCTGTATTATTCAATAACTGCTAAAATATCTTCTTCATTTAATACCAGATATGTTTCATTATCTCGTTTAACTTCTGTACCAGCATATTGTTGGAACACGACACGGTCCCCTTCTTTCACTTCAGGAGTCACTCTTGTACCATCATTTAATAGACGTCCAGTTCCTACTGCAACGATAACGCCTTCGTTTGATTTTTCTTTAGCACTATCAGTTAAAACAATACCACTTTTAGTTGTTTGTTCTTGTTCTTTTTTCTCAATAATCACACGATTTCCAATTGGTTTTAGCATGATTGTTCCTCCTTAAAAAACCTAAAGTTTAGCACTTAACATTAAAGAGTGCTAACATACATTTATAATAATCAAATTTGGTCAAAATTTCAAGTCATAACCTTTTAATTAAGTTTTGTAACTTCAAGTTATTTACGATAAAATAAATTATAAACAAATATTTGGAGGAAAATTATGACAAGATTATGGGCATCATTGCTAACTGTTATTATTTATATATTGTCTCAATTTTTACCGCTTCTCATTGTAAAAAAATTACCATTTGTACAATATAGTGGCATAGAACTGACTAAAGCAGTCATTTACATACAACTTGTTCTATTTTTAATCGCCGCCACGACGATTATTTTAATTAATTTAAAAATTAAAAATCCAACAAAATTAGAATTAGAAGTTAAAGAACCTAAAAAATATATCATTCCATGGGCATTGCTTGGATTTGCATTGGTAATGATTTATCAAATGGTAGTGAGCATTGTATTAACGCAAATTTATGGTGGACAACAAGTAAGTCCTAATACAGAAAAGCTAATTATTATTGCTCGAAAAATACCTATATTTATCTTCTTTGTATCTATTATTGGTCCTTTATTAGAAGAATATGTATTCAGAAAAGTAATCTTTGGAGAATTATTTAATGCGATTAAAGGTAATCGTATCGTGGCATTTATTATTGCTACAACAGTAAGTTCATTAATATTTGCATTAGCACATAATGATTTCAAATTTATTCCAGTTTATTTTGGCATGGGTGTCATTTTTTCATTAGCATATGTTTGGACAAAACGGCTTGCTGTTCCAATTATTATCCATATGTTACAAAACGGATTTGTCGTTATATTCCAATTACTTAATCCTGAGGCTTTGAAAAAAGCCACGGAACAAGCGAATTTTATATATCACATTTTTATTCCATAATAAAAAAAACGAATCACACACGGATTATCGTCGCTGTGATTCGTTTTTATTTTTCTTTTTATTTCGCTTTACAAATAAGAATAGCATGATTGAAAATACCACCATCATAGAACATACAATTGCTAGCCAACTTTTACTATATGCAGTTGACGCACTTTTCTTATTATCTTCTTGTTTTTTAACTACTGTAAAATCGTCTTTTTCATGCGGTTCAAATGAGCGTTGTTTTGAATCCGGCTTATCTTCGGGCTTTTTCAAATCTGGCATTGATCCAATTTCACCAGTAATTAATGCGAGTACTTGTTCATCTAAATTACGATAGTACCTTTCTGATTTCAATGGATTGAAATATTGGAATCTAAAGTAATTCGATTGCTGTTGTAATCCATTTAAATATGCATTTCCGCTGAAATTTTGTTTTCGAATAATATTATAAATGTCTTCATCAGTAACTTCTCCATAATCTTTGCCCAACTTATTAATTTGATTTAAAATATACGGATTATACTTGTAAGCCCCATTTGCCAAGGCTAAAAATCGTTGGGATACAAAATCATTACCAGTAGGATTTTGTGAGTTTCCTTGATTCCCATTTGGTTGCCATTGACCTTGATTAGATCCATCTGAAGCATTTGGGTTCCATGTCCCCCCATTTTTCGAGCCACCAGAATGATTGGAATCCCCATGTTGATCGGGATCTGGTGACGGGTTAGGATTTGGCTTATTAGGGTCTGGTTTTGGATTCGGATTTGGCTTTGGTTTATCTGGATCTGGTTTTGGATCCGGATTTGGCTTTGGTTTATCTGGGTCTGGTTTTGGATCTGGATTTGGTTTCGGGTTATCTGGATCTGGTTTTGGATCCGGATTTGGCTTTGGTTTATCTGGGTCTGGTTTTGGATCCGGTTTTGGTTTCGGGTTATCTGGATCTGGTTTAGGATTCGGACTTGGGTTTTGGTTATTTGGGTCTGGTTTTGAATCTGTACTTGGGTTTTGGTTGTTTGAGTCTGGCTTCACATTATTCGAATCAGGATTAGCATCACGACTATTCGAACCTGTTCCTTCATTACCCGTTTGATTTGATTCGTGAGGTGTCCCAGTCTCATTATTATTCATTTCACTATTTACTGATGGTGAAGTTATATTATGATTCAAATTAGTAGTTGGTTTTTCTCCATTTAAGTTATCCTTTGCTTCAACTGTGTACGTTGCAAGCCCTAAACTACTACTACTTAAAATTAAAATACTTGTTGAAAGTAACATTTTCTTAAACCAATGATATGACATTTCACGAGACACCTCCCTTTTTCATGTAAGTATTAATCTAAGTATAATAAATATGCGTTGAAAATGCATTTATATTTGGAATTTGAAAATGAATATTAATATTCTTGAAATTTTCGTAAATATTGCTTTACAAGTACGAGTATAAATTTTATACTTAATCTATTAAGTATTCTTTACTAAAGAAGGAGCAATAATTATGGGCTTATTTAAAAAAGATAAAAAAGCAATGACTTTTGACAATGCAATGGAAGAAAGACGTTCAATATATAATTTGAAAGATTCGATATCAATTAGCGATGACGAATTAGAATCAATGATTGCACATGCAGTTAAACATGTTCCTTCATCATTTAATTCTCAATCAACTAGAATTGTTCTCTTGTTAAATGACAACAATAATAAATTTTGGGATAACACAAAAGCAATTTTAAAAGAAGTCATGGGAGAGAATCGTGATTTCGAGCCAACTGAACAAAAAATTGATAACTTCAAACATTCATACGGTACAATTTTGTTTTATGAAGATCAAGATGTTGTAAGTGGTTTACAAGAACAAATGCCAAACTACTATGATAATTTTGCAATATGGTCAACTCAAACAAATGCCATGCATCAATTTGCAATTTGGACTGCATTAGCTACTAAAGGCATAGGTGCTTCATTACAACACTATAATCCACTTGTTGATGAGATGACTTCAAATGAATTTAATATTCCTAAAAGTTGGAAACTTATTGCTCAAATGCCATTTGGTGATATTCGTGAAGCTGCTGGCGAAAAAACATTTAATCCAGTGGAAGATCGTTTCGTAATAAAAAAATAATCAATATATTGTTAGGAATGGGACAGAAATGATAAAGAATCATTAGTTATTCATTATGTAGTAGTTCTTACACATTAGCCGCTGCTAATGTGCACTTAAGAATAGGAATACATGAGTAAAACTCATGTATAAGAAATACTAATTTCTAAAGAAAAAGTATTTCTTTATGTTAGAGCCCACCCCAACTTGCATTGTCTGTAGAAATTGGTGTTCCAATTTCTCTATGTTGGGGCCCCATCAACTACTGTCAATATAACATTGTAGAGCCTAGGACTTTGATTTTATGTCCTGGGCTCGTTTTTTGCGTTTCAACATAACTTTTAGTAAGTTATATATAAGATCTATCAAGGATGTGATGTTATGAAAGTCCAAATTTATCAATTACCGATTATTTTTGGAGATAGTTCTAAAAATGAAGCTCAAATAACGCAATGGTTCGAAAAAAATATGAATGCTGAAGTAGATGTAGTCGTTTTACCTGAAATGTGGAATAATGGCTATGATTTAGAGCATTTAAATGAAAAAGCAGATAATAATCTAGGACAAAGTTTTTCATTTATTAAACATTTAGCTGAAAAATATAAAGTCGATATCGTAGCTGGGTCAGTTTCTAACATTAGAAACAATCAAATATTTAATACAGCTTTTAGTGTGAATAAAAGTGGCCAGCTAATTAATGAATACGACAAAGTTCATTTAGTTCCTATGTTAAGAGAGCATGAATTTTTAACTGCTGGCGAAAACGTAGCTGAACCCTTTCAATTGTCTGACGGTACTTATGTGACCCAACTTATCTGTTATGATTTACGTTTTCCAGAATTATTAAGATATCCTGCTCGCAGTGGTGCTAAAATTGCATTTTATGTGGCGCAATGGCCTATGTCACGTCTTCAACATTGGCATTCATTACTAAAGGCACGTGCAATTGAAAATAATATGTTTGTCATTGGAACTAATAGCACTGGATTCGATGGTAACACAGAATATGCTGGTCATTCGATAGTTATAAACCCAAATGGAGATTTAGTTGGAGAATTAAATGAATCCGCAGATATTTTGACTGTAGATTTAAACTTAAATGAAGTAGAACAGCAACGCGAAAATATACCTGTATTTAAAAGTATTAAATTAGATTTGTATAAATAAGAAGCGCCCGAAATAATATTTAACACATGTCATGACTAAACATAGATTTATGAGAGATTTTTCATAAGTCTATGTTTATTTTTTTATAATAGATAACTCAGTAAGAATCCATTTCGCCCTTTGCAAATGAATGATTTTCTTAATTAAATTGATTAATTTTTTGACCTTTTCCAACATTAGACTTATTCAAAAATTTTAACGGCGGGTCTCATAATGAGGATTAACTCATCCCTTCTTCATTACAAAAAAGGCCGCGAGCTTGGGAGGGGCTCACGACCATACTTATTATTAAGGGAATGTTTTACAGTTATTTTTTCAATCTATTTTTGGGGATGTTATTAATTATGAAAAAAATTTTATTTATCAAATAATGATAAATCGATGTTGTTTACGATAGCTTACATGCTAGAAATAATTATCTGTAATGATAATTAAGAAAAATACATAGCACTGAGTCCAAGGAAACTAACTCTACTAGCAAATGTTACTCACTTGCTAATTTTACATGGTTATTAAGTTGGGATGGCTTAATAACTCATACTTTTAGTACTATACGAAGATAACAAATTTACAATGAAAGTAATTAATTATTCATCTTATTTTTTAGTGAATTTGTTCACTGTGTCGATAATCCATTTTACTAAGTCACCGATTGTTGAAATGATATCTTGTGCCATTGAAATCACTCCTTCCTTAATTAAGATAAAAATTCTTAAAATTAAACAACTCATCAACTATTTTCCATCACATCTCTGTGATCTAGTTATATTAAAACATGCTAAAAGCATTTATTTTCCAATTTTTCTTAACTAGTCGTTTTTTATTCTTAACTGTAAATTTTTTTATGTTAAAATATTAAATACAAATTACATTTAACAGTTAAGTATTTATTTCCTACAGTTAGGCAATATAATGATAAAAG
Source organism: Staphylococcus sp. MZ3 (assembly GCF_018622755.1). NCBI lineage: Bacteria > Bacillati > Bacillota > Bacilli > Caryophanales > Staphylococcaceae > Staphylococcus > Staphylococcus sp. MZ3. The sequence goes on from NZ_CP076026.1 coordinate 2,079,643, forward strand.
ATTGTACTAAATCGTATAATGACAGTGAGGAGAGTGGTGTAAAATTGAATTATTTTGATAATAAAATTGACCAGTTTGCCACGTATCTTCAAAAGAGAAATAACTTAGATCATATTCAATTTTTGCAAGTACGATTAGGGATGCAGGTCTTAGCTAAAAATATAGGTAAATTAATTGTTATGTATACTATTGCCTATATTTTAAACATTTTTCTGTTTACGTTAATTACGAATTTAACATTTTATTTAATAAGAAGACATGCACATGGTGCACATGCACCTTCTTCTTTTTGGTGTTATGTAGAAAGTATTATACTATTTATACTTTTACCTTTAGTAATAGTAAATTTTCATATTAACTTTTTAATTATGATTATTTTAACAGTTATTTCTTTAGGTGTAATCTCAGTATATGCTCCTGCAGCAACTAAAAAGAAGCCCATTCCTGTGCGACTTATTAAACGAAAAAAATATTATGCGATTATTGTTAGTTTAACCCTTTTCATTATCACACTTATCATCAAAGAGCCATTTGCCCAATTCATTCAATTAGGCATCATAATAGAAGCTATTACATTATTACCTATTTTCTTTATTAAGGAGGACTTAAAATGAATACATTATTTAACTTATTTTTTGATTTTATTACTGGGATTTTAAAAAACATTGGTAACATCGCAGCTTATAGTACTTGTGACTTCATAATGGATGAAGTTGAAGTACCAAAAGAATTAACACAATTACACGAATAATTTAAATAGAGAGTGTGATAGTAGGTGGAATTATTAAATAGTTATAATTTTGTTTTATTCGTATTAACTCAAATGATATTAATGTTTACAATACCAGCTATAATTAGTGGTATTAAGTACAGTAAACTTGATTATTTTTTCATTATAGGAATTTCGACATTATCGTTATTTCTATTTAAAATGTTTGATAGCGCGTCCTTAATCATTTTAACTTCATTCATTATTATAATGTATTTTGTCAAAATCAAATGGTATTCTATTTTGTTGATTATGACTTCACAGATTATTCTGTACTGTGCTAACTACATGTATATTGTTATATATGCATATATCACCAAGATTTCTGATAGTATATTTGTAATATTCCCTAGCTTTTTTGTAGTTTATGTGACTATTAGTATACTATTCTCATATATAATAAATAGAGTTCTCAAAAAAATTAGCACACCATATCTAATACTAAACAAAGGATTTTTAATAGTTATTTCGACTATCTTACTGCTTACTTTTTCATTATTTTTCTTTTATTCACAAATAAACTCGGATGAAGCTAAAGTAATAAGGCAGTATTCTTTTATTTTTATTGGTATCACTATATTTTTAAGTATATTAACATTTGTTATTTCTCAATTTCTCCTTAAAGAGATGAAATATAAACGAAACCAGGAAGAAATTGAAACCTATTATGAATATACATTGAAGATTGAAGCTATCAACAACGAAATGCGCAAGTTCCGTCATGATTATGTCAATATCTTAACGACACTTTCAGAATACATTCGCGAAGATGACATGATTGGTCTACGCGCTTATTTCAATAAAAATATTGTACCTATGAAAGATAATTTGCAGATGAATGCTATTAAATTAAATGGTATCGAGAATCTTAAAGTACGTGAGATAAAAGGCTTAATTACTGCGAAAATTTTACGTGCACAAGAAATGAATATTCCGATTAGTATCGAAATACCCGATGAAGTAAGTAGCATTAACTTGAATATGATCGATTTAAGTCGCAGTATTGGTATTATTCTTGATAATGCAATTGAGGCATCAACTGAAATTGATGACCCTATCATTCGCGTTGCATTTATTGAAAGTGAAAATTCAGTAACGTTTATTGTTATGAATAAATGCGCTGATGATATACCACGCATTCATGAATTGTTCCAAGAAAGTTTTTCTACTAAAGGTGAAGGTCGTGGTTTAGGTCTATCAACTTTAAAAGAAATTGCTGATAATGCAGACAATGTCTTATTAGATACAATTATCGAAAATGGTTTCTTTATTCAAAAAGTTGAAATTATTAACAACTAGCCATAAGGATGTGAATGTATGAAAATTTTCATTTGCGAAGACGATCCAAAACAAAGAGAAAACATGGTTACCATTATTAAAAATTATATAATGATAGAAGAAAAGCCTATGGAAATTGCCCTCGCAACTGATAATCCTTATGAGGTGCTTGAGCAAGCTAAAAATATGAATGACATAGGCTGTTACTTTTTAGATATTCAACTTTCAACTGATATTAATGGTATCAAATTAGGCAGTGAAATTCGTAAGCATGACCCAGTTGGTAACATTATTTTCGTTACGAGTCACAGTGAACTTACCTATTTAACATTTGTCTACAAAGTTGCAGCGATGGATTTTATTTTTAAAGATGATCCAGCAGAATTAAGAACTCGAATTATAGATTGTTTAGAAACTGCACATACACGTTTACAATTATTATCAAGAGATAATAGCGTTGAAACGATTGAATTAAAACGTGGCAGTAATTCAGTGTATGTTCAATATGATGATATTATGTTTTTTGAATCATCAACAAAATCTCACAGACTCATTGCCCATTTAGATAACCGTCAAATTGAATTTTATGGTAATTTAAAAGAACTGAGTCAATTAGATGATCGTTTCTTTAGATGTCATAATAGCTTTGTCGTCAATCGCCATAATATTGAATCTATAGATTCGAAAGAGCGAATTGTCTATTTTAAAAATAAAGAACACTGCTATGCATCGGTGAGAAACGTTAAAAAAATATAATAAGATAATAAAGTCAGTTAACGGCGTATTCAATTGTAAATCTTGTTGGATTTTAACAAGATAACTAGCAAATGCACTGTATAGCTGGCTTTTTAATTGTTTAATAACAAAATTAAATATGACGCGTGAATTAAAAAATGATGTAACGTCTCTTTGTATACCTATTCCTATTACTACATAATTTATCAATTTCTATTTCACTCTACAATCCTATGGCGCAATTTTTAACAAAATATACTAAATTTGAAATCGACAGTTTCCTTAAATAAAATACTACAATTTCCTACCCCATGAATCTTATTTTGTTTTAAAAAACAGTGTAGCACAAGATTCAACTTGTTTCCTACACTGTTTTATAAATGAATTATTTAAAATGCTTGTTCAACCTCTTGTAATGTTGGCAAACTATTAATGGCACCATACTTCGTTGTCACTATTGCAGCAACGCGATTGCTAAACGCTAAAATTTCCTCACCTTCATTTTCAAATAACTGAGTTAAATTTAACACATCGGTTGCTAAAATCCTGCTAATAACTGCACCAATAAAAGCATCCCCTGCCCCAGTTGTATCAACAGGTTTTACCTTATAGCCACTATGATAATGATTATTACCATTTTTCAAATATACGGCAGCACCATCTGCTCCCTTCGTATAAATGACTACAGTAACATTACCTGTAAATAATGATTGAATGGCTTCATTTTCATCATGAATACCTGTAATAAATTCTAATTCTTCATCTGAAACTTTTACAATATGCGCCAATGGCAAAAAGGTATGAATAGTTTGTCTTAAATCTTCAGCGTTATCCCATAATGGCAATCTTACATTAGGATCAAATACGACAGTACCATTTGAATTTAATGTTTTGGTAATCAATTGATAATGTGCTTCTCTCATCGGACTATCGATCAAATCAACAGAACAAAAATGTACCACATCATTTTCATTCACATCAATATCATTCACAAAACTTGGTTCAAATAACATATCAGCAGAGGGCTTACGATAAAAAGAAAAATCTCGCTCGCCCGCTTCAGTCAAACTTACAAAAGCTAACGCAGTGTTGGCTTCATTCGTGCGATACACTTTTGATACATCTACACCAATACTTGATATCGTTTCAATAATGCTATCTCCAAATGCATCATTACCTAATTGTGTAATCATATACGCTTGTTGTCCTAACTTTTGAACTGTACAAGCTACATTGCATGGCGCGCCACCAATTTGCTTCGTAAATGTTTGAACATCTTTTAAATTCGCATTTGTAACATTTGGAATAAAATCAATTAACGCTTCTCCTATTGAAAATAGACGTCTCATTTATGTTCATCCTTTAAATCATATTTAGTAAATTGTAAATATACTTGCCCTGATTCTGTTGATGTTTTAATACCTAGTGCGTCTTCTGTCGGGAAAATTCGAGATGTCAAAACACGTTCTCCATCATTACAGAAAATTTCTATACTAGATGTATCAACAAAAATTTGTAATTGCTTTAATGGCGTGTCTAATATCGTACTACGCGTCGTACCTTCAACATTTGTCGGCAATAAACCACTGTCGCTGCGATCTAATGTTATTTTATTTTCACGCTTGTTATAAGCAATTAATGTTGAAGAAGTCTTAGATGTACGTAATTCAAAGTACACTTCGGTAGCATCATTATCCAAAATATCTATGATTAATTCATACTGTTTACCTTCATACGGATGTAATTTTCGAGTAAATTTATTTGCGTAGCCTAATGCTGTCTCTTTATTGTGACGTAATTTTTCCAACGCTGGATATGGACGTTGCTTAAGTTGACCATTTTCTACATTTAATACACGAGGAATTGTTAAGCAATGGGCCCATCCTTCATTATCAGTAGGATATTCGATTTCCGGTAACCCCATCCATCCAATTAGTACTCGTCGGCCTTTTTCATCTAAAAATGTTTGAGGTGCATAGAAATCAAAGCCATTATCAAGCTCGACAAAATTTTCATGTTCATATGTTAACTTTTCAATATCAAACTTTCCAAGTATATAACCACTTTGATAAATATTTTTGAACTGATCGCCTTTTGGTTCAATACCTTGTGGACAAATAAGTATGACATCTTGATTATCTACATTAAAGTAATCTGGGCATTCCCACATATATCCAAAATCATCCAACTCTGTATTTATTTCACCTAAATAATGCCAATTAATTATATCTTCAGTATTATAAAGTAATAATCGACCTTGCTGATTATTATTTTGTGCGCCAATGATCGCATAATATTTCTCATCATATTTAAAAACTTTAGGATCTCTAAAATGACTTGTATATCCTTCTGGTTGCTGGCTAATTACTGGCTTTGGAAACTTTTCAACTGAACCGTCTTCTTTCAGTCGTGCGATCATCTGACTTGCATGTCGTTGCCAATGATTATCTCGATGATTTCCTGTGTACATATAATATAAATGCCCGTTATATTCAAAAGCGCTACCGCTATATACACCATGGCTGTCATATTTAGTATCTGGATTTAAAATTGGCCCTTCAGCTTTAAAGTTTATTAAGTCATCACTCGTGTAGTTATACCAATACTTTAAGCCATGTACTGCGCCTAATGGGAACCATTGATGTGAAACATAATACTTCCCTTTATAAAAAATAAGTCCGTTGGGGTCATTTAATAAGCCTGTTTCTGGTTGTATATGAAATTGTTGACGAAATTTTGATTGATCAACTTGTTGTTTTAATGTTTTAAAATACTCAGTATCAACGTCCTCGATTCGTTGATAACGTTCTTCTCTAGTCCATTCGGTCATAATATTTACCCAGTCCTCCTTTTATAATTTATGCTGTTAACAATTTATATTCTATTATAGCAAATTTTACCTACGTTCTTTAACTTTTAACCTATCCATTTATAGTTATATGGTATCGGTTCCACATTTAATTTAAAAAATACAGCGTCTAAATATTAACATCTACTGTGACGCTATATGGCATATCTTGCTTTTTAAGCATCTGTTGTATCTCTTCCATCGCGCATTGGCCAGCTTCAAAATAATTATAATGAATTGTTTTTATCGATGGAGACACTAATTGTGTCATTGGGTCACCACCAAAACCATATATTTGATGTGGTTTCATAACATCTTTTTTATCAGAATAATATTTATAGGCAGCTAATGCAATCGTATCAGTTGCTCCAACAACCGCATCTACTTGCTCCACATTTTCCAAAACATTTGCAACATCTTTTTGTGCTTCCACATAAGTAAAATTTGTTTCATGTATATTAGGTTTAATTTGGTATTTAGCTAACTGGTCAAGTAAACCACGTTTTCTATGTATACCAACTGCAATATCTTTTTCACTTACGCTAAACACTTCAACTTGTTGATATCCCTGTTGACCAATCCATTCACCTATAATTTGACCTGCTTTATAATCATCATGCACAATACTATGAAGTTGTTCATGTTGTTGACCAACAATAACGATTGGTACATTCATTTTATTAATGACTTCAATATGTCTCTCTGTTATGTCTGTAGCCATTAAAACAATACCATCTACTTTACTGCGTGCTAATGTTTCAAGCGCTTGTATTTCTGCTTCGATATTTAATCCTGTATAATTTAAAATTAATTGTGATTCATATTTTTGGCATTGTTTTGCCAATCCTTTGATTGTTTCATCTACTGCATATGAATTCATTCTAGGTATAATGGCACCAATAAGGTGTGTTTGTCTCGCTCTTAAACTTTGAGCAAATTGATTCGGTTGATAGTCATGTTCTGCTATAATTTTTGTTAATTTTTCACTTGTTTTTTTACTGACAGATCCATTATTTAAAAATCTAGATACTGTACTTTTTGAAACGCCTGCCAATTTGGCAATATCAGATATATTTTTCATACTTATTCACCTATCATTATTTGTGACACTTAGCCTTATTTTAGCATATGTGTAACCGCTTTAAATAATATTTCTGCTTCTTTCATAAAAAGATTTCAAAATAAAACTTTTGTATAACAAAATGTCCCAACATCAACCTTTAGTTAAATGTCAGGACAATGAATATTCTATGTAAATATATTCTAATATCGAATATGTTTATTGAATCTATTTAGCTCACCTTCAAAGTAAGCATGTTCACCGTGAACAATCTTGTCTAATCCTATATTCGTTTCTTGTTCCGTAACAGATAATGGTGTAATTAATTTAATTACTTTCGCAATAATAAACGTCATGACTATACTAAAAATTACAACTGTTGTTACACATAATATTTGTACAAGTATAATATGTATGTCACCAGTATAAATAAAGCCATTCTCAATGTCAGGATTGGCTTTTTTACTTTGGAAAACTGCTGTTAAAACAGCACCAATAATACCACCAACACCATGAATACCAAATGCATCTAATGCATCATGATATTTTAGTTTTACCTTGATGTAATTAATGACAATATAACAACAGATACCTCCTATTAAAGCCATTATTGTTGCACTAAGATATGTTACATATCCTGCTGCAGGAGTAATGACAACTAATCCTGCTAATGCACCGAGTAAAAGTCCAAGTAAACTTGTCGTCTTTTTAAAAATATATTCTAAAATTAACCAACCTATAGCACCTGCACTGGCTGAAATGACAGTATTTGTAAATGCAAGCATCGCAATATTATCAAATGTAAAAGCACTACCTACATTAAATCCATACCAACCAATCCACACGAATATACCGCCAATCAACGTAATGATAAGATTATGTGGTGTTGATTCAGAATGTTTGTTTCCTTTTCCAATCATAATAGCTAATACTAAACCAGAAACACCTGATGTAATATGAACAACCGTACCTCCAGCGAAATCTAATACACCGAGTTTGTTAATCCAACCGCCGCCCCAAACCCAATGTGCTACTGGACTGTATACAAGAGCAGTCCATATTACTACGAATAATAAATAAGGAATAAACTTCATTTTCTCAGCGATTGAACCAGATAAAATAGAAATTGCAATCGTACAAAACATCATTTGAAATAACATAAACAAAGCGAAAGGAATATGTGGGCTAATATCTTCTTGAGTCGCAAAACCTACATGATTAAGAAAAGTATATTCCCAATTTCCGAACCATAAATTCCCATTCCCAAAACTAATTGTAAAACCAACTGTTATCCATACAAATGTAACAAGCACAATTGCTGCCATACTTTGCATGACAGTATTAAGCGCATTTTTAGATTGAACTAATCCACCATAAAATAAACTTAATCCTGGTGTCATTAGCCAAACTAATAATGTACACAAAAACATAAATATCGTATCGTTAAGATTCATACTTACCACTCCCTTGTTTTCATAATAATCTGACAATTTATAAAAAGCAAAAATGCGTTAAGTTTTATTACATCTTTTGGGATAAAATGTGCCACACTATATAAAAGTGATTTCATGAACTAAAACAAAAAAGACTACTTACTCACTTTTAAATTAGCGGAAGTAGCCATAGAATCTAACATCTATTTTATTGTTAAAATGATAACGTTAAACTTTTTGAATTGTAATTGTCCATGAAGCATTATCAATTTGTTCATAGTTTGTTACAGGATATCCATTTTCTGCTGCCCAATTTGGAATAGCTTCCGTCGCTTGCGTGCAATCAAAATCAATTTTTAATTCATCTCCAGATTGCAATGTTGCCATTTTCTTTTGCGCTTCAATTAACGGAAATGGACATACCATTCCTACTGTACCTAATTCGTGTATCATAATTATTTCTCCTTTTCCAATCACTTTTATTTGATCAACATCATTTGCATAATAATCTTCTATACTATTTGCGTTTGCTGTTTAACCTTTGCAGATTGTTGTTGTACTTTTTTCATTGGACGAACAAAGATAAAATGACTCATTGTCCATACACCAACTATCATTGATGCTAGCGCAATCCATCCTTGCCAAGTCATCGTTGCTGTTTCAACCAAACCGTTACCGATAGAACAACCACCAGCAACTGACGCACCAAATCCCATACATATGCCACCAATAGCACTGTTTCGTATTGTAATCTTATCTGGCAATCGCCATTTAAATTCTCTTGATCCTCTAGCTGCAATATATGAACCAATGAAAATTCCTAGAACTAAAAAGACACCCCAATCAATAAATTTAGTTTCACCTGTAATCAAAAAGTGTACTAAATTTGCTGATGGCGTTGTTATACCTAAACCGTCATTTCTTCCAGTTGATGCACTCATTGGCCAAGCTAAGAGTGCGATAAGTCCAATTACAATTGCTGCAATAAATGGATGGTATCGTTTTTCGAAAAGGTAATATCTAATACCTGTATAACGTTGCTTTAGTTTTGGAACAGCAACTCGAACTTTCTTATTATTGAGTGTTCTTACAACTAGAAAAATGGTGATTATAGTTAATATAACGACTAATCCCCAAAACGGAATGCCAGTTGTTTGAGACATATCACTATTTACATTCGTTGGTTGATTAATTTTATCCATTACTTGCTTTAAAATCCCTGTTTTAGTGATTGCTGCAGTAACAGCATATAATACTAATGCAATCCAACTACCAATTAGCCCTTCACCAGCGCGATACCAAGTACCTGTTGCACATCCTCCAGCCAATACTATTCCAATTCCAAAAATAAAAGAACCTATAATTGTTCCCAATATTGGAAAACTATGTGCAGGAATTTGTAAAATATCTGTTGCCGTCAAAATCAATAATCCTATACTTTGAATAGTAATAGCGATTAATAATGCATAGAACATCTTATTATTCTTTTGCACATACATATCTCGAAAGCCACCTGTTAAACAAAATCTTGTTCTTTGCATGACAAAACCTAAGAGTCCCCCGACAATTAAGCCACTAAAAATCATCCACATAATCCTAACCTCTCATTTCCGATAAGTTTAGTATGTATTATAGGTGATGATTTTCTTGTTTTCAACCTTATACACAATATTTTTGATATTTATATTATATTCATATAAGGAAGGCGATTAATTACGATTCATCATTATATCTCTACGTGTTAATTTATTAACCTATACTATATTTATCAACACAACAGTTTTTCCTTTCATTTTCAAACATAACAGAAAAAGCCTGAGACATACTTAGTCCCAGACTGTTCTATAATTAATTAAAGATATAACAAGGTTAATCATTCAAAGCTAACATCACATTTATTCACTGTAATTTTTCATAAAGAATAATAACGACTGTAATTCTATACCTAAGTCAATTTGATGTACTTGCACATCTGAAGGCGTATTAATTCTACCAGGAGTGAAGTTTAAAATACCTTTCACACCAGCTTGGACGAGTTCATCTGCAACTTTCTGTGCAACTCTTTCTGGTGTAGTTAGAATCACAACATCTATTTCTTCCTTCTTCAATGTTGTTATTAATTCATCGTTATCTTTAACAATAACGTTCCCTATTTTCTGGCCAATAACATCTTCTTTTACGTCAAACGCTTCTGTAATCGTCATATCGTCATGTATTGAAAAGTTATATGTGAGCAAAGCTTTCCCTAGGTTCCCAACTCCGACAATTGCGATTTTGATCATGTCACTCTCGCTTAGTTCAGATTTAAAGAAATCCAATAAACTATCTATATTATATCCGTACCCTTTTTTACCTAATTCGCCAAAATATGAAAAGTCACGACGAATTGTTGCCGAGTCAATTTGTAACGCATCGCTAATCGCTTTTGAATTTACACGATCTATACCTTTAGATTTTAATGAACTGACAAATCTATAATATAACGGCAAACGTTTTAAAGTTGCTCGAGGAATTTTAACTTGGTCACTCATTCGCTATTTCCTCCTTCGTGTTTGAATGAATTATATCTATGTATTCAAACGAGTTAGAGCGTAATTGTTAGATTATTAAAAAACAAATAATTGATTACAATGAATACCTAAATATTATACATTATTGAATTTTAAAAATAAATATCTTAGTTTCAAGACGGCGTTTTATACTGTAAAATGGTTATTAATGTAATAATTACGACTTTTTTCATAAGTTAATAAAATTTGAGAAAGACGAAAGGTGAAGATCGAATGATACTTTTACAACTCAATCATATATCAAAATCGTTCGATGGTGAAGATATATTTACTGATGTTGATTTTGAAGTAAAAACTGGTGAACGAATTGGTATCGTAGGAAGAAATGGCGCCGGTAAATCAACATTGATGAAAATTATAGCTGGCGTAGAAAACTATGATTCTGGAAATGTGTCAAAAATTAAAAACTTAAAACTAGGTTATTTAACTCAACAAATGACTTTAAATTCTAATGCAACAGTTTTTGAAGAAATGTCAAAACCATTTGAACATATTAAACGAATGGAAAGCTTAATCAAAGAAGAAACAGATTGGTTATCAAAACATGCAAATGATTACGATAGTGATACATATAAAACACATATGTCCCGTTATGAATCTTTATCGAATCAATTTGAACAATTAGAAGGGTATCAATATGAAAGTAAAATTAAAACAGTACTTCACGGGTTAAATTTTAGTGAAGAAGATTTCAATAAACCTATCAATGATTTTAGCGGTGGCCAAAAAACACGTTTATCTTTAGCTCAAATGCTATTAAACGAACCTGATTTATTACTTTTAGATGAACCTACTAACCACTTAGATTTAGAAACGACAAAGTGGCTTGAAGATTATCTACGTTATTTTAAAGGTGCAATCGTCATCATCAGCCATGATCGTTACTTTTTAGATAAAATAGTTACTCAAATTTATGATGTGGCTTTAGGTGATGTCAAACGCTATGTTGGTAATTACGAGGAATTTATACAGCAACGGGATTTATATTATCAAAAACGAATGCAAGAATATGAAAGTCAACAAGCAGAAATAAAACGATTAGAAACTTTTGTTGAGAAAAATATTACCCGTGCTTCAACAAGTGGAATGGCAAAAAGTAGACGTAAGATTTTAGAAAAAATGGAACGCATTGATAAACCAATGTTAGATGCCAAAAGTGCAAATATTCAATTTGGCTTTGACCGGAATACAGGTAATGACGTCATGCATGTAAAAAATTTAGAAATCGGTTATCAAACTGCAATTACCAAACCTATCAGTATAGAGGTCTCTAAAGGCGATCATATAGCAATCATTGGGCCAAATGGTATTGGAAAATCGACCTTAATTAAAACTATTGCTAATCAACAAAAAGCGCTTAATGGCGATATTACTTTCGGCGCAAATTTACAAATTGGTTATTATGATCAAAAACAAGCAGAATTTAAATCTAGTAAAACGATTTTAGATTATGTGTGGGATCAATATCCGTTAATGAATGAAAAAGATATTCGTGCAGTTCTTGGTCGTTTCTTATTTGTACAAGACGATGTTAAAAAGATAATTAATGATTTATCTGGTGGTGAAAAAGCACGTTTACAACTAGCACTACTTATGTTGCAACGTGACAATGTACTTATTTTAGATGAACCTACCAACCACCTCGATATAGATTCAAAAGAAATGTTAGAGCAAGCACTCCAACATTTTGAAGGAACAATACTATTTGTTTCCCATGATCGTTACTTTATTAACCAATTAGCAAACAAGGTATTTGATTTAACAATTGATGGCGGAAAGATGTATTTAGGAGATTATCAATATTACATTGAAAAAGTTGAGGAAGCGGAAGCGTTGAAAGCGCACCAAGAAGAACAGTCAGTTAACGTACAAGCACATGAAAAGTCTATGGAACAATCGTCGTATCATAACCAAAAAGAACAAAGACGTGAACAACGCAAACTTGAACGACAAATATCCGAGTGTGAAAATGAAATAGAAACTTTAGAGACTACTATCTTACAAATAGACGAGCAATTAACCCAACCAGAAGTTTATAACAATCCACAAAAAGCAAACGAATTAGCTATCCAAAAACAAGATAGCGAACAAAAATTAGAACACGCTATGTCTAAATGGGAAGAATTACAACAAAAACTATAAAAATATACATAACTCTAACTGTAAAATCGCTATAGTTAGAGTTATTTTTTTACAAATTTTAAATTTTTTTATTCACAATAAAAACGCTGATATTATAGCTATCCACAGAGTTATCCTAGTTATCCACAAGTAAATTAACACTAATCAATCATTTATTTTCTGTTTTCCCACCTGATATCCACAATAAATGACGTTATCAACACCTTTTATCCACAAGTTATTCACTCTTTGTTGATAAGTACGCATGTTCTCTATTGACATTGTTTTTATCAAAATTCATTGTTAAGACATTTTCTTTATGAAATAATAATAATATTGAAGTATATTTTTATTATTATTAAAAATAAATAAGGAGATACTTATGAGCACAAATCAAACATTTTTAATATTTGTTATAGCAATTATTCTACTTACATCTGTAATAGGAATTGTTGGACGATACATGAGTCGTCAACGTCTATTAAAATCTATGGAAACATTATGGCAAACGATTTCTCCATTAGAAGCTTTTATCAGACCGAACTCACATTTCGACTATGAGTATAAGCTCTACAAGGAAAAATTTGAATCACATTCATTAGTTGATGATAAAACTTGGTCCGACTTAAATATGAATGCAATCTTTCATAAGATGAATTATAATTTAACAGCTATTGGTGAAATGAAACTATATGCCTGTTTACGTGGAATGCTTTCAATTACGAACAAATCATTACTTAGTTTATTTAATGATAATGCTGAATTTAGAAAAAACGTAACATATCATTTAGCTTTGATTGGTAAAACTGTTTATCCAACATTTCCAGACCAAATCACACCTGTAAAACGTCAAAATATATTGTTTCTATGCCCGTTTTTACCAGTTATCTCATTTGCAGTTATATTTATTAATTCACAAGTTGGTATTTTATTATTTCTTATGAGTTGCCTATTTAATATCATTTTATCAGCAACTTTAAAGCGTACATATGAGGATGACTTAAAATCTATCTTTTATGCATCCAATGTTTTAAAACAAGGCTATACTATCTCAAAAATTAAACATGCTCCACAACCTGAAGTCAATTTTAAGCAATTTAGAACAGCACGTCATTTAACGAGTGTTTTAGCTGAAGTTAATGATGAAGATATCGGAGCTATGGTAATTAAACTAGTTAAACTTATTTTCATGCTTGATTATGTTTTATTTCATTCAATTCAAAAAAGCTATACAACACATATGAATGAGCTTAAAAATTGTTTCGATTACATAGCTGAATTAGATAATCATTATGCATTAGCAATGTATCCTAGAACGCTAGAATGTTATACTGAACCACAAATTGATGATTCAAATGATGGCATAGTATTCTCTGAGTTAACACATCCACTCATAGCAGATGCAGTAGCCAATGATTTCTCACTATCACAAAATATACTGTTAACTGGGTCTAATGCTTCGGGTAAATCAACATTTATGAAATCCATAGCAATAAACATTATTCTTGCATCGGCTATACAAACAGTTACCGCAAGCAAATTTGTATATCAACCTGGAATTGTGTTCACGTCAATGGCAAATGCCGATGATGTGTTATCAGGCGATAGTTATTTTATGGCTGAATTAAAATCTATTAAGCGTATTGTTGAAATTCCAGATAATCAAAAAATATACTGCTTTATAGATGAAATTTTTAAAGGTACCAACACAACTGAACGAATTGCCGCTTCAGAATCAGTACTATCATTTTTACATGAAAAATCTAACTTTAGAGTTATTGCAGCAACACATGATATTGAGTTGGCTGAACTCTTAAAACAACGTTATGAAAATTATCATTTCAATGAGGTAATAGAAAATAATAACATACATTTTGATTACAAAATTAAGCCTGGCAAAGCAAATACACGTAATGCCATCGAATTATTAAAAATCACTTCATTTCCAGCAAAAATATATGAACGAGCAAAAGATAATGTCCCGAAAATTTAGCATTTAACTTTAAATATAAAAACGTCAGCTATCACATGACAGAAGACTATGAACAGTTTCAATAATGTTCATCGTAATCATGTTAATAACTGACGTTTATTTTATTCTGCAGAATACTCTTCTAAATCTATATTGCTGTGCCCATTTAATGCTAAATCAGCAAATCGACCTTGCTGATACAAATAGTGGCCGGCAACGCCTATCATTGCAGCATTATCTGTGCATAATTTAGGACTTGGGATAGTTAATTGAATGTCATTGACTTTGCATTGATCCGCTAAAGATTGACGTAATCCTTTATTACTCGCCACGCCACCAGCAACAATTAATCGCTGAACACCATATTCTTTACAAGCTTGAATAGCTTTAAACGTAAGCACCTCTACAACACTATTTTGAAAGCTCGTTGCTACGTTAGCTTCAATGATTGGAATATTTTTTTGTCGTTGATTGTGAAGTTGATTGATTACGGCACTTTTCAACCCACTAAAACTAAAATCATAACTATCTTTATCCAACCAAACACGAGGGAATGAATAAGTATCTTCACCTTCAGCAGCCAACCGATCAACTTGTGGACCACCTGGATAATTTAAACCAATTGTTCGTGCCACTTTATCATAAGCCTCACCTACTGCGTCATCTCGTGTTTCACCAATGACTTCAAATGATAAATGATCCTTCATATAAACTAATTCAGTATGTCCACCTGAAACAATAAGTGCAATTAGCGGGAATGTTAATGGCTCTTCTATGTGATTAGCATATATATGTCCTGCAATATGATGAACAGGAATAAGTGGCTTATCGTAAGCAAATGCCAATGCTTTGGCTGCATTAACACCTATTAGTAACGCACCAATAAGTCCAGGGCCTTCTGTAACCGCTATGGCATCAATATCTTCTATTGATACATCGGCATCCACTAGAGCCTCGTTTATTGTTGTTGTTATACCTTCAACGTGATGTCTACTTGCCACTTCGGGAACGACACCGCCAAATCGTTTATGACTTTCAATCTGACTTAAAACTGTATTTGATAAAATATCTCTGCCATTTTTTATAACACTAACGCTTGTTTCATCACAACTTGTTTCAACAGCTAGTATTAATATATCTTTAGTCATTTAAATTCACCCACATAACCATTGCGTCCTCACCTTCACCATAATAATTTTTACGTTTACCACCATATTGAAATCCTAAATTTTCATATACATGTTGTGCCACTTTATTATTAACTCTTACTTCTAAACTCATCACATCACAAGTGTGACTTGCATAGTTTATTCCGTATTTTAAAAGCATTTGACCTAAACCATAGCCTCTATAATTATCATCGATTGCAACTGTTGTAATTTGAGCTTGATCGATAACAATCCATAAACCTAAATAACCAATAATTTGTTGTTCAAATTCTAAGACAAAATATTTCGCAAAGTTATTTTGCTCTATTTCATGATAAAATGCGTCAATTGTCCAAGAACTGTCATTGAAACTCCGACGCTCAATATCAAAGACTTGTGGCACATCTTCTTTAGTCATCTCTCTAATGTTTAATTGTTCTTTTGACTGTTGATCCAATTTCGTTCCGCCTCAGCTAATTTATGGTATTTAGGAGTAAATGTATGTACGTCTGAAGGTTTATCTATCAATTGATACATGACTGATGCATTTGGTAGCTGCGCAATCACTTCACCTTGTAATTCATCTTGTAATTTTATAGTATCTTTCCCAATATAAATAAATGGTTGGTTTAAATCTTCTAAAAAAGCTCGCAATGCCTCTATCGACATATATTGATCTTCTAAAATAGTCACTAATTGACCATTTTGCCACTGGAATATGCCTGTATAAACTGCTTGTCGTCTTGCATCAAACACAGGAACCAATAATTTATCAGTATGGTCGATTGTTGCTGCCAATGCCTTTAATGATGAAACACCATATAATTTAACATCTAACGCATACGCTAATGTTTTAGCAACAGTAACACCGATACGTAAGCCAGTATATGAACCAGGACCTTCAGCAACAATAATCGCATCTAATTGCTGTTTAGCTATTTTGCTCTGCTCAAATAGCTGACTAATCGCAGGCATTAATTGCACTGAATGATTTTGTTTAGAATCCGTAGTTATTTCAGCTAAAACTTCATCGTTTTGCATCAATGCTACTGATAATGGTTGATTCGATGTATCAATGAGCAGCGAATTCATGAATAATTGCCTCCTTAATTTGTTCATAATGTTCTCCTTGCGCGAACAACTCAATTTGTCTTGTATTTTCAGATATTGTTGAAATATTAATAGATAAATGCGTCGCTGGAAGTAAATCTTTTATAAATTGACTCCATTCAATAACAGTAATTGCCTGATCTTCGAAAAATTCATCAAATCCTAAATCTTCATCAGAATCTTCTAAGCGATAACAATCCATATGATGCAATTTTAAATTTTTACCCCTATATGATTTAATGATGTTAAATGTCGGGGAATTAATCGTACGTCTTACACCAAGAGCTTTTCCTATAAATTGCGTTAACGTTGTTTTACCTGCTCCTAAATCTCCGTTAAGTAAAATCAAATCACCACTTTTCAATTGCTCAACTAAAAATATAGCAAATTGATTCATTTCATCTAAATTATTTATCTTTATCAATGTTGATTCTCCTATATTATGCTTTTCATTCATAAAAATGATTATCCATTGTTCAATCGTATCTAACTTTATATTTAACCTTTATATTGTAACAAATTTCAACTTAAATTTCTTATCTTTGAAACAGATTATCTCTTCAAAGTTAATTGTAAGAAAATTTAAAATATTTGTTGACATACTAAAGCAGATATAGTAAATTAAATTTATCAAATTTTTAGACAATTCTAACTATTAAAGTGATATATACCATTCACGGAAGGAGTATAATAAAATGCTTAATCAATATACTGAACATCAACCGACAACTTCAAATATTATTATTTTATTATACTCTTTAGGACTCGAACGTTAGTAAATATTTACTAAACGCTTTAAGTCCTATTTCTGTTTGAATGGGACTTGTAAACGTCCCAATAATATTGGGACGTTTTTTTATGTTTTATCTTTCAATTACTTATTTTTATTACTATAAAACATGATTAATCATTAAAATTTACGGGGGAATTTACTATGCGAAGCGACATGATCAAAAAAGGAGATCACCAAGCACCAGCAAGAAGTCTTTTACATGCCACGGGCGCGCTAAAAAGTCCAACTGATATGAACAAACCATTTGTAGCTATTTGTAACTCTTATATTGATATTGTTCCTGGACATGTTCACTTGAGAGAGCTTGCAGATATAGCTAAAGAAGCAATTAGAGAAGCCGGTGCCATTCCATTTGAATTCAATACAATTGGTGTTGATGATGGAATAGCTATGGGACATATCGGAATGCGATATTCTCTACCATCACGTGAAATTATTGCAGATGCAGCTGAAACTGTAATTAACGCTCATTGGTTTGACGGCGTATTTTACATTCCTAATTGTGACAAGATTACACCCGGTATGATTTTAGCAGCCATGAGGACAAACGTACCAGCTATCTTTTGCTCTGGTGGACCAATGAAAGCTGGCTTATCTGCACATGGAAAAGCATTAACACTTTCATCAATGTTTGAAGCAGTCGGCGCATTTAAAGAAGGATCGATTTCTAAAGAAGAATTTTTAGATATGGAACAAAATGCCTGCCCTACTTGTGGTTCATGTGCTGGGATGTTTACTGCAAATTCAATGAACTGTTTGATGGAAGTTTTAGGTCTAGCATTACCATACAACGGTACTGCACTTGCAGTCAGTGATCAGCGACGAGAAATGATTCGCCAAGCAGCTTTTAAATTAGTTGAAAATATTAAAAATGATTTAAAACCACGTGATATCGTTACTCGCGAAGCAATTGATGATGCATTTGCACTTGATATGGCTATGGGTGGTTCAACAAACACGGTACTGCATACGTTAGCCATTGCCAATGAAGCTGGTATTGATTATGACTTAGAGCGCATTAATGCTATTGCCAAACGCACGCCATATTTATCAAAAATAGCACCTAGTTCATCGTATTCAATGCATGATGTGCATGAAGCTGGTGGCGTCCCAGCAATTATTAATGAATTGATGAAGAAAGATGGCACGTTACACCCAGATAGAATCACAGTTACTGGCAAAACGTTACGTGAAAATAACGAAGGCAAAGAAATTAAGAACTTTGATGTCATTCACCCTCTTGATGCACCATATGATGCACAAGGCGGTTTATCTATCTTATTTGGTAATATCGCCCCTAAAGGCGCAGTTATTAAAGTTGGCGGCGTTGATCCATCTATCAAAACATTTACTGGGAAAGCAATTTGTTTCAATTCGCATGATGAAGCTGTTGAAGCAATAGACAATCGTACCGTTCGTGCAGGCCACGTCGTTGTCATTAGATATGAAGGACCTAAAGGTGGACCAGGTATGCCTGAAATGTTAGCACCTACTTCCTCTATTGTTGGTCGCGGCTTAGGTAAAGATGTTGCATTAATTACTGATGGGCGTTTTTCCGGTGCCACAAGAGGTATTGCAGTTGGTCATATTTCCCCTGAAGCTGCATCTGGTGGACCAATTGCCTTAATTGAAGATGGAGATGAGATTACTATTGATTTAACAAATCGTACATTAAACGTAAACCAGCCTGAAGATGTTCTAGCGCGTCGCCGAGAATCTTTAACACCGTTTAAAGCGAAAGTAAAAACAGGTTATCTAGCTCGTTATACTGCCCTAGTAACTAGCGCAAATACAGGTGGCGTCATGCAAGTCCCTGAGAATTTAATTTAATTTATTTTTATATTGGAGATGGTTAAAATGTCTAAAACTCAACATGAAGTAAACCAAAATATTGACCCTTTAAAAATGGCTGAATCACTTGAACTTGAACAACTAAATGAAAAAACTTTAAATGACATGCGTTCAGGATCAGAAGTGCTAGTAGAAGCTCTACTTAAAGAAAATGTGGATTATTTATTCGGTTATCCTGGTGGTGCCGTACTACCTTTATACGACACATTTTATGATGGTAAAATCAAACATATTTTAGCAAGACACGAACAAGGTGCTGTTCATGCTGCAGAAGGTTATGCACGTGTATCTGGTAAAACTGGCGTCGTTGTAGTTACAAGCGGTCCAGGTGCAACTAATGTAATGACAGGTATTACGGATGCACATTGCGACTCTTTACCTCTAGTTGTATTCACTGGACAAGTTGCTACACCAGGCATTGGTAAAGATGCATTCCAAGAAGCGGATATTCTATCTATGACTTCACCAATTACAAAACAAAATTATCAAGTGAAACGTGTTGAAGATATCCCTAAAATCGTACACGAAGCTTTCCATGTAGCTAATTCTGGACGCAAAGGTCCTGTAGTGATTGATTTTCCAAAAGATATGGGTGTTTTAGCTACAAATGTGGATTTATGCGACGAAATCAATATTCCAGGTTATGAAGTTGTTACAGAACCAGAAAATAAAGACATTGACACTTTCATCTCACTTTTAAAAGAAGCGAAAAAGCCTGTCGTATTAGCCGGCGCAGGTATTAATCAATCAAAATCAAATCAATTATTAACACAGTTTGTTAATAAACATCAAATCCCAACAGTTACTACTTTACTAGGTCTAGGTGCTGTACCTTATGAGGATACACTATTTTTAGGTATGGGAGGTATGCATGGTTCTTATGCTAGTAACATGGCATTAACTGAGTGTGATTTACTCATTAATTTAGGTAGCCGCTTCGATGATAGATTAGCAAGCAAACCTGATGCCTTTGCACCTAACGCCAAAATTGTACATGTAGATATTGATCCTTCAGAAATCAATAAAGTTATTCATGTAGATTTAGGTATTATTGCAGACTGTAAAAGATTTTTAGAATGTTTAAATGATAAAAATGTTGAGACTATAGAACACAGTGACTGGGTTAAACATTGTCAAAATAATAAGCAGAAACACCCATTTAAACTTGGTGAAGAAGATCAAGTATTTTGTAAGCCACAACAAACAATCGAATATATCGGCAAAATTACAAATGGTGAAGCAATTGTTACTACAGACGTGGGACAACATCAAATGTGGGCAGCTCAATTTTATCCATTTAAAAATCACGGACAATGGGTTACAAGCGGTGGTTTAGGAACAATGGGATTCGGTATTCCTTCGTCAATTGGTGCCAAATTAGCTAATCCTGATAAAACAGTCGTATGTTTCGTCGGTGACGGTGGTTTCCAAATGACAAACCAAGAAATGGCACTTTTACCCGAATATGGTTTAGATGTCAAAATCGTACTAATCAATAATGGAACATTAGGTATGGTTAAACAATGGCAAGATAAGTTCTTTAATCAACGCTTCTCACACTCAGTATTTAATGGTCAACCTGATTTTATGAAAATGGCAGAAGCATATGGCGTCAAAGGTTTCTTAATCGATAAGCCAGAACAACTGGAAGAACAATTAGATGCAGCGTTTGCTTATCAAGGACCAGCTTTAATTGAGGTTCGTATTTCCCCTACTGAAGCTGTAACCCCAATGGTTCCGAGTGGCAAATCAAATCATGAAATGGAGGGCTTATAATGACAAGAATTCTTAAATTACAAGTTGCGGATCAAGTCAGCACGCTAAATCGAATTACAAGTGCTTTTGTTCGCCTACAATATAATATCGATACATTACATGTTACACATTCTGAACAACCTGGGATTTCTAACATGGAAATTCAAGTCGATATTCAAGATGATACATCACTTCATATATTAATTAAAAAATTAAAACAACAAATTAATGTTTTAACGGTTGAATGCTACGACCTTGTTGATAACGAAGCTTAATTTTAAGACAAAGGCAATGATGCGCTAATTAGTTATAGATAAATCATAGGCTGCTAGTTAACATCTGCCACTATTACAAAGTTATATTTCAGAATTTTCGAAAAACAAAATATTTAATTATTTGGAGGAATTTATTATGACAACAGTTTATTATGATCAAGATGTAAAAACGGACGCTTTACAAGGCAAAAAAATTGCAGTAGTAGGTTATGGATCACAAGGTCACGCGCATGCACAAAACTTAAAAGACAATGGATATGATGTAGTCATCGGCATTCGCCCAGGTCGTTCTTTTGACAAAGCTAAAGAAGATGGATTTGATGTGTTCCCTGTTGCAGAAGCAGTTAAGCAAGCTGATGTAATTATGGTGCTATTACCTGATGAAATTCAAGGTGATGTATACAAAAACGAAATTGAACCAAATTTAGAAAAATATAATGCGCTTGCATTTGCTCATGGCTTTAACATTCATTTTGGTGTTATTCAACCACCAGCTGATGTTGATGTATTTTTAGTAGCTCCTAAAGGACCGGGTCATTTAGTTAGACGTACATTTGTTGAAGGTTCTGCTGTACCATCACTATTTGGTATTCAACAAGACGCTTCAGGTCAAGCACGTAATATTGCTTTAAGTTATGCAAAAGGTATTGGTGCAACTCGTGCAGGTGTTATTGAAACAACATTTAAAGAAGAAACTGAGACAGATTTATTTGGTGAACAAGCAGTACTTTGCGGTGGTGTATCGAAATTAATTCAAAGTGGCTTTGAAACATTAGTAGAAGCGGGTTATCAACCAGAATTAGCTTATTTTGAAGTATTACATGAAATGAAATTAATCGTTGATTTGATGTATGAAGGCGGTATGGAAAATGTACGTTACTCAATTTCAAATACTGCTGAATTTGGTGACTATGTTTCAGGACCACGTGTTATCACACCAGATGTTAAAGAAAATATGAAAGCTGTATTAACTGATATCCAAAATGGTAACTTCAGTAATCGCTTTATCGAAGACAATAAAAATGGATTCAAAGAATTTTATAAATTACGCGAAGAACAACATGGTCATCAAATTGAAAAAGTTGGTCGTGAATTACGCGAAATGATGCCTTTTATTAAATCTAAAAGCATTGAAAAATAAGATAGACCTACAATGAGGAGTTGTTAAATATGAGTAGTCATATTCAAATTTTTGATACGACACTAAGAGACGGTGAACAAACACCAGGAGTGAATTTTACTTTTGATGAACGCTTGCGTATTGCATTGCAATTAGAAAAATGGGGTGTAGATGTTATTGAAGCTGGATTTCCTGCTTCAAGTACAGGTAGCTTTAAATCTGTTCAAGCAATTGCACAAACATTAACAACAACGGCTGTATGTGGTTTAGCTAGATGTAAAAAATCTGACATCGATGCTGTATATGAAGCAACAAAAGATGCAGCGAAGCCGGTCGTGCATGTTTTTATAGCAACATCACCTATTCATCTTGAACATAAACTTAAAATGTCTCAAGAAGACGTTTTAGCATCTATTAAAGAACATGTCACATACGCGAAACAATTATTTGACGTTGTTCAATTTTCACCTGAAGATGCAACGCGTACTGAATTACCATTCTTAGTGAAATGTGTACAAACTGCCGTTGACGCTGGAGCTACAGTTATTAATATTCCTGATACAGTCGGCTACAGTTACCATGATGAATATGCACATATTTTCAAAACCTTAACAGAATCTGTAACATCTTCAAATGAAATTATTTATAGTGCTCATTGCCATGACGATTTAGGAATGGCTGTTTCAAATAGTTTAGCTGCAATTGAAGGCGGTGCGAGACGAATTGAAGGCACTGTAAATGGTATTGGTGAACGAGCAGGTAATGCAGCACTTGAAGAAGTCGCGCTTGCACTATACGTTCGAAATGATCATTATGGTGCTCAAACTGCTCTTAATCTCGAAGAAACTAAAAAAACATCGGATTTAATTTCAAGATATGCAGGTATTCGAGTGCCTAGAAATAAAGCAATTGTTGGCCAAAATGCATTTAGTCATGAATCAGGTATTCACCAAGATGGCGTATTAAAACATCGTGAAACATATGAAATTATGACACCTCAACTTGTTGGTGTAAGCACGACTGAACTTCCATTAGGAAAATTATCTGGTAAACACGCCTTCTCAGAGAAGTTAAAAGCATTAGGTTATGGCATTGATAAAGAAGCGCAAATAGATTTATTTAAACAATTCAAGGCCATTGCGGACAAAAAGAAATCTGTTTCAGATAGAGATATTCATGCGATTATTCAAGGTTCTGAGCATGAGCATCAAGCACTTTATAAATTGGAAACACTGCAACTACAATATGTCTCTAGCGGCCTTCAAAGTGCTGTTGTTGTTGTTAAAGATAAAGAGGGTCATATTTACCAGGATTCAAGTATTGGTACTGGCTCAATCGTAACAATTTACAATGCAGTTGATCGTATTTTCCAGAAAGAAACAGAATTAATTGATTATCGTATTAATTCTGTCACTGAAGGTACTGATGCCCAAGCAGAAGTACATGTAAATTTATTGATTGAAGGTAAGACTGTCAATGGCTTTGGTATTGATCATGATATTTTACAAGCCTCTTGTAAAGCATACGTAGAAGCACATGCTAAATTTGCAGCTGAAAATGTTGAGAAGGTAGGTAATTAATTATGACTTATAACATTGTTGCCCTACCTGGTGATGGAATCGGTCCAGAAATTTTGAACGGATCTCTATCATTGCTTGAAATTATAAGTAATAAATATAACTTTAATTATCAAATAGAGCACCACGAATTTGGTGGTGCCTCTATTGATACATTCGGCGAACCTTTAACTGAGAAAACCTTAAATGCGTGTAAAAGAGCAGATGCTATTTTACTGGGTGCAATCGGTGGACCTAAATGGACAGATCCTAACAATCGACCAGAACAAGGATTATTAAAATTGCGTAAATCCTTAAATTTATTTGCAAATATACGCCCCACTACCGTTGTCAAAGGCGCTAGTTCTTTATCACCTTTAAAGGAAGAACGCGTTGAAGGCACAGATTTAGTTATAGTCCGTGAATTGACAAGTGGTATTTATTTTGGAGAACCTAGACATTTTAATAATCACGAGGCCTTAGATTCTCTTACTTATACAAGAGAAGAAATAGAACGCATTGTTCACGTAGCATTTAAATTGGCCGCTTCAAGACGAGGAAAACTAACATCAGTTGATAAAGAAAATGTATTAGCTTCTAGTAAATTGTGGCGCAAAGTCGTAAATGAAGTAAGTCAATTATATCCAGAAGTAACAGTAAATCACTTACTTGTTGATGCTTGTAGTATGCATTTAATCACAAATCCAAAACAATTTGACGTCATCGTATGTGAAAACTTATTTGGCGATATTTTAAGTGATGAAGCTTCAGTGATTCCTGGTTCACTTGGTTTATCACCTTCTGCTAGTTTTAGTAACGATGGTCCAAGATTGTATGAGCCTATTCATGGATCAGCACCAGATATTGCAGGTAAAAACGTTGCCAATCCATTTGGAATGATTCTATCTTTAGCGATGTGTTTACGTGAAAGCTTAAATCAACCAGATGCTGCAGATGAATTAGAACAACATATTTATAACATGATTGAACATGGGCAAACGACAGCAGATTTAGGCGGCAAATTGAATACTACTGATATTTTCGAAATTCTATCTCAAAAATTGAATCACTAAGGGGGAGATGTAAATGGGTCAAACATTATTTGACAAGGTGTGGAACAGACATGTGTTATACGGGAAATTGGGCGAACCGCAACTATTATACATTGATTTACACCTTATACATGAAGTTACTTCTCCTCAAGCATTTGAAGGACTTAGGCTTCAAAACAGAAAATTAAGACGCCCAGATTTAACATTTGCAACACTCGATCACAATGTTCCTACTATTGATATATTCAATATTAAAGATGAAATTGCAAACAAACAAATCACAACATTACAAAAAAACGCCATAGATTTTGGGGTGCATATTTTTGATATGGGTTCTGATGAACAAGGTATTGTTCACATGGTAGGACCTGAGACAGGACTTACACAGCCTGGAAAGACAATCGTTTGTGGTGACTCTCACACAGCAACACATGGAGCATTTGGTGCTATTGCATTTGGAATTGGAACAAGTGAAGTTGAACATGTTTTCGCAACTCAAACGCTATGGCAAACAAAACCCAAAAACTTAAAAATCGATATTAATGGTACCTTACCAACAGGCGTCTATGCTAAGGACATTATTCTGCATTTAATTAAAACGTATGGTGTTGACTTTGGTACAGGCTATGCTTTGGAATTTACTGGCGAAACAATTAAAAACCTTTCAATGGACGGTCGAATGACTATTTGTAACATGGCTATCGAAGGTGGTGCCAAATACGGCATAATCCAACCTGATGATATAACATTTGAATATGTTAAAGGGAGACCATTTGCCGATAACTTCGTTAAATCAGTTGATAAGTGGCGTGAGCTATATTCTGATGACGACGCGATATTTGATCGTGTAATTGAACTTGATGTTTCAACATTAGAACCACAAGTGACATGGGGAACTAATCCTGAAATGGGTGTTAATTTCAGTGAACCATTCCCTGAAATCAGTGATATCAACGATCAACGTGCGTATGATTATATGGGGTTAGAACCAGGACAAAAAGCTGAAGATATCGACTTAGGGTATGTTTTCCTCGGTTCATGTACGAATGCTAGACTATCAGATTTGATTGAAGCTAGTCATATTGTTAAAGGAAATAAAGTTCACCCAAATATTACAGCTATTGTCGTGCCAGGTTCTCGTACAGTAAAAAAAGAAGCTGAAAAATTAGGTCTAGATACTATCTTTAAAAATGCAGGATTTGAATGGCGTGAACCAGGATGTTCAATGTGTTTAGGCATGAATCCTGACCAAGTACCTGAGGGCGTACATTGTGCATCTACAAGTAATCGAAACTTCGAAGGACGACAAGGCAAAGGTGCTAGAACACATTTAGTATCCCCTGCTATGGCAGCAGCAGCAGCTATTCATGGTAAATTTGTGGACGTAAGAAAGGTGGTTGTTTAAATGGCAGCAATCAAACCTATTACAACATATAAAGGTAAAATAGTCCCTCTTTTCAACGATAATATCGATACAGATCAAATCATTCCTAAAGTACACTTAAAGCGTATTTCAAAAAGTGGCTTTGGTCCATTTGCTTTTGATGAATGGCGGTACTTACCTGATGGTTCAGATAATCCTGATTTCAATCCAAATAAGCCTCAATATAAAGGGGCTTCTATTTTAATTACTGGAGATAATTTCGGATGTGGTTCAAGTCGTGAACATGCAGCTTGGGCACTTAAGGACTATGGCTTTCATATTATTATTGCAGGAAGTTTCAGTGACATTTTTTATATGAATTGTACAAAAAATGCAATGTTACCAATTGTTTTAGAAAAAAATGCACGTGAACATCTTGCGAAATATGTTGAAATTGAGGTCGATTTACCAAATCAAACTGTGTCATCACCAGACAAAAGTTTCCATTTTGAAATTGATGAAACTTGGAAGAATAAACTTGTAAATGGCTTAGATGACATTGCAATCACCCTACAATATGAATCATTAATAGAAAAATATGAAAAATCACTTTAAGGGAGTTGAATATTATGACAGTCAAAACAACAGTTTCTACGAAAGATATCGATGAAGCATTTTTAAGACTTAAAGATATTGTCAAAGAAACACCTTTACAATTAGACCATTACTTATCTCAAAAGTATGAATGTAAAGTTTATTTAAAACGAGAAGATTTACAATGGGTACGTTCTTTTAAATTAAGAGGTGCTTACAACGCTATTTCTGTTTTATCAGATGAAGCTAAAAGTAAAGGTATTACATGTGCGAGTGCAGGTAATCATGCTCAAGGTGTTGCCTATACAGCTAAAAAACTTAATTTAAACGCTGTTATCTTTATGCCAGTCACTACACCTTTACAAAAGGTAAATCAAGTAAAGTTCTTTGGAAATAGTAACGTTGAAGTTGTACTCACTGGTGATACATTTGATCACTGTTTAGCTGAAGCTTTAACTTATACAAGTGAACATCAAATGAACTTTATAGATCCATTCAATAATGTTCATACAATTTCTGGACAAGGTACGCTTGCTAAAGAAATGCTAGAACAATCAAAGACTGACAATGTTAACTTTGATTATTTATTTGCCGCTATTGGTGGTGGTGGATTAATTTCAGGTATTAGTACTTACTTTAAAACCTATTCACCTACTACGAAAATTATAGGTGTTGAACCTTCAGGTGCAAGTAGTATGTATGAATCTGTTGTCGTAAATAATCAGGTAGTCACATTGCCTAATATCGATAAATTTGTGGACGGTGCATCTGTAGCTAGAGTTGGCGATATTACATTTGAAATTGCAAAAGAAAATGTAGATGATTACGTTCAAGTAGATGAAGGTGCAGTTTGTTCTACGATTTTAGATATGTATTCAAAACAAGCAATTGTAGCAGAACCTGCTGGCGCATTAAGTGTAAGTGCGCTTGAAAACTATAAAGATCATATTAAAGGTAAAACAGTGGTTTGTGTCATTAGTGGTGGTAATAATGATATTAATCGAATGAAAGAAATTGAAGAACGTTCATTACTATACGAAGAAATGAAGCATTACTTTATCTTAAATTTCCCTCAACGTCCAGGTGCATTGAGAGAATTTGTAAATGACGTATTAGGACCTCAAGACGATATTACTAAATTTGAATACTTAAAAAAATCTTCTCAAAATACAGGTACTGTCATTATTGGTATTCAACTTAAAGATCATGATGATTTAATACAACTCAAACAACGTGTAAATCATTTCGATCCTTCCAATATTTATATTAATGAAAATAAGATGTTATATTCATTGTTAATTTAACACATAGTAAGAAAAACAGTCATAAATTGATTTCTAATTGAAATCATCTTATGACTGCTTTTTATTATACTTTACATTATTGAGGTTGCACGCTTTGTATACCATCGTATATTTCTTTGAGCCTAAAGTCTTCTTCATTCCCCACCCCATTATTTATATTTTGAATGGCAGTTGAAATTACTTTGTCATAAATAGCCTTCTCACTTTCTGGTAAATTATGTCGTGGTATACTCATCAAAGCATATGCTTTTTGTTTATCTTCAATGTTTTCTATACGGTTCTTCTTATTATTAAAATTCTCATTAGCTTCACTACCATTATTATTAATATTATGCGTGTTTTCTTTTTCATGTTTGTTTTCTTGCATATGATTCGGGACTTCTGACTTATTTTTAGCATCTGCAGGAAAATATATTTTATATGCAAAAAATCCACACACTATCAATGAGCATACAAATAAAAAAGTTAACATCGTACCAATAAATATTTTCAAATCCGTTCTCCTTTCAACCATTCATTCTTACATGTATATTTAGTATTTAAAAATCCTTATAGTCTCGATTTGCCTGGCAACGTTCTACTCTAGCGGAACGTAAGTTGGCTACCATCGTCGCTAAAGACCTTTCTTGACTTGTGACAATCGCTTGCTTCTTTCCTCTCCTTCGGCTCTCGCTTACTCATTTAGCTCTACTAAACTCGTTGCGCTCTTTTCTCGTTTCGTCAGATTCAAACGTTTTCACTTCGCCAAGCCATCTTTCTTTGTGTTTGCTTTTTACTATGTAACTTCAGACATAAAAAAAGAGACCTTACGGTCTCAACTTGCCTGGCAACGTTCTACTCTAGCGGAACGTAAGTTCGACTACCATCGACGCTAAGGAGCTTAACTTCTGTGTTCGGCATGGGAACAGGTGTGACCTCCTTGCTATAGTCACCAGACATATGAATGTAATTTATACATTCAAAACTAGATAGTAAGTAAAAGTGATTTTGCTTCGCAAAACATTTATTTTGATTAAGTCTTCGATCGATTAGTATTCGTCAGCTCCACATGTCACCATGCTTCCACCTCGAACCTATTAACCTCATCATCTTTGAGGGATCTTATAACCGAAGTTGGGAAATCTCATCTTGAGGGGGGCTTCATGCTTAGATGCTTTCAGCACTTATCCCGTCCACACATAGCTACCCAGCTATGCCGTTGGCACGACAACTGGTACACCAGAGGTATGTCCATCCCGGTCCTCTCGTACTAAGGACAGCTCCTCTCAAATTTCCTACGCCCACGACGGATAGGGACCGAACTGTCTCACGACGTTCTGAACCCAGCTCGCGTACCGCTTTAATGGGCGAACAGCCCAACCCTTGGGACCGACTACAGCCCCAGGATGCGATGAGCCGACATCGAGGTGCCAAACCTCCCCGT
This sequence comes from Staphylococcus sp. MZ3, assembly GCF_018622755.1. Lineage (NCBI taxonomy): Bacteria > Bacillati > Bacillota > Bacilli > Caryophanales > Staphylococcaceae > Staphylococcus > Staphylococcus sp. MZ3. The sequence goes on from NZ_CP076026.1 coordinate 2,109,773, forward strand.
CGATGTGAACTCTTGGGGGAGATAAGCCTGTTATCCCCGGGGTAGCTTTTATCCGTTGAGCGATGGCCCTTCCATGCGGAACCACCGGATCACTAAGTCCGTCTTTCGACCCTGCTCGACTTGTAGGTCTCGCAGTCAAGCTCCCTTATGCCTTTACACTCTATGAATGATTTCCAACCATTCTGAGGGAACCTTTGAGCGCCTCCGTTACCTTTTAGGAGGCGACCGCCCCAGTCAAACTGCCCGCCTGACACTGTCTCCCACCACGATAAGTGGTGCGGGTTAGAAAGCCAACACAGCTAGGGTAGTATCCCACCAGCGCCTCCACGTAAGCTAGCGCTCACGTTTCAAAGGCTCCTACCTATCCTGTACAAGCTGTGCCGAATTTCAATATCAGGCTACAGTAAAGCTCCACGGGGTCTTTCCGTCCTGTCGCGGGTAACCTGCATCTTCACAGGTACTATGATTTCACCGAGTCTCTCGTTGAGACAGTGCCCAAATCGTTACGCCTTTCGTGCGGGTCGGAACTTACCCGACAAGGAATTTCGCTACCTTAGGACCGTTATAGTTACGGCCGCCGTTTACTGGGGCTTCGATTCGTAGCTTCGCAGAAGCTAACCACTCCTCTTAACCTTCCAGCACCGGGCAGGCGTCAGCCCCTATACATCACCTTACGGTTTAGCAGAGACCTGTGTTTTTGATAAACAGTCGCTTGGGCCTATTCACTGCGGCTCTTCTGGGCGTTAACCCTAAAGAGCACCCCTTCTCCCGAAGTTACGGGGTCATTTTGCCGAGTTCCTTAACGAGAGTTCGCTCGCTCACCTTAGAATTCTCATCTTGACTACCTGTGTCGGTTTGCGGTACGGGCACCTATTTTCTATCTAGAGGCTTTTCTCGGCAGTGTGAAATCAACGACTCGAAGACACAATGTCTTCTCCCCATCACAGCTCAGCCTTAACGAGTACCGGATTTGCCTAATACTCAGCCTTACTGCTTAGACGTGCAATCCAATCGCACGCTTCGCCTATCCTACTGCGTCCCCCATCGATTAAAACGATTATAGGTGGTACAGGAATATCAACCTGTTATCCATCGCCTACGCCTGTCGGCCTCAGCTTAGGACCCGACTAACCCAGAGCGGACGAGCCTTCCTCTGGAAACCTTAGTCAATCGGTGGACGGGATTCTCACCCGTCTTTCGCTACTCACACCGGCATTCTCACTTCTAAGCGCTCCACATGTTCTTACGATCATGCTTCAACGCCCTTAGAACGCTCTCCTACCATTGTCCAAAGGACAATCCACAGCTTCGGTAATATGTTTAGCCCCGGTACATTTTCGGCGCAGTGTCACTCGACTAGTGAGCTATTACGCACTCTTTAAATGATGGCTGCTTCTAAGCCAACATCCTAGTTGTCTGGGCAACGCCACATCCTTTTCCACTTAACATATATTTTGGGACCTTAGCTGGTGGTCTGGGCTGTTTCCCTTTCGAACACGGACCTTATCACCCATGTTCTGACTCCCAAGTTAAATTAATTGGCATTCGGAGTTTGTCTGAATTCGGTAACCCGAGAGGGGCCCCTCGTCCAAACAGTGCTCTACCTCCAATAATCATCACTTGAGGCTAGCCCTAAAGCTATTTCGGAGAGAACCAGCTATCTCCAGGTTCGATTGGAATTTCTCCGCTACCCTCAGTTCATCCGCTCACTTTTCAACGTAAGTCGGTTCGGTCCTCCATTCAGTGTTACCTGAACTTCAACCTGACCAAGGGTAGATCACCTGGTTTCGGGTCTACGACCAAATACTAAACGCCCTATTCAGACTCGCTTTCGCTACGGCTCCACATTTACTGCTTAACCTTGCATCAAATCGTAACTCGCCGGTTCATTCTACAAAAGGCACGCCATCACCCATTAACGGGCTCTGACTACTTGTAAGCACACGGTTTCAGGTTCTATTTCACTCCCCTTCCGGGGTGCTTTTCACCTTTCCCTCACGGTACTGGTTCACTATCGGTCACTAGAGAGTATTTAGCCTTAGGAGATGGTCCTCCCAGATTCCGACGGAATTTCACGTGCTCCGTCGTACTCAGGATCCACTCAAGAGAGACAACATTTTCGACTACAGGATTATTACCTTCTTTGATTCATCTTTCCAGATGATTCGTCTAATGTCGTCCTTTGTAACTCCGTATAGAGTGTCCTACAACCCCAACAAGCAAGCTTGTTGGTTTGGGCTCTTCCCGTTTCGCTCGCCGCTACTAAGGGAATCGAATTTTCTTTCTCTTCCTCCGGGTACTAAGATGTTTCAGTTCTCCGGGTGTGCCTTCTGATATGCTATGTATTCACATATCGATAACATGACATAACTCATGCTGGGTTTCCCCATTCGGAAATCTCTGGATCAAAGCTTACTTACAGCTCCCCAAAGCATATCGTCGTTAGTAACGTCCTTCATCGGCTTCTAGTGCCAAGGCATCCACCGTGCGCCCTTAATAACTTAATCTATGTTTCCACCATTTTTATAAGTCAAACGCTCACATACGGCTTCGTTTTCATTATTTTAAATGCTCATTTACATAAGTAAACTCTGCTTTAAAATAATTTAACTCATTGTCTGCTAAACGTTTTCTTTTATAAAAAGATTTAAACGCGTTATTAATCTTGTGAGTGTTCTTTCGAACACTAGCGATTATTTCTTATGAATTCAAGCTTATTTAAAACTCTTTATTCACTCGGTTTTGCTTGGTAAAATCTATATTTTACTTACTTATCTAGTTTTCAATGTACAATTTCTTTTTAGTCAAGCGCTCGCATACTGCTTTATTTTCAAAAGCAATATCACTTTAACCAAAAAATATTTGAATGTTAAATAAACATTCAAAACTGAATACAATATGTCACGTTATTCCGCATCTTCTGAAGAAGATGTTCCGAATATATCCTTAGAAAGGAGGTGATCCAGCCGCACCTTCCGATACGGCTACCTTGTTACGACTTCACCCCAATCATTTGTCCCACCTTCGACGGCTAGCTCCTAAAAGGTTACTCCACCGGCTTCGGGTGTTACAAACTCTCGTGGTGTGACGGGCGGTGTGTACAAGACCCGGGAACGTATTCACCGTAGCATGCTGATCTACGATTACTAGCGATTCCAGCTTCATGTAGTCGAGTTGCAGACTACAATCCGAACTGAGAACAACTTTATGGGATTTGCTTGACCTCGCGGTTTCGCTGCCCTTTGTATTGTCCATTGTAGCACGTGTGTAGCCCAAATCATAAGGGGCATGATGATTTGACGTCATCCCCACCTTCCTCCGGTTTGTCACCGGCAGTCAACTTAGAGTGCCCAACTTAATGATGGCAACTAAGCTTAAGGGTTGCGCTCGTTGCGGGACTTAACCCAACATCTCACGACACGAGCTGACGACAACCATGCACCACCTGTCACTTTGTCCCCCGAAGGGGAAAGCTCTATCTCTAGAGTTGTCAAAGGATGTCAAGATTTGGTAAGGTTCTTCGCGTTGCTTCGAATTAAACCACATGCTCCACCGCTTGTGCGGGTCCCCGTCAATTCCTTTGAGTTTCAACCTTGCGGTCGTACTCCCCAGGCGGAGTGCTTAATGCGTTAGCTGCAGCACTAAGGGGCGGAACCCCCTAACACTTAGCACTCATCGTTTACGGCGTGGACTACCAGGGTATCTAATCCTGTTTGATCCCCACGCTTTCGCACATCAGCGTCAGTTACAGACCAGAAAGTCGCCTTCGCCACTGGTGTTCCTCCATATCTCTGCGCATTTCACCGCTACACATGGAATTCCACTTTCCTCTTCTGCACTCAAGTTTTCCAGTTTCCAATGACCCTCCACGGTTGAGCCGTGGGCTTTCACATCAGACTTAAAAACCGCCTACGCGCGCTTTACGCCCAATAATTCCGGATAACGCTTGCCACCTACGTATTACCGCGGCTGCTGGCACGTAGTTAGCCGTGGCTTTCTGATTAGGTACCGTCAAGATGTGCACAGTTACTTACACATATGTTCTTCCCTAATAACAGAGTTTTACGATCCGAAGACCTTCATCACTCACGCGGCGTTGCTCCGTCAGGCTTTCGCCCATTGCGGAAGATTCCCTACTGCTGCCTCCCGTAGGAGTCTGGACCGTGTCTCAGTTCCAGTGTGGCCGATCACCCTCTCAGGTCGGCTATGCATCGTTGCCTTGGTAAGCCGTTACCTTACCAACTAGCTAATGCAGCGCGGATCCATCTATAAGTGACAGCAAGACCGTCTTTCACTTTTGAACCATGCGGTTCAAAATATTATCCGGTATTAGCTCCGGTTTCCCGAAGTTATCCCAGTCTTATAGGTAGGTTATCCACGTGTTACTCACCCGTCCGCCGCTAACATCAGAGAAGCAAGCTTCTCGTCCGTTCGCTCGACTTGCATGTATTAGGCACGCCGCCAGCGTTCATCCTGAGCCAGGATCAAACTCTCCATAAAAATTATGATGTTTGATTAGCTCATAAATACTAAATAATGTTTGTAACTTATAGTTACGTTTTTGGAATTAACGTTGACATATTGTCATTCAGTTTTCAATGTTCATTAAAATTATCTATGGAGCGGGTGATGGGAATCGAACCCACAACATCAGCTTGGAAGGCTGAGGTTTTGCCATTAAACTACACCCGCTTATTTAATTAAGAATTTTGATGCGGCCGAGAGGACTTGAACCTCCACGGGATTTCTCCCACTAGGCCCTCAACCTAGCGCGTCTGCCATTCCGCCACGACCGCGGATATAGGCATTTAAAACATCTTCGTTTTTCAGAACGTTATTTATTATATTATGTTTGAAAATATTTGTCAATAACTTTTAATCGTTTTTTTACATTAAATTAATTTGTGTTATCAGTTGTTAACACAACGCTATTTATAATAAAACATTAAGAACTTATTGTCAACATATTTTATAAATTAAATTTAGAATTGACTGTCTTTCAAATCAAAGTTTATTTAATTTGTTCTTTTTTAAGGAACGTGTTTAATCATACTAACTATAAGCTGTACAGTCAATAGAAAAGTTCAATCAAAATGTCATAAAAAAATGTATAATTATCTTTTGTGCTACTTTAAAGCTTTAATTGGGTAAAGTTTATATATTAATTATTACTAAAATACGCCAAGATTTTTAATCTAATCATTTTAATTTCATCCTATCAAGCCACAATTTATGCCATTACCTATATCATAAGTAGAAAAGCCGAGATTGCGAAGTATTAAATTACGACAATCTCGGCTTTAAACATTTTATAAACACAATTTCTTCTTATTCAATTACTATGTTTACCAATCAAAATAACTCACTGATAAATTTTATATAAATTCCATACAACTCATAAATAATCTTACATATACACGAATTAGCTCTATTTGTATTGTACTTATTTCAATTGTCTTTTCATTCTTAATTTTCCATTGCAATGTCCGCAACGCATACGATTCGTATCAACTTTACGGATACGTATATATTTTGCATGACATTTAGTGCAATAATATTCATAATTCGCCCGTTGTTGATAGCTTTCAATGCTGTTACAAAATCTAGGTGCTCCAACCTGTTGGCTCAATCGTTTAAAATCTTGATCTTTATGTTGATAACCTTTACCAGCGATATGCAAGTGATAATGACACAGTTCGTGCAGTATAATTTTTACAACAGCATCTTCTCCATAATGCTCATATTGTTTTGGATTAATTTCAATATCATGGGACTTTAAAAGATAACGTCCGCCTGTTGTACGTAACCTTTTATTAAAATATGCACAATGTCGAAACGTACGTCCAAATTTTTCTTCCGAAAGATTCTCAACCATTCGCTGAAGTTTGTCATTATTCATGTGGATCAATCATCGTTAATGATACTTTGTCTTTATTTTTGTCAATACTGTAAATCCAAACGTCAACGATATCACCAACACTGACAATATCCATTGGATTTTTTACGAACTTCTTAGAAAGTTTCGAAACATGGACAAGTCCATCTTGTTTAACACCTATATCTACAAATGCTCCAAAATCTACTACATTTCTAACTGTGCCACTCAATTTCATTCCTTCTTGTAAATCTTCAATTGATAGCACATCGGATTTAAGGATTGGTGTTTCAAACTCGTCCCTTGGATCTCGATTAGGTGCTTTCAAGGATTTAATAATATCCTCTAATGTAGGTACACCGACTTGTAATTCAATCGCCAGTTCATCCATATCCAATGAATTTAATTTATCTTTTAATGCATCACTACCTAAATCATTGCCACCAAATCCGAGTTTATCTAATAACTGATACGTTACTTTATAGCTTTCGGGATGAATCGATGTATTATCCAATGGCTCTGAACCGTCTACTATTCTTAAAAATCCTATACTCTGCTCAAAAGTTTTAGCACCCAAACGCTTAATCTTGCTTAACTCTTTATTATGCTTTATTGCGCCATTTTCTTCTCTATATGCAATTATATTTTTAGCAATTTGCGAACTTAGACCAGACACATATTGTAATAATGATGATGATGCTGTATTGACATCAACACCTACTTGGTTAACTGCTGTTTCAACGACGAAAGTTAATGCATTTTCTAGTGCTTTTTGATTAACATCATGCTGGTATTGTCCGACACCAATAGATTTAGGATCGATTTTAACTAATTCACTTAATGGATCTTGAACGCGTCGTCCAATTGATACGGCACTTCTTTCTTCCACTTGAAAATCAGGAAATTCATCTCTAGCAATTTCTGATGCTGAGTATACTGAAGCGCCCGCTTCATTGACAATGATGAATTGTACTGGCAACTGATGCTTTTTAATTAAATCTGCAACAAATTGTTCTGTTTCACGACTTGCAGTACCATTGCCAATTGCAATTAATTGCACATCATACGCTTTAACCATTTGTACAAAATCCTTCTCTGCTGCCTCTTTTTTAGAAACTGGTGGATGCGGATAAATCACACCTTTTGCTATAAAAGTACCGAATGGGTTAATGACTGCTAATTTGCAACCTGTTCTAAATGCTGGATCTACGCCTAATATTTGCTTACCTTTCATAGGAGGTTGCAGTAATAGATTTCTTAAGTTTTCACTAAAAACATCTATTGCATGATTTTCAGCTTTTTCAGTTAAATCAGCATGGATTTCACGCTCTATCGAAGGGACAATTAAGCGTTTCAAGCTATCTTTAATCGCCTCTAAAATATAACTGCGATTTACATTATTATGATTGATTTCTTGACGTGCAATGAAATCCTCTACTGATGTCGTATCGAATTCAAACTTTACAGATAATACTTTCTCTTTTTCACCACGATTAACAGCTAAAACTCTATGATTAGCAATGCGTTTAATTGGCTCACTATATGCATAGTACATTTCAAAAATACCTTTTTCATCTTCAGCATTTTTCTTTTTAGATGTAGTTAACACACCTTGATGATACATATCTTTTAAAATTTTTGTTCTATATTTAGGATTATCTGAAATTTGTTCCGCAATAATATCTTGTGCACCTTTGATAGCATCTTCAACCGATTGCACTTCTTCGTTTATAAACTGTTGTGCTTTTTCTTCAATTGAGACTTCATGTTTACGTGCCTTCATCCATATCGCTAATGGCTCTAATCCTTTACGTTTCGCCTCAGTTGCCCTTGTCTTTTTCTTTTGTTTAAAAGGCCTATATAGGTCTTCAACACGTTGTAATTTGTTCTGTTTTAAAATATCGTTCTTTAATTCCTCAGTAAGTAATCCTTGCTGTTCTATATTTTTGATAACTTCTTCTTTACGTTTTTGTAAATTGACCATATATTGGTATTCGTCATCAATTTGCTTTATTTGAACTTCATCTAGTCCACCAGTTTGCTCTTTTCGATACCTCGCAATAAATGGTACTGTATTTTTTTCTTCTAGCAGTGTTAATACTGCTTCAATTTGTTTTTTACTAAATTGATATTTCTCTATGATTGAATTAATCAATTGATTGTCCATTTACTTAACCCACACTTTTTCTTAAATTTACTCATTTATTTTAACATATTCTAAAATACTTCTATTAAGGTATGATACTTAATGTAATTTTCACTTCCAAAACATTTAAAACGAATGATTAGGTCATACTATATTTTAAAACGCACTAAGATTATTGAAAATGACACACCATCATTTCTAAATTTCATAATCTAAGACTACTTTTTTTATTCTAATAGCAATCCACCTATTTAAAACGACAATTAGATATCTTCTTCACTTAAATTATTAATACTATATCGCGACATTTATGTGGATACACATTAAACTACGTTAATAATGTATTAATTCGAAAATCTTAATTAAATTAAAAATACCCCTCGATTTCAATTTAATAATCAAGGGATAATTATATGGATTTTTCATTATAAAACGTATCATTAATAAGCAAATTCTATTTATGTGCTGCTTCTTGTAATTTCTTAATTGCCGTTCTTTGAAGTCGTGATACATGCATTTGACTTAAACCGATACGCTCACCTGTCTCTTTTTGACTCAAACCTTCAATAAACGTACATTGTATGATTTCTCGTTCGCGATCAGATAATATAGGTAATATTTTTTCTAAAATCATACGTTTTTCAGTTAAGTCATAATGGTCATCTTGTTGTCCCATAATATCTAATAGCGTAACAGTTGAACCATCTTTATCAGCTTCAATGGAATGATCAACACTTAACGCATTATAACTTTGTCCCATTTCCATTGCTTCTAACACTTCTTCTTCTGAAACTTCTAATCGATCAGCTATTTCACTGATAGAAGGTGAACGCTCTAATTCAGCGGTTAGTTCATCGCTCACTTTTTTGATTCTTGGCCCAATTTCTTTAATACGTCTCGGAACATGTACACTCCAAGTTTTATCTCGTAGATATCTTTTGATTTCACCGATTACAGTAGGTACTAAAAAGGCTTCAAACTTCCGTTCAAAGGACATATCGAATCTATTTATGGCACCTATTAAACCAACCATACCAACTTGAACTAAATCTTCGTGATGTGATTGTCCTTTAGAATATTTATATGCCAATGACTCAATTAGTTTTTGGTAATGTTTAACTAACTTATCCTGTGCATCTGTATTCTTATTTTCTTGGTGTTCTTTAATCCATTGGTTAATTTGCTCAGGTGAAATTTCATTAGCTGATTTCGACTCTTTCGCCATTATTTCGCACCTGCTCTTTTTTTATATACTTAGTCATACTGATTGTCACACCAGATTCTTTATATACTGTGACTTCATCCATTAAAGATTCGATTAAAAATAAACCTAGGCCACCTTCACGTAAAAAGTCTATATTTTCGTCTTTATCGTAAGGACCTATTTTTGATTTAGTTGTTTCATAATCAAAACTGTCACCTTTATCAGAAATAACAATTTTAATTTTATCTTCTAAAATTTCAAAATATATGTTAATAATGCCTACATTGTTATTTTCTTTGTATGCATGTTTAACTGCATTTGTCACAGCTTCACTAACTGCAATCTTGGCATCTTCAATATCATCATATGTAGCACCAGCTCTCGAAAAAACGCCAGAAAGTGTTAAACGAATTAAACTTACATACTCTGCCGATGCTGGCACGCGCATTTCGATAAAATCTTCTTTAGATTGCATGTTATTCGACCTCCGTTCCTTCATTAACATGCATTAAATCCTTAAGACCAGTAATTTCAAATAGTCTACCGATACGATCTGACACACCTAAAATGTATAGCTCTTTATCATTTTGGTTTAATGCTTTTAATGTACCTACGAATAAACCTAAACCTGTCGAATCCATATAACTCACATTTTCTAAATTAACATAAATATCACGAGTTCCATCTTGTCTCATAGGTGTTAAAACCTCTTCTAATTCAGGCACAGTATAAACATCTAATTCTCCACCGACTTTAACTTCGTAAAATTTATCTTGAGTGGTTGTTTCTATATTAAGATTCATTTCATTACACTCCTACTTATTAAAAATATTTATCTTCATTTTAAGCGCTGTATCCACCATATTTATATTTCAAATTATTATATACCCATCGAAATAATTTCTAATCTTCTTTTTTAAATTAATTTACTCTTTTTATAATCAAAATAGTCATATCATCTTTTTTATTTGGGTTTTGAAGCTTTAAAATTGCTTCATAGATAATTTGAACAATATCTTGTGGGTGCATATGTTTATGTTTTTTAATATATTCTAAAAGTTTTTGTTTATCTATAAAGGTACCTTCACTATTTCTAGCTTCAGTCACACCATCCGTTAAAATGATAATTAAATCATCAAGGTATATTGGAATTTCTTGTTGTTGATATCGTGTTTGTGAACTGATTCCTAACACTCTACCTCTAACTGAAATTTCTTCGAATTCTTCTTTTTCAGCGCGATAAATATATCCAGGCTCATGACCAGCTGAACTACAATACAATAAATGGTTCATTTCTTCATATAAACCATAAAACATTGTGACGAACATATTTTGATTAATATTCTTTTCAACAACACGATTTAAACGTTTTAAACCATCACTCGGTAATTGTGAGTGTCCATAAGAATCCATGCCAAACTTTATCATACTCATTGCTAAAGCAGCTGGTATACCTTTTCCAATGACATCTGCAACAGCAAAGCTCATTGTGCCATCGTTATGGTCAATTAAATTAAAATAATCTCCACTTACTTTTTGTGCCGCCACTGAAATAACGCCAATTTGAATACTATCAAATTGTGGAATATCTGTTTTAAGCATTGTTTGTTGTAAGCTAGAAGCTAAGTCTATCTCTTTATCGTGAACTTGAAGTTTATCTACCAATCTTTGATAATCTCGATAACTATAACCAAAGCCTTTAACGATTTCTTGTAAGACATCTAATGTCTTGAACACATCTTCACGCGTTAAGTTTAACGTCAATATATAGTTTTTGTGAATATCGACAATGTCTTCAGGCAAGACGTCCTTACGAATCACTTCGTCAGTGTATTTTTCACACTTTTTTATCAATTCTACTTTATCTTGGCACGTTAAACTTTCATCAATTAAACCCTTATAATGTTGCTTAAATTCTTCCACGATTAGTTGCCTCCTCACTTCCCTTACAAAGCAAATGCTTAAGCAAGGATAATTATGATTCACTTACTAACATTTATTTAATTGCACTTATCAATTTTGTCGTTTGCAATTTTGCTGTAGATGATACTTTTAAGCTAAAAAAAACTTTAGGATGGAATACCTAAAGCCTAAAAAACTTAAGACATCCTTTTATAATAAAAAATATGAATATCATAACTGGTATTTGCTAAAATCTTTGTTTATAAGAAAATTCTTCGTACAGAATTTAGAAATAGTTATAATTATTATAAAGTTATTGTCTTTTATATCAATATTTTATTTATCTCTGAAAAATACATATAATAGACGCCTAATTTTTCTGGTGAGCTACTGCATTCAGCCCTAAACTAATCATTAGTGCATTATCTACTTCTTTCATTTTATCATCGGATAAGTACGTCAGTTTTTCTTTCAATCGTTTTTTATCAAGTGTACGAATTTGTTCTAATAATATAACTGAGTCTTTATCCAATTTATACTTTTTCTTTTCAATCTCTACATGTGTCGGTATTTTCGCTTTATTAATCCTACCAGTTATTGCCGCAACAATAACTGTAGGACTATATTTATTACCAGTATCATTTTGAATTATGACTACAGGTCTGACTCCCCCTTGTTCAGATCCCTGTACTGGTGATAAATCTGCTAAATAAACATCTCCTCGTCTAATCATTCATTCGTTGAATTAGAAGATAAATATGTTTCGTTGCAATCGCATGCTTCACACTCTATCGGAAAAGCTTCGTTCGCTAGGGAGAGATTTAAATCAGCCATTTGTGAATATCCTTCTTTTAAAGATTGTTCTAAGCTATGACTTCTATTTTGACTAAAAGATAACATATGAGAACCTCCAATTGATTCCAAAAGTTATTAAATGACCTTTAATTACTCTAATGATAACAAATTTTATATGCACTGACCATATTATTTTAACAATTCATTTGTTACAAAACGTTGATCACCATCATGATAGATTCGCGGCAAACGTCTCGACAAGTTACAAAGCACTTCATAATTAATAGTATGTTGCTTTTCAGCTACCACCTCTACCGACTGTGGACTTTCTCTATGATTATCTATTAAAATCACCGAATCTCCAGCTTTAACTTGATCTGGCACTTTAACAATTGTCTGATCCATACATACGCGACCAATAACTTCGCATTGATGACCATTTACATTTACAAAGCTACCTTGCATTATGCGTAAATAGCCATCTGCATATCCAATAGGTAACAATGCTATTGTAGTTGGGTCAGTAGCTGTATAAGTTGCACCATAACTTACAGACTCACCCGCTTGTAGCGTCTTTGTTTGAACTACATTAGCAATTAATTGCACACTTGGTTTAAGGTGTACTTTAACTTTTTGCTGTACATACTCTGATGGATAATATCCATAAAGGGAAATTCCTGGTCTTATTGCATTACAGAATTGGCAATCCATTAATAGAGAGCCTGCTGAGTTCTGACAATGTATATATTCAGGTTTAATTGCTTCATTGACCATATCTTTAAAACGTTGATATTGTTCAGTTGTCATATCTCCTGGTTCGTCAGCACAGGCAAAGTGTGTAAACACGCCTTCAAATACAAGTTGCTCATATTGTTGAATGATTTCAATCACTTCTTGATACGTATTAGTATCTTTAATACCTAAACGTCCCATTCCTGTATCTAATTTAATGTGCAACCATAACTTTTTCTCTTGCTCACCAGAAATGTTTTTAATTGCTTCTTTCAACCACTGTTTAGACGGAACCGTTAAGGCAACTCGGTGTTGTATCGCTTTATCAATATCTTTAGCTGGTAACACACCTAAGACTAAAATTTTAGCAGTAATCCCATGCATTCTAAGTTCTATCGCTTCATCTAACGTTGCTACAGCAAAAAATGTGGCGCCATTTTCCATTAAATGACGTGCTACTTTAACACTACCTAGTCCATAGGCATTGGCTTTAACGACAGCCATCACTGTTTTATTTGGATGCAATGTACTGAATACTTTGAAATTTGATGCAACAGCGTTTAAATCTACATTCATATACGCAGATCTATAATATTTATCCGACATATTACTTCCTCCTGTAATTCCCACACGTTTTAAAACTAGATCTTAATTATCATTGTATAACAAATTTAAAATGCTGACTTTTCTAAAACAACTTGGCTCATCGCATAATGCTCAGTGTGTGAGATACTAACATGTACGATGAACCCTTCGTAATCAATCTTTGGTTTGCCAAGTTCGTCGTTGTAACAGTCTATATCGTTAAAAGCTACATGTTTTCCTAAGCCTGTGCCTAATGCTTTACTGAACGCTTCTTTTGTAGCAAACCTGCCAGCTAAAAATTCAATTTTACGTTGCTCATGTGTGAAATTGTTGAATTTGTGCTGTTCATTTTTAGTTAAAATCCGCTCAACCAATTTTGGTTGCTTACTATATAACACTTTTATTCGATCGATTTCGATTAAATCTACACCAATTCCATGTATCATTGATTATTCCTCATTTTTATTGTTTTCTAAATGTCTCTCGTTATTTAACCATCGTTTCAATCTACGTGCTTCACTTCTATCTATTAATTCAATTTCAGCTTGACCACCCGCTGTATAAAGGGTCAAAGTTGCTAATCGATAGCGTCTCATTATAGGACCAACATCGATATCAATATTTTGAATACGAAAATATGGTATTACTTTTTCATCCAAAAATAAAATGCCGTTTCGTACACGCAAATGGTGTTTTTCAAATGCATATCTGCAGTGCTTATATCGATATACTGGCGCTATGACAAGCGTGAAAACAGCAACAAGTAATATTATAATCACACTACTAACAATGGATATATAGTTATCTAAAATCTCCCAAAATAGCCAGTTCAAAATATTAAATGCGGTTAAAAGTACAAGCGCTATGGGTATCCAAAACAGCACAGCACTTAACCTCATCACTTTTTTAGCGTGTGGTGACATAAAATTATAATCCCTCATCATTTTCACCTCTTAAATACCATGATTTCAATTTATTTGCATCTTCACTTCTTGCGTATTTTAAATTAATCGATTGGGCTCCCACACCTTTAGCAACAATAAAGCTAAAATTATTTAAATTGTTGCGTTTAAGTAATGTATGTTGCCAAGTGTCAAATCCTATAATGTGATGCGCTTTAAAATAATAAATATTTCGTTTCAATAGCTCGAAATTCTGGATAGTAATTTGTTCTTCTGTCATTTTAAAACCCGCATGTTTGACATAAAGATATCCTTTGATCACAAATAAACCAATAATGACTATTGTTATAATCGTAAATAACAATAATAATTGATTCCAAAAATAACAGCCTATACCTGCCATAGCTATGACAATAATACTAGGTATTAAAAAGTGTCTGTGGAAACCTGACAAAGGCATACCTTCATTAACTTGTTGATAAGATAAATCTGGTACTAAATTCTGGATAATTTGATATGCTTTGTCTCGTTTAATAAACGGCAATATCGGCACACTACCTGAATCATTGTCATCATCTTCGATTTTTTTATTTTCAAAATCACTTGTGATGATAAAATGTATTGCTGTGTAGCCAAATAATCTTCGTATATATGACTGACGTTCAACAACAGCTTGCAATCGTTTCGTTGGTACAGTTACTTTCTTCTTGTTAAAGAGACCAAATTCAATTTTAAGTTGCTCATTTTCAAGCATCACCGAAAAGCCATAAAATCTTATCATCGTTATAATCGTTCCAATAATATATGCCACTATTAATACTAGTAAAATGATGATTAATACTGAAATACTTACAATTTGAACCCATTGACTAATTTCATGATTTAGCTTCGACCATGGGATCAACTCTCTTACAGCCCCGTAAATCGGTACTAAAGCTGCTAACGTTACACCAATGGCGCCACTGGTCATTGCCATAAATAGTGATTCTTTAAAATTCATCTGATATATAGGAATGCGTTTATTTTTCTGATTAAGCATACTATCAGTGTTCTGCACTTCATCTAAGCGACCTTCTGCGATGTCTTCCACATTACCTTCAATGTCATGATTACAGTTGTCATTCTTCTCAGCACTAGACTTTTGCGCCACTTCTGTCTTCAACTCTGTTTGCAATTGATCAATATATCGTTCAAGATATTCACCTTGTTTTTTCGAAATAACACTTAAGACAATACCATCACTTGGTGTTTTGATTTGTAAATCCACACCACCAATAATTTGATTGACGACCCCTTGTGTCATATCAACGGACTGAATACGTTTTATATTTAATTCTTTACGCTTTTTATTAAAAATACCTGTTGTTAAAATGAAATAATTATCCTCAATCCAATATCGCGTGTTCATAATTCCGACAATTTGAGAAATGTATGATATTAAAAAGAATACAAATACAATACCTATCCATAAATATGATTCGGGATTCGCATAATCAAAATCTTTCAATTGAAAGATAATGAAAATAAAAAAGACGACTATGTTTTGTTTGATAGCATTGATTATGCCATTAAAATATGAAATCGGATGTAATTTTTGAGGTTCAGACATCACTTTCAACCCCTCTCAAATTCGACATAGTTCTCGCTTCGATTATTTTAACATCGTCATGAGACATCATCGGTAAATAAATAGTATGACCTGCAGTCATAAATCCAACTTTATACAAATTAAGCACTTTACTAATTGGATTAGATTTAATCGACAAGTATTGTAAACGTTCAATTCGACTCGTTTCTTCTTTATATATAAAAAATGATGTACGATATTGTACACTTAGTTGATCAACTTTATAAAAGCGACAATGATATTGCCATAAAGGCTTAATAAATAATTTTAATGTACTCAGAGCACCTAAAACCAACAAAATATAAAGTAAGTAATGTGGCCATTCAAATCTTAACCATATAAAATAAAAAATGACATACACAGCTACACTCAATATAAATTCTAAGCCATTCGTAATGTAGTAATACAACAATGCTGACTTAGGACTCTTAGACAACTTAGTATAATCTGACATATACCCCTCTCCCCAAATAAAAAATTATACGGATTTATAATCTATTTCATTTTATTTTTATATGTTGATAATTATAGCATATGGAATATTTCATGCTAATTTATTCTTCCTAAAGGTACATCTAAAAATTTAGTTAAGCAGAAAGTGCTTGAATTGTTAAAAAGACACCATGTTATAATTTTATCAACATGATGCCTTTCATCTATATTCAATCTTTCATCTTATCAAGAGCAATATTTAGTTCAAGCACATTCACATAATCATTTGTTAACACACCACGCTGCTTACGATGTTGAATCAAGTCGGCCACTCTTGAAGTAGATATATGACGAGCATCAGCAATACGAGGTGCTTGCTTCAATGCATTTTCAACCGTAATATGCGGATCTAAGCCCGACCCAGAACTTGTTGCAGCATCTATTGTTACATTTGAATTCCCAAATTTAACATGATGTTTCATGCGTGCTATTAATTCGGTGTTTCCATTCGATTCATTACTTCCACCTGATGATACGCCGTTTTTATATAATTTTTCAGGATTCATATTATAATCAACTGCACTCGGTCTCCCGTGAAAATATCGTGTCTCTGTCCAGTGCTGTCCAATCAATTTTGATCCAACTATACGATTGTCATACGTAATTAAACTGCCATTTGCTTGTTGATAAAAAAATATTTGACCAATTAACGTGATAGCTAACGGGAATAAAAATCCACATAATACCATAGTTATTATCGTTAAACAAATACTATTTCTTATCGTATTCATGGTACAGGCTCCTTCCTCTTTACACAAAAAATTGTACAATCATATCTATTAATTTAATGCCTAAAAACGGGACGATTAATCCACCTAATCCATAAATCAACATATTATTTATAAAGATTCTATCAATGCTGTAACCCTTTACTTTTACACCTTTCATGGCAATTGGAATTAAGGCAACAATGATTAATGCATTGAATATCAAAGCTGATATAATTGCAGATTTAGGTGACGATAAATGCATAATATTTAGTGAAGTCATTTCTGGAATTGTTGACATCATTAGTGCAGGTAAAATTGCAAAGTATTTTGCTACGTCATTAGCCAAACTAAATGTCGTTAATGCACCTCTCGTCATTAATAATTGTTTGCCTATTTTTACAACCTCTATTAACTTTGTAGGATTCGAATCTAAATCAATTAGATTAGCTGCCTCTTTAGCACTAATTGTCCCTGAGTTCATTGCTAATCCTATATTCGCTTGTGCTAGCGCAGGTGCATCATTTGTACCATCTCCTGTCATCGCAACAATATGGCCTTTCGCTTGTTCATCTTTGATGACTTTAATTTTATCTTCGGGTTTACACTCTGCAACAAATCTATCAACCCCGGCTTCTTTTGCAATTGTAGCTGCTGTTAAAGCATTATCACCTGTACACATAACTGTTTCAATCCCCATTTTTCTCAATTCAGTAAATCGTTCTACAAGACCATCTTTAATCACATCTTTTAAATAAATCACGCCAAGCATGACATTGTTTTCAATGACTATTAATGGTGTGCCACCTTTACTCGATACATCCATACAGAGAGACTCAATGTTAAGAGGAATATTGCCTTGTTGTTGTTTGACAAGATTTATCATACTATTAGGTGCACCTTTGAATACCGATATTTCATTTGTAATGATTCCGCTCATTCTAGTTTCAGCTGTAAAAGGCTTATATGTGCCATCAATGTCTTTAGGCAGCTCATTTATATACATCTGCTTCGCTAATCGTACAATACTTTTTCCTTCTGGCGTATCATCGTAGATTGATGACATATAAGCAGCGACTATCAATTTTTCCAGCATTTGTTGATTCACTGGTAAAAATTCACTAGCGATTCGATTGCCATAAGTGATTGTGCCTGTCTTGTCTAAAATCATTACATCGACATCTCCACATACTTCTACAGCACGCCCACTTTTCGCTAATACATTGAATTGAGTAACACGATCCATGCCTGCAATACCAATCGCCGATAACAAACCACCGATTGTCGTTGGTATTAAACATACTGTTAACGCAATGAGCATCGCAATAGGTAAAATTAAATGCAGGTAAGATGCTATTGGATATAACGTTACAATAACGACTAAAAATATAATTGTTAACGTTGTTAATAATGTAAAAAGTGCAATTTCATTTGGTGTTTTATTTCTTTCCGCCCCTTCAACTAAGGCAATCATTTTATCTAAAAAAGATGTACCCGCTTCACTCTCAACACGTATTTCTAACCAATCAGATGTTACAAGTGTACCGCCAATGACTCCATCAAAATCGCCACCTGATTCTTTTATCACAGGTGCAGACTCACCAGTAATTGCAGATTCATCAACGGTTGCTAATCCATTTATTACAACGCCATCAGCAGGGATTGTTTCTCCATTTTCTACCCGAATATTTTGTCCGGCTTTTAACTCTGTGGCGTTCACTATCCGATACGCACCATTTTCTTCTATCAATCGAGCAGTTAAATTTGATTGTGCTTGTCTTAAACTATCAGCTTGCGCTTTTCCACGACCTTCAGCAAAGGCTTCTGAAAAATTAGCAAACAATATAGTTATTAATAATATGATAAAAATTGTAATCAAATAACCTCGCGATAGATAACTAGTTCCAAATATGTCAGGAAAACATATTAATATCAACGTTAAAATCATTCCAACCTCAACGACAAACATTATCGGATTTTTTATTAATTGTTTAGGATTCAGCTTATAAAAACTCATTTTCAAAGCTTCTATCACCATTGTTTGATTGAAATATTTATTTACATGATGCATTTTTTCCATCCCTTTACTTTATTTTAAAGTTAAAAATTCACCAATAGGACCAAGTAATAGTACTGGAATAAATGTCAAACCACTTAGTAAAACGATAAATACGATTAGTGATACGCCAAAATAAGGTTTATCAATCGCTATTGTATATTTATCTTGGTGGTATGATTTTTTATTCACTAAACTTGATGCAATCATTAATTGCAAAATAATTGGTATATAACGAGAAAGCAACATAATGATTCCTGTAGAGATATTCCAGAATGTTGTATCATCTTTCAGTCCTTCAAACCCTGATCCATTGTTCGCAGCAGCTGATGTCATTTCATACATAACTTGCGAAATACCATGAAAAGACGGATTCGTTATACTTTCACTTGCTCCAGGAATCATAAAAGCAAGTGCTGAAAATACTAAAATTAAAATTGGGTGTATGAGAAAGACTAAGACAATACATTTCATTTCACGGGCGCCAATTGGCATATTTAAATATTCTGGTGTTTTACCAACCATCAAACTGCATATAAACACCGTCAGTAAGACAAATATCAATAAATTCATGAGTCCTACGCCTTCGCCACCAAATACAACATTTAGCATCATTAATACCATTGGTCCTAATCCACCTATAGGCGTTAAGCTATCATGCATGTTATTAACAGAACCCGTTGTAAATGCCGTCGTAATAACTGTAAATAGTGCTGACAAACCTGCTCCAAACCGTACCTCTTTACCTTCCATATTCGGTCCATAAATGCCTAAATTCGCTAGTATTGGATTACCACGATACTCACTCCACATAGTTAATGTAAGAATTGCTATAAAAATGAAAAACATTGCGACAAATAATATCAACGCATGACGATGTACTCGTTTACCATGTCTACTTAACATGCGACCAAATAAGAACAACATTGACATAGGAAGTAACATCATACTGCCCATTTCTATAAAATTGCTCCAAATATTTGGATTTTCAAAAGGTGTTGCAGAATTTCCTGCTAAAAATCCTCCACCATTCGTACCAAGATGTTTTATTGATTCAAGTGATGCAATAGGTCCAAATGCAATATGTTGAATATGTCCGCTTAAAGTCCGAATCATTAAATTAGCATGCAACGTTTGTGGTACACCTTGAGTCATCAATAAAATACTAATTAAACATGATAATGGTAAAAGTACTCGGACAATAAACCGAACAATATCTTGATAAAAATTACCAATGATATTAGTTAATCCAGTTAAACGTCTCAACATCGCTATACAAACGGCGTAACCTGATGCACTAGATGTAAACATTAAATATGTCATTACAATCATTTGCGTTAAATATGTCACATCTGATTCACCGTTATAGTGTTGTAAATTACTATTTGTTAAAAAAGATATTGCTGTATTAAACGCTAAATCTATCGATTGGTTTAAATTATGATTTGGATTTAAAAAAAGCCATTGCTGAACTATTAGCAATACAAATGTTATAAACCCCATAAATCCATTAAATGCCAGAAAATGTTTGACATATGTTTTAGCTGACATGTGTTCTAAATCTGTGCCGATAATTTTAAAACACATATTTTCAAATCTAGTAAATATTAAATCTACTCTTGACGATTGCACCAATGCTACGCGATATAGATATCCACTAAAAACATACGTAATCATAACCATCATTGTTAGAAACAAAATTATTTCCATGATAACCCTCACTTAATATATTTCTAAAATTTTTCACTACGAATTAAGGCATAAAATAAATACAAAACTAATGCAATAACTACCAGTAATAAAACGATGAGCATTGCCATAACCTCCTTACAACACAACAACATCGTAACAACTTGTTTATGAGAGAAATATTAATTTTCAAACTTAGTTATTAAGAAATCATTAAGATGTGTATGCAGAAATAAATTTTATAGCATTTAATTGTGAAGAATATTATGATATTGCTATCGAGGTGAAGGTTATGTCAAACACTGAATCGCTAAACATAGGAAAAAAGCGTGGATCTTTAACAATTTACATCGGTTACAGTCCAGGTGTTGGTAAAACATTTGAGATGCTTTCAAATGCCATTGAACTATTTCAAAGTAACGTTGATATTAAAATAGGATATATTGAACCGCATCAGCGTGATGAAACAAATGCATTAGCTGAACAATTACCTAAAATCACAACCAATTTTACTAAACATGGTAGTCATCATTTTCAATATTTAGATGTCGACCGCATAATCGAAGAATCGCCGACAATAGTACTTATCGATGAGTTAGCACATACGAATATTTCTAGAGATCGTCATGAGAAACGATATATGGATATTGAAGAAATTTTAAATCATGGTATCGATGTTCATACCACTTTGAACATTCAACATATTGAAAGTTTAAGTAGTCAAATTGAACTGATGACCGGTGTACATGTTAAAGAACGTGTACCCGACTATTTCATAATGAGCGCCGATGTATTAGAAGTCGTAGATATCTCACCTGAACAATTAATTAAACGCTTAAAAGCTGGCAAGGTATATAAAAAGGATAGGCTAGATGTAGCATTTAGTAATTTCTTTACGTATGCCCACCTAAGCGAACTGCGTACATTGACGTTAAGAACAGTTGCCGACTTGATGAGTGATAAAGAAAAAGTCCGACACAATCATAAAACGTCACTCAAACCTCATATTGCTGTGGCAATTAGTGGGAGCATTTATAATGAAGCAGTAATTAAAGAGGCATTCCATATTGCTCAAAAAGAACATGCGAAATTCACTGCTATTTATATAGATGTATTCGAAAAAAACAGGCAATATAAAGATAGTCAAAAGCAAGTGCATCAACATCTCATGCTTGCAAAATCATTAGGAGCAAAAGTAAAAGTAGTTTATAGCCAAACCGTTGCATTAGGATTAGACGAATGGTGTAAAAATCAAGATGTAACCAAATTAATTATCGGACAACATATTAGAAATAAGTGGCGAGACTTTTTCAATACACCTTTAATTGACCATTTAATGTCCTTTGAACATAGCTATAAAGTCGAAATCGTTCCAATCAAACAAATACCTGTTGAATTGAAAATGAACAAATCACCCTATCGCCCTAAAGGCAAACGTTTCGCCATAGATATGTTAAAAATGATTTTGATTCAAATAATTTGTGTAATGATGGGACTGTGGATTTATCAACTTGATAAGCATGAGTCTAGTACGATTATTTTAATGATTTTTCTCATCGGCATCATTTTATTATCCATTTGGACGCGATCCTTCATCATTGGCTTTTTAGCAGCAATTATTAACGTATTTGTTTTTAATTATTTTTTTACGGAACCTAGATATACATTTGAAGTATATCGCTTTGACTATCCTATTACATTTATCGTTAGCATTTTAACAAGTATTTTAACGAGTGCTTTATTAAAACAAATTAAATTCCAATACTCCATTACTAAAAAGCAACTTTATCGTACAGATTTATTATTTCAATTTAATGATTCGATTAAACAAACTTATACAGTTGAAAACTTACTAATAAATGCTGGATACCAAATTAATCAATTATTGCAACAATCAATTACTATATACGTTATCAATCAATCGAAAGTAATTAAAACAATACCATTGCAAAACCATATCGATAATACGACTCAACAGCATGAACAAGCATTAAGCTGGGTAATTAAAAATGAAAGACAAGCTGGTGCAACAACAGATACATTTCCAGGCATTAATAAATGGTTGATACCAATTGGCACATCTCCGATTAAAGGCATTCTAGCCATTGATTACCAAAGTTCTCAAGTGATTAATCCATATGATGCATCAATATTAGAATCAATGTTAAATGAACTTTCTCTCGCCGTTGAAAATGTGACGTTACTTAAACAAACGAGAGAATCCATGTTACAGGCTGAACGTCAACTGACACATTCAAATTTTTTAAGATCAATTTCGCATGACATACGTACACCGTTAACAACAATTATGGGAAATTTAGATATTTTAGTATCACATAGTAAAGATATGTCTATCATAGAAAAGGAACAATTACTTGTGCATAGTTTTCAAGAAAGTCAGTATTTATATCTATTAGTGACAAATATTTTATCATTAACAAAATTACAGTCATCAAATGTTCAAATAAAATTGCAACCTTATCTTGTTAGTGAATTAGTAGAAGAAATCGATATGATTTTAGAACGTCGCCATTTAAAAAAGCGTATAACTGTATCATCCTCAGTAGATTTACAGTTTATACACATTGACAGTAAGTTGATTTTACAAGCTTTATTCAATTTGATTGAAAATGCAGTTAAACACACTTCTACTGACACCAAAATCAATTTATCTATTCGTTATGCTAGCGATGAACAAATCGAATTTGCCGTTATAGACGAAGGACCTGGAATTAGTTTAGAAGAACAACAAAAGATATTCGAGCCTTTTTACACAGGATCAAATAAATATTTTAAAGATAACCAAAAAGAAAGCATGGGACTAGGCTTATATTTAGTACAGACTATCCTACACAAACATCAATCAAACTTACAATATAAACCGAACCAACCACACGGCAGTATATTCTATTTCAATATAGATACAGACTTTAATGAAGGAGACATATAATGCAATCTAAAATATTGATAATTGAAGATGATCACGCAATCACACATTTACTTGATGTTGCATTAACTTTAGATTATTACAATGTAACTACAGCCGACAATGCCACACAAGCACACTTTAAAATTCAAATTGATAAACCAGATGTCATTTTATTAGATTTAGGTTTACCAGATAAAGATGGATTATGTTTGATTTCAGAAATCAGGCAACATACTGACATTCCTATCATTGTAATAAGTGCAAGACAAGAAGAACAAACAATTATTCAAGCTTTAGATAACGGTGCGAATGACTATATGACTAAACCTTTTAATGTTGATGAGCTTCGGGCACGAATACGAGTCATCGAGAGAATCGCTAAGTCACATCAAGAAACTAACATTGTATTTACTAACGGTTTGCTAAGCATCGACTTTGGCTCCAAATCTGTTGTTATTAATAATCAGGAGGTACATTTGACGCCAAATGAATTTAGCTTGTTAGAACTATTGTCAAATCATAAAGGAAAAGTACTCACTTATGAGATGATATTAAAACGAATATATGGCTATGTTAATAAGACTGAAATGCCTAGTTTAAGAGTGCATATGACATCATTAAGACAAAAACTTTCACAATGTCATGAGGACGCAAAAGATATTATTAAAACACATCCACGCATTGGTTATCAAATGTTGCAGTGGAAAGAGAAATAATTAAATAAAAAAGATCGCTGCCATTAAAAGAATGATTGGCAGTGATCTTTTTTATATTCAACTTATTATTTATCGCGCACTAGCGTCAGCAAAAAGCCCTATTATTTTTTTACAAGAACATGATACTGAAATTTCATAAAGTTTATTTATGTTCGATTACTCTTAATTTAAAAATAGTTCTTTAAATT
Organism: Staphylococcus sp. MZ3; assembly: GCF_018622755.1. NCBI lineage: Bacteria > Bacillati > Bacillota > Bacilli > Caryophanales > Staphylococcaceae > Staphylococcus > Staphylococcus sp. MZ3. The sequence goes on from NZ_CP076026.1 coordinate 2,134,318, forward strand.
ATATACTCACCACATTTGGTGGAGAACCATATTTACACAGAATGATATAACCGCATACAGATCTCAATCCAATTAAATATTTAACCTTTAAAACGTTAGTACTTTGATATCTACAGAGAATCAATTATTGAAAACAAAAAAGAGCTCAAGACATTACATCTTTAAGCTCTTAATCTATAAATTATTTTTGATGGTCAGCAAATGTGCGACCTTTCATAGGTCTGCTTCCACCGCTGCTCTTCTCTTTACGGTCGAATTTTTTTGTACTTTTCTTCTTACTTGAGTATCCTTTTGAACGTTTACTCTTACTGTCAAATTTAGGATTACCACGCTTACTATTTCTGTTACGAGAACCGCTTGGTTTACCATTACGGCCTTTGCGAGATAATGGTTTTTCAAAAGTTAATTGAACTTCAACTTCATCGTTCGCTTCTACTAACTCTTGTAAAAGTGCAGCAACTAAATCAACATCGTTATATTCATTTAACAACTCTGTAGAAATACGTTTCAAGCGTGATTCTGACTCTTTAGACATCCAGTTTTCAACTTTTTCTTTGATGTCATCTTCACGTGCTTGAAGTACTTCTTTACGATGAGGTGGACGAAGTGCACTCATTTTTCTACCGTTTGCATCTTCAATTTGTCTGATATAATCCATTTCGATTGGATTAACAAACGTTACAGCGATACCTTCTTTACCAGCACGACCCGTACGACCAATACGGTGTGTATAGCTTTCAGTATCTTGAGGTATATCAAAGTTATAAACATGACTCACACCAGAAATATCTAGTCCTCTTGCTGCTACATCAGTAGCGACTAAAATATTAATTTGGTCATTTTTAAATTTCTTTAATACTTCTAAACGTTTCGCTTGTGTAATATCACCATGTAAACCTTCAGCTTTATATCCTTTAGAAATCAAAGCACTTGTTAATTCATCAACACGACGTTTTGTACGTCCGAATACGATTGCTAATTCAGGTTGATGAACATCTAGGAAATTTGTAAATGTATCAAATTTCTCTAATTCTTTAACAATTGTATAGAATTCTTCGATTTGTGGATCAGACATTTCATTATTCATTGTCTTAATGATTTTTGGTGATTTCATAAATTGTTGTACTAAAGCTTGGATTGCTTTAGGCATTGTAGCTGAGAACAACATTGTTTGACGTTGTACTGCTGGAATTTTATCCATAATAAATCTCATATCATCGATGAATCCCATATTCATCATTTCATCAGCTTCATCTAAAATCAAAGTATGAATTCCGTCCGTTTTTAATGTGCGACGATTTAAATGGTCGATAACACGCCCAGGTGTTCCGACTACGATTTGTGGGCCTTTTTTCAAGGCTTTAATTTGGCGTTCGATAGGCATACCACCGAATACAGTAACAACTTGGACACCTTGTCCACGGCTAAATTCTCTTAATTGTTCAGCTACCTGCATTGCCAATTCTCTTGTAGGTGCTAAAATCAACGATTGAACCCCTTGTTTCCCTACTACTTTCTCAATTAAAGGAATACCGAATGCTCCTGTTTTACCTGTACCGGTTTGAGCTTGCCCAAGGATATCAATTCCTTGTAACGCATAAGGGATACTGTCTTTTTGGATAGGTGTCGGCTCTTTAAATCCCATTGATTCAAGTGACTGAACCGTATTATCCGAAATCCCTAGTTCTTTAAAATTTTGCAAAATAATTCTCCTTTTTACCTGTTTATTTCTCAATATACTTTTGCATATAAGTTCATTAATATTTCATCAACTTCTATATAGTACCACCAAAAAAATTTAATCGCAATAAAGCAATTTGCGAATATTTATTAGAATCACATTAATTGATTGTCATATTTTTGTCAAAAAGCTAGCATTAGATAAGATGTAAGCGTTACGCATCATTCGAATAATCATTATAAAAATTTTTTTATAAAATACGTATATCGTTAACATTCCACAACAAATTTTACTGAAACACATGTGAAATTAGACATTATAATACTACATCTTTTTGTAAAACATTATATAAACATTCAAACTACTTCCTATATAAAGTGTGTACATAGAATTAACCTTGATTTAGTTTCAAATTTATAGATTTAACATAAAAAGAAAAAGGCAATTTTGTATTTACACACAAAACCACCTCTTCTTTGTAATCTTTTAGTATTAATTCAAATCATTTTTATAAGTAAAAGGTCCCTCGATTAATCTCTATGAAATTAAAGCATTTACCACTTCTTCTAATTTCATACCACGTGATCCTTTAACTAATACACGGTCATGCGCTTTTAAATCGTTTATTAAAACTTCTATCATATCGTCTTTAGAATTGAAGTGTTGTGCTTTTTCGACATGTTGCTGGCCCGAATCATAAATATACTTCGCTTCATTACCAAACGTATACAACACATCTATATGCTTTTCTTCTAAATAATTACCTACACCGATATGCATTTCTTTGCTATTTTCACCTAATTCTAAAACATCTCCTAAAATTAGAATGCGACGCCCTGTCAAAGTACTCAGTGTATCAATAGCTGCTCTCATACTTGTAGGACTTGCATTATAGGCATCATTTATCACAGTAATATCATTTTCTAATGTATGTTGCTCCATACGCATACCAGTTAAGCTGACATTTTTTAAATTTTGATAGATTGTGTTATATGTCAAACCTAATTCATGACCAACCGCAATGGCAATCGTCGCATTTTTCATATTATGCTTTCCTAATATTGGTAGATCATAATGTTCTTTATTATTAATCGTAAATGAAATACCTGTAGTATCTCTATCATCAACAGAACAAACTAATGCATTATCAGTAGCAACACCGATACTAATACATTTTGCATTTTCAACTTCTTTAACATGCGGTTTCAATAATGGTTCATCGCCATCATATATAAACGTACCATTATCTTTTAGACCTATTGTAATTTCAGATTTAGCTTTAGCAATCCCCTCGCGCGAACCTAAATCTTGCATATGTGACTCACCAATATTAGTTATAACTGCAATATCTGGTTGAGCGAGGTTTGACAGAAATTCAATTTCATGGAAACCTGACATCCCCATCTCCAATATTGATATTTCAGTATCATTATCTAATTCCAAAATAGTTAAAGGTAAACCAATTTCATTATTGTAATTACCTTGCGTTTTCTTAACTTTAAATTCGGTATGCAATACACTTTCAATCATATCTTTAGTCGTTGTTTTACCATTAGACCCTGTGACGGCAATTACTTTAGGGTTTACATGTCTCAAGTAAGCTTGTGCCAATTGTTGTAATGCCATTAATGTGTCTTCAACCCATATAATAGGCCCGCTTACATTTTCATCTATAGGTGTTCCTCTTTGATAAAAAGCAGCCCCAGCACCATCTTGTAATGCTTTAGAGACAAAGCGATGACCGTCAACATTTTCACCTTTAAATGGTATAAATAACATATTTTTAGAAATTGCTCGTGAATCAATTGTGACTCCATTTATCTCTTGATTTAAAAATTGATCTTCAATTTCACAAGGAATCCATGATTGAATTTGCTTTAATGTAACATTAATCATAATAACAACCTCAGTTAGTCAATTTTGTATTTATTTTTCTGTTTATCCTGGTGACGTTCTTTAGCAAGCTCGATAAGTTTTGTAATCAATTCTGGATAAGATAAGCCCATATTTTCCCATAATTTTGGATACATACTGAAAGCCGTAAATCCAGGCATTGCATTTGTTTCATTAATATATATTTGGTTGTCTTCTGTTACAAAGAAATCAGCACGGACTAAACCAGAACAATCTGTCGCTTTGAATGCCTCTAATGCCATATTTCTAAGCGTTAATTGAACATCTTCGTCTAAGTCAGCTGGAATTTGTAATTGAACCTTACCATCTTTATATTTTGATTTGTAATCGTAAAACGCGACATCTTTTACGACTTCACCTGGCCAAGTCGCTTCAGGATAGTCATTTCCTAAAACTGCTACTTCAATTTCACGTGCGTTAACGCCTTGTTCTATAACAAGCTTACGGTCAAATTGGAATGCTTCTTTAATACCTTCTTTAAGTTCCGCTTCATTATTACATTTACTGATACCTACACTTGACCCTAAGTTAGCAGGTTTAACAAAGACTGGGTAATTTAATTTATCATTTACTAATTTTAAAATGTTATGTTCATATTTTTCATATTCAGAACGTAAGAAACTAATATAAGGTAACTGTGGTAACCCTCGATGTTCAAATAATTGTTTCATTACAAGTTTGTCCATAGAACTTGCAGCTGACAATACACCATTTCCTACATATGGTACATCCAAAACTTCAAAAAGCCCTTGAATCGTGCCATCTTCACCATTAGGACCATGTAATAATGGGAATACTGCATCGTATGGTTGTCCTGAACTACTTTCTTTCAATAGCTGTGAAATCTCAAGCGCCTCTCCATTTTCTAAATGAAGCTCATCAGTAGATTTAATTTCAGCTGTAATATTATTTTGCTTTCTCCAATCACCATCATTGGTAATATAAATGATATCAACATGATATTTGTCTTTATCTATTGCATTTAATACATTTTGTGCTGTCAGAATCGATACTTCGTGTTCTGCACTTTTCCCTCCAAAAACGATACAAATATTTTCTTTTGTCATTTCGTTTTCCTCCAATGATATATCAGGGTTTGCTACCTTAATATAAATTAATATTGATTTAGTCCTATTGTTAATTGATTTATTCGCATCTTTGAATCTTAATAGTATCACATTTTAATGCTATTTTGCATTTTAAAAACGAGGACTTATGTGTCTGTATCTATGTTGATTCATTTATAATCAGAACAATATTCCCTTCTATTTTATTCCTAATTCAAATTGAAATCTATAGCTGATATCACTGTGATATTCTAGCTAATTTTTAAAAAGTCATGTAAAATTGATATAAACATTAGTGAGTATAAAAGGAGTTTGCAATGAATTATTCATCTCGTCAACAGCCGGATAAGCATTGGCTTCGCAAAGTAGACTGGGTATTAGTAGCCACTATAGCTGTTTTAGCAATTTTCAGTGTTCTGCTTATTAACTCGGCAATGGGCGGTGGTCAATACAGTGCTAATTTCGGTATCAGACAAATTTTTTATTACATTTTAGGTGCAATTTTTGCAGGTATCATCATGTTTATTTCACCTAAAAAGATTAAACATTATACATATTTATTGTATTTCTTAATCTGTCTATTATTAATAGGCTTGCTCGTTATTCCTGAGTCACCTATTACACCTATTATCAATGGTGCCAAAAGTTGGTACACGTTTGGCCCTATCAGTATTCAGCCATCTGAATTCATGAAAATTATTTTAATTTTAGCATTAGCGCGTGTCGTTTCTAGACATAATCAATTCACATTCAATAAATCATTCCAAAGTGATTTGTTATTATTTTTCAAAATTATTGGTGTCTCGTTAGTACCAAGTATTTTAATATTACTGCAAAATGACCTAGGAACTACATTAGTATTAGCTGCTATTATTGCAGGTGTGATGTTAGTAAGTGGTATAACATGGCGTATCTTAGCACCTATCTTTATTACAGGTATTGTTGGTGCAATGACAGTCATTTTAGGTATTCTATATGCACCCGCATTAATTGAAAATTTATTAGGTGTCCAACTGTATCAAATGGGACGAATCAATTCATGGCTTGACCCCTATACATATAGTAGTGGTGATGGCTATCATTTAACTGAATCACTTAAAGCTATCGGTTCTGGACAGTTACTAGGTAAAGGATACAATCACGGTGAAGTTTATATACCTGAAAATCATACTGACTTTATCTTTTCAGTGATTGGAGAGGAACTTGGCTTTATCGGTTCTGTCATATTGATCTTAATATTTTTATTTTTAATCTTCCATCTAATAAGATTAGCTGCGAAAATTGAAGATCAATTTAACAAAATCTTTATCGTTGGTTTCGTCACTTTACTTGTGTTCCATATTTTACAAAATATTGGTATGACAATTCAGTTGTTACCAATCACTGGTATTCCATTACCATTTATTAGTTATGGTGGTAGTGCGCTATGGAGTATGATGACTGGAATAGGTATAGTCTTATCAATTTATTATCATGAACCAAAACGATATGTCGATTTATACCATCCAAAAAGTAATTAATTTAAACTATTTTGAGTTTCAAATATCATAACTTTTCAAGATGACGTTATATAGTCTATTTACGTCGTCGATTTAAAATGTCATATATAGATATTACTCGATAATAACAATCCCTCTTTGAAGTACACATTGTAAAATGTACACTCTAAAGAGGGATTTTGTTATATAGTACTTGCTTTCATTTTAGTAAATCCAGTCAAAAAAGCTATCATCGAATAGTCCGACGATAGCTTTAACGGTGTGTGATTCACAATCACAGTCAATTATTTTAATTCGTGACTTACTTTATTAGATGCTGGCAAAGTATTAATAATGTCTAAACGAGATTTAGTTTTTTTAATATTCACACCTAATGATGACAATAGTTTGACTACATTTTGAATCTTTTCAGGACGTTTCATTATTATCACCTCGTTTGGATCGCTTTCAATATTATCTTACCCTATTCGACATACCTTTACTACATCATTTACAAAATTTTTAATTTATTTTCAAAATTAAAATCTATAGCGCACTCTACATTATACCCTAAAATACAATTTTGTATCCTTCATCATAGATTTCTTTTTCAATACTATTCAAATTTGCTGGTGTCTCATACGATACAGTTACTTGACCATCTATTATATTAATATTCACTTGATGAACACCTATCATATTTGAAATGCGTTCTGTCAATTGACTTACTTGTTCTTCTGTTTCAATTCCCGCTGTGTAAATCGTATTTTGATGTATCATCTTAAACTCCTTTAGTCTTTAATCAATTTTTGAAAAGTCACTAATAACTCTTCCATTGCCTCTTCCTGAGCACCTTGATTAACTTTATTCATAATACAACTTTTCATATGTTGTTCTAATAACTTTATCGCAACACTGTTTAACGCCGAACGTGTCGCTCTTATTTGCGTAAGGACATCATCACAATAGACATCTTCTTCAATCATGCGATTAATCGCTCTCACTTGTCCTTCAATTCGATTTAAACGTGATTTAAGATTCGTTTTTATTTGTTCAGAATGATGTGCATTATCTTGTTCAGTCATAGCATTCACTCCTTCATTTACATTCCTTACTATACTATATCCCATAAAACACAACGTCAACACAAAGTGTGTTTTTCAAACTAAATTGTCATGATATTTAAATTGCTTCATGATACAATTAATAAGATATACTACTCGTTTAAGATTTTCGATGGGAGGTTTCAAATGATAGAGTTATTATCCATTGCACTCAAGCATTCTAATATTATTTTAAATTCAATATTTATTGGTGCATTTATTTTAAACTTATTATTCGCCTTTACCATTATTTTCATGGAAAGACGTTCTGCCAATTCTATCTGGGCTTGGTTACTAGTCTTAGTTTTCTTGCCTTTATTCGGCTTCATTTTATACTTACTATTAGGACGACAAATTCAACGTGACCAAATTTTCAAAATTGATAAGGAAGATAAAAAAGGATTAGAGTTAATCGTTGATGAGCAATTAGCTGCTTTAAAAAATGAAAACTTTTCAAATTCCAATTATCAAATTGTAAAATTTAAAGAAATGATTCAAATGTTGTTATATAATAACGCAGCATTTTTAACAACAGACAACGATTTAAAAATATACACAGACGGCCAAGAAAAATTTGATGACCTAATACAAGACATCCGTAATGCTACTGATTATATTCATTTTCAGTACTATATTATTCAAAATGATGAATTAGGTCGTACCATTTTAAATGAACTTGGTAAAAAAGCGGAACAAGGTGTAGAAGTTAAAATTCTTTATGATGACATGGGTTCTCGTGGACTGCGTAAAAAAGGCTTACGCCCGTTTCGCAATAAAGGTGGACATGCTGAAGCATTTTTCCCATCAAAATTACCTTTAATTAACTTGCGTATGAACAATCGAAACCATCGAAAAATTGTTGTAATAGATGGGCAAATTGGATATGTTGGTGGTTTTAATGTTGGTGATGAGTACTTAGGTAAATCAAAAAAATTCGGCTATTGGCGAGATACGCATTTACGAATTGTCGGGGATGCAGTGAATGCATTGCAATTACGATTTATTCTAGATTGGAATTCACAAGCCACACGTGACCACATCTCCTATGATGATCGTTATTTCCCAGATGTAAATTCTGGTGGAACAATTGGCGTTCAAATAGCTTCTAGTGGTCCTGACGAAGAATGGGAACAGATTAAATACGGCTATTTGAAAATGATTTCATCTGCTAAAAAATCGATTTATATTCAATCTCCCTATTTCATACCTGATCAAGCCTTTTTAGATTCTATTAAAATTGCGGCATTAGGTGGTGTTGATGTCAATATCATGATTCCTAATAAACCTGACCATCCGTTTGTTTTTTGGGCTACTTTAAAAAATGCAGCATCCTTATTAGATGCCGGTGTTAAAGTATTTCACTACGACAATGGCTTTTTACACTCAAAAACACTTGTTATAGATGATGAAATTGCAAGTGTGGGAACAGCTAATATGGACCATCGCAGTTTCACATTGAATTTCGAAGTCAACGCTTTTATTTATGACCAACAAATTGCCAAAAAATTAAAACAAGCTTTTATAGATGATTTAGCAGTATCTTCTGAATTAACAAAAGCACGTTATGCTAAGCGAAGTCTTTGGATTAAATTTAAAGAAGGTATTTCACAATTATTGTCACCTATCTTATAAAATAGAAATATGAGGAGTGTAACTTTAATGCAACAATCAGACGTCATTAGTGCTGCCAAAAAATATATGGAATCTATTCATCAAAATGATTATACAGGCCATGATATTGCGCATGTATATCGTGTCACTGCTTTAGCTAAATCAATCGCTGAAAATGAAGGTGTTAATGATACTTTAGTCATTGAACTCGCATGTTTGCTTCATGATACCGTTGACGAAAAAGTTGTAGATGCTAACAAACAATATGTTGAATTGAAGTCATTTTTATCTTCTTTATCACTATCAACCGAAGATCAAGAGCACATTTTATTTATTATTAATAATATGAGCTATCGCAATGGCAAAAACGATCATGTCACTTTATCTTTAGAAGGTCAAATTGTCAGGGATGCAGATCGTCTTGATGCTATAGGCGCTATAGGTGTTGCACGAACATTTCAATTTGCAGGACACTTTGGTGAACCAATGTGGACAGAACATATGTCACTAGATAAGATTAATGATGATTTAGTTGAACAGTTGCCACCATCTGCAATTAAGCATTTCTTTGAAAAATTACTTAAGTTAGAATCTTTAATGCATACAGATACGGCGAAGATGATTGCTAAAGAACGTCACGACTTTATGATGATGTACTTGAAACAGTTTTTTACGGAATGGAATTATCACGACTAGACATTGAAGTTGTAGTATGATGATGCGATGTAATGGCGTGTTGTTGTGGAAGCTTGGTGTCATGCCGTTACGATTCTATGATATGTTGTTGGGACGTTGCAGTGTGTATTATGCCGTTGTGACGTTATTATTTCACACTGTTACATGTATTAGTGAATTGCTGTGGAAATTTGCGACATATACTGCTACACTGATGAATCATTGTGTCAAGATGACATTGCGATGAAGAATGACAACTCTGTTATTAACCACTTTTTACATACTGAAAACTCGTTAATATTATTTCAAATAAAAACAGCAGTAGGATGACTTTCACATTTGAAATCATCTTACTGCTGTTTCTATTTATCACATATTGTATAATGTGACACTAAGTTTCGCTATTGAAGCGAAAAATAATGTGCGCCCTATAAAGTTAAAATTATCTTCAACTTTTAGGGTGCACATTATTTGGACTTGCTAAGGTTATTTCTTTTTCTTTTTAGACACTACTTGTGTGTTTTTGCCTTTTTTATTGCTGCCGCCGTTGTGCTCTCTTTCATACGCTTCAATGAAAGGTTGTACTTCTTTTTTAGCGACTTTTTCATAATAAATGTTCGCAAAGTGTGTTTGAACTACAAGGAACGCCGCACTGACTGACCAGTACAAACCAAGTGCTGATGCTGAGCTTAATGAAATCCAGATAATCATAATTGGTGAAATGACCATCATCATGTAACCCATTTGACGTTGTTCGTCTGGCATCGTTTTACTTGATACATATGCTTGGATAAAGTATAAAACACCGGCAATAATTGTAATCCAAATATCAGGACGTCCTAAATCGAACCATAAGAAGTGTGGATATTTAAACAAACCATCTACAAGTTGGTCTTTAAGTACAAAGTATAATCCCATGATGATTGGCAATTGGATTAGCATTGGTAAACAACCCAACATACTCTTAATCGGGTTCATGTCATACTTTTTATATACTTGCATTAATTCTTGGTTTGCAGCCATTTTTTCTTCTTGTGTACGCGCACGTTTCACTTTTTCTTGAATTTTTTCAACTTCTGGCTTTGCAACTTTCATTTTTTGACGCATCATATGACTATTTTTATAGTTTGACAACATGAATGGTAATAAAATAATACGAATTACCAATACAAGGATAATAATAGCTAAACCATAATTGTCGTTTAATAAGTTATTTCCCAACCAATCCAATACATTTTTCATTGGATCTACGAATGTATTGTAGAAAAACCCACTACGTTTTTCAGGTTTAGAATAGTCACAACCAGCCAAAAAGACCATAATACCTAAAAATAATGGTAGTAACGCTTTTTTCTTCATTTTTCCACCTCTATCATTATATTCACATAGGATTTATTCTATCACATTAATGAGTACGTATGAAACAATAAGTGGAAAAATTTAACTAATTATTAAAAAAATCTTTGAATCGATTAACAGTCTTTTCAATATTTTCACTTTTAGAAATGGCTGAAATGACTGAAATTCCATTGGCACCTGCTTCTACAATCGGCGCCACATTATTAGTATTGATACCGCCAATAGCTACAATCGGTAGTTGCGGATTCATTTCTTTAAACGTTGCAATCATTTTTGGACCTACTGGTATATGCGCGTCATGCTTAGACGGCGTAGGATAGATTGGTCCAACACCTATATAATCAACATGAGTTAAATCAGATTTTGCATACTCATCTAAATCACTAATACTAAGTCCAATAATTTTATCAGTGAAATATTGTGCTATCTCTTTGACTTTCGCATCATCTTGACCGACATGTATACCATCCGCGTTAATTTCTTTTGCCAAGGATACATCATCATTAACGATAAAAGGCACATCATATTGATGACAGAGATGCTGTAATTCTTTAGCTAATACAAGTTTATCGTTTCCTTTTAAAGCTGATTCACCCTTTTCTCGAAATTGGAAAAGTGTAATCCCTGCCTTTAATGCTGTTTCTAATACTTCATGAATAGTTCGATGACTCGGAACATCGGAGGTCCCACAAATAAAATACACATTTAGATACGATTGGTTAAACATATTATTCCACCTCTTGAATACGAATCCGTTGTTGATAGGTTGTTTCATTTAAATGATATAACGTATCAAGCAACAATGGTGAAAACGTACCAGGACCACCACAATTTTCATTTTCAGCAGCTACCTCAGCAGCAATATTAAATACGCTTACCGCTTCAATTAACGCTTCTATGTCTGGTTCTGTTTCTCTAAATAAAAATCCAGCAATAACGCCTCCTAATAAACAACCAGCTCCAGTTACTCGTGCTAATAATGGAGATCCATTAGCTAATACGAAGGCTTTATTATCTTGAACAATAACGTCCTCTTTACCTGTGATTACTATTGCAGTTTTATATGTTGCGTAAGCCTTTTTCGCTATTGCAACCGCATCAAGATTAGCATCACTATCTGTACCTTTCATAGTTGCTGTATCATCAATCAACGCTAATATTTCAGATGCATTGCCTTTAATTACTGATACTTTCGCTGATTTCAATAATAATTTACAAAATTGCTTTCGATATGTAGAAGCACCAACAGCTACAGGGTCAAATACAATAGGTAAGCCTGCCTCATTTGCCGTTTGAGCAATCGCAATAATATCTTGTTCATTTTCTGCTGTTAAAGTACCGATATTGATTAATAGCGCTTGTGCAACTTTGTAAAATTCTTCAGCTTCTTCGGGAGCTTCACTCATTGCAGGGCTAGCACCAATACTTAATAAACCATTCGCTGTAAAATTTTTAACTACATCGTTTGTATAACAAATTGTTAATGGGTTTTCAATACGTATTTTATTTAGATAATTCATCGTCTAATCCCTCTTTCTTTAAATATGCAAAATGATTCACTGGACCTCTACCACGGCCGATTTCAGGCGTATATTGTATACTCATTGAAATAAACTTTTTAGCCTTGTGTACAGCCTCAAATAATGGTCTACCTTTTGCAAGTTCTGCCGTTATAACTGCTGAAAATGTACACCCTGTTCCATGCGTATGTTTTGTTTTAAATCGTTCATTTTCAAATGTTTGAACACCTTCGTTAGTAAATAAATAATCTTTTGCTATATCAGTATCATTTGAATGGCCGCCTTTAATGATGACACCTTTACTACCAATCTCATTAATAAAGATGCGGCCAGCCTGCATAATTTTTTCTTCACTATCAATGGTTAGTCCCGTTATTTCTTCAGCTTCTGGTAAATTCGGTGTTACTACGTCAGCTAATGGCAATAACGTATGCTGCAAGTTTTGCTTTGTGTCATTATCCATTAATGAATCACCGCTTTTCGCCAACATAACAGGATCAATTACATATGGAATAGATTCATGTTGCATTAAATAATGACGAATCGTTTCCATAGTATCTGCTGTAGCAATCATCCCCGTTTTAATAGCATGCGGTAAGGTATCGTTGAAGACACTATCAAGTTGTTCATCTACCCATTGATGATTTAAATTATGAATATGTTGTACGCCCAATGTATTTTGAGCAACAATACTTGTAACGACGCCCATACCATATACACCACATGAATGAAATGATTTTAAATCAGCCATTACGCCGGCACCACCTGTTGGATCAGTACCTGCAATGGTTAATGCTATTTTAGGTTTAATCATTTACTTTTCCTCCAAATTCCCATTGTTCTAGTGTCATAGCCATATTGAAAAATCGACGCTCATGTATGCAACTTTCTAAAAATACTTGCTTTACTTGTTCCAATTCCTTGTCAGACATTGATTCGGCTAATTTATTCATTAATGCCTCAAATACGTTAATTATGTCATCCATTTCAGTACTATAAAAATCAAACCATTTTGCCGTATCTTTTTCTCTATTAAGCTTATGATCACTTTGAGAGCGCTTAGCTATTTCTGCATAAATATATGGACAAGGTGCCATTGCAGCAATTGTATAAATAGCATTTTCACGACTATGCGCTTGGAAATACATGTGCTTAATGTAATGGTCGCCACTTGGTGGCCAAACTTTAGTTTTAATAATTTCTTCATAAGGTTCACCAACAATTTGTGCTAAAATATCATGCGCTAACACTTCACCTTCTACCATAAAATCAATTTGCTCTATCAAAAATTTCACATCATCCATGTTGTTCATTTTTGGAATTAGCAATGCATATAAGTTTGTAAATTCTTTTAAATACGCAGCATCAGCTTTTAAGTAATGGCGTAATGCGTCAGCTCCTATATCTCCGGATAACATCTTCTGAATAAAATCATCTTCATAAATATCATTAATGATTGGCTTTGCAGCTTGGTACAATTTTTGTGAAAATTCCATTGTTAAAAATCCTCCCTAAATAAAAAAACTACTTCCAACATGAAAGTAGTTTGATGGCAATGTTGCTATACTAGCCCCATCACTTCAATAACTACTTTCCTACGTTGGTACTAACCAAATCAGGTCATAAGGGTCTGAACAATTCATCTCAGCCATATCATTAGGCTCCCCTAGTAGTTCCTTAGTATTCAATTGCAAATTAATCTTAGCAAACGGTTTCAACATTTTCAATTATTGTTGCTCAGTTGGGAGTGGGACAGAAATGATATTTTCGCAAAATTTATTTCGTCGTCCCACCCCAACTAGCATTGTCTGTAGAAATTGGGAATCCAATTTCTCTGTGTTGGGGCCCCGCCGGCAAGGTTGACTAGAGTTGGAAAAAGCTTGTTACAAGCGCATTTTCGTTCAGTCAACTACTGCCAATATAACTTCGTAGAGCATAGAACATTGATTTATGTCCCAGCCTGTATAATGACATATATTTGCGAAATAAAAAAGACTGGAACATATCGAGAATTCCCCGATATATTCCAATCTAAAAGTTACTTATATAACTATTGATTAGCTATGCATAAATGGCTTATGCAGTAACCCAATGTCCAGCGCCACCAGTGTTATATAATTTTACTGCTGCGGCATCTTGAACACTTTCAGGAGCATTTGCTGGTGATACACCTTTATATTTAGCAGGTGCTACTGAATCCCAAGTTGATTGTAAGAATTGATACTTACCAGCTGCACCTGATGTTGGATTTACAGCATGAATATTGCCACCTGATTCACGTTGAGCAATTTGTTTTAGATGAGCATTCACATTTACTGATGAACCTTCTGATGCTTTTGATTCAGTTGGTGTTGCAGTAACTTGTGAATTGTTTGATGTTGATGCTTGTGGTTGTTGAGTTTGAGCATTTTGTGGTGCTTCAACTTCTTGTGATTGTACTTGATTTGCTTGAACAGCTGATGGTGCAACATTATTAGTTGCAGGTGCTTGTGCACTCATGTCTGCTCCATTAGCACCTGTTGCATGGTAATTCCAAGCAAAGTGTGTACCATCTGATTCAAAGTGATAAGTAAACCCTTCATAGTCAAATGTATAATTATAAGCCCCAGCTTCAATTGGTTTTTGATTTAATGTTTGATCATTTGATTGCGCCATTTGCGCTAAAGATGCTTTATTTAAGTCCGCTTCACTTGCATGGGCTTCGTGACCTGCATTTCCTGCTACGATTCCTAAACCTACTGCTAATGATGATGCGAGTAATGTTTTCTTCATAATCTTAAAATCCTCCTACAAGTAATTTGTTTCTCTAAAAGTTTTACAGAGACTACTGTAACATCTATAAAATCCGTGCAGGTTACAACAAAATAAAAAAATAGCCTTGTTTTTTACACAGTGATTACAACGAAATCCCCCATAATTTCAAATATGATTCTATCGAGAATTGTCATGACAGTAAAAATGTTTTTCATTTGCAATTTT
Organism: Staphylococcus sp. MZ3; assembly: GCF_018622755.1. Taxonomy (NCBI): domain Bacteria; kingdom Bacillati; phylum Bacillota; class Bacilli; order Caryophanales; family Staphylococcaceae; genus Staphylococcus; species Staphylococcus sp. MZ3. The sequence continues at coordinate 2,149,705 of NZ_CP076026.1, forward strand.
TTATGTAATCGTTTTGCAATCTATGTCTATTTTCTATTAGAAAAACTACACAAAAAGACGACCTACACAACAGTACTAGTCATGTAAGTCGTTTTTAAGTGAGTATATTTCAAGTTAATTAGATCTATAAAAAATTTAGGATGGATTAAATGTATATTAAGGATGTTTAGGATAATTGGATTTAAATTTCTAATAAGTCATGATTATCTATATTTTGAGAGTCAATATCTAAAATACTATCTGAGAGAATTTCATTATTTTGGGATTTAGGGGACATAAATTTTATTGTTTCAACATATAATTCAGTGACAAAGTGTGTTTGTCCGTCTTTATCATACTTTCTTGATCTCATTTGACCAGTTATACCAACCAATGTACCTTGATTAGTATATTTTTCTATATTAGAAGCTAACTTGCCAAATGCTTTACAGAATAAGTAATCACAGACGATTTCTCCATTTTCATCTTTATAATTTCGGTGCGTTGCAACACAAAACGTTGCAATTTTTCTATCCTCCTTTTCAAATATTTGTGCGTCTTTCGTCAGTCTCCCGACAATTACGATTTTATTTAGCATGTAGTGTGTGATTCACCTCCTATGCCTATATCTTAATTACTAGCTTAAAAATGGTCAAAATGGCAAATTTTATATAATTAATAGCTATAGCATCTCGTTATTTGTTATATTTAAAGAAATTAGTCATGAAATGACCTTAAATCTTCTAAATAATTCAAAAATCATAAATATTAAACTAATGGGATGTGGGAATATGAAAACTTTTAAAGCAGTAAGGTTTCAAATTGTGAATGAACACGGCAGAATTATAGAATATGAATTAGAAGATGGCGTAATAATTAATAAAGAGGAAAGTGGCACGGGTTGGTTGCTTGAAATTGTCATTTCTAATGAGCATTATGAAACATTTAAGGAATATCAAGACAATGAACAGTTATTGGATATTCGTGTCGTCATCACGCGTCCAGCCAATGATCCAGCTTTATTTGAATCTACTGTGAAAAGTATTAAAAATTTTAAAACAACAATGTCTATCGTATTTGAATGTCATATTTACACTTTACGTCAACAGTATGCTGAAAGTTTATTAGAACAACTTATTGATGATGGATTATCTGGTGAAGAATTAAAAAAATCATTTAATCGAATGATGCAGTCTAAACCAAAGTTAAAGGATGAAAAATTAGAAGAGTAAAATAAAAAACATTCAAAGATTATGCCAACACATTAAATCTTTGAATGTTTTTTTTTTGTTTTATTTTACATCTTGAATTGCAAATGTAAGTTCACAACTACAAGCAAGTTGACCATCGACAGTAGCTTTAGCATTACCTTTACCGATTGGTCCTTTAATTTTAGTGATTTCTACTTCCAACGTTAAAGTATCACCAGGTACTACTTGACGTTTAAAACGACATTTATCAATACCAGCAAATAAAGCGATTTTACCTTTATTTTCTTCACTATTTAAAATAGCTACCGCACCTGTTTGAGCTAACGCTTCAGTAATTAATACGCCTGGCATTACCGCATACTCAGGAAAATGCCCTTGAAAGAATGGTTCGTTTCCTGATACTTGTTTAATAGCCACACAACGTTGACCTTCTTCATATTCAACTACTTTATCAATTAATAAAAATGGCTGTCTGTGAGGTATAATTTGTTTAATTTGGTTATAATCAAAAATTGTTTCCATGGTTGAAATCCTCCATTATATTAATTTACTGAATTAATCGTTAATACGTTCAATGTCTGCACCTAATTGCTTCAATTTACCGTGTAAGTCAACATAGCCTCTATCTAGGTGCGTTAATTCAGTAACGCTTGTTTTACCATCAGCAACTAATCCAGCTAAAATTAAGGCTGCTGCTGCTCTTAAATCAGTCGCTTTAACTTGTGCACCTTGCAATTGACTTTTACCTTCAAGTTTAGCACTACGACCTTCTACATTGATATTAGCATTCATACGTTTGAACTCTGCAACATGCATAAAACGGTTTTCAAAAACAGTTTCGGTTACGACTTTATGACCATTTGCCGTTAATAACAATGCCATCATTTGTGATTGCATATCAGTCGGGAATCCAGGATGTGGTAGTGTTTTGATGTCTACAGGTTGTAATTCCCCTTCAGCACGTACACGAATACCATCTTCTTGATAGTCCAATTCAACGCCCATTTCTTCTAGTTTATAGACTAAACTCGCCATATGTTCTTTGATTGCACCACGTACAAAAATATCACCACGCGTTATAGCACCAGCGATTAGTAATGTGCCTGCTTCAATTCTATCTGGAATGATAGCATGTTCTACACCATGTAATGATTCTACACCATTGATTGTAATTGTGTCTGTACCAGCACCAGTAATTCTACCACCCATTTCATTAATGTAGTTTGCTAAATCGACAATTTCAGGTTCTTTAGCTGCATTTTCAATTAAAGTCTTACCCTTAGCTAATGATGCTGCCATAATAATATTTTGTGTTGCTCCTACACTTGGAAAATCTAAATGAATTGATGTACCTTTTAATCCATCTTTAGCATTAGCATAAATATTACCATTTTCAAGATGAATTTCTGCGCCTAAAGCTTCAAAACCTTTAATGTGTTGCTCAATCGGTCTACTTCCAATTGCACAACCACCAGGCAATGCAACAATAGCATGTCCTAGTCTTGCTAAAAGAGGTCCCATAACTAAAATACTTGCACGCATTTTACTAACATATTCATATGGTGCCTCTTCATTTAGAGTCTTTGTTGCATCAACGACAACAGCATTTTCGTCCTTTTTATATGTAACGTCAGCATTTAAAGTTGTTAATACATTATTTATTGTTTCTACATCACTTAAAGCTGGAACATTAACTAATTTGCTCGGTTTATCAGAAGCTAATAAAGATGCTGTCAATATTGGTAATACTGCATTTTTAGCACCTTCTACTTTAACTTCACCCGTTAATTTATTTCCACCTTTGATTACTATTTTATCCATCGTAAATCCTCCACTTAGAACTCCTATTACTTTACATTTCCCTATTTTAAAATTATTTTAAGTCATTATTTAATTATATCTAGTTTTGATTACAAATCATAGAGTTAGACTTATTTTATTAAATATTTTACCTGCGTCGAGTATTGTAACAAATCTACAATAAAATTGCTTACTGCAGTGCCTAATAAAATAGCAACAAATATCATACACACTTGTAATTGAGTGGCGTATCCTTTTTTAAAAAATTGATCTAATCTAATTGATTGTAAAGCCCAATAGGCAATACAAATACATACAACATGTAACACTAAATGGATAACTGCATATTGTCCGATATAATCCATTTTATCACCTCATAAGATTACTGTATTACATTGTACATGAAAAATTTAAATAATGATACAAAGTTTAATACCCGTTTTTAGTAAAGTTTAAGCTAACTTACTATATAATTCTTTTTACATAAATATCATAACTATAAAGTATCTTGGTATGAAAAAATGTAGCTACTTTCAAAAAATGAAACGTCGACTGCAGATAGTGGTGAATGAAATTTTGATTTTAGCAATCTATTAGTGATTGTAAAAAGTAAAACTATTCTTGGGAGTCGGACATAAATCAATGTCTAGACTCTATAGTGTTGTATTTGGCAGTAGTTGACGGGGCCCCAACATAGAGAAATTGGAACCCCAATTTCTACAGACAATGCAAGTTGGGGTGAACAACGAAATAAATTTTGTAAAAATATCATTTCTGTCCCACTCCCTCCTATTTTTAATACACATTAGCTGTGTTTAATGATAAAGAACCACTACATCATAAATCTTTAATAGTTCTTTATCAATTCCTTCCCCCCTCTCATGTTTTGTATCTTTAAATCAATATAATTCAAAAAAGGGTCGAAGATATGAAATCACATCTTCGACCCTTTATTTACTATTTTAATTCAGCCACACGCAAACGGTTATTTGCTCTCTCTAAAGCTCTTTCGGCTCTATGAATATCAGTATTGTCGTCATCATTTTCCAAGTGAGACTCTGCTCTTGCTTTGGCTAATTTAGCTCTTTCAACATCAATTTCTCTTGCAGTTTCTGCAGTCTGAACAATGATTGAAACTTTATCTTTTCTAACTTCAACAAAGCCATCGCTTACAGCAATATATTCAGTTCCATCGTGAAATTTCACTTTTACAAAGCCTGTTTTTAAAGCAGCTACAGTTGGAATATGTCCACTCATGACACCTATCTCACCAGCTGTTGTTTGCATAACAACGAGTTCAACATTATCACGATTGTAAACAGAACCATTAGGAGTGACAATATCTAGGTTTAATGTATTCATTATCCATTCCTCCTAATTGTTATACTTCAACACCCATATCTTTAGCTTTTGCAATAACATCATCCATGCTACCAACTAAACGGAAAGCATCTTCTGGAATATGGTCATATTTACCATCTAAGATATCTTTAAAGTTTGCAACTGTTGTCTTAACAGGTACATAAGAACCTTTTTGACCAGTAAATTGTTCCGCTACGTGGAAGTTTTGAGATAAGAAGAATTGAATTCTACGTGCGCGTTCAACTGTTTGTTTATCTTCATCAGATAATTCGTCCATACCTAAGATAGCAATGATATCTTGTAATTCACGGTATTTTTGAAGTGTTGATTGTACATCACGAGCTACTTCATAATGTTCTTGACCTACAATTGATGGTTCCAATGCTCTTGATGTAGACGCTAATGGATCCACGGCTGGATAAATACCCATTTCAGTTAATTTACGTTCTAAGTTTGTAGTTGCATCTAAATGGGCAAACGCTGTCGCAGGCGCTGGGTCAGTATAGTCATCGGCAGGTACGAATACCGCTTGAATAGAAGTTACTGATCCTTTTGTTGTAGACGTAATACGTTCTTGTAATTGTCCCATTTCAGTAGCAAGTGTTGGTTGGTAACCTACTGCAGAAGGCATACGACCTAATAATGCAGATACCTCAGAACCAGCTTGTGTAAATCTGAAAATGTTATCGATGAATAATAATACGTCTTGACCTTGTTCGTCACGGAAATATTCAGCCATTGTTAAACCAGATAATGCAACACGCATACGTGCACCAGGTGGCTCATTCATTTGCCCGAATACCATGGCTGTTTTCTTAATTACACCACTGTCACTCATTTCGAAGTATAAATCGTTACCTTCACGAGTACGTTCACCTACACCGGCGAATACAGAAATACCACCGTGCTCTTGAGCGATGTTGTTAATTAATTCTTGGATTAATACTGTTTTACCTACACCGGCACCACCGAACAATCCGATTTTACCACCTTTAATATAAGGTGCTAGTAAATCTACTACTTTAATACCTGTTTCTAAAATTTGAACTTCTGTTGAAAGTTCATCGAATGCTGGTGCTTGACGATGGATAGGATCGCGGCGAACAGAATCACTAATTTCTTCTTTAAGGTCAATTGTTTCACCTAGTACATTAAATACACGACCTAATGTTTCGTCACCAACAGGTACACTAATTTCTTTGCCTGTATCTTTTACATCCATGCCTCTTTGGACACCATCAGTTGAATCCATCGCAATTGTACGAACAACGTCGTCACCTAATTGCAGCGCAACTTCTAATGTTAGTTGTATTGTACCTTCTTCTTTAGGCACATCAATAACCAAGGCGTTATTAATTTTAGGAACTTCGTTATGTTCAAATCGAACATCAATTACAGGACCCATAACTTGAGTTACACGGCCAATTCCCATGCTATTTTCCTCCTTTAAATATTATTCAAGCGCTGCGGAACCACCAACAATTTCAGTAATTTGTTGCGTAATTTCTGCTTGTCTCGCTCTGTTATATTCTAATGATAAGTCATCAATAAGTTCAGTTGCATTATCAGTGGCATTTTTCATCGCAGTCATACGTGTTGCATGCTCACTTGCTTTTGCGTCTAATATTGTTCCGTAAATCAAACTCTCAACATATTGAGGCAAGATTACACTTAAGATAGATTCTTTATCTGGCTCAAATTCATAAGAAGACAAATGACCATGCCCCTTACTAGAATCCTCTTGAGATAATGGTAATACTTGTCTAGATGTAGGCTTGTTTTCAAGAACGCTGACATAATGACTATAGTATATATTTAATTCATCAATTTCTTCTTCACTGTATAAGTCTATAGCATGGTTAGCTAGTGCTTGAACAGATTTGAAAGAAGGTTGATCAGGTACGTCTACTTGAGAATACTCAATGTCATAACCTCTATTTTTTAGGAAATCAACACCTTGTTGCCCTAAAACTACAATACTGTATTCGCTACTATCTTGATGTTTCGCTTCAATATCAGTAATCAATTTTTTAAGCACGTTTGCACTATATGCACCTGCTAAACCTTTATCACTCGTGATAACTAAATATCCACTTCTAGTAATTTTACGAGGTCTTAGCATTGGATGGTTTGTATTGCTACTTGCCCCTGCAACTGCAGTAATTGCATCTTGCATTTTATCCATATATGGTGTGAATTGTTTTGTATTTTTTTCAGCTCTACGAAGTTTTGAACTTGATACCATGTTCATCGCTTTCGTAATCTGCTTCATTTTTTTGGTTGATTTTATTCGAGTATCTATTTCTTTAAGAGAAGCCACTATCTCACCACCTTATACTAAACTTGTTTATTATTCAGATTTGCTAAAGCTTTTTTTGAATTCGTTAATTGCTGTGTCAAACTTCTCAGCATCTGGTAAGCCACCAGTTTCTCTGATTTCATTTAACAGTTCAGTAGCATTTGATTCTGCCCAGTGGTTTAACTCGTCTTCAAAACGTGTGATATCTACAACTGGAATATCATCTAAATATCCTTTTGTTAATGCATAAATAATCAACACTTGGTGTTCAACTGGTAATGGTTTGTTTTGATCTTGTTTTAAGACTTCAACAGTACGTTTACCACGTTCTAATTTACTTGCAGTAAATTCATCAAGGTCTGAACCGAATTGTGCAAATGATTCAAGTTCTCTGTATGACGCTAAGTCAAGACGTAACGTACCAGCAACTTTCTTCATTGCTTTAATTTGTGCAGATCCACCAACACGAGATACAGATTGTCCGGCATTAATCGCTGGTCTTACACCTGAGAAGAATAAATCAGATTGTAAGAAGATTTGTCCATCTGTAATTGAAATAACGTTTGTTGGTACATAAGCTGAAATATCACCAGCTTGTGTTTCGATAATTGGTAATGCAGTAATTGAACCGCCACCTAAGTCATCGTTTAATTTTGCTGCTCTTTCTAATAATCTACTATGTAAGTAGAATACGTCACCTGGGTATGCTTCACGACCTGGAGGTCTACGTAATAATAATGATAACTCACGATAAGCTGCTGCTTGTTTAGTTAAATCATCATAAACGATTAAAACATGTTTACCGTTAAACATGAATTCTTCACCCATTGTTACACCTGAATATGGTGCAATATATAATAATGGAGAAGGTTCAGAAGCTGATGCTGCTACAACAATAGTGTAGTCTAAAGCGCCTGCTTGTCTTAACTTTTCAACATTTGCTCTTACTGTTGAATCTTTTTGACCAATAGCAACATAGATACAAATCGTACCTTGATCTTTTTGGTTCAAAATTGTGTCAATTGCAATTGTTGTTTTACCTGTTTGACGGTCACCGATGATTAACTCACGTTGACCTCTACCAATTGGTACTAAAGCATCAATTGCTTTGATACCTGTTTGTAATGGCTCATCTACTGATTTACGATCCATTACACCAGTAGCTTTTTTCTCTACTGGACGTGTTTTAGTTGTGTTAATCGGTCCTTGTCCATCAATAGGTTGTCCTAATGGATTAACAACTCTTCCGATTAGTTCTTCACCTACTGGTACTTCCATGATACGACCAGTACGTTTAACTTCGTCACCTTCAGTAATACCTGTGTATGGTCCTAAAATAACCACACCCACGTTTGACTCTTCAAGGTTTTGGGCTAAACCAAGTACGCCGTTATGGAATTCTACTAGCTCACCAGCCATAACGTCATTTAATCCGTGAATTAATGCAATACCATCACCAATTTGTAATACAGTACCTACATCAGTTACGGACATTTCTGACTCATAATTTTCAATTTGTGAGCGAAGTAATGCACTGATTTCTTCAGCTTTTATGGCCATCTATGTCACTCCTCTTTATAATTAATTAACTCTTCTAAATTTTCTTTGTAATTGGACAAGATCATTTCTAACACTACCATCTAATACAGTTGTGCCGACTTTAACTCTAAATCCACCAATTAAATCTGGATTAATTTTTGTATCTACAATAACTTTAGATAACTTCGTTTGTTGAGTTACTAGTTTGACAATCTTATCTAACTCTTCTTGACTCAATTCATATGTTGACTCAATTGTTGCAAAATCTTGATTGTAGTGTCCGTTATATAAGCTTTGGAACGCCTTGAATACGTCAGCTATTAATGAGATATGTCTATTATCTGCTAACACGTACATCATATTTTTAATGTATGGATTAATGTCAGTAAATACACTATTAATCAACTCACGACGTTGTTCTGCTGTTTGAGTTGGATTACTGTCAACCATTTTCAATTGCTCAATTTTATCTTTTACTGCTTCATTTATAACTGTTAATTCTTCATTAATAGTCTCTAAATTATTTGTATCTAATGACACGTCAAATAATGCTTTAGCATACTTGTTAGCTACTTTTACCATTATTTATCGCCTGCCTCTTTTAGATACTTGTCAACCAATGCTTTTTGGTCTTGTTCAGAAATTTCTTTTCTAAGAACTTTAGAAGCAATTAACACTGATAGTTCAGATACTTGATTATTAATATCTGCAATGGCACGTTCTTTTTGGCTATTGATTTCACTTTGTGCTGTTTCAATCATACCGTTTGCACGTACGTTTGCTTCATGAATAATTTGTTCTTGCTGTTGACGTGCTTGAACCTTAGCATCTTCTAAAATCTTTTGAACTTCTTCTTGTGTTTCTTTAAGTTTTTGTTTATTTTCTTCTTCAAGTTTCTGTGCATTTAACTTAGCTTGTTCTGCGTCATCGATATCTCTGTTAATATCTCTTTCACGTTTATCCATTACATCTTTCAATGGACCCCATGCGAACTTTTTAAGTAACGCAAGTAACACGATGAAAGTTAGGACCTGTACAATCACAGTACCCCACTCAACGCCTCCAGCTGCACCAAGAACGAATAAGTTAGCTGTTTCAGTCACGGGTTCATGACACTCCTTTCATTAAAATAATCGCTAGTGTTATATAGAAAAAAACGACGAGGTTAGGACCTACTGAATTTATGCGATAGGCATGGTGCATTCATATCTCAACTATTTAATAAAGTTCAAAGATATTACTATATATGCATCATGAATTATGTCCTATGCGCTTTGTCCCGACCTCTTTTATCTGTTAATTATCCAGCAAATGTCATGAATGCAATTACTACACCGATGATAGGTAATGCCTCAACTAAACCTACACCAATGAACATGATACCCATTAATTGACCACGTGCTTCTGGTTGACGTGCTACACCTTCAACTGTTCTTGAAACGATTAAACCGTTACCGATACCTGCTCCTAATGCTGATAAACCAATTGCGATTGCTGCTGCGATTAAATTCATAATTTAATTTCCTCCTGTGATTGTATATAATTATTGAAATTTTTAGTGTTCATCTGCCACTTTATGTGACATATAAACCATCGAAAGCATAATAAAGATATATGCTTGGATTGTTCCTACAAATATTGAAAATGCTTGCCAAACAATTAATCCTGGGATACTAATAATCCAACCCCATGCTGGTTCGTTAAAGAATAAGCCAGCAAGTAATGTTAATAGTATCTCACCTGCAAATATGTTACCGTACAAACGCAGACCAAGCGTTAATGTTGAAGTGAACTCTTCGAAAACATTAATAATTGCCAATGGCCAAAACGGCTGTACATAACCTTTAAGATATTGTTTCGTACCACGCATTTTAATTCCATAAAAGTGAGTTAACAGTATTATCGTTGTAGACAACGTTAAAGTCACTGTTGCATCAGCTGTTGGTGATTTCCACCACAATGTGTGATCTTTCGTTACTATAGAAAACGGAAGACCTAACATATTAGCTATAAAAATGTACAGAATCAGCGTTACTGCTAAGAAGTGGAATTGACCACCTTTTTTCCAAGCCATGTTACCTTCAATGATTCCCCTCACGAAATCAAAAATCCATTCAACGAAATTTTGTTTGCCAGTTGGTCTTTTTTTCAAATTACGCGTACAAATGATAGCAAGTAGAAAAACAAGAAACGCCGTAACAAGTATCATCAATATACTTGATAAATTGAAAACGATATCAAAACCGAATAAATTCCAACTCACGAGCGGGGATTTGTGATCCATAATCTCACCTCTTTCTTAATTTATTTGCTCACCTTTAGTAAAGGACGTATGATAACTACAACATATGAAATCATTAAACCAATAATTATACCGATGATACTTACATGCGCTTTATTAAGGTACCAAATCATACAGGCAATAATTGCAACTAAGTATCGCCACATATTTCCAGTTGAAATATGCATAGTGTCTGGTCTTTTAGCTTTAGCTAAATAGCATTCAAAAATACATGTGTTGATTGCAGAACCAGTAACACCAATGATTAATCCTAAGATAAATGCATGGTGTGTATAAAGGTATAATCCTCCCAATATTATTATTAGATAAAAATAATATTGAATGAACTGTTTAAAAATGTTGTAGAAACGACTCATTTTATATGCCTCCGTGTGACTGATATCAATCATGAAAACCGTTCCACTCATACAAACTAAATGATAATATAGGCGATTTGTGGTGTCAATTCTATTCAAATTGTTGTAAAAAAATAAGCATAGTTAGACACAATTTAGACACAATTGGACAAAAAGTCTATTTTCCTCAGAAATCGCTTGGTTTTTCAGTGATTAAATTCAAATAATACTTAATATGATTAACTATTCTTTCTGAAGCAAATCCATCACCGTAAGGATTAGATGCTTCAGACATTTGATGATATAATCTCTCATCATCGATTAATTCTTTTGCAGCTTGATACACATTTTGCTTATTTGTTCCAATGACTTTTAATGTGCCAGCTTCAACACCTTCAGGACGTTCTGTAACGCTTCGCAAAACTAAAACTGGCTTATTAAATGATGGCGCTTCTTCCTGAATTCCACCTGAATCTGTCAAAATAAAATAAGATTTTTTAGCAAAATTATGGAAATCTACTACGTCCAAAGGTTCAATCAATTCAATTCTGTCATGACTACCTAAAATCTTTTGAGCCACCTCTCGAACTTTCGGGTTTTTATGCATTGGATATACTAGTGCTAAATCAGTATACTCATCTATTAAGCGTCTAACCGCTTTAAATATATTTTCCATGGGTTTCCCGATATTTTCTCGTCGGTGTGCTGTCATAAGAATGAATTTTTTGTCATGGTATTTATCCATGATGTTAGATTTATAATTGTCATCAACTGTATATTTCATAGCATCAATCGCTGTATTACCAGTGACAACAACACTTTCTGAATATTTCCCTTCACTTAACAAATGCGATGCAGCATTTTTAGTAGGTGCAAAATGTAAGTCAGCTAATACACCAACTAATTGTCTATTCACCTCTTCCGGAAAAGGTGAATATTTATCATAACTTCTAAGCCCTGCTTCAACGTGTCCAATCGGCACTTGGTTATAAAATGCCGCTAAACCACCTGCAAATGTCGTCATCGTATCACCATGTACAAGTACCATGTCTGGTTTTTCTAATTGAATCACTTGCTCTAATTGAGTGATTGATTTAGAAGTTATCTCAGAAAGTGTCTGTCCTGATTTCATAATATTCAAATCGTATTTTGGTTTGATTTCAAAGGTACTTAATACTGAATCAAGCATTTCTCTATGCTGTGCTGTAACAACAACAATTGGCTCGAGCATTTTTTCTTGTTCCAAAGCTTTAACTAAAGGAGCCATCTTTATGGCTTCGGGTCTTGTTCCAAATATGGTCATAATCTTTTTCATCAAACTACTTATCTCCGATTCTTCTATTTAGTACCAAACAATCTATCTCCAGCGTCGCCTAACCCTGGTGTGATATATGCTTTATCATTTAGCTTTTCATCAAGTGCAGCAATATAAATATCTACATCCGGATGTGCTTCATGCATCTTTTCTACGCCTTCTGGTGCTGCAATTAAACACATGAAGCGAATATTTTTAGCGCCACGTTTCTTCAATGAAGTAATAGCTTCAATTGCTGATGCGCCTGTTGCTAACATAGGATCAACAACAATGATTTGTCTTTCAGTAATATCTTGAGGTAACTTAGCAAAATACTCTACAGCCTTTAATGTTTCGGGATCTCGATATAAACCGATATGTCCAACTCTGGCTGCAGGTACTAAACTTAAAATACCATCAGTCATACCTAAACCAGCTCTTAAAATTGGAACGATAGCTAATTTTTTACCAGCTAATCGTTTAGCCGTCATTTTAGTTACAGGCGTTTCAATATCAACATCCTGAAGCTCTAAGTCTCTAGTTACTTCATATGCCATCAACATACCAACTTCGTCTACAAGTTCTCTAAATTCTTTAGTACCTGTATTTACATCTCTAATATAGCTTAGTTTGTGTTGAATTAATGGATGATCGAAAACGTGTACTTTACTCATAAAAATTACTCCTATCTTTGTGTATGTTTATTGATATAGAGGATATTCAGCTGTTAATTTCGCAACGCGTTCTTTAGCTTGTTGTAATTTTTCTTCATCTTTACTATTTTTCAATGCTAAACTGATGATTTTTGCAACTTCCTCAAAAGCTTTTTCATCAAATCCACGCGTTGTTGCAGCAGGTGTACCTAAACGTATACCACTCGTTACAAAAGGTTTTTCTTGATCGAACGGAATGGTATTTTTGTTACATGTGATACCAACTGAATCTAAAGTCTCTTCAGCTTCTTTACCAGTAAGTCCTATAGACCCTTTTACATCAACAGCTACTAAGTGATTATCTGTACCGCCAGAAACAATTCTAAATCCTTCATTAATTAATGCTTCTGCAAGAACTTTTGCGTTTTTAACCACTTGTTGTTGATACGTTTTGAAATTATTTTCTAACGCTTCTCCAAAAGCAACTGCTTTTGCTGCAATAACATGCTCAAGAGGTCCACCTTGAATACCAGGGAAAATTGTTTTATCTATGTCTTTTTTATATTCTTCCTTACATAAAATCATACCACCACGTGGTCCGCGTAATGTTTTGTGTGTTGTAGTTGTTACAAAATCAGCATATTCTACTGGATTTGGATGTAAACCTGCCGCTACTAATCCTGCAATATGTGCCATGTCTACCATTAACTTAGCGTTTACTTCATCTGCGATTTCTTTAAACTTTTTGAAGTCAATTGTTCTTGAATATGCTGATGCTCCTGCCACAATAAGCTTAGGCTTATGCTCTAACGCTAATTTACGAACTTCATCATAATTGATTCGTTCTGTGTCTTTATCTACTCCATATTCAACGAAATTGTAGAATTTACCACTAAAATTAACAGGCGCTCCATGTGTCAAGTGACCACCATGACTCAAATTCATACCTAAAACTGTGTCGCCCATTTCTAATGCAACTAAGTAAACAGCCATGTTCGCTTGTGAACCTGAATGTGGTTGAACATTGACATGTTCAGCTCCAAACAATGCTTTAGCACGATCAATTGCGATGCTTTCAGTAACATCTACAAACTCACAGCCACCATAATATCGGCGTCCTGGATAGCCTTCAGCATACTTATTAGTCAACACTGAACCTTGTGCTTCCATAACCGCTTCCGATACAAAATTTTCCGATGCGATTAACTCTATGTTGCTATTTTGTCTCTGAAATTCTCTCTCGATTGCTTCTGCGATAACTTTATCTTGCTTGGTGATATAAGACATAAAATCTCCCCTTCTTTCAAAAAAACTTATTGGTATTTAGCACGTTCGCCACCAATCTTTTTCGGCCTAGATGTGGCAATAGTTACAATTGCCTGTCCTACTTGCTTTACTGAAGTCCTTACAGGTACACATACATGTTTAATATGCATGCCTATTAACGTTTGACCAATATCAATTCCACAAGGAACAGTAATATGTTCGACCACGATCGGATCCTTCATATGCTGAAAAGCGTATGTTGCCAAACTCCCTCCAGCATGGACATCTGGAACGACGGAAACTTCTTCCATTGTTAATGGATTATACTGAGATTTTTCTATTGTTATCGCTCTGTTGATATGTTCACATCCTTGAAAAGCAAAAGTAACGCCTGTCTCTTTACTCACAACATCTAATGCATTAAAAATAGTTTCTGCAACTTCCATCGAACCGACAGTCCCTATTTTTTCGCCAATGACTTCCGATGTTGAACATCCAATTAAACATATATCTCCTTTATTAAAAAAGGACATATCTTTTAATTCGTCTAATAACATTGTCAAATCTTTCATAAAAGCCCACCCTTCCTAAAAATAAAAAAGGAATATAGCAAAGTGCTACACTCCTCTATTATAACTTATTTAACTGTTAACATATACTAATTATACAGAATTCCTACTAGCAAATAATATCTTTTAATTTTAAAATTAAACTTACAAGTTCTTCATAGGTATGTACATACATTTCTTTTGTTCCACCGTATGGATCTATAACTTCTCCTGCTTCTTTTACATATTCATGCAATGTGAAAACATGATTTTGCAAACCAAAGTGTGCCTCTATTAATTCTTTGTGCGAATACGACATCGTCAAAATAATATCTGCTTTCAAATCTGCTTCAGTAAATTGTTGCGATAAGGTCGTTTCAGCTAAATGATGTTCTTCAACTAAGTCTTCAACATAATTCGAAACACCTTGATTGTTCACAGCGAATATACCTCTTGATTCAAATTGATGATTTGGCATAACCTCTTTTGCAATACTTTCCGCTAATGGGCTACGACATGTGTTACCTGTACAAACGAATAAAATCTTCATAGTTCACATCCTTTAATAATGTGATTACCTGCAGCTTTTAACATGCGATTCATAATTGCTTCTGTATTATCATTCAGCTCAAAGCCGTATATATACGCCGCTGAAATATTTTCATTTTCATCAAGTGAATGTAACACATCATAAAGATTATGACTTGCTTGTTTAACATCATTGTCATCCTGACATAATTGAATGAATTGCGCTTCACTTGGTATAAACGCCACCTTATTACTCGGCACAATAAAAGCTATAGAAGACCAATCTTTACCGTCATTTCCAATTTTGCTCTCAATATCTGTAATAATTGTAAGTGGTGTATTGGGTGAGTAATGCTTATACTTCATACCTGGTGCAATTGGCTGTTCAGTATCATTATAATCAGCATGGGCGATACTATTCGGAAGTATTTCTGTAATCATTGCTGCTGTTATAGAACCAGGTCTTGCAATTTTATAAGGAAAAGATGTGCAATCTAAAACCGTACTTTCTAATCCTTCTTCACTTTGTTCAGCTTGAACAATACCATCGATACGGCCATTCAAATCTTGATATACATGATTGAAAGTTGTTGGTGAAGGTCTACCACTTAAATTAGCACTTGGAGCAGCTAGAGGTTCATTTATGATTTGTAATAATTGTCTACCTACAGAATGGCTTGGCATTCTAACAGCAACTGATGATAAACCTCCAGAAACTTTTCGACATAGATAGCCTGGCTTTAACGGCAATATAAACGAAATAGGGCCCGGCCAGAATGCCTGCATTAACTTTTCTACGCGTGGATCCAAAGTATATGTAAAATCTTTTAATTGACCTTTACTGTGTATATGAACAATAAGCGGATTGTCAGATGGACGGCCTTTAGCTTCATATATTTTAGCTACAGCTTCTTCATCTGTCGCATTTGCTGCAAGTCCATAAACTGTTTCAGTTGGTAAACCTATTAAACCACCGTTTAAAACAATGTCTTTTATTTCATTAATTTTAGGATATTGCTGTAAATCTTCATTATATTCTCTAACATCCCAAATTTTAGTATCCAACTTAATCACGCCTTTCTTATTTATCATAATATAAAGCAAAAAGCTATGCACTTAACTAATCATAGCAAAGGCATAACTTCTAATTACCATTTAAATGAGACGATTCGATCGTGGCCATTTATATCTTTAATAATGTCGATTTTTTTGTCAGGAAATTTATTTAAAATTATTGATTTAAGTGCCTCACCTTGATTGTAACCAATTTCAAAAACAACTGGGCTGCCTTTTTCCATAACGTGAGGTAAATCTTCAATGATTGATTCATAAATAGCATATCCATGGTTATCTGCAAACAATGCCTGATGTGGTTCGAATCTCGTAACCGTTGGAGACATCGTAACCATATCTTTTTCATCTATATATGGTGGATTAGATATCAAGCCGTTCAACTTGATACCTTCATTAATTAAGGGCTTTAATGCATCCCCTGTTAAAAATTGTATTTGTGATTGATGCTTCTCAGCATTATTACGAGCCATATTCATTGCTTCAAGTGAAATATCAGTAGCAATAACATTTAAATCCGGCTTTTCACATTTCAAAGTAATTGCAAGTACACCACTACCCGTTCCGATATCTACGATTGTTGCATCATCTTCTAACTGTTGTAAGAAATGCAACATTACTTCTTCAGTTTCAGGTCTTGGTATCAAACAATTTGAGTTTACATCAAACGTTCTACCATAAAATGAGGCAAAGCCAACTATATACTGTATAGGCTCTCCTAATAACATACGTTGTAATGCTAAGTCGAACTTCATAATCATCGCTTTCGGCATATCATCATGCATGTGGACTACAAAGTCCGTACGCGTCCATTGAAATACATCTAACATTAACCATTCAGCTCGTGTTTGTTCAAACCCTTTTTGTTGTGTTAAATGAATTGCTTCATCTAACTTTTCTTTATAATTCACCATTATTAAGTTCTTTCAATTTATCTGTCTGCTCTGATAAAGTCAGTGCATCTATAATTTCTTCTAAATGGCCTTCCATAATTTGCCCTAATTTTTGAAGCGTTAGACCTATACGATGGTCTGTTACACGGCTTTGTGGATAATTATAAGTTCGAATACGTTCTGAACGATCACCAGTACCGACTGCTGATTTACGTTGTGACGCATACTTTTGTTGTTCTTCTTGAACTTTCATATCGTATAAACGTGCTTTTAACACTTTCATTGCTTTTTCACGGTTTTGAATTTGAGACTTCTCAGAAGATGTTGCAATGACACCAGTTGGTAAATGGGTAATACGTACTGCAGAGTCAGTTGTGTTTACGTGCTGACCACCTGCACCACTTGAACGATACGTGTCGATTTTTAAATCTTCATTTCTAATTTCAATTTCTACATCTTCAACTTCTGGTAAAACTGCCACTGTAGCTGTTGAAGTATGAATACGTCCACCTGATTCTGTTTCAGGCACACGTTGAACGCGGTGCGCACCATTTTCAAATTTCAATTTACTATACGCGCCATTACCAGAAACTGAGAAACTAATTTCTTTGTAACCACCATGGTCACTTTCAGACGCTTCTACTATTTCAGTTTTGAATCCTTGTGATTCAGCATACTTTGAATACATACGCATTAAATCACCAGCAAAAATCGCAGCCTCATCACCACCTGCTGCTGCTCTTATTTCTACAATAACGTCTTTGTCATCATTAGGATCTTTAGGAATCAATAATATTTTAAGCTCTTCTTCAAGATTTGGAAGTTCAGCTTTAATACCATTACTCTCCTCTTTTAACATTTCTACTTCTTCTTTATCATCAGTCTCACTTAACATTTCTTCAATATCAGCTAATTCTTCTTTTTTAGCTTTATAGTTACGATAAACATCTACAGTTTTTTGTAAATCAGCTTGCTCTTTAGAATATTTACGTAATTTATCTGAATCATTTACAACATCTGGGTCACTTAACAGTTCATTTAACTGTTCGTATCTTTCTTCTACAATATCTAATTGATCAAACACTTATAATTCCTCCTTATTATTATCACTAGGTGCTACGATATGGTGCGCGCGACAACGTGGCTCATAACTTTCATTGGCACCTACTAAGATAATCGGATCATCGATTTTAGCTGGTTTACCATTTATTAATCGTTGCGTTCTACTAGATGAAGAACCACAAACAGCACAAACTGCTTGAAGTTTCGTTACTTGTTCACTGACAGCCATCAATTTAGGCATTGGTTCGAACGGTTCGCCCCTAAAATCCATATCTAATCCAGCAACAATAACACGGTGTCCATCTGCTGATAGTTTTTCTACTATACTTACAATTTCATCGTCAAAAAATTGCACTTCGTCTATTCCTATAACATCAACATTAGTTAAGTCGTGCGTCATAATTTCACTTGCTTTAGAAATATTAATCGCTTCAATGGCATTACCATTATGAGAGACCACTTTTTCTTTATGATATCGATCATCAATCGCCGGTTTAAATACAACGACTTTTTGTTTAGCGTATATACCCCTTCTTAGACGTCTTATTAGTTCTTCGGATTTACCGCTAAACATACTACCTGTAATACATTCTATCCAACCGGAATGGTAAGTTTCATACATTGAGAGTTCCACCTTTTTCAAAACATAATCGCTTTATTATATCATATTTCAAATATTCATAAATGTCTTTTTCATAATTATATCGATATTGTACATGAACAATTATTTTATAAATTTGTCTTGCATATTTATATACAGCTATTCTAATTTGTTGCTTCTTATTCGTGCGGTGTTTCTACTCAATACAAACTTTAATAAAGGGGGAAATTTATCATTATGTATTAACAACATGGTATTGAGTCACTTCTTTGAACACAGTCGTAAGTATATACCCTTACTACGCTTATAAATAAAAAAGCTGTCTACAATTCCATTATAGGATGCAGACAGCTTAACGATTACTATATTAGTTGTTTGATTTAAGACCAAACTTTTTGTTGAAACGTTCCACACGTCCATCCGCAGCAGCGAATTTTTGACGTCCAGTGTAGAATGGATGTGAATCAGATGAAATATCTAAACGAATAACTGGGTATTCTTTTCCATCTTCCCACTCCATCATTTCTGAAGATGTTTTTGTAGAACCGCTTAAGAATTTGAAGTTTGTAGTAGTATCTAAAAAGATTACTTGGTGATACTCAGGATGAATTCCTTGTTTCATTATTTTCAGCTCCTTTGCCCTGAACCATCTGGAACAGAGTTATTTGTGAGTTTTTACCCAATACTGTGTAATTATAAAGGTAATTAATTCAAAACGCAAGCCCCTATATAATGTTTATTAAATTATAGGTCGACCCGTTTTAGTACTTTCTTCTGCAGACTTTTGTAGCTGCTTGAAGAAATCTTCATTATTCTTAGACCTTTTAAGTTTGCGAATAAATCTTTCAGTAAAGTCAGTTGAGTCAGTGAATAGATTTCTTAATTGCCATAATGTGTCTAATTCAGATTTACTTATCAACAATTCTTCTTTACGCGTTGAACTTCTGCCAATATCAATTGCAGGGAAGATACGACGTTCAGACAATTTACGATCTAAATGTAACTCCATGTTACCTGTTCCTTTAAATTCTTCGTAAATCATATCGTCCATACGTGAACCCGTATCAACTAATGCAGTTGCAAGTATTGTTAAACTTCCACCCGCTTCAATATTTCTCGCTGCACCGAAGAATGCTTTTGGTTTGTGTAAAGATGCAGGATCTAAACCACCTGATAATGTACGACCACTTGGTGGAATAACTAAGTTATAAGCGCGTGCTAATCTCGTTATAGAATCCATTAAAATAATGACATCTTCCCCAATTTCTACTAAACGCTTTGCACGTTCAAGTAATAATTCAGCTACTTTAACATGGTGTTCTGGTGGTTCGTCAAACGTTGAATGAACGACTTCAGCAGCTTCTACTGAGCGTTCTAAATCTGTTACCTCTTCAGGACGCTCGCCAACTAACAAAATAAATAGCTTTGCATCTGGTTTGTTCGTACTGATTGCATTCGCTATTTCTTTTAATAACGATGTTTTACCTGCTTTAGGTGGCGCCACTATTAAACCACGTTGACCTAAACCAATCGGTGTTACTAAATCCATGATGCGCGTTGAATAATTTTGTGTTTCTGTCTCTAATTTAATACGCTCATCTGGATAAAGTGGTGTCAAAGCTTGGAAATGCGGACGTTTCTTCACTTCTTCTGCGTTATGGTCATTGACAAAGTCAACTTGTAATAAGCCATAATATTTTTCGTTATCTTTAGGTTTTCTAACTTTCCCAGTTACTTTATCCCCACGTTTAATTTCAAAACGACGAATTTGGCTAGCAGATATATAAATATCTTTTTCCCCTTTAGAATAGTTCACTGTTCTTAAAAAACCATAACCATCTGGTTGAATATCATCTAAGATACCTTCCATATAATAGTTACCATCTTTTTCCATTTGTGCTTCCATAATAGCTAGAACAAGTTCTTTTTTATTTAATTTACTATAGTTCGTCAACTTAAGAGTTTTAGCTTTTTGAGTGAGTTCCTTGGTAGTATAGTTCTTGTACAATTCGTGGAATGATTCATACTGAGGAGATGTACGTTCTCTTTCAGGCATATAGTTTACACCCATTTCATTATTTTTTAGTTAGTAAGTAATAGATAGGCATGACAATGCATAAATAACTGTGCTAGCACAATCCCATTATGCTAATCCCCAACCTTTTAAATACATGAATAACTATAGCAAATTTTTATTTTAATTACAAAATCTATTTATAAAAATTGCAAAATTAAAACAGTACACAAAACTTAATTAGTCATGTGCACTGTTTTATTGCGATTTTTAATTCAAAAATCAAATTTATTTAAAATATCCAGCTATAGATTTCACTTCTAAGAACTCTTCAATACCATAATCGCCCCATTCACGACCTAAACCAGATTGTTTATAGCCACCAAATGGTAAATCTGGCTTTCTACCTGCTTCGTTTATTTCTACTGTACCTGCTTCAATAGAACGAGCTACTTTATGCAATGTTTCTTTGTCCTTACCAATAACATATCCTGCCAAACCATATTTTGTATCATTTGCAATTTGAATCGCTTCATCTAAATCGTTATAAGTGATAACTGACATTACTGGCCCAAAAATTTCTTCTTGTGCTATCGTCATTTGATTATCTACATTAATAAAAATTGTCGGACGTGCAAAGTATCCTTTTTCAAGTCCTTCTGGTTTACCAGGACCACCATAAAATAATTCAGCACCTTCTTCAATACCTTTATTAATATAATTTTGTACTTGATCAAATTGTTTTTTACTAATGATAGGGCCTACTTGTGTACCATCTTCTCTTGGATTACCGACACGCACTTGGCTAAATTGTTCTTTTAATTCAGCTAAGAATGCATCTTTAATTTTGTTAGGCACTAAAACACGTGTACCAGCTGTACATACTTGACCAGTATTATTAACAACTTTGCCTGTTGTTGCTTTAGCCGCTTCTTTAATATCTACGTCATCTAGGACGATGTATGGTGATTTGCCACCAAGCTCTAATGATACCTTTTTAAAATCTTTAGCAGCTTTTTCCATAATTTTAGAACCAGTAGGGCCTGATCCTGTAAATGACATCATGCGTACTTTAGGATGCTCAGATAAAGGATTCCCAACGCCAGCACCATCACCATTAACAAGGTTAAATACACCTTTAGGAACACCGACTTTATCAAAAATCTCAGCTAAAATAACAGCTGCAAATGGTGTTTCTTCAGATGGTTTAAGTACAACTGGACTACCAGCCGCAAATGCTGCTGCTAATTTTAATGATGTTTGGTTTGTAGGGAAGTTCCACGGTGTAATTAATCCAGATACACCGATTGCTTCTTTAACAACTAAATCATCTCCGCGGCGTTCTTCAAATTCGTAGTTATCTAATGCGTCTCTCGCTGCAACAAAATGGTTTAGTCCCATTTGATAATGGACACGCTCAGATAATGATAAAGGAGCACCTAATTCATCCGTAATAGCTTGTACAATATCGTCTTTTCTGTTTTCATATTCTTTTACAATTTTATCTAATAACGCTTGTCTTTCTTTCACAGATGTATGACGGAACTCTAAATAAACATCGTCTGCCGCCTCGACGGCTTTATCAACATCAGCTTTATTACCTTTAGCAACTTTCCCGATTACTTCTTCGGTTGCTGGATTTATAACTTCTATCGTTTCATTACTATTACTTTCTACCCATTCGCCATTAATGTATTGCTTTGTGTAGTCTCTCATTATTCTTTCACTCCTCAAGAATGATTTATATATTATTTATCCGTAATGCATACGATATAAACATTACATTCCATTATGATACGCTCCCTTTTAATATGTTCAAAATAAAATGCTTTAAAATTTTGCTGCATCTATTTTTTTATATTTTTAAATAAAAATAACCATTCCCACATCATCGCAAATAATGCGAAGACTTAGAAATAGTTATAATCAATGCTATGTTTAAAGGTCATGTAATTATTTAGCAGTACGTTGATCTGTTAAATCGACATATGATTGCGCCCATGCTTCAATTGGATGTAAAGCCTCTGCTAACGCTTTACCTTTTTCAGTTAGCACATAAATAATTTGTACTGGACTCGTAGAAATGATTTGCTTCTCAACTAACTCCCATTGTGCAAGCTCTGACAACTTAAGACTTAAAGCACGTGGTGTTATTGTTTTCAAATCTCTTTTCATATCGGAAAAGTGTGCTGAACAGTCATTACATCTTGAGAGATAATTAATGATTAATCCATTCCAACTTCTACCAAGTATTTTAAAAGTTTCTTCGAGATACGGACATACTTCCATCATCTTCACCTCTCATCAATAAATTTAGAATGTAAACGAACACCCTTTTTTAATCAGTATAATTATTATACCACAAAACAAGATAAATCTATACAGTTTCCGTCCAAATATCTGCACCTAAAGCTTTTAAGTGTTCTACAATATCTGTATAACCTCTATAAATATGTTTTACATTGTAAATTGTAGTTACACCCTCAGCAATTAAACCAGCAATAATTAAACAAGCTCCTGCTCTTAAATCGCTAGCATAAACTTCAGCACCATGTAATGTTGATGGTTTTATCGTTGCTGTGCCTTCGTCAACTTCAATATTTGCACCCATGCGCTTTAATTCTTCAACATGTTTAAAACGCTCTGGATAAATCGTATCAGTTACAAATGAAGGACCATTTGCCATAAATAATAATGGTGTAATAGGCTGTTGCAAATCAGTAGCAAAACCTGGATATACTAGTGTTTTAATATCAACAAATTGATATGGTGCATTATTATTGATGCGAATTCTTTCGTCTCTTACATCGACATTCACACCTAATTCACTAAATTTAGCAGTTAATGTTTCTACATGTTTCGGAACAATATTATTTAATATAACATTTTCTCCACATGCTGCAGCGATACACATATATGTGCCTGCTTCAATTCTATCAGGTATAACTTGATACTCAGAACCATGTAATTCTTTGACGCCATTGATTTTAATTGTTGATGTACCCGCTCCCTTAATATTAGCTCCCATACTTGTTAAGAAGTTAGCAACATCAACTACTTCCGGTTCTTTAGCAGCATTTTCAATTACAGTTTGTCCTGTTGCATAAACTGCAGCTAGCATAATGTTAATTGTTGCACCTACGCTAACCATATCTAGAAAAATATGCGCACCTTTTAACTCTTTAGCTTCAATTTTCATTGATGTCGTACTTGATTCATCAATTTCAGCACCTAAAGCTTTAAATCCTTTAATATGTTGATCAATTGGACGTGGCCCAAGTGGACATCCTCCCGGTAAACCAATCACACATTTTTTAAATCTACCTAACATGGCACCCATCATATAGTATGAAGCACGTAATGATTCAACTTTATTATTTGGTAATGCAGCATTTTGTATTTCAGTTGTATCAACTTCTAATTCCGTACCATTTAGTGATGCCTTAATATTTAAATCTTCTAATAAACTCACTAAAGTTTTAACATCAGAGATTTGCGGTAACCCTTCTAATTTCACATGTCCTTGAGCTAATAATGTTGCAGGAATGATAGCTACAGCACTGTTTTTCGCGCCACTGATATTAACTTCCCCATTTAGTGTGCGTCCACCTCTTATTTTTATTACCTCTTGAGCCATATCATTTATCTCCTTTGTCCATTACTTTTTAATTTTTTGCATTATTAGCATTATAAATTAATTTTACTTTATTTGTAAAATAGTTTATTTTAATCGTTAAAATCTTGTCTTTCTATTTTCGATTGATTAATAACAAATCATTCACCTTTACTAATATATGCTGTTCTTCCCCACTTGACCATGGTCTAAAGTCTGATTATTCAACTAAATATTGACGTTGTTTTGATAATTATTTAGTTTTAATTCTACGATTTGTACGTAAACTTTTTTCATAAATTGCTCATTTTCCTTATAATTATATCACAATCAATTTTGGTATATTTTACCATTTTTACGCTTTCATTTTAAAATCAAACTGTTTTATTTATTACTTATACGACATAAAAAAGAAGCAAACACCATTTTGTCTGCTTCTTTTAAAATTAATATCCCTACGTTATTAATAACTTAAAAACTAAATATTAATTATTTAGCGCGGTTTGAAGTACCGAACTCTTTAATTTTACCTTTAACTGTTTCTTTGATAGCTTCACGTGCAGGTCCTAAGTATTTACGAGGATCGTAAACTTCTTTGTCGTTATTTAAAACGTCACGAACTGCTTTTGCTGAAGCGATTTGGTTTTCAGTGTTTACGTTAATTTTAGCTGTACCAAATGGAATTGCTTTTTGGATATCTTTAGTCGGGATACCAGTACCACCGTGTAATACTAATGGTAAACCTGTAGATAAACCGATTTCTTCCATTTCTTTAAATCCTAATTTTGGTTC
Source organism: Staphylococcus sp. MZ3 (assembly GCF_018622755.1). Classification (NCBI taxonomy): domain Bacteria; kingdom Bacillati; phylum Bacillota; class Bacilli; order Caryophanales; family Staphylococcaceae; genus Staphylococcus; species Staphylococcus sp. MZ3. Next base: position 2,174,867 of record NZ_CP076026.1, read on the forward strand.
ACCTTTGTATGGACCATGAACTGAACCTAATGCTGGCGCTAATGCATCAATACCAGTTTTTTCAACTAGTTCTTGACATTCTTTAGGATCAGCATAAATGATGCCGTCTGCTACAACATCATCTTCTTGTCCACCAACAGTACCTAATTCAGCTTCTACAGAAACACCTTTTTCATGAGCGTATTCAACAACTTTTTTAGTTGTTGCTACGTTTTCTTCGAATGGGCTGTGTGAAGCATCGATCATTACTGATGTGAAACCAGCATCGATAGCTTCTTTACATTTTTCAAAGCTTGAACCATGGTCTAAATGGATTGCTACAGGAATAGTGATGTTTAAGTCATGCATTAACCCTTCAACCATTTTAACAATTGTGTAGAAACCGCTCATGTAACGAGCAGCACCTTCAGAAACACCTAAAATTACAGGTGCATTTTCTTCTTGTGACGCTTCTAAAATTGCTTGAGTGAATTCTAGGTTATTAATATTGTATTGACCTACCGCATAACCATTTTCTTTTGCATCAATTAACATTTCTTTCATTGAAACTAAAGGCATGAAAGTTCCTCCTTGAGTGCTTACGCACGTATTTTTCAAAGTAATTATATCAAAAAAATAGCGTCAATGCATTGAAATACTGCAGATTAAATGTGTATTTTTTGAAAAATGCGATAGTTATACTAAATGCAAACGTATACATTTTTATACAATTTAAGCCGTTGCATAATATGTAGTCATTAATTACAATATTTTATAAGTAGATTGGAGGATAAAGATGTCAAAAATCTTAAACACACAACTAATAGGTATCTTTAATAGGCTAGAAAAACAATCTTTAGAAATTCAAATGGCCGCCCAATGTTTAATTCAAGCAATTGGTGGCGAAGGTTATGTTTATGTAAAAGGTTATGATGATTTACAGTTTTTCGAAAGTTTCATTCTACATAGTGATGAGCGTTTAAAATCTAGCCGAAAACTTGACGCTATTAAAGACTTTAAAGAAATTGACTCAACTGATCGTGTATTATTATTCGCACCATTTTATAATGATCAAGTTGCATTAGATATTCAAAAACTTATCGACTTAGATATCGATGTGGTCTTAATAAGCAACAAACCTAAAACAGATGATTTCCCTGATCATCTCGTACATTTTATCGATTTATCTACACCAAGACCTATAGTCTACACTGAAGATTACGATAAGATTGTCCAACCACATGCGATGGCATTGAATTATGTATACTATGACATTTATACACAAATGATTGAAATGACAAGAGACTTAGAATTATAAAAGTCACTATTGTTATTTCATACCTTGTCACTAACATAATATTAAAATTATACGAAAAACCGGTACTTTCAATGTTTAACAATGAAAGTACCGGTTTTATTAGCAAATTTATTTATTTTGTTGATATTTTAATGAAGCTTCAATAAATGATTTAAAAATCGGGTGCGGACGATTTGGTCTAGATAAGAATTCTGGGTGGAATTGACAAGCAATAAAGAAATCATTTGTCGGAATCTCTACCATTTCTACTAAACGTCCATCTGGACTTGTACCAGAAATCACCATACCATTTGCTTCTAATTGTTCTCTATAGTCATTATTAAATTCATAACGATGACGATGTCTTTCTTCAATTTCCGCTTTACCATAAACATCTTGTGCCAATGTGCCTTCTTTAATTGAACATGGATATAAGCCTAAGCGTAATGTACCACCTAAATCTTCGATATCTTTTTGTTCTGGTAATAAATCTATAATTGGGTATGGTGTTGCAGGGTCTAATTCAGCTGAATGTGCGCCTTCAAGGCCTAATACGTTTCTTGAAAATTCAACTGTTGCAAGTTGCATTCCTAAACAAATACCAAAGAATGGTACATTGTTTTCTCTAGCATACTTAATTGCACTAATTTTACCTTCACTTGCACGGAAACCAAATCCACCTGGTACTAAAATACCGTCGACATCTGCAAGGTATTCGGCTGCATTTTCATCTGTTACTTCACTTGAATCAATCCATCTAATGTCAATATCTTTGGCAAAAGGATATCCAGCATGTTTCAATGATTCAACAACTGATAAATATGCATCTTGTAAGCTAACATATTTACCTACTAAACCAATTGTAATTTTACCATCTAAATTATTAACGATATCTAACAACTGTTTCCATTCATCAAGCTGTGTTTCATATTTCGCGTTTAATTGTAAACGTTTAATAACGATATCATCCATATTTTGTTGGCTTAATTGTAATGGAATTTCGTATAAAGAGTCTGCATCACGACATTCAATAACACTTTCTTTATTAATGTCACAGAATAATGCAATTTTATCTTTTAAATCTTGTGTCATTTCATATTCAGTTCTTACAACGATTAAGTCTGGTTGAATACCTAAGCCTCGTAATTCTTTAACACTATGTTGTGTTGGCTTCGTTTTCATTTCTCCAGCAGCTTTAATATAAGGCAGTAATGTACAGTGAACATACATAACATTTTCTCTACCTAAATCGCTACGAATTTGACGAATCGCTTCAATAAACGGTAATGACTCAATATCACCTGTTGTACCGCCAATTTCAGTGATAACAACGTCTGCATTCGTACTTTCCCCTGCAAGTAATAAACGTTCTTTAATTTCATTTGTAATATGCGGAATAACTTGAACTGTTCCGCCTAAGTAATCACCACGACGTTCTTTTTTCAATACGTGTGAATACACTTTACCGGCTGTCACATTTGAAAACTTGTTTAAATTAATATCAATAAATCTTTCGTAATGTCCTAAGTCTAGGTCAGTTTCTGCACCATCATCCGTTACGAATACTTCACCATGTTGATAAGGACTCATTGTACCTGGGTCAACATTTAAGTATGGATCGAATTTTTGAATTGTTACATTTAGACCTCTATCTTTTAATAATCTACCTAGAGAAGATGCTGTAATACCCTTCCCTAATGATGAAACTACGCCACCTGTTACAAAAATAAATTTTGTCATGTCTTGACCTCCTAATTATTAAAGGGAATGCTTCCTCATCAATTGTAAAAATTACGTAAAACATAACATTAAAGCAAGCTCATTCAAGTTGTTTATTTGTCGAATTCGACAAAATTAAATTCTGTTTACTTACCGTTTCCATACTGCTATGTCACTATGTATATCATTTACAACTTTGATTTTTGCGTTATCATTTCTTGATTTACTCAATTAAATAAAAAAACGCTCCCTCTCACAAATTCTGTAAGGGGAGCGTATAAATTTTATACACGTGTCCTATTTAAAGGAGCCCGAATAAAATTTTATCATCTTTCAACTAAAAGTCAAACAAAAAATTAATCGTTGAAGTCTTCTTCGTCTTCAAACACTTCTTCGTCTTCGTCTAGTTCATCTTCATCTTCTTCAATGACTATATCCGAATGATTGATTTCTTCTTCAACCTGCTCATCTTCTGGATCATTTAGTTCTTCTTGATCATCTGTTTGAGCTGGAATATCATCGTCGTCATCCATTTCATCTTCGCCCAATAATTTTAAGTTTTGATCTTCTTCATCATCTGCATCCAGAATATCGAATTTTTGAATAGTTGGTGCGATTTTCTCTTCAATATCATCTACCGAATACCAATCACGTAATCCCCATAAATTTTCTCCAACATTTAAAAAACGACCATCTGTGTTTAAATCCGTGTAAAATTGTACAACACGATTTTCAATTTCTTCGTACTCATAATCACCTAACGCTCTAAATTCATCGATGATATCATATAAGTTCATTGTTTCGCCTTTATCATTCAATAATGTATAAGCCATATCAATAAATGATTTTTCATCAACCATTTGTTTTGTATAATCTTGAATTTTCATTGCCCAATACTTCCTTTCGAAGGATATAATCTAAATTTATACGTCTGAATTCATTTATATATAGTAACAAAACTAAATTATAAATGACAATATCATATTTCGCAATCACTGTTAGTAATTTAAATATTTTTCAAAAACGACATAATCATCAGTTTGTTCGATTTCAACGAAATTACTATTTAGACATAATGGTTTAAAATCATTATTCTCTCCAAACAGAATCATCGTAATCACATTAAGGTTGTCATAGTTTTTTCTTAAGTAAGTTGGCAATTGTCGCAGCGCACTTGAACCAATACCATTAAAGCGATATGATTTATCCACTTCAATAGCAGCAATGTTCATGCGTTCACCAATCTGCTCCAATGCGATAAAGCCAACCTTTTGGCCATCAATCATTAAATTAATGATATGTACATTGGTCACTTCTGAACGACTTTCTTCTTCAAGCTTTAATGACGAAACATGTTTTGAATCTAAGTCCAAGTAATATAGTCGTTCTTTGCCAATTGGTCCTTCTTCTTTAGTAGCTGTATGCATGAATCCAGCACGTTCGTATAGGTTCCAAGCATTGTCATTTTCCGCATCTACTACTAGATATAGATGATTAAAATCAGGAAATACACCTTGAACATATTGCGGCAATGACATCATTATTTTCGTGCCATATCCAAAACCTTGATATTTTTCATTAATCGATAATGAACGAATATAAACGACATTTTCAGGTGTATCATAACCTTCATGCTGATAGTAACGATGTAATACAAAAAAGCCCACCACTTCATTTTTATCGTTTATTGCTACGTTAGCAATCCTATCAGCATCATTAATTGCATCATCAATAACTTCTTTAGGTAAAGATGAATATATTTGTTGTCTTTCATTCAAGTCAAAATCATTAATTGCTGAACGATATTGTTCATCAAATGCTTTTAAAGTGATACCTTCAAAACAAAGTTCTTTAGCCATATATTTAACCCCTATCTTTTTATATATGAAGCATGAATCCCCATATTATTTTACCTATTATTTCACTACGATACCATTATTTGCTCTAAGTTAAATAAATTACTTATTTATATTTTTTAAATTTCAAAATTAATGTACTATTCCTCATTACTTATCATTTTAATCAGAGAGTTACAAATACACTGCGTACGAACTACTTTTAATATTGCGTCACTAACTAACAATCCTATACAACTTCAAAATTCCTAGAAAATAATATATATAACTTAACGTCCACGTTTGTAAAACATTAATTGCGATACGCTTACAATGTTGAAATGCAATGGCATCAAATTTGTTAATAATTACTATTATTACTTGTTTTTTAGTCATTTTACTATACTATTATTTAAGGATAGACATTAATAATGAGGTGGGAATCTTATGAAAGTTGGCATTGACGCTGGCGGTACACTAATTAAAATCGTTCAAGAGCAAGATAACCAACGTACTTTTAAAACTGAATTAACTAAAAATATTGATCAAGTTGTGGAATGGTTAAACCAACAGCAAATTGAAAAATTATGCTTAACTGGAGGTAATGCAGGTGTCATTGCTGAAAACATCAACATTCCTGCACAAATTTTTGTAGAGTTTGATGCTGCATCTCAAGGACTAGGTATTTTGTTAAAAGAGCAAGGCCATGACTTAGCAGATTATATTTTTGCAAATGTTGGTACCGGTACGTCACTACATTATTTCGACGGCCAATCACAACGTCGTGTAGGCGGTATCGGTACAGGTGGAGGCATGATTCAAGGACTCGGTTATTTACTAAGTCAAATCACTGATTATAAACAGTTAACTGACATGGCACAACACGGTGATCGTAACACTATCGATTTAAAGGTTAGACATATTTATAAAGATACCGAACCACCCATTCCCGGTGATTTAACAGCAGCTAATTTTGGTCATGTACTACATCATTTAGATGCTGATTTTACACCTAGCAATAAATTAGCAGCCGTTATTGGTGTCGTTGGCGAAGTTGTTACGACAATGGCCATTACTGTTGCACGTGAATTTAAAACTGAAAATATCGTTTATATCGGTTCTTCATTTCATAATAACGCTTTATTACGCAAAGTTGTGGAAGATTATACTGTGTTACGCGGTTGCAAACCGTACTATGTTGAAAACGGCGCATTTTCAGGTGCTATTGGTGCATTATATTTAGGTAAATAGAAAAAGACCATTTATATGCGCGTTGTTTTAAATAAACGCTATATAAATGGCCTTTTATTTTATGGTCTAAGTGTTTTGAATACGTATTGTTCCATTTATTATCACTTAATTAATTACAACTCAATTCAATTAAAATGTAAGTTCATTAGACAATTTTTGCGCTGAAACAATTGTACCAACCACGCCAGTTTTTAAATCTATCGCAACGGCTTTATGATCATCTCTAAGTTCATCTAGCCATTCTCCGAAAACAGAACCTTCAATCGTAATTAAATCACACTCTTCAAAATCTTCATCTCGAACTTTTAACGCTCTGTTTTTAATACTCCATACAGGCATAATATGCGGCTTTTTTTCGTCGCTATCATTTTCACTAATGAGAATAAACTGCTTACTACCTTTTTTAGTTAAGCCGTATACTTCATCATATTTCGCTACATCTTGGACAAATTCTTTGATTCTAATTTTATCTAATTCCGTCATCACTTCTTGTGTAACAGCTACAACGTTTAGTAGATGCCCTTCTTCTTCCATTGTTTGATTCATAATAATATGGTCTTGTTCATCAAACAATTCATCTAATTCATAAGTAGCAAAACGATCAACGTCCATTTTTACAACTTTATCAAATGGAATATCACGACTTGTTAAAAATGATACGGCCACACTTTCTTCTGTCCAAACGCCTACATACGCTTCACTTTTATAATTTAGGCGTACTAGTTTTTTATTTTTAGAGGCGAAATAAATACATTCATTTATTAATATATCTCTAAAGAATGGATATGCTTTATAAGACATGCTTGACCCTCACTTTTTAAAATATGTCATACATAAAATAGTAAATGACTCCAACAAGTTAGTCAATTAGACATATTATGAATTCAATTTAATGTCATGTTTTTCATTTTAAAAATTCAATAGCATTAAATTTTACGTATACACAAATTCGGTCTATAACACGAAACATATTTAGTTACTAAAAATTTCAAAACGATAACCTTTAGTATACCTTTATCAACAAAATGGCAACTCTTATAACATAGTGAAATAAAAGTCGCCATTTAATATTAGTATTACAAAGTATTGCCATATCATAAATTTAATTACTGTTGACTAGAATCGAAAAAAGCTTGTTACAAACGCATATTCAGTCAACTACTGGCAACACAACATTGTAGCGCCTTATGTTCCGAACTCTAATAGTGTTCAAGTTCAGCTAAAAATGCGCGTTCATTCTCCAGTACTGTTTCTTTTGAATCACCATGCCAAATACAGCCAAACCTTGATTTAACTTTATCTTCACCGTACCAATCACCATCATAATAAGATAACGGGTATAAACTACCTTCTTTGACATATTTCAAAATCGTATTGAAGAAATGTGTGTTATCACCTTTTGAATGATAACTATAAAACTTTTGATATCCTGAATTCAACTCGTTAGCAAGTAATAACATGCTCGTTGAACCATTTTGTCTAAAGTTTAAATCAATCGCATAAACGTTATCATCCTCATCGACGAGTAGGTCAAAACCAGCTACACCAAAGAATCCTTGATTCACACCGTTTTCCATAATTTGTCTACCTGCTTCTATAACGTGCTCTGGTACATTAGTAGTATTTTCATTTCCGTTATAAAATCCGTACTTATCCGTTAATTGCGTTGCCGCACCAAGATATTGAATGCCTAGCGATTCCGAGTATGCAAACTGAACGCAATAATTCGCTTTTTCTTCAATCTTCTGTTCGATAATAAGCGAATTCGTTTCAGCAGTTGCCTGTTTAATACGCGTTATCGCTTTTTGTAAATCTGCATCATGATAACAAATCATAACGCCATAGCCACCTGCTGTCGGAAGATCATCTCCCGGCTTAATTACTAACGGGAATTCCCAATTCTTAATCTCGTTTTCGAATTGCTCAATTTTTACAACTTTTCTTTTTGGTAAAAACTTCCCATTTGTCCATTCAGGTATTCTTGCTTTATTATTTAAAGCAACAAATAACGTTTTATCTAATGCATAATATTGCTGATTCAAGATTGTTTCATCATGAATATATTGAAAATAAATCTTTTTATTTTCCTTATGTGCCAATTGTTTGATCAAGTTTTCGTAAGATTGCTGATTGTTAAATGTATAAATTGAGTTCGGTACTTCCTTACCAATAACTTGAAATAGCTGATGCAATTTGTCTGTCGCACTAGCTTCGTGAACAATAACAGGTAATTGATTTGCTATTAATAACTCCCTACCAGTTAAAAAATTAGATTGATGTTCGTCCGGTTTCAACCATGGATTCGATATATACGAAGGTCTTGACGTATAGACAACATCTTTGTCATATAAATCACTTAACGTTAAGTTCGGCTCATTACCATTATTTGTCATTACTTCCCATTCCCTTTCAAATGCGCATGCTCTTCAATAATGTCTTGATAAACGTCTTGATTTGTAATTAACTCTAACCCCATCAACGCCATTATTTTAGCACCTTTAATTAATGCTTCATCACCATGTACACTCGCAGCCGCTTCTCTAAATCTATGCGTATGTCCTACTAAATTACGTGATCCTATTTTAATATGAGGATGTATTGTTGGCACAACATGACTTACGTTCCCTGTATCCGTAGAGCCATAACCAAAATCATCATCAATAACTGCTTCACCAACTTCTTCAGCATATTTAGCAAATAAATCATCTAATTTCGGCGTTTTAATGAATTCATTCACACCGTTTTGAATTGGACCAAATTCATAATCACAACCAGTCTGTATCGCAGCTCCACGTGCGATTTGATTTACTTTTTCTGTTAATATATCCAATTCTTTACGCGTCATTGCTCTAGTATAAAAACGAGCATGTGTATAGTCTGGAATAATATTAGCTGCTTTCCCGCCATCTAAAATCACACCATGCACACGTTGATCTTTTTTAATATGTTGTCGTAGTTGTGCTACACCATTAAAATAACTAATCATAGCGTCTAATGCATTTAACGCTTCATCTGCATTTTCAGAGGCATGAGCACTTTTTCCGTAAAATTTAACATCTAAAACATCCACTGCCAAAGTATCAATCGTTTTATAAGTTTCATTTCCCGGATGAATCATTAAGGCAATGTCTATTTGATCAATCACACCAGCCTTGACATAAGAAGCTTTAGCGCTACCATTTTCCCCACCTTCTTCAGCTGGACATCCAAGAACGACTACTTTACCACCAATTTGGTCAATCACTTGCTTCAAACCAATTGCACCAAGCACACTTGCAGTTCCAATGATATTATGACCACAAGCATGACCCAACCCTGGCAAAGCATCGTATTCTGCTAAAAAACCTATAGCTGGCCCGTCAAGACCTGAATCATATGTCGCTATAAACCCAGTTGCATGCCCAGCAATCTCGGTTTCAATTTCAAAATCATGCTCTTTCAAACGATCTATTAAAGTTCGAGACGCAAATATTTCTTCATTACCAAGTTCAGGACGTTCATGAATTCTATGACTGATTTCGATATAACTATATTTATTTGTTTCTATATAATCGAGAATTTGTTGTTTTTCACTCATTTTTTACTATCTCCCTTTTACCCTACACTCATTTTAATCATCCACAATATTTTGTTCTTTCAAAATGAATTATTACTTATTCTATCGGTTTTATCTCATGATGTCATCTAGTTTTTCTTTATTTACAAAATTTTCTAATAACTAAAAGCCTTTCATAAATTTATAAAACAGTTTCAAATTGTAAAACATAAGCCCTATTGTTACAATTTAAGTATTGTTAGAAACACAACTTACAACAAACTTAAGTTTTATATTGCAACAAATCATAAGCGTTTTATAGTTTTGAGTAGTAAATAGGAGGAAATTCAAAATGACAAAAATGAATGTTGAAAGTTTCAATTTAGATCATACTAAAGTGGTTGCCCCATTTATTAGATTAGCGGGAACGATGGAAGGATTAAACGGAGATGTCATTCACAAATACGACATTCGTTTCAAACAACCAAACAAAGAACATATGGATATGCCAGGACTACATTCATTAGAACATTTAATGGCTGAAAATATTAGAAATCATAGTGACAAAGTTGTTGATTTAAGTCCTATGGGTTGCCAAACTGGTTTCTATGTATCATTTATTAATCATGATAATTATGATGATGTATTAAATATTGTTGAAGCAACTTTAAATGATGTGCTAAATGCTACTGAAGTGCCTGCTTGTAATGAAGTACAATGTGGCTGGGCAGCAAGTCATTCATTAGAAGGTGCTAAAACTATCGCTCAAGCATTTCTAGACAAACGAAACGAATGGCATGATGTTTTCGGTACAGGAAAATAAATCTTAGTCAATCAAGTTAATCAGAAAAGCAGTCGAACAATGATGTTACAATCGCCATTGTCCAACTGCTTTTTATTATGCTTCAAAGTCAAAAAATCGAACAAATGAAAAAGTAAAATCTTTAACATTTGTCCGATTTATTTGAGAACCACTATAATTTCTTAATTAGTCCCATTAACACGAACTGCATAGGTAACCTTAAATATAGTTGCCATGTTGGCAATTGTTTATCTCCTAAAGGTAACTTTTTAACTGCCATATAGATATTAGCTGGGAATACAGCTAGCAAGAATAGATTGATTGTATTTTTCAAGCATTGAGATGGTCTTTTAATTAAAAGTGCAAGTCCAAATAATATCTCAAAGATTCCTGTAACAAGAACCGCTGTTTTTCGAAGTGGCAAACATTTCGGTATGATATTTCTAAATTGTCGTTCTCGTGTAAAATGCAATACACCTATTACACTAAAACCTATTCCTAATAAATATCTTAGTATGTTCAATCAGCTTCAACTCCTACTCTGTAATGATTTTATGAATTAATGTAGGCGATACAACATGATCAGCAATTGTTATGCTTGAATCTAATTTTTTAACAACATCGTCTACATCTTGGCGATTACTGTGAATCGTTAATAATGATTCTCCTTCTTCTACTTTATCACCAATTTTTTTATTTAAAACAATACCAACCGCTAAATCAATATCATCCTCTTTTGTTAAACGTCCCGCTCCTAACATCATCGAAGCGACACCTATATCGTTAGAGACTAACTCAGTCACATAACCTGATTTTTTAGCTTTATATTCGATTTGATATTGAGCTTGTGGCAAACGCTCTGGATGGTCAATAACGGTTTCGTCGCCACCTTGGTTTTTAATAAATGTTTTGAATTTTTCTAATGCTGCACCTGAATCAATTGCCTCAATTAGCAACGCTCTCGCTTCTTCAAGCGTTTCAGCTTTGTTTGCAAGTACAACCATTTGAGAACCTAATGTTAATACAAGTTCTGTTAAATCTTTCGGACCTTGTCCTTTCAACGTATCAATTGCTTCTTGTAACTCAAGCGCATTGCCAATCGCACGTCCAAGTGGCTGATTCATATCAGAAATAATCGCCATCGTATTACGTCCCACATTATTACCAATACGTACCATTGCGTGCGCTAATGCTTCAGCATCTTCTAATGTTTTCATAAATGCACCGCTACCAGTTTTTACATCTAATACAATTGCATCTGCACCAGCAGCAATCTTTTTACTCATAATTGAAGAGGCAATTAATGGTATTGAATTGACAGTACCAGTAACATCCCTTAAGGCATATAATTTTTTGTCTGCAGGAGTTAAATTTCCTGATTGTCCTACAACTGCCACTTTATTTTCATTAACCAATTTCACAAATGTTGCTTCATCTATTTCAACATGAAAACCATCAATTGCTTCTAATTTATCAATCGTACCACCTGTATGACCTAATCCACGCCCACTCATTTTTGCAACAGGAACATCTACAGCTGCTACTAATGGTGCTAAAACCAATGTAGTTGTATCTCCTACACCACCTGTTGAGTGCTTATCTACTTTGACACCTTTAATATCACTCAAATCTATCATATCACCAGAATTAACCATAGCCATCGTTAATGCTGCACGCTCATCATCATTCATATCTTGGAAATAAATCGCCATTGCTAAACTTGATGCTTGGTAATCAGGAATATCCCCTTTAACATAGCCGCCAATAAAGAAATTAATTTCTTCCGTTGTTAGTGTATGACCGTCACGCTTTTTCTCAATAATGTCTATCATTCTCATTTTTATCATCCTTTTCTTAAAAAGCTTAGGACAAAGCATCTGCGCTTTCTCTAGTCCATTTTTAAAAGCACAAGCGAAAATTATTATAGCAAGCTATCGATTTCATTTTTAATATCACAATTTCAATGCGATGTTATTATTCTTAAATAGATTGGTTATAACGTTAAAGTCCCTATTAAATTATCTTAGAATCATCATGGCATTTATGATGTCTTAAAGCTGATATCGACATACTTATATATGGTTACGATGTCCCATGCTTACATATTTTTATAAAATTAGTAATCTGAATCTGCTTCTAAACCTTGCATAATTTGAACGCCTGCGCTCGCACCAATACGTGTCGCACCTGCTTCAACCATTTTATTGAAATCTTCTAAATTACGTACGCCACCTGATGCTTTTACTTCTACATCAGCACCTACTGTATCTTTCATTAATTTAACGTCTTCTGCAGTCGCACCGCCACCTGCAAAACCTGTTGAAGTTTTAACGAAGTCCGCACCAGCCGCTTTTGTTAATTCACTCGCTTTTACGATTTCGTCATGGTCCAACAATACCGTCTCAATAATCACTTTTACTGTGTGACCTTTCGCAGCTTTAACCACTGCTTCAATGTCTTGTTGTACATCATCAAAACGTCCATTTTTTAATGCGCCGATGTTGATGACCATGTCAATTTCATCTGCACCATTTTGAATCGCATCTTCTGTTTCAAATGCTTTCGTCGCAGTTGTCGATGCACCTAATGGGAATCCTATTACCGTACAAACTAACACCTCTGAATCAGCTAGTCGCTCTGCTGCATATTTAACATGCGTTGGATTCACACATACAGATTTAAAATGGTATGCTTTCGCTTCATCGATGATTTGATCGATTTGCGTACGTGTTGACTCAGGCTTCAATAAAGTGTGATCAATCAATTTTGCACTATTCATTTTCTATCTCCTCCTTTATGGTTGATTATAAAAATACGGTTGTAAATTAGTTGATTGAGCGTCAGGTTCATTTAAATATCAGGTTAGATGTTCGCTTTTTATGTAACCGCATACATATACTATTACATTAATTCATTTCCCATAAACAAACAATACAATTGAACGTGATATCTTCATTATGAACGATGACTTGACAACAAGCTAATCAGGATTATATTTTTATAATTCTTTAATTCTATAGTACAAAAATTCGCAAAAAAGGGAAACAAATGTTATCTTAAAATTATTAATGAATATTAAGGAGAAGATAACAAATGACAAAAGGTACACCACATATTCAACCAAATGGAGTAAAAATTGCTAAAACAGTATTAATGCCTGGCGATCCGCTACGCGCAAAATATATTGCTGATAATTTTTTAGAAAATGTTGAACAATTTAACGATGTACGTAACATGTTTGGTTACACTGGTACATATAAAGGTAAAGAAGTTTCTGTAATGGGTTCTGGTATGGGTATTCCAAGTATTGGTATTTACTCATATGAGTTATACAACTTCTTTGATGTAGATACAATCATTCGTATCGGTTCTTGTGGCGCATTACAAGAAAATGTTAACTTATACGATGTTATTATTGCACAAGCTGCATCAACTAATTCAAATTATGTAGATCAATACAATATTCCAGGTCATTTCGCGCCTATCGCTGACTTCGAGTTAGTAACTAAAGCTAAAAATGTCGCTGACCAAATCGGTGCTACTACACACGTAGGTAACGTATTATCTTCTGATACATTTTACAATGCCGATCCAACATTCAATGATGCTTGGAAAAAAATGGGTATTTTAGGTATCGAAATGGAATCAGCTGGTTTATATTTAAATGCGATTCATGCTGGTAAAAAAGCACTTGGTATTTTCACAGTAAGTGATCATATTTTACGTGACGAAGCTACTACACCTGAAGAACGTCAAAATTCATTTACACAAATGATGGAAATCGCTTTAGAAATCGCAGAGTAACTTATTTAAATTGACTTTAATTGCTCTTTAACAATGCGATTAAACTCAAAAAGCCAACACATTCTGGGCGTATCCCCATTTATGTGTTGGCTTTTATTTATATTATTACTTATCTGTAGATTAGCTTAAGTAAGATTTAAACATCCAATTATGTTTATCTACTGATGTTTGCATACCTATAAACATATCTTCTGATACATCATCGCCAGCATTACCAGCAATTTCGATTGCGTTTTCTAATTGTTTTGAGATATTTGTGAAGTCTTGTGATAATTCTTCAACCATTTGTTCTGCAGAGTAACCTTTCGCAGCTTCTTTAACAATTGATTGCTCTAAGCATTCAGTTAATGTACCTACAGGGTTTCCTCCTACCGCTAAAATTCTTTCAGCTAATTCGTCTACATATTGGCTTGCTTCATTATATAATTCTTCAAATTTAACGTGTAATGAGAAGAAGTTAGGTCCTTTCACATACCAGTGGAAATTATGTAGCTTTGTGTAAGCTACTGTCCAGTTTGCTACTTGTTGATTCAATTCTTTTACAACATCTTGTTGATTACTCATATTTAATACACTCCTTAAAATTGTCTACGTCTTGCTTGTTTATATTAATTATTATATTATAATTATTCTAATCTGTAAAGTGTTTTTACTCTCTTTTTTATAATTATTCTAATCTAAATGTAAGGTGTTCCGCTTTTTAAATGTCTAAATTTTAATTCATCATCTAGTATATCCATTATCAATTAGCAAGTATGTTTTATCAATCAGTAAGTTTTACTTTCGCATTATCATCTAAAAAGAACGATTTTTCATAATCATTTGGTTGGTGCCATGTTGTTTTCCACATTCTATTTCTATTATTAGCAAACATTCGATAACCGAAATTACGGACTGGTTTAGGTACAAGCCATAAACCTACGCCCAATAATTTAGTTCGATTAGGTAGTGCTGTGATTAGTTTAATAATCGCCTGCGATTCAAAATATATACGATCACCTTTCTGTAAAATCACACTATTTTTATTTGCCGCTTCTGGATGTTGTTTAAAAAATTGTTGTCCAACTTCACCTTTTAACGTGGCAAATTGATAATTTCTTGGTAGGTCATGTTGAATTAACCAAATGACATAGTTATAACAATATATACAGTTTCCATCATAATATACGATTGGCATAATTTATTCGCTCCTTTAATAGTACTTATAGTCATTTTTCCTAATTTAAAAACATTTAAACAAGGTTGTCACTTGATAAGTCCTCGCGACACGAAATTGCCATAAAATTTATTTTTCAGTTTTATATTTATTGTATAATGTATTTTTTATTTACTTTAAATTTCTCAATCTACAGTGTAATCTTATTTCTTATTATTAACTTAGCGTTTGGTCATTCGTCTTATTCAACATACGACTGGAAAACTCATATAAAGTTTTAATTCAGTAACATAAATTCATTTATATTCATATACTGTCTTTATTATTTATTAAAATAAAAACGAGTAATCTATCATAAGCTCTTAATTAGCTCTTATGGTTGATTACCCGTCATTTTTCTTTATGCGGTTATTCAAATATGCAATTATGCAATTTTTAATCCTATCCTTACTTCTTTTCAAAAACTACCATATATCATTAGTCATGTTTGACTTTGACTATACGTGTGTATTTTAAAAACTGCTCTGAATATTTCTCCTTAATTTCCTCTAAACTGTCATATGTAATACCTACAATATGCCAATTAGGATTGAAATAATAGAAAGAATCTTTTTGTCGTGACCATTTAATCATATTACCGTCTTTATTATAACGTGGTAATGTTACTTCATAGCCTTCTAACACATTAATATACGTTTGGAAAATGTCTGTATCTATACGATTAAAATTATCAATAACTAAATAACTTTTATCCTTTTTAGGCATTAATTGAGTAATAAACCCTTCACGATAGTATAATGCCCCTGTTTCATTTGGTAAATACTTGCCATAAAGCATATCTTCTGAAAAATCAGGATGACCTGTTGTTATAACAGGATTTGCATTCGCTTTTTGCAATAAGTCATTAGCCGCTTTTAAGCCTTCTTCTTTTCGATCTACAACAAGTAAAATAAATGGCTTTAACGCTTCTTCTTTTTCACTTTCAAGCATATCTGGTTTTTGAACCATTTCAAATGGAGATTTCAATCCATTATTATCGCTCATTTCAATAATTGCATCATACTGTGCTTGTGACATACTTGCAATAGCCTGTTTTGCATTTTCTTGAAGGAAATATAAGTTTTTCAATTTAGGATGCTTATTTAATGTACTTAATGTAATCGGTGTAATGTCTTTCTCATAAGACACTTCAATCACTGTACTATTTGTTCTACCAGGAATTGGTGGTTTTTCATGAATATGCTTTGATACTTCTCCAATTCCAACGACAGATTGATTTTTCGTTCGATTATAAAAAATAATATTGTCGCCTTCTTCTAACTGAGTATAAAAATGATAACCATTACGTTTAATACCGTTGTACGTGTGCGTATAAATCGTATATTGGTTTCCAGGTTCAAATTCTTCAGTTTCAGCTAAAAAGAAATAACGCGGTATCTTAATTTCGCCTTTACCAAGACCACTTATTAAATCAAACTCTTCTGCAGTGATTTGATTGAACAATGTCTCTTTCATATTACTCATACGAAATTCCAAAGCTTCACTACGCTTTAAATAATCTGCTGTTAATGGTTTCAATTGTTCATTAAAACGAAACTGTACACGTATTTTATTTTGTGCACCTGTTTCAACACTAATAATTTCACCACATCCAAGTAGTCCAGTATCCGTCTGAACTTGATAAAAGATGACTTGATCTCCTACTTTAGCCTTTTTAAACGCTCTAAATCCTTGAGATGGGTTAAAATGTGCGCCTGATTCAAATAAAGCTGTTTGTCCTACTAACGGTTCATTATGATTCCAACGGTTATATCCACAATTCAACCAAAAATAATTCGTTTCTGCTGTCATCTTAATACTCCTTAACCTGAATAAATTTTAGAAACACTATGAATTACATTCTTTTAGTGTTTCTTATGCAGTTGGACGCGTATGCGAACAACTATATCCCCTTTGTTCACTGCGATTTTAATCGCATTTCCTATAACATTGTAGCGCCCAGGACATTAATTTACGTCCCAGACCCTTATCGTTTTCACTTCTAAGTAAGTCGAACTATTTTGCTTTACAACAAGTGCGACTCTAAATACAGTTGGAAACACATACGAGCAACTGTATACCTTTTAATCAGTTTTCTATATTTTATTTATTATATCTGTCTTAATGATAAAAATTGTTACAAACAGTTTAACATATTTAGCTACCTATTTTGCATATAAAAAACATGCTTGCATACACTATGCAATAAAAATTACAAATTTATATATGATACCACTATGCTTGCTTATCTCTATAGCGCCATTGATACACATTTTTAAATATCTATACTGCCGTTAGAATTTTATCATGTCTTAATTTTCATTAAATATTAATTACTTCATTTTATATAAACCAACAAAAACCCCCTCACTACTATGCAAGTGAGAGGTTATGTTGATGTGCTTTATTTTCATCAATGTCATTAACACGATCATATTTCTTCTGTTAATGCACTGTACTTTATTCAAACGCGCTATCGACAATTAATTTGAAGCTACAAAGGTACCGCATAATGGCAGCACATTAATTAACAATGCGCTAAACTTTAATGAGGCGCTGATTTGCTTGTCTTTAAAAGTCAACATAGCACTGATAATTCCTAAAATAGCTACTATACGTGGAATTGTCATGCTCGGATACTGCGGTATATGTAAGAAAGCACCAAGACCTGCTATCACACCACATACTAACGCAATATATAGAAATTGCTTCAAATCATTCACTCCTAAATTGTTATTACACTATTACACATAGCTAATCATCAATGTGAAATCGCCTTCAAAGACACTATCCAAATCTTCAGAAGTCAAAATAAAGTTTGTACCAGTAGTCAGTTTGAAAATTTCACCATCGACAATCATTTGTCCTTCACCTTCCAACACTGTAACTAAACAGAACTCTCTAGGCTTCATATAATTTAACGTGCCAGAAATTTCCCATTTAACCAATGTAAAGAAATCATTCGATACAATGTGTGTACACTTATGGTTTTCAATAATTTCGCTTTCAGGCAAAATATTAGGTAATGGTGCATTGTACTGAATAACGTCTAAAGCTTTTTCAATATTTAACGGTCTATCATTATATTGATTATCTTGACGATTGAAATCATAAAGTCTATATGTAATGTCTGACGATTGCATCGTTTCGTATGCTAATATTCCTGAAGAAATAGTATGTACTGTTCCTGCTGGAATAAAATAGAATTCTCCAGGTTTTACTTTAATATATCTAAGTATCGACTCTATCGTTCCGTGTTGAACATGATTCGCAACTTCTTCTCTAGACTCTGCTAATGTCCCTATAACTATTTCTGCATCTTCTTCTGCATCTATAATATACCAACATTCAGATTTGCCATATTGCCCGTTTTCATGCTCATAAGCATAAGAATTATCAGGGTGCACATGAATAGAAAGTGATTCTCTTGCATCCACTATTTTAGTTAGAAGCGGAAAATCTTTGCTTGGGAAATCACCAAACAATTCACGATGTTCTGACCAAATACGGTCTAATGTTTGACCTTGATATGGTCCATTAATAATCTCGCTCGTACCATTTGGATGTGCTGACACACACCAACATTCCCCAGTTGTATCATTGTCTAATTGATATCCAAACTCACTTAGACGTTGACCGCCCCATAATTTTGTTTTTAAAATTGGTTGTAAAAATAATGGCATTGTTGCACCTCCATTGTGATTAAGTAAGCAATAGAACTCTGATGTTGTTGTTCCATTATATTTTGATTTTGTTCTCATTTACATCGTATTATTAACTTCCACATTTCAAATTAACTATTAGTGATTGTACCATATTTACTAACATTGCAGTACTGCCAATTAAAGCGCTTCACTTAAATTTACAGTACTTTAACATTTTCAAAAATTTATAGCATAGAGATTATATCTCTCTTACATTTGTACATATTTCCCTTTAAATTTACTCGCCCATTATACCAATTAATAAACAACTTTAATAGTTGTGCCATACATTGTTCAAATTCTTTGTAAAACGCATAGACAATACGTACTTATTCATACTTATAATTCATCATTTTCAAAAAATAACGAGTTACGAAAACGTAACCCGCTTCAAATCATATTTACTATCCTTATTAATCCGTTTCATTTTCAAATTGAGTTAAAGCATCTTTAATGTCCTGATCACCACTAATAATTTGAAACTCTTGGTGATTAAAATGATTGGATGTGACAATTTCTTTTAATACTGTCGCAACATCTTCTCTAGGAATTTCACCTTTACCATCAAAATATTGTGCAGCTTCTATCTTTCCAGATCCTGCTGCATTTGTAAGTGCCCCTGGATGTAAAATTGTATAATTCAAACCTGAACGTCTTAAATAGTCATCAGCGTAATGTTTAGCTATTGTATATGGCTTTAAATCACCGCTATCATCAAAAGCCTGACGTCTCGAATCATATGTTGAAACCATGACATAGTGTTTAATATTGGCCTCTTTACTCGCAATCATTGATTTAACAGCACCATCTAAATCGACAATAATTGTTTTATCTGCACCCGTGTTCCCTCCAGAACCTACTGAAAAGATAACTTTATCGAATGGTTTAAACGTCTCAGTTAAAGTCTCTATTGAATCATTTTCAACATCAACAAGAATTGCTTTCATACCTTGTGATTTTAACGCATTAAGTTGATCTGATTGCCTAATACCAGCAGTAAATGGTACATTTTCTTTTGCTAATTGTTGCACTAGTAACGAACCTACACCGCCATTAGCACCTATAACCAAAATATTCATTTACAACACTCTCCTATTTATTATTCTCTATGCCATACCACTTTATGAGATATGTAAAACTTGTTACAACTATAAAAATCAATTGACATACTACTGGGAACGTATTAAATTAATATATGAACAAATATTCATATGAAAGGATTGTCATATAATGTCAGAACAATATTCAGAAATAAATACAGATACATTAGAACGCGTAACTGAAATTTTCAAGGCATTAGGCGATTACAATCGAATACGTATCATGGAATTGTTATCAGTCAGCGAAGCAAGTGTTGGTCACATTTCACATCAATTGAATTTATCTCAATCAAATGTCTCGCACCAATTAAAATTACTTAAAAGTGTGCATCTTGTGAAAGCAAAACGACAAGGCCAATCAATGATTTATTCATTAGATGACATCCACGTAGCAACTATGTTAAAGCAAGCCATACATCACGCGAATCATCCTAAAGAAAGTGGGTTATAATATGTCTCATTCACATCATCATCATGACCATATGCATAGTCATGTAACTACAAATAATAAGAAAGTATTGTTTATATCGTTTTTAATAATCGGTCTATATATGTTTATCGAAATCATCGGCGGTCTCCTTGCTAACAGCTTGGCATTACTATCTGACGGTATCCATATGTTTAGCGACACATTCTCATTAGGTGTTGCACTTGTCGCATTTATTTATGCTGAAAAGAATGCCACAACTACAAAAACATTTGGTTATAAACGTTTCGAAGTACTCGCAGCGTTATTTAACGGTGTAACGCTTTTTGTAATAAGTATTTTGATTGTTTTTGAAGCGATTAAACGTTTCTTTGTTCCTTCTGAAGTTCAATCAAAAGAAATGTTAATCATTAGTATTATCGGTTTAATTGTCAATATCGTTGTTGCATTCTTTATGTTTAAAGGCGGCGACACTTCACACAATTTAAATATGCGTGGTGCTTTTCTACATGTTATCGGAGACTTATTAGGTTCAGTTGGCGCCATTACTGCAGCTATTTTAATTTGGGCATTTGGATGGACAATCGCCGATCCTATCGCAAGTATTTTAGTTTCCGTTATTATTTTAAAAAGTGCTTGGGGTATCACAAAATCTTCAATTAACATTTTAATGGAAGGCACACCAAGTGATGTTGATATAGATGAAGTTATAACTACTATTAAAAAGGATTCACGAATACAAAGTGTGCATGATTGCCATGTTTGGACAATTTCAAATGATATGAATGCATTGAGTTGTCATGTTGTTGTAGACCATACATTGACAATGAAAGAATGTGAATTATTATTAGAAAACATTGAGCATGATTTATTACATTTAAATATTCACCATATGACTATTCAATTAGAAACGCCTAATCACAAACATGATGAATCGATTATATGTTCAGGAACACATAGTCATTCACATAACCATCATGCTCATCATCACGCGCATGTACATTAATAATTTTAACCTACTGCCATTGCATCGATTAAACTTTTCAATGGCAGTAGGTTTTTTATGTCTTTATGGCGACTTGTTTGGTCTTTGATGATGCAATGTTTATTAACAAATTTTCAACTATTATTTCTTACATTAGTCATATTTTTGACAATTTACTATTATAATTCTCTAACTTTAGTCACTTTAATTAATTTTTATTAGATATTAATATGAAAATAACGTGTTTTTTGTTATTGTATTTATATGAAGAAAAGGAGGCACCACTTTGTTTACTTACTTTAAATCAGCATTTAAAAATGCTAAACCACAATTATTAATAACATTGATATATGCACTTATAGCATTTGCTGTAATTGCAGTTGTATATTTACTTGCTAATTTCCAGCTTGCTAAGTATGCACAAACTATTGCAATTTATTCACAATTTGGGCAAAAACCACCAGTAGATGCATATTTAAAAGTTATCGCTGTATTACTTATAGCAGCTGTAGTTTCACTGTTTGTTTTAGTTCAAATTTTTATCGGAATTACAAATGTTATGAAACGAGCAATGAGTCATGAAAAAGTAAAATTTACCGATTTATTTATTGCATTTAAAAAAGGTAATTATTTAAAGAGCGTTCTGATCGGTCTTGTATCTATAGCAATGATTATCGTTCTTTCACTTCTGACATCATTACTATACAAATTATTTTCTCCAGTATCAGAAATGATTATGAATTCAGTACAATCATCATATGCAGATAGTACACACCTGATTGGTATTGCTATTACAACTCAAAGCATCATAATCATTGTTGTTTTATTGATTAAAGCAATTATTACTTGGTTATTGTTAATACCTGTTTTCAACTTTATGACTAGTTTCGTTGAATCAACTAACGATAAAGTAAAAACACACTTAGCTAATGGATTTAAAGCAATGAAAAATGGTCAAAAAACATTTTTCAAATTTTTCATTGGAATACTATTATTAAACTTAATTATTATTTTATTTAAAACACCTGTTGGTTACTTGATTTCATTTAATACGCAATCACTCTCTCAAAGTGTTGCAGAAAATATCATAAGAGTTTATACAGTAATGACAATTATTTTATTCGTTGTTATTCATGCAATCATTTTAATGGGTATCGTTCAATATTACTTAAAACGTGGTCAAAAAATTACTAAAGATAAAGTAAAAACAGCTGACAAGAATAAAAAAGTTGTCACTGAACCAAAAAATACAAAAGTAGAAAATGATAAAGTGACAACATCTGTTGAAACAAAAACAGAAAAAGCACAAGATTCATTAAATGATAATACAACAAAAACAATGACTTCAGATAAACCAGAAGACAATCAACCAAAATAAATTTTAGAGCCCCTTACAACTTTAGTTGTTAGGGGCTCTTATGCATGCGCTTAGCGCAGGCGCTCCTACTTTTCAACTTTAGTTGTTAGGGGCTCTTATGCAGTTGATGCGTAGCATCCAACTGTGTTCCTCTATTTTTCAACTTTAGTTGTTAGGGGCTTCTTTCTAAAATAACTAAGTGAATTATCTATATATGAAGAGGTCTCCAATACTTTTTATATAATTCGTGATTACATTCTATACTTTTAATTGTATTTTCTGCTGTATGGAAAGTTGGTTTTATTAATTCTGATTATGTTCAGAACTACAATTCATAAGAAAAATGTGTTAAAATATATTTGTAGTAAGTAGAAGCAAAAGATGAAAATCTTTAACTCTTGAAACACAAAAAGGGCAACACTCGGAAACATGTTACCCTAATGAGCCCGTTAAAAAGACGGTGACCTTATATTTTATTTAAAAATAGCCTTCAAAATGCCGGTCAAAGCGAATAGAAGGTTATTTTTTATGGTCTTGAGTACTAATCAATACTAAACCAATGATTGTTAATACAACCATCAGCATTTCAAAATCAGACATGCTAGTCCTTTCTAGGAGTAACAACTATAACCATAGGCATCACCCCTTTATTAAGAGATTAGCCACCATCTATCCAACTTGCTCAATAAATATTATAACATGCACACTTTTAAACAGTAATTCATAGTATAAGTTTTTTCATTTCTTAATCAACTCGATAAACAGTTGAGTGACATACCCTTGTCTAACTAGCTATTTCTTCCCCTGTTATCGTTTGTTCATCATATAAAAATTTAATTTCTCATTTTTTATTCTCTGATAAAGAAGAGCACCAACCTTTTCGGCTGATATGCTCCCTTCAAAATAGACATTGAAAAATGAAAACTTTGAAAGAGAAATCGTCAGTCTATTATTGATAAGTATTATCCTATCCTCGAAAAATTACTTTCAGACACTAGTGAACAAAAATTTTACTATAAGCGTATACTTTGGCAATATTCGAAGGAAAAACATGGATTAACCTGTGCATATTATACATTTAGAGCTTATATACTTAAACATGATGAATTTACTCCTTATATTATGAAATGTTATCAATAGATGTCGCCTAAAGATACAACAAGATTCGAGACAAAACCTGATCATCAAGCACAGTTTGACTGGAAAGAAAGCATTAACTTTAAAACGAAAGATAATCAAAGGATTCCACTATATATAGGTGTGCTACTACTTTATTATTCTCGTTTTATAATCATGCATAACAATGAGTAAATCAAGTGATGCCTTATTTAATTCATTAACACAATCGTTTGAGCTAATAGAAGGTGTATATAATGAACTTGTAACGGATAACTTGAAAATAGTCATGTATAAGCCAAGAAAAGAAAGTACAAGTGGTCGAATAAATCGTAGATTTAAATAATTCGCTGATGGTTTTAAATTTCAAGTAAAACCTTGTATTTCCGGCCTCCCTAGAAAAAGATAAAGTTGAATCAATAACAAAAATATTAGATGAAATTAATGCTTACCAAGACGAATTGCATTTGGAAGAGATTCCTAAGTTTTTTTTAATCTTAATGAACGATTTAACTACTAAGTTCATACTAGTACAGGTAAATTGCCTATTACTGCCTAAGAGAAAGAAAAAATTTTCTTACAACCACTACAGAATGTGAATGTAAAAAACTCATATAAAGTGAAACATATCTTACTTATGGAATGAAATGTTTGATTATCCCAAAATCACAAATGCGATTTTGGAGTTGTTAGGGGCTCTAACGCAAATACACCCCTACTTAAAATAACGGTAGTTGTTATAGTATACTTAAATGCATAAACCATATAAAAGGTGATGCTAATATGACATACGGTTCAATTGTAGCTATACTCTGTGCCCTATTTGTGATTTTCTTCATTCCATATATGGAGAAGAAAGACAAAAAGAAGAAATAACACTAGTATCTGGATTACTAGCATACAAAGGAGCAGTAAGACATTTTCTAATAGAAAATAACTTTACTGCTCCTTTGTAAATTACTCTTCAACTATTGTAAATTAAATAATAAATAACTGCCGATGTTATTAATCAGCTAAAAAATGCTTTGCTAAATATTTTGCTGCGCCATCCTCTTCATTCGTGTATGCCGTTACATCTGAAGTTAATGCTTGGATTTCAGGACGTGCATTTTTCATTGCGACTGTGTAATGTCCAAATTCAAACATTGCTCTATCATTGTCGCTATCTCCAATAACCAACGTTTCATCTTGACGAATGCCGAAGTGTTCAATCATTTCTTTAATACCAGTGCCCTTATCAGTTTGATAAGCCATTGTTTCTGCATTAAATCTCGATGAATTTGAAACACTTATATGTAGTTGCACTTGATTTTGCTTCAATTCATCTCTAAATGTCGTGATTTTTTCTAAATTCGAACTGAAAAGATAAATTTTTGAATATTCACCCTCCGGAAAGTCACTTACCCATTTAATCTTGCCTGCAAGTGCATCTTGTCTAGAAGACCATTCACTATGACTCACACCATTAATTGGATCTTGGCTATGAATCATCTTTCTCATCCATGTTTCATCTTCTTTTAAAGCTACTCTATTTCCTTCAAATGGGAATACTTCATAATAAATATGTTGTTGTTTAGCCAAATCAACTATTTGCTTTACCTGTGTTAAAGATAATCCATGTTTAAAAATTGTATGTCCATCTACTTCACCAATAGTACCATTTGAGCTAATAATACCATCAACAACAAAATCTTGTGGTACTAGTTGATATATTTCAGAATGTGAACGGCCTGTTGCTAAAAATACTTTATAGCCTTTTTCTCGCAACTGGTTAATAACATCTTTGGTATAAGTTGATGCCTTATTATTTTCATGTAAAATCGTACCATCCATGTCTAAAAATATTGCTTTTACGTTATCCATATTATCCTCCACTATCAATGCTATTTAATTAAATTGTGTCATTATTACTTATTATTTGCAAAGTATTTACTCTAACATCATCATTGAAAAACGTTGATTCCATCTTTGAACTGCTACATTTTTCTGGAAAAATCGTGACATGTTTTCAGATGTCAAAATATCATCTATTAATCCTTGTTGTACACTTTCCCCATCTTTTAATAGCAAAATTTTAGTAAAGTTACTAGTAATTTCTTCAATAAAGTGCGTAACATAAATCATCGCAAGCATTGGATATGAATCTGACAATGAGTCAAGTATACTTAACAACGATTCTCGTGCAATAAAGTCTAAACCAGCTGCTGGCTCATCTAAAATTAAAACCTGGGGTTGCCCCATTAAAGCTCGCGCAATCATCACTCGTTGTTTTTCACCTGTAGATAAATAACCAATATATTGTTGCGCTTTAGCAGACATTCCAACTAATTTAAGTAATTGATGTGCTTCATTACGTACTTCTTCATCAATATCTTGATAAACACCAATTGATTTAAAAGCACCGCTTATCACCACATCGATTACTCTTTCACCCTCTTGAAACTTTTCCAGTAAACTATGAGATACAAAACCTATATGTTGTCGTACAGTCTCTGCAGAATACCCTACCTTGCCTGGCATTTTACCGAAAAGGTTAACACCGCCAGATGTTGCAGGCTCATACGCATTTAAAATATTTAGAAGTGTTGTCTTGCCAGCACCATTCAACCCATATAATATCCATTTATCACCTTTAGCAATTTGCCAAGAAATCTTTTTTAAAATTGTTTTTCCTTGCTTCATTCGCCCAATTTGATCTAATTGAATTAACATGCGAGGTCACCCCTTTATTGCTACTCCATACTTCTCATAAAATCATATTAACATAACACCCTTAATTGTCAGACTATTTAAATAAATAAAACACTTCATTTTTACGCATTTCTGCCAAATTAAGATGAAGTAAAAGCTAAGTCGACCTAAAAAAGCACCCTTCTAGTCGATTAATCTAAAAGGGTGCCATATACTTTAATTTTAATACATGATTGATTCTAAAAAAGTGAATTATTCCACAGTAACTGATTTAGCAAGGTTACGTGGTTTATCAACATCTAAATCTCTGTGTAATGCTGCATAGTATGAAATTAATTGTAATGCAACCACTGATACTAATGGCGTTAACAATTCATGTACATGAGGAATGACATAAGTGTCGCCTTCTTTTTCAAGACCCTCCATAGAAATGATACATGGATGCGCACCACGTGCTACTACCTCTTTAACATTACCACGAATTGATAAATTAACGTTTTCTTGAGTTGCTAAAGCTACAACTGGCGTGCCATCTTCGATTAATGCAATCGTACCATGTTTAAGTTCGCCACCAGCAAAACCTTCTGCTTGAATGTAAGAAATTTCTTTAAGTTTTAACGCACCTTCTAAACTTACGTTATAGTCAATAGTACGTCCGATAAAGAATGCATTGCGTGTTGTTTCTAAGAAATCTGTAGCAATTTGTTCCATAATTGGTGCATCGTCAACAATTGCTTCTATTGCTGTTGTTACTTTTGCTAATTCTCTCAATAAATCAATATCTGCTTCACGACCGTGCTCTTTTGCAACGATTTGAGACAAGATTGATAATACTGCAATTTGTGCAGTATATGCTTTTGTAGATGCAACTGCGATTTCAGGACCCGCGTGTAATAACAATGTGTGGTCTGCTTCACGTGATAAAGTTGAACCTGCAACATTAGTGATTGTTAATGATTTATGACCTAATTTATTAGTTTCAACTAATACGGCGCGGCTATCTGCAGTTTCACCTGATTGAGAAATATAAACGAACAATGGTTTTTCAGATAATAATGGCATGTTGTAGACAAACTCTGATGCAACGTGTACTTCAGTTGGTACGCCAGCCCATTTTTCTAAAAATTCTTTACCTACTAAACCTGCATGGTAGCTTGTACCTGCTGCAATAACGTAAATGCGGTCTGCTTCTTTAACATCATTGATGATGTCTTGATCAATTTTCAAGTTACCTTCTGCATCTTGATATTCTTGAATAATACGACGCATTACTGCTGGTTGTTCATGAATTTCTTTTAACATGTAGTGTGCATAAACACCTTTTTCAGCATCTGATGCATCAATTTCAGCAATATATGAATCACGTTCTACAACGTTTCCATCTGCATCTTTAATAATAACTTCATCTTTTTTAACAATAACGATTTCATGGTCATGGATTTCTTTATATTCGCTTGTCACTTGTAACATTGCAAGTGCGTCTGATGCGATAACATTGAAACCTTCACCAACACCTAATAATAATGGTGATTTATTTTTAGCAACATAGATTGTGTCTTTGTCTTCAGCATCTAATAAACCTAATGCATATGAACCATGTAATAATGACACAACTTTTGTAAATGCTTCTTCAGTTGAAAGTCCTTGATTTGAAAAGTATTCAACTAATTGAACGATAACTTCTGTATCTGTTTCTGAAATGAATGATACACCTTGTAAGTATTCACCTTTTAACTCTTCATAGTTTTCAATAACACCGTTATGAACTAGAGTAAAACGGCCATTTGATGATTGATGTGGATGAGAGTTTTCATGATTCGGTACACCGTGTGTTGCCCAACGTGTGTGACCGATTCCAACAGGTCCATCAAAATCGCTACTATCAGCAACTTTACGTAATTCTGCAATACGACCTTTTTCTTTAAATACAGTGGTATTATCATCATTTACTACTGCGATACCTGCAGAGTCATAACCTCTGTATTCTAATTTTTCTAAACCTTTTAATAATAATTCTTTGGCATTATCATAGCCAATATAACCAACAATTCCACACATAACGACATTTTCCTCCATATTGGAATAGTACGCGTAAATTATGATTTATTGCCGATAATTTAGATTGACAATCTGCTTTCATAATATAAATAGGAACATGCTATCATCGCATTCATCCATAACAAATTAAGCATAGTTATTTTTACAACTATACAAATTGCTCACACTGTACTTTCCATATTAATATTTTTTATATTCAATTTCTGGCGATCTTATTAACTTTGTCCATTAAGTCACCCTAATGTTTTACTTAATAAGCTAACGAATGAGCCACATCCGGGATAGCATCCGCCGATCTATTCGATCACTATCCTCCTCGTCTACAAATACATATATTGCACTCTATAAAGGCCACTCATATATTAACCTTTAATCTTCAAATACAAATATTTATTTGCACAGGCGCTTTAACTGTACTGCCGAACTTTCCCCCTTTCCATTAATCATTATTGTACAACGGTGTTGTTTTGTTTTGCAAATATTTTCACAATAAAATTTTAAAAATCCTAAAACAATTTTTTTGTTTTACTTTTTCAAAATATCTATACTGTCACATTGATGACACTTTATTTAATTTTGTCACATTTATTTTGACAAAGTTGATTTTTGTTTATATTGAGTAACAAGTAACCTCTCTATACACTATATATAGTCACATATATTAAAAAAGAGGTGTAAACATGTCACAAACTGAAGAGAAAAAAGGAATTGGTCGTCGTGTTCAAGCATTTGGATCATTCTTAAGTAGTATGATCATGCCAAACATTGGCGCTTTCATCGCTTGGGGTTTTATCGCGGCCATTTTTATAGATAATGGATGGTTACCTAACAAAGATTTAGCTACTTTAGCAGGACCAATGATTACTTATTTAATCCCATTATTGATCGCATTTAGTGGCGGTCGTTTAATTTATGATTTACGTGGTGGTATCATCGCAGCAACAGCAACTATGGGGGTCATCGTTGCATTACCTGATACACCAATGTTACTTGGTGCAATGATTATGGGTCCACTTGTTGGTTGGTTAATGAAGAAGACCGACCAATTGATTCAACCTAGAACGCCGCAAGGTTTTGAAATGTTATTTAATAACTTTTCTGCTGGTATTTTAGGATTTATCATGACGATTGCAGGATTTAAAATTTTAGCACCACTTATGAAATTTATTATGCATATTTTATCAGTGGCAGTTGAAGCATTAGTACATGCACACCTACTTCCACTTGTAAGTATTTTAGTAGAGCCTGCAAAAATTGTATTTTTAAACAATGCGATTAACCATGGTGTATTCACACCGCTTGGTGCAGATCAAGCTGCAAAAGCTGGTCAATCAATTTTATACACAATTGAATCTAACCCTGGACCAGGTTTAGGTATCTTACTTGCTTATATGATTTTTGGAAAAGGCACTGCAAAAGCAACGTCATATGGTGCTGGAATTATCCACTTCTTAGGTGGTATTCATGAAATTTATTTCCCATATGTATTAATGCGTCCTTTATTATTTATCGCTGTTATTTTAGGTGGAATGACTGGGGTTGCAACTTATCAAGCAACAGGATTTGGATTTAAAAGTCCCGCGTCACCAGGTTCATTTATAGTTTACTGTTTAAATGCACCTAGAGGTGAATTCTTGCACATGTTACTCGGTGTCTTCCTTGCTGCACTTGTATCATTCGTTGTAGCTGCTTTAATTATGAAGTTCACTAGAGAACCAAAGCAGGATTTAGAAGCTGCGACAGCTCAAATGGAAAATACTAAAGGGAAAAAATCAAGCGTTGCTTCTAAGTTAGTATCTTCTGATAAAAATGTTAATACAGAAGAAAATGCTAGTGGTAATGTTAGTGAAACATCTTCATCAGATGATGATCCTGAAGCGCTATTGGATAATTACAACACTGAAGATGTTGATGCACACAATTACAATAATATAAATCATGTTATTTTTGCCTGCGATGCGGGTATGGGTTCTAGTGCAATGGGTGCAAGCATGTTACGTAATAAATTTAAAAAGGCGGGCATTAATGATATTACAGTTACAAATACTGCGATTAATCAATTGCCAAAAGATGCTCAATTAGTTATCACTCAGAAAAAACTAACTGATCGTGCTATTAAACAAACACCAAATGCCATCCATATTTCAGTGGATAATTTCCTTAATTCACCAAGATATGAAGAACTTTTAAATAATCTAAAAAAAGATGATCAAGCATAATAATTAAATAAATTAAAAAATGGAGGATACCGCCATGTTATTGAGTACACGTGAAAAAGAAATGATAGCCCTATTGATTAAGTACCACGGTCAATATATCACTATACACGACATTGCTCAGCAACTTGCGGTGTCCTCTCGTACTATTCACCGTGAATTAAAAGGTGTTGAAGCATATTTAACTTCATTTTCATTAACTTTAGAACGCGCAAACAAAAAAGGGCTACGCATTGCTGGCGCAGATTCTGATTTAAACGATTTGAAGCAATCGATTGCACAACATCAAACCATTGACTTATCTGTTGAAGAGCAGAAAGTAATTATTATATACGCTTTGATACAAGCCAAGGAGCCAGTTAAACAATATAGTTTAGCGCAAGAAATTGGCGTTTCTGTCCAGACTTTAGCAAAGATGTTAGATGATTTAGAGCTTGATTTAAATAAGTACCAACTATCTTTATCTCGAAAGCGTGGCGAAGGCATTTACTTGGTAGGTACTGAATCAAAGAAACGTGAATTTTTAAGTCAATTGATGGTGAATAACTTAAATAGTACTAGCGTTTATTCAGTAATTGAAAATCATTTTGTCTTTCATTCATTAAATCAAATCCACAAAGACTTTGTTGACTTAGAGCGTATTTTTAATGTTGAAAGACTATTAATGGACTACCTAAGTGCCTTACCCTACCAACTTACCGAATCAAGTTATTTAACTTTAACTGTCCATATCGTGCTATCCATTTCACGTATAAAAAATGGAGAGTATGTCGCATTAAACGATGATATTTATGATTCTGTACAAAACACATTTGAACACAAAGTAGCAAGCGAACTTGCTGATAAACTTGGTCAAATATATGACGTCACGTTTAATCAGGCAGAAATTGCTTTCATTACTATCCATTTACGTGGAGCTAAACGAAAAAATCTTAATGATACATCATTAAATAATCGTTGTGAAGAAAACAAAATTAAAGCGTTTGTTAACAAAGTAGAAATGATTTCCGGTATGACATTTGCAGATTTGGATACTTTAGTAGATGGACTGACGCTACACCTTAATCCTGCAATCAATCGTTTGCAAGCTAATATCGAGACCTATAATCCGTTAACAGACATGATTAAGTTCAAATATCCAAGACTATTTGAAAATGTAAGATTAGCTTTAAATGATTGTTGGCCTGATTTGATTTTTCCAGAGAGTGAAATTGCTTTTATAGTTTTACACTTTGGTGGCTCGATTAAAAACCAAGGTAATCGATTTTTAAACATATTAGTCGTTTGCAGCAGTGGTATGGGAACTAGTCGTCTATTATCAACTCGTCTAGAGCAAGTTTTTAGTGAGATTGAGCGTATTACACAAGCATCAGTCAGCGATTTGAAGTCACTAGATTTAAGTCAATATGATGGCATTATTTCTACTGTGAATTTAGACATCGACTCCCCCTATTTAACGGTAAACCCATTATTACCAGATAGTGATATCAGTTATGTCGCACAGTTTTTAAATACAAAGTCTACGTTCCAAGAGACGCATGATAAATCATCAAACATGATTGATAAGGATGATGTTCATGTTGAAACGAAAGATGTTGATGGCAACACATCTTTTGAAAATGAACAAACTTCATACTTAACTTCAGTTTTCGAAAAACATTTAAGTGACGAAAAATCAGAACAATTAATGCATCATATGCGTTCGGGTTTAACTTTGCTTGATTCAGTGAAAATAGTTAGTACCGAAGTTAAACAGTGGCAAACATATATCGCAGATTATCTATATCAATGCGATGTAATAAACGATCCAACGTCATTCGCTGAACTACTAGAGCAACGATTGATTGACAATCCAGGATGGATATTAAGTCCATATCCTGTTGCGATACCACACCTAAGAGACAATATGATTAAACACCCTATGATTCTAATCACAGTTTTAGAAGAACCATTAACATTGCCTAGTATTCAAAATGACAATCAAACAATTAAATATATGATTTCCATGTTTATTCCTGACAATGATTTTATGGCATCACTGGTAAGTGACTTGTCCGAATTTTTAAGTTTGAAATTAGAATCTATTGATACTTTTATGGAAAATCCACAGGAACTTGAAACATTATTAAGAAACAAATTTTTAGAACGAATTAAAAAACAATTTATTTAGGAGTGTACAAAATGAGCGAATTATTTAGTAATGACAATATCTTTTTAAATGTAAATGTTAACAGCCAAAATGAAGCAATTGAAAAAGCAGGTAAAGCCTTAGTTGATAGTGGTGCTGTAACAGATGCTTATATTCAAGCAATGAAAGATCGTGAGCAAGTCGTATCAACATTTATGGGAAATGGCTTAGCAATTCCTCATGGCACAGATGAAGCTAAAACAAATGTGATTCACTCAGGTTTAACATTATTACAAATCCCTGAAGGCGTTGACTGGGATGGCGAAGTAGTTAAAGTTGTCGTGGGAATTGCTGGTAAAGATGGCGAACATTTAGACTTGTTATCTAAAATTGCAATTACATTTAGCGAAGAAGAAAATGTGGATCGTATCGTTCAAGCAAAATCTGCAGAAGAAATTAAACAAGTATTCGAGGAGGCAGATGCATAATGAAAGCAGTTCACTTTGGTGCTGGTAACATAGGTCGTGGTTTCATTGGTTATATTCTTGCAGACAACAATGTTAAAGTAACATTTGCAGACGTCAATGAAGAAATCATTAATGCTTTAGCTCATGATCATCAATACGATGTTATTTTAGCTGATGAGTCTAAAACAACGACGCGCGTGAATAATGTTGATGCAATTAATTCAATGCAACCTTCTGAAGCGTTGAAACAAGCAATTCTAGAAGCTGATATTATTACAACAGCTGTTGGTGTTAACATACTACCTATTATTGCTAAATCTTTTGCGCCTTTCTTAAAAGAAAAAACAAACCATGTTAATATTGTTGCTTGTGAGAATGCTATTATGGCAACTGATACATTGAAAAAAGCAGTACTTGATATTACTGGCCCTCTTGGTAACAATATTCATTTTGCTAACTCAGCAGTTGATAGAATTGTACCATTACAAAAGAATGAAAATATATTAGACGTTATGGTTGAGCCATTTTACGAATGGGTTGTTGAAAAAGATGCATGGTATGGTCCAGAACTAAATCATATTAAATATGTTGATGATTTAACACCATATATTGAGCGTAAATTATTAACTGTGAATACAGGACATGCATATTTAGCGTATGCTGGTAAATTTGCAGGTAAAGCTACCGTATTAGACGCTGTAAAAGATAGTTCAATTGAAGCTGGCTTACGCCGTGTTTTAGCTGAAACAAGTCAATATATTACTAATGAATTTGATTTTACTGAAGCGGAACAAGCTGGTTATGTTGAAAAAATAATAGACCGTTTCAACAATTCTTATTTATCTGATGAAGTGACACGTGTCGGACGAGGTACGTTACGTAAAATTGGCCCTAAAGATAGAATTATAAAACCATTAACATATCTTTATAATAAAGATTTAGAACGCACTGGTTTATTAAATACAGCTGCATTGTTATTGAAGTATGATGATACAGCAGACCAAGAAACTGTTGAGAAAAATAATTACATTAAAGAACACGGTTTAAAAGCGTTTTTAAGCGAATATGCTAAAGTTGACGATGGCTTAGCCGATGAAATAATTGAAGCGTACAATTCACTTTCATAATTTATTGAGCTTTGTTTGAAACAAGAAGTTTCCAACGTTATTCGTTAACAATCAGTAATAATGTAGTAGTTCCGTTGAATTAACAATATTAAATTTCTGAACATAAAAAATACTCCCTTCAACATAGACACTTAACTTGTGTTATGTATGAAAGGAGTATTTTTGCGTTAATAATTTGTTTTATTTTCGAGCCACAGCGACCTATTCAATTGCTATTGGTCATTACTAAAACAAATTCATATTAACTGTTAGACTTGGTTACTTAGTAAGGAATATTTCCCTATGAAATAACTAGATGTTCACATTCTTGAATAAATTTTATTCTTCAGTTTGTTGGTCTTTCTTAGTGAATCTTCTAATTAAGAATGCCATACCTGCACCTAGAGCTAATTCAGCATATGGTAAATCGTCATTATGTGACATACCAGTATCTGGTAAAGTTTTAGCTTGTTGTTTAGGCTTATTAACTTTTCCTTGTTGGTCTGATTTTGCATTTGCTTTGTTTTCTTCAGGCTTAGTTACATTAAGCATATCTTGATGCATACTATGACTACCATTTGAAACTGTTGCTGGAGATGCATTGGCACCGTCGTTTTGCGTAGCTTTATTGTTTGCAGCTGAACCAACTGATTTTTGCGTATCATTAGTTTGCATATCTTTAGCTTTATTGTTTGCAACTGGGCCAACTGATGTTTGCGTATCATTAGTATCTGCTGTTGCCGTATCATCTTTTTGGCTAACATTAGTTGAAGTCATTTTATCTTTTGCTTCAGAAGATGCAGATGTTGATGGTTTATTCGAAACTTCAGTATCAGCTTTGCTTGGCGATTTATCTGCTTCGTTAGATGCAACGTTAGTTTCAGACTTAAGTTGTCCTGCATCAGTTTGATTTGTCGTACTTTCTTCTTTATCTTTTGATGTATTAGAAGGTACATTTGGTTCTGTTATGTCTGCTGAAGGCAATGTTTCAGTTGTTGATTCAACCATACTTTGATTTGTTGAATCTCTACCATCTTTTTCTGCCTTAGCTTTATTTTCAGATTTTGGTTGTGCAACCTTGCCATTAGTTGATTGAGATTCAGCACTATTATTTACTTCAGCATTTTGTTTTGAATCATTTACAGATGCATTATCTTTGCTATCAGCAGATGATGCTGCTTCTGTGCTCGCAGTTGTTGGAGCCGTTGCTGTTGATCCTGTTGGTGCATTCTCGTTTGTTGCTGTAGTTGTACTATTGTTATTTGTTGTGCTTTCTGCTGGCGTTGCATTATCTGTTTCTGTTACAGGTTTATCAGTTGTGCCGTTATTAGTTGATTCTACTTCTGGTTTACTAGTTACATCGTTATCCATTGTCGGACTGTTTGTTGATGCATCTGCACTAGAATTGTTATTAGCTTGCGGTTTATCCTTTGCATCATCAGTTGCTGATGTTACTGTTGTTTCACCTGTTGCCGCATCACTATTATTTGGTGTTGTCGGAGAAGCGTCTGCTTTGCCATTATCTGTCGTCTCAGATACGTTAGGTTGTCCAGTGTTTTCTGGTGTTGCATTAGCATTTGAATTTGCTGTTGCATCATTATTATCTGTACCATTATTAGTATCATTAGCATCTGGATCATTCTGAGGCACAATCGCTTCAATTGCAGGTATCGTTACATTTTGTAATTCAGCAACCTCTGTATTTGTTTGTGTTTTATCTAATTTATCAGCAAATCTGTCAAAAT
Source organism: Staphylococcus sp. MZ3 (assembly GCF_018622755.1). Taxonomy (NCBI): domain Bacteria; kingdom Bacillati; phylum Bacillota; class Bacilli; order Caryophanales; family Staphylococcaceae; genus Staphylococcus; species Staphylococcus sp. MZ3. Next base: position 2,211,384 of record NZ_CP076026.1, read on the forward strand.
ATCTACCTAAATCTGTACGTGCAATTTCTTTCGCCGATGCATCTGCATCTGCATTTTTAATTATTTCTATTTGCTTGTTAACCACTTCTCTAATTGCTTCCAAAGCATTTTTCTTAACTACTGGATTAATACGTTGTGCTTTAAGTTGTTCAAGCGCACTATTTTTGACAGTAGCGATTTCTGCATTTGTAGTTTGATCAGAAATATCTTCAGTTGCTTTTGATAAAATGTCTTCTAAAGCATTCGTAAACGCTTCTTTTTCTTCAGTTGTAGCATCAGCGTCGACATTTACACCTGCTTCAATCTGGTCTAGTGCAGTTTCTAATTCTTCGATAGCTTTTTGTTTTTCTGTTGAGTCAATTTGAATGTTATCAAATGCCTCAAGTCCTTGAGCTTTCGCTTTTTCAACTTCAGCAGTTGTTGTTGCATCAGTAATACCTTGTTTAGCTTGATCTGTAATTTGTTTAATCATTGCTAATGCTTCAGTTTTTTCTTCAGCAGTTAACTGGTCACTATGATCAATTGATTCTTTCGTATCTTCTGCTTTAGCTTCAATAGCTTGGTTCGCTTTAGGTTTAACAGTAGCATCTACTTGAATAGTATCAATTGCTGCTTTACCTTGTGTTAATGCATCATCAACGTCACCATTATCCACACCATTATTAATGTTTTCTAATGCAGTTTGAACATTTTGGTCAACTTGCTTAATTGCTTGTTGCTTTTCATCTTGTGTTGCATTAGTGTCAGCTGAAATATTATTTTTCTTCTGATCTGCATAAGCATATAAATCTGTTGTAGCTGATTCTTTTTTACCTGTTGGAATTGTGTAATCGTTAATATTATCTAAGTCATTATGAATTTGAACTTCAATGTCATCTTTAGAAGTAGCTTGATTAACATTTTGATCCGCAGTTTGTTTTAATTCAGCAAGTTTTTGTTTCGCTTCAGCAATTTCACTTGAAGTCGATGCGTTAGAGTTATCCGCTTCGTTTACTTTAGCATTATATGCATCTTCAATTTTAGCTAAAGCATCTTTTTTGTACTCACTAAATGTTTTAACTGCATTAATTTTAGCTTTTCCTTCTTTAACTGCATTATCAACATATTCATTTGTTGATGATTGATCGACATTTGTTTTCGCTTGATTTAATTCAGTATCAACTTCTTGTTTTGCATCATTAATTTCTTGTTGTGATGCATTTGGTGTTTGTTCTATTTGTGTTTTCTTATCAGCTGCAGCTTGATCTAATTCTTTTTTACCTGCTGGTTTCTTAACAGGATTTGCATGAAGTTGTTGAACTTTTTGTACTGCTGTATCTTTAGCAGTAGTTACATCACCTGTAGTAGTTGCTGCATTAATATTATTTAAACCTTCTTCATATGCTGCTCTAACTGGTCCAATATCGTTACCTTTTTCTTCATTAGTAGTCTCATTATTATTAAGTATTTCAGTTATTTTATTTTGCATTTCAGTTAGCAATTCTGCTCTTGCATTCGTTTTAACATCTGTTGATGCTTGAATTGGGTCAATTGCTTGAATTGCATTATCTTTTGCAGTGTTTACATCATCGATTGACTGTGCATTTTCAATATTTTGATTACCTTGTGTTAATTGTGCGTCTACTTGTTGATTTGCTTGTTCTTTTTCTTCAGTAGTCGCATCTGCAGTTTGTGCAATAAGCGCTTTTTGTTCGTTTGCTTTTGTTGCTAATTCATCTTTCGCAACATCTTTAATTGTTGTATCTGCAGTAATACCTTGAATATCAGCAACTGCTTGATCTTTAATTTGCGTAACATCATTAGTTGTTTGTGCATTTAAGATATCTTGATACGCTTTTTCTTTAGCTTTTAAAACTAAATCTTTTGCTGCATTTTTCTCTTCAGTTGTAGCGCCAGTTGTATTATCAATTGCTTGATTTTGAGTTGTCACAGCTTGATCAACTTCATTTTTCGCATTCGATTTAACTGCTGTTGCTGGTTGTGTGCTTTGAATTGAATTCTTTCCAGCGTCTTTCGCTGTATCTACACCATTATCATCAGTTGCAGCTGTAATATTATTTTTCGCGTCTGTAACTGCTGTTGCTAATTGTTGAATAGCTGCTTCTTTTTCTTCATTTGTAGCGTTCTGATCATTATTGATAACATTTGTTTGCGTTGCTTGTAATTGATCAATCTCATCTTTAGCCGCTTGTTTCTTAACAACTTTTGGTGTTACCGCATTAATTGCTGCTTCTGCATTAGCTTTCGCTTCATCAACTTGTGCGTTAGTAGTTGCTGCTGAAATGGCTTGATTTGCTTTACCATTTTCAGTATTTGCTTCTGCATCAGCTGCTTGTTTTTCTTCATCTGTTGCATCTGGTGTAGCTTGAATCTCTTGCAATTTGTTATTTAAAATTGCTGTGATTTCATTACGTGCAGTTGCTTTTTTATTAACTGTTGGTGTTACTTGATCAATACTAGTTTCACCTGTCGTTTTCGCTTGGTCTACATCATTTTGACTATTAGCAGCTTCAATGTTGCTATTTGCTTGTGTCACAGCATTATCTACGTCCGCATTAGCCGCTGCAATTTCTTCAGCAGTAATATCTTGCGTTTGAGCGATTGCTGTTTTACGTTCATTCGCTTTCGTAGCAATTGCTTGTTTCGCATTATCTTTAGTTGTTGTTGCTGGCTGAATCGCTTCAATTTTAGCAATTTCTGCATTTTTAGCCGCTTCAACTTCCACATTTGAATGAGCTGCATCTATTGCGGCATCAGCAGCCGTTTTTTCAGTTTGAACTTGTTGTTTAGCAGCTTCTTTTTCTTCTGTTGTTGAACCGTTATTAGCATCAATTGCTGTTTCTTGAGCTTGTACTTTATCTGCAATTGCTTGTTTCGCTTGAGGTTTAACATTTGCATCAGGTGTAATGGCTGCGATTGTAGCTTCATTTGTAGTTTTTGCATTATCTACATCTGTATTTGCTGTAGCATTATCTATATCAGCGTTTGCAGTAACTACTGCTTGATCAACTTTGTCTTTCGCTGCTTGTTGTTCTTCAGTAGTCGAATCATTCATTGCTTCAATTGCAGTTTTGCGTTCACTTGCTTTTTGAGCGATTTCCGCTTTAGCATCCGATTTCTTAGTTGTGGCCGCTTGCACTTGATTAATTGCAGCAATACCATTGTCTTTAGCTGTTGTTACATCACTGTTTGTATTTGCAGCATCAAGATTTGTTCTTGCTTCTTGCTTTTTAGTATCTAATTCTGTATATGCAGCTTCTTTTTCTTCTGTAGTTGAAGCATTGCTATTTTGAATTTCTTGTTTACGTGTATTATATGCGTTTTCTACTTCCGTATCAGCTGCAGGTTTAACTTTTGCTTGTGTTTGAATTGCATTGATTTTATCTAATACTTTTGATTTTGTATCAGCAACTTCCTGTTTTGATTTAACAACTTGGATGTCATGTAAACCTTGCTTTTGAGCTGCATCTACTGCTGCATCAGCTTCTGCTACTTCTTCATTTGTTGCATTTGAAACTGTAGCATTTTGAGCTTTTCTAGCTGTTGCAGCTTGTTTAACTTCATTATAGGCATCCATTTTTGTTTGCGTAGAGTCAGTAATATTTTCAATTTTTGAGATTTCTTCGTTTTTAACTCTTTCTAAATCTTGTGCAGTCGTTGTCGCTTCAATTGCTTTAACACCAGAAACTTTAGCTGCATTAATACGTTCAATAGCTTCCGCTACTTCTTCATTTGTTGTATCAGGATTTAAAGGTGCTTGATCAATTTGTGCTTGAACAACTTCGTCAAATTCTTCAAGAGCTGCTGCTTTAGCTGTTGTAGCAGGTGTAGTTTGATTAATATCATTGATTGCTTTTGTTTTAATGGCTTCTACTTGTGCATTTGTTGTTGCTGCATCAATATCTTTAATTGCCTTTGTTTCAATTTTACCAATTTTATCATTTGCTACATCTTTTTCATCTTGTAATGATGCATTTGACTTTTTAATTTGTTGTTTACGAGTTGTAACTGCTTGGATAATATCTTGTTTCGCTTGAGGTTTAACTGTTGGTGTAATCACATCTTGTTCTAACACTGCGATACCATTATCTTTTTCAGTTGTGACACCTTGTGCTGTAGTTTGTTTATTAATTTCTGCGATTGCATTATTTTTATCATTGTTAATTTTAGTTACAAGTGCTGCAACTTCATCTTGCGTAACTTTTTTACTTTGTTGTGCTGCTGTAACCTTTTCTTGAGCTTTAGTATCTAATTCAGCAATTGCTGCTTGATTATCAATTAATGCAGCTTGTAATTTAGTTACTAAACCATCAATATCCGCTTGAGATGCACGATTTGCAGTTTTAACATGATTCGCATCTTCATTTAAAATAGTATCTGCTTGTTGTTTAAGTTTATTGTATTCTGCAATTGATGCTGTTGTGTAATGACTATTATCAACTTGTGAGTTTACTTGTTGTTGCAACGCATCTTTGTTCATTTCAACCGCTACTGAAAATGGATCTGCAGTTAGTGTAACTTCTGGTTGCGCATTATTAATTACAACATCTGAAGCAGTACGATATGTTAATTTTTCATTAAAATCAATATTTTTAGGTGTATCGATATTCGCAACATTAACTTTATATGATAATTTTAAATATTTATCTGGGAATAAAACTTCTTTAGTGTGTGTACCACGTGCCGTTGTCACACCTTGGCTTGTAAATGTAACTTTATTTGCATTTTGATCATAATTAACAGTCATATTTTTCAATACTGTACTGTCTTCATTACCATTAGGGAATGTTGTAGTTAATGAATTATTAACGTAAGTTACACCTTGTGGTAATGTTACTTCATATTTAAATTGATCTGCTTTTAATGAAGCACCAAAATTACCATTGTTACCGATTTCAGTATTAATAGTATATTCTTTATTGTTAGTTGCTTTCGGTGCTAAATCTCTATTTTTGACATATAAATGTGATCCTGAGAATAGACCTACATTATCAATGAATGAATAGTATTTATAACCATCTTTATTTGTTGTAATTCTTGAAGCATCAGCAACTGCTGTATTGTCAGGAATAAATTGTAAATCTAAACGATCAGCATCAGTTGGTACTTTAAATAAATGTGCAGTACCAGTCTTAGCAACATTTACAGTTGCTAATTCAGTATTTTTCTTAGCATCTTTAATAACTAAATTTGTTGAACCTTGCTTACTATTCGTTTGCATAGTAGTAAAGTTAATAATTAATTCTGAATCTGGTTTTACATTTACAGTTTTTGAAATACCGTTAAAGTTACCATGATCTGTAGAATCATTTGCATTCACACGACCTAATGCAGCCACGTTTCCTTTAGCTTGATAGTTTTGAGGGTTATTCTTATCAAACATATCGCTTCGTCTTAATTCTGAGTTAACGAAACCAATCTTACCGTTGTTAATTAATGAATAACCATTTACTTTATCTGTAACAGTTACAGTTGGATCCTGTCTATTCTCATCTGTTGATATGGCAGGATCATCAAATGTTAATGTCGTATTAATACTGCCTTCACCAGTATTGCTAGCATTTGGATCTTGAGTTTGTGCGTTTGCTGCTACAGGTGCTGCTGGTTGCACTGCTGCTGGAGCATTCGCTGGCTGTGTTTGATTTGCCGGTGTTGCATTATTATTAGGTGTTGCTTGGTTATTTCCTTGACCTGCTTGGTTTGCCGGTGCTGCTTGATTTCCAGGTTGTGCTTGTGCAGCGTTATTCGGATCAGCTTGATTACCTTGTCCAGCTGGTTGTGTATTTGGTTGTGCTGCTCCTCCTGCTGGATTAGCCTGTCCACGTTGGTTAGCTGGTTGTGCTGCTGGTTGTCCTTGGTTGGCAGGTGCAGCTGGCTGTGCTGCAGGATTAGCTTGAGCACCAGCATTTGCGTTAGGCTGTGTATTGGCATCAGCTGGTTGTGCTGGTTGATTTTGTGCAGGCTGATTTTGCTCTGCTGCAGACGCTGTTGTCGGGTTAGTAGATATAAAAGTAACAGTGGCAATTAAAGCTGAAAAAATACCGACATTAAATTTTCTGATACTAAATTTTTGTTGTCTGAATAAATTCATTAAGTCATCCTCCTGGTTGATTATTCTCGCTGTTAAATGATTTCACTTAATCAACTGTTAAGATAAGTAGTAGCATCTGCATTAAAAACACAAAGCAACTCTATCTAATTAAAATTAATTTTATCATCATTATATATTGAGTACCAGTGTATTTTATATTACATATTGATTACTTTGTTTTTATTTTGTTTATATCATTTTACGTTTGTACTATAAATTTTTTCTAGAAACACAAAAAAACCGATGCATACGCATCGGCTTATTTGTAATACAGTATTTATTTATCTAATCCCATTTTATCTTGAACCACATCAGCTATTTGTTGTGCAAATCTTTCAGCATCTTCATCAGTTGCTGCTTCAACCATGACACGAACTAATGGTTCTGTTCCAGAAGGTCTTACTAAAATTCGACCTTCTCCATTCATTTCTACTTCTACTTTAGTCATAACTTCTTTAACGTCAACATTTTCTTCAACACGATATTTATCTGTTACGCGTACGTTAATTAATGATTGTGGATACTTTTTCATTTGTCCAGCTAATTCACTTAGTGATTTACCAGTCATTTTTATTACAGAAGCTAATTGAATACCAGTTAATAAACCATCACCAGTTGTATTGTAATCCATCATAACGATATGTCCAGATTGTTCTCCACCTAAGTTATAATTACCGCGACGCATTTCTTCTACTACATATCTGTCGCCAACTTTAGTTTTATTAGATTTAATTCCTTCTTGTTCAAGCGCTTTGTAAAAACCTAAATTACTCATAACAGTAGAAACAATCATGTCATTATTCAATTCTTGATTTTTATGCATTTCTTGACCAATAATAAACATAATTTGGTCACCGTCAACGATTTGACCATTCTCATCTACTGCTATGATTCTGTCTCCATCGCCGTCAAATGCTAACCCAAAATCACTTTCAGTTTCAACTACTTTTTCAGCTAATTTTTCAGGATGTGTAGAGCCACATTTCTCATTGATATTATATCCATCAGGACTACATCCAATTGTTTCAGTATCTGCTTCTAAGTCACCAAATAAGAATGGCGCTAGTGATGATGTTGAACCATTTGCACCATCTAAAGCAATTTTCAAACCTTCAAAGTTAACATCTACTGTTGATTTTAAATAGCTCAAATATTTTTGTGTCCCTTCAAAGTAATCTGAATAATGTACAATATCATTGCCAACTGGTCTTGGTAATTCTGGGTTTTCTTGATCCAATAATGCTTCAATTTCATTTTCTTGTTCATCTGATAGTTTAAAACCATCTGATCCAAAGAATTTAATACCATTATCTGCAACTGGATTATGAGAGGCTGAAATCATTACACCTAACTCTGCACCCATATCGCGTGTTAAATATGCAACACCTGGTGTTGAAATAATACCTAATCGCATCACTTCTGCACCAATTGAAATCAAACCAGCTATTAATGCTGATTCTAACATTTCACCTGAAACTCTAGTATCGCGACCTACAAGTACACGTGGGTGTTTTTCACCTTTATTATGTGCTAGAACATAGCCACCGTATCTTCCTAATTTAAATGCCAATTCAGGTGTTAGTTCTTGGTTTGCGACACCTCTTACTCCGTCTGTACCAAAATATTTTCCCATTGTTTACTCTCCTTTAATTTAGCTATTTATTTTACATTTATATAAGCCTTCGTTTCACTTGGTTGTGCTTTAGTGACATGTTCTGGTAAATTGATTTTTACAGTCTTTTCAGTTGATTCTGAAATACCATCTAAATCTACTTCTGCATCAACTTCGCTTATATTTTGTAAGTCATCTCGACTACCGAAGATTTCAATTTCTTTATCTTCTAAATCAATCGAACTTAACTCTTTATCATCTGCTAAACTACCTTTCTGTTTAACATTTACTTTAACCTTTTTGCTAAAAGGCTCTACTTTAACTTGTAAATTCACTTCATTAGGTTGAATCGATACATTTAATTTATTCAGTTTTTTATCAAAAGCCGTTACTTCTGCGACATCTTTTGTGTCACCATTAATCTTTTTATTAGTTTTAAAAGTGGCTTTTAAATAAGCGATATCATTCAATTGTTCTTCTCCACCTGTTACTTTAACTGTTTGTGGTGAAACTTCTTGCTTTGTAATTTTATAAAGTGGATCAATATCACTCTGACTTACATCAGGTTGAACTGTCATCTTTTTAGTTACTTTGTTTTCAAGCGTAATATTTGCTAATTTAGGTTTTACAGAATAATGAATGTCATCAGCTAACCCTTTAACTTGATACTTCTCTTGATATTTTCCAGCTTTAGCATTTGATAAATCAATCACTACTCTTAAATCTTCTGGATTTTCAATTTTTATTATCTTTGATTGTGGTCCTGAAATAGTCACATTAACTGTTTCAGGCGCTTTTGTTAAATGCAAATCTTTAGTGTTATAAAGAATTTCAACGGGTACATCTTGAATCGTTTTACTAGACTTTTGACCAAGATTACCAGTGTTAAAGATATTTCCAAAAACATTGTTAACAGATAAAAAGAAAAACAATGCCAAAAGAAAGGCAATAAATCTCAAGCCCCATTTACTTTCTAGCATATTATTTCACACCTTTCTTTTGAAAGCGTGTGCCAAACCAATGTTCAGCAAGCAACTCTTCAAAAATTTCGTTTGAAATGTCTCGTCGTAATTTTCCATCAAATGTTACCGAAATATCACCAGTTTCTTCAGATACAATAACGGTAAATGCATCAGATACTTCTGAAATACCAACCGCAGCTCTATGTCTTGTACCCAAACTTTTAGATATCTTAGGACTATCAGACAATGGCAAATAACTTGCTGCTGCTGCAATCTTCGTGCCTTGAATAATCATTGCACCATCATGTAAAGGTGTGTTAGGTATAAAGACATTAATTAAAAGTTCTTGCGAAATATTTGAATCCATTGCAATACCTGTTTCAATATAATCTTGAAGACCTGTTTCTTTTTCAAAGACAATTAATGCACCTATACGTCTTTTAGCCATATATTGCACAGCCTTTGAAACCGATTGAATCAATTTCTCTTCATCTTTACTATACGTATTAGAAGTATAGCGTTTTAAAAAGCTACCTCTACCAAGTTGTTCTAACGCACGTCTAATTTCTGGTTGGAATATTACTATTAAAGCTAATACCCCCCATTGAATAACGATATCGAATAATTTAGATGTTGCAGTCAAGTTCAATATCATACTTATCTGCTGACCAATAACAATTACTAATATCCCTTTAAGTAATTGTATCGCTTTAGTTCCCTTAAAGACCGTGATGAGAAGATAAAGTACATACCAAACTATCAGTAAATCAAGGATACTCGTTACAATTTTTAACGTACTGAGGTTTTGAAAAAAGTTGGAAAAATCCATAACATCTCCTCCGGGTAATATTTTTCCATAATACCCATTATACCAATCATTTACATCACTGTCATACGAACATATATTTAAATAGAAAAAATTTATTTTAAAGATTATAACTACTCTTAATCATTTTAGTGAATTAAAAAAAGTAGTGCAAAAAGCAAAATATACTTTATACACTACAAATCATTTATTTATAATAAAGTTTCACCAAAAAATGTTCCAACTAATGAAACCGCTTGTTCAGCAGTATGATTATTACTGTCAATCAATGGATTTACTTCAACTAAATCCATTGAGGAAATTAAATGTGATTGATGCAGTAATTCCAATGCAAAATGGCTTTCTCTATAACTAAGACCACCCAAAACTCTAGTACCAGTGCCTGGCGTTTCAAGCGGATCTAAAGCATCAACATCTAAAGATAAATGAACGCCATCAACATTGCGTGACTTCAAATATTCTATTGTATTTTCAATTACTTCCTTTATCCCCAATTTATCAATATCTGACATAGTAAATGTTTTAATATTATGATCTTTGATAAATTGTCTTTCACCTTTATCTAAATCTCTCATACCAATTAGTACGATGTTTTCTGGCTTGATTACATTACTATTTAATTCTATAAGTTCTTTGGGACCTTCGCCTGTCAAAATCCTTAGAGGCATACCATGAATATTTCCACTTGGTGACTCTTCAGGTATATTTAAATCACCATGTGCATCATACCAAATAACACCTAAATTATTATAATGTTTACTTATTGCTGATACTGAACCTACCGCAATAGAATGATCTCCACCAAGAACTAGAGGAAATCTGTTATTTTCAATTGATGCTGAAACTTCTTTATTTAATTTTTGATTAACATCTATAATTTCATCATAATTTCTTAATCCTTTTTGTTCACTATGAAATTTTTCAATGTTCACAGCAGGTACCTTAATATCCCCCTTGTCATATACATCAAGGTCTAATTGCTTTAATCTTGAAATTAATCCAGCATATCTAATTGCTGTTGGTCCTAAATCAACACCTAATTTTCTTTGTCCAAATGTTGATGGTGCACCTATAATATCAATTGCTTTTGTCTTTGTCATAAGCGTCCCCCTTTGCTCTATGTAATTAAAGAATAATGTATGCGCTTACCATTATCAAGCAATAGCTACACATATAATCTGTTTATCTTATTACTTCATAAAAAAAACACTTCCCAAAAATGGAAAGTGCAAGTAGTGAGCCATAGAGGATTCGAACCTCTGACCCTCTGATTAAAAGTCAGATGCTCTACCAACTGAGCTAATGGCTCTAATGGCTGGGCTAGCTGGATTCGAACCAACGAGTGACGGAGTCAAAGTCCGTTGCCTTACCGCTTGGCTATAGCCCAATATATAGATGGTGGAGGGGGGCAGATTCGAACTGCCGAACCCGAAGGAGCGGATTTACAGTCCGCCGCGTTTAGCCACTTCGCTACCCCTCCAGCTTATTCATATAATTTAATAATCAAAATGGTGGAGAATGACGGGTTCGAACCGCCGACCCTCTGCTTGTAAGGCAGATGCTCTCCCAGCTGAGCTAATTCTCCAAAATAATGACTCCTACGGGACTCGAACCCGTGTTACCGCCGTGAAAGGGCGATGTCTTAACCGCTTGACCAAGGAGCCATGGCTCCACAGGTAGGACTCGAACCTACGACCGATCGGTTAACAGCCGATAGCTCTACCACTGAGCTACTGTGGATTAATATTATGCCTGGCAACGTTCTACTCTAGCGGAACGTAAGTTCGACTACCATCGACGCTAAGGAGCTTAACTTCTGTGTTCGGCATGGGAACAGGTGTGACCTCCTTGCTATAGTCACCAGACATATGAATGTAATTTATACATTCAAAACTAGATAGTAAGTAAAAGTGATTTTGCTTCGCAAAACATTTATTTTGATTAAGTCTTCGATCGATTAGTATTCGTCAGCTCCACATGTCACCATGCTTCCACCTCGAACCTATTAACCTCATCATCTTTGAGGGATCTTATAACCGAAGTTGGGAAATCTCATCTTGAGGGGGGCTTCATGCTTAGATGCTTTCAGCACTTATCCCGTCCACACATAGCTACCCAGCTATGCCGTTGGCACGACAACTGGTACACCAGAGGTATGTCCATCCCGGTCCTCTCGTACTAAGGACAGCTCCTCTCAAATTTCCTACGCCCACGACGGATAGGGACCGAACTGTCTCACGACGTTCTGAACCCAGCTCGCGTACCGCTTTAATGGGCGAACAGCCCAACCCTTGGGACCGACTACAGCCCCAGGATGCGATGAGCCGACATCGAGGTGCCAAACCTCCCCGTCGATGTGAACTCTTGGGGGAGATAAGCCTGTTATCCCCGGGGTAGCTTTTATCCGTTGAGCGATGGCCCTTCCATGCGGAACCACCGGATCACTAAGTCCGTCTTTCGACCCTGCTCGACTTGTAGGTCTCGCAGTCAAGCTCCCTTATGCCTTTACACTCTATGAATGATTTCCAACCATTCTGAGGGAACCTTTGAGCGCCTCCGTTACCTTTTAGGAGGCGACCGCCCCAGTCAAACTGCCCGCCTGACACTGTCTCCCACCACGATAAGTGGTGCGGGTTAGAAAGCCAACACAGCTAGGGTAGTATCCCACCAGCGCCTCCACGTAAGCTAGCGCTCACGTTTCAAAGGCTCCTACCTATCCTGTACAAGCTGTGCCGAATTTCAATATCAGGCTACAGTAAAGCTCCACGGGGTCTTTCCGTCCTGTCGCGGGTAACCTGCATCTTCACAGGTACTATGATTTCACCGAGTCTCTCGTTGAGACAGTGCCCAAATCGTTACGCCTTTCGTGCGGGTCGGAACTTACCCGACAAGGAATTTCGCTACCTTAGGACCGTTATAGTTACGGCCGCCGTTTACTGGGGCTTCGATTCGTAGCTTCGCAGAAGCTAACCACTCCTCTTAACCTTCCAGCACCGGGCAGGCGTCAGCCCCTATACATCACCTTACGGTTTAGCAGAGACCTGTGTTTTTGATAAACAGTCGCTTGGGCCTATTCACTGCGGCTCTTCTGGGCGTTAACCCTAAAGAGCACCCCTTCTCCCGAAGTTACGGGGTCATTTTGCCGAGTTCCTTAACGAGAGTTCGCTCGCTCACCTTAGAATTCTCATCTTGACTACCTGTGTCGGTTTGCGGTACGGGCACCTATTTTCTATCTAGAGGCTTTTCTCGGCAGTGTGAAATCAACGACTCGAAGACACAATGTCTTCTCCCCATCACAGCTCAGCCTTAACGAGTACCGGATTTGCCTAATACTCAGCCTTACTGCTTAGACGTGCAATCCAATCGCACGCTTCGCCTATCCTACTGCGTCCCCCATCGATTAAAACGATTATAGGTGGTACAGGAATATCAACCTGTTATCCATCGCCTACGCCTGTCGGCCTCAGCTTAGGACCCGACTAACCCAGAGCGGACGAGCCTTCCTCTGGAAACCTTAGTCAATCGGTGGACGGGATTCTCACCCGTCTTTCGCTACTCACACCGGCATTCTCACTTCTAAGCGCTCCACATGTTCTTACGATCATGCTTCAACGCCCTTAGAACGCTCTCCTACCATTGTCCAAAGGACAATCCACAGCTTCGGTAATATGTTTAGCCCCGGTACATTTTCGGCGCAGTGTCACTCGACTAGTGAGCTATTACGCACTCTTTAAATGATGGCTGCTTCTAAGCCAACATCCTAGTTGTCTGGGCAACGCCACATCCTTTTCCACTTAACATATATTTTGGGACCTTAGCTGGTGGTCTGGGCTGTTTCCCTTTCGAACACGGACCTTATCACCCATGTTCTGACTCCCAAGTTAAATTAATTGGCATTCGGAGTTTGTCTGAATTCGGTAACCCGAGAGGGGCCCCTCGTCCAAACAGTGCTCTACCTCCAATAATCATCACTTGAGGCTAGCCCTAAAGCTATTTCGGAGAGAACCAGCTATCTCCAGGTTCGATTGGAATTTCTCCGCTACCCTCAGTTCATCCGCTCACTTTTCAACGTAAGTCGGTTCGGTCCTCCATTCAGTGTTACCTGAACTTCAACCTGACCAAGGGTAGATCACCTGGTTTCGGGTCTACGACCAAATACTAAACGCCCTATTCAGACTCGCTTTCGCTACGGCTCCACATTTACTGCTTAACCTTGCATCAAATCGTAACTCGCCGGTTCATTCTACAAAAGGCACGCCATCACCCATTAACGGGCTCTGACTACTTGTAAGCACACGGTTTCAGGTTCTATTTCACTCCCCTTCCGGGGTGCTTTTCACCTTTCCCTCACGGTACTGGTTCACTATCGGTCACTAGAGAGTATTTAGCCTTAGGAGATGGTCCTCCCAGATTCCGACGGAATTTCACGTGCTCCGTCGTACTCAGGATCCACTCAAGAGAGACAACATTTTCGACTACAGGATTATTACCTTCTTTGATTCATCTTTCCAGATGATTCGTCTAATGTCGTCCTTTGTAACTCCGTATAGAGTGTCCTACAACCCCAACAAGCAAGCTTGTTGGTTTGGGCTCTTCCCGTTTCGCTCGCCGCTACTAAGGGAATCGAATTTTCTTTCTCTTCCTCCGGGTACTAAGATGTTTCAGTTCTCCGGGTGTGCCTTCTGATATGCTATGTATTCACATATCGATAACATGACATAACTCATGCTGGGTTTCCCCATTCGGAAATCTCTGGATCAAAGCTTACTTACAGCTCCCCAAAGCATATCGTCGTTAGTAACGTCCTTCATCGGCTTCTAGTGCCAAGGCATCCACCGTGCGCCCTTAATAACTTAATCTATGTTTCCACCATTTTTATAAGTCAAACGCTCACATACGGCTTCGTTTTCATTATTTTAAATGCTCATTTACATAAGTAAACTCTGCTTTAAAATAATTTAACTCATTGTCTGCTAAACGTTTTCTTTTATAAAAAGATTTAAACGCGTTATTAATCTTGTGAGTGTTCTTTCGAACACTAGCGATTATTTCTTATGAATTCAAGCTTATTTAAAACTCTTTATTCACTCGGTTTTGCTTGGTAAAATCTATATTTTACTTACTTATCTAGTTTTCAATGTACAATTTCTTTTTAGTCAAGCGCTCGCATACTGCTTTATTTTCAAAAAATCAAATGCTCATTTACAAAAGTAAACTCCGCTTTAATTTTTCTTAATGCATTGTCTGACAACCGCTTTCTTTAAAAAGAATAGATTGTCAAGCGCTCGCATAAGCAATATCACTTTAACCAAAAAATATTTGAATGTTAAATAAACATTCAAAACTGAATACAATATGTCACGTTATTCCGCATCTTCTGAAGAAGATGTTCCGAATATATCCTTAGAAAGGAGGTGATCCAGCCGCACCTTCCGATACGGCTACCTTGTTACGACTTCACCCCAATCATTTGTCCCACCTTCGACGGCTAGCTCCTAAAAGGTTACTCCACCGGCTTCGGGTGTTACAAACTCTCGTGGTGTGACGGGCGGTGTGTACAAGACCCGGGAACGTATTCACCGTAGCATGCTGATCTACGATTACTAGCGATTCCAGCTTCATGTAGTCGAGTTGCAGACTACAATCCGAACTGAGAACAACTTTATGGGATTTGCTTGACCTCGCGGTTTCGCTGCCCTTTGTATTGTCCATTGTAGCACGTGTGTAGCCCAAATCATAAGGGGCATGATGATTTGACGTCATCCCCACCTTCCTCCGGTTTGTCACCGGCAGTCAACTTAGAGTGCCCAACTTAATGATGGCAACTAAGCTTAAGGGTTGCGCTCGTTGCGGGACTTAACCCAACATCTCACGACACGAGCTGACGACAACCATGCACCACCTGTCACTTTGTCCCCCGAAGGGGAAAGCTCTATCTCTAGAGTTGTCAAAGGATGTCAAGATTTGGTAAGGTTCTTCGCGTTGCTTCGAATTAAACCACATGCTCCACCGCTTGTGCGGGTCCCCGTCAATTCCTTTGAGTTTCAACCTTGCGGTCGTACTCCCCAGGCGGAGTGCTTAATGCGTTAGCTGCAGCACTAAGGGGCGGAAACCCCTAACACTTAGCACTCATCGTTTACGGCGTGGACTACCAGGGTATCTAATCCTGTTTGATCCCCACGCTTTCGCACATCAGCGTCAGTTACAGACCAGAAAGTCGCCTTCGCCACTGGTGTTCCTCCATATCTCTGCGCATTTCACCGCTACACATGGAATTCCACTTTCCTCTTCTGCACTCAAGTTTTCCAGTTTCCAATGACCCTCCACGGTTGAGCCGTGGGCTTTCACATCAGACTTAAAAAACCGCCTACGCGCGCTTTACGCCCAATAATTCCGGATAACGCTTGCCACCTACGTATTACCGCGGCTGCTGGCACGTAGTTAGCCGTGGCTTTCTGATTAGGTACCGTCAAGATGTGCACAGTTACTTACACATATGTTCTTCCCTAATAACAGAGTTTTACGATCCGAAGACCTTCATCACTCACGCGGCGTTGCTCCGTCAGGCTTTCGCCCATTGCGGAAGATTCCCTACTGCTGCCTCCCGTAGGAGTCTGGACCGTGTCTCAGTTCCAGTGTGGCCGATCACCCTCTCAGGTCGGCTATGCATCGTTGCCTTGGTAAGCCGTTACCTTACCAACTAGCTAATGCAGCGCGGATCCATCTATAAGTGACAGCAAGACCGTCTTTCACTTTTGAACCATGCGGTTCAAAATATTATCCGGTATTAGCTCCGGTTTCCCGAAGTTATCCCAGTCTTATAGGTAGGTTATCCACGTGTTACTCACCCGTCCGCCGCTAACATCAGAGAAGCAAGCTTCTCGTCCGTTCGCTCGACTTGCATGTATTAGGCACGCCGCCAGCGTTCATCCTGAGCCAGGATCAAACTCTCCATAAAAATTATGATGTTTGATTAGCTCATAAATACTAAATAATGTTTGTAACTTATAGTTACGTTTTTTGGAATTAACGTTGACATATTGTCATTCAGTTTTCAATGTTCATTAATGTTCAATCTCTTTTATTCTACTTCATTTGTTTCTTGAAGTCAATAACTTTTTGAACGATTACTTTATTTATTCTATATTGTTTTTATAGTTATTTCAATGGTAAGTTTTACACTTTTGAAATCCTTCTTTAAAAACAACTGCGTCGTTTTTGACGACTTTATCATATTATCAACTTTGGAATTTAAAGTCAATAACTTTTTTAAAACTTTTTGTGTTCACAACCCGCTTCTTTTTCAACGCGTTTATTGCTTAACACAAGAACTTATTTTACCAGCATTCCAAAACAAATCAACATAAAAACGTACAAAATAAAAGTAATTTTGTACGTTTAGCATATATTATACCTATTTATTTGTAGCAGCTATAACTTTTTGTGCAATCGAGCTATAAATTTTACCTAGACGATCATCTGATTGATATATTGACGGTGCAAAATCTTTTGGATTCCAAGATGGTTGCTCTAAAGGTAATTCCCCAAGTAATTGAGTATTAAGTTCATCAGCTAACTTAGTACCGCCACCTTTGCCAAAGACATATTCTTTATTACCCGTCTCTTTACTTTCAAAATAACTCATGTTTTCAATTACGCCAAGAATAGAATGATCCGTATGTTTTGCCATCGCACCTGCGCGAGCTGCAACAAATGCTGCTGTAGGATGAGGTGTCGTTACAATAATTTCCTTACTTGAAGGTAACATCGTATGAACATCTAAAGCTACATCTCCTGTTCCAGGTGGAAGATCGAGTATTAAATATTCAATGTCTCCCCATTTAACTTCTGTAAAGAAATTCGTCAACATTTTACCTAACATTGGCCCTCTCCATATAACTGGCGCATTTTCTTCCACAAAAAAGGCCATTGATATAACTTTAACGCCATGACGTTCAACTGGAATTACTTCCTTCCCTTTAATTCCAGGCTTTTCATCAATACCCATCATATCTGGTACACTAAATCCATATATATCGGCATCTACTAATCCGACTTTTTTCCCTTCACGAGCTAAGGCAACGGCTAAATTTACTGCAACAGTAGATTTACCGACACCACCTTTACCGGAGGCTATTGCAATAAATTCGACTGGATTATTTTGAGATAATAGGCCTTCTATCGTTTTAGGTTTATTTTCTTCTTTTGGTTTAAATTGATTTACTTTTTCTTCCGGCAATGTTTCAAATCGTATACCGACCGTTTTCGCACCGTTTTCTTTTAATGCATTAACAACAGCCATCTGTAAATCTAATTGCGGTGCACCACCTAATTGTGCCATTGCTAATTTAACACTCACATGTTCTTTTTCTTCCTTAATAGAAACTTCAACAATACCTTCTGTTTCTTTTAAAGGCACATCTATAATAGGATCTTTAATTTCTCCTACCAATTCTTTCACTTGATCTACCGTTAACAAAGCAAATCCCCCTTAATCATTTTAAGACATCTACATCATAGCAAATAACAATTTTTGCTTAGTCTATCACTAAAAGTATAAAACTTTTTATTAAATAAAAAAAGCAGTTAGCCTATTATTTTAAATAGACCAACTACTATAATTATTTTAAAATTTCCTTCTATTACTTTCTATTTCTTTAGGTTCTCTTATAAAAAGTGCTATCACATAAGCTGCCATAACAAGCACAGCTACAAAAGCAAATGAGATATCCACCCCTATAGCAATGGATTGCTGTTTAATTTCAGTTGCAGTTAAATGCGATGGCGATGTAGATAAAAATATTTTTGCACCAAAACTCATTAATGTAACCATTAAAGCTGTGCCTAGTGAACCAGCCATTACACGACCAAAGTTCATAATAGCCGTGCCATGTGAGATTTCTTCATTTCTCAAAGAATTAATTCCTGTAGTATTTATCGGCATCATGAGTAAAGAAACTGAAAACATTCTAATTGCATATACGACTATTAAATACGTATAAGATGTGTCTGTATGCAAGAAACACAACATAATTGTAGTAATTGTTAAAATTGTAAAACCAGTATAAATCAATGGTCTAGGACCATACTTATCATAAAATTTACCTGTAAAAACTGACATAATACCATTTATTATTGCACCAGGCATGATAACAAGTCCTGATAACAAGGCAGATAAAGATAAACTGTTTTGAACATATAGCGGTATAAGCAGCGCAGGTCCAACCATTGACATCATTATAATCATTGAACTAATCGTACATAATGCAAATGTTCTATTTTTAAAAACCCTTAAATTTAAAAGTGCATTAGTAATATTAAATTGTCTACGTATAAATAAATAGATAATAACCATACTTATTATCAACGCACCTATTACTATTGGACTTGTAAATCCTAAATCTCCTGCACTACTAAATGCGTATAGCATTAACCCGAATCCAATAGTTGAATACATTACTGAGCGCTTATCTAATTTCGTATATTTCACTTCATTGTAACTTGAGATTGAAACTAAGCCGAAAACAAAGGCAACTAAAGCAATTCCTACAATTATAATAAATGGTACTCGCCAACTCGCTTGATCAATAATTAATCCTGTAACTGTAGGGCCTATTGCTGGTGCAAATTGAATTACTAAACCTGCTAGTCCCATTGCAAAACCTCGATGTTCTTTACTGAACAATGTAAATAACGTAAATTGCATTAAGGGCATAAGTACGCCTGCACCCATCGCTTGAATTACACGTGCTAACATTAAAACTCCAAAATTCGGAGCTAAGGCTGCAACAATAGAACCTAATAAAAATGTCCCCATCGCCGCTAAGTATAAAGGTCTAGTTTTAATTCTATCCATTAGATATGCCGTCAGAGGTATCATGACGCCATTAACAAGCATAAACCCAGTAACTAGCCATTGCGATGTACTTTCATTAATATTTAATTCTCTCATTATACTAGGTAACGCTGTATTTAATAATGTTTGATTTAAAATAGCTACAAACGCACTAATCAACATAACAGCAACTATGAAGTTTCGTCTCCGGGTTGTTAATTCAACTTTAGCCATCATAATTCCTCCTTTTTAAAACAGATATACACTTGTCCCTTCAATACATATAGCCATGAACATAATGGGAGTAGTACTCAAATGATAAAGTAGCACTACATATTAAATCATTATTGGTTCTTACACATTAGGCACAGCTAATGTGTACTTAAAAAACTAACAATATAACATTGTAGGGCCTAATAATTTATTTTATGTCTCAGACTCATACAATGGTTATTTAACTTATTTACCACAAATTGAGCACTAAGACTCACTATTATCGATTCTTCTATTGAACAAAAAGAAGTTGGAACACATATGTGCCCTCAACTTCAGATATCTATTTTCTATTATTTAAATTTTTACTTTCAGGGTAAAATTGAAGCTTACAAACATATAAGAACCCTATAATAACCATGATGACCCAAAAATCGATATTGATATAAACATAATTTAAATGAATGATGAAATAAAATAACGTTGTTGCAACTGTGTAAGAAATCAAATGAAAAGTCGCGCCTCTAAAATATGCATTTTCAGGCAACATTTTTCTAAAATAATCCATTAAATGCTCGACTGCAAATATGATGAAGTACCCAAAGATTATATAACTGCCATAATATAATAGGTTATCGTACATACTTCTATTATATGTAAAGTCACCTAACCTAAAATAAATAAGTATTCTACTTAATCCATATAAACCAAACCCTAGAAATGTTAAAAAAATCGCACCAGAAAGTACAAAAATAAAGAGAACAATCATTGTAGTTAACAAGTTATAAAACTTATGTTTAAGATAATTCACAATCATTGGCCTCCTTATTAATAAAATATTGAACGATTTATCTAGTATCTAGGGAATTTATTATTTCTTACTTTAATTACACTACATCAATTTTAATCATAATTCTATTCTTTTGATTGAGATGACTGTTCTTTAAAAAATACGACCCATAAAACAATAAGCCCAATGCTAATTACAGCAACAGCACTTAACACATTGTGTAAGTTTGGACCAAAGATTCCTGATTGTATCGCATAAAGATATCCCATTATTGTTGAACCTATTGATGCCCCAAGATTTTTAGTTAATCCATAAAATGACATCATTTTCTTCATTTGTAATGGGCTAGTTTCCTCTTGGACAATTACACTATCTTTCGTATAAATATATCCAAAACTTAATCCTGCCAAAATTAACACAAATGCTATAAGTACCGGCAATTTAATACCAAATGAAATGATAATACTACTTACTAGTAGCAATGTAAATGATAGTAAGTAAATAACTTTCCTTGATAGTTTTGCTTCAATTCGATGTAAATTAAAATTCAATGTAATCCAAGCTACAGATAAAGGAAAAATAACCAATCCACTTTGCAATGGAGATAATCCTAGTTGTTCTTGAAGGTAGACTGGAATATATAAATTGAATCCCATTAAACAAATAGCTGTTAGAAGGTCAGTTATAAAAACTAAAGTAATCGAACGATTAAATTCCACCACAGGTAAAAATGGTGAAGAAACATGTTTTTCTACTTTAAATAAACACATTGCCACAACGATAGCTAAGATAAAACTCAAGAAATTTAAAAGTAATAGCTGTTGGTTTAATAAAGCAAACATAATCAATCCAATAAATACATAAAATAGCGTGAGCCCTTTAGTATCAAATTTTGATTTAGCAACTGTTTCTTCCTCTGGAAAATGAAATGTCCATATAACTAATATAATGGCAATGATCGCAATCGGTATATTTATGTAGAATAACCAATGCCATGTTGCAAATTCTAATATACCACCACCTAGAAGTGGCCCAATGATACTCGAAATACCCCAAACACTGCCAACTATGCCCATAATTTTATATCGTAACGGAATTTCAAATGCTAACTTTGGAACAATTTGCGATAATGACATCAATACACCTGATCCAAAACCTTGTATCACGCGTGATATAATTAGCATAGTAAAATTAGTACTTAAACCACACATAAAACTACCTATACTAAATAAAAGTAATCCTGCAATTGCCACATAAATAATTTTAAATCTCGAAAGTAATTCGCCCACTATAGGATTGGCAATTACTAATGCGATAAAATACGCTGTGAAAATTAATGAAATTAAATTTCCTGCATTTAAATCTTGTTTAATTGTAGGTAATGCAAGCGAAATAATAGATGATTCAATCGCTGACATAAACATAATTAATATTAAAGCTATAACAGTTATGATTGACTTTAATCGCATGAAATACCTCCTTCTATATATATTTATTTATAAGATTTCATTTACAAATAATTGGTTTTCATATGTATAAACACTTTTGACTTTCAAATCTTAACGATAATTCTATTACAATACAATCCCCTATTAGAATGATTTATGTAATAAAAAAAGCGGAGTTTCCCCCAGCTTTTCTAAACGACTACATAAAATATAAGATTGCAATTAAATGCAATAGTGATGCTATTACAATAAAAATATGCCAAATCATATGAAAATATGGTCTATTCTTTTGTGCATAAAACCATGCACCAATTGTATAAGACACACCACCTAAGAAAATGAATAATATGAATATCCATGATGTGCGAATAAAAATAATTGGTAACAAGATAATACCTACCCAGCCCATCACTAAATAGACAATTAAGCTTAACTTTTGGTTAACTTTGACAGCTATGGATTTATATAAAATCCCCCAAAGTGTCGTTCCCCATAATAAAATAAATACTGTCCAACCTATCCAACCACCTACAACTGTTAACAAAATAGGCGTATATGTACCAGAAATTGCTACGTAAATCATACTGTGATCGATAATCCTTAAAATATATTTATGAGGTGTTTCATTTTGCATAGAATGATAAATAGTAGATGAAATAAACATCATAAAGATAGAAATAACATAAATAGACATACTCACAGACGCAAGCGTACCATGTGCAATATAACTGTGCACAGCCGCATAGGGTAACACTAATAATGTTAACAAAGCTGCAACACCATGAGATGCCGCATTACCAATTTCTTCTCCAAATGATAAAGGGATGATATCCTTAAATGTTTCTACGATTGTGTCATTACTTTTTTTAGTTGATTTGGACATCATAGTCACCGCCTATCATTAAATTAAACCCATTCTACGTAAATCTTCTGTTGCAGTTGCAACACTATCTTTACCTTCTTTATTTTTAAGAGGTGAAAATTCTTCTTCTCTAGGAACTTGTAACGTGACAAAACTAGTTCCATAAGTAAATATGTCAAAATAGAACAATTCGAATTTTAAAGTTGGTTGTTCAATAACACCAAAGTTCTCATCTAATTGCTTCAAATTCTTAATAGCTAAATGATAAGGTAACTCACGATTTACAGCGTTTAAAATAAAACCAAGTTTAAATGCATGAATACCGATATTAGCATTGTTAAATTGATTTGCAACTTCTGGATCTAATTCTGAATACTCCAGTACTGTATCTTTACAATCGACATTAACTAAACGTCCAACACTTTCTCCTGGTTTTGGTTGAATCGTTTTAGAAGTAATATCGTAATCATGTTCTACCGTAAATCCTGCAAATAGTGGATCCAACACTTTTACTAAAACATTGTCGATATTATTCAAGAAAATATACTTAACGCCATTATTAGACATTTCTTCTAAGTATCCTGTCTTGTCTAAAGATTTAAACACGCCACCATTACCATTCGGCGTTTCCATAATACGACCCTGTTGATTTAAAATTAACTTCCCTTCTTCACTAAGCGCCACAATATTATCTTGTTTAAAGAAATGGATTGCTTCTTGATCATATCCAAAATAACTATGTGCTTCGAAATAAGCTAAAGTTTCTTCATGATTGATATCACTTGTCATAATATACCATTGAATCGTATGTCCAGATTGATGATTCAATGTTTTTAATTGGTTAGCTTGAAGTTCAAATAAACTTACACCTTCAATTTCAAACGAACCTTTAGGGCCCTTGTAACCAAGTCTTGTTCCTTGACCACCTGCCATCAAAAGTACTGCAAATTGTCCTTCTTTAATAGCTTGAAGTCCTTGTTCCTCTAAACGCTTAATCTCATCATCACTCATTTGTGATTTAATATCATATTTCACTTCAGAAACTGCAGATACATCATCTATTGTTTTCTTATTGATGTATAAATCGTTATATAATTTGGCAATAAAATCTAAATCTAATGACGCTACCTTCTCTTCAAGTGCTTCTTTTTCATTGTTACTCATTAATTTTTCATATTCACACAAATGATCTTGTTTATATTTAGCTAATTGATTTTTATCTAGCATTTTATGCCTCCTGCTGAGTTTGTAACCTTTAATAATTTATTTTCTATAAAAACTTAGTATTCCAGTTGCTTATTATATCATTGATGAAAGGCTGAAATAAAACATAAACTGTTCCGACCATTAACGCAGTAGCTAAAGATAAGTCTACAAGTCCACCTGTTTTAAATTGGATCGGTGTCTTCACATTAAACGGTAACGGATAAAATAATTTCACGCCTTTTGGTGTTATCATATCTAGTATAACATGTGACACTAACCCAATTATAATTGCTGCCATATAATAATTAGGCGTCTGAATAATTTGCAATAAAAATGCTATGATTGCGATAAATAATATTGAATGCGTAAAGGTTCGATGTCCAAAGATCAATCTCACAAAAAAACTAATTACCTTAAACCTTCTGCCAATCTTACTTTGAGTGTGACATATATCGGGTAATAAGCTAGCTAGAGTTGCTAGAATGATAACCGTAACCGACAAAAAAATATCCGTTTGAAAATATTGTGTTGTTAGCGCTCCAACGAGCATGCCGCATGAAGCATGTGTTTTACCTGTCATATTTGTTCTCCTTTAATACTCACATTTTACCATATCCCTAACAAAAACACGAACATATTTTCGGGTTAAAATTCATTAGTATGACACAATTTAAAAAAGTATCACATAACTCTTGAAAACGATTACAAAATCGTTTATGATGTATTTACAAAATATTTAAAGGATGTGTTTGAATAATGGCAATGACAGTAAAGAAAGATAATAATGAAGTGCGTATTCAATGGAGAGTTGCTGATATCAAAATTCCTACAAGTGAAATTAAAAATATTACACAAGACCAAGATATTCATGCAGTTCCTAAATTAGACAGCAAAGATGTATCTAGAATCGGCTCAACATTTGGTAAAACGAATCGCGTTATTATCGATACTGAAGACCACGAATACATTATTTATACTCAAAATGATCAAAAAGTTTACAATGAATTAACTAAATAAATTGTATAAAAAAATCATTCATGGTAAGGGCTTCATGAATGATTTTTTTAATTGATTCAACACCCAGCATAAACAAATACAAAAGGACAACTGTTCCCATAATTTTAACAGTTGTCCTTTTTCACATATATTTATAACAAAAGATGTGCCATCAAAGAAATAATTGGTAGTGTAATGATTGTTCTAATCAAGAAAATCATAAACAATTTGCCGATGCTTACAGGAATCTTCGAACCAAGTATGACGCCACCTACTTCAGACAAGTATATTAACTGCGATATACTAAGTGCCCCAATAACAAAACGAGTTATATCATTTTGTACACCTTCAATTAAAATAGAAGGTAAAAACATATCGGCAAAACCGATAATAATCGTTTGAGAAGCCTGTGCCGCTTCAGGTATTTGCATTAACTCTAAAAATGGAACAAAAGGTTTACCCAATATGACAAAAAAGGGCGTGTAGTTCGCAATAATGGTAGCAATAGTACCAATACTCATCACTACAGGCAAAATAACAAACCACATATCAATGACTGTTTTTAATCCTGACTTAAAAAAGTCAATAACGCCCGGTGCTTTAATACCAACTTCTGTTGCAGTATCAAAGCCATGTCTCAATGCCGTCTTTCCTTCTGGCAATGCCTCAGTACGCGCACTTTCAGGTACCTCCTTAGCATACTCATCAGGAATTTTATTTAAAGGCCAAATTCTTGGCATAATGACTGCTGCAACGAGGCAGGATACTATCACTGATAAATAGAAAGCAAAAAATTGATTTTGCATGTGCACTGTTTCAGCAACTACAATTGCAAAGGTGATAGAAACTACACTAAATGTCGTTGAAATAACTGTTGCCTCACGACGAGAATAATATCCTTCACCATATTGTCTACTTGTAATTAAGACCCCAACAGTTCCGTCTCCAATAAATGATGCTAAATTATCTACCGTCGAACGTCCTGGCAATGTAAATAAAGGTCTCATAACCGGTCTAAAAATAGGACCCAACATCTCTAACAAACCGTATTCCATTAATAGCGGTAAAAATAGAGCTGCAAATAAGAATACTGCCACTAATGTTGGCAATAAACTTGAGAACAATAATCCACCTGTTTCATCTGAGTAAATGACCTTTGAACCAATTCGTAAAAATGTCATCCATGCAAAAACAACTGCTAATATTCGTAAAATTAACCAACCAATTCTAACGTTAAAAGCATTGTTCATTAGCCCGTCAGGTTTCAATTTATCTTTTAAAATAGTTGAACAAATCAGAGTTATGATACCCGATAAAGTAATTATCGTCACAATTAAAAATGGCATTACGCCACCTAATACATCTTTAAGCACGCCTGCTAAAAATGCCACGGGCAACGTTGTTTGCTTCTGTCCATCTTGTTCGACTGGAATTGGTACTAGAAATAATAAGATACCAATTAAAGACATCGTAATAAACTTAAGTCTCCCAATGACTATCTCTTTCCTTGAAAAGCTATCCATAAAATCAATCCATTTCTCTATGTATTCGTTTTAAGTATATACAGAATTCTATTCAGTTAACAAACATATTCCTTATCATTATATCTTTCAAAATGTTTATGTATGCAAAATAATGAATAATTACAGTTATTAAATATACGCTATTTCTTGTAATTTTTCAAGATGAATTCAAAAAAGGTTAAGTACAATTACTGATTTCGTACTTAACCTTTTTTAACTCTAATCATATGTTAGTTATTTCATTCTTCGTAATAATATTAAGAAGTATGGTGCACCGATAATTGCAATGATAACCCCTACAGGAATATCCAGTGGCGGATGAATGCCACGGGCTAAACCATCTCCAAATGTTAACAATATAGCACCAATTAACCCCGACATGATAATAACGTGTAATGTTTTATTTCCTATTAATTGTCTCGCAATATGAGGTGCAATTAATCCTAAAAAGCTAATACCACCGACAACTGAAATTGCGGATCCTGCTAATATTACTGCTAAAATTAGCAATAGCATTTTAATAGTTTTAACTTTTAAACCGAGTGCGGTTGCAACAGCATCACCTAGATTCAATACATCTAATTGATAACTCAATAAAATGATGATTGGTATCGTTATTAAAAACCAAGGTAATATAGTATAAATATTCGACATATCATGACCATATAGACTACCTGTCAACCAAACAAGCGCTTTGTTTGCTTCCAGTGGATTTCTGATTAATAAGAACTGCACAATCGCCGTACATATTGCGCCTATTGCTAAACCAATTAAGGCAAGCTTTGAACCTTTAACATCATATTTTGAAATTAAAAATGATAAAAATAAACTTACTGCAAAGGCACCTAAGAATGAACCTATAGGTAATACAAACAATGGTGCTGTTGGAAAAATCATAATAATAATCACAGCAGCTAAACTGGCACCTTTAGAAATACCTATAACATCAGGTGAGGCTAACGGGTTTCTTATTACAGCTTGTATAATTGCACCTGAAATAGCCAAGCTACTACCGATAATAATACCAAGTAATGTTCTAGGTATACGATACTCATTTAAAATAAAATCATCTTGTGCAAAGATTCCCTTAATAGCATCAATCGGATAAATCATGACAGACCCTACACATAAGCTTATGAATATACTCACAATTAAAAGGATTGTGATTAAACTATAACGACGTATAATTTTCGTTGTCATCATATTCTTTTCACCCCTTTAATCGTTATAAATAAGAAGTAAAGTGCACCTACGAATGATGTCACAATCCCTACTGGTGATTCATAAGGATATGTAATTAAACGACTTAATACATCTGATAGTAGTAACAAATCTGCACCTATAATAAATGTTAATGGAATCATGACAGACCCTACACATAAACTTATGAATATACTCACAATTAAAAGGATTGTGATTAAACTATAACGACGTATAATTTTCGTTGTCATCATATTCTTTTCACCCCTTTAATCGTTATAAATAAGAAGTAAAGTGCACCTACGAATGATGTCACAATCCCTACTGGTGATTCATAAGGATATGTAATTAAACGACTTAATACATCTGATAGTAGTAACAAATCTGCACCTATAATAAATGTTAATGGAATCATGACTAAATAATTCTTACTCACATAGCGTTTGACTATATGCGGTACGATTAAGCCGACAAATCCAATTGGTCCTGCCACTGACACCGACATACCTGTAAGAATAATGACTAATAGTCCAATGATAATTCTAACTTTATTTATATTTTGACCCAATCCCTTAGCAATGTCATCGCCTAGTTCCATTATCGTTAGTTGACGTCCAATAAAAATCGTTGCAATTAAAGCACCAATAAGCCATGGTAGAATGGTTAAAATCTCATCCCACTTCATACTGGATAATGAACCGACAAGCCAAAACATCACTTGTTCGTTTGAATTCTCATTCAAAATAATAATACCTTCGGTCATACTACTAAAAAACAAATGGATGGCCATACCAGCCAATGCTAATTTAATGGGTGTCATACCTTTCGTAGCACCTGAAAGCGTATAAACAGTTAAACCACCTATAAATGCACCTATCACACCTAAATATAATGCATAATATTCTAATGATGGAATGATAATCGTCACAAATACAATGAAAAACGATGCACCAGAACTGACACCAAAAATTTTAGGTGATGCTAGCGGATTGCGTGTCATTGCTTGCATTAACAAACCAGATACCGCTAATGCACCGCCAATAAATAACCCTGCAATCATCCTTGGCATACGTACATTATGCAATAAAAACGTTGCTTTCGTATCTGTATGACCAGTAACATAGTGAACGATATCGCTAAAATTAATTTTCGAAGAACCAATCGCCATATTTAAATATATACAAATAAAAAGAAAGCACAAACTCACTATATACGTGAGTGTTGTGCGTCTTTTTCTTTTATGATTTATGGCAGATTGGCTACTTATTTCTTTTATAGCCATTTACTTCCACCTTACTTTTGTTCTTTTTTTGATAATTCAACAAGTTCTTTAGCCATTTCTTCAGAAGAAATTAAGCCACGAGATCTTGCCCAAACGTCACGGTCAACAATATCCACGCGATTATTTTTAACTGCATTCAACTTTTTCCATGTTGCATCTTCTTGTAACTTCTTGAATTCAGCAGAATCTTTTTTAGCATGATCTGTCATAATGATCATACGCTCTGGATTTAAATCAGCTAAATGTTCAGTGTCTAATTGTAAGTAAGGTCCTTTCAAATATTTACTTAAACCTTTTGTTACATCGTCACTTAATGCATTTTTAAATCCTAGTTCGTTTAAAAATTGTCCAACATATGAATAGTTTGGATGTGCTAATAAACCAGCTTTAGCAACTACTGCTGGAAGCACTTTTTGATTTCTATCAAATTTAATTTCATCTTTATACTTATTGATTAATTTATCATGCTCAGCAAGACGTTTTTCGCCTTCTTTTTCTTTATTTAAAGCTTTAGCAATTGTTTTGAACGAATTAATATTTTGTTTGTAGTCTCCATCAAAACTCTTTAATGATAATGTTGGTGCAATTTTGTTTAATTCTTTATTAATACCTTTATGTCTACTGCTATCAGCGATAATTAAATCCGGTTTTAATTTACTAATTTCCTCTAAGTTTGGCTGTTTACGTGTACCTACAGAAGTATAATCCCCAATTTTTTCTCTAACTGGTTTAATGATACGTTTTTTCTTACCATCATCAGCAATACCAACTGGATTAACGTCTAATGCTGCTAATGCATCTGCAAATGAGTACTCTAATACAACGATACGTTTTGCATCTTTAGGTACTTTTACTGTACCATTTTCATCTTTTACCGAAATAGTATCTTTAGTTGATGATTCTTTTTTACTTGAATTATCCGTATTACCACAAGCTGCAACTAAAAGTAAGGCAACTATTAATCCCAATATACTAAAAGTTTTTAGACCTCTCATCGTTCCACTCCTTAATATGTATAACTTCATTTATTATTTTATTGATAACAATTATCATTGTCAAGTAGCGTTCAATCTTTTTTATATTACTAAAATGTATGACTATATATTTCCTCTAGTAATTATGACTACAATTAGCACATTTCCTTAGAAAAAATATTGATAATGTATCATTGCTATATCATCTTTGCATTAATACAATTGACACCATTTAGTATGACCGTTATCCCTGTAATTCAGCTGATATTATCTGTTGCAATTTTATGTGACGAACTGTTGCACTTAATTTGATAAATCAACAAATACAAAAAATCTAAGTTGAACAATTATGATACAACCGTGCAAACGATATGTAGTATAACTTGTCAACTTAGACTTATTGATAAATATATTAATATTGGTTTACCATAGCAGGAGATTTCACATCAAAATTTTGAAGTAGCGTATCAATCTTTGAATCATCAATATATACCTTATGTAAATTTTTCATATACATCGAATGAGAAAGTGCTTCATAATTTAATGAAAAAGATATATGATCTCCAACTTGATAGTGTCCTTGACCATTTAAATCAAGCATTAAATGATCACTCGAAGCGCCTAAAATATTGATATGCTGATCCATAGGTGAAATATTATCGACTTTTGTATCTAAATAACCAATATCTACAATAGCTTGTAAGAATGATTCATGCGTTTGTGTATTAACTCGAGGTTTAATTTCTAAAATCTCAGCCTCCAATGTAATCGCATCTTGATATAACATAGCTATCGCTTGATTTGTCGTTGTATCAACACCTCTAAACAACGTTTCACCTATTCGCAATTCATTTATTTTACCCAAATCATTATATAAAAGTTGTGGTAACATGCTCGAATTACCACCTGAAATAATTTTCAATCGATATCCTATTTCTCTTTCAACAGCTGAGACGAATCGATTAATCATAAAGATATCATCATCACTTGGTGCATCAGATTTAAAACACATAAAATTGAATGCTAAACCTACAAAATGGATATTTTTCAAGTGAATAATCTCTTTAATATAATCTAAAACATCATAAGTCAGAACACCTTCACGGCCATCTTTCCAATCTACCATTAATAAAATCTTATGTTTTTTTCCTAAAACTTCTGCTACTTCATTTATTTGATGTATGGTAGATAATTCTGTTTGGATACTCATATCAACTTTTTCTATCATATCTGAAATCTCTTTTTTGGCAGGCGTACGCAATAACGTATATGTTAAATCCTGATCTGCAATACTAATTATGTTATCCAATCTGGATTCTGCAACATGATTGATACCTAACGCTTTTAAGCTTTCTACAATTGTACGGTCACCAGCTATGCACTTAATTACTGGTGTGAATTGCATATTTTTACTTTGAAAAACTGTTTGAAGTACTTTGGCGTTATATTTAATCTTCGATATATTTATGTTAACGTGTGCCATGTAGTACTACACCTCTTTTTTTATCGGATTATCTAACTCAATATTTAAATATTGCTTTACTTTATTTTCCATTCTCATATTTAACAACGCTTTGACAGTAATTGTTGGTCCAAACAAAATATCTTTTAACTCATTTGCATGTGGTAGTGTTGGGTTAATGGCATGCGCTACTACTTGCTGTACTATGTTAAATAATTCGGCTTCTTCAACACAATCATACTGATTAAAATGATGGATTAATTCTGCCATTTGATTTTGAATAACAGCATGTTGGAATTTTGCAATCACTGCATCTATAGAATCAGCTATTAAACTATCATTTGTAATTTTAATATCTGATACACGATGTTGTAATGTTTCTAAATCAATTCTAGAACCACCTAAATCTCTCACTAAAAATTGAATGTCAAAATGTGGCCCCAAGTTCACTACTGTATTTTGCATGTGTGCTTCTAATGCAATTCCATAATTTTGAATAAAAGCAATTAAAGGCGGGATTAATGCTTGAGAGTATCGTTCAATAAATGTCGTAATACTTTCTTTAGTAATTCCTTGATTTAACCACTCTAAGTAACTATCCACGATAACTTTTTGATCTATTGGATTTTTATTAACTAGACTTGCACTAACTACTGTTGCACCTTTTCCATCAATTTCAGGCTTTTGTCTTATGATACAAGCAAGCTGACGTGCCCTATCTTTATCAACATTTGCATATTCACCGAACGGTTCCATAGCAACTTTAAATCCTGGATATTGATTCAACATGTTTTGTAAAGCATAACTTAACTTTGGTCCATCTACAGTAGTCACAGTTGAGACTGTTCTAACGGCACTTGTTGCTTGTGCATCGACGGGCAACTTAACATGATATGGTTTATCAATTAAAGACATCGTCCTGAATGATAAAGTTGCTTTTGAAAGTATTGTAAACGGCGTTGGAATTAATATTTTTTTAGCAATCCATGCTTCAAAATATTTCCCTATCGTATGATCATATTGCCAAGGATGTACTAAAATCGCTCTATAGTCTTCACTTTTCAAACCTAAACTCTTCAAAAACACACGAATCTGATTGTAGTATTCAGGAATTATTTCATCAATAATAAATTGATCATTACCATCCATAGCTGTGCACACAACATGGTCTTTTTCAATCATCATAATTTGCAAAGGGATTTCTTTTTCAAACTCAGGTGCATATGCTCGTACTTCTTCCATAGTTAAGGGCAATTTCGTTTTGGTTAAAGGGTGTGTTGGATGCCCCTCTGGTACCAAACTCTCAGAATAAGTTAAATCATCTGTCTTATCACTATCTTTTACATGTTGTAACCATGAAAAAAAGTTAATATCTTGTGGTAATCTTGAAAATTTAAAACTTTGACTTATTAACGTTTGTCTGTGAGACATTTGCTTATATGTTTCAACTAAACTATCTCGACTGTGTATTAACTCTTCGCGTAGTCGCTCTGAAATAGGGATATCAAAGTCATGATTCAACACATCTAATAAACCTTCTAAAGTTATAATTAATGACGTTTCACCTTTATTTAAATAAGTAATATCACCTGTAAACTCGTAGCGTTCTAATGCACTTTTTCTAACAATTTCAATAGTCAACACATGCATATGATACTGAATTTCAATTAAAGATCCTTTTTGCGAAATAAATGTTTGCTCGGGGTAAATACGTTCTTTAATAATGGCGTTAATTACACGATATTGAATATTTCTATCTGCCTTTGCCCATTCAAGATATACCATGATTACTTTCCTCCAACTTTAACTTCAACTTTCTATTTATAAAATAGAATACCATTGTAATGCATATAGTACTTATTCCCATTATTGAAAAAGTTCTAACAATGCCAAACACATCTGCACATATACTCATTAACAGACTTCCCAATGGAATCATACCTCTATCCATCATAATAATACTCAGTACTTTACCACGTTCATAATCTTTAACATTATTTTGAAAATAAACGCGATTTGTCGTACGTGCCCATTGACTAAATAACCCAATCAATGTAATACAAATGAACATGATGACAATATTGTGAAATACCACACCTAACAAAGCAATGCCAAATAAAAGTGAACTTAAATAATACATATTTACCATACCAATATATTTAAGTACTCTAGGTAAAACTAGCGTTGCAATAATACCACCAATGGCACACATCGTCATAGCGATACCAAATATTTCAGATTTCCCCGGAAATACTTTGTTTGTCAAAACTGGTAAAAGTGTCGTATATGAAAAACCTGTCGCCATAATCAATAATGATGTTATAAATATTTGTCGACCTTCCATATGTAATTTGAAGTAATCTATAATAACTTTTAACGGCATGTATCTTGTTGCATCTTCAGGTATTTTAGTTACTTTAAAATGTAATGGTAAACATAATAAAACTGCGATAAAATAACAAATTGCCTGTGCAAGAAATGTTGTTGGCGCATGATAGACTGCTAATATGACACCAGCAATGGCAGGCCCTATTGAACGACAAATATTAATGATGAATGAATGAAATGATACAGCTTGTGTAGTAGATATTTTATCTGATAAATCTGGTAAGATTGCTTGTCTTAAAGGTGTTTCAACAGCACTTAAAATTCCTCTTAATGTCGCATATATAATAATGACGCTAATTGGAATTGCAGTGAAACTATACGTGAGCACACATAAAATTGCAGTTACTAAAAATGATGATGAAATTGTAATTCTCAGCAATCGCCCTTTATCATATTTATCGGCAATTGCCCCTGCCCACACACTTAGTAATAATATTGGTACAAGTCTGCAAAAATTGACAATCCCCAGATAAACTGCGTTATGATAAGTGGTAAGTACAAACCAATTTAGCCCTATTTGTCCAATCCAATTACCTAGAAATAGTAGAAAAGAACTGCTAAAAAAATATTTTGTCATAAAACTTACACCCGCATTCTGTTGATAATAAGAATCATTATCATTAATATGGATTATACAAATCTATCTTGCTTTTGTAAAATATTTCATAGAGGTGAATTATGAACTTGAACTTAATTTTTAAAGAACAGACATTAAAATTTAACAAAGAAGAACAAGAAACATATTTATTTTTACAACAACATAATAGCGATTGGGCTAATATTTTTAAAGAGATGATTTTACAAGGAAGAGATAAAGTCACTCAGAGATTAGTCACATCAATGCATCGCGAAAACTTAGTTAAAGCGCGCACTCAAAGTAAGAAAATATTGAGTCGTGATTTGATTATGTTAGATATCTCAACGACTCATATACTAGAAATCCAGTTCCCACAAGCTAAGCAAACATTATATGCTCCTATCACTGGAGAACACGCCTTTGATCGAATTGATGTTGAAGGCCCTTTCTACATTAAAGATGACATTACAAATACGATTACACGAGTACACCATCCAAATGAAATTCTTGAGTGTATTTTAATTGAAGCACCAGATTTAAAAAATGCTGCTAGTGATCAATTTCAGCAAGATTTAATAAACAGTGCAACTAATATGACATTTGCAATTAGCTATCAAGCACTGTCAATGCAACATGATTCTGCACCTTTATTTAATATTATCGAAAATAGCGAAGATAGTTACTTGCGTTCAGAGCAAGCCGTTATTGAAGGTCATCCGCTACATCCTGGGGCTAAATTACGTAAAGGTTTAAATGCATTACAAACATTCCTATATTCTTCAGAATTCAATCAACCTATTAAGTTGAAAATAGTACTGATTCACAGTAAATTAGGCCGGACTATGTCACTGTCTAAAGATTATGATACAACTGTTCATCAACTATTTCCGGAATTAATTAAACAATTAGAAAATGAATTTACGCCAAAGTTTAACTTTAATGATTATCACATTATGATTGTTCATCCATGGCAATTAGATGACGTATTACATTCTGATTATCAAGCAGAAGTAGATAAAGAATTAATCATTGAAGCAAAACATACGTTGGATTATTATGCCGGTTTATCTTTCAGAACATTAGTTCCTAAATACCCAGCTATGTCGCCACACATCAAATTGTCGACAAACGTTCATATTACAGGTGAAATTCGTACATTATCAGAACAAACGACGCACAATGGTCCACTAATGACACGTATTTTAAATGATATTTTGGAGAAAGATGTCATATTTAAGTCCTATGCATCAACAATTATTGATGAAGTTACTGGTATTCATTTTTATAATGAGCAAGACGAAGTAGACTATCAAACTGAACGAAGTGAACAATTAGGTACATTATTTAGAAAAAACATATACCAAATGATTCCACAAGAAGTCACACCAATGATTCCTTCAAGCTTAGTTGCAACCTACCCATTTAACAATGAATCACCTATCGTGACATTGATTAAACGTTATCAATCAGCTGCATCATTGTCTGATTTTGAATCATCGGCGAAATCGTGGATTGAAACTTATAGTAAAGCATTGCTTGGTCTCGTAATCCCACTAGTTACTAAATATGGCATTGCATTAGAGGCTCACTTGCAAAATGCTATTGCAACATTTCGGAAAGATGGTCTATTGGACACGATGTATATTAGAGACTTTGAAGGTTTAAGAATTGATAAAGTACAACTAAATGAAATGGGATACAGTACATCTCATTTCCATGAAAAATCAAGAATTCTTACTGATTCAAAAACGTCTGTGTTTAACAAAGCCTTTTATTCTACCGTTCAAAACCATTTAGGCGAATTAATTCTTACAATCTCTAAAGCATCAAATGATTCAAACTTAGAAACACATATGTGGTATATCGTTCGTGATGTACTAGATAACATTTTTGATCAACTTGTACTTTCGACACACAAATCTAATCAAGTAAATGAGAATCGCATAAATGAAATTAAAGATACCATGTTCGCGCCATTTATAGATTATAAGTGTGTTACAACAATGCGTCTTGAAGATGAGGCACATCATTATACTTATATTAAAGTTAATAACCCTTTGTATCGAGAAAATAATTAAGGTTATAGAATTTTATTAATCGTGAGCTCAAGGATTACATTAACTTATTAAATACAATCTATACAAATGAGAGAATAATACATTTTCCATATTCAAATTATTAAAAATCACAAAAAAGCTCGGCACTTAAATTGAGTGCCGAGCTTTTTATCGAATAACTTATTGTAAACCTTGTCTTTCTTGGTTATTGTTTTCATTATTTTTTTCGTGTTTTTGTTTCCATTCTTTTTGAGTCATTACATCGTCAACTTGCATGTTAACTTCAACAACATCTAAACCAGTAATATATTTAACTTGTTCTTTTACTAATTCAGTTACTTTACGGAAGATTTTAGGTGCTGATTCACCATATTCTAAAATTACTTTTAAGTCTACAGCAGCTTGTTTTTCACCAACTTCAACAGATACACCTTGAGTAACGTTATTTCCACTTGAGAATGCATTAGTGAATGTATCAGTTAAGCCACCTTTCATGTCTAAGATACCTTTAACTTCACGTGCAGCGATACCAGCAATTTTTTCAACAACTTCATCAGAGAATGTTAATTTATTTTTGAATTGAGGCTCTTGATTTTGTTCTTGTTGTTTTTGACGCTCTTCTCTTTCTTTTTCGTTAACACCAGTTTGATTGTCGTATGCTTGTTTTGCTTTATTGTTATCTACAGTCATAATAGATTCTCCTTTTACTTGTTAATTTTTATATTTTTTTAATTAAATTCTAAATTGATGAATTAACTCCATCGATTTAAAAAATTCATAAAATCTTGCTTACGGTCTTTCATATACCCAATACCTACACCAATTAAACATAAAACGATGATAAGTACTGTTTTCCAAAAACCTAACGTTAAGAATAATATCGCGATTAATAGAAACGCTAGGAAACCAACGATTCTCCATTTAAATACTTTTAAAAAATTAATCACTTGTTGTGTAGAGTCTTGTCCGTTTTGGTTATGATTGTTAGCCATGATATACCTCCCTTACAACACTCGTGGACCAGAAGTTTTCTGATCTCTCACATTAACTTCTAACTTACGTACTGGCATTTCTGTGAAATATTCTACATTCTTTTTAATATCAGAACGAATTGCTTCAGTTAAAGATTGAACTTGAACATTATTTGGTACGAAAAAGTCAGTTTTAATGTCGATATAAGATTTATTTTTTTTGTTATATAGTTTCGCAACTACATTTGGTTGTCTTACTTGATCATATTTTGCAACCGTATCGAATGCCGTCTTTTCAACAGCTTTACGAGATACGTAAACATGACCATCATCGAAGTCTTTGTATAATCCAGGTTTTCGATGCGTAGGTTTGAAGATACTAAATACTAATATAAGACCTATTAATATCAATAGTGCAGCAAGTGAAATAAGTAATGGTTGGAACCATTCAAATTGAAGGAAGTAGTCTTGATATTCAGTTATACGTCCATCTTGGATATACATGAATAACAGGAACCCCACGATTACTACTATTAATAAGCCAAGGATAAAGTTTTTAAGTCGTTTCACCCCTAACGACACCTCCTTAGTTAAAGTTAATTTAAAAACATATTAAATATGTACCCATCAGTTTTTTTCTTAAACATAATAAATTAATAACTTTAAATTTATTTTTAATATATAAGATGAAGTACCATTTAGTGATATATTCCCTAGTTTTTGTAAATAAAACCTCATTATTAATTAATTTTCGTCAATATGTTTTGAAGAACGATATTCTAAAATATCTGGGTCACGATGTTTAATTAAAACCTTATTACTATTTCTCGGTTTCTCCTCACTCAAAGATTTTAAAAGCGACCATATCATCGCTATAATGACCACGGAAAATGGTAACGCAGCAATGATTAATAAATTTTGAATCGCTTGCGTACCACCTGTGTAAATCATGATAATTGCAAATAATGCCATAATGATACCCCAACTCACTTTGACAAATGACTTCGGATTAATATCACCTCTTGAACTCAACATACCTAAAACATAAGTTGCCGAATCCGCTGATGTAACAAAGAAAATCATAATAACAAGTAAAGTAATTAAGCTTAATACAAAACCTAGTGGGTAATGTTGTAGCGTTGCAAAAGTTGCTGTTTCTGTCGCAGCTTTAGCAATATCGGCAATATGATTATCTTGTAAGTAAATTGCTGACGCGCCGAATACCGCAAAGAATATAAAGCAAACTAATGCCGGGACAAAAAGTACACCTAGAATAAATTCTTTAATCGTACGTCCTTTTGACACACGTGCAATAAATATACCTACAAATGGTGCCCAAGATATCCACCATGCCCAGTAAAAGATTGTCCAATTTTGTAACCATTGGAATTTTTGACCGCCTGACGGAATGCGTAAACTCATACTAAAGAAATTTGCAATATAATTACCTAGACCATTCGTAAATGTATTTAAAATGTAAAGCGTTGGCCCAACAATAAAAAGACCAATAAGTACTACAAAAGCAAGTAACATGTTGATATTACTCAACGTTTTGATACCTTTATCGATACCTGACCATGCTGACCAAGTAAATAATATGGTTGCAATGACAATCAAGATTACTTGCATCGTGAAGTTACTCGGTACATTAAATAAAAAATGTAAACCTTCGTTTATTTGCAATGCACCGAAACCTAATGTTGCAGCAACGCCTGTTACTGTAGCTATGACTGCCAATACATCAATGGCACCACCTAAAGGGCCACGCATTGCTTTTTCACCTAATAAAGGCGTCAATGTAGCGCTGACTAAGCCAGGATATCCTTTATGAAAGCTAAAATATGCAAACACAAGCGCGACAATACCATAGACTGCCCATGCATGAATCCCCCAATGGAAAAATGAAAACTGCATTGCATCATTAATTGCAGATTGCGTGCCAGCTTTATGAATAGGCGTTAATTTGAAGGCATGACTGATTGGTTCTGCCGTTGTCCAGAACACAAGTCCTATTCCCATACCAGCACTAAATAACATAGCAAACCAAGACGGCAATGAGAATTCAGGATCTTCGCCTTCTTCACCTAATGTAATGTTTGCGTATCTCGAAAATAAAATATACACACAGACAAATAAAATAACTAAAACGAGCAATAAATAATACCAAGAAAAATGTAGCGCAATAAATGTAGTAATGTTTTGCGTGAGTTTTTCTAACTGTTTCGGAAATATTGCTCCAAAAGCAACAAATATCGTACATATCACTAAAGATACCCAAAACACTAGACTTACTGATTTATTTTTCATAAATACAAACCCTTTCTGTGTAATGGTAAGTTCATACCCATAACTGCAACATTTTAATCATTTGTAATTTTATATAGACACAATTAATAATGCCTCATCTTTTAAAAATGATATATAAAACACACTCAAATTATTTATCATTGAGCAACAAAGTATTTTATTGTATTTAAGTAATGCTTTTTTAATGCATTATTGATTTGATACCTGCAAAGTTGCCATATTTCCGTTTAGATTCAATAGTCGCTAGACACAAAAAATAAGTCGCCCTATACAGTATTTTCTGCATAAGGCGACTTTACTTACTAATCTATATATTAATTACTAATTTCCCAATCATTGATTGTTTTTCCAACAATTGATGTGCTTGATATAAGTTTTCAGGTGATAAACCTTCAAAAACTTGTGTCATTGTTGGTTGATAATGTCCTGATTCTATATTTTTCGTAATATCTTCTAAATACTCATGTTGTTTAATCATATCAGGCGTTCGATGAATTGGACGCGCAAACATAAATTCATGTGTAAATGTTATACTTTTTAATTTTAGTGCATTTAAATCTTGATCTTCATTAAAAGCTACGATAGTTGTAATATGCCCTAATGGTTTTATCAGTTCAATCATAGTATTGTAATACAGGTCTGTATTATAGGTGCAAAATATATAATCTACTAATGGAATTTCTTTTTCTTTAAATTGACGCACTAAATCCTCTTTATGATTCAATACGATATCTGCGCCCATCTTTTCACACCACTCTGTTGTTTCTTGTCGTGATGCTGTTGTAATGACAGTTAAACCATACCGTTTAGCAATTTGAGTGGCAATACTTCCTACACCCCCAGCGCCATTAATGATTAACACGGATTTACCTATATTTTCAGAAGGATTTTGTGAAATTTTAAATGTATCAAAAAACGTTTCATATGCCGTAATACCAGTTAGCGGTAGACTAACCGCTTCATTAGCACTTATGTTGTGTGGTGCCTTTGCAACTATAGCTTCTGACACCAATTGATATGTCGCATTTGATCCTTGTCTATTTGGCGATCCAGCATAAAATACAACGTCACCCGGACTAAATAATGTAACGTCTGGTCCGATAGCTTCAACAGTACCAATAGCATCAAACCCAAGTACACGAGGTGCTTGAGTGACTTTCATTTGACGTTGTTTTGTATCTACAGGATTTAGACTAATGCTATTTACTTTGACTAAGATATCATCGTTTTCTGGCGTTGGCTTTCTTTGTTCGTATACTTTAAATAAATTTCCTTCTTCCAATTTAAAGGGCTTCTCAAATCCTATCATTTTCATATCGTTTCACCTCATTTATGAACTTATTTCTTATTATACAAAATAGAAGCCATGTGTGCTTATATCGCAGCATCATGACTCCTTTTTCATTTGAATATATAAATAATTACAGACGACTTTCGTATTAAATTTTAGACTTATTTCTACCATGTTGCTGAACAAATTTACTTTAGATAAAAAATTATTAAATTTTGGTCAATTAACAAAGTTAGTTTGTTAAAACGTATACTTTATTATTCCGTTACTTTAATAACTTGTTTACCAAAGTTATCGCCAGTAAATAAATTTTTAAATGCATGTGGCGCATTTTCAAAACCATCTTCAATGGTTACTTGTGACTGAATTTTACCTTCTTGAACCCATGTTGCAAGCTGTTCACTAGCTTCTTTAAAAGCATTAGCGAATTCACTTACCAAGAAGCCTCTCATCATTACTTGCTTCTTAATAAGCGTACCTTGAATACGTGGTCCGATATCGGCTTCAGGATGATTATATGACGAAATTGCGCCACATACTGGTACACGTGCAAAACGATTTAAATGCTTAAATACTTCATCGCCAACTGTTCCACCAACATTTTCAAAATAAACATCAATACCATCTGGCACTGCTTGTGCTAACGCTTCTGCAAAATCCTCTTTCTTATAATCAATACCAGCGTCAAAGCCCAGTGTCTCTGTCAAATAATTTACTTTTTTGTCGCCACCCGCAATACCTACTACACGGCAACCTTTAATCTTAGCAATTTGACCTACAACTGAACCTACAGCACCAGATGCAGCTGAAACCACAACAGTATCACCGGCTTTAGGTTGTCCAATATCAAGCAGACCATGATATGCTGTTTGTCCTGGCATTCCTAAAACACTTAAATATAAATCAAGTGGTACATCTGTCGTTGGAACTTTAGTAATTTGATCCGCTTGGACATGATTAATGATTCGCCAAGGCAACATACCTACAACGACATCTCCTTTTTTATAATCTGCGAGTGTCGAATCAATTACTTTTGCAACGACATGGCTAACAATCGGTTTACCAATTTCAAAAGGCTGTACATACGAATCTGCCTTAGTCATACGTCCTCTCATATATGGATCCACTGAAATATACAGCGTTTGTACAAGTACACCATCGCTCTCAAGTTTAGGCGTGTCAATCTCTTCAATTTTGAATGTATCCTCTTGAGGCATGCCTTCTGGTATTTTGTTAAAAAGAATTTGTTTATTTTGCATCATTAATCACCTTTCTTTATTTGAAACTTTTACTTATTTGTTACTTAAGCGTTAAGTTTGAATTGTGTCTTCGTGATGTCTGTATGCAAATACATTCTTAGTTGTTATATTTTGACTTAAGCACTGATTCATTCATGTAACTTCAACCACATTATATTTGCTATAATCATAAATTTAAAATGTTACGACTTAGACATTTTATGGAAACTCTCAAACAATAGATAATTTTTGAAAAGCTCTAATATTACAAGCTTTTTTGCCCCCGAAAAACTAGCAGTTGCTTTATTTTTTCCATAAGAAGTCG
Organism: Staphylococcus sp. MZ3; assembly: GCF_018622755.1. Taxonomy (NCBI): domain Bacteria; kingdom Bacillati; phylum Bacillota; class Bacilli; order Caryophanales; family Staphylococcaceae; genus Staphylococcus; species Staphylococcus sp. MZ3. The sequence goes on from NZ_CP076026.1 coordinate 2,253,820, forward strand.
ATTAACTCATTAGCAACATTTTCATTCTCATGAAGCTGACTATGCTGTGCAGGCTCACCTTCATATTTAGATTCTCGATAACTTTTCGGACTATTTCCCAGTAAATATTTTAATGATTTCGAAGAACTATTAGACACTCTGCCGTCTGAATGTGTACCATCTTTCAGATCTCCATAAATATTTAGCACTTCGATACCTTTACCTTTATAAATATCTTTTAGCACGCGTAATTGCTGATAAGGTTGATTCATTCGACTTGGTTTACCATCTTTATCAACTGTAATTTCATTGACATCTTCATTCATATTTAAAACACCATTAAATGTCCCTGCAATATTCACTTGTTTGTTTAACTGTGGCAGTGACTTGTCGTTACCATATGTCATCATATATTGTGCAAATGTTAAGTTCCCCATTGAGTGACCGACAAAGTTGAATTTATCGAAATTGTATTCAGATTGTAACTTAGTCAGTACATTTTTAAACCACGCAGCATTCTTATCCAAATAGCCTTGTCTGTTATTTTCAAGTTCAATTTTCACAATAGGATTCACTGCATCTTTTCTTAGTTTCCCTTTAAATGTCACTGCCCCATCCTTTGAAACGTAGGCAGTGATGATATCTTTAGTTACCCCTCTTTTTTCTGCTTGTTTCACCATAAACTTTTCAGAATTGGCACTACCACCAAATCCATGTAAGAACAATGTTGGAATTGGCTTTTTAACAAATTGCTGTTGTTGTATTTTAAATGTTTGTGCCTGTCGTTGACTAAACACCACCGTAATAATAGAGCCTATAATAATAGCGACCGCTAACAATGTCGTAATAATTACAAAAATTTTCTTCACACTTTTAACTCCCATTCATGTCTTTTATATAAGTATAAAGGATGTGATTAAAAATGTCCTTTAGTTGATTTTGAATACATCATTAACTTTTAAGATGACTTTGGAAAGTTGTCCGTTAACGTTTGTTAATTGATTGCTTATTTAACTTTCAATCGTGTGTCACCCATTGATTAATATATAAATATGTATATGCATGTTTAATTTATCTCTTTCTATAAATAAAGACCTACCAGCACTCGACTGATAGGCCTTTTAATATCTCTAATTATTTAATTTCTTTTGTTTCGGCTAACTCTTTGTACCAATAAGCACTTTTCTTAGGATAGCGTTCTTGAGTCTCAAAATCGACATAGAATAAACCATATCGTTTTTCATAACCATTTGACCAAGAGAATACATCCATTAATGACCAAATAAAGTAACCTTTTACATTTGCACCATCTTTAATAGCATCTGCAATAACGTTTAAATGTTGTCTTACATAATCAATACGTGCATCATCATGAACTGTTTTTTCAGATTCAATAAATTCATCTTTATATCCTAAACCATTTTCAGTGATATAAATCTTATGATAGTTAGGATAATCTTTAACAACACGCATGATTTGATCATATAAACCTTGAGGATAGATCATCCAGTCCCAGTCTGTGCGAGGTACGTCGACATCAAATTCACGTTGTCCGACACCTTTAAGTTGGTATTTAGAACCGCCTTTATCACCTGTCGCATTATGCGTGATTTCAGATTCTCCATCGTAACCTCTCATCCAATCACTCATGTAGTAATTGATACCTAAGAAGTCGTTTAAATCTTTGGCTGCATCTAAAATGGCATAATCTTCATCTGTAATGTTTAATTTACCGCCATTAACAGATAAGATATGTTGCACACCTTCCATCGTTTCACGAGAATACTTACCTAAATATGTTGCATCTAAGATGAATTTATTATGGATGATATCTTCTAATTCTGCTGCACGAACATCTTCAGGATTTGATGGATCGAACGGATATTTTGTTGGCAATGCGTGTACAACACCAATTTCTCCTTGATAGCCGCCATCTTTAAATAATTTTACTGCTCTTGCATGAGCAACCATCATATTGTGATGTGATTGGAAAACTTTTTCAAAATCATATTTAATACCTGGAGGGAATTTACCTACTAAATATTGACCATCACCAATAGGTCCAATTTCATTGAATGTAGTCCAATATTTTACTTCTGGGAACTCTTTAAAACAATATTCAGCATAATCTACAAAGTAGTCAATCGTTTTACGATTTAGAAAATCGCCATCTTTGTGTAACACTTCTGGTGTATCAAAATGATGCAATGTTACAAATGGTTCAACATGACGTTTATGACACTCTGCAAATAACTTATGGTAATACTCAACACCTTTAGGGTTAACTTCGCCATATCCATTTGGGAAGATACGTGACCATGCAATTGAAATACGGATACCATTAACACCGAATTTTTCACTTAATTCTAAATCCACTGGATATCTGTTATAAAAATCACTCGCTGGTTCTGCAGTGTACCAATAGTTTTCTTCCAAATACGTATCCCATGCTACACGACCTTTACCATCCGTATTTGTCGCACCTTCTGCTTGATATGCTGCTGTTGCTCCACCAAAAATAAAATCTTCAGGTAATGTTTTAGTCATATGAAAAACTCCTATTCTTAATTTTCAAATTGTTTTTGTACGAAATCAAGGGCTGCTTGGCCATCTCGTGTCAATTTGATATATTCAGCACCTTGAGTCTTCGCTAATTTAATACCTAATCTATCTGTATCTTGCTTAATATCTTCATAGTTAGACGCAACTTGTGGCGCTAAAATGATTAATTGGTACTCTTTCATAATGTCCATATGTGCGCCATATCCGCCAGCTGCCGCTTTCACTGGCACATGATATTCTTCAGCTGCTTTATTAAGTGCATTGGCTAATAATCCACTTGTACCACCACCGGCACAAAGTACTAAGACATTTGTTTGTTCTGTGATATTTGAAGCTTTAGCTGCATCTTCTGATACACCACTTGCCGCTAAAATTGAATCAGCTTTTTTCGTATCAAAGTTTGCTGCAACTTTTTCTTTTAAATCTGAATTACTTTCTTTACGTCCTTCTTCTTCATCAAGAATTTCACTATCATAAACTTTTAGGAATGGGTAGTAAATAATAATATCTACAACAATCAAAGTAATAGCTAGTACGAATGACCATAAACCAAAACCTGTACCCATGATAATGCCCAATGGACCTGGTGTTGTCCAAGGTAAATTCACACTAAAACTATTCATTCCTAACACTTCAACGAAAAGTTTGAAAATCCATACGTTAACAATTGGTGCTAATACAAATGGAATAAAGAACACAGGATTCAATACTAGTGGTGCACCAAATAAAATTGGTTCGTTTACACCAAAGAATGTTGGTACAACTGATGCACGTCCAATCGCTTTGTTTCGTTTAGATTTCGTCATCCACATAAACATGAACGGGACGACCAATGTTGCACCCGTACCTCCAAAAGTAACGATAAACATTTGTGTACCTGATGTAATAATTTTATCTGCGTGTTCTCCAGCTTGAAGCAACTTGAAGTTCGCTTCGATATTCGCATATGTAATGGCTGCAATTGCTGGCTCTACTATTGATGGACCATGAATTCCTACAAACCAGAATAATGCAAAGGCACCAAAGATAATTGTGACACCAATCCATCCATCTGCTGCTGTAAATAATGGTTCGAATAATTTTAAAATACCTTCCGCTACATTTGATTTAAAGCTGTTGCGAATGACTAAATCTAATGCATAAAGAATGATGATTACCGCTGAAAATGGAATTAAGTCCTTAAATACTTGTGAAATATTCGGCGGTACTTCTTTCGGCATTTTAATTGTAATATTGCGCTTCACACAGAAGTTATAAACAATAACAGTTACAAATGCTGATAAAAATGCTGTTAATAAACCTTTAGTTCCCATAAATGCACTTAAGAATCCACCATCTTTGGCTGGATCAGAAGCTAAGAACAAGAATCCACACATCGCTGCTAGCATTGTAGAAATAAAGTTAATTTGATTTGTACTTTCTAGCTTACGGTTAAATGAATCTGTTAAAGATTTCGCTGTCGTTCCTGCTACTAAAAATGCTACAAGCCCCATCGTATAGTTATATGGTTTCATTAAAATGGCTTCCATGCCTTTATCCCATTTAAAACCAAATATATTTGGCACGTATGCAATTAATAGAAAGATACTTGAGAATAAGATGACAGGCATTGCAGAAATAAATCCATCACGGATGGCTCTTAAATATATGTTACGTGATAATTTCTCGAAAAATGGCTTCCCTTTTTCAATTTGTGCGATCAATTTTTGCATCATTGTCATCACCCTCTTTTATAAAATTCTAATAAATGCTTCATTAAATCTTTCAGTAAAATTGTTGTCATTAAATGGTCTTGACCATGCATCATCGTTACACTGTATGCAATATCATCACCTTGCGCTTCTTTAGCTAACAGGCTTGTTTGTGCTCTATGCGCTTCAGCAATGCAATTGTTTCCTTCTTCAATCAATGCATCTGCTTTTGCAAAATCTCCAGCTTGAGCTGCTGTCAATGCTTCTAAAAACTTAGAACGTGCATCCCCTGCAAATGCAACAATTTCAAAACCTAATAATTGGACTTCTTCTCTATTCATAGCATTAATCCCTTTTTATACTTATTTTCTTTGTTTCCAAGATGTCGCAGTATCTTTTAATACTTTATTTAAGTCATCAATATTTTTGAAACCAGTTGTACGTAACCATTCACGAGCAGCATCTTCACCTTGTTCAATGTATACTTGAACAGCACCAGACCATGTAGCACGGCCACAAAGTACACCGTTGAATTTAGCACCAGCTTCGTGAGCAAATTTTAAAGTTTCTTGGAATAATTCCGCAGAAACACCAGCACTTAAGTAAATGTATGGTAAATGAGTTGCTGCATCTTGATTTTTAAAGTGTTGTGCCGCTTCCTCTTTTGTATAAACCACTTCACCTTCAGCAAAGCCTTCTACATACTTCATGTTTACTGGTACTTCAACTTTCAATACATCAACATTAAAGCGTGGTTCTGAGAATAATTTCATTGCTTCGTTAACCTTTCTAGGCTTAACTTTTGCGAATTCAACACTACCGTTATCAGGAATGTTGTCATCGTATGTTAATACTTCTAAGAAGAAAGGAATGTCTTCTGCAACACATTCTGAACCGATTCTTTCAATGTATGCTTTCTTTTGAATGTTAATTTCTTCAGCATCATCAACATCATAGTAAAGTAAGAATTTAACAGCATTTGCACCTTGTTCTTTTAAACGTTTTGCAGACCACTCTACTAAACAGTCAGGTAAACGACCTTTAGCGTTTACGTCATATCCAGTTTTTTCATAAGCAAGTAATAATCCACAATCTTTGTTACGTGCATCAGATGCTGGTAAACCGTATTCTGGATCTAATAAAATTGAAGACGCATATTGTGTTAATTCTTCCGCAACCAATACTTTTAATTGTTCAATTTGAGCGACAGTTGGCTCTTCCGTTTGATGTTTAGCCATCATTCGTTTTAAAGCACCACGTTGGTCAAATGCTAATGCAGAAATGATACCTTCGTTATTACTTAATTGTTCAATTGATGCGATTTTTTGATTAGATTTTGACATTATTTACACCTCTAAAACTTCAATTTGATTGAATAATTCATCATAATTATTTAAATTGACATATCCTGTTTGTGCTTCTTGCGCATTCAGCATGCCTAAAGTATTAGCTTTTTTTAGTAAATCGTGGTCGTTTTCATGATTGAGAATTGCTGAAGTAATTCCAGCAACTGTAGAATCACCTGAACCAACCGGATTTAATACGCTTATTGTCGGAATATTCACTCTATAGAATGTATGATTGTGCTTAGCTAATGCACCTTGTGCACCTAAAGACACAATAATCCACTCAATCCCTTCGAATAAGGGTTGTGACACTGCCTGTTTCAAACTTTCTAAACTTTCATCAAGTGGCTGGTTAAGCAATTGATATAGTTCAGAAATGTTTGGTTTAATGACTGTTGGTTTGTATGGATTTTCCAAAACTGTTTGCAAAGTTGCACCCGAGCAGTCCAATATCACAGGCACACCTTTGTTTTGGCATCGTTCAATAATTTGTGCATAATAATCTTGATTTAATCCTTTAGGTAAGCTACCTGAAATAGCAACTGCTTCAACTTTTTCTAATAATTGCTCAAAATGTTTAATAAATCCTGCAGCCTCTTGATTATCAATCTCCGGTCCCTGCTCTAAAATTTCTGTTTGTTGCCCTTCATGTAAAATTGCAATGCAGTTTCGTGTTTCACCCTTAATGTTATAAAATGCATGCTTGATGTCGGCATGATCTAATTTTTTAGCAATAAATTGACCTAATTCACCGCCAATAAAACCACTCGCAAGGACTGGCTCGCCTACTTGCGCAAGTACTCTTGTTACATTTAAACCTTTACCACCAGCTGTTTTACTTACTTCTTGAACACGATTAACATCATCTAATTTCAATGCTGTTAATGGATATGAAATATCAACGGATGGATTTAATGTTAAAGTTAAAATCATATGTGTCGTCCCTTAATCGTGGTATTCGCCTCTGTCCCATTTTTCTAAGAATTCATCAAAGAAATGTGGATCAGCTTGATCTGCATTGCTTGTTTCTAAATGTTTAATTTTAGCGATTAATTTTTTATTCTCTTCAGTTGGTTTATATTCAGCGTTAATAAATGCATCGATAATATCGCACATTAATAACTCACCAATAATACGTCCACCAAAGCCAATGACGTTCGCATTTAATTCTTCTTTAGCATATAACGCTGATGTCATATCACGTACTAGTGCTGAACGAACGCCAGGTACTTTATTTACAGCATTGTTAATACCAACACCTGTTCCACAAATACAAACACCTAAGTCTGCATTCCCGCTAACAACTTGTTCGCCAACTTTTTTACCAAAAATTGGATAATGTGTTCTTGTGAAATCGTATGTTCCTACGTCAATGACTTCATGTCCTTTTGATTTTAAAAATTCAGATACACGCATTTTTGTATCTGTAACAATATGGTCGCATCCTAATGCAATCTTCATAGTAATTTTTCCTCCTTAGCACATTTTATTAAGCATATCTACGCGGATTTGGTGTCTACCACCATCGTATTTACCTTCAACAAAACCTTTAACGACATTTTTCGCTAATGTGTCTCCAACAATTTCAGATCCCATAGTGATCATTCTTGAATTGTTATGGCCTCTAGTCATATATCCAGAGCGTTCATCTGATACTTCAGCAGCAATCATGCCTTTGATTTTTGTAGCAACCATAAAGCTACCTGCACCAAATGCATCGATAACAATACCTAAGTTACCTTCTTGACTTTGAACATCTTTTGCTACAGCCAAAGTTGCATCAACAAAGTCAACTTCCTGTCCTTCTGTTACGTCAACAACATCATATTTATTGTCTAATAAGTATGATTTGATGACTTCTTTTAATCGTTTGCCAGCTTCATCTGAACCAATAATAATCGCCATAATAAGACTCCTTTTTACTTTAATTTTGAAATACCTTTCTTAAAATATGACATATTTATTTGTAGCTTATGAAAATCTTGAGAAAAGGCTTTCAATTTGATTACGTTTAAATTATAAACATAAACAAACAATAAATCAACATAATATGTTTATAATCTGTTTGTTTATGACATGTTTTCAAACAATAAGTGAACATTCATATTGTGGTGTTGTTTTAATTAGGTATTCGTCTGAAATTGTAGTAAAACTTTGTCGAGGTTCCCATTTACATAAATTTGCAAAAAAAATAACCCATAAATGAATGCAAATTCACATTCACTTATGAGCATATAGATACATATTTTAACAATGCAGTTATACTTTTAATTTAGTCGACTACTTCAATATATGTTTTAATCGTTTCTACTTTTTCTTCATCTTCATAGTCCATGACCACTGCAGTCAATTCGTTTAACTGACAAAATGATGTAAAATCTTCTTTGCCAACTTTCGTATGATCGATTAACAAGTATTTTTCAATTGAATTACTTAGTGCCAATTGTTGCGTATAGGCTTCATCTAATGTAGATGTCATCACAGCACCTTTATTTACTGCGTTACTACTAAAGAACATCTTGCTAAATCTTAGTTTTTCCAACATGGCATTCGCCATTTCACCTACAAATGCTTCTGTAATATGGCGCATTTCACCACCAATTAAATAGACACGAAAATGTGCTGTTTGTTTTTCTAACAAAATTTTATACACCGGCAAACAATTCGTAATAATTGTGAGCGTATGATGATTGACTTCTTCTGCTAATAGTTCCACTGTTGTTCCTGGTCCGAAAAACAAAGTATCCCCATCTTCAATTAATGATGCAGCTTTTTTAGCTATAAATCGTTTTTCTGCAATTTGACGGGTATGTTTTTCTTTATGCGATATTTCTTTATACTGAAATGTTGAATTACTGCGTGCACCACCATGAATCTTCGTTAAAATCCCTTTATTTTCCAACTCAATTAAATCTCTTCGAACTGTCATATCAGACACATTTAAACCTTCGACGATTTCATTCGTTCTTATCGTGCCCTTTTTATTCACTAGTTTAGCAATTTCGTCCAAACGTTCATGTTTATTCAATGTAAAATTGCCTCCTTTATTTAGGCGATGGGTCATTATCCTTTATGTTTAGACATCAATTTTAATATACATGCTTATTCTATAATAAAAATTGCGTAAAAACTAATATAATTTAACTGTTCGATTATATGTATAATTCATTTTTAAAAAGAACTGTTTAAACTGCGCTTTTGATAATCGTAAAATGAATATACTATAATAAAAGCAAAAGACGTTATAAATCATTCATTATTTTGATGGGGTGTTTATTTTGAGAAATGATTTAGAGACATTAAAACATATTATAGATAGTTCGAATCGTATTACATTTTTCACAGGTGCTGGTGTATCTGTCGCAAGTGGCGTTCCAGATTTCCGTTCAATGGGTGGCTTATTTGATGAAATTTCAAAAGATGGACTTTCGCCAGAATACTTGTTAAGCCGTGATTATTTAGAAGATGATCCTGAAGGTTTTATCAATTTCTGCCATAAGCGTTTACTATTTGTCGATACGAAGCCTAATATCGTTCATGATTGGATTGCAAAATTAGAACGTAATCAACAATCTTTAGGTGTCATCACGCAAAATATCGATGGTTTGCACTCAGACGCTGGAAGTCAACATGTTGATGAATTACATGGCACGTTAAATCGTTTTTATTGTAATGCATGTCATAAATCTTATACGAAGTCAGATGTTATTGATAGAACTTTGAAACATTGTGATAATTGTGGTGGTGCCATTCGACCGGACATCGTATTATACGGTGAAATGTTAGATCAACCTACCATCATAAGGGCATTAAATAAAATTGAACATGCTGACACCCTTGTCGTATTAGGTTCGTCACTCGTTGTGCAACCTGCCGCAGGATTAATATCAAATTTTAAAGGTGACAATTTAATTATTATCAATAAAGATCGAACACCTTATGATAGCGACGCTACTTTGGTCATACATGACGACATGGTTTCCGTTGTAAAATCATTAATAACAGAGTAATCAGTAGGTAAAAAGCATTTCCCGAGTAACAGGGAGATGCTTTTAATTTTGGAGTTGCGTTTTTGGAATTCGGAGTTTGGTTTTCGGAATTCGACATTTGGAATTCCGAATTATAATGAGTGAGAAATTTTATTTATTGAGTATAGAATGACTTGCTTGGTTTTATAGCGATTTTTATTTGATGGATTGTTTTTTGTTTGATGTTGGGATGCTACTTTTAATGGTTTGTCATTTGTAAGATTAAAAATAAACATAAAATAAGTAGAAAAATAAAAGATACGAATATTAAAAAATTAGATATCTTCATTATCAAATTCCGATATTAAATCATTATATTTTTCAGAATATCTTGCATAATCTTCATTATTATTAAAAGCTAGCCATAGACCTCTATCATCATATAAATGATATATTAAGTTTTTAGTATTGTTAATTATATATATTTCAGAATAATTATCATTCTGATTGATATTTGGAACTAACCCTTTAAAGTCTTGATTGGATATAGCTTTTAATAATTTTTTATATTTTATATCTTTTATGGAACACTTATATGAAAACTCCTCGCACAAAATATTATCATCCTTCTCCTTTTTATATTCTTTAAAGTAATACAATTCATCTATTGTTAACGATGTAAATTTTTTTATAACATTTGTTTTCTTATAAGGTTCACTATAAACATATACTACATGAACCAAATTTATAGAATCAGAAGGCGAAAACAAATCTTCAAAAATGTTTATTGCATTATCATATACAGCTAAAAAATAAGTATTATTGATAGTTTTATCGTCCTCCAAAAACTGGTATTTATCGCCACTTAAACTTAAATGAATTGCGTTTTTTACCTTTCTAAAATTCAACTTTTTTATATCCAAATTATTTATATCAAAGCACATAATTTACAACACCTTATTCCCTTAAGATTTTTCCTTCTTTAGTTAAAGAAGCTATTCTTTTTCCTTTGTTATTGATTAACTTCCAATAAGAACCACCATGTGATTGTCCTTTATTTTTGGAAATAGTCCATTTAGTTTTTGGATCTCTCCAGGTAGGATTTTTCCCTTAAACCTTTTGAGTAAATTTACCAATACTCATCCCCTTATCATTTAACAAACTTTTATTAATGTTTTTGGTTATATTATGAGTCTTTACTGCTTTTAGATTGTAAAAATTATCGTCATAAATAGTGGTATTTTCCGAGATTCAAATGGTACAAAGTACATTGTAATATGCATAATGATACCTGTAATTAATGTAATAATAGAAAAGTGTATATATCTCATATCGCCACCTTCTATACAACTTATTAAATAATTAATTCCAAGACATATTAATTATTTAATTATAACCTTAGTTACGTTATTACATAATATAAAAATATATAATAACTTATTTGCTTGCTCCTTTCACTTTTTAAGAGTAAAAAATAACCTGAAACATAGACTTTAACATCCAAGTTTCAGGTTAGTGTAATGTAAATGATTTACTTTGTTATATTATGATTAAACATCTAATTCTCTGCTTGTAAGTGCTTTAATCATCTCTGGATCAGCATGTGAGAAAAATTGGCTATTACTTTCTTCTAATGTCGCAATTTGTTGTTTATCTTCTTCTGTAAGTTCAAAATCAAATATATCTAAGTTTTGAGCCATACGTTCTGGATTCACTGATTTTGCGAGTACAACGATGTCACGTTCTACTAACCAGCGTAAAATAACTTGTGCTATTGATTTGTTATATTTATCTGCAATGGCCTGCAACAATTGATTTTGGAATAATTGATTTTTACCTTCTGCAAATGGTGCCCAAGCTTCTACCACAACATTCTCTTTTTGAAGTGCTGCAACTTGTTCTTCTTGTTGATGGAATGGATTAATTTCTATTTGGTTCACTTGTGGTTGAATTTGATTGTGAATACCTAAATCTACAATTCGATCAACGCCGAAGTTAGATACACCGATTGCTTTAATTTTACCATTTTCTTTTAACTCTTCTAATGCACGCCATGAGCCATATACATCATTGTAAGGTTGGTGAATAAGCACTAGATCAATATAGTCCAAATTTAATCGTTGTAATGATCGTTCGATTGATTTGATCGTATCTTCATAGTTAACATTTTCAATCCATACTTTAGTCGTAATAAATAGCTCACTTCTATCAATTCCTGAAGCTTCAATACCTTGACCTACTTCAGTTTCATTTAAATAACTTTGTGCTGTATCAATATGTCTATAGCCCGCTTTAATTGCTTCTATAACCGCTTCTGCTGTTTGTTCTTGAGGAATTTGAAATACTCCGAAACCTAATACTGGTATCTTTACATCTTTACTTATTTCAATATGATTCATAAAATGAACCTCCTTTATCTTGTATGTCCACTATAAACCATGGAGCGAACTCTATAGCAAGCCATAGGTTTACTTTCTCTCCCAAAGACGTTCAACATTTACATCATGATTATCACTAGCATTGATTTTAGCAATATGATTATCATAATTATCAATTTTATATTGTAGTAAATCTCTCGCATCATGAATTGTCTTTAAGTTTTCATTTAATTCTTCGAGTTGCTTATTTAAAATTTGCTTTTGCTGTGCTTGAATATTTTCATTTTTAGGAAGCTGCGCTAACCTGCAAAATTCGATAAGCGATTCAATACTGACGCCTGCATTTCGCAAATTTTTCACTAAATAAATCCAATTTAAATCACTATCATTATATATTCTATATCCATTTTCATCTCGATTAACAGGTGGAATCACACCAACCTTTTCATAATATCTTAAAGTGTCTTGAGATATATTCATGAGCGCTACGACTTCTTTAGTTTTCATTGCGACTATCCTTTCAGTTATGTTTGGTCGTCTAAAGTTATGTTGGTTTATATATTGCCATCTTCGTTTGAATACTTCTTATTTTATTACTCAAATTTAAATTTGTCTCTTTTTTAACATTTTACATTTCATCGTTTTTAATTACTTTAAAAATTGTATAACTTAAATATTTAAAATGATATAATCACTAAGATTGATAATATTTAATTTTTTTAAAATTATTTTCGTTGCATTTTTTGGGTGATGCGGAAAATTTGGGTGATCGATTGTTTATATGCATCAACATTCTTTGTGGATTGTTTGACAGTAAACAGTCATTTGTATACGTTAACGAATTTTGAAAAATTGAATCATTATTTAATCATAATATTCATTGCGCACGCGCAACACAAAAGGAGACATGTCAATGACATATAGAATGAAGAAATGGCAAAAATTATCCACCATTACGTTATTAATGGCCGGTGTGATTACTTTTAATGATAGTGAATTCAGAAGTGTTGATAAACATCAAATCGCTGTGGCTGATACGAATGTTCAAACGACAGATTATGAAAAGTTGAGAAACACATGGCTGAACGTTAACTACGGTTATGATAAGTATGATGAGAGTAATCAAGATATGAAGAAGAAGTTTGAGGCTACGGAGAATGAGGCAAAGAAATTACTTAGTGAGATGAAAACTGAAAGTGGAAGGACTTACTTGTGGGAAAACGCAAAAGATTTAGATAATAAGTCTGCGGATATGACTCGTACCTATCGTAATATTGAGAAAATCGCAGAAGCAATGAAGCATCCTAAAACCACTTTAAATACTGATCAAAATAAAAACAAAGTTAAAGATGCCCTTGAGTGGTTGCATAAAAATGCCTATGGAAAAGAACTAGGTAAAAAAGTAAAAGAATTAAGTGAGAATTTTACTAAAACAACTGGTAAGAATACCAATTTAAATTGGTGGGATTATGAAATTGGAACACCTAAATCATTAACAAATACCCTTATACTCTTAAAAGAAGATTTTACTGATGAAGAAAAGAAAAAATACACTGCCCCTATTAAAACTTTCGCCCCAAAAAGTGATGAAATATTATCTTCTGTAGGAAAAGCTGAACCTGCTAAAGGCGGAAATTTAGTAGACATTTCTAAAGTAAAACTTTTAGAAAGTATTATCGAAGAAGATGCAACTATGATGAAAAATTCAATAGATGGATTTAATAAAGTCTTCACTTACGTTCAAGATTCTGCAACTGATAAAGAACGTAATGGATTTTATAAAGACGGCTCATATATCGACCATAAAGATGTCCCATACACTGGTGCTTATGGCGTTGTACTCTTAGAGGGGATTTCTCAAATGATGCCGATGATAAAAGAAACACCTTTTAATGATAAAACCCAAAATAATACAACCTTAAAATCATGGATTGACGACGGATTTTTACCACTCATTTATAAAGGTGAAATGATGGATTTATCACGTGGTAGAGCCATTAGCCGTGAAAATGAAACGAGTCACTCAGCATCTGCAACTGTAATGAAATCATTGTTGAGATTGAGTGATGCCATGGATGATTCAACAAAAGTTAAGTATAAGCAAATCGTTAAAACTTCTGTTAAATCTGATTCAAGTTATGACTCAAATGACACATTAAGTTCTTATTCAGACATAGATAAAATGAAAAAGTTAATGGATGATAGCACTATTTCTAAAAATGATTTAACACAACAACTTAAAATATATAATGAAATGGATCGTGTCACCTATCATAACAAAGACTTAGACTTTGCATTTGGTTTAAGTATGACATCGAAAAACGTCGCACGTTACGAAAGTATCAATAATGAAAACCTAAAAGGTTGGCACACTGGTGCTGGAATGTCTTATTTATACAACAGCGATGTCAAACACTATCGTGATAACTTCTGGGCGACAGCCGATATGAAACGTTTATCAGGTACAACAACTTTAGACAATGAAATATTAAAAGATACGGATGATAAAAAGTCGAGTAAAACTTTTGTTGGCGGAACAAAAATTGATGACCAACATGCTAGTATCGGAATGGATTTTGAAAATCAGGACAAAACTTTAACTGCCAAAAAATCATATTTCATATTAAACGATAAAATTGTCTTCTTAGGAACTGGCATTAAAAGTACTGATTCATCAAAGAATCCAGTTACAACGATTGAAAATCGCAAAGCGAATGGGTATACGTTATATACAGACGATAAACAAACCACAACTTCAAATGATCAGGAAACCAATTCCGTCTTTTTAGAGTCCACAGATACAAAAAACAACATCGGTTATCATTTTTTAAACGAATCGAAAATAACTGTAAAAAAAGAAAGTCATACTGGTAAGTGGAGTGATATAAATAAAAGTCAAAAGCAAGACAGTAAAACTAATCAATATTATGAAGTAACTCAAAAGCATTCTAATACAGATAGTAAATATGCATATGTGTTGTATCCAGGCTTATCTAAAGATGACTTTAATACAAAAAAAGATAAAGTAACTGTCGTTAAACAAGATGATGACTTCCACGTTGTGAAAGATAATGAATCGGTTTGGGCTGGTGTTAATTACAGCGATAGCACTCAAACTTTTATCATTAACAACACTAAAGTAGAAGTTAAAGCCAAAGGTATGTTTGTACTTAAGAAGAAAGATGATAACACTTATGAATGTAGCTTCTATAATCCTGAATCTACAAATTCCGCTACCGCTTCAGATATTGAATCTAAAATTTCAATGACTGGATACTCTATTACAAACAAAAATACATCAACTTCTAATGAATCCGGCGTGCGCTTTGAATTACAATAAACATTAAATAAAGATGATAATTAATGATTTAAAATTATAGTAACATGATGGTTTATTATATTTCTTTTTTCAAAATACACGGGTCATATCCCTCGTTAAAAACTATTACTAAAAATCAAAAATATAAAAAAATCAAAAAGTATGTTTTAAACTTTATGAAACGTGTTATATAAATAGTGTAATATACCACAACATTAAAAGGAGATTGAGATATGAAACTAAAATCATTTGTTACTGCCACTTTAGCATTGGGATTATTATCAACAGTAGGTGCAGCTTTACCGAGTCATGAAGCATCTGCAGATAGTAATAACGGTTATAAGGAATTGACAATGGATGGGAAACACACTGTACCTTACACGATCTCAGTAGATGGTATTACTGCATTACATCGAACTTACTTTGTTTTTCCAGAAAATAAAAAGGTACTTTATCAAGAAATTGACAGTAAAGTAAAAAATGAATTAGCTTCTCAACGTGGTGTTACAACAGAAAAAATTAATAATGCACAAACAGCAACGTATACACTTACTTTGAATGATGGTAATAAAAAAGTAGTGAATCTAAAGAAAAATGACGACGTTAAAAATTCAATTGATCCAAGTACAATCAAACAAATACAAATTGTAGTTAAATAATAATTTGAAAATAGTTTTATAGGGCAAGCGCTGAAAAATTGGCGTTTGTCTTTTTAGTTATTGAACGAATGATCGAACTTGTAATTTATTTTTGTTTGCTTCTCGTAGTAACAGATTGGCCTATACTAAAGTAAATTCGATATTAATGTCTTCCGTAATTTATAATCTAACATAACAGCAAATTACAAATAGCTAGAACACAAATAAATCCCCTCACTACCGTTAATAGTGAAGGGATTTATTTTATTACTTAGACGTATGCTCTATGACAGACATGCTTAACCGTATTAATCAACCTTTTATCATTGCTAAATTTCCAAATCGAAAATTATGAAGTCAATGTCTCAATTTTCATAAACCGTCATTACATTTCCGCATTCATTATTCAGCTTCTCTAATTTCGTCCGCAATATCTTTATAGTCAATATTTGCATTTATGAAATCTTCATCTTGAATTGGAAAATGCTGTTCAAATGTTTCTATATTTTGGATTTCTACCTTAACATCTTCTACTTCAAAATCTAAGACATGTCCACCAAAATTACGATCATCATTTGCAAAGTGTACATGGAATCCTGCTGATCCGATACCATGGAATAGTTCTGGTGTAAAGAACCCAACGACTGAACCTTTGACGTATGTTTCAGTTTGCTCAGGTTGTCTTCTAGCTGAATCAATTAAACGTGTATAAGGTGGCTCTTGTGCCGGCATCATACGTACATGCATTTTTTTAAACAAGCCTGAAATTTTTACTGCAGAAAATAAATTTTCACTCGACATCTTTTCCTTAATTTCTGCAAAAACTGCTTCAGAAGATTTATCTTTCGTTTCATAGCTTGTATCTGCTACGAATTTAGTTACAGTTGCATATGGTGTTAACTCGTCACCTTTTAATTCTACAAATTCTTTATGTTCATTTGCATGGTAAGCTTTTCCATCTAAAAAGATTACCTCACCGTTTGAACCTGTTAGTGTAGCGATACCTAAATCACCATGTTGCAATAATTCATTTATTGATGCAGTTCCTTTTAATAAACCTGCCATTAATGTGCCTAATGTACCATGTTGATATAAAACACTAGCCATAAAATTTCCCACTCCTCATTAACATTTATCTTTGTTTTAGTTAAATACGTCAGGTAACATATTTGTTGAAAGTTTGATATTATCTTTGTAATTTACAGGTATATCAATTAATACTGGACCATCTGTTTCATAGCCCTCTTTAATTGCCGCTTCTAATTCTTCTTGATTAGTAACTCGTAAACCTTTTGCGCCAAATGATTCAGCATATTTTACGAAATCTACAGGACCGAAGTCTACGCCTGATGAACGTTTATATTTCATTTCTTCTTGGAATTCAACCATATTATATTTTCCATCATTCCAAATAAGTTGGATAATGTTTAGATTTTTACGTACGGCCGTTTCTAAATCTTGTGATGAAAATAAAAAGCCTCCATCGCCAGCAACGGATACAACTTGCGTATTAGGACGTACAAGTGCAGCTGAAATTGCCCACGGTAATGCTACACCAAGTGTTTGCATACCGTTACTAAATAATAAATGTCTTGGATTGTAACTTCTGAAATTACGTGCCATCCAAATATAGTGACTTCCAACATCAACTGTCACAGTAGTATCATCTGTTAATACTTTTTGCATAGATTCTATAATTTCGACTGGATGTAGAATACCTTCTTCATGCGTCGCTTTAATACCTGTTTCTTCATCAATATGCGCTCTTAACTGTTCTAATTCATCCAAATGTTGTTGATTTATAAATGGTTCATCTACTTTGTCAGAAATCATTTCAATTGTTTTAGCAATATTACCAATCAACTCTTTTTTCGGTTGCATATAATTAGTAATTTCAGCTTGAACTTCGTCAATATTGATTATTTGCGTATCTAATTCTTTATTCCAGTTACTAGCCTCATATTCTATAGGATCATAACCGATTGTAACAACTAAATCACTTTTACGTAATAATTCATCACCAACTTGATTGCGGAATAAGCCCACACGACCGAAGAAATGATTTTCTAATTCACGACTAATTACACCTGCACCTTGGAATGTTTCTACAACGGGTAAATTGGTACGCTCTACTAATTTGCGAATAGCATTCGTTTCGTCTGCACTTGAACTTTTCATTCCAGCTAATAAAACCGGAAATGATGCATTTTTAATCGCTTCAATGACATCATTAATATCCTGTTCACTTGGTACACCTAAATTGGGTTTTTGACAAAGTGATATCGCCTTAGATTCAACTGGTGAAGAAATCACATCTTGCGGAATACTAATAAAACTTGCGCCATTTTTCCCTGAAGTAGCAATTCGAATTGCATTTGTCATAACTTCTGATAATGATTCAGGATCTTGTACTTCTTCACTATATTTTGATGAATATTTTAATAAAGCAGCATTATCAATACTTTGATGCGTTAATCGTAATAAATCATTACGTTTCACTTGGCCGCCTAACGCTAAGACAGGATCCCCTTCAGATGTAGCTGTTAATAGTCCAGTCGTTAAATTACTTACACCAGGGCCACTTGTAACAAGTACTACACCCGGTTTGCCTGTTAATCTTCCAATACCTTGCGCCATCATTGCGGCGTTTTGTTCATGACGAGTGACAATAAGTTCAGGACCATCATCAATTAAAGCATTAAATAGATAGTCTATCTTTGCACCCGGAATACCAAAAACATATTCTACCCCATTATTTTTCAAAGTATCAATAACCATATCGGCTGCAGTGTACTTTTTATCAGTCATTTATATTCATTTCCCTTCAAATGTGATGTATAGATGTGTATTACATGTAATTACATTGTGATTTGTAATCTAATGATAGTTACGCAAAATTAATGATGTTTATCAAAATTTTACATGTACGATTAGATTTGTAATACATAAAAATTGCCTTCATTACATTATATATCCTTTGTTAGATGAATAAAAATCGTTATTTGTAATACTAAGTATTCCAAAAATGCATGAGTAGATTTTGTAGGGAGTGATTATGAGTGATGGAGGATTGATTGATGTGAAGAATTGTTACGATATTTTGAGATGGGGTGTTTAGTCAATGGCGGTTTGAAATTGTCGTTTTATGGTGGGCCGAAAATGTTGTTTTATAGCAACATGAAATTGTCATTTCGATAAAAAAAGCCACAGCAAGACTTAGATCTAACTGTGACTTATACATTTCATACTTATATTTATCGATTGGTTTTATAGTTATAAATGATAGATGCAGTTCCTAAACAAATTAAGAAGATAATCATTAAATATATAGAAAAGTTGTCTGTTTTAATATAAAACCTAAAAAGTAGAAACACCAGCATCGCAACAATAAAATAAACAGGAATAAAAGCTTTCTTCCAAAATATAGAATCTTTCAATTAAGTCACTCCTTATTTTAATAATACTTTTTAATTAAGGCTCTTGAGTTATCGTCTACCCTCCGCAAGCTAAATGACAATTTAATAATGTAAACTTTTGATTGTGTAAGCATGTACAAATTATACGTGTAAATCAATAATTCATAGTTGAATTTATTCTATTCCTGAGACATTAAATAAAGGAAAGTTCATTTATACTACATACATTTCATATTCCCCACACAAACGCAAAAAAACACCTCGACATAACATCGAAGTGTTTTGTATATATCGTCCGACAATTAACGTTTTGAGAATTGAGGTGAACGACGAGCTGCTTTAAGACCTGGTTTTTTACGTTCTTTCATACGTGGGTCACGAGTAAGTAATCCAGCGCGTTTTAAAGAACCTCTGTATTCAGGATCTGCTTCTAATAATGCACGAGCGATTCCGTGACGGATAGCTTGAGCTTGTCCAGTGAAACCACCACCATGAACGTTAACTAAAACATCATAGTTACCTTTAGTTTCAGTTACATCAAATGGTTGGTTTAAGTCTAAAATTAATGATTCGAATGGTAAGTATTCGCGTACGTCACGGTTATTAACTGTGATGTTACCTTCACCTGGTACTAAACGTACACGTGCTACTGAGTTTTTACGACGGCCTGTGCCTCTATATTCAACTTGTGCCAAAGTCATTTCCTCCTTCTAATTAACCACGTAATTCGTAGTTTTCTGGTTGTTGTGCAGCGTGTGGATGTTCAGCGCCACCATATACAAATAATTTTTTACCTTGTTTTTCGCCTAAACGAGTGCTTGGTAACATACCTTTAATTGAGTTTTCAATTAAACGTTCTGGGTTAGTTCTTCTTAATTCACCAGCAGTGATTGATTTGATACCACCTGGGTGATTTGAGTGACGGTAGTAAACTTTGTCAGTTTCTTTGTTACCAGTAAATTCGATTTTTGATGCATTAATAACGATTACATAATCACCAGTATCAACGTGTGGTGTGTAAGTTACTTTATTTTTACCGCGTAAGATAGATGCTACTTCTGATGATAAACGACCTAATGTTTGGCCTTCAGCATCGATAACATACCATTTGCGCTCAATGTTTGATTCATTTGCCATAAATGTTTGACGCATAATAATTGTCCTCCTAAAAAATAAATGCTTCTATTCAAGCTATAAACAGTTTCATAACCTAATAGATGATTTCATTTGTTTCATTTTTAAAACGTTTCATTTCATTTATTTTGTTAACTGTTGTTCGTTTCTGCTTATATATCTTGTAACACAATAAGTTTCCGGGGCTTATCGTGGGGTGGATATAAAACAATACCGTTAATAATCTTATAATTTCACAAGCTTTTTGTCAATGGCAATCAGTCATTTTGTAATGATTTTTTACGATGTATTTTGATATCGTTGCCAAAGTCTTTTAATAACTCATTTTCATCTAAATAAATCTTCTCTAAATATAGTCCTTCAGCCGGTGCAGTGAAAGGAACATTCTTACGATTCTTTAATTCAAGTAGCTTCGGCACATCAGAAATTTCATGTCGCCCTTTTCCAACTTCTATTAAAAATGCAACTAAGACACGCACCATGTTATATAAAAAGCCAGAACCAGTGACAATATAATCAAAGCCATCATCTGTCTTTACAATTTCACTTTGGTATAATGTTCTAACCTTGCTTTCTACTTCAGTTTTTTGCGAACAAAACCCCGTAAAATCATGTGTACCTATGAATTGTTGCGCCGCTCTGTTCATTTTGTCTAAATCCAACGTTTCAGGAATAAATGTTTTCAAACCACTTTGAAATGGATCGCGGTGTTGTGCTTGATATACTTTATATCGATAGCGTTTACCGACACAATCGTAACGACAATGAAAATCGTCATCGACTGTAACTACATTATTGACATAAATATCATCTGGTAACGTTCGGTTCATTGCATATTGCCATTGTGACATAGGTATATTCAGCTCTGTGTCGAAATGAAAGTACTGCTGTATCGCATGTACACCTCTATCAGTCCTACTTGAAGGATGGATTCTCACATGTCTTTTATGCATGCGTTGTAATAGCTTTTCAAATTGTTGCTGTACCGTACGTCCATTCTGTTGAATTTGAAAGCCTAGAAAATTATTTCCTTGATACGCAATTTCTACTAATATACGCATGAATTTACACTCCTGAATATTTTAATACGAATAAAATAATTGCAATTGGGATAATCATGGTTAAAGATATCGTATCTCTCAATTGCCATTTAAGCTGTCTGTAGCTCGTTCTCTTAACATTGGCATCATAACCCCTAACTTCCATTGCGACCGCTAATTCTTCGGCGCGTTGGAAAGCTGAGATGAATAGTGGCACTAGTAATGGAATAAATGATTTAATACGTGTTGCAATGTTCCCTGAACTTATTTCAGAACCACGCGACTTTTGCGCCAAAATGATTTTATCTAACTCATCCATTAACGTCGGGATGAATCGTAACGCAATGGACATTATCATACTTAATTGATGAACTGGTAATTTAAACATCTTTAGTGGCGCAAGTAATCTTTCAAACGCATCTGTTAAATCAATTGGACTTGTAGATAGTGTCATAATTGTTGCAATCATCACAATCCCAATTAAACGCAGTGATATATATAGCCCTTCTAAAATACCATTAGTTTCAATCGTGATGCCATGCCATTCAACTAATACATATCCACCTTTAGTTAAAAATATATGCATCATTAATGTGAAGATTAAAAAGAAAAATATTGGCGTTAAACCTTTGATTAGGAACCATAATTGAATTTTTGCTAATCTCATAAAGAATAAGATAAGTGCAAACACCCAAAGATATGTTAATGGTGAATGACAGAAAAATATTAATATAATAAAAAGAAAAACAAACATTAACTTTGCTCTTGGATCAAGATAATGAACAAAAGAATTAATTGGTAAATATCGCCCTATAATCAATTTATTTTTCATGTTGCCACTCCTTATACAAGCTTACAAATGCTTCTTCAGTTAAGGCAATATCTTTTAATTTTGTTTGATGTTTTTGTTCAAAGTCATATTGTAACTGAACAATTTCTGGCAAACCAATATGCCAATCCGCCAATTTTTCTTTATCTTTGAAGAGCTCTTTTGGTGATGTTTGCGACACTATACTACCTTCTTTCATAACGATGACTTCATTTGCATAACGCGCGACTTCATTCATATCATGTGAAATTAGGATAATTGCCTTATTTTCATCTGTTTGTAGTGACTTTAGTAATCGCATTACTTGTCGTTTACTTTGTGGATCAAGTCCTGCTGTAGGTTCATCAACCACGATAATATCAGGATTCATTGCTAATATCGATACAATCGCTATTTTACGCATTTGTCCACCTGACATTTGAAATGGTGATTGTGACATTACATCTCTTGAAAAGCCTAAATCCATCAACAGACGATGGGCATAGTTTTTAGCTTCATCTAAATTCATTTTAAAGTTTTTAGGTCCAAATATCATTTCACGCTCTACTGTGTCCTCAAATAATTGAGATTCGGGGAATTGAAATACCATTCCAATTCTTTTTCTTACAGGTCTAATATATTTATCTTTGGTCTTATGTGTAATAGTAATGTCATCAACTGTAACTGTCCCAGTAGTTGGCTTTAACAGTGCATTAATATTTTGTATCAATGTTGATTTACCACTACCTGTTTGTCCAACGATGGCGTAATATTTACCTTGTTCAAATTCTGTATTAACATCATGAATAGCTTGATGCTGGTATGGTGTCCCTTTTTGATAGGTATAACTTACATTGTCAAAGCGTATAGTCATAGTTGATCCACCAGCCCTTCATAAGTTAAGAATGATGTTTGGTGTCCCAGCATTTGATTTATTTTGATTGGGAATGGCAAATCTAGACCTATTGTTGTTAACTCTTCTGCATGGTCGAAAATTTCAATCGCTGTGCCTTCTTTATGGACAGTCCCTTTATTCATAACGATAACATGATCTGCTTCCATCGCCTCAGATAAATCATGCGTAATAGAAATGATTGTAATATTATGTTCTGATTTAACTTTTCTCACTAAATCCAATAAATTTTGACGTGCATCAGGATCTAACATAGAAGTCGCCTCATCTAATATAATGACAGAGGGGTTAAGTGCTAATACACTTGCTATAGCCACACGCTGCTTCTGTCCCCCCGATAATGCATTAGGTTCATAATCTGCACGTTCTAACATATCAACTTGTTTAAGTGCTTCGCTAACTCTTCTATGCATTTCGTCATGTGGAACCGCATGATTTTCGAGTCCAAATGCCACATCGTATTTTACAATTGAACCAACAAATTGATTATCCGGATTCTGAAATACAATTCCTATGTCTTTTCTTAACTTTTCAAAATTATCATCAGTTATAGCTTGATTATTATAAAAAATTTCTCCAGATTTAACTTTCTCTATGCCAATCATTAACTTGGCAATTGTAGATTTTCCAGAACCGTTATGACCAACAATAGATGTCCACTGACCTTTAGGTATATTAAAAGAAACATCTTTCAATGTGAAGGATGCATCACTTTGATATTGAAATGAAACATTTTTAAATACAATAACTGAATTCTTATCCTCCACTTGTCTCTCTCCTTTACGATTCGTGTATCTATCATATTTTACAATATTTATAAATCGCTGTATATGACATTGACTGGGTTCTCTATATATTACTAGTATTTTCTGACTCATTTCTAGTCTTTAAAGTGTTGTTTAACAACTAATGATAAGGACTTTTATTCCTCTCTAACAATTATGTATAAACGTTAATAAAATAAATGATTTACTAATATAGGGGTGGTCGCGTTTGATTCAACGATAATACTTTCACTTCATTCAGTTCTAGTGAAATTGATCAAACTAGCTTCATCATATTTTTAGATTCGCACTCAAAAAAGTAAATATAAAGAAATCGGACTTAAAAACATTTCTGTTCATAAGTCCGATATCTTATTCAATAAAAAAGCGCGCACCCCATCATAAGTTTGTTGAGTTCACGCTTTAAATCTTTATTTAGTTGATGGGGTACTCTGAGCTAGACAATATTTGTATGTGGCAAACATTATCGTTGCACTCATTTGCTTTATATAAAAGTAGTTAGTGTATTTATATAAATTCTTATACTAATTCGATAATTACTGATTCAGCACCGTCACCGCGACGAGGGCCTTGTTTAAGGATACGAGTGTAACCACCTTGACGTTCTGTGTAACGCTCTGCGATTTCACCAAATAATTTTTGAAGTGCAGTTTGTGTAGTTTCATCTTCGTTTAAGATTTCAACATTACGTAAAGTTTTAGCTGCATTACGACGAGAAGCTAAATCTCCTTTTTTACCTAAAGTGATTAATTTCTCAACAACACTGCGAACTTCTTTTGCACGAGCTTCTGTAGTTTCAATACGTTCACTAATAATAAGTGATGTAGCTAAGTCACGTAACATAGCTTTACGTTGATCAGAAGTACGACCTAATTTTCTGTAACCCATGAGTTAACCTCCTTTATCAATCTTCTTTTCTTAATCCTAATCCTAAATCTTCTAATTTGTATTTAACTTCTTCTAAAGATTTACGACCTAAATTACGCACTTTCATCATGTCAGCTTCAGATTTGTCAGCTAACTCTTGAACAGAATTGATTCCTGCGCGTTTTAAGCAGTTATATGAACGTACAGATAAGTCTAATTCTTCAATAGACATTTCTAATACTTTTTCTTTTTGATCTTCTTCTTTTTCAATCATGATTTCAGCGTTTTGCGCTTCATCAGTAAGACCAACGAAGATATTCAAGTGTTCAGTCATTATTTTTGCTGCTAATGAAACTGATTCTTGTGGTGTGATTGAACCATTAGTCCAAACATCCAATGTTAATTTATCAAAATCACTGCTTTGACCTACACGTGTATTTTCAACAGTATAGTTCACACGTTCAACAGGTGAATACAATGAATCAACAGGGATTACACCAATTGGTAAATCACTAGTATTATTTTGTTCTGCTAATGCGTAACCTCTACCCTTGTTAGCAACTAGACGAATTTTTAAGTGACCACCTTTAGATACTGTTGCAATTTTAAGCTCTGGGTTTAAAATTTCAACATCACTATCATGTGTAATGTCGCTTGCTGTTACTTCGCCTTCATCACGTACATCAATTTCTAAAGTTTTATCTTCTTCAGAGTAAATTTTCAATGCTAATTGTTTAATGTTCATAATAATTGTAGAAACATCTTCAACTACATTGTCTACTGCTGAGAATTCATGTAAAACTCCCTCAATTTCAATATACTTAACGGCTGCACCTGGTAATGAAGATAGTAGGATACGACGTAAGGAGTTTCCTAGTGTAGTACCGTAGCCACGTTCTAGTGGTTCAACAACGAACTTACCGAATTTAGCATCTTCACTAATTTCAATTGTCTCAATTCTAGGTTTTTCGATTTCTATCATTTAAATATCCTCCTTATATACGTCGACTTAATTTAAAATGTTTGCTCAGTGACCTGTAACAATACCATCATAAATTATACACGACGACGTTTTGGTGGACGACAACCGTTATGAGGTACTGGAGTAACGTCTCTGATCGCAGTTACTTCTAAACCTGCAGATTGTAATGCACGAATAGCTGATTCACGACCTGGACCAGGTCCTTTAACTGTTACTTCAACTGTTTTTAAACCATGCTCCATAGCTGATTTAGATGCAGTTTCAGAAGCCATTTGTGCTGCAAATGGTGTTGATTTTTTAGATCCTTTGAATCCTAATGCACCAGCTGATGACCATGATAAAGCATTACCGAACTCATCAGTGATAGTTACAATAGTGTTGTTGAATGTTGAACGGATGTGTGCTACACCATTTTCAATATTCTTTTTCACTCTACGTTTACGAGATACTTGTTTACGTGCCATTTAAAATTTGCCTCCTTTACCTATTATTTTTTCTTGTTAGCTACCGTTTTAACTGGTCCTTTACGAGTACGCGCGTTGTTTTTCGTTTTTTGACCACGAACTGGTAAACCACGACGGTGACGGATACCACGGTATGATGAAATTTCCATTAAACGTTTGATATTTAAGTTAGTTTCACGACGTAAGTCACCTTCGACTTTATAACCGTCTACAACTTCACGGATGCGACCTAATTCGTCATCAGTTAAATCTTTCACACGAGTATCAGCTGATACGTTAGCTTCTTCAAGAATTTTTTGAGCAGTTGACGTACCGATACCGTATATATAAGTTAATGAGATAACTACGCGTTTTTCACGTGGAATATCTACTCCTGCAATACGTGCCATATTAATTTACACCTCTCTTTTATTAACCTTGTCTTTGTTTGTGTTTTGGATTTTCACAAATTACCATTACTTTACCTTTACGTTTAATGACTTTACATTTTTCGCAAATAGGTTTTACTGATGGTCTTACTTTCATTTTTATACCTCCCTATATTATGGAGTGACGATTATTTATAACGATAAGTAATTCTTCCGCGTGTTAAATCGTACGGAGACATCTCAACAGTTACTTTGTCGCCAGGTAGAATACGAATGTAATTCATTCTGATTTTACCACTTACGTGAGCTAAAATCTCATGACCATTTTCTAATTCTACTTTAAACATTGCGTTCGGTAAAGTATCTAATACAGTACCTTCTAATTCAATTACATCTTGTTTAGCCATTGATTAACTTCCCCCTTTTTGCAATAGTAAGGTAATCGTCAATAGACAACTTTATTGTTACGAATCTATCAGTGATTAATTTTATAAGTTAAACAAAAATTACGGGAATTAATTATCGTTAATTGCCACTCTCATCTATCTAATATGATTAAATCATGCCTCACTTAAAATAGACCGCTAAAAGTTGATCTATTACAAATGATCTAAAATATCAATGACATCTTTGGTAACGTCGCTAATATCTTTTGAACCATCAATATTTTTCAATACACCTTTTTGATCATAGAAATCTAAAATAGGCTTAGATTGTTTAATATTAACACTCAAACGATTAGCTACCGTTTCAGGATTATCATCTTCTCGTTGATACAATTTACCACCATCGATATCACAAATACCTTCGACCTTCGGAGGATTAAATACAAGATGATACGTTGTACCACATGACTCACAGATTCGACGACCTGTAAGACGGTTCATTAATTCTTCTTCCGGAACTTCGATATTGATGACAGCATCAATGTTTCTGTCAAGCTCAGACATAATATTATTTAATGCCTCAGCTTGCTCGATTGTTCTTGGGAAGCCATCTAATAAAAAGCCTTTTTTTGCATCGTCTTCAGAAATTCTTTCCTTAACGATACCTACAGTCACTTCATCAGGAACTAATTCGCCACGGTCCATATAAGACTTAGCTTCTTTACCTAATTCAGTTTCTTCTTTTATAGCTTTTCTGAACATGTCACCAGTTGAAATGTGGGGTATTGGGAATTTCTTGACAATTTCACTTGCTTGAGTTCCTTTACCTGCGCCAGGTAAACCCATCAAAATGATATTCATAAGTGCCCTCCTAAAATTATCTACCACCAAAGCCTTTATATTCTTTTTGAGATACTTGTGCTTCTAAAGATTTCATTGTTTCAATCGCTACACCAATAACGATAAGTAAACTTGTACCACCAATCTGAATTGATTGTGGTAATCCCATAAACTTAGTTGCTAATATCGGTAGAATTGAAATAACGGCTAAGAAGATAGAACCTACAAAAGTTAAACGATATAAAACTTTAGTAATATATTTTTTGGTTTGTTCACCAGGTCTAATACCTGGAACATAGCTACCTTGTCTCTTAAGGTTATCAGCCATTTTTTCCGGATTAACTTGTACAAATGCATAGAAGTATGTGAATAGTATAATTAGTACAATATATACAACCATACCAACATTACTTGAAGGATTTGCAGCATTCGCAATGTTTTGTGCCCATTCTTTATCTGGATAGAACAACGTTAATGTTCTAGGCAGTAAGAAGAACGCCATTGCAAAGATTACAGGAATAACACCGGCTGAGTTCACTTTTAAAGGTAGATAAGTTGCCTGTGAACCTAATCTTTGAGCAGTTTGTTTCTTAGCATATTGAATCGGAATTTTACGAACGGCTTCAAGTACATAAATAGCACCTACTGTTAATAGTATCAGTGACACTAAAAGTCCTAATACTTTCAACCATGCTAATGATGTATCTTCTTGCCCAACGAACGCAGTTTGTCCAAATTGAATTAGACTGGCTGGCAACGTTGATAAAATACCCGCAAATATGATAATAGAAATACCATTACCAACACCGAACTGAGTGATTTGATCACCAAGCCATATTAAGAAAGCAGTTCCTGCTGTCAAAACTAGTGCTATTAATAAATAACTCATAATTGACTGATTGATAATCAGCGCACCTTTGAGATAATTATTAAATTGGAATGCCATACCTATAGATTGGATAAATGCTAAAGAAATTGCTAAATAACGAGTAACGTTATTTAACTTTCTTCTACCTACTTCACCTTGTTTTGCCCATTCTGAGAATTTAGGGACAATATCCATTTGTAATAATTGCATTACGATTGATGCAGTGATGTAGGGTACAATACCCATTGCAAAAATAGAAAATCGTTTCAAGGCTCCGCCACCAAAAGTATTTAATAACTCAGTGGCACCTTGAGAACCTTGGGGATTATCAAAAGCTGCAGGATTTACTCCTGGAGCTGGTATATAAGTCCCTATTTTAAAAATTACTAACATTGCTAGTGTGAAGAAAATCTTGTTACGAACCTCTTTTGTTCTAAAGAAGTTCACAAGGGTTTGAATCATTAGATCACCTCGTGTGCTCCACATTTAGCATCAATAGCTTCTGCTGCTGAAGCTGAGAATTTATGAGCTTTCACTGTCAATTTCTTATCAAGTGAACCATTACCTAGTATTTTGATACCAGATTTTTCATTCTTAACAACACCAGATTCTACTAATAAAGCTGGAGTTACTTCAGTACCATCTTCAAATTTATTAAGTTGGTCTAAGTTAACAATAGCATATTCTTTACGATTTATGTTAGTAAAACCACGTTTTGGTAAACGACGGAATAATGGTAATTGACCACCTTCGAATCCTGGTCTTACACCACCGCCTGAACGAGCTTTTTGACCTTTGTGTCCGCGACCACTTGTTTTACCGTTACCTGTCGCAACACCACGTCCAACACGATTGCGTTCTTTGCGTGAACCTTCTGCCGGTTTTAACTCATGTAATTTCATTTCGGCACCTCCTTGATTATTTTTCTTCTACTGTTACTAAGTGCTTAACTTTGTTGATTTGCCCACGAATAGCAGGGTTATCTTCAACAACTACTGAACTGTTAGTCTTTTTAAGACCTAAAGCTTCAACAGTTTTACGTTGTGTTTCAGGACGACCAATAACACTACGAGTGAGGGTAATTTGTAATTTAGCCATAACTAGTTTTCCCTCCTTAATTGTATAATTCTTCTACTGTTTTGCCACGTAATTTCGCAACATCTTCAGCATTTTTAAGGTTTTGTAAACCATCGATTGTAGCACGAACCATGTTGATTGGTGTGTTTGATCCTAATGATTTACTTAAGATATCAGTGATACCTGCTAATTCAAGTACGGCACGAACAGGACCACCAGCGATAACTCCTGTACCAGGTGCAGCCGGTTTCATAAATACGCTTCCTGAACCGTAACGGCCAGTAATTGTGTGTGGAGTTGTACCGTCAACACGTGGAACAACTACTAAATCTTTTTTAGCTGCTTCAACAGCTTTTTTGATTGCTTCTGGTACCTCTTGAGCTTTACCAGTACCGAAACCTACACGACCATTTTTGTCTCCAACTACAACTAATGCAGTGAAACGGAAACGACGACCACCTTTTACAACTTTTGCTACACGGTTGATTGTAACAACGCGTTCTTCAAATTCTTTCGTCTCTTCTTCTCTACGAGCCATGTATTTGTCCCTCCTTTAAATTAAAATTCTAATCCGCTTTCTCTTGCTGCTTCAGCTAATGCTTTAACACGTCCGTGATATAAATATCCTCCACGGTCAAATACGATTTCTTTAATGCCTTTGTCAGCAGCTTTTTTAGCAATTGCTTCACCGACTTTAGTTGCTAATTCAACTTTAGTTGCTTTAGTAGCAATGTCGCTGTCTTTTGAAGAAGCTTGAGCTAATGTTACGCCTTTATTATCATCAATAATTTGAGCGTAGATATGCTTGTTTGAACGATATACGTTTAAACGTGGCTTTTCAGCTGTACCTGATAAGTTAGTACGAACACGAGCATGTCTTTTTAAACGCACTTTATTTTTATCAATTTTACTGATCATTTCAATACTCCTTTCTTTAGAGTTTATCTATTATTTACCAGTTTTACCTTCTTTACGGCGAACGTATTCACCTTGGTAACGAATACCTTTACCTTTGTAAGGCTCTGGAGGTCTTACTGAACGGATGTTAGATGCTAATGCTCCAACTTGTTCTTTTGAAATACCTTCAACTTTAACGACTGTGTTTTTCTCAACTGAGAAAGTAATGTTTTCTTCAGCTTTAATTTCTACTGGGTGAGAATAACCAACGTTAAGGATTAAGTCTTTACCTTGCATTTGAGCACGGTAACCTACACCAACAAGTTCAAGTACTTTTACGTATCCTTGAGAAACACCTTGTACCATATTGTTTAATAAAGCACGAGTTGTACCATGGTTTGTTCTATCTTCTTTAGAATCAGATGGTCTTACAACTTCAATTGTGTTTTCTTCTTGTTTGAATGTCATTCTTTCATTTAAAGTTCTTGATAATTCACCTTTAGGACCTTTAACAGTTACATGATTTCCATCAAAAGTTACTGTTACGTCACTAGGGATGTCAATAATTTTCTTACCAACACGACTCATGTTATGGCACCTCCTTATTTTTTATTACCAAACGTATGCGATAATTTCTCCACCAACATTACGTTTTCTTGCTTCTTTGTCAGTGATTACACCTTCAGAAGTTGATACTAATGCAATACCTAAACCATTTAATACTTTAGGCATTTCGCTAGCTTTTGCATAAACACGTAAACCTGGTTTTGAAATACGTTTTAATCCTGTGATAACACGCTCATCGTTTTGACCATATTTTAAGAATAAACGAAGTACACCTTGTTTATCATCTTCTACGTATTCAACATTTTTAATGAAACCTTCACTCTTTAAGATTTCAGCAATTTCTTTTTTAATATTTGATGCAGGTAATTCTAACTTCTCGTGACGCACCATGTTTGCGTTTCTTACACGAGTAAGCATATCTGCGATTGGATCTGTCATTGTCATTGATTGTTGCCTCCTTTCAGACTCTTTTTTATTACCAGCTAGCTTTACGAACGCCAGGGATTTGGCCTTTGTAAGCTAATTCACGGAAACAAATACGGCATAATTTAAATTTACGATATACAGAATGTGGACGGCCACAACGTTCACAACGAGTGTATTCACGAACTGCATATTTTTGTTTTTTTTGTTGCTTAGCAACCATTGAAGTTTTAGCCACTTAATTAGCCTCCTTTAAATAATTATTTACGGAATGGCATACCGAAGTTAGCTAACAATTCACGAGCTTCTTCATCAGTGTTAGCAGTCGTTACGATAACAATATCCATTCCTCTAACTTTACTTACTTTATCATAGTCGATTTCTGGGAAAATTAATTGTTCTTTAACACCTAAAGTGTAGTTACCGCGTCCGTCAAATGCTTTTTTAGAAACACCTTGGAAGTCACGTACACGTGGTAATGATACTGAAATTAATTTGTCTAAGAATTCATACATTCTTTCACCGCGAAGTGTTACTTTCGCACCGATTGGCATACCTTCACGTAAACGGAAAGTCGCGATTGATTTTTTAGCTTTAGTTACTAATGGTTTTTGACCAGTGATCAATTCTAATTCTTCAACAGCATTGTCTAATACTTTAGAATTTTGTACTGCGTCACCTACACCCATGTTCACAACGATTTTATCTATTTTTGGTACTTCCATTACTGAACTATAATTGAATTTTTTCATTAAGTTTTCAGTAACTTCAGTGTTAAACTTTTCTTTTAAACGGTTCAAAGTGGGATCCTCCTTTCAACTTGTTATTAATTATTAGATTTAATTTCTTCGCCAGATTTTTTAGCGATACGAACTTTTTTACCATCAACAAATTTGTAACCTACACGAGTTGGTTCGTTTGTTTTAGGGTCCAATAATTGTACATTAGAAACATGGATTGCTGCCTCTGTTTCTAAGATTCCACCTTCAGGATTTAATTGAGTTGGTTTTTGGTGTTTTTTCATAATGTTAACACCTTCCACAACGACACGGTCTTTTTTAGGTAGAGTAGCAATTACTTTACCTTCTTTACCTTTGTCTTTACCTGCGATAACTTTAACTTTGTCACCTTTTTTGATATGCATGTGGGCACCTCCTTATTTGTATTGGTTGTTATTAATTAAAGTACTTCTGGTGCTAATGATACGATTTTCATGAAGTTACCTTCACGTAATTCACGAGCAACAGGTCCGAAGATACGAGTACCACGTGGGCCTTTGTCATCACGGATGATAACACATGCATTTTCATCAAATTTGATGTATGAACCGTCATTACGACGAACACCTGACTTAGTACGTACGATTACAGCTTTGACAACGTCACCTTTTTTAACAACGCCACCTGGTGTTGCATTTTTAACAGTACATACGATAACATCGCCGATGTTTGCTGTTTTACGACCAGATCCACCTAATACTTTGATTGTAAGAACTTCACGAGCACCAGAGTTGTCTGCTACTTTCAAGCGTGTTTCTTGTTGGATCATTAGTTAAACCTCCCTTATCTCTAAACTTGTATTAAATAATTACTGACTCTTCAACAATCTCTACTAAACGAAAACGTTTTGTTGCTGATAAAGGACGAGTTTCTTGAATTTTAACAATGTCTCCTAATTTAGCTGAATTGTTTTCATCATGAGTTTTGTATTTTTTAGAGTATTTTACTCGTTTACCGTATAATTTGTGTGTTTTGTAAGTTTCAACAAGTACTGTAATAGTCTTGTCCATTTTGTCTGAAACAACTTTACCTACATAAACTTTACGATCGTTTCTTTCGCTCACTTTTGTAACCTCCTCTTACTTAATTATTGATTAGCCTTACTTTGTTCAATTTCTCTTTCACGAGCAACAGTTTTTAGACGTGCAATCGTTTTTCTTACTGTACGAATACGTGCAGTTTCTTCTAATTGACCTGTAGCTAACTGAAAGCGTAGGTTAAAAAGCTCTTCTTTTGAAGATTTGATTTGTTCTTCGATTTCTGAAGTGGTTAAGTCTCTAATTTCCTTAGCTTTCATTTGTTTCACCACCCAATTCCTCACGTTTTACAAACTTAGTTTTTACTGGAAGTTTGTGACTTGCTAAACGTAGTGCTTCACGCGCAACTTCTTCAGAAACGCCAGCAACTTCGAATAAAATTCTACCTGGTTTAACAACTGCGATCCAGCCTTCAACCGCACCTTTACCAGCACCCATACGTACTTCTAAAGGTTTTTTAGTATATGGTGTATGTGGGAAGATTTTAATCCAAACTTTCCCGCCACGTTTCATGTAACGTGTCATTGCTATACGAGCAGATTCGATTTGACGAGATGTGATCCAAGACGTTGTTGTAGCTTGTAAACCAAACTCACCAAATGTTACGTAGTTACCGCCTTTAGAACGACCAGTTGTTTTAGGACGATGTTGACGACGATATTTTACACGTTTTGGTAGTAACATTATTATTTTCCTCCTCCACTAGTGTTCTTAGTAGGAAGAACTTCTCCACGATAGATCCATACTTTAACGCCTAATTTACCGTAAGTAGTGTCAGCTTCAGCGTGTGCATAATCGATGTCAGCACGTAACGTATGAAGTGGAACAGTTCCTTCTGAATATTGTTCAGCACGAGCGATGTCAGCTCCGCCTAAACGACCAGATACTTGAGTTTTGATACCTTTAGCACCAAGTTTCATAGCTCTAGTGATTGCTTGTTTTTGTACACGACGGAATGAAGCACGGTTTTCTAATTGACGTGCGATGTTTTCAGCTACTAAACGAGCGTCAAGATCAACTTTTTTGATTTCAATTACGTTGATGTGTACTTTTTTATCAGTTAACGCATTTAATTTGTTGCGTAATTTTTCGATTTCTGAACCGCCTTTACCAATTACCATACCAGGTTTACCAGTATGAATTGCAATGTTGATACGGTTTGCAGCACGTTCAATCTCTACGTGAGAAACTGATGCTTCTTTTAATTCATTATCAATAAATTTACGGATTTTTAAATCTTCGTGTAAAAGTGAAGCGAAGTCTTTTTCAGCATACCATTTAGCTTCCCAATCACGGATAATACCAACACGAAGTCCGATTGGATTAATTTTTTGACCCACAGTATTCCCTCCTTAAAAGTTAATTAAGCTTCTTTAGCTTCTTCTTTACCGTCACTTACGACGATTGTAATGTGGCTTGTACGTTTGTTAATCGCACTTGCACGACCTTGCGCACGTGGACGGAAACGTTTTAATGTTGGTCCTTCGTTAGCATATGCTTCTTTAACTACTAATTCATCTGTGTTCATGTCATAGTTATGTTCAGCATTAGCTAAAGCGGACATTAATACTTTTTCAATTACTGGTGATGAAGCTTTGTTTGTTAATTTTAAAATTGCAATAGCTTCAGCAGCATTTTTACCTCTGATTAAGTCAAGAACTAGTCTTACTTTACGAGGTGCGATTCTTATTGTTCTAGCAACCGCTTTTGCTTCCATTAGGATGTCCTCCTCTACTTAATAGATATTATCTTCTTGTTTTCTTGTCGTCTGCAACGTGTCCTTTGAATGTACGAGTAGGAGCAAACTCACCTAATTTATGACCTACCATATCTTCAGTTACATATACAGGTACGTGTTTACGTCCGTCGTATACTGCAAAAGTATGTCCGATGAAATTAGGGAAAATTGTAGAACGACGTGACCATGTTTTGATTACTTGTTTCTTTTCGCTTCCTTCTTGAGCTTCAACTTTTTTCATTAAATGCTCATCGACGAAAGGTCCTTTTTTAATACTACGAGCCATTTGGGCGCCTCCCTTCTTATTATGTGCGTGCAGCTTTAAGCCGCACACCCAAATAAGTTGATTATATTATTTTTTCTTACGTCCACGAACGATAAGTTTGTCTGATGATTTTTTACCACGACGAGTTTTCTTACCAAGCGTAGATTTACCCCATGGTGACATTGGAGATGGTCTACCGATAGGAGCACGACCTTCACCACCACCGTGTGGGTGATCGTTAGGGTTCATTACAGAACCACGAACTGTTGGACGGATACCTTTCCATCTTGAACGTCCGGCTTTACCAACGTTAACTAATTCGTGTTGTAGGTTACCAACTTGACCGATTGTAGCACGGCAAGTAGATAAGATCATACGAACTTCACCAGATCTTAATCTGATTAATACGTATTTACCTTCTTTACCAAGTACTTGAGCACTTGCACCAGCTGAACGAGCGATTTGTCCACCTTTACCAGGTTTAAGCTCGATGTTGTGTACTACTGTACCAACTGGAATGTTTTGTAATGGTAATGCGTTACCAACTTTGATGTCAGCTTCAGCACCACTTTCAACGATTTGACCTACTTCTAATCCTTTAGGAGCAATGATATATCGTTTTTCACCGTCTGCATATACAACTAAAGCGATGTTTGCTGAGCGGTTTGGATCATATTGAATAGAATCAACTTTTGCATTGATACCATCTTTGTTACGTTTGAAATCGATAACACGGTATTGACGTTTGTGTCCACCACCATGGTGTCTTACAGTCAATTTACCTTGGTTGTTACGTCCCGCTTTTTTCGGTAGCGGTTTTAATAATGACTTTTCAGGTGTAGTTTTCGTGATTTCTGCGAAATCTAACGAAGTCATATTACGACGACCATTTGTTATTGGCTTATACTTTTTAATAGCCATTGTCGCTTACCTCCTTAATGGTAATTGTTTTATTAGTTAAATAAGTCGATTGATCCTTCTTTAAGAGTTACAATCGCTTTTCTTCTTTTGTTTGTATAGCCTTGGTAACGGCCCATACGTTTTTTCTTAGGTTTGTAATTCATGATATTAACACTTGCAACTTTTACGTTGAAGATTTCTTCAACAGCCATTTTTACTTGTGTTTTGTTAACACGAGTATCAACGTCGAAAGTGTATTTGTCTTCAGCCATTGCTTCAGAAGATTTCTCAGTGATTACGGGGCGCTTAAGAATATCTCTTGCTTCCATTATCCGAGCACCTCCTCAACTTTTTTAGCAGCAGCTTCAGTAATTACTAAGCTGTCAGCATTAGTGATATCTAAAACATTTAAACCTTGAGCAGTTGTCACTTGAACGCCAGGGATGTTGCGTGCTGATAATTCAACATTTACATCTTCGTTTTCAGTAACTACTAATACTTTTTTAGGTTGTTCTAATGTAGATAATACATTTTTGAATTCTTTAGTTTTTGGAGCTTCGAAGTTGAATGCGTCAACTACAGTTAAGCCATTCTCTTGAGCTTTGAAAGATAATGCTGAGCGTAAAGCTAAACGACGCATTTTCTTAGGCATTTTGTATGCATAACTTCTTGGAGTTGGTCCGAATACGATACCACCGCCACGCCATTGTGGAGCACGGATTGTACCTTGACGAGCACGACCTGTTCCTTTTTGCTTCCATGGTTTACGTCCGCCACCGCTTACTGCTGAACGATTCTTAACAGCATGCGTACCTTGACGTAATGAAGCACGTTGTAAATTAATAGCTTCGAATAAAACGCTATTATTTGGCTCAATACCGAATACTGCATCGCTTAATTCGATTGAACCTGATTTAGTTCCGTCTAATTTTAAAACATCATAATTAGCCATTATGCATTTCCTCCTTTCACTTCTTATTATTTATTACCTTTTTTAATTGAAGTTCTGATTTCTACTAAACCTTTTTTAGGTCCAGGTACGTTACCTTTTACTAAGATAACTTTGTTTTCTGTGTCAACTTGAACTACTTCTAAGTTTTGAACAGTTACAGTGTTTCCACCCATACGTCCTGGCATTTTTTGGCCTTTAAATACTCTAGAAGCATCTGAAGCCATACCTACAGAACCTGGTGCTCTGTGGAAATGAGAACCGTGTGACATAGGTCCACGAGATTGTCCGTGGCGTTTAATTGCACCTTGGAAACCTTTACCTTTTGATACGCCTGTTACGTCAATAACGTCGCCAGCTACAAAAGTATCTACTGAGACTTCTTGACCTACTTCGTAAGCATCCACGTCTACATTGCGGAATTCACGAATGAAGCGCTTAGGTGCTGCGTCAGCTTTTTTAGCGTGACCTTCAGCTGGTTTGTTAGCATATTTATTAGATTTTGCATCTTTTTTGTATGCTTTTTTGTCTTCAAATCCAACTTGGATTGCGTTGTATCCATCAACTTCTACAGTTTTCTTTTGTAATACAACATTTTCTTTAGCTTCTACTACTGTTACAGGGATTAATTCACCGTTTTCTCCGAATACTTGTGTCATCCCAATTTTTCTTCCTAAGATTCCTTTGGTCATCGAAAGTCCACCTCCTAAAATTGTCTATTATAATTTGATTTCGATGTCTACACCAGATGGTAAGTTTAAGCCCATTAAAGCGTCAACTGTTTTTGGTGTTGGGTTTACAATATCGATTAAACGTTTGTGTGTACGTTGTTCGAATTGTTCACGTGAATCTTTATACTTATGCACGGCACGGATGATTGTGTAAACTGATTTCTCAGTTGGTAACGGAATTGGTCCAGAAACATCTGCACCAGAACGTTTCGCTGTTTCTACAATCTTCTCTGCTGATTGATCAATCACGCGGTGATCATAAGCTTTTAATCTGATTCTGATTTTTTGTTTTGCCATAATTTTCCCTCCTTATTCGTCTACATTTAGTGATAGACTTCTCCACGAAAACTATCTTACACAGCGCCATGGCAAAGCGGCCGGGTGTGTCAGTAACCTTTCGCTTCATCGCTTTTCTTAAAGTCCAACGTTAGTTATATTACACGAAAAACATCGATAAATCAAGGCTTTTCACATAATTTTTCTATCTGTCTAACACATACTTTTATATTTTACTTTATATACTTAGTCAGTTCAACTATTTTCGAGATATTTTTTATTTCCTTCTTTATTGTAAATTCGTACCTTGAATCATTTTATTATTATCATTGAAAATTATTCTATATAATTAGTCATAAGAACGGTGGTGAATGAATATGAAAAATGGACCAAAATTATCTTTAGCACTTATAGGTATCTTTTTAATACTTTGTGAGTTTTTCTATGGCATTCCTTTTTTAGGTGCAACGTTTATTTTAAGTTTTGGATGGCAGCCTTTAATCTTTAATGCATTACTTTATCTAATTCTTACTATTATATTATTAGTGAATAGACAAAATGCGATTAGACCTATAGCGATTATTCCAATATTTGGTATAGTAGGTAGTTTTTTAGCTATCATCCCCTTCTTAGGAATTTTGATTCATTGGATTTTATTTTTCCTAATGATTCTATTTGTCCTAGTTGTATTATCAGCGCCAACCTATATACCTAATAAAAATGCTCGTGTCATTTACACACAATACAAAGATGGACATAGAGAATAATTCTTAAAACCTTTTTAATTAGGTATATAATATAGAAGAAACACGTCCAACAATTTTAAAAGAAGTATATTTATATCGGATATTTAAAGACATTCATAATATTGCTTTATGTTATTTCGCTACTTATTTTATCCTTACTTCAAAGAAAAAAACGACTACCAATCATTGGCAGTCGTTTTTTGTGTCTGGATTTAACCATGAACAAATATGAAGTACAAAATGAATAGTACCATTAATACATACATTATCGGATGTACTTCTTTATGTTTTTTAGAGATAAGCATTGTAATTGGATAGAAAATAAATCCACACGCAATACCAGTTGCAATTGAATATGATAAAGGCATCATAATAATTGTAATGAATGCTGGCACTGCAACTTCAAAACTTTTCCAGTTTATTTCAGCAAAGTTTGCAGCCATTAATACACCTACCACCACTAAAGCTGGTGTCGTAACTGCACTTGTTACAACAGCGATTAACGGACTAAAGAACAGCGCTAATAGGAAACAACAACCTGTTACGATACTAGCAAATCCTGTTCTAGCACCTACAGCAACACCTGAAGTTGATTCGATATAAGAAGTTGTTGTAGTTGTTCCAA
This sequence comes from Staphylococcus sp. MZ3, assembly GCF_018622755.1. Lineage (NCBI taxonomy): Bacteria > Bacillati > Bacillota > Bacilli > Caryophanales > Staphylococcaceae > Staphylococcus > Staphylococcus sp. MZ3. Next base: position 2,293,582 of record NZ_CP076026.1, read on the forward strand.
AAACTGATCCTACAATCGTAGCTAAAGAATCTGAGAACAATGCTCTACCAGCTCTTGGTAATTTATTATCTTTCATAATACCTGCTTGAGTAGCAACAGCTACTAATGTACCAGCTGTATCAAAGAAATCAATAAATAAGAACGTTAAAATAACAATTAAGAACTGTATCGTTAATAATTGACTTGGGTCTTTAAACGCTTCAAATGCAGCACCGAACGTTGGTTCAATACTTGGAATCTTACCTACAATACCAGATGGCATTTGAATCAATCCAGTGAACATACCAACGATTGCTGTGATGATCATACCGATAAAGATAGAACCCGGCAATTTAATTGCATATAAAATAACTGTAATAACGATACCGAATATCGCTAAAAGTACTGGTGGATCAGTTAAATGTCCCAATGTTACTAATGTAGATTCATTTTTAACTATAATACCCGAACTTTGTAAACCTACAAATGTAATGAATAATCCTATACCTGCTGAAACAGCCATCTTCATTTGATAAGGAATTGCATTAATAATAACTTCCCTAAACCCTGTGACGGTTAATATCGCAAAGAATATACCTGAGAATAAAACGCCTGTTAAACCAACTTGCCAAGGAATACCCATGGTTAACACAACAGTAAATGCAAAGAATGCATTTAATCCCATACCTGGTGCTAACGCAATTGGATATTTAGCTATTAGCCCCATGAATAGCGAGCCTACAAATGCTGCTAATGCAGTCGCTACAAAAATGGCACCTTGGTCCATTTTCATATCTTCTGATACGCCTTTAACACCTGCTAAACTTAAAACTTGCGGGTTAACTGCTAAAATATAGGCCATAGATAAGAAAGTTGTGATACCGCCTAAGATTTCTCTTTTAAAGTTTGTTCCATATTTATCGAACTGGAAATAGTTTTTCACGAATGGATGCTCCTTTTTTTAAAATACCTTAATAGTTTAATATCATTCTTAATAAAAAACAATACCAAAAGCGAACTTTTCGTTTTTCTGATTCAACTTTGTTCGATTTTATCTATAAATTCAAGTTCTTTAATGCATCTTTAAACGGATTATTGTCTAAACCTTCATTTTTATTCATATACTTTTTCATTTCTTTACGAGATACTTTACCAGAGGATTTAGACTTCATACGCTGATCCATATGTGCTTGCGTTTCAGAATGTCCACAAACACAACGATATACCGCTTCTTTCCCTTTACCAAACAACGTTAATTTCTTTTTACAGTTTGGACATCTTGCATTTGTTTTGCGCTGTACATTCTTTTTCGTCTTACAAGATGGATCTTGGCACACAAGCATCTGACCATTTTTAGTTTTAACTTTAATCATGAATTTACCACACGTTGGGCATTCTGTGGTTGTTAAATTATCGTGTTTATATTTACGATCACTATTTTTAATCCCATTTACAACATCTTTCGTAAAATCTTTCATTTCATTAATGAATGTTTTCGCCTGATATTTACCACGTTCAATTAAAAGTAATTTTTCTTCCCATTGTGCAGTTAAAAGTGGCGACGTTAATTCTTCTGGTGCTAATTCTAATATTTGTTTACCTTTTGACGTTACTTTAATTTTACCGTCTCTTGATTCAATGGCATTCATATTAAATAATTTATCGATAATGTCGGCCCTTGTTGCAACTGTGCCGATACCACCTGTTTGTTTTAAAGTTTGCGCATATTTTTTATCCTTCAATTGAATAAAGTTCTGAGGGTTCTCCATCGCTTTTAATAACGAACCTTCATTAAAATATTCTGGAGGTGTTGTTTCATGTTCTCTAATATTTGTTTTTGAAATCTTCACTTCATCGCCTTCTGAAAAAGGCTGTTGCATCTCTGTAATAGATTCACCTTGTCTAATAGATTTAAAACCTAAAACAGTTGTTACATTCTCTTTCAAAACAAATGTGTGCCCTGCAACCTCTAAAGTTACAGTTATCGCGTCATACTCGTGCGGAGGCATTAAAGCTTCTAAAAAACGCTCGACAATCATATCGTATAACTTTAATTCTCTATTACTTAAGTCTGACATGACAGGTCTCACTTCTGTAGGAATAATTGCATGGTGATCAGATACTTTTTGATTATTAAATATCGACATTTTTGATGAAAATGTTTTAGACATTAATGGGCGTGCTTGGTCTTTATATGTTGTTGCCATCGTCGCCTGAATACGTTCTTTCATAGTATCTACCATATCAGTTGTTAAATAGTTTGAATCTGTTCTTGGATAGGTTACGACTTTATGTCTCTCATATAAGCTTTGAAGTGTATTCAATGTTTCTTTAGGTCCAATTTTATAACGTCTATACATATCTTGTTGTAAATCTGTTAAATTGTACAGTGATTGCGGATACGACTTCTTATGTTTAGTAGCAACAGATTTAATCTTACCATCGACATTTTTCAAATTATTAACCATCTGTTCTAAAGTTTCTTTATTGGTATATCGCTGATTTGATTCTAGCTGAAAATCAAACCCTTTTACCGTTAATGATAATGTAAAGTATTGTTGTGGTTTGAACTGATTAATCTCTTGTTGTCGTGTATTTACTAATTGAATCGTTGGTGTCTGAACACGTCCCAGGGATAGCTGTGCATCATACTTTGTTGTTAGTGCACGCGTTGCATTAATCCCAACAATCCAATCTGCCTCACTTCTCGCTAACGCTGCATAATACAAATCGTTATATTGACGACCGTCTTTTAAATTTTTAAAACCTTGTTGAATAGCTTTTTTAGTAACTGAGCTAATCCATAATCGACGGATTGGCTTTTTGTTACCAACTTTATCCAAAATCAATCTTGCAACTAGTTCACCTTCTCGTCCAGCATCTGTTGCAATAATAATATCTTTCACTTTATTATCTAAAATTAACGCTTTTACTGTTTTAAATTGTTTGCTTGTTTTACCAATAACAACAGTTTTCATATATTTAGGTATAATTGGAAAGTCTTCTAATCGCCATTCCTTTAAATTTTTATCGTATTGTTCAGGTGTCGCATTTGTCACTAGATGACCTAACGCCCACGTGACAATATATTGGTTATTTTCAAAGTAACCATTACGCTTCTGATTTATTTGTAAAGCATCAGCAATATCTCTTGCGACTGATGGTTTTTCAGCTAATATTAAAGATTTCATAAATTATCCTTTCTCATACGTTCTTTTATTTCGAACGTGCTTCATCTATTCCACTAATCTTTGATTTAAATTCAATGATTGCAAATGATGTGTTAAATGTATTGTAACATGTTAATATCACTATTAACTTTCATTTCAGTTGAAATACTATATAATAAAAGTAACAAAAAGTACGGAGGTAATGACATGAGCATAGTTCAGTTATATGATATTACACAAATAAAATCGTTCATTGAACATTCGAATTATGAATCAGCATCATACTTATATAAACTTCCTCAACAGTACAATGAAATAGATGTATTAATAACCGATGCGATTGAATCACCTGGTGTATTTTCGATTAAAGAAAACGATTCAATCAAAGCAATCATATTGTCTTTTGCATACGATAAAAATAAATTCAAAGTCATAGGCCCTTTCGTGGCTGACAATTATGTATTATCTGTCGATACGTTTGAAACGCTATTTAAAGCAATGACTTCGAACCAACCTGACGATGCCGTCTTTAACTTTTCTTTTGAAGAAGGCATTCAACAATACAAACCATTAATGAAAGTTATTCAAGCAAGTTATAACTTCACTGACTATTACATAGAAGCCCGTACAAGATTAGAAGAAGATATGCACCAACCAAATATCATTCCTTATCACAAAGGGTTTTATCGTGCTTTCAGCAAATTACACACAACTACATTTAAATATCAGGCACAGTCACCACAAGATATCATTGATAGTTTAGACGACCATCATCATTTGTTTTTATTTGTTAGCGAAGGTTTACTTAAAGGTTATTTATACCTTGAAATTGATTCACAACAGTCAATCGCCGAGATTAAATACTTCAGTTCTCATGTAGATTACCGTTTGAAAGGTATCGCTTTCGAGTTGCTTGCGTATGCATTGCAATATGCTTTTGATAATTTTGATATTAGAAAAGTTTATTTTAAAATTCGTAATAAAAATAATAAACTCATCGAACGATTTAATGGTCTAGGTTTCCATATCAACTATGAGTACATTAAATTCAAATTCGAATCACGTAACGTAAAAGATCAAACAATCCCTGAATAAAACACCAAGCAAATACCCTACAGTACATCATTAGCATGTATTGTGGGTTTTTCTACTTTTTGTAAATATTGAAAATTATAAGTAGTTGTTTTTTACTATTAGGGCAGAATGCTTTACAATAACATGCAAGTGTCAATTAAGGGGAGCACTTGCATAAATAGTATAGGAGAGTGAGTAGTCTTGCAATTTCTTGATTTCTTAATCGCACTTTTACCTGCTTTATTCTGGGGAAGTGTCGTTCTTATTAATGTGTTCGTCGGCGGTGGACCTTACAACCAAATTCGTGGTACGACGCTAGGCGCACTCATTGTTGGATTAGGTTTACTTATTACTGGTTTCGCAAAATTCAATAATCCTACTGTAATTATTGTCGGTCTTATTTCTGGTGCATTATGGGCGTTTGGACAAGCGAATCAGCTTAAATCTATTAGTTTAATCGGTGTATCAAATACTATGCCAGTTTCTACAGGTATGCAATTAGTTGGTACAACATTATTCAGCGTTATCTTTTTAGGTGAATGGTCTTCAATGACTCAAATTATCTTTGGTTTAATCGCCATGATATTATTAGTTACTGGTGTAGCACTTACTTCACTTAAAGCTAAAAATGAACGTCAATCAGATAATCCTGAATTTAAAAAAGCAATGGGTATTTTAATTGTATCTACAGTTGGATATGTAGGTTTCGTTGTACTTGGTGACATCTTTGGTGTTGGTGGAACTGATGCATTGTTCTTCCAATCTGTCGGTATGGCAATTGGTGGCTTTATCCTATCCATGAATCATAAAACATCACTTAAATCAACAGCACTTAATCTATTGCCAGGTGTGATTTGGGGAATTGGTAACTTGTTCATGTTCTATTCTCAACCAAAAGTTGGTGTAGCTACAAGTTTCTCATTATCACAGTTACTTGTTATCGTTTCAACCTTAGGCGGTATTTTCATTTTAGGAGAAAGAAAAGATCGTCGTCAGATGACGGGTATTTGGGCAGGTATTATTATTATCGTGATAGCTGCTATAATTCTAGGTAATTTGAAATAGAAAGTTAAATACTCATGTAACGTAAAAATGTAATCACTTCTGAAAATAACCATTCACTTATAGAATGATTAAAATTAATTTTCGGGAATTTTACGTTGAATGTTCCTCTATATGTCCTAGGAAATACGTGGCTCTAAAAACAAAACGCAATAACACATCATGACATTAATCATGCGTTTTAAGACTTTAAAATTAGCGATACTTTTAAAATCTTGATGATATTCATATATCAAGTATGCGCCATACATATGAAGTGGATAGCTGCATAACGCACTGCATTATCAACTTGAATGTATGAGTTGAACAACTATGTCATAAATAAAAGCCCCCTTTTCACAATATACATTTACATATTGTGGTAAAGGGGGCTCTCATTTTCTACGAATACTAAAATGGATTTTATTTTCAAATGTGTAAACTAGACAAACACTGCCTGATACACGTACAAAATAATGATACTAATAATGATTGTCAAATTGGTCGTCATACCTATAAATGGCAGTGTTCGATATTTAAACTGAATACCATAAGAAATAATTGCAACACCTACCGGGAACATCCAAGTGACCAACAATGTCGTCTTAATCATATCATCTGATACTGGTAACAACACATATACTAACAATCCCGCAACTAATGCTAATCCATAATGCAAACATAAATATTTAATAGTAGCAGGTATATACTTTCTTTCCAGAGTAAAATTCAACATGACACCTAGCAAAATCATTGATAACGGCATATTTGCATGGGAAAGTATGCTAAAGAAATCGATTGCCACATGTGGTAAATGGATGTGACTTATATTCAATATAAACATTACAATGTATGTAACGAGTGGCACTGATTGTAATAATTTCTTACCTAAATATTTAAAATCGAATTGATCACTACCTTCACTAAAGTAGCTACCTACAAAGTAAGTAATTCCAAACATCACAAAGGCACCACCTATATCAGCCATAACAAAATAAATAAGTCCCGTTTTAGGCCATATCACTTCAATTAGTGGATATGCAAACAATCCAATATTCATAGCACCAGTCATCATACCTACTGATCCACGCATGTGATTATCATATTTTCTAAAAAACCAGACAGCAATCATTTTCGCCACAATACCATATATAATCATTAAAATTGGTAAAATGGAGAATGACAATTTTAATTCTGCACTGTTTAAATTCACAATAACTAAAGATGGGAGTGTGACATTAAGAACTAATGTAGCAATGACTTGACTATCTGTTGCTTTTATAAAATTAATGCGCTTCAAAAAGTAACCAAGCGCAATTAATAAAATAATCATAGTAAATTGTTCTGTCACTGTTATCCCTTCTTTCAATAATCTTCATAATTTATAACTTTAACATACTCCACAGATATTTTAGAAGTCTACTGTTTCATGCTATAATCTACATTAAATGCACTTAATTATATTTCAAAGGAGTGTTATAGTATGTCTTTAGAAAACCAACTAGCCGAACTTAAATATGATTATGTTCGTCTTCAAGGTGACATAGAAAAACGGGAATCTTTGAATTTAGATACTTCCGCACTTGTTCGTCAACTTAAAGATATTGAAAATGAAATTAGAAACGTTCGTGCTCAAATGCAAGATTAATAATCTATCATTCAAGCAATAAATGCTTTTTGTTACATAAATTTGACTAGCATTGCTCTGAATACGTTATATTGATGAATTGCTTCATTTTTCGCTCAATTACATCTAGAATCACAAGATGTTGTCGTGTTATGATTTAGTGTTTCATTAACAACATACACGCATATCTATCCCAACACTGCTATTTATGTTTTCTACGCTGCTGTACTACATGAACCCTTTGAAACGGAGAGGAAGTTATCATATGCAATTTTATCTGATTTTACTAGCAATACTTTATCTAATTGTTAGTTTTATTAGTATTTTTAAAATGGAAGTTGTATTTACTCGCATTTTGAGAATTATTATGGGTGTGTTGTTATTATTCGTCTTAGCATTAACGACGATGAGTTTTCCAAAAGAGAATTGGTGGGTATTTATCGTCTTATTACTCTTAGTCGGTAATGTCGAAGTGACAGGATTTAAAATGCTTAAAAAAGATCTAAAAGGCGTAAACATCTTGAATTTAATGTCATTATTTATCTTTGTCATATATTTCATCTTAACCATCGTATTATTCTAAGTAATAAACAAAATATGCAATAACATAATTGCAACCTTATTTTATTATCGGATTACATGTTGAATGCCAGTATTGTTTTATTAACACATCGATTAAATCGCACGTGAAATAAGGTCTAAAATTTCAAATTTTAAAAAGCCATAAAAGTAGTCAATATCATGACCGCTTTTATGGTTTTTATATTATCTATCGTTTAGTGAATCGTTTTTTTAAAGTAAAGAGAATTTCATATATTACTGGTACAACTACAAGTGTTAATAAAGTTGATGAAATTAAACCACCAATAACTGTAGCAGCTAATCCTTTCGAAATAAGAATCGAGCTATCTTGACCAAATAACAAAGGAACTAATGCACCAATTGTTGCAATCGCCGTCATTAATATCGGTCTAATTCTAGTACCGCCTGCTTCGATTAATGCTTCTTTCATCTCCATGCCCTGTTGCTCATTATTAATAACACGGTCTATTAACACAATGGCATTTGTTACTACGATTCCAATTAACATTAGCATACCAATTAAACTTGGTACTGATATTGTTTCTCCTGTGATTAATAGTGCAATAATTACACCGATAACTGTAAATGGTAAAGAGAATAAAATTGTAAATGGTGCTAGGCCACCTTTAAATGTAATAACTAGGATTAAATATACGATAATGATTGCAGCTAACATTGCAAAGGCTAATTGTGTCATTGCATTGTTAATATCATCTGATGCACCACCGATATTAACCTTTACATTATTCGGTTTGTCCAAATTATTTATTTTAGACATCACTTGTCGTGTTGTGCCACCCACATCTTTATTTGTTACTTTAGCAGATACCGTCGTTGCATAATCTCCTTGTTCTTGCGTCAATTTACTTGGTGTCGTTGTTTTAACTAACGTAGCGATATCTCCCAATTTAATCGTACCACCAGTCGGCTTTTTCAAAGTTATATTATTCAACTTATCTTCTGACCAGTCTGTTTGCTTATTTTGTTTGACTTTAACATCAACAGTTTCACCATTTTCTTTAACAGTCGTAACTGTTTTTTCTGGTAAGTTTTCATTCAAGTCCATTGCAAGTTGACTTGCAGAAATACCATTTTCTGCCGCTTTATTTTGATCGACTTTAATTTCATACTGATCATATGTTTGCGATAAATCAGATTTGACATTGGCTAGTCCTTTAACCTGTTTCATTTTCTGTTCAATATCTTTTACAGTTGATTTTATGGCATCCATTGATGGACCTTTTACAGTAACCTCTACAGATTTATTACCTGCACCTGTTCCTAAATCTTGATTTTTCCACTCTCCAGGATGTTTAAAGCCATCTGCATGTTTAATAACCTTATCCGCTTCTACATCAAAATTAGGCGTGTCATTATCATATTCAACCATGATTGCCATACTATTTGTACTACCCGTTGGATCTACTGGACTACTACCGCCAACTGAGTATTGAATTGTTTTTACATGCTTTTTCTGTTTTAAATATTTTTCAACATCTTTCGCATGATTCAACACTGCTTGCTCCGTTTCACCAGGCTTCGGTGTATAAGTAATAGCTAAAAATTTATCGTCACCTGCTGAAATAAAGCTAGTGCCTAGTCTCGGTCCTCCAAATACAATAGTTGCAACCAAAATTAATGTACTTAATATAATTACAATCCACTTATGATTTAATGACCAATGTAATACTTTTTTATAAGTTGTACTAACAACACCTAATCCTTCTTGATGTTGTTTATTACGACGTTTAACGCCTTTTTTAAATAGTGTAGCTGCCAACGCTGGAACGAGTGTAATTGACACTAATAACGATGCTAATAAACTAAATGCAATAGCCAATGCAAAAGGTCTAAACATTTCGCCTACTGAACCTGATACAAACACAAGTGGTAAGAAGACGATAATAGTAACTAGTGTCGATGACATTATTGGTTTAAATACTTCAGTTGTCGCACTGATAATTAAATTTTCACCTTTTAGTTGTTCTTCTGAATCTGTTAAGCGTCGATAAATATTTTCAACAACTACAATCGAATCGTCTATCACACGTCCAATCGCTACTGTTAATGCACCTAACGTTAGTATATTCAATGAAACATCACTCAATTTCAGAGCAATAAGCGCCATAAGAAGTGATAACGGAATCGATATAATAGAAATTGCCGTCGTACGAATGTTTCTTAAAAACAGCAAAATAACTATAATTGCCACGATTGTACCTAATGATGCTTTTTCAACCATCGTATAAAGTGATTTCTCAACAGGCTTTGCAGTATCCATTGTTTTTGTGACATTAAAATCTTTATTTTCATCAACGAATGTATCAATTTTACGTTGTACATCTTTGGCTACTTGAACTGTATTGGCATCTTGAGCTTTAGTTATTTGTAAATTAACCGCATCCTTGCCATTCGTTTTAGAAATAGAAGTACGCACATCACCAACTGTAATATCAGCTAAATCTCCTAGTTTCGCTGTCGGCATACCACTTATATTATTTGATGCTGACGCTTTTGAATTTTGCTGCGGTGATGCCTGATTAACATCTGACATGGCTGAATTTTGTTTATTGTCACTTTGGGATTGAGATTGCCCTTGTCCTCCTGCCAACGTTAATGGAATATTTATGTTTTTAAAAGCATCAACAGATTGATATTGACCATCAACAACAATTGATTTATCTTTATCACCAAATTGGAACAATCCAAGTGGTGTTGTTCTTGTTGCCGTTTTTAGATAGTTTTCTACATCATCAGCAGTCAATCCATATTTTTCAAGTTCATTTTGCTTAAATTTAAGGGTGATTTCACGGTTCGTCTGCCCATTTAATTGCGCATTTTGCACACCATCTACCGTTTGTAATTTTGGTATTAATTGTTCATTCAGTACTTTCGTTACTTTTTTCAAGTCATTCTCTTTATTTGAAAATGAATATGCTAAAACCGGAAAAGCATCCATCGAATTACGTCTTAATTCTGGTTGACCAACTTCATCTTTAAATTTAATTTTATCGATTTCTTTTTTAAGCTGTTCTTCTGCTTTATCCATATCTGTATTATTTTCATATTCAACTGTTACAATTGAAGCATTTTGTATGGATTGCGTTTTAACATTTTTCACATATGCCAACGATCTTACTTGATTGTCAATTTTACTACTTATTTCATCTTGGGTACTTTGTGGCGTTGCACCCGGCATTGTTGTTGTAACTGAAATAACTGGATTTTGTACATTTGGTAGTAATTCTAATTTCAATTTAGCACTCGCGTATACACCGCCCAAGACAACTAAAACAACCATTAAAAAGATAGCAAACTTATTCCCCAAAGAAAATTGTAATAGTTTTTTTATCACAGTACTTCCCCCTCTTTCACTATATTCAAAAATATTTTACTCAACCATTCTATATTGTGTAAAAAAATCTGAACGCAAATGACAGTCTTATGAGCGTTCAGATTTCAGTCGTTAATCTATTTTCGTTTTAATTTACGAGATATTTTAATTTTAGCTTTTGTTAAACGCGGTTTAACTTGCTCAATTAATTGGTACAATGGCTGATTCAATACATAATCAAATTCACCAATCTTTTCACTTAAGTATGTTCCCCACACTTTTTTAAATGCCCATAAGCCATAATGTTCTGAGTCTTTATCTGGATCATTATCTGTACCACCGAAATCGTAAGTTGTTGCACCATGTTCACGTGCATACTTCATCATCGTATACTGCATATGATGATTTGGTAAAAAATCTCTAAATTCATTAGAAGACGCACCATATAAGTAATATGATTTTGAGCCAGCAAACATTAATAGTGCACCAGAAAGATAAATACCTTCAGGATGTTCCTTTTCTAAAGCTTCTAGGTCTCGTTTTAAATCTTCATTTTTAGCAATTTTATTTTGCGCATCATTAATCATATTTTGCGCTTTTTTAGCTTGCTTTTCAGATGTTTCCATCTTCTGCTGCCATTTAGTAATTTCGGCATGAAGTTCATTCAATTCTTGATTTACTTTCGCTATATTTTCTTTTGGATCCAACTTTACTAAAAATAGTTCAGCATCTCCATCTTCATGCAACGCATCATAAATATTTTCAAAGTAACTAATATCACGCGTTAAGAAGCCATCGCGTTCCCCAGTGATTTTCATTAATTCAGCAAATGTTTTTAAACCTTCTCTATCAGATCGTTCCACTGTCGTACCTCGCTTTAAAGCCAAGCGCACTTTTGAACGATTTCGGCGTTCAAAACTATTTAATAACTCATCATCATTTTTATCAATTGGTGTAATCATAGTCATACGTGGTTGGATGTAGTCTTTTGATAAACCTTCTTTAAATCCTTTATGTTTAAAACCAAGCGCTTTCAAATTTTGCAAAGCATCTGTACCTTTATCAACTTCAACATCAGGATCGATTTTAATTGCATACGCTTTCTCAGCTTTAGCAATTTCTTTTGCACTGTCTAACAATGCATTTAACGCTTCTTTATTACTATAATCAACAACAAAACCACGTGAAATATAACATAGCGTATACGGTAATTTAGGTACTTTTTTAAAAAGTAACTGCGCAACACCCTGAACTTCACCGTCACGACCTACAGCGATTCTTCGCGCGTACCATCCAGTTAATTTCTTTGTTTCTGCCCATTTCGTTAATTGTAATAAATCTCCATTGGGGTGGGATTTAACAAATGCGTCATGTTCCTGATTAGTGATATGCATCTTTTCCATGATTTATGATATCTCCTTCTATTTAACAATACCTTTAATTATACAGTTTGTATCTTATAGTGTCGATTCAGAGCTTGTGTAAGATTTGAACTCTTATTTTTGAAATGTCCATGCTCCAATTAATAGTTTAGCAAGTTCAAATTTACCCATTTTAATTGTGAATCATTTTATATCTATGTTTCGTGTTAAATTTAATGTTATCGTACAATTAATACTTTTCAACTAGTTACCTATACTTCAATATACTTTCATCATCTAACACGATATTCATTTCTAAAATGAACCAACTTGACTTCAATGAATAAATTTTTCCTCAAGCAACCACATTAATGTTCATATACAATTACCCCTGTTATAATGTCAATAATCTAACAATGAGGTGTTTGATATGAGAACAATTATTTTAAGTCTATTTATAATTATGAACATCGTTGCAATCATTATGACATTGAGTCAACCTCTCACCGTGAATTACTTTAGTTTACGGGTTATACTTATCTTTTTCACATTTATATTATCAATCTTTTTCATTTTAATTAAGTCATCACGATTAAATAAAATATTAACAATTCTTTCCATTGTGCTTGCCATTATTCATATGGGCATTCTCGCTCATAGCACTTACGTATATTTATACTAATGGTTCAAAGCGATAAATAGCACCTCTGATAAAAATTGAATATGGTGAAGTTGCTTGTGCGTCTTTTATGATAACCGAATGATATTTTGAAACTTTACCATCTTCAATTCTAAAATAAATATCATCATTTTTTAAAATCAAATCTGTGTAATGGTCATTCTCTTCTACAATGTCCATATCAAACCATTTCAACCAATTCGATACTGTTTGTGATCGGTTTTTACTTTTCACAATAACAGTTTCAATTGAAAATTGTTTTTGAAAATATTTTTGCAATTTTTTAGTACGCATGGAATCACTTTCTTCCCATTGAATAAAAAATGGTGGCTTAATTTCATCATCATCCTGATTCATTATATAAAGCAATTGCCACTTTACCTTACCATCTTTATGTGTATCTCTTTCCATTTGAATCGGCCCTACTACTTCAACCTGCTCACTTTGTAGTTTATTTTTAACTGCCTCTATATCATTTGTACGCAAACAAATATTTTTAAAGCCTTGCTCATACTTCTCTTGAACAATTTGAGTAGCAAAAGCGACTCCGCCTTCTATCGTTTTTGCCATCTTTTTCAACTTTTCATTATTTTCTACATCTAGTAGCTCAATATAATTTTCATTGATATAACCTAATTTATTGAATGTTCCATATTTATGATGATACCCACCTGAATGTAATTTTATAACATCTCCTGGAAAACTAAACCGATCTAACTGATCTATATAATGAATGATGTGATCAAATTTCAATATCATTAGTATCCCCCTATTTACATGTAATTACGCTTATTTTAACAAAGTATAATTATTTTTGCTCTTAATAATTATATATTGATTTCTAATTGCTCCCGTTTTATAATTACTATTGTTGTAAAAAGGTTAGCTAAGCTAACTATTTTGTCTTAGGAGATGTCACTATGCTATCACAAGAATTTTTCAATAGTTTTATAACAATATATCGCCCCTATTTAAAATTAGCCGAGCCGATTTTAGAAAAACACAATATATATTATGGCCAATGGTTAATCTTACGCGATATCGCTAAACATCAGCCCACTACTCTCATTGAAATTTCACATAGACGTGCAATTGAAAAGCCTACTGCAAGAAAAACTTTAAAAGCTCTAATAGAAAATGACCTTATAACAGTAGAAAACAGTTTAGAGGATAAACGACAAAAGTTTTTAACTTTAACACCTAAAGGGCATGAATTATATGAGATTGTTTGTCTTGATGTACAAAAGCTCCAACAAGCAGTAGTTGCCAAAACAAACATTTCGCAAGATCAAATGCAAGAAACCATAAATGTGATGAATCAAATTCATGAAATATTATTAAAGGAGGCACACAATGACTAATCAAGGCTCATTAAATAAATCACCTATTTTCACCAAAAGTTTTACAATCAACTTTTTTGTCAACTTTATCGTATACCTATGCATGTATTTGTTACTTGTAGTTATTGCTGGCTATAGTAAGCAAGCTTTCGACGCTTCCGATTCATTAGCCGGATTAGTTGTAGGACTATTTATTGTCGGGTCTTTAATTGGTCGATTTGCTACAGGTAAATTTGTAAATCAAATCGGACCTAAACGATTATTATTTATTGGTTTAATTGCTTTAATTATCACGCAATTACTTTATTTTATTGATGGATCTTTAGCTTTTTTAATCTTTGTACGTCTCATAAACGGTATCGCAACTGCAGTTGTGACAACTGCAACAGGTACTATTGCGGCATACGTTACCCCTGTTAATAGAAAAAGTGAAGGCATCAGTTTATTTTCCTTAAGTTTAGTATTAGGTACAGCGATTGGCCCATTTCTAGGCATGTTACTTATTACAAAATACGCAATTGATTTACTGTTTATTATTTGTGTCATATTAGGCATACTCGGACTCATTATCTCATTATTTATAAAAGTTGATTTCGAAGTAACAAATAATAAAACTGAAACTGATGTCATTAATAAACCAAGATTTAGTATTCATCAATTTATTGCAAAAGAGGCCATTCCTGTTGCTGTAATTATGCTTTTAATTGGCGTGACCTATGCGTCCATCCTAACTTATTTACAAGCATTTGCTTTAGAGCGACACCTAGTAACTGCAGCAAGCTATTTCTTTATTTGCTATGCTATAGCATCTTTAATTACTAGACCTATTGCTGGTAGATTGATGGATGATAAAAATGAAAATATTATTGTCTACCCAGCATTTATCATGCTTTTCCTTTCATTTGTGTGCTTAATTTCAAGCTATCAAAGCTGGTTAATATTACTTGCTGGTGCTTGCCTAGGTTTAGGGTATGGAAATTTATCATCTGCAATGCAATCTATTGCGATAAAAGTCTCACCTCCGATTAAATATGGTATCGCGACA
The DNA here is from genome assembly GCF_018622755.1 of Staphylococcus sp. MZ3. Taxonomy (NCBI): domain Bacteria; kingdom Bacillati; phylum Bacillota; class Bacilli; order Caryophanales; family Staphylococcaceae; genus Staphylococcus; species Staphylococcus sp. MZ3. The sequence continues at coordinate 2,308,814 of NZ_CP076026.1, forward strand.
TCTACTTTTTACGTTGGTCTAGATGCAGGTGTCGGCTTCGGTCCATCATTCCTTGGGTTATTTACTCATATGTTTTCATATAGTGAAATCTTCGGCTTTATGGCCGCTTTAGCAATCATTACTATGCTTGTTTACTTCTTAATTCATGGACGTCATGTAACTAGAAATGCCATGAACTAAATATTTATATTCAAAAATAAAAAGCATGCCAATCTCTATTCATCATTTGTCTGTCCCCAAGACGCAATTATGATGTACTGATTGGCATGCTTTTTAAGTTTTTAGTTTGTAACGCTTAACACTTCTATTTCTTTAGTAATTTTATCTAACAATTTCTTTTGAGAAGTACTATAGAAATAGAATACTTGTCTTTCATCCGTTTCAGAACGCAATTTAGAAATAAGCTCTTTTTTATAGATTTTACGGATAATCACATCGATTTTACTTGTATCCCATAGCATTTCAAAATGTAATGTATCCCTCAATTCTTTACCGCTAATCTTTTCAGCTTCATACACTTTAAAAAGTACTACAAATTCTTCAATTGAAATCTTATGTGTTGTTTTTAACCAGTGCTTTAACTGACTTAACTCCCTTTCTGCTTCTATAAAACGTTGAACTTTATTACTCATAATATGATGCCTCCTATGTTTCTTCTTAGATGTTTGTAATTCATATTATTATACAATTACTTAAATTTATTATATATCAAACTTAGCATTTTATCTATTACAAATATTAAATTGCTGGCTATATCTTGTTTAGATTTATATCTTTTGGACAACTTGTTGTTTATTCGACAACATTTATACCTAAAAAAGATATATTACAACTCAATGACTTGGAGTGTGACAACAATGTTAAAGAGCCCTTAAAGATTTATTATGTAGTGATTTTTGGGAGTGGGACAGAAATAACCTTTTCACAAAATTTATTTCGTTGATCCCCAACTTGCATTGTCTGTAGAATTTCTTTTGAAATTCTCTATGTTGGGGCCCCGCCAACTTGTAAAAACTTTAAAAACGATCATTTCTATTAAATCTGGCATAGATATGACCGTTTTTACTTTAATAAATAATATTGTATTTTAGGGAGTAAGACAGAAATATTAAAACATCTCTAATGATTTAATATGTAGTGGTCCCTACACATTAACCACCAATATAATTCATGTTTATCTTTTTACGTTGACGATTGGCAACTGTTTGAGCAGTTCTCTCATCTGAATATCGATCATCTCTTATTTGCCATAAAGCTTTAAATTGTTCTTTTAATTCTTCGTCGGTCACGCCAGAACGAATAAACGCTTTAACGTTAAATCCATCGACAGTTGCAAATAAACATCCGTAAAACTTCCCATCTGATGACAGCCTTGCGCGTGTACATGTAGAACAAAATGATTGTGAAACACTTGTAATCAAACCAAATTGAACACCATTATCCTTATGGCGATAATATTTTGCTACTTCCCCAAAATATTTTGGTTCTACAGGATCGATTTCAAAGTGCTGCTCTATCATTGTAAGCATTTCATCTTTAGTTACAACTTTACTGAAATCCCATCCATTATCATTACCAACATCCATAAATTCTATAAATCGAATCTCTATATGTTTATCTTTAAAATATTCAAGCATTGGTATGATTTGATCATCGTTAATACCTTTTTGTATAACAACATTTACTTTTACATTCAAACCAATAGACGTCGCGTAATCAATTTGTTCTAAAATCGTAGTCGCTTTAATATTACGATTATTGATTGATTGAAATAGCGTATCATCAATAGCATCCAAACTGACATTAATTCTGCGTAGCCCAGCATCATATAACTTTTGTCCATGCTTTTTTAATAACAAACCATTTGTAGTCAAACCAATATCTTCAATACCATCGATTTGATTTAATTTAGCTATAAGTACATCTAAATCGCGTCGCATCAATGGTTCTCCACCTGTAATGCGTATTTTTTTTACACCTAATTCTGCATATACCTTAGCGATTCTAGCCATTTCATCAAACGTTAACAGTTCATTTTTAGGTAAAAATACGAAATCATCTCCAAATACCTCTTTAGGCATGCAATAATCACACCTAAAGTTACACCGATCTGTCACAGATAACCGTAAGTCACGGATGGGACGTCCTAGTTTATCTTTTATTTGTTCTACCATTTGTGGACCTCCTAACAGCTTACAATTTTTGAATTAAAGCGTCCAAATCATGCTGATAATTTATATTTTTGTACCAATATGAGGGCGCATCTACATCCCTGACATCCAAATAATCCGTTGATAATTCATGATATACATTTTTAAAACTGTAATTATCAGAATGTAGTGCTTTAGTTATAGCGCCTAATGCATTCGGACTATAAAATGCAATTGTTGGAATAAAACGTCCATCTTCTTTAAAAGCTGCGACATCTAAATGATTTTCAATAAGATGAGAAACTAAAAACTGATACAACGTGCTTACAGCTTTACCAGTAATCATTGGTGTATCAACAGAAACGACAAAAAACAATTCTTCTTCAGGATGTTGCTTCATGATTGTATAAATTCCTGCTAATGGACCTTTATCATTATGATTCTCATCATCTATAACAACATTTGGATATTTAAATTGCGTTGCCAATTGCGCATTTGTACTAATAATAATTTCATTGAACATATTTGTTGATTCTAATGTCTTAATTACTCTACTATAAAAGGTCTCACCGTTCACTTCCGCAAAAGCTTTGGGCTTACCAAATCGCACTGAATGACCACCTGCAAGAATTATTGCTTTCATGCTCCCTTAACCTCCACTAACCGGTGGAATTAATGCAACAGTATCATTAGGTTGAATGAAATCTGATTTTTGTACAAATTCCTCATTTACAGCAACTTGAAACTTTTTATTATTGATTTGCGGATAACGTTCAAACAATAAATCTTCAAATTGTTGTACAGTCAATGCTTGTTCAAGCACAATATCTTCCTGTGCTTTTTGTAATATATCTTTAATTTCTGCGAAGTAAAGTACCTTCATCTCTCTTATTCCTCCCTCTTCGCTTCTTCATAATTCCCTTTTTGATGCCCTTGCCATTTTGAACCATCTTCCCAAATTTCTTTTTTCCAAATCGGAACAATTTCTTTTATACGCTCAATTGCATATTCATTTGCTCGATAGGCATCTTTACGATGCGGTGAAGAAACTGCAATTAATACAGCGATATCTGAAATTTGTAATGGCCCTATTCTATGAACAATACTCGTTATCGTTCCAGGCCATTTTTCATTTATTTCATCTCCAATTTGTGCCAATTTCTTTTCAGCCATTGGAATATACGCTTCATATTCTAAATATTCCGTTTTGACGCCTTTAGTCCATTCGCGAACATGACCGGTAAAAACAACTACTGCACCTTGATATTCATTTATAGTGAATTCACGATATTGTTCTGTTTGTATCGGTTCTGTCACGATTTCAAATTGTTTCATTCATTTCAATCCTCTATGTTAATTGTGTATCACAATCATTTTTAATTTTATTTAATAACCATTGCTCAAATGCTGTAAAATCTTCATGCTCCCTTACATTAATGCTATAACAAACATTCGACAATTGTTGTAATACTTGCAACTCTTCTTCATTTCGATAGACTACGACTTTTTCAAAATCAGCATTTTTAAAGCCTTCAACTAATACGATATTGGTGTCAATTGTAACAGATTTTTCAATAATTTGAGTAAGATTTTGATTATCTACACGTGTTACAGTTTGCTGATATTGAAAACCTTGTACAATACTTTGATCTGCCCCCGCTTCAAAATGCTTCATGTGATCGACGTCTGAATCCTGTAATTGAACATCTTCCTTACCATGCCCATGATGTTTAATAGTAGCAACTGTATAACCATGTGACTTTAAGAAAGAGACAATATGCCTCATCAATGTTGTCTTACCAGACTTTTTGTAACCTACAATTTGTAAAATCATAAAAGAAGTTCCTCTTCAGCAGCGTCAGATTCAGTCAATATAATATCTACTGTATGCCCCGCTTTAAAACCACGTGACCCTCCTGGTAACATGACCATACAGTTAGCATGTGCAATCGCTACAACCGCACCTGATTTATTGAATCCTGAAGGTACTACAGTAGCTCCAGCACTTGTTAACGTTGCTTTAGCACGTATAAATCGTGTGAATGGGTTTGCCTTGGTAAAATCTTCCATTAATGTTGCTTTAATTATTTGCGGGAAGACTTCTAGTGCGCCACACATATGTTTAACAGCTGGTTTCACAAATAGTTCAAATCCTGTAAAACAAGCTGATGGATTTCCAGATAATCCAAACAAATACTTTCCATCTGCAAATGCAACCGTTGTTACGCTACCAGGACGCATTGCTACTTTATTAAATAACACTTCCGCCTTTACAGCCTTATAAATCTCAGGTAAATAGTCAAAATCTCCAACAGAAACTCCTCCCGTTGTAATAACGATATCATGTTTTTCCATAGCTTCTTTAACGACTTGTATGCCACTATCTAAATCATCTTGTTGTGTTTTGTAAATACCAACTTCAAGACCTAATTTTTCTGCTAAGGCACGAATCATTGGGCCATTAGAGTTACGAATTTTTCCATCTTCTAATACATCATTAACATCTAATAATTCGCTTCCTGTTGCAATAACAGCGACACTCGGTTGCTTAATAACTTTAACCTCTGCATAGCCATATGTTGCAAGGACCGCTATAGCCCCTGGATTAATTACTTGTCCTTTTTTTAGAACAACATCGCCTGTCGTTGTTTCTTCACCTTTTAAAGATATATTTTCATTTTTTGAAAATGGTTTACGAATTGTAAATGTATCTTCTAGTTCAATCGTTTGTTCAAACATAACAACAGCATCTGCGCCATTAGGTATTTGTGCTCCAGTCATAATACGCACCGCTTCGTGATCCCCAACTAATTTATCAGAAACTGAACCTGCACCAATTTGATCAATCACTTTAAACTCAATGCGATTCTGACCACTTGCCCCTTGTGAATCAACACTGCGAATTGCAAAACCATCATAAGGTGATTTATCAAACCTTGGTATATCATAAGTAGCTACAATATCTTCTGCTAAGATATGATTTAGACTTTTTTCAAGTGCTACCGTAATTGCCGGCATTGAACTCTGCTGATTAACGATACGTTGAATTGCTTCTTTAACTGGGATTGGGTTTCTTTTTTCTACTACCATTAAAAATCATCTCCAAAACTTTTATTTTTTCATGATATACTAGATGCACTAGGAGGGGTAAAATGACTGAGTTTACTCATATTAATCAACAAGGCCACGCCAAAATGGTCGATGTATCAGACAAACAAATTACAAAAAGAACTGCTGTCGCTCATTCAAGCATTACTGTAAATGAAACTATTTTTAAGCAGATTTCTAATAACACCAATACCAAAGGCAATGTATTGAACACTGCTCAAATCGCTGGTATTATGGCTGCCAAAAATACATCAACAATTATTCCGATGTGCCATCCATTACCATTGACTGGCATAGATGTTCACTTCAGCTGGGATGAAACAAATGCACCCCTTTATACTTTAAACATTCAAACAACTGTCTCTACAACTGGCAAAACCGGTGTTGAAATGGAAGCTTTAACCGCTGCATCAGCAACGGCTTTAACCATTTACGACATGACGAAAGCAGTTGATAAAGGTATGATTATTGGCGAAACCTACCTTGAAAGCAAGTCTGGCGGTAAATCTGGAGATTTTCAACGCCAATCAAATCAATAAATTATTTTGTAAGCTCATGAATCAGATGATTCAATTCTGGTTTAATGAGCTTTTCTAATGCTAATTTAACTGCGCCTGTTGATCCTGGAATCGAAAATATCAATTTATTATTAACTGTACCTGCTACAGCACGAGACAATAATGCACGCGTGCCAACATCTTCAACATAACTCAAATATCTAAACAATTCCCCAAAGCCTTCTATCTCTTTAGTTAAAAGTGGTTTTACTGCTTCAATCGTCACATCACGTTGTGCAATACCTGTTCCACCAGTCGTAATGATGACATCAATATCTTCTTCTAACCACTTCTTCACCTGCGTCGTGATGGCTACTTTTTCATCTTTCACAATTGTATAATGTGCGTCACTCACTTCAACGTCATCTGCTTGTAATAGTTGGCGCACGCATTGACCACCTTTATCTGTATCAAAGTCTCTAGTATCTGATACCGTTAGTACGGCTGCTTTAACTGTACGATTCAATTTAACGTTTTGATGTTCGCCCATAATATTACACTCCTTTTGTCTTATCTTTTTTTATCCAAACAATAAATTCATTAGATGTGTGGCATCTGATGTGCGTGTCATGCCATGTATTAAAAACCTTCCACCTTTAAAAGCAACAATGCGGTGTCCTTTAAATTCAAACATAACCATATACGAATTACTGCGATAATTTAGTTGATGTTGTTTTAAAAATTGAACAAGAATGTCGTGTGTAATTGATGCATTTTCATACTGTACAGTGTCTCTACCACACAATGTTGCATAACGTTGTTCATTCTTGTTTAAATACGGATAACTTGGTACATCTCCACAAGTTGTACAGTCTGAACGTTGCATTTTACTGAAACCAAATGAATAATGACTACCTTCCCAAATATCGCCATAAGTTATTTTTGTGTCAATTGGTTGTTCCGTTAATACTTTCATCGCATCTCTTAATTGTAAACTTGTTGCCATCGTCACGGCAGGTTGAATGACCCCTACTGTATCACATGTTAAATTTAATGCTGGCAATTGTGGTACCAAACAGTTAAAGCAAGGTGTTTTACCAGGTATAAATGCAGCTTCTGTATATGTACTCTGTACAACACCACCATAAATCCAAGGTATACGATGTTTATATGCAAAATCATTAATCAGTTGTCGTGTTTCAAAGTTATCGGTTGCATCAATAATAACGTCAACGTCCTGTCCATGTGTTTCCAAAAAATAATAATCCACATGGGCAATATAATCATCAATATCAACATCACTACGTAACGCTAGCAAATGCTTTTTAGCTGCAACCACCTTAGGCATCATTTTCAAAGCATCTTCTTCAGTAAACAATGTTTGTCTTTGTAAATTACTAAATTCAATATAATCTCTATCAACAATGATTAGTTTAGCAATGCCTGCTCTAACAAGTCCTTCAGCCACATGTGTACCTAATGCGCCCATACCAATAATCAACGCACATTTTTGATTTATTTTGCTTTGACCTATTTCACCTATTTGTTTAAATAAAATTTGCCTTGAATAACGTTCTTGACTCACATTAAGTTATCCTTTCTTTTTATCATTACTTTCATTATATGACGCGCGTCAATGTCTCTCAAAAAAACTGCCCCTAAAAAAGAGTTTAAAACATCATTAAAATGCTGATAGAAGCATTCACTTCTACAATTTTAAATACGTTCTAAACTCTTTAATGGCAAATAAATGATTACCCAATTGTAATAATTTCATGAGCCATTTGTTCTGCTTCATAGTTTGAATGTGTCACAAATATGATTGGTATTTGCCATTCGTTGAAAATACGTTTAACTAATGTAATACTCTCATCTTTTGTAGTATCATCCAAACTAGAAAAAGGTTCATCTAATAAAATTAAATCTGGTTTCGTGCTAAGTGCACGTGCAAGTGCTACACGTTGCGCCTCTCCACCTGACAATGTCATAGGATATTGTTTCATCAAATGATCAATGTTTAAAGTTTGAATTAATTGATCGATGTGTTCAGATGGTTCAGCCATAAAAGTAATATTTTTATAGACCGTCATATTAGGAAACAATTGGTAGTCTTGAAACAGATATCCAATACGTCGTTGTTGAATTTTAACATTCACGTTTTTTGCCGTATCAGTAAGTAATTGCCCATTCACTTCGATAATAGCTTCATCTGCTTTACGTAATCCGGCAATCATATTTAAAACAGTAGTTTTACCAATGCCAGATGGACCACGAACTGCATAAATTTTTGGTTCAGTATCATCTATATTGATGCGAATTAAAGTGTTCTTTAATTGATATTTCACATTGATTTTAAGCATCTAGTCGACCTCCTTATATTTATCTTTATTCAATAAATTAATTGTAGATATAACCACAATAGAGAATGCGACTAGCACTAATACCCATAACCACGCTTCATTTTCTCTACCTTGTTCCACTAAGAAGTATATTTCTAAAGGTAGTGTATTCGTTTTATTTGGAATATATCCTGCAACCATTAATGTAGCACCAAACTCACCTAATGCACGAGCAAAACTCATCATTATACCTGCTAAAATAGAGCGTTTAGCTAATGGTAAAATTAATTTGAGGAAAATTTTCGTTTCACTTGCTCCCATTGTTCTAGCTGTATTAATCATTTTCGTGTCTATACCTCTGAAGCCTTGCACAGTATGTTGATACATTAGTGGAAAACTAACAATGACAGATGCTATCACAGCACCTGTCAAAGTGAACACTACAGGTAAATGTAGTACATTCGCAAAGAATTGACCGATTGGTCCTCTTGGCGAGAAGATGATTAATAGAATAAAACCTAATACCGTTGGCGGCAAAACAATAGGTAATATCAATAAACTTTCCAATACTTTAACCCACGAACCCTTACGACGATACAACCATTTAGATATAAAAATACCTAAAACCGTTACAATAATCGTACTGATTACAGCAACTCGTATTGATATCCAAAAAGGTGTTAAGTCAGGCATGGATTACAACTCCTTATGCTGCAAAGTGGTATTCTTTTAATATTTCTTTAGCTTTATCTGATTTTAAGAATTCCATCCACTCTTTTGCTAATTTACTATCTGATGTAGCACCAGCTTCGTATGTGATTGGCTTCTTAAGTTCTACTTCTTTAATTACTTTTACAGTATCAATTTTTTTGTTTTGTTTATATAAGTCAGTTTTATACACAAAACCTTGTTTCGCATTACCCTTTTCAACATAATTTAATACTTGTTTTACATCTTTAGCATAAACGATTTTACTTTCGACTTCTTTAAATAAGTTATTGTTATCTAAATACTGTTTCGCATATTTTCCTGCTGGTACAGTTTTCACTTCACCTAATGCTAATTTATCATTGTCTTTTAAGTCTTTTACTGAAGTGTAATTTGAATCTTTATCACCAATTAATACTAGACTATTTTTCGCATATTTATATGTATCATGCGCTTTATTCTTGTCTTTTAATGCATCTACATCTTTAGTATTTGCAGACATAAATACGTCAACAGGTGCGCCTGATTCAATTTGTTTTCTTAATGCCCCTGATCCACCATAGTTAAATTTAATATCAGCATTTTTATGCTCTTTTTTAAATTCTGAAGCTAATTTCTTGGTTACATCTGTTAAACTTGCTGCCGCTGCAACTTGAATCTCTTGTTTCTTACCATTGTCTGCGTCATCTTTTTTACTTTCATTATTATCGTTAGAATTAGAGCAACCAGCTAATACTAAAAATAATGCCATTACAATAGCTATAAAACGTTTCATTTTCATTGAGTGAACCCCCATTTTTAATAATATTTACATTTTCATTATACACTTACTATTATATTTGAAAAGAACCGTTGCCTGTTTATATATTGATTCAAACAATTGTCAAATTTGCATAAGATTGATATTTATTAATTGATCCCCTAGTATGTATACTCTCGAATTCAATTTAAATCAAACAGATTGCTCGCTATTAATTTTTATAAATCAAATTTCAAACTTAAGCAAATATGTTAAAATTTTAAGCAAATTGCTTTAAAATAAAGTTTAAGCTAATTAAAGGGGTTAGATAATGAACAAAGATGTATCTTTAGGTCAACCAATTGTTAGATATGAAGATGGAAAATTATTCAATACAACAGATCAATATGTGACAGAATTTCCACTTACAATTATGGTGAATGGTGAAGAATTTGCGACTGTTATATGCAGTCCAACAAACCTTGAGGAGTTAGTCATTGGATTTCTGGCTTCGGAAGGTGCCATTTTAAAGCGAGATGAATTAAAATCTGTGCTGATTGATGATAGTAAAGGTTTTGCCCATGTTGAACTTAATAAAGATTTAGGCGATCGCTTTCAATATTCCACAAAACGAATGATTGCATCTTGTTGTGGAAAGAGTCGTGAGTTTTATTTTCAAAATGATGCTGCTATCGCTAAAACATCTATGTCTAAAATCACTTTAACTCCAATGCAAATTATTAACATGATGACTCGATTACAAAGTGCAAGTCATATTTACCAAGAAACAGGTGGCTTACATAATGCTGCTATAAGCGATGGTTTGACATTTTTTGTACATCGACAAGACATTGGTAGACATAACGCTCTAGATAAATTATATGGATTTTGTATTCAGCGACATATTACTGTCCGAGATAAAGTATTAATTTTTAGTGGACGTATTTCATCAGAAATTTTAATTAAAGCCGCAAAAATTGGTGTTGGCGTCATTTTATCTAAATCAGCTCCGACAACGCTTGCTGTAACCTTAGCTAATGACCTAAATATTACGGCAGTTGGATTTATTCGAAATGGTGGCTTTAATATATACAGTCATCCAGAACGTATCATTGATTCTGAACAATAACATATTCATTATAGTGTGTCATAATGAACGATATTCTACATGAATCAACAATTTAAACGCACTATTTTTATAAGTATAAGTAGCTCAAAACAATTTAAAAAGCAGTAAGTTGATTTCTACTCGAAACCAGCTTACTGCTTTTTTATTCTAATACAAACCTATCATCAATCGTTAATTGCCAATATCTTCTTTTAATATTTGATAACAAAATGATTGGTAAACATAACCTTGCTTTGCATACATATCTTTTGCTGTATCTTCACCATCTGCAACTAATATGATTGGTTTGTGATTTTTTGATATGGCGTATTCACCTATCAACGATTGAATTGTAGATCCAATTCCTTGGTGCCGAAATTGTTCTAATACACCAAATCCATCTAATTCAATGTAATTTTCACTTTCAATGACATCTACAACGCCAATAGGTTCATTATTTAAATAAGCTACTAAGCGTTTAATCACATCTTTTTGATAATGTTCCCTTACCATTTCTTCATGTGCATCTGCATAGTCTTTTCCAAATGGCAGACTAAACTGATATGCAACTTTTAAATAGGCATCTATATGCGACTCGTCAACGATGGCAATTTCAACGTCAGAGTTACGCGGCAAATTGGCAAGCGCATCACTTTCTATGGCATACAATTCCATAATACCTAGTTCAAAATTCATATCTTTAAACATAGCCATCCAATGATTATCAAGTTGTTCATTTTCCGGGAAACTAAACGCATAATGATTTGAACCTTGATTTGTATGTAATTGATGTTGACGCTCTAAGTCTTTCAGCCATCGCTCTTCGGTAGGCGTCTTTTTATATATCCATGTGTTACTTGTGTATCGTTGTGGAAAAGAAGGCGTTAAATAAATCAACTGCTCGTCGTCATTTTCAAATATAGTGCCGTTACAATATATATCTGACATACTTATACTAGCCATTGACACCTACTCCTTTCACTTTTATAAATTTCAAAGCAACTTATTCAATTACTTTACTATCTTAAATATGATTATTTTATTCCCATAATTTGACGAAACTGCGAGTGATTAAGTAAAGCTGTACCAATCAAACTTGCTACAATTGCTTTTAATATATCACCAGGCAAATAAGCTAATGAAATTGAAATAGCTTTCGTAAATGGTATGTTAATAATCATGCCCATAATCAATGTACCAATAACATCTAATGCTATAACACCAAAAACTAAAATACCAACGAATAAAATCCAGAAATTAATTTCATTGATGAATCTATCTCGAATCGCACCAATCATGAATGCTACAACTGGATATAATAGTAAAAACCCTGCTGAAGGACCTGCGAATACACCGATGCCACCGCGACCACCTGATAACAATGGCAAGCCAGCAACTACTAATAATAAAAAGACGATAACACTTAATGTGCCATATTTACGTCCTAAAATCACACCTGCTAAGAAAATACCAATGTTTTGAAGTACAATTGGTACTGAAGAAAATGGTAGTGGAATTACCGGTACCAATCCTAAAATAGCGATAATCGCTGTCATTAAAGCTGTATATACTAACTGTTTTGTTGTCATTTTTTACTTCCTTTCGTATTTCATGACCATTATTATAGCACCATTGTAAACTTTAAGAAACGAAAAGTTTACAATAAGTTGTTCTATATAAATTAAAACCTTAATTATTCTACACAGCTGTTAATTTACTTTTTTAGCAAGTGCAGTTATATAATCAAAAAATGCGTTGTTATCTACATGATTTATGACATTAATTTTGCGCCCATCTTTACACTCAAATGTCTTACCTTGACTTGGTCCATAACTTATTACATCGACTTTTTTCTCAATTGAATGAACCAAGTCCTTGTTACCAATATAAGCAGTCGTTAAAACATCCCATAAAAAGTAAGTAGAATTTGTTATAAAGTGTGTTAATGGTGGTACCGCTGCATAACTTACTCCTAAAAAATCAATGCCCGTATATTGGCGTTCATTCGCCCATCTTTGTCTAACATCTAACGTTAGCGGTACTTGATTCGTACTTTCTAAAGCAACCATATCAATCTCTATATCGCTATCAAAAACAATTTTAACCGCTTCTGGATCCCAATATGCATTCCATTCTGCAGAACCATCATGCTCAGGTTCTTCAACATTTCCTTTTGGTAAAAAGGTGCCACCCATCCAAACTAATTTTTCTATATACTGAACGATAGATGAATCTTTTTGTAGTGCTTTTGCTAAATCTGTAAGCGGGCCTGTAAATAATAATGTTACTTTTTCTGATTGTCTCTTTAAAGTTTGAATAATGTCTTCAAAGGCTTCTTTGTCGCTCACATTTGAAGCAACATGTTTGACTGGCTCATTTAAAATTGGCAATGCGTCCATAAAAAAGGCATGCATACGCCATTCTTTAGGAAATGGATTTTTTCCTCGTTCATATGATGGCGCAACTTGAATATCTTCATTTGAAAAACGATTAATAATTTTTACTGATGCGCTCAAAGATGGCTCTAAATAACAATCAGCACCAATTGTACTGACCCCTATCAATTGAACGTTTTCCATTTGTAATAATAAAAATAGAGATACTAAATCATCTACACCACCATCGTGGTTAAAATAAACTTTCTTAGTCACTCGAAATCCCCCTTACATTTCATTTTCCATTAACAATATTATGTTTTTATAAAACGTTGTTATATATCTTTCTACAAAATCATAACATTCTGTTGTAATCCTTTTAAACCTCTTCTTTAATTGAAAGCCATTCCCTGATATCCCTTCCATAAAGTATGCACTAAAATAATTATGATATAACTTATTAATAAAGAGATACATTGAGCTATTTTCTCAGGTATACTACTTTAGCTATAATAATACTAATCTATCATTAATTAAATTGAACGATAACAACGGCACTTATTATTTAAAAAAATACAAATATCTAACTTTCTAGCTATAAAAATAAGAGCCTAATACAATATCAAAAGATTGATATGTTTCAGACTCTCATTTCACTAACTTATATAGCTGAATTATTTTGCAGCTTTAATTAATTTTTCTTTTAAATCTTTACGCATGAAATCTAATGTATAAGGATCGTTGTACCAGTATGTACCAGCATCAACTTTAACAATATGTCCTTCTTTAGTAGCTTTCAAATTCTTCCACATGTTTGTTGATTCGTATCCTGGTGTAGGTTTACCTTCACTTGTACTCACAATGTAATCACCAGCATATTTTTCAATTTCTTCTTGTTTCACTTCAGCCCAACCTGCTTTTGCAGTTAACTTTTGTTGTTCTGGTTGCATTTTTAAACCAAATGCTTGATATAATACTTCTCCACCACGACCCCAGTTATCGCCGTAAGTGTATAATTTTTTATCAAATTCATCAAACAATGACACTGTTGCATCTTGTCCAATTGCTTTTTTAATTTCTTTACCGTCTTTAGCAGTTGTTTCTTCCCAATCTTTCTTCCAAGCTTTTACTTTATCTTCTTTACCAACAATTTTCCCTAACATTTCTTGTTGTTCTAAATATTTATGCTTATTATAGTCAACAACTACTGTTGGTGCTACTTTTTGATATTTTTTAATATCTTTGTCAGTAGAGTATACAATAATTAAATCTGGCTTTTCTTTAGCAACTTTTTCTACATCGCCATCACCAATTTTTGTAACACCTTTAAATTTATCTTTTAATACTTTGCTTTGATCGACTTGTTGATTTACAGCTACAATGTTTGCACCTAATTTTTTAAGTCCACCAGCATATGTTGGCGCAACTACTGCAATGCGTTTAGGGTCTTTCGGAATATCTACCGTTTTGCCATCGTCCATTTTATAAGATTTAGTTTCAGCTTTGTTATTTTTTTCACCTTGGTTCCCACACGCAGCTAACACTAATAACATAATTATTAATGGTAATAATAGTTTTTTCATAATTTCCTCCTATTGAAAATGATTATCAATCATTCAAAAATTATACAAGATTGCATATACATTTACAATAGCTAGTGTTATTTATTTTTTATTTTCGCAAAAAATTTAACAAAATATCTTAACATCCCTATAAATCCCCACAAAAAAAGGGTAAATCCGAACGTCAAATTTCATCTCTTTATGCCAATCAACGATCGATTTACCTTTTAAAATTTAAAATGTATCTGTAATACTCTTAGCAATATTTGTATATGCTGCATCTTCCATAGGTGGATTGTGTAATCCTGCACGCATGTCACGATAGTAACGTTGTAATGGTCGATTCATTTCTAAGCTTTTAGCACCAACTATTCTCATCGCTAAATCAATCACTTCAAGCCCTTGATTCATTACCATCACTTTACTCGCACTTGTTGAATTTCTTATCTGACTGTCATCTTTATATTGTTGATAGCCTTTTGCTGTACTCCATAAAAATTGTCTCGCACATAACAATAGCGTTTCCATTTTCCCTAAATTTTGTTGCACAGTTGGCAATGTTGCAATCGTTCCTTCAATACTATTAGGGCTATGTTGGATTGCAAAGTCTACAGCATAATTTCTAGCAGCTTGTGCTATACCTAAATAACAGCTTGGTATATGCAATATCCAACCATTTGGCGCTTTACTTTTCTCTGTTTCCACTAAATGTTTTAATGGTACTTTTACATCATTTAATATTA
Organism: Staphylococcus sp. MZ3; assembly: GCF_018622755.1. Classification (NCBI taxonomy): domain Bacteria; kingdom Bacillati; phylum Bacillota; class Bacilli; order Caryophanales; family Staphylococcaceae; genus Staphylococcus; species Staphylococcus sp. MZ3. Next base: position 2,324,143 of record NZ_CP076026.1, read on the forward strand.
AATCATGACTTTCTGTCGCTCGCATACCTAATACGTCCCAATTATCGGCAATTTCAACACCAGGCAAATTCCTGTCTACTAAGAAAAAACCAACACTTTCTAATTCTTCTATATAAGCAGCAACAATAATATGTGTTAGTGCTTTACTCATTGATGTATATGTCTTCACACCATTTAAAATATACCCATCATCAGCTTTAACAGCATGTGTACTTGGTCTTCCCCCTCTTGTTGGACTACCCATTTCAGCTTCACTAACTGCTCTATTAACTAATGCACCATTATTAATTTCAACAGCAAATTGCTCCAACATATCTTGAGACCATAATTTCTGTTCATAAATTTGTCCTACGACACTCACATGCCAACCAATAGATAATGCTGTGGCACCATCAATTTCGCCTAAAAATGATTGCAAAATAACCATGTCTTCTATGGTCGCACCTTCACCACCATATGCTTTTGGTAACGTTAATTTTCCATAACCTTCTTTAATTAACCATTCAATATTTTTATATGGAAATTGGCTATGTTGATCATTATATTCAGCTTTAGCCTTAAATGTATCTCTAATTACTTTGAATTTTTCAATCCATTTTCTTTGAATTTCCGTTGTTATTAAAAAGGAATTATCCATATCATTCATATTAGTCACCCCACACAACACACAATATAAATTATTTATTCCTAGTTTAACACTCGACTTTAAAAATAAAAAGGAACGTGCTGTGAACAATTAAAAGAAAACTGATAATTCGATTAAGTATGCACTTAATTCCATAAAAATACACCAAAAACTATACAATTCGCTGTATAGTTTAAGGTGATATTCAAACAATATTAGGTTTGATTTAACTATCAAGCATCTACTTTGTCATGTTTAATACCAGCAAATAATAAAATCCATGTCACAATAATAAATGGCAATGTTAATGCAGGTAAGCCAAACGGTTCAAGCAATGTTGTTGTACCTAGTTGCACCACTACTGTTAATAACACACCTAAAAAAGTCGAAATATAAGGGTTAATCGCTGTTTTAAATGTATATCCTAGTGCGATTGCCATTAATACAAAGTTATAACCGAATAATCCCTGATTAATATCATCATAATTACCACCTAATAGAGCTACAATGATAAAGCTTAACAAACTAGCTATAACAGCTAAGAGTGCTGCTTTTCTTGATGCTATCAATATACCGATTAAAATACATACGCCACCAATTACACTCGCTTCGATAAATACTTGACTGAATCCTTCAAATAATGACTGAATGAAATGTATTCTATCATTGTTGCTAAAATTAACCGTTTCAATGTTTTGAGGCATTAACTTTAACGATGTATCTACAAATTTAACCTGTCCTGAAAGTAAAATTGTAAACCAAGTCACAATGACAAAAGGCATCGTCAGCATCGGAACTTTATATGGTCTTAAAACTTCTCTCACTGCAGCAGCAACTGGTAACGTTAATAAAGTTGCTATCATTGTTATAACAATATCTAATCCTGACTTATCTAAAAAGATTGTTAACGCAATGGCAGTTAACACTGGATTAAATCCGGCTAACCCATCATTAACCTCTGCCTCACTATAATTTATAAAACGCGCAAAAGTATAGGCGATGATGCTACCTACAATAGCCGCTAATCCAATTGTCCAATCGGCAACAAATAATCCTATTAAGATAAATAATCCTGTCCATTTATTACTAATTAACACAACCTGAGAAATATTTTTCAAAAGTACATCTATTATCTTCAAATCTTTCACCTTTCCTTTGAATCATTACTCATTAATATACTACTATTCTACGAAAAGTTATATTAAAAACTATTTTGGTTTTTACATAAATATATTCCACTATTTGTTTATGATTAGATTGTTTGATTCAATAGCGGATATGCTAAAAATATAATTTTCTAATTACACATTGAACTTTGTATATTACTTGTTTATCACAACAATTAGGATTAATATAAATTTTGTAAATTGTATCTAATATGAAATTGGAGGTTTTAATTTGCATTTTACACAACGAGAGCAAGACAAATTAATGATTGTAGTGGCGGCGGAAGTTGCGCGTCGTCGTAAAGCACGTGGTTTGAAACTAAATCATCCTGAGGCATTAGCTTTAATCAGCGATGAATTATTAGAAGGTGCACGCGATGGTAAGACCGTTGCAGAGTTAATGAGTTATGGTAGACAAATTCTAAACAAAGAAGATGTCATGGATGGTGTCGAACACATGATTACAGATATCGAAATCGAGGCTACGTTCCCCGATGGTACTAAGTTAATCACAGTACATCACCCTATTGTTTAAAGGAGGCAGTCAAATGATACCAGGAGAAATTATTACAAAAAGTACAGAGGTTGAAATTAATAACCATCATCCTGAAACAGTTATCGAAGTTGAAAATACAGGAGATCGACCAATTCAAGTGGGCTCACATTTTCATTTTTATGAAGCAAATGCAGCATTAGATTTCGAACGTGAAATGGCATATGGAAAACATTTAGATATTCCAGCTGGAGCAGCTGTTCGATTTGAACCTGGGGATAAAAAAGAAGTTCAATTAGTTGAATATGCTGGCAAACGTAAAATTTTTGGTTTTCGTGGTATGGTCAATGGTCCTATCGATGAGTCACGTGTCTATCGCCCAACTGATGAAAATGATGAATATGCAGGTGTATTCGGAGATAACGGTGCTGAAAACGTGAATAAAAAAGGAGGAAAAAGATCATGAGCTTTAAAATGACGCAAAATCAATATACGAGCTTATACGGTCCAACTGTTGGAGATTCCATTCGTTTAGGTGATACGAATCTATTTGCTCAAATAGAAAAAGACTATGCGGTTTATGGTGAAGAAGCTACTTTTGGTGGTGGTAAATCTATTAGAGACGGTATGGCGCAAAATCCTCGTGTAACACGTGATGACGTGAACGTTGCAGACCTTGTCATTTCTAATGCCGTTATTATCGATTACGATAAAGTGGTTAAAGCTGATATAGGCATTAAAAATGGTTATATTTTCGCCATAGGTAATGCCGGCAACCCAGATATAATGGATAATGTCGACATTATTATAGGTTCAACAACAGATATCATTGCCGCTGAAGGTAAAATCGTCACTGCTGGTGGTATTGATACTCATGTTCATTTTATTAATCCTGAACAAGCAGAGGTCGCATTAGAAAGTGGTATTACGACTCATATTGGTGGTGGTACTGGTGCTTCAGAAGGTTCTAAAGCAACAACTGTAACTCCAGGTCCATGGCATATTCATAGAATGTTAGAAGCTGCCGAAGGTTTACCTATTAATGTCGGTTTTACAGGTAAAGGACAAGCAACAAATCCAACTGCACTCATTGAACAAATCAATGCCGGAGCAATTGGATTAAAAGTACATGAAGACTGGGGTGCAACACCATCTGCTTTGAGTCATGCATTAGATGTTGCTGATGAATTTGATGTTCAAATTGCATTACATGCAGATACTTTAAATGAAGCAGGATTTATGGAAGACACAATGGCTGCTGTTAAAGACCGTGTACTTCATATGTACCATACTGAAGGTGCTGGTGGCGGTCATGCGCCTGATTTAATTAAATCCGCTGCATTTTCAAATATTTTACCTTCATCTACAAATCCAACTTTGCCTTATACACATAATACTGTAGATGAACATTTAGATATGGTAATGATTACTCACCATTTAAATGCGGCTATTCCTGAAGATATCGCATTCGCAGATTCACGTATTCGTAAAGAAACGATTGCAGCAGAAGATGTTCTGCAAGATATGGGTGTATTCAGTATGATTAGTTCCGATTCACAAGCAATGGGCCGTGTAGGTGAAGTAATTACACGAACATGGCAAGTAGCACATCGCATGAAAGAACAACGTGGTCCTTTAGATGGTGATTTTGAACATAATGATAATAATCGCATCAAACGTTATATCGCTAAATATACAATTAACCCAGCAATTACACATGGTATTTCTGAATATGTAGGATCTATCGAGCCGGGCAAACTAGCTGACATTGTCTTATGGGACCCAATTTTCTTTGGGGTTAAACCTGAATTAGTTGTAAAGGGCGGATTAATTAACTCTGCCGTAAATGGCGATGCAAATGGTTCTATACCTACATCTGAACCGATGAAGTACCGTAAAATGTATGGTCAATACGGCGGAAACCTTACAAGTACGTCAATGACATTCGTGTCTAAAACTGCTTATGAAAATGGTATCAATCGTGCATTAAATTTAAAACGCATGGTGCGTCCAGTTAAAAATATTAGACAATTATCTAAAGCAGATATGAAAAATAACAGTGCAACACCTAAATTAGACGTTGATCCACAAACATATGAAGTATATGTAGATGGAGAAAAAATTACAAGTAATGCAGCAACTGAGTTACCATTAACTCAAAGATACTTCTTATTCTAGGAGGAACATAGAATGATTGTTGAAGAAATCCAAGGCAATATTGCCAATTTGTCAAATTCAGAAAAACAAAAGCACGTCGAAAAAGTATACCTTGAAAATTCAGATCTTGTTAAACGTATTCAAAGAGTCGTTACAGACCATGGCACTGAAATAGGCATTCGTTTAAAACAACCTATTGACTTACAATATGGAGATATTTTATACGCAGATGACCATAATATGATTATTGTGGATGTTAATTCAGAAGATCTTTTAGTGATTCAACCAAGAACATTGCAAGAAATGGGAGATATAGCCCATCAATTAGGAAATCGTCATTTGCCAGCACAATTTACAGAGACTGAAATGCTAGTACAATATGATTATTTAGTTGAAGATTTATTAAAAAGTTTAGGCATCCCATATGTTCGAGAAGACCGTAAAGTTAATAAGGCTTTCAGACATATAGGGCATTCTCATGATTGATCATACACACTTAAGATTATTTCAGTTCTGTGATTCACAGTTTCCAACAGGTGCTTTCAGTCATTCATTTGGTCTTGAAACATATATTCAACGAAATATAATTCATGACGATCATACTTTTATTGCTTGGTTAAAAATGTTTTTACAAGAGCAACTTACCTATTCTGATGGTTTAGCCATGCGTTTAGTTTATGATGCATTGGAAAATGATGATACACAAAAAGTATTACACATAGATAAACTGATGTTTGTTCAAAACTTACCTAAAGAAACACGTGTTGGTGCAAAACAAATGGGGACTCGCATGGTTAAATTGGCTTTAGAACTTTATAATAGCCCATGGATTGCTTGGTATCATCAACAAATGCAAGATAAGAAAGCAAAGTTAAATCCAGCTATTTGTTTTACTATGCTAGGCCATCATTTAAGTGTAGATATTGAAACGATTATTGATTACTATTTATATCAAAATGTTTCAAGTTTAACTCAAAATGCTGTTCGTGCTATTCCACTTGGACAAACTGCTGGTCAAAAGATAGTTACTCACATGATTCCTTATATAGAAGGAACAAGAAAGCAGATTTTCGAATTAAAAGAAGCAGATTTTGGCATGACAGCGCCTGGTTTAGAACTAAATCAAATGGCGCATGAGAACGTCAATGTTAGAATTTTCATATCATAGGAGGTTATAATTGTGGCAAATCCGATTAAAATTGGTATTGGTGGTCCTGTAGGTGCAGGTAAAACACAATTAATTGAAAAAGTTGTAAAACGTCTTTCAAAAGAAATGAGTATCGGCGTTATTACAAATGATATATATACAAAAGAAGACGAAAAGATATTAGTAAATTCAGGAGTTCTACCTGAAAGTCGTATCATTGGTGTTGAAACTGGTGGATGTCCTCATACTGCGATTCGTGAAGATGCATCTATGAACTTTGCAGCAATAGACGAATTATTAGAACGTCATGACGATATAGAACTAATTTTCATAGAATCTGGTGGCGATAACTTAGCAGCAACATTTAGTCCAGAACTTGTTGACTTTTCAATTTATATTATCGATGTTGCTCAAGGTGAAAAGATTCCACGTAAAGGTGGTCAAGGTATGATTAAGTCAGATTTCTTTATAATTAACAAAACTGATTTAGCTCCCTATGTAGGTGCATCATTAGAACAAATGGCTGAAGATACTAAAGTATTTCGTGGTAAACGTCCATTTACTTTTACTAACTTAAAAACTGACGAAGGTTTGGATGAAGTTATCGATTGGATTGAACGCGACACTTTACTCAAAGGATTATCATAATGGATGAACAACAATGGACTGGGCAACTTGATTTAACAGTGTTTTTCGATGGCAATCGATCAGTATCAAGAGATATTTTCTTTGAAAAAGCACTTAAAGTGATACGTCCAGTTTATCTAAATCAATCTACCATTCCTACATTTTATATAGTAAATGTAGGTGGTGGCTATTTAGATGGAGATCGTTACCGTATGAATGTGAATGTCGAAGATAACGCTAAAGTGACATTGACATCTCAAGGTGCAACAAAAATATACAAGACACCTTCCAATCATGTTGAGCAGTATCAAACTTTTAATTTAAAAGATAACGCATATTTAGAATATGTCGCTGATCCAATCATCGCATATGAAAATGCTAAATTTTATCAACACAATACGTTCAATCTCAATAATTCTAGTTCATTATTTTATACTGATATTTTAACTCCTGGTTATTCAAAAACTGGCGAAACCTTCAAGTATCAATATATGCATTTAATAAATGAAATTTATATTGAAGATGAGTTAGTCACATATGATAATTTATTATTGAATCCTAATAAACAATCGATCAATGAAATAGGTTATATGGAACATTACTCTCATTATGGCTCTGCTTACTTCATACATGAAGATGTTAACCAAAAACTAATCGATTCAGTTTATGAAACCATTAGTTCTTATAGCAATACATTCGATTGTCGTGTTGCTATTTCTCAATTGCCTACACATGGCTTTGCAGTTAGAATTTTTGCTTATCGCACACAAATTATAGAGAAAATACTTGGAACCATCCAAAGCTATATCGCAGAAAACATTTATGATCGTAAACTTGATTTTCTAAGAAAATATTAAAATAAAAAGACTAGTGTACCTTGTTTCAAGCTTAATAAGCTGAAATAAGGTATGGCTAGTCTTTAACTTTAATTAAAGCATCTTCAATATTTAAATTTTAAGTTAATTTTATGTCCCAATGCTGAATAAATAACTTCGTTTTAATAAATTGTTATCGTTCAATGTTATTAAACGCAATTAACCTTGATTTAATTTTTAATGTATTCTTCTAATTCTGAAATCAGTTTTTGAATATTTGCTTTTTGTGTATCTGTAACATAAACAATAACTGTTCTTTCGTCTTGTAAACTTCTTTTCTTTGATAACAATTTTAAATCTTTTAGCTTTTGTAAAGCTTTAGTTAAATAGTAAGGTTTGAACTCTGAGCACTTAGCAATCTCTTTAGATGAGATTTCGTTAGACTCACTTCTTAAAATATGATTTAAAATATAAATTTCTTCATAGTTCAAATTGAACTTCTTTTTTGTATCTCTGAAAAACTTCTTAACTTGAAATGTTGCGTTGACTAAATCATTAATGTCATTAATTTTACTCATTATTAAACCACTCCTCTGATGCACATCTTGTTGTAGCAAGGTTCACATGTAATTTATTAAATCGAAACTCTATCCAACTATGTTATAAAGTTCATTCTAAACAAATAAGTATAAAAATTCAATATTTTTATTACTAGAATATGGTTAAATACATTTATTTCTTATAATAATTTGATGTTTAAGATATTTTGCCAAATTGAAAATTATTAGTCTGAATATTTTGTATCTTAACTGATATGTAAACTTTTAAAATTTTAATCTATATCAACGTGTTTGATTTGATATTTTTTATATTAATTGGATGGCTTGCTCACAAAATTTATAAAATATAAAAAAAGAAGAGCTTTAAATCATAACGCATGCCATTTATCTTTAAATGCAATGAGTTATCATTCAAACTCTTCTTATCAACCTACATACATTGACATTATACTATCATATGTTGTTTTACATATTCAACAAACATTTCAACGTTATCACTTTTAATATCATGCATTGGGACATTACCAATATTAAATTTGAACATTATAGTTTGACCATCATAATCTATCTTCTCTATTTCATTATAACTAATACTTCTATAATAAAATTGGCCATTCATATCTACATTCATAATTAATCTTTCATTTGTTGCTATAAATGCCCCTTCAAATTCATTCTCACCTTGAACTTGATACTCAATTATTCCTAGCACTGACGGACCCTTTTTTTCAGTTGGAAATAAATCATTCGGATTCACATTATCTAAAATCATAATATCCCTCCCACTTAAAACTATAAACTATTCTTCATAGGTATATGAAATACAAGTGATTAACTATTTATTATTAAGCTTAACTTGTATTCCCTTTTCAAGATAATTATAACATGCTTGAATAAGCATAGTGACTTTAGAAAACTTTTCTCGCTTGATTGTTACAATAACACGCCTTTCATCTAATTCACATCTCTCTTTTTTAACTAATCCCTTCAAAATTAAACACTTTAAAATCGGGCTAACCGCAAATATCGGGTGATGGAATTCACCCTGTAATTCTTTAACCGTCAATTGACCTTTATGCAGATTTAATATTCCTAAAACGTATAACTCTTCTAATGTTAATTGACACATATTTAAATAACACTTTAGATTTCGAAATAGTTCTTGTGACGACAATAAATACGATACATAGTCACAACTAAAATCAAATGTATATTGACCAAAATAACGTTCAATATAGTCACTAAGCTCATTATTCATATATTCTATTTTATCTATATGCATTTTATTAATCGAAATAGTCAATTTACGTTGATCCCTTTGATCTCTTCCTTTCAATAGCCATTGATGATTGTTTAAATAACTTAACATTTGAAGAAGTGCCATCTTAGATTGGATTTCTTTCATTTTTAATAACCTATCTATTGAAGCGCTATTGGAATCAGAATTATCATATTTAACTAATAGATTTAATAGTTTCACTTGAGTCAAAGTGAGATGAAATGAATATTTCAACATATCATTAATGACTTTCAACATTAGTATGTGTGCAGTTAAACGCTTAACTTTAAATTTAGACATCTTTAAAAACCTCTCTTAAACCATGCCTATATCTCAAGATGATATTTCAAATGAACAATACTATTGCTTGAGACCATTAATGAATGATCATAAATATTTCTTTCTATAAAATTAGCTTTCCAATAACTGTGTTGTTGCATAATATCATTCACAAGTACACCATTTTCGGAAGTATGATTATCTTTATCTATACTTAAAACAATTTGTTTAGTTTTAGCATGGCTAAATTGTTGAAGACCCTTACACGATAAACGTATAGCGTCTGAATTCTCATTTAACAATGCGGCTGGCAAACAAATGACACATTGTACTTCATGTTTGAACTTCGTTACAATCATCGTGTCATTTTGATAAATAACAATCCCTCGTAATTGATTAAGTATATTTATGATAAAAATGAATATTGATAATCTAGTCAAATTTATTTCTTTGCTAGCTTCACTTATAATTGACATGTGCATAATAAGTCCTCGAAATTTTGTATAATTTGTCAAAAGTTCAGTAACCTTATTAAAATCAGACATTGTGATTTTTTCTTTTAAGTCATTATTCTCATTAATCAAATCTACATCACATATAATTTTAGAACATGCAATAGACACCTGTTCTATTTGTCTTAGCGGTAAGATAAAATAGTCTATTAGATGATCAATTTCTTTATCATAGTGCGTATTCAACTCTTTTGGTTCCAGATGATATATTAATTCAAATACTCCTATATAATTATCTATTAAGCGTTTCAGTTTTTGAATTGCAGTAGTATTTAAGTCGTTAATTAAAAATGCAATCTTACATCTATTACTCTCAAATGTCATATTAAAAATTGTGGCTACTAGCTTTTCTATCTTGCCTCTTTCAGTACTCGTTAACAATTCCTTATATTCATGTTTAATACGAAATACTACATTTACATTGTAATTCACTATCTTTTGAAGTAATAAAGTGATTTGTTCAATCGATAGCTCATTGCTTGTGTCGATTGTAACAATTATATGCAAGTTTTCAGGATTAACACCTAATCTTTGAATGATTTGTTTAATAGTATAATAATCCATCCAATAAAAATTACTTCCTTTAATATAAATGTTTTTAGGTTGATACATTTGACTCCTTTTTGTAGGTTCAAAAGGTATATCAATCTCGCGCATACTTGAAGAACTTTGATTAGTATTATCAAATAATTCAATTATATTTTTATCAATTTCAACTAATTGGGAATGGTTAATTGAATGAGATGTTGGACTATATCTTTTTCTAATTAATTTAGGAGTGTTACCATACGTTTCTTTAAAGAGGTGTATAAAACGAGAATAATGATTAAAACCATGACTACTTGCGATTTCTTCAATAGGCTTCTTAGAAGTTAAAATATCAATTAAGCAATGCTCCAGTCTAATATGATTTAAATATTGAATAAAATTACTATAAGGTGTCGCTTTAAACATGTCACTTAAAGCTTTGTTTGTAATACTAACTTGATTAATGACATCTTTCCTATTTATCTTTTTATGGTGGTTGTTTGTTAAATAATCGTGCACTTCTTCGGCTACTAAATGACGACTACCATCGTATGTATTTAATGACATTAATTCAACACACATGTAATTAATAATCTTATCATTAGCATTATAAGACTGTTGTTTAATTTTGCTGTAGATTAAATACTTAATCAAGATTCTAAAAGTGCTAGCAACCTCATTTGTTAATATCTTGCCACGCATCATATAGTTTGCATTCATAAACTTCAAAAATGTCTTTGCACTTACTTCAACAACACAACATACACTATCATCATGACCATCAATTTGATACAAATCATTCAACATAATAACGGTGACATCATTTCTTTTTACATCATATTGTTGTAGATTGATTGAAACTACACCTGTACCTTGTAGCCAATATATAATTTTTAAGTTCGCTTCCTTCACACTACTCATTTTCATACTTTTATAAATATGTAGTGAATAATTATCTGTCATCTTACATCCTCACATATACAAATATATTGATTTACTCCTGTTTGTCTTTCTCAAATCAATTGTCAACATCTAATATTCACTACCAATTATATCGCCACATGTTTTTTAGCAGTAACAAAACATAAATCGATTATATCAAATAATACTTTTATTAAAACATTTTTTTATGCTAAATTAGGATATTTTATCCATTAAATATACATTTTCATCCAAATACCAAAGCTTTCATAATCATAGAAACTTGATCGTTCGTGTCGAATTTTTATGCATTTTTTGATTAAAAGTCCTATATTATGCACAAAATATACATTTAGAATTTTCAGTAATATTACAAATTTGTAACAGACTTATTTTCGAAACATTCAGTTTTCACAAAGAATGCCGTAGTTATAAGTTTTGCAAAATGCAAATTTCTATACTTTTAAAATTCTATTGTGTCAAGATATTAGCAAAAAATTACAAAACGTTAACAAAGCACACAAGGACGCTAATTTCTGTTATAGTCTTTCTTGTCGTTTAATTACGAGAGATAACTTATAACATTAATTTTGTCACACGGACATTACGAAAATATTTTAGATTTAAAATTTTTAGGAGGATATTTTTAAAATGAAGAAAATCGCTACAGCTACTATCGCAACTGCAGGATTCGCTACAATCGCAATTGCATCAGGAAATCAAGCTCATGCTTCTGAGCAAGATAACTACGGTTATAATCCAAACGACCCAACATCATATAGCTATACTTACACTATTGATGCACAAGGTAACTACCATTACACATGGAAAGGTAACTGGCATCCAAGTCAATTAAACCAAGATAATGGCTACTACAGCTATTACTACTACAATGGCTACAATAACTACAACAATTACAACAATGGTTATAGCTACAATAATTACAGCCGTTACAACAACTACTCAAATAATAATCAATCATATAACTACAATAACTATAATAGTTACAACACAAACAGCTACCGTACTGGTGGTTTAGGTGCAAGCTACAGCACTTCAAGCAACAATGTTCAAGTAACTACAACTATGGCTCCATCATCAAATGGCCGTTCAATCTCAAGTGGTTATACTTCAGGACGTAACTTATACACTTCTGGTCAATGTACATACTACGTATTTGATCGTGTAGGTGGTAAAATCGGTTCAACTTGGGGCAATGCAAGTAACTGGGCTAACGCAGCTGCAAGAGCTGGTTACACAGTGAACAATACACCAAAAGCTGGTGCAATTATGCAAACAACTCAAGGTGCATACGGTCACGTTGCATACGTTGAAAGTGTTAACAGCAATGGTTCAGTAAGAGTTTCAGAAATGAACTATGGTTATGGCCCAGGTGTTGTAACTTCACGTACAATCTCAGCTAGCCAAGCTGCTGGTTATAACTTCATTCACTAATTAGTGATGGCTATGTTTTACGCCAACAAGGTTTCAAGAGCCTTGTTGGCTTTTTTAATTTCTATGAAAAAAATCGAATTGGTAAAAATATCAAAATTTCGATTTTCACCAATCCGATTCACTCTGTAATAAAGAATAAACAACATACAGCCATTGACACACCCAAATTTAGGCATGTCAAATCGGCTATACATTGATAAATTTTTAGTTAAAGTACTTACAAATATACTTGCCTTCAAATTCTCAATTAATTTAGTCATTACAAATCATGACATAAAACTTACATTACATATATCAACATGTTCCGCTACAAAACATATTCAGTATATGTATAGAGGATATTTATTCTAAGTTAAAACCTTTTCAAATTATAACCGCTACAATTATAAATGATTAAAGTGTTTCAACATATTATATATATTCCACGCTCACATTAAGTTAAACGTGAATTCGATGACTTTTTAATACCTATCCCTGTAAAACCATGGATAATTGCTATAATTGCGCATAAATAACATGGTACTGTCCACATGAAAAATTCTCCAACAGAGACATGAAGTTGATTCGTATAGTAAATACCTGATGTTCCCCATGGTATTAAAGGTAAGACCATCGTACTTGAGTCTTCAAGTGTTCTTGATAAAACGGAACGAGAGACTTGGTATTTTTCGAACAAATCTTTCATTAACACACCGACCATAATAATTACAATCGAAGCAACACCTGCAGCGAATACAAGCGCAATACAACAAATAACAGTAATACATATTAAACTTCCTACAGAATGGATGCCTTTAGAAATAGTAGTTAATAAGACTTCTAAACATCCTGCTTTTTCTACAATACCTGCAAATGCATATCCGCAAAATATCGTTACTAATATTTGGGTCATACTCATCATACCACCCTGTTCTAACAAGCTTTTCACACTGGATGAAATATGAGACTGATGTATCATTGAGTCGTTAAAACCACTAAATGTTGCTTTGAAACCATCTGTCATTTTGAAATGATGATTAAAAGTCCCCACTATAATGGCAGAAAAGCTTGATATTACCATAGCTGGCACTGTAGCCATTTTAAATAGCAAACAAACAATGATCACAATTAAGGGAACCCAGACCCATATGTTAATTTGATAAATCTGTGCAAGCTCTGATAACAAAGTTTGAATCTGTTTATCATTTGAATGCCCTTTAAATTGAAATCCAGCAATAAACCATACTAATAAACCTATGATTGATGCAGGTATCGTCGTCCACATCATCGAATGTATATGTTTAAATATATTAACTTTAGTAACAAGTGCCGCTAAATTAGTTGTATCTGATAATGGTGACATTTTATCGCCAAACACAGCCCCTGCTATAATAGCACCCGCTGCCATCCCTGGAGGAATCCCCAATTGATTACCAATAGAAATAAGTGCAATCCCTGCAGTTGATGCAGAGCCCCATGCTGTACCAGTTGCTACAGATGTAACAGCACTTATAAAAAAGGCTGATATTAAAAAATAGCTTGGATTCAATAAATCTAAGCCATAATAAATCAAGGCTGGCACTGTGCCAGAAAACATCCAACTGCCTACTATAATTCCTACCGCTAGTATAATTAAAATTGCAGGCATTGCAGTATTTAAACGTTCTGCAATGCCTTTTTCTAAATCTTGCCATGTTAAGCCTACACGTTTTGCAATCCATGTGGCATATGCTGAGGCAATAATTAATAATACTTGAATTGGAATATCAAAAAACACAAAGCCTGTTACAACAACAATAACCATTACAATCATTGTCGAAATTGATTCTAAAAAGGTTGGTTTTCTTTTCATCATCTATCGTCCCCTTCGCTTATTGATGAGAAACCTCTTTTCTTCAATTTATTGCTTTTGCATAATGCTATATCCTTTTCTATCTTCAAGCCATCATTTATTTTAAATATTTTTCTAAATCAAGCTTATCTAAACCAATTTCTTCAACTGTTAAGCCTTCCTCAAAGAAGTCTCTCTCTAAAATGGTTGATGCAATTACAATTACTGCATCTATATTTGGTGTCGGTACATCAATAACACGACCTAAGCTTGACCATAGTACTAAACCATATGCAATATCTTCAGTTAAATATCTGCTTTCTACATGATTTGGTCCTGGAATTTGTGAAAATACTGGGCTTGTATTAAATAAACGATTTAATGGTTCATCTTCTTTATCACGTTCTAAATAACCACGTTCAATACGTGATTCTTTAGCTGTTGATAATTCAAAACCTAATCTACGGCCTAAATTCAAACGTTCTAATTCGATTGCATGAAGTAATCTAACTGTATGTTTAGTAATTCCTTCTTTATATAAAGCGAACTCGCCAGCATAATCAATGCGACCGACATTCAATAATGTTGGTCCTGGATGCACTTCAGGATTACCATTTTCAAGATTTGTTTTAATTAAGCTTTCCTCTTTTACTAAATGATCATAAATACTTGAAACTTTGTCATAACAATCATTTAGACAGCTTCTATCATATGTTGAAAAGAAGATACGACGTACATTTAGAGATAAATCAACTGCTGCATTTTCAAAATCGACACGCGTACCATACGTCAACGTATTAGCTTCCGCTAGTTGTGGTTTTGTTTCAATATGTCTATCTTCTAAAACATTCATAAAACGAATTGACCCCATTGCTGCAGCCATGTTGAAGAATATCAACTGATTATCAGTTACATGCTCTGCCATTACATCAGCATAATACTCTATGTATGAAGATGGAATAATCACTTGAACAATTTCAGCATCTTTTAAAACATATTCCATATCATCACTAATATCAGTGAATTTTACGAAACGTTCATCACCTTCATTATTAAAATCAAATCCGCCCTTTTCGATTGCGTTTTGAAACTTACTTATAGATTGATTACGACAATATAATTTAACATCGTGGCCTTTGCTCACCATATCTACTGCTGCCGTAACTGCGCCATTTCCTGATCCTACAATTGCTATTTTCATAAACAACCCTCTTTCTATCTTTGGTTAAAATTAAAAACAAATTATACGTAAGACAATATAAAAATGATGCGAATTCATTACGCATCATTATAAATGTTAAGTATATATAACCTTAAATTAACCTATTTAAACGCCGACGTCCACCAATTATTTTTATTTTTAATAATTGTTTAATAAACATGTTTATTTTTGATTATATTTTGTTATAGTTAAAGATAATATTACAATTTTCAAAGGAGTGTCTAATATGACAACTGAAATGAACGACGTAACAAATCATCAACCGAATCGCAAATCCAATGATGAGAACATTATGGCGATGCTTATCTATTTATTAAGTTTATTCACATCTATTATTGGTCCACTGATAATATGGTTATTGAAAAAAGATGAATCGAAACTAGTTGATCGTGCTGGAAAAAATTATCTTAACTATACGATTTCTTATATTATTTGGTCTATCGTTTTAGTCGTTATCACTTTAATAGGCGTTTTCCTAATTGCTACAGATATTGATTTCATTATTATTATAGGTTTCATCATTACGTTTATCGGTATTTTATCCATATTCGCTTTCTCAATATTATCTTTTGTATTCACAATTATTGCGTGTGTCAAATATTATAATGGTCAAGAATATGTAATACCTTTAACAATTCGATTTATTTAAACATATTACAAATAAATATTTCCTATTAATTATCTGTTAATCTCATTGTAACTTTGACTAATTTTTATTACAAAATTAGTCAAAGTTTTTTTATTCTTTTACAAATCAATAACATTCCCCACAAGAAGCATTAATTTTGTTAAAGTAACTATTGTCATCAATTCGAGATGTGAGAATAAAACAGTCGCTACGTTTTATTTATAAAAAAAGATATAGAACTTTGGAGGACTTTATTCATGAAAAAATTAGTAACAGCAACTACGTTAACAGCAGGAATCGGTACAGCATTAGTAGGTCAAGCACATCATGCAGATGCTGCTGAAAATTATACAAATTACAACAACTATAACTACAACACGACTCAAACTACAACGACTACAACAACTACGACAACTACATCATCAATTTCACATTCTGGTAACTTATACACTGCAGGACAATGTACTTGGTATGTATATGATAAAGTAGGCGGAGAAATCGGTTCTACTTGGGGAAATGCTAATAATTGGGCTGCTGCTGCACAAGGTGCTGGATTCACAGTAAATCATACACCTTCTAAAGGCGCTATCCTACAATCTTCTGAAGGACCATTTGGTCACGTTGCATATGTAGAAAGTGTAAACAGTGATGGTTCAGTTACAATTTCAGAAATGAATTATAGTGGCGGACCTTTCTCAGTAAGTTCTAGAACTATTTCTGCAAGTGAAGCAGGTAACTACAACTACATCCATATTTAATATAAACACGATGATACATATTGTCTTGAAACTTAATTCTAGTACATATGTCATCAACAAACTTTGAGCTTTCCTTTATAGGAGAAGCTCTTTTTTTGCTATTTTTCGTTGCCACCTACTTATTTATATTTCCTCCCATATTCATAATATTAATTTTTTCTAATACTATTAACTTTAAAACTACGTTATCTAATTTAATTGATCCAGTTTTTCCACATTACAATATTCATAGTTCTACAGTGCCTAAGTTATATCACCTCCATCAAAAGTACGCGCTTACATCATTGATACACAAGACATCATGACATAGTTGTATACTGTCTAATCTTCTACTATACTAAGATAAAAGGAGTGATCTTTTATGGAAAAAGTTTATGTTGCTGGTGCAATACCAGAAGTAGGTTTAAAACTTTTACAAGAACATTTTGAAGTTGAAATGTATGAAGGTAAAGGATTAGTCGATAAAGACACTTTAATTAAAGGTGTTAAAAACGCGACTGCCTTAATTAGTTTATTATCTACAAACGTTGATAAAGATGTTATCGATGCTGGTAAAGACTTAAAAATCATTGCCAACTATGGCGCTGGTTTTAATAATATTGATATCGAGTATGCCCGAGAAAAAAGTATAGATGTTACAAACACACCTAAAGCATCAACAAACGCGACTGCTGATTTAACAATTGGATTAGTACTTGCAGTAGCGCGTCGTATTGTTGAAGGGGACCAATTATCACGTACAACTGGATTTGATGGATGGGCACCTTTATTTTTCAGAGGTAGAGAAGTATCTGGGAAAACAATCGGCATTATCGGTTTAGGTGAAATTGGTAGTGCAGTAGCTCGTCGTGCAAGAGCATTTGACATGGATGTGCTATACACTGGACCTAATCGCAAAGAAGAAAAAGAACGAGAAATCGGTGCAAAATATGTAGATTTAGATACACTATTAAAGAATGCAGATTTTATCACTATCAACGCTGCTTATAATCCTAAAATGCATCATTTAATTGATACAGAACAATTTAAAATGATGAAATCTACGGCGTATTTAATCAATGCCTCTCGTGGTCCAATCGTGCACGAACAAGCACTAGTGCAAGCATTGAAAGATAATGAAATTGAAGGTGCTGCACTTGATGTATATGAATTTGAACCAGATATTACCGATGACTTAAAATCACTTAATAATGTAGTATTAACACCGCATATTGGTAATGCTACATTTGAAGCACGTGACATGATGTCTAAAATTGTTGCTAATGCTGCAATTAGTGCCGTTCAAGGTGAGAAACCACAATTTGTCGTTAACTAATAATTGAATTTATTATAATAACATTATAAAAACAAGAACCCCCATATGTTGAGCTCTCGTTTCAACATACGGGGGTTTTCATATTGTTGTATTATTTCTCTTTCGATTTATATAAGAATTTAGTTTGTCCAGCTGCTAATGCATTTGGCATCATTTTCATAATACGATTTCTAACTGCAACAACTAAACGACTACGATATTGGGCAATTTTACCGATTTTTCTAGAACGCTTAATTACTTTTGCAGTATGTTTGACACGTATTTTATCATAACGCTGTAATGCTTTTTCAAAGTCGTATGTGTTAAAACAATTTACTAATACGATAGCATCTTCCATTGCTTGTCCAGCACCTTGCCCCATATTAGGCGTTGTCGCATGTGCTGCATCTCCTATTAAAATAGTACGACCATAAACAAAAGATTTGAGTGGTTTCAAATCATAAATATTATGCAATAAGATACCTGTTTCACTTTGTTTGTCTAAGATCTCTCTAACTGCATTTGGATAGTGATTAAAGTATGCTTGCAAATGAGGTTTACCAAACGAACTATATTTATGATTGTTTTCCTTCGAGTTAATTGTAATGAACCAATATGCTTGATTATTTAATAACGGAACAATACCTACTCTTCCTTTTCTTCCCCAGTATTCTTTTGCACAATCCGGATGCTTTAAATCAATATCATCAATTAAACCTCTAAAGCATGTATACCCTTGATATAATACTTTACTGTCAGCATTTACAGATTGTCTCACTTTAGAATGAATTCCATCAGCACCAATACATAAATCAAATGCTTCACTTTCTTGTTCCGCGAAATGTATGGTAACTTTATCTGTCTCATTATCTATATGCGTGACTTCATGATTTGTAAATATTGCGTCATCTTTTACATAAGATTTAATAATGTCAATTAATGTTTGGCGTGGTAACGTCACATTCAATGTATTACTTTTTAATTTAACAGTAGTTAACAGGCGATCTTTGTCATCTAACACTGTCATTGTAGATAAGATTTGCCCAGCATTTTTAATACCTTTAGCTAAGTCATGATTACCTAGTTTTTTAAGCACATTATCTCCGATACCAATCCCAGCGCCAATTTCTTTAACTGACTCATTTTTTTCAAAGACTTTAATAGTATGACCTTGTTCTTGTAATAATGCAGCAGCTGTTAATCCACCGATGCCTGCACCTATAATTGCTATCTTCATATTGTCACCTCTATATTTTTCATTCTTTTCTATTTTATCACATGCACTATTGTTTAAAAATGACTCTTGGAACTAACGTTTCATTTTTAAAGACTTAAGTGTATTATCTGCATCATCGTAAATTACCTGCACATTTAGACAGCAATATTCATTTACATCATGTACATTTGTAACAATGATGTGGGATATAGCATATTTGATGCTATATAGCGTTTTTTGTTAGGTTAAAATCCATTTAACTAACACACTCAGAATGCGCTAAAGGAGCTCGAAACAATAAATTGTTCCAGCTCCTTTAAGCACCGATGTCTTATTTATAATATGTTTGTCTAATATCATCTTTCTTTATACCAAACTGCTTATAGGATTTATCCATTAATTTGGCAATTTTATCTGCCCAGCGAATGTCACTCGCATATTGATGTTGCGCAGGATTTTCTGGATTCCATCGCATTTGATATAAATTCAGTTGATTGTTTTCAAAATATTCATTACGAATGAACTTTGCACCACCAATAATCGCCTTATCTGGTGATGTCCATTGTTCCTTTTCAGCATAACTTTTCCCACTACGAACAGCACTACTATCGAATGCTCCTATACCAAAAAAGTTGTAATAGCGTTTTTTTCCATCTTTAATGCCTTTTGCTAATTCTGATTTGCCGTTACCTGTTTCTACTAATGCATGGCTAACAAGATAAATGACATTAACCTCATATTTTTCTTGAGCTTCTAGAAAAACTTTCCCTCGATTTTCTAAAATCCCCTTACCTTTTAGCAATTGGTTAACTTCAGATTCCGACATTGGCACTTTTTCTGTGATATCCATATACTTCATATCATTGTCTTTATGTGAAATAGTCATTGCTTTAGCAATTTCATTATTATTTGCTTCAACAAATTTACCATCCTCTTCTTTTGTCTGTACAATACCTTTCCCTTGTTGCATTGAAACAGCCTCATCAAAAGAGTAATTCACATCATTTTTAAACAATTTAGTTTCATTCACGATGAGTAATACAGCAAAAACAACTAAAATAACTATCAATAGTAGCGTTGAAATGCGTAACTTGAAATTCTTCTTCATATAGACAAAACCTCATTTTTCTTACTTAGACAATAAAAAATATGCCACTACAATCGCTAATATTACGATTAAAAAAGAAGCGTTAACGATTACTTTCATCGTTGTTCTATCTCTGAACATCATATTAAAGACAACTAGACTAATTGATAATGAAACAGCAAAAAAAGTAATAGCTAACACTAATTTCATCATAAATAGACAGACTAAACCTATGACTAATAATGTATTAGAAATTACAGCTGACGTTTTTAACATTCTCGAATTAATATGCACTCACCCTTTTTATTTAAATAACTTACATAATCATAATAATACATGATGTTTCATAGGCCTGTCGATGATTGATTCACAATAGCACGTGATTTTTTTGTTTTTCAATATTATTCATTTATTCCATCAAAAACACCCTTTTTAATTTTTACAAAAATTAAAAAAGTGCTCCTACACTGCTTGCATGTAGAAACACTTTTTCATTGTAATGTTATTCTTCTCGAGACATACCTTTTAGCATATTAAGCATGTATGTTAAACTACGGTTCATGTCGTCATCTTTCAATACGCCCAATAGACTTCTTATAGTTGTCTTAGCATTTGGACTCGCTTGATTGGCAACGTGTAATCCTTTATTAACTTTATTTAGGAAGTCGCTTAAATCTGATACATTGAGTTCACCTAATAAAAATACCATTGAAGCCATATTAGATAATAGCCCTGTATAAATATCTTTATTAAGTTCAACTGCAAATTTATTTATGATGACTTGACGTCCTCGAATTGCACCATTTAAAGCATCTAATAGTTTTGCATCATCTAATGTTTTAATAAGCTTGATTGCTTTTAATATACTATCTTTATTCGCTGCAATTGCCTCTGTAACTTCATTTAAACTTTCTAACTTAATTTGTTCTTCTGATTTTTCTAAGCGTCTAATTTTAGAAGATATTCTCTCAGCCATTATTTATCCACCTGATTTCCCGGGAAAACATAATCTGAACGTTCCCATTTTTTCTGTACTTGAACACTGTACTGCGGATGACGTTTTTTATTGACACGGAAATTATTAGGATTCAACGGTGACTTACCACGTTTCGTAATTACCTCCAAACGACAGCTAGTACGTTTATAAGATGGTGTATCCGTGTATTGATCAACATCACTATTAGTTAATAAGTTAATTGCACCTAGATCTCCATTTTCCATCGCATCATTATTTAATGGAATATAGATTTCTTTACCTTTAACACGATCTGTCACGTGAACTTGTAATACCGCTTCTCCTGTTTCAGAAATCAGCTTAACTTCTGCACCTTCATGAATGCCTCTATCTTCAGCAAGCTCTGGAGAAATTTCAACAAATGCACGTGGCACTTTGTATTTAATCATTGGTGTTTGATAAGTCATATTACCTTCATGGAAGTGCTCTAACAATCGACCATTGTTTACATGAATATCATAAATTTCATCTTGCTTAAAGTAATTATCAAATGATAATGGGAATAATTTTGCTTTACCATTATCAAAATTGAATCCTTCTAAGTATAGAATAGGCTCATCAGTACCATCAGGTTGTACTGGCCATTGTAAACTATTGAATCCTTCTAAACGATCATAACTTACCCCAGCATATAGAGGTGTTAAGCGTGCTACTTCATCCATAATTTCACTAGGATGCTTGTAATTCCAATCAAATCCTAATCTATTAGCAATTGCTTGGAAAATTTTCCAGTCAGGTTTTGAATCACCAAGAGGTTCTAATGCTTGGTATAAACGTTGAATACGACGTTCGGTATTTGTAAAAGTACCGTCTTTTTCAAGTGAAGGACTTGCTGGCAATACAACATCTGCGTATGTTGCTGTGAATGTTAAAAATTCATCTTGGACTACCATGAAATCTAATTTTTCAAACGCAGCTTGTACAAAATTAATATTTGAATCCACAATACCCGTATCTTCACCATATAAGTACAATGAGTGTACTTCTCCGTCATGTATACCTTCTACCATTTCATGATTATCTTTACCAGCTTTTGGATTCAATTTAACGCCATATTCTTTTTCAAATTTAGCGCGAATATCATCCGCTTCAATACTTTGATAACCAGTAATCTTATCAGGCATACTTCCCATATCACTACATCCTTGAACATTATTATGTCCACGTAATGGATACGCACCAGTACCAGGACGACGATAATTACCTGTTACTAATAATAAGTTTGAAATCGCTGTACTTGAGTCACTACCAATGTCTTGTTGTGTAATACCCATTGCCCAACAAATTACAACAGATTCAGCTTTAGCACATTCTTCAGCAAATTTAATCAATTCTGATTCAGGAATACCTGTTGCTTCTTCAGCAAAAGCCATTGTAAATGTTTCTAATGATTTGTAATATTCATCAAAATCATCTACCCACTCATCGATAAATGCTTTATCGTGTAAATCATGATCAATAATATACTTAGTCACTGCGCTTAACCACGCTAAATCCGTACCTGGTTTCGGTTGATAAAAACGATCCGCACGTTCAGCCATTTCATGTTTTCTAATATCAAACACATGTATTTTTTGTCCAAATAATTTTTGAGCACGTTTCATGCGTGATGCAATAACTGGGTGTGCTTCGGCTGTATTGGTACCTATCAATACAGACATTGCCGCTTTTTCTAAATCTTCAATACTACCTGAGTCACCGCCGTGTCCAACCGTTCTAAATAAGCCTTTTGTTGCAGGTGCTTGGCAATATCTTGAACAGTTATCAACGTTATTTGTGCCAATAACTTGTCTTGCTAATTTTTGCATTAAATACGATTCTTCATTCGTCGCTTTAGAAGAAGAAATGAATGATAGTGCATCTGGGCCATACTTTTCTTTAATAGATGTAAAATTATCTGCAATGACATTTAAAGCTTCATCCCATTCTACTTCATGGAACTCACCATTTTTCCTTACTAGTGGTTTAGTTAATCGTTGATCTGAATTAATATGTCCCCATGAAAACTTACCTTTAACACAAGTCGCAATTTTATTTGCTGGAGAATCATGTGATGGTTGTACTTTTAAAATTTCTCTATCTTTAGTCCAAACTTCAAATGAACAACCCACACCACAATAAGTACACACTGTTTTAGTTTTCTTAATACGCTCTTTACGCATTTCTGCTTCTGAATCTGAGATTGCAAATAGTGGACCATAACCAGGTTCTGCTTTTTTAGTTAAATCAATCATTGCTGCTAATGAACCAGGTTCCGTATCAGTCATATAACCCGCATTACCTTCCATATTCACTTCCATCATGGCATTACATGGACATACCGTCGCACATTGACCACAAGATACGCATGAAGACTCATTAATCGGTACATCATTATCCCAAATAACACGTGGATGTTCACGATCCCAATCAATTCTAATAGTTTCATTCACTTCGATATCTTGACATGCTTCTACACAACGCCCACATAAGATACATTGATTTGGATCATAACGATAAAATGGACCATAATCCTTTTCATATGGCTTCTCTTTATATTCATACGTTTGATGCTGAAGCCCCCATGCATCCATCGTATTATGAATTTCACAATCACCATTATTATAATCACATACTGTACAATACAGCATATGCTTTTCTAAAATTCGATCAAGCGCTTCTTTTTGAGCATCTTTCACATCATTGTTCACAGTATTTACAGTCATTGGACGATCAATCACCGTACTACATGAACGTTCAATTTTACCGTCAATTTCAACAGTACATGTATCACATGTTTGAATTGGTCCCATCGACTCGTTATAACAAATTGAAGGTACAAAAGTATCTTGTGATTTAATAAATTCAAGTAAATTCGTACCAGGTTCTACAAGATAATCTTTTCCATCAAGTGTAACCACCAAATGTTCTTGCATATTACTCACCCCGTCTATATATATATTTTCCGTAAATGACTTTTAATAAATTGCCTAATTTCCACCTAAAATAACGATGCCCCACACATCTTTCAGATAGAATTAATTTAATTGTATTACTTTATGTACTAGTTGTTAAGTAAAATTTTGTATTTTGCCTTTTTACAATCATTTTTATTTGAAATATTTTGCGCGAAATTAAATCATCTTTTTGTTTAATTGAAAATAATTATCATTATTAGTTTTCCAATTATCTGTTTCACGCTTTTCAGTCATATCTTTCACAACCTTATTAATGACAATACTTAATAATCACCTCACCTAAAAATCGTTATACTATTTATAAATACCCTTTTCCTGAAAATTAATAACCCAAGTTTGATAAATATCTACTATCATTTAGAAGGTAATATTTATCTTTAAATTAAATTTGTAATGGATTAATTTATAAAAATCAAATCAGGCATTAAATAAAATAGCCCATAAATACAAAGTGTTATCACCTTCTATTTACGGGCTATTAGTTCTATTCGTTATTCTATTTACAGATCATTCTATCTAATTAATTTGTGTACAATTTTGATAACTTATTTTCCCTTAGTTTACTACTCTAGATTATCTTTTAATAACTTAGTACTTTCAGCTTTTGACTGCTCACTAGGAATGAAGTAGTACAATCCGTCACTTTGAATGCCGCCTTGACCACTCAATTGATGTTTATTAATCGTGTCATTAGCATCTTTATAATTGCTTCTAATCGTATTCAAATCACCTAATGTTAAATCTGTTTTAACATTATTTTGAATTTCATTCATTAGACTATTAAAATGTGTAATCGATGATGGACTTGCAATCTTATTAGCCATCGCTTCAAGTACAATTTGCTGACGTTGTTGTCGACCAAAGTCACCACCAGCACCTTCTTCTTTACGACTTCTAATAAACTTCAATGCTTGATCACCATTTACATGTGTCTGCTGTCCTTTTGTAAAACGAACACCATCAACAGTGAATGTATCATTACTTACTACATCAACACCGCCGATGCTATCTATCATATTATGCAAACCATCCATATCGATTGTCGCATAATGATCAATTGGCACATTCATTAATTTTTCAAGTGATTTAACAGCCATATTTGGTCCACCATATGCATAGGCATGTGCAATTTTTTCAGTAGTACCACGGCCAACAATTTCCGCTCTTGTATCACGCGGTATACTTACTATTTCAGTTTTCTTCGTTTTAGGGTTGATAGATAAAATCATAATACTATCACTACGCTCTCCGCCACCCTTTTTCTTACGATCAGCATCTGAATCGACACCAAATAAAGCGATTGTGAATGGATCACCATCGTTTAAACTCACTTTTTTATCTCTTAATTCTGAATGATTGCGATCTAACGGATTGTGTATCTTATTACCAGTAATAAAAATTTTAGCAGCTACATACACAACAGCTACAATCGCTAAGATTACTAAAATACCGAATACCCATAAAAATATTTTTTTCGGTAGGCTCATTTTACTTTTAGACGAACGTTTCAATCCCACCACTCCTTTACTATTCCTTACATACTTTGTCTGTTTTCTCTATTTATTATATAGTAAAATAATTTTTTTACTATACTTCTGTAGACGTATAACTATTTTTTATCATTTTTTATCTCTAGAGAATATCTATCTGTATTTTTGATAACCACCATTTGCATTTAAAATTTTAAGTACCGTTTCATGACATGCTTTATTACTTATAATAAAAGGTGCACCCTTTAAATGATCAATTGCCTTACCATCTAAAGTCGTCATTTTTAGATTCAATAGTTCTGCAAATAAAAACTGTGCAGCAATGTCCCAAGGTTTAGGATTTGTATTAATATGTGCCCCAAATTGACCTTTTGCCACTCGCATAGAATCTAATCCGCAAGCACCAACTAAACGATAACTAAATGAGGCGTCAAATAAATCTTGCACCGTATCTAGATTCATCACTTGTGCATTAAACGATATAATAGCGTCTTCCAATTTTAACGATGGTGGTTCTTCCATCTTAATTCCATTACAAAAAGCACCTTCTCCTCGTATTGCTTTATAAAGCTTTTTATGCGGATAATCATATACGTACGATAACATTGGTTTACCTTCATAAAAATACGCCAATATAATACAATAATCTTCTTGCTGTTTTACTAAATTGGCAGTTCCATCAATGGGATCCATAATCCATAAATGATTAATTTCATTCGTAATCATTGCATTACTTTTTTCTTCCGCTAATAGTTGGTGTTCCGGAAAATATGTTGCTAAAAATTGTTGAAATTGTTGTTGAATCTGTTTATCTACATTTGTAACTAAATCAAATCGATGACGCTTAGTTTCTGTAGTCATTTCCATAATTAATTGCGGAATAACATTGTCTATTTGTTTCAACCACGAACATATTAACTTATCTATTTGCTGTAATGTTTTATCTGTCATTTCGTCCACCACTTCTCATATCATTATCATTTTATTATTACCCTATATTAAAAGAATCAACAATACAACTGAAGACTTCTTCATTTTATGCATAAAAAAATCGGCTAGTCACGTGCTAGCCGACAAATAGAAAGGAAAGTAAGTAATAAATATTGAAGATGTTGTGATGTAACTTGAACGATTAAAAGCTATCTGTTATATAGCTCTACCCCTTTGTTTAATCGCTCCCCCTGTTACAAGTAATATCATAGCACAATCTTTTTTAAAATGTAAGCGTTTTCCACAAAATTTTTCCGATTTTTTTAAAAAGATATTGAAAATGTCCTCATTGTCACTCTTATGTTATACTTTGTGTAATATATCATCTTTTAGGAGGTGGCTGTCATGAATAAAGCTGAAAGGCAAAATTTAATAATTACTGCAATTCAACAAAATAAAAAAATGACCGCTTTAGAATTAGCTAAATATTGCAACGTATCCAAACGCACAATTTTAAGAGATATTGATGATTTAGAAAATCAAGGTGTTAAAATTTATGCACATTATGGGAAAAATGGTGGTTACCAAATACAACAAGCACAATCTAAAATTGCATTAAACTTATCTGAAACACAATTATCGGCCTTATTTTTAGTGCTTAATGAAAGTCAGTCGTACTCGACATTACCATATAAAAGCGAAATCAACGCAATTATAAAACAATGTTTAAGTCTTCCACAAACACGCTTAAGAAAATTGCTTAAACGCATGGACTTTTATATTAAATTTGATGACACACAACATATGACACTCCCAATGCTGTTTTCCGACATTTTAATTTATTGTACAGAACGAAATGTGATGTTAGTAGATCATAGGGTTGATGATAATATTAAAGCTGAAAACGTTATATTTATTGGCCTTTTGTGTAAACATGGACATTGGCATGCAGTCATTTATGACATTGCTCAAGACAAAACTGCCGAACTCGAAATTGAAAATATTATAGATATTTCGTATTCATTCGGTAAGACGATTCAAACCAGAGACATATCCATTGATAACTATCATCAATTTTTAAACCCCATCGATTCCTAAAAAACAGCAGTAAGATGATTTTCAATTAGAAAATATCTTGCTGCTGTTCTCTATTTATACAATACTTCGTATTGAATGGCTTCGCTTTCCTAGGGTGCCGTCTCAGCCTTGGTCTTCGACTGGCACTGCTCCCTCAGGAGTCTCGCCATTAATACTACGTATTAACATGTAATTTTACTTTGAAATACTTAAAAAAATAAAACACTTTGCCCAACTTACACTACCAATAGAAACTGCTGTTAGAATTCCTCAAAATGATATTTCGCGATATGTTAATGAAATTGTTAAAAAGATAGCTGATAGCGAATTCGATGAATTCAGACATCATCGTGGCGCAACATCCTATCATCTAAAAATGATGTTAAAAATCACCTCATATTCATATACTCAATCTGAATTTTCTGGCCGTAGAATAGAAAAATTACTTCATAACAGTATTCGAATGATGTGGTTAGCTCAAGATCAAACACCTTCTTATAAAACTATTAATCTTTTTAGAGTGAATCCTAATACTGATGCGCTAATTGAATCTTTATTTATTCAGTTTCATAATAAAATGCATATCAAAAAAGCTGATTTCTATCAAATAATTAATAGAAATCAGCTTTTTTCATTGCCTAAAAACTTAATGTCCCGACCTCTTTATCTACGCATAAATACTTATTACTGATATAACGAAAGAAACAAAATTATTTGCTATATGTAATGCAATTGTTGAACCTAGGTTTCTTCCAGATTTTAAATAAGTGAAAACTAATATGATGGATAGTATGAGATATGGACCAAACTCAAACGGCGACTTTGCATCAGTCACATGAATAAATGCAAATAAGAACACCGAAACAATACTCATAGCTATAAAATTAAACTTCTTACCTAATTCTCCAATTAAAATATGTCTAAATACGATTTCTTCAACTATTGGACCTACAATCACAATTAATAAGAATGCTACAGGTAAAAATGCAGGCACTTCAAACATTTTATTTAGCTCAAGTTCATTGGCTGTTTCACTATATTGCAAATGTTTAGGTAGAAACTGTGTCATATATTCATATGTATAAATTAAGATGAGAGCAATAATATACGTTATTGACAATCTAAGCCAATATTTTTTGATATACGCAAAACCAGCTCGAAGCCTTGATGGCATCACTTTTAAATGAAATAAATAAAATGCGCCAATCCCAATCGTATATGCTAAAGCTTGTGTGATAGTCGCTACAAATATCAGATTACTATCGATTTCATAATAACCAAACAAAATTGGTCCTATGTAAGCTGCAATTGTGAGTGCATAAAATATAACACCTATAATTGGAATTATAAGCAAATCTCTCCATGCTATATCTTTAAACGTGTATTTCTTTTTTTCATTTTCCACTGTTATATCCTTTCCTGTTTAATAATTGATTTTTGGAGGTACTTCTACATGATAAACGAAACTAAGTATATGAGACAACAAATTACTAATTTGATTCAAATCATTGATACGATTAAATATAATACTTTAATGACAGATTGGAACATTCAAACGCATATTTATAAATTTAACCAAATAGTCACTAATGAATTGAATAAGTTCAAAGGCTTTGAAACATCATATATAATAAACGAAAATCAAGTTTCCTATTATGAAATTATAACACTACTTAATAAACGTCCCCTCCGACAAGTCGACTATGGTAACAAAATTCAATATCTTAATTTTTATCATACAGAACTATCTAACGCATTATTTGCAATTAAATTTGCCCATTAACCTATTTTTCATAAAATGTCATTTAAACAAGTTATTTATTAAAATTCACTTTATTACATAAATTATACAATTAAAAAGTTTCTTCAAATTGTAAAGATGCATTAATCGAGTTATAATCATAATGATTAAGATGGTAGATTTAGTCTTATATAACTACATTTACTAAGATTTAAATAGATGAGTACATAATGTATAAATTGGGAATATACAGTATGACTTACGGTAATATATCAATATATTGATATATTATTTGCACATGGGAGTATGCTATTTTTTATCTATACATCTTAAAAAAATTTACAGTTTTACAATTCAATATCATTAAACAAACAACATATTCAGCTTATTTTTCATTCTCTTACGTTACAAGTTGTAAATACCATCGCGTTAAACAACAATAGCCAACGCTAATAAAATATATTGCGTTAAAGTGGAGTGATTAATATGTCAAACGTACTAACAGAAATAGATAGTCAATATCCATATATGACTAAAAATGAAAAAAAGATAGCTAAATTTATACTAAATTCACCTCAAAAGGTGATTAAAATGAGGTCTCAAGACTTAGCAAGCTTATTAGATATTAGTACATCATCAGTCATTCGATTCAGCAAGAAAATTACTGATGGCGGTTTTCACGACTTGAAAATAAATATATCTAAATATGTTCCTAAAGCATCATCAATTTACAATGTTGAATTAATGAATAACGAAAGCACAGAATCTTTAAGAACTAAACTCCATACACGTACTACACGCGCACTTAATCATGCAAATAACGAATTAAATGATAAAACTATTGATCAAATATGTCATTGTTTAAAACGTTCTGAGACGATTTTTATATATGGTTTTGGCGCATCTTTTGTAGTTGCTACCGACTTATACCAAAAGTTATCAAGAATAGGTCTTAATATTCAACTTGTTCAAGAAACACATATTTTTGCTACATTATTAGCAACTCACAATTCGAACGACAGTGTTATTCTTATTACTAACAATGGTACGCAAAGTGAAATGCAATCAATGGTTAAAGTTATTGATGACTACCATATACCTATAATTACAATTACTAGTACAAGGGATAATCCCGTAGCACAGGCATCAAATATTGTTTTAACTTATGGGAAAACTGATGAAAATGAGATGCATATGGGAGCAACAACTTCATTATTTGCTCAAATGTTCACTATTGATATTTTATATTATCGTTATGTTGCATTAAATTATCACGCATCATTAGATTTCATAACACAATCTAAAATGGCTTTAGATAACTATCGTAAACATTTATCAAATATTAACTTTAAACATTAACAGTCTTATATAAATTCTTTAATCATGTCATATAATAATTTATGCATCATTTTCAAAGCTTACATGTCTTTTATCTTGTATAACATACGCATATGACCAATGATTTGATAAGGCCATTCAATTTCTTATATTAAAAACAAACGCAGTTGATTAACGGATTCATTCCATATATCAATTGCGTTTGTTATTTTAATAATGCTATTTTTTATTTTAAAGCCCACAGTAAAAACTAACGATAATATTGCCACTTATAAGTTTTTCACACTACAACTTCGATTTAAGCTATATTTATAAAAAAATGCGCCTACTCATAACATTCTTTGGCTATTTAACTTTAATAAGCTAGGGCCAAGTTTGTCATAAGATAAGCGCACATTATAATCATACTATTTTGCTTTTACATTATTTTTATTATATCTAATAAAATAATAAATCGTTACAATCGTTAAGAAGATGACACCAATAAGCACTGATATTCTAGTTTCAACATTAAATACCATACCAACCAATACTAATATTAAGAATAAGATTGTTAAATAGTTAGTTACTGCGCCACCAGGCATTTTGAATGGGTGACCTTCCAATTCTTCAGGGTGTAATTTTCTAAAACGTAAATGACTGAATAAAATCATAAACCAAGGAATCATACCTGGTAAAATAGACGCACTATAAACGTATACGAAAATACTCTTCGCTCCATCGATATATAAAGGTAAAATTACGTTTAATAAAGCACCAATTAAAATACCAAGAGATACTGCTACAACAGTGTACAATGGTACACCATTTCTCATGATTTTAGTAAATATTTTCGGCATTTCACCTTTATGAGCAAGTGTATAAATCATACGACTCGCACTGAAAATACCTGAGTTACATCCTGACATTGCTGCAGTTAATACAACAAAGTTAATTAATCCAGCTGCAAATGTAATACCGATTTTAGCAAATGTTGCAACAAACGGACTTCCAATGTCTCCTAATTGATTCCAAGGATACACTGAAACAATAACAAAAATAGCGCCTAAATAGAAAATTAAAATTCTCCAGATAACACCATTCACTGCTTTAACGATATTTTTCTGAGGATCTTTAGTTTCACCTGCCGTAATACCTATCAGTTCCACACCTTGGTATGAACCAATTACAATTGATAATGCAAAGAAGAAACCAACAATACCATTTGGCATAAATCCGCCATTTGTCCATAGATTAGAAATACCTACCGCATGGCCACCATTTCCAAAACCAAAGAAAATAAGACCAAAACCAGCAATAATCATTAAAATAATTGTTACAACTTTAATTAAAGCAAACCAAAATTCAAATTCTCCAAACGCTTTTACCGAGAATAAATTCGCTGCCATTAATAATAAAATAGCAATAACACCAGGAATCCAAGTTGGCAATTCCGGGAACCAAAACTTCATATATTCTCCTACTGCGATGACCTCACTCATACCAACTACAATCCATTGGAATATATTACTCCATGCTGTCATATAACCTGCTGCAGGATGTATATAATCACTTGCAAATGTTGCAAATGATCCTGTTGTAGGGTTTAAATAAATCATTTCCCCCATTGCTCTCATGATTAAAAATAAAAAGATACCCGCAATTAAATATGCAAGGATAACTGATGGGCCTGTCCATTTAATTGTACTTGTCGCACCCATGAAAAGCCCCACGCCAATCGTACCACCAAGTGCAATCATTTGAATTTGACGGGCACTCAATCCCCTTTGTAGTTCATTGTTCTCCATAACTTCTTACCCCATCTCTGATTGATACTAAATAAATCCATAAAAAAACTTATTGCCGTAATTATACTATAAATTATCGATTTTGGTACATTAATATTTGCATACCATGCAATCGTTTACAGAACTACTATAGCAGGCTTTTGCAACTTTGCAAACAATTATTTTGTGATTTTTCTAAAAAATTAAAAAAGTTGCTCAAGTACCGTTGAGTCACATACAACTTCAGCTATTCTTGGTAATTATGATATAATTTTAATAATATTAAA
This sequence comes from Staphylococcus sp. MZ3, assembly GCF_018622755.1. NCBI lineage: Bacteria > Bacillati > Bacillota > Bacilli > Caryophanales > Staphylococcaceae > Staphylococcus > Staphylococcus sp. MZ3. Next base: position 2,357,323 of record NZ_CP076026.1, read on the forward strand.
AAGGAGTATATCAATGTTAAAACAAATACTGCTACGTGCTACAAAAATATCGGTACTCTTTGCTGTAGCATTTTTCATCATAAATTATATCGGTATGGAAAAACCTGACCTCCTATATTTAGTTGGAAGAACTATTATTGCAACACTTGCTTTCATACTCATTTGTCTTACAGTATTTACTATTATTAATTCTCCAGAGCGCAAGATTAAACTCGGTACGACTTTACCGATTGCATTAATTATTGGTATCATTTTCGGCGCCATATTTTTAACGGTACAAATCGGTGTCATCACTGGGTTAATCATCGGTGTGATTGCTACGTTTATTTGGGAATTGATTGAAAAAAATAAAGGAGGTCGTTCATCATGACAACAGCATTAATTGGTGTAATTGTATTAATCTTACTAATTATTAGCTTTGTGCCAAACTACCGTGCTATGAAATCAGCAAAAGAACAAGGAAGTAATGCAACAAGAGCTACAATTATGGTAGGCATAGATATTATCTTAATTGTACTTATCATCGTGACGTTATTATTAAAATATATGTAACTATTTAAACCACCCTATCTCATACATAAACATGAACGTTCTACCATTTCACATACATATGGTCGTCCATTTAATGAGGTAAGGTGGTTTTCTCGTTAAAGTTTACCTTGTAATAGTAAAAAATAGCCAATTGTTGCGAGTATTAAGTAAATCATTGAACCAACAACAAAAGATCTTACTTGCACGCGAAATGGTGTCTGTTTGTTAAATATAGGACCAATCACCAAATTTCCAACGCCTAAAATTACTGGACCAGCTAGAAAAAACAATATAATGTAACCCATCATGATACGCCTCCTATTTCGTAAAGAAACGCGCTACAATTTGATCGTAATCAATATCTTTTGCTACATAATCTACATTAGAAAAGTCCTGTGCGCTTGTCATTTTATTCGTATTAACAATAACATCTAATCCAGCTGCAATCGCGGCTGTTGCACCATTTACAGAATCTTCAATAGCCAAACATTGTGTCGGCATATAATTTAATTGTTGTACTGCAGATAAATATAATTCAGGGTCAGGTTTAACTTGTTCAACATCTTCTCTACCAACAACTACCTCTATATAATCGTCTAGACCTAATGCTTTAAAGGTGGGCATTATTTCCGCTTTCACACTACTTGTGGCAATTGCCATAGGAATGTGACGTTGCTTTAAAAATGCCATCAATGATTTAATCGTATCAATCATCGGTAATGTTGTACTAGTAAGATGATGTTCTTCATAAAGTTTATCTTTATTTTCCGAACCAATCGCTTTAATTAAATGGTCATGCAAATCTGTAGCTGCTCCTCCAATAGAAGAACGATAAAAATCAATGCTTATAGGATCGGCATTATGCATCTCTAAATGTTTATTAATAACATTAAATAAATGTTGTTCCGTATCTATTATTGTTCCATCGAAATCAAATATAACTGCTCTATACATATATTTACTCCTCTATTTTTTCTCTTTATCAAAGCTTAACATAGTCCGATGACCACTTCATTCTATTAGTGCAATTATAACTTTTTTGACCAATACTTTGCTAAAATAGGCCCTGTTATATTATGAATGAAACTAAACACTGCGCCTGGTACTGCTGCAATTGGATTAAAATGCAATGCTGCTAATGACACAGCTAAACCAGAGTTCTGCATTCCAACTTCAATACTGACTGCTTTTTGATCTTGTCGATCTAATTTTAAAAGACGAGCTAACCAATATCCAATCGTATACCCTAATACGTTATGTAAAATAACTACTAAAAATATTAATAATCCTGTAGTTAAGATTTGGTGCTTACTGCCACCTACAACTATTGCTAAAATTAATGAAATAGCAACAACTGATATAATTGGCAAAGCTGTAGAAGCTTTTTCAGCAATTTTACGATTAATAATTTGCAAAACAATACCTAAAGCAATTGGAATTAATACAACTTGAACAACTGACCACAACATACTCACGAAAGATACTTCCAACCATTCATTTGCAAATAGATATATTAACGCAGGTGTAACGAATGGCGCTAGCAACGTAGAGACCGTCGTAATAGAAACAGAAAGTGCTACGTTAGCTTTGGCTAAATAACTCATTACATTACTTGATGTCCCACCCGGACAACATCCAACTAATATTACGCCAACAGCAATATCAGGTGGTAAATGAAAAGACTTTGCAATTATAAATGCTAATGTGGGCATAATACTGAATTGTAGACAGACACCAATAATTACTGCTCTAGGTGCTTTAAAGACCATTTTGAAATCATTAGGTGTAATTGTTAATCCCATACCTAACATAACAATACCAAGTAAATAAGGTACCCATTTACCTAATGTCGCAACATGTTGTGGGAAAATAAATCCAATAACAGCTGCTACTAACATCCATACCAAAAAACTCTTCGTGGCAAATATACTCAATTTTTGAAACATTGTTAACACATCCTCGTCGATAATATTGAAAAATATTACCATAAGACCAGTAAGGTTACAATTACTTTTCTGAAAATTAAGATTATTTAGTCATTCTCTTCTTATTGCAAATATTTTATCACTGATAAACAATTATTTTAAACTTCATTCAAAAGTCTTAGTGAATAAAGAAAAAAAGCGTGGTAAAATCAACTTGAACAAAATTAAGTCACCTTTATAAATATTAAACGTGTATTTAATGCCATGTATTCCTCGGGAGGTCCTCACATGTTAATTGATAAATTCGAAACATACATCATCAACATCGCCGGTTTAAATGACCGTACTACTAGAAAAAAATTAAGTAAGTTATGCAAAAGTGTACAATTTTGTGATGCGTTGCAATTCTCAATAAACAAACAGTTTAATCAGTATGTATTAGAAATTAGCTTACCAAAGCAACAACTTCCATACTTCATTTCATTTTTAAGTTTTCATCAGTATAGTATTTTCCAAGTACTTTCACCAAAGAAAATAAATGAATTACTTGATTCTGATAATTTATATCAATCTGCAAAGCGTTTCGATATCAATATTGATGGCTTGCAAGATGCTTTCATTAAAGACAAAGTCATCGATATTATGAATATGTTCCAAAATCACACTGATATCACTTATACGTTGAATAAGTCTCATGCACATATTATATGTACGCCAGAAATATTTGCTAAATTGTTACATACGATTGCAACTAGAAATATCGACATTCTATCTGCCAATTATAGATCGTCATCTATGAGCAAAGCTCGTATATCATAATAAAAGACACATCTATACGATGATCATTTACAATGATTGCGTATAGTGATGTGTCTTTTTTTGTATTATTTATCTTCGGACGATTGATCCTCAACCATTTGTTCAAATGCTTCACGAACTTGTGGTACTGTCATACCTACTACAACTTGGATACTCTTACCACTCTTTACTAATCCGTGTGCCATTTGTTGATGCGTGAAATATTCCGTATCCGCAACTTTACTTTCATCATAAACAGTTAAGCGTAATCTTGTTGTACAGTTAGTAACATCTTTGATATTTTCTTTGCCGCCTAAACCGTCGAGGTAATACGCAGCTTTGTCTTCGTATTCATTACCTGTTGAAGCACGTTTAGAATCTACGCTATCACCTTTTTTATTTTTGTAATCTTGCTTAGAAAATAATTTAACTTCCTCTTCTGTTTTCTTACGTCCAGGTAATGGAATATCAAATTTCAAAATTAAGAATCTGAATAAGAAGAAGTAAATCGCTACAAATATCAGACCGATAATAACTTGTGCAACATAAGTACCCCAATGTTCTTTACCTAATGGCAACCAGTTTGTTGAAATAAAGTCTAACAAGCCACCACCCATGTTACCTACAACACCAAATGCGTACATTAAAGTATCCATTGATGCTGCTAAAACTGCGTGTAAAACAAATAAGTATGGTGCGATGAATAAGAATGTAAATTCTAATGGCTCAGTAATACCTACAACGACTGCTGTTAATGTTGCAGGAATAAGTAATGCTGCTACTTTTTTACGATTTTCTTTAGGTGTCGTAGCATACATTGCTAAAGCAATACCTAAACATCCAAATACTTTCCCATTTCCTTGAAGCATAAAGCCATAAGGGAATTGCTCTTTTAATGGCTTAGTACTCTTAGCAAACTCATTTAAATGTTGTAACCATTCAGCTTTCAAGCCGTGATTGACTACTACTGGTCCAACTTCAATTGGTGCATAAATAAAGTGATGTAATCCTGTTGGTATTAATACACGTTCTAAGAAGTGGTACAGCCAAACACCGATATAGCCTGAAGCGATGATAAAGTGTTGCATTGAACCAATACCGTGCTGAACAGTTGGCCAAATAACACAAGTAATTGCTGCTAATGGTAACATCACAAAAAATGAAATTGTAACCACAAATGTTAAACCTTGGAATACACCAACCATTTCTGGTAATCGTTTACTATAGTATCTATTGTGAATCCAAGTAATAATAGCTGAAATAATAATACCACCTAGAATATTCGTATCCAATGTGGCAATACCTGCAATTGATTTTAAACCAGGTACATTTTCAACGCCTTTTTCTAAATTAGCGCCAAACGTATGTGGCCATTGCGTTAAAATGGCATTTATAAATGTATTAAACATTAAGTAACCCATCAATGCTGCAAGTGCTGCATGACCTGGTGCTTTTTTAGCTAAAGAAAGTGGTAAACCTACAACAAATACAACTTCCATATGCGTAAAAATAACCCAGCCACCAGATTCTATCACTGACCAAAATTTAAACCAAAACGTATGTTGATCTGCTAAACTCCCCATGATTGTAGGATTTTTAAATAATGTCGCAAAGCCAAGCACTATCCCAAAGAAAGCGAACATTAATACCGGTACAATCATTGCACTACCGAAACGCTTTATCGCATTCATCTTCTATTCCCTCCATATCATCTTTCCTAACAATACATCTAATTAGATTCATTTATAAATAGATGTCTTACTATTTAAATATAATATATAGTAAACGCTTACACACCTACAACGACATTGACGTATTTTGAAAGTATTTTGTATAATCAGATTATCTTTTCATATAGTGAAAATTTTTTCACGACCTTATATATGACATCGTTGTATTTGTAATACATTCGTTTTAAACGCATAATCAAACCTATATCAATACACAAATATATATAATGACATACAAGATTTTAATGTAATAACGATCTATCACACATTTATTTTCAAGGAGGTTGAATATGTTTTTAGATGAACACATTAATCGAAACTTTGATAAACTTAATGATAATGATTTACATATCGCTCACTTTATCAATACACATATAGATGAATGTAAAAATATGAAAATACAAGATTTAGCGCAATTCACACATGCCTCGAATGCAACCATTCACAGATTTACACGCAAATTAGGTTTTGACGGTTATAGTGATTTTAAATCGTACCTTAAATTTGAAAGTAATAAGACACACCAATTACCTTCTAACTCTATCGATAGTTTCAAACAAGAAATCGATAGTACATTCAGTTATTTAGAACGCGTTGATTACCAGCTTCTTACTGAAAAAATGCATACAGCTTCAACAATATATTTGTATGGTACAGGGCGTGCACAGTTAAACGTTGCTTCAGAGGCACAGCGTATATTGTTAACGTTACATAATCATGTCATTGTACTTCATGATGAACATGAACTTAAAATGATTTTGAACAAGAGTGAACCTAATGATTTATTCTTTATTATTTCATTATCAGGTGAAACACATGAATTATTAGAAGTAACAAACTTGCTTCAACTTAGACAAAAATACTTTATTTCTGTTACTACAATGAAAGATAATACCCTTGCTCAAAAAGCAAATTACAACGTCTATGTATCCAGTAACACATTCTACTTAACTGATGGTACAGACTATTCTAGCTTCATCAGTTATCATATATTCTTTGAAACACTTGTAAGAAAATATAATGAGTATTTACTACATAATGATATCTCAAATTAGAAAAAAGGAAGTTATGATTTAATGGCCTTGAGCCTATCATAACTTCCTTTTATCATTTTATTGTTGTGTTGATGTTTCGATAACGTGGTACATCTTATCAAACATCAATTCGAAACCATGCACCATGGCATCATGATATTCTTTTTTCTTTTGCTTGTATTCTAAATTAGTAAATCGTCTTTCTTTTTCAACTAATGAACGATAATAAAATAGCATTTGGGTGCCACCTGTTTCACGTTCAAAAAATTCTACCTCAATGACATCTTGTGTTTCACTTAGTCCAGGCATACCGATAGTCATCTTAACGTATTCATCCATAACTAAAGATTCATAAATGCCTTCAATCACATTTACTTTGCCATTACGTTGTTGATCTACAATACGATATTTACCGCCTTCTTTAACGTCCGCTTCAATCTCTTTATTCGTTCTGGCTGATGTCATAAACCATTGTTTCAACAAATCTTTCTTTGTCCAAGCTTCGTATACTAACTCTGGAGAAAATTTATAAAGCTTTTCAATTTCAACTTCGACATGTTCATTCTCTACATTAAATTTTGCCACTGTTGTCCACCCACTTTCGCTCTTACTTTTATTTTAACGTATTTTTGCTCAGTTCCAAACATAGATGATCATCATTTTTAAAAGATTAGCGTTATACGGTGAGTACAACATGATCTGTTAATATAACAAGCCACCTTACTTGGCTACATCGATATATTGTTAAGCATTAATGTTTCATTTCTTGACTAGTGTTCTTTTTTAGCTTTGGAAAATTAAATAAAATCGCAATAAGTCCGCATACACCTAATAATATAGGATAAATGCTGTATGGGAATAACATTAACGGTGAAATACCAGCTACACCAGCCGCTGAAATGACTTGCGGGCTATATGGTAATAAACCTTGGAAGCAGCCTCCAAATATATCAAGAATACTTGCTGATTTCCTTGAATCTACATCATATTCATCTGCAATATTTTTAGCTAAAGGACCTGACATAATAATAGAGATGGTGTTGTTTGCCGTGGCAATATCTGCGACACTTACCAAACTCGCAATTCCTAATTCTGCGCCACGCTTTGATTTCACTTTAGAGCGAACAAATTGCAACAACCATTCAATACCACCATTGTGTTGAATAATACCGACTAAACCACCAATTAGCAACGCAATCATAGCAATATCTTCCATGCTTATAATACCTTTGGACACTGCATCTAGTAGCCCCATCCAACCGAATGAACCATCTATGAGACCAATGATTCCGGCTAATAATGTTCCGCCAATCAATACGATAATGACATTTACACCTAATAATGCTAATACCAATACTAAAATATACGGTACAACTTTAATTAGATTATAATCATAGCTTTTAGCATGATTTAAAGAAATGCCATTCGTTAAGAAATACAGAATAATAATCGTTAAAATAGCACCTGGCAATACAATTTTAAAGTTTACTCTGAATTTATCTTTCATTTTCGTATGTTGTGTTCTAACCGCAGCAATTGTTGTATCTGAAATCATTGATAGATTATCGCCGAACATTGCACCTCCAACAACTGTAGCCATTGCTAGCGCAGTTGGTACATCTGTCGCTTGTGCAAATCCGTAACCAACAGGTGCTATTGCAGCAACAGTCCCTACTGACGTCCCCATAGATATAGAAACAAACATACAAATCACAAACAATCCTACAATAATTAAATTTTCTGGGATTAATGATAGTCCTAAATTAACTGTCGACTTTACGCCACCCATTTTTTCAGCTGTATTTGAAAATGCACCTGCTAAAATAAAAATCAACATCATTAAAATAATGTTTGAATGGCCTGCACCTTTCGTGAAGACCTCAACTTTTTTAGCAAATGATTCTTTTCGATTCATTAATAACGCCACAATTACCGTTATCGTAATTGCAACATTTAATGGCATTGAAGTAAAATCACCTGTGATAATACCTACGCCTAAAAACAACGCCACAAATAATAACAAGGGGAATAATGCCCAAGCATTGCTCTTTTTATGTACTTCCATCCTTTTTACCTGCTTTCCAATTAAAAATACCTCTTTCTCACAAACGATGAAGAAAGAGGTTTTCATGTGCTTTACCTGCTTATCTTCAAACCATTACGGTTACTGGAATTGGCACATTCGAGATGTTGCCGAGGCTTCATAGGGCCAGTCCCTCCACCTCTCTAGATAAGTGATGCTTATTTACGTTTACGTTACAAGATAATCCTTAGTACGTCAATCATAAATTAATCAGGAGTCGTATAATATTTTTCATAAACAATCATTGCTACTGTAATAATAATCAAAACAATAATGCTAATAACAAGTAAAAGCCACCATTTAAGCATTAATGCAATAAAAATGAACACGATAGACACACTTACTAATATTAATGATATGACTTTAAATTGCTGAACACGTTGCTTGGAGATGACTTTCAACTGTTTGTTTGATAGACGCGTATTTTTTATACTGATTCCCAGTATATTTTCTAATATTTGAACCAATACGATAATTATTGCAAATATAATAATTGGTAAAACATCATAGCTCCCTATAGTTAATGTATAAATTACAAATCCAATGTAAAGTAACCCTGAGACAAAGGATAAAAAGTATGCGACGTATTTGTTAAACTTAATGATATGCTTTTTAACGTTTTGATGTGTAAACCATACATTCGAAACGATCGCAACTGCTACAAATAATGTGAATACTATATATAATGGTAATTTTTGTTCAGGAAAAACAGTCGCTATTCCAAAAGCTAATGCTAAAATCAAAAATAATATAGCTCTAGATACTATTAATGCCATAATAACAACCCCTTTGTTTAATATCGAGTTTGCAAATTTACGTTTATCAGCGTTTCTATGATCAGTACTTCTACGGGTAGCGTTTCTATGTAATTTACATCATCTTAACATATAAATACTTCGCTATTTAATTGAAAACATATCCTATTATTCTTTGTCCGTTCTGACGTTTAATATCTAGCCTTAGGCATTTCACTTGTTAATGAATTTAACTTTCTTCCACTAACCGTCCCTAAACCCAATCCCGCAACATTTTTTAATTTTTTCGTTGTTGTCCTGACATCCTCATTAAGAAAGTTTATTCTGCTTAAACCTTATAATCCACACCCTGAGCAAACGCTCCTTATGACAGAGTATTAAAATAAGCCGATAAAGATACACACCTTTACCGACTATTTAAAATACACTTCACCAATTCATTTTAATTTAATGGATTGAAGTAACTAAATTAATATTATGTTGTTCAATTAAAAGCTTCATACAACCCTAATCTATTTGCACTCCACCGCTAACACCGAACACTTGTCCAGTTGTATAACTTGATTCTTCTGACGCTAATAGCACATAAGTTCCACATAACTCAACAGGTTGACCTGCACGACCTAAAGGTGTTTTTTGACCAAATGTTGGGATTTTACTTTGAGGTTGTCCACCAGAAATTTGTAATGGTGACCAGAATGGACCAGGCGCTACACAGTTCACTCTAATTCCTTTTGGTCCTAATTCTTCTGAAAAACTTTTAGTTAATGAAATAATTGCTGCTTTTGAAGCGGCATAATCATGAAGAATAGGACTAGGATTATAACCTTGTACAGATGATGTCGTTGTAATTGACGCACCCGGTTTTAAATATTCCAATGCTTTTTGAACTGTCCAAAATAGCGGATAGACATTCGTTTCAAATGTTTCTGTAAATGCCTCAGTTGTAAATCCATGAATATCATCATGATACTGTTGATGTCCAGCAACTAAAGTAACATTATCTAAGCCACCTAATTGTTGATATGCTTGTTCAACAAGGTCATAGTTGAACTGCTCATCTCTTATATCACCAGGAATTAACACTGCCTTTTGACCACTTTCTTCAATCACTTGGCGTACTTCTTGTGCATCTTGTTCTTCACTCGGAAGATAGTTAATCGCTACATCTGCACCTTCTTTAGCATACGCAATTGCTGCTGCACGCCCTATTGCTGAGTCACCACCTGTAACTAACATTTTATAGCCTTGTAAGCGTTGATGACCTTGGTAAGACGTTTCGCCACAATCAGGTGCTGGCGTCATTTCAGATTGTATACCCGGTACCTCTTGTTCTTGTTTTTCATAATCCGTTGTTTTAAATTTTGTTCTAGGATCTTGAGCTGCCATTTTTTAACATCTCCTTATTCGCTTAATGGTTATTATTTACCCAATCTTCCTAGGAACTTAATCATGATTACACTAAAAATTACTTTCTTCTTTATAAAAACAAGCTCGAATTACTCATGCAATAGTCTCTTTACAAATTCAACAAAATACTCAGGTACTTTTTCCAGAATCCTTTCATCCGGTTTATATTGAGGGTGATGTAAATCATATTCACTATGAGAACCAATTAACGCAAATACACTTGGAAAATGTTGACTATAACCTGAAAAATCTTCTCCAATCGTAAGCGGCTGTTCCATCATTTCCACCTTATATCCAACATGTTGAGCTACTGCAATTGCTTTATGCGTCAATGCCTCATCATTCATCACAGCGCCAGGTAAATGTGTATAATTTAAATTAATTTTCATATTATATGCTTGAGCCAATCCGTCCGCAATATCTTGTAATCGTGTTTCTACAAGCTTTCGTACCACAGGATCAAAACTACGCACTGTGCCTTGTACATACGCATGATCAGCAATGACATTCCAAGTATTACCACATGATATTTGTCCAATTGTTACTACCGCTTCATCAAACGCAGATAGATTTCTACTAACTATGGATTGAATACTATTAATCAATTGCGCCAACACAATAACTGGATCGTTGCATTGTTCTGGCTTTGCAGCATGACCACCCACGCCTTTAATATGAAACTCAAAGCGATCTACTGCTGATGTAATTGCCCCTGTTTTGATTGCAAATGTACCTACCGAACGCGATGGGTCATTATGAAAACCCAATACTGCTTGTACATCTTTTAATGCATCTGTTTCAATAATTTTAAAAGCGCCATGTCCTAGTTCTTCTGCTGGTTGAAAAATGAATTTAACACGCCCAGTAAGAGTGCCCTCAATTTCTTTTAATTTTACAGCCGTAGCCAAAATACTAGCCATGTGAATATCATGACCGCACGCATGCATAACACCTTCATTTTCAGATTTAAAATCCTGTTCAACAAGCTCTTGAATCGGTAAAGCATCAATGTCAGCCCGAACAGCTATACCACTCAGACCTTGTCCCACTTCAGCAACCAGCCCAGTCATAAGCGGTAAGTCTAATATTCTAATATGATGTTCTGTTAAAATATCTTTAATTTTTTGTGTAGTCTTAAATTCTTTATCGGATAGTTCTGGAAATTGATGAAAATACCTTCTCCAGGTAACAGCTTGATCTTTTAATCCCATCGGTCATTCCCCTTCCTTAAGTCAATGATATGTTGTCTACCCTACGATGATCATCTTTGACTATTAAACGATGATTTCACAACAATGTACTCTTGTTAATTACTTTCGCTAATGATAGACAGTTGTTTAATAATATCGTAACACTGTTGTCAAACTATTCTAACTTTTATAATTAAGAATCTATACAAAAACGTGTTCTCGGATAAACTTGTTTTTACAAACCATAAAAGCTCTAAACATTAGTGTAAACCAATGCTTAGAGCTTTCTAATTATTTTATGCTTTAAAAGATAATGTGTTATCTACGATGACCTTACCGTCTTTAATAACTTTTTCTGCGTGATTGATACCAAAATGATATGGAATATATTCATGATTTGGTGCATCCCAAATTACTAAATTAGCCTTATCACCTGTGTTAATTGTACCCGCGTTAATGTCTATTGCTTTAGCAGCATTGACCGTAACAGCATTCCAAACTTCATTAGGTGATAGCTTTAATTTCAAGGCTGCAATCGCCATAACAAGTTGTAAGTTGTTTGTGACACTACTACCAGGGTTATAATCAGTTGCTAATGCAATCGCACCGTTATTGTCTAGCATGCCTCTTGCATCTGCATAATCTTCTTTACCTAAATAGAACGTCGTTGCAGGTAAGAGGACAGCTACAGTATCACTATTTCGCAACTTTTCTTTTCCTTTATCACTAGAAGCTACTAAGTGGTCTGCTGATATTGCTTGTTCATCAATTGCTAATTCCAGTCCGCCTAACGGATCAATTTCATCCGCATGTATTTTCACTTTAAAACCTGCTTCTTTGGCTTTTTGCATATAATGTTGCGATTGTTCTATTGTAAATACACCTGTTTCACAGAAAATATCCGCAAAGTCTGCATATTGTTTTACTTCCGGAAGTAACGCAATCATTTCTTCTAAAAATGCCTCATTTGAACTTGCCTCTTTAGGTACAGCATGAGGCCCTAGGAAAGTATGTTTTATGTCTAAATCATATTTCTCAGCTAAACGATTAGACACTTTCAATTGCTTCAGTTCATTTTCTCTATCTAATCCATAACCACTCTTACTTTCAACTGCAAGCACGCCGTGTTTAATCATAGTAAGCAAATCATGCTCTGCTTTTTTAAACAAGTCATCTTCGGATGTTTCTCTAGTAGCATTAACGGTAGATAATATGCCACCACCCATTTCTAATATTTCAAGGTAAGACTTACCTTGACGTTTTAATGACATCTCATGTTCTCGAGATCCACCAAATGTTAAATGGGTATGTGCATCTACTAATGCTGGGGACACTACCTTCCCACTAGCATCAATCGTCTCAGTCGCATCGTAGTCATCTGTATGTGTTCCAGCATATACAATTTTGCCATCTTTAATGACAACTGTACCATTTTTCACAACATTTAATTCATCTAATTCCTTACCCTTCAAAGGTTTATCTGTTGATCTCGGTAAAATTAATTCTGCTATATGATTAATTATTAAATCATTCATTACTTATCACCTGCTTTATCAATCATTGGAATATGAATACCTTTTTCTTTAGCTGTTTGAATAGCGATGTCATAGCCAGCATCAACATGTCGGGCAACACCCATACCTGGGTCAGTCGTCAATACACGTTCCAATCTTCTTTCAGCACGCTCTGATCCATCTGCTACAACAACCATACCCGCATGAAGTGAATATCCCATGCCAACACCGCCACCGTGATGGAATGAAATCCATGAACCACCTGCAGCTGTGTTAATGAGTGCATTCAATACAGCCCAATCACCAACCGCGTCACTACCATCTTTCATACTTTCTGTTTCACGGTTAGGACTAGCAACTGAACCAGCATCTAAATGGTCTCGTCCAATAACAATTGGTGCTGAAATTTCACCGTCACGTACAAGACGATTTAAAGCTAAGCCCATTTTCGCTCTTTCTCCATAGCCTAACCAAGCAATACGTGATGGTAGTCCTTGATATGAAATTTTTTCTTCAGCTAAATCAAGCCATCTTAATAACTTTTCATTTTCTGGGAAAAGTTTGCGCATTTCTTCATCCGCACGCTCGATATCTTTTGGATCACCACTCAACGCAGCAAAGCGGAATGGCCCTTTACCTTCACAGAATAATGGTCTAATGTAAGCTGGTACAAAGCCTGGGAAGTCAAAAGCATTTTTCACTCCGTTATTGAAGGCTACTTGACGAATATTGTTACCATAATCAAATGCTACAGCTCCACGTTTTTGGAATTCAAGCATTAATTCAACATGCTTTGCCATTGAAGCTTGTGACAGTTCAACATATTTTTTCGGATCTTTTTCACGCAATACTTTCGCTTCTTCTACAGAGTATCCTTGTGGCACATATCCATTTAGCGGATCATGTGCACTTGTTTGGTCAGTAATAATGTCAATTTTAAATCCTTTTTCTAGAATCGCTTGATGGATGTCTACAGCATTTCCAACTAACCCGATTGATAATCCTTCTCCACGTTCTTTCGCCTCTTCTGCTAATTTTAATGCTTCATCTAAATCAGCTGTTTTAACATCACAGTATTTCGTATCAATTCGCTTATCAACACGTGTTTCATCAACATCCACGCAAATTGCTACCCCATGATTCATAGTAATTGCTAACGGTTGCGCACCACCCATACCACCTAAACCTGCTGTCAGTGTAACAGTGCCTGCTAAATCTCCATTAAAGTGTTGATTACCTAGCTCGGCAAATGTCTCATAAGTACCTTGCACAATACCTTGAGAACCAATATATATCCAACTACCGGCTGTCATCTGTCCATACATGATGAGTCCTTTTTTATCTAATTCATTAAAATGATCCCAGTTTGCCCATTCAGGTACTAATACTGAATTTGAAATTAATACACGTGGCGCTTCTTCATGTGTTTTAAATACAGCAACTGGCTTTCCTGATTGTACTAACATTGTCTCATCTGATTCTAATTCTCGTAACGTTTTCTCTATTGCTTCAAAAGCTTCCCAATTACGTGCTGCTTTTCCAATACCACCATAAACAACTAAATCTTCTGGTCTTTCAGCAACTTCTGGGTCTAAATTGTTGTATAACATTCTAAGTACTGCTTCTTGTTCCCAACCTTTACACTCAATACTCAAACCTTTTTTTGCTTGAATTTTTCTCATAAAATTCGCTCCTGTTCTTTTTAGAAGTTAATTCCACTAAATTTAAAACGCTTACATTATTATCTTCAATATTCATTATAGTATGTTAAAATATAGCCAACAAATATAAATAAACTAATTATCCATAGCTTGAATCTATAAATAAAAGGAGCAAAACACATGAAAATTATTCAGTTAGAATACTTCTTGGCTATCGTGAAATATAATAGTTTTACTAAAGCTGCACAATTTTTACATATTAGCCAGCCATCTTTAACTGCTACGATTAAAAAAATGGAAGCAGATTTAGGTTATGACTTATTTACACGTTCAACAAAAGACATCAAGATTACCGAAAAAGGAATACAGTTTTATCGTTATGCGAGCGAATTAGTTCAACAATATCGATCCACGATGGAAAAAATGTATGATTTAAGCGTTACATCAGAACCAAGGATAAAAATTGGGACTCTTGAATCTACGAATCAATGGATTGCGAATTTAATTCGAAAGCACCATTCCGACTACCCTGAACAGCAATATCGTTTATATGAAATACATGATAAACATCAATCTATAGAGCAATTACTGAATTTTAATATTCATTTAGCTATAACAAATGAAAAAATAACCCACGAAGATATAAAATCTATTCCATTATATGAGGAATCTTACATTTTATTAGCACCCAAGGAAACATTTAAAAATCAAAATTGGGTAGATGTTGAAAATTTGCCACTCATATTACCAAACAAAAATTCTCAAGTGCGCAAACACTTAGATGACTATTTTAATAGAAGAAATATTCGTCCAAATGTCGTTGTAGAAACAGATCGATTCGAATCAGCAGTTGGATTTGTTCATCTCGGCTTAGGTTACGCTATCATTCCGAGATTTTATTACCAATCATTTCACACGTCTAATTTAGAATATAAAAAAATTCGTCCAAACTTAGGCCGAAAAATTTATATCAATTACCATAAAAAACGCAAACACTCCGAACAAGTACATACATTCGTACAACAATGCCAAGATTATTTATATGGACTTTTAGAGGCTCTTTAACTTAAGTTATTAGAGCCTCTTATGCAGTTGCGTAGTCAACTGTATACCTTTCGCCTTTAACTTAAGTTATTAGAGCCTCTTATGCAGTTGCTCAGTCAACTGTATACCTTTTGCCTTTAACTTAAGTTATTAGAGCCTCTTATACAGTTCTTCAGTCAACTGTATACCTTTCGCCTTTAACTTAAGTTATTAGAGCCTCTTATGTAGTTGCGTAGTCAACTGTATACCGTTTGCCTTTAACTTAAGTTATTAGAGCCTCTTATGCAGTTGCGTAGTCAACTGTATACCTTTCGCCTTTAACTTAAGTTATTAGAGCCTCTTATGCAGTTGCTCAGTCAACTGTATATCATTTGCCTTTAACTTAAGTTATTAGAGCCTCTTATGCAGTTGCGCAGATCATCGTATAAAAATTAATGACGTCATTTCAAAAATCGATACAAAAATAATTTATTATAAAAATTCTAAGAAAGAAGTGAAGCAGATGTTAAAATCTATTAATCATATATGCTTTTCAGTCAGAAATTTAAACGATTCAATACATTTTTATAGAGATATTTTACTTGGGAAATTGCTGTTGACTGGTAAAAAACTGCTTATTTTGAGCTTGCAGGCCTATGGATTGCTTTAAATGAAGAAAAAGATATACCACGTAATGAAATTCACTTTTCATATACACATATAGCTTTCACTATAGATGACAGCGAATTTAAATATTGGCATCAGAGATTAAAAGATAATAACGTGAATATTTTAGAAGGAAGAGTTAGAGATATTAGAGATAGACAATCAATTTACTTTACCGACCCTGATGGTCATAAGCTAGAATTACATACTGGCACACTTGAGGACAGATTAAATTATTATAAAGAGGCTAAACCACATATGACATTTTACAAATAAGGCGTCATTATAAAAAGGCCTCTTGAACTCCGTTAAAATTTTAATTAATGATTATATAATAAGAGAACTTTTCAAACAATACAGTTGTTATTTTTGCTATTTCAACAAACATAAATAAGCAGTAAGATGACTACAACTTAAGAGTCTTCTTACTGCAATTATTTTTCAAATATATCAACGTTAATATAACTTCTATTAAGAAATACTCACATTCTGCCCTGCAATGCAAATCTCGTCACATATAAATATTTTTAATTATTTTAAAAAATGATGCACTAAATTAGCAACGAGCTTCGCAGTTCTATTGTCAGCGTCATATGTTGGATTCATCTCAGCAATACTAACTGAAGACACCTTATCACTTGGAATAATACGTTTTGCTAATTCAAGAACAGTATGTGGATACAAACCTAACACTGCCGGCGCACTTACCCCAGGCGCAAACGCACTATCAATGACATCCATACAAATCGTAAACATAATGACATCATGTTCATGTACAAAACGTTCAATCATATCTTTAATTGTTGGTGATACGTGACTCAACAATTCATCTGCAAAGACATAAGCAATCTTTTTCTCTTTAGCATAATCAAATAAACTTTGCGTATTACCACCTTGAGCAATACCAAGCACTAAATAATCTGTGTTTTCATCTTCTTCTAAAATTTGTCTAAAGCTCGTTCCAGATGTAGATTGTTGTTCAGCACGTGTATCAAAATGCGCATCAATATTTATCACACCAATAGATTGTGTTGGATAGACTTTACGTGTTGCCAAATATTGAGCATACGCAATATCATGTCCACCACCTAATAAAAATGTTTGTCTATGATTAGCAATTGACTTCGCTGCAAGCATAGCAAATTCTTTTTGAGTATCAATTAATTCCTCATGATCATGATAAACATTTCCGTAATCGACTAAAGTTTCACATTGATTCAAATCCGGCAAACCTGCAAATGCTTGTTTAATCGCATCTGGTCCTTCTTTTGCACCAATGCGCCCCTTGTTTAAAGCAACACCTTTGTCAACAGCATAGCCTAATATACCGACCCCTGATGGCATACTACTCTTTTCCAGCTTAGACAAATCTTCAAATGTTACTGTTTGAAAATGTCTAAATTTTTTCGGGTCTGTTTCACTATCTAACCTTCCAGTCCATAAATTTGGTTCACCTTGCTTGTACACAGCATTTCCCCCTCTTATTTATGTGGCTTATTAACAATTAAAGTATAACGTATAGGAAATTTTGAATTCAATTCATAGTTAAATCCGTATCTTAAAAATACTTATCTACATTACTTTTACCCCTATTTTCTATGTAATAACGAATACTTAGCTGATTTATGTTAATAAAATACGTCAAGACTATTACATTTTCATTAATATTGACATAGACAATTTATCTCTCGGCTTGTAATATGTATAATTGTTACTAAAAGATATTTTGCTTGTTACCTAATGGAGGTTACATATAATGAAGAACAATAAAATTTCTGGTTTTCAATGGGCAATGACGATTTTCGTCTTCTTTGTCATTACAATGGCGTTATCCATTATGCTCAGAGATTTCCAGTCTATAATTGGTGTCAAACACTTTATATTTGAAGTTACAGATCTAGCACCATTAATTGCTGCAATCATTTGTATACTCGTTTTCAAATATAAAAAGGTCCAACTTGCAGGTTTAAAATTCTCAATCAGCCTGAAAGTAATTGAACGTCTATTGCTAGCTTTAATTTTACCTTTAGTTATTCTAATTATTGGTATGTACAGCTTTAATACATTTGCAGATAGCTTTATTTTATTACAATCAACAGGCTTATCAGTACCTATTACACACATTCTGATTGGACATATTCTGATGGCGTTCGTAGTAGAATTCGGATTCCGTTCATACTTACAAAATATTGTTGAAACGAAAATGAACACGTTCTTTGCAAGTATTGTTGTTGGTTTGATGTATTCAGTTTTCTCAGCAAATACAACTTATGGTACAGAATTTGCTGCTTATAACTTCCTTTATACATTCTCATTCTCTATGATTCTTGGTGAATTAATTAGAGCGACTAAAGGACGTACAATTTATATTGCAACGACATTCCATGCTTCAATGACATTCGGACTTATTTTCTTGTTTAGCGAAGAAATCGGCGATCTATTTTCAATCAAAGTCATCGCCATTTCAACAGCAATCGTTGCAGTAGGATACATTGGTTTAAGCTTAATTATCCGAGGTATTGCATATTTAACAACAAGACGAAATCTTGAAGAACTTGAGCCTAATAATTATTTAGACCATGTCAATGACGATGAAGAAACTAATCATACTAAGGCTGAAAAATCTTCTTCAAATATTAAAAATGCTGAAAAAACAGGTGTAGCTACTGCATCAACGGTCGGTATTGCTAAAAATGATACTGAAAATACAGTGGCTGACGAACCAAGCATTCATGAAGGTACTGAAAAAACAGAACCTCAACATCACATAGATAATCAAACTGAATCTAATCATGATGAAGATCATGACATCACTTCGGAGTCAGTAGAATCAGCAGAATCAGTTAAACAAGCACCACAAAGTGACGATTTAACAAACGATTCAAATGAAGATGAAAAACAATCATTAAAAGAACCTGCGACTTATAAAGAAGACAGACGTTCATCAGTTGTAATTGATGCAGAAAAACATATCGAAAAAACTGAAGAACAATCTTCAGATAAAAACAAATAATAACAAAGCGCTTGCTAGTACCTCTTAAAAAGATGATGCTAGCAAGCGCTTTTCTATACTATATATTATTTTTCTAAAATTTTAACACCCTCTTGAGTGCCTACAATAACTTGATCTGCCATATCTAAGAAGTATCCTGTCTCAAACACACCTGTCAGATGAATTAAATACTCATGGAACTTATATGGGTCAATTCCTTTTGGTAACTTACAATCTAAAATATAATTGCCATTATCAGTTATAAATGCGACATCTTCGTTTACACGACGTTCTACTTTTATATCAGCGTATGATTCAATTTTACGTAATATGTGATACCAGTTAAATTTATCCACCTCTACTGGTAACTTAAACGTCTCACCTAAGTATTGAACTATTTTCGTTTCATCGACAACCACAACAAAACGCGATGCCATTTCATCTATAACTTTCTCTCTGAACAGCGCACCACCGCCACCTTTAATTATATTTAAAGATGGATCTACTTCATCAGCACCATCAATTGCTAAGTCGATATGATCAACATCATTGATTTCACATATTTTAATACCTAATTCTTTTGCTAAAAATGCAATTTTATTAGAAGTGCATACACCTGTAATATTGTAACCACGTTCTTTAATTAGTTGCGCCATTTGAGGTAAGAGTAATTCCATTGTACTTCCTGTACCAATTCCCAGCGTCATGTCACCATTGATTTGACTTAAAACATCATTTAATGTCATTAACTTGAGTGCTTTGACATCTTTCATGAAGGTAGCCTCCCATATTTATGTAATCTATTCAATTCATATTTTACATGACTCGTATAAATTAACATACCCTTATTTCTAACATTTTTTTAAACATATCAATCAGAATTTACAATTCTAAAAATGTTTTATAGTACAATATATTTTAAATAATACTCGTTAAGGAGAATGATATGATATCAATTCACGCAATTTCGACAGGAAAAATCCAAGATTTGCCTTATAGCTCGAAAAGACCGATGCGCTCTGCTTTAGATAAAACTAAGATTTCACAAACAACATGGTTATCTTCAACTGGTTTCACTGGTGATGAACAGGCTTATAAAGATCATGGTGGACCACATAAAGCAGTTTGTGGGTTTAGTAAACACAACTATGCACTGTATCAAGATGATTTACCCTCACTACCTACTCATGCGATGTTTGGAGAGAATTTAACATTTGATTATTTAGACGAATCTGATGTTTACTTTGGTAATCAATATCGTTTAGGTGATGCGTTAATTGAGGTTTCTGAAATTAGAGAACCATGCTGGAAAATTCAAGCAAAATATAATATTCCTGATTTAGTGAAGCGCATGTCTACATCTGGTAAAACAGGTTTCTATTTCCGGGTATTAAAGCAAGGCTATGTATCTCCAAATGACCAGCTTTACTTAATACAAGAACCACCAATCGAACATCGTTTATCTGTACAACAGCTTAATGACCTTTATTATAATGATAGACAAAATCAAGATCTGTTACGATATGCACTAAACAATCCATTTCTGTCACCAACAAGACGCGATAAACTTCAAAAAATGTATAACAGAACATTGAAATAATTACCTTTCATTATAAGTGTTAAATGAACTTTTCAAAACAAAAGGAATCAACTTACACATCGTTTGTATAATAGTCTTACCTATAACTACTGATGCTATTGATTCCTTTTTTATGTTATATATTTTTTTATTTCAAACTGTATATTAATGATGTCACTTCATTTGATTCGATTCTTGATAACCTATTCAAAATTCCGCCAAATAACATAAATATTATATAAATGCCGATACTTTTAATCATTTTCTACTTTTTCTTCGATACGGAAACTTGTTTTCGAATTGAACGCTTCACCAGCTTTTAAAATTGACGGTGCTTTTTCACCATATAAATTAATATCATTTGGTAAAAATTGTGTTTCTAATGTAAAGCCAGAATGTGGTTTATAAATATTAAATGGACTATCCCACTCATCAGGCTGGTTAAAAGTAAAGAACACAACATGAGGCATATCTGTATCGACCTCTAACATAAATTCATGATTTTCAACATACATTTTATGTTCACCAACTGTAAATGGGTGATCGAGACCACCAAAACGTGTCATTTGTTGGCTTAATTGCGCATGTTGTGATGTAAAAATATCACTCAATTTTATCTTGTTATCTTCAAACACTTCATGTAAATCTAGAATATCACCTGTAACAATATTTCGCTCATCTAATACATACATATCTAATTGATTACTTGAAATGCGATGATTATCAACGACATTATTATCTCGATTCAAATTGAAGTACACATGATTCGTAGGACTAAACAATGTGTCTTCTGATGCAACTGCTTCGTATTCAATCGACCATTGGTGATCAGCATCATAAATATGTGTAATCGTCACATCGATATCACCCGGGAAATGATCATCAGCTGATTTCAACACCGTCTTAAATATCACTTTAATTTGAGCAATTTCATTTCTAATTTCATAATCAAATAACTTATTGTCCAAACCATGACATCCACCATGTAAATGATGTTCACCGTTGTTTTTTTCTAACTGATATTCTTTACCTTTCAACTTAAATTTAGCATTATCAATTCTACCGCTATATCTTCCTATAGAAGCACCAAATTTAAAAGGATTACTATGATAAAATTCATCCGCTTCAACAACATTTCCAAGAACAATATTATTATCATGATATTTCCAAGACACTACTCTTGCTCCATAATTCGTAAAAATAATTTTAGTTTCATCATTATCAATTTTGATTAAATCTACACCTTGTCTTTGGTGCTCAACTTCAACTATCATTTTTACTTCTCCCTTCTAACCACAAGTGTTCAAGCTCTGCTGGGTAGCAACATTACTAAAACACCTACAATACAAATGATTGCACCGATAACATCATATTTATCTGGCATTTGTTTATCTACGACCATCGCAAAAATCAAACTCATGATGATAAATACGCCACCATATGCTGCATATACTCTTCCGAATGATGGAAATGATTGAAATGTCGCAATGACACCATATAACATGAGTATCGCACCGCCTATTAGCCCAACAAGTGAAGACTGTCCTTCCCTAAGCCACAGCCAAATCAGGTATCCCCCACCTATTTCACATAAGCCAGCTAATATAAATATAAAAATCGGATATAACATGAAATCACTCCATCACACATTTGCTACCAATAATCTATCGGCTACATATCATTTGTTTACATTTCTTCTTACTTCACATTCCCATTTTAAAAAGTTCGTTTTCACATTCATATTGTACACTTTTTTAGACATTATTCTATAGCTAAATATAAAAAAATAAGAGTAACACGCTTTCATCATCATTTTATATGATAAATGTGTGTCACTCTCATCAATTTTATTTTTTAAATACACGTTTCATTGAATTAAATAAGCCACGTTCAAATGTAAGTACTGAATCTTTATATGTTTTAATTGCAATCCATATCAAGACAGCTACCATTACAATTGAGATTAATGAACTTAAGATGACTTCATGTATTTGAAGCCCTGAAGTTTGAGCGCGTACAACTAATTGAAATGGCGCTAAAAACGGAATATAACTTGTGATTAAAGCAAGTCGCCCATCAGGATTATTTATCGTGAATATCGCGATATAAAATGCAATCATACCAAGTAATGTCAGCGGCATCAAAGATTGATTTAAATCTTCTATTCTAGATGTTAATGATCCGAGGATGGCTGCAAGTAATACATACGCCATAATTCCAACAATACTACTTATAATTCCGACAATAATAATTTGCCAAGACAATTGATTCATTTCCACGTTAAAACCTTGTAGCAAGTCTTTTAAGTCAAAGGCAAAAATGCATATAACTGCCATCAATACAATTAAAATAATCTGAGTCACGGCAACTGCTATAACGCCTAAAATTTTAGCAAAAATATGTTGGATTGGTGAAATACTTGTAATAATCATTTCAATGACACGCGATGTTTTCTCACTAGCAATTTCCATAGCTATTTGAGATGCATAATTTAAAACAATAAAGAACATTAGAAAGATAATGCCATAAGCTAAAGCATAGTTGAAAATCTTTTGTCCTTCTGATACTTTATCGACTTCATCATTAGAAATCACCTTATTATCAACTTTACTTTGTGCTTGTAATTTTTGTAAGTCTTCTTTGTTGATATTTAATTCTCCGGCTACCATATTTGTTTGAATAGCTGTAAGCAGTGCTTGTACTTTTTGTGAATCTTCATGACTTACTCGCTTCTCACTAATGATTGTCCCTTGTAACGTGCGATTTTGATTCACCTTGATAATATAAGCTTTATCAAGTTTATGTTTTTTTACTTCTTTTTCAGCATCTTCTATAGAAACTTTAGTAAACTTAGCATCACTATGAAATGTATTCGCCTGTTGCTTGAAAACCTTATAGATTTGTTCATTCGGTGCTGCTACACCAATTTTATCTGGACCATCATCAAACATGTTAATAATCTTATCAATGTTTGATAGGCCAATCATTAAGGCAGCAATAATAATCATAAAAATTACAAATGATTTAGCTTTAATTTTTTTGATATATGTCAAAGTAAATGTCGCCCAAAACTTATGCATCCTTGCCACCAACCTTCTCAATGAATATATCTTGTAATGATGGTTCTACAACTTGGAATCGTTTAACATAACCTTGATGTGCCACAACTTGATAAATATCTTTGGCTACGCCTTCATTCTCAATCGTCAACTGAAGACCTTGCTTCATGTTTTCACTATGAATGATACCTCTAATGTGTGTTAAATCTGGTAGTGTTGTTTCTGACTCAATGACAACTTTCTTGTTACCATTAGATGCACGTACATGATTGATATCACCAGAAACAACAAGTTGACCTTTATCTAAAATACAAACATCATCACATAATTCTTCAACATGCTCCATACGGTGAGAACTATAAACGATTGTACTGCCCCAATCATTTAAGTCTTTAACAGCTTCTTTTAATAACTCAACATTAACTGGGTCTAGACCACTGAAAGGCTCATCTAATATTAGTAATTCTGGTTTATGTAACATACTTGCTAACAGCTGAATTTTTTGTTGATTCCCTTTTGATAGACTATCAATTCGTTTTTTGCGGTTTTCAGTAATATCAAAACGCTCAAGCCAATACGATATTTGCTGTTGTATTTCTGTTTTTGACATTCCCTTTAAAGTTGCCAAATATTTCAATTCTTCTTCAACTGTCAATTTCCCATGTAAACCGCGTTCTTCCGGTAAATAACCAATACGATTGTACATTGTTTTATCTAGTTTTTTACCGTTATACGTAATGTGTCCTTCAGTTGGTTCACTTAAGCCTAAAATCATACGAAATGTCGTTGTTTTACCTGCACCATTTCTGCCTAGAAAACCTAACATTTTGCCTGATTCTAACTCTAATGAAATATCATTTACTGCCGTCATCTTGCCAAAACGTTTCGTAACATGTTCAATTACAAGTCCCATACTTTGCCTCCTAAAAAAATATGTATTTATCTTAATATAACATTTCTATTCTCTATAAATGCAATATTTTTAAAGTGAATTTATTTTTAAAATTTCTGAAATTGAAATATTTAAATAGTATCTTCTTTGCATGTTAAGTATCATTAGCGCTAGATACGCATTTCCCATACCTTTATTGCCTTATTGGTAAAAAAATATCCCAGCATCATTGTGCCGAGATATTTATATCATTACAATTGATTATCTGTTTCTTCCGGTGTTTTCGGTGTTTCAGATGTCACTGGTTGATTTTTAATTGTAGACGGGTATTTTGGGCTTTCGCCATATTTATTTGCCGGCTTACTGTCAAAGCATAGGAATACTATCATAACAATTGTTAGGCCTAAATAAACAAAATAAAGAAGTACTAACAAAATATTAAGACCCATCGGCATTAATGTAAAATCACTGTCATAATAACTATCGATAATCTGTAATACTATATAAAATATAATACTGAATACTGTCATAATCATTGGAAATAACATTGTTCTTGATATATCGTGAAATCTTCGAACGCACAACGCTAAATTTGGAATAAACGTTGCCAAACTATAGACAAAAGTATACACAGATGTAAGGATAATCATCAATATACTCATAACTATTAATGTTTCGTTATCTGCCGCTATAGAAATAAAGAATAGAAATAGGTTTATTATTAGCACACACACAGCTGGAACCATAAGTATCAAATGCCATAGTGCCATATACCAATATTCACTACGTCTTGATCTCCCCTTAAAATTTACATAATTTTTCCAAAATAATACGAATGATTTCATAAAACCTACTTGAGGTAATTGTTCCATTGTAATCTCCCTTTCGTTAATCATATTTATATTTTTAATTATTGTTACCGTTATAATTTACAAGATTCATTATCAAGCCACTTCATTTCAATCGTCATTCACTTTGGAAAATGGACTTTATATTTCATCACTAGTAAAATGAAAACCCGCTACAAGTACACATCTATATGGAGACTCATTTGAAAGTCAACGCTTCGTTAACTATACTAAAAATATGTCACACTGCAATGTTCACGTTTAAAAGAGTCTCAATCTCTGCAAATAAAATATTCCATAACAAAGTATATACTTTACATTTTTATAATTCTTAACAATACTATTTTATCAAACATTTACCACAATAAAAATATCTTTTTCATTTTTATTTAATTTAATCATATAATTGCGAGGAGAATATTATGGATTTCGTTAATAATGATACAAGACAAATTGCTAAAAACTTATTAGGTGTCAAAGTGATTTATCAGGATACCACTCAAACGTATACAGGCTACATCGTGGAAACGGAAGCATACTTAGGTTTGAATGATCGTGCGGCTCATGGCTATGGCGGTAAAATAACACCTAAAGTTACGTCATTATATAAACGTGGTGGTACAATTTATGCACATGTCATGCATACGCATTTACTCATTAATTTTGTAACAAGATCTGAAGGTATACCTGAAGGCGTACTTATCCGCGCAATTGAACCAGAAGAAGGTTTATCCGCTATGTTCCGTAACAGAGGTAAGAAAGGCTACGAGGTAACGAATGGCCCAGGAAAATGGACTAAGGCATTTAACATTCCACGGGCTATCGATGGCGCTACGTTAAATGACTGTAGATTGTCTATTGATACTAAGAATCGTAAATATCCTAAAGATATTATTGCTAGTCCACGAATCGGTATTCCAAATAAAGGTGATTGGACACATAAATCTTTACGTTACACAGTGAAAGGTAATCCATTTGTGTCTCGCATGCGTAAATCAGATTGTATGTTTCCCGAAGATACTTGGAAATAAATGCCATCTTTCATTGATTACTATCATGAAAATGAAATCTATCTCCTTATAAGTCAATCAATCGTGCCGTCAACATGCGGATGGGTTGATTGTTTTTCTTTGTATCCATCATATTTTTTGATTCATCTCCTCTTATTGAACTTGTTCTTAATTATAAAATATAACAATAGAATTATTTATAATTATTAAATTTAGATGCATTAATATTATTGATATTATTTTCAAAAACTAGAAATATTGATTTGTTGCATGTATAATGTTAAAAGTGCCCTTTTATAACGCTTACATATAAAAGCTTATTTAGGGAGAGGGATATTCAACAAGGGGGATTTGAAAATGATAGAACTTAATGCAATTACAACATTATGTTTAGCTTGTATCCTTTATTTACTTGGTAAGGCTATCGTTAATCACGTTAATTTTTTAAAACGTATTTGTATACCAGCACCAGTGATTGGCGGCTTAATCTTTGCTATTTTAGTTGCGGCTTTGGATTCATTTGGCATGGTTAAGATTAAATTAGATGCTTCATTCATTCAAGATTTCTTCATGTTAGCATTCTTTACGACAATCGGTCTTGGTGCATCATTGAAATTATTTAAATTAGGTGGCAAAGTCTTGCTATTATACTTTATGTTTTGTGCTATCATTTCAGTCATTCAAAACATAGTTGGTGTATCACTAGCAAAAGTATTAAATATTAAACCTTTGTTAGGATTAACAGCAGGTTCCATGTCTATGGAAGGCGGTCATGGTAATGCTGCTGCTTATGGTAAGACAATTCAAGATTTAGGTATTGATTCGGCACTGACAGCGGCTCTTGCAGCTGCAACTTTAGGTCTTGTATTTGGAGGGCTTATCGGTGGTCCAGTTGTAAAATTTTTAATCAAACGTTATAACTTAAAGCCTCAACATAGTGACGATACATTTAAAGATTATAGCCAAGTAGCATATAACGAACATTTACATAGTAAATTTAATGCCACTGAAGTATTCTTCATTCAATTTACAATCGTTGTATTCTGTATGGCAGTTGGAAGTTATTTCAGTCATTTGTTTACAGCTCAAACAGGGATTAATGTTCCAATTTACGTTGGCTCATTATTTGTAGCTGTTATTGTCCGAAATATCTCTGAAAGTTTTAATTTTAATATTGTAGATTTAAAAATTACTAATCAAATTGGCGATGTCGCATTAGGTATTTTCTTATCTCTTGCGCTAATGAGCATTCAATTAATCGAAATTTATAAACTTGCTATACCTCTTATTATTATCGTTTTAGTTCAAGTTGTCGTTATGATTTTATTTGCTGTTTTAATTTTATTTAGAGGTTTAGGAAAAGATTATGATGCTGCAGTAATGGTAGGTGGTTTTATCGGTCATGGGCTTGGTGCAACGCCAAATGCCATGGCAAATTTAGATGTTATTACTAAAAAATATGGAAACTCACCTAAAGCATATTTAGTTGTACCTATTGTTGGTGCATTCTTAATCGATTTAATTGGTGTTATAGTCATTATGGGATTCATACAATGGTTTAGTTAAACACCAAACTCATAAATAAAAGAGGAGGCCTTCGCCTCCTCTTTTATTTATCCTCGATGTATATTCAAGTTACGTTGTTCTATCCATGACAATATTTCCGGACTAAATACGATTTGTTTTTGTGTTAAGTCGTCAATATTTTTAGCATCTAACATCGTCATTATTGATTTCATGTGTTCAATAAATGATTCTACATAAGCTACTGTATGTGCAATGCCATTATTTTCAACTTGATTTAAAAACGGACGTGACATACCAGTT
This sequence comes from Staphylococcus sp. MZ3, assembly GCF_018622755.1. Classification (NCBI taxonomy): domain Bacteria; kingdom Bacillati; phylum Bacillota; class Bacilli; order Caryophanales; family Staphylococcaceae; genus Staphylococcus; species Staphylococcus sp. MZ3. The sequence goes on from NZ_CP076026.1 coordinate 2,385,850, forward strand.
GCCTTTGCACCAAGTGCTAAACTTTTAATTGCATCGAGTGGTGTACGTAAACCACCACTCGCGAAAACTGAAATTTCGCTTTGATAAGCCGTTGTTTCAAGTAATGACTCAACTGTAGACTGTCCCCATGATGATAAGTAATCCATATCTTTATTTGCACGACGTTCATTTTCAATATCTACAAAGTTAGTACCACCTTTGCCACTAACATCGACATACTTGACGCCTATTTGTTGTAAGTCATGCATTAATTCTTTGCTCATACCAAATCCAACTTCTTTTATAATGACTGGAACAGACACTCGTGATACAATCGACGCTATATTATCTAACCAAGTCACAAATTCACGATTCCCTTCAGGCATAACTAATTCTTGAGGAGAATTAACATGGATTTGTAACGCTTGTGCCTCAAGTAATTCAACTGCTTCCAAAGCCTTTTCTACTGGTACGTCCGCACCAACATTGCTAAAAATCATGCCTTCAGGATTCATTTTTCGCGCAATCGTAAACGTCTCAGCCATGCGTGGATTTCTCAATGCCGCATGTGTTGATCCAACTGCCATCGCTAAGCCAGTTTCTCTTGCAACTACAGCTAGCTTTTCATTGATGTTTTTCGTCCACTCGCTACCACCCGTCATTGCATTAATATAAACCGGATATGCCATCGTTAAGTCAGGCGTCTGTGATGTCAAATCGATATCATTTACATTAATTGATGGGATAGAATGATGCACAAAACGCATCTTATCAAAATCTGAATGCATTGCGTCAGATTGAGCCATTGCTATTTCAACATGTTCATTTTTTCTCTGTTCTCTTTGAAAATCACTCATGATTAAACCTACCTTTTCGTCATTTCTAATTTAAAACCATTTTTTACGTCTGAAAAAGATGATTAATACGACAGCTATAACAAACATTACAGCTAAGCAAATATAATATCCATAATGTAAATGTAATGCCGGCATATTTACAAAGTTCATACCATAAATCCCAGCTATGAATGTTAACGGTGAAAATATAACTGATACTAACGTTAATACTTGCATAATACTATTCATTCTAAATGACGTGTATGACTCAAAATTTTCTCGTATTTCGTTTGTCATTTCTTGAGCAGTACGAATGATATTACGTTGCTTAATCAAGTGGTCATCGATATGTTGAATGTATAGCGAATGTTTATTATCTATAATCAAATCACCATTTTGTTTCATTGTATCAATTAGCTCTTGCATAGGAAACAGTACACGTTTTACTTTAATCAAATCCGAACGTAACTTAAAGACACTATCCATGACCATTTTATTAAAGCGATCATCTACATGGCGGTCTTCAAAATGATAAACACTATCTTCAAGTGCATATACAAAGTTGAAATATTTATCAACCATCATATCTAAAATTAATATGACGACATCTGCACAATCTAATTCTGCATCTAATGTATTCATATACTTATAGACTACTTTATTTAATGATTCCAACGTTTGATGATGATATGTTACTAATACATTGTCTTGTATAAAAATATTTAGTGCTATTGGTGAATAGTTTGACCCCATAATACTATGAAATACTAAGTATTGATAATCTTTATAAGATTTATATTTAACTCGTGGCATACCGTTAATTGCATCATCCACTTCTAAATCATTAAAATTAAAATGTGCTTTAAACCATTCATTTTCTTGTTCATTCGGTTCATCAAAATCATACCAAACAATAGTCGCATCTTTTGGTATCTCTTTGATATCATCAACTACTTTAAACGGTTCATATGTAGTTTGATACCGTATCTTTAAAGCCATCGATACTCCCCCTAAATAACGAATTCTCTATTATTTTATCATGAATTAAATAACGTGTATGTCTTAATTTATTTTAGTATGATAGTCACTAAGGAGATGGTTATTATCAAACAACTTTTTACACATACTCAAACCGTAACATCTGAATTCATTGACCATAACAATCATATGCATGATGCAAATTATAATATCATTTTTAGTGACGTCGTGAATCGTTTTAATTACAGCCACGGTCTTTCTTTAAAAGAACGCGAAAATTTAGCATATACACTATTTACACTAGAAGAACATACGACATACCTCTCAGAATTGTCTCTTGGCGATGTATTTACTGTTACTTTATATATTTATGATTACGATTATAAGCGGTTGCATTTATTTTTAACATTAACTAAAGAAGATGGTACACTAGCATCAACAAATGAAGTAATGATGATGGGAATTAATCAGCACACACGTCGTTCTGATGCTTTTCCTGAATCATTCTCAACACAAATAGCACACTATTATAAAAATCAACCAACTATCACTTGGCCTGAACAATTAGGACATAAAATAGCAATTCCACACAAAGGAGCATTAAAATGACAGATGCATTACAACAAAAGATTCATATTGAATTACTAGATTTATTAGATGATGTTAAGTTTGAATTAACAGAATTAAATGCACAAAAAGGGTTATACATTAACGGACCAGCAAATCAGCTACTTAAGCGTGGCGTTCATATGGCTTATGTTCAAGGACAAAAGCAAGCCATCGATAATATTATGACTATTGTGGAACAGCAGCTTGAAGATCAACATTTCCTAGAAGATTATGATAAATTTCAAAATGAGGTTACTCATCGCAATTATGATAAAACAGCTAACTTTGCAGAACTTAGTGATATTCCACGTCAATTCGATAATTTTTTAGATCAATTTTATCAAATTAAAGGGCAATACTTTATCATCACACATATCAATACACTTATTGGTGATTTTCACTCAGAAGCTCATTAACAATTAGTCTATATAACCCTTGCTATATTTTCAAAAACAAAACCCAATTATGTTTTCATGTCAAATATCATCTTGCATGAAATCGTAACTGGGTCAATTGTATGTTATTAGTTATTTTGTGTTACATCCTCATCTATCGATTTGGCAATTTGTTTAATAGCTTTATGTGATTGTCTAATTGGATAAATTGGAAAATCATGTACCATCTTAGGATAATCATAAAACTCAATGTATTGATGATGTTGCAACATCATTTGTTCGAATAGCTTCATATCAGGATGTGTCATTTCACGTCCACCACCAAACATATAAACTGGTGGCAATCCTTCTATTGTGCCATTAATTGGCGATATGCGCTTATCTGTTAATGGTAGGCCATTCGCCCATTTTTTCATAATCTCATTGACACCAAACTGACTTAGAACCGCATCTTGTTCGATTAAGGCGTCCGAAATATCTTTATTAGATAGTGTTGCATCTAAAATTGGTGAGATTAAATACAATTTATTCGGTAATGGCTGTTGATTATCTAAAAGAGATTGTACAAAGGATAATGCCAGTGCACCACCTGAACCATCACCCATGACTACGACATTTTGATGTCCTACTTCAGATACTAATTGATCATAAACACGTTGTATCGCTTGGAAAGTATCGTCAATATGAAACTCTGGTGTCTTTGGATAGATAGGCAGTACAACCTCATATAATGTACTTAAAGTGATTTTATCCAACAATCTCCAATGGAACGGTGATGGTTGTAGTGCATTGAATCCACCGTGAATATATAAAATTTTCTTATCAATTTGATGTCTGAAATTAAAGCGAAAGACTTGCATATCATCTAATGATAATTTTTCTAAATTTGCTTTAACATTTAATGTTGAAGGCTGCTTATGTTTTTTTCTATTTTCAATTTCTCTTTTATAAAAAAATCTTTCAACATCTTGATCATTTTTAAACATAATCGAGCGATTGTGAAGCAAATATTTATTGACAACGCTATTCATAACACGGTTTCTAATCAATGTCTTAACCTACCTTTATATATTTTATGTATCCAATGATTGTCTATCCCCTACATTCTTTGCCAAAAAAAGTATATAATGTAGAAGATATTTTCTTTTTCACTTTCAAATTTAAGACTACAATTGAACAGTGATTTTTCATCATTATAACAGACAACTAGACATATTGATAAGTAAAGAAAAGAACTTTATACGGAGGTGCCTTGCATGACAAATCCAAATCAACGATTAGAACCATTTGATGAGACATTTCAACAACCGAATATTCATCGTGGTAAGCGATATGGTAAGAAAAAACGTTCATTGGTAAGCATGATTATTCAAATCATTGTTGTTATATTAACCGCAATCGCTGGATACAGCATGTGGAAACAACCCATTTTTAATATTGTCTTCACCAAAGAATCTGTAGATTTTGATGGCATTAAAAATTTTAACGAGACAATTGGAAAAATGCATCAATTAAATATTAATTTGGGTAATATCAATGATTTACAACAAGGAATCGATCGCTTAATTTTAGTCTTTAACGGTTTCTTTATTTTATGTATCGTTAGCCTAGTCATAACAATACTGACAATTGTATTTAATCGCACAGTTCTAAAAGTAGTAAATATTTTAGTGTTAACAATTATGTTAGTCATTACTTTGTATTTCAGTTATATTATTAAAACACTCGCACAAGAAATTGCAGATGCTTTAAAAAAATATTATTTAAATGTACCACCAGATCAAGTGATTACAGAAGCTGACGCTATTCATAACGGCATCATTTTACTGGGCTGTAGCATCGGTTTACTTGTTATAAGCTTATTCTTCCGTAATCGCATGCCTCGTTTAAAATAATGTTATATAGTAGGGATTGGGACAGAAATGTTATTTTCACAAAATTCATTTCGTTGACCCACTTCCTGCTTTTTCTTTATTAATGACCTACTACGTCAATGCCAAATTTTAATATAATTCCTCTTTTATTTTATAAATCAACAAATAAAAAAAGTATCGATAACCATATTTGGCACCGATACTTTAAAAATCATGTCCCCACAACATAATTTTTGATTAGTCACACTTCAATTAATTTATTTTATTTATTCATGATTGTTATTTGAGCTTGCTTCTAACTTTTGAGCTGTAGCTTTTGCTTTTTTATTACTTTGTAAAAATAAACATAAAATTAAAGCGATGATGCTAAATATCGTTGCAACTATAAATGCATCATTAATACCTTCAACTGTTGCTAGTTTATTTACAAATTGTAATAACACTTTCATTGCGCCTTCTTGACCACCATATTGCGATGCTAATTCACGCATATGATCTTGTACAACAGGATTCGTTTTATCTAACTCTTCCCCAAAAGCTGATAAATGTTGTGTTGTTTGTGTTGTCATAACAGTAACTAAGATTGCTGTACCTATAGAGCCTGCTAATTGACGCATCGTATTTAAGAAAGCATTACCATGAGAGGCAAGTCGTCCCGGTAACGCATTAATAGCTGCAGTTACCATTGGCATCATTATAAATGCCATACCAAATGAACGAAGTACATAGATACCCATGATTGTCATATATGGTGTATCCATATTTAATTTAGTTAATTCCCATGTTGCATAAGTCATGACAGCAATACCAAAGATAGCTAATGGTTTTAAACCAATAGTATCTAACAATTTACCTGCAAATGGTCCAAGTAGACCCATAATTAGAGAACCAGGTAATAATAACAATCCGGAATCTAATGCTGAGAATCCGCGTAAATTTTGTAAATAAATCGGTAATAAAATCATACCACCATATAAACTTAACATTACAACCATATTAATAATTGTTGTTAATGTAAATGTTGGGAATTTTAATACTTCTAAATTCAACATTGGTGATTTCATTCTTAATTCTCTTATTACAAATAGAATAATAAAGATAATACCAATCGCAAACATTGTTTCTATCTCAACAGAACCCCATCCTTTGTTCCCCGCTTCTGAAAAGCCGTATAACAAAGCACCAAAACCAATCGTACTAAAAATGATACCTGGGATATCAGCTTTAGGGTTTGTTGTATATTGATATAACTTAAACCATACAAAACCAACTAAGATTGCAATAATACCGATAATGAACATACCGTAAAACATCACATTCCAATGGTAATTTTGTACAATATAACCTGATAATGTTGGACCAATTGCAGGTGCTAAAATCATTGCGATACCCATTGTACCCATGGCAGCACCACGTTTTTCAGGTGGATAAATTGTAATAATAACAATTGAACCTAATGGCATTAGTACACCTGCACCAATGGCTTGTAATACACGTCCAACCATCATGATTGGGAAATTCATTGAAATCGCACAGATTAATGAACCAATTGTAAAGAGTACTAACGCAACTAAAAATAATTTTCGATATGAATATTTATTAAATAGATACGCCGTAATTGGTATTAAAATACCGTTTACTAACATAAATCCTGTCATCAACCATTGCCCTGTTGAAGCGGAAATATTAAACTCTGTATTAATCTTTGGCAAAGCAACATTTAATAATGTTTGGTTTAAAATCGCAATAAACATACCGAATAATAATGCCGCTAATATTTTACCGCGTGAAACACCTTCACCAAAAATAAAGTTTTTATGTTCTTTTTTTATTTTTTCATTCACTTTATATTCTTCTGATTCAGGATTTTTAGCAGCAACTGCTTCCTCATCATTATTATTAGTGAATGCTTCTTGATCTTTCTCAGACCCCTTTGTGTAACCATTTAGACTAACTTGGCTATGATCATCTTGATTGTCAACACGCAATTCTTCATGCGTCATACGTTGTGTCGATTGATCAGTTGTTTTGTCTAAATCACTAGCTTTAAATTTAGATTGATTTGATTGACGTGTCGTAAATTGTTGTTCCTTTTGTTGGCGTTTGCCTTTTTTTCTTGATCTTATTAAAAATAAATTGATAACCCCAACAATAATGAGCGCTAAAATAATGTAGCTAATAATGAAGGTCGTAGTCATTTAATGATCCCCTTAATTTTTATGGATTTTTACTTCAGCGTTCATTCCAGGAACAACTTGTTTAGACGGTTCTGATTCTAGAGTGATTTTAACAGGTATTACTTGAGAAACTTTAGTGTAGTTACCATCACTATTTGATGATGGCATTAATGAAAAGCTTGCAGCAGTTGCTTTTCCAATACTATCAACTTTACCTTTAATAGAAGCTTTTTGACCGTCAATAGTCACATCAACATCTTTACCTACTTCAACATCTTTAATATCTTTTTCGTCAATATTTGCTGTTACATATAAATCATCTAAATTGTATGCATAAGCGATTGGGTTACCAGCTTGCACCATTGAACCTTCCATACCATCTAATTTGGCAATTGTACCTTTTTGAGGCATTTTAAGATCCATATCTTTCGTTTCGCCATCTTGACCTTGTACAGTAACAGTTGCTACTTTGTCACCTTTATCAAGTTTATCACCTTGTTTAACATTAAGTGATTTAATTTGTCCAGATGCAGGACTTGCTATTTTAATTTGATCGCCATTTACTTTTGCATTATCAGTTGTTACATAGCTTGTTGTTTTATTCCAGAAATAAAAGCCAGCAATCCCAATTGCTAACAGTACAACAACCGTAATGACATTAATTAATATCATCTTTTTCATGAAACATTTCCTCCTATTTGCTTTTAAAATTCACTTTATTTATTATAGATACATGATAACTAAAAAAACACCAACAATTTTTATAAGAGTGTTGGTTAAAATTCACAAAGGTGTAACAATATGAAACGACAAGCCAAAATAGAAATTCAAAACGCACTTGTTGATTTGATGGCTGAATATCCTTTTCAAGAAATATCCACTAAAATGATTTGCGCGTATTGTAATATTAATCGTTCTACTTTTTATGATTATTACAAAGATAAATTTGATTTATTGGATACCATCAACTCAAAGCATAAAGAAAAATTCCAATTTCTTCTAAGCGCGCTACATCATAATTTCGAAAATATTAAACAGGATAAGCTTAAACTTTATAAATTCTTCATTATTATTGCTAAGTATATCAAGCACAATGAGCAATTTTTCAAAGACATTTTAGTTACCTATCCAATGAAAACATTATTCATAGACTATATAAATTTAGCGAGAGATTACTATCAACAAATTATGAATGACTATAGTACTACAGTAACCAATAAACAGCTTTATGTTACATATATCATAGGCGGTCAAGCTGGGGTGTTTATTAATTGGCTTTCGAATGGTTGTAATGAATCACCTGAAGAAGTTGCTGACATTTTATTGGCTAATACGATTAAACTTCAAAACTAATAATACGGTTTCATTCTAATAAAGAAATGCTATAAAACAACTAGATAAAGTTAAACCAAATGGATAGATAATAGTACATATGTTACGGTGCTATCAATATAAAAATGCCGAGATTTCCACATAATAATCTCGGCATTTTTATTTTTGATGCTAAATTCATAGGTCTATGAATAGCTCAAGTTTTGTTTTTTAATTTTTCAATTCAATATAATAGAAGAAACTATGTTTATCATCGATTTGTTTTAAATACCCTCATATTATAAATCTGTAAAATAATTAATATAACTGCTGTAGCTATAATAATAATTATGTAAGGTATAGGATTATCTTCACCTTTTACCCCCACTAATGGCGATGCAACACCACCAAATAAAAACTGCACTAAACCTAATAAACTTGATGAACTCCCTCTACCACTGCTACTTTCATCCATAGCTATAGTAAAACCAAGTGTCGCAACACCTGTCACTGGTGCTATTAAAATGATAAATCCTATCGCTAAAATCCAAAAGTTCCAATGATTAAGCAATACAATCGTCACTAAAATTACACCGATAATCTGAATCATCGTCATGCCTCTCATCAATTTTTGTGAGTCTATAAAATCAACAAGGTACCCAGTAAGTTGACTTGATATAATGAGCGTAATACCAATTCCTGCAAACATCCAACTAAATTGTATTGCAGTCATGCCATAAATTTTTTGAATAATAAACGGAGACGCAGAAATATAAGTAAATAATATTACAAATGTCATACCTTGAATGAGCATTGGTAATACAAAACGTGGCGTCTTCAATAATATTTTGAAGTTTTTAAACATTGTCTTTAATCCACTACTTGACTCACGATTTGTCACTGTTAATGATTCAGGTACTTTTAATAAAGAACCTATGACCATGACGAAACCAAAGATAGTCAGAATGACAAAGACCATACGCCAGACAGAATAATTTAAAATTATGCCCCCTATTGTTGGCGCAACAACTGGTGCAATACCATTAACAAGCATCAATAATGCCATAAACTTAGTTAGTTCATTACCACTATACATATCACTTGCTATAGCTCTTGAAATAACTGCTGCTGCGCCACCTGTCACTCCTTGAAGAAATCTTAATGCAACCATCAGCCAAATATTATGTACAAAAACAATACCTAAACTTGCTAATGTAAAAATAATCATAGCTATAATAAGCGGCTTTCTGCGCCCAGTTGAATCTGAAATTGGACCAGCAAACAAATTACCAAACGCTAAACCAATCATAAACATCGATAATGTTAATTGTGCGTTAGACGTCGTTGTTTGAAAATCATGTCTAATATCTGGTAATCCAGGCAAAAACATATCTATTGATAATGCTCCAATGGCAGTCAAAGATCCTAAAATAATAATAAATATCGGTGAACGCTTGTTAAAATACGTTAAATCATTCATATGACTATCTCCTTTATATAATGATTAGTTTATAACTATCACGAACAGAAACTAAATTTAAATATGCTCTTTTATATATTAGCATTACTCACAAGTTTCATGAACATCATTACAACTTATAAAAGGTATAAAATGATATAAACCTCAGCACTCCATAAATTTTTTCACAAAAAACAATCCCTTCAAAGTAATTCACATTAATTGTAAATACTTTGAAAGGATGTTGTTTGTATTCCATGACACATGCATCTTATTTAAGTTTTATACTCTATTTTTCTGATGTCTTGATTAATTGCAAGCGGTCTTGCGAGCCTTGTTCAAGCTCATATTCTTTATCTACTTGCTTACCGTTTTCATTTATTAATCTTACGGTTGCGGTAATCTTATCACCATGTTTTTCAGCATCTATAATTTGTGGTGAACTAATCATCATTAAACTTCCTTTAGATACACGCTTCTTTACATCATCATAAAAAGATGATCCTTTTTTTATATATGACGATACAAAATCAAAATCCGACTGATTAAACGCAGCATTATTCGCTAAAGAATATCCAGCAAAGAATTCTATCAATTTGTTCTTCAAGCTGTTTTCTTCTTTTTCTTTCTTTTCAACATAGTCTTCGATATCTTCACTGTCAAAATTCAAAGTTATTTCTGTATTGTATTTTAAATCGCTAGCTTTAATCGTCTTCGTCTGTGTTGTAAATGTTTTATCTTTCGCTTTACCTGAAGCTGAAATGGTAATATCTTTATTTTGTGGATATGGACCATACGTTTTGGAACTTGAAAATGCCATTTCACGGTCATTTATAGTTACTTTTTTAGAACTATCATTTAATTTTGTATCGCCTTTTAAAGTTACAGTTATATTTGCTTCTTCAAAATCTTCAGTAACATCTACCGTTTCAGAATTACTTTGTCTAAAATCAAATTTTAAATAGCCTGCAAAATCACCGTTCTCAGTTGATTTCATAGCTGGAATTCTATATGTCCCCGGTATAAAATTACCTATTGGCGTCACTTTATTTGCTTCAGCTATAACCATCTTTTTCTTACCACCAGATTTAAACTCATATTTTGTTTTTTCTTTCGGCTTAACAATTGGTTGCTTGGTAGGTGCAGTAAAGCTCATATTATCGAAAAAGATATAACGCGTGCCATTTTTACTTACACGTAATATATTTTGACCAGATCTGGTTTGAATATAAGAAGCTACGCTGGTCTTACTCTTATTCAATTTATGTACCGTATTTTTAAGGTCGCTGACAAATTGCTTAAGTCCAACTTCATCTTTGATATAGTTAATGTATACTTTCGCTTCTTCAGAATCTACTTTATTATCTTTAGTACTTAATAATGTTGCTACTTTTTGTTTATCATTATTCTCAATCGCATTCACTAATATTTTAGTTTGCGCTTCAGGTGAATTGAAGTTTCTTAGTAAAAAGAACAATATAATAATTAAGATTAAAATGAAAAAACCAATTGCCCAAGGCACCATTTTTCTCATCTTGATGTTATTAGTTTGTATATCTTCATCGGTTGACTTTCTATATAATGCTTGACGACTATCAAATTTATGTCCACATTGTGTACATATCTGTACATCATCTTGTGCTTGTTGTCCGCACTTCGGGCAAGATTTCATACTTTCACCTCAATTCTGTTCCTCTTCAATTGTTATATGTATATCACAAAAATTATTTCATTATTTTACCATTATTATTTTACAAATATTATCCCAAGAATACAATTCAAGAAATGATTAACTTTACTTTAGAATTGTACCTTATTACATTATTTATGAAAGTACTCTCTCAATTATAACTAAAAAGAAGGTGTTCAATACATACATATTTAGTCTTATATTTGAACACCTTCAAAAACCTATTTATGATTGCTATATGTTTTAATGCGATGATTGATGACTTCTAATACTTGCCTTACATTTTCAATATCTTCAGAATTTAAATCATTAGTAATATCTTGCGCAATATCTGTCATAATCGCATTACGTTCTTTCAAATATGCTCTACCTTTGTCAGTTAAGGTTATGAATTTCAAACGTTGATCAATATTTAAATTTGGTTTATCTAACTTAACTAATTTAGCATCGATTAACTTTTTAATTCGTCGGCTTACTGCGGCCTTATTTACACCTTGTCTTTGCGTGATTTCACTAATTGTCAAAGGTTCTTTATTTAACATACCTAATACGTTAGACTGCTCTAATGAAATTTCATATTCATTTTGTAAATCTTTCAACATTTTTGCAGTTAATGCGTTAACGTTATTTATAAACTGCTCTAAAAATTGAATATGGTCTTGTAAATGTTTTACCATAATTATTTCTCCCTAATTACTATTTTTATAAAGTATCCTCAGCAATCATTGTATCGCACATCTAAAAAACACAAAAATATTGACCCATATATAATATAACAAATTAAGACTTACATGTTGCTGCGTTCTCCTTGCTTTAATAAATTAAATCATCTACATTTATATTTAATATTTATTATAAGCGAGGTGTCAGTATGTTATTGAATTTATTATTAATATTTATACTTATCGTTATTTGTCCGTTAATTTTCAACTATACTCTGACGTTAAATTTAACATGCTACATCTTAGTTGTCATATCGATATTTTTGTCACTCATCTATAGCATCATGACCTATACTTTCCCTTGGTCTATGTTTGTAACATTTATAATAATCAGTATTATCATGCTATTCAAACATAGATATTTATTTTCTCATACTTCTAGTCGCTTATTTATTAAAAAATTATTATCTTTTTCATATAAATTTGTACTCTACACATCAGCACTTCTATTTATAAGTACGATTCAGTCACCTATTGTGAAAGGTTTGTCTATGTGGTTAGCTATATTATGCCTTTCCCTGTTACTAACCTTTATTTGTTATCTCGTTTGGACAGTATCATATAGACATAGATCATACAACAAAGAAGTCGATATCATAATTGTGTTAGGTGCTGGTATTTTTACCGAATTTGTCACACCAATGCTTGCAGCGCGTTTAGACCGTGCACTTGATATCTATCAACAACAAGCATCAGCAACAAAGATCATTGTATCTGGCGGACAAGGACCAGACGAACCAATTTCTGAAGCTTTAGCTATGCAACGTTATTTGATTGCACATGGTGTTGATAAAACAGATATACTAATGGAATCTCACTCTATAAATACATACACAAACTTTTTATATTCTAAACAAATCATCAACAATTTGTATCATGAAGCAGTTAAAATTGTTTGTGTAACAAGTCAGTTTCATGTATTGCGCGCCTTACGACTAGCCCAAAAATTAGGTTTATCTATCGATGGTGTCGGAAGTCATACACCATATCACTTTTTCTTACATGTGCTCATCAAAGATTATCTAGGCGTAATGTATCAGTATAGATTGTTATTAACGTTATATTGTTCAAGTAGTTGGTTTATATGTCTTTACGCCGCTTTTATTTATAATAGTTAATCCACAAACAAACTATTATTATAGGTTGTTTCTAATATTGCGTCAAACTATCTTTAAATATTCGTTAATCCTTGATTAGACAATTGTTATATTGAAAATAAATAAACTAAACATACTAAGATTAGCTATGAAGAAATCTATGACGATAGATTTTTTCATAGCTATTTTTTATAGTTATAGAGAGGAGTAGACTGTGCGTTCTCTTGGGTCTTAAACCCGTATAAAAAACAAGTCAGCTTTACTCTCGCCTTTTGAAATTCGTTTGAAGTATGTTGGGTTCTTGAAACCGTGTAGAGGAAAATGAAATGAGAAAGGTTAAGTAAAGTTCTCACTTCTCAATTTTTTAAAGGAGGCTATATTTATCAATTACTTAGGTGTTGATATTAGTAAAAGAAGTAGTGTCGTAGCTCATTATCATAACGATCAATTTCAAAGAGAATTTACCATTCAAAATAATAAAAATGGTTATAATTATTTATTAAAGTATTTGAATGATTTAGACCACCTACAAATCATTTTTGAATCTACTGGTATTTATTCAAGAGGTATGACTCGATTTTGTCGCATAAATCAAATTAATTATATTGAGATGAACCCGTTAGAAGCTAAATTCAGAACAAGTTCTTTAAGATCATGGAAAACCGATCAAGCTGATGCACATAAACTTGCGCAATTAGCACCTACTTTAAAAGCAATGGAAACCTTACCTATGTATGAATCTATCTTCTTTGAGTTGCGAGAGCGTGCACGTTTTCATCTAGAAATTGAAAATGAACAAAATCGGCTTAAATTTGAAATTGTTGAACAGCTTCATCAAACTTTTCCTGGTTTAGAAAAATTATTTAGTAGTCGATATTCTATCATTGCACTTAACATCGCAGAACGATTTACTCATCCAGATATGGTGAGAAATATGGATATTGATACTCTTATTTCTTATATATTCAATTCGACTGATAAAGGTCTATCTATGAATAAAGCTGAAAATCACGCACACCAATTGGTTAACATTGCTCGGGAAAGCTATCCGAATGTCGATAGACATTCATTTCTTGTAGAAAAAGCACGGTTGTTAATTAGACATTTAAAACAATCTATACAACATCTTAAACAATTAGATGAAGACATGATTCAATTGGCGCAACAACTTGATTGTTTTGAACATATTCATTCAATACCAGGCATTGGAAAACTATCTGCAGCTATGATTATTGGGGAACTTGGAAATATTACGCGATTTAAATCTAATAAACAATTAAATGCATTTGTAGGCATCGATATCAAACGATATCAATCAGGTAGTACGCAAAGTAGAGACACAATTAATAAGCGTGGCAATAAAAAAGCAAGAAGATTACTGTTTTGGGTGGTTATGAATATAATAAGAGGGCAGCATCATTATGACAATCATGTAGTCGATTATTACTATAAGCTAAGAAAACAGCCTCATGAGAAAGCTCACAAGACTGCCGTCATCGCTTGTATTAATCGTCTCTTAAAAACGATTCATTATTTAGTAATGAATCAAAAATTGTACGATTATCAAATGTCCCCACATTAGCCAACCGTACAATCAAATACAGTGTAACACCTTATTCAAAAAAATTAAATTGAACGGGCTAATTTAGTAATGCTTATTTTAAACATTAAGACTTGACTAATCGTAGGAAAGAGTCTGGGACATTAATCCCTAAAAAAAACAGCAGTAAGATAATTTTCAATTAGAAAATATCTTACTGCTGTTCTCTATTTATACAATACTTCGTATTGAATGGCTTCGCTTTGCCCGTCTGGCACATTACTGTAAAATTCTATAAATAGAATTTTTGATGACGGGTCCCTTCCTAGGGTGCCGTCTCAGCCACCCCAACCGGCACATTGTTGTAAGCTGACTATATGTCAGCTTCTGTGTTGGGGCCCTGTCTTCGACTGGCACTGCTCCCTCAGGAGTCTCGCCATTAATACTACGTATTAACATGTAATTTTACTTTTAAATACTTTAAAAAAATAAGACACTTTGGCCAACTTAAGCCAGGATACAATTTACAAATAGCGACAAATTCTCAATTTGTTTTATCCTATGACCTATTTCAAAACCCAACAGATACTAGAACTTTAATTCCATTTTTAACAATGATTCAAAATACCTTCGGTTATTTACCGGAGTATATTGTAGCTGATGCATGTTATGATAGTGAGCAAAACTATATGGCTATTATAGATGATTTTAATAAAACGCCACTTATTACGTATGTCATGTTTATTAAAGATAAAACTAGAAAGTTTAAAAGTGACATTTTTAACACTCAAAATTGGAAATATGACGAACTTAATGATGAATTTATATGTCCTAATAACAAAAGAATAGGTTTTAAAAGATATGCATACCGTAATGATAGATATGGTTTTAAACGTGACTTCAAGCTATATGAATGCAACGAGCTGTACATTATAAAATACATATCAAAAAAGCTGATTTCTATCAAATAATTAATAGAAATCAGCTTTTTACATTGCCTAAGAACTTAATGTCCCAGCCTGTTTTTTGTAAACCCAAATCGTATTCTGTTATCTAACTTTTATACTACTATGTCTTAAATCATTAACATTTAGCGTCTTTACAAGCCACTAATCAGTTATTTTGCCATCTTCTAATTCAATCACTCGATCTGCATATTCAAATAATCTTCGATCGTGTGTAATCATAATACCAATCATTTGTTGTTCTTTAATTTGTTGACGTATCATCTCAACAACTTTTGTTGCTCTATCGGCATCTAAACTTGCTGTGGGCTCATCTGCTAAAATGATTTTCGGATTATTCATAAATGCTCTCATAATCGCAACACGTTGCTTTTCACCGCCAGATAACTGATGCGGATATACATTCAAGCGATCTTCTAAACCAATATTTTTCAAAAGTTGTATTGCTCTTGTTGAACTTTGTTGTTTGGTCATTCCCGCTTCTTGGCCTACGAGTGTCAATTGCTCTATCACTTTTAAATAAGGAACTAAATGTGAAGATTGAAAAATAAAACCAATATCTTCCAATCGCAAATCACTAGGACGATGCTGTTTATCAAACAATGGTGCATCATTGTAAAGCACTGTACCACTCGTTTGACTTAACAATCCGCCTAATATCGTTAGCAATGTTGTTTTCCCAGAACCAGAGGCACCATTTAAAATGACAAATTCCCCTTGTTCCACTTCAAAATTAATACCTTTTAAAACTTTTGTTTCAGACAAACCTTCTCCGAAATTTTTGACGATATCTTTAACGACTAATGCCATTATTCTGCACCTCCAATTGCTTCGATAGGATCCACTTTAAATAATTTGATAAATGATAGTGAGGCACCTAAAATCGCTACTAATATAAATATCCCCACCATTAATAAAATATTTTGCGTTGTTAAGTAAAAAGGCATCGTTACCGGCATCATAAATGATAGTCCTACTATGATGATCACAGCAATACCTACCCCAATTATTGTTAGTGTTAAAATTTGTAAAACTAACGCACTCAATAAATGTCTTGTCTTAATACCAATTGCTTTCAAAATGCCAATTTGTGATATTTTTTGAATCGTCATAACATAGAAAAATGCACTTAGAACGATTGCTGTAATAGCAAACAAACTAACAATCATCATATTTAACGGTGTTTGCTCTGCTTGATAACTCGCAATATTACCTGTTAAATCTTTTTCACTCACAACTTGAACGTCATTTATTTTATTAAGCTCATCACGTTGTTGTTGTGTTAAATTTTTCACTGGATAAAATGCCGTATTAACCTTATTCAATGCATTAAATCCGTTATCGTTCAATAGCACAATGGAACTATGCGCATACATTGTGTCGTTTAAAATACCAGAAACTCTATAACTAGTTGAATTATTTTTAAAATGTAATCTATCCCCGACCCTAATGTTGTCTGCAGCTAACTTACCATTAATAGCGACCTCATGAGCATTTTTAGGATAATCACCTTTTTTAAGTTGTATGCGTTGTTGTTTAACGTCATTCATTGTAATCACATCTTGTTCTTTATTAGATAATTTCAATGTTTGAATATTCATTTTATATGGTTCTTGATGAATTACCTTTTTAATTTGATTCTGTTGCGTATCACTAAGTTGCGATTTCTCAATTTGCGGCTCTTTCATTTTTTGAACAACATATTCATCATTATCAAAGTGTTCAAATAACGAAATATTCTCCCTACCAAGCCCTTGAGCTAAACCACTAATAAATAACACCATAATACTTAATAAAAGAATGATTAATGTGATTAAAATATAACGAAATTTGTAAAACATAATCTCTTTTATCGCTAATTTCATATCGATTCACTTCTCCCTATTTCTTCTTTAGCGTCAGTATAAGGTTGAAATATGAACTCAATATGAACAATTGTTTTTTTACGCAAAAATATTTTACATGTATAATAAATGAAAAAGATAAGGGAGTTTATAGCTATGGTGCAATGTCTTGTTGTCGATGACGATCCTCGAATCCTAAATTATATAGCTAGCCATTTACAAACAGAGCACATTGATGCATATACACAACCAAGTGGTGAAGCTGCATTAAAACTTTTAGAAAAACAGCGTGTCGATATTGCAGTGGTAGATATTATGATGGATGGTATGGACGGCTTTCAATTATGTAATACATTAAAAAATGATTATGATATACCAGTTATTATGTTAACAGCGCGGGATGCACTTAGTGACAAAGAGCGTGCGTTTATAAGCGGTACTGACGATTATGTAACCAAACCCTTTGAGGTTAAGGAACTTATTTTTAGAATTCGTGCGGTATTACGTCGATATAATATCAATTCAAATTCAGAAATGACTATTGGCAACTTAACGCTAAACCAATCCTATTTGGAACTCCAAGTATCTAATAAAACGATGACGTTACCGAACAAGGAATTTCAATTATTATTTATGCTTGCAGCACGTCCTAAGCAAATCTTTACTCGTGAACAAATAATAGAAAAAATTTGGGGCTATGATTATGAAGGAGATGAGCGAACAGTTGACGTTCATATTAAGCGACTACGCCAAAGATTAAAAAAATTAAATGCCACACTTACAATTGAAACAGTAAGAGGACAAGGCTATAAGGTGGAGAATCATGTTTAAAACACTCTATGCTAGAATTGCGATTTATTCCATTACGGTTATTTTATTTAGTGCATTAATAAGTTTTGTATTAACAAATGTTTACTATCATTATAATTTAAAAGCATCTAATGACGCGAAAATCATGAAGACGCTTAAAGAAGCAAGACAATATGAACAATCAGCTAAACCAACGCACATTCAACAATATTTCAAACATTTAGGGCAAATGAATTACCAAATAATGACCGTTGATCAAAAAGGTCATAAGACATTTTATGGGGAGCCATTTAGAGAAGATACTTTATCACAAAATGCTATTAACAACGTATTAAATAATAAAGATTACCATGGTATTAAAGATAAATCATTCGCATTATTCGTAACTGGATTTTTCGACAATGTAACAGATAATACTGTTGGTATTAACTTTAAGACAAAAGACGGTTCAATAGCAGTATTCATGCGTCCAGATATTGGAGAAACATTTAGCGAGTTTAGAACATTCTTAGCCGTCTTGTTAATGTTGTTATTATTTATCTCGATTTCATTAGTTATCGCATCAACCTATTCAATCATTCGTCCAGTAAAAAAGTTAAAGCTAGCGACCGAACGCTTAATTGATGGTGATTTTGAAACACCTATCAAACAAACACGCAAAGATGAAATTGGAACATTACAGTATCACTTTAATAAGATAAGAGAGTCATTGGGACAAGTTGATCAAATGAGGCAGCATTTTGTACAAAATGTATCTCATGAAATCAAAACACCATTAACACATATTCATCATTTATTAAGCGAGTTACAACAAACTTCTGATAAAACATTAAGACAACAATATATAAATGATATTTATACCATTACAACGCAGCTGAGCGGATTAACAACTGAATTGTTACTCTTATCCGAATTAGATAATCACCAACATTTATTATTCGATGATAAGATTCAAGTCAATCAACTCATTAAAGATATCATTCGACATGAACAATTTGCTGCTGATGAAAAGTCGTTAATCATTTTAGCTGACCTAGAATCAATCAATTTCCTAGGAAATCAACGTTTGTTACATCAAGCATTGAGTAATTTATTAATAAATGCTATTAAGTATACAGATGTTGGTGGTGCCATTGACATCGCTTTGCAACATAGTCACAACAATATCATTTTCACAATAAGTAATGATGGTTCACCAATTAGTCCACAAGCTGAAGCACGTTTATTTGAACGTTTTTATAAAGTGAGCAAACATGATAATAGCAATGGTTTAGGTCTTGCAATTACAAAATCCATCATTGAATTGCATCATGGTACAATCCAATTCACACAAAGTAACGAGTATGTAACCACCTTTACTATTACACTGCCAAATAATTCACTTTAATCTCTACCTCCTGAAAAAACATTTCTGTTTTTATTTCAGGAGGTATCTTTTATATTGATTAGCGCTTTCTAGCCACTTAACATTTAATTTCTACCATTCAACAAAATTTAAATATATCGATGGTCATTTATGGTTTAATAATTTTGAAGGAGGCATTAACCTATGATGAAACTCAATTTATTTATCAATGCAAATGAGACGGAATCTTATATTGATATACATGCACCTAAAATGAATGATCACGTTCAAAGTATTATTAATGCAGTCAATGATTTAGACAAATCACATACATTAGTCGGATACATAGACAAAGAAATCCATATCATTAATGTATCAGATGTTATAACATTCCAAGTTATTAATAAAAATGTAACAGCCATTACAAGCAATCAAAAATTCAAACTAAAATTACGACTTTATGAACTAGAAAAACAGTTACCACAACATTTCATTCGCATTTCCAAATCAGAAATCGTCAACAAGTATTACATTGAAAAATTATTATTAGAGCCAAATGGACTTATACGTATGTATCTTAAAGATGCACACTACACCTATTCTTCTAGACGTTATTTAAAATCTATAAAGGAGCGCTTATCAATATGAAAAATTTGAAAAACTCATTATTTATTAGCTTAATCATTGGTTTGTCCCTTTCACTGTTCTTTAGTATGTTATTTGCAGACGGCAAATATTATCCACTGAACCCACAATCAACTATTGGCATATTGTATTATACGCATTTCACAGAAACTACCGTAATGTTGATTTCTATCATTTTATGGTTACTCATAGGCGTCGTCTTTTTCCTTGGAGATTTTATCTTTAAATACACAGATTGGAGCATTACTAAAGCAACTATAATGCATTTCATAACAACGTATGTCGGATTCTTGCCTTTAGCAATGCTTGCCGGTTGGTTTCCACTAACAGTGCATTATCTAATCATATTCACAATTATCTTCATTGTGGTTTATGTATTAATTTGGATAATTCAATTCTTTAAAAATAAGAACTACGTAGACACTATTAACAAGCAACTGAAACAATTAAAATGATTTTTATTAACAACTAAAAAACGGTAATGTCTATCACATTAAAAAAGACATTACCGTTTCGTTTATTATTTAACTTGTAAATACTTAGTTACTTCTTCATTAATTTTGTGATATAAATCCTCATGATCTGTTAAGCGATAACCAAATGACGGCACCATTTCTTTAATCTTTGGTTCCCATCCTTTGAATTCATCACGATAGCATCGCTGTAAAACATCAAACATAATATCTACAGCTGTTGACGCACCAGGTGATGCACCAAGTAATGCAGCTAATGTGCCATCATCTGACGTAATGACTTCAGTACCAAATTGTAAGTTACCTTTAGAATCCTCAGTATCCTTGATTACTTGGACACGTTGCCCTGCTGTAATCACTTCCCAATCTTCATTTTTAGCATTTGGGAAAAAGACTCTTAAATCATCCATTCGCTCATCATTAGATAACATCAATTGTGACACTAAATACTTCGTAAGACTCATTTCTTTGATACCTGCAGATAACATCGTCACGATATTATTTGGTTTAACCGATTTAATTAAATCCATATGTGAACCTGTTTTTAAAAATTTAGGTGAGAAACCTGCAAATGGACCAAATAACAATGAACGCTTGCCGTCTACAAAACGTGTATCTAAGTGCGGCACTGACATTGGTGGCGCACCTACTGCTGCTTTTCCGTACACTTTAGCATGATGACGATCAATCACTTCTTGATTTGTACAGCGCAGGAATAATCCACTTACCGGGAAACCACCAATATGTTTTGATTGTTTAATCCCAGTCTTTTGGAGTAATGGTAAACTCGCACCGCCAGCACCAATAAATACAAAATCAGATTCATATGTTGTCGTTTCATTAGTTTCTAAATCTTTAACTTTAACTAGCCATGCCCCAGATTTCTGTTTCTTGATGTCTAATACATTCTGCTTATATTGAATTCCCACACCACGTTGCTCTAAATTTTCAAATAACTTTACAGTTAACGCACCAAAGTTAACATCTGTACCAGTTTCATCATAAGTTAAAGCAATTGGTTCATCAGACTTACGACCTTCAATCATTAACGGTACCCAAGATTTCATTTCTTCTTCATCTTGCGATAATTTCATTTTTTCGAATAAAACACTTTTCTTTAACGTTGCAACACGACTTTTTATAAAAGCTACATTATCTTCGCCAATGACAAAACTCATGTGTGGCACCGCTTGAATAAAGCGATCTGGGTTATCTAATTGTCCTGTTTTAACTAAATATGCCCAAAACTGTTTTGAAATTTGGTACTGCTCATTTATCTTAATTGCTTTACTACAATCAACTGTGCCATCCTTACCTTCTTTTGTATAGTTCAACTCGCAAAGTGCTGAATGCCCTGTACCGGCATTATTCCATACATTTGAACTCTCTTCGCCAGGTTGTGCTAATTTTTCAAACACTTTAATATTTTTCTCAGGTGATAATTCTTTAAGTAATGTTCCTAATGTTGCACTCATAATACCGCCACCAATTAAGATGACATCTGTTTTGCTATGTTGTGTTGTCATAACAAATACAGTCCCCCTTTTTAAAATGAATAATGGAACGTTCGAGAAATACGACATATTAATACCACTTTGAATCAATAAGTGTCTCAATAGGTTCCCATGGTGATGCTCTATTACTATCTACTATGTATATTAATATTTTATAATAACGAAACTACTTTAATTATATACTTTATGTGCGATAGCACAAAGACAAAACCACAAACCTTAACAGCTATCAACCAATTTAATTTGATTGCTGATTACTCACTATTTATTTTAACATAAAGCGCTACCATTATTATAATGTCAAACTTCTTTCATTAATGATCCATTAAAAAAAGATGAGATGTTAGAAAACATCTCACCCTCTGTATATTTATATTTTGAAATACGTTTTTTTATAATAATGACAAGATGAAAGTCCAAATACAGATGAATATTAGTAAACATACACTGTATTTCAATGTCATTTTTAATAATTCTGATTCCTTACCAACTTGTTTTACTGCTGCAGTTGCAATTGCAATTGATTGTGGTGAAATCAATTTTGCCGCTACACCACCAACTGTATTAGCAGATACAAGAAGTGAACCACTTGTTCCAATTTGTTGTGCAACAGAAGCTTGAATTGGTGCAAATAATGAGTTGTTATTTACAACTGATCCTGTCATAAACACACCTATCCAACCTAAGATTGGTGATAGAACTGGGAAGACATTACCTGCTTTCGCAATACCTTGACCCATTGCTGCACTTAAACCACCATAAGTTGTGATTTTAGAAATTGCTAAGATGAAACAAATTGTAAGAACTGGTAACCACAACTCTTTAAATGTAACGCCGAATAATCTACCAGCATCTTTAAAGTTAACCTTTTTAGACATTAAAATTGTAATAATAATAGTTAATAAAATAGCTGTACCTGTTTGTCCAATAATATTTAAAGTCAATACTAATGGTTTATGTGTAACTTCGCTGATTGTTCCAGGTAAGTTGAATTTAAATACTAATGATGATAAAGCACCATTTGGTAAGAATAAGTTTTTAAAGAATGGCGCACTCCAAATCATTACAATGACTGTTAATACAATGAATGGACTCCATGCATGTAATACTGCTTTTGCAGAATGTGCTTTTGCAGGTTCAATTTCTTCATCTTTATTAACACGATAAATGTGTTTTGGTTGGAATTTTTTAGAAAATACTGCTAATGCTAACATTGTTAATAACGGTGGAATAATATCTGCCAATTCAGGTCCACTGAATACAGTTAATAATCCTTGAGTAAGTGTATATGTGATTGAAACTACTAAAATTGCTGGTAATGTTTCTTTAACACCTCTAAAACCATCAATAATAAAGATAAGTAAGAATGGAATAATGAAATTTATGATTGCCAATGTTAAAGTTGCTGATTGAGAAACACCTAATACTGAAACATCTCCAGGTAATTTCAACGTTTCTACAACACCTACAGGGATACCAATCGCACCAAAAGCACCAGACGCTGCATTTGCGACTAAACATAACATCGCAGCTTTTAATGGATTAAATCCTAATTGTGTTAATAAAAGTGCACAAATTGCAATTGGTACACCAAATCCTGCTGCACCTTCTAAAAATGCGTTGAATGCAAATCCAATAAGTAAAACTTGAATACGTTGGTCTTGTGAAATATTTGTAATACTATCTTGAATTGTTAAAAATTGTCCAGATTCAACAGTAATTTTGTATAACAATACTGCCATCATAACGATATAGCCAATCGGAATGATACCTTGGAAGAAACCTTCGACTACTGCACCAGAAGCGATACCAACTGGCAATTTGAAAAATGGTATTGCAATTAGTAATGTTACAACAAGTGTTGTAATAGCTGCATAAATACCTTTCATTTTAAAAACAGTTAAACATAGTAAAAACAGTACAATCGGTATTGCTGCAATTAAAGACGATAATAATAAATTATCAAATGGGTTAAACGTATTTACTAACATAGGCTGACTCTTCTTTCCATAAAGTAGTAGTGTAATTGCTTCATTAAAATCATGCTCTGGCTATAGCATTTTGTTATCGATAACATTTTACAGAACAGTGAGATTAATGTGATTTTTTTCACAATTAAAATATACCATTTTTTCAGACTATTAACAATATCACTTTCCTATTTAATTGTTTTATTTTTCATTTTAAATCTGTTCATCAAAATGAATTGTACTTAATGTAATGAAGTAACTTATACTATTCATGAATTTTACATAAGACCGTGCTAAAATAAGGAAGATACTACGATGAGAAATGGAAGTTATAGCAATGATTAAACAGATAAATGTTTCTAATATGCAAAAGTTTGAATCTCAATTAATGAAAGCTCAGTCTGAAGGTTATACACATGTCGTTCCATATGCAAATGAGATAATGATTTATCAATCGATGTTAGATGCGGTTCAATTATATCCTAAGTCTATCGTGGTTGATTATACTGTGGATGGACAATACAAAAATGATTGTCACTATTTCGGTCAATCATCGATCAACATTGCCGATTGGGCTCAAAACAATAATTATTATCCTAACCTGATATATGCGATTCAACAGACTCTTGATTTAATACATTATTACTCTGTAGAAACGATTTTCGATTTAGCTTTATTGACACTTCTGAAAGGTGATTTATCAATCGATGGTCATGTCGTTTTTGATTTTAAAGCCCCTATAGCAACAAGTGCTTCAATATGGGAAACTATTAAAACTATTGAAGATTTTGATATGATGTCTCAGTTTTATTTGAATAAAATGGCTTATATTGATCATCATCCTATACCTTTTCGCAACCTTTTTATCGAGGATTCAGAACAACTTAATTCGCCAGATAATTGGTTGTATTCTACCAAGTTTATGCTACCTAAATGGTTATATAAAATAGCAAAGCAACGTGCTGATAACAAACAATTACAAAACTTCGGCCTGTATACGAAGCAACCAAACGTTTTAAAAGATCACATCGTTTTTATCGGTGATCATCATCAATATATAGGTAATTCAAAATATTTATTTACTTACTTCGTTAAACATAATCCAATGACTGCCTGTTATTTTGTTACTGACGATCGTCGCGGACCACATTTCATATCACCTAAGTCTGAAAAAGCTGACGAATTGATTAACAGCGCACGCGTAGTTATAGTTGAAAATGATATACCTGAAACGTTACAACCAAACGGTACTTTAATTCAATTACATCAAGGCACACCAATAATGCAATTATTTTTAGATAGTAAAGAGCCTATTAAAAATATAGAAACACCTTTTTATCGTGCTAAAAGGTATAATCGCTGGTTGCAATTCGATTATGTTATACATTCTGCTGATGATATTAGCCACTTTTATCAAACGGCTTTTCCTAGTCACCAAGCAAATGTATTGGCTTATGGTAATCCTAAACACCAATATTTACTACAAAAGCGTAACGAAAGTACTACTCAACAACAGTATAAGAAATCGTTTAAAATAAATGATCAAAAACCAGTTTTATTATACGCACCTATTGGATTAGTGAGTGCGCAACAATTACCACTATCAGATGCTTTATTCAAAGCCTATCATGTTGTGGTTCAGGGTGTTGATGAAGCGATGTTACCAGAAGAGGCGCTTGTTGCACCAAAGTATCTTAGTGCTCAAGACTTAATTCTAATGTCTGATGTCGTTATCACTGATTACTCAAATATAATATTTGATGCGATGGCTATAGACAAAACAGTAGCATTATACACTCCAAATCACAGTCAATACATTGAGTCTCAAGGTGTTAACGAAGATATTTGGCGTCATCTATCAAAAATTTGGTATACAGACCGACAATTATTAATTAATAATTTAATTTCCCAGGCAATACCAGTGATTAAATATCCACAAATACAACATAAAGAACAACCATTAGAATCTATTTCACAACTTATATTGTCTAAGATGACATCTAATCAATAGTGTTTAAATTTCTCAGTGGCTGTGAATGAGGTTTAAAAGTGCTATAAAACGTAAACTTTTACACTTTAAAATACGCAAAAAACGGTAAACCCTAATTCATATTATAGAGTTTACCGTTTTATTTTTTTAACTTGCATCATAGTTATATTAACATTATTGTTGGTAGTTTGGATCAGTAACCATTGCTTGTCCAGTATAATCAACCGTTACAATTGAATATTTTCCATTTGCATTTGGGTCTTTAAAACTAAACACATACTTATAGTTGCCATTATGTTCTTCAATAGAATAATCATTATACACTTTATTATTACTACCAAATTTATTTGCTTCATTATTAGCCGCATTTAAAGCTGTTTGGAAATTTGGCAATTGCTGTAAAGCTTGAGTTTTATTTCCATTAAACGGATAAATTTGACGTGCAACCGGCGCGGCATTTTGTCCATAATATGGTGCAACGTAACTTGATTTTTGATTATTATTCGCTTGATTATTACTTGATTGGTTATTATTTGTTTGGTTTTGGTCATTGTTTGTTGCATTTGAATTAGATTGTTGCTGGTTATCGTTTGCACTATTATCTTTATTATCTTTGTTTACGTCTTTACTATCATCTTTATTATCTTTCTTATCTTTAGATGAATCATTTGTTTTTTTATCTTGTTGTTCAGTTTTCGCTTTATCATCTTTTTCTTTATTACCGTCTTTTTGTTGGTCACTATCTTGACCACATGCAGCTAAAAATAATGATAATGCTAGTAACCCTGTAACTAATCTTTTCATACATATCTCCTCCTATAATTCGATATTCATTGAATAATCTTGAAATACATATCTACCATGTGTATCTTTTCATGGCTTGTTACCAAAGACGTCAACATTAATATGATCTGAATTATCACAATATCCATAACTACAATCTAAGGTTCTTTTTATTATACCCTAATTTTTGTTCATTATTATTTAATTTTTGTGAATTTTATGTTTTCTATAAATTTAATTATTTTACTTTAACAATTCATTACGCATTTAGCATTTCAAGGTATACACAATATTTATTACTATGATTTCATTTTATCTGCTGCAAAAACAATCATTATAACTCTTTTTCCATAATTAAATCTGTATCCGTTACATCACCTGTTTGAAAATGATGTTCACCAACCACTTTAAATCCATGACGTTTATAAAATGCTTGAGCACGAGGATTATGCTCCCAAACTCCTAGCCAAATTTTATGTTTATTATGTTCTTGTGCAATTTTTTCGGCCAATTCTATCAATTGTGAACCTCTTCCGCCACCTTGAAAGTCTTTCAAAAAATATATGCGCTGCACTTCTAAATAGGTCTCCCCCATTTCTTCAGTTTGAGCACTATTAATATTCATTTTTATATAACCAACATTCGCACCATCTTCTTGATAAAAATAATGAAATGAATCTACATGGTTAATCTCTTGTGTAAATTTTTCTACAGTATAATTGTCTTTAAAAAATTGATCAAAATCTTTGTCATCATAGTAAGAACCAAACGTGTCATAAAATGTTCTAGTTGCTAATTCAACTAATTCACTAGCATTTTGTTCTGAAATTTCTTTGATTATCCCAGCCATATAAATCCTCCAATAAACAGTGATCGAATCAAAATATTACTTATGTTATTTTTCAGCCAAAACTATTTAAAAATACATTAACACAAATCAATTACAAATTGTATTGATTGTGTGTAACATCAATAAATGATACATTTATTCCAGTAAAATGGCCGTATTTTCAAAAGAGAAAAAGAGAGGATGTATCGTTGTGATAGAAACATTTAAAGCGTTTGTAATTGATAAAGATGAGAGCGGTAAAGTGACACCAACTTTCAAACAATTATCGCCTACTGATTTACCTAAAGGAGATGTGCTGATTAAAGTACATTACTCTGGTATAAATTATAAAGATGCTTTAGCGACTCAAGATCATAATGCAGTCGTAAAATCGTATCCTATGATTCCAGGAATAGATTTAGCTGGAACAATTGTTGAATCCGAAGCACCAGGCTTTGAAAAAGGAGAACAAGTAATTGTAACGAGTTATGACCTAGGTGTTAGCCATTATGGCGGTTTTAGTGAATATGCGCGTGTAAAATCAGAATGGATTATCAAGCTTCCTGATACTTTAACATTAGAAGAATCAATGATATATGGCACAGCTGGTTATACTGCCGGTTTAGCAATTGAAAGACTTGAAAAAGTTGGAATGAATATTGAAGATGGTCCTGTACTCGTTCGCGGTGCTTCAGGTGGTGTCGGTACTTTAGCAGTACTCATGCTTAATGAACTTGGTTATAAAGTTATCGCAAGTACAGGTAAACAAGATGTTAGCGATCAATTACTTGAACTTGGTGCCAAAGAAGTTATCGATCGACTTCCTGTTGAAGATGATCATAAAAAGCCACTCGCATCATCAACTTGGCAAGCTTGTGTAGACCCTGTTGGTGGCGAAGGTATTAATTATGTTACAAAGCGTTTAAATCATAGTGGGTCAATTGCAGTTATTGGTATGACTGCCGGTAATACTTATACTAATTCTGTATTCCCTCACATTTTAAGAGGTGTAAACATTTTAGGAATTGACTCGGTATTTACTGCTATGAAATTAAGACAGCGCGTTTGGCGTCGTCTCGCAAAAGATTTAATGCCTGAAAATTTACATGAGATCAAGCAAGTTATTACATTTGATGAACTTCCAGAACAACTTAACAAAGTAATTAAACATGAAAATAAAGGGCGCATTGTTATCGATTTCGGTGTAGATAAATAGTATTCATGAAAAAGACATCCCGTTATGCGAGATGTCTTTTTTAATTTAGTATTTGATATACATACCGCCTGAATCTGGTTCGGTAGGTATAAATCCAAATTTTGTATATAATTTATCCGCTGGGTAGTCTGCAATCAGACTAACGTATGTACTCTCAACAGCCACACCTTTAATATATTGCATAATATGCTCCATAATTAGACTGCCGTAACCTTGACCTTGGTAACTTTTCAAAACTGCAATATCAACAATTTGAAAAACAGTTCCGCCATCGCCAATTACTCTACCCATACCAATTAACCGATCTTTATCATACAAGGTTACTGTAAATAAGGCATTAGGTAATCCTTTTTCAGCTGCTTCGTGCGTCTTTGGACTCATACCTGCGTTAATCCTTAATGCGCAATAATCCTCGCAAGTCGGAATATCATATGTCACTTTAACCATTATTTACCCCACTTTTCATCACACAATATATCAACCTAGTATAAATGTTTATTTACAATAGTCTTATTCGCTTCTTTAAACACTTCATGATGACTTGAAACATAACCCTCTGCATTCGCATCTGGTTGGATATATGTTTTAGCAAGGTTCGCTGCATTTGCACCATCACTAAATGCACTTGCAATTAGATGTGATTTTGCATCATGATAAACAATATCTCCACACGCATAGATACCAGGTATACTAGTTGTCGTATTACCAAATCCTTTAACACGACAATCATCATGCATATCTAGCTTTGAAGATGTTTCACTCAATAATGTATTACAACGATCAAACCCATGACTAATAATGACATCGTCAAATTTAACTGTATGCGTATCGCCACTTTCAACATGTTCCAAAACAACTTCACTTATATGCGTTTCATCATCATTGCCGACCAAGTATTTAATACGTGTTTTTGGGCATAGTTTCACATTTAAATCTGTCACCAACGTTTTCATCGCTTCATGACCACTTACATCTTCTTTTCGATAAACAACTGTCACGCTTTTAGCAATCTTGGCAATATCATGCGCCCAATCCAATGCTGTATTTCCTCCACCTGATATTAATACATCTTTATCTTTGAAACGTCTGTAACTTTGTACAACATAATGTAAATTAGTTAATTGATATCTCTCTACACCTTTAACATCTAATTGTTTTGGATTAATAATACCCGCACCAATTGCAATGATAACTGCTTTCGATGTATATATTTCTCCCGCTTCTGTTTCAACTTCGAAATGACGTTCTGCCTTTTTCCTAATATCTACCACACGTTCATTCAAATGAACTTCCGGTTTAAAATATAATCCTTGCTTAATTGTATCTTTTAAAATTTCATGACAAGGTTTTGGCGCAATGCCGCCAATATCCCAAATAATTTTTTCAGGGTAAATTCTCATCTTACCCCCTAATTCAGATTGAACATCTATCAATCTTACAGACATATCTCGCAATCCAGCATAAAAGCTTGCATACAAACCAGACGGACCGCCACCAATGATTGTAACGTCTTTCATTATGTGCCTCCTATGACTCTCTATATTCATTTCTTTCATTAACGCGCTCAAATTGATAATTATTATCATTTAAAGCCATTATACTATTAATATTTATATTGTTAAAATAAATCGCATAGTTAGCCATGAATTATCAATAACTATCCCATCACAATATAAAAACACACCTTTCAAAGTAAGAAACAACAATGTTCCTTTGAAAGATGTGTATATTTTTTAGTTCTAGTTATATTATTTTTTAAAAGACTCATCACGTGGTTCTTTAAGAATTGCTTGTCTTAAAAGGAAAAATAGCAACAATAAACCTGCAAGCATACCTGTGTGCCCAATACCTGCAAAGCCTGCAAATGCTTCTGGAGAGTATGATTTACCAGTGACTTGGAAGAATCCTTTTGTCACCATCATACCTATAGTAACGATAACACCTATGTTATATACATAGAAGAACCAGTTAAATAAGTAGTAACTTGATAATTTAAATAACTTCTCCAATGGTAATAATATTAAAAACATAAACATACCTAAAATAAGTGTATGTGTGTGTACAAGTGATAATTGTGTTGTACCAGTAAAATCATATGCTTTTGTTAGCTCTCTATAGAAAAAGCCACTAAATAAACCTATGATCATATAAAAAAGAAATGAATATAATAACCTACGCATTTTGAATCCTCCCTCACCTTTTCATTATATCCGATTATACCTATTATAACAGTGACAAAAAAGCGAAGATATGACACAACTGAATTTGGTTTAGCACATAGTATGACAGCTAAAATAACTTTACATCAAGCGCTATACAAATAAAATAGCTATACCATGACGCTCGCTACAAACGTCTTGTATAGCTATTATTTCTATTTATTAAATTATGACGGCACTTCAGTACGTTTTGTGCTATGTTTTCTAACAATAGCTGAAACTAAACTTGATACAGCGCCAAAAATCATAAACCCTATAAACATCCACATTGTACTATTTAATTCAATATGATGATTCAAGTATAATAGTTCTCTTACACTTGTTGCATAGTGTGTGAATGGATTCCAATCATATACATATTTTTGATAACTTTCAGGCAACATTTGTTTAGGTAACGTTACAAGTTGCATACTAAAGAACATTAAAATGAAGAAAATTGGAACTGACTTCATACCTAGCCATACCATAACACCTAAAATAAGGCCCACGAAACCAAGAATCGCAAATGCTACAAAAATTGCGATACGATTTGGATGGTCAAAATCAAATCCTTGAACGCCTTGCATGAAATAAATATAAACAAAGCTACCTGCAAATGCTGCAACAACTGCAAATATCATCTGTCCAATTGAAGCAATGATACGATGTTGCACGACGATATTGTTACTAGTTCTAAATGCAAAGAACAATAAGATAGACGTTACGATTGAACCTATCCAAATTGGCATAAACATTAGGAATGGTGCATTACCACCTGCTTGGTGATCTTTAACTTTATTAAGTTTTTCATTATCCACTTTTACTGGATTCGTCAAACCATTGATGTCCGCGGCATTGACTTTAACATTTTGACTCGTTAATGTTTCCAAACTTTGCTTCGTAATTTGAGCATTAATATTATCACCCATACCAGTTAATACAGCTGATGCAATTTGTGAACCTTGTAAGCTTGATCCTTCACTTACAATCGTTTTAAATTTAGCCTGCTTAACCTCTACTTGTTGATTCCCCATTTTTTGTTTCATTTGTTGAACCACTTGTGGCGGAATTTCACCTGAAGCAACTTTTTGTTGCATTTCTTCTTTTTTACTATCCATAACTACTTTTTGTGTTTTACTCATAGCATCTTTTGAAAAGTCTTTATCAATAATAGCTACTCCAAAGATTTTTTGATCTTTCAAATCTTTTTCAAGGTCTTTTTCACTATCAACCTTAACCCATTTAATTTTATTAGAATCACTATCTAATAATTTATCCTCTAATTTTTTACCAATGTTAACATTTTTATCTTGAATCGTTGTACCTTTATCCTCGTTTAATATACCAATTGGTAAATCTTTTGGTTTAGGATTATATGCAGGATAAAAAGCTAAAGAAAAGATTACCAAGATAATCATAGTTGCTATTGGTGCAATCCATAATAATTTATTTTTAAATATATTCATTTTATTAATTACCTCCTTATTAGACAATGTGTTGAATATTTCGCATGTTGTCTATTATAATATGTAAGTGGGAATAAACAATACACAATGTTCATCAATACGTTTATTAATAGACAAATACACCCGCATTGTTCAATAACACGAGGAGGTTGATTTATTTTTGAAAGAAGATAGGCGAATTAGAAAGACAAAGTCCTCCATTAAACAAGCGTTCACTAAATTACTACAAGAAAAAGATTTAGAAAAGATTACCATTCGCGACATAACAACACGCGCTGATATCAATAGAGGGACATTTTACTTACATTACGAGGATAAATATATGTTACTCGCAGATATGGAAGATGAGTATATTTCAGAACTAACGACATATACTCAATTTGATTTGTTACGCGGTTCTTCAATTGAAGACATTGCGAATACTTTTGTAAATAATATACTCAAAAATATTTTCCAACATATTCATGATAATTTAGAGTTTTATCATACTATTTTACAATTGGAACGCACGAGTCAATTAGAATTGAAAATCAACGAACATATTAAAAATAATATGCAACGTTATATTAGTATCAATCATTCCATCGGAGGCGTTCCAGAGATGTATTTTTACAGTTACGTTTCCGGAGCAACAATTTCAATTATTAAATACTGGGTAATGGACAAACAGCCCATTTCAGTTGATGAATTAGCTAAACATGTGCATAATATTATTTTTAATGGTCCATTAAGAATAATGGCAGAAAACCGTTTGCATAAATCAAACCTTGATTCACTAACTTAAGTAATACTCGCTTTTCCTAAATCCTTTAGAAAGGAACTATATATCATGATTACTTCATTCAGACATTCTGAAGATATAGATAAACATATTATAAAAACACCATTAGATCATACAGCGTCATGGATTAAT
This sequence comes from Staphylococcus sp. MZ3, assembly GCF_018622755.1. NCBI lineage: Bacteria > Bacillati > Bacillota > Bacilli > Caryophanales > Staphylococcaceae > Staphylococcus > Staphylococcus sp. MZ3. The sequence goes on from NZ_CP076026.1 coordinate 2,419,478, forward strand.
GTAGTAGAACCAGACCGAGAAGAAATTGAAAATCTTATGGAACAATATAATATACCTGAAGACTTTATACGTGACCCTTTGGACTCAGAAGAAAGTTCCCGTATTGAATATGACGAAGATACTGGTTACTCATTAATCATTATTGATTTACCTATCGTCAATTCAACTAATCGTAGCGTTCTATCTTTTGTAACGATTCCATTAGGCATTATTATTGGCAACGGTATTATCGTAACAGTTTGTGACGCTGAAAATGAATTTTTAGAAAATTTACCTAAGCGTGATATTAATTTAAAATTTCACAGCAGATTTGCATTAGAAATTTTAACTACTATTGCCGACCATTATAATCGTAACTTACGATTACTTAATAAAAGTAGAATTCGTATTGAGAAAGAACTAAAAAATAACATTACTAACAAACAACTTTTCAAATTAATGGAAGTTGAAAAAAGTTTAGTATACTTTTTAGCTGCCTTAAAAGGTAACGATACAATTATTAAAAAGTTATTCCGTTTACCTGCAATTAAACGTTTTGAAGAAGATGAAGAATTACTAGAAGATTTAATCATTGAAAATAACCAAGCCATCGAAACAACAGAATTACATCAACGTATCTTAGAAAGTATCACAACATCATACGCTTCCTTATTATCTAATGATATGAATACGATTATGAAGACATTAACACTTTTCACGGTACTATTAACGTTACCAACACTCGTATTTAGTTTCTTCGGTATGAATGTGCCGTTGCCAATTGATGACCATAGTTATATATCTTGGATTATTGTGGTAGGTATTTCATTAATTCTTGTCGTAATTGTTAGTATTTTCTTATGGCGTAAACAGAAATTATAACTAAATTAAAAGGTATGACAGCTTAAAGTTTCATCCTATTGCATTTGCAATGACTGATACTTTGATTACTGTCATACCTCTTTTTTATTCTACAACTTCTTTATTTGCTTTTCTTTTAGATAAAATTAAAGTAACTGTTATAGCAATGATGAATGATATTGTCATACCAACAAAGTAGTGTAACCATCCTGCATGTACTGGATTGATTGAAATAAATCCTGGCAATCCAGCAGTTCCTAATGCGATTGCTTTAACCTTGAAGAAAGCAATATATGCTGAACCAATACCTGATCCAACGATAGCGCCAATAAATGGATATCTTAGTTTTAAGTTAACACCAAACATAGCCGGTTCTGTAATACCAAGTAATGCTGAAATACCTGCGGCAGATGCCACACCTTTTAACTTCTTATTTTGTTTAATAATAAAGAACGCTGCAATTGCTGCACCACCTTGTGCAACATTAGACATTGTCGCAATCGGGAATATAAATGATCCACCCGTTTTAGTGGCATCTGCAATTAATGTCATTTCTACAGCTATAAAGCTATGATGCATACCTGTAATAACAATCGGAGCATACAATAATCCGAATATTAATCCACCAATTGCACCACCAAATTCATAAAGCCATGTTAAACCATCTGATAACCAGTAACCTAATTGTCGAGTGATTGGACCTACAAATGAAAATGTTAGAAATGCTGTTATAAAAATAGATAACAATGGTGTTAACAAATTATCTAACACCGTTGGAATAACTTTGCGTAACCCTTTTTCAATTGAGGCTAAGATATAAGCTGCTACAAGCATAGGTAACACTTGTCCTTGATAACCTACTTGATTAATATGCAAACCAAAAACATCCCAATATGGAATAGCCTTACCTGCTTCAACTGCTTTTGGGAAATCGTATGCGCTCATTAGCGATGGATGAACTAGTATCATACCTAATGCAGCACCTAAAAATGGATTGCCACCAAAGCGTTTTGCTGCACTAAATCCAATTAAAATTGGTAATAATGTAAATGGTGCATTCGCAAAAACATTTATCATTTCAGCTAATCCAGCAAATTGACTATATACATCTATCAATGATTTACCTGAAAAGAATAAATCTTTCGCAGTCAAAATGTTATTTAACCCCATTAATAAACCACCAGCAACGATGGCTGGTATAATCGGAACAAAGATATCTGAAAGCATTTTTACAAATCGCTGTAACGGATTCATATTTTTAGCAGATTGTGCTTTGACTTCCGAAGTGGTTGATGCTTCTTTTCCAGTTAATTTTTCCAGTTCACTAAATACTTTATTGACTGTACCAGACCCAATAATAATTTGGTATTGTCCCCCAGTAGAAAACGTCCCTTTAACTACATCCATATTGTTTAGCGCCTCTTCATTTACTAAACTTTCATCATTTAAAACTAATCGTAGTCTCGTTGCACAATGCGCCATTGCATCTAAATTCTCTTCTCCGCCTATCGCGTTCAAAATTTCTTCTGCGGATTGCTTATAATTCATATATTTAGCCTCCTAATTAGAACCGGTTCCATTTATTCCACTTTATTGTAACCGGTTCCAAAAATATTTGCAACACTCTATTATCATTTTATATAAACACCTACACCATTTTTGATAGCGCATTCATTTTTATTGCTATACTACATGCATGTATATTAACATTAATTATCGGAGGTAATTTTATGAAAGAACGTGGCTATATCGAACAGCTTTGGCGTGAGGAAAAATATCATGTATTGTTACACAGTCAACAGTCTTACCAAATGATAAGGAATGCTTTAAAAACGGATTTATCACTTCATCAAGTTCAACAAATGATTGATGATGCTTTGTTAATTGAACCGAGTATAGGAAGTGTATGTAATGCTTTTGATCATATGTGGGGATATTTTAAAAAATGTGCGAATGAAGAAGAAAGACAACAATCAAAACTACTTAAAGCTGATTTTATTAATGGTAAAATCGACACCCAAACTTTATTAGATTTTTTAGCAGAACTTGCTAATAAATATGATGTTCAATATTTACTACAAAGTCGTGTTTTAAACACAAAAAGAAAGAGATAGATTGAAACTTTAGTTGTAACGGACAAATAGTAGTCATTGGAGTTCAGCAATTCATACTTTGTACTAAAGTTTACTATAATCTATCTCTCAAGGTTTAAATGTACATATCTATATTAAAATGCGTTTCATGATGTTAGAAGATACCATACACATTTAATTAGTTACAGCATAAATCAATTTATACCCTTAATTATTACATTGTTTATATTTTAAATTCGGGGGAGTAATTTTAAGTAATATCTTGTTGCTGCTAATTCTATTGTTAATAAATTGATATTAGATGTAGAAATTGAGTGTGAAAGTTAATAATAGATGATTTAGCTAGTAACATAATTAATTCATATATAGTCAAAAAGTTCTGTTAGATACTGTTCTTGATGAATATTCTTTGATGTTAGGTGTTAGCTATTCTAGATGAGTTTCTTAGATGTGGATGCCTGTCTTGATGAAGTTATCTATGATGTTAATATAATACTTGATGTTGATTCTTAGATGTTAGTGCGATTTCAAGATGCTGATTCTTTGTTGTTGCACTATCTTGGTGACGTTTCTAGTTGTTTATAGTTATCGCATCTCTTGATGTAAAATCTAAGATGTTTATGCATTTCTAGATGTTAATTCTTCGCTGCTTAAGAATTATCTTGATGGTAAATCTAGTTGTGCCATGCATTTTCTCATGATGAATCTAAGGTGTTAATTCATTGATGTGTGCTGTTTCTTGTTGCTTCATTATCTTGATGGTGAATTTCGTTGTCTAATGCACTTTTTCAAATGATTATTCTAATTGTTACGGCAATAACTAGATGGATTTTCTTAGATGTTCACTTTTCTAGATGTTTATACTTATCTTGATGTTTTCTAAACAGAACTTTTAAACGCTTTATTTTTTAGTAGATTGTTTAAAATTTCTTAGTTGATGGTTATTGTTGTTGATTTGAATAATTTGTAGCGAATATTTTGTAACAGGGCTACTAAGAATTTTTATAACAAGAAGTGATTTCAATCGTACTAATTTTCAGCGTTTGATGACAAAAGTGTATGTCCAAACTTAAATAATGGCGATAAAATTTAAGTCATGGGTACATTTAATGTTTTTTGATTCAAACTTCCATTTTGGTCAATTTGCTTTTTTTATAACATAGTTGAATATCAATAAAAGATTAGCAAGTTAGTTCAAAATGGCTATGTATTGTTTTTTGAAATACATAGGTTTGAAATCTATATTAATTATGCACCAAATAATTTAATTAGACTCTATCGAAAATTTCCAAATTTTGCTTACTATCTTTCTAATTTTACTTTTATATTGTGCACAATGCATAAAAACAAGCGTTTTCCTAGGAGTTTTCATTAATTTCTTTTATTTTTCACTATTACCTTTTCAAAAATATTCAACTATAATAGGTATACTATCCATGATTTTAAAAATTTCCATGTTTTACATTTAAATGATAGATTTCAATATATATTAGGCAGGAGAGAGAAATATGACATGCCAACTTAAAATACATCATACATTATCGACAATACCAAGTCGTAATATTAATAATATTATGGTGCTATTTTCACTTACAAGTAAACTCAATATTACGATTAATGGTGAAACCAAAGACGTAAGTAATTATATTATCTTAATTAACCATGGTGATATTTATAATATTAACCACGGCGAAAATATAATCGAATTAATGATACCCGTTTTTTATTTTTATCAACAAGATGATGATTTCTTTAATGGTTATTTAGATCGTCATTTATTACAATCAAGTAATTATATTAAGTCATTAATTGCCGATTTAATCAGTACACCAACAAGTTCTTCTTTAATGGGGAAAAATATAGGTCAAAGTATTATAGACACTTTACTTAAAGAAGCTTTTATAAGAATAGATCATGAATATTTACCAAATATTGCTTTAAGCAATCCGGTGTTCATAGACTGTGTAAACTATATTCATGACAATATTGATGCGCACTTGTCTTTAAAAGATATAGCGATGCATTGCAACATCTCTGAATCATATTGTTCTAATCTTTTTGTTCGATATTTGAGTATGAATTTTAAAGATTATTTTACAAGTATTAAACTTGTTAACGCCATCAATTTATTACTTTCTACAAAACATTCTATTACAACTGTTTCTGAATTGGCCGGTTTTAACAGTCATACAAATTTTGCAAATCAATTTAAGAATTACTTGCATTTTAGTCCTAAACAGTTCCGTTCACTCGTTTCCAAGATTACTGAACCACCACAAATACACTTCCAACAAGATAACGTATCACAATTCACTGAGTTAATTTCAACAATTGATTTAACAGCTCAACTGGCTACAAATACAACAGATATTCATATAGATGATTTTAATCCGAAAGATCGAAGTCAGCGTGCCAAAGTATTTGTTCGATTTAGTAATTTCAATGAACTATTTCAATTTATTTTCAATGAATATTACGATATTAACTTTGAGCACTTACCAAAACCTGTCGTTTTCATTGACGATATTCACGATATTGAGATTAGCCAAACGAATTACAACCTGTTAAATAGATGTTTTGAAAAGCTTTTCGAAAAAAATATAGGTTTAGCAATCGCTATTAAATCAACACAACAATTCGAAACGATGAAGCAATTAATACTCACATTTTTACAAGGCAATCAAGACTATAAGACAAGCAAGAAATTAGTTAAATTTATGCTCGTATTTTGCTCTAATTCTATGACAGCAGAAGAAATTCATTTATGTCATCTTAAAATTAAAAACAAAAATAAAGAAATTAAATATAGTGTGACAGTCGATGGCTTTTTAGAAACTTATTCAACCGTGGAACAAGTTTATGATGTCATGCAGCGTCTTAAATTCCATTATTACTTTATTGATATTGAAAATTCAAAAACTGCAACACATCTTATCACTAAAAACCAACACTATCATCAAACTGACACTCATTTTGAACAGTATAAGAAATTTATTTTAGATTCAGGTATATCATCAACACAATTTGTATATAATAACCTGTCTGTAAGCGGATTTAAATATACTAATGATGGTAAGAATCCAATTCAATTATCTGACATAGTGTATCACTTAATCGCATTATTACGATATGGCGGTGGCATTAGCTATCAATTATTAGATGACCATTCAAATTATATTTCCTTGTACAACAAATATGGTAGCCCCCTACCATTAATGCATTTATATAAAATGTTTAGACCTTTTGTTAATGAAGATATTGAAATTACAAATAATTATGTATTGAGTCGTAAAGATAATAACTACCATTTCTTATTATTCAATAAAATTAATGATAGATATATGTCAGACGTAAAACAAGATTTCATTTTCCATAATGAATTACCTCAAGACTCTTTGATGATTATTAAAACATTGAATCATGAACATGGTTCAATTCAACATTTGCTTCCAATAAGCGATCAACTTGTTTATATAGAAAAAGAAATTTTAGATGAATTAGACAAAACGAATTACCCTAAAACGGAGCTTGCAGTTCAAGAAGAAACTGGTCGTACATTTGAACTCAAGTTAAATCACGACGAGGTTAAATATATTTGCTTTAAACCAAGCTAAATACTAACAGTCTTCTTGTGTTTAGTTTCTTACGTTAAAGGCTATTTATATCATAAGGAGATGATATGTAATGAGTAACTCACAAGCAATTCAAGCAATTGAAAACGTGTTAGCAACGTCAAAAGTTGGTGTATTATCAACTGCATATAATAACAAACCTAATAGTAGATATATGGTCTTTTATAATGATGGTCTTACTTTATATACTAAAACGAATATCCATTCTGCTAAGGTCAAAAAAATTAAAGAAAACCCAGCAGCCTATGTATTGTTAGGTTACAATGATACGACAAATCGCAGTTTCGTTGAAATGGAAGCCACGATAGAAGTAGTTACTGATCAAAAAGTAATCGATTGGTTATGGGAGACTCAAGATAAAAGCTTTTTCAGTTCAAAAGAAGACCCAGAACTTTGTGTTTTAAGAGTAGTTCCGCAATCCATTAAGCTAATGAATGATAAATCATTAGATACACCTATCAAAATCGATTTATAACACAAAGTATATATAGGAAATAACTTTTATGAATTCTAGATATAACAATGTTAAATACTTAAAATAACTCGCTATAATTAAAGTGTTTAATATGTTTACAATTCAATTTGCAATGTATTGTTTTTTAGACACACTTTATTCACATTTAACGTGATTAGGGTGTGTCTTTTTAAATTAATTTTATGTAATATAAATACTGCATTTGCAAACTGTTGCACTTTTAGGTATAACAGAATTAACTACATTTAAGGAGATTGATGAACCATGAAAAAGAAAAAAGGTTTTGGTCTTGGTATTAGTTTAATCGCCATCATGTTAATTGTATGTATTGTATTAGTAATCATGATGATGACTGGCGGAAAGAAAGATACATACTATGGAATTATGAAAGATAATACTACTATTGAAAAAATGATTAGTGAAAAAGATGAAAGTATTGAAAAAAATGTTAAATTACCTTCAGATTCAGATGTTAAAGTTAAAAAAGGTGATTTTGTAATTGTTTATAAATTAGCAGATTCAGATAAAATTGTTAAAGTTAAAAAAGTTGACCATGATGACGTCCCTCACGGTTTAATGATGAAAATTCATGACATGGGCAAAATGCACATGAAACACTAATTAAGCTTTAATTTTGAGTAATATAGAAGATATTAAAAGCAGCAGTAAGATGTTTTCTAATTGAAAATTATCTTACTGTTGCTTTTTAAGAATTACTGTGTCAGTCTATTTTCGGTTCGCCTGCGCTTTTGCGCATGCATAAAAGCCCCTAACAACCTGAGGTCACTGCGCTTCGGTTCGCCTGCGCTTTGCGCATGCATAAAAGCCCCTAACAACCTGAGGTCACTGCGCTTCGGTTCGCCTGCGCTTTGCGCATGCATAAAAGCCCCTAACAACCTGAGGTCACTGCGCTTCGGTTCGCCTGCGCTTTGCGCATGCATAAAAGCCCCTAACAACCAAAGGTTGTAAGGGGCTTTAAATGTCAGATAGTATTTTTTAAATTGATTTTAAATATTCTTGACCTTTTGCTTTGTCATATACGTTTTCCCATTTAGCTATAACGATTGTTGATAATGCGTTACCAATAACGTTTACACATGTACGTACCATATCTAAGATACGGTCAACACCAATAATTAATGCTAAACCTTGTGCCGGTAAGCCCATGGCACCTAATGTTGTTAATAAAACAACGATTGAAGTTCCTGGTACTGCCGCCATACCTTTAGACGTAATCATTAATGTTAACATCAACACAATTTGCTCTGATAATGTTAAGTGCATTCCATACATCTGTGCAACGAATAATGCTGCAATAGATTGATAAAGTGCTGATCCGTCTAAGTTAAACGTATAACCAATTGGTATAACAAAAGAAGTAATTTCTTTTGGAGAACCGAAGTTTTCCATTTTCTTCATCATTACAGGAAGTACAGCTTCCGAACTTGATGTAGAAAATGCTAAAAGCAATTCACTTTTCAAGATTCTAATAATATTCATGATATTAATACCACACATCCATGCAACTAGTCCTAGTATAGCGAATACAAAGAACACCATTGCAAAGACAACAACTAATACTAATTTTAATAGTGGTAATAATGCGGATGCACCAAATGTAATAATTGTAGTACAAATGAATGCAAACACTCCAAGTGGTGCTAATTTTAAAATTTTATTAATCATCCAGAACACAGCTTCAAGCGATCCGCTTAAAAATTCTTTAACTGGTTCTGCTTTTTTACCTACAGCAGCTAATCCTAATCCAAAGAATACTGCGAAGAAGATAATAGGTAATAATTCACCCTTATTTAAAGCTTCAAAAAAGTTTGTCGGAATAATATGTACAATGGTATCAATAAAATGATTTCCATATGTAGATTGTTCTGCTGCATGTGCAGTTGATTGATATTTAGAAATATCACCTTTAGGTAATTTTGTTGGGTCTAATCCAGCACCTGGTTTAAATAGGTTACCGAAGATAATCCCTAAACCTATTGCGATTGTTGTAATAATTTCAAAGTATAAAATTGTTTTCCAGCCATAACGCCCTACAGTTTTCGATTCCCCAACGTTCGAAATAGAAAGCGCTAGTGAGCAAAATACAACTGGTATAACGATCATTTTAATTAAATTTAAAAATACGTCACCAAATGGTTTAATGTAATTTGCTACGTTTTCTTGTCCATATAATAAAAGTCCTACGACAACACCTAACACTAATGCAATAACAACTTGCATAGGTAGGCTAATTTTTCTCTTGAATAGAGCCATAGTACAAACTCCCCTTCATCTGACATCACTCAATTATATCAGAAAATTGATAATTATCTATAAAAAATTAAAATATTTATCTTTTATAGATGTCAAAAATCACTAATTTCCATACAAAAACTGTTTACCTCAAATAATTAAAATTGAAGGCACTAAACTGCTTCACCAGTTTAACGTTTCACTATTTTGATGGTTTATAATTTTGATTGAAATATTTATGCTTTGCAGTTTTCAAACTTTTCTTAGTCTCTGTATCAAAGCCTTCAACAAATAATCCTTTATTAGTACTGATTGGTTGGACAACATAAGTTACACCAGGTTCATCTTTAAACGTAACTTCCTTATAGAAAAGACCTTTTTTAGCACTATACTCTGTTTTTTCTGATTTAATTTTATCTTTTAGATTTTTCTCTTCCAAGTAACTGTCAATTAGTTGAATATTCTTATGGCCTTGATATGTTTTCAGACCAAAGAAAAATGCTACTGCAACAATTAATGAAATAAATAATATAATGATAACTTTAATCGCGTTTTTTTTCTTCTTCATTATGTAACTCCTTTTTGCTTATCTATTCAGTATGAACGAATCAATTTATTTAATAAAGAGTTTTTACCAGATTGTAACAAATTTTTTTATTCTCAATATTATTATAGAAATCGAATTACATACACGATGCTTTTAAAAAATTTAATAACAAATTTCATTTTACTATCTATCAAAATAATTGACTACTTTTAACAATTAAGGATGATACAATTACATTTTTTTCAATTTAAAAAATCAGTCATATCAGTAATTACCGATGAAAATACTAAGATATCGATATGTTTTGCATTATTTAACATTTAAATTCAATTATAGACAATTCAATAATTGCGATGAAATCAGTACTTGACAACTATTACACTTCATAATATTGTTTATTTTAACAAGGAGTGATTGGATGTATGTAGAAAACAGCTATCTTAGCAAACAGTTGTGTTTTTTATTTTATGTTTCTTCAAAAGAAATAATTAAAAAATACACAAACTATCTTAAGGAATATGATTTAACCTATACTGGTTACATTGTTTTAATGGCGATTGAAAATGATGAAAAACTTAACATCAAAAAATTAGGTGAACGTGTATTCTTAGATTCTGGAACACTGACACCATTACTAAAGAAATTAGAAAAGAAAGATTACGTTGTTCGAACACGTGAAGAGAAAGATGAAAGAAACCTACAAATTTCTCTAACAGAACAAGGTAAAGCAATAAAAAGCCCTCTTGCTGAAATTTCTGTTAAGGTCTTTAATGAATTCAACATTTCAGAACGAGAAGCATCAGATATAATTAATAATTTGCGGAATTTTGTTTCTAAAAATTTTGACTATTCCGACAAAAAGTAACTCCCTATCATAAGGTGATGGGCAGAAGTATGCATCGATATGTTTATTCATTATCTTTATTGCTTGTATAAATCTCGATGCTCAGTTCTTTTGCCCTGATTCCTTATCAGGCACAAATCTACCCATTTATTACTTTTTTATCTCCCCTTTTACTTTAACTTTTTTAATACTACTCATATAATGGCTTTGTAATACAAATTTCTATAATGGAAGTGATGATATTGAACTTCAATCAATTCGAGAATCAAAACTTTTTTAACGGTAATCCAAGTGATACATTTAAAGATTTAGGTAAACAAGTATTTAATTACTTTTCAACACCTTCATTTGTAACGAATATATATGAAACAGACGAATTATATTACTTAGAAGCTGAACTAGCAGGTGTAAATAAAGAAGATATTAGTATCGATTTCAATAATAATACGCTCACTATTCAAGCTACTAGAAGCGCAAAACACAAATCTGAACAACTCATTTTAGATGAGCGTAACTTCGAATCATTAATGCGTCAATTTGATTTTGAAGCTGTTGATAAGCAACATATTACTGCTAGTTTTGAAAATGGGTTATTAACCATTACCTTGCCTAAAATCAAACCAAGCAATGAAACTACTTCATCAACGTCTATTCCAATTTCATAGTTAAATTTAAAATGAATACACTACTAAAGCCTTAATGTCATGCTACGAATATTGCGCATGATATTAAGGCTTTGTATTTAACTAAATGAATGTCATGTATTACATATCAACCGTTTTTCAATGAGCCATATTCTTTTTGGTATAAATGACGCATGGTAAATAATGCAATACATCCAAATACCGCTAAGAAAATAAATGCTAAATGACTTGATCCTGTTAAATTAGCTACGTATGTGATTACTAGTGGTGGGAAGAATCCTCCTAAACCACCCATCATTGATACGATACCATTTGCGGATCCCGCTTCATTTAAGAAGTATGATGGTACTAATTTGAAGATTAAGCCGTTACCAATACCTGCACAAATACTTATTGTTAAACAGCCTACAGTGAATAATGCGATATGGTCTGAAATACCTAAAATAATGGCACCGATAATCATAACAACAAAATCAATCATCAATACTTTAACTGCATTAAATTTATCACCTAAAATGCCACCTATTGGTCTTAAGAATGTTGCCAGCGCAATGAATACACCTGATCGAATACCAGCATCTACTTTGTCAATTCCAAAATGATTTACTAAGTAGTTAGGTAAGAAAATACCAAATGCTACAAAAGCACCAAAAGTAATGAAATACCAATAACTTAAGTAATATAATTTGTAGTTTTTAGATAATGTTTTCATTTGTGCCATTAATGGCACTTTAATTTTACGTTCTTGTGTATCACCAAAAATAAACATAATTAATGCAAATAAAGCGATAATAATTAAGTAACTTCTAACAGTTGTTTGCCAACCAATAATACCCGCAATTGGCGGTGCTAAAAATGAAGAAACTGCTGTACCGATATTTCCCATACCATAAATACCATTTGCTAGACCTACTTTTTCTTTAGGGAAATATTTAGGAACTGATGTAACACCAACTGAGAAAATTGCACCACCTACACCAAGGAAAAATCCTGACGCCATTAACATACCCGGTGTTTGTGCTTGGCTTAAGAAAAATATCGGGAATAACAATACGATAAAACTAGTAAAGAATACCCATTTAGCGCCAACAATGTTTGTTAAATAACCAAATGGCACACGGAGCACCGATCCCAAAATAACTGGTATCGCTAAAATGATTGATATTTGACCTTCAGTAACATTGACATCTTGTTTAATAAAGGGCATTAATGGCGCAATTATACTCCAAGCCATAAACCCAACCACTAAACTTAATGTTTGTAATGTAAGTTGAAAGCCACCTTTTGTTTTGTACATACGTTTCACCTTCATCAAAATCATTTATTTTTTAATAGATATCAATACTCTGCCTATATATTAGAGGTCAATGTTATTTAAAAATGCTTTCATTTATATGAAAACATTCAATATAGACAAAGTATTGACTACATATATATTTTATTATGATTGTGAAAAAGTGAACATAAGGATTTTCCCTTATTTATGAAGTGATTTACCCTATACAATGTCCCTTTAAGATGCTTTTAGACACTTATTCGCCATCATTTTAATCATATTATTTAGGAACACTCACATACTTTTCTTAATTTTTTTCAATTAGTTACAATTACTGCTTGAAAATCACGTTACGTTATCCTTTATGCTGACAACATAAGGAGGTTTATCATGTATAAAATCAATATTATTAGATCAGATTCCGTCTATAAGAATATACTCAAGGCACCAATAAACGACCGTGATTCAATTTTCACTAAAGAAATATTAGTACCTTTTAAAAAGAAATTTGAGGCACAACATATGCCTATTTATAATGATGCCAAACAGACAATGAATGCAAATCATTTTTTAGATGCATTTCAAAAGTCTCCCAAAGAACTGGTTGAAACTGACCAAATGTCAATACAATACCTGAATAATGATTTCTGGAGTAATTGCGAAAAATATTTAAAAGTTGCTATAGATCAATTTTCAAATTATAGTATCTCATCTCAAGTTTCTAACTATCATTTCACAGTATTACTTGGAGATAGCCAAAAACCACTTATGTATCTAAATAAAAATCGCGGTGGTGATGGTGGCATACCAGGTTATATTATGATTTATTTAGTGCCGAGTACAAGTACAATTAATTCTATGAAAAGCTTAATTGCACATGAAGTAAATCATAATATGCGCTATCAATATATTGATTGGGATGGCGGAAGTTTGATTGAATTGATTATTGCAGAAGGATTAGCTGAAAACTATGTAGAATCATTGTATGGTAAAGCGCATATTGGACCGTGGGTAACAAATACTAATTGGAGTCGTGATAACGTAAAAATTAAAAATACTATTTATAATCATTTACATTTAAAGCATATATTTGAATCGATGCCTTATCTCTATGGTGATGATATTAATAAACTTCAAGGTAGGCCTATCGTTGGCCTATCTCATGCTGCCGGGTATGCATGTGGCTATCACTTGGTAAAATACTTTTTACAAAAAACAAACATACCTATTGAAGTTGCTACAACACTTCCAGCACAAAAAATAATAAATGAGGTGACTGAATTTTGGCATACACATTCACTTTAAAAGATATTATTGAAATTACAGGTGTAACTAAAAGAACTTTACATTATTACGATGAAATAGGATTATTAGTTCCAGATAAAAATGATAAAAATTATCGCGTTTATAAACAGCAAGACTTAGAAAAATTACAAAAGATTTTAATACTCAAGTCTTTTGATTTTGATATCGCTAAAATAAAACAATACATTTCGTATGATAATGAACAATTGCGAAAGTTATTATCAGAGCAAATAAGCAAGTTAGATAAAAAGATTTCTGACTTACAATTAATTAGACGCTCTGTATGTGAATTTATTAAAGGACTCTCTCTAATAGATACCAGCATTTTAAACAAGACACTACAGTCACAATATGATAAAGAAGCATCTATAAAATATGGTCATACGAAAGCATATCAATCATTTATTAGACGTAAAGACAGCTTACAATCGCAGGATATCAGACATAAATTGACAACTATCTTCAATAAATTTAATCATATGTCTTTGAGTCATTATCCAATCCAAGATTGTAGTGATCTCGTATTTGAGTGGAAGGCATTTATGAACACTATCGCTGATTTTGATGATGAAACATTATGCTGTATTGCTAAAACATATGAAGATGATACGCGTTTCAAAGATTACTTTAATTCATATGATAATCAAAATTTAGCATCATACATTTCAGAAGCTGTTAATTATTTTTTGAGCAATGTGAATAAAAGCGACAATTTTTAATCCTCATACAGATGCTACAACACTGAATACACCAACTAAAATACTTGTTCAAAGTAGAAAACTAATCATTTATTCTCTAAATCAATAACTATATTAAAAGTTATACCTTTGCAAAGCGAATTAGTATAGGTTACCGAAAGGAGAAGGATTAAGTTCCATTCGATTTATAAAAAATATATTTCGAAACATACAAAAGCGCCAGAAGATAATCATTTCCTCTCGCGCTTTTATACTGAATTATATTAATTTCAAACTCTAAAACTCTAATAATTTCTTTTTCAATGCATATTCAACTAGCTCAGGTTTACTCTTTAAGCCAAGCTTTGTCATAATATGCGTCTTATGTGCTTCTACTGTTTTCACAGATACAAATAATTTCTCTGCAATTTCTTTATTCCCGTAACCTTTGGCAATAAGTGGCAATATTTCTAGTTCTCGTTTTGATAAGATTTTAAAAGGATCTGATGTGTTTGCAGTGTCCTGATTTGAATTAGATACAAATTCATTCACTAAAGATGTTGTAAGTTTCATATCTACATATGTTTCACCTTTATATACAGTTCGAATAGCTAACAATAATTGTTCATCAGGTGCATTTTTCAATATGTAACCTTTCGCACCATTACGCAACACATGGAACAAATACTCCTCATCATCAAACATTGTTAGTATTAGTATTTTAGTTTCAGGAAAACTGTCAGCAATTTTACTCGTAGCGATAAGACCTGACTCACCTGGTGGCATACTTAAATCCATTAGTAACACATCAGGTTTATATTCCATTACTTTTTGGTAAGCTTCGACGCCATCTGCAGCCGTTGCAACAACTTCCATATCATTTTGATAATTTAAAATCATAGAGAACCCCGTACGGACAACAGCGTGATCATCGGCAATGACTATTTTCAATTTTATTCCCCCAATGTATGTTTCAAATTGGAATGTTCAATGTAACATTGGTACCCTCACCAATTTTCGTTTCAATATTGACGCTACCGCTGACTAACTCAGCTCGCTCATTCATTCCATATAAACCGAGTCCAGAACCTTTAGGCTTAGAACTTGGATCAAAACCATTTCCCGCATCTATCACTTCTGCTACCAAATGGCGCCCAGTTTGACGGATACCTACATTTATTTCATTTACATCAGCGTATTTCAACGCATTTAGAATAGCTTCTTGTACTACTCGATAAACAACCGTTTCAATATCACTATCAAAGCGGGTATTTTTAATATTTGATGTATATATGATTTTTATTCCATAATTTTCTTCAAACTGTTTAAAATATGATTTAAAAGCTGCTTCAAGGCCTAGATCATCCAAAGAAGCGGGTCTTAATTCAACCGACATATTACGTATATCATCAATTAATTTAGCGACAATATATTCAATATTTTCTGCGTCTTCCAAAAGCTTAGTTGTATCTTCTTGATATTTTAATAATCTCAATTGAACATCTACATTGAGCATTTCTTGAATCACACTATCATGTAACTCTCTTGAAATTCGCTTTCTTTCATTTTCTTGGGCTGAGATTGTTTTACGCATCATACGTTGTTGATGTAATTTCTCTTGCTGTTCAATTTGTGATGAAACATTTTGAAGCGTAAATGCATGAATTCCCCTGTCTTGATCAATCAACTGATATGTTGCTGTAAATGGCATCACTTTTTGATCTTTCGTCTTCATAAATACTTGGAAATTCGTAGCTTGTACTTGCATCGATTCTAAGAAACAGTCTTTACATGATTGTACATCATAGGCATTTGTATACCCTTCACATCTGTGACAAATCGCATTCGCCACAGCACTGTAATTATCTTCTTCAGATAATATATCTTTAGCAGCATCATTCATTGCAATAATTTTGCCGTTATCATCAGCAAAAACTATCTTTTCGATTGAATGCTCATAATATTTTTTCAATAAAGTATCTAACTGTATACTGTCCTCATTAATCATGACTTACACCCTAATTCATCTCATTATTTATCATCATTGAAAATACCAAACTTACGTTGAATATCATCATTATCAAATATTTTTGGTAAAGGACGACCATCTCTTTGACCAAATAATAGTACGCCATACACTTGATTCTTATACCAAAGCGGCACTGCTAAAACTGCTGTTAATGATTCGCTCAATAAAATTGGATAGTCAATCTTTTCTTCAGGCCCTAAAGCTAAACCAACATTGGCTATTACCATACGCTTTCCTGTTTTCATAACAGTTCCAGCTAATCCACGACCTTTTCTTAAAATAATCAATTTAAATCGATTATTTTTATTACCTGAAACATAGTGCCATTTTATTGGAGATGATGGTTTGTTAGATTCATAGAAAGCGATTGCCGCAAAATCATAACCCTCTTCTTTGCGTATTTTATCTAATGTCTCT
Organism: Staphylococcus sp. MZ3; assembly: GCF_018622755.1. Taxonomy (NCBI): domain Bacteria; kingdom Bacillati; phylum Bacillota; class Bacilli; order Caryophanales; family Staphylococcaceae; genus Staphylococcus; species Staphylococcus sp. MZ3. The sequence goes on from NZ_CP076026.1 coordinate 2,436,510, forward strand.
TGAAATCTACGATCTTCAATTATTGCTTCTGGTGTCAAATCCTTTCACCTCTTATGCTTACACTTTATTCTTACGGTAAATAATATATCTGCGATTTATATATGTCAAAGGTACACTCCAAACATGTACCAAACGTGTAAATGGCCAACAAGCCATAATAGTGAAACCTAACAATATATGCATTTTAAATGCAATCGGCACACCACTCATCAATGACGCATCTGGTTTTAACATAAATAATTGTCTAAACCAAATTGATAATGAAGTTCTGTAGTTAAAATCTGGATGTTGTATATTGGTTACTAATGTTGCGTAACATCCCATAAATACGATAAGTAATAATAAGAAATTTACAAATATATCCGACGCTGAACTTAATCTTCGAATACTTTTCGTAGTAACACGTCTCGCTGTTAATAAAAACATCCCTATCAAAGTTATTATACCAAAGATGCTACCAATATAAACAGCGCCTATATGATATAAATGCTCAGACACACCCACTGCATCCATCCATGATTTCGGTATTAACAATCCAACTACGTGTCCAAAAAACACTGGAATAATACCTAAGTGAAATAATAAACTTCCCCACATCAATCTTTTTCTTTCTATTAGTTCACTAGATTTAGCTGTCCAAGAAAATTTATCATAACGATAACGTGCAATATGACCTGCGACAAAGACAACTAAACATAAATACGGAAATATAACCCATAAAAACTGATTAAGCATGATGTTTCACTCCTTTTGGTGATGTCAAACATAATTTCAATGTTTTTCTAAGTGCTTGAATCACATAGGCATATGGATTGTTATCTTCACCAAGTGCATTCGCCATCACATATGTTCCATCCTCAATAATCATAATGATTAATTGAATATTCTCTTCAGCTCTTGGATCATTTCGCCATTCTGCCACTTGCAAAAATTGAAGCATCAACGGTAGATAATCAGAAAGTTCATTATCTACCATTTCTAGTCCAAACATTTCATATAATACCTTTAATTTAGCTAACATTTGCCCACGTTCTTTTTGCGTATCAAATTTGTTATACGTCATATATAATGGTGCTTTTTTCGTAAAATCAAATGTATCTGTATAAATCGCTTTGATTTCTGATAATGAAAATGTCATCATTACATTTCTAAATGCTACTAAATCTTCATATGCTGGATGATCTGTCGAAATTGTTTCTTCAAAAGTTTTTGGATGAAAAGTTAATTTTTCTGGAAAGCATAACTGTTGTGCCATATATCCAAAACTTTCTTGATATTTTTTAAAATTATCGAAATTAATCACGGAAAATCCCTCCATAGAAATTCTCATTATAAATTTCTTGACCAGTTTTCCCTGAACCTACTGCAACGCCACAGCCTTCACAGTTATCTCCAAAATGCTCGCCGCCGTAATTGTATCCTGTACTACCTTGTGCGTGATACGTATCTAAATAGGTTTCTTTGTGTGATGTTGGAATAACAAATCGATCTTCATATTTAGCTAGTCCTAATAAACGATACATGTCTTTAGTTTGGCGCTCGGTTATACCTAATCGCTCTAATCGAGACGTGTCAAATGGCTGTTGAGTAACTTGAGATCTCATATAACTTCTCATCATTGCCATACGTTGTAGGGCTCCTTTTACTGGCTCTGTATCTCCTGCAGTGAAAATATTAGCTAAGTATTCAATAGGTAAACGCATTTCTTCAATGGCTGGGAAAATCGCATCTGGATTTTGAGTTGTATTTTTACCTTCAAAATAGCTCATAATTGGGCTAAGTGGTGGGCAATACCAAACCATCGGCATCGTTCTAAATTCAGGATGTAACGGAAATGCAAGTTTATATTCAATTGCTAACTTATAAATAGGAGAGTTTTGTGCAGCTTCAATCCAATCATAACCAATACCATCTTTTTCAGCTTGAGCAATGACTTCTTCGTCAAATGGATTTAAGAATATATCTAATTGTTTTTCGTATAAATCTTTCTCGTCTACTGCTGAAGCCGCTTCATGAACTCGATCTGCATCATATAATAAAACACCTAAGTAACGCATACGTCCTGTACAAGTTTCAGAGCATACCGTAGGCATACCCGCCTCGATTCTCGGGAAACAGAATGTACACTTTTCAGCTTTGTTCGTTTTCCAATTGAAGTAAACTTTCTTATATGGACAACCTGTCATACAGTAACGCCATCCACGACATGCGTCTTGGTCAACTAATACAATGCCATCTTCATCACGTTTATACATAGCACCTGAAGGACACGATGCAACGCAACTTGGATTCAAGCAATGTTCACATAAACGTGGTAAATACATCATAAAAGTTTCGTCAAATTGGAATTTAATATCTTCTTCTATTTTTTGGATGTTAGGATCTTTTGGACCTGTAACATGACCACCTGCTAAGTCATCTTCCCAGTTAGGTCCCCATTCAATTTCAATGTTATCCCCTGTAATTTCTGAATACGCTCTAGCAACTGGCGAATGCTTCCCTGATTTCGCAGTTGTTAAATGTTCATAATTATAGTTCCATGGCTCATAATAATCTTTAATTAATGGCATATCTGGGTTATAAAAAATTTTACCTAAAGCAATTTTTGAAATTCTACTTCCAGATTTTAATTCAAGTTTCCCTTTACGATTTAGTACCCAACCACCTTTGTAGTGTTCTTGGTCTTCCCAACGTTTCGGATACCCTACACCTGGCTTCGTTTCTACGTTGTTGAACCACATGTACTCAGCACCTGGACGATTTGTCCAAGTGTTTTTACATGTCACACTACACGTATGGCATCCTATGCATTTATCTAAATTTAATACCATCGCAACTTGCGCTTTAATCTTCAAGCCAATTAACCTCCTTCATCTTTCTAACTGCTACATATAAATCCCTTTGGTTCCCAATTGGTCCATAATAATTAAAGTGATAACTAATTTGTGCGTATCCTCCGACTAGTTGTGTTGGTTTCAAATGGATTCTAGTCGGCGCGTTGTGTGAACCACCACGTGTATCTGTAATTTCTGACCCAGGCGTTTGAATATGTTTATCTTGTGCATGATACATAAACATTGTACCTTTAGGCATACGATGCGAAATAACTGCTCTTGCCGTTACAACACCATTACGGTTATACACTTCTAGCCAATCATTATCTTGGATATCGTGTTTTTCAGCATCTTCATTTGATATCCAAACCGTTGGACCACCTCTAAATAGTGTCAACATATGCTTATTATCTTGATACATTGAGTGTATATTCCATTTTCCATGAGGCGTTAAATAACGCAGTACCAAAGCATCTGTACCACCTTTAATTTTCTTATCTCTATTCCCAAATACCATTGGCGGCAATGTCGGTTTATATACTGGTAAGCTCTCCCCAAATTGTTGGAAAACTTCGTGATCCACATAATAACTTTGACGTCCTGTTAATGTTCTAAAAGGTACTAGACGTTCTATATTCGTTGTAAATGGTGAATATCGTCGACCTTGTTTATTTGAACCTGGGAATACTGCTGTCGGTATTACTTCTCGTGGTTGTGAAGTTATATTTAAAAACGAAATTTTCTCAGCAGCGCGTTCGCTAGAAATATCTTTTAACGGCATTCCAGTTTGTTCTTCGAGATCTTCATATGATTTTTGTGATAATTTACCATTCGTAGCAGATGAAATACTTAGTATTGCATCAGCTACATTACGTGCTGTATCAATACGTGGACGATTCGCTCTCACAGAATCATCATTTGTATCACTCCACGTACCTAACATACTTTTTAATTCTTCATATTGTTCACTGACACCGAAACTTACACCATGTGCTCCAACTTTCCCTTTTTCAAGTACAGGACCAAGCGTGACATATTTGTCGTAAATTTTAGTGTAGTCGCGTTCTACAATTGCAAAGTTAGGCATTGTACGTCCAGGTACCGCTTCAATTTCACCCTTCGACCAATCTTTCACTACGCCGTATGGTGTTGAAATTTCTTGCTTTGTATCATGACTAAGCGGAGTTGTCACAACATCTTTAAACGTTCCAGGTAAATAGTCTTTTGCCATTTCTGAAAATGCTTTTGCCAACGTTTTATAAATATCCCAGTCTGAACGCGATTCCCATAATGGATCAATAGCTGGATTAAAAGGATGTACATATGGATGCATATCTGTAGATGATAAATCATGCTTCTCATACCAAGTCGCTGCTGGCAATACAATGTCAGAATATAAAGGTGTTGCTGTCATTCTGAAATCTAAAGAAACGACTAAATCTAATTTCCCTGTTGTTTCCTCACGCCACGTAATTTCTTCTGGCTTTTCATCTTCATTTGGTGTAGCTAATAAACCTGATTTTGTGCCAAGTAAATGCTTCATAAAGTATTCTTGACCTTTTGCAGAACTTGAGATTAGATTTGAGCGCCATATAAACAGTGATTTCGGATGATTCTTTTTCAAATCCGGATCTTCTATCGCAAATTGCGTTTGTTTTGACTTAACTTCATCTATCGCGCGTTTTAAAATTGCCTCATTCGACTCAATGCCTTCATCTTTAGCTTCTTCTGCAAACAACAAACTATTTTTATTAAATTGTGGATATGATGGTAACCAACCAAGTCTAGCTGCTAAAACATTATAATCAGCTGGATGTTGATGCTTTAACTCCTCTGTTTTAGCTAATGGAGATTTTAAACGATCTACATTTGACTCTTCATATTTCCATTGGTCTGTTGCAAAATAGAACCAACTTGTTCCGTTTTGCAAACGTGGTGGTCCTTGCCAGTCTTTCGCAAATGCGACAGTACTCCATCCTTCAATCGGACGACATTTTTCTTGTCCCACATAGTGAGCCCAACCGCCACCATTCACACCTTGACAGCCACATAACATAACTAAGTTTAAGATTGAACGATAAATCGTATCTGAGTTAAACCAATGGTTAATACCCGCACCCATGATAATCATTGAACGCCCTTCAGTATCGATAGCGTTTTGCGCAAATTCTTTCGCTACTTGAATGACAACACTTTGTTTTACGCCTGAAATGGCTTCTTGCCAAGCAGGTGTATATTTTGATTCTGCATCGTCGTATCCTTTTGATTCTAATTTATGATCAAAACGACGTACGCCATATTGACTTGCCATTAAATCAAAAATTGTAGCAATACGGACTTTGTCACCATTTGCTAAAGTGACTTGTCGAGTTGGAATTGGACGATTGAATATCCCATCTCCATCACTATCAAAGTATGGGAATTGAATTGTTTCTAATTCGTATCCACCTTCTGTCATTGATAATGTAGGGTTAATTTTAGAACCATCTTCTGTTTCTAGTTTTAAGTTCCACTTCTTACCTTCTTCCCAACGTTGACCCATTGTGCCATTAGGTACTACTAAACTATCGCTGATTGCATCATGAATAACTGGCTTCCATTCGCCTTGCTCTGTTGTTTGACCTAAGTCACTCGCTCTTAAAAATCGACCCGCTTTATATCCGTTTTCATCTTCATCCAGCATGATAATAAACGGCATATCTGTATATTGTTTGGCGTAATTTATAAAGCGTTCATTAGGTTGATTAACATAATGTTCTTGTAAAATAACATGCGTCATTGCTTGTGCAATTGCAGCATCTGAACCAGGATTCGGTGCTAGCCAGTTATCTGCAAATTTCACATTTTCTGCGTAATCTGGTGCTACTGAAATGACTTTTGTACCTTTATAGCGGACTTCAGTCATAAAATGTGCATCCGGAGTACGTGTTAAAGGTACATTAGACCCCCACATAATAATGTATGATGCGTTATACCAGTCGCTTGATTCAGGCACATCTGTTTGCTCTCCCCAAATTTGTGGAGAGGCAGGTGGTAAATCTGCATACCAGTCATAAAAACTAAGCATTTCACCACCAAGCAAATTGATGAATCGAGCACCTGCTGCATAACTAATCATTGACATCGCTGGAATAGGTGTAAATCCTGCGATTCGATCTGGACCATATTTTTTTATTGTATACAGTAATTGTGCTGCGATTATCTCTGTAACGTCTTTCCAATTTGAACGCACGTGCCCTCCCATACCTCGGGCTTGCTTATATTGTTTGGCTTTGTCTTCATTTTCAACAATAGACGCCCATGCAGCAACGCGATTACCATTGTTTTCTTCTAATGCTTCAGTCCATAAATCCCAGAGTTTTCCACGAATATATGGATATTTGATTCGAAGCGGACTGTATTCATACCAAGAGAATGACGCACCTCGTGGACATCCTCTCGGTTCGTATTCAGGCATATCCGGACCACAACTTGGATAGTCAGTTTGTTGATTTTCCCAGGTAATCACACCATTTTTCACAAATACTTTCCAAGAACATGAGCCTGTACAGTTAACACCATGTGTTGTTCTTACTTCTTTATCGTGGCTCCAACGTTCTCTGTACATTTTTTCCCATTCTCTACTTTTACTTTCTAGGATCGACCAATTCCCATTAAATTTTTCTGTTGGCTTAAAGAAATTCAATCCAAATTTTCCCATATTTATATCCTCCTACGTATAAAAATACGATGTGTAGATGTCGTGTTTTTAAATACTTTAAAATGCCCAAGACTATTGCTTTAATTAGATTGTACATTTTTTCACAAACATAAAATATTAGGGAATCACCTAATTACTTAAGGAATTTCCCTATCAATAACGGGATTTCATTGAAATAATACACAATCATGTATGGTCGTGCTTATTGCCAATCTAAATCGTTCAAATTTGGCACAACGACAAATAAGGCTTCAACACGAATATATTCTCTCGGTTGAAACCTTACTTATTCATTTATTTTTTATAAATTAGTGACATAACACTGTATTAGCATCTGCACGATCGGTTGAAATATATGTTACATTTTCTTGCTGCTTAATAAATGCATCATAGTAATCATATTGCGACGAATGATATGTGCCATTCGATGTATCATTTGGGTTTAGCAAACAGCCATAACCTTCGTCATATAAATGTTCACAGAGCATAAGGGCGTCATGTTTAGAACCACTTACTACATAAAATTGCTTCATAGAATCATATGATTTAGGAGTGTTTTCAGTATAACCAACAACTTCCCCAATAATACATATACCTGGTTTCGCCTCAATTGAATAGTGTTGCAATTTTGAAATAATATTACTTAAACGCCCCTTAACAACAAACTCGTTAAAACACGATGCTTGAAAGACAATCGCTATCGGGTAATCAATATCTGTGTATTGTTGTATCTGTGTGATAATTTTCCCTAAACGTTTTACCCCCATATAAATTGCTAACGTGCCACCATTCACTAAGGAATTGACATCCACTTCATTTTCTTCTGAATCTTTAAAGTGACCTGTAGAAAATGTCACACTTTTAGCAACTGTACGCATTGTCAAACCTGTCTGCATAGTAGCAACTGCTGCGCTCGCTGATGTCACCCCTGGTACAATTTCAAACGCAATATGATGTTCATTTAGTGTGTCGACTTCTTCTTGCACACGACCAAATATCGCTGGATCGCCACCTTTAAGTCTAACAACCTTGTTATATCGACGCGCTGCTTCCACGATACAGTCATTTATTTTTTCTTGCTGAATATGTTTTGCATACGGCTTTTTACCAACATCGATAATTTCAGTAGTCAAATTCGCATATTGTAAAATTAACGGATTCACTAATCGATCATATAGAATGACATCCGCTTCACGTATTAAACGCTCAGCCTTTTTAGTCAAATAATTCGGATTACCTGGGCCCGCACCTATCAAGTAAACCTTGCCATATTCCTCTACAGACATATATATACGTTCCCGTCTGTAACTTCTACCTCATAAACATCTACGCAACCTTCATCAGGTTCTTGAACAATACCTGTGTTTAAATCAATTTTTTGATCGTGGAGCGGGCAAAATACATATTCCCCACTCACTGTCCCTTCAGACAATGGTCCTTGTTTGTGTGGACAGATATTGTGAATCGCATGAATTTTGCCACTTTCTGTTAAAAACAATCCTACCTCTTTGTCTTTGACAATAACCTTTTTTCCAATTAGGGGTGTTAATTCATCTATAGTTGTCACTTTAATTTTTTCTTTTGTTTCCATGTATTACACCTTCTCCACTTCAAAAATTTTACGTGCTTGCGCATTGCTAGTTATTGCTTCCCAAGGTTCAGCTTCGACTGCTTTTTTAGCATCCATAATGCGTTCAAATAGTTCATTTTGTCTTTCTGGGTCAAGTAAGACTTCTTTTACATTTTCAAATCCAAGTCTTCTTAACCATGGCGCTGTTCTTTCAGCATATATACCTGTTTCGCGATAATATTGCATCAAAGCACCACATAATTTGATTACTTCATCTTCTGTTTCTACAGTTGTTAAAAATTCAGCTTTTTCAACTTCTGTACCACCATTACCACCGATATAGATTTGGAATCCATTTTCAACTGAGATAATACCAAAATCTTTAACACCTGATTCAACACAACTTCTTGGGCAGCCTGATACACCCATTTTGAATTTATGAGGTGTATCGATGTATTCAAATGTTTTTTCTAAACGAATGCCAAGTCGTGTCGTGTATTGCGTACCAAATCGACAAAACTCTTTACCAACACAGCTTTTAACTGAGCGTGTTTTCTTACCATAAGCTGATGCTGAACGCATACCTAGGTCTTCCCATATATTTGGTAATTCTTCTTTTTTAACTCCATACAAACCAACACGTTGTGAACCTGTCACTTTAACTAGTGGCACATGATATTTCTTAGCCACTTCTCCTAGACGAATCAGTTGGTCTGCATCTGTAACACCCCCACGCATTTGAGGTATAACAGAAAATGTACCATCATTTTGAATATTCGCATGGTAACGTTCGTTAGCAAATCTTGATTCTCTTTCATCTTCATGATCATGTGGATAAACCATGTTCAAATAATAGTTAATCGCAGGTCGACATTTTGGACATCCACCTTTGTTTTTAAAGTTTAAAACATGTCGAACTTCTTTAGATGTTTTTAAACCTTTCGCTCTTATTTGCGTTACTATTTGATCGCGTGTCAAATCAGTACAACCACATATACCAGCAGGTTTTGCGGCAACAAAGTCATCTCCTAAGGTGTGCTGCAATATTTGAGCAATTTGCGGTTTACATTTACCACATGAATTCCCCGCTTTTGTTTTAGCCGTTACTTCTTCAACTGTTGTAAAGCCATTTTCCGTAATCGCATTTACTATAGTACCTTTATCAACACCATTACAACCACAAATTGTTTCATCATCAGCCATATCAGCAATTGATAGCGATGCCTCTTCTCCACCTTTAGTAAGCAATGATACAAGTGTGTAATCTTCAGTGGATTCACCTTTTTTCATCATGTTATAAAAGCGTGAACCATCATCGATATCACCATATAGTACTGCACCAACTACATTACCGTCTTTTAAAAAGATTTTTTTATAGTTATTATCAACACTATTAAATATTTCAATACCTTTAATTTCTGCATTTTCTACAATTTGACCAGCACTATACAAGTCACACCCAGAAACTTTTAATGACGTAAATGTTGTTGATCCCTTGTATCCGTTCGTTTCTTTATTTGTTAAATGATCAGCTAATACTTTACCTTGTTCATATAGTGGTGCAACGAGTCCATAAACTTTGCCGTTATGTTCTGCACATTCACCAACTGCATATACATTGCTATCACTTGTTTGCATCACATCATTGACAACAATACCACGATTAACATCTAGACCTGATTCTTTGGCTACTTCTGTGTATGGTCGTATACCTACTGCCATAACAACTAAGTCTGCCGGAATCTCGCGTCCATCAGCCAATTTAACACCCTCAACATCATCTTCTCCTAAGATTTCAGTTGTGTTGGCTTGCATTTCAAACTTCATACCTTGCTTTTCTAGATCTGCTTTAAGCATATTTCCAGCTTTACGGTCTAGTTGCATTTCCATCAACCATTCAGCTAAATGTAACACCGTTACTTCCATACCTTGATCTAATAAACCACGTGCACACTCTAAACCTAGTAATCCTCCACCAATTACAATTGCTTTCTTTTTAGTCTTAGCAATGTTCATCATTTGTTCAGTATCATCAATCGTTCTCCAACCAATTACACTCGGTAATGTCGAACCTGGAACTGGAATGACGAATGCTTTAGAACCTGTCGCAAAAATCAATTTATCGTATGATACTTCAATACCATTTGCAGTAGTAACTGATTGATTTGCTCTATCTACTTCAATTACAGGATCATTTGTAATTAACTCGATACCATGTTCCTCATACCACTCATATGGATTCATAATTGTTTCTTCAACTGTCATTTTATTTTGTAAAATATTTGAAAGCATGATGCGGTTATAGTTTGGATAAGGTTCTTTACCTATTACCGTAATATCATATAAATCGTTGGCGCGCTCTAATATTTCTTCGATTGTTCGAATGCCCGCCATACCGTTACCAATCATTACTAGTTTTTGCTTTGCCATAAAATATGCCCCTTTACTCCATAATATTTATTTCAAAAAAAGGTATTAATTTTTCGTTAGTGCTTTTATATTTTCATTGGAATCATTAAGCTTTCTAATCTATCGTTAATGATTTGCTTTAAAATTGGGTCGAAGTTAATTGAAGGTGTGAAGTGTATATCTGTATTAATAACCATGTCATTCATTTGCTGCTTCACTTTGTTAACAAGTCTTCCGTCATATAAAAATAATGGTACGACAATCAATTTTTGATACCGTTTCGAGATGCTTTCTAAATCATGTGTAAAACTAATCTCTCCATATAGCGTTCTCGCATATGTCGGCTTGCTAATTTGCAAATTTTGAGCGCATATTTGTAACTCTTCGTGTGCCTTAGTAAACTTTCCATTAATATTGCCGTGTGCAACAACCATAACTCCAACTTGTTGTTCGTCACCTGCTAATGCGTCACAAATACGTTGTTCAATTAATCGTCTCATTAAAGGATGTGTGCCAAGTGGCTCGCTTACTTCTACCTTTATGTCTGGATACCGTCGTTTCATTTCATGAACGATATTCGGTATATCCTTGAGATAATGCATTGCACTAAAGATTAGCAATGGTACAATTTTAAAATGGTCAACCCCACTTTGAATCAACGTCGTCATTACCGTCTCTAAATCCTGATGCTCACTTTCTAAAAACGCAATATCATAGTGATGTATATCATCTTTTACTAATTCAGAAATAAATGCTTCTAACGCTTGATTCTGTCGTCCGTGCCTCATGCCATGTGCAACAATGATATTCCCATTCACATTTACCAACCCTTTCACACGTATTGTATACCAAATCATTTTGTTTTTGTGAAAAGAATCACATTATAATGTAAAATCAGGGAATTCCCTGATGCCTGTAGTCATGCATATTCCTTATACATTTTCCCTTTTTGTTAAATCAAAAAAAGCGACCGATATATGAATCCCTACTCAACATTTATTTGAGCAAGCATTAATATATCGGTCGCTTGTAGTGTATATTATTATCTTAAAATGGTGGTTGGCCTAATATTGTTTCGTCAAAGCGCTCGGGTATCAATACTTTGCGCATGATCACACCTAAATCGCCATCATCATTTTCATGTTCGCTGTATATTTCATAACCTCTTTTTTCATAAATTTTAAGTAACCACGGATGCAATCTTGCAGATGTACCTAAAGTAACTGCCGCTGACTTTAACGTATCTCGCAAAAATGCTTCTTCAACATAAGTAAGTAATTGGCTACCATAGCCTTTCCCTTCATACTCAGGATTTGTCGCAAACCACCAGACAAAAGGATAACCCGAAATACTTTTCACACTTCCCCAAGGATATCTAACCGTAATCGTAGATATAATTTCATCATCAATTGTCATGACAAATGTAGTATTTTTATCTATATTTTCTTTAACAGCATCTAAATTAGCATTAACCGAAGGCCAATCAATACCTAGTTCTCTTAGAGGCGTAAATGCTTCATGCATGAGTTGTTGCAATTTTTCTGCATCTTGTTCACTTGCGAGTCGAATCATCGTTTTTGTCATATTAATCCCCACTCTTTTTTAAATGATTTAACCATATTTTATTTTTAAAATAAATATCCATCAAAGTGTATCAATAAATTGATCACATGTCAGAAAGTATGCTTCATCTGAATACACCAATACTCTCATGAAACTTATTAAAAATTACTCTCTCAACGTAAAAAACCATTCAAATTCATGAATGGTTTGGAAGAATGATTCATTGTTACGCTATTTAATCACTACATCTTAATTATTGTTGCTCTAAACGATTACGCTTACCATTTAAGAAAGCATAAACGAGACCTACAAAAATACCGCCACCGACAAAGTTACCTAAGAAAGCAAAAACGATATTTTTTAAAACGTGTAACCATGAAACTGCATCAAGGTTAAAGAATACCATACCTGCATATAGACCTGCATTGAACACAACGTGCTCATATCCCATGTATACAAAGACCACGACACCACAAGCTATGAAGAATGCCTTTGTTAAGCCGCCTTTGAATTGCATAGAGATGAAAATACCAATATTAATAAAGAAGTTACAGAAAATACCTTTTGTAAAAATATTCAACCATGTTGAATCAACAGTCTTTTTCTGAACTAAAGCTGTTAAAGCTTGTGTCATTTCAGGTGTCATGACATGCGCAAATTTCATTAAGAAAAATAACACAAACCCACCTAAAATATTTCCTAAGAAACAATATAATAAAATCCAAGTCATCTTCTTAACAGAAACGACTTTATAATACCAGCCTACTGTAAAGTACATGAAGTTACTTGTTAATAATTCAGAGTTAGTTAATACAACTAAAATCAAACCTAAACTAAACGCAATGGCTCCCATTAAATTGATAAGTCCATCTACGTGAGTACTCGCAAACTGCGTCTTTATTCCGAACATAAATACAGTAACGATTGAGAGTAAAAATCCGGCCATCATTGCTTTAAGCATATATCGGCTAGGTGTTTGCTGTACCATTACTTGCTTCATTTGTACTGAAGATGATATTGAATCAACAATTGCGCCTGTTGAATATGTATCTTCAACTGTTTTCTTATTTTCTATCACAGTACTTCCCCCATTTACTTTGATCAAATAAAATTTACTTTCTAATTATATTAGTAATTCAATGTAATTGATAGTTTAAATTTCAGAAAAATCTTTTTATTCTCTCAAAAATGTAGTTTTCTTTCATAAAAACAGCGAGATAAATCACGTGATTGGCTAATATCTTTATGATTTAAGATATTACGACGCTCATTTTATCTCGCTTTATGTAAAGTATTACTTATTCTTTTTTAAATTTGAAAAGTAATGTAAACCATATGCAAATACACTGTAACCAATTGCAGTACGTAAAATAAACCTTATAACTTTATTAGGTACACATTTTGACGTTACTGAAATAGAAGATAGTAGTGTTGTGAAAATATATAATATTAAAACTTTGATATAACGTTCTACCATCGAATCATCCCTCATTTTTATAATATTACAAGATTATTATAAACCGAATGAAACAAAAAAGTTTTTACATATTTTCAACAACTTTATTTCAATAATGCATCAAGTTGATCTAAAGTTTGATTCATACCTTGTTCAACACCCATGTTTATGACTTGTTGAGCGACTTCTTTTGTTGGAAATACCGATGTTGATGTCACTGTCGTTTTCGTTGTATTGCTCTTGGAAAATGACAAAGTAATTTTCATGCTTGGCATTTTTGTATCTTTTGCACCTTGAGGTGTCGCAAATGAGTCAATATATTCAATTAAATATGGACGCTTAACCGTTTTATATTCTGCTAATGTATAGCTGGTCATTGTAGGTGTTTTAATCGCATAAAATGCATCACCACCTGAAACAGCATTAAAGCGAAACACTTTGGTACTAGCGTCTTTTGGATGAAACCATTTTTCAAATAATGCTTTTGTCGTATAGGCATCAAACACCTTTTCAATCGGTGCTTCTATCGTTCTTGAAAAAATAATTTTATTATCTTCAACTTTAATCGTCATCTTCCCACTCCCTATCTTTTATATTTACTCATCTTAACATGCATTGAGTAACATATGTTACCAAATCATTTGTTATAAACTATAGTAATATTAATCATTCCCTCTGTTGAAATTGATAACTACGAAATAAAAAACACACTCTATTCAGCTATTAACAGTTGAGTAGAGTGTGCAAACCTGTTGAATTAATGCGCTAACATTTCTTCTTTGATTTGGTCTTTATTTAATTTTGAAGGATAATATGTTGGCCAGTTATCCATTTCTTTTAATAACGCGTCATTATCATTACCCATAAAGATATGGAAGTGTTCTGCCTTTTTAGGTGCAATGTTGTGATCGCTAAATTGGATGAATTTCGGTAAGTCTTTATCATTACCATCGACCAATTTAAACATAAATCTCACGCCACGGTTACCTTTAGGATATTTCAATGTTTTCTTACCATTGTATTCATATTTACCAGTGTGTTTCTTACCATCTTTAGTAAATGTAATTTCATTTCCTTTTATATCAATGTTAGTAATATCAGTTTTATATCCTTTGTCATAATAAGCTTTTAAATCTTTAGCAGATTTCTTCGGATCATTTTCAGCTTTATGTCCCATCACTTCATCAAGCGTACCGTCTTTTAAGTAAGGGTAAACAGATTGCCATTCACCAGCATAATCGCTTAATTCACGGTCTTTAACTTGCTCATCTTTAAAATACCCATCAGAAATTGCTTTGTCATGTTTACTTTCAGCTTTGTCGTCTTTCACTTTAACACCACTGTCTAAAGCTTTACCGATATTTTCAATATTAGATTTCATTAATGATTGATACGTAATATTATCTTTTTTCTGTTGTTCTTTATTTAAAGACTCCATGTTGTAGAATTTTAAAGGCTTCGCATCTGTTTCTTTACGAATTGTTTCAGTCACTTTATTCGCAACATTATCTTCGTAAAGAATATATTTAGCATTGCTATCTCTAATTTCTTTAACAATTTTAGTTAATTCTTTTTGTGATGGATCTTCAGCATTCATGTTTTGAATACCTTTTTGAACAAAACCATAACGATCAGCTAAGTATCCAATTGATTCATGTGAAATGAATACTGCATTACCTTGCTTATCTTTTGTAACTTGCTTCATATCGTTATCAATTTTCTTAAGATCGTCGTTTAATTTTTTGTAGTTTTTCTCATAGTCATCTTTATGTTTTGGATCTTTTTTCACTAATTCATCTTTAATTTCTTTAGCGAAAGTTTGGTTAATTTTAGGATCTAACCATACGTGTGGATCATATCCACCATGATGATGATGATGTTCTTCTTTCTCATGATCATGTCCCTCATGTTCATGCTCTTCACCATGCTCGTGTTGATCAGTTAAAAGCTTTGCTTTATCTAATTTATCCTCTAAAGACAGTTTTTTATCTTTATCTTTGATAGTAGATGCAACTTTCTTAGCAACCGGATCTAAATTATCCCCTGTATACATAAACAAGTCTGACTTGCTTGCACTTAATATATCTTTTTGTGTTGGTTCATAGCTATGTAAATCTGTCCCTGCTGGATAGATTGATGATACCTTCACGTGTTTTCCACCAATTTGCTCTGCAAATGATTGCAATGGATAAACTGTCGTTTTAATTGTTACCTTGCCATCTTTATCTTTTCCATCATCATTCCCACATGCAGCTAATGATAAAGTTACGGCTGGTACAAGAAGTAACATACCTAATTTCTTTTTCATAGTCACCCTCCTAAATAGTAATCTTTACGTTTTAAAATTATATACTCATGCTACTTAAAATACAAGCACTGTTTTTATAAATAATATAAAGTCGAATCATACTTTAGGTATTTACCACTTTTCGTTTTATCTAATACATGACTATTGTACAAATATGATACAGAAAACTTTATAGTATTTACGAACGTCATAATATAAGAAAAAAGACAATCTCTATCATATTGCTAATAGAAATTGCCTTTTCATATTGTCCTAAAATAACTTACCCTATTTTTATAGTGTGACTTTTAGATTTAATAATGGTATTTACATGATGCTATTTTTATATGATTGTCATCTACTGTATAAACCAATCTATGTTCGTGATTGATACGTCTACTATAATACCCAGTCAGATTCGATTTTAACTTTTCAGGCTTACCTATACCTTCCAATGCACCATTTCTGTCAATACTTTTAAGTAACTCATTAATCTTCTTCACCATTTTTTTATCGTTCTGCTGAAAATACTTATAATCTTCAAAGGCTTGAGGCGAAAACGTAATATTTAACCTAGCCATTATACATCTATATCTTTCGTTATAGTTTTCCCACGTTCTAGATCTGCAATTGATTGAGCTAAGTGTTCAGCATTATTTGGGTTCTGTTGGAGGTAAAGTGTTTCCATCATGGAGTTATAATCTGATTCTGACATGATTACTACGTTTTTATCATCAGTAGATGTTACAGTTACCATATCACTATCATCATTTACTTTTGTCATAAGTGCCTTTAAATTCTGTCGAGCGTATGAATAATTTTTAATAATCATATTTATCGCCTCCTTTTAACACACCTCAATTGTACAAATATCTGTACAATAAAACAAGCGACACAGAAAAAAACTACTAATCAAGATTTCGCACGGGGAAGAATCAATACCTATCCTGTACTGATTCCCTACTAAACAATGTTTACATGATAATTTCCACCTATTTAGACTTCATACATTAAAAAGACAATCTCTATCATATCGCTAATAGAAATTGCCTTTTCGTATTGTCCTAATAAATTGGTATCACTTACTGATCTCAACAATTAAGACTATTTGATTTTATCTTTTAATAACTTCTCATAACTTTCATAATCATATGGATCTTCAACTTTCTCGCCATTAATAAATGCAGTTGGTGTCGTTTTTATATGATTATCTTTCGCTATTTTTTTATCTTTCTCTGCAGCTTTCCAAGACTTGCTATCTTTTGTCTTGTAATCTTTTATAATTTTATTTTCCGTCTCTTTATCTAAATGCAGTTGTTTAATATGTTTATCTAATAGTTCTTTTGTTAACCATTCTTTATTTTCATCTTGCTGGGCAACAAATAATTGCTTTTGAAAATCTAAAAATGATTTAGGTGCATACATCAATACTGCATGACTCGCACGCGAACCAACAATTGAGTCTTTACCTAAGAAAGCTAAATTGACAAATTGGTATTCCACTTTGTGATTATCTATATAATTTTTACGCAACTTTGGCATGACTTTTTCATCTAATTCTTTACAATAAGGACATTTATAGTCGCCATATATGACAACTAATGGTTTGCCGTTTTTCGAGGATGTCGTTGCTGATTCTTTTTTACCGCAAGCTGTTAAAATTAACATGCTCACTATAAATAATGTTAGTAATTTTTTAGTCATAATAACTCCTGCTCATATCTAGTTCGTCATATTTTCTTCATGATAATCCGCATCATGTTGTTGATAATATCGTCTCGAATCAAAATCTTGCTTATATGATACACGTTTATCACTAAAATCATATGCATAATAATGCACTTCATCATCATTACTCAAAGGTTTATAAGCTAAAATGATAATTTTATCCTTATCATAGACATAAATATTAGCATCTTTGCGTTCAAAATGATCAACACGATCACCGTTGCCTTTTTTGGCAAGTTGTTCTTGTTTTTGATTTTGAATTTTAACTGCTTCATCTATTTCTTTCACATATTTATCATTACCACATCCTGATATAAAGACTAGTAATAATAATACCGTCGCCACAAATCGCTTCAATGCTCCCACTCCTACTATCAACTTCCAACTAACTTTCAATATAATTAATACTATACACCGTCAAACATCAATGCGCTACAACTACTACCAATGCATTTAATATAAATATCCAAAGAAATAACAGTTATGTATAGTCAAAGAAAAATATATTTCATTTTCTATGTGTATTTACAATCAGTTTTTGATAAAATAAAAAAATAGCATTATAAATAAATTCAAAAATTACAGTTCAATTCAGAGAGGGATGGGATAAAATGAACTTTGTAACGTTGACTTCGGATGAGTTCAATGCGTTTACAACAAAGCATTTTTCACATTACACACAATCAGCTATTCATTACAATCATAGAGTTGATTTAAAAGGCGATGTGCATCTTGTAGGGGTTAAAGATGACAATGGTCAAGTGATTGCAGGATGCTTATTGACAGAAGCACGCACACTTAAATTTTTCAAATATTTTTATACACATCGCGGGCCAGTGATGGATTATACAAATCAATCATTAGTAGCATTTTTCTTTAAATCATTAACTTCATATTTGAAGAAACAAAATTGTTTATATGTCCTTGTAGATCCATATTTAATTGAAAATTTACGCAATGCAGACGGTGAAATTGTTAAGTCTTATGACAACCGAGCATTTGTTAGAACAATGGACACATTAGGCTATAAGCATCAAGGTTTTCCAGTCGGTTATGATTCAATGAGTCAAATCCGTTGGTTATCTGTATTAGATTTAAAGGATAAAACAGAAGACCAGTTATTAAAAGAAATGGATTATCAAACGAGACGTAATATTAAAAAAACATATGATATTGGTGTCAAAACTAAAACGTTAACGATTGATGAAACGCAAACTTTTTTCGACTTATTCCATATGGCCGAAGAAAAGCATGGTTTCAAATTCCGTGAGTTACCATACTTTGAAGAAATGCAAAAGTTATACGATGACCACGCCATGTTAAAGTTGGCTTATATTGATTTAAACGAGTATTTAAAAACGTTACAATTAAAGCAACAGCAATTAACGGCTGAACTTTCAGGTGTTGAAGAGGCATTGGAAGAAAGTCCTAATTCAAAGAAAAATAAAACGAAACGCACACAGCTAGAACAACAGCTAAATAGCAATAAGCGTAAAATCGACAATACAATAGAACAAATTGAACAAGATGGTGCAGTCTTAAACTTAGCTTCTGCTTTGTTTATCTACAATGAGCATGAAGTTTATTACTTATCTAGTGGTTCAAACCCTAAATATAATGCTTATATGGGTGCCTACCATTTGCAGTGGGAAATGATTAAGTTTGCTAAAGCGCATCATATTAATCGCTATAATTTTTATGGTATTACCGGTGACTTTTCAGAGTCATCAGAAGATTATGGCGTACAACAATTCAAAAAAGGTTTTAACGCACATGTAGAAGAGTATATCGGCGACTTTATTAAGCCTATCAAACCATTACTATATAAGGTACAAACATACTTAAATCATAAACGTCGTTAAAATATCGCTCCAAGATTATGACAACATAACAAAGAACCACGCATCATGTATATGGCATCATCACCATACTAAAACATGATACGTGGTTTTATTTGATTATTCTTCATTTATAACATTTAAGAAACGTCTTAATTCTTCTGTTTTCGGACGATTGAACATCTCTTCTGGAGCCCCTTGTTCTCCGATCATGCCTTCATGAATAAATACAATGTTATTAGATACTTCTTTAGCAAAACGCATTTCATGTGTCACAATGACCATTGTCATGCCTTCATTAGCCAAATCTTTAATAACCTTTAAAACATCATTCACAAGTTCAGGATCAAGTGCAGATGTTGGTTCATCAAACAACATCACTTTAGGGTTCATTGCTAGTGCTCTTGCAATAGCAACACGTTGTTGTTGACCACCTGATAATGCATGTGGACGTTGATCTTTGACATGTGTTAAACCAACTTTCTCAAGTAACTCAAGTGATTTCCCACGTGCCTCATCCTTTTTCAACTTTTTAACTGTGATAAGACCTTCCATTACATTTTCTAATGCCGTCTTATGCGGAAAAAGGTTATAACTTTGAAATACCATACCAGACTGTTTACGAACTTCTATTTGTGATTTTTTATCTTTAGATGTATATGTTTTGCCGTTAACATAAACTGTACCTTCAGTTGGAATTTCTAATGCATTAATCATACGTAACAATGTTGTTTTACCTGAACCAGATCGACCGATTAAGGTTACAACCTCACCTTGTTCAACAGATAAATCAATACCTTTGATGACTTCAACATCATTGAATGATTTATGGATATTGTTCAATTGAATCATGAGCGATACCCTCTTTCAATATAAGATTCATAGATACCTTGGATAATTGAAATAATAAAGCATACCACCCAGTACATTAGCGCAACTAACACATAAATTGTTAAATATTCATATGTTGTAGACGCAACTTCTTGAGCTTTTCTAAACATTTCAGCCACTAAAATAAATCCTAATAATGATGTATCTTTGATTAAACTTAAAAATGTATTACCTAGTGCAGGAATCGACACTCGAATTGCCTGCGGTAAAATGATACGTTGTATCGTTTGACCATACGTCATACCGATGGAATATGCAGCTTCTGTTTGTCCTTTCGGTATAGAAATAATACCGCCACGAATAATTTCCGAAGCATACGCACCTACATTTAATGATAAACCAATAATAGCAGCCACTACAGGTGCCAATGTCCATTGGTTGTCAGCGTCATTTGTTAATAATCTACCTAATTCTGGAATACCATAAAATATGATAAATAGTTGTACTATCATTGGTGTTCCTCGAATAATAGATACATAGACACGTGAAATACTTCTTAAAATTTTACTCGTTGAAATTCGCATTAATGCTGTAAATAATGCAATAATCAATCCTAAAACAAATGTAACTAATGTAATAGGAATTGAATATTTGACCAAACCTTCTAGCATAGGTCCGAAAGCTTGTTTTGCAGCATCTAGCGCATGTTGTTGTTCGCTATTTAGATTTAGAAACATCTTGACCAAACCATTTCTTACCTATTTTAGCTAATTCACCGTTTTCCTCGATTTTTTTCAAGCCATCATTGAATTTTTGAACTGTTTCATCATCTGCTTTTTTAGAAAATGCAAATGCAGATCTACTTTGTTCAGCATTACCTTTGATTGCTTTGATCTTAGCATTAGGTTTTTGTTTTTTATAATCCAAGTATGACAGACTATCATTAAATGTACCATCAACACGCTTAGACAATAATAAATCCATTGATTGGTTAAAGCCATCAACTTTTGTAATATCAGCACCTTTATCCTTAGCTAATTTACCATAATTAGATGTGAATGTTTGTGCTAACTTCTTACCTTTAACATCATCAAAATCTTTAATATCTTTTTCATTTTCACGAATAACTAAAACAGCACTTGAGAATGTGTAAGGCTTAGAAAATTTATATTTCTTTTCTCTATCAGGATTAATACCTACTTGGTTCGCGATTACATCAAAACGCCCTGCGTCTAAACCTGCAAACATAGAATCCCAAGAAGTTTCATTAAATTTAAGTTTTAAACCTTCTTCTTTAGCCACTGCTTTAATAACATCAATATCGTAACCAGTTAATTTACCATCTTTATCGTGGAAACTAAATGGTGCATAAGTCCCCTCAGTCCCAACATTAATTGTCTTGCTATCTTTACTAGCTTCCTTGTCTTTCGACGAATTGTTTCCGCATGCAGCCAATATGAAAACGAAAGCTATCATCACAAATAAAAGTCTTTTCATAGAATATATCTCCTTATTCTTATTATTCTAATCGGAATAAAAATATTTTAATCTGAAATGCCGGATAAGTCAATATGTTGAACTTTTGCTAAAAAGCTTTATATAGCTAGCAACTTATATTTATTGACGAGAATCAACTTCTTTTTTCTTCCCTTGTAACATAAATGAACAAAAGAAACTAATAACTGTAATCAATAATGCAAATAAAAATCCAGCGTGATAACCATGCAACATCGTATCAACTTTAATTTGATTCATCATATCAATTTTGTTCATGCCATTATAGTCTGACATAGTTGGAGAAAAGTTTTTGCTTGCATGAGATAAAATAGTAATTAATGCAGCTGTTCCGATAGAACCAGCAATTTGTTGTACTGTGTTTGTCATAGATGAACCGTGTGCATTCATTTCTGGCTTTAATTGATTCATCGTATGGGTCATTACTGGAATTAATCCTAACGCGATACCAACCATTCGAATCGCATAAACTGTTGCCAACATGATTGTTGATGTTTGTTCATCCATTACAACAAAATAAGCCGTAGTAATAACAACAATCGCCATACCGACTAAAGCCAATTTTCTTGGACCAAACTTTTCATATAAAGCACCCGAAGTCATCGACATAAATGCCATAACAATTGCTCCTGGTAATAAAGTTAACCCAGAATCTAAAGCTGAACGATGCAATAAATTTTGCACAAAGATAGGTAAAATCGTTTCCGAACCAATCATCGATACCATTGTGACACCCATAATAATGATACCAACTGTAAATTGTTTATTTTTAAATACTGCAAAATTTAATAATGGTGTTGATAGCCGATATTGACGTAATACAAATAATGCGACTAAAACAACGCCTCCAATCATAGATACTAATACGATAGGATTATCAAAACCTTTTTCTGAAATTGAACTCGTTCCATACAATAACCCGCCGAAACCTAGTACAGAAAAAATGACAGAAATAAAATCAATAGGTACTTTAATTGTAGTTCCAACATTTTTTATCGTTTTAAATCCAATTAAAAATGTAACAGCTGCAATTGGAGCGACAACATGGAAAAGCGATCTCCAGTTAAAATATTCAACAAGGTAACCTGAAAGAGTAGGTCCAATAGCTGGTGCTAAACCAATTACCAAACCAAATATCCCCATATATTTACCGCGTTCATGCGGTTGGAAAACATCCAAAATCGTTGTCATCATCAATGGCATCATAATACCTGCGCCTAACGCCTGAATAATTCTAGCAACTAATAATGTTGCAAAGTGCGGACTCAAGCCGCCGAGTAATGTACCTAAGAAAAAGATAGAAATACCCACTAAAAACACTTGTCTTGTTGTATAACGTTGTATAACAAGCGCGGACAAAGGAATAACAATCCCATTAGTCAATAAAAAAGCTGTTGTCAGCCATTGAACTTGTGTATATGAAATTTCAAAGTCTTTCATAATACTTGGTAAAGCCGTCACTAATAGTGTTTCATTTAATAATCCAAAAAATCCACCCATCAGCATAGTAATAATCATCGTTAATTTTTGTTTCTTCGACATTTAAAGCTTCCCCCTCACCATCTAAAAAACGACACTCATTTTTAGATATCCGGTAATTATACCCATTTTCAAAAAAATTAGCACGACTTTATTACAATTTCTTTAAAACGTAATCATTACTATTTACATATGAGTAGTTATCGGTCATAATATATTTACAAGGAGGGATAGAGATGAAATTAGATTTACAGACTGCTCGTCGAAATTTAAATAGCCCTAACATTAAAACAAGAAAGCGTGCTTTAAAGATTATTAAGCAACACAAAAGAGCGAAATAATTGTTTTAATTTGACTATATTGTATGTCTAACTATATTTTCGAGTATCCCTAGCTCGTTAATATAAACTCTATACTTAACTATTTCCTTACATTACTTCACATATTTAAGAGCTGCATATACACTCACTCCTTGTGTACATGCAGCTCTTTTTTTATAAGTAGTATTTATCTATAACTTCTAAATCATCCGTTAATTCATAAACAAGCGGTGCACCTGTTTTAATTTCATAATTAATGATATCTTCATCTGACACATCTTCAAGATATTTAATCAATGCGCGAATTGAATTTCCGTGTGCAGAAACTAATACCGTTTGACCATCTAGCAAATATTGTGAAATATGATCTGTCCAAAATGGTATCACTCGAACTAAAGTATCTTTCAGACTTTCAGAATAAGGCATCATACGTTTATCTAAATGATTATATCGACGATCAGCTAAGTAAGCTTCACGTTGTTCTTCGGTTTCAGCAGGCGGTTTCACATCATAAGAACGACGCCAAATATGTACTTGTTCTTCTCCAAATTCTTTTCTAGCATCATCTTTATTTAAGCCTTGCAATCCACCATAGTGGCGTTCATTTAAACGCCAGCTTTTATATACAGGAATCCATTGTTGTTTAGATTCAGTTAAAATATAATGCGTTGTATCTAAAGCACGTGTTAATAACGATGTAAAAGCTACATCGATGGCAATGTTATTTTCTCTTACTTTTTCACCTGCTCTAGTCGCTTCATTAATACCTTGTTCAGATAAATTAACATCTTCCCATCCAGTAAATAAGTTTTTAGCATTCCACTCGCTTTGTCCATGACGACATAAAATTAATTTTGGCATAACTTATAACCTCTTTCCTTTAATCTTTAGGACGTTATTTCAGGGATATTTTAAGATGATTTAATCTTAGTAATTTTCTTTTCAATATATTTTAAAATTCAATGATTAAATCAATTATCACTAGACATTAAATACATAAATCCTATTCCCCATTTTCATTTTTTAATTCATAAATGAATCAATAACCACCTAATAACAAATCATATTATACACCTTTGTTCGCCATTTTTCTAAGGTTTAAAAAATATTTTTAGGTGCGCCTAAAAATAAATGTAATAAAAACGCCTCCTCAGATATTTATATATCTATGAAGACGTTTAAATACATTATAGATGGTCTGGTTCTGGGTGAACGTATACTGAGGAAATACCTTTTTTGTGCAAATGATGTTCGACATTGTCACAAATTTGATGCGCTTCTACTAAGGAAAGGTTAGCATCTACAACAATTGTGACATCAATAAACACACTACTTCCATGGTAACGCCCTTTAATACTTTTAACTTCTTGTACTTCATCAACTTCTAAAATATCATTGCGATACGCTTCTAATTCAGTTTCATTGAAACCATCACTCAACATAAAAATTGCTTCTTTAAAAATACCAAAACCAGTATAAACGATTAGTAAGCCTAGTAATGTTGCTAAAATAATATCGACAATTGGGAAACCGATTTGCGTAAAAATTAATCCTATCGCTGTTCCAATGCTGACTAAACTATCTGATAAATTATCTTTGGCAGCCGAATTTAAAGAACTACTTTTCGTTCTTTTCGCTAGTCTTTGATTGACTGCAAATACAATCAACATTACAAGACCACTGATTAAGCTGACGATAATTGTTATTGCGTTAGGTACAACGTCATCTTCTTTGAACAAACGAGGTGCATTTTGAATAACTACTTGGATACCTACAAACATAATGACAAATGACACCAATAATGAAGAAATATTTTCAGACTTCAAATGGCCATAAGGATGATTTCGATCGGCAGGTTTAATTGAAATTTTCAATCCAATAATAACAGCTAAAGAAACGATAATATCTGTCATATTGTTTAATGCGTCGGCTCTTACAGCTGCAGAGTTAAAGACAAAACCCGTGACATACTTAACAATAGATAAGATTATATATACAATTAAACTCAAATAAGCACCGCGTTGCGCCAATTTAAGATTTTCATTATGAGACATGCGTTGAACCACCTTGAATTAGTATAGTAACAATATTATGAATGATTTATTTTAAATTTACAACGTTTTTAATTTTTATAAATTTTTATAAAATTAAACTAATTTATTCATTCGCAACCCCTAAAAATATTTTTTAGCCTTTCTGCGAATTTTATGAGCTAGAAAGGCTTATGCAGTTGACGTTTTACGTCCAACTGCGTTCCTTCGTCTTCTTCAAATTTATTTGTTAGAAAGGCACCCAACTCTCCCTGTTTGTGAACTTTCGCCTCGAAAGTTTCTATGTTGGGACCCTATGCATTAGTAGCGAAGCTATCTAATGTCGTGACCTAATTATATAGAAGAAAAAGTGCATCAGTGACAAATTAAATGAGATTTCTACTCTACCAAACTCTCTTCGAAAGACAATTTTCTCCTCTATTTATTAGCAAACTATTGCATTTCTCCATATAGTACTTCCTTACTTAAAATACGCTGAATGTTCTGAATTAAACGCTTTTTTACATAGTTAACACTAGTTAATCTATTAGTTAACATTAGTTAATAATTAGTTAATTTCCATTTGTATTCTCATGTGATAAATTCTAAAAGCATACAATAAATTTAATATGTAAAAAGAAAGGGAATACACATGAAAAATAAATATATCTCGAAGTTGCTAGTTGGGGCAGCAACAATTACGTTAGCTACAATGATTTCAAATGGGGAAGCAAAAGCGAGTGAAAACACGCAACAAACTTCAACTAAGCACCAAACAACTCAAAACAACTACGTAACAGATCAACAAAAAGCTTTTTATCAAGTATTACATCTAAAAGGTATCACAGAAGAACAACGTAACCAATACATCAAAACATTACGCGAACACCCAGAACGTGCACAAGAAGTATTCTCTGAATCACTTAAAGACAGCAAGAACCCAGACCGACGTGTTGCACAACAAAACGCTTTTTACAATGTTCTTAAAAATGATAACTTAACTGAACAAGAAAAAAATAATTACATTGCACAAATTAAAGAAAACCCTGATAGAAGCCAACAAGTTTGGGTAGAATCAGTACAATCTTCTAAAGCTAAAGAACGTCAAAATATTGAAAATGCGGATAAAGCAATTAAAGATTTCCAAGATAACAAAGCACCACACGATAAATCAGCAGCATATGAAGCTAACTCAAAATTACCTAAAGATTTACGCGATAAAAATAACCGCTTTGTAGAAAAAGTTTCAATTGAAAAAGCAATCGTTCGTCATGATGAGCGTGTGAAATCAGCAAATGATGCAATCTCAAAATTAAATGTAAAAGATTCAATTGAAAACAGACGTTTAGCACAACGTGAAGTTAACAAAGCACCTATGGATGTAAAAGAGCATTTACAGAAACAATTAGACGCATTAGTAGCTCAAAAAGATGCTGAAAAGAAAGTGGCACCAAAAGTTGAGGCTCCTCAAATTCAATCACCACAAATTGAAAAACCTAAAGCAGAATCACCAAAAGTTGAAGTCCCTCAAATCCAATCACCAAAAGTTGAAGTCCCTCAAATCCAATCACCAAAAGTTGAGGTTCCTCAATCTAAATTATTAGGTTACTACCAATCATTAAAAGATTCATTTAACTATGGTTACAAGTATTTAACAGATACTTATAAAAGCTATAAAGAAAAATATGATACAGCAAAGTACTACTATAATACGTACTATAAATACAAAGGTGCGATTGACAAAGCTGTATTAACTTTACTTGGCGATGGTTCTAAATCTTATATCCAACCATTGAAAGTTGATGATAAAAATGGCTATTTAGCTAAATCATATGCACAAGTAAGAAACTATGTAACTGAGTCAATCAATACTGGTAAAGTATTATATACTTTCTACCAAAACCCAACATTAGTAAAAACAGCTATTAAAGCTCAAGAAACTGCATCATCAATCAAAAATACAATAACTGGATTATTTAACTCATTCTGGAAATAATCAATCAAAAATATCTTCTCTAGTTTTACATCATTTTTTAAATAATTTTCGTAACAAACCGTGATTAAAAAGAACCGCTGATTCTCAATCGAATCTACGGTTCTTTTTTCATTTTCCATCAATTAAATGCTTCTTCGCTATTTGTCAGCCCACTTTTTTACCTGCAACTTGTTAAATAATCCTTACATCGTTAACGAATAGTTCATCATTTAGTTGAATCAGCTCAACTTTATTAACTTCATATTTTCACAAACTATTGCGCAATCCATTCCTCTTCCACTACAAGCACCATAATTAAACAACAATTCAATAAAATAAGACTTGCAAAGCATAGTTATGTAGCTATATAAACGCCTACGACCAATAAATCTTTTAAACATAACATAATGCAAAAACATCATTTAACAATGCTAAAAATGTCTCTTCAATACATGTTGATAGTAATTAACTTTTAACGAACAGTTAATTCGAAAACGCTTACAAATAGATTATTATATATATGAACTTAAAATTAAATAGAAAGAAAGTGATTTCTATGATTAAAAATAAAATATTAACAGCAACTTTAGCAGTTGGTTTAATAGCCCCTTTAGCCAATCCATTTATAGAAATTTCTAAAGCAGAAAATAAGATAGAAGATATCGGCCAAGGTGCAGAAATCATCAAAAGAACACAAGACATTACTAGCAAACGATTAGCTATAACTCAAAACATTCAATTTGATTTTGTAAAAGATAAAAAATATAACAAAGATGCCCTAGTTGTTAAGATGCAAGGCTTCATCAGCTCTAGAACAACATATTCAGACTTAAAAAAATATCCATATATTAAAAGAATGATATGGCCATTTCAATATAATATCAGTTTGAAAACGAAAGACTCTAATGTTGATTTAATCAATTATCTTCCTAAAAATAAAATTGATTCAGCAGATGTTAGTCAGAAATTAGGCTATAATATCGGCGGAAACTTCCAATCAGCGCCATCAATCGGAGGCAGTGGCTCATTCAACTACTCTAAAACAATTAGTTATAATCAAAAAAACTATGTTACTGAAGTAGAAAGTCAGAACTCTAAAGGTGTTAAATGGGGAGTGAAAGCAAATTCATTCGTTACACCGAATGGTCAAGTATCTGCATATGATCAATACTTATTTGCACAAGACCCAACTGGTCCAGCAGCAAGAGACTATTTCGTCCCAGATAATCAATTACCTCCTTTAATTCAAAGTGGCTTTAATCCATCATTTATTACAACATTGTCACACGAAAGAGGTAAAGGTGATAAAAGCGAGTTTGAAATCACTTACGGCAGAAACATGGATGCTACATATGCTTACGTGACAAGACATCGTTTAGCCGTTGATAGAAAACATGATGCTTTTAAAAACCGAAACGTTACAGTTAAATATGAAGTGAACTGGAAAACACATGAAGTAAAAATTAAAAGCATCACACCTAAGTAAACAGTTCAATCATTTTATAAAATCCTGGGACACTTCATACTTGTCTCAGGATTTTTTAACATATTGAATCAGTCTCATAACATTAAATTAATTTATCATACATTAAATTTAATAATAACAACTGATTTTTATAAGAACAAAGTATCGCACCATAGTAGATACACAAATAATACAAATGAAGCAATTTAAGTTGAAAACTTAAATAAATATTCTCAATTTAATAAATAATTAACTTTTAGATGGATTCATCAAAAATCGTAAAAAAGAACAATTTGTATTTTACAAACATTAATTAAAAATAAAAGCAAGACATTCGTGCAATCGGTTACCTTAAATTGTTTACAACTGTCAACAATACCAAGGTTTTATTAACTATATTTCTCACAAAATTAGCTTTTAGCATTCCAAACAAAAAAGGTTAAATTGAACGGAATTATGGCATTTTCAACTTAATTGTAAAAAAAGTTGATAATGGTCAATTGTTAATGAACAGTTAATTATAATAACATCCAAAATATATTATTATTTAATTAAGTTAAATAAAATTATAGAAAGAAAGTGAAACTTATGCTTAAAAATAAAATATTAGCCACAACTTTATCTGTGAGCTTACTTGCCCCTCTTGCCAATCCGTTATTAGAAAATGCTAAAGCTGCCAACGATACTGAAGACATCGGTAAAGGAAGCGATATAGAAATTATCAAAAGGACAGAAGATAAAACAAGTAATAAATGGGGCGTGACTCAAAATATTCAATTTGATTTTGTGAAGGATAAAAAATATAACAAAGATGCTTTGATATTAAAGATGCAAGGATTCATTAGCTCTAGAACAACATATTACAACTATAAAAAAACTAATCATGTTAAAGCTATGCGATGGCCATTCCAATATAATATTGGTTTAAAAACAAATGATAAATATGTTTCTTTAATTAATTATTTACCTAAAAATAAAATTGAATCTACAAACGTGAGTCAGACATTAGGATACAATATCGGTGGTAATTTCCAATCAGCCCCATCACTCGGTGGTAATGGATCATTTAACTATTCTAAATCGATTAGCTATACACAACAAAATTATGTAAGTGAAGTAGAACAACAAAACTCAAAAAGTGTTTTATGGGGCGTCAAAGCGAATTCATTCGCCACTGAATCAGGTCAAAAATCAGCATTTGATAGCGATTTATTTGTAGGCTACAAACCTCATAGTAAAGATCCTAGAGATTATTTCGTTCCAGACAGTGAGTTACCTCCTCTTGTACAAAGTGGATTTAACCCTTCATTTATCGCCACAGTATCTCATGAAAAAGGTTCAAGCGATACAAGCGAATTTGAAATTACTTACGGAAGAAACATGGATGTCACTCATGCCATTAAAAGATCAACGCATTATGGCAACAGTTATTTAGACGGACATAGAGTCCATAATGCATTTGTAAATAGAAACTATACTGTGAAATACGAGGTCAATTGGAAGACTCATGAAATCAAGGTGAAAGGACAGAATTGATATGAAAATGAATAAATTAGTCAAATCATCCGTTGCTACATCTATGGCATTATTATTACTTTCTGGTACTGCTAATGCTGAAGGTAAAATAACACCAGTCAGCGTAAAAAAAGTCGATGACAAAGTTACTTTATACAAAACAACAGCCACAGCAGATTCTGATAAATTTAAAATTTCACAGATTTTAACATTTAATTTCATCAAAGATAAAAGTTATGATAAAGATACTTTAGTACTTAAAGCTACTGGGAATATTAACTCAGGCTTTGTAAAACCTAATCCTAATGACTATGACTTTTCAAAATTATATTGGGGAGCTAAATACAATGTATCTATAAGCTCACAATCTAATGATTCAGTAAACGTCGTTGATTATGCACCAAAAAATCAAAATGAAGAGTTTCAAGTTCAAAATACTTTAGGCTATACATTTGGTGGTGACATTAGTATCTCTAATGGTTTATCTGGTGGACTTAATGGAAATACAGCTTTTTCTGAAACAATTAATTATAAACAAGAAAGTTACAGAACAACATTAAGTCGCAACACAAATTATAAAAATGTTGGCTGGGGAGTTGAAGCACATAAAATTATGAATAATGGTTGGGGACCTTATGGACGAGATAGCTTCCACCCAACATATGGTAATGAACTCTTCTTAGCTGGCAGACAAAGCAGTGCATACGCTGGACAAAACTTCATAGCGCAACACCAAATGCCATTATTATCTAGAAGTAACTTCAATCCAGAATTTTTAAGCGTACTATCACACAGACAAGATGGCGCTAAAAAATCTAAAATTACAGTAACTTATCAACGTGAAATGGATTTATACCAAATTCGTTGGAATGGCTTCTACTGGGCAGGCGCAAATTATAAAAACTTTAAAACTAGAACATTTAAATCAACATATGAAATTGATTGGGAAAATCACAAAGTGAAATTGTTAGATACAAAAGAAACTGAAAACAATAAATAGCTAGTAAAACACGGTCGCCAACATTAATTGTGACGACCGTGTTTTGATTTATTATCTTAGTAAGACTGCCATTTTTTTCTCAATGTGAGATATAAAGGAATAGCTACAATTAAAGTGAATATTACGCCTGGAATCGCGTTTAACAACACTACCCACACAGGTAAATTTAAAATAATAGATAATAGTAGCCTAGATACCAAACTGCCTAATACACTTGCTAAAACTAATGATAGTACATTTATTTTCAATAAATAAACAACTGCAATAGCTATAACTCTAAATATAATAGAGATAATCACATTAATTGGATTAAATACGCCAAATACTAGTAATAATAGGCTAGATAATAATCCACCTAAAAAGTACTTTTTAATTCCAAAGAAAGCTAATATCAATAATGCTGCCGGTGCAGATAATTGAAAATCTAATCCTGGTATAATGGACGGTATTTTCAAAACTGCCAAAATGGTTAAAATCGCAGCAATGACACTAATTTGAGTAATATCTTTTGATGTCATACTAAAACCCCTATACCGTTTCATAAACAACTTGCTTCGGTGTGCTTTCTAAAAATGATATGTAATGATTTAAATCAATACGATTGTCCACAAATATTATTCTGCCTCCATATCTCGTATTAACTGGTTTAATATCAAACAATCGATGGTAACCAATTTTAGCAGAGGCAAAATAACCTGTCGTATACATTAAGTCATCGGACACGCAAAGTTCTCCTTTGACATACGGATGCGCATTGATACAACTAGCAATTGCTAAGGCATCAGTCACTCTTTCATTAAGATCACCTTTATTATTTATATCTTCAAACGAAAAATGTGTTGCCCTAATCCCCCTTTGTCCAAATGAATCTAAACGTTTACCAGATATAGCAGATAGAATAATAGCTCCTGTATAAACCGTTTCATTTTTAATATATGTCATCCCTTGATTTAGCGCTTGTTCAGTGACACCACATTCTTGTGTTAAATGTTGGAGATTTGCTTTATCATCCTCAATAATTTGTAATGCTTTTATTTGTTGAATCGGTTCCATGATTTTTTGTATTTTTATATTGAGAAAATCCGGTTGCCCATTTTCATGAAAAAAACCTTTATTATAAAACCTTTGTACCGTCTGTTCTATTTTGTCAAACTCACAAATCGTTTCAGCACCACTAATATGAACATCTTGATTGCTAGAACGCATTTTTATACTATACATGACGATCACCTCAATCTTCTTGATGCAAAATTTCAAACAACCTATCTATATCTTGTTCAGTATGAAAATACGACAATGATATTCTTAACATTGGCTTAGTCACAGTTGGATACCTTAAATAACTTGTAAACACATGATGCTTTAATAATGTTTGATGAATGTTCTCAGCCGCTTCTATGTCATCAAACTCAATAAACTTAATCGGCGAGTTTGAACTATTATAATTAACATTGAGTGCTTTTAACTTTTGGTTAAAATATTTACTCAAACTATTTAATTTAGTGCGTCTATCATCAGCATTTATTAACTTTTCAATGTTTCTTTTTATAAAATACAAATTATAAATTGGCAAACTACTTGAGTAGATGAGTGGTCTACCGTGATTAATTAACATATCCTTCACATCATTTGAACTTAAAATCACACCCCCGTATGCACCACATGCTTTAGATAAACTAGAAGTGAGTATATCTACACCTTGATAATTCGAGTAATTCTCTATTCCAAAACTATGTGAAACATCGAGTATCAGTGTTGCGTTATATTTATGCTTTAATGAGACTAATTGACCAATATCCACAACGTCGCCATTCGTTGAAAATACACTATCAGATATGATTATTTTTGGTATATTTTGATTAGGGTATTTCTCTAACCTTTTTTCTAAATCAGCAATATCTAAATGCTTATATATCACTTTTTCTAAACCACTTAACTTAATACCGTCAATAATACTCGCATGATTTTCTTGATCTGAAAACACGACACAATTTGTATTTTTGAAAATATTAAATAACGCCAAATTAGCATCATAACCACTATTTAAGATAGTACATGCACTATATCCGAGCCAACCTGCTAACATTGTTTCAATTTCTTCATAAGCTGTCGAACTTCCACTAATTAATCTTGAACTTGATAAGTGATAACTATACTTCCGCATAAATCTTTCGAAATCATCCTTATCAAACGCTATTTGACCTAATCCTAAATAATCATTAGATGTATAGTTCGTACATCTCTTATTTTCTACTTCAATATACTGTCTATCTATATACCCTACCGATTTAAGCGACCGATATAACCCTTTCTGTTGTAATAAATCAATTTGCTCTTGAAACATCATTCTTGTTTTCCTTATTTTCACAAGTGTCATAATCAATTTCAAAGCCCAAATCATTAATCATATCGTAGTCTAATTGGTTCGGTTGCCCACCAGTAATTAGATAATCACCGACAAATATTGAATTCGCCGCTTTTAATGCTAATGGCTGTAACGAACGTAAGTTGACCTCTCTTCCTCCAGCAATACGAATTTCTTTCGTAGGATTGATTAATCGGAATAATGCTACGATTCTTAAACATTTCATTGGTGTTAAATCATCCATGCTTCCAAACTTTGTGCCTTTGATTGGATGCAAAAAATTAATCGGAATACTGTCGGCATCCATTTCTTTCAAAGCAAATGCCATATCAACAATATCTTGATTAGATTCTCCCATACCACAAATCACGCCAGAACATGGTGATATGTTATTCGCTTTCATTAGTTCTATCGTATCTGTTCTATCTTTATAACTATGCGTTGTCACGACGTTATCATGGTAATTTTCACTTGTATTAATATTGTGGTTATATCTGTCTACACCAGCTGACTTAAGTTTCTTAGCTTGTTCGTCATTCGTTAATCCTAAACATGCACATATTTTTAGTTGCGGGTGTTGAGATTTAATCGTTCTTACAGTGTTACTAATATGATCAACTTCTTTATCGCTCGGTCCTCTACCACTCATAACAATACAATATGTTCCAATATGATTATCATGTGCCACCTTTGCTCCATCGATAATTTGTTCCTCTGGAATTAAAGCATATCGCTGTTTTTGTTTAATATCTCGTGATTGTCCACAGTACCCACAATTCTCAGGACATATACCACTTTTAGCATTTAAAATCATGTTTAATTTTACTTTTTTACCAAAATAATGTTTTCTTAAAATGTACGCCTCATTTAATAAATCTAAGGTATCAATATTAGTATCCTCATAAATTTTCAATACAGTCTCTTTTGTTAATTGTTCCCCTTGTAATATGCGTTTAGCCAAATTCATATTAACACTTCCTATCTAAAATGTTATGTACTGC
The DNA here is from genome assembly GCF_018622755.1 of Staphylococcus sp. MZ3. NCBI lineage: Bacteria > Bacillati > Bacillota > Bacilli > Caryophanales > Staphylococcaceae > Staphylococcus > Staphylococcus sp. MZ3. The sequence continues at coordinate 2,471,391 of NZ_CP076026.1, forward strand.
CTTTTTAAAAATACGTACCATCGTTTTCACTTCTTTATTTGACATACTTAACACTGGCACAAACGTAATGACATTTTCTAAATTTCTAATCATTAGCCCGTTTTCTTTACAATTACGTACAATACGTTCAACTTTTTCAATTTCTAACGGCGTTTTACTATCTTTATCTGTAACTAATTCAACTCCAAACATTAAGCCTCGTCCTCTTACATCACCAACATTTCGATGACGCTTCAGCGCATGTAACTGTTTCTCAAGTGTTGATGATGTCGTTTCAATATGTGACAATAACTTACGTTTTTCATAAAGTCTTATATTTTCTAATGCAACCGTACAAACGATTTGATTTCCGGTGTATGTATGACCATGGAAAAAGGTATTCACACCATGCGAATCACTTAAAAATGCATTGTATATTTTTTGAGATGTCAATGTAGCTGCAAGTGGTAAGTAGCCACCAGTAATCGCCTTACCTAAACACATAATATCCGGTTGAACATCTTCATGATTGCATGCAAACATCTTTCCAGTTCTCCCAAAACCAACTGCTACCTCATCACAAATTAATAAGACATCGTATTTTTTGCACAATTTCTCGACTTCTTTCAAAAAGCCTTTAGGATGAACAAACAAGCCTGTCGCACCTTGAATCAACGGTTCCAATATAAACCCTGCGATTTCATCATTTCTTTCAATTAGAATTTGCTCTATATTCGTTAAAATAGCTGTCATCATTTCATTTTCAGTATCGTAATTACTGCGATAGAAAGATGGGCTTTCTACTTGAATATTCTCAAATATTAAGTCTTTAAATATTTTATGAAAGGTCTTGATACCACCAACACTTACCGCACCAATCGTATCCCCATGATAACCGTGATTTAGCGTTATAAACTTGTTTTTCTTGGCATATTTTTCTCTATCAATATTTTTCCAATACTGATATGCCATCTTTATTGCGATTTCAACAGACGCACTGCCTGTATCAGAATAAAATACTTTTCTTAGATTACTTGGCGTGATTTCGATTAATTTTTCCGCAAGTTCTATTGACGGAATATTTGATGATCCTAGCAGCGTAGAATGGGCAATTTTATTGAGTTGCTTTTTAATTACCTTATTCAAGTATTTGTTATTATGACCATGCACATTGACCCACAACGATGCATAACCATCTAAATATTTATTGCCATTCGTATCGTAAAGGTAACTACCCTTTCCTTTTTCAATGATGATTGCTTCTTCTTTGCTATATACACCCATTTGTGTAAATGGATGCCAAACATATTCTGAGTCTTTTTGTTTAAGTTGTTGTGTGTAATTCATTTTTAACTCCTATTAATTGTTTTAAAAATGCTTCTGAGAAATTTTCATACGTGGCATGTTCTTCAAATGTATAGACTGTTTTATTTGTTAATTTTCCAATCGTAATTTGATTGTCTTTTTCAATATAGCTGTCTGTATAGCGATTCATTATTAAAAAATTACTCGCCGATACATTCTGATTAACATAATCTTGGTGAACAATGGCATCGCTAATAGCACCTAATTTTGATGGCAACACACTGATGACACAATCTGCACAATCATTGATTAAATCTTTAGTCATGTAGAAATCATCTGTACCTTCATATATTGGTACGGCAATTCCCCCAGCACCCTCAATTAAGATAAAATCAAATTCCTTATCTAAAACTTTTACCTTATCTAATACACGCTGCTTATTTAGAAAAATTTGATCTGTCATTTTAAATGCAAGGTGTGGTGATACAGGTTGCTTAAAAGTATAAAGTGACGTTATGTCATAGCTTAAATCACATTCATTTTTAAATACTTCTAAATCTGGAAATGTCCCGTCTTGGCGTTCCTCAGTTTGAAATGGTTTAAAAATACAAACTCGATGACCACGTGTTTTCAAAGCATGGTATAAATGCTTTGTAACATAGGTTTTGCCTACATCAGTATTCGTACTTGTAATAAAAATCCTCATAAAAAATAAGCACCTCAATCCGAATGTAAACTTTTATAATTAATAAGTTTACATTTAAGGCGCATGTTTTTCAAGAAAACATGAATTTAAACTTCTCAGTATAACTATAAATTTTGGCAAAATTTTGACCTTGCTATTGAAATGACTAAGACTTCTTAAGGAATTCGGGCAGATATAAACAGCGATTCGATAAAATATGTCAGTTAAAATTAATAATTGCATTATTTCTTAATAAAAAGACATCCTAGCTTTACCATCTTGTGAAACAATCCATTAATTGTAATATTACGTTGAGCGCCTTGTTCATCAATGCTATAATTAGTTACATAATAAATTGAACATCTAAATACACCAAATCCCCTCACTATTGCCCTAGTGAGGGGATTTATTTTGCTGTTGATTATCTATCACCCTTTTTATTTCCAAATTCTGATTCCATATTAAACTATTATTTATAATTTCCAGCCTGCTGATTTACTTTTTATTCTTATAAAGTCTTGATACATTCCTGGTTTTCGAATTAATTCATCATGACTACCTTTTTGAATTATTTCACCTTCATTGAGCACTATAATCTGATCTGCATTTTTAATAGTTTCAAGTTTATGTGCAATTGTAATTACTGTTTTGCCTTTACTTAATTCATTAATTGCCGTTTGAATCAACTGTTCATTTTCAGGGTCAATACTTGCAGTTGCTTCATCTAAAATAATTATTGGTGCATCTTTTAATATCGCCCTAGCAATAGAAATCCTTTGCTTTTCTCCGCCAGATAAATTACTACCTTTTTCATTTAGCATTGTTTGATATCCCTCAGGTAATGACATGATGAAGTCGTGGCAACATGCTTGCTTCGCTGCACGAATAATTTCTTCTTTCGTTGCACCTGGATTGCCAAACAATATGTTATTTTCAATCGTATCATTAAATAAATACACCTTTTGAAATACTGCACTAATTTTCGACATTAACGTACTTAATGTCATATCTTTAATATCAACACCATCGATGCGAATATTTCCATCATCGATATCATAAAAGCGCAAGAGTAAGTGACATAATGTAGATTTCCCACTTCCTGAAGGTCCAATTATTGCTGTTGATGTTTGTGTAGGTATCTCAAAATTCACATTCTTTATCACTTGTTTATCATCATATGAAAAGTTCACGTTTTGAAAAGCGATATTTTCATTTTTAATCGTCAAATTTTTTCCATTCTCATCCAGTTCTGGAGCATTTTTTATCTTTTCAATATCATCTATCGTCATATCTATCATTTCAAGTACGTGTGCAGCACTATTAATATTTTCAACACTATCAAATATCACAAATGAAAAAATTGAAATCATAATAAGGGTAGGTAAATCAATACTATGATTCATATATAATAAGCATGCAACTAATACAATCATTATTGAAACAACTTTTAAACTAAGTAAATGCAATAAATTGAATGGGATATATTGCATTTCTATTTTTGTATTTATACGTTTACTTTCATTGACTGCTTGGTTAAAACTTTTAAGACTCGTATTTTCTTTCGCGAATGATTTTATTACTTGAATACCACGAATAACCTCCAATACCTTTTCCACTAATTGGTTTTGTACATTATGATACGCTGGCGCATTTTGTCGACTCTTTCTTTCTAATAATTGAATCGCAAAAAATGATAGTAATACGCCAATGCATGCTAATAATGATACTTGCCACGAAACTACAAGTAGAGACAATATGAGTACTGTAATTAATATGTATCCATTAACAACAACGTCCACCATTTTCATAGCAAAGTTTTCTAAAAAGGTTAAATCTGTTGTTACTATTGTTGTTAACTCATTTGAATGATGCGAATTAAAATAACCTAACCTTACATTTTTCAATTTATCCCCTATATCTAAACGTTCTTTCGCACTCATTTCATAAGCGATGCTCTCATGGCTTTTGCTTTTGAAATATGCTGTAATAAATCGTCCAATCACTAATAAAACCATGATAATTACAACATTCAATATATCTTTCATATAAATAGGTTTATGAGATAGCACATTATTAAATATTTTTGCAGCTAAAAAGATAGGTAACGCAATAAAAATAGCATTTAAAAATGACATGCTAAATCCTAAAATCATTCTTGCTTTATATGGTCTTATCCAGTTTAAAATTTTAAATGTAATTTGAAACATATTTGACCTCCTTTTCTCATTAGTTTAATTATGTCCAGTATTGATTCCCCAATCTTTTGTATGCATGTGCGTATCCCACATTTTCTTATAATTACCGTTTAATTTTAGCAATAAGTGATGTGACCCTTTTTCTAAAATTTGTTGTTTACCTAAAACAATAATTTGATCTGCATGTTGAATCGTAGATAACCGATGTGCAATAACAATCAATGTTTTATCCTGCGTCAACACATTTAATGCTTCTTGAATTTTTTGTTCGTTGTCTGGATCAACGTAAACAGTCGCTTCATCTAATACAATGATAGGCGCATCTTTTAATATCATTCTTGCAATAGTGACTCGTTGTTTTTCACCACCAGACAATTTATCTCCCACTGTACCAACATTCGTATCATATCCATCTGGCAACTTTTCAATAAATTCATGACATTGTGCTAACTTGGCAGCTTTTTCAACTGCCTCATCCGTAGCTTCTGGATTGCCAAGTTTAATATTTTCTTTAAAAGTAAGATTTAATAAAAAGTTATCTTGTCCAACAAAACCAACTAAATCGTTAAGTTGTTTCGATTCAATATCTTTTATATTTATACCGCCAATCGTAATTTCACCTGAAGTCACATCCCAGTATCGTGATATAAGCTTGGCAATGGTTGACTTACCGCTACCAGATGCCCCGACGATAGCTGTGAAATTATTTTCTGGTACTGTAAATGATAAATGCTTAAAGACCAGATCGTCCTTATCTTTGTTATATGAAAATCCAACATTATTAAAAGCAATTTCATAATGTTGAGGCTTCTTAAATTTTGTTGACAATACTAACTCTTCTAGACTTAATATTTGATTCACTTCAGTTAATGCGTATTGTATAGACTTTAAATGATTTACATAATTAGTAAAATTCTTAATCGGTGCTACTACACCTAAAGATAATACGATGCATAGGAAAAATTCCGCATAGTTTAATTGGTTGATAGATATCAAATACATGCCGACCGGTAAAATCCCTAAAAATGTTGAAGGTAATACACTAGCTCCTAAATTCATATACCCCCATGTATTTTTAAACCAATTCAAAGTGTGAATCTTATAATTATCTACTGCATCTTTATATTTTTTATATGAACTTTGAGATTGATTAAATGTTTTAATCACTTCAATGCCTTCGATAAACTCTACAATCGCGCTATTCATATAATTATTCGATTTCATTTGTTCAGCATATGTCTCATTAAATCCAGACATAACTTTTTTAAAAGCGAAAATTGAAATTGGTATCGTTACTAATAAGGCACTAGCCATACGCCAATCAATGAGCATTATGTATAAAAAGATAGCAGCTGACAAAAGTAAGTTTCCTATAACTTCAGGAATCATATGTGCTAAAGGTAATTCTATTGTTTCAACCTTATCGACAAATATATTTTTTAATTCACCTATTTTCTTAGATTCCACTACGCCTAAAGGGAGACGCATTAATTTTTGAGCTAATTTTTTACGAATTTCAGATAAAATTTCATATGCCGTAATATGTGATAGCATCGTTGACGCTCCAAAACAACACACTTGTGAAATATAAGCGATTAAAGCAATAAAGATATAAACCATAATCGAATTAATCGTATATGCATTGTTAATCATCATTAAAATAATTTTAAAGACTGCCCAATATGGAACTAATCCAGAAAAGACACTGATGATAGACAACAAAATTGATAACATAATTTTCCATTTACTATCAGAAGCAAATCCGCTGAGTATCTTTATCCAATTTGTCTGATTGTTCATCGTATATGTAACTCCTTTCAATTAATAATCTAAATTAAGCCGCTTATATTATTTATTTCACTGGATGATATACATAATATAAATTTGTTATTTGTTAAAAATTAATACTTATTACAAGTACATCATATATTAGTTGATAACGATTATCAATGTTGCGTGGATTTGTGACACATTTCTTTTAAAAATTCACAAGGTTATGGGGCAGAAATGATAAAGAGCCACTAATGATTTATTATGTAATGGTTCTTTATCCTTAGCCACAGCTAATATGTACTTAAAAATAGGAATACATGAGTAAAACTCTATGTTGGGGCTCCGCCAACTTGCACATTATTGTAAGCTGACTTTCCGCCAGCTACTGTGTTGGGACTCCGCCAACTTGCATTGTCTGTAGAAACTGTGGATCCAATTTCTCTATGTTGTTGGGTCCCTGAGTATAGCCTTGTAGAGTCTAGTACATTGATTTGTATCCCAATGTCCCTATAATTGATTATTAGCTTTATCTAATGATCCTATGACTCAACTATTAAATCATTTTCCAAAATACTTAATTCTAATATAATTAAATTCATTTATTGTAATATTGCAAAAATACATTGCACACCTTGTTCATCAATGCTATAATTAATTACATAATAAATTGAACATCTAAATACACCAAATCCCCTCACTACTGCCATAGTGAGGGGATTTATTTAGGTGTTGGTTATTTGTCACCTTTTTTATTGTTGCGCGTTCGTAACCAATGTGCAAAAAACGCAACAAGACAGCCGCTTAAAGCTGAAGTCATGATGTCAATTAATAAATTGAACATCCGTCATACACCTCCTCTCTGCGTTAAAGTAACGCCCGAGATGTTAGGCGACCATTATATTATATCATTTATTTATTATATTTCACGCAATATTAAAGTTCGAGTAAAGCGCTTTTTAGTGGTTTACGCTACTTTAATTACTATCTTTTAAAATCCATTTAGATAATACAAATGTGATGGGTATCGTAATCACTAAACCTGCAAATGGCGCAATTTCCGCTGGCAAATTTAGCCAGGATACAAAAACATATAATAAAACTGTTTGTAAGCTTACGTTGACAATCTGCGTAATTGGAAAACTAATGAATTTTCTCCAAGTAGGTTTTACCCTGTAAACAAAATAACAATTCAAATAATACGAAATCACAAAAGCGACTAGAAATCCGGTAATATGACTAATCATATATTCAATGTGTAATAATTTTAACAGCAATAAATAGACAACATAATAATTTAACGTATTAATGCCGCCAACAATGATAAATTTTAAAATTTCAGCATGCGTTTGTGTTAGTTTCATATGTGTAACTCCTCAACATCAAAATATATGTATAGCTACGTTCTCCAACATACTCGAATATGCGAGCCAATCCGCTTCACTTCAAATTTACTTATTTCAACCTTTATACCCTTTCACAGCAAATTTAGTCTCTTTCCTCTCATCCTTATACGCCATTATAATGTAACTGATTTATCGCGTGACTCATTAGCACTATAGAGATTACTTTAGTTCACTAGTAATTTTATATACAATAAGAGCGACAACAGTAATGAGAGGATGTCTACTATGCAATTACAAAAAATTGTCATCGCTCCTGACTCATTTAAGGAAAGTATGACCGCACAGCAAGTTGGCAATATTATAAAACAGGCATTTACTAATGTTTATGGGAATACCCTTCATTATGATATCATTCCGATGGCTGATGGTGGTGAAGGTACCACAGATGCTTTAATGCATGCAACAGGTGCCACTAAGTATACAGTCATCGTTAATGACCCTTTAATGCGACCTATTGAAGCATGTTATGCACGCGCAGACGAACAACAAATTGCAATTATTGAAATGGCGGCAGCGTCAGGTTTGGATTTATTAGAAAAAGAGGAACGTAATCCTTTATACACATCATCATATGGTACCGGTGAACTAATTAAAGATGCATTAAATCATGGTGCTAAGACCATTATTTTAGGGATTGGTGGCAGTGCAACAAATGATGGTGGTACAGGTATGCTAAGTGCACTAGGCGTAAAGTTTACTGATGTAAACGGGGACTTATTACAAATGAATGGTGCTAATCTTGCTCACATTGCACAAATCGATATAACCAATCTAGATTCGCGATTAAAAGAGGTGACCTTTAAAGTGGCCTGTGATGTTTCAAATCCTTTATTGGGTGAAAATGGTGCTACCTATATTTATGGTCCTCAAAAAGGCGCTGATGCAAAGATGATACCAAAGTTGGATTTCGCAATGTCGCATTATCATGATAAGATAAAAATGTGCACAGGAAAGTCCGTTAATCAAATACCAGGTTCTGGTGCAGCTGGCGGTATGGGCGCAGCATTATTAGCGTTTTGTGAGACAACTTTAACAAAAGGTATTGATGTCGTCTTTGACATTACAGATTTTCATCAAAGAATTAAAGATGCAGACCTCGTTATTACTGGAGAAGGACGCATGGATTATCAGACCATCTTTGGTAAAACACCCGTAGGCGTTGCGTTAGCTGCAAAACAATATCATATTCCTGTCATCGCGATTTGTGGCAGTCTAGGCGAAAATTATCAACATGTTTACGATTTCGGTATTGATAGTGCCTATTCTATAATCTCTTCACCTAGCACTTTAGAAGATGTCCTACAAAATAGCGAACAAAATTTATTAAACACTGCAACTGACATTGCTCGTATTCTGAAATTACAATAATGTCAAAGTAAATCATCAGCTTTATTATTTGCAGTTAAAACTTGAATGAGGTGAAACACATGAAAAGAACTGATAAATACCGTGATTCATATCAATACGACAATCAAAACCAAAATCATCGTCGTCAATCTGAAGACGCATCGTATAGACAACAATATGCTAAAGGCGATCCTGAAGAACACCCGGAACGATACTATAATGGTAGAGATTATCGAAGAGAACAAATTCTTGAAGAAGAAAACGAGAAATCCCGCCGTTCAAAAAAATGGTTATATATCATTATTGCCATTCTCTTAATTATTGTCGCTATTTTTGTCACACGCGCCTTACTTAACAATGATAGCGATAAAGTTAGTAATGACCCTAAAGTCTCTCAAAATTATAAAAAACAAGTTGAAAATCAAGACGGCCAAATTAACCAGCAAGTCGATAATGCTAAAGAAAATATTAAAAACAACCAAAAAACTGATGACATTATTAAAAATTTACAAAATCAAATCGACAACTTGAAGCAGCAAGAACAAAACAAAGCTGATTCTAAGCTAACTCAATTTTATCAAGACCAAATCAACAAATTGACAGAGGCAAATAATGCACTTAAAAACAATGCAAGCCAAGGTAAAATTGAAAGCATGTTAAATGATATTAATACAAAATTCGACAGTATTAAATCTAAATTAGAAAGCTTATTTAAAGATGACAATGGTGGCGCTAATTAATTATTACACCTGCTTTGATGATAAACATTAATTCCCTATACTTTATCTGTATCACTACGTTATTAGTGATGATGCATTAAGAGTATAGGGATTTTTTATATAAACTTGTATTCTAACTACATACAAATACACACAAAACGTATATAATTTATATAATTATATCATTTAAAGGAGTCTGATCATGCAATCAACGAAAACCAAAACGAAGCATTTTTCATTTTTATTGCTAATTACGTTAGGCGTCATGACCGCTTTTGGCCCACTAACTATAGATATGTACGTACCATCGTTACCTAAAGTGCAAGGTGATTTTGGTTCTACTACATCAGAAATTCAATTAACATTATCATTCACAATGATTGGTCTTGCACTAGGCCAATTTATCTTTGGACCTTTATCCGATGCTTTTGGTCGCAAACGGATTGCTGTATCCATTTTGATCATTTTCATTTTGGTATCAGGTTTGTCTATGTTTGTTGATCAATTGCCATTATTCTTAACTTTACGATTTATTCAAGGTTTAACTGGTGGTGGCGTCATCGTGATTGCCAAAGCCTCTGCTGGTGATAAATTTAGTGGCAACGCACTCGCTAAATTTTTAGCATCTTTAATGGTAGTTAATGGCATCATCACTATTCTTGCACCATTAGCTGGTGGATTAGCTTTATCCGTAGCAACATGGCGTTCTATTTTCACAATTTTAACTATTGTGGCACTCATCATTTTAATTGGCGTCGCTTCTCAATTACCTAAAACATCTAAAGATGAATTAAAGCAGGTGAATTTTAGTAGCGTCATTAAAGACTTTGGAAGTCTATTGAAAAAACCAGCGTTTATTATTCCAATGCTATTACAAGGTTTAACTTATGTAATGCTATTTAGTTATTCATCTGCATCGCCATTTATTACTCAAAAATTGTATAATATGACACACCAACAATTTAGTATCATGTTTGCTGTTAACGGTGTAGGTTTAATCATTGTCAGTCAAGTCGTTGCTTTATTAGTAGAAAAATTACATCGCCACATATTATTAATCATTTTAACTATTATACAAGTGGTAGGTGTTGCTTTAATTATCCTGACACTTACATTCCATTTACCACTTTGGGTCTTACTCATCGCATTCTTCTTAAATGTGTGTCCTGTGACGTCAATTGGACCGCTTGGTTTCACAATGGCTATGGAAGAACGAACAGGTGGCAGTGGTAACGCATCAAGTTTACTTGGCTTATTCCAATTTATCTTAGGTGGCGCTGTTGCACCATTAGTTGGCTTAAAAGGCGAATTTAATACATCACCATATATGATTATTATCTTCATTACAGCCATTCTATTAGTCAGTCTACAAATCATTTACTTTAAAATGATTAAAAAGCAACATGTCGCATAACACTTCAACATAATTAGAACCCTAGCAAAGATATCTATCTTTGTCAGGGTTCTTCTTTATGAATTATGAGATCGAATCTTCAACTAAAATTACGCCTTCATATCAAGGACATTTCTATTCAATCACCCTTTAACAGGCATCCAAATTTCTGTAATATATTTTTCACTTGTAGTATCACCATCCTGATACAACTCAAAAAATGGTGCTGATTTTACCGTATCTGCTTGATATTGATGTATGTAGTGATGAACCTCTTCCATTTTTTGTTGAACTGCTTTAGGTACTGCGCCCTGTGCTTCAAATACCATATACTTTGAACTTGCTAATGTTATGACATCATATTTTTCAATATCAGCACTATTATCTCCGGTAACTGCAATCATATATGACATCTTACCGTCTAATTCAGGTATACATAAGCCAAGTATCCCGGCTAAATCACCATTATTTTTTAACTGTAAATCCGCAATTACTCCCTCTTGATAACATCTTTGCCAAAACCCTGCTATATGTTGCTGAGCCTGTCGTCCATTTTCATACGTTTCTTTAATACCTACTAACGTTAACGACGCAAGTTGTTGTAATTGATATTCCATTTTATCACTCCATTAATTTTATTCACTCATGTAAAACATATGTTTAGGACATTTTGCATTGACGCTATATAATTATATTAAATATTTATTGAATCAATGCGAGGACTATATTATGAACCGAAAAATATTACCAGTTAAACCTATCAGTCAGCTATTTCCTATCCCTATGGTCATGGGGTGTGAAGGTGTTTCCGCAGCCATGATGTTGCAATACAATAACCAACATATCCCTGCTACAGAAATTATGAGACATTGGCCGACACATCCGAACAATCCACATAAAGGTTATGTTGGACATCACTTATTCATTAAGCTTGGCAATTATCATCAAACGATATTTCCAGAAGCATATGTACCATTTTTACAAAAATACAATCCTAATATCGTAGACGGCACTGGTAAATCCTTAGAAGATCTTAAAGGTATTATCGATCAAGGTCAACCTGTGTTAATATACCATACTAATCTTGGCTCTAAACCATTACTACGTGTTTTCCGCTTTGATAACAAGCCAGCGAAACAAGTTTCAAATATTCACGTAACGTTACTCATTGGGTACGATGATTACTATTACTATTATATCGATCCACTTTGGAGTCATATTCGTCGTGGCCTAGTTTTACCTGCCATCATTCCAAATCGCAAACAAATTATTAAAATTCGTAAAGAGAAAATGGAATACAGCTTTAATTCACCAGGAAGAAAGTGCATTTATGTGCAACCACATTCATATACAATTGAAAATCAACAACAAAATAAACACACGTAAGTAAACACATTACTCGCGTGTGTAAAACATAAAATGCGCAAACTGGGTCAGGTTTGCGCATTTTAAATTTCTATTATTTGTATCGTCTCATTTATTTCCTGGTAAATATCTTCTGAACGCCATTGTCTTGGATAGCCTAGACACGGACAGAGATAACATCTGCCATCATCTATCACACTTTTACGAAAATGAACATGGCCCATAATACTATATGGTATATCGAACATCGCATACAAAGGATTGAAATCACTTGTCCCAATAAATGCATTATAAAAATCGAATATACGATGTGGCATAGGAACAATGAAATCAGGGTGCGTCACAACATGTGTGACTAAAATCACTCGTCTATTTCCTACTTCTAATATATCTTTCTTCACTTGTTCAGCCGCTATTTTAGATAAATTTTGATCTGATATGCCCCAAGATATTCGTTCTTTATCTTGCCAAGTCGCACCATAATGTTTTCCTTTTTGTAAATGTTCTAATGAAAATCGTTGTGCTGCAAAGCTATAATCATACCAACCTGTATGTCCTATTATTGCCCATTCTTCATTTACTATAAATGGTTTTCCTACCAAGCACTGTGACATGCTCTTATAATTATTCCAAATGTCTTGCGTAGTCATACTTTCAACTTCCCATAAATCATGGTTTCCAGGAACAAATTTCACAGGTATATCTAATTGTTTTGTCAATTGCGTTATAAATTGGTGCGTCAATTGATAATGATTTGAGATATCTCCCGCAATCAACAATATATCCAATTTCTTATACTTAACTATTTCAACCAATGCCTCTAAGTAATCTTCGGATGTTTTTTTATTATGACGATCAATATGTAAATCGGCGATTGTCCCTATCTTCATACCCATACCTTCTTTACTCAAATTAAAATGTTATTTATTATGCCATAGCTTATCTAATATATATAGTTAACTGCTTCATTTAGATGATTATTTTATATTTTTGCATAAAAACTTATATCTTTTCAAAAAATCGATAAGTTTTAGTTATCATACCCTTACCTATCAAATGTTTTTTCTTATATTTAAAAAAATAATTGCTTTATTAAATGGATTTCTTTAGTATTTATAATTAAGAAAACGCTTACACACAACTTTTTTATTTGCTTTATCCTGAGGAGGAAAATTATGGCAAGAAAATTGCATAGAGAGTTGAATAACAGACACATCCAATTGATAGCAATTGGGGGCGCAATTGGAACTGGGTTATTCCTAGGATCAGGTCAAACAATATCTTTAACTGGTCCATCACTGTTATTCACATACATGATTATTGGGGTTGTACTATTCGCTTTTATGCGCGCATTAGGCGAATTGTTGTTGAGCAATACAAGATTTAATTCATTTGTTGATATTGCAAATGAATATTTAGGCCCTTTTGGTGGCTTTGTCATTGGCTGGACTTACTGGTTATGTTGGATTGTATCAAGTATGTCAGACCTAACTGCGATGGGACAATACTTTGCATTTTGGTATCCACAAGTCCCAAATTGGATTACCGTGCTATTTATTGTTTTAATCTTGATTAGCTTCAACTTATTAGGTGCCAGATTATTTGGTGAACTGGAGTTTTGGTTCTCTATTATTAAAGTTGTCACAATTATTGCGATGGTTATCGTTGGTCTTGTATTAATCTTTTTCTCATTTAAAACACATTATGGACATGCATCATTCACAAACTTAATCAGTCACGGTGGCATGTTCCCTGGTGGAACATTTGGTTTCTTAATGTCATTCCAAATTGCTGTATATTCATTCATTGGTATTGAACTTATAGGTGTAACTGCTGGTGAAACGAAAGATCCTGAAAAAACCTTACCGAAAGCAATTAATAATGTACCTATCCGTATTTTATTATTCTATATCGGTGGTCTATTAGTAATTATGTCAGTCATACCTTGGAATGATATCGATCCAAATAGTAGCCCTTTCGTTAAACTCTTTACATTAATCGGCGTGCCATTTGCAGCAGGTGTCGTTAACTTTGTCGTGCTAACTGCCGCGGCCTCTGCTACAAATAGTGGTATCTATTCGAATAGTCGTATCTTATTCGGACTGTCACAACAAGGGTTAGGTCCTAAAGTTTTAAATAAAACGAATAGTCATGGCGTGCCTTATTTATCAATGTTAGTTTCATCAATTGCATTACTTATAGCAGCCTTGTTAAACTACATTTTCCCTAATGCAATTCAACTATTCATATACGTTACAACGTTATCAACTGTGTTGTTTTTAGTTGTTTGGACAATGATTATTGTCGCTTATCTAATGTATTTGAAAAAGCATCCTGAGGCACATAAAAACAGTAAATTTAAGTTGATTGGTGGTAAGCCTATTGCTTACATTATTCTAGCGTTCTTCTTCTTTGTATTCATTTTATTATTCTTTAGTGACGAAACAAGAGCAGCTATTTATATTTCGCCATTCTGGTTTATATTTTTATTTTTCTTTTATAAAAAATACAAAACGAATGCTGAAAAACTCGCGTATGAACAACGACAAAATGACAGCGGTCATTTCAGATATGACAATCAATAATTTAAACATCTCGCTCTAGTATCAGTTCAACCGATACTAGAGTTTTTTTGAAAATAACTTCATTTTATCAATATATCTATGTCATTATGCCTTAAAAGTGATAAAATATTAACTATTAAAATTTTGAGGAGTATTGTATGGCACTATTAGAAGCATTTTTAATTTTTATCTTTGCTGTGATTATTAGTTCGGTTATCAATAATCGATTCCCACAAATTCCTACTGCCTTTATTCAAATTGCATTAGGTGTCGTTATTTTCATTATTCCAATACAAGTTGATTTCCAATTCAATTCTGAAGTATTTATGTTTGCCGTTATCGCGCCACTACTTTTTGTGGAAGGTACCCACGTCTCTCGAACAAAATTATTAGAATATCGTAAACCTATACTATTAATGTCAATGGCACTAGTGTTTGCAACTGTAGTCGGTGTTGGCTATTTTATACATTGGATTTGGCCTGCCTTACCAATGCCAGCCGCTTTTGCAATAGCAGCAATTTTATGTCCTACTGATGCAGTAGCAGTATCTGCTATTACACGCGGAAAATTATTACCTAAAGGTTCTATGACGATTTTAGAAGGTGAATCTTTACTCAATGATGCAGCAGGTATCATTTCATTTAAAATTGCTGTTACTGCATTAGTAACTGGTACCTTTTCATTATTCCAAGCTGTTGAACAATTTATCATTTCAACAATACTAGGTGTACTTATTGGTGCAATTATTGGATTCGTTGTCGTTAGAATACGTATAGACTTAACCGCTAATAAAGGTTTAAAAGATAACAATACCTTAACCTTTATTCAATTATTAACTCCTTTTGTCGTATACTTTTTAGCAGAAGAAGTTCATGCTTCAGGTATCATTGCAGTTGTAATCGCAGGTCTAATCCATGGTTTAGAACGCGACCGTTTAATTAGAGCACAAACGGAACTACAAATGAATTACCATCAAATTTGGAACACATTTAGTTATGCCTTAAATGGTTTTGTATTTGTTGTATTAGGTTTTATGATTCCTACTGTAGTCATAGATATTTTCCAAACAGAGCCTGACAACTTTTCATTTTTAATAGTGATCACTATATTAATCGCTATTGCAATTTATGCATGTCGATTTGTTTGGGTTTATTTCTGGTACAAAGATTTTTATTTCCCGAAAAATATACAATCTTATCTAGACGAGGAACATGATTCACATGAAACACCACCTTCTCGTGTGCGTTACGCATTTATTATGACCATGTGTGGTATTCACGGTACAATTTCACTTTCAATGGCACTTACATTACCATTTATCATTACAAAAGGACAAGCATTCGAATACCGTAATGATTTATTGTTTATTGCATCTTTCATGGTATTAATTAGTTTAATCTTAGCGCAAATTGTTTTACCTTTAATTACACCATCTGCCGAAGATACTACTTTTAAAGGTATGACTTATCAATCTGCCAAAATTTTCATTGTTCAAAAAGTGATCCAGCATTTTAAAAACGAAAGTAAAAAAGACAAAAGCGATACAAATTATCGCCCAGTATTAAACCAATACTATGGAGAATTGTTATTTTTATTAAATTCAGAACCTGATAATCAAAATACAAAAGAACTCAAACGTTTAGAAGATATTGCAAAAGTAATCGAAACATCTACACTTGAGCGTTTAATTGATAAAGGTAAGGCAACATATCAGGATATTAATAATTACCGCAATATTGTCGAATTAACAGAGACACACCGTACTGCTTCATTTGTTGAAAAATTTGCAAACTTCTTCAAGATGTTATGGCTTAGACTTAAAGCGATGAAGCACTACAAAGCCTTAAACAAAGAATCTAAGAAGCAAGAATTTGAAAATTCATTCAAAGATGTTCAAAAAATTATGCGTATTGTGAATCACAATATTATTTTACGCTTAAAAGAAGAACAAAATAGTACAAATGTACTTGAGGTTAGCTTAGTCATTAATCATTACTATGATATGAGTCGCTCATTAAAGTGGCGTGCACAACGTCGAAAAGAACGTCAAGAAAACAGCAATCAAATCATACCGCAAGCTATGTTCCATAACCACAAATTGGAAGCATTGTACTTACAACGTCATCTTTTAGATGAATTAATTCGCAAAAATAAAATCAACAATATCGTTGCAGCTCAAATTCGAGAAAATATCAATTACAACGAAATTGTCTTGTCTTTACAGTCCAAACATTAAGTAAGACATAACAACACCCCCGTACATATGAGACAAAGTCATTACCATCTCATATGTACGGGGTTTTTATATTCAACATCAAAAAATCGGATTGATGAAAAGTAAATAACCTTTCATCAATCCGATTGATTATAGAATCTATTTTTTAAGTTTAAATGGAATTGTACATACGTTAACATTCTTTTGATAAATTAAATACAATTTCATACGCAAACTAGTTTGATTGTGTAATAAATTATGCCAACGTTTCTTAATAATAAATTCTGGTATCACTACTGTAATCATATAGTTTTGATCGTTGGCTTTACGATTAATCTTATCGATAAAACGTGAAATTGGTCGTATAATACTGCGATATTCCGAGTGTAAAATAACTAATCTTACATCTGGGAAATGACGCTTCCATTTCTCTTGGAATGCTTTTTCATCTTCATCTCCAAATGATACATGTACCGCAATGACATCATTATTTGCAAGCATTTGTGCGTAATAAATAGACTTATCAACTGCAGTTGTAATGCTTGTTATCGGCACAATTGCTAAATTACGATCTACTACTTCTACATTATGAACATCAATGTCAGAACGTAATTGTTCTGCGATATCTCGATAATGTTTGTTAATTTTCAAGAAGAAAATCACCACGAACGGCAAGAAAATAAGTATCGGCCATACTTGGCTAAATTTAGTTATGAGTAAAATCATAAAAACAATAAATGTCACGATACCACCAAGTAAGTTCACAGACAACTTACTTAACCAATTCTTAGGACGTTCATGAATCCATTTAATAACCATACCGAATTGTGCTAGTGTAAATGGAATAAATACACCAACAGCATACAATGGAATTAAATCTTCAGTCATACCATCAAATACAATAATTAAAATAATGGCTAATACACCTAAAATAATAATTGAGTTAGAGTAGCCTAAGCGATCACCTCTAACAGTAAACATTCTAGGCATATATTTATCTTTAGACATTGAAGCTGCTAACATCGGAAAAGCTGTAAATCCAGTGTTTGCTGCTAATACCAAAATCATCACAGTCGTTGCCTGTACAAAATAGAAGGCAGCATTATCACCAAATATTTGCATAGCTAATTGTGATAAAACTGTCGTTTCCGTTTGTGGCATAATTCCATAAACATATGCTAAACCAACGATACCAACTAATAAAAACGCTAAAATTGAACCCATAGCAATTAACGTTTTTACAGCATTATTAGCACTTGGTTCTCTAAAATTGGTTACCGCATTTGAAATAGCTTCAACACCTGTTAATGATGAAGCCCCTGAAGAAAATGCTTTTAATAGCAAGAATAATGTTACTCCAGGAACCGCAGTTCCTACTGATGCATGCATATGTGGTTGAATATCTCCTGTCGCCACACGGAAAGTACCTATAAATATTAATATCACTAACCCTATAATGAAAAGATATACTGGATAGGATAATACGGTGGCAGATTCAGTTAAACCACGTAAATTTAATATTAAAATAAAAAGTACAAGTAAACATGCAATCAGTACTTTATGCCCATATAAACTTGGGAATGCAGCAACAAATGCATCAGCACCAGATGATATACTAACAGCGACAGTCAGTATGTAATCGACTAATAATGAGCCTCCTGCAAGCAATCCCCATTTTTCTCCTAAATTGGTCTTGGACACCATATACGCGCCGCCACCTTTAGGATATGCATAAATAATTTGCCTATAAGACATAATTAAAGCAGCTAATAAGATCAGAACAGCACCTGCAATCGGTAAAGTATACCAAGTTGCAACTGCACCCACTACTGATAATGTAATCAGTATTTGTTCGGGACCGTAAGCCACTGAAGATAATGCATCCGACGAAAGAATCGCTAACCCTTTAAACTTCGATATCTTTTCGTCTTTTAGTTCTCTGTTTTTTTTAGGTTGCCCTATAATAAGTCTTTTAAATTGATTGAACATAATCTCCTATTCCTTTTTATAGTTTTTGATGGATATCACTATACGCCTATCTTTCCAAAAAGTATAGAGAGTTAATTAATATTTTTTATGTAATTATACACCTATTAACATATAAGGTGTCAAAAATAATGGTAAATATACCTCTTTAATTAATTTATTCAATAGAACTGGTATAATAAAATAAATCTCATTAGGCACTTAAGTAAATTTAACATATAAAAAGGAACGTTTATGACTACTAAAAAACTGTATTTTCTATCCATTTCTATTATCATTTTAGTCGCCATTTCAATTGCTATACATATAACATTAAATAGCAATACGAAGACACGGTTAACCAATGATTCGCAACAACAAATAGATACAATTATCGAGCATGATTTACAAAAGGGACACATTCCTGGAGCATCAATTTTAATAGTAAAAAATGGCAAAGTTTTTTTAAATAAAGGTTATGGTTATCAAGATGTTGATAAAAAAGTCAAAGCTTCTCCCACAACAAAGTATGAAATTGCTTCTAATACTAAAGCTTTCACAGGTCTTGCAATTTTAAAATTAGCTCAAGAAGGTCGATTAAACTTAAATGATGACGTATCCAAACATGTGCCTCATTTTAAAATGAACTATAATGGTCAAAATGAAACTATTACGATTAAGCAACTTTTGGCTCAAACAAGTGGTATACCTAGTGATATTACAAGCGAAGACGCCGTAACAAATAAAAATAATCGTTTAAATGATGTAACCCGTGCAATTATGGGTGATGAATTACATCATAAGCCCGGAGAAGAATTTGAATACTCAAATATGAACTATGATTTATTAGGTTTAATTATCCAAAACGTTACGAAGCAATCCTATACAAAATATATTACAAATTCATGGCTCAAGCCTTTGCATATGACACATACATCATTCAAACAAACCAATAACAAATCAAAACATGATGCTATTGGCTACGAATTACAAGGTTCGACACCTGTCGTCTCTAAACCTGAATTTAACCTTTGGGATACACCATCAGCATATATGATGACATCAACTGAAGATTTGGAACATTGGATAAAATTCCAACTTAATCCACCTGATAAATACAAATCATTAGTTCAACAATCACATAAAAATTTATCATCAACAATTGGTGAACCTAATGCCAATGCATATGCTTCGGGCTGGTTTACCAATAATGATGAACATTTAGTGTTTCATTCAGGAACGCTCGATAACTTTTCATCATTTATTTTACTAAATCCAAAACAAAATTATGGAATTGTTGTGCTTGCAAATCTAAATTCGGAATATGTACCCAAATTAGTTGAGCATCTTAATACACAAATTGTAAATCACAAGCGATATTCGACGGTTGCGTCTATACTCAATCAATATAAAGACCAATTTAATATTGTTACCGTTTTGATGACAACACTTATTTTATTAGCATTTATATTCTCAGCTTATCGTGCTTGGCAAATGCGCCATGGTCAAATTCTTTTGCGTAGATCAAAACGGATTGCTGTATTGAGTTGGCTAACTTTATGTTTATGTATCGCTATAGCGCTCATATTATATGCATTACCATATCTCATTCTCGGTAGCAATAATTGGTCTTTTGTACTGACTTGGCTACCAATAGAAATTAAATTAGCACTAATCACAACATTAATTGCATTATTCAGTACATTAATTGTAATTCTATTATTCCTTCATACAAAGATAACGAAGACATAATAAAAAGACTTGTTCGAGCCGTGCGTTTGATAATATATCATCCACGATTCGACCAAGTCTTTATTCTTTGTATATTAAACGGATAAATTATTATTTAATTGGATTCATGCCATCTTTCCAAGTTTGATAAATCAGAGTACCACCTTGCGCTTTAAACTTCTCATTGCTTACGCCACGTTCAAATGGTTGCGCAGGTTGAATATCAATATTTGGTTCAACACCAAGTTGTTCTTTATACCATTCTGCAAATTCAGAACCTTTAACAGGTGCATCATCTGCTACATTATAGATACCATTTTCAAAATGAATAGCTTGAATAGATGTTTCAACTGCATCATCAAGATGCACAAATGATGTTACGCCATCTGAAAGTGTCACTTGACCATCCATAAATTGATTATAAATCATGCCATCTTTTCCGTACCAAGTACCTGGGCCATATAACCAGCCAAAACGTAAAACAACGTATTCATCCATACGAGCCGTTTCTTCTTCTAAACCAACCACACCATCAACCGTTACTTTTCTATCGCCAGTTGAGTTAAAATCAAGTGAAGTTTCCTCATTTGCTAATCCTTCGCCAGGTTCATACATAAAGGCAATACTTTGGGCAATTACTTTCTTTACGTCATGCTTTTTCGCCGCATCAATTAGGTTTTTAGAACCTTCAATACGTACTTTCGTATTTGCTGCCATATCAACATTTTTTAAATCCGTAATTTGATTGATAATGATTTCTGGTTTAAAATCTGCTAACGCTTGATCAATAGTATCAGCTTTTAATATATCACCAATATATGCTTTTACATTAACAGCAGCTAGCTTTTGTTGACCATTCTCAGATGTAGTAAAACCAGCAACCTCATGCCCCTCTTCTTTTAGTCTTTGAACTAATTTAATGCCAATAAGGCCCGTTGCACCAGTTACAAAAATTTTACTCATTATAAACACCTTTTCTCTATTTGTCTTTTTAATATAATTACTTGCTTGATGAGTTTACAAAATTCACGTGAGACTTCCAAATGATTTGCCTCAAAATTTTTCAAAGTGTCGTCGTAAAAACTGTCTAGTAAATACTAATAGTATGTCGTAGACCTATGACAAATCTGAATTATGACGAAGATCAATCAAGAAAAACAGCACCAAGATCATTTCAATTTGAAAGTACCTTACTGCTGTTCTTTATTTATTACATTTCAATCTTAATAATGACCGTAATATCACGTGATTGTCATTTCCTTGTAATCATACCTAAAACACCAATTAATCCTGTGCGTGTCGCTGACTTTCTTTAGTATGAATTAAATCAGTAATAAAGCGATTGACTGGCGCTTCAATATGACGTTGTTTACCTAATGTTGCAACTGCGCCATTAATATAATCAATTTCAGTTTTTCTATTATTAACAATTAAATCTTGATACATGGATGGATAATGCGCACCAACTTTTTCATTTAAATCAACTAAATATTCAAATACTTCATCAACATTTAAATGAACATTATCAATCGTCGCTACATGCACTATTTCTTGCGTTAATTTATAAATCAAACACTTCGCATAACTACTTTCATTCAGCGATGCCATATTACACTCCAACACTGTGCTTAATGCATTTGCCGTACCATTAACACAAATCTTTTTCCAAATCGATTGGTATAAATCTTTACTAATGACACCATTCAATTCCGCTTCGTTAAGTAAATCAGCAACTTTTATAACATTTTCTTTACCTTCATCCACTAGTTCACCTATTTCAACTGGTCCACTACCAAGTAAATGACTGTGTCCAGGGCTTTCAAGACCTGCCGTCCAAGTCGTAACACCTCTGACAATTTGTGATTGAGCAACATACTGCGCAATGACTTCTTCATGCTTCAAACCATTCATCGTACATACGACAATCGTTTCATTATCAATATGTGGCTTCATAGCTTCCATCACTTCTTTTAATTGCATAGACTTTGGAAATAGAAAGACAACATCGTAAATGCTTTCGTCCGGTTGATCATTAAAATGATACATCGGAATGTTTAACTCGAATGCCTCTCCATTAATCGTTATATTTAATCCATGTTGCTTAACCGCTTCAACATGAGATGTATATCCGTCAATAAGTGTGACATCATATCCTGCTTGAAATAGTTTGGCACCAAAGCCACTACCTAATGCACCCGATCCAGCAATTGCAATTTTCATCCTATAAACCTCTCTTCATCGTTGTTGTTCATTTTAAAAATACTACTTTCGCATATTAGCGTCAATTTGAAAATCATTCGCTTAATATGCACACAGCTTTTATCGTCTATAAAAGAACACACCTAACATTAAACGTCAATACGCAACATTAAGTGTGTATGATAAACTTACTTTCACAAAATTTCCTTTAAAATCCGTACATAATAACTTGCTATCATTTCAGTTTTACAAATTCGTTTGATTTTTAGGAACTAATAGTAAAATGACTAAAAATGCAACAATTGCTAGCAAGGCATTAAACATCATACCTGTGAAACCACCTAAGTTCAAATTTAAATTAGCTGCTAACACAGTATAAACCGTACCAGATACTGCCACTCCAAATGCATTTCCTAATGATGACGCCATTTTATATACACCTGAAGCAACACCCGACTTATCATCTGGCGCACTAGCAACTGCGGTATCAGTTGATGGTGTAGCATATAATCCTAAACCAGTACCAAACAATAAATATCCAACTATACTAGATACGATATACCACATTTCTGGTAAAAATGTTAACGACAATAAGATTAACCCAATCACTGTAAAGCCACTTCCTAGTAATAGTGGGCGCTTCGGACCATGTTGAGATAAAATCTTTTCACCTACACGAATCATTGACAACACTGCTATTAAATACGTTAATGAAATATAACCCGTTTGCGAAGAATTAAATCCTAATTGTTGTTGATAATACGTGTTAATGACGATAAGTGCACCACCTGCTACACCATTTAATAAGAAGTTTGAAATAGTTGCACCACTGTATCCTCTATTTTTAAAAATTGAAAAATCAACAAGTGGATGCTTTATTTTATTTTCGTAATATACAAAACCAACTAATGAACAGATAAACACAACAATTAAACCTAGAATTAACGGTGAAACTAAACCAAAATGAGACGTCTGTGTGATGATTACATTTAAACTTAACATCGTCACTACTAAAATGACTAAACCAATAACGTCAAACTTTTTAGCTTCTGCTTTCATACCTTTGATTGGTTCTGCTTTAGTTTCAGGTGCATGTTTGATTAAGTACATTGCTAATAATGTTAATAGAATTGAAACAACAAATATTGAACGCCAACCTATATATGTAGCCATTAAGCCACCAAACAACGTACAAATACCACTACCACCCCAAGAACCAATAGACCAATAGCTTAAGGCACGTTGTCTTCTTGTACCAATATAATATTCGTTAATAATAGCAAGTGTTGATGGCATAATACATGCTGCAGACAAACCTTGAATTATTCTACCTATAATTAAAAATGCTGGCAAAGGTGTAATGATGATGAGTAATGAACCTACAACATTTAATATCAATCCTACATAAGTAATTTTGACGCGACCAAATTTATCAGCAACATCACCAGCACCTACGATAAACAAACCAGCAAATAAGGCAGATAAGCTAACAGCGATATTTATCGTTCCAACGTCACTACTATATGTTGATTGTAATGGGACAACAAGATTAACAAGTGACTGCGCGAATAGCCAAAAGGTAATAACCCCTAAAACGATACCCAAAAGCAATCGGTTGTCACCTCTAAATTGTTTTGATGTGTCCATGAATTAGATAAGCCTCCTGTGTTTAAGAAAAACAAATTTTTAATATGATATATTAAGAAACAATATCATAAATTTGCAGAAAATTATAAATAAAACATCTCATTTTTTAGCATTTTTACAATAATTAACGCTTTTTATCCAAAAACTTTCATGATAATAATTGCTATTTTAGTGTAAACGCATACAAACACAACCTATAAAAAGGCTACTCAAAGATTATTTGAGCTCCTTGAGTAGCCTCATTTTTTATAAATCATGAAACGAAATCGCTAAATTATAAACATCTTCTACTATTACATATTAATACTTTGCGGCCGATGATTAGATTGATTTTTACGATGTCGTGTTGTTGGGTCTAATCGTTTTTCTAAAAATCTTAATAGTACATCAATGACGATTGCAATGATAGCAATCGGAATCGCACCTGCTAAAATAAACGTTGTGCCATCCGTCGCATTTGTACCACGAATCACAATGTCACCAAGCGTAGGTGCTCCTATAAATGATCCAACGGCAACAACACCTATCGCAACAACCAAGGCAATACGAATGCCACCGATAATAACCGAAACAGATAACGGTAATTCAATCATTCGTAGCACTTGATTGCGTGTCATTCCCATACCTTTGCCAGCATCCTTAATATTCGCATCAACACTAGCTATACCAGTATAAGTGTTTTTTATAATTGGAAGTAACGCATATAAAAACACTGTTAAAACTACTGTTTCTGAACCTAAGCCCATGACTAACATTAAAATAGCTAACATTGCAATGACTGGAACTGTTTGAATTATATTTGCAATTGTAATTACAAATCCAGAAAGTTTTGTGTATCTTGCAAGCAAGATTCCCAATGGAATACCAATTAAAGCTGCAAACAGCACACCATAGACAGACATTAATAAGTGTTTGAAAAATAAATCCCATAGATAGCCAAAGTTCGTAACATAATAATTGAATAATTGCTGTAATAAATTACCTTCCATTACTTATGACCACCTTTCTGTTTATCAAAATAGTGGTGTTTTTTCAAAAATTCTTCTGCGACGACAGCAGGTTCTTTACCTTTACCATCCGCTTCATAATTCAAGCGCTGCATCTCTGAAGTTGAAATCTTTCCTGTCAACTTATTAATCGTCGTTTTAAGTTCTGGGTGTTGGCGTAATAATTCATTTGTTGCAACAGCACTCGCAGCATAAGGTGGGAAAAATTGTTTATCATCTTTAAGTACTTTCAAATCATACGCCGCAATTCGACCATCTGTAGAATAACCTAATGCAACGTCTAACTTCTCTGAGTTTAATGCGTCGTAGACTAGACCTATTTGCATTGGTCTCACTGTACCAAAGTCGAAACCATACTCTTTTTTAAATCCTTCATAGCCATCGCCTTTACGATTCATCCATGAACTATCCATACCTAAACGTAAATCTTTACTATGCTTTGCTAAATCTGAAACTGTCTCTAAATGATATTTTTTAGCAGTTTCCTTCGTTACCATGAATGCATACGTATTCGCAAAACCATACGAATCAAAAAACGTTTGATCAAATTTCTTTTTAAATCCTTGTTGTGTGGCTATCATTGCTTTCTTAGGATCTTTAATTGGTGCTTCCTTCAAAGCTCCCGTTAAATCTGTGCCATTATATCTAACACCTGATATATTAGCATCCCTATTAATTAAGGCATTATGTTGAATCGTACTTGACCCTAAATTATTTACTAATGTTGGCTTTATCTTACCATGTGTATCATGCTCTATTAACAACCGTAACATATGTGAAATAATTTGCGATTCGCTTGTTGATAATGCTGTAATTTTGACATCATTTTTCGTGCTCTTACTACCTAGTCCGGGCAAACTACATCCAGATAATACGGTAAGCGATAAGACAAACACGACAAGTATATATTTAATTTTCTTCATTATCTTAGCCTCCTAATTATCCAGATACTTTTAAGCCTTTGGGAACTACCCATTTTTCAACTAAAGCTAATAAGGCATCAACACCTAATGCTAGTGCAGTAACGAGTACCGTTGCAGTTACAATCATCAGTGGATCATATAAATTTAAACCATTGAAAATGAAATCACCTAATCCACCCGCACCTACATAACTTGCAAGTGTAGCCCAACTAATTACATACACAGATGACAAACGAATGCCACCAATGATAAGCGGCAATGCTAACGGCAATTCAACATCCTTCATCAATTGAAATTGTGTCATTCCCATACTTTTTCCAGCTTCTTTAATGTTGCTATCAATATTTTGAACACCGAGTACCGTGTTATTTAAAATAGGTAATAATACATAAATAAATAGCGCTACAATTGCAGGCGTTTTACCAACACCAAAAATCGGTATCATAATAGCAAGTACAGCTAGTGTTGGAATAGTTTGTAAGACACCTGCCACAGTTAATATAATATTGGCAGTTCGCTTTGTTTTTGATAATAAAATGCCTATAGGTACTGCAACAATGATGGCAAGTAATAATGCCACTATAGAAATATAGAAATGTTCCAGTGTTTTCGACATCAACTGTCCACCATGTTCATGTAGGAACTCGATCATGATTTATCATCTCCTATGTCACGTACTTTGACATTAGTAGTGTGTTGCTCATGCATTTTTGAGGACGCAGTGTCTTCCCTCACATGTTCTGTTTGCACTGCATCCTCACTATCGCCCCAAATCGTGTCATATACAATGTCAACAACATTGGCACGCGTAATCAGTCCTACTAAACGTTGCTTATCATCTACGACAGGTACATTCCTAACGTTTCTTTTTAAAATCGTACGTACAGAATCTTGTAACTTGGAATCAATTTGAACGGTGTAAATATGTTGTTGCATGGTATCTTGTAAACTTTTGTGTCCACGTATACCCTGATTTATATCTTCAATGTCTAAGAAACCTAGTAAATGGTTATCCCTATCTACTACAAAAATAGTATCAACACGTTTTTTTCTCATAATATGAACGGCGTCATTCAGTGTTGCTTCTGCCTGTATCGTGATTGGTTTAATCATTACACCTTCTACAGTCTTGTCATTGGGACGGTCTTGAATCAGTCTATTTTGTCCTATAAAATCACGTACAAAATCATTTGCGGGATGTCTTAAAATATTGTCTGGTGTATCAAATTGCACCACCTTACCTTCTGACATAATACAAATTTTGTCTGCTAATTTAATCGCTTCATCCATATCATGTGTTACAAAGATAAACGTCTTGCCTAATTTTCGTTGTAACGTTTTAACTAAATCTTGTAACGTATCTCTCGTAATAGGATCCAATGCACCAAAAGGTTCATCCATTAAAATAATATCTTGTTCGGCCGCAAGTGCTCTTACGACACCGATACGTTGTTGTTGCCCACCTGATAGTTCTGCTGGATAACGCTCTAAAAATGACTCCGGTAAATCCACAAGTTTAATTAATTCCTTTGCACGTTTATCCTTTTCTTCTTTAGTCCATTTCAACAATTTGGGTACCAATACAATATTCTCTTTAATCGTCATATGAGGCATTAACCCAATTTGTTGAATAACATAACCAATATTTCTACGTAATTCGACAGGATTCATACTCCGAACATCTTTACCATCAATTTCAATTTGTCCTTCTGTCGCTTCAATCATACGGTTTATCATTCTTAAAGCAGTTGTTTTACCACTTCCACTGGTTCCAATAAATGCGATAAATTCCCCAGATTGAATATCTAAAGAGATGTCATCTACTGCCTTTTTATTACCAGAATAAATTTTCGTTAAATGCTTAATACTTAACATAATCATTTCTCCTTCCTCATAAAAAATATGACGAATGATACGCATAAAATAAAAAGACCATTATCGCAATTGTTAAACAAATAGAGTCATAAGTTAAACAAGTACACATCATGGTCTTGATTATGTAGAATTTTATATTTTTCATCTGTAATGTGAATACTTAACAGTAAACGGCGCTATGTATGTTGAATTTCTACCGATTACTTTGTTTGCACATTCGTATATTCGACATTTAAAACTAACATACTCTATATGATGTTATTAAACATTATTATTTTATCTTTGGCAACTAAATAGATAACTCATATTTTTTAAAAGCGAATTTATTATCGCTCAATTGGTTGTTTTATAGCAAAAAAGTGTCGAAAATGTGAAATATTATTGCAAAAGTCGAATTTTTGTAATAATGCACACGCATCCATTGTTACAGACGGACAACCGCCCATCCGCCACTCACAAAGTCATCCTTATATTTTAATATCTTCATCATTCATTGTAGACACCCTTGCCTTTTGCTAACATTTTCTACTCCCAAGCCTGTAACGGAATTCCAACGTCAAAGTGTTGCCCATGACAGACACACCTAAAAAAACAACCAACAGCATGAGCCATTGGTTGTTTCGTGTCATCTTGTATGTTGTTGTATAACCGGTATGCTTTACTCATTAATTACTTATCATGCATCCCTTTACCTTCTAGTATTTGGTTAATATACTTTTCAACACGCTTTTGTCTTGTTTCACTGCGTTTAGCTTGTCCAATATGATATATATATTGATGTTGTCTGCCTGGCGTTAATTTATAAAATGAAGACTCTAACTGTGGCATTTCTTCGAACTTAGCTTCTAACTCTTTAGGAATAACATATTCCTCTGTTTTCTTCATTTCAACTTTTTTACCAGCTTTTTCAGCTTTAATTGCTTCGGCTAGATAATATTTAATTTCTTCGGTACGTGTTTGAATCTCTGTTAAATTTTCAAATCGTAACTGACGAGCTGCTTGCACCTTTTCAGTCTGTTGAATGAGTGTATGATATTTATCCTCCAAAATGGCACCTTTATGAAATAATAGTGCAACATAATTTTTGAAGCCATGGATAAGTACTACATTTTTATTATTCAACGTGTAACAAGGATGCATCCATTTATACGCTTCCTCTAATTCTGTTTCATTAAAGATTAACGCTCTCAAATATTTATATTCTTCTTGCCATTGACTCTCTTTATTTAAAAATGCTTCAACTTGTTCATTTGATTGTTTCTCACTCATAGTCATCACTTCCATTTTGTTTTTCAATACACATTGTATTATATATCCTAATTTTATAAAAAACTAATTTTACAAATGCTTTTGCGTTCTTACAAAAAATGCATTTGACTATTATTATAATAAGCGTATAATTGTCGCATATTATTTTTTGTATTTTTGGCAATAACGAAGGAGTATTTATGAATAAAGACAAGCAATTGCACAACGACAAAATCAATCTATCCCAATTAGTCTTATTAGGGTTAGGCTCTTTAATAGGATCTGGTTGGCTATTTGGTGCGTGGGAAGCATCATCAATAGCTGGACCAGCAGCAATCATATCATGGGTTCTTGGATTCCTAGTCATTGGAACCATTGCCTATAACTACATTGAAATCGGCACAATGTTTCCTCAATCAGGTGGCATGAGTAACTATGCCCAGTATACACATGGCTCATTATTAGGCTTTATTGCTGCTTGGGCGAATTGGGTGTCTTTGGTGACAATAATACCTATCGAAGCTGTGTCAGCTGTTCAATATATGAGTTCTTGGCCGTGGCATTGGGCGAAACCAATGAGATATTTAATGGAAAATGGCTCTATTAGCACATACGGATTGCTAGCTGTATATCTCATCATTGTTATTTTTTCATTATTAAACTATTGGTCCGTAAAACTTTTAACATCATTTACGAGTTTAATTTCTGTATTTAAATTAGGCGTACCCATGTTAACCATCATCATGTTGATGTTATCAGGATTCGACACTTCAAATTACGGCCATTCGGCAAGCACATTTATGCCTTACGGAAGTGCACCGATTTTTGCTGCAACAACAGCATCAGGGATTATTTTTTCATTCAATTCATTCCAAACAATTATTAATATGGGTTCAGAAATTAAAAATCCTGAAAAAAATATCGCAAGAGGCATCGCTATCTCACTGTCAATCAGTGCAGTGTTGTACATCATTTTACAAAGTACGTTTATCACTTCTATGCCTCAATCAATGTTACAACATAGTGGATGGAATGGCATCAACTTCAATTCACCATTTGCTGATTTAGCTATCTTATTAGGAATTAATTGGCTCGCAATTTTACTATATATTGAAGCTTTTGTATCACCATTCGGTACTGGCGTGTCATTTGTCGCCGTTACAGGTCGAGTTTTACGAGCAATGGAGAAAAATGGACATATCCCTAAATTTCTTGGGAAGATGAATGAAAAATATCATATCCCACGTGTAGCAATCATCTTTAATGCCATCATTAGTATGATTATGGTTACATTATTTAGAGATTGGGGTACGCTAGCAGCAGTTATTTCTACTGCAACTTTAGTAGCCTATTTAACTGGCCCAACGACAGTGATTGCATTAAGAAAAATGGGACCAACAATGACTCGTCCATTTAGAGCAAAAATTTTAAAAGTAATGGCACCATTATCATTTGTATTAGCTTCATTAGCTATATATTGGGCAATGTGGCCAACAACGGCTGAAGTTATTTTAATCATTATACTTGGATTACCAATCTACTTCTTCTATGAATATCGTATGAATTGGCGTAATACAAAGAAACAAATTGGTGGTAGCTTATGGATTATTGTATATTTAATCGTGCTATCAATACTGTCATTTATAGGAAGCAAAGAATTTAAAGGCTTAAATATGATTCACTATCCATTTGACTTTATCGTTATTATTATTGTGGCGCTTATCTTCTATTACATCGGTACAACGAGTTCATTTGAAAGCGTCTATTTCCGTCGCGCAACACGAATCAATACGAAGATGCGTGAGTCACTAAATAATGAATCAAAGTCATCTCATTAAATATTTTAAAATGCAGTGCCATATATGATTTCAACACACACACATTAACCAACCATTGATTTCAACATCTTGGTTGGTTTTTTATTTTGAAAATCGGTTATAAATAACTAACATAACAAGATGGCGAGAGTGATATTGTAATGAAATGTCACTGTAGAAGAACATCATATAATGCTGAAAATGGTTTGAGTTAAAACAGATATCAAGCTCGTCTGATTCAGTCACAAAATTGTCTTGTTATACTTGTCACCTATCATCTATAGACCGTGGTATGATTAAATTGGGGATGATAAAGGAGGTTAATAAATATGAAGATTAATACTACAGGTGGTCAAATTCATGGTATTACACAAGATGGTTTAGATATCTTCTTAGGCATTCCTTATGCAGAACCACCAGTTCATGACAATCGCTTTAAACATTCTACGTTAAAAACACAATGGTCAGAGCCAATTGATGCAACTGAAATACAACCCATCCCACCGCAACCAGACAACAAATTAGAAGATTTTTTCTCCTCACAATCTACAACTTTTACTGAACATGAAGACTGTTTATATCTAAATATTTGGAAACAACATAATGATCAGACGAAGAAACCTGTCATCATTTATTTTTATGGTGGTAGTTTTGAAAATGGTCATGGTACAGCCGAACTCTATCAACCGGCACATTTAGTACAAAATAACGACATTATCGTTATTACATGCAATTATCGTTTAGGCGCATTAGGATATTTAGACTGGTCATATTTTAATAAAGATTTTCATTCCAATAATGGCCTTTCAGATCAAATCAATGTCATAAAATGGGTGCATCAATTTATTGAATCCTTCGGTGGCGACGCTAATAACATTACTTTAATGGGTCAGTCTGCAGGCAGTATGAGCATTTTGACTTTACTTAAAATACCTGACATTGAGCCATACTTCCATAAAGTCGTTCTGCTAAGTGGCGCACTACGATTAGACACCCTTAAGAGTGCACGCAATAAAGCACAATATTTCCAAAAATTGATGCTCGATTATTTAGATACAGATGATGTTACATCATTATCGACAGATGATATTCTTATGCTGATGGCGAAGCTAAAACAATCTCGAGGACCTTCTAAAGGGCTTGATTTAATATATGCGCCTATTAAAACAGATTATATACAAAATAATTATCCAACAACGAAACCAATTTTTGCATGTTATACAAAAGATGAAGGCGATATTTATATTACTAGTGAACAGAAAAAATTATCGCCGCAACGCTTTATCGACATTATGGAATTAAATGATATTCCTTTAAAATACGAAGATGTTCAGACGGCGAAGCAACAATCTTTAGCGATTACACATTGTTATTTCAAACAGCCGATGAAGCAATTTTTACAACAACTTAATATACAAGATTCAAACGCACAACTATGGCTTGCTGAATTTGCATGGCATGATACTTCTAGCGCACACTATCGCAGTGCTTACCATATTCTAGATATGGTATTTTGGTTCGGAAACTTACAAATATTAGCAGCACATCAATATCCAACAACTGCTCACCTTAAATTTTTAAGTCGACAAATGCAAAATGATTTAGCTAATTTTGCTAAAAGCGGTAAAATGCCTTGGCCGATGTATCATAATGAACGTCGCTATTATCGCACATATCAATAACGTTATCGCATCTAAAAAAGCACACCTGAATTTGATAGCAGGCGTGCTTTTCATATGAGAATTATGATGATTTAAATGTTTTAGCATAATGATTATTTTTCAATGTGAAAACAACGATTAATCCTAATGCGCCAATGATGGCACTCGTATATGTGATAGCTTGAACAGAAACATGTGTCATGACCAAGCCTCCAATAATGCCTCCAACACCAATACCAGCGTTTAAACTAGACATGTTCCAACTCATTACTTGGCTTGTGTCGCCTTCAACATGTTGAATCACACCGCTTTGCACTGCTGGATTAGTACTCCATTGCATGATATTCCAAATAAATAGTCCTGCTAACAATAGACCTGAACCAGGTAAGATTAAATTCATAAGTAACATCATGACGATAAAAATAGAAACAGAAATCATTAACCAACGCTTACTTGTAATTTTATCGGAGAATATACCACCTAATGATGTTCCAATAACGCCAGCGATTCCATTTACTAGAAGTGCTAATGAAACGAATGACATATCATGACCATTAGATAAAATAAGTGGATTTATAAAGACGAATGTCACTGAGTTTGCAATCAATACTAAAAACGTAATAATTAAATATTTTGCTACTTCAGCAGGTTTTAATATTTTCGAAGTAACATGATTTTCATGAGATGGTGCCTCATGATTCACAGGGCCTCGTTGTATTTCCTGATCCTTCGGTAAATAGATCATCATCAAGAAGCCAACAATAATACTCACAATAATTAAGAATAGAAATGTATAGCGCCAACCTACTAAATCGCCGATAACCGTTCCAATTGGTACACCAAAAACATTGGCCCCACTAAACCCTGTATAGACAAGTCCAATCATTTTGCCACGATTTTTAGGTGCTGATAACATCGCTGTAATAGCTAATACTTTTACGATAATTAGTGCTGCTGCTGCAGATGAGATAATTCTACCAACTACTAATATTGAAAAATTTGGCGCTACAGCAATAATGCCATTACCAATGATAAATATAAGTAATGTCCATAATAATACAGGCCTTGATGAAAAACGGTTCGTTAATTTAACCAGAATAGGTCCACATATCGCAAATGTTAAAGCGTACATTGTCACTAATTGACCAACGACAGCTTCTGATACATGTAAGTCCTGACTCATCAAGTTCATAATTCCTGCAACCATCATTTCAACCATTCCTACGATAAAAATACTTAAAATGAATGTAAATAGTCGCATGATTGACATTTTAAAACTCCTTTCAAACAAAATTTCCGATATTCATTTCCCTTAGAATAACGATTTATTAAAAAATGTGTGCAACACAATTTTATATATAACCGTTCTATTATATAATATTTTGCTTTAATTTTCTGTGCTTAATCGGAAAATTATTGAAATTGTTTTTCAGTATTTGAAAAATTAACACAAGTATGTCATTTAATAATTATGTATAATTACTTCAGTTTCAACAATGACTCCAAAAAAGCACGCACGCTTTATATGTCAGAACAGATAACTGACTACAAAGTATGCGTGCCTTTATGAATATTTTCGCTGTGTTAATGAATAGCGATACTATATGTGCGCGTCACTTCATTTCCAATTAAAACTAATGCCTAAATCTGATGCAGTAAAATCTATCATGATTCACTCTTAACATCCGTATTTCGTGCTACTAATTGATGTCTTGCATTGAAAAATTGACCATAGCTTAAATATGTCGCAATCAAAGCAGACATAATGGTCGCAGTTGTATGAATAAACACGACTAACAATTGAAATTTAATCGCTTGTAAAGGTGGTACGCCACCAATAATTAAGCCTGTCATCATACCAGGAATCGACACAAGCCCATATGTTTTAACCGAATCAATTGTTGGCACTATAGCTAAACGAATACTTTCACGTATTGCACCTTTAGAAGCCAATTTAGGTGTAGCTGCAAGTGATAATTTAGATTCAATATTAGTACCATCTTGTACGAATGCACGATCTAAATTCTGGTAAGCTAAATTAATTGCAATCAAGCCATTATTTGCAAGCATGCCGCCGATAGGTATAACTTCATTTGCTGTAAATTGGATGGCCCCTGTCGCAATAGTACCTGCAAGTGGTAATGCCGTTCCAACAAAGATAGCCACAAAGGAAATCAAAAAGACATGGTGCATCACTGGTGATGATCGACTAATCGTATTCCAAGAAGCATTAACAATAATGACAAATACACATAATACTAATAGCCATTTGTCATTAATTTTAAAAATATAGTGCAGTAAGAATCCTAAAATGATTAATTGCACAACTGCGCGTAATGTCGCAACAATTAAATCTTTAATAATATGTAAACCTTCTTTATATGAAATGATAATCGGAATGACTAAAAGCAATGCCGTCAATCCAAGTGCCGTATTACTCATGTTGATTCAACTCCTCAACCTTAGAAATTTTGCCATCAACAATCGTTATGCGCTTTTGAAAATGTCTCATACTTTGATCATCACTATGGGTAATCCACATGATAGCAACATCCTGTTCCACTAATTTAAAAATGATATTTTCTATCTTTTCTTTATTATTAACGTCTAATGCACTGGTCGATTCATCTAATAAAAGAATATCCGGTGTATACATCAGTTGGCGCGCTATAGCAATTCTTTG
Source organism: Staphylococcus sp. MZ3 (assembly GCF_018622755.1). Classification (NCBI taxonomy): domain Bacteria; kingdom Bacillati; phylum Bacillota; class Bacilli; order Caryophanales; family Staphylococcaceae; genus Staphylococcus; species Staphylococcus sp. MZ3. The sequence goes on from NZ_CP076026.1 coordinate 2,507,091, forward strand.
CCGCTCACCACCCGACATATTTTCCACTTCCGAACTTAATTGATAATGTCCCAAACCGACATCTTTAATTAATTGCTTTGCACGTTTTCTATCAAATTTATCATTACGTGCAAGTGATGGGAATATCATGTTATCTTCAATCGTTTCACCAAACAAGTCACTTTGCTGCATCAAATAACTGATTCGTTGACGCAATTCTTCCGGGTCATAATCATTATAGGGTTTACCTTTAAAATAAAGTTCTCCACTAGTTGGACTAAACAAATTACATATTTGCTTTTGAAATGTACTTTTACCACTACCTGATGGACCTATAATGGCAATACTCTCGCCTTTATCTACTTTTAGACTGATATGATCTAGTATGATTCTATCGCTCGCTTTATACACTAAATCTTTAATTTCTAACAACATTTGCACCGCTCCTCATGTAATATATCAGGTATATTATTCCCGTTTTTTTGGTTTTTAGTGCAATTACATTTAAGAAAAAATCATTTTCTTGTAATATCAAAATTTAGGCATAATTGATTTTCAGCATTTAAATTAAAAACAAAAAATCCTATTAACATGGATACTGTCTAATGACTAAGAATTAAAATTAGACAATTGTTTAACAACCTACCATATTAAAAGGATTCTTTATTATTTATGGATTTGATTACCACATGATATTTTTATAACTTTCATCATTCAATGAACGGACAATTTCAGTAACAAGACGGATAGAATTTTCATAATCATCTACATTGAGCACTGAAACATTAGAATGCATGTATCGCAGCGTAACACCGATTGTCATCGTTGGAATACCTTCATTTGCGACATGAATACTTCCCGCATCTGTACCTCCACCTGGTGTCGTATCCCATTGTACTTCGATGTTATGTTCCTTAGCTACATCTTTAATATGCTTACGCAAACCTTGGTGAGCAATACTTGTAGCATCCATCATAATGACAACTGGACCACCGCCTAGTTTACTATCGCTCGTTTGACCTGACATACCTGGGGTATCATAAGCAATACCTACATCGACAGCTATCGCCAAATCTGGTTTAATTGTATTCGCTGCCACTTTCGCACCACGCAAACCAACTTCTTCTTGCACTGTGGCACCACTGTATAAGTTAATTCCAATATTTTCATCTTTTAAACGTTTTAATACCTCAACAGCTAATGCACAGCCATAGCGATTATCAAATGCTTTCGCAGTTAAATATTTATCATTTGCAAGCACTTCAAATTCACTATATGGCGTAACCATATTGCCTACTTCAACGCCAGCTTCTTCAGCTTCTTCCTTGCTACTAACACCAATATCTATAAACATATTTTTGATTTCCATTGGCTTTTTACGTTCTTCAGGCGTTAAGACATGTGGCGGTTTAGAACCGATGATACCTCTAATTTCTTTGCCCGAATCTGTTGTAATCGTTACTTTTTGAGATAACATGACTTGATTCCACCATCCACCAACTGGCGTAAATGAAATAAAACCATGTTTATCAATCTTTGTTACCATAAAACCAACTTCATCCATATGACCAGAAATCATAATTGAGTATTGACCATTCTCAGCATTTTTCTTTCCAAAAATGCCACCCAAGTTATCTTCAATAATTTGATCACTGACAGGCTCTATATAGTTACGCATTGCTTCTTTAACTTGCATTTCATAACCAGCAATGCCGTTTACATCTGTTAAATGTTTAAGTAATTTGACTGACTGATTCATGTTATTCATCCTCCTGTATTTCAACTTAAAACTATTGTATCACTAACTTTCAGAAAAACGTTCCCTACCGCTTTATCATTTTCAGGCTTAAATATTTTTAAAATTTTGTGAGGAATCCGCTTAAAAAAACTCATATTTCTAAAATTTAATATTCCGAAAAAGTCACAATTTAAAATTCCTTATTATAATACGTTATTCTTTTATTGTTACTAATTTCAATTTGTTTAGTCTTGCGCTATTATAAAATTAAAAAGTGTAGAGATAACAACGCATTAACGTCGCTATTTTCCCTACACTTAAATACTAGTTTCTTTAATTAACTTACCATTAAAGTTATTCAGATATTGAATATTCATTAATCATAATGTGACCATGCCGATAGTATTAATACTTCTTTATTTCGATCATCTACGGTATAGACGACCCTGTGCTGATGGTTAATTCTTCTTGAATATCGCTCTAAATATTTAGGCTCTAATTTTTCAAAAGATTGTGTTATTTTATACGGATCATTTTTTAAAGTCTCAACAATTTCTAAAAATGACTTCTTTAAATAAGGATGTTTTATTTTCTTTAAATCTAACTTCGCCGAATTTTTAATCTTAACCGTGTAATTGCTCATTAAAGATTATCCCAATCAATATCATCTATATTTGTTGTACCACTATTATCTTTTTCTCTTTCTCTTACTTTGTCCATTGTACCAGTAGATACAAGATACATTGTCTCTTGTATACTTTTCCAATCTTCTAAACCTATAATCACAGCATTATTTTCGGCATTATTACCACTAATATAAATTGGTTCGTGATTATTATTAACATTTTTTAGTAATTGATAAAAATCTTTTCTCGCTTCTGTAGGGCTAGTGATAATCATATAAATCCTCCTTTGTCTTCTGTTACGCTAATTATGGCGTACGTATTTAAGTACGTCAATATCACCGACACATCCGTCGTAATCTTAGTCTCTATATGCTATCGTACACAAGCTTTTGTTCTTTTCTTCCAACATACCGTCTATAATGCTCAAAAAGAAATCAGCAGTGGAACACACTACGTTCCCTACCGCTTTATCATTTTTCAGGCTTAAATATTTTTAAAATTTTGTGAGGAATCCGCTTAAAAAAACTCATACCTTCAAAAAAAGTGACAAAATTTAAATTTTTGAATAACATCATTTTTTAGTAAATGTTATAATTTCTTTATAATACAAATATCGAAAGAAGGCGACTGACTTTGAAAAAATTATGTTCATTAATTGTAGTAGCATTAGTTTGTGTCATTGCATTATCAGCTTGTGGTAAAGAACAAACCAAAACATATGAAGGTGATGTTAGTGGTAAACATGTACTAACTTCTATCACATATAAAGATGATAAAGTTTTAAAACAGTCTACAATCAACACAATTAAATATGACGATCTAGGTATGGATAAAGACGAAGCCAAAAAGTTATTCGCCAAATCTGAAAGTATTTTCAAAGACCTTAAAGGCGTAAAATACAAAGTAGACTATAAAGATAAAAAAGCAATTGAACACTTAGACATAGATTACACAGAAGTTGACATGAAAAAATTAAATAAACGTCTTGGTGTTTCGACTAAAGAAAATAAAGATATTAGTTTTGAAAAACTTGAAAAGCAATTAAAGCACAGAGGTTTAAAAGAAAAAGATAAAATGGACGACAAATAGTTTATAACTTAAAAATGCCCTCAGATAAGACTAAGGTTACAAACCTTAATTCATATTCTGAGGGCTTTAATATTTGAAGTTCTTGTGTGACCAGCATCCACTACTAATATAAAATTATTTGCAGTAACGCTAAAATCCGCTGCTTTCAATTTCCCGAAATAATTAAGTTAACTAATGAGTTTTAATTTATAATCATGTATCGTTTGTAACTCACCATCGACTTTTCGATATACAATATGATCAGCAGTAATTTCTGTAGGACTGGATACGCCAACAGCTGCTGCAATATTGAATAAGCCTTCATGCAAACTTGTTACATAGTTTGTGACACGATATTGCTTTTCTCCAACAATCAATGCTTTTTCTTTCTTCGCATCTGTCGTTGCAACACCTACAGGACATGTATTCATATGGCATTGTTGACTCATAATACAACCGACACTAATCATCATGCCACGTGCGATATTTACAAAATCTGCACCTAAACCTAATGCAATCGCAATTTTATCTGGTGTCACTAACTTACCAGATGCCGCCAATTTCACTTTATCTCGAATACCATATTTTTCTAACATGCCAGACACAATAGGTAGAGCTGTAAATAGCGGTAAGCCAACACCATCTTGTAATTCTTGGAATGTTGCACCAGTACCACCTTCACCACCATCAATCGTAATAAAGCTTGGATACTTATCTAGTTCCACCATCGTACGTACAAGTGTTTCAATTTCTGAAACTTTGCTTACTACAATTTTGAATCCTACTGGTTTTTGACCTAATTGCTGCAACTGTTCGACGAAACGAATCAAATCTTCAGCATTATGAATAAATTCGTAACGGTTAGGTGAATTGATTGTTTTATAAGGTTCAACATTTCGGATTTTAGCAATTTCTTCGTTTACCTTTTCAGCTTCCATATGACCACCACGAGTCTTAGCACCTTGTGCCAACTTCAGCTCAAATGCGCGTACGTTAGATAACTGTGCAACCTCTTTAAATAAACCTTCACTAAAATTACCTTCTTTATCACGAACACCAAATAAACCGGGACCAATTTGGAAAATGATATCCCCATTACCTTTTAAATGATATTCTGATAAGCCACCTTCACCTGTATTCATCCAAGTGCCCGCTTTAGCTAGACCTTTAGATAAAGCTGTAATGGCATTTTTTCCTAAAGCGCCATAACTCATACCAGATTGTCCTACGATACGTTTTAAAATAAATGGATGTTTTAAATGTTCACCTAATTTTATTGCATGGTCATCACTTAAGTAATACGGATCAATCTTTGTCGGTACACGATATTCTTCACGACTAAATAAACGCTCATTCGCGATTTTATAAATGAATGTTGATAACAATGTTGTATTATCTACTGAAATCTCATTACGTTGCATCGGAAACATTGTGTTCTGTATGTAAAAGCCGTCTTGATAATCTTTAGTAGTACCGAAGCTGGTCATACGAGAGTTATATTTTCCAGCCAAAACGATATTTTTATAATCATTACGTGAAAAAGGTTTCCCTTCATTATCCCCAGAAAATAAATACTGACGTAATTCCGGTCCCATTTTTTCTGAAATATATCTAATACGTGCTAGTAAAGGATAATTCCTTAATACACTATGTTGTGATTGTCTTTTATCTTTAATTAACCAAATAAGCCCGATAACAATAACCGTAAGCATGAATCCTACAACGATAATGTTAACTATAAATTGCATGACTGTAAGAAACGTCATTACAATACCTCCCCCCAAAATTTCAATTCAATATTTATGATACACCTTACAAAACAAAACACAATGGAAGCGCTTCATTTTATAAAACAATTTTATGATATGTTTTTCATTTTAAATTTTAATGTATAAAACATACAATACAAAGTAATATGTGCTAAAGTATCTATATAATACAACTATTTAAGAGGTATACTATGTCAAATACAAATAAACATTACATAGAAGAAGAATACGCTACCGAACAATCGCGTTTTTTCAAACGTGATATTGGATTTATTTTCCTTTACATATTTTTGGTTAACATCTTGCCGATCATTATCGTCTTTTTAACTTTTGGGTTAGTAGCTGTATTCACTCAACAAGCTCCGTGGGGTTTCTCTTTTCCTATTTCAATGAACATTAGCTATTTACTCGCAGTTATTATTTCACTAGCTATTTTTCGTCTGATGCATGAAGATGCGTTTATTCCAATGATACGTTCGCAAATCGTTGCTAGTGCTAAATATAAATGGCATATTCTTATATCATTTACACTAAGTGTCGTACTCTTTTTACTTTTAAATCATTTCAATATTTTCGCACTAAATGTAGATTCCTTTACTGTCTTTGACATTTACCCGCTCATTAAAGGGTATGGTTCCATCAGTTTAATAGCTATATTTTCGTTAACCATTATATTAAATACTTTGATTTGTCAACTTATTTTCCGTCATATTTTAATTCAAGAATTAAGCAGATTAATACCTTTAAAGATTACAATAGTATTGTCCATTATCCTTGAAACTCTGTTCTACTATCCATACATTAATACATGGTGGGAATTCATTCCAGCATTGATACTAGCAGGTAGTGCGACTTACTTATATTTAAAATCATACCGTAATTTTATGGTGAGCTATTTCTATCAATTAGCAGTTATACTCGTTTTGCATATTTTCATGTAAAATTTTTCAGAGTATTATCCATTATCCATACACATCAAAAAGCACACTTAAAAGTCAGTATCAAAACTCACTTTTAAGCGTGCTTTATTTAGATATACTGTCGTTCTAAAAACGAGCCATATAGAGAGCCTGAGACATAAATCAATGTTCAATGCTCTACAAAGTTATATTGGCAGTAGTTGACTGAACGAAAATGCGCTTGTAACAAGCTTTTTTCAATTCTAGTCAGGGGCCCCAACAAAGAGAATTTCGAAAAGAAATTCTACAGGCAATGCAAGTTGGGGTGGGGGCCTCAACACAGAAGCTGACGAAAAGTCAGCTTACAATAATGTGCAAGTTGGGGTGGGACGACGAAATAAATTTTTCGAAAATATCATTTCTGTCCCACTCCCATGAATCGCCATGCTCAATATACCTTTTAAAATTTAAATATTTATTAACTTAAGATGCTTTAATTCACTTCATTAAAGACTATTTGCTGGGCGTGGTGTTGGTTTTTTCAATAAACTCATAATCATTATTACAATGACTAACATACCACAAATTAGATACATCCATTTAAATCCTACTAAATCGGAAATAGGTCCCATCAATGCGCCACCTAACGATATACCTAAGTCTGCACAGGCAATAAATAAACCTAACAACATATTACGACCTACTTTTGGTAAGACGAAACTTAAGTATGATGTTAATGTTGGATACACCATTGCTTGTGTCATTCCTATTAATATTGCACTGCCATAGAAAATAATTGCACCTACTTGCGGACCAAATGCCACTACAAATGACGCGATCACTAATAATGATAGTACAGATACCATATATTTAGGATGCCACATACCATCTGACGGAATGTATTTCCTTAAGTAAAATCTTGCCGCAACAACTGCGATGGCCTGTATTGTCAAAAAGATTCCCGCATTCGCGAATCCTAAACTCACTGTGTATAACGGTACAAATGTACTAACTGCACCAAATACAATCGATGCAACAATCATGATAATACCACTGTTCAACAACTCTTTATTTTTGAAAAATTGCGCAAAAACAGTTACAGCGTTAAATGGCATTTTTTCAATCTTATCTGACGTATCGGGTTCCTGTTCAGCAAAGGTCACGCGATAGCCAAAGAATGTTGTTGTTAATGCGATAAAGATAATGACAATTGCAAATAGTGAAATATTATTTGCATTCCAAATACCTACGGCAACTAATGGTCCGATTAAGTTTGGAATCGTTGAAAATAGCGAGTACAATGATACACCTTCAGAACGATGTTCCTCTGGTAATGCATCAATAATACCTAGCTGTAAAGACATAGAAAAGAATGCCGTACACACACCTTGCATAACACGTGCTACGAAATAACCTTCTAAGCCAGTAAAACCATAAATAATTAAAGCTATGGCATTGATAATCAAAATAATTCTTAATACTTTAATGGGACCGACACGAGCAATAATTTGTCCTGCCCATGGTCGAAATACCATTGCTGTTAACATGTATGCCCCCATAACGATACCGATAACCGTATTCGTTGCGCCTAAATCATGCCCTCGTAAAGGTATAAACACGTTTAAGATTGCATTGGCACTAAAGAACATCAATGTTAATATATATAATCTCAAAAAGGGCCAAGCCATTGCACCTTTCATTATCTCACTCCTTAGAATGATAGTTGTTTTTCTATTAATTCTCTTGTATAAGCATTGTCACTTTTATGCAATGCGCTTGTCGGAATTTGTTCTTCTATTTTTCCGTTTTTAAAAATAATTAATTGATCACATAAATACGTGGCAGCTTGAATATCATGTGTGATAAAAATATAACTCAACTGACGCGTTTCACGTAAATGAATCAATAAATCTAATATTTGTGTTTGAATTGACATGTCGAGTGAACTAATGGCTTCATCAAACAAAATATATTTAGGGTTAATACATATTGCACGCGCAATCGCAACACGTTGCGCCTCTCCACCTGATAACATATTAGGATATTTATCCATGTATGCCTTAGATAGACCGACTTCTTCCAACAATGTAATTGCTTGGACTTCCATAACTTCTTTAGGTTGTCCATCACATTGACACATCACTTCAAATAAGATTTCTCTAACAGTCTGAAATGGATGTAATGATGACGTATAATCTTGAAATACAGCACCAATTTGATGACGTCTCACTTTCTTCTTATGCATCGGTTGATCATTTAAGGTTACACAACCTTTATCCGGTTTCTCAATACCTAATATCATACGACTCAACGTCGATTTACCGCTACCACTTTCTCCGATAATCGCAATCGTCGCACCGATTGGACACTCAAATGACACACCTTTCACGATAGGTGTTCGACGACGCTTAAAAACATGTGCGCTTTGATATGACTTTTCAACATCTTTAATTTTAATCATGTACATCACCCCTCATCACATGTTTAAAATGATCATTAATCTTCTTCTTCGTTGATAATAAATACTTCGTATAAACATGTTCTGGATGATGCAAGACTGATTCACGTGTCCCTTGTTCAATAAGCTGACCATTTTTCATCACAACAACACGGTCTGCAATCTTGTTAATAACCGTTAAATCATGTGAAATGAAAATCATCGCACAGTCAAAGTGTTTTTTAATATCTATAAATGCTTCCAGTACATCATATTGTGTAATTGTATCTAAAGCCGTTGTCGGCTCATCAGCAATGATTAACTTTGGTTTCAAAGCTAACGCTAAAGCAATCATCAATCGCTGTAACATTCCTCCTGATAACATGTAAGGGTATGATTTTAATATACGTTTAGGATCTTTCAAACTTAAATAATCCATATATTCAATCAATGTCTTTTCAATTTCTTGTGTAGACATTGACGTATGTACTTTCATAGTCTCAAACATTTGTTTACCGACAGTAGTTGATGGGTCAAAGGCACGACTACCTTGTTGCATGACCATCGCAATGTCTTTACCACGGTACTTTTTCAATTGCGATTCAGATAATGACAACATTGATGTACCATCAAAGATAATTTCACCTGTCACCCCGAGTCGTTCGGGATTCAAACCAATAATCGATTTACAAGTGATTGATTTACCACTACCACTTTCTCCAATAACGCCTAAAGTTTCACCCTTAGTTAATGTAAAATTCACATCACTCACGAGTGGTTGATCTGTCCAGGTATCTGTAATCGTCAAATGTTTAACTGTTAACAATGTCATGATTGCACCACTCCTTTTTTCACAGAACGAAGTTTATCTTTAGAAGAGATGCGGGGATCAATAGCAATTTGTAAAGCATCGGATAAGAAGTTAAATGCCATCACTATAATCACTATGGCAATACCTGGCGCAAACATCATTTCAGGATGTGTAAACATCACTTTTCTAGCTTCGTTAAGCATCATGCCCCACTCTGCAGTAGGCGCTTTGACACCTAATCCTAAAAATGAAAAGCCAGATATTTGCAAGATCATTGAACACATCGAGCTACTAGAGATGATAGCAATATCTGCTAATGTTAATGGCATAATATGTTTGTGAATAATTTTCATATCATTCATACCGATTGTTTTAGCAAATCTTACATGGTCAGAAGCAGTGTACTGCATAACACTTGTACGTATAACACGACAGAACCATGCCCAACGCGTCAAAATAAATGCCATGATAATATTTTCGGCACCCATTCCAAACAATGCAATTAATGCTAACGTTACAACATAACTTGGGAATGCCAACATAACATCACACGCACGCATGATTAAGGCGTCAACAAACCCTTGGAAATATCCTGATAAGAATCCTAAAATAGATCCAATAAGTACAGAAACAAATAGCGCAACAAAGACATATAACAAACTTGGTCTAATCGCATAAATTAACCTAGTTAAAATATCTCTACCTAAATGGTCAGTACCTAGTAGATGTTGAAAACTCATGCCAGCAAATTTGTTTGCTGTATCGATATGGTTAGGATCATAAAATGTCACAAGTGGTGCTGCTAATCCTAAAAAGACATATAATACAATAATGCCTAAAGCAATCACTGCACCTTTATCTTGTAATAATCGTTTTAAAATTATCATCGTGCGCCCTCCCTTAATCTTGGATTTAATAGCGCATTAATGATATCTGCTAATGTATTAAATACAATAAATAATACCGCTACAATTAATACATATGCTTGAATAACTGGAAAATCATGTTCAAGTATTGCTTTTAAGCTTAATTGACCTAGTCCAGGCCATGCAAAGATATACTCGATAACAACTAGTCCACCCATTATCATTGGTATAGACATACAAAAGATTGATACCGCAACTTGTAAAGCATTACGCAACACATGCAACATTAATGTGATAGATTTCACACCGCTTGCTCTTAAATAAAGTACATAATCTTCATTTAATTGTTCCACCATCGAGCGTCTAACATTTCTAAAGTAAATACCAGCATAGGCAATCGTAATAACGATCACTGGCAATATGTAACTTTCTGGACCTGTTAATCCAGAAGTCGGCAATATGTTTAACTTCACTGAAACGTAAATAATAAGTATTGAAGCTATCCAATATGATGGTAATGCAGTTAGAAAGAAAGCCACTGAACGTATCGCACGATCAGTGAACTTTCCTCTTTTTAATGCACTAACTACACCTAAAATAATTGATGTAATCATCACCATAACACTTGAAATTATTGTTAATTTCAATGTGTTCATAAATGCTGGGCCAATGCGTTCAGCAACAGGATCCCCTGTAATGTAACTTGTACCAAAATTAAATTGCATCGCTTCAAGTAACCAGTTTTTATATTGAATTAATAATGGATCATTGAAACCGTACTTTTCATTCGTTTCTGCAATCAACTCTGGTGTTACATTTGGTGTCCCTTGTGCATGTAAAATTGTCACAGCTGGATTTTCATTTGTAATATACGTCAATAGAAATGTCATAAAACTTACTACAATCATCAATGGAAACATGAGCGCAATACGTTTTAAGATAAATTTGAACATCTAAACGCTCCTTTATTTATACTGCATTTCATTGAATGGTAATTCATACTGTGATTGTGTGAATGATACTTTTTCTAAATCTTTCGGCGCAACAACTGTCATACTACCGTGTGAAATAGGGATAAAGATACCTTCATCATCAATTTGTTTCAAAATGTTTTTATAAGCGTCTGAACGCTCTTTACCGTTTTGGATTTTAAATGCGTCATCAATGCTGTTGTATATTTTATCTTTGTTCTCAATGCCTGATGTTGCACTTTCATAACCATTTTTCGCTTTAAATGCTGCAATAGTACTTTGTGGATCGTACAATAATCCCCAAGTTTGGTTGAACATTAAGTCATAATCACCAGAAGTACGACGTTCAGCAATTTTATCTGATGTTTCGCCATTGATGTTTAACTTAATACCCATTTTCTTAAATTCTGCTTGTAAGTATTCTGCTTGTTCTTTTTGACTTGAAGAACCTTTGTCATAGTACATTGCCATTTCAAGGTTTTTACCATCTTTTTGACGAACATCACTGTCTTTACCTTTCTTCCAACCAGCTTCATCTAATAATGATTCTGCTTTTTTAAGGTCATACTTACGTGTTGGCATATCGAAATTAATGTCTGTTACATTTTTCGCAAATAATTGAGTTGCTGGTTTTTCTTGACCATCTAAAATTTCTTTGGCAATTTTATCTCTGTTTACCATATGACCAATCGCTTGTCTGACTGTTTTGTCACTGACAGCGTTATCTTTTTTACCAGAATTGACAACTAACATTTTCGTATTCATAGGTTGACTACGCTTAACTTGATAGTCACCTGTATCTTTCAATTGTTTTAAAGAGTCTTTGTCTAAGCTATCCGTACCTCTATCATCTGTGAAGGCAAAGTTCGTTTCACCTTTTTTCATTGATAGGAATGCTGTTTCACCAGCAGGCATTACTTTTGCTTGTACTTTGTTAAGTTTAGACTTTTCGCCCCAGTATTGATCATTTTTGTTAAAGTCTGCAGACTCATCTTTTTTGTGTTCACCTAATTTAAATGGACCAGTACCATCGAACTTTTTAACGCCATCTTTTGTTGTACCGTTTTTAAAGTCTTTTGGAGACACAAATACATATGGACGAGGCATCGCTAATTCAGCCAATGCAGGTTGATATGCTTCTTTCAAATTCAATTCAACCGTGTACTTATCTTTAACTTTAACATTGTCAATTAATGTTGAAATCTTTAACCAAGAATGCAATTTTTTATTTTGTTGAACCGCATCAATATTTTTCTTAACTGCGTCAGCATCAAATGGTGTACCATCATGGAATTTAACGTCATCTCTCAAATGGAATGTATATGTCTTCCCATCTTCAGACACATCCCATTTTTTAGCTAGTAAAGGCTTAATTCCATCTTTCGTGTTACGTACAAGCGGCTCGTATATCATACTTTCAGCAGACATCGATCCACCGTAAACATGCGGGTTCATATCCCCGATATCTTTAACCGTCGTATACGTTAATTGCTTGTTTTCTTTTTTCTCCTCTAAACCTTTATTACCGCCACAACCAGTTAAAATTAGCCCTGATGCAAGTAACATTGCACTCATTTTAGTTAGTTTTCTCATTTGCTTTTCCTCTTTCTAAATTGATAAGTTGCATTACTTAATCAAATCGTAATGATTATTTTTCTCAATTATTTGCTTATTTTTATGTAAATGTCAAACATAATTCAATAATTTTTTTCTATTATAAAACTTCAAACCCTTATTGTGAAAGCGTTCTATTGATTTCCAAAAATTTTGTGACGAGTGCTTTATCTCCTTCAAATAGATTTGTATTAAATTGAGAAGATAGTTGTTGATCTTGATGCATATCCTTGTACGCCTGGCAACTTGCTTCATAGCGAGTTAGGAACTGATCAATCATTGGCGTTTTGATACCTAGCATTTTCCCAATATGCTGAATCATCGCCGTTCTGTAATAATCTTCACTTGGCATTCTTGGAATTTGAACAACATCCTGTTCATTTTTATAGACTTGCTTAAATGGTACAGCTGAAAAATCAAAGTAATGTCCGTTTTCGTCTGGCTGTGAAAATGGATCAATGAGGATTGCGGTATATCTTACATAAAGCAGATATTCTTGTAAGATATCTGGCAAGATTTCGAAATGCTCAATATCACCTTCATCCAAAGTTTCAGGACGTACTGGATAATTTTCCTTCACCATAAATTGAAGCAGGTTGACTGACGGCACTCTAAATGCTTGTAAAATAGTCATCATTTCCTTCCACATTAAACGCATTTCACGGATTAGTGTCATCGTTATCGGTCCTTCAGGAAATAACTTATACACATAAACCGGTACATCCGTCCCTTCGAAAATGGCTTTCAATGAAAAGTCATTCATAAATAGTGGTGGGTGCACATAAAGCGAACTGTTTCGCGTTTCAGCGTGCAGTGGCGATTCAACGACTTCTAATTGAATCTTCAATTGCTCAGCTAAAGCAGAGATTCGTTGACACATTGTTGAGTTTGAATGTGTCGATCCCATGTACAATTTCTTTTTTACACCTGTTGTCAACACATGATTAGGCGCTTCTTTATCAACAATACGTGTATCGCCAAGATAAGTTGAAAATGAAATCACTTCGATATCCTGACTGAACTTAGACATAAATTGTTCCACAATCATTTGCGATCCAAATGTCGGTGAAATTAAAATGACATGTTTGACACTTTGCAAAGTTTCTAACGACAATTGCTGTAGTGTGTCATAATAAGCATCTGCTGTGCATGCCATGACAACCGTTTCGTATTCACCCTTAACGTTTTTAACATCTTTATACAAACGATTAATTTCAAACTTACCTTCCAGATGTTGATGCGCCTCGTTTTGTATTTTGACTTCAAATTGTTTCTCTTTTTTATACGCTTGATATAAGCGTTTTGATTTTTCTGATGTTGAGGCACGTCCAACCATATCAATCTCATAATCTGATTTTAAATAGCAAATATTCGCTAATTGGATTGCGACCGGACCAGTGCCTATCATTAATAATTTAGACATCCGTAATACCTACCTTTATAGCTGCTTTTTTATAAAGTGCTATATCAAAAATTTGCTGTGGTCTCATATGTTTATTCACACATTGCCACTTATCTTCCGCTGTTTCTTGTGACGGATAATTAAATATTGCTTTGATGCCATCACCAAAGCGCATTGCAACTACGACATTTTCATTTGTTAAATCATATAATTCTTCTAAAATGCTGTACTTTAAAGGAATTGTCGAGCTGAATATGATATGCGTCACATCTTTGATATCTTTAAGTTCAGATACCTTTTGATCCGTAATTGTTATATCTTCATTTGGTGCTAAGACGTTAACGATTCTGCGCCCTAGGTCAACGGCTTGTGGATCAATATCAATACCGATAACTGAAGCACCTGTTTCTTTTGCTACTTGAATTAACGTCATTGGATATGCACCTGAACCAACTAACAATAATTTGTCATTGCTAGCTATACTACATTGTCCAAACTCTTCATCAATACAATGTTCTATATTGTCAAAGTAACCTGTGGTAGACGCCTGTCCGTCTAATAGACGTCTCGCTCTAATGACTTCCACTTGTTTAACACACTGCGCTGTAATATATTGCAGTGATTTTATTAATTGTGCTTTTTCTTCAACGTCACGCCAAGCATTAAATTGTTGTTCATAAATAGGATTTAAAATAAATTCACTATAGTCATCCATCAATGTTTCTAATGCTTCGATATATTGATCGTCTTGTAATACACGCTCGTAATGCGCTTCAAACTTTTCTAAATATTGTTGTAATATCAATTTGATTTCATTATTAAAGTTATTCATTGTAGGCTCCTTATTCTATATATGCTTTTCCTGTAGCTACAGTTGTAACCTGTCCTTTAATTGAAGTTTGATATCCCAATTGATGACATCGCTTTGATGTCACTAAAATACTGCCCCCTGGCTGATGTACTGTAAAATCTTTGCATGCGTCATTACGTTGATAATTATTAAAAACCCCAATTGATGCTGTACCAGAACCACAGCTATTTTCCCAAATTAAACTTTGAATTTCTGGTATATAGATTAATGGCTGTAAAAATTGACGTTGTTCATCAAAAAGCATCATACCTACTGTTTTATATTTGTGACTCCATTGTTGCTCACGCACAAACGCTTCAACCAAATGTTGAATTTCTGTTGTTACTTGTTTAACTGGAATCACATAATGTACATATGTTTCATAAATAATTTCTATTGCTTTCCATGAATGATTACCCATATTAATTGTTGTTGGCACAACACGATGGGCTTGTGGCATTTGAACTTCATAGTATTGGCAATCATGAATTGCGCATTGAACTAAATCCGAACAGCCAGACACCTTCACCTTAAACTGTTGGTCTTTAAGCAAATGACTTTCTTGCAAATGATGTATATATGACATCGTCGCATTACCGCAAAATTCATTACCGCTCATAACTAAGTGAAAATCATTGCCATCATCATTTTGTGTTGATTCTATAAAGCCTACCTGTTCACAACATACATGTGTTGCGGCCATCAACTGATTGGCGATAGATGCATATTCACTAGCATCATGTTTTGAATGAACAAGTATCGTCATATTCCCCGAAGGATTATACTTAGAAAATTCTATAACCTGCCGATTCATACGACACTCCTTTAGATGTATTTTTAGAGCCTCTGTAATTTTAATTACTAGAGGCTCTTATGCAGTTGTTGCGAAGCAAACAACTGTATTCCTCTAAACCTGTAATTTTTTAGAAGATGAACCTAATAGCTCTATCTAGTAGGTAAGTCATGCTAATTCGCAAAAGCGAAAACCATGGCTCTTATGCAGTTGGTGCGAAGCAAGCAACTGTATTCCTCTTAACCTGTAATTTTTAATAGAAGATGAACCTAATAGTTTCCCATCTATTAGGTAAGTCATGCTAACCCGCAAAGTGGAAAGCATGACTTAGTAATCGGTTGTTGTATCAACATGCAACCGTAAACCTTATTTAAAGTTGCTTCTTGTGGCTCTACAAGCGAATGCAGTTGTCCGTTAACTACATTCACTTAGATGCTTTTACTGTTTTCACCTCAACTAAAACTTCAAAAAAGTTGCAGAAAACAAATCGTAACTATTACGATTTGATTATATACTATATTAGTTGAGAATCATTGTCAATAAAGGTTGTAAATGAATGCACATTTATATTTTGATAATCCTTCCATAAACATCGTATTCTCAGCACATTCAAGTCTTTTTGAAAATTTTTATCAATAATTGAATAGAAGTTCCGTTCTCGTCAGTTCAAAATTTTACGTAAGTTGTCTCTGCGTATTGCTTTAGTGAGAATAACCCACACTTGTGGAAACGTCCTTTTGTTAATCTACAATGGATCCCCTTGTCTTTCGCTAACATTTCCTATCACCAATCCTGTAACGAATTTTCATCGTCAAGTTGTTGCCCATGCAATGCGCACCAAAAAAAGCTTTGTACAATTTCGTACAAAGCTTTAAAAATTCAAATAAAAATATCATTATTTTAATGAACTAGCCATATCAGATTTTATTTCGTTTGCTAATACTTGTAATTCAGGGAAATAATTATTAGCAAAGCCAATTATTATTTTATTTTTTACAAACGTGTTAATATCTCGATCTTCTGGAATCGTATTTTCTATTAAATTCAAAAGCTCACTATGACTTATGTTCTCTATACTTACTGTATTTAAATATTTTAAAATCGCAAGATACAATTCATCAAATACTTCATGTTCAAAATCAAAGTCCAATAATAATAAACTAACGGAATTAGTTTCTAACTGATTATCTCCAATTTTATCTGCAATCTCTCTTATAGCTTGATATAGCAATCTAAAACTTTCTTTTTCTTTTAACATAAAATTCTCCTTAATTTATTAGAATAGACAAAATACAGCTTATTTTAAAGATACTCCAAAAGTTTGAACTCGAGATTCTGATAAATTAGATGCACGACCTACAATACGTTAAAACAAGCTTTAAGCAATACACTTCAAATGAACAATATGTGATTTTCAAAGATTAATTAATCTCCGCTTTAAATGTCTTTCATTGCGACAATATGCATACATTGCCTACTTCATGCCAAATTCTTTTCCACTGGATATCGATTTTAAATAATTATTCCAATGTCCGCTTCCACGAATCATCACTCAACATCTCGCCAGGCCATGTGTAAGCCATAACACCACCGTCAATGCGAATTGTTTCACCAGTAATAAATGAACTGTCATCAGATGCTAAAAAGACAACGAGCTTGCCTACTTCTTCTGGTTTACCTAAACGTCCCAGCGGAGTCATCCATTTTTGATTTTCTCTAAATGTTTTACCTGCATCATCCTCACTCGTACCTGTCAGTTTATCTACTAACGGGGTTTCAATTGTACCTGGTGCAATTGCATTGGCTCGAATGCCCTCGCGGCCATACTCAATTGCGATTGATTTTGTAAAATTAATCACTGCACCTTTCGCAGCATTATATCCAGAGCGATACAAGTCTGCTGCTTGTCCGGAAAATGAAGACGTATTAACAATAGAGCCACCTTGATTCATCATTAAAGGTAACATCATTTTCGTCATTAAAAATGTCCCACGCATATCTACATTCATAATCTTGTCATACACATCTATTGGATACTCATGAATTCTATCAGCCGCATTATCCACACCGGCATTATTAAACAACACATCGATTCTTCCAAACTGTTCCTTTATGTCAGACACAAAGTCTACCACTTGTTGTTCGCTTGCAATATCCACATTATACGCCTTCGCATTGTCACCATTACTTTTAATTTTATCGACAGTCTCCGATACCGCTTCAGCTATGTCTACCGCCAATACATACGCACCTTATTGAGCTAAAGCGATTGCAGAAGCTTGACCGATACCTGTACTTGTTCCTGTTACGACTGCTACTTTATTTTCCAAACGTTTCATTCAGTCACTCCTATACAACATATCTTAAACTTACAGTCCTTATTTTCCACTGTTCGATGCTTCATAAACCTAATAGATAAGTCTTCAGGCAGTCTTAACTACTCTGCTATACACTTTCTATTGAATAACTCAAAATATTTAACAATATTAGTTTTTTTATTTTCTGAAAATTGTTACTTTTGAGAGTATTTTTTGTTACACTTTAAATATTTAACAAAGGGGGGAATCATTGATGACATCAAAACATCAACAAAAGGGGTCTATCGTCAATCGTTTCTTGAATAGTGTTGAAAAAATTGGAAATAAATTGCCAGATCCTAGCGTTTTATTCTTTTTAATGTGTGTGGGCTTAGCCATTATGACGTGGGTTATCTCATTATTTAATGTATCTGTTAAGCATCCAGGTACGCATCAAACCATTTATATTAAAAATATAATTAGCCATGATGGATTTACGATGATAATGAATGATACGATTAAAAATTTCTCAGAGTTCCCAGCATTAGGCTTAGTACTAGCAGTGATGATTGGTATTGGTGTTGCAGAGAAAACAGGATACTTCGACAAGTTAATGATTTCTGTTGTGAATCGCGCACCACGTTTCTTAATTTTACCGACTATTATATTAATTGGTATTTTAGGTAGTACAGCCGGCGATGCTGCTACAATTATCTTGCCGCCGCTCGCAGCGATGCTTTTTATTAAAATTGGCTATCATCCTATCGCTGGACTAACGATGGCATATGCTTCCGCTGTAGGTGGCTTTGCCGCAAATATAGTTGTTGGTATGCAAGATGCTTTGGTCTATTCATTTACAGAACCAGCAACACGTATCGTTTCAGATTCTATTAAAACAAACGTTGCTATGAACTGGTACTTTATCGCAGCGAGTGTCGTTGTATTACTTCCTACGATATTGCTAGTTACAACTAAACTGATTATTCCTAGGTTAGGTCAATATGATGATCGTTTAATGCATGATGATCATGAAGAAACGTCTTCACATATTACTGACAAAGAAGCTAATGCTTTAAAATGGGCAAATATCAGTTTCATAGTCACAATTATTTTATTAATTATTACAGCCATTCCTGAACATAGCTTTTTAAGAAATGCTAAAACAGGCAGCTTACTAGACGATGCGCCATTAATTAACGGTGTCGGATTAATTATTCTTGTTGTATTTTTAGTACCTGGATTAGTTTATGGGATTTTAAGCAAAGAAATTAAAAATACAAAAGACTTAGGTAAAATGTTCGGCGATGCTGTAGGATCAATGGGAACATTTATCGTTATTGTGTTTTTTGCAGCACAGCTACTTGCGTATTTAAAGTGGAGTAATTTAGGAATTATCGCTGCTGTTAAAGGTGCCAAATTATTAGAACATCAAAACGGCATTGTATTGATACTAGGTATTATTGTACTGAGTGCAATGGTCAACATGTTAATCGGAAGCGCATCGGCTAAATGGGGTATTTTAGGACCGATATTCGTACCAATGTTAATCCTTATCGGCTTTCATCCCGCATTCACACAAGTCATTTACCGTGTAGGAGATTCAATTACCAATCCAATTACACCGATGATGCCGTACTTACCTTTATTATTAACTTATGCACAAAAATACGATAAACGCATGAAACTCGGAGCCTTACTTTCTAGTTTAATGCCGTATTCAATCGCGCTAAGTATTGTGTGGACAGTATTTGTCATTATTTGGTTCCTATTAGGTATCCCTGTTGGACCAGGTGGACCGATATTCGTTAAATAACAGTATTCAAAGGGATAAATTAAAATGCCACTATACAAGATTTGACCTGTATAGTGGCATGATTTGTTATGATATAGCGTTCGAGATGAAACTCTGTATTTATATGAAGAATTATAGTTTATCACTAATAATATTTAGCCTGTTCCAACCGTTAATTTGGTTTACAACAAAGACAAGATCAATAATTTGTTCTTCATCATAAAATGATTTTAGCCGGTCAATAATTTCAAACTTCTTAAAGTCTTTGATTGAATTTAACATTTCTGCAAATTCAAGCGTCACTTTTTCTTGATCAGTAAATAAATCTAAATGTCTAAAACTCAAGACTTCATCAATTTTCATTTGTGTTACACCCAATTCCTTTAATTCTTTTTTATGGATATCAACACAATAATGACAACCGTTAATTTTTGAAATTAATAACTTAATCAATGCACTAAGTTCATCATTAACGGGTGATTGATGAATAAACTTTTCACCTTGGCTCATTACAGACATTAACTCTCCATTTTGTTTCTTGTAATTATACGGCATTTGCAATCTCTCCTTTACATTGTTTAATACCAATCCAGTGATACTACACTTCGAACAATATTGGATAGAATTTGAAATTCTGTATAACATCTTGTCAATCTATGTTTTAGTTAAAACATTTAGCGCTTATATTTAAAAAATATATAAAATATGAAAACAGATTGAAAGGATATTATACCTTGCTCTACCCTTTTTTATAAAAAATCACACACATTTGAGAAAATTTGATAATGTCAATAAACCACGTCATCGACATTGTTATTCGATATATATTGTTCTTATAATGGCCAAACTATTATTCCATTTAAATTAACGTGGTTCGTTTGTGTTAATGTACTGTACAAAACTGGGGAAGTATTGGTGATGATGAAGTGATTTATATTAATTGCGAAACACCTTCGATAGCAATGACATAGATTATTGGAAGATTAAATCAAAAATAAAGAAGACCCTAGTGGCCTTCTTTTTTATCTAATTCTTCTTTGATTTTTTCTGGTGATTTTCTTTCATGTGCTGGTTTTAATAATTTATCTACTCCTTCACTTTTTATCATAGCGCCACCAAATTGATAATTATGTTCAGGCGATGCATAAGCAGTAAAATCATCTTCTTTATTTTCATTGATGTATCCTTCAATCACAGCACTTCCCATAGGACTTGTTTCCAAGTTTGTGAAATGTACAGATTTAATCGTGTTCGTTTCTTTAGTATTATGCTTAAGATAGAGTGTAATACGTTCTTGTTGTTCTTTGTAGTAAATCGCTTTTTGTTTTTCTTTTTCATCATATTTCATTTTAAAATGCATGACCGTAGAAACTGTACATATACACAATATGACACCAATAATTATAAAAACATGTTTTTTGGACATTAAAGTAACTCCTAACTTTAGTGACTCTTCTTTTTATTTAGTTCTTTTTTTATATCATCTGGTGATTTTAACTGATTGGCTGGCTTTAGTAACTCGCTTAATTTTTCACTTTCTATCATAGCACCACCAAATTGATAATTATGTTCTGGTGTAGCATAAGCAGTAAAATTATCTTTTTTGTTTTCATTTATGTAACCTTCAATCACAGCACTTCCCATAGGACTTGTTTCCGAGTTTGTGAAATGTACAGATTTGATTGTATTCGGTTCTTTAGTGTTATGCTTGAGATAAAGTGTAATGCGCGCTTGTTGTTCTTTATAGTATATTGCTTTTTGTTTTTCTTTTTCGTCATATTTCACTTTTAAATAGATACCTGCAACACTAATTAATATGATTAACATAATACTAGTTAATATTAAAATTTTCTTTTTCGACATCTATCACCAGCTCCTAAAATGTGGTGGAATTTTATACAGTTTACATATTTATGATACTACAAAACACACTCTTACAAAGAAAATCTATAATTTTAATCTAGGTCAAGGAAAAGCAGCCAAAAGTGTTTATATAAGATCAACGAAATATTGCGGGTATAAAGTGGTTAACAGATAAATACAGTGGAAATTGTACTAAAAATTCAACTTTTCATTTTTATATGTAAGTATGATTAACTTGAAAACAAAATTAAAACGGCCGCATAGTTTTAGCGGTCGTTCTTTTTAGACTCTAATTCCTTTTTTATCTCATCAGGTGATTTGGTTTGATGTACTGGTTTTAATAATGTGCTTAAATTTTTACTTTTGATTAAACTTCCACCAAATTGATAATTATGTTCTGGAGACCCATATGCAACAAAATCATCTTCTTTATTTTCATTGATGTAACCTTCAATTACGGCATCGCCCATAGGTCCTGTCTTTAAACTTGTAAAATGCACAGATTTGATGGTATTGGGTTCTTTGGTATTATGCTGGAGATAGAGTGTAATACGCTCCTGTTGTTCTTTGTAGTAAAGTGCTTTTTGTTTTTCTTTTTCGTCATATTTCACTTTTAAATAAATGACTGTAGCAACTATACATATACATAATATGACACCAATAATTATAAAAATATGTTTTTTGTTCATTAAAGTAACTCCTAAAATGTGGTGGAAAATGAAAAAATTTTTGTAATCTATAATTATGAACATTACAGATTATAAACCATAACACTAACATCGCCCCATTCATTAACTCGATTGTTAAAATCACCAGTTAGTGAAAATTGTGCAAGGAATAATTGCCTATCATGCTTTTATATCATTATTGCCTTACTAATATTAACAAAACCGATATTTATTACATTAAATGCCTATATCCCATACCTCAAACACATTTTTATACAGGACGCACTGTAATTTCATTCACGTTAACGTGCTTTGGTTGTGTTAATGCATATAATACTGCTTCTGCAATATCTTGTGGTTCAAGTTTTTTACGATCTGTTGGATTGTATGCGGCAGTTATGGCTGTATCTACCATTCCTGGAGAAATGCTTGTTACTTTAACGCCTGTCTTTGCCAACTCTTTTTCTAATCCTTGAGTAATAGTGTGAACTGCTGCTTTCGTCGCACTATAAATCGTACTGCTTTTCGTTACTTCAAAGCCAGAAATAGATGCAATGTTAATAAGATGACCACTTGATTGTTCTAACATAGTTGGTAATGCAGCCTGTGCCGTATATAAAGTGCCTTTGATATTCACATCAATCATACTATCCCACTCATCTACTTGATAATCAGTAATCTTAGACGATAACATTTGTCCCGCACTATTGATAACAATATCCAAACCACCGAATGTTTGTTGTGCAATTTTTATCAATTCATCGACTTCTTCTTTTTTCGTTACATCTGTTGGCACTACCTTCACACTATCTTGAGCTAATTGATTCGCCACATTTTGTAGTTTATCTTTATTTCTACCGGCTAAGATGACTTTCACACCCTCTTCATGTAGTAATGTTGCAATTGCTTCTCCAATACCACTACCTGCACCTGTAACTACTGCTATTTTATCTGTTAATACTGTCATAATGATCGACTCCTTTGATTCTTTTTATTTTTTCAGGGTAAATCATAAATACATATTACTTTTAAAAAGCGTATCACAATTCATATAACGGTCATAATAACTCGCTTCATTTTCGTTAATAAAGTATATTCCAAGCCATTCGAAATATACAATTAATCGTTGCTTATATTTTTTATTTTTAAAAATGTTGAAAAATCGTCACTTCTTTATTGTAAAAACATTATATTAGTACTAAAGTTAATACTGTGATTTATCATTCGATTGAATGATTAGAGGGAGGAATAAAACATGACATATCATGAGCGTGTTTTAGCATTAAGAGCAGAAAGTAAAAGAACCGCATTTGATTTTCGATTCGAAGATTTATTTAGCAAAGAAGAATGGCTAAGTATGTCTCTTGCAGAAAGACAAAAAGCTGAAAAAGCATTTCGACACGAAGTTAAAAATATGGACGATGTAAGAATGCCCTTCTCAAGTGTCCATGACGCCCAAGTAAAATTATATAATGTTGTATATTCTTATAACGGCATCAAACGTAATTTTAAACAAGTTGAAAATGAAGGATTCTAATATCATTTCGTTTATATATAGCAGACATGATAGAATTTTATATGTAAATCTTGTAGGTAATCGTTTTAAAAATAATATAAGCATGACTAAAGCCACATCCAATATAGGACGTGGCTTTTAGTATCGTTCCAGATTTGTGGGGAGTTAGGGTTTACTTAATTAAAGGGGTCTGCCCTCAATTGCTCACCAACGAGGGCAAGTTACATCAATCACACTTCAATTGCCGCCGACTAGGGGTAGTAATCATTGGCAATAAGAACTAGTTAGTGACTAACGATTTACGTTCCATAGCAAAGTGATACAAACGCTCAGCATCAATGTAAGGCATAGAATCAATAGTTAGGTAACCATCTTTGATGTCACCAATTAATCCTTGATTTACACCAGTGTTCACGTAAATATCATAGCTACTTACGTCTGAGAAAATAAGCGCTTCAATCTCTTTTCTCATAATCATCACTCCAATGTTTATATATTATTTATATAAACTCTCTCGTCTCTCTCTATTTATTAACTTCTTACAAGTCTAATATTACATGAATTTCCAAATAAATAAAGGGGTTTGTGATGTATTTCACAAATTTATCACTATTTTGGAAAATTAAGAAATATTTAATTATATAAAAGTTTAATAAGTAAGAAAATATGATAAAATGTAGATGTTCTTTAGACATTAAAAGCTTCTAACATGATACGGAATATGAGGTTCCTGTATCACATTAGAAGCTTTTTTGTTGTAGTGATTATATTGATAATGGCATGAATGAACACAAGCTGTCTTAGTTTCAGGAATCGGCTAGAATATTAAACTTCCGTTCTTTGAATATTTTTTAATTTCTTACTAATATCATCCAGTTCATTCTTCGCCTTTTTAACCCAATCTCCTTGAGCTACATTATCAAATTCACCTTTAAATTTTTTGAAATGGCTACCTATATTTCACAGCTCACTTTAGATATCGAACTTGTTTCTTCAGAGTTACTTGTTATATTACCAGGTTTTATTTGATATTCAGTTTGACTCATAACTTGTATCCTCACTTGGAGTATATTGTACAGAATCTGTAAAATAAATGTTTTCTTCTTTATTTTCTACAAAGGTAAATTCTAGATTTTTTGACCCTACAGATGAGCCTTTTAAATCACCATCACCTTTTATTAATAATTTCGGAGCTTTGTTGGTTGGAATATTATATCTTTTTCGAAGTTGCTTCACATTGTAGTCATCGTTTTTCAATTGATATTTTGCGGAATAACTTGGAACATTAGGATTATATGAAATGTCACCATCTTTATAATCATTAATATCTTTAAAGTCACCGTATTGTACAAAAAACTTAAAGTCTTCAATTTCATTTTTTAACTTGTCATTCGGTAGTGGCTTCGTTGGTATGATTTTATTATGTTCCATTTTTACCGGATACCTTTTTTCATCATCCTTTGGTCTGCCGTTACTGTCATCTGTCATTTCACTTATAAAATAATACCCTTTTGTGGTTCTAGTATTGCGATTGATATAGAGCACCATTCCTCTCGTTTCCATATCCTTACCTTTTGGCTCGATTACCATTTCAGAATTAACTATCCAAGTACCTTTATCACCCTTTTTAAATTCTTGATCTCGAAAGCCTTCTTTATCGTAAAAATCATCGAGATTTTTGGTTGGATATAATTTTAATGTTTGATTAAATGTGTCTTTAATTTGGGCGTTTCGACCATTTGTTTTTGTCATAATGACATAACCTACAATCAATATAATGAGTAATACCAAGCATATACCGAGCGTTAATTTCTTTGAATGAATCATCATTTCTCCACCTTATATTTTTAATATTGACTCAGTTTTTAATATTTACAACTAAAGCGAAAAATTATTTTGAACACTTTATGAAATTTTTATTTCAAACTTCTATTAACCCTATTCAGTAGGTTTGAAATTAATACTATCAGAAAAATACACATTTTCTTCTTTATTTCTTATAAAGTTAAATTCTAGTTCTTTAGAACCTACGGATGAGCCTTTTAATCGCCATCACCTTCATACAGTTTGAAGTCATATTTACCAATTGTAAATGACGACTAGATGATATATAGTTCAAGAAACATCAAAATTCGTTAAAACATAATCAAATTTTATTATGTTCAAAACTTTATTTTCCAAAAAATAAAAAAGAAGTTAAACAAAGATTGGTTGCTTAACTTCCATTATTGAATTCATTAGTCCGATTTGACAAAGATCCCGAAAAATAATGGCTAATAGCCACTTATAGTCGAAATTATGAACTATATAATTTATTTATTATTAAATGGATTATATAGTTATTGTGTTTCTTAATATCTTTTTATACTTTAATATCTTGAATTTTTTCTAAATCATTACTAATATCTTTTAATTCGCCTGTGGCATTTTTCACCCAAGCCCCTTGTGCCGCATTTTTAAAATCATCTTCAAAGTTTTTGAAATGACTTACCATTTGGTCAAGTAATATTTTCTCATCACTTTTCAGCTTATTTTGATGATCATGATGCATACGAACATGTTCAGGCGCAATAACCTCACTAATCTGTTCTTTTTCCTTCATTTGTTCCAATACTGCTAAATCTGGTAAACCACTAAAATCAAGTCCCACGCTTATTCATCTCCTTCAATTCTGTCAGATTGTTTTAGATATTCTCTTCTTAACTCATCTTTATAATCTTCTAATTTCATTTCGTGATGTCGGATACGTTGATTCGTTTCTCTATCGAAAGATTCTATAATACGTGTCATCCTGATCATAGCGTCTTCACTATAATTCATTTTATGTTTGAGATATAAGAAATGATCATACATTTGTTCACATTTCTTGCGTGTTTGATGTCTTAATTCATCAATTTGATTGAATGCATCATTCAATTGTTTTCTTTCTTCATCATAGGCATTTTCAAGTTCATTAATATTTTTATACGTAGTAAACATTACATCATCCCATCAATCTGGCTCGCTAACATTTGGTCATTAGAAACAATTGCTTCGATACTCTGTTTAATTTTTGCGATATAGCCATTACAATTTTTATAAACATCATTTAATTTCTTTATCTTATCATCAATTTTTCTTTTGGGATCTGTTTCAAGTTTACTTTCATACGCGCCACCTTTTCTTAATTCATCTATAACCTCTTCAGAGGTTAATTTTTCACCAATTTCATTTCCAACTTCTTGCGCTTTTTTCCAGTTGTCTCCAAATTTATGTGCCATCGCGTGATACATTTTTTTCAAATGTTGGCTTTCTTCATTCACTAATTGATTTAAGCCTTCGGCAATGGTTAGTGCTGTTAAAGCTTCTAATAATTGTTGTTGGGAGGAAGAGAGTGATCCACCCGTTGTTTGAATCCAATTCGCTCTTAACGTCTCTACTTTATGTAATCTATGCCTCGTTTGTTTACGAACGGATTTTAATGCTTTATTATTTTCGTCTTGGTAGCCTTTAACTTTGTTTAATTCAGCTAAGATTATAGCCTGTGTTCTGCTCATTAAAATACCACTCATTGCATGGCCTTCTCCATTTTTAAGTACTATTTTTTCTCCAGCAGTTTCATATAAATGATTGCGGACACCTGCATCTAATTCGTCTTCATCAGACACAAATCTTACAATGTGACCATCGTACTTTTCAATCAATTTTTTAAGTTCTTCTTGATCGGCATAAAGGCCGCTCACATCTTTGATCGCTAATGGTGCTGGATTATACACAACGATATGTTTAATATCATTACTCATACCTAAAATCATCGCATCTCTACCGCCCAGCGAATGTCCGGTAATAATATCAATATCATAGTCTTTTTTGATATTTTTGATAAAGTCTTGGGTATTTTTATAATGTGGATCTTTATCTGTGACGGAATGAAGGCCAATATTGACATCGGCCCCAATATCCTTTAGCGTTTCACTCGCATCTATATATCCTTGATAAGAAGGAACACCAAATGTTTGTTTTAATATTGCGTCTTTGTGTACATTAGTACCTGTCATACCTAAAGTAACTTTGCCAGTGTCTTTATTTAAAAAGGCGCTTGTAGTCGTACCTGTTTTGGGGTCCGTATAACTTTTAAGATATGAAAGATTTTTAGGGAAACTATTTTGTGATTTTAATATTTCTATTTGCGTTTGAATACTTGCATTATTTAAATCGTTATTATTTGCGTTTTCTATTTCATAACTTATACTAGATATTGCGCTTGTTTCTTCAGAGTTACTCTTTATATTGTCAGAATTTATTTGATATTTAGTTTTGTTCATGATTCATTTCCTCAGTAGGTTTGAAATTAATACCATCAGAAAAATACACATTTTCCTCTTTATTTCTTACAAAGTTAAATTCTAGTTCTTTAGAACCTACGGATGAGCCTTTTAAATCGCCAGATCCTCTCAATTTTAATTCAGGTGCCCTTTTGGTTGATATATCATATCGTTTTCTTAATTGTTGGACATTATAATCATCATTATTCAATTGATACTTTGCGGAATAACTTGGTACGTTAGGATTGTATGAAATATCCCCATCTTTATAATCTTTAAAATCTTTAAAATTCCCATATTGTACAAAGAACTTAAAGTTTTCAATCTCTTTTTTTAACTTCTCGTCCGTTATGGGCTTCGTTGGAATTATTCGATTACGTTCCATCTTGACAGGGTATTTTTTATCTTTATTATGAACGTATCCTTTTTTGTCTTCTGTTGTCTCACTTATTAAAAAATATCCCTTAGCTGTTCTAGTGTTACGATTGATGTAAAGTACCATCGCTCTGGATTTTAAGGCTCCTCCTTTTAATTGGATGTACATTCCAGAATTAATAATCCAAGTCCCTTTATCTCTTTTATCAAATTCTTGATCTCGAAAGCCTTCCTTATCGTAAAAATCATCAAGATTCTTGGTTGGATACACATTTAATGTTTGATTAAATGTGTCTTTAATTTGGGCGTTTCGACTATTTATTTTTGTCATAATGATACAACCTCCAATCAATATAATGAGTAATACCAAACATATACCGAGCGTTAATTTTTTTGAATGAATCATCATTTCTCCACCTTATATTTATAATTCTGACTCAGTTTTTAATATTTACAACTAAAACGAAAAATTGTTTTGAACAAATGAATTTAATTGTAATTATTTTGTATTTTAAATCTTCTTATCAGAATTATAAAACAATTAAATCAAAAGATAAAGTTTCTGTGATTTATTATTAATTTTAAGAGTTATCGTTATAATCTTTTACCTAGTGCTTTATGGAATTTTCATTCCAAACTTCTATTAACCCTATTCAGTAGGTTTGAAATTAATACTATCAGAAAAATAAATGTTCTCTTCTTTATTTTCTACAAAGGTAAATTCTAGATTTTTTGATCCTATTGATGAACCTTTTAAATCACCATCACCTTTCAATAATAGTTTCGGAGCTTTGTTGGTTGGAATATTATATCTTTTTCGAAGTTGCTTCACATTGTAATCATCGTTTTTCAATTGATATTTTGCGGAATAACTTGGAACATTAGGATTATATGAAATGTCACCATCTTTATAATCATTAATATCTTTAAAGTCACCGTATTGTACAAAGAATTTAAAGTTTTCTATTTCTTTTCTTAATTTATCATCAGCTATCGGTTTCGTTGGGATAATTCGATTATGTTCCATTTTCACTGGATATTTTGTATCTTTACTTTGTACATACCCTTTACTATCTTCCCACAATTCTCTAACAATAAAATTACCTTTCGTTGTTCTAGTATTACGATTTATATAGAGCACCATACTTCTAGATTCCATTTTTTTATCCTTCAGCTCAATTACCATCTCAGAATCAACAATCCAATTGCCTTTGTCGCCCTTTTCAAACTCTTGATCTCGAAAGCCTTCCTTATCATAAAAGTCTTCAAGATTTTTAGTTGGATACAGGCTCAACGTTTTGTTGAAGTTTTCTTTAATTTGTTTATCTTTACTACTTTCTTCTTTTTTCATTCCGCAAGCGCCTATAAAAACAGATAGTATTATCAGGCATAGACACAATTTTAACCTTTTTGAATGAATCATCATTTCTCCACCTTATATTTTTAATACTGACTCAATCTTTAATTTATACATTTAAAGCGAAAAATTTTTTAACACTTTATGAAATTTTCAATCCAAACTTCTATTAACCCTATTTAGTTTGACTCATAACTTGTATCCTCGCTTGGAGTAAATTCAACCGAATCTGTAAAATAGATATTCTCTCTTTTATTTTGTACAAAGGTAAATTCTAAGTCTTTAGAGCCTATGGATGAACCTTTTAAATCGCCATCACCTTTCAACAATAGTTCTGGTGCTTTTTTAGTCGGTATATCATATCTTTTTCTTAATTGTTGGATATTATAATCATCATTACTTAATTGATATTTTGCCGAATAACTTGGTACGTTTGGATTGTATGAAATATCCCCATTTTTATAATCTTTGAAATCTTTAAAGTTGCCATATTGTACAAAAAACTTGAAGTTTTCAATTTCTTTTTTTAACTTCTCATCTTTTATAGGTTTTGTTGGGATAATTTGATTATGTTCCATCTTGACAGGATATTTTTTATCTTTATCATGTGTATATCCCTTTTTATCTTTAGTTATCTCCCCTACTATAAAATATCCTTTCGTTGTTCTAGTGTTACGATTGATGTAAAGTATCATCTCTCTGGATTTTAAGGCTCCCCCTTTTAATTGGATGTTCATTCCAGAATTAATAATCCAAGTCCCTTTATCTCTTTTATCAAATTCTTGATCTCGAAAGCCTTCCTTATCATAAAAGTCTTCAAGATTTTTGGTTGGATATAATTTTAATGTTTGATTAAATGTGTCTTTAATTTGGGCGTTTCGACCATTTGTTTTTGTCATAATGACATAACCTACAATCAATATAATGAGTAATACCAAGCATATACCGAGCGTTAATTTCTTTGAATGCATCATCATTTCTCCACCTTATATTTTTAATACTGACTCAATCTTTAATTTACACAACTAAAGCGAAAAATTATTTTGAACACTTTATGAAATTTTCATTTCAAACTTCTATTAACCCTATTCAGTAGGTTTGAAATTAATACTATCCGTAAAATAGATGTTTTCTTCTTTATTTTCTATAAATGTAAACTCTAAATTTTTGTGTCCTATAGATGATCCTTTTAAATCACCATCGCCTTTTATTAATAATTTAGGTGCTTTCTTAGTTGGTATATCATACCTCTTTCTAAGTTGCTTCACATTGTAGTCATCATTACTTAATTGATACTTTGCTGAATAACTTGGCACATTCGGATTATATGAAATGTCACCATCTTTATAATCATTAATATCTTTAAAGTCACCGTATTGTACAAAGAATTTAAAGTTTTCGATTTCTTTTCTTAATTTATCATCAGCTATCGGTTTGGTTGGGATAATTTTATTATGTTCCATTTTTACTGGATATTCTTTTTCTTTACTACGTGAGTATCCTTTTTTATCTTCCCATAATTCCCTCACAATAAATTCACCTTTTGTCGTTCTGGTATTGCGGTCTACATACAGGACCAAGCCTCTGGATTCCATATTCTTTCCATTTGTTTCTATTGTCATTTTAGAGTGAATTATCCAAGTGCCTTTGTCGCCCTTTTCAAACTCTTGATCTCGAAAGCCTTCCTTATCATAAAAGTCTTCAAGATTTTTAGTTGGATACAGGCTCAACGTTTTGTTGAAGTTTTCTTTAATTTGTTTATCTTTACTGCTTTCTTCCTTTTTCATTCCGCAAGCCCCTATAAAAACAGCTAATAATACTAAATACAGCCAGAGCCTCAACCTTTTTGAGTGAATCATCATTTCACATCCCCATTTTTATTTTTGATGCAAAGTTAAGTTCAAATTCCAATTTTAATAATACTAGAGGAAATTTTATGATTAAATCCTCGTGGATTTTAATTGTTAGTTGTATTTTTCACATATCAACATCACAAATTATTTAAAAAGCGCAAATATCTTTATAATTTTTATTGGCCTAACCAACTAATTAATTAAGATAAATTGCGCTTATATTTAAAATAATAACACTGAAACTCAATGTATTTACTTATTAAAATTGATGTTTAAATACAACTTTACTAACATTCATTTTTCGGTTTACATTAATTTGTTAGATAACGATATATATCATCTCTTACAGCTTTATCCAGTGCTAAATCCATCGTTACTACGTTTGAACCATTCGGCATTTTATCTTGCTTTTCTGAACCTTCTATATATCCAGCAGTTCCTAAATAATAAAAATATATACCATCATCATCTTTTTTCTGTACAAAAATATACATTTTAATTCCTTTTGCTCTATGGGACAAAATTTTCTGAACTTCTTTTGATTTTAGCGTTCTATTAGATTTAGTAAACCATTTTAATTCATCTTGACTTAAAAATTCATCTTCATATTTTGTGCTATCACTTATATCCTCATGCTTATCATAAGTGATAAATATTGGCATTTCTTGGCTTCTTATCATGTATCCCATGATTACAGACGAACCATTTTTATTCCAATTAAATATTTTGCTAAAATCTTCTCTTGAATATTTATTATATAAAATCAGTCCATTTTTACCTTTTTGGTATTTTTCATTGTTATACTTTGATAATTCAATAAGATCTTCTAAAAATATTTTAAATGTTTGATTACTTAGAGCATTAGTAAATGCATCGCTTAGTCTTATCATTCTTTCATTACGTTCTATAATGGGACTTCCATAGATTTTTTCAATTCCTGCGTTGTAAAATGAAAAATCTAAAATTCTTAATGAAGTATCTATATCATCTTCTGTTATATCCTTAACTTCGTTCAACATTTTATTTTTTAATTCATCATATGTTAATTCATTTTTTAAAAGTTCTTCTAAAACTAAACTATCGATTCTTTTCAATCCAGGTGCTATTTGCCTTGAAAAGAAAACCAGATTTTTAGATTCATTTTCCGTCAATAATGTATCTATTTTTTTATATCTCACTAAGAACTCGTAATAATTACTAAATTTAGAAAATATAACGCTTGGATCTATAGAATGTTGTTGTATGAAATCCATTAGTAACGGCATGTGTCCCAATCTATTTTCAACTTCTTCATAAGCTTTTAATATTAATTTATTTTGATTTAATGATACTGCATCCAATGAATTGTAAATCTGTTTTTTAGCAACTTCTTCAAAATTAATTGTAGATACTCCATTAATCGAATCGTTATTCGTTAAAAACTTCTTATAATTATCTTTATTTTGCGATTGATCCCCAGAAAGCGCAATCGGAATTAAATAATTTGTCTTATAATTACCAATAAAATCAATTACTGTAACATACTCTTTATTTGAACTTTTTCTTAATCCTCTACCAAGTTGCTGAATGAATATAATACTAGACTCTGTTGGTCTCAACATTACAACTTGATTGACTTCTGGAATATCAATACCTTCGTTAAAAAGATCTACAGTTATAATATAGTTAATCTTACCTTCTTTTAATTTTTCTATTACAATTTGGCGATAATTAACACTATCATCTCCTGTTAAAGCAACACTTTTAATCCCTTTTGAACTTAGTTTATCCGCTAAATCATAAGCTTCTTTTTTGCTACTTACAAAAATCAATCCTTGTAAAATTTCACCTGAATATCCATAGTAATCTGTCTTTTGAATAATATAATTAACTCTTTCATCAGAAGTTAAATATCTCAGTTTAGTTACATCATCTTCTTTAATACCTTGATGTACATAATCAGTCACACCAAAATAATGAAATGGACATAAAATATCACTTTCTAATGCTGCTTGTAACCTTATTTCATATGCAATATTATAATCAAACAGTTCAAATATACTTAATTCATCTGATCTTTCTGGTGTAGCAGTCATTCCCAGCATGAACTTAGGTTTGAAGTAGTTAAATACTCGTTGATAAGTAGATGCAGCAGAACGATGTGCTTCATCAAAAACAATATAATCAAATTCATTTTCATCAAATTGCTTAAAATTATCATCTCTAGATAATGTTTGAATGGTTGCAAATAAATATTTGGCATCGACATCTCTATGTTTTCCTGTCAACAATCCAAAATCACTATCATTTTTTATAGGTAATACTTTTTTAAATTCTTCCTTAGCTCTATTTAAAATCCCCTCATTATGAACAATAAATAAAAATTTATTAGGGTTTACTTCTCTAACATCTAATGCACATAAAATCGTTTTACCTGTACCAGTTGCAGATATTATTAACGCCTTATCTTTGGCTTTATCCCTAATAGCTTTTAATGACCTTAATGCTTCTGCTTGCATTAAATTGGGTACAATTTCCACTGATTTTTTCACCTTATCAGCTAGCAGCATTTGAGTTTGTTCAACCTCCGCTAATTTTTCTAAGGAGCGGTACTCAAATGATTCTTTATATGATTTAATCCATTGCTGAGTCAGTGGGGTACTCTTTTGCCATAACAATTCAAATTCATTTTTTACACTATCAACTAAATCGCCATTTTTCATAGTAGACAGTAAAACATTATGCTCATAATTAACCTTTAACGCATTAGATGTTAAATTAGAGCTTCCTATTACCATAGAACTATAATCCTTATGTTCAAAAATATATCCTTTGGCATGGAATCCAGCAATATCAGTTAATCTTACCTCTACATTTTTTAATTTAAGTAATTCTCCATACATTTTAGGACTATTAAATCCTAAGTAATTAGATGTTAATATTTTCCCTTTAACACCCTTATTGCTTAAATCTAATAGTTGAGCCTTTAAGCTGGCTAATCCGCTTTCTGTTATAAAAGCTACAGAAAAATAGAACGTTTCACATTTTTGAAGTTCATCTATAATTGTTGAAAGGACTTTTTCATTTTTATTATTTACTAAAAGCTTCGGTGTATAATTCCCTTTATGAGAAATATCTTTGTCTATAAAACCTTTTTTTAAAGATTGATTGAAATCATTTAGTAATCTACTCATATTATCCCTCAGTCATAATTTTATTAACGGCTGGTATATCCGCTGGGGCCCAATTTAATTTATCAAGTTCGTTTATTGACAACCATTCAATACTCTTATGTTCAGTTAAAGTTGGTAACTCTTTGTTTAAAGTACATTTGTATGTTGTTAACTTAACAATGCCAAAATCATATTCATGTTCTGTAGTTATGACTTTGTCTCCAACAATTAGATCACATTTCATTTCTTCTCTAATTTCTCTGATCAAAGCTTCTTTTTCAGTTTCATTCTTTTCAATCTTACCGCCAGGAAATTCCCACATTAAAGGTAGACTCATTTCTTCACTTCTCTGTGCACAAAGAATTTTGTTATCAGAAAAAATAATAGCTCCTACTACATTGATTACTTTTTTCATAAGACTCACCCTTCAATTTAAAATCATCTTAATTGTTATTCTATCAAAAATTACAAAACTATATATAAATCAATATTAAAAATTAATATTTTACAATTTCCTGCATGATATATCACTCTTACATCTACTCCATGCATTTTCATACACATCTATTATATAATACTTGTGAAAAGTATTGTCTTGGGGCTGTGTTTTTTTACTTTTGGGACGTATTTCTTTATAATTCATTACATAAATGTAAGGGCTTTAGTTTTCATGTTTTATTAAGTCTAACTGAGATTTTGAAAGGATGTTTAGCAACAATGGATAAAGAATTATGGATAGAAAGAGCTAATGATAGTTTAGTTAAACATTTTTATGAGCAGCAATCTGACATTGAACAGCGAGAAGGTTTTGAAAGTAAATTAACATTTGGTACTGCGGGTATACGCGGAAAATTCGGTCTTGGTGAAGGTCGACTTAATAAGTTTACTATTGAAAAATTGGCATTAGGTTTATCGCGTTATTTAAATGCACAAACAAACAATCCAACAATAGTCATTCATTATGATATTAGACATCTTTCAACTGAATTCGCCCAAATTATTGCTAATGTATTAGCAAACCATCAAATAACAGTTTATTTACCTGATACATATAAAACGACACCGGAATTATCGTTCGCGGTGCGCAATCTTAATACTACTGCTGGCATTATGATTACAGCAAGTCATAATCCGAAAGACTATAACGGCATTAAAGTATATGGTTCTGATGGCGCGCAACTATCAACTGATGCATCTGAGCTTGCAAGTCGTTATATCGAAGAAGTTGGCGATCCATTACAGATTGACATACCTTCTTCAAAACAAAATACATCTTATATCAAGCCATTTCCGAAATCTGTAACTGATGACTATATGAAACACATTCAAAATATGATTGGCTATATTCCTAAATCTGATTTACAAGTTGTGTTCACTAGTTTACATGGTACAAGTGTTCCGATTGTACCTGAGTTATTAAAATCTTTGAATTTCAATCAATTTAATCTTGTAGAAGCACAATGTAAACCTGATCCGAATTTTAGCTCAGTTCAAAGTGCTAATCCTGAAGATCATCGCGCTTTTGATCAAGCAGTCGAACTTGCAAATAAGAGTCATGCAGACTTATTAATATCAACTGACCCTGATGCGGATCGTCTTGGCATTGCTGAACGTGATGCACATGGTCATATCACGTATTTTAATGGCAATCAAATTGGTGCGCTGTTACTTAATTATCGTATTCAACAAACGTCTCAATTACGTCACCGCTTAATGATTCAATCTATTGTAAGTAGTGAGTTAACAAAGTCATTAGCACGCTATAATAATGTTGAATACAAAGAGGTGCTGACGGGCTTTAAATTTATTGCTCAGGAAATAAGACAACTGGATGATCATCAAAATATGATTTTCGCATTTGAAGAGAGTTACGGTTTTCTATCAGAGCCTTTTGTACGTGATAAAGATGCCGTACAAATTGTGCCACTCATTATAAAATACGCTTCTGAGTTAAAATTATATGGCAAAACATTGAAAGATGAATTAGAACAGATTTATCAAACTGTTGGTAGACATGAGGATACATTATTCTCGCATACGCTAGAAGGATTAGAAGGTAAGAAAAAAATTGAATCAATTATGACACATTTCCGTTCAAATCCACCGCAAGAGATTCAGGGACTGAAAGTGAAAGCAATTGAAGATTATTTAACTAGCGAGGTTTATCATTTGGATAAAGACACAACGTCGCAGATTAATTCTCCTAAATCAAATGTTATTCGTGTCTTATTTGACGAAGGATTTATCGCTTTACGTCCTTCTGGTACTGAACCTAAAATTAAATTATATGTGTCGTTAAAATGTCCGAATTTTGATGATGTAGCTCAAAAAATTAATGCGATGATTTTTAGCTAATTAAAAATTTTAAACATCGAAATATTACATTTCATTTTATACTTATCAGCCCTTTTGAAACTAGAATCCTTATGTTTTCGCGTTTTGAAGGGGCTAATTTGTAATAATTTTTCAAAAGTATATTAGAAAATTAATTTTCATGTATTTTTCATATTAAGCGGTAATAATATAATAATTAATACCGCGACCTATTTAATTGTTTTCGCGATGAAAAAGGTTTAGAATTACAAAAATAACTATTTTAAATTTAGTTACAAATATATTTTAGAAAGGATGTGAAATAATGAAAGGCTCTAAACAAATACTTTTGATTATGGGCATTATATCTCTTATTGTTTTATTTATTTTTACACTATTCATCATGGCGCAATATGCAAAACATTATGAACAAAAATCCGACAGTTCCAACGCACATACTTTAAATTCATCATCAGCCATAATTGAGCAACATACTATGTCGAATTTAGCGTCTCTAGATTTATACGCTCCTGTTCGTAACATTACTTCTAGTCGTGATATTCATCCCATTTATTTCATGACAAAAGATTAAAACTTCCTTTTTCATAACCCCATTCATTCAACTAATAAATTAAAAAATGATAAAAACGTACTGTTTTTTAGAAACATACATATATAAGAAACGCATCCATTACTAAAAGACAGTACATTATATTCTATCAGGAAGGTGCAACAATGACCGTCAACATCGTAGTTTCTATCGTGTTCTGTATCAGTATGGTTATATTAGGCATTTATGTCGCAATAACTAAAGATTTCACACTAATCTCTTATATAAATCAAACGACCATTGCAGATAAACACAAGAATCAAATTGCATATATATTTGCGCTATGTATCAGTTTGAGTGCAGTATTTTTAATGTCTGCAATTCTATGCTTTGAATATGATTTTATTGCATTGGCATTCTTATTTTTAACGATAGCATTATTACTTATCGCATTATTCTACGTTTGCTTTTATAAAATTACAAAATACCCGTAAATGGTTGTGATAGTGTGTTGGTTAGATTTAATGGTGCGCTGTCAGTAAGTAATTGTTTGCGAAAAAATACAACCTTGTACGAATACAAAGTTGCATTAATATAGAATCATTTATGCTTTTTAATATCACAAAACAAATTGATTAAACTAGCTAAAATAGTCAAAATTGGAATCAAGATTACATAAATATCATAACCTCTAGATATTAGTATACATAATATAATTAGCGACCCTATTATAATTGCTAAATTATAAGCCAAACTAATTTTATATTTCATTTCAATTCCCACCTTAATAGCATTGATTAAAATTCTATTATGTTTACATAGACTTCTTAACAAACTTTAACCCAGCTAAGCTAAGCATTGAAATAATTGCACCTCCTGATATAAATATATTACTTAAGCTTAGTAAAGGTATAATTAAACTTATAAGTCCTAAAGACAATGTATCCGCTGCGTAATTCGATGTAGATGAGATACTAAATACTTTCCCCATCAAATGATTTGGCGTTTTTATTTGAATGGCAACTGATCTTGTTAGTCCCTCTATAGATTGTCCAAGTCCCAATAATGTTGCACCTATATATAATATCGCCACACTTGGAAACACATTAATAATCGATAAGCCAATTCCCCAAACTAAAACACCAATACTAAATTTAAAGATTAATCGCTTTTCTGACAGCAAACCCATAATCAATGACATTAATAAAGATGCTATACCTAAACATGATGTAGCTAGTCCATATACACCAACGCCCTCTTTTAATATATTGGAAATAAACAATGGTAATACAACACGCCAAAGGCCAGTATTAATCAATATGCAGGCAAATTGGATGATTATAATAAATGGAATTTCTTTAGATTGTTTCAAGAATTCCCAAGTTTCAGAAAAATCTTCTTTTGAGTGTCTATCAATCATGTTGTTATTTGTATATTTTAAAAGTGCATTAAAAATAAATCCTAAAAATAGCAATATACTACAAATAAAAAAGACGCCAACATTACCAACTAGTATTACAATGACACCAATTAAAGCAGGTAAAATAATATTTGAGCCTCTTTGCAAACTATCGATTAACGCATTACTTGTTGCTAAATGCTCCTCATCAATAATTTCAGGAAGAATTGCCCTAAACGCAGGATCCGTATAGCAGTTAATAATGGTGATAGCTGTAGATATGGTTAGAAGCGTCAGATAATTTAAATTTGATGTTATTGCAAGTAAAGGAATAATTATTATAATCAAACTTAGTATAAGATCAGATAGATAAAGTATTTTCTTTTTATTATGTTTATCAGAATATGCGCCACCGAAAATACCAAATATAATAAATGGAAGTGTTTGACTCATAACCATCATTGATAATTTTAAAGATGATTGGTTTGTCAATTCAACAGTAAACCAAATTATTTGTAACGAAAACAGCACAAAACAACTCCGACGTAAGAAATTACCAATCAATAAATATGTAAAGTTTCTATTTTTCAAAACTTCTAAGTACAACATATTTATCACCTCTCATAAAAATAATTGAATGCATCCACCAGCCTTTTTAGACCTTCTTCTAAACTCTCTTTATCCAAAGCGCAATTAATTCTAATATAATTTAGTCAGTTAAATATCAATTATTTCGAAATATACATACTACTTGAAACACCATACATAACCCCCAAAATGACTACTCAGAGGTTATATTCTACTAATTATGATTATATTAAATATGAAAATATTATCAAAAAAATCAAATTTATAACAAAAATACACCCCTTAAAGTTAGGTCTTTCAATCCAACTTTTGGGGTGTATATCATTCTCATCATATTCTAGGTTGTTTTTAACAAACTAAATATAGTGAATGCAAATCAACTATTATTTAAATTATGAATTATTTTAATTCTTTCTTCTACGAGCCAATAACATTAATCCAGCAATTCCAATTATACTACTAAAGATCAATCCTTTTTGTGTGCTTTCTGCACCTGTTTTTGGTAATTCTGCTCGTTTTTTCTCTTGATTAGCTACTGATTTTTTAGCAATTTTAGATTTTTTAACTTTATCATTTTTATCCATTGAATGAACTGGTTCATTTGGTTTTGCTCTGTCTTTCGATAATCCTGGATTGTCAGGATTTACTGGGCCACTTGGATGAGTTGGTCTGCTCGGCTTCTCTGGGTTTTCAGGTCCTTTTGGATCTTTTGGTTTCTCGCCACCAAACTCTACAATCTTATCTACTGGTTGTTTTGTAATCTCTTCTGTTGGTTGACCCTCGCCAACTTTTTCACCTGTTAATGGGTTCACTGTGATTGGTGTTGTGATTGTCTTACTTCCTGGTTGTCCCTCTTGTTTCACTCGCTCTTCACCAGGTTGTAACTTCGGATTAAATTCACGTTTTGTTTCAAACGGTATCTCCACTGTTTTCGTTTCTGGTGTACCCGTTTTTGGTCCGTGTTTAATCACATCATCCACTGGCTCTTCGATCACTTTTCCTGTGTCTGGATTCTTAATTCCTGGTTTACCTGGTACTTTTTCCGTTTGATCTGTTGGTAAGTTTGGATCAAAGATATCTTTATGACCTTGCGGTATTTTCTCGCCACCAAACTCTACAATCTTATCTACTGGTTGTTTTGTGATCTCTTCTGTTGGTTGACCCTCACCAACTTTTTCACCTGTTAATGGGTTCACTGTGATTGGTGTTGTGATTGTCTTACTTCCCGGTTGTCCTTCTTGTTTCACTCGCTCTTCACCAGGTTGTAACTTCGGATTAAATTCACGTTTTGTTTCAAACGGTATCTCTACTGTTTTTGTTTCTGGTGTACCCGTTTTTGGTCCGTGTTTAATCACATCATCCACTGGCTCTTCGATCACTTTTCCTGTGTCTGGATTCTTGATTCCTGGTTTACCTGGTACTTTTTCCGTTTGATCTGTTGGTAAGTTTGGATCAAAGATATCTTTATGACCTTGCGGTATTTTCTCGCCACCAAACTCTACAATCTTATCTACTGGTTGTTTTGTGATCTCTTCTGTTGGTTGACCCTCACCAACTTTTTCACCTGTTAATGGGTTCACTGTGATTGGTGTTGTGATTGTCTTACTTCCTGGTTGTCCCTCTTGTTTCACTCGCTCTTCACCAGGTTGTAACTTCGGATTAAATTCACGTTTTGTTTCAAACGGTATCTCTACTGTTTTTGTTTCTGGTGTGCCTGTTTTTGGTCCGTGTTTAATCACATCATCCACTGGCTCTTCGATCACTTTTCCTGTGTCTGGATTCTTGATTCCTGGTTTACCTGGTACTTTTTCCGTTTGATCTGTTGGTAAGTTTGGATCAAAGATATCTTTATGACCTTGCGGTATTTTCTCGCCACCGAACTCTACAATCTTATCTACTGGTTGTTTTGTGATCTCTTCTGTTGGTTGACCCTCGCCAACTTTTTCACCTGTTAATGGGTTCACTGTGATTGGTGTTGTGATTGTCTTACTTCCCGGTTGTCCTTCTTGTTTCACTCGCTCTTCACCAGGTTGTAACTTCGGATTAAATTCACGTTTTGTTTCAAACGGTATCTCTACTGTTTTTATTTCTGGTGTACCCGTTTTTGGTCCGTGTTTAATCACATCATCCACTGGCTCTTCGATCACTTTTCCTGTGTCTGGATTCTTAATTCCTGGTTTACCTGGTACTTTTTCCGTTTGATCTGTTGGTAAGTTTGGATCAAAGATATCTTTATGACCTTGCGGTATTTTCTCGCCACCAAACTCTACAATCTTATCTACTGGTTGTTTTGTGATCTCTTCTGTTGGTTGACCCTCACCAACTTTTTCACCTGTTAATGGGTTCACTGTGATTGGTGTTGTGATTGTCTTACTTCCCGGTTGTCCTTCTTGTTTCACTCGCTCTTCACCAGGTTGTAACTTCGGATTAAATTCACGTTTTGTTTCAAACGGTATCTCTACTGTTTTTGTTTCTGGTGTACCCGTTTTTGGTCCGTGTTTAATCACATCATCCACTGGCTCTTCGATCACTTTTCCTGTGTCTGGATTCTTGATTCCTGGTTTACCTGGTACTTTTTCCGTTTGATCTGTTGGTAAGTTTGGATCAAAGATATCTTTATGACCTTGCGGTATTTTCTCGCCACCAAACTCTACAATCTTATCTATTGGTTGTTTTGTGATCTCTTCTGTTGGTTGACCCTCACCAACTTTTTCACCTGTTAATGGGTTCACTGTGATTG
The DNA here is from genome assembly GCF_018622755.1 of Staphylococcus sp. MZ3. Taxonomy (NCBI): domain Bacteria; kingdom Bacillati; phylum Bacillota; class Bacilli; order Caryophanales; family Staphylococcaceae; genus Staphylococcus; species Staphylococcus sp. MZ3. Next base: position 2,549,681 of record NZ_CP076026.1, read on the forward strand.
TTGTTGTGATTGTCTTACTTCCTGGTTGTCCCTCTTGTTTCACTCGCTCTTCACCAGGTTGTAACTTCGGATTAAATTCACGTTTTGTTTCAAACGGTATCTCCACTGTTTTCGTTTCTGGTGTACCCGTTTTTGGTCCGTGTTTAATCACATCATCCACTGGCTCTTCGATCACTTTTCCTGTGTCTGGATTCTTGATTCCTGGTTTACCTGGTACTTTTTCCGTTTGATCTGTTGGTAAGTTTGGATCAAAGATATCTTTATGACCTTGCGGTATTTTCTCGCCACCGAACTCTACAATCTTATCTACTGGTTGTTTTGTGATCTCTTCTGTTGGTTGACCCTCGCCAACTTTTTCACCTGTTAATGGGTTCACTGTGATTGGTGTTGTGATTGTCTTACTTCCTGGTTGTCCCTCTTGTTTCACTCGCTCTTCACCAGGTTGTAACTTCGGATTAAATTCACGTTTTGTTTCAAACGGTATCTCTACTGTTTTTGTTTCTGGTGTACCCGTTTTTGGTCCGTGTTTAATCACATCATCCACTGGCTCTTCGATCACTTTTCCTGTGTCTGGATTCTTGATTCCTGGTTTACCTGGTACTTTTTCCGTTTGATCTGTTGGTAAGTTTGGATCAAAGATATCTTTATGACCTTGCGGTATTTTCTCGCCACCGAATTCTACAATCTTATCTACTGGTTGTTTTGTGATCTCTTCTGTTGGTTGACCCTCACCAACTTTTTCACCTGTTAATGGGTTCACTGTGATTGGTGTTGTGATTGTCTTACTTCCTGGTTGTCCTTCTTGTTTCACTCGCTCTTCACCAGGTTGTAACTTCGGATTAAATTCACGTTTTGTTTCAAACGGTATCTCTACTGTTTTTGTTTCTGTTTTCTTAACTAGATTAGGCGTTAGTTTAAATGTTGAGTTATTTAAATCCGTTCTCATCCAACCATTTGCATATACACCTTGAGATGTTCCCTGTCTTTGACTAGAAGTAATTAAAAAGTTATATGCTTCAGATTTATCCAATCCCAAATCTGATATATTAGCTTCCCAAACTTTACCAGCATATTCGGCTCTCATTATCCCCGATTTTTCATTGTACGCTAATTTTAAATTATTAAGTAATTGACCATGGAATTTTCCATCTGTTGTATCAATAGAATTATCTGCATATTGGAATGAATTATCCGCTTTACCTCTTGTTGGTATGTTTGTTCCAACCTTTGCTGTAGTTCCATCAGCACCTGTTTTTACAAACGTACCATACCCTTTAAATCCTTGTCCTGCCTGTTTCTCTTCTTTATCCATGGGATCTTTAAAATTATACCCTGTATCAATTTTAAATCCTGCTGAATTTTCCATTCCTTTGGGACCTAATATACCTCCCTTTTGTAAATATTCGTTACCGTCACCTTTACTAAATAAGAACCCCCATCCATCAGCGCCAGTTGTTACCGATTGATGATTATTAGCTACTCTAATGTTAAACTCAAAGTCATTTTTAAAAGAAACTTTATTCTTTAATTGTAATGCTCCTGTCAATTCGTTTTTTCCAATACTTTTATTATTGAAACGAGTGACTTCAGATACCTTTAGATCCTCTGGATTGCTTTGTATATCAACACTTCCGTAACCTTCAAAATGTTCTTTACCTTGAATTGTAATTGGGGTAGATTCAACTACATTTTTAGAATCTCTTGTAATATCAAAAGAGCCTTCATCAACAGAACGAGCTTTTCTAACCTTAGGTGTCTCTGCGTTATGAGTGACTGACGATTTCGGCTGAACTTCAGCAACATCAGCTACTTCTTTTGGTGTATCCTCCTTTTTTGATATATCTTCAGCTTTTACTGATGGTTCATGTTCGATTGTGTCTTTGTTTGAAGTTACTTCAGATTTAGCTTCTACACCCTGTGGTGCAGTGTCTTTGTTTGTTACTTCTTCAATCTTCACTTCTTTTGATTGGACATTATCTTTTAATGTAGTTGGATTCTCAATATTGTTTTCAGCTGCTTCTGCCTCTTGTTGAGTTCCCAAATACATTAGTGAGCCAATTAAAATAGATGCTGTTCCAACTGTAAATTTTCTTATTGAATATTTATTCAATTTATTTGATAGAAAATCTACTCTTTTATTTACCGGTCCTTTCTTATCTCTCATTTGCATACTCCTTTTTCCATATTTTCCACTTTACTTACAGTGAATTTACATGTAATTTTACAAATACAATAGGAGTTGCACAATGGAATATAACACTTATCTTTATAAAATTATTTTATATATTGACACACTTAAAACAATCTACAAATAAAATTATTATTTTTAGTTTTCAATGAATAATTCATTCTTATCTGTTGGAAAAACCCATCAACTCAATAGCATTGAATTTCTAAAATAAAAAATACCTTAACGCATTTAAAAATACATTTAACTGCACCAAGATATTAAAATCTCGAAACATACTTTATGTTTCATTAATATTTATTTCACTCAAAAGATTTTTAATATAATTGTGTTGTTTTACAGAAACAACAATGATTACATTTCTACTATCATGTGGGTCTCTACATTTATTCAAGTAACCCTTTTTTGATAATTCTTTTACGCTTTTAACAATTCTAGATTGGTCTATACCGATATAACTTATAATGTCTCTCATAAAATATTTACCTTCATCATTTTTAAATACATCTAAATATGCTAATACTAAATAATTATCTAATGTAAGACAAAAATATTTTTTTAAATATTTACGCAGCTCATATGTAGTTAATACTCTTTTCATTAATTTAATATTGCTCTTGCTTTTCAAATCATTCATCAAGTCTTCATCCCTTACTTTTAATTGTCACGTCAAATAATATTTGTCTTTAACTAGTAATAACTCCAAATATATTTAGTTTGTGGTGCTAGCTATAAACACAAATGAATCATAACACTATATTTTGATTTTGTTCAATTGTTTTTGTTTTTGGATAATAAATGAATTTGTCATTTGTTATTCCGTGATTTTTAGTTATTTATATTTTATATATATTATATATAAAAATATTTAGGTTAACATGTCTTCAAAAGAGATTGCTTTTATATTACTTTAAATAATATAAAGTATTGGGACATCAGAAAATAGTAGGAGAATGTAAGGTGGACTATCAAACTTTCGAAAAGGTCAATAAATTCATAAATGTAGAAGCGTACATATTTTTTCTCACTCAAGAGTTAAAGCAACAATATAAATTATCATTAAAAGAATTGTTGATATTAGCATATTTTTATTACAAAAATGAACACAGTATTTCACTAAAAGAAATCATTGGTGACATACTTTACAAACAATCTGATGTTGTTAAGAACATTAAGTCACTATCTAAAAAAGGATTTATAAATAAGTCTAGAAACGAAGCAGATGAACGCCGTATTTTTGTTTCAGTTACTCCAATACAACGTAAAAAGATTGCTTGTGTTATTAATGAGTTAGATAAAATAATTAAAGGATTTAATAAGGAAAGAGACTACATAAAATATCAATGGGCTCCAAAATATAGCAAAGAATTTTTTATACTTTTTATGAACATTATGTACTCAAAAGATTTTTTAAAATATCGATTTAATTTAACATTTCTTGATTTATCTATCTTATATGTAATATCATCTCGAAAAAATGAGATACTAAATTTAAAAGATTTGTTTGAAAGTATTAGATTTATGTATCCTCAAATTGTTAGGTCAGTTAATAGATTAAATAATAAAGGTATGCTAATCAAAGAACGATCCCTTGCAGATGAAAGGATTGTGTTAATCAAAATAAATAAAATACAATATAACACTATTAAAAGCATATTCACAGATACTTCCAAGATTCTCAAACCAAGAAAATTTTTCTTTTAAATTTAAACAGATTTACCTCTTGATAAAATAAATAAGCAATCATAATACTTCTCAATTTAGTATAAATAAAAATACATAATTAACTTTCTTTTGTTTTTATATTATTTCAATACCCTACTATATATCACAACACATAAATTAAGCATGACACTCATTCAATTTAGTTCACCATTTCGTGTTCCAATTTTATTGAGTATCATGCTTTTAATGTTATAACCCTAATTCTTTAATAAATCGTGTTAATTCTTCTCGCATACTGTCATCTTTCAATGCATATTCTATGGTAGTTTTAACGAAGCCTAATTTTTCTCCAACGTCATAACGTTCGCCTTCGAAGTCATATGCATACACTTGGTTATCATTATTCATACGTTCAATCGCATCTGTTAACTGAATTTCGTTACCTGCGCCTTCTTTTTGCGTTTTTAAATAATCGAAAATTTCAGGCGTTAATACATAACGTCCCATAATAGCTAGGTTTGATGGTGCCGTACCTTGTGCTGGCTTTTCCACAAACTTTTTCACTTCATACTGACGTCCGTTTTTAGTTAATGGATCAATAATTCCATAACGATGAGTATCTGCTTCTGGAACTTCTTGGACGCCTATAACTGAGTGCCCAGTTTCTTCATAAACGTCAATCAACTGTTTCACTGCTGGTACTTCAGATTCAACAATATCGTCACCTAATAACACCGCAAATGGTTCATTGCCGATAAATTGACGCGCAGAACTAATCGCATGCCCCAAACCCTTTTGTTCTTTCTGTCTTACATAAAAAATATTCGCAAGTTCCGTTGAATACTGAACTTTTTCTAGTAATTCAGATTTACCTTTTTCTTTTAACACCATTTCTAATTCTTTTTGACTATCAAAATGATCTTCAATCGCGCGTTTGTGGCGACCTGTCACTATAATAATATCTTCAATTCCAGCTCTTGCAGCTTCTTCAACGATATATTGTATTGTGGGTTTATCTAAGATAGGAAGCATTTCCTTTGGCATCGCTTTAGTTGCTGGTAAAAATCTAGTCCCTAAACCAGCAGCGGGAATGATTGCCTTTTTTATTTTTTTCAAAGTTAATGTGCTCCTTTTCCTAAGTATTAAATCTATGTATCAACGTCATTTTAACACTAATTAGAACGCCTTCATAGTGTCATTGAGTATGTAATTATTTCTTGGGAAATTTGATTTAATTTTAAAAAACAGGCTTACTTCATATAATTTATGAAATAAACCTGCCAATTTTGGATTGATTATGCTTTGTGATTCTTTTTATTTCTACGTAATAACGCTAATCCTAAAATGCTAAATAATCCGCCGAACAACATACCTTTGTTTGTTGATTCTTCTCCACCTGTTTCAGGTAGTTCAGATTTCTTAGATTGTGCTTTTTTAGTTGGTGCCACTGCTTTAACCTTTTCATTGATTTCAATAACAGGTGTTACTACCTTACCTTGTTCCACTGGTTTAGAAGGCTTTTTAGGTTCTTCTTTTGCGGGTGGTACTGGTTTACCTGGCTCAGATGGTATTTCTGGCGTTGGTGGCGTTGGTACTTCCGGTTCACTTGGTACTTCTGGTGTCGGTGGCGTTGGTGGCACGATTGGAGGTGTTGTATCTTCTTCAATCGTTTGTTGACCTTCATTATGACCACTTACTTGTGGAAGTGTATCTTCTTCAAAGTCAACACTACTGTGTCCACCGAATTGATAATTAGGTTTATCTTTGTTTGTATCTTCTTCAATAATTTCAGTGTGCTTATTGAATCCATGAATATGTGGCACACTATCGAAGTCGATATCAATGATATTACCACCTTGTTCATACTTAGGTTTGTCTTCTTCTGTGTCTTCCTCGAATGACTGGTCACCATTATTTTGACCTTGGATTTGAGGTACACTATCGAAATCGATATCTACGATATTGCCACCTTGTTCATATTTCGGTTTATCTTCTTCTGTGTCTTCCTCGAATGACTGATTACCGCTATTTTGGCCACCTTCGTAACCTAATTCACTCTTAATATCAACATGGCTATTTTCTTCGATTTCTTCAATCACGCCATAATTACCGTGACCATTTTCAGTTCCTAAACCAGAATGAGAAATATGCTGGTAATTTTCAGTAATCTCTTCGATTGGACCTTGAGCTTGACCATGTTCTTCAGGTAATTCATCCACTAGTTCGATAAGATTACTTTCAGTTGTATATTCTTTCGTATCTTCAACTGTTGTATGATCGCTCACTGCGCCAGTTACAATACCTTTTGTATAATCTTCGTCAAATTCAACTAGGTTAGACTCAGTAGTAACCTGACCACCACCTGGGTTTGTATCCTCTTCATATTCAACAACATCAGCGTGATGTTTTGAATTTTCATGTGTAGATTCTTCAAAATCCACATGAATAGAATCTTCTTCAGTTTCAATAATACCTTCTGCATGACCTTCTGCACCTTCAACAGCTGTATGATATTCAAAATCAATTGGCTTAGAATCGTTACTTTCTTCGATTGTACCAGTCAATTCATGCTTCTCCACTGGCGGCTCTGATTTAATGTCTAAATCAATTGGTTCACTCTTCTCAATGATAGGATCATTTGGTTTATCTTTACCGTCGCCTTGAGCGTTGTTAGAGTAGAATGCAACACCATTTTTCCAAGTTAATTGAACTGGGTAATATGGGTAGTAAGGATAGTATGGGTAATTTTTATGATAACCTGAAAGATGTGTTCGGAAATTTAGATCCTTAGCATTTTGATTATATTCACCTTCATATTTAATTACATAGTTTTTTGTATTGTCTAAATCATTAAAGTTCAAAGAATACCCGCCATCTCCTGTGTAACTTAAATTTACTTTGTTAGTCACATCTTCAAATTTGTTGGCATCATCAAGCTTTGCATAAACACTTTCAGCTAATTCATCTGAACCAATGTGTTTATATACTTTGACTGTTGGATTATTAGCATTTTGTTTATGTCCAGATGTTACTTGACCAGTTACTGTGACAGAGCTTAACGATCGGTTATTAGGTTTTATATACGCAAAATGGCTAAATTTACCATCTTCTTTATTCAAAGTATCAATTCGACCATTAACAGTTACACCCATTCTATCTTTAACACCGTCTAAATATTTGATATCGAACTCTTTTTCAATCGTTTTATCACCTAGTGTTACTTCGACTTTTTGCTTTCCTTGCTTTGTCACTGTTGTAGGGTCAATAAATAGATTTAAAGATAATTCAGCAGTTAAATCTTTTTTATCTTTAACGTACTCTTTAAAAGTATATCTAATTTTTCTTTCTTCAACCACTTCACCTATTGCCATAACTTGACCATCTGTACTTTTTATTTCTGGAACTTTACGCAGTGTTGAAATACCGTGAGTTTCAACATTATCACTTAACGTGAAATCAAAATAATCTCCTTCTTTAATTCCTTCACCGAATTTCCATTTATATTTTAAAGTTACTCTTTCAGCGTTATGAGGATTAACGACATTCGTATCTTGTTTATGTCCTACAATTTCACTACCATTTTCTACTGTAACTTTATTTGTTACATCTGTACCTGTCGCCTTAGCTTCTCCTGCTACTACGGCAACGTCAGTTGATCTTTTCATTCTTGGTTTAATTTCTGAGACGTTACTTGGTTGAGCTATGTCAACTTGAGTTCCTGTAGTTTCCTTATCAGCAACTTTTTCCGATGGCAAATCAACTCGCGAAGTTTCTACTTTTGGTGCTTGCACAGTTTTCGGTGCTTCTTCTGTTGTTACTTGTGTTGATTGTGATGGTTGCTCAGTTGATGTCGCGCTGTATGATTGTGTTTCATCTATTGTATTAACGTTATTTGTAGTTGTTTGTGTTTCGCTTACTTTACTTTCAGTAGCTGAACTCCCACTTTCCTCTACTGTAGTATTGTTCTGTTCCGATGCTGCAGCTTCTTTTTCTTGTCCCATTCCAACAACGATCATTGTTCCTAAGAATACTGAGGCCGCTCCCAATTTGTGTTTTCTTATGCCGTATCTAAGATTGCTTTTCACTATAATATTCTCCCTTAAATGTAAAATTCATTTATTTTTTAAACTCAATAAATGCAATTCTATATTGTTCGGTTTTTAAAAGCAATGAAAAAAAGCGAGTTAATAAAAAGTTAAGATTGTTGTTAACTTTATGTATAATGAGTTTTTTATTATTTATAACTCACATATATATTGCATGCAAAACTCTTTAATCCCTTGATATAACAGGCTTGTATTTTTTATACTTATTTTTTAAATTAAATTCAAATTCATCTAATTTAAAGCAATATACTAAATTATACATAATAATCGCCTGTACAATGCATCATTAACAAGTCACTGAAATGCCTTTCATTGTATTAATAACGTCATTATAATTTTATATCGTTCGGTTTTTGTTTGATTTTAATGATTATTTATACAGAAACAGCCGTATTTCAAGACGACATTTTAAATTTAACTAAATTTGCATCTAGTTAATAATTGCATTTATCAAATTTGTCTTATTGATTCAATCTAATTTGTACTAACAAACTAGTTTTAAATTCTAACTTTATCTCTCATTTTGTAATCAATCATCAGACATAAAGCGCTTCAGCAATCAGAAAACACTCTAATTTTCTATTAGAAATTTGATTTAATCTAAAAAAACAGGTTTACTTCATATAATTTATGAAATAAACCCGTCAATTTTTGTTTAATTATGCTTTGTTATTCTTTTTATTTCTGCGTAATAATGCTAAACCTAGAATGCTGAATAATCCGCCGAACAACATACCTTTGTTTGTTGATTCTTCTCCACCTGTTTCAGGTAGTTCAGATTTCTTAGATTGTGCTTTTTTAGTTGGTGCCACTGCTTTAACCTTTTCATTGATTTCAATAACAGGTGTTACTACTTTACCTTGTTCCACTGGTTTAGAAGGCTTTTTAGGTTCTTCTTTTGCGGGTGGTACTGGTTTACCAGGTTCAGCTGGTACCTCTGGTGTTGGCGGTGTTGGTGTTTCTGGCTCACTCGGCACTTCTGGTGTCGGTGGTGTTGGTGTTTCCGGCTCACTTGGTACCTCTGGTGTTGGCGGTGTTGGTGTTTCCGGCTCACTTGGTACTTCTGGTGTCGGTGGTGTTGGTGTTTCCGGCTCACTTGGTACTTCTGGTGTCGGTGGTGTTGGTGTTTCCGGCTCACTTGGTACTTCTGGTGTTGGTGGTGTTGGCGGCGTTGTATCTTCTTCAATCGTTTGTTGACCTTCATTTTGGCCGCTTACTTTTGGAAGTGTATCTTCTTCAAAATCAACAATGTTGTGTCCACCGAATTGATAATTAGGTTTGTCTTTGTTTGTATCTTCTTCAATAATTTCAGTGTGCTTATTGAATCCGTGAATATGTGGCACGCTGTCGAAGTCGATATCAATGATGTTACCGCCATGTTCATATTTAGGCTTGTCTTTCTCTGTATCTTCTTCGAATGACTGATCACCTTTATTTTGACCATGAATTTGAGGTACACTATCGAAATCAATATCTACGATATTGCCACCTTGTTCATATTTAGGTTTATCTTCTTCTGTGTCTTCCTCGAATGACTGGTTACCGCTATTTTGGCCACCTTCATAACCTAATTCACTCTTAATATCAACATGACTATTTTCTTCAATTTCTTCAATCACGCCATAATTACCGTGACCATTTTCAGTTCCTAAACCAGAATGAGAAATATGATGATTGTTTTCAGTGATTTCCTCGATTGGTCCTTGTGCTTGACCATGTTCTTCAGGTAGTTCATCCACTAGTTCAATCAGATTACTTTCAGTTGTATATTCTTTCGTGTCTTCAACTGTTGTATGGTCGCTCACTGCGCCAGTTACAATAACTCTTGTAGACTCTTCGTCAAATTCAACTAAGTTAGACTCAGTAGTAACCTGACCACCACCTGGGTTTGTATCCTCTTCATATTCAACAACATCAGCGTGATGTTTTGAATTTTCATGTGTAGATTCTTCAAAGTCAATTGGATTTGATTCCTCAGAGGACTCAGTGTATCCTCCAACGTGACCCGCTTCGCTATCCACAGCAGTATGGTAATCGATATCAATAGCCGATGAATCCGTTTCTTCTATTGTTTCAATGTATCCATCAACATAACCACCCTCACCATCTATAGCTGTGTGGTAATCAATGTCAAGCGGTGTATTGTCTTGATTTTCTTCTGTTTCAATAATTTGCTTCGCATCGTATTGTCCGCTGATTGAGCCATTACCACTATCTTCAGAGAACTCAAAGTTATTGGAGTCTACGATCGGACCATATTTTCCATCACCATTAGCTTTATTACTATATAAAACTAATCCATTATCCCATGTTAATATATAGCCATTGTTATAATAATATGTTTTATAGCGATTTTCAGGGTATCCAGTTAATTGAGTTCTAAAGTTCACTTCACTCGTACCATTTAAATAATCTCCGGTGTAATGAATTACATATGTTTTATCTAATTTGTCAAAATTTAATGAGTAGCTACCATTGTTTTGTACTTTTAATTTATCACTCATTTGATTCGTTACATCTTTTAATTGTGTGCTGTCCGCTGTATTTGCATAAACACTTTGTGGTAGCCCATTTTCAGTTCCAACATACTCATATATTTTAACATTTGGTTGTGTTCCATTCTCATTACTTCCTTGTGTCAACATACCCGTTACAGTAACACTGTCTGAATTGTTTCCATTTATAGGCTTAATATATGCTACGTGTGTAAATTTATTTTTTTCTTTGTCAAACGTTTCAATCGAACCATTTACATTTGTATATTGATTTTTAACACCATCTTTATATGTTATTTGCATAGTTCCTGATGTTTCTTTGCCATTTAATTTTGAAGTAATTGTTTGTTGTCCATTGCTTTGAACTGTTTTAGGATCTATGAATAAGTTTATTTCTAAATTAGCCGTAACATTCACTTTATCTTTGATGTAATCAATAAACGTATATCTAATTCGGCCGTTATCTAGTACCTGTCCTTTAGCCATTACTAATGAACCATTTTTAATATCTGGAACTTTTCTTATAGTTGATACTCCATGCGTGTTTACATTATTTGATAATGTAAAATCAAAATAATCTCCTGTTTTCAACCCATCTTGAAATTTCAGTTTATACTTCAATACTACACGTTGCCCTTCATGAGGCTGAACATTATTTCCTTTTGGCGCTTCAATTTTACTTTCATCTTCTACTGTAACTTTACTTGTTACATCTGTACCCGTTTCCACTTTCGCGTCACTAGCTTCCTTAGCTTCAACTACGTCTGCTGATCTTGTCACACGTGCCTTACTTTCTGATGCCGTTCTTGGCTGTGCCACTTCAACTTGTGTTTTTGCCACTTGATTTTGTGTAGCCTTTTTAGGTGTTAAATCTACTTGTTTTTGATCTCCGCTATTGTCTTGAGATTGTGTCGTTTCCTTAACTTGAGGGTTCGCTTCTTCCTTAACTACCTCTTCTTTAACTGTTTCTAAATTTGCTGGTTGTGCAGTTTGTGGTGCTTGTACTGCTTTTGGTGCTTCTTCAGTTGTTACTTGTGTTGCGTTTGACGGTTGTTCTGTTGCTGTTGCGTTATATGATTGAGTTTCTTCTATATGATTAACGTTAGTTGCAGTTGTTTGAGTTTCGCTTACTTTATTATCAGTAGCTGAATTCCCATTTTCTTCTACTGTTGTCTTTTGTTCTGATGCTGCAGCTTCTTTATCTTGTCCCATCCCAACAACGATCATTGTTCCTAAGAATACTGATGCTGCTCCCAATTTATGTTTTCTAATGCCGTACCTAAGATTGTTTTTCACTATAATATCTCCCTTTAAATGCAAAATTCATTAATTTTTTAAACTTAATAAATGCAAGTCTATATTGTTCGGTTTTTAAAAGCAATACAAAAAAGCGAGTTAATGAAAAGTTAAGATTGTCATTAATTTTATGTTAATTGATAATTTTATTATTTGAAATATACCTATAAATTGTATTCAAGTCATCAGAAACCCTTGTCACACAAGGCTTGTATTTTTTATACTTATTTTTTAAATTAAATTCATCATTATCTAATTTAAAACAATATACTAAACATTTCATAATTATCGCCTGTATAATACGCACAAAAACATGTCTTGAAACGCCTTTCATTACTCTAAAATACCCAATATACTTTTTATATCGTTCGGATTCTGAGTATTTCAGACGATTTTCTGCATAAAAATAAACGTGTTTCAAGGCAATATATTGCAATTACCTAAAAACACGTTTACTTAATATTTAGTTAAACAAATAAGCTAATGAATAAAATGAAGATGATACCTGAAACGGAAATAATCGTTTCTAATAATGACCATGTTAAGAATGTTTCTTTTACAGTTAAACCAAAATATTCTTTAAACATCCAAAATCCTGCGTCATTTACATGAGACAAAATCACACTACCTGCACCTATCGCAAGTACAACTAATGCAACATTTACATCTGATGATTGTAATAATGGTAAGACAATACCTGTAGTTGAAATCGCAGCTACTGTAGCCGAACCTAATGCGATACGTAGCACAGCTGCAACAATCCATGCTAGTAAAATTGGAGACATCTCTGTACCTTCAAACATTTTAGCAATTGTATTTCCGACACCGCCGTCAATTAATACTTGTTTAAATGTACCGCCACCGCCAATAATCAATAACATCATTCCGATTGGATAAATCGCATTCGTCACTGATTCCATAATATGATTCATCTTACGCTTTCTCATTAATCCCATCGTAACGATTGCAAATAATACTGCTATTAGCATTGCTGTCCCTGCTGTTCCTATCATATAAATGATAGATTCAAATAGATTTGTAGGTTTGTCGTGCCCAGTTACAAGTTGCGTTATCGTAGACACTAACATTAATATGACTGGTAATGTTGCAGTTAATAAACTCATACCAAATCCTGGCATCTCTTGATCCGTAAATTCTTTTTGTGCACCTAACGCTGAAATATCGCCTTCTCGTGTATACGCAGACGGAATCATTTTTTGTGCAACTTTGTTAAATATAGGTCCTGCAATGAGTGTAACTGGAATGGCAATAATCATACCGTACAGTAATACATCTCCAACATTTGCCTTTAATTCTTTTGCGATGACTACCGGTCCTGGATGTGGTGGTAAAAAGCCATGTGTCACAGATAAAGCTGTTACCATAGGTAGTCCTAGTTTTAACACTGAAACATTTGCGCGTTTTGCTACTGTAAATACTAATGGAATCAGTAAGACTAAACCTACTTCAAAGAACAATGCAATACCGACGATAAATGCTGCAACAAGCATTGCCCATTGTACATGTTTTTGACCAAATTTTTGAATCAACGTGTCTGCAATTCGAGTTGCACCACCACCATCAGCAAGTAATTTCCCAAGTATGGCACCTAAACCGAATATTAGTGCAATGTGGCCGAGCGTACTGCCCATCCCTTTCTCAATCGTCTCCATAATTTTAGTCAATGGTATACCTAGCATTAACGCTGTAATCATCGATGTGATAATTAATGAAATAAATGTATTTAATTTAAACCCAATAATTAATACTAATAAAATAACGATACCTAAAACAACACTGATTAACGGCCATATTTCGTTAAACATGACATTCCCCTCTTTCTCTTTTCAATAGAATGTAACACCGTCGTCGCGCACGTATTCCAGATAATATATAGTAGTCATGGCACAACAACTTTATCTAAGATGCTTGAGTGACGTATTTATTGTGTTTTATTTTCAGCCATATGTTGGCGTTGAAAATCTGCAATTTGTTCATAATTCTCTGTTAAAGAACGACTTAAATTGATAAAAATGGATACGAGCTCTTGGTAAACAGCGACATTTTCTTCAAACGGCGTATGATTATTTGTAGCACCGACCATCGATGAAACGATTGAAAAATCTTCAATGTCACCTACAGCTTTAAGTCCGAGCACGCAGGCACCTAAGCATGAACTTTCATAACTTTCAGGAACCACTAACTCTGTGTCAAATATATCTGACATCATTTGACGCCATACTTCACTTTTCGCAAAACCACCTGTTGCTTTTATCATCTTAGGCGTTTCATTCATTACTTCAATGAGTGCAAGGTAGACGGTATACAAATTGTAAAGAACACCTTCTAATGCAGCGCGAATCATATGTTCTTTTTTATGAGATAAAGTTAAACCGAAGAATGAACCTCTTGCATTTGCGTTCCAAAGCGGCGCACGTTCTCCAGCTAAATAGGGATGGAATATTAAACCATCTGCACCTGGTTTAACACGCTTTGCAATTTGAGTTAAGACATCATAAGGATCAACACCGAGACGTTTCGCAGTTTCGACTTCACTCGCTAGCAACTCGTCGCGCAACCATCTCAATACGACACCACCATTATTTACAGGACCTCCGATGACGTAGTGGTCCTCTGTTAAGACATAACAAAATATTCTACCTTTGTAATCAGTACGCGGTTTATCTATCACAGTACGAATCGCCCCAGATGTACCGATTGTGACAGCAACTTCTCCTTTACCAACACTATTGACACCTAAATTAGAAAGGACCCCATCACTCGCACCAATAACAAACGGTGTATCTTTATTAAGCCCCATTAATGTTGCATAACGTTCTTTCATACCTTTCATCACATACGTTGTTGGAACTAATTCCGGCAACATTTCCTTGGAAATACCCAGCAGTTCTAATGCCTCAACATCCCAATCTAATGTTTCTAAATTAAACATCCCTGTTGCGGAAGCCATTGAATAATCAATGATATATGTATCAAATAAATGATAGAAAATGTATGTTTTAATATCTGCAAACTTAGCAGTACGTTGAAACACATCTTGCCATTCATGTTTCATCCAAAAAATCTTCGCTAATGGCGACATAGGATGAATCGGTGTGCCTGTTCGCTGGTAAATCGCATTGCCATCATGCACTTCATTTATTACTGTTGCATATTTTGCAGCGCGGTTATCTGCCCAAGTAATATTATTTGTTAATCTTTGATGTTGCTGATCCATCGCAATCAAGCTATGCATTTGCGCACTAAATGACACAAATTTAATATCATCTTGATTAACTTTCGATTCCCTCATTATGTATTTAATTGTCATTAATACCGCATCAAATAATTCATCTGGGTTTTCTTCTGAGACATCAACGTTTGGTGTGTGTAAATCATAGCCGATTTGATGTTTCATGATGAAAGTTCCATTTTCATCATATAAGACTGACTTGGTACTCGTCGTTCCAATGTCGACACCAATCATATATTTCATGACAAATCCTTCTTTCTTTTCATTTTAATTCAACCAAAATCCTTCAATATCTTTACCAACATCGTCGAAATTTAAATGAAACGCTTCTTTCAAAATTTGACTGTCGTATTGTTCCACTGCATCAATAAACACTTGATGATTATGATGTATACGTTCAAAATCTTGCGGGTTCTGTTGCATACGTTGTCGCATGGATGTTAAAACGAGTGCCATCATTACTGGTTTTAAATGACTCCAAAATGAGTTTAAATATTGATGATTAGATGCTTTGATTAATGTTTCATGAAATTCAAAGTCATGCTTCGTAAATGATTCTGCATCCTCAAATTTTACTGCCACTTTCATCATTTCAAGTTGTTTCTTCATTTCTTTTACGATAGGTAGTCGCTCTTGATTTTTAACTCTTGAAAATGCAAATGACTCTAACATCAGTCGCAAATCGTACATTTCTTTCTTTTCTTGTTCCCCAAACGGCAACACATGTGCACCCATTCTTTCTAATTGGATGAGTTGATTTTGTTGCAATAATTTAAATGCATCTCGAATTGGCGAACGACTCACATTAAATTGCTTTGCCATTTGATTTTCAGTGAGTAACGTACCTTCAGCTATGTGACCATTCACAATGCCTAATCGTAATTCTGCCGCGATACCTTCTCCAGTTGTCATACCTTCCAACCATTTCTCTGGATATCCATACATCATCAAAGTCACTCCTTCATTACACGACATACTTGTATACAAGTATGTTAATATAGTTCTTAAGCGTTTGCAAGCGCTTTCTTTACGCGTACTAAAATAGTGACCATCCCTTTTCAATGTAAATTTAAAGGGAATGGTCACTATCACACGAATGATTTAATTGTTATGTTGTATGTGGGATATTTCTAATTGTTCTGTACTCATATGCGCTTTAGGTACTTCAATGCAATAATGCGTTTCATGACAGTTTGGACATTCGAATCGACGTGTTGTAGCAGTATGTTTCGCTTTGATAACTTGCCATAAAGATGGTGAGAATATATGCTGGCAGTTAGGACATAAATAGGCAACCTTTTGTTGGTAATAAAAAGTAACACCAATGCCGTATCCAATCATAAACGGCAACGCAATTAGAAACGGCCATTTATTTTTCATCAAAATTGCACTTATAATGCTAGAATATTGAATTATTCCTATAATACCCGCACTAATCCAAATGTTACGACGAATACTTTTCATTTCAGCTGATTTACTCATGACATGCTCTATGTCTTTTAAATGTGTGATTGGAGACGTCGACGCTTTATTTACGTAATATTGAACATTTTTAATTTTGTTTAATACCGCTTGTTGCTGTTTGACTTGTTGATTAATTTCTTGTTGTTTCATAGTTAGTAAAGTATTGAGCGTCTTCAAAGTACCTTCACCTTTTAGCAACATATCTATATCGCTTAACGCACAACCTAAATCTTTAAGCAATAAGATTAACTCTAATGTTTGTCGCTGTTGTTCTGTATACACACGACGCTTTCCTTCTGTAAATCCTTGTGGTTTCAAAATACCTTTGCGATCATAATATTGAATCGTTCGTGTTGTCACATTGCATAATTTTGCGAGTTCTCCAGTCGAATAGTTAGACATAGATTCCACCTCCTATAATTACCATAGTTGATGACCCGACGTCACGAGCAAGTACAATTTCCACATTTTAAAGGAATTTATTATACTAGGCGTCTTATTTTTGTGATTTCGTACCATGTTGATTTACAAAATCACTCAAATTAAGTAACACTCCTACTAAACGTCTACTCTGTTATTTCAGAATGAATTTGTTGTAATTTATCTTCAACTTCAGTAATCTCTGTCGCACATTCTTTCAATAAATCTCGATACTTTTCCGTCTCTGCATTGTTTTTATAACGTATTTTATGTTCTAAACTTGCCCACATATCCATACCTATCGTTCTAATTTGAATTTCAACAGGCAATACCTCAACGCGTTCTGCTAAAAAGACTGGAATAGATACAACGATATGTAAACTGCGGTAACCATTTTCTTTAGGGTGCTGAATATAATCTTTACGTTTTATCAATTGTACGTCTTCTTGTTTAAGCAACATCTCTTCAATCAAATAAATATCATCTAAGTAATTACATACTACGCGAATTCCGGCAATATCCAGTATATGTTCTTTGGCAGTTTCTGCGCTAATCTGTAATCCTTTACGATTAAGCTTTTCTATTAAACTACGCATTTCTTTCACACGTCGCTCCATATGATGTATAGGATTGTGTTTATAAATGTGATTGAAATTGTCATCTAAAATACTCAGTTTAGTGCTTATTTCCTTTAGTGCTGACGAATAAATATGATCTAACTCTACGAAACCTAATAACGTATCAAATGCTTCATCACCATTTTCAAATTTACTTAAACTATTTTTAAAATCATGTCGCAAATCCTCTAAATATAGTGATGGTTTTCGATCTACATACATTTTTATACTAACCTCCGATATATAATCATCTTTATTGTACCTAACATTTTATTAAGATAATACTAATAAACTATCGAACTTTGGGCTGATACTGAAACAGCACAAAGAAACTCAAACAATCCGAATTATGTATCAAAACCTTCAATTACAGGAAGTAATTTTAAAATGATTTAACGCAAAAAAACACCTGTTACCGTTATATAGGTACAAGTGCTTAATTGATAGAGATGTTATACGTCTTTAAATGATTCCACAACTTTTGGATGTGCACCATCCATAAGCGGTTCTCTTTGTCGAACGCCACCACTTTGGTTGCCAATTGATTCGCTATCAAAGTACGATTTATCTTGATTTGATTGTTCTTGAATATGTTCTTCATTATCAGTTGTTGCATATTCACTATCCACCTCTGTTTTTTCCATTGTTGCTGTATGGAATTGTACGAAGTTCTCTTCTTCTAGTGCTTTGATTTCTTCTTTCGATAACGCTCGATACCAATCTTTCGCTTTTTTCGCCGCAATAGGAACAACATCTTTTTCAAGATATCCTTCTTTTAACATTGCATTCGCAATTTCTATCGCTTTTTGCCGTTTAATTACTTCAAAATCTTTCCATTTTTCGGGGTAACCTTTCATTGTAAAGGGCATTTCCTTAACCTCCAATATGTTATAATTCATGTTATATACCACCATAATTATAAAATGAAACATATTAAACACAATTTTTTAGACTCCCGTCATAATAACTTCAGACAAACGTTAGTCTGACCTGATAAATATTTAATTTTAAACGTTCTTGTCTCTCTCACGAAAACCATTGTGTTGAATATTCATCATTGCTGATTGAATATAATTATACTGTGGTAAATCTGGTAATATCTTTATTTCTAATTCTGTATTTAATTCGAAATGCTTAGCGATGTTTTCAAATGTTGCTAAATACTCGCCCATTAATTGTTCATTTATTGTAAGTCTATCTTCATTAGCCATGGCTCTATTTAACATAAAGCTAATTTCTTCTAATGCGAATAAGCTAGGATAATAATTTTGAATCAATGTCTTATCACTAAATAATTCACCATTAGCTGCATTATAAACTTGCGTCATATTATTTAATTTCACAGATAGGTTCATAGCCGTGTTTTTCTGATACACATCATCTTTATATTGGTTTTCAGAAAACAAATAATGGAAGAGCGTTGCTTCTTTACGAACAACTTCAGCCATTACATTAGGAAGCAATGCGGATGCGGTACGTTGTCCAAGGACAAATAAACCTATGATTGCAATCACAATACCCATTGCAACGTCAATAACTCTTGGAAACGCAATGTTAATTGTTAAATTCTGTGATGCTAATCCATTCATTAAAATAACTTGTATTGTAATAAAGACTACCGCAATCGCATAATTTGCTCCCACCAATGCTTCAGTAAACAATGCTGCAATGCCCATTAAAATTACTGCAACAGGTGTTGGTATTGAAAACAACAATATGACTGAAAGTACTAACACACCTAAAATAGTACCTAAACCTCGTGCCATACCTCTCTCGATTGCATGTATAGTTGATGTTCCTAGTAATATTGTATGTGCAGATAACGGTATCCAGTATGCTTTTTCAAAATCAAACATTAACGCAATAAATATCGCTATCATCATAATCGCTGTATATCTCAATGTACTTCTAAAAACAATAGAGTCTAATGTTAAATTTTGATAAATGCGTTTACTATATAAAGGTTTTCGCATGTCTGCTTCATACGCAATACGCGCTTCATTTGCATGCACCATTTCATCAATTTTCAATATATGGTTGAATAAATTTTGAAATTCCTCTGTTACTGTCACTTCTTTTCGCCAATATCTTACATTTTCATCACTATTATCTAGTTGTGCAATGATATGATCCATCATTTCAATTAACTCATCTGGCAATGGTCGAATTTGTTTAGCGTTCAACTCTAACAGTTCAGAATAAATCCCTTGGGCAGATGTGTGTAATAATAATAATTTTTGGAAACGTCTACTTAATTTATCGTTACTTGAAGTAGAAGTGATTAGTAATTTATCAGATGCTTTAAAACTATCCACCGCTGTTTTTGCTACTTGTAAAAATGCAGATTTATCATTATAAGTGTGTAACAACTTAGATATGAGTTTAAAATCATTTTGAATTGCTTGTTCTTCAGCTTTGTTTTTAGAAAATACGATCGTGATTAACACCATCATAGTGGCAAGTATACCGCCTACTAAAATCGCAAAGCCTCTATATAATGCTTCTTCGGGAGCTATAGGTAAGTTAATGGGTAGACTGAATGTCACAATGAAGAATGTCGATGACGGTCCAGCTATTTTTAAGGCAGTAAATATATAAAATGGTATAACCGTAACAATTAATAATGTCATTCCAAAAACGAGTGGCGTTTTTGCTGTTAGCGTACCAAGCATCATACATATTGCAAACGCTAAATTACAAATTATTACAGTTCGCAGCTTAGATCGCGACGGACCTTTAAAAACATAAATATGGGCTAGTGTTCCGGTTGCAACTAATAATCCAAATTGGAAATTACCACATAAGTAACCGATTATTGCGGGAATAATCATTAACAGTCCCTGTCTTACACCTTTATAAAAGTCTAAGTTAAGTCGATTGATTTTTATGAGTGATGTCAAAAAGATGTCATTTCGACTTCTCCTTTCCTTGTCAAAATATTTCCATAATCTTTTTATTAGCATAGTTAAAATGAATTTGTTGCTATAAATTTTAATTACGCAACATATGTCATTATAACACCTTATACTCAATTATCTAAATTCAAAAACTTTTAAAGTCCAATTAAAATTATTTTCTAATGTTATTTAACATCGTTGAACCTTTGGTCGCCCACCTTTGCGCTAGTTAAGATTTATTTGTGACATGTTGAAATTATTTTAGTGAATACGATATTTAGGGTTAGAAAAACATTCACATAGACTTAAGGTTTATTTACTTCATATTATTCCTAGGGTTCATGATCCAAACTATAGTGAATTTAAGAAAGTTTATAAAACATATTTGCCTCATAAGCTTGAATAGTTCCTATATTCGTTATTTAAAATGACATTCGATGTCAGTTCATTTCTTAAAATATCGAAAGATGATTACGTATAATATATATAGTGACGTATTTACAAATAATGGCAGTAAGCAGTACAAAATGATTACACAAAAATTTCCTTCTACTCGATAAATTAAGAAGTATAAAATAATTAAAAAAATACTTATAATCAGACCTATAAGAGGCAAACTTCTAATATATTTCTCTAAGTTTTCCTTCATATGTATAACCTCCTAAAATTTATATGTACTTTTACAAGCGTTACCTGACTAATGTTTTAAAACTTTATTTCTTTACATATATCATTTTAATAACTTCCCGTTCATCTTAAACCATATCTGTTTTAAAAAGTTTCAATTTCAACGTAAAAAAGCAATAAGCCCCAACAATGTGAAAGCTTACTGCTTGTTTAAATTATTTTTCTATTGCTTTATCATCACTAACAATTAAAGGTTGATCTGGTTTCACATAGAACCACATAATCACAGCGATTACTGCTGGAACGATTAACAATTGGAATGTCATTGTCCAACCTAAATGTTCTACGAATAGACCTGCTAATAGCGGACTGATTAATGCACCTATATTACCCCATAAGTTCATCCACCCTGATACTGTACCAGAGAAGTTACGTCCTAAGTCAGTTGCTGCAGCCCAACTCATACCCATTGAAATACCGATACCACCAAGACCTAGTGATAACCAGAAAATACTTACATATAAATTTCCTGTACGTACAGCAAAGATAATTGAAACTGCAAACACAATAAATCCTGCGATTGCAATTACACCTCTAGCTACGAATTTTGAACGACCTAATCCTAATACACGGTCAGAAATTGCACCTGCTGATAAGATTAAGAAGAACATTAATAACCAAGGTAATGAACTAATGCTCATTTCTTTAAAGTTAACGTGGAATACTTCTGTTAAATACGTCGGTAACCAAATTAAGAATAATGTAATGATAAATTGTACAACAAAGTATTGAATTGCAATTGCATAGAAGCTAAAACGTTTAAAGAAATCATTCCATGGTGGTGATGACTTTTCAGTAGCTACGATATCACGATTTTCCATAATGAAACGTTTCTCCGCTTCATTAACCATTCTATGTTGCTCAGGTAAGTCTTTGGCAATAATCGCCCATAATACAGCCATTAAAATACCTACTGCACCAAAAATGTAAAATACTGCTTGCCAGTTAAATGCGTTAACAATAGCAATTGTAACTATTGGTGCTAATACAGGTCCGAAATATGATCCTGCTAATAATGCACTTGATGCTCTACCTTTTTCATTTTTAGAGAACCAAAATGAGTTAAACACAGCATTAGAAGGGTACATTGGCGCCTCACCTACACCAAATAAGAATCTCACTAAATAAATTAAACCGTGGTTCTTAATCATACCCGTTAAGATTGTAAATGCACTCCACCAAACTAATGCAATTGTAATCATCTTACGTGGACCGAATTTTTCAGCCAACATCCCCGATGGTACTTGCATTAATGCATAACCTAGAGAGAAGAATGATGCCAATAAGCCAAATTGTGGTTTGGTCATCCCTAAATCATCCATCATTTGTTTAGCGATATATGAAATGTTTGCTCTATCCATATACGCAATAACCCCAATAAAGAAGAACGCAAGCGCGAACATCCACCTTACGTTAGTTCGTTTTTCCTTCATAACTATTCCTACTTCCCTTATTAATTTTTAAAAACTTACCCTAGAACGATAAAACTTTCGGACATCTGGCATGTCCACCCCTACTTTGTCACAAAATTGTACCAAAGTTATTTTTTATAATATTATCAGACATGGAAAGCGTTTACAATAGAATCTATAAAAATTTTATTAAATACCGCTTAACTTTTGCTATTAAAACGATATAAAGGAACTTTTAGTTACATAGTAGCCTATCGTTTGTTAATTAAAAATACTGCAATCCTAGTGTTTTAAAACGTATATTGCAGGCTTTCTTACATATTCGACATTCATTTTAAATTGCATAAAACTACATTGCTCATTCATTGTGCAGCGCCTGTTATTTAGATAATCATTTGTTGACTTTTCGTACTTATAGCAAGCAATTTTTTGATTTATTGCTTATAATACATTTTAAGACAAATGCTTGTTTCAACATCGCATACGACATCATTCATTATTCATTTGAATTTATCCAGTTTCTATTTGTCTGCAATTGCTGAAAATTAAAGGAGCTTATTTTTAATAATGGAACAAATTATCACTGAATTTATTAGTCGTTTTGGGTATGCAGCGATTTTTATATTAATCTTATTAGAAAATGTTTTACCTATCGTACCATCGGAAATTATTTTGACATTTGCTGGTCTTATGTCTGTTAAATCACATTTATCAATTTTAACTTTATTTATTATTGCAACCATCGCATCGTTTATAGGGCTGTTAATTTTATATTATATCTGTCGTTTGATTTCAGAAGAACGTCTATATCGTTTTATTGATCGACACGGTAAGTGGATTAAATTGAAAAGTAAGGATTTAAAGCGAGCAAATGATTGGTTTAAAAAGTATGGCGTATGGGCTGTATTTATCTGTCGTTTCATACCTGTATTACGTGTATTGATTACCATTCCAGCCGGTGTAAACCGCATGAATGTTGTGACATTTACCGTTATTTCATTAATAGGTACAACAATTTGGAATTTCGGTTTAATTTTACTAGGACGCACATTGAGCAATAGCTTTGGTATGTTGATGACTGGTCTTCATACATATTCACGTATTATGTATGTTGTCATCATTATCGCAGTCATTTACTTTGCTATACGTTACATTGGTAAACGTAAGAGAGTAAAATAATATTGTTGTTAGTATAAAGGCATGAATTTTAAATTTCTATACACAAAAAGCAGTAAAATCATTCCATCTATTGAAATGATTCACTGCTTTTTTAAGTTTATTTGGCATACTTTAGCTGAAAGTCACCTAAAATCCTTTACGTTAAGAGATATAATGAAGTTTCCCATCAAAGTTCAGTTCCCTCAGTATGTATACATTCCGCAAACGCATCTCACAATCCATCTATAATACAAACTATCATCTTAAATAAGCAGAATTTACCCTGTCTTCCACACAAACTGTTTTCGTCACTTTAATGTGCCTACTATCCAAAAAAGTTACTCATAACAAATTGCGAATTTTAATAAATGTAGCAATGCCATTTGCATGCTACAAAAATACTCGTATTCATATTTATGTTTTATATTATTAAAGTTTTTTAAATCCATATTTTTATAACACTTGCTATGTGATAAAATTAATTTTATATATAAAATCTTAAGATTCAGATTATTTAATAGCAAAGGAGATAGTGATATGGATGTTTTAACAATAGAACATTTAACAAAGAAGATAGGCAACAAAACGATTCTCGAAGATGTATCATTTAAGCTGAAACGCGGACAAATAGTTGGTCTCGTTGGAGCGAATGGTGCAGGTAAAACAACTTTAATGAAAGTTATATTAGGTTACTCTAGTTTCCAAAGCGGGAATTTTAATGTTATTAACAGCAAGGACAGCAAAAGCAATATCGGCGCATTGATTGAAAATCCAGGAATATATCCTTTTATGTCTGGATATGAAAACTTGAAGTTATTGAATGAATCAAAAAACACTCAAGATATCGATAAAATTGTCTCACAACTTCATATGGATGAATACATTCATAAAAAAGCTAAAACGTATTCTCTTGGTATGAAACAAAAATTAGGAATTGCTATAGCATTTTTAAATGACCCTCAATTTATTATCTTAGATGAACCAATGAATGGCTTAGATCCAAAAGCTGTGCGAGATGTACGTGAATTGATTGTCCAAAAAGCGCAAGAAGGTGTTACTTTCTTAATTTCGAGTCATATTTTAAGTGAATTAGTTAAAATCACAAACTCTATCCTTATTATTAACAAAGGTAAAATTGTTACAGAAACATCGGAAGAAGAACTTAAACAATTTAAAGATAATGATTTAGAAAATGTATTACTAGAAATCATAGAAAGGGAGGACCAAGCATAAAATGGGAACTTTAATTAAACAAGAATGTTTCAAATTATTTAAAAAGAAATCAACTTTTATCGCACCTATTGTCTTCATTCTACTAATGGTTGCTCAAGGTTATATCGCTACAAAATACAATGAAATTTTTACGCCACAGGAATCTTTCACATCTGCTTATAATGGTTTTTCATGGTTTGCATTTTTATTAATTATTCAAGCAAGTACAATCATTTCAATGGAATTTCATTACGGTACGATTAAAAATTTACTCTATCGTGAATATTCAAGAACAACTATGATTGTTAGCAAAATCATCACATTATTTATTATTTCTTTAATTTATTTTATTATTACAATTATTGCTTCAATTGTTATTGGTTCTTTATTCTTTAATGATTTAAATATATTTGAAAGTAGCGGTAATCAATTATCTTTATTGAATCAATTATTATTAGTTAGTTTAGGCACATTTGTTGGCGTTTGGTTAGTTTTAAGCTTAACGTTGCTATTATCATCTGCAACAAATTCAACGGGAGTAGCCATTGCTGTAGGTATTGTTTTTTATTTTGCAAGTTCTATTTTAGCAGTTATTCAAACGGCACTTTTAGAAAAAATAGACTGGCTAAAGTGGAATCCTATTAATATGATGAATATTATGCTTCAAACAGTTGAAAAAGGTTTTAGTAAGTCGACGAAATTAGAACTTCATGAATTGTTTATTGGTAATATTGCTTATATTTCTATTTTCTTAATACTTGTAGTATTTATTTTCAAGAAGAAAAATATTTAGTAACTTAAAGTTATTAAATGTCTAAATACACACATATTCCATCGTATTCCAAAATCATTTTCAAATCCCTTCACCCAAATAATGGTGCGGGGATTTTTTCATCCAAATTTTGGCAATTACACATTTTACATATCGTAATTTTTTAGGAAACTAGTGAATATAACAAATCTCTTCTCTCATTTTTAAAATAGATATATCACTTCCCCACTTTTACTTAACTAAACTGCAACGGCTCCTAATACCAAAATCCTGCCCTCTATTTTTATCAATTCAAGCATACTTATTGAAAAATGTTAACGTTTTCTTGATAATCATTGTAAGCGCATTTATTTTATAAACTAACGTTTGAAATATACTACAGGAGTGACACGTAATGACTCAAATTACTGAAAAAGAATTAAAAAAGAAGTATTTAGATTTACTATCCCAAAATTTTGATACTCCAGAAAAACTTGCAACTGAAATTATCAATTTAGAATCAATTTTAGAATTACCTAAAGGTACGGAACATTTCGTCAGCGATTTACATGGTGAATATGAAGCTTTCCAACACGTATTACGCAACGGTTCTGGGAACGTGCGAGCGAAAATCAATGATATTTTCAAAGAGAGACTTTCAACTAAGGAGCTTAATGACTTAACTGCTCTTGTCTACTATCCAGAAGACAAATTAAAATTGATTAAAAGTGATTTCCAAAATTGCGGTCAACTTAATGTCTGGTATATCACAACAATCGAACATTTAATTGAGTTAATTAAATATTGTTCTTCAAAATATACGCGTTCAAAACTGCGTAAAGCATTGCCAAAACAATACGTTTATATTATTGAGGAACTACTGTATAAAAGTAATGAATATCAAAATAAAAAATCATATTACGAAACACTTGTTAACCAAGTAATTGAACTTAAACAGGCAGATGATTTAATTATTGGACTCGCTTATTCCGTACAACGCTTAGTCGTCGATCATTTACACGTTGTCGGTGATATTTATGATCGTGGACCACAACCAGATAAAATTATGGATACACTGATTAATTATCATTCCCTAGATATTCAATGGGGTAATCATGATGTGCTTTGGGTTGGAGCCTATGCTGGGTCAAAAGTATGCTTAGCAAACTTACTTCGAATTTGTGCACGTTATGATAATTTAGATATTATCGAAGACGCTTATGGCATTAATTTAAGACCACTGCTTACTTTAGCTGAAAAATACTATGACGCAGATAATCCTGCTTTTAAGCCTAAAAAAAGACCTGACAAACACGAACGTTTAACTCAACGTGAAGAAAGTCAAATTACTAAAATTCATCAAGCTATTGCGATGATTCAATTCAAGTTAGAAATACCAATTATTAAACGTCGTCCAAATTTCGAAATGGAAGAACGTCTTGTGCTTGAAAAGGTTAATTATGATACAAATGAAATTACAGTTTATGGTAATACATACCCATTGAAAGACACATGTTTCCAAACTGTCAATCGTGATAATCCAGCAGAATTACTACCTGAAGAAGAAGAAGTCATGAATAAACTATTATTGTCATTCCAACAATCTGAAAAATTACGTCGTCATATGTCTTTCTTGATGCGTAAAGGCTCTCTTTACTTACCATATAATGGCAATTTACTCATTCATGGTTGTATTCCAGTTGATGAAAATGGTGAGATGGAATCATTTGAAATTGATGGTCATACTTACAGCGGCCAAGAATTATTAGATGTGTTTGAGTATCATGTCCGTAAATCATTTGATGAAAAAGAAAATACTGATGACTTATCGACGGATTTAGTTTGGTATTTATGGACTGGGAAATATTCGTCACTATTTGGTAAACGTGCCATGACTACGTTTGAGCGATACTTTATTGCAGATAAAGCTTCTCATAAAGAAGAAAAGAATCCGTACTATCATCTTCGTGAAGATGTGAATATGGTTCGTAAAATGCTCAGTGATTTCGGATTAAATCCAGATGAAGGACGCATTATTAATGGTCACACACCAGTGAAAGAAATCAATGGCGAAGATCCTATCAAGGCTGATGGAAAGATGCTTGTCATTGATGGTGGCTTTTCAAAAGCTTATCAGTCAACAACTGGCATTGCAGGCTATACACTATTGTATAATTCATTCGGTATGCAACTCGTTGCACACCAACAATTTAACGCTAAAGAAAAAATACTTTCCGAAGGTATCGATGAACTTTCTATAAAGCGCGTCGTAGATAAAGAATTACAACGTAAGAAGATTCGTGATACCAATATTGGTAAAGATCTTCAAGCTCAAATAGATATTTTGAAAATGTTAATGCATGATCGTTACTTAGACTAAAGACGACATTTGATGCATGTATCGTGCACTTATTTAGTGGTACTGTGTTTACGCATTGGCTACGCAAACACGATGATAAATAGGCGACCTAGCTACACCGAAAAAAATCCCCTCACTATTGCGAGTAGTGAGGGGATTGGTGTATCTATGCTAATTCCTGTTAACTGTATTATAACAACTTTACAGCAAAAAAATGCAAAATCAACTAATAAATTAATGAAATGACCGACACCCTCGCTTCTACTCCAATTTAACAAAATACTATATTAGTACTATATTTTTCATTAACATGTATGTTACATTTTCTATATTACTTAAAATTACGAAGGGACATTTTTAAATCATGCGTATCTTAAAAGAGTCCATTATTGTGGCATTTGCCTTTGTTGGTGTTGTCGTTGGTGCCGGCTTTGCTACTGGTCAAGAAATTTTCCAGTTTTTCACAAGTCATGGCGCATATAGCATTTCAGGCATTATTGTAACAGGACTATTGATTACTTTAGGTGGAATGGTTGTCATGCATACAGGTCATCATCTAAAGTCCAGAAATCATTCTGATTCAATTAACTATTTCTTATACCCCTCTATTGCAAGAGGTTTTGATATTATTTTAACAATGTTTATGTTGTCTTTAGCTATTATTATGACTGCAGGTGGTGCGTCAACCATTCATCAAAGTTTCAACTTACCGTATTGGCTGAGCGCACTCATATTAGTCGCCTTTATTTTAGCAACACTGTTTCTAAAATTCGATCGTTTAATTGCTGTGCTTGGCGGTGTTACCCCATTTTTAATTGCGATTGTCATTATGATTGCGGTCTACTATTTCACAACAAGTCATCTTGATTTTACTGCCGCTAATAATGATGCTCAGATTCATAAGCAGAAATCATTATCACCTGGATGGTGGTTTGATGCGATTAACTATGCAAGCTTGCAAATTGCTGCTGCCTTCAGCTTCTTATCAGTGATGGGTAGTAAAGTTAAATATCGTGACTCAACGTTATACGGGGGCTTGATTGGCGGTTTAATCATTACATTTTTACTCATGATGATTAATCTAGGTTTAATTTCTCAATTCGATAAAATTAAACACGTAGATCTACCTACATTAAAATTAGCGACACAAATGTCTCCGTCAATTGGTATTATTATGTCTGTCATTATGATACTTGTCATCTACAATACTGTTGTTGGATTAATGTATGCATTTGCGTCACGTTTCAGCGTTCCATTCAGCAGACGTTACTTCATCATTATTACAATGGCTGTCATCACTTATATTAGTACATTTATCGGTTTCATTTCATTAATTGGAAAAGTATTCCCTATTATGGGATTGTTCGGTTTCATCTTACTCATACCTGTACTCTATAAAGGTTTAATTAAGCGTATTACCGGCAAATCTCATATCGATTAAAATATCTATACTATTGTAAAATTTAGTACAGCACTTCAAAATCAAAAAAGCGGGCAGATGAAAAGTAAAAATCTTTTCCATCTTTCCGCTTCTTAATAGAACTGTTATTTCCCAAGTATTTGTTGACCAGCCGTTAATCCAGTTTCTGTAATTTCATGACCATTCACCCAAACTTCTTCGACTACTGCCCCACGTGTCTTAAACAAGTTAATGACTTGTTCACTTGCAGCTAATGGCACAATTGGATCATGTTTCCCCATAGAAAGCAACACACTGACATCTGATAAATTCTTTGTTGACCTTACCTCAATCGGATATAACGGTGCATATAACAATGCTTTTTTAAATGGTGCCTCTGAACGCAACATTAAGTTAATCGCTATATTTGATCCATTTGAAAATCCAACAAGTACTGCTTTTTCAATATCAAATTCATAACGTTCAGCAGCTTCTTTAATGAACGCTAACAATTCTTGTCCACGAAATTCCAAATCTTCTTCATCATAAACACCTTCACCAAGACGTTTGAAATACCGGTTCATCCCATTTTCTGAAACTTGTCCTCTAATACTTAACAAGTGATAATTTTCATTCAATGCTTCGCCTAATGGCAATAAATCGAATTCATCGCCACCTGTACCATGCAACAATATTAGTGTTGGCGCACCATTTTGTCCTTCACGAAAAATATGTTCCATCACAAATCCTCCTCATTCCAATTAATCATGTTAACGCTTAGTATTAAATGGTCTTATTTCTGATTCTATATACTCTCTTTTATTTTCTAAAAATGGTGGCAATGATAAAC
This sequence comes from Staphylococcus sp. MZ3, assembly GCF_018622755.1. Classification (NCBI taxonomy): domain Bacteria; kingdom Bacillati; phylum Bacillota; class Bacilli; order Caryophanales; family Staphylococcaceae; genus Staphylococcus; species Staphylococcus sp. MZ3. The sequence goes on from NZ_CP076026.1 coordinate 2,579,910, forward strand.
CTTCACCTAATGTTTCATACGGTTCATCTTCCATAAATCCTGGTCCATCTGTTGAAATTTCTATTAAAATATGCCCCACACGTGCATATAATGCTTCAAAATAGAAACGATTAACGATGCCTGAGTTGTTAATACCTACCTCTTTATATTTCGTTGCCCACGCTTCTATTGCATCATGATTTTTCACACGAAATGACACATGATGTACCTCACCATAACCTTGACGTGCTGCTGGCCCTTTATCATCTTTTATTAAGATTACCTGGCCACCATTGCCGCCTTCGCCAACTTCAAGTAATGCGACATTATCTTCATGCGCAATAGTTGTCATACCGTAAACAGTCTCTAAAATATTTTTAAAGTCGTCAAAATAACTTACTTTAATTTCAATGGGTCCTAATCCATAAATCGCTTTATCTACTGGAACCGGTCCATTCTTCCAAGGTACACCAGGTGCTACCCCTTCATTTAACTCATCTGAAATTAATTGATACACTTGGCCATCGACTTCTTCAAATGGCAACACTTTTTTACCAAATAATTCTTGAATACCTTCGTGTTTAACACCAAATTCATCAAAGCGCTGTTCATAATATGTTAATGCGTCATCGTTAGGCACTCTAAAAGACGGTCTTGTAATGGAATTTGTTCCTGCCTGCCCTTTTGTAATATTTGGAAAATCAAAGAACGTCATGTCTGTACCTGCCGAACCTACGTCATCTGCAAAAAATGTATGATACGTATAAATATCATCTTGATTGACTGTCTTTTTAACTAAGCGCATACCTAATACTTCTGTGAAAAATTTATAATTACGTTCTGCATCATCTGTCATTGCTGTGACATGGTGAATACCTAGTAATTCATGATTATTTATCATTTTATATACCCTCTTTGTCTTTTTAATGTATTTATCTCGAAATCGAGATATTTTAATGTAAATTTTTAGTGCACGCTTTACACTTCTGTAGATTGTGCACTTAGTTTCTTAAACGCTTGTTGTAAGATTGTTAATTCATCCTTTGTTAACACATCAAACGCTTTTGTTAATGTCTCAGCATGCTTAGGGAAAATATCTGCCATTTGACTTTGACCTTTTTCAGTTAAACAAGCCATATATACACGTTTATCATCTTTATCCTTTTCACGTGTAATCCAACCTTTGTCCTCTAATTGACTTACAACATATGAAATGCTGCTACTTGCAATTAATACGCGGTCTCTAATACGTTGAATTGGTTGCGGACCTTTATTATAAAGCAACTCGAGCACTGCAAATTCAGTAATATTTAAGCCATATCGCTTTACGTCTTCTTTTGTAATTTGCTCTAATGTGTCTAACGCCCTATTCATTCCGACAAAGACATTGAGCGATTGTTTCGTTCGATCCATATCATCACCAACTTTTTAATTTATTTCGATTTCGAGATAAATTATATAGCTGAATGAATTTAATGTCAAGATACGTGTTTTCATCTTCATTTCAAACTGCGCTTAATAAAAACGACTACATAAATGTGGCAATGTCGTCACATGACTGTCATGCACCTTTGACTTCGTTTAAGTTAAAATAGAATAGGGAAATACTATAATCAATCATGATAGGAGTTGATATGTATGAGTAACCTTGAAATTAAACAAGGCGAGAACAAATTCTATATTGGTGATGATGAAAATCATGCTTTAGCTGAAATCACATACCGTTTTGTGGATAATAATGAAATTAACATTGATCATACAGGCGTATCTGATGAACTCGGTGGTCAAGGTGTTGGCAAAAAACTAGTTAAAGCAGTTGTTGAACATGCTCGCGAAAATCATTTAAAAATCATTGCCTCGTGTTCATTTGCCAAACATATGTTAGAAAAAGAAGATTCATATCAAGATGTGTATCTTGGTTAAATAAACCTCGCGATGGTGCGTCAGTGCCATCGCTTTTTTATTTGTTCGTATCAATATAAAATTGCGAAACATCATGTTATTTTGCATTTCAAACTTTATGCTATCAATTCAATTTCTTTTCTGGTATACTTTTTATACCAACTTATAGAAAAATAGAAAACGAGGCGATGCATAATGGCATTTCACGATAAAACAGCAACACAAGTGACAAACATTGAACTGAACGTAAGAGACTTAGACTTAATGACAACATTTTACAAAAACATTTTAGGACTATCCGTTAAAAGTTCTGACGATAACACAACCGTATTATCTGTTGGGACTGGTGGCCATACTCTAACGTTACATTTATTAGAAGACGGCCGTCAGACTTCCCCACGTGAAGCAGGATTTTTTCATATAGCATTTTTATTACCAACTACTGAGGATCTAGCTAACTTCTTATATTTCGTGGCACAAAAAAATATGGGCATTGGCGCTGGTGATCATTTAGTAAGTGAAGCTTTATATTTCAACGACCCCGAAGGTAATGGTATTGAAGTCTATCGCGATAGACCTTCATCTTCATGGGAATGGCAAAATGGCAAAGTTAAAATGGATACTTTAGAAGTTGATAGCCAAACCTTATTAACACATCGTACTGATGAAGGTTGGCAAGGAATGCCAGCAAAAGGCATGATTGGACACTTACATTTAAAAACACATGATTTAGACGCAGCATATCAATGTTACATTGAACAATTAGGATTCCAACATGTGTCTGATTTTCCACGTGCGCTATTTATGTCAACGAATCATTATCACCATCATATTGCTGCTAATACTTGGCAATCCAATCAAGCAAGACAAAACAATGCACAAAGTTATGGATTAACACATGTTGATATTTATCAACCCGACGCCTCAACACATACATTTACGGCACCAGAAGGGTTTGACATCACAGTTCATTCAAATACTGACCTTGTTCCAGAAAAATAATCATCCATACTTTATTAATACAATTTTTTCACGCAAAAACCTGCGATTCATTTATGTAATCGCAGGCTTTTTTTATTGCTAACTTTTTAATTTTATATATTTAGACATACTGTATTCTATTTATTCTTTTGGTCCAACCCATTCAATAACATCTTCATATGCTTGGCGTGTTTTATTTTTCGGTGGATCTTGTTGTCTGTAGCCAAATGCAACCATCACTGATAAACCAAATTGCTCAGTATCTAAGATACCTTTATTTGCTAAAATGTCTGTCACTGTATCCAGACTAAAACCTTCCATCGGACATGAATCAATACCTAACAATGCGGCTGTCGTCATCATATTGCCTAATGCGATATACGTTTGTTTACTTGACCAGTCATACAAGGCTTGATCATTATCAGAAATATGGAAATCTGCTTGGAATGCATCGAATTTTTGTTCAACAGCTGGAATCGTTTGTGCCTCATATTTTTTAATATCTCTTAACATATGTTGTACATACGGTGATCTTGACGTTACATTTTTACGCGCAAAAATTAGCACAAAATGGCTCGCTGTATCTAATTGTTTTGCTGCGCCCCAACTGTGCGCTTTTAATTCATCACGTAACGCTTGATCTTGAATCACGACAAACTTCCAAGGTTCTAACCCAAGAGAACTTGGAGACAATCTACCTGACTCTAATATTGTTTCAAAATCTTCTTTCGAAACTTTCTTTTGTGGATCGAATTGCTTAGTCGCATGTCTGAAATGAAATGCATCCATAATTGTTTGATTCATATTGCTCATTGAACATAGCCTCCAATTTTTATATTTATTACTATACAAATTATACTTCATGTTTTAAAAAGACTAAAGTAATCCGTTTGCAATTCGCTATAACTTGTGCACATGTTATAAGTTTTCTGCAATAAAACACACTTTTGAATTTTGGGAAATTTAGTGTTATAATATATTTGTGATATTTTTCACAATTAAATTGTGGCGTGATTTTAATGTAAATAATCTTTAATTTCACTCATTTACTTTTCAATCTTTTAAAAGCGAGGTTTTTAATAATGACAAAAATTATGTTCTTTGGTACGCGTGATTATGAGAAAGAGATGGCATTAAATTGGGGGAAAAAGAATAATGTCGAAGTAACTACTTCTAAAGAGCTATTATCAAGTGCTACAGTCGATCAATTAAAAGATTACGATGGCGTAACTACAATGCAATTTGGTAAGTTAGAAAATGACGTTTATCCTAAATTAGAATCTTACGGTATTAAACAAATTGCACAACGTACTGCTGGATTTGATATGTATGATTTAGATTTAGCTAAAAAACACAACATTGTGATATCTAACGTTCCTAGTTATTCACCTGAAACAATTGCAGAGTATTCTGTTTCTATCGCCCTACAATTAGTGCGTCGCTTCCCAGATATTGAACGCCGTGTACAAGCACATGATTTTACTTGGCAAGCAGAAATCATGTCTAAACCAGTTAAAAATATGACTGTTGCAATTATCGGTACGGGTCGTATCGGTGCTGCTACAGCTAAAATATATGCAGGATTTGGTGCTACAATTACAGCTTATGACGCTTATCCTAATAAAGATTTAGACTTTTTAACTTATAAAGATAGTGTTAAAGAAGCTATTAAAGATGCCGATATTATTTCTTTACATGTTCCAGCGAACAAAGAAAGCTATCATTTATTCGATAAAGCAATGTTTGATCATGTGAAAAAAGGTGCAATCTTAGTTAACGCAGCACGTGGTGCAGTCATCAATACACCTGATTTAATCGATGCAGTGAACGATGGTACTTTGTTAGGTGCTGCGATTGATACTTATGAAAATGAAGCAGCATACTTCACAAATGACTGGACTAATAAAGACATTGACGATAAAACATTATTAGAGTTAATCGAACATGAAAGAATTTTAGTAACACCACATATTGCTTTCTTCTCTGATGAAGCAGTACAAAACCTTGTTGAAGGTGGTTTAAACGCAGCATTATCTGTCATTAACACTGGTACATGTGAAACACGTTTAAATTAATATATATTTAAAAGCAAAGGCGCGCCATGTGCCTTTGCTTTTTATTTTGTATATCTGTATCAAAATCGGTTTGATTAAAATCTGCTTTATTTTATCATCTATTCAACTGATTGTAGTGCGCTTATTTTACTATGGCATTATTGCCTAACCTGTTTGAGATATATTAATGTTTGATGATTCGTATTCAGAGTTTTCATTTAACATGTATTTAGTATCATAATAGCCGCTTCATTGATGATGTACTACCTACTTGTTCAATACTTCTTGTTCGATAATCGTTAAAACACCCTGCTTATCATTACTTGGAGCGACAGCAGAGGCAATCTTGAACAATTCTTCATCATGACTATTTTCCATCACATAACTATGCTTAGCGAACGCAAGCATATCTTTATCATTATTCGCATCTCCGAAGGCCATGAGCTCTGAAGAAGACATTCCCCATTTATCTAACAATCGTTTTAAAGCCTGTCCTTTAGTCATGTTTGGCATAATAATATCAATACTATCGTGCCCACTTGAGACAAGTTTAATATCATTGCTGAATTGCGTTGCTACTTCTTCGTCAACATTCGGATGCGTCTCACGATTAATATTAAATGCTATTTTGACATAATCATCCTCAGGTAATTGCTGTAGACTGTCAATTTCTTTTAACTGATGATAATAAAATCTCGTATCTTCTTTAAATGCTTCAGAAGTATGTTTTAAAATATACGCGCTTTTCAAACCACAGATGACGAGTTGATCAATACTTTGGTTCATATTTAAATAATCGACAACCTGTTGAAACACCTGACGATTAAAGCTTTTATAATTATATAACTCATTGCCATTATAAATAACTGCACCATTTTCAGAAATAAAATACATATCTCTATCCCCGAAAATAGACTTCAACTTCGCATATTGATTGCCACTCGCAGCAATAAATGTAATATCTCTATTTCTAAGTTCAGTAAAAATCGCTTCAAATCTTGATTTATCGTATGTCTTTTTCGAATCTAAAAACGTCCCGTCCATATCTACCGCAATAGCCTTAACCATGATTATCCTCCTCATTGCTCTTTTAGTCGTCTTCATTATATCCATCTCATGACAAGCAATGAAGTTTGTCATACCACAATGAACCTATATTCACATTTTGAAATTGCTTTCATATATGCAAAACACATTACACTGGATATAGCATTCGGAGGCGAACATAAATTTCAGAATATTGTAAAAATATAACGTTATATTTATCATTTGGACAAAATATAGTGTGATATACTAATTTATAACATCTATACATAATGTGAAAGAATTTTTAAAAATATAATTAAATGTCGGTGTAATAAATCCCTTTATACATAGGAGTTGTATACATGAAACTAAATAACTATTCTTTAAAAGTTAAAAACAAACAACTAGTTGACAATTGTGATTTAAATTTCTATCTTGGTCAGATCAATCACATTGTTGGTAAAAATGGTGTAGGAAAATCTTTATTAGCTAAAGATTTCTTACTAAATAATAGTGGAAATATCCCTAAGTCCATTTCTCAAAATGTAACCTTAATATCAAGTTCATCAAATATTCCTAATGATATAACAAAAGATTTTTTATTATCATTGTTAAAATCAAAATTTGAAAACAATCGACAAACATTCGATAAGATTTATAACATACTAAACATCGAAGCAATACCGTCTAACGTACTACTAAAAAACTTGAGTGATGGTCAAAAACAAAAGCTTAAATTATTAAGTTTCTTATTGGAAGATCATGATTTAATCATATTAGATGAAGTTACAAACGCTTTAGACAAGAAAACAGTTAATGAAATTTATGAATTTTTAAATGATTTTATTCAAAGCCATCAAACTAAAACTATTATCAATATTACACATAATTTATCCGATTTAAGTGCTTTGCCGGGTAAATACTTTATTTTTAAAGACCTTCAAATAGAAGAGTACCAATCAAAAGAAGAAGTCATAAATGATTACATTAATTTATAATTGAGGTGTCCACTTTGAAATTAGAATTTAAAAAAAGTATTTCCAATAAAATTATTTACACGCTTGGTGTGCTATTCATATTCCTTTTCTTACTTGGGTATTTTTTACCAATAGGAATAGACAAAGTTAAAAGTTTAAGCTATAGCCAGTTTTTCTTCAGTTCATATACTGTTGCAACGCAATTAGGGTTCTTACTATTTTCATTTGTTATTGCATATTTTATTAATAAAGAGTATTCGAATAAAAATATATTATTTTACAAGCTGATTGGCGATAATATCTTTACCTTCTTCTATAAAAAGGTAGCAGTGTTATTTTTTGAATGTTTAGTGTTCATAATTCTAAGTATCACAATTATTTCAATTATATATTCGGATTTCTCACATTACTTACTATTAATAATCTTATTTTCACTCGTTATCTTACAATATATCTTAGTTGTTGGAACGATTAGTATGGTTTCACCTAATATTTTAATCAGCTTAGGTATCAGCATTGTATATTGGATTGGTTCAGTCATCTTAGTTGCCATTAATAAAAATATATTTGGTATCGTTGCTCCATTTGAGGCGAGCAATACGATGTATCGTGCCGTAGAAAAAATATTGAATAACGAGTCAACATTTATGTGTCCTACTGAAATTATAAATACAGTATCATTCTTCGTTCTTCTATTTATAGTTAATACTATTGTCTTATTACTAAGTAGAAAGAGATGGTTGAAAATCGGTATGTAGTACATAAAAAGGAGCGGCATCCATTGTCGCTCCTTTTTATTATGTATTTTTACAATCTCCACCAATGACACGTCGTCATTGCTACCTCATACCAAACAAAAAAACAGTCTCGCAATCAAGACTGTTTTCCACTCAATATATTCATCCATTAGCGTAATAGATTATTTGACTTCTGTAGCTACAAAGATTTTACGTTTTTCCCAAACGCCTGTCTTTTCATTGTAATCATCACAAGTAATTAATGTTAATTGTTTATCTTTACCTTTTTGTTCATCTAGAACTTCTACATCTGTAGGCTTAACATCTCTTATACTTGTCATTTTATACTTACGTGTTTCATTACCAACTTTAAAGTACACCATACTACCTTTTTTGGCTGCTTTAAGATTTGTAAATTGATAGTTCGGACGGTCAATGAAAGTGTGTCCTGCAATTGAAATATTTTGATCATCTAGTGATTCGTTTTCTTCTGCAAAGCTTACACCTCTATTTAATTGTTCAGGTGTTGCTGGTCCTGGATATACTGGTTCTTTAATATCAGCATCGGGAATTTCAATATAGCCTGCCACTTTCGATTTATCTTTCGGAATTTGAGGTTTAGCTTGCTGCTTTTTATCCTTACTCGCCTGTTCTTTTACATTTTTATCATATTGTTCAATCTTTTCATCTTTATCTTTATCGTGAAGATAATTATCGATATGCGGTTTAGCAAACAAATATGCTGCCACTAGGATAAGTACCACACCAGCGATTGTCATTAATCGATTTGTCCATTTTTTCATACGTTAAGGCTCCTTTTATACATTTCACAATGCCTATTAACATTTCATATAGTATACCATTAATTTCAAAATGACTCATAGCAATTCATTTTATACTATAAAATTTACATGTATGCTTTTACGTTAGATTTCATTACACATATTTGCATTCAAATAACGAAACGCTTTTAATAATTACTAAGGGGGAATTATTATGATTCGATGTGCTAAAAAAGAAGATTTAAACGCTATATTAGCGATATACAACGATGCCATTATTAATACAACAGCTGTTTATACTTATAAACCGCAAACCATAGACGAACGTATCGCATGGTTTGAAACGAAACAACGTAATCATGAGCCTATCTTTGTATTTGAGGAAAATGGAAGTGTATTAGGATTTGCGACGTTCGGTTCGTTTAGACCTTGGCCAGCATATCAATATACTATCGAGCATTCTATTTATGTCGATGCTTCAGCTAGAGGAAAAGGTATCGCTAGTCAATTATTACAGCGTTTAATTGTAGAGGCAAAAGCTAAAGGTTATCGTACACTTGTTGCTGGTATTGATGCTTCTAATGAAGCGAGTATTAAATTACATCAAAAGTTTGCTTTCAAGCATGCCGGCACACTGACCAATGTAGGTTTTAAATTTAATCAATGGTTAGATTTAGCATTTTACGAATTAGATTTACAAGACTAGTAATGTTTGAATCACATAATATAAACAAGACGACCATGTCAATTCACTTAACATAACAAGCCAACATATAAAATTTTAAACTTCTCAGGGGAGTGAGACAGAAATGATAAAGAGCCACTAATGATTTATTATGTAGTGGTTCTTACACATTAGCCACAGCTAATGTGTACTTAAAAATGGGAATACATGAGTAAAACTCATGCATAAGAAATACTAATTTCTATAGAAAAAGTATTTCTTTATCGTCGTCCCACCCCAACTTACATTGTCTGTAGAAATTGGGAATCCAATTTCTCTTTGTTGGGGCCCCGCCAACTTGCACATTATTGTAAGCTGACTTTTCGTCAGCTTCTGTGTTGGGGCCCAAAAAGCTTGTTACAAGCGCATTTTCGTTCAGTCAACTACTGCCAATATAACTTTGTAGAGCATATTACATTGATTTACATTGTCCCTTTTATTTATTCTTTTCAAATACTATCCCCATAGCTTTGATTTAACGCTTTTTCTCAATAACAAAACGAATATAGTAGAACATGAAAACGATAATCATGCTGAGCGATAAAGATTTAAATAATAGATTGACCCACGTTCCCTCAGTCGTATATCCATATGTAATCGTTGTGTTAATGATGAATGCTATAAAGATGATTGATAGTCTTAGCATATCATCACTCCTTTTAAGTTATTTTAGATATACAGGGGCGCTTTTGCAATCACTATTTTGATTAGCATGTATTTCCCATAAATTTTTCAACTTCTTCAGAGATAATTAAGAAGCATCTATCTGGTACTAATGATCCAGAAAGATGCTTCTTTTTTATCAATATCTTATTGTTATCTCATTAATTATTTTTAACCATATCTTCAGCTGTGCCAAAGATTTTACGTTTAATTGCTTCGCCTGTTGGTGTACCTGCTAGTCCACCCAATCCAGTTTCACGTAATGATGCAGGAAGGTTACGACCAACCTTATCCATTGCTTCAATAACTTCATCAACAGGGATTCTACTTTCAATACCTGCTAATGCTAAATCTGCTGAAATTAAAGCGTTACCCGAACCAATTGCATTTCTCATAACACAAGGAATTTCAACAAGTCCGGCTACTGGGTCACAAACTAAACCTAATAAATTACTTATCGCTAATGCCATAGCGTGCCCGGATGCTTCTGGTGATCCTCCGAATATAGCTACTGCTGCAGCTGCCGCCATTGCAGATGCTGAACCAACTTCAGCTTGGCAGCCACCTGTTGCACCAGCTACACTTGCATTGTTTGCTACGACACGCCCAAACAATGCTGAAGTGAATAAGAAATCAATCATTTGCTCTTCTGTTAAATCATGTGTTTTTTCTAATTTAAAAAGTGCACCGGGGATGGTACCCGAGGAACCAGCTGTTGGCGTTGCACAAATAATACCCATCGCAGCATTGACTTCATTTGTTGCAATGGCACCTTTGACTGCATCAATCATTTCATATCCAGACAAAGCATGATGTGTTTCATTATAATCACGTAGTTTAGCAGCGTCATGACCAGTGTAGCCCGTTACACTTTCAACGCCATCACCTGTCGTCCCTTTGATTACTGCGTCTCGCATGACATCTAAATTTTGTTTCATTTGCGCTCGCACTTCATCACGTGATTTACCGCTTAATTCCATTTCTTCTTTAACCATGATATCCGCAAATGACATATTATTTTCTACGGCATAATCTATAGTCTCTCTAATTGAATCAAACATGTTTATTCCCCCTCTAATTTATATAGGAAACGTTTACGTCACTGTATTTCTCTTTAATTGTATTTAATGTCGATTCTGAGATTGCTTTATTTAATGGTATTACAACCAAGCATTTATCTTCATCTATCTTAATAAATTCATCTTTACAGTCTAATTTCATATCGTTGATATCATTAATGAAATGATTTACTTGTGCTTTAGTCATATTTCCGTCAACAACTAAAATTGGTAATCCATGATTTAAATCTACTTCTAGTCCATTTATATGAATACCTTTAATTTTAATTGTACCACCACCGATTGAAATACCGATAATTTCAATGTAGCGACCATCATTACGAGATGATTTAATATAAGCACAGTTTGGATGTTGACCAATACTATCGCCTTCTTCTTCGATGATATCTATTTTAATACCATCATCAGCTGCAATTTCTAATGAAGATTTAATTCGGTTATCAAATGTTGAATATCCCATTGCTCCACCCACAATAGCGACATCTGTACCATGTCCTTGGTGTGTTTGAGCAAATGATTCATAATAATGTATTTCAATATTTTTAGGAATATCTCCCAATATTGCGCGTGCTGAATTCCCAATCTTTACTGCACCAGCCGTATGAGAACTTGAAGGTCCCATCATAACTGGTCCGATAATATCGAAAGCACTTTGATAATCATAGCTCTTTGCCATAATTAAACACTCTCCTTAATATGATTCTTTTTGCTCGGCATTTTAAAGTTGATATTCATTAAATTAAACTTATTAATTAGTGTTCCAATAATATAGGCTAAGACAATGCTGACAATAATCACTGTTGCGATTGTTACAATTGATGTCACTGCATTATTAAAGCCAAACAATACGATGGCGCCTGCAATTGGTGTTGCCATACCTTTGACACCTATTACTAGTCCGCTAAATGTCACGATACATGCGTTGACGACCCCAATCAGTGCATTTGTACCATATAGTTGTACTGGATATTGCGCTATTAAATCAATTTGCGTCAATGGCTCAATACAAACTGCAAATGCTTTTGACGGTCCACCAATGTTTAATTTTCGGAATAAAATAAGGTTAACAAATGAGCTACCTGTACATGTTAGTGCTCCAATAGCCATAGGAACACCTGTCAGTCCTAATAAACTTGTTAATACCATTGAACTTAGCGGTGTCATACCTGTAACAGGAATCACTAGTCCTAAAATGACCGCTAATGCATATGGATTGTTATCACCTACCGCAGTGACAGCACTACCTATTTGTTTTAATGTTGCTAGCACACCAGGTGTAATGATTGATGCAAGTCCGAAAGCAATTGCTGGTGCAAATAAGATCACCACAATTAAGTCCAAGCCTTCTGGAACTTTCTTTTCAATCCATTTAATTAAAAAAGCTACGCCATAAGCTGCGATGAATGCTGGTAATAATTTAAAGTCATGTAATACTAAACCAACAATAACCGCAAATACTGGTGCAACGCCTAAGTTTAAGCACGTTAGAATACCTACTGCGATACCGCTTAAACTTCCTGCTAAATCCCCAATATCTTGTAGAAATTTAATATCAAATACGCCACCAATAGCGTAACTTAAGAATGCTTGTGGTAGAAATGTCGCACAAGCTGCACCGGATAATGCTTGTAGTCCTTGTTTACCGTACGGTGCATACTTTAAAAATAGCGTCATGATCACTAAAACCAAGACTAATGTGCCTACACCTAACAGAATATCCATTTCCCAAAAACCTCTCTCTATGTTTATTTTATTTTCAGACCATAAACATCGTACACCCTTAAGAAAACGTTTTCAACTTTTATCTGTTATCAAATCAAATATTTAAGTGAAATATTTCATATTTGTGAAAGATTTTTAAAATGGATTGTTTCAAAAACTACTTATGTTGTCATTAATATTTACTAATTAACTTTTTACTCTATATTTCAAACAGTTGTGTGACAGTTTTTTGATAACTTTTTTACATCTGAAAGTGAGTAATATTTCTAAAAATCTTTAATATTTATACACTTTATCTTTCGAGCTATTTATTTTTTGTTTTTGTGCTGTGTTTATAAAACCGCACACTATATTCAAAAATAACTTATTACACATATATTTGCAATAAGATAATTAAAGTAGGATATTATTTTTAGTTTTCTGATAGGAATGATGATAGTCTATAGGTTGAATCTTTACTTTTTTTAAAGCTAAATTTACATCAACTTAACAATGGCTGGTTATACTGAAGATGAAAATATTTAGTATAACTTAGTGGAGGCGATAAAGGTGCAATTGAGTCATTCCGTTAAAGTTGCAATTTCTATCTATTTAGCACTTATCTTTATAACGTTCACTTCTTATTTAGTCATTATTTTATATACGAGTATGACTGGACATGATGTATCACATTTCGTGTTAGATAGTCAGCATTCTCATCATGGATCTCTTACGCAAAAACATTTGAGTCTTCCTGAAATCTCATTTAAATAGTTTATCCTCTGTGTTTCAACATTCATTTCCCATATCGATTCATTTATCTATCATCTAGACCACTACATCTTAGATGATTTTTTTATTTTCTCATTTCACTCTTTCTTAAAAGTCGATATAATGAATTAAATCATTATCATACACCGACATATTTTAAGTTGTTGGTGTTAAGTTTTAAAGGGGTGAGATACTTGGCGAATAATCATTCAGCTTTGCGTTTAAAAGGAATTATACTTGCCATTGTCGGTGCTTGTTTATGGGGATTAGGTGGTACTGTTTCTGATTTCTTGTTCAAATATAAGAATATTAATGTCGATTGGTACGTCACTGCTCGACTATTAGTCAGTGGTGTTTTCTTACTTATTATGTACAAAATGATGCAACCCAAACGTTCTATATTTAGCGTATTCCAAGATCGACGTATGTTAGGCAAATTACTTACCTTCAGTATACTGGGCATGTTAGTTGTACAATATGCTTATATGGCATCTATTAATACAGGTAATGCTGCGATTGCAACATTACTACAATACATTGCGCCAGTTTATATTATTATTTGGTTTGTCATAAGAGGCGTTGCAAAACTAACATTATTTGATGTGCTTGCTATTATCATGACACTATTAGGAACATTTTTATTATTAACGAATGGTTCATTTTCTAATTTAGTCGTCAATCCTGCAAGTTTATTCTGGGGGATTTTAGCTGGTGTAGCACTCGCTTTTTACACAATTTATCCTTCAGACCTACTTAACCGCTTCGGTTCGATTCTAATTGTCGGGTGGGCAATGCTTATTTCTGGTGTTGCGATGAATTTACGCCATCCAATTTGGCACATTGATATCACTAAATGGGACATATCAATTATATTATTTTTAATCTTTGGTATTATCGGTGGTACCGCACTCGCATTTTATTTCTTTATCGACAGTTTACAATACATATCAGCGAAAGAAACAACATTATTCGGAACTGTTGAACCTGTCGTAGCCGTTATCGCAAGCAGTCTATGGTTACATGTGGCATTCAAACCATTTCAAATCGTAGGCATCATTCTTATTATGATTTTAATTTTATTACTATCACTTAAAAGACAACCTGAAGCATTAGATGAATAAGAAAACTCTGATAATCACTTTAGCAAGTAACTATTATTTAACAATGTAGCTACCTTGTAGGTGATATCAGAGTTTTTTATTTTAATTAATAATATTTTTCACTTGGTATAAAAAGCGTCGGCGCTCTGGTATCGGAAATACTGGATAAATATGAAATTGGTAATATCCAGGTATAAAGTCATGTTCGATACCTTTTGCACTCAACAATTGCGATAAGTTCAAAGCATCTGGGTACAGTACTTCTTTTGTGCCAACAGTTAATGTAATACGACCTAAACCATCTAAGTCACCATTAATTGGTGATACTTTGTAGTTATCTAAAGGTGTGTCCCCTGCCCATTGTTCAGCTAAGAACACACTGCCATCCACACCTACCATTGGGTCTTTCTTTAAGTAGTCAGGAATTTCAGGATGCTGCATCGTTGCATCTAAAACTGGTGAAATTAATACAATATGTCCTGGTTGCACAATATGTTTTTCTTTTAACAATTGAGCAAATGATAAAGCAATTTGACCGCCCGCAGAGTCACCCATTACAACGATTTGTTTAGAATCTGCTACTTGATTCAATAAATCATGGTATAACTTTTCAAAAAGCACATACGTCGCTTGATAATCTTGATGCGGAATCTTCGGATATACTGGCATGATGACTTTAGCATTGAGTGTTTCTGCAAGTTCATCAATAAATTCGAAATGAATTTTGAGTGGGTCTTGGAACCATGCGCCTCCATGTGCGTATAATACAACACGTTGATGCTTATCTTGTTTATCATTAACGGTATAAACGGTTGAACCGTAGTGCTTATCCACTGTTACTGGCATCTTAAACTGATAATTGGTGCCCTCATATTCACCTGCTGTCTGTGGCGCCATTTTTTCTAATGCTTTCATCGCTTCTTCTTTATACATAAAACGACGCTTAGCTCTAGATAATCGTATACCTTGTTCTAACATATAACTTTTCACACTGCGTTTTTCTTTAATTCTAATATGTGCGTATGCTGCTACTAAAAATCCAAACGCAAGTGTAGACCATTTTTTACGCATTTGTCGTCACTCCTCTTTGATGATTTCTACTATAGTTCTACTGTACCATGCTGATTCTTATTACTACCAATATTTACTGGGAAATAAGTTATGATGTCTACATAATCTTAGCAATGCTAATCATTTGCGATATTAATGCTCATCGACATCGTTATTTACACTATCATTCATTTGCTTAAGATGATGTTCAAAACGTTGCATATCGATAAAACGCCCTTGACGATGCATTTCTTTTCCATTCATAAAAATTAAATCCACAGGTACAGTGAAAATATTTAATTCTCCAGCAATAGCTTCCACCTGACTTTGATTAATCACAGCTAATGGCACATTGGGATATGATTGCATCAAGTCTTCAATTTGTGGTAAAACGGCATGACACACGCTACACTGATCGCGCATGACATGTACAACTGCTAACGGATATTGATGAATAAATTCACGGAATGCTTCGACACTATTTAATTGCTTAACCATTTCGAACACCTTCTTACTTTTTATATTTTAAAATGAAGTCATTATTTTGTTGCTAAAATGTCTTGAAACACTTGTGGCACAGAGGTTATCTTCTTATCGCTCAATCTGTAAAAACCGCCTGTCTGTGTACCAATACAATGCACGCCATGTGCGGACACAATTTCAAACTGAAACACCCATTTCATCTTGCTTGCTTTAACTAAGTAAATACGACCTACTGGTTTGTCATGTATTGTGACAGGTACTTTATACTCTGCTTCCGTTTTCATAAGTATAGGTGAAATGCCTTGATTGATCATTGTTGAGTAATTCATGTGCTGATTAATAAACGCTGTTCTCAAATCTTCGAACCATCTAATATAAACGATATTACTAACGACACCCATCGCATCAATGTCGTAACCATTCACTTCGATTTCTTTCTCTGCAACTAATAGACCTTCTGTTGTCATAATGACAAATCTCCTTATCTTACAAATAGATTTAAAATCATGTTAATTTATTTTTATTACTTTCATGATAAAAATACAAGCAATTGAACTTTATTACGGAAAATCAAACTTTTCAATGACGTTATTAATTTGACTAGTCGTGAAGATGCATTTTTCTAAAATGTACAAAAAGTACAATCCCTACTTTCTATCCCCCAAACTAACATCTATGCCATTGCTATACATCATTGCGCACTAAAAAGACAGCAGCTTCATTTTAAGCTACTGCCTTTTGTAAAAATATTCTCTTTCAACTCGCTACTTCGCATACGCACTACGAATGACTAAAAGTTCATTCATTTGATATGCTGTTTCATTTTTAATCATTATTTGACTGTCATAATTAGCTTACCTGGATCAGCATCTTGTACATCTTCAATGACAAGTTCTTTATTTTCAAGATTTGTAATAATCATTGGTGTAACGATGCTTGGTGCGTGTGCTTTCAAGTATGCTAAATTCACTTTCATTAATGGTTGACCTTGTGTTACTTTTTCATCAACGTTAATCAGACTTTCGAATCCTTCACCATTCAGTTTCACTGTATCGATACCAATATGAATAAGTACTTCGACACCACTTTCAGATTCTAATCCTATTGCATGTTTCGTAGGGAAGATTGTTTTCACTGTACCATCAAACGGTGCTACAATTTCACCTTTTTCAGGGATAAAGCCAACACCATCACCCATCATTTTACCAGCGAATACTTGATCAGGTACTTCTGATAATGGAATGATTTGACCGACACCTGGTGCATAGATGTCTGTTGTTCCAAGTGCTTCTACGTGAACTGGTTCATCTGACATTTCTTCAGTCACTGTCGTTTCACTTGGTTTCGTAATTTCACCACTCATAATCTTGGCCATATCATGTTTAATTTGATCTGATTTTGGACCAAAGATAGCTTGCATATTGTTTCCAACTTCTAATACACCTGATGCGCCTAAAGCTTTAATACCTGCTACATCTACTTTTGATTTATCAACCACTTCTACGCGCAGACGTGTAATACATGCATCTAAATGTTTAATGTTTTCTTTTCCACCCATTGCATCTAAGACATCAAATGGTAATTTTGCGACACTAGAGTTACGAATTTCAGTTTCTTCATCTTCACGACCTGGTGTTTTCAATTTAAACTTACGAATTGCAAAGTCGAATAAGAAGTAATACACGATAGCATATACAATACCGACTGGAATAACTAATAATGCGTGTGAACGATCCCAGTTTAATAAACCATATAAAATATAATCTATGAAACCACCTGAGAATGTCATACCAATTTTAACGCCTAATAAATGCATTACTAAGAATGATGTACCAGCTAATAATACGTGAATTCCATAAAGTACTGGTGCTACAAATAAGAATGAAAATTCTAATGGCTCAGTGATACCAGTTAAAAATGCAGTTAATCCTGCTGATAACATTAAACCACCCACGACTTTTTTACGTTCTGGTCGTGCATTTTTATAAATAGCAAATGCCGCCGCTGGTAAACCAAACATCATAAATGGATATTTACCAGTAGTAAATGCACCAGCAGTAAATGGTACGCCATCTTTCAATTGTGCCATCCAAATACGTTGGTCACCACGAACCAATTCACCTGCGTGATTTGTATAACTTCCGAATTCAAACCAGAACGGTGAATAGAAAATATGATGTAAACCAAATGGAATTAATGAGCGTTCAATAATACCGAATATAAACGTTGTTAATGTTAAATTTTTATTTAATAAGAAATTCGATAAACTATTTAATCCATCTTGAATTGGTGGCCACGCAAAGCTTAAAAGCACACCTGTTGCGATTGCTACGACCGATGTCACAATCGGTACAAATCGTTTACCTGCAAAGAATCCTAAAAATGGTGGTAGTGTAATATTATAAAATTTGTTGTAACACCATGCGGCTAAAGCACCCATGATAATACCACCAAACACACCCGTTTGTAACGTTGGAATACCTAATACTAAAGCATGTGCTGGTTCTTTCGCTGCTTGACTTAATTCTTTTGCCCCTTTGGCATATGAGAAAATGTCATCAATTGTAATGTGCAACACTTTCCCCATTGTTGCATTCATAATTAAGTAACCTACTAGCGCTGCTAATGCTGCAACACCGTCTCCTCCTGCTAATCCAAGTGCTGTACCAACTGCAAATAATAATGGCAAGTTATCAAATACAACTTGTCCTGCTGCTTCCATGACCGACGAAATCATTACAATGATATCGTTTTTTAACCATGGTGCAATTTCTACTAATTGTTCGTTGTGCATTGCGTTACCAAACGCTAATAAAATACCAGCTGCTGGTAAAATCGCAACAGGTAACATTAATGCTTTACCGATACGTTGCAATTGTCCAAACAATTTCTTAAACATATAAACATCCCCTATCTCAATTTCCGCTTCCATGTACAAAAAAAGCAGGCATGAACAAACAAGACTATTCTCATAGTGCGGTTGTTTGCTCATGCCTGCATTACCAGTAACACGCAAGTGATATCTAATTCATAGCTATTATACATATTTGTAAAAGCGTTTTCAACAACTTTTTCACAATTTTATCATCAATTCAGTACGATCATTTGTGATAAATAAACAAAACGGCAATTCCCATTTTGTTGAAATAGAAATTACCGTTTTTATAGTTCAATTCAATTGTGATAACCTTTAAATCAGTTATAAGAAACGTTTTGCTGCCACTGAAATTGGTGGAATTTGATCTAAATCTAAATGTTTATCTTCAGTAATTGATCTAAATGCCCACTTACCATAACCAAGCGCTTCTTCATTTACAATTTTACCTGGTAATGGCGCAGCATTAGGATCAACATATACATCTACAATCGTTGGTACATCTTGTGCTAATGCCTCTTCGACTATAGCATCTACTTCGCTAGCACTCTTAATTGTATAACCTTTACCACCTGCTGCCTCAGCAAATTTTGCATGATCCATATCAGAAAAATCAACTGCATATTCTAATTCACCAGCTGCTTGTTGTTCATATTTAATAAATGCTAACTGTTTGTTATTAAGTACAAATACAGTTAAAGGTAAATCATATTGTACTGCTGTAGCGAAGTCTTGCATTACCATTTGGAATGCACCGTCACCAGCAATTGCGATGGCTTGTCTATTTGGATATGCAATTTTTGATGCAATTGCACCTGGAAGACCGCAACCCATTGTACCTAACCAACTTGAAATGATGAACTTGTTATTTACACCAAGGTTTAAGTATCGAGTTGACCAAACTGTTGCTGTACCTACATCTGCTGAAATCACTGCATCATCTTTAATAAATTTATTGATTGATGCCATTAATCGTTCTGGACGTAATGGTTTACTATTATTATTTTTATCTTGTTCCATCCATTTATCCCAAACCGCTTTACGTTCTAACGTTTTGTTTAAGAATGGTCTTTCAGCAACATGTTTAATATTTTCAGTTAACTGATGCAACGCAATTTTACTATCTCCAACAATTCCTACATTAATATTGAAACGATGTCCGATATTTTTAGGATTTGTGTCAATTTGAATGGCTTTAATATTTTTCTTAGGTAAGTAATCCACATATGGATAGTTTGTACCAACCATAATTAATAAATCCGCTTCCTGCATTGTTTGATAAGATGTTTTGGTACCGATTTTACCTAAGTTACCGATACTATATGGATGATCATCCGGCAAGATTGTTTTAGCTGGTAATGAATGAATGACAGGAATTTTAGCCATTTCAATAAATTCACGTAGCTCATCTTTCGCATGTTTCGCACCTACACCAATTAACATGACAGGCTTTTTACTTTTATTAATTAGTTTAACCGCTTTTTTGATGTCTTTATATTTTGGTGATACTACTGTTGGTCTTGATGTATCTACTGGTTTATTCGTTGTATCTTTAATTTTTTCAGTTAATAAGTCGTTAGGACAAATAACAACAGCTACACCTTTTTGTTCATATGCCGTACGAATTGCTTCGTTAACGATTTCAAACACATTGTCACCTTTTTCAATTTGGTGATTATAAACGGCTACATCTTCACATAATTTTTGTAAATTTGTTTCTTGGAATGCTTTCGTTCCAAGTGCTGTACTATTCGTTTGGCCAGATAATATTAATTGCGGTACATTATCCATTTTGGCATCATACATACCATTTAATAAATGAATTAAACCAGGGCCACCGATACTTAATGCCACACCGATTTTACCAGTTAATTTTGTGTAACCAGCAGCCGCTAAACTTGCTACTTCTTCATGACGTACATGATAAAATTTAAATTGATCTCTCACTGTACGTAAACTATCGACTACTGCGTCGATTGAGTCTCCTGGAATACCATACAAGTGATCTATATCCCATGCTTGTAATGCTTTAACTAATGCTTCATTTGCTTTTATTTTTGCCATTATTACTAATAGCCTCCCTTTCTGTCTATCATTTTAAATATCTAAATTAATAGAATAATAAAATTAGAACAGGTATTAACACTGAACTAATAACTGCAGTTAAAATCATCCCAATTGAACTAAATGCACCGGATTCAATATCCATTTCTAGTGCTTTAGCTGTGCCAAATGCATGTGACGCATTCCCATACGTTAATCCTTTGGCGATAGAAGATTCAAATCTTCCAAATCTTAATAACATCGAACCTAAAATACTACCGATTAAACCCGTTGTGATAATAAAAAGTACGGTCATCGTATCTGTACCACCTAGTTCATGTGACACTTCGATACCTACTGCGGCTGTTATAGATCGGGGCAATAACGTTACAATGACGTCTTTAGAATAGCCAAATGCTTTAAGTGTTAAGAACACTAACATGAAATTCAGCATGACGCCAGTTAATACACTTGCAAAAATGATAGAGACATTGTCTTTAATTTTCTCTCTATTTTTATAAAGTGGGTACGCTAAACATACGACCGTTGCGTTTAAAATATGGTTGATCCAACTGCCACCTTTCATATACCCGTTATAACTAATTCCAAAGATAAGTAAGACAAAAATAATTCCTAAAGATGCAATTAATGCTGGATTCAAAAATGGGTTCGGATATTTTTGTTGTAACCTTTTAGCGAAATAATATAAAACGACAGTCAACAAAATCATTAATAAGGCTTGCACGTAATCATTCATAAGCGTCTACACCTTTACGATGTTTATGTTTAACAGACATTTTTTCAGCAATATAACCTGAAGATAATGCAACGATACATGTTCCTATAATAATGACTGCGAAAAAGAGTATATAATTTAGCGTAATTTCGGACGCAACATCCATAATACCTACAACTGACGGTATGAAGAAAAAGACCATCGTCTTTAATAAAAAGTTTGCACCGTCTTCTACCCAAGTTAACGGTACAATCTTAAATTGTAATAGTAAATAAAATAAAAATAGACCAACAATACTGCCGGCTAAGGGAAGATGAAAAATCTTTTGAATTTCTGTGCCAATATAAGTAATCACAATGATGATTCCTAGTTGTAGTAGTAGTTTGATTATTAATTGGACTTTGTGCATGGCGCCATCCCTTTCTAAATATGTCTAAATTGTTACAATAACTATTATAAAGATGGCGTACACAATATAAAAATACTCTTTTTTTATAGTTTGTATTACTATTTTCTATGGAAACGCTCTCTAAATTTCACTTCATTTTCACAAAAAAACACTCATTATTTCAATGACCCACGTAATGATGCGCCTTAAATAATGAGTGCTTTATTAATATGTTAGCCTAAACGATCTTTCAAAAATTCTATCCATTTCGTTGTGGCATGACTTAATTGTTTATCCTTCTTCCAAACAACACCTAATTCCCAATGTACATGCGCATCTTCAATGCGTAGTAGCTTCACATCTCCATTTAGTTGCTCTGAAATTGATGTTGGTAAAATACTAATACCTAATTCATTCGTAACTAAATCTTCTATAACATGCCATTGTGAAATTTGCGCTACAGTATTCGGAACAAAGCCAACGTTTTTAGCATTTTCAATAATTTTATCATTCAAGTAAAAGTCTTTATTAAATAAAATGAAGTCTTCACCTGCTAAATCTTCGAGTTTAACAGTTTCATATTTTGCGAGTCGATGCTCTCTGCTCACGATAAGTCGCAAATCTTCCTTATCTAGGGTAGTATAATCGAAAATATGATGATCGACTGGCAAAGTGGTCACGCCTATATCTACTTCATCATTGATAATTTGCTGTTCAATTGTTTTACCGCCATTTTCTATCAAATTATATGTAACATTTGGATATTGTTGATGGAATGCACCAAGAATATTGATAAGAATCTTCATATTCATGACTGCCGACATGCCCATGTTTATATGTCCTGTTTCCAGTCCATTCAAGCGTTCCATTTCAGATGGTAAATAATCATACAGTGCAACAATTTCTTTACTTTTCTCATAAAAAATTTGACCTGCATCGGTAAGTATTAAATGTCTTTTACTTCTATCAAATAAGGGCGTGCCCATTTCATTTTCAATATCTTTAATTGCTTTACTAATTGTAGGTTGTGCAATATATAATGATTTGGAAGCATTAGTCATGCCTCCTTGCTTAACGACTTCAATAAAATATTTCATATGTTTGATATCCACTAACATCATCCTAACTATTTCAACACGTTTATTTCATTATACACAACTTCTTAAACATTCAATAAATTTAGATTTATAAAATTGCTTTATAAAAAGTTTTATGTAAAATACACATTCTTTTATGGTATTATATTAATGGCTCAAGTATATTAATCGAGGTGAGGTATTGAGCTTTTACGAATTTATGCAAAGTTTTCTTGGTGATGACACACCATTAGGTGAATTGGTTGATTGGATTAATCAAGATAGCAATTTCCCTAGAGAAGTGAAGAGCCATAGTGAAATATTGTCATATTTTCGAACAAATCCATGTCCTGAAAGCATCTCAGTACCTGTAATTAAACGGGCACTATCAGTTTTCAACCAATTCACAAATGTACAATGATACATGAATACATGGAGTCACATCATCTCATGTTAGCGCTCTGATTGCAGGGCGCTATTTTTAATGTTATTGCTACATTTAGTATATTGTGATTGCTATTTTCTTTCAGTTATAGAACCACGTACCTTTTCTTTTAAATCATTTTATATTTTCCCACTAATATCCGCTGTTAATCAATCCTGACATCCTTGTATCACTATGACAATTAATTGTTAAATACATGAATTTCTACATTTTATGAAAAAATCCATTTTTATTACAATTCAACACTTTATATGACAACTTCATTACAGTTACTTTTATTGTTGATTGCTTGCATTGTTTTCTAAAAAAATTTTGTTATCATAATTAATGTTGAATAAAGAAAAAAATTAACTTGGGAGATAAAAATGGAATATAAAAAGATACTAATTCGTTTATTAATTGCTTTTGCAGTACTTTTCTCAGCAGATTTCACTTATCAATCCGTCGAACAAACGCATCAATCGCATGCCGCAGTTAATTATTATAGTAAAAACCAATGTACATGGTGGGCATTTAAACGTCGCGCACAAGTCGGTAAACCTGTTTCTAATAGATGGGGCAATGCTAAAAATTGGTATTACAATGCACGTAAATCAAAATATGCGACTGGTCGTACACCAAGAAAATTTGCTGTCATGCAATCAACTGCAGGATATTATGGACATGTCGCAGTTGTTGAACAAGTATATAAAAACGGTAGTATTAAAGTTTCAGAATACAACTTTTATCGCCCATTAAAATACAATACACGTGTACTAAGCAAAAAGGCAGCACGTAACTTTAACTATATTTACTAATCAAAAAACTTCTATCACGAACGCTTCAATTTCCTGTATGCGTGTGATAGAAGTTTTTATTTTTTGTTCATATTAATTTATTTAAGCGCTACGATGGACTGACTTAAACTTTTCTTTAAAATCGCTATTCGCAATTTACTATTGTTGTCTAATTTCTTGTAAAATACGTTCCGCTGCTTGTGTATTTGCACGGGGTTCTTGCTTCAATGCTTCAGCTACTTTAGCAATTTCATCACCTTTTGCTCCTACAACGATAGCTAATGATTTATATTGTAAACTCATATGACCTTGTTGAATACCTTCTGACACAAGCGCGCGACATGCTGCAAAGTTTTGCGCTAAACCAACGGCAGCAACTACATGACCTAATTCTTGTGCTGACTCTACATTTAGTAGCTCTAATGAAGCTTTAGCTATTGGTAATACTTTCGTACCACCCCCAACAATTGCTAATGTCATTGGCACTTCAATTGTACCAATCAATCGTTGACGATCTTGATCGTAACGCCATGTAGCAATACCACGATACTGTCCGTCACGACTCGCATATGCATGCGCACTTGCTTCTGCACCACGCGTATCATTTCCTGTTGCTAAAACAACGGCATGTATGCCATTCATAACACCTTTATTATGTGTTGCAGCACGATGAATATCAACTTGTGCCAATACAGAAGCACGTTCCATTCGTTTGGCAACCTCTTCCCCAGTTCTCTCGCCCCTTGCTAAATCTTTAACATCAATTTCGCCTTGAACTTTAACAACGGACGCTGTTGCATGATTGGATAAAATACTCATTAAAATATCGCTTTGCGGAAATTCATTTTTTAAAAATGCAGTTATGGCCTCTAAAATCGTATTAAGCATATTAGCGCCCATAGCATCTTTCGTATCAACAAATACTTTTAAAGATAGTAACTGTTGCTCAGGAAATGTATCAATCGCTATACGTTGGTAACCACCACCACGCGCTTTAATAGAAGGATATGCCTCATCCGCAATTTTATGAATTTGCTTTTCTAAAGCTTTAATGTCTGCTGATAATTTTTCAGTATCGTCAACGCCATCAAAGACGATTTGACCTATCATAATACGTTCAGAAGATACCGTTTTAAATCCGCCAGTCTGATTCACTAGCTTTGCACCATAACTAGCTGCAGCGACAACTGAAGGCTCTTCCACCATCATAGGTACAACATATGCCTTATCGTCCACAATGATATTCGGTAATAATCCAACGGGTAATGCACCTTGCGCGATGACATTTTCAATTAAACTATTGGCTACTTCTTCATCGATTAATGGATGATTCAGTAAAATGTCGAATTGTTCTTCTGATAACCATTGCTTATCAACCAATTGTTGTAACTTTTCTTTACGAGATAAATGTCGAAAATTCTTATCTAAATTTTGCATGGACGTACTCCTTTTACTTCACATAATTTTTAACATTTCAATCACTACTATTTTTACCACAAAATAACGTCATTCGTCTTAAAATTCAATTGAATAATTGTCGTTTTGACTTTAAAATAAAACAAGGTAAATTAAAACGCTTACAAGAAACGACAAATCATTTTTAAATTTAGTATATTTCTTTGTATAAAATTAGCATATTCTGATATGATACAAGTGTTGCTTTTATAAATTTGAAAGGATGTAAAACCTTATGACAATAGGTATCGATAAAATAAACTTTTACGTTCCAAAGTACTATGTAGACATGGCTAAATTAGCAGAAGCACGCCAAGTAGATCCAAACAAATTTTTAATTGGTATTGGTCAAACTGAAATGGCTGTTAGTCCTGTAAACCAAGACATCGTTTCAATGGGCGCTAACGCTGCTAAGGACATTATAACAGACGAAGACAAAAAGAAAATTGGTATGGTAATTGTGGCAACTGAATCAGCAGTTGATGCTGCTAAAGCAGCCGCTGTTCAAATTCACAACTTATTAGGTATTCAACCTTTTGCACGCTGCTTTGAAATGAAAGAAGCTTGTTATGCTGCAACACCAGCAATTCAATTAGCTAAAGATTATTTAGCAACTAGACCGAATGAAAAAGTATTAGTTATTGCTACAGATACAGCACGTTATGGATTGAATTCAGGCGGCGAGCCAACACAAGGTGCTGGCGCAGTTGCGATGGTTATTGCACATAATCCAAGCATTTTGGCATTAAATGAAGATGCTGTTGCTTACACTGAAGACGTTTATGATTTCTGGCGTCCAACTGGACATAAATATCCATTAGTTGATGGTGCATTATCTAAAGATGCTTATATCCGCTCATTCCAACAAAGCTGGAATGAATACGCAAAACGTCAAGGTAAGTCGCTAGCTGACTTCGCATCTCTATGCTTCCATGTTCCATTTACAAAAATGGGTAAAAAGGCATTAGAGTCAATCATTGATAACGCTGATGAAACAACTCAAGAGCGTTTACGTTCAGGATATGAAGATGCTGTAGATTATAACCGTTATGTCGGTAATATTTATACTGGATCATTATATTTAAGCCTAATATCATTACTTGAAAATCGAGATTTACAAGCTGGTGAAACAATCGGTTTATTCAGTTATGGCTCAGGTTCAGTTGGTGAATTTTATAGTGCGACATTAGTTGAAGGCTACAAAGATCATTTAGATCAAGCTGCACATAAAGCATTATTAAATAACCGTACTGAAGTATCTGTTGATGCATATGAAACATTCTTCAAACGTTTTGATGACGTTGAATTTGACGAAGAACAAGATGCTGTTCATGAAGATCGTCATATTTTCTACTTATCAAATATTGAAAATAACGTTCGTGAATATCACAGACCAGAGTAGTCGGTGTATTTAAAACACATATAATAAAACCTAAAAGCAGCAGTAAGACCACTTCTCATTGAAATCGTCTTACTGCTGTTCTCTATTTATAACACTTCGTATTGAATGAATTCATTATGCCTATTTGACACATTATTGAAGTTTTCCTAATGCCTGGATCCTTTATACGTTACGGCTTTGTACTGTGTTTAGGTACATAAAGCTTTGACATATCGATATTCTCCAACTCTAACAGCTTAATTTTATTATTAATCGTTCCACCGAATCCTGTTAAGCTACCCGTTTTACCGACAACACGATGACATGGCACGATAATTGATAATGGATTACTTCCGACTGCACCTCCAACCGCTTGGGCTGACATTTTTGGCTTATCAAGCACCTTGCCTACTTTTTTGGCAATAGCACCATACGTTGTTAACGTCCCATAAGGAATCTGTCTTAATTCATTCCAAACACACTGTTGAAAATGACTACCTGTTGGCTTTAAAGGTATTGTGATTTCAGGATTATCACCTTTAAAATACGCGTCTAACCACAGTGTCGCCTCTTTAAATATCACTAAAGACGTATTTTCTTCCCTAGTACCATCATCTTGTTGATTTTCAAACAAAACAGCGGTCAGACTTACCCCATCACTCACAAGTTCCAATCGTCCTACAGGCGAATCATAGTAACTCTTATACTCCATAAAAATGCCCCCTTTTTCTAATCATACGCCTTAATTGTTAAATTAGAAAATATTCATGTTCACATTTTTTAAAAATAAATAAGTCGTCAATTACATATATAAACACGTAATACCAGCTATCACTTTGCTGCAATATACAGTTACATAACTTACTACACGTGCTAACCTATTACTTTGTAAACCAAATCTTAAATTAAAATATTGAAAATGCAATGGATCCTTAATATTTTATTAAACCTATAATTACTTATTAAAAATAACACACAATATTCATAAAGTTTTAAAAATATTCTGTTTTATCACCTATTATTAGTGGAAAAGTACAATTGCAATTGTATATAGTTTGCATAACGCTTCAAAAGTAATTTCTTTTTTGTTTAGTTCAAAAAAATTTAGAGGTGATGTTATATGAATAACGATTTTTTCAATAGCGACTTTGATTCAATTTTTCGAAGAATGATGCAAGATATGCAAGGTTCAAATCAAGTCGGTAACAAAAAGTACTATATTAATGGTAAAGAAGTTTCACCTGAAGAACTAGCGCAACTCACACAACAAGGTGGCAATCACTCTGCTGAACAAAGTGCGCAAGCTTTTCAACAAGCAGCACAAAGACAACAAGGGCAACAAGGTGGCAACGGCAATTATTTAGAACAAATTGGTCGTAACCTTACGCAAGAAGCACGTGACGGTTTATTAGATCCAGTCATTGGTCGTGATAAAGAAATTCAAGAAACTGCTGAAGTCTTAAGTAGACGAACTAAAAACAATCCTATATTAGTTGGAGAAGCTGGTGTTGGTAAAACTGCGATTGTTGAAGGTTTAGCACAGGCAATCGTTGAAGGAAATGTACCAGCAGCAATCAAAGACAAAGAAATTATTTCTGTAGATATTTCATCATTAGAAGCTGGAACGCAATATCGTGGTGCTTTTGAAGAAAATATTCAAAAATTAATCGAAGGTGTTAAATCTTCACAAAATGCCGTACTA
Source organism: Staphylococcus sp. MZ3 (assembly GCF_018622755.1). Lineage (NCBI taxonomy): Bacteria > Bacillati > Bacillota > Bacilli > Caryophanales > Staphylococcaceae > Staphylococcus > Staphylococcus sp. MZ3. Next base: position 2,608,796 of record NZ_CP076026.1, read on the forward strand.
TTCTTTGATGAAATCCATCAAATTATCGGTTCAGGTGCCACAGGAAGTGATTCAGGTAGCAAAGGGTTATCTGATATTTTGAAACCTGCATTAAGTCGTGGTGAGATTTCTATTATTGGTGCAACAACACAAGATGAATATCGAAACAATATTCTTAAAGATGCTGCATTAACGCGCAGATTTAATGAAGTACTTGTTAATGAACCAAGTGCTAAAGATACTGTGGAAATTTTAAAAGGTATTCGCGAAAAATTCGAAGAACACCATCAAGTAAAATTACCAGATGACGTATTAAAAGCATGTGTTGACTTATCAATTCAATATATTCCACAACGATTATTACCAGATAAAGCAATCGATGTGTTAGATATTACAGCAGCACATTTATCTGCGCAAAGTCCAGCTGTCGATAAAGTTGAAACTGAAAAACGAATTTCTGAATTAGAAAATGATAAACGTAAAGCGGTAAGTGCTGAAGAATATAAAAAAGCTGACGACATTCAAAATGAAATTAAATCATTACAAGATAAATTAGAAAATAGTAATGGTGAACATACTGCTGTTGCTACAGTTCATGATATTTCAGATACTATTCAACGATTAACTGGTATTCCAGTTTCTCAAATGGATGATAACGATATTGAACGTTTAAAAAATATTTCTAATCGTTTAAGAAGTAAAATCATAGGTCAAGATCAAGCTGTAGAAATGGTTTCACGTGCAATTCGCCGTAATCGTGCTGGGTTTGATGACGGCAACCGTCCAATTGGCAGTTTCCTATTTGTTGGCCCTACTGGTGTTGGTAAAACAGAGCTTGCTAAACAATTAGCAATTGATCTATTTGGTAATAAAGATGCACTGATTCGACTTGATATGAGTGAATATAGTGACACAACAGCTGTTTCAAAAATGATTGGTACAACTGCTGGTTATGTCGGTTATGATGACAATTCAAATACGTTAACTGAAAAAGTACGCCGTAATCCATACTCAGTCATTCTATTTGATGAAATCGAAAAAGCAAATCCACAAATTTTAACATTGTTATTACAAGTAATGGATGATGGTAATTTGACTGATGGTCAAGGTAATGTCATCAACTTTAAAAATACAATTATTATTTGTACATCAAATGCTGGCTTTGGCAATGGCAATGACGCTGAAGAAAAAGATATTATGCACGAAATGAAAAAATTCTTCCGCCCTGAATTCCTTAACCGCTTCAACGGCATCGTTCAATTCTTACATTTAGATAAAGATGCATTGCAAGATATCGTCAACTTATTATTAGACGATGTACAAGTTACATTAGATAAAAAAGGTATTACGATGGACGTTTCTCAAGATGCGAAAGATTGGTTAATTGAAGAAGGCTATGATGAAGAATTAGGTGCACGTCCATTAAGACGTATTGTTGAACAGCAAGTACGTGACAAAATTACAGATTATTATCTAGATCATACAGACGTTAAACATGTGGATATAGATGTTGAGGATAACGAATTAGTCGTAAAAGGTAAATAACGACACTTTAACATATCGCGCATCAAAAATGAGCATCAGGTCGCCCTTGCCTGTGCTCATTTTTTTAATTATTTCCCTGGAAAATGATTCGCTGTGTGCTGTTCTGTTCCACAACAATCACGATTAATGTCACATGTACCACATTTTCCTTGTTTCGAACGTTTGAAAAATTTCACTAGTGTATACAAGGCATATCCGAAAATTGCTAAAAAAATTAAAATGTTAATAATGACTGACACTTTAACCACTCCTTAAACAAATAAATGTCCGATTTGATAAAAAATGAATGTTAAGACATATGCAGTGACTAGAGGATAGACAACTGCAAGTGCCGTCCATTTCCATGAATAAGTCTCTTTACGGATTGCTGCCACTGTAGAAACACAAGGAATATACAATAGTATAAATATCATAAATGCATACGCAGATAGCGGTGTGAATTGATTTTGAATCACATTAACAAGGCCTGCATCACCTGATGAATAGATAATCGCCATCGAACTTACGATAACTTCTTTTGCTAAAAATCCTGGCACTAACGTAGCACCTGCTTGCCATGTTCCAAATCCGAGCGGTTGCACTAACATACCAAAGAAACTACCAACCATATGTAAAAAACTTTGATTGATATTCACATTGATACCATGTGGTCCTACATAACTTAATAGCCAAATGACTACTGAGCCGCCAAAAATAAATGTACCTGCTTTACGAACAAAGCCCTTAGCCTTTTCCCAAGTACTACGCCACAACGTTTTAATGGAAGGCACACGGTATGTTGGCAATTCCACAATAAAGATTGCATTATCATTTTTTAAAATCGTCTTAGTAAGTACTGTACTGACTAAAAATGCCATAATAATACCTAAAACATACAGGCTTAATACTACTAAAGATTGATTCTCTTTGAAAAAGATACCTACGAACAACGCATACACTGGCAGTCTAGCAGAGCATGACATGAATGGTGCAATTAATATCGTTGTTAAACGCTCTTTTTCATTTTCAATACTGCGCGCAGCCATAATACTCGGTACATTACAACCAAATCCGATAATCATTGGTATAAAAGACTTCCCGCTTAAACCGAACGATTCCATAATACGATCCATTAAAACCGCAATACGTGCCATATAACCTGAATCTTCTAATAAAGATATAAAGAAAAAGAGCACAACAATTTGTGGTACAAAGACTAATACTGATCCTACACCAGCAATAATGCCATCTGTAATTAAATCTTGTAAAAATGGTATAACCCCTAGATAATTCATAATCGTCTTCACACTATCTGTAAATGTACCACCTATAAATGCATCGAGTTGATCCGACAAAGGTGTGCCAATCCATGTAAATGTAGTTTGAAAGATCAACCACATAATTGCTAGAAAGATAGGCATCCCTATATATTTATGTGTTAATATCTTGTCTATTCTAGAGCTGAAATATTGCTTATCTTCATCTGGATACGTTACCACGTCTTGCAATAACGTCTCAATATAATGATTGCGTATACGCTCCATCTCTCGACGAACAGATACAGCCCCTACTTGTTCAGCAACTTGATCACGTAAACTCGACAATTTATTTACAACCTCTGAATTAAGTTCGTTTGCAATTTGCATGTTATTTAATAAGAATTGAATCGCAATAAACCTAGCTTGATACTTATCATGAGATGTCTCTGTCATTATTATTTGACACATATTTTTAATTGTCTCTTCAATCTTCTCACCATAATTGATTTTAAAATGCGGTTGATACCCTTCCCCTAGATGCTTTATTTCGCCAAGTAAATATTTTGTTCCTTTGCCTGTACGTGCCACAACTGGAAAAATAGGTGTTTTTAACTTTTTCATCAATTTATGATAATCGATTTTTATCCCGCGCTTTGTAGCTACATCAATCATATTTAATCCGATGTATATTGGTTGATTAAGTTCTAACAATTGTACTGTTAATTGCATATTTCTTTTTAGTTGACTCGCATCAACAATGTTAATGATTCCTGAAAATGAATCGTTTAATAAATAGTCTGTCACTACAGTTTCATCTTTAGAAATCGGCGATAAATCATATGTACCTGGTAAATCAATTAATTGTCCTACATTTTCTTTAAGTTTCCCTACTTTTTTCTCTACCGTTACGCCACTCCAGTTGCCTATATATTCATACGAACCAGTTAAAGCGTTAAACAAAGATGTTTTACCAACATTAGGATTTCCTAAAATACAATAATTTTCCATTCGTCCGGCTCCTATTCTTCTAATGCAATAGAACAAGCATCGCAATGTCTAATACTTAACTGTTGTCCGTTTACTTCAATAATACATGGCCCTTTAAATAAACATTTTTGTTTAATCGTTATGATAGCGTCATCTGTTAACCCAAAGGCACTTAGACGATACAACATATTCTCATTAGCAATATCCATTCGCTTTATTTTATAAGCCTTATTCATTTCACCATTTTTAATGTTTAACATACTATTTCGCTCTCCTATTAGAAATAATAATCATTATCACTTAAAAATCATAACCCTTAAAATTGTAGCTCGCAATACTTTATTTAAATAATTTTCATTTTTCATGTAAAATTTGTGACATTGCAAAAATGTTTTGTATAATCACTTCCATGCAAAAAACCTCCGCTTCAAATGTCATTGATAGACATTTAAAGCGGAGGCATGTACATGTTATTTTATGATTTATTTCGTAGATTTTTTTCTAACAATTGATTGAGCTTTTCAATATTTTTATTCAACTGTTCTATATTCGTTGCTTGTTGTTTTGAATTTAGTTGATGCTTGTTTTGATAATCTATTAAAGCATCATATAAGAACAATGAACTTGCTGATTGCTGTTTCACTTCTTGGTACAATGCCATCGTTTTATCATCTAGTACTATTGAATGTGCATCATCTTGCCCATGTGCATCTTGATGTTTCGATACATTTGTTGCACCTTGTGGATATACTTTAAAGGTTGTGTCGTATGTTTCCTTACTATCTTTAGCTTCAGATTCCTGTGATTCAACCGTTTTATATTTTTCAAGTGCATGTCCTTCAATATCAACTCGTGGAATAATGCGATTCAACCATGCTGGTAAATACCACGAACCTTTTCCAAACAATTTCGTTAATGCAGGAATTAACATCATTCTGACTACGAAGGCATCAAAGAGTACACCAAACGCTAATGCCATACCCATTGATTTAATCATGACATCTTCTTGGAATACAAACGCAAAGAAGACACTAAACATAATTAATGCAGCTGCTACAATAACAGGACCGCTTTCTTTCAATCCTACTTTGATAGAATAATCATTATCCCCTGTTTTACTATATTCTTCATGAATTCGCGACATAAGGAAGACTTCATAATCCATCGCTAATCCAAATAAGATACCTATAGTAATAACCGGTAAAAATGCTAGCATTGGTCCTGTCGTTTCAATACCAAACAGACCTTTCATAAAACCATCTTGCATTACTAATGTTGTAAATCCTAATGTTGCCATTAATGACAAGACGAATCCTAAAACTGCTTTTAATGGTATTAGAATTGAACGGAAGACAATCATTAATAAGAAAAATGCTAATACAACAATGACTGAGGCAAATAAAGGTATCGCCTCATTTAACTTTTTAGACATATCAATATTAATGACACTTTGTCCCGAAATCTCCGTTTTGAACCCATATTTATCTTGTGCATCTTTATGATAATCTCGTAAATCATGCACTAAATCATTTGTACTCTCTGCATTAGGCCCTTGCTTAGGTATTACGACCATCAAAGCGTAATCATTATCTTTACTCATTTGTGGCGGCGTAACGATATCTACATTTTTCTTATCTTTAATATCTTTATATACAGACTGTAAATCTTGTTGTAATCCTTGTGGATCATCCTTTTTATCTTTCACATTTATCAACATCGGAATTTGGCCATTAAATCCTTCACCAAATTTATCCGAGATTATATCGTAAGCTTTTTTCTGTGTAGAATCTGCTGGTTTAACACCGTCATCTGGAATACCAAGTCGCATATGACTAACTGGTATTGCAGCTGCTACTAATATGATTAAACCTAGTAATACTGCCGCAAGTGCATTTCCTGTAATAAATTTAGACCAAGGCGTATCAATATCTTTTTTAAAATTAGACTGCAATTTGTTCACTTTAATGCGTTTATGGAAAATACTAATTAACGCAGGTAATAAAGTCAGTGCACTGAATACAGCAAATATAACACTAATTGCCGAAGCAAACCCCATCACTGCTAAGAAGTCAATGCCTACTAATGATAAACCACATACGGCAATTACAACTGTTACACCAGCAAAAACAACTGCACTACCTGCTGTTCCTATTGCAAGACCAATGCCTTTAATGTAATCTGTTTCAGTTTTCATAACTTGTCGATATCTGAATAAAATAAACAAAGCATAATCGATACCAACTGCTAGTCCAATCATTACGGCTAATGTCAATGTGACATTTGGTATATCAAATGCATAAGTTAACAAACTGATAATACCTACACCAGAGGCTAGACCAATCAATGCACTTATAATTGGTAATCCTGCAGCAATGACTGAACCAAATGTAATCAATAACACTACAAATGCAACAATAATACCAACTAGTTCAGAATTACCGCCTACTTCTGTAGATGTCATTCCTGTACCAGTTAACTCTGTTTGTACATTATGATTGTCACGTAAGTCTTTCAAATGACTTTTAACATTATCTCTAGAGCCATCTTTTAAAGATGTTTGACTAACGTCATATGTGATATCTGCAAATGCTGTTGTTTTATCTTTACTAATTTGCTTATTTTCATAAGGATCTGATATTTTATCAATGTGCTTGTCATCTTTTTTAATATCATCTAACGTTTTCTTAATATCTTTAGTAATGTTCGGTTGCACAATACCATCATCTTTAGTCGTCTTAAAGACAACACGTATTTGTGCCTTTTCACTATCTTGATTAAAATGTTTTTCAATCTTTTTATTCGTATCTAACGACTCTAATCCTGTCATTTTAATATCATTGTCAAATTTCGGTGCATTTGTAGCAAGTGGTATCAATATTGCAGCTACAATCACTATCCATGCAATGACCGCGGACCATTTATGTTTTGCGATGAATGTCCCCATCTTATATAAAAATTTTGCCAAAGTATATTGCCTCCTTTTAAAATCAACGTTATAGTTTAAATATACAGTGTAGATTATTGTTCGATTATAGTATCTATCCCCGACCTCTTAAAGAATCAATTGGAAAATTTTGTATATTAAACTACACACAAAGGAGAAATGTAGATGAAAGAGACTGATTTACGAGTTATAAAGACAAAAAAAGCATTGTCGAGTAGCTTGCTACAATTGTTAGAACAGCAATTATTCCAAACGATTACTGTCAATCAAATTTGCGACAATGCACTCGTACACCGCACAACATTTTATAAACATTTTTATGATAAATATGATCTTCTAGAGTATTTGTTCAATCAATTGACTAAAGACTATTTCGCCAGAGACATTAGCGATCGCCTTAACCATCCATTCCAAACGATGAGTGATACGATTAATAATAAAGAGGATTTGAGAGAAATCGCAGAATTCCAAGAAGAAGACGCTGAATTTAATAAAGTATTAAAAAATGTCTGCATTAAAATTATGCATAACGATATCAAAAATAATAGAGACCGTATCGATATTGACAGCGATATCCCAGATAATCTCATATTTTATATTTATGACTCGTTGATTGAAGGTTTTATACATTGGATAAAAGATGAAAAAATTGATTGGCCTGGCGAAGATATTGATAACATTTTCCATAGATTAATCAATATTAAGATTAAATAGTAGATGAGAAACTCATGAGCGTTACCAACATTCATAATAAAAACGATAGTGTACACGTTAATGAATTCGTGTACTACTATCGTTTTTTATTTTTATCGTGCTTATCGCTATTAAAATAACTGATACACAACACATAAACTATGAAGAAAAAAATAAATCCGCTATCTAAATGACTTTGACTCAGTTGTTTAAATGACCAAATTGCTAATACAATTGCCATGATTATTAAAATAACATATCTCACATTCTTATGCCTATAATCCTTTTCTAAAAATATGGTTGCTATTACTTAATTTTTAAAGTTATAAATAAAAAGAGCCAACCGCAATGGATGGCCCTTGTTCATTATGAAGCATTAGAACATTTCTGAAACAACCTTTTGTTCTAAGAAGTGTAATAAGTAGTCTGGGCTACCTGTTTTAGCGTCCGTACCTGACATTTTGAAACCACCAAATGGATGGTATCCAACAACTGCTGAAGTACAACCTCTGTTAAGGTATAAATTACCTACATCAAATTCGTTTACCGCTTTAATCCAATGCTCGCGATTATTTGTAATCACTGCACCAGTTAAACCGTAATCTGTATCATTTGCAACCTCAATGGCTTCATCAAAATCGTTAACTTTCACAAAGCCAACAACTGGACCAAAAATTTCTTCTTGCATGATTCTATCTTTAGATTTAAGTCCTGAAATGATTGTTGGTTCTACAAAGTAACCTTTTGAATCATCAGTGCCGCCACCTTGTTCTAATTTACCTTCTTCTTTACCAATCTCAATATAATTTTTAATCTTATCAAATTGTTTTTTATTAATAACTGGGCCCATATACGTATTGTCTACAGTATTGCCCAACGTTAATTCTTTTGTTAATTTGATTGATTTCTCTAATACTTCGTCATAAACGTCTTTATGCACAATTGCACGTGAACATGCAGAACATTTTTGACCAGAGAAACCAAACGCTGACGTTACAATAGCTTCTGCCGCCATATCTGTATCAATATTTTCATCAACTACAATGGCATCTTTACCACCCATTTCAGCGATAACACGTTTCAAGAAGTTTTGACCTTCTTGAACTACGGCACTACGTTCATAAATTCTAGTACCTGTCGCACGTGATCCTGTAAATGTAACGAAATGCGTATCTTTATGATCAACTAAGTAATCACCAATTTCTTTCGGATCACCAGGAACAAAGTTAACTACGCCTTTTGGTAATCCTGCTTCTTCTAAAATTTCCATTAATTTATAAGCGATATAAGGTGTATCCTCAGCAGGTTTCAATAACACTGTATTACCTGCCACAACTGGTGCTAAAGTTGTACCAGCCATAATCGCAAACGGGAAGTTCCACGGCGGAATTGTAACACCTGTACCAATTGATTTATAGAAATATTTATTGTGTTCACCTTCACGATCAAGTACTGGCTTGCCTTGAGCCAAGTCCATCATTGAACGTGCATAGTATTCAATAAAATCAATACCTTCAGCTGCATCACCAACTGCTTCATCCCATGGCTTACCTGCTTCATAAACCATAATTGCTGCAATTTCCGCTTTTCGACGACGAATAATTGCCGAAACACGTAACATAAGCTCTGCACGATCATTTGCTGACCATGTTTTCCAAGATTTATAAGCTTCGTTTGCTGCTTTAAACGCATCTTCAACATCTTGTTTTGTTGCCTTTGATGCATTTGCAATCACTTGTGATGTGTCTGCAGGATTGATTGATTTAATTTTGTCATCTTTGAAAATCTTCTCTCCATTAATCACTAATGGTATGTCTTGACCTAATTCTTTTTCCACGTCTTTCAATGCTTTCTTAAACATATCCACATTTTCTTGGACTGAAAAATCGTAACCAGGTTCATTTTTAAATTCTACTACCATGTACACTTACCCCCTATAAATTTTGAAAGTGGTTTAACCCTTTGATTTAATGATATAACATCATTTAAACTCATTTTACTATGATTAAGGTTAGTTTTGCAATCGCTTTCATTTTTATACTTTATCACTTATTCTCAAGCATTTTGAAATTGATTGGTTACTTTTTAAAATTTATATGGGTCGCAACTGCTACTTTATCGTTTCGTCATTTAATGTTTCGGATGGTAGGTCATTATCAATTTTACGAACGACTTTACAAGGGTTTCCAACCGCTAAGCTGTGTGGCGGAATATCTTTAGTGACAACACTACCAGCACCAATCACACTACCTTCTCCAATCGTCACCCCTGGTAGCACGGCTACATGACCGCCAAACCAAGTATTACTGCCAATATGAATGGGTCCGGCTTTTTCAAAACCTTCATTTCTATGATGAAAATTAAGTGGATGTGTCGCTGTGTAGAATCCACAATTAGGTCCTATAAAAACATTATCGCCAATTGTAATCTGTCCACCATCCATAAAATAACAATTGGTGTTTACATAGACATTTTTTCCTAGTTTAACGTTCCAACCATAATCTGCATCAAAAGGAATCGAAATACTTACATTGTCTGTTGTTGTTTGAAATAATTGATCAATTAATTCCTTTCTTTTATTTGTAGCACTCGGTCTTGTATGATTTAATTCAAAGCAAATATCTTTCGCTCGTGCACGTTCATTGATTAAGTCTTGATCAAAGTTTGCATCGTACCATTTTTCTGCTAACATTTTTTCTTTTTCAGTCATTACACCTTTCAACTCCTAATAACTTATTTACTTGTTTAAAAGTTAATCAAATAAACATTCGCCTATGCAACTAATACGCTATAACATTATGAAATCATGACCTTATCACCCTTATCTATACAATTCTCGCATCAAATACTGCTAAAGTAGTAGATAAATTCAATACTACAGACGCATTCATTTTTTAATCTATTAACGTACAATGTGAGTAAGAGAAATATAAAGGAGTATGATAGCGATGAGAATATTAATTACAGGCACAGTTGCTATCTTAATCATTTTAGGTTTGGTCAAAACGATACAAGATTACGAAATGACAAACGACACGAGTCGTCAGTTGTCAGACAACAAAGATGATGATAAAGTCATCCATCTTAATAATTTTAAAAATTTACATGCGAAAGAATTTAACCCATCTGATTTCTTTTAAGTCACCTAAGAATTGCAAATCCAGAAGTCATTTAAGTTTTACCTTTCATTCATACATCCTTTAATATTAATTACGACTTCTTTTATATAGATGCTAAATAGAGAGATTGTTGTGCAATGTTTGCACGGCAATCTCTCTTTTTCTTTTTAAAATTGGTAAAAGTAAAACGCAACGATTGACTTATATACCTATAGGGGGTACATTAGACGTGTAACAATGAATCACAGGGAGGCAATAATGTGGCTAATACGAAAAAAACAACATTAGATATCACTGGTATGACTTGTGCCGCATGTTCAAATCGTATCGAAAAGAAACTGAATAAACTTGATGACGTTAATGCCCAAGTGAATTTAACTACAGAGAAAGCAACTGTTGAGTATAACCCTAATCAACATGATGTCCAAGAATTTATTAATACGATTCAACATTTAGGTTACGGTGTCACTGTAGAAACTGTCGAATTAGACATTACAGGTATGACTTGTGCTGCATGCTCAAGCCGTATTGAAAAAGTGTTAAATAAAATGGACGGAGTTCAAAATGCAACGGTCAATTTAACAACAGAGCAAGCTAAAGTTGACTATTATCCTGAAGAAACAGATGCTGATAAACTTGTCACTCGCATTCAAAAATTAGGTTATGACGCGTCTATTAAAGATAACAATAAAGATCAAACGTCACGCAAAGCTGAAGCGCTACAACATAAATTGATTAAGCTTATCATATCAGCAGTATTATCTTTACCACTATTAATGTTAATGTTTGTGCATCTTTTCAATATGCATATACCAGCACTATTTACGAATCCATGGTTCCAATTTATTTTAGCTACACCTGTACAATTTATTATTGGATGGCAATTTTATGTAGGTGCTTATAAAAACTTAAGAAATGGTGGCGCCAATATGGATGTACTTGTTGCTGTTGGTACAAGTGCAGCATATTTTTACAGTATTTATGAAATGGTTCGTTGGCTAAATGGCTCAACAACGCAACCGCATTTATACTTTGAAACAAGCGCCGTACTACTTACCTTAATCTTATTCGGTAAGTATTTAGAAGCTAGAGCGAAGTCTCAAACAACCAATGCGCTTGGCGAATTATTAAGTTTACAAGCTAAAGAAGCACGCATTTTAAAAGATGGTAATGAAGTGATGATTCCTCTAAATGAAGTACATGTTGGAGATACACTTATCGTTAAACCAGGTGAAAAGATACCTGTTGATGGCAAAATTATTAAAGGTATGACTGCCATCGACGAATCTATGTTAACAGGTGAATCTATCCCTGTTGAGAAGAATGTTGATGATACTATAATTGGTTCAACGATGAACAAAAACGGTACTATTACTATGACAGCAACAAAAGTTGGCGGGGACACTGCGTTGGCAAATATTATTAAAGTTGTCGAAGAAGCTCAAAGTTCTAAAGCGCCGATTCAACGATTGGCAGATATTATTTCTGGTTATTTCGTTCCTATCGTTGTTGGTATCGCACTATTAACATTTATCGTGTGGATTACTTTAGTTACACCAGGTACATTTGAACCTGCACTTGTTGCGAGTATTTCCGTTCTTGTCATTGCTTGTCCATGCGCATTAGGACTTGCTACACCAACTTCTATTATGGTAGGTACTGGTCGCGCTGCTGAAAATGGTATTTTATTTAAAGGTGGCGAGTTTGTTGAACGCACACATCAAATTGATACCATCGTTTTAGATAAGACGGGTACCATTACAAATGGTCGTCCAGTCGTGACAGATTATCATGGCGACGATCAAACGCTACAACTGCTTGCTACTGCTGAAAAAGATTCTGAACACCCATTGGCAGAAGCCATTGTCAATTATGCAAAAGAAAAGCAATTAACATTAACTGAGACAACAACATTTAAAGCAGTACCTGGCCATGGTATTGAAGCAACGATTGATCATCACCATATATTGGTTGGTAACCGTAAATTAATGGCTGACAATGATATTAGCTTGCCTAAGCATATTTCTGATGATTTAACATATTATGAACGAGATGGTAAAACTGCTATGCTCATTGCTGTTAATTATTCATTAACTGGTATCATCGCAGTGGCAGATACTGTAAAAGATCATGCCAAAGATGCTATAAAACAATTGCATGATATGGGCATTGAAGTTGCCATGTTAACTGGCGATAATAAAAACACTGCTCAAGCCATTGCTAAACAAGTAGGCATAGATACTGTTATTGCAGATATTTTACCAGAAGAAAAAGCTGCACAAATTACGAAACTACAGCAACAAGGTAAGAAGGTTGCGATGGTTGGTGACGGTGTAAATGATGCACCTGCATTAGTTAAAGCTGATATCGGTATCGCCATTGGTACAGGTACAGAAGTTGCCATTGAAGCAGCTGATATTACTATTCTTGGTGGCGACTTGATGCTTATTCCTAAAGCCATTTATGCAAGTAAAGCAACCATTCGTAATATTCGTCAAAATCTATTTTGGGCATTCGGCTATAATATTGCCGGTATCCCTATAGCTGCATTGGGCTTACTTGCGCCATGGGTTGCTGGTGCTGCAATGGCACTAAGTTCAGTAAGTGTTGTCACAAACGCACTTAGATTGAAAAAGATGCGATTAGAACCACGCCGTAAAGATGCCTAGATTCCTTAATAATGAAGGATTCGTTGGTGATTCTGAGATAGGCTAGTGATTGGCTCTATAATGTCGCGGTTTACAGTTGGATCTTCGCTCCAACTGCATATATAGTTACACTTTTCGCTTGGCGAATTAGTGTATCTTGGGAGTGGGACAGAAATGATATTTTCGTAAAATTTATTTCGTCGTCCCACCCCGGCAAGGTTGACTAGAATTGAAAAAAGCTTGTTACAAGCGTATTTTCGTTCAGTCAACTACTGCCAATATAACTTTGTAGAGCATTGAACATTGATTTATGTCTCAGGCTCTCCAACATTATTATAAATAATAAGTACACTACGGTTTACAGTTGGATCTTCGCTCCAACTGCATAAGAGCCACTAATTATTATAAATAATAAGTACACTATGGTTTACAGTTGGATCTTCGCTCCAACTGCATAAGAGCCACTAATTATTATAAATAATAAGTACACTATGGTTTACAGTTGGATCTTCGCTCCAACTGCATAAGAGCCACTAATTATTATAAATAATAAGTGGCTCTAAAAGGAGGTGAATGCTATGTCACAAGAAATTTTAAATGTTGAAGGTATGAGCTGTGGTCACTGCAAAAGTGCTGTTGAATCTGCATTAAATAATATTGACGGTGTCACTTCAGCTGACGTTAACCTTGAAAATGGTCAAGTAAGTGTTCAATATGATGACAGTAAAGTTGCTGTATCTCAAATGAAAGACGCAATTGAAGATCAAGGTTACGATGTCGTTTAATTAGGCAATATTCAACGTCATCAACACCAAATTAAAAAATCGAACTGATGAGAATCCCAACAATCCAAATTATCTCATCAGTTCGATTTTTAATTTACTCGTAACCTAGTATCTCCAGTCTGCAATACATCTAATGTTGCATCTAATGCATCGACAATTAGATTTTTAACTGCAGCTTCAGTATAAAACGCAATATGTGGTGTTAATATGACATCTTCCCTGTCAATCAACGATTCTAACAATGGATCGTTCAGTGTTTTGCCCCTTTGATCACTTGGGAAAAGTTTGCGTTCAAATTCATACGTATCAAGTGCTGCACCTTTAATCACACCATTGTCTAATGCGTCTAATAACGCCTTAGTATCTACTAAAGAACCTCTCGCACAATTGACAAATACTGCGCCCTTTTTAAAATGTTTAAATAATTCAGCATTAAATAGATAATGATTATATTTCGTTGCAGGTACATGTAATGTCACGATATCAGCACCTTCAACCGCTTCCTCTATCGTATCTTTGTAATCGACATACGTTGCAATTTTAGCATTAGGAAACGGGTCGTATGCGACCACATCACTTTGATAACCATTGGCAAATATATCGGCTACTACACGGCCAATTCGACCTGTACCAATAACAGCTACTTTTAAATCTTTAATGGATTTCGATAAAATAGTAGGTTCCCATCTAAAATCATGCTCCCGCACTTTCGTTTGAATTTGATTAAAATGACGAACCACATTAATAGCCTGGTTCACAGCAAACTCCGCAATTGAATTCGGAGAGTATGACGGCACATTTGACACAATCAAGTTATACTTGTTTGCTAACTCCAAATCATATGTATCAAATCCAGCACTACGTTGTGCGATTTGTTTAATACCTAGTTCATTTAATCGTTTATAAACATGCTCTGATAATGGTATTTGTTGTGATAGCGATAAGCCATCATAACCAGCGACACCTTCAACATTGTCATCAGTTAATGCTTCTTTAGTAATATCTACCTCAACATGATGTTTCTCTGCCCACGCCTTGATATAAGGCATATCTTCATCACGTACACTCATGATTTTAATTTTTGTCATTTTAACATCACCCTTAACTTTATTATTCATATAAATATGCTAGTTCTGTTAATCTTATTGCAGCTTCATCTAATTTCTGGTCATCTAACGCCAATGAAATTCTCACATAACGATTACCATTCTCTCCAAATGGTTTCCCTGGAGCAACAAGTATTGACTTCTCTTGCACTAAAAATTGCTCAAATTGCTCGCTGTCATAACCAGGCGGTGTTTCCAACCATACATATATGCCACCTTTAGCATGAACAAATGGCAAATCACCTTTTGTAAGCATGGCTTCGAATCGGTCACGACGTGTTTTAAATACATTGCTTTGTTCTTCTAAAAAATCATCATAATGATTCAAAGCATATATTGCGGCATCTTGTAATGCACCAAACATCCCAGCATTTGTGTGCGTTTGGTACTTTTTCAAAGCTTGAATCATATCTTTATTACCAACTGCAAAACCGACTCTAAAACCTGACATGTTATAACCTTTAGACAAGGAATAAATTTCAATCGCAACATCTTTCCCATTTTCCGAAGCAAGTATACTAGGATTTTTAGCGTCGAAACCGAAAGCACCATAAGCAAAATCATGCACGATTTTAGTGTCTGTACCTTTAAATTTAGCTATCGCTTCATCAAAAACTTCTTTCGTAGCTGTCGATCCAGTTGGATTATTTGGATACGTTAAATAAATGAGTTTTGTTTTATCTATTATTTGTGAATCAACTTTGGACCAATCTGGCAAATAATGTGGCGGTTCTAAATTAAGCGGGACAGGCTTGCCATCAGCTAAAAGTACACCTGCTAAATAATCCGTGTAGCCTGGATCAGGTAGTAATACATAGTCTCCTGGATTGATAACACATGTTGGTACTGCCACTAATCCATTTTTTGTACCATATAAAATGCATACTTCATCTTCTTTATCTAACGTCACATTATATTGTCTTTGATAAAAATCTACAATAGCTTGCTTGAACGCTTCTTTACCATGAAAAGCACCATATTTTTGATTTTCAGGAATAGTTAGTGCTTTTTGAAAATGATCAATAATACCTTGTGGCGTGGGCCCATCAGGGATTCCAACTGCCATATTAATTAATGGCAATGGTCCATGTTCGATTTTACGTCCCATCGTTTTCCCGAAATAACTATCAGGGATATTTGCTAATTTGTTAGAGATCATCAAATTCCTCCTCTATCATTAAACATAGCCTGGGCGACTATCATAATCCTAACAACTTGTATCGCTCTCATTTAGATGGTTACAATGACATCGCCATTCACCGTTATGTTCAACAGAACTTATGACACACGTTGTATTGAATGAATTTATTTTCATTTTAGGTAGGTACAATATTATTGTCAATATTAGGAATTTTCAGATTAATATACACTCAATCGTTATGATTTAACTGTCATGCATATCCGCATGCGCAACCAGTTAGATATGCTTATATAAAGTATAACGCCCCTCAAGGTACGTATTCAAACGTGAACCTTAACAGGCGTCTATTCATTGTTAAATAAAACTTCTTTAGAACTTACTTATTTCACTATGCCTTTTACGTTCCCCTTATACTTTTCTCACATCTTTCTCTTAGACTACTCCCTTACACGCCCCGCTCAATATCTTTAATCATTTCGTCTACAGTTATTTTCGCACTCGTTAAGACAATAGGAACGCCTGCACCTGGATGCGTACTTGCACCTGCAAAATATAAATCTTTATAATCTCGCGATACATTTTGTGGACGATAATAATTACTTTGCGCTAAAGTTGGCATTAAACCGAATGCCGAACCAAATTTCGCATAATACGTTTGCTCAAAATCATTTGGCGTAAAGATTGTTTCTGAAACAATATGCGATTTTATATCTTCAAATACTTCAATCGTTGCTAATTTACGATAAATAATTTCCTTTATTTGTTGCGTCAAAGCTTCATCTGACCAATCGATTCCGCTACCTGTTTTAAGTTCCGGCGTCGGCATTAGCACATAAATACCAGTTTTGCCTTCTGGCGCAAGTGATTTATCAGCGACCGCTGGAACATACACATAAATAGAAGGATCATATGATAAACGCCCCTCAAATATTTCTTCAATATTGCCTCTAAAGTCATCTGAAAAAATAACATTATGAAGTCTCACTTGATCTGTCACATCAATATCTATACCGATATACATTAAAAATGCTGAACAAGAGTAATCTAATTCTGCAATTTTATGTGGTGGATACTTTTTAATAGGTGCAAAATCTGGCATTAATGATTCCGCAACACTAGGGAAATCAGCCGTACATAAAATTTTATCAAATTTTCTTATGTCACCATTCACTTTTATCGCATCGGCCCGTTTGAATTTAGGATCAATAATAATTTGCTCAATTTCAGCATTTAGTTCAATA
Organism: Staphylococcus sp. MZ3; assembly: GCF_018622755.1. Taxonomy (NCBI): domain Bacteria; kingdom Bacillati; phylum Bacillota; class Bacilli; order Caryophanales; family Staphylococcaceae; genus Staphylococcus; species Staphylococcus sp. MZ3. Next base: position 2,626,222 of record NZ_CP076026.1, read on the forward strand.
TTAACGCCTAAGTCTTTATTTAATTGCGCTAGCCCTTGAGCCATGCCATACATACCGCCTTTAATAAAATGCACACCAAACATCATTTCAATCATAGGAATAATTGAATATAGTGACGGGCCTCGTTTTGAATCAATTCCTATGTATAACGTTTGAAACGCTAAAAGCTTTTGTATCTTTTCGTTATCAATATAATGTTCAATTAGCTGATCTGCATGATTTAACGTTTTTAACTTAGCACCTTGCACAAGTGACGTCATATTATAAAAGTCACTCGGTTTGCGATACGTTCTTTCTAAGAAATAGCGACGTGCAATTTCATATTTTTTATAAACATCCGTTAAAAAGGACATAAAACCATGCGTTGAACCAGGTTCTATACTTTCTAGCATTTGCTGTAATTCAGCTAAATCTGTAGGCACCGTTATACGATCATCGCGGTCAAAATACACATCGTAAATATAACGTAATTGTCTCAATTCAATATAATCTTCATAATTTTTACCACACATTGTAAATACATCTTTATAAACATCTGGCATCATGACAATTGTGGGGCCCATATCAAATGTAAAGCCGTCTTTCTTTAATTGATTCATACGCCCGCCTACATTATTATTTTTTTCAAATATTGTCACTTCATGACCTTGAGAAGCAATACGGGCTGCCGCTGCTAATCCTGTGACACCTGCACCAATTACTGCAATCTTCATTATTCAACCACCTATATTCTATGATATTTACTATTTATTTCATGAAACAACTTTGCTTTTTTCCGCTTATCCACAAAAACACGTTCATGTAATGTATAGTTAGCCTGTCTCACTTCGTCCAGTATTTCAATATATATACGTGCTGCTAATTCTATGATTGGTTGTGCTTCAATACTAAATACTTTGATTTGATCCATAACATCTTGAAAATCTTTTTCTGCGATAGCTGCATAATATTCCCATAAGTCAATATAATGATTATTAACACCATTTTGGTACACTTCAGCAATATCAACTTCATATTGCTTTAATCGTTGCTTACTAAAATATATCCGTTCATTGTCAAAATCTTCACCGACATCTCTTAATATATTAATCAATTGCAACGATTCACCAAGTCTTCTTGCGACATCGTATGTCTGATGTGTTTCATGATCACTTAAAATCGGCGTCAATACTTCACCTACTGTACCAGCAACACCATAACAATATCCGAATAATTCAGCGTCCGTTTCAAACATTGTAAAATGTTGATCTTTATATACAGTATCAATGAGATTATAAAAAGATTGAAAGGCGATATTTTTATGTTGTGCAACATGCTGAAGCGCCATCATGATTCTACGATCACTTTGAAAGTGATGATGTTCATATGGATATTTTTCAATAGATTGTATATCTTCTTTTATTTGATTTAAAAATTGAATATCGCCATAAACATCTATACTGTCATCAATTTTACGACACACAGCATAAATTGCCCAAACCGCTTTTCTTTGATCTTCTGGTAACAAGTCAAAAGCGTAAGAAAAGCTTTTTGAATGTTTCTTCATGATTTTATGACAATATTTAAAATTCATATCCATCATTGTCATACTAGTCCTCCTATATTGAAATGCCATTACCTTGATTTATTGTTCTTTAGATATAGAATATTGACGACCTTTCCATTCAACTACACCATAACGATGCGTTTGTTTCCAAGATTGGATGAAAATTTTAGTAAAAAACATAAATAACAATGGATGACATACCATTAATAACTTAGAAAATTGGCCGACCCTTCGATGCAGATAAATAAATTGTGTAGTATAGCTCAAGTAAAGTGCCACCATTTTTCTTACAGACATTTGGCGATATTTTAAACTAAGACATAGCCCTTAAATACTCGCTATAGAACCGAACAACCACAACACAATTGCTGTCATGATCTTAGGCTTTGTGCCACCTGCCCCAGTTGACAAATGCTTTGTCCATCCTTCTTGTAATGACTGAAATCCTTCTTGATACATGCGAAATGCAACAAATGGAAACCCTTCATAAACTGTTACGGGCAATGATTGTGAAGTATATGCACTTCCTAAAGCAAATCCTTCAATAATATGACGGTTTGCACTTTTATGACCTCCAGTTGCATAATAATCTTCTTTATTTGTTAATGTCACCGGTCCAAATGCATGCTGGTTAGTCCGACCGTCGTCTAAGGTAGAAAATACATTCATACCAACGACTGTCATTAAATTAAATATCGCTGAAAACCCTTCGTAGAAACGCTTTGTTATATGATAAGGCTGTACGCTTAACAATCCTTTTTCACCTTGTAATTGATACTGATTAATCAACGTTTCAACAGCATCTTTCCTTAAGAAAGTTACATCAGCATCTACAAAGGCAATACGATTCGTACATGCATGCGTCACACCTTGATAACAAGCATGTGATTTCCCATACCATTTGCCGTCAGTATCATCAACAACATCTACTACAGTCGCACCATATGAACGTGCTACACGTGCTGTTTCATCTGTCGATCCGTCATTCATAATAATGACATCTACTGGAAATTGCTGTTGTATTATCGAATGTAGTAAATGACCTATTCTTTTTTCTTCGTTTCTAGCCGGAATAATAATTGTTAATGCTTTATGATTGAAGTTCAGCGTTTTCGCCTTTAGCTGATGTCTACGATTAAATATCAATGCACCACACGCCATAGACATGGTCACTATTACTGTTAATATTCGTGATAACCATTTCATAGATATCACTTCCTATTCATCGCTTCTCGCGCGTTTATTTTGTCTGCGACTTGTTGCCCACTTAATGTAACCATTGGCATGCCACCACCAGGATTTACTGATCCACCTACAAAGTACAAGTTTTCAAAATACTGACTTTCTTTAGGAAATTTAAATCCTTTGTTTTTCTTTTTATCTGCTACAACACCATATATTGCACCACGATTAGAACGATAATTTTTTTCAATATCCTCCGGTGTCCAAACATCTTCATAAATAATGTGTTTTCTTAAATCAGTAAGTCCCATTTTTTCTAATTTATCCAAAATTTTATCCCTAAACTTCGCATAATCTTCAGTGGTAAAAGGCTGATCTTGAATATATGGAATATGTGGTAAGACTTTGATATTTTCATAACCTACTGGCGCTTGTGTGTGATCAGTTTTATTCGTATTTACTAGATAAATGGTCGGATCATCTGGCAATACCTTTTCATGAAAAACTTGTTGATAATTGAGATAAGCATTTTCCGTAAAAAAGAAATTATGATGTGCTAATTGCGGGTATTGGCAAGCAACACCTAAATGCATCACATATCCTGAGCTTGCCGGCTCAAATTCCCTCTCTAATTTGTTTAATCGTTGAGTATCAAGGTGAATTAAATATTTATAAGTAGGTATGACTTCCATATTTGAAATAATATAATCTGCCTTTACAAACTCACCTGTATCTAATCTGACACCCGTCACACGTCTTTGATATGTTTTAATATTGTCCACACGTGCACCTGTATGAATTGTGACACCTTCTTCACGCGCTAGCTTTTCCAAGGCATTGGCTAAATGATGGATTCCACCTTCTACATACCAAAGGCCTTGCTCTTGTTGCATATGGAATAACATAGATAATACAGCTGGCGCATCGTATGATGAAGAACCTACATATTTGATAAAATAGCCTAACATTTGTCGCAAGTATGGATTCGAGATACGCTTGTCTATGGCCTGTTGCATAGTATGTACATAATCATAATTAATAAGAGCATTTAATGGCCCATGAAATTTAATAATTTGAGATAGTGTATCTAAACCATAGTTAAAATACCCTTTTTCAGTAATACGATCGATTCGTCTTGTATAATTCAAATAATTTTGCAGTTCCTCTATATCCTGTTTCGACAATATCGCATTATGCTGACCTGTTTCTTTAATACCTTCATACAAATCGATAGTCGTTCCATCTGGAAAAAAGCTACGCCATTGATGTGGCAATCGCTTGATTGTAACGTAGTCTGACATTTGCTTCTTGCTATATTCGAATAATTTTTCAAAAATATAAGGCATCGTTAAAATAGATGGACCTAAATCAAAGCCAAAGCCATCTGATTCATGACGATTCACTTTGCCTCCTATATGATTATTTTGTTCATATAATGAGACCGAATAGCCACTTTGTGCCATTCGAATTGCTGCAGAAATCCCACCTAAGCCACCACCAATAACGATGATATGTTTAGTCATGACGTTCACCTCTTCGTTTTAATATGCGTAGTAACTGCGTTAATCTCGGTCGATTATAGCGTTGCACAATAATGATTGGAACATTAGCTATCATTGCATAGAAAATATTTATATACTTTACTAAACGAGGGCCTTTATTGAATATGATGACTGGAAGTATCGATATCCAATGAATCAACTCTGCCCTCTTTGTCTCTATAATCATTTTTTCAATTTCATCAGTATTGATTGTCATTAAATGACGCTGATCATATATATTTTGATTAAGCTGATGACCATCTAAAATCTTATGTTTCCATTTTCTTACGTAAAACCATTTGTTCCAAAATTTTCCATGCTTCTCAAAGTTAAATGATTTAAATATTATGTACTTCTGACGAAAATACTTATCAGGAATTCTTGTACCTAAATTTGCTATATTTAGTTGAACAATTAACCAATACATACTACAAAAAAATGCTGTTTTAATATATTTTTTCATGGTTTTCATCTAAATTGAATCACTCTCAATCATACTGACATAGTATAAATTATCACTTTATTACTTAGTTCCCTAAAGATCAGTGAATAAACCGCTCTCATTTATATTTATATAAAACAAAAACGCCAATACTCTCATGTTAGAGAATATTGACGTCATTTGATTTACATTTGATTAATGAATGAAATTATATGAACCTGCTTGGTTTGCTGAAATTGTACGAGACGTAACCACACCAGCACCATGTCCATAGTTCATTTCTGAAACACGAACAGAACCGTTGCTGTTAACGCCTTCAACGTAAGCAACATGACCGTAATAGCCTTGTGTTGTTTGCATGATAGCACCAACTTTTGGTGTATTGTTCACTGTATAGCCAGATGATGCAGCTGCGTTAGCCCAATTACTTGCGTTACCCCATGTTGAACCAATTTTCCCACCAACACGATCAAATACATAATAAGTACATTGTCCTGAAGTATATAAGTTACTTCCTGATGCATAACCATTAGAAATTGAACGACCATTTGAAGATGGCGCTGCAGTTGTAGTCACATGAACATTATTACTTGTTGTGCTATAACTTGCACCTGAACCACCAGTATAATAGTTATTTGTTGCTGTTTGACTATTGTTTGTATAGTTATTGTATTGATATGAATGATTATAGTAGTTATTGTAAGATGCATTGTTATAACTATAAGTATTGTAGTTGTTGTAGTAGTATGTGTTGTTTTGCGTTAATTGACTTGGATTCCAATTTCCTGTCCAAGTGTAATGATAATTACCTTGTGCATCAATTGTATACGTATAGCTGTATGATTGAGCGTCATTAGAATTATATCCATTGTTATTTTGTTCTGCGGCTTGTGCATCATGTCCTGCAAATGCGATAGTGGCAAGTCCTGCTGTAGCGATTGTAGCTGTAACGATTTTTTTCATAATTAAATATCCTCCCAATAATCAAAACACTCTATACATATAGTCATTAGCGACTCAATTATTTTAAATTTTATATTTTTTATTTTTTTAGTATGCAAATAATTATAACTTTTATAGTTTTGCGACAAAACAAACTATAACAGAGATTAGGTGTCTTGCGGGCTTTGTTATCATAATGTAATCTGTTCCTAATAAAGCTTCATTGAATGTAATATACCAATTAGAATGTTTACAACACTTTTTCTGCACCGTTACCATGGGATTTGAAAATAAAAAAGCACTAAACTTTTAATGAAATACATCATTTTTGATAATAAATATCAGAAGTAATGTAATATTTCAAAAGTTTAGTGCATCAAATTATTTCTTATTTGTAGCATGTGTTTCCATCGTTTTTACAATCAAATCAGTCAGCGCTTTACTACCTGCATATTCTAAGTGAATACCGTCATATGCAAAGTATTCCGGATGACCTGCAGAAGCTTTATACCAATCGACTAGATGTACATTAGAGCGCTTTTCAGCTGCCTCATAAATTAATTTATTTATTCTACCTTCATAATCTCTAGGTACTCTAATAGAAACTAAATAAATGTCTGCTTTTCCAAAACTATCCAATAGTTCATTTAATTGATCTTTCGTAAATGCCCCATTTGTACCAAGCTCTACTACAACTTTTTGACCTTTTTTAGCATAGTCTTTATATTGCGATTTCACAATTGGTGTAGCATCAACGAGTTGCCGTCCAACTTTACCATCAATTTGTGCATTTGGTATTTTCTTAGTAAAGACATTACCAATATCCACCATGACCGAGTCACCAATTAATAGTGGTGATGACTTTTTAATATCCTCTTTGCTATTCGCTGTCTGCTTATCCTCTTGCTTATCTTTTTTAACGACTTTTTTCTTCGTTGTTTTAAATTCCGTCTTCTTCTCTTTCTTCTCGGCTTCATGTTGTTTGCCAAGTGCATCAAACTGTCCACTGAGCACAACGATAGACGGAACCAATAATAGGATAACTAACACTGTTCTAGCAAATTGCCCCTTCTTTTTAGGTAAAAATGCAAAAGCTTTAAATCCTTTTTTACGTATAGGTGTTTCAATAAAGCGATACGAAATTTCAGCCATTAACGCTGTTAACAAAATTTCTATAATATAAACGTATACCGGTATTTGTCCTTGTACGTAATAACTGTTCACAAAAACAATGATAGGATAATGCCATAAATATAAGCTATATGATCGTTTACCTATAATTAGTAAAGGTTTCATACTTAAAAATTTAGCAAATAAACTAGAAGGATGTACCGCAATTGCAATAATGAATAAAGTTGCAAATGATATAATGTAAAATCCTCCATTATAGATCCATTGATCTTGGTCGCCAACTATAAAGAACAAAGTCATTAGAACCGCAAAACCAGATATCCCTATAATATCTAATGATACGACAATCTTTTTAGAAATATCTTTTTTCAAAGCAAACGGAGGCCAAATAAATGCTAATATACAACCAAGCAATAAAGTTTGCAGTCGTGTATCTGTCCCAAAATACACACGTGAATTATCTCCAGTGATGAAATGAATCACTATCATAAGTCCTAAAGAAATCAACGATACAATAAATAGCGTTTGAATAATATTTCTCGGTTTAAATCTATGTAATAAGAACGTGATAACCAATGGGAAAAGCAAGTAAAATTGTTCTTCAATGGCTAAAGACCATAAATGTTTGAGTGGTTCAATAGCAAATTGGTTAAAATAATCTACATTCTGTGAGATGTACCACCAGTTTGAAACATAGAATATAGCTGCAATAGCATCTCGTTTCATTTGTATAATCAATTCCGGTTTAAATATCAGTGTGAACGTAAGCACGACACAAATTAAAAACAACACTGCCGGAATGAGTCGTTTCAATCGTCGCTTCCAAAACTCTAGCAAATCAATTTTTTGCGTCCGATAATACTCACTTATCAACAAACTTGTTATTAAATAACCTGAAATAACGAAGAATGTATCTACTCCTAAAAAGCCCCCACTTAACCATTGTGCATTCAAGTGATAAATAATGATTCCTATAACTGCGAATGCCCTCAATCCATCTAATCCGGGTAAGTATCGCGGGGAATACATTTTTTCTAAACGTTTAAAGTCTTTTGTATCCATGTTAATAAACGCCCCATTTATTTTTCTCTATTTTGTAGCATATCACAATATTTTTGAAAATAAAATATTGCAGTGATTTTCATTAATTGATTTAACCCTTAATTAAGATAGTTTTAAATTTTTTATTAAGTAGAAAACAATTATTACAGTTAATTTCATTACTGCAAACCACATATAAATTTGTCGATTTTACTACATAACATAGATTATCATAGATTCTTGAATTTTTAGCAAAATAACTGTTATTTTCATTATATTTTTACAAAAAAAGGTTCGTTTTATATTTTATGCATCTTACTGTAACAGAATCATTAAGATATGCTATTCGAATTTACTTTTTAAAAAGTTGAATAAACTGATAAATTAACGCGTATTGTTATTAAAATATATACACGGTGATATCTTTCCAACTCACTTCCAAATTTAACCATACGAAATGACTAATACTCACACCATATTGAAGTATTTGTGTAAAAAGAATCATGGTGTATTGCTTATTTCGCCTTATTCTAATTTAATAGTGACATTAATTCTTCTATCATGGCATTAAAATCGTCAGGAATAATAAAATAACATCCTAACCTCTAGAATCAGACGTTAATTTCTAATAAAAAAACTCTCCCCAATTTCTATGGGAAGAGCTATATATTTAATGTCTAAACATTACTTTTATTTATTATGAAGGAATTAGAATCCCCAAGCACCTAAACCTTGTGCTTTGTATGCTTTAACAGCTGCGTTGATTTGTTGGTCAACAGTGTTTGTTGGACCCCAACCTGGCATAGTTTGGAATAAACCTGAAGCACCTGATGGGTTGTAAGCATTTACTTGACCATTTGATTCACGAGCGATGATTGCAGCCCATGTAGAAGCTGAAACACCCGTACGTTGAGCCATGATTTGAGCTGCTGATGAACCAGTAGCACCTGCAGTATTACCATTGCTTAATCTCACTGAACTTGAAGTAGTTGAAGTGCTGTAGTTATGGTAAGTTGGAGCTGAAACAGCTTCAACGTTTGAGTTACTTGATTGTGCATTGTAGCTTACTGATTGTACATTTGAACCTTGGTTGTATGAAGTAGTGTAGTCTGCACCTGCAACGTTTGAGAAACCAGCAGTTTGACCATTAGCTGCTTCATAGCTCCATGACCATGTAGTACCATTTGAAGTGAAGTTATATTGGAAACCATCTTTTACAAAGTGGATGTCATATGCACCATCTTTGATTGGAGCTGCATTTAATTGATCTTGGTGATTGTGTGCTAAGTCAACTAAGTGTGCTTGATCAACGTTTACTTCAGCAGCGTGTGCTTGATGTCCTGTACCTGCTGCGTAACCTGTTACACCTAATGCCACTGCTAATGATGATGCCATAATTGTCTTTTTCATAGTAAAAAATCCTCCAGTAATAATTGTAAGTTTATGTTTTTAGTAATTATATTTTGAATTTGAATGTCGTAGTGCAAGTTTAAATTGTCTTTTATTTCTTTCAACGGTACTCACTATATCACAAAAAACCAGCCAGTAAATTACACTTTCTTTACAAAACATTACAATATCAAGTTTAATTTGTAATGTTGAAATATGGCTGTTTTATACTGTAATGTGAAATATGTGCCTTTTAGAATCCAATAAACCCTTGAAATAGTCTTTAACACATAAGATTTTTACTATGTTTAGCTCAACTATTACAACTTTCGTAATATTACAGATTGTATTTTTGTTACATAGCTGTAATATATCTGACATGTTACTTCTCTTATTTTCGTACATTAAACGCAATTAAAAAGCAATCAACACATATGTTTTCACACATGTATTGATTGCTATTATTGTTGTATATCCAAAGTTTTAAAACACATATCTTTTGTGAATTGACTTATCTTTTATAAGCACAAATAACTACAACTCAATTATATTGCTAAACTTTATTCTCGCAATTCACAATAACATTAAATAATTTTTGGTCTCATATTTTCAAAAAACATACTGTTATTATCCCATGAATTTAAAAATATCATTAGTATATAAACGAAACACTTTACGATAAATGATATCTGCAAGCCAAGCTATTACAAATGGTACAACAAAGAACGCTACTACAATTAGTAAGACACTCAACCAAGCAGAATCAACCTCCATAAATTTAAATGCATTAATCGGTCCTACCATTCCTATAAAACCAAATCCAGCTGATTCTTTCGTTCCATGAATACCTACTAATGCTGATACCAAACCTGATACAATGGCTGTCGTTAATATTGGTAACATAAGAATTGGATATTTCACCATATTAGGTATCATCATTTTAACGCCTCCAAAGAAGACGGATAACGGCACCCCTAAACGATTCACTTTACTTGTACCAATTATCAATACTGCTTCAGTCGCGGAGATACCAATTGAAGCTGATCCAGCTGCTAAACCTGTAATACCTATCGCAAAGGCAATGGCCACAGTTGATAGTGGCGAAATAATAATAAGACTAAATACCATTGAAATCAAAATACTCATAACAATCGGTTGTAATTCTGTAAAACCATTAACCATATTACCGATGGCTGTTGTAATCATTTTCGTATACGGCAATATTAAAACACCAATTGCACCTGAAATACCGCCAACAACTGTTGGGAATACAATCAATGCCATACTACCTACGCGATGTTGAATAAGTAAAATGAACAACACTGCAATCGCTGCTGTAATCATTGTATTAATTAAATCACCAATACCCGTAATCATCCAAGCACCATTTTTAAACTGCGCTGCACCACTTCCTACATATGCTGCACTTGCCACAACAGCAATTGCTAATGGCGATAGGTCAAATTTCATTGCAACCAATGCACCAATCAAAGCAGGTACTGTAAATTGAATTGCAACGACAACGCCTAATAACGTTTTAAAAATCGGATGATAATCCATAAAGTATTTAAAAATTTCTCCAAGTATCGCATTAGGAACTAAACCCGCAACAATACCTATGGCGACACCTGATAAAACTCTAAATATAAAATCTTTGGGTGTAATTGTTTTAATTGATGTCATAATATCATCCTTCCATTTATGTATATACATCTGTATGCAAATAATAAAGAGCCTTAAGTTATAAGCTGCCACTAGCTTAAATTCTAAGATGTGCATGCCGATGTTGTTATATTTAGGCTAGCAGTATCATCTATAACTCAAGACTATGAAAAATAGTATATCACAAAATTCTGAATTTTTAGATAAAGAAATTGGCAATTTTTCAAACATATTGTTACAATACACTTTTATTTTATCTTCATTTTTAAAATCCATTAATACAATAGAAGAAAGACATTCAAATGCTTACCAAAAAGGTACATTATTTGTTAGGAGCGTATCAGCACTTACATATCATCAACACAATTGACAATATAATAGAAGATACTGATAATAAGTGTTAAAACAACAGATGTTAGGTAGTGAACAAATGATGGAAAGTAAATCCATAGATCCAAGAATCGTTAGAACCAAACAATTGCTTGTCGATGCTTTTCTTAAAATTTCTAGAGAAAAGAAATTATCTCAAATTACAGTTAAAGATATCACTGATATTGCTACGCTAAATCGTGCAACATTTTACGCTCATTTCACTGATAAAGAAGACCTCCTAGACTACACATTATCTGTAACCATTTTAAAAGACTTGAATGATAACTTGAGCATTTCTAATGTCATTAATGAAAAGGTGCTGCGTAATATTTTCATTTCAATTGCGAGTTATATCAAAGATGCTGCAAAGTCTTGCGAATTAAATAGTGAAGCATTTTGCAACAAAGCACATCAACGTATTAATAATGAATTAGAAGATATTTTTGCGATTATGTTAGAAAACAGCTATCCGGAGCATCAACGAGATATCATTGTAAATAGTGCGAGTTTTTTAGCAGCTGGTATCTCAGGCTTAGCATTACATTGGTTTAACACGAGTCAAGAGACAGCCGATGTGTTTATCGATCGCAACCTTCCTTTTTTAATTCATCATATAGCACATTTTTAATAAAACTTGGTATTTAGTCATGCATCTTGAAATCACTATGTGACTTAGGTTCATACTTGTACACACAATAAAATTTAACGTATTACGATTGATTAGCCGTGTCTAGGACATAAATCAACGTCCTATACTCTACAATGTCATATTAGCAGTCGTTAACTGAATGAAAATAAGCTTGTCATTAAAACATAAAGATTTTAGTGACAAGCATTTTGTTTTTGCGTACTTAAACAACACTTCAGGCAATATGTTGTTTAGGCAACAAATGATATGTGCGTGTTTATTGGCAAACGTACGACATAGTAGTATAGTATGTCTAAACAACATATGTTGCATAGTTGATATGCGTTGTTTAAATACTAAGATAGGAGGGATTGACGTGAGCGAGACAGATGAACCTCAGGGGTTTGAACGCACGCATAATATATTAAATATTAATCAGAGTAGTCTGGGTGTAGTGACATACATTACAAATAAATTAAAGTCGACGTTGAAGCAACACATAATAATTGCTCGTGGTAAAAAGCGAATCGACTATCGACTGTCGTATAACTTTTACACTACGTATTATGATAATGTAGAAATCAAGAAAATCGACTGTGAATATACCTATGCTATGCCCATTGCAATTTTAATAAGACACACGATGTCATTCGACAATGCTCATTTCTTTGCTCAGTTACGTCATCCTGTCTTATAAAACAACATTGCAGACATGTATATCAAACGACACTTCAATAACATCACTTTGCCATCGTACTACTATTAAAATCGTGTCTCAAACCCCTTATTTTAATTCCAAAAATCTGCTGGTCAAAAGACCGAGAAACTAAAAACATTACTGGATGTGTTGATAAATTATCTTATAGAAATAAACTCAAAATATATCAACACTTGATTCTAAGGAGGATATGACAATATGAAAATTTTAGATAGAATTAATGAACTTGCAAATAAAGAAAAAGTCCAACCACTTACTGTAGCTGAAAAACAAGAACAACATGCATTGCGTCAAGACTACTTAAGCATGATCCGAGGACAAGTATTAACAACATTTTCCACAATAAAAGTGGTTGATCCAATCGGTCAGGATGTCACACCAGACAAAGTTTATGATCTTCGCCAACAATACGGTTATATTCAAAATTAATATTTGCTCACGAGGTATTGCACTTAAGGTGCCAACTGACCTCATAAACAAAGCCCATACTGATTGAAGACACTAATGTGTCGCACCATGTCTCTTACGACATGTGCACATTAAACTTCATCTTTGTATGGGCTTTTTATTTATTCTTTTGAGAATTTCATTTTAGCAGACTAAAAAATTAAAATGGTGTCCATCAAGATCTTTGAACATTGCACCATAAAACCCTTGGCTTACTGTTGGTTCTTGAACGACTGCGCCACCCGCTTCTTTCACTTTATTCACCAACTGGTCAACTTCTTCATTTGTGTTCACACCTAGAGAAATCATCACTTCATTTGGTTCAGTATTAAGGCTTTGCTGACTTACATTTTGAAAATGCTTGTTTTCTATTAAAATTACGGTTGTTTGACCTATTTGAATACCGACCATTTTATCTAACATTTGTGGGTTTCTATTTATTTTAAATCCTAACGCTTTATAAAACTGTGCGCTCTTTTCTAAATCTTGCACATGCAAATTAAACCACATTGATTGAATCATGATTGCACCCCATTCATTACTTATTATAGTTTTGGACTTTAAGCCAATCACTTAATGATAATCTTGTTGGATTTATTTCAGCCATTAATTCAAAGTCTACTTCATAACCTTTTTCTTCCAACCATTGCTTTTCTGCAACACCACTAACAAATTCTCCTTCTATAACAGTAGATTTACCTGTCACTTCACTAAAAATTGTTGCTGCTTCACTTAATGTAACTTCATCGGAACCAATCTCTATTGATTGATGCGTAAAGCTTTGTGGATGTGCAAAAATATACGATGCAATTTTAGCTATATCAATAGAAGAAATCATTGTGAATTTTATATTCGGATTAATAAATTCTGGTAATGTAATACGTTCATCTTCGACTTTAGCAATGCGTAAAAAATTATCCATAAAGAATGATGGTTTGATAACTGTTGCATTTATATTAGATTCCATTAATCTATTTTCTATTTTTGCTAGTACTTCAAAGTGTGGGCCAGTTCGATTTCGATTAACCCCTCCCGCAGTACTATACACAATATGTTGAATATTTTCTTGCTCAGCTATTTCAATTATCTTCATACCTTGTCTTAATTCTTCGCTAACATCATCTTTAACGATTGGCTGAATACTGTATAAGCCATACTTCCCTTTCATCGCTGATTGCAAACTAACATTATCACTCAGATCACCTTCAACGATTGATAAATGCGGATGTCCTATGTCTGAAAGTTTACGATTATTCTTATTTCTAGTTAATGCACTTACATACCATCCATCCTCTAACAACTGTTTTACAACTGCATTACCTTGCTTCCCTGTTGCGCCTATTACTAAAATATCTTTCATTTTAGATCCACTCCTCTTTTTATCTTAAAAACCAATAGTCCTCTTTTTCACCTTTTAAATACGTATATGGTTCTGGTGTTTGTCCATTTCCTTTAATATTGTCGTTTATTACATCTCTGACATCCCATACTAAATGAATAAATCGTTGTAATTGATGACTAAAAATGCCTAGTGGCGCTGTCATAGCTAATACTTTTTCCACATCTTCTGTAGTGACATTCAGCTTTTCTGCAATCATTTGAACCGATAAAGTTGATGCTTCGAAATGTGCTTGCAACTCTTCGCACGTAATGCGTCTTTGCTCTTTATTTAAAGACATTATCAACACTCTTTTCTTTTATGATATTTAATAGTTATTGCAAATTCATTGCTAACTTTCTTAACACGTTTTATAATAAACGGAGAGTTATCCGTTTGTCAATTTTAGAGAATTTTAAGTAGGTGTAATCATGCGAAAAGATGCAAAAGAGAATAGGCAACGAATTGAAGAAATAGCGCACAAACTTTTTGATGAAGAAGGCGTTGAAAACATTAGTATGAATCGTATTGCTAAAGAACTAGGTATCGGTATGGGGACATTGTATCGACATTTCAAAGATAAAAGCGATTTATGCTACTACGTCATACAAAGAGACCTTGATATTTTTATCACTCATTTTAAGCAAATTAAAGATGACTATCATTCTAATTATGAGGTTATGCAAGTGTCGTTAGATTATCTTTTACAATTTAAAATCGATAATAAGGCACTACTGCAATGTATTGAAGCAGGCAACAATAAATTACGTTTTTACCAAAGCGCATTTTATCAAGAATTATTTGATTTTTATTATGACTTATTTAAAAGCGATGACGACACTTACACGAAGTTCAAAACAGATATGCTGTTGCAATCATTATCAACTAGTGTATTTGCCTTCCAAATAGAGCATCGCCATATTTCAATTGAAGCGTACAGAAATTATTTATTAAACATTTATTTAGATGAGGTGGAACGTAATGACTAAAATTGTGTTAATCACAGGAGGCAATAAAGGGTTAGGCTATGCAAGTGCAGAGGCACTTAAAGCATTGGGTTACAAAGTTTATATAGGTTCTCGGAATGATGTAAGAGGACAACAAGCATCACAAAAATTAGGTGTTCATTATGTACAGTTAGATGTTACAAGTGACTACTCAGTCAAAAATGCTTATAACATGATTGCTGAAAAAGAAGGCCGTCTTGATATCCTCATTAACAATGCAGGTATATCTGGTCAATTTTCAGCACCTTCCAAATTGACACCTCGTGACGTTGAAGAAGTATATCAAACGAATGTATTCGGTATCGTACGAATGATGAATACATTCGTCCCTCTCTTAGAAAAATCTGAACAACCTGTTGTCGTCAACGTATCAAGTGGTTTAGGTTCATTTGGAATGGTTACAAACCCCGAAACAGCTGAATCTAAAGTGAATTCATTAGCTTATTGTTCGTCTAAATCGGCAGTAACAATGCTAACGCTACAATACGCTAAAGGATTACCTAACATGCAAATCAATGCTGCTGATCCAGGCGCTACAAATACTGATTTAGTTGGTGATTTTAGTAATAATTCCAAACACGTTTCTGAAGGAATCAAGCCAATCATTCAATTAGCAACGATTGGTGCAGATGGCCCAACAGGTACATTTATTAATGGCGATGGAGAGATGCCTTGGTAGATCAATTTTATGTTACAAACATTGAAATTAGAGGTATATAAAAAATGCTTCTGCAATAGATGCAATAAACATGCAATACAATATGGAGGCGAAGTAAATGAAAAGTATTACGTTTGAAGAACATTATGTCATTGAAGATATTCAAAAAGAAACGATGAATGCGATATCAGCAGATCCTAAAGGTGTACCGATGAAAGTAATGTTAGAAGGCCTTGAAAAAAAGACAGGTTTTACAAATGCCGACGAATTATCACATCATGATGAACGTATCCAATTTATGAATAATCAAGACGTTCAAATTCAAGTCTTATCTTATGGAAATGGTTCTCCTTCAAATTTGGTTGGTCAGAAAGCCATTGAATTATGTCAAAAAGCAAATGATCAATTGGCAAACTATATTGCACAATATCCCAATCGCTTTGTAGGCTTTGCAACTTTACCTATCAATGAGCCTGAAGCCGCAGCGCGAGAATTCGAACGTTGCATCAATGATTTAGGATTCAAAGGTGCGCTCATTATGGGACGTGCACAAGATGGTTTTCTTGATCAAGACAAATATGACATTATTTTCAAAACAGCTGAAAATTTAGACGTACCGATTTATCTACATCCCGCGCCAGTTAACAGTGACATTTATCAATCATACTATAAAGGAAATTATCCTGAAGTAACTGCGGCAACATTTGCTTGTTTTGGTTATGGTTGGCACATTGATGTCGGAATTCATGCAATACATCTAGTATTATCTGGCATTTTTGATCGTTATCCAAAGTTAAATATGATTATTGGACATTGGGGTGAGTTTATCCCATTCTTCTTAGAACGTATGGATGAAGCTTTATTCGCTGAACATTTGAACCACCCTGTAAGCTATTACTTTAAAAATAATTTTTATATCACACCGAGTGGCATGTTAACGAAGCCACAGTTTGATTTAGTCAAGAAAGAAGTAGGTATTGATAGAATTCTTTATGCTGCTGATTATCCATATATTGAGCCTGAAAAATTAGGTGTATTTTTAGATGAACTGGGTTTAACAGATGAAGAAAAAGAGAAAATAAGTTATACAAATGGTGCTAAATTATTAGGTTTATCACCTAACAATTAACAAATGGAGGTCATTGAATATGGAAACTTTAGAATTACAAGGCGCTAAATTACGATACCACCAAGTCGGACAAGGACCCGTGCTCATCTTTATTCCTGGTGCAAACGGTACCGGAGACATTTTTCTGCCTCTTGCAGAACAGTTAAAAGACCATTTTACTGTTGTAGCCGTTGATCGTCGTGATTATGGAGAAAGCGAGTTAACTGAACCACTCCCTGATTCCGCTTCAAACCCTGACAGTGATTATCGTGTCAAACGCGACGCACAGGACATTGCCGAACTTGCAAAGTCATTAAGTGATAAACCTGTCTATATATTAGGTTCAAGTTCAGGTTCAAT
The DNA here is from genome assembly GCF_018622755.1 of Staphylococcus sp. MZ3. Taxonomy (NCBI): domain Bacteria; kingdom Bacillati; phylum Bacillota; class Bacilli; order Caryophanales; family Staphylococcaceae; genus Staphylococcus; species Staphylococcus sp. MZ3. Next base: position 2,643,774 of record NZ_CP076026.1, read on the forward strand.
CGTTGCGATGCATGTGTTAAAAGATTACCCTGAAGTCGTTAAAAAGATTGCATTTCATGAACCACCAATTAATACATTTTTACCAGACAGTACTTATTGGAAAGATAAAAATGATGACATTGTGCATCAAATTTTAACAGAAGGCTTAGAAAAAGGCATGAAAACATTTGGTGAAACATTAAATATCGCACCAATTGATGCAAAAATGATGTCTCAACCTGCTGATACTGAAGAAGGACGTATAGAACAGTACAAACGTACGATGTTCTGGTCAAAATTTGAAATTAGACAATATACGCATTCAGATATTACTTTGGATGATTTCACAAAATACAGCGATAAAATCACCCTACTAAATGGGACAGATTCTAGAGGCTCCTTCCCACAAGATGTTAACTTTTATATAAATAAAGAAACTGGCATACCTATTGTAGATATTCCAGGTGGTCACTTAGGTTATATTCAAAAACCTGAAGGCTTTGCTGACGTATTATTAAATATGTGGGGTTAATTGATCGTTCTCTAATAAAACAGCTTGGACAGTTTTCAAATTATATTTGATGGCTGACCAAGCTTATTTTTGTTTACGTTTAAACGTTCAAATCAACTCGTTATTATACATGAAGGCATGTTAACCATTCTCTTCCACTGAAAACACTACTGTTCCAAACATTGATAGTCTTCTTTTGAAATACCCTTTCCGATAAGCACCAAATATTCTGGCACTTTTTTTGAAAATGCTACAGGTGTTAATTCATATTGTCCTTGTGTAAATTGAATGAGATACGTATGTGTGGTGTCTTCAAATGTCATAAACCCTTTTAACCTATAAATATGAGACGGAAGGCATGCTAAACGTTTTATAAACTGTGCTTTAGTACATTTGGCTGGTGATTGCACAAATTGATGATTTATTGTTTTGTGTAATGATTCATGTTTATTTTCAGAAGTTGCTGTCATTTGGCTAACTGATATTGGCAAAGTGACGCTGCCATGCATACCAACTTGTATATCGGCCTCTGGGTTAATAACTTCTAAATCTTTCAATAGTTTGCTCGTCGTTTCAACATCTGCTGAATCTATTTTATTAACAAATAAGACAGAACAATATGCTAATTGCTCATAAAATAAGCCTTGGATGTCTTTAGGGAATGATTTAATGTGTTTATACATGCTTGCGTCTATTACACCAATCATATGTGTAATGGTTGTAAACGGAGCTAAAATAGGCGTTAAACAAGCATCTAAGACAGAGACTGGTTCTGCAATCCCACTACATTCAATAAATACAATGTCTGGTTGCTCTTTTAAATATAATTGATGTAACTGTTCTGATACATCTGCTTTCATTGCGCAACAGATACACCCCTCTGTCAGTTCACTTAAAGGTATGTCTTCAGATACTAAGGCACCATCAACACTCATTTTCCCAAATTCATTCATGATGACTGCTGGTTTCAGCGATTCCTTTAATGATTCAGCGAGCAAATGATTTAAGACAGTCGTTTTACCGCCACCTAAAAACCCACCTATAATAACTATTTTCATCTGCGACTCTCCTCTTATACTTCATATGAATAGCATATTCCAAGATAGATCTCCTATTGACTGACATGACTCTATATTCAGTTATAGTTCATTTTTTTAAATAATCAGCATTACTATTTTAACAATGATGCCTACACCAATAACTAAAGACAATGATGTCACCATTTGCTTTCCAATTAATTTTAGTGCTGACTGACCACCTAAATGTTTCAAAAGCATCGTCATTGTGACCGAGCACGCTGTAAATGTTGAACTAAAAAACACAAGTAGTAGTAACTGTGTTGCTGTCATTCCTTGTAATAAGGCGCCCTGATGCAAATTAAACAAGAGCATGCCGTCTTTTCGAATCATTGAAAATAAAATCCCTGGTGACAATTCTGACGAGATGCCTAATAACGATAATATAGGTGTAAATATTTGTGATAAAACATTCAAAATTGGCGTTAGTGATAAAATACTAACAATAAGACAGATTGTGATAAAAATAGGTAGCGCTTGAACGATAAACATTTGTATATTTTGCCACATTTGTAGCAACATTTGACGTATATTTGGCATATGTAATTGCCTATCATAAGGTAGCGGAACGCTAAGTTGTTGATCATTCTTTTTCAACCATATCCTATTATGTAAGATGCCACCTAAAAGTACTAATATTAAGTACGGCATAAATAGCCATGACTTTCCAGCTACACTAAAAATAGATAATGTCGCACCTATTTGATAACTACAAGAACTACCAAAGCTTATTAAACTCATACACTGTGTCTTCGTGCAGGTATGGCATTGGTGTGCTGCTTGTGAAATAGCTGCTGCATTACATCCAAACCCTTCTAATAGTGGCACGATATCATTACCTTGTAATCCTATCCGTAACATTGATGGTTCAATTGCCCATATCATCCATGATTTGAATCCTGTTTGATCAATTATAGCAGTTGATAAACTAATCAATATTACAACCGGCAATGCCCATACGAGCGAATATGTTCCAAGTGATAGCACACCATAATCACCAAATAATATATGCTGTAATATATCGTGATTGAGCAATGTTGTTTGAGTTAAATATTCTATCCATGCTGATACATACTGATTTTGAAACCAATCTGAAAATTGATAAGCGATACCGATTGGTAATGCAAACATTAAAAATATCAACAACCAGGCTAAAAATGTCGCACTTATTTTAGGTCTTAAATGTCGTCGCTCATGTTGAAATAGTGTCAATTGTTCTATCACATGTTCACTCGCTATAGGCGAAGAAACTACACTTTCTGCCAATGAAATATCTAATTTCTGTTTTATGATTAATAATCTTAATTTCGCTTTTTCTGTTGCGGTAAGTTTATCCGCATGACTAATAACCAAATAATGAGGTTCATTAGGTATGGGCGTATAATGCCCAGTTCTCATATCATATTTCACTTCTAACATGTGCATGACACTTCACAACATGAATAATCATCTAAATACATTTGATTTTTTTGATAATTTTCAATGACATCTTGTTTAGCTGGTAAGCCTTCCCGCTGTGTTAAAAGATGTGCAAGTACTGCAAATCGCGCTCTAAATTTATAGATATAGCATAATTTGGCATTATCATTTTCAACTGTCGCACCAATCATAAAAATATTCGGATAACGTGTCGATTCATCATGTGTTGTTAATTTAATATCTTGATTTGTTGTCGCAAATAATTGTTGAACGATTGGATTTTTTGTTGCATCAAAGCCAGTTGCTAGTATTGGTTCATGAGGCGTATGCACACTTTGTCCGCTATCAAAACTGATATGATACTGTCCATTGTTAAAATCAATATCTTTAACTGTATAATGTACATTCATTTCGATGCGAGCACCTTGCTTAATGACATTACCTAGTCGCTGACGTGTATAAGGTGACAATCTAACACTAGGATCAGCATCCGGATCATTTAAACCGGTTGTGCTAGTATAAAGTGCGATGTCAGAGCCATTTTTTGCAAGTTGATATGCAGCATCAAAGCCACTTTCATTACCTCCGATAACCACATATTGCCCCTTATTAAAGTTATCAAAGTCTTCAATTTCACTATAATGAATACCATATTTAAATGGCTTTTTAGGGAAATTATAATCACCTGTTGCGACAAAGATATAATCCGCGTGATATGTCTCTGTTGTCGTTGCAATCGTATAAAATGCATCATCTACAGATATATTTGTGACAACTGTATTTTCAAAGATAGTCAGCTCGTAATGGTTGGCAACCACTTGTAAATATTCAGCATATGTTTCTCCGGAAATATGTTCTTCATTAAATGTAAATGCTGGTGAAGTATCCATGGAAATTGCATTCATATCAGGCATGCCAAATCCATTAGACGTAAATGATGGCGTAATCGTAAGGGTCGATTTCGGCCAATGTTTAAATGAATGTCCTACTGTTCCTTTTTCTAAAATAATGACATCTGTTATACCGAAATCTTTTAAGGTAATGGCCATACCTATACCTGCAGCACCGGCACCGATAATAGCCACTTTATGATGTTGCATATTAACACTCCCTCAATGATCTATTTCAAGTTATTGTTTTTGGTTATAAATCGTAATAATTACGATTTATAAAGTATAGACCTATCCTTGAGAAATTTCAATATTAAAAGAAAAACTTCCGCTATTGTAGAGGATTCATCTACATTTCGGAAGTTGGTATGTGTCTTTTTTATTAAATTTAAAGATGCTACGGTTAGTTCAAATGATTATGAATGACATTTCATGGTATCATCCAGCCTCAGTACTTGGAGATAACATTTTGGCGGTGAGACAGAAATCATATTTTTACAAAATTTATTGGGGTGTAACTTCTCCACGTTGTATTTCACTATCCAAATTTTGTTTCATATTTTCAAACAACTCTTGAAATCTAACCTCATCTTGATCAGAATAACCTTTAAAAATAACTGAATCTATATTTTCCTCGTTAAAATAATAAATTTCATCTTCCACAACACCAATCGGATATTTACATGCAGAATAGTCAAACATATACTTTTGATTTTCAATTTCTACAATTGGTCCTCTATTAATAATCATTAGCTTTTGCGAACCTTCTTTTAAATAAATAATGCTTCCTATTGTTTCCATTTATTTTCCTCCTTTGTCACCGTCTCAATTTCAACATTCCTTCGCATTTCCAAGTCAATCATCTCTTCTTCTGCTTTACGAATGCCATGTTGAATTTGCTGTTGCTGCTCGTATAACGCTTCCGTTGAACGTCGTTTCGCAAAATGAAATTCATCGCGGAACTGTTCCATACGACTAGCCATATTGCTACTATAATAACGCTCACCTAAATGTTGATATAATTGATCTATCGAATGATTAAGCGCATCACTTTCATCTATCAATGCTTTAACCTCTCGCTTTTCATCATATAAGTCATCCATTTGCTTATGTTTCGCTGTGATTATTTTATTGATTTCATCCAGTTTATTCGACATCATTTCACCACGTTTTAATTTTTACCAATTTCATTACCAATCATTACGTCAGTTTGGTCAAAAGCCTCACCAACTTTTTGTATATTATCGCTCGCAGTTCGTATTGCTTCAGCAACAGATTGATTCTTACTCATCAAATCATCTATCACACTATGAGCATTATTATTTCCACTTACTGTTGTACTTTCATCTTTATCCGGTTTCGACACATTATTACATGTTTCAACAGCGCTTTTAATAGATGATGATGCACTATTGGTCTTAAAAATATCACTTTGAACTGTACTCATCATTTACACCTCTCTCCATTTAAATTATTTTAAAATTATTAGAAACTGTATCAATATATGATATTCAAACATTCAATTATACTTAAATATTGTTTTATGATTATATTCAAAATTATTGTATCAATAAATATGTATCATTCCTAGAATTTTATTGAACAAAAAGTTATAAAATCACTTTTATTGCAACTCAACCTTGTTTTACATTACAGAAATTAACAATAGCGATTAAAATTTTATTTTCCAACAATAAAAAAGCACAAATATTTTTATTGAGGCAGCTGTATCGCTTCTCATTGTAAAAATATCTGTGCATATTATCTATTTATCTCAATCTAACGTCTTAACTAACTTGTTGTATCTTGTAAAATCTTATCCATAGAATGCGCAACACTATCACGGTACATTTCACCAAATTTCAATAAATGGACCATCAATAAATATAAACGATAAAATTCAAGTCTATAGGATGCACCTTTTGCGAGTGGATAATGTTTATTATACGCATCATAAAATTCGCTCGTAAAACCACCAAATACCGTTGTAATACCGATATCGAATTCTCTGTCACCATATAATGGTGCTGGATCAAATAATGCAGGACGTCCATCTTTTAAAAACATATAATTACCACCCCATAGGTCACCATGTAATAAAGACGGTTTACTTTGATGCTTTTCTAATTCCGCCACAATTTGACGTCGCACTTTGTCATATACTTTGATATCGTTGGCATCCCATAGCCCTCTATTTAGCAACTCATCTTTCAAATGGTCCAAGCGCTTGTCGACAAAAATGTTACACCAATCGTCTTGCCAATGATTATCAAAAGAAATATCGCCACCTTCATAAGGTAATGAGAAGCCAAATTTGCCTTCTTCTTGTTGCTGACTGTGTAATTGAGCTACGAGTTGCCCTAATTGGCGTTGACTCCCTGAAGCCCCTTCTTCTAAATACGTCATCACTAAATACGCATCACCGTTAACCTCGCCACTTGCAATTACTCTAGGTGCCGTGATACCTGCACGTTCAAATTCATTTAAACCTGCAATTTCTGCAGCATAAAATGATTCTTTACGTCCACGTTGGACAAGTAAGAAAAATGTATCCGTATCTGTTTCGACTCGATATGCTTCGTTTACATCACCACCACTCACTGGTGAAATCTCTTTAATATCTTTTAAAGGTAAATGCTCTAACCATTGTTCATTCATACAAACACCTTCCAATCTACTTACTTTATACTATAATATTGCCTAATTAGGATGATTTAATCTTAAAAACGTTATTCAAACTTGCGTCAATTTTCAAAACTTTTTAGTTTTAACTAGGAAATTATGTAGGGAAATGCTAGTCTATTAAAAGAATATATTTCACATATATTAAGTTGAGGATAGTAAGCCTCAAATATAATGAAATAGGAGCATACTCATGTACAAATTAATTAAACCTTTCTTATTCAAAATCGAACCCGAAAAAGCACACGGACTAACTATCGATGCATTAAAAACGTTACAAAAGTTTCCGGTTTTATTCCCAGTCGTCGATAAACTATTTACTTATAAGAATCCAACGTTATCACAAGCGATACAAGGTAATACGTACGACAATCCAATTGGCTTAGCAGCTGGTTTCGACAAATCTTGCGAAGTACCAAAAGCATTGGAACACCTTGGATTCGGTGCTTTAGAATTAGGTGGTATCACACCTAAACCTCAACCGGGTAACCCTCAACCACGCATGTTTAGATTATTAGAAGATGACGCCTTGATAAATCGAATGGGCTTCAATAATATTGGTATGAACAAAGCACTAAGTCATTTGCGTAAAAATGCTTATCAAGTACCTGTTGGTATCAATGTTGGTGTGAATAAAATGACACCTTATGAAGCGCGTTATCAAGATTATATAAAGGTTATTGATACGTTTAAACACGACGTTTCATTTTTCACAGTCAACATCAGTTCTCCAAATACTGAAAATCTTCAAAACTTCCATGATAAAGATGAATTTTCAATGTTATGCCAAGCTTTAACAGCATTTAAAAAACAACATGATGTAACAGTGCCAATTTATTTAAAACTAACGTCTGATATGGATTTCGATGGCTTAAAAGCACTATTACCAGCGATTACTGAGACATTTGACGGTATCATCTTAGCAAACACAACGCGACAACGAGATGGTTTAACTTCTGCTAATAAAGTCGAAGAAGGCGGTTTGAGTGGTCGTCCATTATTTGAACGTAATTTAAAATTGATTAAGTATGCTTATCAGCAAACAAATGGTGAATTTTTAATTATAGGTACAGGCGGCGTATTCAGTACTGAAGATGCAATCAAAATGATGCGTCACGGTGCGTCACTTATTCAAATTTATTCATCACTTGTTATTGAAGGCCCAGGTTTAACTAAGAAAATGAACAAAGGCATCGCACGTTACTTAAAAGATCATCATTTTGACAATGTCAGTGATATTATAGGACTAGATGCCTAATCCAACATAGTCAAATAATACTTTAAAACTTGCTGAATCGTCTTATTAAAATTATGATATAACTCAAGAAGATATATTTATCACCATTTTTCAAAATAATGGCTTAAATATCACATATCATTAAATATAGCGTTTTATAACGGAGGCGTTTGTTATGACTAAAGAAACAGATAATAAAAAAACAGTAGCGACTTCTGACAACAAAGACACACAGCAACAAAATCAAACTGAAGAAGATGAACGTCAAGGTTTGAATGGTTATCGTAAAACAGATCTTGATTTAGAAATTGAGCAAGAGCTACGTGAAATGATGAAAACAGGAGAAAATGAAACGAAAAATGACTACAAAAAGTTTAAAGTGTTTTCACTTATTTCAACACTTGTCATTGTCATTTTAGCAATTATAAGATTTGTTCATAAAATGATGTAATTAGAGTGAGACATTGTTTTATGTCTCAGGATCCAGTTATTCATTATAGCTACAATATTTACGATTATATAAATAACCCGAGATTTTAGTATGATTCATTTCACTAAAATCTCGGGTTTCTATTTGATAATTTTTAATGGGATATGGCATGTATACGAGCCTGCCTTTTATCTCATTTCCAATGATTAATCTGGATATTGTTCTAAAAATGCTTTCGCTTCTTTATTAACTGTTTTAAAATCAATACCTTGTTGCATCGCTGCAAAGACACATCCACAATAACACTGCCTAAAGATATTATAGTCATTACACATTTCTATGGAACGCTCATAACCTTTACTTTTCTTAAAATCACTTGGCAAATAGTTCACATCGTATATTTTTTGGACATCCATACCAAGTTCATTGATTAATTGTGCGTTCTTTTTAGGTGATAATGTGATTGCACTGCCAAAATAATCATAGCCATGTTCTACAGCTGCTTTCGCTACAATATCCAAACGCATTTCAAAACAAGCGGTACAACGTAAGCCGCCTTCTTTTTCATCAGCTAATTCTTTATCCTTCACCATTTTCACAAACTTATGCGGTTCATAAGGTGCTTCAATATACTTCACATTCGCACCAGTCTTGCGATTAAAATCTTCCACAAATTGTTCTTGCACTTTAGCACGTCGTAAATATTCATTTTTCGGATGAATATTTGAATTCGCGAAATAAATTGCAATGTCTGCATATTGTGTTAAAAACTCTAATGTATATGTACTACAAGGTGCACAACAACTATGCAATAAGATTTTAGGTCTGATTGCTTCTCTTTCCCACTGCCCGATTAATTTCTTCAACACCTTGTCATAATTAATTTTTTGATTTTTCATTTTACTGATAATAGGTTCAGCATTAATCATGATTTAACCTCCCACATTTAATCATTAACTTCTATTATATATGATTCATATTAAATGTCAGTCAAAAAAAGTTAGAAATTCATTTTAATGCATTTATATTTCGAAAGTCCCTTATGTATCTAAAAGCATTTTTAAACTTGAATTTTAAAACACTAAACAACACATACGTCTCTGTGTCATTTTCATTTTTTGTATGTCATATATATGTTTACTTCATTTAAATCAATTTCATCTTACAATTTATCGTGTATTTTACAAAAGATTGACTTCAATTCATCGTAAAAGTTATACTTTTGCCATTTTTTAATGTAACATGGTGTTAGTAATAAAAATAATACATTGAGGTGTTTTATATGACAGCATTATTCCCTTATATCGCTTTTGAAAATTCAAAAGAAGCCCTTGCATATTACGAAGAAGTATTTGGTGCAACTGACGTTAAACGTTTAGAAGTTGGCGAAGAACAAGCGTCACATTTTGGCATGACTAAGGAAGAAGCGCAAGAAGCAACTATGCATGCTGAGTTTGAAGTGCTTGGCGTAAAAGTGCTATGTTCTGATTCTTTTGGTCGCGCTGACAAAATTAATAATGGCATATCATTATTAATTGATTATGATGTTAACAATAAGGAAGATGCTGATAAAGTTGAAGCATTCTATGAGCAAATTAAAGATCATTCTTCAATTGAAATAGAATTACCGTTTGCTGACCAATTCTGGGGTGGCAAAATGGGTGTCTTTACCGATAAATACGGTGTTCGTTGGATGTTACATGGTCAAGACTATACTGCAATCCAGCAATAATGTTATTGATAAAGATATCATTTAATAAGCTTAGGTTATTTAGCAAGGCAAGCCACTCTCGATTCATGGCTTGCCTTATTTTATTGTATATTTTTAATTATCGTTTCTGGACTCAAGGTATTTTTGCGAGATGGACAGATAATCCAAATATCGAAGATTTGATTCAAGCACAACAAGAACACCCTCTGTTCGATGATTTTTGGAAACAGCGTCAAGTGCCATTATCACAAATTAAAACACCTCTACTAACATGTGCCAGTTGGTCTACACAAGGTTTGCACAACCGTGGCTCTTTTGAAGGATTTAAACAAGCTGCATCTGAAGAAAAATGGCTATATGTGCATGGACGTAAAGAATGGGAAAGTTACTACGCTAGAGAAAATCTCGAACGCCAAAAATCATTCTTTGATTTTTACCTTAAAGAAGAAAATAGCGATTGGAAAGATACGCCTCATGTCATTTATGAAGTTAGAGATCAATTTTATAAAGGCGAATTCAAATCAGCGTCAGCGTTCCCTTTACCTAACACAGAATATACACCATTGTATTTGAATGCTGAAAATCACACATTGAATCATGCAAAGATTAGTAGCGCGCATGTCGCACAATATGACTCTGAAGATAAACGACAAGATGTAAGTTTTAAATATACGTTTGACAAAGATACTGAGTTAGTTGGAAACATGAACTTAAAACTATGGGTAAGCACTACAGACTCAGACGATATGGATTTATTTGCAGGTATTAAAAAGTTAGATCGTCGTGGTAATGAAGTTAACTTCCCTGATTTTAATCATATTGAAAATGGTCAAGTAGCTACTGGTTGGTTACGCGTATCACATCGTGAATTAGATCAAGAAAAATCCACAATCGCGCAACCTTGGCATAAACATGAAACAGAATTAAAGTTGTCACAAGATGAGATTGTACCTGTTGAAATCGAATTGTTACCTTCAGGCACGCTATTTAAACAAGGCGAAACATTGGAAGTTGTTGTAAAAGGTAGTGAAATTGTAATTGGTAATAGTACCCCTGGCATGAAAACGCGTTATGAACATGAAGAAACCGTAAATAAAGGCATGCACATGATTTATACTGGTGGTAAATATGATTCACAATTAATCATTCCTATCGTTAATTGATATGCAGCAATTACGGTCGCTTTTGATTAAAAGTGACATAGTGATAGAAGAGAAGGCCACACTCTTGGAATCTTAAACCAAGGTGTGGCCCTTTTTATTATTGATGGCTATTTAATTTTATAAATCTTGTCACTAAACTTACTACAAGCAATATTAAACCACTAAATAAAGCCATTATTGCTGTATTACTTCCGTTGTTTACTCCTGTTTTTGGCAATTCTTTCAATTGTTGCTTATGTACTGACTTGCTCTTGCTATCCAAATGAATACTTTGTTGTTTAGCCATTTGTTTATTACTTTTTGTGTGAGTATCATTTGCTTTAACACTTGGATTTACAGCACCATTATTCGATGTTACATTTGCGTTTTTCAACTGCTTGATAACTTTTGGATCTTTCGTGCCATCCATTAAATTATCTGGATGTTTTAGTAAATGTCTACAATCCGATACTATTCCAGATTTTTTTGCCTTTACCGCATTATTCTGCACCTCATTATCATCTTTCAACTGCTTGATAACATCTGGATCTTTCGTGCCATCTATTAAATTATCAAGTTTTTTCACACGTGCTATGTCACTAACTGGCCCAGGATAATTTGCATCCGGTTGTCTAACTGGTATTAAATTGCTGTTTTCATTCACACCTTCAGGCTTGTTATTTTCGGCGTTCGCATTATCCGTAAAAATCAACACTGATAAAATTGCAACAAATAAACTTATAACTTTTTTCATCATATCCACCTTCTTCAGACCATCATTCTATTTTGTATAATTTTATTATATAATTGCTATCAATTCAATATTTTTACTTCACGAAACTAAACAACATGTCATTAACTTATCTCGTTAAGTTAAGAATTCTATTTTCTACCAAATAAATTCTGAATACTGTTTTAGATAATCAATTCACAAAACTATTTCTTTATAAATATGTCCATCATTTAACACTGATAAAATTGCAACGATAATACCTTTATTTCTATTACGCTAACCCAATTGGCATAAAAATAAAAACCCCTAATGGATAACTACATTGTTATCTACTAGAGGTTTCTAACTTATACTATTTTATAACACTATCGTATTTTCTTTTTCATGAATCATTTCAATAATGACATTGTCTTCATTCATTACTGCTACTTTAGGTGCATGGTTTTGAATTTCTTCTTCATTCAACTGTGCATAAGTCATGATTATGACTACATCGCCTACTTCAACAAGTCTTGATGCTGCACCGTTTAAACAAATTTTACCACTACCTCTTTCACCAGCTATTACGTATGTTTCAAAACGTGCACCATTATTATTATTCACGATGGCTACTTTTTCATTTGGCAAGATGTCTACCGCTTCCAATATATCTGAATCAATCGTAATGCTACCTACATAATTTAAATTTGACTCAGTCACTCTTGCTCTATGAATTTTAGCATTCATCATTGTTCTTATCACTTTATTCAGCTCCAATTATTATATTATCTATTAAACGCGCTTTTGAAAATTTAACAGCTAACGAGATAAATATGCGTCCAGTTATTTCGTGTTGTTCTACTAATTGAGGATAACTATAAACAGCAACTTCTTCAATGCGTCCACTTATATGTGATTCAAGATATTCAGTAACCCTGTCTATAATTACTTTACTTTGACGTTCACCGTCTTGATACAACGCTTGTGCTAATAGCAAACTTTTACTTAAATGTACCGCTTCTTGTCGTTCTTGCTCTGTTAAATAAACATTTCTTGAACTTTTCGCCAAACCATCTGCTTCTCGAACGATATCAATACCAATAATTTCAACGGCATGATTGAAGTCTTTTACCATTTGCTCGACAATAGCCAATTGCTGGGCATCTTTTTTACCAAAATAAGCATAATCCGGCATAACAATATTAAATAGCTTATTAACTACTGTTACCACCCCATCAAAATGCCCTGGACGCTTCGCTCCTTCTAACACATCAGCTAATGGACCTACTTTGACATCAATACCTAATTCACCTGGATACATATCTTCTACTGCAGGATGAAAAACAATGTCCGCCCCTACTTCTGATACTAATTCTAAATCTTTATCAATTTGTCTCGGATAAGCATCGAAATCTTCGTTTGGACCAAATTGTAATGGATTAACAAATACACTCACAACTGTAATATCATTTGTACTAACTGATTCGCGTACCATCGTTAAATGTCCATCATGTAAGGCACCCATTGTTGGGATAAAACCAATCGTTGTTCCTGAGCGTTTGGCTGCTTTAACAATGTGTTGCATCTCTTTTACCGTAGTAATCAGCTTAGTCATTGTTATTAACCTCATTCATAATTTTCTTTTTATACGTATATTCTTCTGATGGAAATGCACCAGATTTAACTTCTTGATCGTATTGTTTTAAACCGTCCACACCAACACTAAAATCAGCAAATTGCTTCACAAATTTCGCTTTATGTTCAACACCATAATTTAACATATCGTGATAAACCAATACTTGACCATCTGTACCTTTTCCTGCACCAATACCAATGACTGGAATTGTTAAGTGCTTGCTAATTTCTTCTGCTAAATCATTTGGAATTGCTTCAAGTACTAACGCAACTGCACCAGCTTGTTCTACATTTTTCGCATCTAAAATAAGTTGCTCCGCTGCTTCTTTCGTTGCACCTTGTAATTTATACCCCATAACGCCAACACTTTGAGGTGTTAATCCTAAATGTGCAACAACAGGAATACCAATTGCCGTTGCTTTTTCAATAAATGGTGTAATATGCGCTCCTTCTGCTTTAATTGCATTTGCATTCGTCTCCTGATAAAGCTTTAGAGCATGATTTAAGTCTTGTGTCATAGAGATGCCTACTGCACCAATCGGCATATCAACAACTACAAATGTATTTGGTGCGCCTCTTCTTACTGCACGACCGTGATGAATCATATCTGCTAACGTCACTTGTACGGTACTTTCATAACCTAATACAGTCATACCAAGTGAATCCCCAACAAGAATCATATCAATACCCGCTGCTTCCACTTGTTTAGCACTTGGAAAATCATAAGCTGTTACCATAGAAATTTTAGTTTGCTTTTGTTTCATATCTATTAATTGACTTACTGTTTTCAATGTTATTCAACCTCTTTTTGCAGTATTATTAGAAATAGTATAATGAATCTTTTATAGAAAGGAAAGAAGAAGATGTTATCAGTTGCGATTATAGGCCCAGGCGCTGTCGGTACAACTATTGCCTATGAATTACAACAATCATTGCCTCATACAACGCTTATCGGGAGACACGCCAAAACAATAACATATTATACTGTACCACATGCACCTGCACAAGATATTGTTGTGAAAGGTTATGAAGATGTCACAAACACATTTGATGTTATTATTATTGCAGTCAAAACACATCAACTTGATGCAGTTATTCCTCATTTAACTCATCTTGCACATGAGGACACGCTCATCATTTTAGCCCAAAATGGTTATGGTCAACTCGAACATATTTCATTTAAAAACGTATGCCAAGCAGTTGTCTATATAAGTGGTCAAAAGAAAGGCGATGTTGTTACGCACTTCAGAGATTATCAATTACGTATACAAGATAATGCATTAACTCGACAATTTAGAGATTTGGTCCAAGACAGTCAAATCGACATTGTATTAGAAGCAAATATTCAACAAGCTATTTGGTATAAATTGTTAGTTAACTTGGGCATTAATTCTATCACAGCACTCGGTAGACAGACAGTTGCAATCATGCATAATCCTGAAATACGTACACTGTGTAGACAGCTATTACTAGATGGTTGTCGTGTTGCACAGGCAGAGGGGTTAAACTTTTCAGAACAAACTGTCGATACTATTATGACTATATATCAAGGTTATCCCGACGAAATGGGAACGAGCATGTATTACGACATTGTGCATCAGCAACCTCTTGAAGTCGAAGCGATTCAAGGCTTTATTTATCGCCGTGCACGTGAACACAATCTTGACACCCCATATCTTGATACTATTTATAGCTTTTTACGCGCGTATCAACAAAATATGTAAGCACATATATAATATAAAAAGACCTTAACGATGCATTTAGAACCACCTGTTCCTAATATCGCTAAGGTCTTTTAATTATATTAGACTATTCAGCTTCTCTAATTTCTTCTGCCACATCTTTATAGTCTATTTTCGCTTTAACAAACGTCTCGTTATTTACCGGGAAATGTTGTTGGAATGTTTCAAAGTTTTGTATCTCAACGACAACGTCATCCACTTCAAAGTCAAGAACATGTCCACCATAAGCTCTTTCATCATCCGCAAAATGTATATGAAAACCAGCAGACCCTACGCCATGAAATAATTCTGGTGTAAAAAATCCAACAATGGCACCACGAATATCTTGTCTTTTTTCCTCAGGTTGTCTGCGTGCTGAATCAATCAAACGTGTATATGGCGGTTGCTGAGCAGGCATCATTCGTACATGCATATGTTTAAATGTGCCATAAATTTTAACAGCCGAAAATAAATTCTCACTTAACATTTCATTTTTAATTTGTGCGAATACATCATCTTGTGATAATTGTTGCAATGAAAATGTCTTACTCGCTTTAAAATTAGTAATCGATGCATACGGTACTTTCTCATCGCCTTTTAATTCTATAAATTCTTTATGCTCGTTAGCATGATATGCCTTCCCGTCTAAAAATATTACTTCGCCATCAGACCCTGTTAACGTTGCAATCCCTAAATTTCCATGTTCTAACAATTCATTAATTGTAGCTGTTCCTTCTAGTAAGCCAGCCATTAACGTACCTAATGTACCATGTTGATACAAGACATTCGTCATTCCAAAACCATCTCCCTATAGTTATTCCTCGTTGTCATGCTCTACTTCGTGCTTAATGCAGAACTACTTTCCTTTATACTCAATGACGCCTCGGCATTTCGATTCATGTCACTAAATTTTCACGAGTCATAATACTTTATTCAATTATTATTTTACGCAAAAGTTTTGCCTCTATCAATGCTTGCTAAAAAAATGGACCTATCAGTGCCACATGTTACTGCAACACTAATAGATCCTCTTACCATTAATATATTTCTAATTAATACTTAAAATAGGCTTAGTCTTCTAATAAATATTTAATTGAATCAAATGTATCTTCTAATGTTTTAACAGATTTATCGAACAACGCTTGTTCTTCGGCACTTAATGGCATTTCATAAATTTTAACTGCGCCATGTTGGTTAACTAATGTTGGTACACCTAGGTAAACGCCTTTGTGACCACCATATTGACCATCTAATTGTATAGAAACATTTAAGACATTATTTTCATTATTTAAAATGGCTTTTGAAATGCGCATCAATGCTAATGCAATACCATAGTATGTTGACCCTTTAGCTTGGATAATTTCATAAGCAGCGTCACGTGTATTTACATAAATTTCTTCCGCTTTAGCTTCGCTACCAGTTTGTTCTTTTAATGTGTCATATACTGAAATACCTGCTACATTTGCTTGTGACCAAACTGCAAGTTCAGTATCACCATGCTCACCAATAATACTAGCGTCAACACTTGAAGGTGCAACACCAAGTTCTTGGCTAATTAAATATTGTAAACGTGCACTGTCCAATACAGTACCTGAACCGATAACACGCTCTGCTGGCAATCCAGTATATTCTTTTACAAATCTTGTTAAAATGTCTACAGGGTTTGCCGCGATTAAGAAATATCCATCAAAGCCGCTATCCATTACACTCTTAACAATGCTCTTCATAATCTTAGTATTTTTTTCAACTAATTGTAAACGTGTTTCACCTGGCTTTTGAGGTGCACCAGCTGTAATAACAACTAAATCTGCATCTTTACAGTCTTCGTATTCACCTGCTTTCACATCAACTGGTGAAGGACTGTGGACTGTACCATGGTTTAAATCTTGAACATCTGCTTTTACTTTGTCTTTTGCAATGTCAATAATTACAAATTCATCAGCAACACCTTGCGTAACCATTGCAAAGGCATAGCTTGATCCTACAGATCCATCTCCGATTAATACAACCTTTTTACCAAATGTTTTCATAATTATGTCTCCTAACCTAATTGAATTTATTTTACACGTGACTACACGTAAAAATATCTATACTGAAATTAAAGATTAACAATTTTATTTTATTATAATATTATGCTACCAAATTACAAACATAAAACTGAGATGTAAGCGGAGTCAAATTACACTCTAACGCCAATAAATATTGATATCTCAAGCTTTAGCACGTAATTTGAAATTTGTGACAATTTTTAGCATTCTAAAATTGCGTAATGACGCTATTTAAAGGCTTTAACAAACTATTGAGCTTTCTATTTTTTTCATTTTAAAAAGGATGGCTATCCGATTTAAATGACTTACTATATAACCTCCTATTTTCCGCCTTACCCTCATCATATTTGATGCATCTTTTTATAGTCAAAAAATTACATTTCATACAAACTAACCAATCAGACATAAACATGAAATTGATTTTAAAAATATAATGCGCAAAATTGTTAGAAAATTAGCAAAAAATAGTACTTATTCATTTAATATCTGTTATAATCAGTTTTATCATTTAAAAAATCTATGGATGTTATCAAGACAAGTCATTAATACGTAACATAAAGTTGTGATTTTTCAGAATTTTTAGACAAAATATTGATTATTTGTGCTATGATATAACATATTAAAAAACACCGTATAGAATTGTTTATGAATGTTTGGGAGGAAAGTTTATGGGAAGTTTTTTCAATAAAATAGCACGAAAAGAGGATCCGGCTATCTATCAAAATAAAGATGGTCATTTAAAGCGTACACTTCGGGTGCGTGATTTCTTAGCTTTAGGTGTAGGAACAATTGTATCGACATCTATCTTTACGCTACCTGGCATTGTTGCTGCAGAACATGCAGGACCGGCCGTTGCGTTATCATTCTTACTCGCTGCTATTGTTGCTGGTTTAGTTGCATTTACTTATGCAGAAATGGCTGCCGCTATGCCATTTGCAGGTTCAGCCTATTCTTGGGTCAATGTATTATTTGGTGAATTTTTTGGATGGGTTGCCGGTTGGGCTCTATTAGCTGAATATTTTATCGCCGTAGCCTTTGTTGCATCAGGATTCTCAGCGAATTTACGCGGACTTGTGAAACCAATTGGCATCGAATTACCTGCAGCATTATCAAATCCATTTGGTACGAATGGCGGTTTTATCGATATTATTGCTGCTATCGTTATTTTATTAACTGCATTATTACTATCACGTGGTATGTCAGAAGCAGCACGTATGGAAAACATTTTAGTTATTTTAAAAGTATTAGCTATTATTTTATTTGTAATCGTAGGTTTAACAGCAATAAATGTTAGTAACTATGTGCCATTTATTCCAGAACACAAAGTAACTGCTACAGGTGACTTTGGTGGATGGCAAGGCATATATGCTGGTGTTTCAATGATTTTCTTAGCGTATATCGGTTTCGATTCTATCGCAGCAAACTCAGCAGAAGCACTTGACCCTCAAAAGACAATGCCTAGAGGTATTCTTGGTTCTTTAAGTGTTGCTATCGTATTATTTATTGCTGTAGCACTTGTGTTAGTTGGTATGTTCCATTACTCACAATACGCAAACAATGCTGAACCTGTTGGTTGGGCTTTACGTCAAAGTGGTCATGGTGTTGTAGCAGCTATTGTTCAAGCTATCTCTGTTATCGGTATGTTTACAGCATTAATTGGTATGATGTTAGCAGGCTCACGTTTACTTTATTCATTTGGACGTGACGGCTTATTACCTTCATGGTTAAGCCATTTAAACGACAAACATTTACCTAATCGCGCACTAGTTATACTTACTATTATTGGTGTTTTAATTGGTTCTATGTTCCCATTCGCATTTTTAGCACAATTAATTTCAGCAGGTACACTTGTTGCATTTATGTTCGTTTCATTAGCAATGTATCGTTTGAGAAAGCGTGAAGGTAAAGATCTACCAATTCCTGCATTTAAATTACCTTTATATCCTGTGTTACCAGCAGTTACATTTGTTTTAGTATTGCTAGTATTCTGGGGATTAGGATTCGAAGCGAAATTATACACTTTAATTTGGTTTATTGTTGGTATCATTCTATATTTAAGTTATGGACTTAGACATTCTAAGAAAAATGACGTAGCTGAATACCACCCACCAAAATAAAAATCAAAAAAATCATTTCCCATCTGATTAACATCCAGATGTGGAAATGATTTTTTATTTTATATTAAGATAATCGCTATTACCAACCTTGTCCAGATATGTCATATTGATCTAAGTTACCTGCTTCCAAAGCAGTCAGTGCATCTTCTATAGTGTTTAACGCCGTGTCTAATTGCTCATATGTTATCACCAATGGCGGTTGGAATCGCAACACATTTCCTGCTACAGCTATAATAACTACGCCATGCTCAAAGCAGTAATTACAAATTTTAAGTGCCGCACTGGCATCACGTGTTTTGAATTTTTTGTCGGAAACAATATCAATACCAATGCTCAGACCTTTACCTCTAACATCGCCTACACTATTGTATTTAGATACCCATTGATCCATTCGTTTCCTAACATATTCCCCTTTTTCCGCACTAGCCTGAAGAAGCGACTGATCTTCAATCATTTGAATTGTGGCTAATGCAGCTTCACAACTAACTGGATTAGCACCTGTTGTAAATAAATGTGCTGGCGCTTCTAAACAATTCATAATCTCTTTGCGTCCAACAATTGCTGACATAGGCATACCACCTGCTAAGGATTTTCCAAAAGTGATTAAATCAGGCGTAAAATTAAAATGCGAGACTGAACTCCATGTACCTGTTCGCCCAAAACCTTGTTGAATATCATCGACAGCGATTAAAATACCATGTTCACGACAAATCTTTTCTAACGCTTCAAAATACCCTGGAACTGGTTCTAAAAGTCCACCATCGCCTTGTATCGTTTCAATAACAATACATGCTACTTCGTCAGCAGGTACATATTTCGCAAACATTTCTTTTAAGGGTGCTAAATATTCTTCTACTGAATTAGCTTGCGGCTGCTCGTACATACCACGATATTTATCTGGAAACGGAATATGATAAAAACCATTCAATAATGGACCATAATGTTTGCGCATATTTAAACTAATAGCTGACATAGACAACGAGCCAAAAGTTGAACCATGATATGCATTAGTGAAACTAATGATATAAGGGCGCCCTGTATATGCTCTGGCAAATTTAATGATGCCATCATTTGCGTCTGATCCGGTTAATCCGAAAGTCACTCTTTTTTCAAAATCTCCAGGTGCAATCTCACAAAGCTTCTTAGCTAAACGTACCAACGGTTCATGATACATATATGCTGGTGTATAATGAATAAATTTATCAACTTGTGCCTTTATCGCTTCTGTTACTTCTCTAGGTGCATGACCTACGTTTTGAGAACTCGCACTCGATAACAAATCGATATATGTCTTCCCCTCAATATCAACCAATGTTGCTCCATATCCATGATCAATCGCTAACGGATAATATTTAATACGTCCTGATTTCGCAAAATAATGTTCATCCTCTTGAATTAATTGATGTGCTTTACTCATATACATTCCCCTCCCATTGACAGTATTAATATGCAAGCAAAGTGGCCTCTCTTAAATCGATTATAAAATCCGATTTAAAATCCTGCTCAAATACCGTCATGCCTCTATGAATACTATCCAATATACTAATAAAATTCAGATTTGTAAATATATTCTGATAATTAAGAATTTTATATCAATCTACTTTGTTTATGCGCATAATTTTGTTCGATTAGGGAATTGTTTACTATATTTCATTTGACTCTGAGGTGATACGAATGCGTTTAAAAGTATTGTTCCATTTCATTGCTGCTATTTTCATATCATTCATGTTGCTATGGATGACCATGTTGTTTGACTTAATAAGCAATCAATCACATTTAAAAGCTTTATTATTGAATTTAGATTTTCTAATTCCTTCTGACAATACACCATATATTCTAGAAATAATATGTCACTTACTAATTGGTAGCGTCATTTATTTTGTATTTGTGTTGCTGTTTCATACTTCTAAATGGCTTTACTATCTATGTTATATCCCTTTATTTTTCTTATTTATAGCATTGTATCCCTTTTTAGTATTTATTGCGCAACGTCCAATTTTTCAATTTAGTGTGACAGAATTAATCGGTTGGATTATTACACATATTTTCTTTATGTCATTAATAGCGTTAGTCATACCTAGAATAAAATAATATTTTTAATTAAACTGACAATTATTTTTCACATTTTATACACTTTTCAAGGTTTATGACTTGAGAAATGTTCTCATTTTTATCATACTGGAGGTGTATTGAAAAGTTAAGGAGTGGAAAGTATGAATAAAGAGCAATTAGAAAAAATGAAAAATGGAAAAGGCTTTATTGCCGCATTAGACCAAAGTGGTGGTAGTACACCAAAAGCACTTAAAGAATATGGTGTAAACGAAGATCAATATAGCAATGAAGACGAAATGTTCCAACTTGTTCACGATATGCGTACACGTGTGGTAACTTCACCTTCATTCTCACCAGATAAAATTTTGGGTGCTATTCTTTTCGAACAAACAATGGATCGCGAAGTAGAAGGCAAATACACTGCAGATTACTTAGCTGATAAAGGTGTTGTTCCGTTCTTAAAAGTAGACAAAGGTCTTGCTGAAGAGCAAAATGGTGTTCAATTAATGAAACCAATCGACAACTTAGACAGTTTATTAGACCGTGCAAACGAACGTCACATTTTTGGTACAAAAATGCGTTCTAACATTTTAGAATTAAATGAGCAAGGTATCAAAGACGTTGTTGAACAACAATTTGAAGTTGCTAAACAAATTATTGCTAAAGGTTTAGTTCCAATTATCGAACCAGAAGTTAATATTAATGCAAAAGATAAAGCTGAAATTGAAAAAGTATTAAAAGCTGAACTTAAAAAAGGTTTAGATAGCTTAAATGCTGATCAATTAGTAATGTTGAAATTAACAATTCCTACTGAACCAAACTTATACAAAGAGTTAGCTGAACATCCTAATGTTGTTCGTGTCGTTGTATTATCAGGTGGTTACAGCAGAGAAAAAGCAAATGAATTACTTAAAGATAACGATGAACTTATCGCAAGTTTCTCACGTGCATTAGCTAGTGATTTAAGAGCTGATCAATCTAAAGAAGAATTCGATAAAGCTTTAGGTGATGCTGTAGAATCAATTTACGATGCTTCTGTAAACAAAAACTAATTTATGCATTAAACGTATTTTTTGATATAAACTACTAAAAAGGACTCATACATGTGCTTTAATGGCATTGTGTATGAGTCTTTTTTGATTAAAGTTGATTTTGCCGTATGTATTAGATTACGTAAAAAAATCGGACAGCTGAAAAATCTTTAAGATTTCTCAGTTGTCCGATTTTAAATATAGCTATTAGAATTTAGTTTTCGTAGTAACCTAATTCTAAGTCTTTTGAAGTTTGTTTACGGATTTTTCTCATTAATTTTTCGTCTTCAATTAATGATTCACCGTATGATGGAATCATTTTCTTGATTTTAGGTGCCCATTCAGTTTTGTATTCAGGGAAGTTACGTTCTAATACTTCTAACGCAACTGAAACTGAAGTTGAAGCCCCTGGTGATTCACCTAATAATGCGATTACAGTGTGGTCTTGTGAGTTAACCACTTCTGTACCGAATTGGATGAATCCTTTACCGTGTTCAGGTGTATCTTTGATAACTTGTACACGTTTACCAGCAGTGTATAATTGCCAATCTTCATTACGTGCTTCTGGATAGAAAGTACGTAAGTGGTTCATACAACCTTCTTTTGTCATAATCACTTGGTCAAATGAGTATTTAATTAAAGGTAAGTTTTTAACTGCTGCTGCTAATAAAGTTGTAATGTTGTATGTTTTAACAGACTTGAATAAATCTAAGTTAGAACCATTTTTCAAGAATTTAGGTCCAACATTAGCAAATGGTCCAAATAATAATGTTCTTTGACCATCAATGTAACGCGTATCTAAATGAGGTACAGTCATTGGTGGTGTACCAGGTGGCTCTTTACCATAAACTTTGGCATCGTGTTGTTCAATAACTTGCGGGTTTGTACAAGCTAAGAATTGACCACTGATAGGGAATCCACCTAAATGTTTACTTTCAGGGATACCTGTTTTTTGTAATAATGGAATTGCTCCACCGCCAGCACCGATGAATACGTAGTCAGTTACTTGTTTGAATTTCTCACCAGTTAGGCGATTTTTAACAGTAACTTCCCATTGCCCATTTGATAATTGTTCAAAATCAACAACTTCATGGTTAAATTGCACTGTAGCATTTGGATGTGCTTCAATGCTTTTAGCCATTTTACGTGTTAATTCACCGAAGTTTACATCTGTACCTTCGTCAATTTTACTTGCCGCCATGATACCAGGGTTATCTTCACGGCCTTTCATCATCAATGGAATCCATTTTTTCATTACTTCGATGTCCTCAGTATATTCGATATTATCGAACATAGGGAAAGCTTTCATCGCTTCGTAACGATCTTTTAAGAATTTAACATTGTTTTTACCTCTAACATAACTGATGTGTGGTAATGGATTGATAAATTCTCTTGGGTTCTCGATGCTACCGCTTTTCACTAAGTGACCCCAGAATTGTTTTGAAATCTCAAACTCTTCGTTAATCACTTTCGCTTTTTCGATGTCGATAGAACCATCAGGTTGTAAAACTGTGTAGTTCAACTCACATAATGCTGCATGACCCGTACCAGCATTATTTCTTTCGTTTGAACTTTCGATTGCAGGACGATCCAAGCGTTCGTAAACGTGGATATTCCAGTCTGGCTCAATTTCTTTTAACATTGAACCAAATGTTGTGCTAAGTACACCGGCTCCAATTAAAACGATGTCTTTACTATTAGACTTAGCCATTGGTTTCACCTCTCCAAAAATTGTAAATGTGTATCATCAATATGAAAGTTACATAAAACTGACATATTTCTTTAAAATATCAACGCCATAGATAACTTCCTGTTTTAATTGATACGCTGTAACAAAATACTATAGTTAGTGCTTACATGTATATGTTAAAGCAAGCAGTGGTAAATGTAAATTATAATTATTCATTAACTTTGCAATATATTAAATCTTTTATTCATAGAAGATAAATATCAAATCGATCATAATTATTTGACAACAAATAGCTAACGATTGTTTTAATCTACATTTGGATTATAGCATTTTAAACCTATACTCTATTTTGATACAATATAAGTGTAAAATCAATCATAAAAAGGAGATTCAATATCTGCATCCAAGAAAAACATCACAATTACCTTTAATATTGAAAACTATTTTGAATCTTTCACTTATAGGCATTGTGATTATCGTTTTTACACATGCTGAGTTTAAGTTTAATGCCGGTGATAGTAATGTGTTTTTATTAACATGGGATATTCGAGGTTTAACATCTTATATTTTCTCATTCTTAATACTGGTTGCGCTTGTTTCTAAACTAATTTTAATATTTATAACTAGACGACAAAGAACATCATAAATAAACAAGCAGTCCAGTGCGTATCATCATACCTTACGCATTGGACTGCTTTGCTATGTTTATTGATTGCTATCTTTTTGTTGTTGCCATTTTTCTATTTCAGAATCTCGTAGTTCAACACGACGAATTTTACCTGAGTTTGTTTTTGGTAAGTCGTCAACGAATTCAATCTCTCTCGGATATTTATATGGTGCAACTTCATTTTTAACAAATTGTTGTAGTTCTTTAACTAACGTATCATCACCCGCAGTATGGTCCTGTAAAATAACGAATGCTTTAACAATATTTCCTCGTATATCATGAGGTTTTGCTACTACAGCACATTCTTTAACGGCTGGATGATTCGTTAACGCATCTTCAACTTCAAAAGGCCCAATCGTATAGCCTGAACTAATAATAATGTCATCTCGACGTCCTTCAAACCAGAAATAACCATCATCATCTACATGAGCTAAGTCACCAGTGATGTAGTATTTACCTGTTTGCGCTTTCGCCGTACGTTCTGGCTCTTTATAATACCCTTTGAAAAGTGCTGGCAAATCAAGTGGTACTGCAATATTCCCTTTCGTATTAGCAGGTACGCTATTCCCCTCATCATCTACTACAGTGACCGAACTACCCGGAATGCCTTTACCCATTGATCCAATCCTCTGTGGTGTATCTTTTAAAAAGCCTATAAGCAAGGTACTTTCAGTCTGGCCATATCCATCTCTTACAGTTAAATTAAAGTATTTCTTGAATTGTTCAACTACTTCTCGATTTAGTGGTTCACCTGCAGAAACGGCACTATGTAAATGCGTTAAGTCATAATCATTTAAGTTCTGTAATTTAGCCATCATACGATATTCTGTCGGTGTACAACATAAAACATTAATTTGATATTTTTGAAGCAATTCTAAGTATGTTTCAGGACTGAACCTTCCATTAAATACAAAAGCAGTTGCACCTGAACCTAATACAGATAAGAAAGGACTCCATACCCATTTTTGCCAACCTGGTGCTGCTGTTGCCCAAACTAAGTCATCTTCATTAATACATAACCAATGTTTTGGTGCCATTTGTAAATGTGCAAATCCCCATCCATGACAATGTGTAACGGCTTTAGGATTGCCAGTTGTACCAGATGTATATGACAGAATCGCCATATCATCACGCGTCGTATCTGCCATTTCTAGTTTGTTACTTGCGTTTTCTTTTTCAGCTTCAAGTGAAATCCATCCATCTTTTTGACCGGCAATAACAAATTTAGTTAACGCATCATATTCTTTAATTTTTTCAAATTCAACTGTGAATGGCTCTAGTGCAATAACTGCATTAATTTCACCATGTGTGATACGGTATTGTAAATCTTTAGTTCTTAGCATTTCAGAACATGGAATGATTGCAACACCTAATTTTAAAGCAGCAATATATAATTCATACGTCGCAATAGATCGTGGCATCATAATGAGTACTTTATCGCCTTTAGATAAACCGTGCGATGCTAAAACATTACCTACTTTATTAGACTGTTCAATGAGCTGTTGGTAAGTGACTGATATATCTTCGCCTTCAGTATTATGATATAAAATTGCCTTTTTATCTGGTATGTGGCTATATTTTTCGATTTCCGAAATAATGTTATATTTTTCAGGCGCGAATAGAGCTGACTTTTGCATAACTAACTTCCTTTCATACATCCACTTTTCCTGTGATGAACATTGTAATTTTATAAATGAATTATATATATCATACGCCTATCTTTACAGAATTTTCAATTAAATAGGGTTAAATACCAAAGTCCTCGACACTACACTTTGACATGACGTAGCATTCAAGGACTTTCAAATGATTGAGGGTTGATATCTCGGGCTAGACCATATCAGCTAATTCAATACGAATATTGTATGATAATTCACGATTAATTATTTTTACATCTGCACCTTTCGAAGTGCCACGATGCTTGTGTGTATGCTTGTACTCAGCTGAATTTTGCCAATGATAAAATGCTTGCCTATTTTCCCACAGCGTAATAATGATATAGTGTCTACCAGCTGTTCTAGGTCTTAAAAACCTTAATGCTTTAAATCCATCAACGTTTTTTAAATGCTTATTACGTCGCAAAAATTTTTGCTCGAATGTTTCTTCTTGTCCTTCGTTAATATATAAATGATTTAACACACATAATGAATCATTTGATAAATCATTTATCGCTTCTAGCACATCGTAATATGCAGTGTCATTATTTTTTTGTATTGTGAGACAATCATCCAGTTCTTCTATTACATAACTTCTATATTCATCATAAATGTTCATAATAAATGCCTTCATTTCATTTATATTTTTGGTCATATTACTTTATATCTATTACTAATTCATTCCCGTATTTATTAATTACAATCATAGTTTGGCTTCTTTTTAAAAGATAAGACTTTGTAAAAAGTATTAATATTTCATGCAAATGGGGACAGGAGTCGCCCACTATTTTTGTGTCTTCAATTTCATGATCATTATTTAACATTAGTCATGAAAATAGCCGACAACTTCATCTGTGAAATCACCGGCCTTTTATTTTAGCTAACTTTATTTCTGATTTTACGATTTTAATTGATCATACAGAGAAAGTGATCTTTTTACAATTTCTAAAAACTCATGATCTATATTGGACATTTGATGAAAATAAGACAAAATGTTTTCTGTTAGCTTCTCTTGTTTTGGGAATGAATCATCTTCTTTAATCCAAATCGCTAATTCGCCTAATGGTGTTTTATCATCTTTAAATGTTTGTATATATTCGTAAAAGCTCATAGTATTCCTTCTCTCAATTTACTTATATAAATCCTACCACGAAAGCTTTCAAGAAAACACAATTAAATGTCTATTTAGTGAACTTTTTAAGGTTGTGCACTCTTTTAATGTCTGCCAATTAGGTCAATTAATCATCACAATGTACAATTAACTCTATTTTCAGTTCATATACTCACACACCGTTTTTGAACAACACATTAACTTCTCATTTAGATAAAACGCAAAAAAGCCTGGCACCAATACAATAGATGCCAGACTAAGAGTCTACTATATAAATTTATTTAGCGTATGGTTTTACTTCGATTGCACCTTCATTTTCATCATGAACACCATGCTTATAATAATCAATATATTGTGGCTCTAAAGGCTTTCTGCCACGTATAATGTCTGCTGCTTTTTCAGCTAACATTAAAACAGGTGCGTGTATATTGCCATTTGTCGTACGTGGCATAGCGGATGCATCAACTACACGTAAATTTTCCATACCGTGGACTTTCATTGTTAACGGGTCAACTACTGCCATTGGATCTGAAGCAGGACCCATTTTAGCACTACAAGATGGGTGTAATGCTGTTTCACCATCTCTACGAACCCAATCAAGAATTTCTTCGTCTGTTTGCACTTCTGGTCCTGGTGAAATTTCTCCACCATTGAATGGATCCATTGCTTTTTGAGATAAGATATTTCTTGCTACACGAATTGCTTCTACCCATTCTTTTTTATCTTCTTCTGTTGATAAATAATTAAAGCGGATACTTGGTTTTTCGAATGGATCTTTAGATTTGATTTTCAAGCTACCACGAGAGTTTGAATACATTGGTCCTACGTGAACTTGATAACCATGTGCGACCGCTGCCTTTTGACCATCATATCTTACAGCTATTGGTAAGAAATGGAACATTAAGTTAGGATAATCAACTTCGTTATTTGAACGTACAAATCCGCCACCTTCAAAATGGTTAGATGCTGCTGCACCTGTACGTGTGAAAATCCATTGTAAACCAATAAATGGCATGCGCTTGATATCTAAGCTTGGCTGTAATGATACAGGTTCCTTACATTTATGTTGTATGTATACCTCTAAGTGATCTTCAAAGTTTTCACCCACACCAGGTAAATGAACACGTGGCTCAATGCCTTTTGATTTTAGGAACTCTGAATCACCGATACCAGATAATTGCAGTAATTGTGGCGTATTGAATGCCCCACCAGACAAAATGACTTCATTAGCATCGATGGTATGTAATTTGCCATTTTTCTTATACGTAACACCAGTTGCTCTTCTACCTTCAAAATGAATTTCAGTTACAAAGGCACGTGTTTCAACGGTTAAGTTTTTACGCTTCATAGCTGGATGTAAATATGCTCTTGAAGCTGACATTCGGCGACCACGATGTACTTGACTATCGAACGGTCCAAAACCTTCTTGTCTAAATCCATTCACATCAGGTGTTTTATGATAGCCTGCTTCAACACCTGCATCAAAGAATGACTGGAATAAAGGATTCGTTGCTGGCCCTCGTTTTAACTTAATTGGTCCATCATGGCCTCTAAATTTATCATAAGGCGCTGCACCGTATGTTTTTTCTAATTTTTTAAAATACGGTAAACAGTGCGCAAAATCCCAAGTTTCCATACCTTCTGGTTCTGCCCAGCCTTCATAGTCCATTGGATTACCACGTTGATAAATCATGCCATTAATCGAACTTGATCCACCTAAAACTTTACCTCGGGCATGTGCTACTTTACGACCGCCCATATGTGGTTCTTCATCTGTTGAATAAATCCAATCGTAAAATTTATTGCCTGAAGGGAACATTAACGCAGCAGGCATTTGGATAAATAAATCCCAAAAATAATCACTGCGACCCGCTTCTAATACTAAGACTTCTTTATCTTTATCTTCACTCAGACGATTACCTAGTACAGAACCTGCACTGCCTCCTCCAATGATGACATAATCATATGATTTATTTTTGTTACTCATCGTTATGACCTCCAAAGTTTGTTGTATTTCAAAGTGAGTATTGCATGAAATATTTGTTAGTCGCTGATTGGTTATCGTTGAATTGCTAAACTTAGCTAACCAAAACACTCGATTTTCCTTTTATGATTGTTACTAACAGTCATGAAACAATCTATGATTCATTTTGCGTTTAGTTCAAATTATCAATTAACATTTCGCCACTTATACAAAACAAAGTGAGTGTCTTGTGTTCTTACAATGGCACTCACCTTATCTAATTTTTATTTGCTAAACCAATTCACTAATTGTGGATTTGTATTTGTTAAAATGTGTTTTGAAACAAGGTACTCTTCTAAGCCTTCTTTGCCTAATTCTCTACCGATACCTGATTGTTTGTATCCACCCCATGGCGCTTGTGCAAAATATGGATGAAAATCATTAATCCACACCGTTCCAAGTTTCAACTTGTTAGCAACGCGTTGTGCTTTTCCAATATCTTTAGAAAATACAGCACCTGCTAAACCATATATAGAATCATTCGCTAATTGAATCGCTTCTTGTTCAGTTTCAAAGCCTTCTACAGTAACGACAGGTCCGAAAACCTCTTCTTGTACAATACGCATTGACGTATCACAATTTGTAATGACTGTTGGCTCGAAGAATAGACCATCTTTTAAATCGTCTCTATCTGGACGTTTACCACCAACAGCAATTGTTGCGCCTTCTGCTTTAGCTACATCCATATAAGATTCGATCTTATTACGATGTTCTGTTGAAATCACTGGTCCCATTTCAGTATCAGCATCAAAACCATTACCTAATTTGATTTTTTTCACGCGATCAATAAGTGCTTGCTCAAATTTGTCTTTAATACTGTTTTGTACTAATATTCTTGATCCTGCTGAACAAACTTGACCTGCATGGAAATATCCACCATTTAACGCTTGGTCTACTGCCAATTCAAAATCAGCATCATCAAAGATAATGTTTGGATTTTTACCGCCAAGTTCCAAGGCAATATTCGTAACATTATTAGCAGCATTTTTCATAATATGCTTACCAGTCTCAATGCCACCTGTAAATGATACAAGGTCAACCTCTTTATGACCTGACATTACGTCACCAACTTCAGAACCTGCACCTAGAATAAGATTAATTGTTCCTTTAGGGAAACCAACTTCTTCCATTAATTCAAAAACACGTATTGTTGTTAATGGTGTAATTTCACTTGGTTTCATAACTAGTGAACAACCCGTAGCAAGCGCTGGCGCAATTTTCCATGATGCTTGTAATAACGGATAATTCCAAGGTGTAATTTGTGTAACTACACCTACTGGTTCTTTAACAATTTTGCTTTCTGTATCTGGAATTGGTGAATCAATCATTTCGCCACCGTCTTTATCTGCTAATCCAGCAAAATACATAAACAC
Organism: Staphylococcus sp. MZ3; assembly: GCF_018622755.1. Taxonomy (NCBI): domain Bacteria; kingdom Bacillati; phylum Bacillota; class Bacilli; order Caryophanales; family Staphylococcaceae; genus Staphylococcus; species Staphylococcus sp. MZ3. The sequence goes on from NZ_CP076026.1 coordinate 2,674,686, forward strand.
ATTATGAATATCATCCATATCTGCATATGATTCTTCTAACGTTTTTCCAGTATCTAATGTTTCTAATCGTGCTAACGCTTCGCGATGTTCTTTAATCTTGTCCGCGATGGCACGTACTTTTTTACCTCTTGTTTCAGCAGTTTCTTGCGACCATTCACCAGACTCAAACGCACGTCTTGCAGCTAAGATTGCACGTTCTGCATCCTCTTTTGTCCCTTCAGAAACCGTAAATATCACTTCTTGATTGTAAGGATTGATAATATCTCTTGTATTTTTATTCGCGCTTTCAACCCACTCACCATCAATATATTGACGCTGAGATAAATGTTTTAAAAGTTCCATTCAACAACCTCCGTTAAGTTTGTTAAATTTTTATTTAACGAATTTTACAAACTTATGTTAGCATAGAAATGAAAAATGTGTCAATTTACAAAACAACTCAAGAATTAAGTTTTGTAAGTTTGTTAGATTTTTATTTAACGAAACATTTAACTTTAATGCTTTAAATATTTTTAATGTCTTTTTTTAGAAAAGGTTTTATAATGTATTAGTATTTATTTTAGAATGACCAAAATGATGTACGGAGGTGCAATGATGACTCGTTCTCAGAACAAACAGCAACAATTAGAACAAGCAAAAGATATTGTAATTAATTCAATTGGACAGACAATGGATTTGTATGGCACTAATAGAAGTGTAGGAAACTTATATGGCACAATGGTGTTTGAAGGCAGTATGACGCTTGATGAAATGCGTCATCAATTGCAAATGAGCAAACCAAGTATGAGTGCTGGCGTTAAGAAATTGCAGGAATTTGATATTGTTAAACAACAATTTACGAGAGGAAGCCGCAAACAACATTTTATCGCCGAGAAAGACTTTTTCATCTTTTTCCGAAACTTTTTCACTAAAAAATTTCAGCGTGAAATTGACATCAATGTCGAAGCAGTAAAAGATGCTCAAGCTATTATCAATCCATTACTTGAAAGCAGTGATTTAACTGAAGCTGAAACACAAGAGGCACAAAAAATTAAAGCTCAGCTTGATCATACACATGTTTATTACGAATGGTTAGAACAGTTAACCGAAGCGATTGAAAGCGGTGAAATTTTCAAATATTTCCCAATTCCAGAACAGCCTTCTGATTCTGAAAATTAAAATTGACTCAAACAACGACAATGATGATTATGCATGATAAAAACAATGCAATAGGTCCACGAAATAAACGGTAATTTCTATCTCAATAAATAGAAATTACCGTTTTTGTTTTATTTGACAATCAATTATGGAGGTATTTTCTAGGGCTTTCTTAGATTCGTTACATTGCTTCGCCAATTTATTTCAATTAGCTATTCTCGCCCTCACGTACTCTATCAATAATATTTTGTATTTGTTCACGTTTTTCATATTCATTTTCTACAAAATAAACTAACGGTTCATCTTTGATAGTAACCCAAGGTACAAGTACATCAAAATCTAATTCTTTAACCATCTCTAAACTTTGAATAGATTTTTCTCTATCACTTGAACCTAATATAACTGTACGCCATCTCTTCCCTTCAAAACATATAAAATCTCCAGTAAATAAGTAACGGTGATGACCATCATCCCATAAAAATAGTGTCGTCCCTGGTGTATGTCCAGGCGCGGGAATAACTTCTAAATCCTTATCCAACATTACACGATTACTAAATTGTTTTTTGAACAGAAATCTTATGTTTCAGTGCAGCCACATCATTTTCATGTATAAAGTAAGGGGCTTCAACTTGATTAGAACCTCCTATAGATTCATGATCATGATTCATCAATACTTTTGAAACACCACCTAATGATGCAATGTTTTGTTGGGAGTCACCTAAGTGTCCGGAATGATAGATAACAATATTACCTGTTTCACGTTTTAAAATAAAAGATTTAAATAGAAATCGATTATCAAAAGGCAGTTCCGAAGTAGGTGTCGCATATAAGTTTTTTGTGATGGATTCTAAACTGTCATGTAATTTGGACTGTTTATTTTTAAATTGATTAGTCATTTTATTTCATCCTTCGATTAATTTGAATTGTACATACGCAGTACCCTTTATTTAATTTAATAATCAATGAGAGTCTTTCAAACTTCGATTTAGAATATGCTTCATACAATAAATAAGTACTTGGAGCACTAAAAAATTAAATCTTTTAGTACAACATTAATGAAAACCTAAAAGTTCATCCTACAATGCTACTAAAAAAAGGGGAATGGAACAGAAATGATATTTTCACAAAATTCATTTCGTCGTCCCAGACCCGCTTTGAATTATAAATTATCGTCTTGTTCTTCTTCTGATACTTGAACGATTCGCAATGAACGACGTTCAACTTCTTTTAATTTTTCAGCACGCGTTTCAAGTTTAATTCTATCGCGCCCTAAAATGATTAAAAATGATATCATCATGAAAATAAAAATAACAATTAATGGCACACTTGCCAGTATTGAAGCAGTTTTCAATACTTCTAATGCACGTTCGCCACCAACTAGCATCAATGAAAATGGCAATAAGCACAATGCAAATGCCCAGAATAAACGATTGGCACGTAATGGTTCGCCTACCACTTTTTTCTGAGATGCTGCCGCTAAAATATATGAACCCGAATCAAATGTTGTTGCTAAGAATAAGAAAGCAGATACTAAGAATAGTACAATCATCAATGATGGGAATGGTAAATGATGCACCACTTCAATAATGGTTGCCTCTGTACCATGTGTATTTAAATATTGTGTTACATTAAACTGTCCAGAAATTTGTAAATACACAGCATAGTTACCAAAAATACCAAAGAATAATACGCATCCAAGCGTTCCATAAATAATTGTTCCTAGCACGACTTCTTTAAGGCGTCGACCTTTTGAAATTCTAGCGATAAATAAACCGATAAATGGCGCATATACTAACCACCATGACCAGTAGAATATTGTCCAGTCTTGTGGGAAATTCGTTTCTTTTCGACCTTTAATACCACCGAATGGTTCTAACCATGTTGCCATATGGAAGAAATCTCTCAACATATTTCCGAACCCTGTCACTGTCGTTTCCATAATAAAAACAGTCGGTCCAATAATAAATATAAAGGCTAAAAGTACAAATGATAGCCAAACGTTGATATCACTTAACTTTTGAATACCTTTTTTCAATCCTGTATATGAACTAATGGCAAAGATAACCGTGATTGTTAATAAAATGGCCGAACGTAAAATCATATTTTTACCATCTAAACCAGTTAATCTTTCTATGCCTGCAGAAATTAATGGCACACCTAACGCTAGTGATGTTGCCGCACCACCTAGCAATCCAAAGATAAATAAGATATCTACAACTTTACCTACAAATTTATCTGTTTGACCTTTTAAAATCGGACGACAAGCTTGACTAATTTTATACACCGGTTGTTTTTTAACAAATACTAAATAACCAATTGGTAATGCTGGTAAAACGTAAATAGCCCAAGCAATTGGCCCCCAGTGGAACATACCATATTGCGTCGCATATTGGAGTGCTTCATCACTCATACTTTTCGCGCCATTTGGTGGAACTTGATAGTAAAAAGCCCATTCAATAACGCCCCAGTATAAAATATCAGAGCCTATGCCTGCACAAAACAGCATTGCCGCCCATGTAAATGTATTAAATTCTGGTTTATCACTTGCTTTACCAAGTGTGACATTACCATATTTACCAAATGCGATATACATTACAAAGCAAAAAATCGCCAGCCCCATAAATAAATATATCGAACCAATTGAATCAGAAATGGCACTATTAATACCAGTGATGATATCTTCACTTGCTTTTGGAAAAGCCATCATAGGTATAACTGCAAAAAGAAGTACAGCTACTGTCCCTATAAAGGTCGTCCAGTCCATAACTTTCTCTTTTTTCAATTGTGCTCCCCCTAATTATTAATTTTATGAATCCTGTTTCGATTTATCTCAAAATGTAATAATTATATTGATTCACAAAATTGACAATAACTAACATTTAATAATAATGCAAATTTCATACAATTTGAAACTTGGCAATTATTGAATATTTATATAATTTTTCCCGTAATAAACAAAACCTTAATAGCGCTAAAACAATAGTGTTAAGTTATGATTTAACGAATTTAACAAATTTTACTAGGACGGCATTTAAGAATATTTATACGTTATTAACGAATATTTATTTATTGTAAAACGCTACCAAAAAGTTAGACTTCCTTCCCACTAAAATACCACTTTTCTCTTTCAACTTTTTTAAAAAACGGATATGCAACTTTTAGTATTGGTATCAAAATGATTGTTAGGTCATATTCTATCAATATATTTTTCTAAAGAATTGCTTTTATTAACTTTCAATTATGTACCTAACCTAAAAAGAAGCCAAGGCAACGAATGTTACCTTGACTTCTAATACATATTCAACTAACTATATATTCAATCATACGCGCATGCGAGAGTGATTGTTGTACATCTATAATGCGTTGATTTAAAGAACCTTTATATGGTAAATCAGGTTTGAATAAGTGTTGTATAAATAGACCATCTACTAAAACGTCAATGTATGATAATAACTCTCGACGTTCTGCACAATCATTTGCTAAATATTCATATAAAAATCCAGTCCATACCCAAATTGTCTTTTTATTTCCAAAACGTGCTCGAAATGCTTTGACAAGATTTAATGTAATATCCAAATTACAAAATGGTTCGCCACCTAATAGACTTAGCCCAGATATATAATCATGATCGCAATCATCTAATATTTCTGCTAATATTTCATCAGTGTATTTCTCGCCATATCTGAACTTTTGTGAGGCTTTGTTATAACATCCAACACAATTAAATGGACATCCTGATACATAAACACTGCATCTTACTCCTTCACCGTCAACAAAGCTATTTGATTCTATTTTAGCAATATAACCTTGTCCTTGTTTAATGTCTAAAAGTGTCATTCTTTAGGCGCTTTCATATGTTTTACTCGTGCGCAAATTTCTTTATGACGGCCTTTAATTACTGGACGTTGAACTGGATTGCCTAAGTAACCACATGTTCGTTTAACGACATCAACTGTTTTAGGATTATCATTGCCACAGTTCGGGCATTTAAATCCTTTTTCAGTTGCTTCAAAATCTCCATCGTAATCACATTCATAACAATGATCAATCGGAATATTTGTACCTAAGTAACCAACTTTGTCATAAGAGTAGTCCCATACCGCTTCTAGTGCTTTCAAATTGTGTTGCAATTTCGGATACTCACAATAGTGAATGAAACCACCACTCGCATAATAAGGATAATCTTTTTCAAAATCTAACTTTTCAAAAGGTGTAACATCTTTACGTACATCATAATGGAAAGAGTTTTGGTAATATCCTTTATCTGTAATGTCTTTAATATCTCCAAATCTCTCTTGGTCTAAACGACAAAAACGATCCGTTAGCGATTCACTCGGCGTACTGTAAATACTGAACCAAATGTCATATAGTTCTGTCCATTTCGTTTGATAACGTTTCATTTCTTTAAGAATTTCAAGCGTAAATGCTTTTGCTTCTTGAGATGTTTCCCAGTCTGGACCATAGAAAACAGTAGCTGTTTCATACAACCCTATATAGCCCATTGAAATCGTTGCACGTTTATTTTTAAATAACTCAGCAACATCATCTGTTTCTTTTAATTTATAGTTAAAAGCGCCACTTTTATATAAAATTGGTGCGTTATTCGGTACAGCATCTTTCAAACGATTTATACGATAAAGTAATGCATCATGTAACACATCGATACGTTCATAAAAGATTTCCCAGAATTTCGTCATATTACCGGCAGATTCTAATGCCATTCTAGGTAAATTAAGTGTAACAACACCAAGATTACAACGACCATTATTTTCAAAATGACCTTCCGCATCTTTCCAACTTGGTAAAAATGAACGACAACCCATTGGCGCTTTGAAATCACCTAATATTTCTACGAGTTTGTCATAATTTAAAATATCTGGATACATACGTTTCGTTGAACACTTTAATGCTAGTTGTTTAATGTCATAGTTCGGATCTTGCGGACTAAAGTTGGTTCCTTTTTTAATTGAAAATACAAGTTTCGGGAAAATCGCTGTCGTGCGGTCTTTTCCTAAGCCTTTGATACGAGTATTTAAGATAGCTTGTTGAATTTTGCGACTTAAATGATCTGTACCTAAGCCGAATCCTAATGTTACAAAAGGTGTCTGTCCATTAGATGTATATAAGGTATTAATTTCATATTCTAAACTTTCAATCGCATCATTGATGTCTTTAGTGACTTGTTGATCAACATAACGATCAATTTCAGATTCTTTGACAAATTGCTTTGCGATATTCCTATGTTCTTCTTCATTATGTCGTGCATATGTACTAAGTAATTCGTCAACGCGGTCAACCGTACAGCCACCATATTGACTGCTAGAAACATTGGCTATAATTTGTACAAGCTGCGCTGATGCAGTTTGTATTGATTTTGGTGAAGTTACATTCGCGTTGCCTATTTCAAATCCATTATGTAGCATATTTTTAGCATCTATTAAACAACAGTTTGTTAACGGTTGGAATGGATGATAATCTAAGTCGTGAAAATGTATGTCCCCTCTTTGATGTGCATCTGCAACGTGCTTTGGTAATAAATGATTTAATGCGTAAGATTTAGAAACGATACCTGCTGTTAAATCTCTCATTGTTGAAAATGTATCACTATCTTTGTTAGCATTTTCGTTAACAATAGCAGGATCTTTAGAAATCAAACCCGTTAATGCTTCTTCGATTTGATTCATTTTACCCCTTCTTCCTATATATTGTGTCTACTCATTACGTTATACCACTATATATAGTATTTTCAAATTTTTATTAGTCTGTTAACTAAAACGTCACAAAGTTATTAACATTTAGTGAAATTCATATTTCTACACAATTATTTCATTAATTTTTAAAATTGTTTAAAGATTCGTCCGTCATTTCGACATGTTTATGCAACTATTATTTCATTTTGCACCGGGACTATAGTTTCTATTTTTCATACTTAAATCGTCACAATGCCCATCAACATTGCAATTACTAACATAACGATGGCGAATCCCCAAATCCAAAAGAATGCATACTTAATATACGTGCCCATGTTTGCCTCTGCTAAACCAATTGCCAACCATAAGGCTGGTGAAAACGGACTGACAAATGTACCTATAATATTCCCTATAACCATTGAATAAGCTGTTGATACAGACGGTACACCAAATTGCCCTGCTGTTTGTTCGACAATCGGTAACACAGCAAAATAATAAGCGTCTGTGCTAGTTAGTAAATCTAATGGTACGCCAAGTAAACCTACAATAATATGCAAGTATGGTCCTACTTCTGCAGGAATCACTTTGATTAAATTCGTCGCAATCGCTTTAAGCATACCGGTTTCATTTAGTACACCTAAAAACATACCTGCTGCAATAATCACTGCAGCCATCATTAATGCATTCGGCGCATGCGCTCTTAATCGCTCCATTTGTTCATCCACTGATTTAAAATTAATAACAAGCGCCAATGAGACACCTATCATGAATGCAAATTCAGGTGGCGCAATATTTATTAACATCGCTAGAATAACAGCTAAAGTTAAAGCTGTATTCACCCATTTTATCCATGGTTTTGTTCGTGCACGTCCTTTTACAGGAAACCTTACATCTTGATCTCGTTCATATACTTCAACTAATTTATGTACATCTATATCTTGTGTTTGCGGTAATTCATTTCTCTCTATTGCTTTTTTGATACGTTTTTGTTCTTTAAATCCAAGATATACCGCAAACAACATAACAAGAATGAATCCTATTATTTGAATAGGAATTAATCCATACCATAATTCATTGACACTTTTGGCTTTTAACACTGCAGCTACACGTGCCATTGGACCTCCCCAAGGTACCATGTTCATAATCGCCGCACTTAATGCTAATAGTAAAATCAATAAATATTTATTCATATTTAACGCTTTATATAAAGGTAATAATGCAGGAATAGAAAGCAAAAATGTTACCGCACCGGCCCCATCTAATTGGGCTATTGTGCCAATTAAAGCTGTCATTGCACAGACAATGACGACATTGCCTCGTGTCATTAATATTAAGCGTTTGACAAGCGGCTTGAATAAACCACTATCGTTCATGATACCAAAGAAAATAATGGCAAAGATAAACATAATAACAACGTTGATGACTTGATCTAACCCTTTAGCAAAAAATCCAACCAAATCTGTCACACTATATCCTAAAATCATTGCCCCTAAGCAAGGTATGATTGTCATACCTACAACTGGATTTATCTTTTTGGCAATGAGTAAACCTACAATTGAAATAATAATAATGAGCCCCATTACTGTTAACCACATATTATCACTATTCATATTATTTTCTCCCTCCACTTTTAATACAATTTACATAATCCCCCTCTTTAACTTAAATATTATAATTAATATAATTTTTTATATTTAAGTTATCTCATTTTATCAAAAAAATCTTTTTTGCGTAACTATCAATAGTGAAGTTTGATTTTCCTACTTGATAACATGGCATGACTAATCCTTGTATATCCTGTCCTGTATTTCATTTTGATTTATCATTTTTATTATTGCTTTCTATTGCACAAAAAATCTGGCTAAAGGTCGCTATGATAGTAACGACTTCAACCAGATTTCAATTTATCCATCTATTTTATTAAGTTTGTTCTACGTATCTTTTTCTCTATTGTAATATTCATATTTAAAACGCATATCATTATCGCTTAAATCCTTCATTATTAGACTATTCACAAAGCCGCCCATGTCTTAATTTCAATGATTAAGCGTTAAAGTTAAAATAAGAAGACTTACCTTAGACGGTTAGACGGTCCGCTATTATTATCTTACATCCAACCACGCTAAAAATTGAGCTTGTTTGTCATGATTTAAATATTCTTGTGACACAATTTGTGACAGTAACTGTTGCTTTTCGTTATATGTTATATCAAGTACTTTTATTTTCTGTCGGCAAGTATATAAAAAGTCGATATACGAACTGTATGATGGTGGATATAACGCCTCAAGCTCTGCCATAATTGATTTTGTCAACTTAGGACTCGCACCATCAGTTGAGACACTGATAGTTAGCTTGTCGCGGTGTAGTGCACTTGGAAATACAACATTGCCATTTGATGCATCTCCAACATTATTAAAAAGGGCATGCTCAGGTAAGGCTTGTTTTACCGCTTCATTGACACGTGGCTCATTGGTTGCTGCAATAACTATATACGCGTCTACAATATCGCTTGGTTCAAATTCTTTTTCTTTCCATATGACGACACCGTTATCTACCATATTTTGAAGTTTTTCGGTGATTGTCGGACTGATGACCGTCATATGTTCAACGTATTGACTTAATGTTTGTGCCCGACGACTTGCAATGACGCCTCCACCAACTATGACGACATTTTTATTTGTTAAATCTATCATTAATGGCATATTCATGTTGAGCAACATCCTTTATATCTTTTTACGTCATTTCATCTTAAAACATTTAACACCAATCGCTAATAAACATCACGTTGATAGCGTTGTTGCTGTTTCATTTGACGCAATATCGTCTCCGCTTCTTCTTGAGAAATATGACGTTCTTTTACCAATACATCTTTAATGGCTTGATGGACATCTTTCGCCATACATTTTTCATCACCACAAATATAGATTGCTGCGCCTTGCTCAATCCATTCATTGAAACGTTCACTTTCTTCCATTATACGATGCTGTACATATTCTTTGTGTTCTTGGTCTCTTGAAAATGCTAAATCTACGCGTGTTAAGTTTCCATTTTCAAGCCATTCTTCTATTTCTTCTTCATATAAAAAGTCAGAACTACGGTGTTGATCGCCAAAGAACAACCATGTTTTCCCAGTCATACCAAGTTCTTCACGTTCTTGTAAATATGCTCTAAAAGGAGCAATTCCAGTACCTGGTCCAATCATAATAACCGGTATATCTTGCTTCATCGGAAATTTGAAGTTCGGATTTTTCTTCAAATAAATTGGTACTATATCGCCTGGTTTAATTCGCTCAGCAAAATGAACCGAGCATACACCTTTTCTCTCACGTCCATGTGCTTGATAACGAACCGTACCAACGGTAATATGCACTTCATCTGGCGTTGCCATAAAACTACTAGAAATCGAATACTCTCTTGGTGGTAATTTTCTAAGGATTTGATACATATTCTCAGGTTGTAATTCTATAGTTGGAAAATCTGTTATTAAATCTATAAAGTCCCGATTTATAACATATTCACGCGCCCATGACTCATCTTGAATACGTTCAGATAATTCTTCATTGTCAAAATAGATATCTGCATTTTTCAATAATGGCAATGTTAATTTAGTAAATTCAAAATGTGATGTTAGTGCTTCAACAATAGGAACTGTATCACCATGATCATTAATTGGCACCGGAGATTGCGGATCCCAACCTAACATGGATATTAGTTTTTCAACCAATTCAGGGTCGTTTTGCGGTAATGCTACTATACAATCTCCTGGTTCATATGATTCACTAAAATCATCAAGTAAAAATTCTATATGTCGTGTTTCTTTATTTGAATCGGTACCATTTAAATTGATATTCGCTAAAACTTCTGCTTGGTATGGATTTGATTTAGAATATTTCTTTTCTTTGGCAGACTTAATTGATTCACTTATCACCGATTCACTTTGAATACCTTCTGATGTAGTATCAATCATATTAATGATGTCTGCCATCCACTTTTCTGCGTCTTCTTCATAATCAATATCACAATCTACACGCTTACATATACGCTCAGCGCCTAGATTTTCTAGTAAAGCATCTACATCTTTACCGGCTTGACAGAAAAATTCATATGTTTGATCACCTAAAGCTAGTACTGAATATCTCACATGATTTAAATTAGGTGCGTTATCGTCTTCTAAAAATTCAAAGAAATCCCATGCATTATCAGGCGGTTCTCCTTCACCATGAGTAGACGTAATAATAAATAAATCTTCTAACTGTGCGATGTTTGTCGTATCATATTCATCCATTGACATCAAAACAACTTGATGTCCGATATCACTTAAACGTTCTGAAAAAATTTCAGCTAAACGCATGGCATTACCTGATTCAGAACCATATAGCACTGTAACATGCCGCTGATTAGCTTCGATATGTGGCTCTTTATTTTGTAACATATACGTTGTTGAAGTTGTTTGTTCTTCTGATATTTGTGATTGTTGCCACACTTCTGTCTCTAATTGTTGTTGATTACTATCACTTGTATCTTTACTATTAGCTAGTAAAAAACCACTAAGCCACTGTTGTTGGCTCTCTGTTAATGTTTGCAGCAGATTGTTAATCTCTGTGACTTGTTTTTCTGTAAATGGACTATTAGATGTATTTAATTTCAAATATTTTCACCTCAATAAACTTGAAATAGATGATTGACTCATTTTTTATCGATAGTTTAGTCAATTTTTTAATATGTATGGTATAAATTAAAACAAACTTGAGTTGTGTCTGATAGTTATACTTACAAATATTTACAACCTTCATGTTGCTTGAATGACATTATCAGTAATTCAGACAAAACTTTGATTATATCGTGTCAGTTATTAATGCATACAGTAATGCATCGTTGTTATTTTTTATTTATTTACTATTTATTATGTACCAAATCAGCCTTTCAGTAAAATAGGTCAAATTACTGATTTTCTAAATATAAAATGCCTCCTAATGACATACTATTAGTACATCATTAAGAGGCTCTTGTGTTATTTGCATACTAAGCGCTCAAATTTAAATTTAAGATGAAGATTCTTGCAATAATATTTCTATATTTGTCGATATATCCAATGGATCTTCCATTGGCAAGAATCGATTTACAACATTTCCTTGTCGATCGATTATAAATTTTGTGAAATTCCATTTTATTGGGGACCCAAAGATTCCTGGTTGTTCATTCTTTAAATGCGTAAATAACGGATGTTCATCGTTCCCGTTCACAGATATTTTAGCTAACACTGGAAATGTTACACCAAATTTCTCACGACTAATTTTCAAGATTTCTTCATTAGAACCTGGTTGTCGATTGTCAAAATTATTATTCGGAAAACTCAACACTACAAACCCACGATCCTTATATTTTTGAAACAAAGTCTCTAGTTTTTTCAATTGTTCGCTATATATACATTCTGTTGCAGTATTAACAACTAAAATCACTTTACCTCTAAATGCTTCTAATTTATAAGTTAAGCCTTTATAATCACTTACTTCGATATCATACACATTTCTATTATTCATAAGACACCCCTACACAGCCTTTTTTATATTGAATATATTCTTTTTAGAATGTTCTGATAAAATAAGTGCGCGTTTACACCGCGAACATACATTATATAGCGTGATACATTTTTCGAGCACACGATAAATAATGTTCGAGTTTATGTTGTTGCTCAACCTATCCGATTTACCGTCTTTTTTCACCTGTCTTACTTTATTAAAATAATCACATTGTATAGCTGTATTAGTCCAGCTACAATATCTTTCGTTATAACCCCTCATTATAATCATCCTTATTTTCTATTTTTAAAAAGACAATTAGACCGCTCTTTAAACTATAGATTAATACTTAAGTTAAACTCATACATACTGATACCATACGTTAGATCTAACAATTTAAAATTCGTTATAACTATGGATTAAAGAGCTGCCCAACTCATATAATCCTTAAAAACTTCACATGTGATTGTTTATTAAGCCCTCCTTTATCTTATTAAATATCCTTATAACCCTTTTAAAATTAAACTGACACACTCATACATTGTTACACGCGACGATAAACGTCATATTATTGCATATCATTAAAACAAGTCACTTTGTATCGTGTGCGACCGAATACATATTAAATCATCAATAATGATTATTCAATTATTAAAAATAAAAACGAACATTCTATATAGAGTTTCCACTTATTGTTTTTTCAGCATTGTCTACATTACTTAACATTCGTGTTTGTAAGTAATATTGACCGCCAATATTTAGACACTTTATAAGTATGCCATTCATCATTTTTAATCATATTATTTTTCTTATTGATATTTCTATTCATATATTTCTGATTGTATATTTAGATATAATAATTTGTTATTGGAAATTATATGAAACAAATTTGACTCATCTTTTTCAATATCTAAATGACACGATGCATGATTTTTGAATTTTGTAAGTAACTTCCTTTTAAATTAGACTGAATTGTGACAATTTTCAAACATTTTAATGTGTAAATCATTGGCAAAATATACGAATTGCATTTAAATCGTCAATTTACATATATTTTTGCGTAGTAATCAATCGTTATCATTGTTATTTATCGTTACATTACTTCGAGTATCAGTATGTATTTCGGGCTTCGTTTGATAACGACATTTCTTTGTGACATCGCTTCATCAGTGTAACAACAAATACAATGATTTCGTGATGTTAGTTACCCATTTTATGTGTTGCATAAAATATGTTGTTATAAAACATTTTAAATCATTTTATATAAACAATCTATATATTTTTGTTATTCCCAAAATATCACTTGTTATATTAAAAACCGACAAGACATTTTATCTTATCGGTTCAAATTTGGTATTGTTATTTGTAATGTTTTTAGGTTTCTTTTTAATATAATATATTTCAGTGAAAATACATGATTGATTGTGATTTCACTGAAACATGGTTAATTACGTTGTTGATGAATAACTTTAGCATAAATATAGGAAGTTATTTTGTACATCGCCATATATAGAAACGAAATTATAATGACAGCTAGTACGTAACTTGTTAAAAATATATGATGGTTATTAATACCTATCATATTTAGTAACGTATATACAATGTTACTAGAAATTAATGTATGAATCAGTGCTACTGTTATTGGTATTGCGAACAAGAAAGTCATTTGATTTCGTGTTATCTTTGCTATTCTTCCATTATCTAAACCAAGTTTTTTCATAATGTCATAATTGTGCTGATTTGCATAGGCTTCTGAAACTTGTTTATAGTACATCATTAAAAATATTCCAATGACAAGTACAATTGATACTACGCCACCTACAAATATTAGTCCACCTGTCAGACGATCCCAAACCATTAGCATTTCTGATTTAGAATTTATTGACGCATCGTATTTTTTCGATAGCTTTTGTATTTGTGATGTTGTTAATTTCGTCTTTCCAAATACATTAAAGTTTATCGATATTGTCGACTTCTTTTGTTCATGTGCATAAAATCCTTTTACTTTTTGTAATTGATTGTTATCTTTAACAATTAAAACCATACTATCTTGAATCATCATCAAATTTAACGCATGTGCGTCAAGTTGTTTCACTTTAAAGACTTCATTATTAAGACCGACCTTAGACTGCTTTTTAAAAATAGGTACATTCGTAATCATACCTATACTTTGATTGTCTAAGTATAATTTGTTTTGGTGATATCGATTATAATCTTGCACAGTAAGTGCTGTGATCATTACTGATTGCTTAGAAAATATCGAGCCTTCATTACCAATGAAGTCTATTGGAATATCATCACTAGCCTGTTTTAACTTGTAATAAGCACGATTCTTTTCTAAAGAAGCTCTAAATAATGTCGTTTCATATACTTTGAAGTCTTTTGCATTAACCGAACCCTGTATATCACGTTTAATATTCTCAATCGTTTGTTGACGTTCTATTTGTGACTTAGAATTGTCGCTAAATGACAAATCATAATCATTCGTAATCAATTTCGTAATGGTATGATTCATATCACGATAGGTTGTTAATGTCATTGTGAGCGTTACAATCAAAAATGTACACAGCAAAGTGATTGTTGCAAGACTGACTGCATTCATTTTAAGACGTACACGCATCCCAAATACCACAAAAAAATACCGTGGATGATAGTAAACTTTTGATACCTGCTGCAATATACTAATAATTATTTCACTTATACCTACAAAAAATGCATAAGTACCGATAATAACTAATCCTATGACAATCCATATTTTAAAAAAGGCACCAAACGTCGTATCTTGTTGTAATGCAATAAAGTAACCTAAATATAGTGCTGCGCTTCCTATAACAATTAAAACGTAACGCAACCATCGTGATATGACACTAGAATCGGAACGATGTTGATAAGTTATCGGCCGTTGAAAATTAATACTGAACAAGTTGAATATAAGTAGCATGCCCATTAATACAGCAATGATAATCAAAGTAATAAACATCGCTACAGAGTCAAATGGATAATACCTTAACGTCGCAACTTCACTGCCCATTATTTTCTGTATAAACAAGAAAAATATCGCACCAAGTAAGTATCCGCCGGCAATACTAACGACTGAAATTATCACAAATTGTAAGATAGTTTCCATCACTACAATTAAACGCATACTTTTCTTGGTCATGCCCAATGTCATAAAAATGCTAAACTCTTTTCGTCTTTGTGACATCATAAAGTGATTTGCATAGAAAATAAAAATAAAAGTTAAAAGCGCCATAAAAAAATTAGCTATGATAATAAATGGTACTAGGAAGTCATTCTTCTGTTTTATGTAGCTATTTAACCCAATTGACACAAGCGTATATTCAATCATGAATAGTACACTTACCGCTAAAATGAATGGAATGATTACAAGTCGCTGCGTAATAAATTGACGTCGCACTATGTGCCATAACAATCTTAACTTCATATATTGACACTTCCTCCATTCACAAGTGCTAAGCTATCTGTTATTCGTTGTTGAAAAGCTAATTGACTTTCTTCACCACGATATATTTCATGATATAGACGCCCATCTTTAATAAAAATGACTCGCTCTGCATAAGACGCATCGATATTTGAATGAGTTACCATTAAAATTGTCTGTTCCAATTGATGAATCTCTTGAAATAACATCATCAATGCCTTTGATGTTTTTGAATCAAGTGCACCTGTAGGTTCATCGGCTAGTAAAATCGTCGGTTTAGTAACTAATGCACGTGCAATGGCAATGCGTTGCTTCTGACCCCCAGAGATTTCAGAAGGATACTTGTTTAAGAATCCCTCTAAATGTAATTGTACTGCCAACTGATGTACCCTTTGTTCTATATCTTTTCGTTTAGCACCAGCTAAAATTAATGGCATCATTATATTTTCTTTATTCGTCATTGTTGGTAAAAGATTAAAATCTTGAAAAACAAAACCTACCATTTGTTGACGATACAGTGCTTTACTTTTATTTTTCATATTATTTAAATGTGCGCCATCCACAATAATGTCACCTTCAGTTAGTCCATCAAAAGAAGCAATTAAATTTAGTAGTGTAGACTTCCCTGACCCAGACTCACCCATAATTGCAACAAATTCACCAGCTCCAACTGATAAATTCATTTGATTAAGTGCTGTCGTAGCATTCAAACCTTTACCATAAACCTTTTTTACATGTTTCACTTCTAGCAACATGGCATGCACCTCATTTCTTTGTTAGTATCTATATTAAAACAAAAAAATACTAATAACATTTAAATTAGTAAAAAAATGTTACTAGTATACTTACAATATTGAAAGTTTTTATTCATCTGGAAATTGAATCGTAAATGTTGTACCCTCATTTTGTTTAGATACGACTGAAACAGGATGGTTTGTGTGAGTTGAAATTTGTTTTACGATAAATAAGCCAATCCCACTTGAGTTACTTTGACGCTGGCCATTATAACCTGAATAGCCCTTATCAAATATTTTAGGCAAGTCCGCTTCACTAATACCGATACCATTATCTTTTACGTATAATTGATTGGATTGCTCATCAAATTCAATCCATATATCTTTACCTCTCGCATACTTAAGTGCATTATTTATTAATTGTTCTATCATTAAAGAGGTCCATCTAACGTCAGTTAATACTTCGTGATGACAAGGTTCATAATGGATTTTTGTTTTTTGATCAATAAACTGTATTGAATATTTCATAATAATTGGGCGAATGATATTATTAATCGAAATTTTAGTGACAGAAATATCAGAAGTTTCATTTAATAACTTTAAATAACTAAGTGCTAAACTTGTATAGTTATCAATTTGAATAACCTCTTGACGAACACGATTAACAACATTAGGCTCATCTCTTTCAAGTAACAGTTGTGCTGCAGTAATGGGTGTTTTCATTTGATGTACCCATGTTAAAAAGTAGCTCTCTACATCATTTTTATATTCAATTTGTTCATTTTTAAGCTGATACAACGCAGTTTCTAAGTTTTCAATTTGTTGTTGTTGGCTTATAGTTTTTACAAAACTTAAATATTTAATACCTATGAATATGAGTAATAATAATAAAATAACGCCAAGTGCTAGTAAATATGCTTCTAATGGCAAATGATACAGGTAAAACATTAAGCCAAATAAAGCAAAAATAACTATGACTATTGCTATTTCCTGAGTAATACTTTTAAGAAAGGTCATTGCATTCACCCTATACTTTATATCCGACATTTTTCTTTGTAATGATAAAATCATTAACGCCAATAGTATTTAATTTTTTACGTAGGCGCGTCATGTTAACAGCTAATGTGTTATCATCTATGAAGTTTTCTGATTCCCAACATTTTTCAATTAAAGCAGTTCTACTTACATATTTATCTTCATTTTGAAATAATAACTTTAATATTTGTAATTCAGTCAAAGATAGCTGTATGTTTTGTTCTTGATACACGACTTTTGCTTCATCTAATATTAATGTACAACCTTTAACCGTCAATGAATCATTAGCTACTGACAAGTCATAAGTTCGTCTCAATAATGCTTGAATTTTGGCAATCGTTAATGACAAGTTAAATGGTTTTTCGATAAAATCATCTCCCCCCATTTGTATTGCCATAATTTGGTCCATATTATCAATACGGGAACTAATAAATATAATTGGCACATTAGATGTTTTTCGGATTTCTTGACACCAATGAAAACCATTTAACGTTGGCAAATTAATATCTAGCAATACAAGCTGAGGTTGATGTTGGTTAAAGATAGACAGTATATCATCAAATTGTTCAACGACAATAACACCGTAATTCCATTTTTTAAGTTCAGATGCTAAACTTTCTGCTATAACAAAATCATCTTCAACAATTAATATTTTCATCTATAATCTTCTTCCTTCAATTGAATTATCCTTTGTTATCTTTTTGTTCTTTAGCCTGCTGCAATGACGGCTCTTGATTTGAACTTTCCGTGTCATTTGTATTTTGATTTAGTGTATTTGCTTTTTCTTTCTCGAGTTGCTTTTTCTTCGTACGTTTACGCTCTTCTAAAATAGACAACACTATAAAGAATATGATTAATAATGGAGATAACATTACTAGTATCATTTTTCCACCTCAAATTATATTTAATTCTATATTTTCACACGCTTCTATTCTAACGCTTTCTATAACAAATTGTCATATATATTCATTTTTTGTTATTCTAAATCACTCTGTTTACATATTTTTAACTAAAACTACATAATTGCTCAAAATTCCTCTTTTACACTGAAGACATAGTCATATACTCAGGAGGATGTCTTATGTTATCAGTTAAAAAAGCCACAAAATTTGCAGTTGCTAACCTTATTATCGTGTCAACGGTTTTTAGTTCTGTCACACCTGCAATTGCGCAATCCGATAAAAGTTCTAAAGATGAAAGTTTCGCGGTTGGTAATACTAAAAATCCAAAAAATGTTATCTTTTTAGTTGGCGATGGCATGGGTCCATCATTTAACACAGCTTATCGTTATTATAAAAATGATCCGCATGCTAAAGAAATGACCCCTACTGCTTTTGATTCATATTTAAAAGGCACAAATCGTACATATTCAAATGACCCAAAACAGAATATTACTGATTCTGCAGCTGGCGGAACAGCCTTTAGTTCTGGTCATAAGACATATAATGGTGCCATCGGTGTTGACAGTAACAAGCAGAAAGTAAAGACGGTGCTTGAACGTGCAAAAGAAAAAGGTAAGTCGACTGGTCTTGTTTCAACAGCTGAATTAACAGATGCAACACCAGCAGCATATGCTGCACACGTGACTTCTAGAGATGATAAAAACGAAATCGCTAAACAATTTTATAAAGATAAAATCAACGGAAAGCATAAAGTTGATGTTTTATTAGGCGGCGGCGCTAAATATTTCGGTAAAAGTAATGGCAATTTAGATAAAAAATTCAAAAATGATGGTTACGACCTTGCCACAAACAGTAAGGAGTTATCAAAATCTGATAAAGATAAAGTTCTTGGTTTGTTTGCAGATAAAAATATGCCACTTGCAATAGATGCTTCTAAAGACGAACCATCATTAGCTGATATGCAACAAAGTGCACTTAGTAAGCTTGAGCGTAATAAAAAAGGATTCTTTTTAATGGTCGAAGGTGCTTCTATAGATAAATCAGCGCATTCCAACGATATTACAGGCGTTATGTCTGAAATGGAAGGTTTTGAAAAAGCATTCGATGACGCCATTCAATATGCTAAGAAACATAAAGATACACTTGTCGTTGCAACAGCAGATCACTCTACTGGTGGTCTAACAATTGGTAAAGATAAAGGATACGAATGGAATCCTCAACCGATTAAATCGATGAAACACTCTGGATCATATATGACAGAAAAAATGGCTAAAGGTGAAGACCCTGAAAAAGTTATTAATGAAGGTTATGGCTTTGAATTTTCACAAGATGATATGAAAAAGGTTAAAAAAGAGAATAAAAAGCTAAAAAGACTACTTAAAAAAGAAAAAGACGAAAAATCCGCAAAAGTAGAAACGCAAACAAAAGCCCTACAACACGCTATTCAGAAGCCAGTAAATGATAAATCTTATACAGGGTGGACTTCCGATGGACATACAGGCGAGGATGTTAATACCTACGCTTATGGACCTAGATCAGAATCATTTAGTGGTAATATCGAAAATACAGAAAGCGCAAAAATAATATTTGATATATTCAAGTAAAGCATAAAAAAATTCCCGAGCACTATAACAAGGTGTTCGGGAATTTTTTATGGTTTAATTTAGTACTCAATGTTAGGTGCTTGGTTAACACGTTCTTGGTATTTTTTAAATGCGTAGTATAAACCGCCAACTAATGTTAAAATAACTGCTAATTTTTTCATCATTCAAACTCCTTTCTAAGATGTGTTGAAACTGAGTTCAATTAAATTATATGTTTTTATTATACACTTTTTGACATATTTTTTAAATTTAAGAATGCGAAGATTTTTAACATTTCTGATGCTAGCTTTCTTTTTCATCTTTCAAATGCTTAATAAAATCAAAGCCAGGTCGCCCTTTAGCCAATGCTTCCATCACATCATACCAATCCGAACCGACTTGTTGATATATATTTTGCAATAATTCATCTTGCGCCTTGTTCAATTCAGCAATGAGTTGATCGCCTTTATCCGTCGAATATAATTTTTTGACACGTCGATCAGTCTCTAAAACTTTTTCAATAATGAGACCTTGCTCTTTTAATTTTTGAAGTGTTGCATGTGATCCTTGTTTAGAAATTTCTAATATTTCTAGTAATGATTTAATAGTAATACCAGGTAATTTATTGATAAAAAACAAAAAACGATGATGCTGACGGCTCATACCATACTTCTCTATAATTTCATCAGCGGTAGTAATAAACGTTTTATATGCAAAATAAAACAACATATGCTCATAATCGTTTTTATTGGTCGACATGATGATGACTCCTTTCAAAGCGTTAACCTCATTATAATAAAATTTATAATGTAAGTCATACAAATGATGATAAAACTATAAGCTAAATCTAAGTTTCACGAGAAACATTTTTGTGTATCAGCAAATTGCGCCAATCATATTAATACAAATTTAATTTAAACACTTAGAAATGTTAGTCGTGCGTAAATAGTTTGTATCTCTCACTCTGTGTATTTAATGCAACCACATATTTTCCAGGAAATAATTAATCATTCACCATCCATGTTATAGCACGCTTAATCGCTTGGTCCCAATATGCATAATCATGATCTCCTGGTCCATCTTCAAATTGATAAGGAACATTTATGCGTGATAAATAATCGATAAAATCTAAGTTGTCTTGATATAAAAAGTCTTGTTTACCACACATAATGAGCAGTTTTGGAATTTGTTTATCTTCAGCTACAGCTTTGTCTAGCAAATAATACGGATCATGTTCAGTTCCTTTAACACTTGAAAGATTGCCAATTATGGCCTCTTTTGAAAAATCATTCCACTCTAGATCCATTAAATTTTGCGCTTCGAACACAGCAGATAATGGTACAGCTTTGGCAAATTTATCCCCTTGTGTTAATGCAAATTTAATTGTGCCATATCCTCCCATAGAGTGACCTGCTATAAAATTGTCATCACGCTTTTTGGAAAGTGGAAATATTTGATGAACATAATCATATACTTCCAAAATATAATCATAATAGCTATGACCATATGCCATGTTAGCATATGCGCTATGATCCACATTGGGCATAATCACAGCTAATTTGTGTTCATTCGCATACCTTTCTATGCTTGTATATCTCATATATGTCGTTTCATCACTTGATAATCCATGTAACAACATTAAAGTTTTTAATGGTTTAGCAGTTGTATCGTTATTAAAGAAGCTTTGATCTTCCGGTAAAATGACTGTCATATTTTGATGCATACCAATTGTTGGTGAATGATAGTTTAATGAAATATAAGCCATACGTCATGACCCCTTTCTAATTCTACTTTATCAACATTTTACGCTTAATCAATTCACTTTAAAATCATTTTCAACAAAAAAACCGAATACAAATGTATTCGGCCTAAAAAAGTATTTACGCTTTTTCTTTATGATCTTGCTTGCGTTTTCTAAGCAATAGTAATGATCCTAATAATGCCATCATTGCACCAAATAAAGTTGCATTTGTGTTTTCGCTCTTATCTCCTGTTTCTGGTAAAGCATCAGTTTTGTGTTGTTTTGATACCTTATTAGAATGGTTTACTTCACCTTTAGGATTTGATGGTGCTTTCTGTTCATTATTTGGTGGTGTAACTCTTGAATCGGAGTCACTATCTGAGTCCGAATCGCTATCTGAATCCGAGTCGCTATCTGAATCTGAATCTGAATCGCTATCTGAGTCTGAGTCGCTGTCTGATTCTGAATCACTGTCTGAGTCTGAATCGCTATCTGAGTCTGAGTCGCTGTCTGATTCTGAATCGCTGTCTGAGTCTGAGTCGCTATCTGAATCTGAATCGCTGTCTGAGTCTGAATCGCTGTCTGAATCCGAATCGCTATCTGAGTCTGAGTCGCTGTCTGAATCTGACTCACTGTCTGAATCCGAATCGCTATCTGAATCTGAGTCGCTGTCTGAATCTGAATCGCTGTCTGAGTCTGAATCACTGTCTGAGTCTGAGTCGCTATCTGAATCCGAATCGCTATCTGAGTCTGAATCGCTATCTGAATCTGAGTCGCTGTCTGAGTCTGAATCGTTGTCTGAATCCGAATCGCTATCTGAGTCCGAGTCACTGTCTGAATCTGACTCACTATCTGAATCTGAGTCGCTATCTGAGTCTGAATCGCTATCTGAATCTGAGTCACTGTCTGATTCTGAATCACTGTCTGATTCTGAGTCACTGTCTGAATCCGAATCGCTGTCTGAATCCGAATCGCTATCTGAACCTGAGTCGCTGTCTGAATCTGACTCACTATCTGAATCTGAGTCGCTATCTGATTCTGAATCGCTATCTGAATCTGAGTCACTGTCTGATTCTGAATCGCTGTCTGATTCTGAATCACTGTCTGATTCTGAGTCACTGTCTGAATCCGAATCCGGATCCGGGTCTGGGCTTGGTTCTGGATCTGGCGTTGGTTCCGGATCCGGGTCTGGGCTTGGTTCTGGATCTGGCGTTGGTTCCGGTTCTGGGTCTGGACTTGGTTCTGGATCTGGCGTTGGTTCTGGTTCTGGGTCTGGACTTGGTTCTGGGTCAACCGGCGGCCCTGGAGTTGGGTCTTTCGGATTTACTGCTGAATCACCATCAGCACTTCCACCACCATAACGTACAACATTCTCATTATTCCAACCGAAAATACTGTAGTCTTTACCTGTCGCTGGGTCAATATTTTCTTGAATAACCTGTGTTTTCAAGTTTTTACCAGTATTATCATAGTGACCTTCCACTAATACAACATACGTTTTAGTAATATCGCCAAAATTAATACTTGCTACATTTTGGTATTTATAAGTGATTTTATCCTTAAATTCATTCGTTACTTCTTTAAGGTTAGAGTCATTTGGGTCCGCATAGTAGCTATCTGATAATTTAGATGTATCATTCACTTCAAAAATTCTCAGTTTTGTATCTGTAGCACTTACTTTACCGCTACTTTCTTCGATTTTATCTTGGTAACCTTTAATATACACCCACGTATTACCTAAAACTCGTTGCTTAGGGTTAACAAATACTGTTTGCTTGTATGTGTTTTGACCTGAAGCTGTATCTACACCAATAATTTGAGAAGAAATATTTGCGCCATTTGGTTTATCAATTCCTGCAATAGGCGAACTATAGTTATAAGTAATTTTATTATCAAACATTTCATCCGCAATATTAATATTTGCATCGTATGTTCCTGATTTAGGTGCCTTTGCTCTGTCTGTAAATAAAGGTAATGAAAATTGTCCGTTAATATTTTCTTTTTCATTTACATAATCTGTAAAGACAAATGTATATGTCTTAGTCAAGATATCATATGTTGCTTTAGCTACAACATCACCATTCGTGCTTTTAATATCTGCAATTGGCATCGTATTATTCGAATTAGAGTAATCCACGTCTCCATTACCAGTTACACTATCTGGTAACTTCGCTGTAAAATAATCCCCTGATTTCACTTGTCCAGTCACTGTAAAGTTTGCCGCCATAAAAGTATTACCACTTTGGTTAGGGTCAAATGTAGTCTTTTCTAATTGAAAATCTTTTGCCGTAACTTTATCATTTACATTTGTACCTTTAGCATCAGCAGCATTTACTACAGGTTCAGCAACTGCAAGACTACGTACAGCTCTCGTTCTAACACTTGGTTTACTAGTTCCTTGCGCATTGGAAATTGTTTGTGGTGATGATTGTGGTAAATCTAATGTTTGAGGATTTTTAAGCTCACTGTTTGTCGCTATGCTATTAGCATCATTCGTTGTTTTATTATCTACTTGAGAATTTGCTTCTTGAGGAACAGTTTGATCTTGCATTTTTGCAGCAGTTGCTTGATCTTTAATTGCCGTCGGTTGAGGTGTTTCATTTGTTGAAGCTGGCTCTGTTGTAGTGGTATTGCTCGTTTGTGTAGACATTGGTTTTGTTGTGCTATCTACATTCGCACTGTTTGTGTTTGCACTAATATCAGATGTATCATTAGCCGTTGTATTTAATTGAGGTGTTTCTATCATATTGTTTTTTTCGGAATCTGCACTTGCATTATTTTTCGAAGATTGCGTTGTATCGTTCGATTGTTCTGAAGCTTGTGCTTGATGATTGCCTATCCCAAATAGTATAGTTGCCCCTACTATTACTGATGTGGTACCTACTGTAAAACGTCTAATCGAATACTTATTCTGCTTATTCGACAAATAATCAATTCTTTTTTTCAAAAATATTACTCCATTTCAATTTCTAGATTAGTCTAAATTGTATAATGAAATAAGAATTATATCAATTGCTTTTCGAAAAAAATTACGTAAAATTTGTTTTCTTCCTATTTATATAACTTAAAATTTTCTGTTAACTAGCAAAAATCAATATACCATTTTTACACTATTGCAAATGTTTTACTTTTCAAAAACTTAGAAGTTCTAAATTATTCATAACCTGAAATGTTATTGCAATTTCAACGATAAATTTAACTAACATTTTAAATTATTCATCATGCTAGCAAAAAAGGCCTAACGTATAAATGTACGTTAGACCTCATGTTCAACTTATTCATTTTACATTGTATATTAAACACATACATCATTGAATAAATGTTTGCTTACTAACCAATTTTTATGATCTTTAACAACAAGTTTTTCATCTTTAAGTTCATGAATAATATGACCAGCTGTTTCCCGGGAAATCCCAGCCATATCACTCATGAGTTGAATAGTTAAAAACTGTTTGATTTCATAAAATTCATCTTGATCGTATCCTACTGTCTGACATAGATGGCATATCAATTTGATAATTCGATCTTTAGCAAATTTACTTGTTAATGCCATGTTATAGTTCATGTGTTGCTGCTCATTATCATTTATTAATGCAAAAAGTGTCAAAAATATATCATCATTAGCTTTGCACAAAAAGGCCATCAATTCTCTAGGCAATCCAAGAACTGTACAATCGGTTAATGCTGTACACAATTCATTAACCTCTTTCGGATGAAATAAGTTACTGATTGGAAATAATACTTGCTCTTTATTAAAATAACGATATACATCTCCATTTTGATTGTAATGTTCTCTAATAATGTTACCTTCAATTAAAAAGTAAATATTGCTACTTTCTTGTGGCGAAAAATAAATAACTTGGCCTTTCGTATAATGTCTGACAAAACATTCACTTTGATATGGTTGTAATATACTATATGGGATATTAATGTAATCTGCTAATGCCTTTAGTTCATGTTCTAATTTATTATTTCTACCCAAAATAAAGTTTTCTGTCATAAGTTAAACTCCTTCAAACCTTGCAAAGTGTCAGCAGACAACTTTTTCATTTGAATCAACGGAGAAACATATTTAATGTTTTGTCGCGTGATAAAGTGCTACATGTGAATGTGTGTACCTTTATTACCAATCAAAGCTTCGTATGCCTGCTCTAAATTGGTAATGATAACTTTTTTGTTTTCCCCACTTTCAACAAATCGTATCGCAGCTTCTATTTTTGGCAACATCGATCCTTCCGCAAACTTACCTTGTGCCGCGTATTTTTTCAGTGTTGCTACATCAATATCATCGATTTGTTGTTGATTAGGTTCATTAAAGTTAATAAATACATTTTCTACATTCGTAAGAATCATTAAGGTATCTGCTTCAATCAGCGTTGCTAATTTCTCACTAGCAAAATCTTTATCTATAACCGCTTCAACACCTTCATAGGTATTTTCTTTTTTTATAACTGGAATACCGCCACCACCGCATGCAATGACAATATTTTTACCGTCTGCTAAAGTTCGAATTAACTGGTGTTCTAGTATAGATTGAGGTAGTGGTGACGCAACTACTTTTCTATAACCACGTCCTGCATCTTCTTTAAAGACTGAGTCTGGCTGTTCTTTTTGTAATTCTTCAACTTCTTCTTTCGTATAAAAAGGACCAATTGGTTTAGTTGGGTTATCAAATCTTGGATCATCTTTATCTACTTCCACACGTGTAACGATTGTGCCTACGGTTCTATCACTATTCATTTCAGTTAAAATGCGATTGATTTCAGTTTCCAACCAATAGCCTATCATACCCTGTGACATTGCACCACAAGTATCCAATGGCATTGCCGGCGTTGTGTCACTGTTCGATTTAGCTTGTTGGATTAATAAACTTCCAATTTGTGGGCCATTACCATGTGAAATGACAATACGCGCTGGTGAATCAAATAAAGGTTTAAGGTTTTGCATCGCACGTCTAATAGCTGTTTGTTGTGCTTCAGCTGTTGCTTCTTTTGTCTGTATCGCATTACCGCCTAATGCAATGACAATTTTCTCTTTCATATTTTTGTCGCTCCTTTTAAAAAACATTTATCGTTCCCATCAATAACTTAATTAATCCGATAACTGCAAGTACGATAATAATCATAAAAAGAATATAGTCTGATTTAATCAAACGTGTCTGATTATTCTTTTGAACGATTGAATAAACAAGAAGAGCTGGAATATAAAGTAACATCGTCAATAATAAGTAATTGATACCTGCTGCATATATAAGCCATATAGCATAAATTGAGGCTATGATGCCAATCGTCCATTGTTTAGTAGTTGCTTGCTGTCGATGCTCTAAAGTGTATTTAACTTGGTAAAATGCACTGAACATGTAAGGGTATAAAATAGCACTTGATGCTAGTGAAAATGCAAATTGATACGCACTCTGTGTAAATAGCATACTTATTAAAAATAATTGTACTAATATATTGGTAATAAGCAGTGCATTTACAGGTGCTCCATTTTTATTTTCTTTAGCAAACCATTTTGGAAATAATCCATCTTTTGCAACAATGAAAGGTAATTCACCAGCAAGCAATGTCCATCCTAACCATGCACCTAGTACCGAAATAATTAAACCAATATTTACAAGTGTAGATCCCCAACCACCTACAATAGTTGCAAGCACCTGTGCCATACTTGGCGAATCTAATTGAGAAATATGATTTTGCAAAATCACGCCTTGAGCTAATACAGTTAATAAGAAATAGATAATTAAAACTGATATAAGTCCTATAACCGTGGCACTACCTACATCTTTTTTATTTTTAGCTCTACTAGAAAAAATTACTGCACCCTCGATACCGATAAACACCCAAACTGTCACTAGCATCGTACTTTTAACTTGGCTCATTGTGCTCGCCCAACTAAATGGCAATACACCCTCTGACGTCATACCGAAAAAGCCTGTTTTAAAAGTGTCAAAATTGAATGCAATTATCATGCATATGATTACAAGTAAAATCGGTATTAACTTTGCAACAGTAACAATACTATTGATAAATGCTGCTGTTTCAACGCCTTTTAAAATCAAGAAATGGACACCCCAGAGTAGTAACGAGGCGACAATAATACTTGGTAATGTGTTGCCTCCTTTAAAAATCGGGAAAAAGTTACCTACTGCTGACATCAATAGTGTTGCATAGGCAACATTGCCTAAAAACGCTGAGAACCAATATCCCCAAGCACTGATAAATCCTACAAAATCGCCAAATCCTGCTTGAGCATAACTATAAATACCACCGTCTAGCTCCGGCCGTTCATTGGTTAAATTTTGAAATACGAACGCTAATGAAATCATTCCTATAGCTGTAATAATCCAACCAATAATAATGGCTAATCCACCGGCTTTACCGCCCATATCAGACATTATATTGAACGCACCGCCACCAATCATGGATCCTATAACTAGTCCAATTAAAGAAGATTTACTGAGTTTGTTATCTCCTGATTCGTTCATATTCATTTCTCCTTTAATACCAATATGAGGTGTCTGTACATGACACTTATATCATCAGACACATCATATTCATATCGTTCCATTTAGTGATTAACTCCCCAATGTTGCTGCCATTACTGCCTTAATTGTATGCATTCTATTTTCAGCTTGATCAAACACTTTTGAATGTTCACTTCTAAAGATTTGGTCTGTAACTTCCATTTCAGCTAATCCATATTTTTCATAAATTTCTTGTCCATAAAGTGTATTTGTATCATGGAATGCTGGTAAACAATGTAAGAATATCGTTGAATCTTTACCTGTTAAATCAAACATCTGTTGATTCACTTGATAGTCTTTTAATAAATTAATACGTTGTTCAAATTCACTTTCTTCACCCATCGATACCCAAACATCTGTATATATAGCATCTGTATTTTCAACTGCTTCTGCAATATTATCCGTAATCATGACTGAACCACCATATTGACTCGCTTTTTCTTTTGCAATATCAACATATGCCTCTTTTGGATTTAATGATTTAGGTGTACAAATTCTTACATTAACACCTAACATAGCACCTGCTACCATTAATGAATGCGCAATATTATTACGTCCATCTCCAACGTAAGTTAAGTTTATTCCTTCTAGATATCCAAAATTCTCTTTTATTGTCATAAAATCAGCTAACATTTGTGTAGGATGCCAATCGTCTGTTAATCCATTCCACACCGGCACACCAGAGAACTTCGCTAAATCTTCAACAGCTTGTTGTGAAAAACCACGGAATTCAATACCATCGAACATTCTACCTAATACTTTCGCAGTATCCTCTACAGATTCTTTTTTGCCTAATTGAATATCATTTTTCCCTAAAAATTCTGGATGCGCACCTAAATCAATAGACGCAACTGTAAACGCTGCACGCGTTCTCGTCGAATTCTTTTCGAATAGTAGTGCAATATTTTTTCCAGATAAGTAGTGATGCTTAATACCGTTTTTCTTATACTCTTTTAATGTAATTGCAAAATCAATAAGTCCTTCGAATTCTGCTTTGGTAAAATCACTTTCTTTTAATAATGATCTGCCTTTTAAATCATACGGTTTTTGAATTTCTGTCATTATTTTCACCCTCGCTTCTATAATTTATTACGTTAAATGTCTTCTCTGAATAGTGGTTGACTCATACATCTAGGGCCCCCACGTCCACGTACCAGTTCGCTACCAGATATTTCAATGACTTTTATGCCTTTTTGTCTCAATAAATCATTCGATACATAGTTTCTATCGTAAGTCACTACAACGCCTGGTCTTATACATAATGTATTTGAGCCATCATTCCATTGCTCTCTAGCACCATCAATGACATCACCATTTCCTGTTGGAATGAATTGGATATCATCTATACCTAGTACGTCTTCTAAAGTATCTTTTAAATGACTAGATTGTTTGATGGCAATATCTTTATTTACGTCATCATATTCAATAATAAATATATTCATATTGCCTTCTGCCTTTAAAATGGCTGAATGCATTGTAAATTTGTCATAATCTATCATTGTAAATACTGTATCTAAGTGCATAAAAGTTCGACTAGTTGGAATTTCAATTGCTACTACTTTTTTAAACGTCGCCTGCGGATTTTCAAAAATACGTCGCGCTAACTTTTCAATAGCTTGTGCAGATGTACGTTCTGAAACGCCTATAGCCAAGACATCTTTAGATAAAACAAGTTCATCGCCGCCTTCAATATTGAATGGGCAATCTCGATCTAACCAGATTGGAATATTCGCATCTTTAAATCTAGGATGATGCTTTACAATATATTGAATAAATATTGATTCTCGTCGTCGTGCTCTCCAGAACATCCGATTGATTGTTATACCGTGTCCTATTGAGGCTTGTGGATCTCTAGTAAAATAAAGGTTTGGCATTGGATCTAAATAGAATGGATACTTATCATCCATATACTCTACTAGATGTGTACATTTCGGATTAATTTCTTCCTTACGTACCCCTGACATTATTTTATCTACAAGTTCTTGATTAGAAAGTGTCGCAAATAATGCCTTAATTTCTTCTTCATGACCTAATATTGTTTTTTTAGACTCTGCTAATACATCATCAATAAATTCACTTCTTACTTGAGGATTTTCAATACTTTCAGCTGCTAACTTCTCAAGGTAAAGTACTTCAACACCCTCTTCTCTTAGCACCTGCGCAAAATGGTCATGCTCTTTTTGAGCTACTTCTAAATATGGAATATCATCAAATAGTAATCCATCTAAATAATCAGGTACTAAATTTTCTAATTCTTTTCCAGGACGCTTAAGTAACACAGTTTTTAAAGCTCCAATTTCGCTATTTACTTTAATTGGACCATCTGTCATGTCTATTTCCTCCTTTTATCTTTGAATTCATTTAGAGTATAGACAATCTTCAAACGCTTACATGTGATTATATTCACATAAAGAAAGTCGAAAATTTCATATCTTTTTGTTATACAATACATAATAATGGATTTTTATACATAAATAAAGGTATTTTGGGTCAAAATATGCATTTTTTATTCAAAAATACCCATAAAAACATGTTGTATAAAGTTTTTTATACAGTCAATTGAATGACTATGAATTCTTTCTTTCCATAAAAAAACGCGTACACAAGTTAATATTTGGTAACTAACTTGAGTACACGTGATACGAAACAAATTTTTATTATTCATTTGATACATGTCTATTTAAATAATTTTGCATATACGTATTCTGCCATATCATTTGAGGCAGTTAAGATTAATGTAGTGTCATTTCCACTCACCGTACCTAATATCTCTTCTATATTTAGCTGATCGATAAAATAGTTTATGCCTTGGGCGAAACCAGGTGAGGTTTTGACGATAATGTATGAACCATTGATGATTGAACTTAGAACTTCATGTTCACAATAGTGTCTAAACTTTTCTCTCATCTCTTGTTCTGTTTGATTATTAATAGCTTTATAAATCCATGTTTCACAATCGATAGGGACACGATATATATTAAGTTCTTTCAAGTCTTTAGCAATTGTTGTTGCACTATATCTTACACCAAAATATTCTTCAATATATGAAATGATTTGTTCTTTTTTATAAATCTTATGCTTTTTAACTATTGTAGAAACAATTTCTAATCGTTTACTTTTCTTCATATTGTAAACTCCTTTGGTAGTTACGTTTCTTGTATTAAAAAATAAATTCATGCATGTTTCATTTATAATTTAACACTTTGTTTTGCAAAAGATAATAAAAATACATGTAAATTTTTTGTGACAACTTTTAAAATGAATTTTGTATTCTAAGTCAGCATTTAATTATCACATATCTACTACTTGTAATGATTTTAGACTGCCGAGTAGTCTTTCGGCAGACAACCCTCACACTCCTCTCATCTAATTACAAAGAGAGGGTATACCTACAAAGTCAATTATCAATGTAGGTATACCCCATATATAAGCTGTATTTAAAATTTAATTATTTATAAGTGTTTAACATTACTTCTTCTTGTTTATATATTTTTACTCCACGCCTACTTCATTCCATGCTTCATACACCTGTTCAGCTGTTTGCTCGTCATATAAATCTTTAGCCGCTTGGTATAATGCATCTTTACAATCTTTGAAGTTTGAATTACTTGTTAAGTATTCCGTTAATGCTCGGTAGTAAATTTGTTCTGATTTAGATTTCCCTATTGCTTGAATCACGTTATAAGCTGCTTTATTTGGAATTCCAGAATTCGTATGTACGCCACCATTATCTTTTTCAGTGAATACATAGTCTTTCATATGAGCTGGTTGACCAAATTGTTCTGGGTTTGACATGCTGCGTAAAGCGTCTCCCTCTTTTCCAGGTGTGTAGACATCTTCACCCATTAAGAAATCCTCGTCATCTACAAAGTATCCAAAAACATCTGAAAAGCTTTCATTTAGAGCGCCTGACTGGTCCTTATATTCTAAGTTTGCAGTCTCTTGTGTCACACCGTGTGTTAATTCGTGTGCTACTACGTCATTTGCACCCGATAAACTTGTGAATGTGCGACCATCACCATCACCATAGATCATTTTGTCACCAATCCATGCGGCATTATTTCTGTTATCTTGACCACCGTAGTTATTAACATGCGTTAATGAAACAATTGGACTACCTTGGTTGTCATATGATTCACGACCAAATGTGTCTTTGTAATAATCATATGTTTGTTTAGCGTAATAATTTGCATCTACGCCAGCACGTTGCTCATCTTTTACGAAGTTTTCATCTTCATTAGTAATCAATGTTGCTTGACCTGTTTGATCATTAAAGCTAAATGCTGATAATTTACCTTGATGCGTTAAATCTTCTAGGCTAAATCCACCATCAATACTATTGATATTGATATCTTTTGTATCGCCAAGTACACCTTTTCCTTTACCAGTTTCTGCAGCTTCTTTAACTAAGTTCATTTTTTCTAAAATTTCGCCAGTTTGAGCATCAATTTTAACTTTCCAATGTGAAATTTCTGGTGTCACTGTAATTAACTCAACATTATAAACGTATTTATTACTGTCACCATCGATTTCAACTTTGTTTTCTTTAATGACTTTATCTTTAAGATTTTTCGCTTTATGCTTATCAATCTTAACTGCTTTAAATGCTTTGTCGGCTGCGTCATCTTTACTTAATGTCACTTTATTCGTTGGCTTTACTTTCTTCGCATCAGTATCCCCATTGATTAAAACGACTTTTCCTGATTTGTCTGCGTGTACTTTCACTTCTTTGTCAGGTGCATGAACACCATCAACACTCGGTTGCAATGTGTAATGCGTAAATCCCTTTTTATCAGTTTTTACATCAGTAACAGCGTAATCTTGATAAATATTTTTTACATTTTCGGATTTAGGTAATTCTTTTAATGCTTTGACCGCATCACTCTTTTGAGTCACCTCAAATTTAATATCAGAATTAGCTGGTTTATTGTTTGAATCAATCGCTAATGCTGCTGGTGATAAAGTGCTCAACAAGGTTACTGCTGCCATACTTGTAAATGCATATCTTGAAAATTTCCTCACATTTCATTCCTCCTGAAATCTTAAAAACAGCTTATAAATAAAATATTAATTTAATTTTTCAGAAAAGTAAATGATTATTTCTATTTATTTCGATACTTTTTGTTCGTTGATTTTATTTATTGATTCTTTTCTTTTTTAAAAATGTTATCTGTAACTAAATAAAATTTTAAAAATTGAGCTTAATTATATTTTAAAATTTATCAAGGCTTTATTTTTGTGAAAATATTAACAAATACAAAATGGTGCTCTATACACTTAATCAATGCTTGAAATATGTGAGATAACTATTTAAATAATCATGATCAAATAAACATTTTTATCAATTTCAAACAACTATGTAAGACGCAATAATCGTTATTATTTAATAAAAAAGACTAGAATGCGGTATCTCCCCTCACACTCTAGCCTTAATATGCCATTATTTTATTTACTTGTTTTGTATGGTGTATGTCCAACTGTTACTTCGACAACTCTATTATGATCAACGACAAACCAGATGCCTAATGTCTTTTTAGCATTTTGATAGTAAAAAATACCGCTATCAGCTTCCTTTGTTTTACCATTTTCTTTTTTCAAGTCCTTGCCATAAGCTTTTTGGATATCTTTTAATGAAATATTATTTTTAACTACAAATTGCAATTGACTTGCTTCGTTTCCTTTTGCAGAAACACCTTTAAAAGTTTGATTATATTTCTCTACTTTTTTTATCGTATTCGTTTTAGCTAATTTAATACCATTGAATTTCACATTATCATACTTAATCGCGTTAATAAAATTCTTATCCAGAATAAAATTAGCATTATTACCAATATAACCATTATAAGTATAATATGGGGTTATTGCTGCCTGTGCCTGTTTACTTGTTGGCGCCGAATTTTCAACAACTGTTACTCCAATCAGTGTGCCCAATGCTAATGTTGCTGCTACACAAACTTTACTGGTTTTATTCATAATTATCTCTCTTTTCCATACAAATATTTTATTCCTTACACTTTTATTATAACTTTTTCAGCCATAAAAATACTAATGATTATATTTATAAATACATAACAGTTTTGTTATACTAATTGAAGTACACAAAAAACAATGAAAATATTAATATCGCCTACTTTTCTAATATTTATTTTTTAAAATGATTATGGCAATATTGAAATAAATTATTTAGCTTCACGTATCAACTACTTTTCATTAACATGGAGGCGTTATATTTGAAAAAACTTCTTATTACCATCGTAATTATCGTATTAATCGGAGCACTTGGGTTCGCAATTTATGCTGCAATAAATCATTCTACATCATCAAGTAATAACCAAGAACAAGAAAATAAAGCTACACATAAAAAGACAGAAACCGAAGAAAATGATCAACAAGATGATAGTGCAGACAAAGCAGATAAAAATCAAAATAATGGCAATAACGATACTAATGACAATCAACCATCTTCACCGTCAAATGTTCCTAACAACCATTCAACAGCACCATCGAATACGCAACCAGCTCAGCCAAAAGACTCAAATTCAAATAAAAATAAT
Source organism: Staphylococcus sp. MZ3 (assembly GCF_018622755.1). Taxonomy (NCBI): domain Bacteria; kingdom Bacillati; phylum Bacillota; class Bacilli; order Caryophanales; family Staphylococcaceae; genus Staphylococcus; species Staphylococcus sp. MZ3. The sequence continues at coordinate 2,709,549 of NZ_CP076026.1, forward strand.
ACTCACGATGGTGGTAGTCAATCGTCAACAAACAACCAAAATAATCAACAACAGAACACACCACCTGCTAATAAATCAAATAATACCAATACGTCTTCTAAACAAACACCTCAAGCACAATCACCTAAAAATTAATCATTTACCTGATACGTCCACAAGTATCAGGTACATAAATTCAGAAAAACAGCAGTGAGATATTTTTCTATTTGAAATATCTTACTGCTGTTCTTTATTTGCATAATTCGCACTCTGTTAAATTCATATAAAAGTTCGCTTTAATGTCATTGACGTATGTATAAGCTCTCATGTTTAATAATATTAATACACCTTTAAAAACGCTTACACGAAAATTTTAGAAAGGAGGTACATGTTAAATGCTTGTTAGACACTTAAAACTACTCCAGTTTTTTATTAAAAATCCATCAAAGCACATTAGTTCTAATGAAATTGCTGAACATGTCAATGTTTCAAACCGCACAGTTCGCAATGATATCCATGTTATCAATAGCAATTTTATGGATGATATCATCGTAAGTATTAAATCTAAAGGATATCAATTAAATACATCGCAGTATACCTTAGAAACGATAACTGAACGTTACACGCATATTCAATCATATAAAGAAAAACTATTATTATCTATGGCGTATCAACTGCTAATGTACAATAAATCGCAGACATTGCAACAACTAGAGCAAGATTATCTATTATCTAAAACTGTGCTCAACGACTATTTCGTTCGAATTCAACAATGGTGTCAAAAATTTAATATCGCTTTAACAATCAAGAAAAAACAAGGTATTGTGGTCGATGGAACAGATAATGATATCACTAATGCCATCATCCATTTAAATCAATTATCATCAGGGCATGTACATGTTGAAGACCTAATTTTAAATGAATTACCTGATTCACACCAAAGGATGATTTCGCATATTATACAAGAGACACTTCAACAACATAGTATTGAAACAACTGATATTCAAATACAACAGCTTTTAATTCATCTCATTTTAATCATTAAACGTAAGCAATCTTTAAGTGAGCTAGACACGTTAAACCATGATGCAAAATTGATATCTCAATCTTGCATTAAGCAAATCAACGAAAGATTAGGTTATGACTTGAACGAAAAAGTAATCAATATGTTTTCATTCTTTATTGCTTATCATTTTAATAAACTCGATATTGGCATAGAACGTATATTTATACAAAGTTATATTGATCGCTTAATCGAATTGATGCAGCAACGTATTCATGTACCTTTCAATGAAGATTCGATTTTACAACAAAATTTATATAATCATTTTAGTAAAGCATATTTACGTATCACTCAAAACATTTATTTAAACAATCCTTTAGTTATAGAGATTAAAAAACTCTATCCCTTTGTGTTTAACACACTTTTTGAAGCGATTGATAAATTAGCAATTGATACTGATATAGAGATGAGCGAAGATGAAATTGCATTTTTAACAATTCATTTTCAAGCTGCCATCGAGCGTCGTACCAAAACACAATTAAATGTAGTCATTGCTTGTTATTATGGTCTAGGTGTGTCGAATTTTTTAGAAACTAAAATAAATAACTTATCCGAAGAGTTGTCAGTGATAAATACGATTAAACTAGAAAATATAACACACTATCACTTTGACAATGTAGATTTATTAATAACGACCCATGATATTCCAAAACAAACGCTAAACATACTTCCTAAGCACCTGACGACTATCAAGGTTGCACCATTATTTTCTGAAGATGATCGTCACAAAATCAGACACGTTGTGAAGCAAAAGCAAAATCCGGTTCAAGCACATCATCATATGGACACTGTCAATTTCCTTGTCGTAAATACTGAACAAAAATCACGGCATACTGTGCAAATTTTTGAAGAAGCTCAAAAAATATTACAAGCACATCATGCGATTGTAGAAGGATATATCGAATCAGCTTTAGAGCGTGAGAAATCATCTTCTACATACATAGGTAATTTTATGGCGATTCCTCATGGAGATCCTGAAAAAGTTTTACAATCACATGTGCTTATTTTTCGCACAAAAGATGTTTTTCCTTGGCGACAACACGATGTCAAACTTGTCTTTTTCTTAGCGATTTCGCATAAAGACAAAGCTTTTACAAAACAAATGATGCAATTAATTGCTAACTTGGATGATGATTCAGTGAACCATTTATGTAGTTTAGATGATCATAGTTTAAAGCAACAGTTATTTGAATACTTACAAGAATAATTGCCACTAGTAACGGTAATTATTCTTTTTTTTAGTATCGAGAATACGCTTACAATATAGAAAAGGAGATGATTTTATGAAAATTGTAGCTATTACCTCATGCCCAAATGGCATTGCACATACATATATGGCTCAAGAAAAGCTTGAGCAGGTAGCAAAAGAAATGGGTGTGGATATTAAAGTAGAGACACAGGGCGGTGTTGGTGCTGAAAATGTTTTAACTACGCAAGACATCGAAGAAGCTGACGGTGTCATAATTGCAGCTGATAAACAAGTTGATCTGTCCCGATTTGTTGGTAAACGGTTGATTAATGAAAATGTTCGCGAAGGGATTCATAATCCGAGAGGTCTAATTCAACGTATCATTAATCAAGATGCGCCTATTTATCAATCTGAAACAAATTATCATTCGAAAGATCGCGGTAAGTCTAAAAGTGGTATTCAAATGGTGTATCAACATTTAATGAACGGTGTATCGTTTATGGTTCCTTTTATCGTAGTTGGTGGACTCCTTATCGCCATCGCGCTGACTCTAGGCGGTGAAACGACATCAAAAGGATTAGTCATCCCAGATGATTCATTTTGGAAATCCATTGAAAACATTGGTAGTTTAGCCTTTAAATTTATGGTTCCAATACTAGCTGGATATATCGCTGTTAGTATCGCTGACAAGCCCGGTCTTGTTCCTGGTATGATTGGCGGCGCTATCGCTGCTGACGGTAGTTTTTATGGCAGTGATGCAGGCGCAGGATTTTTAGGTGGTATTGTTGCTGGTTTCTTAGCAGGTTATATCGCAAAGTGGATTAAAGATATTAAAGTTCCAAAAGCAATGGCACCAATTATGCCTATCATTATTATTCCCATTATTTCATCGGTCGTTGTAGGATTGATATTTATATTTTTAATCGGTGCACCAATTTCTAATATTTTTGAGGCATTAACAACCTGGTTAAAAAGTATGCAAGGTGCTAATATTATTATACTTGCGATGATTATAGGTGCGATGATTGCCTTCGATATGGGCGGTCCAGTAAACAAAGTAGCATTTTTATTTGGCTCAGCACTTATTGCTGAAGGTAATTACGCCGTTATGGGTATGGTCGCAGTTGCTGTATGTACACCACCAATCGGTTTAGGTTTAGCAACGTTTGTTCAAAAGTATAAATTCAATCATTCCGAAAGAGAAATGGGTAAGGCTTCCTTCACTATGGGACTATTTGGTATTACTGAAGGTGCTATTCCTTTCGCAGCCCAAGATCCATTGCGCATTATACCTGCAAACATCATTGGTGCAATGATTGCATCAGTCATTGCAGCCATTGGTGGTGTCGGCGATAGAGTCGCACATGGAGGTCCAATCGTGGCTGTATTAGGTGGTATTGATCATGTATTATGGTTTATCTTTGCAGTGATAGTAGGTAGTCTTGTCACAATGACTACTGTACTATTATTAAAACGCAATACACCAGTTATAGCAGTAGATGCACCAGCGCAACACACGCAACTTCATGATACAGATATTACACAACATGATACAGAGGTTGACAATGTAGATAACACCGCGAAACATTCACATCTCAATAAACCTTCTCATGTTTTTGATCAACAAACTATGATAATTACTGATCACGACATGTCTCGAAACGAAGCAATTGATATGTTGATTCATAAACTTAAAATTTGCCGTTATGTAGAACACACATCGCATTTAAAAAATGCAATCCTAGAACGTGAAATGGAGTCTACGACAGCTATTGGCATGAACGTGGCCATTCCACATGCAAAGTCTGATGTTGTAAAACAACCGATTGTAGCTGTTATGAAAAATAATCATGGTGTTAAATGGGAGAGTCTAGATGGTAGTCTACCTCAATTGATATTCTTAATTGCCGTACCAAACAACAGTCAGGATACACATTTAAAAATACTTCAGCGCTTATCTAAAGCGTTAATGAATGATGAGACACGCCAATCACTAATTAATGCAAACAGTACTACAGAAATTTATAACTTATTAATGAAAATATAGAGGAGTTTTAACTATGGCATTATTTTTACAACCCGTTTTTAAAGACAGAATTTGGGGCGGTCATGCATTAAAAGCATTTAACTATGATATCCCTAATGAAACAACTGGTGAATGCTGGGCAATTTCTGCACATCCAAATGGTCCTAATACAATTATCAATGGTCCATACAAGGATATGACCCTAGATCAACTTTGGTCACAACATCGTGAATTATTCGATAATGATTCACGAGATAGTTTCCCTCTGCTAACTAAAGTATTAGATGCCAATGATAAATTATCTGTTCAAGTTCACCCGGATGATGATTACGCTTTAAAACACGAAGGCGAACTAGGTAAAACAGAATGTTGGTATATTTTAGATGCAGCCCCAGGTGCTGAAATTATATATGGCGTACATGCACATAATAAACAGACGTTAATCGACATGATTGATAATCATGAATTTGACAACCTTTTCAAACGTATACCTGTTAAGCCCGGTGACTTTTATTATGTTCCTGCTGGCACTGTCCATGCCATTGGATCGGGTATTTTAATTTTAGAGACACAACAATCATCCGATACGACATACCGTATTTATGACTATGATAGACGAGATCAAAATGGTCAATTGCGTGATTTGCACTTAGAACAAAGTAAAGATGTGATTGAATTAGGCAATCATGAACCAAATACTACTCCTATAACAACTCACATCGACACACACACTGTAACTCAATTTGTAGATAATCAATATTTTGCAGTATATAAATGGGATATTCATGGAGATTTAAAATTCAATAAACCACATGCTTATTGCTTAGTTACTATTATCGATGGTACTGGTACTTTAACAGTAAACGATAAGCACTATGACATCCAAAAAGGTTCTAGCTTTATTTTAACTACGGAAGACGAGGATATTCACTTTGTCGGTAATATTAGTGCTATAGTAAGTCATCCTGGATAATAGCAATGATAACAACCGTCCCATAAAAGACAGAAATTACTATCTCTTCTGTCTAAAAACATAAAAATCCACACATTAAGGAGCTATAACCTAATGTGTGGATTTAATTTTTATTCTGTAACGTTACTTTGGTCAACTTTTTCAGATACGCGCTTCATCAATGGATCTGTTACAGGTTTTAAAATTAAACCTACAACGAAGAATCCTATACCAAATAACGTTAATATAATTAATTTTGTAATTAGGATTTCCGGAACAATACCGCCTACTGTTTCACGTAATGAATCAATTGCATACGTAAATGGTAAGTATGGCGAAATGTTTTGGAAAAATTGTGGCGTAGTTTGAATTGGGAATGTTCCCCCACCACCTGCAATTTGTAATACAAGCAATACGATTGCAATGGCTTTACCTGGGTTACCAAGTAATGATACGCACGTATATACGATTGAGTTGAAAATAATCGAACAGAAAATCGTTATAAGTACAAATAATACAGGTGACTCAACTCCTGCTTTTAGGATTAACAAATCTCCAACCGATACAATGAGTGCTTGCAACATACCAAGCATTATAAAGAATCCTGCCTTACCTAAGAACACTTGTCTTGTCGTTAAGACTGACTCTAGACTCTTATGTTTATTATCAACCGTTAATAAACTTACCATCAAGAGTGCACCTACCCATACTGACAGTGCAGTATAGAATGGTGTCATACCTGAACCATAATCCTTAACTGGGAAAACATCAACAGTCTTCTTATTAATAGGATTTGCAATAATACCCGCTTGCTTTTTCAAATCATTCTTAAGTGTGTCGATTAATTTGTCGACTGCATCATCTTTGTCTAATTTCTTGAAAATTTTATTCGCTTTTTTCAAATCTTTTTCAACATCAGGCAATTTATTTTGAGAAAAATCAGCTAAATCTGATAAAGCCTTTTTCGCTTGTGGCTGATTTTTATTTAGTAATCCTACCGCTTGATCATAACCATTTAATAACGTTGGTAAATTTTTATTCACACTTGCTGTCGCATTAGTTAATCGCTGTTCCAACTGTGGTAAGTCATTGCGCACAAAGTTAGCAGCTTTAGCTACATCACTTTTCACTTTCGGGAAGTTTGCTTGAGCATTTTTAACAGCACTAATGTATTGTTGTTCAATACTTGGTAATACTGTTTGTAAGCGATCAATACGTGTTTTACCATTTTTTAAAATAGCTTGTCCACTGTTAATGACTTGATCAATTGTATTTAATTTAGACTGAACATTGGATAATGCAGTTTGCCCTTTGTTCAATTCATCCATAATACGTTGTGATATTGATACTAAAGAGCTGTTAAGATCTTTTTTAACATAATCTCTAAATGATGATAATGATGAATCTAGTTTTGAAAGTTGATCTAGTAATTTAGTAGCTTCAGCAGTTCCTGAACTACCATTCTTTAATGCATTGCTTAATTGATTAACTAACCTTAATGATTCATTAATTCGATTATTAGCTGCTTTTACCTTATCAATTTCTTTTGATAAATCAACATTTTCATTCTTCTCAATCTCTTTTAATGTATCGATAAATTGTTGATTATATTGCGTTGTGTATTCTAAACCGGACTTAACATTATCTAAAGACTCTCTAAAATCAGAAGGCTTGTCCGATGCTAAAATGCCATACGAAATATTACGTAATGCCTGACTATCTTTTTGTGCGGCTTTCGCTTGGGTATCTAAATTATTTGATAATGATAATAAAGAGCCCGTTAATGCCGCTTCCATTGATTTAACATCTTTATCTGTAATGTTTTGTGTGTTCTCGTTAGCTGTGCTGACTTGTGTTGTTGTTATATCTGCAAAACTTTGACCATCTTTTTTCCCGCTTGTACTTTGTGGTGTAGTCGATACAGGCGCATTATTACTATTTGGTGCGGTATTTTGCGTAACATTATTATTTGGTGCAGTATCGCCACTTGGTGCACTTGGTGGCGTTGATGCTACACCATTACCAGCTGCAGGTGCACTATTTGATGTTTCGTTGTTCGCCGCGCTATTTTGAGGAATCTGTTGCTGGTTTCTTCGATTTAAATCTTGCGCGCGTCGAATTGCATCTTGATAATCACCGACTCTACTTCTAATTTGTGTGACGAAGCCTTTGGCATCATTTAACTGTCCATTAGCTTGATCAATACCTTGACTCGCAATGTTAAGTCCTTGATTAATTTTAGGGAACTGCGCTGGCACGTCATCAGCTGCAAAATTTAACGCTTTTTCAATTTTCGGCATATAATTATTTAAAGCTAATATCAACTTAGCCTTTTCATTAAGTTGCGGAATAGCACCATTGACTTCGTTTAATTTTTTCTGAGCATCTAAAATATCACCTTTATAATTTCCTAGTTTTCTAAAATCATTGGCATATTTATCTAAATCCGCTTGGTGGTTATTCAAATATACAATTTTATTCGCAAAGTCATTAATCTTAGGTAAAGCTTTATCTGCTGAATATACCGCATTTTTTATCTTGTTAATTGTCGGCACATTTTCTTCAATAGTTAAACCTGCTTTGTTAGCTTCTTCTAATAATGCTCGAGTTACTGTTTTATTAAATTGTTCATTCGCTTTTTCAACGACAACTGACGAACCAGTATCTGTTAGCTTAGACGCAACAGCGTTAATCTTCTGATTCACCTTAAATTCTACATCTGCTTTTTGAGGCTGCTTACGTAGTGTCCCTGTAATTTCATGTGTAAACTTAGATGGGATGTAAATACCTGCAAAATATTTACCCATTTTTATCTCATGATCAGCTTTCTCTCTACTTACAAACTGCCAATCAAAACTTTTATTTTTCTTGAGTGTATTAACCATCGTATTACCGACATTAACTTTTTTCCCTCTGATTGTGTCGCCTTTATCTTCATTAACGACTGCGACCTTGATGTGTCCCGTGTTGCCATATGGATCCCACATTGCCCATAAGTTAAACCAAGCGTAGAACGATGGCAAAATAGCTAAGCCTGCTAAGATAATCCACACAGCTGGCGTCTTAGCTACTTTCTTCAGATCCATTTTAAATAATTTAAATGCGTTCTTCATTGTCACACTCCTATGTAGGAATTATTCATATTTTTTATATATTTTTTGTAAATTAATTTATTTTTGCGTTGTGAATTAGTATAATCAATTTACTGGAAGATATTTAGTCGATTGATACCTATCAACTATTTTCAGCATACGATAAATTATAACAAATCATAGTTTATTATCACACTTAATTATTATATTTTTCAAGGGAGAATACGAAATATGCCTAAAAATAAAATTTTAATTTATTTGCTATCAACTACGCTCGTATTACCTACTTTAGTTTCACCTACCGCTTATGCTGATACACCTCAAAAAGATACTACAGCTAAGACAACATCTCATGATTCAAAAAAATCTAATGACGATGAAACTTCTAAGGATACTACAAGTAAAGATATTGATAAAGCAGACAACAATAATACAAGTAACCAAGACAATAACGACAAAAAATTTAAAACTATAGACGACAGCACTTCAGACTCTAACAATATCATTGATTTTATTTATAAGAATTTACCACAAACCAATATAAACCAATTGCTAACCAAAAATAAATACGATGATAATTACTCATTAACAACTTTAATCCAAAACTTATTCAATTTAAATTCGGATATTTCTGATTACGAACAACCTCGTAATGGTGAAAAGTCAACAAATGATTCGAATAAAAACAGTGACAATAGCATCAAAAATGACACTGATACGCAATCACCTAAACAAGATAAAGCAGACAATCAAAAAGCACCTAAATCAAACAATACAAAACCAAGTACATCTAATAAGCAACCAAATTCGCCAAAGCCAACACAACCTAATCAATCAAATAGTCAACCAGCAAGTGACGATAAAGCAAATCAAAAATCTTCATCGAAAGATAATCAATCAATGTCAGATTCGGCTTTAGACTCTATTTTGGATCAATACAGTGAAGATGCAAAGAAAACACAAAAAGATTATGCATCTCAATCTAAAAAAGACAAAAATGAAAAATCTAATACAAAGAATCCACAGTTACCAACACAAGATGAATTGAAACATAAATCTAAACCTGCTCAATCATTCAATAACGATATTAATCAAAAGGATACACGTGCAACATCATTATTCGAAACAGATCCTAGTATATCTAACAATGATGATAGTGGACAATTTAACGTTGTTGACTCAAAAGATACACGTCAATTTGTCAAATCAATTGCTAAAGATGCACATCGCATTGGTCAAGATAACGATATTTATGCGTCTGTCATGATTGCCCAAGCAATCTTAGAATCTGACTCAGGTCGTAGTGCTTTAGCTAAGTCACCAAACCATAATTTATTCGGTATCAAAGGTGCTTTTGAAGGGAATTCTGTTCCTTTTAACACATTAGAAGCTGATGGTAATCAATTGTATAGTATTAATGCTGGATTCCGAAAATATCCAAGCACGAAAGAATCACTAAAAGATTACTCTGACCTTATTAAAAATGGTATTGATGGCAATCGAACAATTTATAAACCAACATGGAAATCGGAAGCCGATTCTTATAAAGATGCAACATCACACTTATCTAAAACATATGCTACAGATCCAAACTATGCTAAGAAATTAAACAGTATTATTAAACACTATCAATTAACTCAGTTTGACGATGAACGCATGCCAGATTTAGATAAATATGAACGTTCTATCAACGATTATGATGATTCATCAGATGAATTCAAACCTTTCCGCGAGGTATCTGATAGTATGCCATATCCACATGGCCAATGTACTTGGTACGTATATAACCGTATGAAACAATTTGGTACATCTATCTCAGGTGATTTAGGTGATGCACATAATTGGAATAATCGAGCTCAATACCGTGATTATCAAGTAAGTCATACACCAAAACGTCATGCTGCTGTTGTATTTGAGGCTGGACAATTTGGTGCAGATCAACATTACGGTCATGTAGCATTTGTTGAAAAAGTTAACAGTGATGGTTCTATCGTTATTTCAGAATCCAATGTTAAAGGATTAGGTATCATTTCTCATAGAACTATCAATGCAGCTGCCGCTGAAGAATTATCATATATTACAGGTAAATAAGTATTATTAAACCCGTAAAATTTATAAGTATAAACAAGGAGTTCGGACTTAAACATATTTCTGTTCATAAGTCCGATTTCTTATTCAATTAAACCCGAGGCATTCAGTTCGAACGCCTCGGGTCATTTTATATAAATATATTATTTTATGTTCAAATGTTCCTCATCATATCCGTTTCAATTGCCATCTCACACATTTTATAAATATGAGCAAATGTACTTATTCTCAAACATTACTGCCGAGCTTTAATTGACGTTATATTAACTATAAACTACTTTTCCATGACTCTACGGATTCAATGTCACATGAGCGTGATAAAATTTGTTCAATAATAAAGTCATGTTTATCATCTGATCTATCACCAACAGCATCTTCTAAAACAGTAATATAATAGTCTTTATCTACACTTTCTAATGCCGTGCTCAATACAGCTCCACTTGTAGAGACACCCGTTAATACTAAATGATTAATATCATTTGCACGTAAATAAACTTCCAAGTAACTACCTGTAAATGCGCTAAAGCGTCGCTTAGAAATAATCGGCTCATCTTCTAGTGGTGCTAAATCTTCAAGTATTCGTGTAGATGCATCTGCTTCAGTAATCGCATATCCTTGAGCTTTAATTGTTGAAAACACTTTATTACTCGAGGAGACATCATTAAAATGCTTATCTAACACTAAACGTATGAAAATGACTGGTATTCGATGTTGTCTTGCTGCTTCAATTGCTCTCTGATTCGCTTTAATAATATTTTTTATTCTAGGTACACTACTCGCTATACCTTCTTGCATATCCAAAACTAATAGCGCCGTTTTTCGAGACATCTTCATTCTCCTTTACTTGTGTAGTTCTAAGTCGTTAAATTCATTATAACGTTAAAATGATGGACAATCTATTCATTGCATTTTGCATATACTTCACAATAATTTAAGGGGAAATAAGACGTCTTATATACTTAAAAAAAATATATAGATGCTCTTCCCCCAATATAATTATGCTTTATTTTTCAACTTATTGCGTCGTGATAACCAAATCATTAGTACACCCATTGCACCAACAATTACAGATATCGGCAACCAATGTTCTTTTATCGTTTCCCCCGCTTTAGGCAAAGATACATTACCATCAGCATTTAATAATCCACTTAACAATCCATTACCTTTACCAAGTGTTAACGTCTTTTCTGGCTTTGGTGTGGGTATATCTGGAATACTGTCTAATAAATTTGATCCTTGATTCATTAAATTTGCTAACTTATTTAAATCTGTCGTTTTCCCATTTTTATTCAATCGATCTAGTAAACTTGGACGATTTACTATTGGTGATAAAATATAGTCTATATCTTTTTTCGTTTGATTGAGTCTCTTTTGTAAATTCAATAAATCATCCGCTTTACCATTCAATGCCGATTTAACTAAATTAAAAATTTTATTTTGATCTGTTTCTATTTTAGTAATTAAATCTGCCAGTAATTTTGCCTTTTGTCTTTCTATACGTGTTGCTAAAATCGTTTCAATTGCTTGTTTTTTATCTTTGGCATTATTCAAAATTGCTTTTAATATATCATCTGAAGACGTGTCGCCAGTTGATGCAAAATGTTTCTTCAATTGGTCAACGATTTGGCGATTTGATAATCCTTTATTCGTCCAATCTTTAGCCAATTTATCTGCTTCAGATTTTCCTAATTTCGTTTGTAAAATTTGAGAAATCAATAGCGACTTATCTTGTGATTGATCAATCAATGACGTTAATAAATCATCACTCGTTGTCAGAGATAGTTGATCAATATGACGAGTAATTTGATCTGCAATTTGTTTATCCGTTTTACCATCAACACGTATATCTTTTAGAATTTTATCTGCCTCGTCTTTATTAAATATACTTTCTAAAATGCTTTGTGTAGCATACTTTTTATCATCAGTACGTGCAAGTTCTTCCAAAATAATATTTCGTTGACTTTTTATACGCTCTTTCGTCTTATTTACTTCGCTCATTAAGTCTGATTTTTGATTTTTAGGAAGTTGCGTATTTGCAATACGTTGATCTAAAGATTGTAACGTATTTAGTTTATGATATGTGTAATGTTGCGTTGAGGCATTACTTTTAGCCAATTTTTCAATCATAGCATGATTAATTTTATCGCTTCCTTGTAATTTATCAGTGAGTCGATTACTATGGCTTTGATTCTCTTCATTTGAAAGAAATTTATTTAACACAACATGTCCAGAACCATCATTATTTGGCGTTTTAGCTACTTCATGATTATTATCTGTTGTAGACACTGCTGGATCTTCGGATGTATCTTTCAATGCATCTTTCGATTTGTGTATTTGCTGATTCAAATGGTCTAGTTCTTCTAACGCCTTATTTACCATTGCTTCATCATTTTTATCATCTTTTTCTCCATGTTTTGTTGTAGCCGTTTGTGACATATCATTTTTCATTGCATTAAGATTGTCCTCACCACTTTGTTGACCCCTATCAACATTTGAAGAAACCTCATTTAAATCTTTAAGCAATTGATCTAATTTACTGTCTATATCACTTTGACCGTTCATTTCAGTGTGAGAACTTTTATTGTCTTTGCTATCCAACTCATTAGCTCGTTTTATGATTTCATCTATTTGCGATGCTGTTTTCGCTTCATTTAGTTGTGCTTTATAATGTGCTTTAGATGAAGCCGATAACTGTTTTAATTGCTCAATTTGACGAATTGCTTTGTCAACTTTGTCTAATAAATCTTGCTTAGATAATATCTCTTTTGAAATTTCAGTATCCTTTTCAGATGCAGCTTGGGCATCGTACGGCAAGATATTCGTTAAAATGATACTTGTCGCCATCATTGTCGAACACGATAACTTTACATATAATTGAAACGGTTTCCCTCGATATTTAGCCATCAACATACTCCTTCCTCACTTACTTCCTTCAAAGAATTACATACTATTATATACCTGTTCACAAGAAATTTACACTTATCTATCTAGTTATTGTTGTTAGTAATTATCCACTTATTACTTAGCTTATATTTAAGTAAACAAAAAAGCATGACGTAATATCATATTGTCCATGTCGCTAACATCATATTACGTCAAATCTTTTATATTAAATGATGTTTTATTTTAGACTGCTTTTTCTTTTTAGCTTTCGAGCGCCTGTTTAAAAACTTGCTCGAATTGTTCACGCGAGATTTCGTGTGCATGTGCTTTTTGTGCTAATAAAGCATCTCGAAACTGTTGTTGATCTTTCAAACTCTCTAACATTTGTATTAATTGGTCTTTACTTTCCATTGTTATCTCATCATTATGCTCAAATAAGTGCTCTGATAGTGTTACTTTAGCATGGTGTGCTGTTTGACGATAACCTAAAATCAACAACTCATAGTCAAACGCTTGTTCCACCGCATTTAAAATTTCATTACCCTCATTAATATCAAGATAAATATCACATAACTGGTATAGTTCATTTACCCTATCTATATTAATAGATGGGTATAAATGCACATTAGCATATTGATCAAGTTGCATTAGCTTATCAGACATCTCTGTAATAGCAGCGATGTGAAAATTAAAATCTGGTAAAGTTTCAACCAATACCTTGATGTTACGAAGTTGATCCGAGTTAGTTAATATTACAATTTCTTTAGTATATCTATTACTACTACGATAGTTATATAGATATCCGCCTTGTAAAATACGAGATTGAACCTTTGCGTCTGCTATATTGAGCATCGTTTCATATTCGTTTTTATCTGGAATAATAATATTACAATGTCGTTTCATATCACCTTTACACATCAATTGCATATTTCCCGGGACATTACCATTACAGTGTTCTTGCCATACCAAAACATCACTACCTTTTGATGGCAAATTATATAACACTGAAAATGGTAGGGCTAGTGAGTTAATAACGAAATGATGTTCCGTAATTTCAAGTTGCTTGATAAAAAATAATACGAATGCGAGCTTTGAAGGGAAAAAGTAAGACTTCCCTTGCCAATCCAATATGACATCCGATGTTACAAAATTTTCATAAATCACTTCTTTACCTTCTGCTGTCATATATTTCTTCAAGATCGCTTTACGATTTAAATCGTAAACAGTTTGTGCAAATTTAATACCATTCTTAGAATAATAATCGACAAATCGGACACGTTGTTGGTCATCAAACCATTCGACACGACTAACAATTCTAGGGCGCTCTCCACTTTGATAAAATATTTTGCCTCGTAGACGTCCCATATCATTAATTGTAGCCGAATTGTTGTTACCTTTAATTTCCCAAAAAGCTGGTACAGTAACCTGATTAAAAAATCGTGGTTTCATATTTTCTGAATTATGATTATCTGCAAAAAATTGATACGGTGATATAACATCGTCCGGTAAAAAGCCGTTGTCATTGAGTACAATTGTTAAATCTTCCTCCAACTTACTGGCTTTAAAAGACTCATATAACTTTCGTGAATGATCGTTAAAGTAATCAAATAATTTAATCATGCAGCACCTCTTGAACTAATGTTTCCCATTTTAAAATAATATCTTGAGTCATAAATTGCTGTGCCACTTCATAAGAGATGTCATGTGGTGTCTGGGGACCATTGTTAAAATACATTACAATGGCATGAGCTAGTTTTGCGACAACATCATCCACACTATCTTCATCGGTATCAAAAGGTACCAAGTAGCCATTTTCCCCATCTCGAATAAAGGTTGGGTTACCATAATTCACATTTAATCCAATCATACCTAGTCCTGAGCCTACCGCTTCCATTAGTGTTAACCCAAAACCTTCGCTAGTTGATGCAGAAAGAAATAACTCATAATCATTATAAATTTCATCAAGTTTAACATGCCCTAGTAAACGAATATAATCTTGTGCGCGGTGTGTATCAATAATTTTACGCAGTCGCGTCTTCTCGCTACCTTCTCCATAAATATCAAATGTTAATTCTGGCACTTGTCGTTTAGCCACGATAACCGCTTTGACAAGCCAATCAATATGTTTCTCATTCGCTAAACGAGATGCACTAATCATCGCATATGGCTTTCTTGATAATGTTGGATATGATAATGCATCAATGCTTCCCACAGGAATAGTATAAACACGTGGGCGATAACCTTGATATTGCTCAAATTGTCGACAAACCATATGATTTTGAATATCTGTTGCTGTAATAAAGAAATCAATGTATTTAGCTTTTGAAAATTGATATTCATAATAATTGTTCCATAGTATATGCTGCTCACTCATCATATTATTACTATAATGATCAGCATGAATCACAACACCAACTTTACTATCACCTTTATGCTGCAAAACAGCCTGACCAATATCAGAAGCGCGGTCTAATATGACAATATCGTCTCGGGTTAAATTCAATCGTTGTAAAAAGTATGCAATAAATTCCGTTTTGTTATACAACACCGCATCTTCAAACACATATATAGAGCTGTCTCCATCAATATATTCGTTATAAGCGATGGAACCATCTTCATTATAGAATTGTCGCATATATAATTTCGCTTTATTATCAGCTGGTGCATAATACTCAGAAAATATACGCGTATAACTATAAAAATCTTTACGTACTAACATACTATTAATTACAAATTCTGCACGATCCACAACATCTTTTTGTTCATTTTGTAGATAACATGTTACAAATGATGATTTCCCATTAAAATATAGACGGACTATCTTACCATTTCTTTCTCTAAAACTAATTTCATGACCAAGCTCACGTTCAATGTCATCTAACGTGTACGTTGTTGGTGCTATAGAAATATCACTAAAATACTGATACAACCAAATAACTTCTTGATCTTTAAACCCAATGTTTTGCGTTAATGTCTGTATGTTCTCTGACTGTATAAAATCTAAAAACACAAATTTAGTGTCTTGATTTGTACGTCTCAATAATTTAGCACGGTAAGCTTGTGCATATTCAACACCGCTACTCGCCCAGCCTATACCAAAGTTTATATTATATATTGTCATGCGCTACCCCTTTTCATTTATGGAAAATGTATAACTGGCATACCCTCTTTATCAAATGTAATCATGCTTTGACAAATATTTTTCACCATTCTTTTTTTGATATTTCGTGTCATAACTTCAAATGAATCTAATGCAACTCTATGGTATTCAAAAATAGCGTTACGTTGCCCATTTTGTCGTTGATTAACGCTTGCTTTTAATTGTTGTAAATAGTCGACTTGTTCTAACCAACATGAATCAATTGCTTTCAAAAAGACTTTTTGAACGAAAATATTATAATAATATGCACTTTGCATGTTTTTACGATTCAAAGCTAATTGCTTTTCAAATTGCTCTAATAAAAATGTCACTACTGCTTGCTTATCTTTAAAATTAACACAAGCCACATCTTTATTAAATTGGAAACTTAAATTTTGATAAATATACTCGACAACACGCGATTTTGTTAGCACCTTTTCCTCATTTACAAACATTTCAAATACATCTTTAGCTAACGCTTTAAAATCTTGATTCTCAGCATCATCTATTTCTAAAACTCGATTGCGTTCCTCGTATACAAGATCTCGCTGTATACTAATGCTTTTTTCAAATTCATTAGCCATTTCACGAGCTTTAACCCCTTGTTCTTCCGAGATACGCTGCGCTTTAACTACAATTTGCTTAACTTTGCGATTAAACAAATTACTTTGCGATAATCGTTGTGCATCTAATGAATATAATTGATTATTTTCCGCTAAATTACTATCGCTCCATCGCTTAACTAAATAATCATCTAGTGAAATATATATACAAGATGATCCCGGATCCCCTTGTCTACCAGAACGACCACGTAATTGCCTGTCTACACGGCTATTTTCCATATGTTCATGAATAATAACAGCTAATCCACCTAATGCTTCGACACCTTCACCAAGTTTAATATCTGTGCCTCGACCTGCCATACTAGTCGCAACAGTCATGGAACCAATTTGCCCTGCTTCAGCTATCATCTGCGCTTCTTTTGCAACATTTTGCGCAATGAGTAAATTATTAGGAATATCCATTTGGAATAATACTTTCGAAAAGTATTCAGCCGCTTCAGCAGTTCTCGTTATGAGTAAAACCGGTCGCCCCGTTTCATGAAGTTCAACTATATCATGAATCATCGCGATGTTTTTCTCATCAACTGAACGAAACACTTTATCTGGTTCATCGATACGTTGAATCGCTTTATCAGTTGGTACTTGTACGACTATTTTTGAATACAAATCAAAGAACTCTGATTCGCCTAATTTTCCTGTAGCTGTCATACCTGAAAATGATTCAAAAAGTTTAAATAAATTCTGGAAGGTAATTGTTGCCATAACACTTTTATCTGTTGAAACCTCCATACCTTCTTTCGCTTCAATAGCTTGGTGAAGTCCAGCTTGCAACTTAGTTCCCGGTAACATACGACCTGTAATACGGTCAATTAAAACAATATCACCATTATATACAAAGTAATCGACATTAGATTCAAACAAATATTGTGCGCGCAGTGCTAAATTAATATTACGCACTAGGACCATCGCTTGTTCGCTATATAAATCTTCAACATTAAAGTATGATTGTGCCGCTTCAATACCTTGATTTAACAGCCATATTTCTTTTTTGGTCTTCTTCATTTTAAAATGCACGTCTTCAATCAATGTATCTACAAACTCTTTCACAATATGAAATAGATTTGATTGTAATCTTGGTGCACCCGAAATAACTAATGGTGTTTGAGCAGCATCTAAAATGATTGAATCCACTTCATCAATAATACCGTAATTTAATTGTGGTAAAAATTTCCCTTCCGCACTATCAGCCAAATTATCAATTAAATAATCAAAACCGAGACGTCCATTAGTTGTATATATAATATCATGTTCATATATATTACGTTTTTCCCCTTTTTGATACTCATAATCCACAATATCAACAAAACCTAATGAAGCAGTTAAACCTAACCATTCATATAATGGTTGCATCTCTTCAAAATCTCGCTTCGCTAAATAATCATTCGTTGTAATTAAATATGTTCCTTTTCCCGAAAGAGCATTTAAATATAAAGGCATCGTTGCCGTTAATGTTTTACCTTCGCCTGTTTGCATCTCCGCAATGTTACCTTCATGCAATACAATCGCTCCGATTAACTGAACTTCTTTAGGATACATACCTAATACTCTCCAGCTCGCTTCACGTGCCACTGCATAAGCTTCAGGTAACAATGTATCTAGTGTATCAACTCCTGATGCTAAACGTTCTTTAAATTCTATTGTCTTTTGTTTTAACGCATCATCAGAATATGATTTAACTTCATCGCTCCATGTATTGATGCGTTTCACTATTTTTCTAATCGACTTTAGTCTTAATTCGTTTATCGTAACATCTAGTTTATGTTTCATTTACTTCCCCACCATTCAGTTTCGATACATCTAAGTAATCTAAAAATCGTACTGGATTCATTAAACGTGACATATAATTTAGATGTTTGTCTTGCTCTTCTTTAAAATAAACCTCGACATTTGTATCTTTTAGTTCATGATTTCCTGGGACATGTTCTGTAAGCCATCCTTTTAAATCATCATCTTCATGGCTTGTACGATACACTTTGCAATCCAAATGCTGAGCGACATAAGTTGCAAAAACATTTGACTTTGACCCATAACTAATCAAATTAATAGCCGTTAGGGTATCTTGACTTTGCAAATCATCCTTTAGTTGCTTAATATTTCCCTCGATATTGTCGTCCATCCAACGTTCAACGAGCCAAACATGACCAAACAGTTTCAAAAAATCATTCGAAATAGTTGGATAGGTGTCAGATGGTTCTGCAATAATGACATTGATCATATCATTTCCATATTGGTTATTGCCTATCTTCGTCACCCGCATGCTTTTATACTCTAAATCATCTTGATGCGTCATCTCTGTGATTGTTAAACATCTAAATATAAGACTCGTCGATGCTGCATTCATCATTTTTATTTTATAAGCATAGGCTTCATCAGGATATTGAATCGTAATACTATTTGACTTTACAATCTCAGTACTTAGTTTTGTGCCATTTTTATTATAAAAAATGATGATAAAATACACTGAACCAGCAGGCGTTGCATCAAAATCAAAATGCAATTTATAATGCTGTCCTCTACGCAAAATTGGTAAACTTGGCGCACTTTTATATTTTGAAAATTGTTTTAACATCAACCACTCATGAATCGGTAATCCAGAGGGCATCAAAGGATTTATAAAAGTCACTTCACCATTTGAAAATGATACTTTAGAGCCATACATAAATGTAGTTTGTGAAATATAATTCCAAGTAACTTTAAATGTTTTGTTTTTCAGCATGTTGAACTCTCCCAAACTTGTCTTCCAAAATAATGTTGTAAAAATTAACAAACCAACTTGCAATGGTAGGTGAATCATCATTATGTCGCCCAGGAATACTGCGATTCATCACTCTTGCTTGGTGTGCTGTCAATACAGGTAATAGCTCTTGAAATGCATGTGGATCATAATCATCATGTTGCATATATGCTATGGCAAAAACAGTTTGTGACAATGATTTCTTTTGAAATGTTTGCCAAAATTTTTGATTTAATGCCTTTATCGACGCTTGAGATGTATCACCTTCATTAGACACCAGGACGTCTAATGCTGTACCGAACTCTTCTGGTCTAAGTAATCGCATATGTTCAGCAATCGTTCCAATATTAACAAGTGGTTTACCAACAATAATTGCCTGAGGATTTAACTGAGCACCATAATACAAGGCACCAAATGAACCCATAGATAAACCAGATAATATTAATTCATGTGATTTAAAATTCAGCTTTTCTAATGTCTCGTCAATAACATTGATAATACCTTGTTCATATTCAGATGAACCGATATAAAAACTACCACCTTCAACACGAGGATCGCCGATAAGTAAAAACGGTGCATTCATACGTTTCATCATATAATATCCTTCGAAACCTTCCGCTGTTCGATAACCACTAAAATATACGTTTAGTGGTGGTTTCATATCACCAGGGTGGAAATAATAAATAAATTCCTGTCGTTGACTATCTACGAAACGACTACCACCGAGTAAAAATTGACCCATATCTAATCTAGACCATCGTTTGTGTATAGGTCCTAAATGTACCGTTCCGTTGCCACGCGCCTTAACAGTTACACTTATATAAGCATCAAATGGTTTCGCAGGTATCTCTAAAGGACTGTCTAACATATCATCAGTCAATACGATTTGTTCAATTAATGCACCATCAGCGCCAGTCTGAATCAATCTAAATGTATATTGCAACTCGACCGCACCATCAATATCAAATTCTGGCCATATTTGAATGACTTTATCTTTATCGTAAACGAGATTATTTTGCCAAGATGCGATAGGTTTAAATTCTTTTCCAAATTCTCCACTCAACGTGAGCTCTGAATTACCTTGGTATACGACATCTCCTTTAAAATTCGGATGCACAAGTGCTAACTTAGGGGAAACTTTATCTCCATACTGTCCTGAGAAGCTAACTGCCTCTAATTTATTATTACGTTCTTCAATATTCCGGTAATGTAATGGTTGAACAACGTATTTTTGGACATTTTCGTCTTGTTCATATTCAACAGACCAAAATGATTCATCAACATACGTATTGTATGGTTCGCTTATCATTTGTAATAAATTCATTAATGTCTCCGAGTACGGTGCTTGAATATAGATAAAATCAAAGCGCCCTTCTGCTTCAACAATCGCTTCAATAGCCTCTACATAACCACTATCAAATTCAAACAATCCAATATCGAAGTAATCCCAACTCACACCTTTTTTGTGTTGAAAAATAGGTTCTAAATCGTCTCCTCCAATTTGCAAAACTCTAAATTTACGTGGCATCATTTTCACCTTCTATTAACTCATCGAGCTGATTAATAATATTCTTAGAAGCATATGCATCTATTAATTTTAAAGAATAGGCGTACGCATAATTCCAATTTTTCAAATAAAATAAATAATAATTTAACGCATCATCTAATTCATCAACTGTATTTATAATACGGCCATTGTCATAATCAGAGACGTAATCTGTTTGTTGACCATTAATTTGTGGAATCCCAGCGCTAATTGCACTAATTTGTAAATACAAATCAGGTTCTTTTGACATATCTATCACAAGTCGCAACGTCCGCAATGCTTCTACAACATCATGTTCAGCATGTATCGTCTTAACAGCAATGATGTCATCTTGATCTTCAGGTGTCATTAATGCTGAAACATTAACATCCGCATTCTGTTTAGCTTGGTATTCCTCATTTACCGACGTAATACATTCACGAAGCCACATCGGTATGTCATTTTGATGGCGCGTTAATAAAATTAAACGGTAATTATCTTCTTGTGCGATATAATCCACAAGTCGTTGCATCATTTGTTGCAAATCAGCGTCACTCATACCATCTATCCATACACCTATAAATGTTTCCATCAATTGACTACTTATATTAGGTGATTGTCTCGTTTCAAATGGCGTGATTCGAATCATTGTATTCTCTCGCTGATACTTCTCTTGATGACTAATTAAATCACGTTCTAGTTGCACACTATCAACAATTAAATGGGCATTCTTTACGATAGATTGATATTCCTCATCTGACACAGTTTCATTTCTATTTTTAAAAAATGAATAACTTAATGATTTCGCTGGAATATGATTGGCTATTTGTCGATTGTGCCTAGCATCTGAAGCCACAATCACATGATCATCTTCATGTATTTGTTGTGCAATCATCTCTTGAAATTTCTCTTCAATTAGTTGAGCCATATTGTTATATTCTGTTTGTTGATAGTGATGTTGATATCTTTTTGAAACAGTGACTCTGCCATTTTTCAAATCTTCATGAAGTACACAATCTCCATTAATCGTTAAATATTCTTGGTAAGAAGCCTCTCCCTGATCATCAAAATAACGTATCGCTGATAAATAACCTCTGTCATCAAAAATATAACGCCGTTGTAACTGATCTCTTTCAAATTCTTCAAACCAAATTGAATACCCTTCTTGACTAAAATAAATATTTGTATAGGTCTGTTCACTCGTCACACATTTTAATAAATACGGTGTGTACACAAACTCAACATCATCCGGCCATTTTAAGTGATGATAATTAATCGCTTGTGGCGCATGGTGACTGAATCCTTGAATTTCATCAAACACAGACGAATACTTTGTCTCATATAAGTCATATCGATGTAAAAATGTTCTTAAATTTGGTGCATGATTGAGAACAATCAGTTGATAATCTAAGTCATTTTCAAGGTGCATTCCCATTAAACTAATCATATCGTCAAATTCCGTCTTATTTTGTAGTTGATAATACGGCACAGTCGTGTCTTGCCACCATCGTTGGTCATCGTACCAAGCTGGAATAAAGTATTTCATAATTACCTCCTTACCAATACTGGTTTAAAAATGGCTTATATTTATCAAAATATAAATATGTACGAATTGTTTCTGCAATATTAATACTGATGTAAACTAATACAATCAGTTGTACTGAGAAATAAATTTCAGTAGATAAATGCGGTACAAACAATGTGAAATAAAGCGGTATACCAATAATGATTGTAACTAATGCCGATCCAAACCAACATACGCGTCTTGCTTGATAATTTAAATAACGTTCTGTATCCTTACCAGGTTTAACTCCTGAAAAATAATTGCCACTCTTTAAGAAATCTTTGGATTTTTGTTTAGTATTGATTAAAAATCTCGATAAAAAATAACCCAATAACATTTGAATCACTAAATACACCGAAATACCAATTGGACTATCAAATGTCAGCATTGGCATGTCATCTGATATGCTTTTATTAAACATAGATAAAATAAAATGAATGCCACTTTTTAAGAAAACAAAAGCTGAAATGCTCATCATTAAAGTAATACTGCCTGCAGGGTTAACTTTCCAAGATAAATAAGATTTCATATTTGTTGCGGAAACGTTCATTAAATCGATAAATGGTATTCTCACTTCTACTAATTCAATAAATAATAGGATAAACAATGTGATTATCACAAGGATGATTAACAACGCAATCACAATATGACTTGCATCTATATATTCCATTTTTTGATGCATCATTGATTTAATAATACTAACCATTACAATCGGCATTGGTCCTGCGATGCCGTAGCGACTATTTTTGTCAGCTAACCAAACTAATAACATCGTTCCAGTAACCAAAATCAATATTGTTAAGTAAATATTGTCTTGATGAACACGTTCTTTCGAAACATATTCATGAATCACAAAATAACTTTGAATAACACTTAAAATTAATGTTAAGATGCGCTCTTTATAATGCTTCTCAAGACTTGTTTGTTTCATGTATTTATCCATATTCCGATAAGAAATCAGCATCAAGATAATCATTGATGTTAACCACGGACCTAATCCTAAAGTGAAAATGTTTAAAGTATTAACGTCTCCACCCATATTAGAAATAGCTATTTTAAAAAATGACTCATGTTTTACTTGCATATCGTTATAGGAAACGATGGAAATGTTTGTGCCTAATATATAAATAAACAAGATAAAACATGTGTATAGCATACGTTTATATATAATTTTATATTCGTATTGTTGTAAAAGTTTTAACATGTTGCACCTCTTTTATATCAAAAACATTAAAAAGACTAAGGGTTCATCACTAATTATTAAAATCCTATATCGATTTTTCTAGTGATTGGTGCCTCAGTCTTTTTAATTTTAGCCAGCTATAAATTCAATTTATGCTTGAGAATCATCTTGATCATTTTCATCTTTCTTTTTCTTTCTCTTCATTAAACCTAAACCAACTAATAATGTCATAACGCCACCTAGTAATCCATTTTGTTTTATTGAGTCACCTGTATCTGGCAATCTTTTTTCACTTTGTGCTGGCGTGCCATTATGTTTAGTCACTTCAGATGTTGCACTTAATGTAGACTGAGATTCACTCGTGCTCGTTGTTGCTTCACTTGATAAGCGAGATGTGCTCGTGCTGTGAGTATGATGCATACTCATTGAGTCTGACGGATGCATTGAGTTAGATTCAGATGTACTTGTTGAGCCGGACATACTTGTTGATGTTGAGTCAGAAATGCTTTGTGAACCAGATATAGATGTACTCAGTGATTCGGATGTGCTTGTCGAATCGGATGTGCTCAATGACGTTGATGTGCTTGTTGACACTGATTCTGAGTCGCTAATTGATGTTGAGTCGGATTTGTCTTGTGACATTGAAATACTCGATGAATTAGATTCACTCATTGATGCTGAGTCAGATACGCTCGTTGAACCTGAACCAGACGTACTTAATGATTCAGATATGCTTGTTGAAGTTGAACCACTTGTTGAGTCCGATGTACTTGTCGATGTCGAGTCTGAATCTGATGTACTCAATGATTCTGAGTCACTGATAGAAGTTGAATCACTTGTAGATTCTGATTCTACTGTACTTTGTGAACCACTGATACTTATTGAAGTAGAATCACTGATACTGTCTGATGTTGATAATGATGTCGACACCGATGTGCTTTGTGATGTCGATGTACTTGCACTCATTGACATTGATGTTGATATCGATGTACTTAAGGAACCAGATGCACTTGTACTTGTTGACTGGCTTTGTGACATTGAATCACTTAATGATGTAGATGTGCTTGTTGAGCTTGAGTCACTTACACTTGTTGAACCTGATATTGAGTCACTTAAACTTGTCGATGTTGAAACTGATACGCTTCCGCTCATTGAGTCAGATGTTGAAAGTGATGTACTCGTTGAATTTGATCCACTGATGCTAGACGAATCACTTGTAGACATTGAGTCACTTTCTGATGCACTGATGCTCATAGAGTCAAATTGACTATTACTTGTTGAGCTTGACTGCGAATCGCTCACACTTGTTGACGTTGATTCTGATCCACTCATACTTTGCGAGCTACTCAATGATTTTGAATCACTTAATGAATCCGAAGTGCTAAGACTTGTGGAACCACTTAAAGATATTGATCCACTTAATGAATCAGATTCACTCACGCTTTCCGAACTTCTTAGTGACGTCGATACACTTAATGATGACGAATCGCTTGTGCTTACTGAATCGCTCATCGATTGTGAGCCACTCAATGAACTTGACTCGCTTACACTTTCTGATTTTCTTAATGACGTTGAGACGCTCAATGAGCCAGAATCACTGACACTTGTTGAGCCACTCATCGATTTAGAGTCACTTTCAGAATTAGATTCACTTTCACTTTCTGAATCATTTACAGATTCTGACATACTTTGTGAATCAGATATGCTTGCGCTCATTACTTCACTAGCCGATGTTGATGTGCTTGTCGAATCACTTAATGATACAGATACACTCATTGAATCGGATATACTCATACTTGTTGAGTCTGATGTTGAATCACTAACACTATCAGATAATGACGTTGAGTCACTCACACTTGTTGATGTACTTGTCGAAAGCGACATACTTTGTGAATCACTAGTACTTGTACGCATCGAAGTACTAGTTGAAGCTGATGTACTACGAGAGTCACTTGTTGATGTTGATGTACTTGCTGATCCTGATGCACTTGTACTTCTTGATGTGCTTTGTGAATCGCTTAATGATGTTGATGTTGAATCGGATTCACTTGTACTTTCTGATGTTGAGCCAGATTCTGATGTACTTACCGATGTAGATAAACTTGCAATGGTCGACATGCGGTTTGAAGTTGATGTACTTAGCGAATCACTTAATGATGCTGATGTGCTTTGTGAATCGGATTCACTGCTTTGCATTGACGCAGATGTTGAATCACTTAAAGATGTTGACGACGAATCGGATTCACTTGCGCTTGCTGAGTTACTGAGCGATGTTGACGTACTTGCTGATCCTGAGTTACTTGTACTTGTTGAGTCACTGAGTGATGTTGACGCACTTTCTGATGTTGATTCACTTGCACTTGTTGAGATACTTTGTGAATCAGATTCACTCTCTGAACCACTTAATGACGCTGATGTGCTTACCGAACCTGATTGACTCGTACTTTTAGATATACTTGTTGAATCGCTTAGTGACGTTGATGTCGATGTGGATTCACTTTGGCTTGTTGACTGACTTGTATATGATGATGTGCTTTGTGAATCGGATTCGCTCGTGCTTGTACTTGTTGAGTTTGAGGCACTTTGGCTTGCTGAGTTTGAGTCTACTCCGCTTTGATTCATTGATGCACTTAGTGACAATGACGTACTCGTTGAGTCAGACAAACTTGTACTCGTTGACGTACTTGTACTTCCTGATGTTGATTGAGACATACTTATGCTCATTGATGTTGAATCGGATTTACTTTCACTTGATGATGTTGAGTCGGATTCACTTTCACTTGTAGAACCACTTAATGATGTGGATGTACTAATGGAATCAGATTTACTTGTACTGATTGAATCACTTGTCGACATTGATGTACTTAATGAATCAGACTTACTATCACTTGTGGAATCACTTATTGATGTTGACAAACTTGTAGAGTCAGACAAACTTGTACTCGTTGACGTACTCAGTGATGTTGAAACACTCTCGCTCTTAAACGTTGACGTTGATTCACTGTTACTTGTCGATGTTGAAATGGACGCACTACCACTTGTTGAATTACTTAATGATGTTGAAGTGCTACCAGATTCTGATGTACTGTCTGATAATGACGTACTCGCACTTGTCGAACTACTCACTGACTCTGATGTTGATTCAGACGTACTTTCACTTAATGATTCACTTAAAAAGGCAGATGCACTTTGTGATTCTGAATCGCTAGTACTATTTGATTCACTTAATGATATAGACGTGCTCTCTGAAGCAGATATTGCTTCACTTATAGAGTCGCTCGTTGACATTGATTCACTTATTGAATCAGACTCTGATGTACTTAAGCTTGTGGAATCACTCATAGATGTTGATGTACGTTCTGAATTACTTGTACTTAACGATGTCGAAGTACTTACCGAACCAGATGTGCTCGTAGAAGCACTTTGTGATATTGATTCACTTGATGCAGTTGAAGCTGATTTGCTATCACTCGTTGAATCACTAAACGACGTTGATATGCTCATTGAATCGGATTGACTTGCACTCATTGAACCAGACGTACTTTGTGATTCCGAAGTACGTACTGAAGCACTTGTCGACGTTGATGTACTTGTTGAACCTGATTGACTAGTACTTAGTGATAATGACTTACTATCAGAATCAGATGTACTTTGTGAATCACTTAATGATTCTGATGTACTACCTGACTGAGACGTGCTCATTGAACTACTTACAGACATTGATTTACTGTCTGATGCAGATAATGACCCACTTGTACTGATAGAGTCACTTACTATCTCTGAAGTACTCATCGAGTCTGATGTACTTGTTGAGACACTTTGTGATGCTGCTATGCTTAGTGATCCAGAAACAGAACCACTTGTGCTCGTCGAATCGCTCAATGATTCTGATGTACTCATCGATTTTGAATCACTTGTACTTAATGATATTGATGTACTTTGTGAATCTGATTTGCTTGTTGACGCACTTTGAGAGTTGGCTATGCTATTTGAAATACTGATAGAGTCCGAGGTGCTAGCTGACTCGCTCAATGATTCTGATGTGCTGATTGCATTCGATGTGCTGTCACTTAATGATTGTGACGTACTAGACGATTCTGATGTACTTGTTGATAGACTTTGTGACTTAGACAAGCTCCCCGATGTACTCATACTTAATGAGCCACTGAGTGACGTTGATGTACGCAATGAATCAGATGTACTTGTTGATAGACTTTCGGATTTTTCAGTACTGCTAGAGTTTGAAATAGAATCGCTTAATGATGTTGATTTACTAGCTGAATCCGACATGCTTGATGATACACTTTGTGAATTCACTAAACTTGTGCTTGTTGAGCTTGATACACTATTACTTTCAGATGTGCTTAATGACTTAGATGCACTCACAGAATCAGATAGGCTTACACTTGTCGATTTCGAGGTACTAGCTGATGTAGATACCACAATCGATCCTGATGTACTCGTTGATGCACTTTGTGAGTCAGCTTTACTTGTTGACACACTTTGAGATTGTTGTGTACTTCCTGATGTTGATACGGAATCACTCATGCTATTTCTTGTTACTTCATATTTAAAAGTTGTTGTCGTTTTGTTACCGCTCGCATCTGTAGAAACGATTGTTATAGTACTTGTACCAATGTTTGTTGGTGTACCACTAATAGTATTATTTGTACTATCAAATGTTAGTCCGGATGGCAATCCAGTCACTGTATTCGTCACCGCATTTCCACTGTTATCTTGCGTAGCAATTTTAATCGGGGATATTGGTGAATACACTTCTGATGATTGATCTCCTATTGGTGTCACTGTTGGTGCTGTCGTATCCACAACATTTATTGTAAAAGTTGTCGTCGATTTGTTATTTGCTTGGTCAGTAGACACAACTGTCACTGTTGATTGACCAATTTTTGTTGGTGTCCCAATGATTGAATTCGTTGCACTATCGTAACTTAATCCGCTTGGTAATCCTGTAACTGTATTTGTCACAGTCCCAGTACCATTATCCGTTGTAGTCAATACAATAGGATTCATTGTTTTACCCACTTCTATGGTTTGATTGCCTACAGTTACAGTTGGTGCTTTTACATCAGTAAAATAATATGTCACTGATTGTCCAGCATTCGTCATTTTTACAGTTTTATTTGTATCATTATAAGTTGACGCATATGAACTATCGACGGACGTGTAGTTATATCCTTTAGCAGTCAATGCAGATTGCTGATTATCGATTGTCACGACTTGATCAACATTTCCTGAATATGTTTTTGGTGGAATAATATCTTTACCTGTTGTTACATCAACGTATCTCACTTGTGTAACAGCAGACTCTGTATATTCGAATGTTCCAAATTGTACTTGTTGTAAATTTGTCGCGCCACCTGTTGAGGCTGTCATTGATAATGAAAAGTTGGTCGTACCACTTTTCGCAATCCAATCTGAAATATTACGTGTCCATGTTTGACCTGCATATTTGACAGTCATAACCTTTGTATCACCATTATAGTTAATATCAAAATCTTGGAACGTGTTATTTGTAGGTTGAACATTTAACTTCGCAGCATTATCAGCTGTTGAACTTGATGTATACGTTGTCGCAACACCATAACTATCTGTTGTTACAAATGCACCAAACGCACCTCCACCAGCTACATTAGATGGGTCAGCATTCGCCTTTGCAGCTGAATTTGGTTTAGATGTATTGTGATACGTATCCAATTTGAAGCCAAATGCGTTACTTAAGCCACCAATACCTACTGCGGCACCGTTTAACCCTGTTTCACCTAATACACCTGGTGAAAAGGCAAAACCGATACCATCTCCACCATTTCCATGCCCTTCATATTTGTTACCTAAATTTACTTTTCCAGAAAAATGAAAACTCTTATTAGAGTCAATACGTGTTCCTAATGTAATAGCACCTTTTTGGCTGTATGCATCCTGTGTTAACGTCACAATACCGGTACTTTGATCATAGGTAGCATTACCTGACGTTGTCATATATTGTTTTAAGTTATCTTTATTAACTGTAATTGTATTAGCAGTTACTGCGGTTGTCGTCGCTGCTGACGCAAATGTTGACATAGCTAAGCGACTGAAAGTTCGAAGTTTTACTGGTGCGGTGCTAGTTGACGTTGTGCTAGTTTTGTTTAAGTTGACCGAAGATGGCGTTGTGCTTTGTGAAGTGTTATTTGATGCAGTACTTTGATTTGTTGATGTATTAATTGGTTGTTCTGTACTTGAAGTTGAAGCTACAGATTTAGTATCAGAACTTGATGTAGTATTCTTTGAGGATATTGATTCTGATGTAGATGTCAATTTTTCTTGTTGATTGCTTGTACTATTAGTTGTCGAAGTGACCTTTTCAGACTTTTCACTTGAGACTGTGTCACTATTCGACGTTTGTACCGAACTGCTATTTTTTGTTACGCTTGTGGAATCGGCTGTTGATGTTGATGCTTCGATTGTCGTTGAGTTTTGATTACCTACTGTTTCACTTTGTGTGTTTAATTCAGAAGTTAATGGTGCATCAGAAGCCGCAAAAGCTTGCTGGTCATGCAACATATTTACCGTGAATGCACCACCAATAACCGCCGTAGTTTTCAGTCCGTATCCCGTCATTTTTTTACTAATGCTTTGATTATCTTGACTCACTAAACTATGACTAATAAATGGTAGCCCCATAATTTTGAACATTTCTATTTCTTTAATTCCGGATTTTACCCAATTTTTTCCAGATTTATAAAGTCTTACTCTTGTTTTTTCGTTTGCTAAGCTGTCATGAAATTCTTTCTGTCTTTTACTCATGTAATAACTCCTTGTATTATCTTTACATTCATTAGATTATAATATATGCCACTATTCAATTTAATACAACTCTTTTTTGATACAAAAATACTCATTCTGTTAAAATTTGTAAAAATTCATTTTTATTCGTCTATATGTAATCGTTTTCATATTTTTGAAATTACTTTTTCTCGTTTATGCGTATAATCTTTTTTTATATAAATTTGGCTAATTGGCTTTATGTTTAATCATTATAATTGTTTCGTTTTTAAAATAATTATTGTATTAATATATCTATATCATCCACCTTTTATTTATAAATAGTTAATTTACAACTAAACGATAAATATTATATGCAAAATACATCTTTAATATTAAAGTAATACCAATATTTTTTCAATAAACCTAGTGTAATATATGTGTAATTCTAAAAGATTCTTCTTTAAAAATATAAATACCACGACATATTGCTTTAACATTTTCATTTATAAAGCGAAAAAATGCATCGCTACTAAGTTGAATGTTTAGTAAGGATGCATTGAATTCACTAAAATGATTAAATTACTTATATCTTTTCATCTGATTGATTATCGAAATTTCTTCCTTCTAAACCTGCTAACTCTTCTTTAGAAGCTGCAGGTGCTTTCATTTCAAATATCTCATTCACTACTGTGTAATCGTAATATCCTAATCTGGCAATAGGTTTAATCGACTTAATGTCCAATTTACCATTATCAAGAATAACCTTATCGTCAATATGAACTTGGGCAACTCTTCCTATAACAATATCTACGGTAGATACTGGGTCTCCTGTCGGAATACGAATCGTTTGAACGTACTCACATTCAAAATGTACTGGCGATTCTTTGACTCGATAACCTGGTGCTTCTATACATGCTTCTTTCGTCACACCTGCATATTCAAATTCATCCTCTTCAGGTGGTAGTGCCTTCGACGATAAATTAACAGCTTCTCTTAAATCATACGTGGCCATGTTCCATACAAACCACCCTGTCTCTTCTGCATTTTTTACTGTATCTTTACGCTCATGATCACCAAGAACAGATTGATTTGCTGCGAACATAACCATAGGCGGATCCCAAGTTAAGTTTTGATACTGACTATAAGGCGCTAAATTATCTTTCCCATCTTTCGATACAGTAGAGATCCACCCTATTGGACGTGGTACTGTACTACTTTTAAATGGGTCGTGCGGTAAACCATGACTTCTTACACCTTGTTTTGGCGAATAATTCATACTATCTTCACCCCTTATAAGTAATTACATTTAAGGTTACGCCCTCTTTACATAAGCGTCTAATATAAATAAACAATTTATTTATAAGTAGAAACTATATATGACGTGGTTGCTTATAATTTGCGTTCTTGATTCGAAAAATTCAGATAAGGATTTATACAATTAATATTTATGATATCTTTTGTAAATTTAATTAATTATAGTTACTTCAATCATGATTAGTTTATAATAATAAAGTGAAATTGAAAAAGACAGCTATTATGCGATGAGCGAAAAACTTCAAGTAAAACAAGAATTTAACGGCGTTACAAGGCAATACTTGAATTTCAGAACAGATAGTATCGATGATCTGGATAAGTTCAAAAAAGAATTCAAACCTGTTATGCACTTAAAAGGTGATGCATTCAATCAACAGTTACAATCTTTGATTAACAAATATCCACAAATACAAAAAAATATGAAATCAGAGTTCATTGCTTATTATGATAAAGAAAAAATAGAGAAACAGTAAAAAACTATGCTTGGAACCTTCAAAAATCTATAAATGACATTATGCAATCATATCCTAGCACAAAATTTGTACAGTTTTATAAAGATGATGTTTCCCCGTCAATGGTAGATGGAAATGGCCGTTTAAAATCGGATACTAATGTAATTTCCATCGAAGGAGGAAAGTATAATGAAAACAAATAAACTTATAACTGATTTAGATGCTATTGAGTTAAGTAGCGGTTGGAATTACAATTCGAAATTGGTGACTGGCAAAAATGCACTACTATCAGATAGCCTTTTAAGAGATATTAAAGTATTAAGTTCTAATGTTAAAGGCGACGCTGACATGCTAGAAATAGAACTTCGTGCTGTAATAAACGCAATGTCTCAAAACGAAGGTAAATCTGTTGATGCACTTAAAAATAGTACCGCTTCTCTAAAAAACAATCTAACCAAATTAAAAGAGCAACTCGACAAAACTACACATTAATTTCATACATTTTGAGTGAACAGAATTATATTTCCATAGCAAACATTCCTAAACTACACATACGTTACATAATTGATTCATTTTTATAGAAACGGGTAAAAATGATAAAGTAATCATCTTTCACAAAAAATCAAATATTGGGAGGAATAAAATATGATTTTACGTTACGTGACCAATTTAAAACTTGCGAAAGAGCTATACCAAGCCAGTAAACCTAAATTGCAAGAAGATAAGGGTATGATTGAACTGTTTGAACATACTTTTGGCTTGCAAAAAGAACTTGTAAAATACGTCGGCATTGCAGAAGCAACTACTGCTGCTTTATACTCAGCTAGCTTTATCAATAAAAACATTTCTCGCCTTGCTTCACTATCAACGATAGGCATTTTAAGTGTAGCTGTTTACAAACATTTTGAAGCTGGCCAAGGTAAAAAAGGTGCACAACATGCATTAGATTTATTAGGTCTTGCTACTTTAAGTTTACTAGATACATTTTCTTGTAATAAAAAATAGTCTTCATTTTAGAAGCACATACTTTAGCACCTGTGTACTTTTGATTCAATTCATAAACGGTACACCGCTATAGCATGTGTTTTATTATTTTTCTGGTCTCTTTATCGTAAATATTCCCCCTAATTTAGCATAATCATTTCCGGCTAAACGAGAAACAGCCTGTAATGCGTGTGGATTGATTTTAAAATCACCCTCATAAATACTGTCATCAATATGATAAGTTACAATTTCACCTATTATTAAATCAGCCCCATCTAATACATCTCCAAGCAATATCATTTGCGATAGTTTACATTCGAATCTCATTTTCGCGTCTTTAATTCCTGGCGTCTTAATCGTTGTAGATGTTAAAAGTGATAATTCTGTACGACTCAACTCACTGTCACCATATGCTAACGGCGCTGCAGTCTCATTAATATCTTGAACGTTATCTTCGTCTGTAATATGCACAACAAAGTCTCCAGTCCGCTCTATATTCAAGGCAGTATCTTTTCTCTTACCTCCTGCACGTTGAACTGCAATAGCAACCATTGGCGGATGGTTATTAACAATATTAAAAAAGCTAAATGGTGCTGCATTTACTGATGCATCTTGATTTAATGTTGTAACAAAAGCTATAGGTCGTGGAATAATTGAACCAATTAATAATTTATAGTTTTCTCTAGCAGTTAATGATTGTGCATCAAACGTATACATAATACCTACCTCTTTTCTTAGTATATCTAGGTATTTCTCCGATTTTGGTTAATTTAAACATCTATTCTCCGCTGAAAATCACTTGTATTTATTTAGCAAATCTTTTGAAATATGACACATATGCATATCTTCTGGATATTTTTCTAAATGTTGCTGATGTTCTTCAGCACTTTTAATGTAATTAGACAGCGGTAAGACTTCCACTGCAATTTGATCTCTGTCTTTACGTCGTTCAATGAACTGACGAGCTTCAATTAAGTGGTCATCTAAACAACTATATAAACCCGTTCGATACTTTTCTCCAATATCATTTCCTTGTCGATTCACACTGTATGGATCAATAATTTCAAATAAATAATTCATGATGTCTGTAATTGTTAACATACGATCATCGATATGAAGTTTGACACATTCAGCATAACCATCATACGGACCGTCTAATTTAGAACTTCTTCCATTTGCTCTTCCTGCTTCTGTATGTATAATTCCAGGTATTGTTGCAAAAAATGCTTCAACACCCCATAAACATCCTCCTGCTACATAAACAACTGCCATATTTACACCTCATCATCCTTTTTTATATTTTTAACAAGGTTATACCATTTAATACCGCCATGACATGATTCTGATACACCTTCATTACGATACCCATATTTTTCATAAAATGAAATTAATGATTCTCGACATGTTAACGTTACACCATGTCGATGATGATTCTTAGCAAGAGTTTCAAAATAGTTTAGTAAGCGACCTGCAATACCCTGACCTTGATAATTTGGTGCTACAACAAGACCTAACACACTAATATAGCCACCTTCACTATTATTTGTGGAGACATTTTTAAATAAATCATCGCTAATGTAACGCTCTTTTATGACTGGACCGTTGATGTATCCAATTACTTCATCATTCTTTTCAGCTACAATAAAAGTTTCTTGAATTTGTTCAATTCTCAATTTCAATGCCTCTCGTGTTGCAGCTTCTTCCGGTGAAAAACCAATATTTTCAAGTGCAATAATTTGATCTAAGTCCTGCATGATTACTTTTCTTAATACCATAAAAACACTTCCTTAGCCCTATATATCAAAAGTAATACCTTCATCTTTATATTCATTATTTTCAAACTACCTTCACTATAAAAAACGAGTCTTTTTATTGAAAGCCATTCGCCTTAATCAATTAGACAAGTTGTATTATACGAATTAGTAAATAATCATGATTATAATTCATTTTAAGCATACTCAAAAAGACTGGTACATGTATACCAGTCTAATTCGAAAAAATATATTTAGTTAAAACCATTTCAAAAACGACTTCACTTTTCCTGGCTTAGTCGGTCTGTCTAAATAAACAAAATTATCATTGATTACTGAACTGGCATTTCGAAGTAATGCTTCAATATCATTCGAATATTTCTTCAATTTATGATTGTGAAATAATTCTTGCATCAAAAATGGTCTTTGGTCACATGAATGTGCATCTGAAGCTACAAAATGAGCCAAATTACATTCTATAAATTGTAATGATAACTTTTGAATGTTTTTACCAAATCCACCAACTAAAGAACTCGATGTTAATTGACTCAATGCCCCATTTGCAACCAATTCATATAATATTTCTGGATTTTTGGCGATACTTCTATTTCTTTCAGGATGTGCAATGATTGGTATGTAGCCTCTCGATTGTATTTCAAAAAACAATTGTTTTGTATAATGTGGTACTTCGCCCGTTGGAAATTCAATTAATAAATATTTCGAACGATTAATACCTTGAATACTACCATTATCTAAGCCTTTCAGAATCGAATCTGTAATTCTAATTTCTTGCCCGGGAAATAATTTAATATCCAATGCTTGAACTTCTGGATGCGTTCTTAACTCCGCCAATTTCACAAGCACTTGTTGAAATGTATTATCATATCTCGGATGCAAATGATGAGGTGTCGCTACAATACTTGTTACACCTTCATCCTTAGCTTGCTTTAATAGTGCAATACTCTTTTCAATTGTTTTAGGACCATCATCTATATCAACTAATATATGGTTATGAATATCAATCATGATTCATCAGTCCCATAATATGCATAGTAACTAGCACTTTTATCTTTAGGCATTCTATTTAAGACTACACCTAATAATTTAGCACCTGTTGCTTCAATAAGTTCTTTTCCTTTTTTAACTTCATCTTTATTATTATTTTCCGAATTAACTACGTAGACAACATTGCCGGTAAACTTTGAAAATAATTGCGCATCTGTAACTGTGTTCACTGGTGGCGTATCGATAATTACAAAGTTATAATTCATCAATAATGTGTCATACAAATTTGCAAATGCTCTTGATGTAATTAACTCTGACGGATTCGGTGGGATTGGCCCAGACGTCAAGACGTCTAAATCTTGAATTTCAGTTGAGATAATACTGTCTTGATAAGTTGACCAATTTAGCAATAAACTTGATAGGCCTTCATTGTTTGGCAAATTAAAAATATAATGCTGCGTAGGTTTACGCATATCCCCGTCTACGATTAGTGTTTTATAACCTGCTTGCGCATATGCAACTGCTAAATTTGCTGCAATTGTAGACTTACCTGCGCCTGGTGCCTCTGAAGTGATTACAATGCTTTGAACTGCACTGTCAGGATTTGCAAACATAATATTTGATCTTATGCCTCGAAATTTCTCGCTAATAGGTGACTTTGGTTGTTCATGGACAATTAAACTTGATGTACTTCTTCGTGTATTCGTCATGGTAATTCCTCGTAAATTAAAATTTTTGTATTGAACCTAAAATAGGTAATCCTAGTTGCGATTCAACATCTTCTTCTGTCTTAATACGCTTATCTAATAATTCTTTTAAGAAAATAATCAATATTGCTAAAACAATACCAACAATAATGCTGATCACTAAGTTGACAGATACTATTGGAGATACTTTTACAGCATTATCATGTGCTGAGGAAAGTATCGTAACATTATCAACACTCATAATTTTAGGCATGTCATGAGCAAAAACTTTAGATATTCTATTAACAATTTTGTCAGATTCAGATTTATTCTCAGTTGTAACTGATACAGTAATAATCTGAGAGTTTGTTTGATTGGTTACTTTTAAAAACGAATTCAACTCAGCTGTTGAATACTGACCATCAAACTCTCTAGATACTTTATCTAGAATTCTTGGACTTTTGATAATTTCCGTA
Organism: Staphylococcus sp. MZ3; assembly: GCF_018622755.1. NCBI lineage: Bacteria > Bacillati > Bacillota > Bacilli > Caryophanales > Staphylococcaceae > Staphylococcus > Staphylococcus sp. MZ3. The sequence continues at coordinate 2,747,022 of NZ_CP076026.1, forward strand.
TATGTATTAACAGACTGCAAACTACTTTGAACATTTTGGAACGCTAAATCACTTGAGGACTTTTTCATGTTCACTAGTATTTGAGTAGAAGCAGTATATTTGTCAGGCATAACAAAAAAGGTTAATGCCGCACTTACTACAAGACATATTGCCGGTAAAATAAGCAATAATTTAATATTCTTCTTTAGAATATTTAATAGTTTTACTAAATCAAACTTTTCTTTCATGGTTTCCTCCACATAATCAATCATTGTATTCATTATGTATGTTTTATAAATCGGACAATTATATCTAGTTTAACGACCACAAAACATACACAACTACATTTTCTCTAATTATTTATATAAATATTTTATCGTTTAAAATTATATCATGATTCTCTACCGTTATGTATAACTTATTTATATTTTTGTATAAGGTATAATATTGTCCAACTTCAAATATCCAAACCTATTAATAATAAAACTAGATACCATCGTACTCTATCATGGCTTTCTTATAATCGAGTAGAAGCATCATCATTACTTGATTATTTGCTCTTTACAACACCGAGCGTGCCCGTACTCGGTAATTCAATACCTTGCCTAACCCGTCACTGTGAGTTGGGTTAATGATAATAAAGCCCACACCTTTTAAAAAGATGTGGGTAATTTATATAATTTTTATTTACATTTTTAACTTATAAAAAAAAGCGCCTATGTCATGATTTACCATCACATAGGCGCTTATCAATAAATTATTACTTATTACTTTCCATTTCATCTAATTTATGCGGATTTCCTGTAATTAGATGACAACTTATTCTTTTCAGGGGAACATTACACTTTTATAATATGTTCAAAGACAAACTTAACCATTCACAAATATAAAGAATAATATTATCAAATCATTGAACAAATCGTATTTTGCAACAATTGATATTTATATTAATGTATTGCATTTAATTTATAAAATTCATATACATCTTAATATTCTCAATATCGATTTGTATTGTCAACTTTATATAGATTTAAAAAAATAATCTCATGTCTTTTTTTACAAAAGTAAGTTAATTATTACAAACTAGTAACAAAAATTATTTCTTCAAAAATATATTTAGTAGCGAATACACTTCATCTTTGAATTGACTTTTACTTTCTTCCACTGCTCCAAATTTTTGCGAAAAGGATGCTTTCAAATACCAACTTTCAAGAAACAGCAATATTAAATTCTGAAAGTCTTCTTTTGTCATCTTTATCTTTGATTCATCATAGAATTTTGCTATCTCTTTACTTAATGATTGATTTAAATCTTGTATTTGTCCGTAAATATTTCCAGAAAATTCCTCAGGCGTATTAGATAATTGAACGTACATTCTAATATACCTTTCTTCGATGTCGAAAATAAACTCAAATAAGAATTGATATAAAGCATCAATTGAATAGTTCGATTTATTTTGATTCATCATAATAATATTATTAAGGTAATCAAAACAGCATTTAACACTTTGTTCGTAAATACTTTTTTTCGAGTCAAAATGGTAATATAAACTCGCTTTCTTTATATTTACACTTTTAGCTATATCATCAAGTGTTGTACCGTCATACCCCTTCTCTGAAAATAAGGTTATTGCGTTATCAATAATCTTATCCTTCAATTTTTATAACCCCCTACTGAAAATTAATCACACTATGTTACAGGAAAATTAAGTTGCAATTACAAATATTTCCGTTTAATTATAACAACAATCTATTGCAAATTAAAATACTATCAATTACCATATGGCTTACAACCTAACTAACGAAAGGTAGGTAAAGAAATTGCAATTTTTTAACTTTTTGCTTTTTTATCCTGTATTTATGTCTATTTACTGGATTGTCGGTTCAATTTATTTCTATTTTACCAGAGAAATTAGATATTCATTGAACAAGAAGCCTGACATAAATGTGGATGAATTAGAAGGCATTACATTTTTACTTGCCTGTTATAACGAAAGTGAAACGATTGAAGATACGTTGTCTAATGTTCTTGCACTCAAATACGAGAAGAAAGAAATTATTATCATTAATGATGGAAGTTCAGATAATACAGCAGAACTCATCTATAAAATCAAAGAAAATAATGACTTTATTTTCGTCGATTTACAAGAAAACAGAGGTAAAGCCAACGCACTCAATCAAGGCATTAAACAGGCTTCATATGATTATGTAATGTGCTTGGATGCAGATACTATCGTTGATCAAGATGCACCATATTATATGATTGAGAATTTCAAACATGATCCAAAACTTGGTGCAGTTACAGGTAATCCTAGAATTCGAAATAAGAGTTCTATTTTAGGTAAAATTCAAACGATAGAATATGCAAGTTTAATTGGCTGTATTAAGCGAAGTCAGACACTTGCTGGCGCAGTCAATACTATTTCGGGTGTCTTCACTCTATTTAAAAAAAGTGCAGTTGTCGACGTTGGCTACTGGGATACTGATATGATTACCGAAGATATTGCAGTTTCTTGGAAATTGCATTTACGTGGATATCGTATTAAGTATGAACCGCTTGCCATGTGTTGGATGTTGGTTCCAGAAACATTGGGAGGTCTTTGGAAGCAACGCGTGAGATGGGCTCAAGGGGGACACGAAGTATTACTACGAGACTTTTTTAGCACAATGAAAACGAAAAGGTTTCCTTTATATATTTTGATGTTTGAGCAAATCATCTCAATTTTATGGGTATATATAGTGCTTCTATATTTAGGCTATTTGTTCATAACAGCAAACTTCTTAGACTATACATTTATGACATATAGTTTTTCAATATTTCTACTATCATCATTTACTATGACTTTTATAAACGTTATTCAATTTACAGTCGCACTCTTTATTGATAGTCGCTACGAGAAAAAGAATATGGCTGGACTCATATTTGTAAGTTGGTATCCGACAGTATACTGGATTATTAACGCAGCAGTAGTTCTTGTCGCATTTCCAAAAGCATTAAAACGTAAGAAAGGTGGTTACGCAACATGGTCAAGCCCAGACAGAGGGAATACCCAACGCTAAAATCATCGCTAAATATTGTAAGAGAAACAGCACTTATCGCTATATCGTGTGTCTTTTGGATATATTGTTTAGTTGTTCTACTCGTTTATATTGGTACTATATTTGAAATTCATGACGAAAGTATCAATACAATACGTGTTGCTTTAAACATTGAAAATACTGAAATTTTAGATATATTTGAAACTATGGGCATTTTCGCGATTATCATTTTTGTATTTTTTACAATTAGCATATTGATTCAAAAATGGCAGAGAGGAAGAGAATCGTGAAGTATAGAAAATTAATAATTTTAGTGTTGAGTATCTTGATCATATTGCCTGTAAGCACACTGGATGGTCATCATATTGCAAATGCAGATGACGATTCACCTAAAAAACTGAAATATAAAGAAAATAGTGCTCTGGCATTAAATTATCACCGTGTAAGAAAAGCGAATTTTCTGAATAATTTTATTTACTTCTTTTCTAGTAGTAAAGAAATTAAAAATTATAGTGTTAGTCAATCACAATTTGAATCTCAAATAAAATGGCTAAAATCACATGATGCTAAATTTTTAACCTTGAAAGAATTTTTATATTACAAGAAAAAAGGTAAGTTTCCAAAACGAAGTGTATGGATTAACTTTGATGATATGGATGAAACTATTTATGAAAATGCTTATCCAATCTTAAAAAAATATAAAATACCGGCAACTGGGTTTATTATCACAGGTCATGTTGGGGAAGAAAACTTTCACAACCTCGATATGATTAGTAAAAAAGAACTAAAAGAAATGTATAAAACTGGGTTATGGGAATTTGAAACACATACCCACGATTTGCATAACTTATCTAAAAATAATAAGTCAAAATTAATGAAAGCTTCTGAAGCTACAATCATAAAAGATTTAAACAAAAGTGAAAAATATCTAACTAAAAACTTTAAAAAGTCGCAGAAAACTATAGCCTATCCTTATGGCTTGATGAATGACGATAAATTACCGGTAATCAAAAAAGCTGGGTTAAAATACGGTTTTTCATTAGAGGAAAAAGCAGTCACTCCGAACTCCAATGATTATTACATCCCTAGAATATTAATTAGTGATGATGCTTTTGAGCATTTAATTAAGAGATGGGACGGATTCCATGAAAAAGATTAGACTTGAACTCGTATATTTACGCGCTATTATATGTGCAATTATTATTATCACACATTTACTTACACAAATTACTTTAAAACATGAAAATATGGAGGGAGGATCCTTAGTATTACAATTTTACATTCGTAATATTGTGATTTTTGGTACACCTTGCTTTATTATCTTGTCACAGTTACTGACAACCTTGAATTACCAAAAAGTCACCTATAGATACTTAACTACACGCGTAAAATATATACTTATTCCTTACATATTAATGGGATTGTTTTACAGTTATAGTGAATCATTATTAACAGATTCAAGTTTCAATAAACAATTCATTGAAAATGTCCTATTAGGTCAATGGTATGGCTATTTTATCGTTGTTATCATGCAATTCTTTATTTTGAGTTATATCATTTTTAAAATTAACTATAACCTATTCAACAGTAAAATATTATTATTGTTATCTTTTATTTTACAGCAATCATTTTTATATTACTTTACGAACAACACAGCGTTTCACGATACCGTGCTACACTATTATCCATTAAGTGAAAACACTATAATATTCGGATGGATTTTTTATTTCTTTTTAGGTGCATATATGGGTTATAACTACGAACGTGTATTAAATTTCTTAGAACGTTATTTAGTTATTATGATTGTATTAGCTGTAGCTACTTATTTTGTGTTTATTGCGTTAGCAAATGGAGACTATTGGAACGTTACCAGCTTTTCATATTCATTAACACCATATAATAGTATTATGTTTATTGTTATCTTGGGTATTTGCACGCATTTTAAAACAATGTTATTTAATACGATTCAAATGATTAGTGCTTTCTCATTCTTTATTTATTTATTACATCCAATCATTCTAGACTCATTGTTTGCATATACAAATATATTTGAGGATAATACAATGGTCTTTCTAGCGATATCACTACTATTCATTTTAGGGTTATGTATAGGTGTCGGTATGATATTGCGTGAATTCTATATCTTTAGGTTTATTATTGGAAAACAACCATATAAATTGAACATTAATGCTTATTAATTATTAAGCTATGTTAAAAACACGCGGTGGGCGAAATCAGTTTGAATTGACTGACTTCGTTTTACCGCGTGTTTAATAATGTTATACATATATTCTAATTGCACATTATTGTAAGCTGACTTTCCGCCAGCTTTTATGTTGGGCCCCCGCCAATGTTTTACTTGAATAATTCTTTTAGAATTCTAAATAATGATCCGATTAATTGAAAGAAGTCTGCAGTCATTGTTAATTCCTCCCTTTACTTTTTAACTTATGCTTGCTTAGTATCAGTCACCTTTTCAGTTTTCACTAAATCGTCTGCTAAATGATGCCAAAAATCTTGTAATTCTTCTCTTGTGCGCACTGTATCAGAACTGTCTTGTCCTACAAAGTCAACATGATCCCAATCATGTTTTGTAGGCGTCACTTGCCAAATGCCTTTTTGAATTTTATCTGTCGCTTTTGTATAAGCTTGATTAAATGGATGTTGAGAAGAAATAACGGATACTAAACCATCGTTTTCTCGCCATTCTTTTTCAGTAGCTTTACCGATTAAGTTACCAGTAATCACAAATGGGAAAAACATATTTAAGTCTGCTTTTTGTCTATCGCTATTTAATGCTTTGTGCGTTGCTTCACCAGTGTATGTTTTATACACAATGTTAGGGTTCAACGACGTTTTACGATTTAAATCTGTTGCACCCTCACGCGTCAGATCGTAAAATCCATTATCTTTTGATTTCCATAAATTAGATTGTTTAACGCGTTTGACATAATCAATATATGATTCATTTGGCTTCTGTTTTAGACCCCATTGAGCCAACCCGAAGTCTACTCTTGAATTTTTATTACCAAACATTTTACCGATATCAAATACGATTTGTCTCACTAAAGCTTCATTACCAGCTAAATCTGATGCGTGTGTACCATTATGTGGTGTTCCTAAAGTAGTAATTGATGAAATCATATTGTCATGATTACCTTTGGATAGTGGAGAAATTTCGCCACCATGTTTCTTTTGATACTCTATTTCTTCACGATTACCATTACGCAGTAATTCTTCTAGTTGACGTATCGTTTGACCGCCCATACTATGTCCAACTAGGTGTACCTTCTGTCCTGGTTTCCAGTCTTTGTAAATTCCTTCGTATGTTTTTCCATAACGTTCATGTCCATATTTTGCTGCATGTGCTGCACCATAATCTACACGACCGCCTTTGATATAATAATAAAGTTCAACTGCGCGGTCATAGTTACTTCCAAAAGCACTTATACTTGCTTCATAAGCTTTGTAACCATTTTCTTCTAAATCTTGGCGAATGTTCATTTTATTACCGCCCCAATAATGAGCTAACACTGAAGGATTAATATCATCTGTAAACCCATTGAAACCATGCACTAAAACGATAGGATCCTGATTTTTATACTGCCCTTGTTTGGCAACTTTATTCGTTTGATCATCTTTCGCTTTTGCAGTAAGTTCCTTTGTCCCTTTGTTTGGTAACGTTGCTACTGCACTACTTTTTAATAAATTTAATCCATTTTTCTTGTCATTGTCCTTTGTTGGTTCTACTGGTGATTTTTGATTGTTTTTTAAATCTGAAACTGATAGTGTTTTTTCGTCTTTTTGAGGTTTCACTTCTTGTTCATTGTTAAAATTGTAGTTAGTAATTTTATCATTCGCTTGATTATTTTGTTGTGGTTGTACTTTCTCTATTTCTGTCTCATTAACAATTTCTCGTTGACTTGTTTGATCTAACTTATTTAATGATGGTGCTTCCTTTATTCGACTTTGTGAAGGTAGATTGTTATTAGCGTTTGAATCTTGACTATTATCTGCCTCTTTTGACTGTTGCTGTGACGCCACTTTACTTTGTTTACCATCATTAATAGCCTGTTCTAACCCTTGATTTACATCGCTAGGATTAGCATTGTTATTTTTTGTTGTATCACGTTGAATATTTTTATTATTAAGCGATGATTTTTTATCATCCTTTAGTTGATCTTTATTCAAATCATCTGTTTTACGATGATTTTCTTCTGATATTGTTTTATCATTATGCAAGTTCTTAGTTAAATTTTCAGTATGTTGCTGTTCGTCAACACCGTTTTCACGTTGATAATTAGCATTTTCCCTAGTTTGTTGATCCCCAATAGATTGTGCTGTAACTGTATCCTCCTGTGAATTTCCCATATTCACTTGCTTCTCAGCTGCTTGTGCTTGTCCACCACTTAAAAATAGTAATGTAGCTATTAAAATGGAAGATGCACCTACACTAAATTTACGAATACTATACTTATTTTGACTTTTCATCATTGTCAGCACCTCTATTTTTTTATTTTAGATAAACAAATTGATAATTATTCGAGGAATAAACTCAAATAATTTACTTAACCAAGCACTCATAATGACCATCCTTTCTATTGTTTAATTTGACGAGAAAGCGTTTACATTTGTATTTAAAAAATATATTCTCCAAAGAGAATTTAAAGTGTATACGCTAATCATTTCAAATTATTAATTAATATTATATTTGGCAAAATTTAATTAGTCAATAATTAGACACAATTTAATTATGCAAATTGTAACTTTTTTACATATATCTTTTTTGATTTTTAATATTTACATGCTTGGGGCTTAATTCCAATGATGTATTATTTTTTTAGATTAGCTATATGGGGAGATTTATGAGCTATTACAGTTATTATGTTTGCTGGTGTCGTATTTTAAACCTAAAAATATCATCCCATCCACAATAATTGTATCAGGATAAACCGTAATACTTGTTCCTAAACTAAATATATACAGTTAATTTTCTTCCCTCAAAGTAAGTATCCTACTATTTTTAATTTATTGTTTAATTACTCTTGAACTACCTTTAACTTAATCTCGAATTTATGATGATTAGCATAAAAATACATCCCATAAAGTTAGTTTTTTAGTCCAACTTTCGGGATGCACATCTTAGTTCTAATGGAGATTGTCTTTTAAATAGGCTATGACATTTCTATTTCAGGCTAGATATATTTTTATTCACAGTATAAATACAAAGAATGTAAAGACAACTATGATATTAAAGGTTACTAAATTCTCTTTAGCTTTTTCGCCATTTTTTCCCTTCATAACTTCATTATATCGATTCATATACTTTTCAACATCTTTAACAGTGACATCTATTCCTGAGTTGCTCAATTCACTTTTCATAATTATTTTTGGTTTCGTATTGTGATTATCCACTACTTATCTATAACGCGTTTGCAACTTTAGTACCATCACAGCATTCATAGTTAAAATATGTTGGTGTCGTATTTTAAACTTGAAAATGTCACGTTTTCCACAATATTTGTAAGTGTATAAGCCATGATCCTTTTCTCTATATCTCAGCCCATACTTGCTTTACCACTGTTCGATATTTTGTCGTTCACCTTTAAAGTTATTGCGCTTATGATGTCTACGCGCTAATTCCGCCTCAATTTCTGAAAAATCGACGCCTAGCGCATGCATCAAGACAAATAAATGATAAAGTTCATCTGCTACTTCACTTACAAATGCTTTTTTGTCACCTTTAATTGCTTCAATTACGACTTCAAAAGCTTCTTCACCGTATTTTTTTGTAATCTTTTCTATACCTTCTGTTAATAAATATTTTGTATATGACTTTTCATTATTGGATTGGGCACTATCTTGAACTGTCTGCGCTAATGTTTGCACTGAAAATGGAACTTCTGTGTTGAAACAACTTTGACTGCCTGTATGACATGTTGGTCCATTTGGTATGACATCAATTAAAATAGTGTCATTGTCGCAATCTACATGAATATCTTTAACACGTTGCGTATGACCAGATGTTTCACCTTTTGTCCATAGCCGTTGTTTCGACCGCGAATAGAAACATACCACACCATCTTCTATCGTTTTATCAAAAGCTTCTTGGTTCATATAACCCAACATCAATACTTGTTTTGTTTGATTATCTTGTAAAATTGCTGGCACTAAACCTTTGCTAAAATCAATTTTGTAATTGGTCATCTTACTGCTATACCCCCTTGCCGTATCACTTCTTTAATAGATTGAACCGTCGTTTCTCGATCATGTAATATACTTGCAGCTAAACCTGCAGAAACATCCGTCTGATCAAATAATTCTACAAAGTGTTGTGCATTGCCACCACCACCAGAAGCAATGATTGGAATATTTACAAGAGACTTAATATTTGCTAGGTGTTCAATATCAAATCCTTGCTTCATACCATCATGTCCCATACTTGTAACGAGGAGCTCACCTGCACCTAACTGTTCTACTTGCTGTACCCAGTCATATACTTTAATATTTGTCATCTTTTTACCACCATGCGTACAACAATAATGTGCTTTTCTTTCAGGATCATAATAGCTATCAATTGCTATACAGATGCATTGTCTACCGAATTTATCACTCGCTTGTTTAATGAGCTGTGGATTTTTTAAAGCACTTGAATTTAAAGATACTTTATCTGCACCATGATTTAACAATTGGGTAATATCATCGAGACTTTGAATCCCACCTCCTACAGTAAGAGGGATAAACAAGCGTGACGCTGTCTGTTCAATCACTTCTAGCATTAAGCTATGACCCTCTTCCGTCTTAGAGATGTCTAAAAATACTAATTCATCAGCACCCGCTTCATTGTAATACATTGCTAAATCAACAGGATTCCCTATATCCCTTAATCCTTTAAATTGAATCCCTTTAACGACACGACCATCTTTGACATCTAAACATGGAATGATACGTTTTTTAATCATTTTAGCCCCTCCCAAAAAGATGCTTGATGTGCAGCCTTTCCTATAATAGCAGCGTGAACATTTAGCGACGCTAATCGTTGAATATCTTGCTGATGTCTAATACCACCGGAAGCAATGACAGGAATCGTCGTTGCCTTTACTAATTGACCAGTTAATTCAAAGTTAGGTCCGGACATTTTGCCATCTTTAGCAATATCAGTATATATAATGCCGCCAAGAGGTATATCCGATAACCGTCTCACAAAACTAAATAAATTTAACTCTGTGTCCTCTTCCCATCCGTTCACTTTAATATCTTCTCCATAGGCATCAACAGATAAATAAATGCGACCTGGAAATGTATGTGCCATCTCTTTAAGCCAATCAGTATCTTGAATACCTTTCGTTCCAACTATGCAATAATTAATTCCTGCAGCAAAGTAGTCCATGATTTGTGACTTCGTACGAATGCCACCACCTACTTCAATATCTTTGGTTGTTAATCTCCTCAATGACTTAATATAATCAAACTCTCGGGCATGCTGTGCCTTAGCACCTATCAAGTCAACGATATGAATACGATTCACACATTCAAATTGACTATAGTAAGCGATACTTTCCTCAGCCGAGCGTGACATTTTTTCTTCACTATCATATTTACCCTCTGTTAACCTCACACTTGTTGACCCAATCAAATCAATCGCTGGCCATAATTCAATCATTTATAAATCCCCCTTGTATTGCCTGACGCAAAATTTGTAACCCATATGTACCGCTTTTTTCAGGATGGAATTGAATACCAATATAATTGTTAAATTGAACAATTGCCGGAATATCAGCCCCATACTGCGCATATGCAATGACATTTTCTGACATCGGCGCTTGATAAGAATGTACGAAATAAACATCTTGATTTAACATAGGGTGCTTACTCACTAAATTATTCCAGCCTAAGTGTGGCACTGGGTATTCTGTTTGGATACGCGAAATATTTCCTGGGATAAACCCTAATCCAGATGCATCGCCTTCATCACTATGCTCATACATTAATTGCATGCCTAAACAAATACCAATCATCTTCTTATCAGTATTCTTAGCCAATATTGCATTGAGATTTAATCGTTTTATCTCTGACATCGCATCTTTAAAATGGCCGACACCGGGCAATATGATTGTTTCTGCTTGATCGATTATTTTTGAGGTATTTGAGACAACCACCTCATACCCTAAATGTTCAATAGCGCGTTTTACATTACTAATATTCCCTAATCCATAATCAACGATGACAATCATTCAATCACACCTTTCGATGACGGCACACGCTGATCATCAGTTGCAGTTAGCGCTATGCCTAATGCACGGGAAAACGCTTTGAATATAGCTTCAATTTCATGGTGTGTATTACCTCCACGAATTAAATCAATATGCGTTGTTAATCTTGCATTGATTACGACCGCTCTAAAAAATTCTTCTACTAACTCCGTATCAAACGTACCAACTTTTTCTTTACTTAATGATGCATTGAATGATAGGTATGGGCGCCCACTTATATCCACAACGACACGTGCTAATGTTTCATCCATTGGAATGTACATCGTTCCATAACGAACGAAATGCTTTTTATCTTTAATCATTTCAAGTAACAATTGGCCAATGACAATGCCGATATCTTCAGTTACATGGTGATCATCTACGTCAATATCACCTTGTGCCTCAATGTTTAATGACAGACCGCTATGAAATGTAAACAATGTTAACATATGATTTAAAAAGCCCACACCTGTATTAATATGCGATGGTGACTGGTCATCTGATATTGAAATATTTAGTTGTGTTTCAGCTGTGTTTCGTTGTTTTTGATAAATCATATTTTGCACTCCATTCTTTAACAATTTCTTCTAATTGCTTTAACTGCGATGCTGTTGCAATTGAGTATCTTACATAGCCCTTCATCACCGGCTCACCATAAAAGCGAGGTTTAAATCCTTGTTCATATACGTATTGTCCTAATTGTTGCGCTGCTGAACCTTTAGTAAGTACAAAATTGGCATTTGATGGGAATACTGACATTTTATCTGCAACATGTGTATCAAATATTTGTTTTAACTGCTCAGCTAACTGTCGTTGCATCGTTAAAAATACTCTTGTCTCTTCTCTATGTCTAAAAATATAAGTCGCAATATTTAGCGTAAATACATTTAATGGATATGGATGTTCTATTTTTTGAATATGCTTTATCGTTCCAGCAGTACTAATTAAGACACCTAATCTTAAGCCGGCAATTCCAAACGCCTTTGATAATGTACGCATTCTTAAGATGTGTGGTGCCAGTTCCACGTCATATGCCGTACCATAATCTAAATATGCTTCATCAATGACAAAGTATCCGTTTAATGCTTTCATCTTATCTGCAATAGCTGTTAAAAATGCCGTATCAAATTGCTTGCCTGAAGGGTTATGTGGATTACTCATAATAAAAAATGATGGTTGTACTTCATCGATTTTCGTTAAAATGGTTTCCAAATCAAACGTTAAATCTGATCCTGCATCTACAAATGCAATTTCACGATTTACTTGTGCCGCATATGCTTGATACATAAAAAAATCAGGATTTAGCGTTAATGCCGGACCTTCTGGCATGATCAGCATTAACTTTTGAATCAATTCATCAGATCCATTTCCTGCAATAATTTGTTCAGGCGATAATCCGTAAAACTTAGCATAAGCTTCCTTGAATTGTTCATATGCTGCATCAGGATATAAATTATATGGCGTTGCACTAATAATAGACGTCATTGTTTTTTCATCCAACGGCGTAACTGGACTTTCATTTTTATCAATATAAATCATTTCAATTACACTCCCCTAAGACTGACGTATTAAAATAGACTGCTGGTGATTGTATAATGCTTCAACATGAGCAATATGTTGTGCTGAATCAGCAATTTGTTCAAACGTATCTTTTGATAAATGGATGACCGTGTTCCGTGTTAAGAAATCATTGACCGATAACCCATTGGTAAATCTAGCTGTTCTATTTGTAGGTAATACATGACTTGGACCTGCAACGTAATCTCCTATGACCTCTGGCGAATAATGTCCAATAAACAATGCACCCACATATTTCACTTTTTCAATATATGGTTGAGGATTTACTGTTTGAATCGACGCATGTTCAGGCGCGATTGTATTCATGACATGGCATGCTTCATCAAAATTACTAGCATGGATAAGATAGTGTTGATTAGCGATACTTTTAGAAACAATGTCGTATCTGTCCACATTAGGCAATGCTTTAGCAATACGTGATTCTAAATCTTTAAGGACTTGCGCATCTTCACTAATGACATATGTACGTGCTAATTCATCATGTTCTGCTTGCGCAAATACATCATATACGATGGCATCTAAATCTGCGGTGTCGTCAATAATCAGTGCTATTTCTGTTGGTCCTGCAATTTGATCAATACCTACCTGTCCAAATAAATATTTTTTGGCATATGCAACAAATTGGTTACCTGGACCTACAATCTTATCAACTTTAGGTATCGTTTCTGTGCCATAAGTCAATGCAGCAATACTTTGAGCACCACCAACTTGAAACACTTGATTAACTTGCGTAATATAACATGCAGCTAATACCTCTTGGGATACTCCGTTAGGTTGAGGTGGTGTCACAACAACAATATTTTCTACACCTGCTACTTGTGCTAAAGTCGCTGTCATTAGAACCGTTGATGGATAACTTGCTTTGCCACCAGGCACATAAATACCCACACTTTCTAGTGGATGGTATATTTCATAACACTCCACTGATTCTTCTAACTGTTGATTCGTCTGTTTAATACTTTCTTGATATGCTTTAATTCTTTCATAACTTTGTTGTAATGCTTGTTTTGTTTTTTCATCTAATGTGTCAAATGCTGCTTTAATTTGTTCATGACTAATTTCTAAATGATCTGTTTTCGTATGATCGAATGTTAGATTATACATTTTCAAAGCCTTATCTCCATGAACTTTAACTTCCTGACAAATATCGCGAATAATTGGATACAATGACTCATCTAATGGTGCTTCTAATGAAAATTGATTTAAAAATTGTTGTGCATTAAGCATTGGCAATAGACACCTCCAAAGAGCGAATAAATTGCTCTATTAATTGTGATTTTTTAAAATAAGCTGCTTTATTAGTTATTAATCTTGCATTGATATCACTAATATGTTGCTTTTCAACCAGTCCGTTCGCTTTTAGCGTAGTACCTGTTTGAACGATGTCGACAATTCCGTCTACCATATCTACGACACAAGCTAATTCAACAGAACCATTCAATTTAATCAATTCGACATCAATACCTTTTGATTTAAAATATGTTTCAGCAGTATGAACATAACTCGTTGCGATTTTACGATAATTGGTCGTTTCAGGTTTCGCTGCAACCGCAAAATGACATACTCCAAAAGGCATATTCAACAAATTATTAACATTATATTGGCGCTCATCTAATATGTCGCTACCAACAATGCCTATGTCGGCCATTCCTTGTTCCACATAAATTGGCACGTCACTTCCTTTTACTAAAATGCATTCAATATTATCTACACTTAATAATAATTGGCGTTCTCTATTTTTTAATGTTTCTGATAATTTCGTATATTCAATTACATCTAAATAGTTAATTAAACTATCCATTAGACGTCCTTTGGCTATGGCGATTCTTAACATTGTGCATACTCCCTTACTTAAAGTGTTAATCCTAATCCAAACCCTTCGATGCTTCCTTTGTAATAACCACCTGTTAAAACTCGAGATTCATTTTCAGCAAAATGACATTGAATAAATAAACCTGTGTAATAGGATCTAGGTGGCTGCGCAGTAATATCTAAATGGATGTCTTTATAACCTTGTGTATGTAACCAACGTTTCCATATTTTTAATTCAACGAGTGCTGGATGGTCATTTGGAATATAGTGTTCCAATACATTTAATTGTTGTTGCGTATTCTCTTTCAAGATTTGCACGATTGGATGTTCAGTCGACAAATATGTAACCAGTCCCGATAAATTACGTTCCTCAATCATTGATAGTATGTCTGGTGTTTGTAATGATTTATCGAGTAAGGCATCAAGCAATTGATAATGTCCCAATACAACAAAATGCACGTTGTCTCTCAACTGCTGTTGAATAAACTGAATAAATAGCTTTAAGCTCTGTTGTACATTCGCTAATGATGGTGCATAGTTTTCCAAACCCACTTGTACAGCCGCTTCATTATTCCGAATGATTAAACCTGTGTATGCCACTTTTGTTGCTGCAGTTGGATACATTGAGTAATAACGCAATAATTGATCTGTAAAATCATTTCGAAGTGCATAAATTTGATGCTCATGTTGCCAAAAATTTCGCTCACCCATCTGCTGCAAATCCTCATGGTTCAATTGTTTCCAGTCCAACTTTTCAACCACACTAAAATCAACTAACTCATAATCCGCTTTATTAAAATATTTTAAAAATGCTGTTTCCGATTCTTTTAACGCAATTAATTGTTCTGAATTATTCACTCGACCACCCTTTACTTTCAATACTGTATTTAAAATCACTTGGTATTTTCGTTGTTCACTTTACTTCTCTACCATGCTAAAGTGTAATATGATTAATAACTTATCATTTTTAGCAATACATTACAACCTTTTTCAGAAAATTCGGTGTATTGGTTTTAAATTTTTACAAAAGAAAAAGGCAAGACATTTGTGCCTATAAAAATGCTTAACCAAGATTTTTATATTGAAGTTGTACTTCTTGCACATATTGTCCTTGCCTTATTATGTAAAGTTATTTTCTTTCTATCTTTTTATTAAATTTAACTATTCTTCATAATCCCGATTACCTTTAAAGAATTGTCTATCTTGTTTACTATATACATTTTCAGGATTAAAAAACGGTTTGAGTTTATATTTAAATTCAAATAAGTTTAGACCATCAATCGCAACCCTATCTTGGTAAACGTTCGTTGCTGATATATCTGTAAAATTGTTTGGACCGACACCTGCAATAAACTTAAACTCTGCTTCATCTACCAAATAATCATACGCTTGTGTATGTCTATCCTGTGCGCCATGTGGAAATACAAACATATCTGTTTTACCTACAATTGGTTCAACTTCATCTTTCCATCTTTTAGTATCACGTTTAATACCTTCTAAAGATGTTTTTTCAAAATTAATGTGACCATATGAATGACTCGCAAATGACCATCCATCCCGTTTCATTGCGCGAACAACTTCCTCAGCTGCCTTTTTATTCTTTGTATAATCTTTACTCGTTAATTCATTCGTGCGATAACCTAATACGCCCTCATAACCGGTTAAAGCAACAACACCCTTTTCACCATTTAAAGAAAAATCTGGATGCTCTTTTACAAATTTATTTAAAATTGGCACGATATCATTGTCATCAGAATAAGTAGCATGGCCTTTTGAGTCTGTCGTTTCAGATACAACATGTTTATTTTTATCGAGTACTAAACGGTCAGCATAACCATGGTGTCTCATGTAACTATAGTAATTCATATCATCAATTGAGATGATTAGTGGCTTTTTACCTTTCGGCAATTTTATTTTTTTGGCTTTTACATGATGAGATGATAAGTCGTATACATCATGTGGATTAACGATGATGTAATTATTTTTATATAATTCGTTCAATGATTTTTTAAATTCACTTACAGTAATCATCCAATCATTGTTGCCCTTAGCTTGGTGTGTATCTCCTGTAAACGCAACTTTTGGTTCTGTAATTAATGGGTGATAAAACACATGATAAACTTGTCCGTGATATGTTTCCCAATGTTCATCCATTTTCGATTTATGCTTTGCATACTCATTTGGATTAACAGATTTATTTTGAGCTTTCTCATTTTGCTTGGAACAGCTATATAGCAATGCAACTGATAATAACAGAAAAAATAGCAATAAATATTTTTTATGCATTAAACATTCTCCCTATGTTTTATTATGCACAATTATAACATTTTTATTATGTGGCTCATAACTTTTTAAGAAACTGTTGGGATTTTAATTTTATTTTTTAGATAATGTCATAGTATTTTATTTATAAAACACAATATCTCCTTGATTGATAATGTCGTCCATAGCTTTGTCTCGCTTGAATTTAAGCCTTTCTGCTAAATTTATTGAACGTTGGTTACACTTATTTGTCCTGATAACTTTTACTGTTTCTTGATCGATATAATTCACAAAATTTGTGATTGCTGTAATAGCCTCACATGCGTACCCTTGTCCTTCAAAACTTGGATGTAATTTATAAAATAAATTTAATACTGTTTCTTGCTTTAATTGTCGATATTCATATCCACAAATACCAATAACACTACAATCTATTTTTTTTACCAATACAAAGTAACCAAATTGATATTGTTGCCAATGGTTTCGCCATTTTTCAATCCACCGTTGTGTGTCTAATTTGGAATTATGTAAACCTTTGGGAGTGTATATATTTGCTTGTGGATGACTACAAATATTATAAAGTTCAATTAAATGCGAGGAACTTGGAATCATTAAATTTAATCTTTCAGTATTTATCATTAAATGTCTCCCTCCTATTTCTATTTAAAGACTATTTATATGAATGCTAATACCACGGGTTGAAATATCGACTATTATTTAAAAAGAATAATGTAACTACTAACATCAGAAGTATTAACGTCAAACACAAAACAACATAATCATCTTTTTTTAATTGTTTTTTGACGTACCAGGTTCTCCTTTTATACTGTCCGAATTGTCTTAACTCCATAGCAGTACTAATAGTGTCAATTCTTTCGATACTAGAAAATATTAAAGGTAACACAATGCGTTTGATACCTTTAACACGGCTAGTAAATTTCGCCTTTTTCGAATTATCATATCCTCTTGCTTGTTGCGCTTGTGAAATATTAAAATATGTTTCTTGAATATCTGGAATATACCTTAATGCTAGTGAGACTGCGTAACTGATTTTATAATTCACACCTAGCTGATTTAAACTTGCAGCAAAATGACTCGGATTCGTTGTGAATAAAAATATTAACGCTAAAGGAACTGTACTAATATATTTTAATATTAGATTAAAAAGATAGAATAATTCCTGTGATGTTAGCGTAAATCGACCAATACCATTGATTAACTCTGTACGCTGATTATAAATCTTCACACCATATTCAGGATCAAATATGTATACGGCAATAATATTTAATATTGTGAAAAACAGAATGAATTTAACAACAAAACGAACTTGTTTCCATTCAATATGAGCATATTTGAACAATAAAATAGATGAAACACTAATTAAAATTAAATATCTTGTGTCATAAGTCACCATTGCAGAAATAGAAACAACTAATAAGAATAAAAGTTTAACAGTCGCATTTAATTGATGAATACGACTATTTCCCGGGTGAAAACCTATAGTATTATATTGATTCATTGGCGTCTCACCTTCCTATCATGGTTAATAAATAATTGTACTAATTTCTGTGGCTCGCTAATCCCTATATATTCGGCCATTTCAAATAGCGATGTTTGTCTCAATGATGCAATCTCACAGATTTTTTTATCATTTAAAACCAATACTGGCGTGGTATCAGCAACGACTTGACCTTTTGATAATACAACTGTTCTTGAACTATACTCAGACAATAAATGCATATCATGCGTAATCATAATAATCGTCTTCCCTTGTCTGTTTAGCTCAATTAAAAATGACATTATCTCATTATAATGATAGAAATCTTGACCAGCAGTCGGTTCATCCAATATGATTATTTCCGGATTTAAGACTAAAACAGATGCTATAGTGACCCTCTTTTTTTGACCATAGCTTAAAGCTACAATTGGCCAATTCCGAAATGCATAAAGTCCGCATATTTTGAGCACATTCTCTACCCGTATCTTTATATCTGATTCTTTCATACCTCGTGCTCTTAACCCTAATGCTACTTCATCGTAAATCATTTTTTCGGAAATCATATGATTTGGATTTTGCATCACATAACCTACGAATTCAGATCGTTCGCTAATTGACAATTGATTAAATCCCCTATTACAAAATTGGATATTACCTGTTATATCTAAAAATCCACAAATTGCTTTAGCAAGTGTTGATTTGCCGGCACCATTGTGACCAACTATACTAAGCATTTCTCTTCTATAAACATTTAATTGAACATTATTAAGTACACTATTACTATAGTCACTATATTGAACACATACCTCATTTAATTCTAATAGCGGTTCAGATTTGTACTTATCATCATTATTTGCAGATGTTTCATCTATCCATTTTTTCACTTTAAATTTAACATGTTCACTCATACAAACGTCACGTAAATTCGCTAAGTTATCAATGGATTCGACATCTACTTCTGCATATTTAAGCGCTGTACAGTATAATGGTTCACGTATGCCTGCTTCTTTAAGCTTAGATGATTTTAGCAAATCACTAGGCGTTGTATTAGCGATGATTTTTCCATCTTTAAAAAGAAGAACTCTATCAAACGTATCATCTAATGATTCTTCTAATCGATGTTCGACAATAATCATCGTTGACTTTGTTTCTTCATGAATATTGTTTAACAATCTCAGCGTTTCATGTCCTGTCGCAGGATCTAAATTGGCCAGTGGCTCATCCAATATTAAAATAGGCGTACGATGGATTAATATACCACCTAATGAAACGCGTTGTTTTTGACCTCCAGATAAATCTTGCGGTCGGTGATTTAAATGTTCTATCATGCCAACTTTTTCAGCCCAATAACTTACATTTTTCTTCATATCATCTTGTTCAACACAATTATTTTCTAATAAAAAGGCCATATCTTCAGCTGCTGTTAAGCCTATGAACTGTCCATCTGTATCTTGTAAAACTGTACCAACAACATTAGATCTATCATGTAAACAACTAACGGTTGCATCTTGATTATTTATATATAGTTCCCCGGTTATGTTACCTTTAGTTTTAAATGGAATTAATCCGTTTATGCAATTTGCAAAAGTCGATTTACCACTACCTGAAGCACCAACTACTAGCACTTTTTCTCCTGGATAAATATCAACATTTATATTCTGTAATGTAGGTGTTGCTTGACTATGATATTGAAAACTAAAGTCTTTGAACGAGATAATTGGTTCAGTCATGATATATCATTACCTTTCTACATTCATTTACATATCTGATTCAACAAAATGATTATTCTTTACGTAAACTACCTTTTTTTATTTGAGATGAAGCATATGCTTTTAATAATATTGTCCCAATAATGCCAACTGAAATAATATTTAATACTGCAGAGATAACACCTTGTGTATAAACCTTGTTAGCCGGTTCGTTATAAATCAAAATATCTAATGTTGGTGCAATAAGTGCCCAGCAAATAATATTCGCAATAATTTGACCGATATTAAAATAAATCATCGATTTCCTAGAAAATCGGCCTGAAGAAAGATTTAATTTTAGGCCAATCCATCCATATAAACAGCCTATAATTCCTGAACAAATAACCCAACTCCACCAAGCACTACCGTATGTCGTGAAATCTTTAATAGCGTGTCCAACTAATCCAGTCATTAAACCAGCAAAAGGCCCAAATATTGCAGATATTAATGCTAAAAATGCATAAGATGTTTCTATATTCGTATTAGGAAAACCTGTTGGTATTACAACAAAACGCCCTAAAATCACAAATACCGCTGCTCCTATACCAATCGCAACAACAGTTTTAACTGAAATATCTTGTTTTTTCATCTTCATTACTCCTTACATAAAAAATTCATTAAATTGATGGTGCTTTAGATAAATGAATCGTCCAATCATTTCCAGTACCAATATGATATAAATCTGAAAATGAGTCTTGATTGACCGCTACACCAATATTTACTAGCGAGTTAACATACACAAGAGGTTCACCCACATTAACATCTGCAAACGATCGCGCAAATTTAATAATATTTTGATAGACTTTCTTATCTTGATGATAAATTGTTACCACCAAATTATTACCATGAACAATTTCCAAGGATTTTAAGAATGCCAATGGAATATTTGTCCATAATGACCCAAATCTGATATCTAAAATATCAATGCTTCCTGTAACAGAATCCTCATTTTTTGTCGCTTCTCTTATTTCTAATGCCTCAATACTATCAACATTAATTGCCTGACCGAGACGTTCAAACGCTATCTTATTTGCAGCTAATCTCGCACCATTGTATGCATAAACATCTCTACCATGAAAAGTATGACTTTCTTCCGAATGAGGCAATCGGCTTTTCACTTCATCAATTTCGATAACTTTTTTAATACCTTCGTAATGTTTAATATGACTTAAAGAACCATTATCAGGTGTAATAATGTAATGACCTGAATATGTTAAGCAAGCAATGCTCCGCCTATCACTACCTACACCCGGGTCTACCACTGATACAAAAACTGTGCCTTTAGGCCAGTATTTTACAGTTTGATATAAACGATATGACGCTACCCAAATGTCATACGGTGGTATATCATGCGTTAAGTTTTCAACACGTATATCATCACTTACAGTATATGCAACTCCATACATTGCACTTACAGCGCCATCACTAAGTCCAAAATCTGATTGCAATACCAAATAATTTCCCATAAAATGCCTCCTTTTTTTAAAACTTCAAAAAAATATTATCTACATATTTAATGTTCTGTATTTTGAATTTTCAGAATTATATTAAAATAGTACGAGTCACTTGATGCAAAGTCAATAGTAGTGACTATAAAAATGATAATAATAGTCAGATTTATCTCATTAACTATATTTCACGGACTTGTAATAACTTCTTTATGTTTGAATTAATTGACTAGGGTATAACAATAGTGTGGTGTTTTATAGGTCATTCTTTAAATACATCACAGAAAATATTCGAATTCGAAATAAAATGCTTGCATCTTTGTTTTTTAGGTGGTATTGTATGTATATCAAGTATAAAAAATATATCTAAGAGATAAAAATATGGAGGTTTTATATTATGACTAACTTTACTTTTGATGGTGCACACAGTAGTTTAGAATTCCAAATTAAACATTTAATGGTTTCTAAAGTGAAAGGTTCATTTGATCAATTTGATGTAGCTGTTGAAGGAGATATTAATGACTTCAGTACTTTGAAAGCTACTGCAACAATTATTCCAAGCTCAATTAACACTAAAAACGAAGCACGTGATAACCACTTAAAATCTGGTGATTTCTTTGGTACTGACGAATTTGATAAAATTACATTTGTGACAAAATCAGTATCTGAAAGCAAAGTTGTTGGTGATTTAACAATTAAAGGCATCACTAACGAAGAAACATTCGATGTTGAATTCAACGGAGTAAGTAAAAATCCAATGGATGGTTCTCAAGTAACAGGTGTTATTGTTACTGGTACAATCAATAGAGAAAACTACGGCATTAACTTTAACCAAGCACTTGAAACTGGTGGCGTAATGCTAGGCAAAGATGTTAAATTCGAAGCATCAGCTGAATTTTCAATCTCAGAATAATCTCATTACACAATCCTCATTGTTTTAATATATATACGAAATGCCAACTATATCATCCCTAGGTATAGTTGGCATTTTTTAACTTCTAAATTAAAAATCATATTTAACTTAATTGATAATAACACCATAAAGTAACAATGATATTGATGAAATTAAAAGTAATACACTAGATAAAATATCTAGCCTTTTATCTTTTTTATCCCTTATTCTATTTGTCAAAAGTGCTCCAACTGCAACTAAAACTAGTATTGTACAAAAAATATAAATAGCCAAAATAAACAACTCCTTATTAAATTGGCATTGGCTTCATTAGAAATAATCAAGAAAATTCTTCTTTATACTTTCTTATATTAAATATTGCCTATTTACGTTATACAAAACTTCATTTTACAAATTGAAGCAAATTATATTTAACTTCTAACTTAAAAATCGCTAAGATTTAAACTTATATTTAGACGCCTTTCATTCAGGTAGGTCTTATTGAAACTGAAAACTTTGATGACCTTTTGCAAAGCCATTAACTGTATAAAGCATAGATCCTCCGCCCATTTCTATATCATTGGAACAAATGATGAGTTGATTTGTTCCAGGTATAAATTGCGGATGAGTAGAACGTAACATATGCCCTTCATCTCGGCCTGGTATCAATATTTGTCCTATTGGATAACCCCTTTTATTAAAAACTAACACTCGACCTTGACCATACATTGCTACGTATAAATTATCGTCACTATCAATACAACATGAGTCTGGTCCTTCATGACCTGTAAAATAGTACGGTATAGTAGCTCCAAATGGTTGTATCGTCACACCATCATCTTCAAGTGCAATGCGATGTAATCGATTGGCTGTAGTTTCTGTTACCCATAGTACTTTTTCATCTGTACTTAAAGCAATACCATTTGCTACGCTAATATTTTGAATGATAGGCGTCACTGTTCTAAAGTCCGGCGAAACATAATAAACGCCTCCTAGTGGATTGGTAGAGTATCCTCTAAAATCTGTAAAATAAAATCCACCTTTAGAATCAAATACCATGTCATCAATACAATATGCTGTTGAAAGATCTTCAATAATATCTTGTAAGTTGTCACCATTTTCTGTAGCTGCAAAAATGCCTCCTGTAGATTTAAAATCTCCTAAATAACAAACGAATAATCGGCCATCTTTATGTATTTTGATTGCTGCAGGATTCGCTTTGTGACTTACAAAAGGTCGTTTGATTTCCTTCGTTTCAGGATTGATTTTGAAAATATTGCCTTCGAATACATCCAATAAAAAGAGTTGTCCCTGCCGATCAAAGTTCAATCCTTCTAGTTGCAATCCTTTTTTGGAAATTTCAAGCCATGGTTCAGCTGTAATTGTTTGTAATTCACTTTCAGATATAATTGGAACAGCACTATTGGACTTCCCGCTATAAAATAATGTAGGTAAATCTTGTTGTGACATCATGATCATTCCTTTCATTTCATTCGTTTTAACTATCAATTTTATTTTAAACAAGATAACTATCAAATAAAATGATAACGGTTTCATCTATCTATTTTATCGGTCTAGTGGCTGATTTCAAGCTAGAAATATTGAATGACAATACAACTCTGTTAAAATGATGGACGTAGACAAATATGCGTATTGACGCTTTATTTTAAAAATTAACATGCTTATAACATGTTTATAGAAGGAGATTAACCTATGAACTATCAAGTTCTTTTATATTATAAATATACGACGATTGATGACCCTGAACAGTTTGCTCAGGATCACTTAGCGTTTTGCAAAGCACACCATTTAAAAGGTAGAATTCTTGTTTCTACAGAAGGTATTAACGGCACATTATCTGGTACAAAAGAAGAAACCGAACAATATATGGCACATATGCATGCCGATGAACGATTCAAAGATATGGTGTTTAAAATTGATGAAGCTGAAGGACATGCTTTTAAGAAAATGCATGTACGTCCTCGAAAAGAAATCGTTGCTTTAGATTTAGAAGATGACGTCGATCCAAGACACACAACTGGCCAATATTTATCACCTGTAGAATTTAGAAAAGCTCTTGAAGATGATGACACAGTCATTATTGATGCACGTAATGATTATGAATTTGATTTAGGTCATTTCCGAGGTGCAATTCGTCCAAATATCACGCGCTTTAGAGATTTGCCTGACTGGATTAAAGAGAATAAAGCGTTATTTGCAGATAAAAAAGTGGTTACGTACTGTACTGGTGGCATTCGATGCGAAAAATTTTCTGGATGGCTTTTAAAAGAAGGTTTCGAAGATGTAGCACAACTTCATGGCGGTATTGCTACATATGGTAAAGATTCTGAAACAAAAGGTGAATATTGGGACGGTAAAATGTACGTATTTGATGACCGTATCAGTGTTGATATCAACCAAGTTGAAAAAACGATTATTGGTAAGGATTGGTTTGATGGCAAACCATGTGAACGTTATATTAATTGCGCTAACCCAGAATGTAATAAACAAATATTAGTTTCTGAAGAAAACGAAACTAAATATTTAGGTGCATGCTCTTATGAATGTGCTAAACATGAGCGTAATCGTTATGTTCAAGCAAATAATATTAGTGATAATGAGTGGCAACAACGTTTAACAAACTTTGATGATTTACATCAACATGCTTAGTTTTAATTAAATACCTTTCAAAACACGCTTTGAAAATCCGATTTATAAAGGTTTTTCAAGGCTGTTTTTTATGCGCATACATAACCTGATATGTTTTTAATTATGCGCGTGTTATACTAAATTAAATTTTAATACTGCGGGGTGTCTTAAAATGCACATTTTAGTAACAGGGTTTGCGCCTTTTGACAATCAAAATATTAATCCCTCTTGGGAAGCTGTGTCTCTACTCGAAAATATTATTGGCACACATACAATCGATAAATTAAAACTACCAACCTCTTTTAAGAAAGTAGATACTATGATAAATAAAACGTTGGCATCTAATCACTATGATGTTGTACTAGCTATAGGACAAGCTGGTGGTAGAAATGCCATTACCCCAGAACGTGTCGCCATTAATATTGATGATGCACGTATCCCAGATAATGATGCCTTTCAACCTATTGATCAAGCCATTCATTTAGACGGTGCGCCAGCTTATTTTTCAAATTTACCAGTTAAAGCAATGACTCAAAGTATTATTAATCAAGGACTTCCTGGAGCACTTTCAAATAGCGCAGGTACGTTCGTATGTAATCACGTACTTTATCACTTAGGCTATTTACAAGATAAGCACTATCCTCATCTTCGCTTTGGATTTATCCATGTGCCATACATACCAGAGCAGGTCATTGGTAAACCCGATACACCATCTATGCCATTAGAAAAGATAGTTGCAGGTTTGACTGCAGCCATTGAAGCTATTTCTAATGATGAGGATTTACGTATAGCTCTAGGCACAACGGAATAGTTATAAGTACACCAATAAAATACATTCCTTAAATGACTAACAACTTTGTTAATAGGGTAATACTTACGGAAGTATGTTTTATTTATGGGGGGAGGAATTAATAATGACTACAAAAACGGTATTTGATGTCATTGATATGGGTTTAGGATATTTAGTAAATGTGTATGATACTTGGAAAGTTGAAAAGATACTTGATGATTATCATAAGCCTTTTTCTAATACCATTCATTGGCAATTTGGGCATGTATTAACAATTTTTGAATCAGCCTTAGCTGTTACTGGTAAAGAGAATATTGATTTAAATATATATAGACCTTTATTCGGAAATGGTTCGTCTCCAGATGAATGGAAGGGCGAAGTACCGAGTATTGGAACGATTTTAGAAGGTCTTCAAACATTACCTGAACGTGCACGAAAACTAACTGAAGATGATTTAGCAATTGAATTGAAACAACCAATTGTTGGTTGTAATAACTTAGAAGAGTTATTAGTATTAAATGCCATTCATATCCCACTTCATGCTGGTAAAATTGAAGAAATGTCTCGTATATTAAAAAATTTAAAATAAATATTAGCTTATTAACCGTTAACAACACGTTAACGGGTTTTTATTTGTTTAAAAGGCCACTTTTAGTCTGCTTACATACAGATTAAAAGTGACCTATTTATATCATGTATTATACATAGAACTAGGAATAGCCTTATCTATAAAAATAATTATAATGGTTTATGAGTTAAATCTTTTTCTTAAAATTAAATACAATCCCAATATACCTATAAATACCCATGTAATCCATGAAGTTATAATCTTCATACCAGTTTTTGGTAATTCTTTTAGAGGATTTTCAGGTTTGGTTTTATTATCTTTAGGTTGATCATCCTTATCCACTTTTGATGGCTCATCTGGGAGAGTTGGTTTAACTTTATTAGAGTGATCAGGTTTAGTTGGTGGTGTTTTGTCTTTTGGTTTTTCAGGATAGATTGGTTTATTCGGTTTTTCTGGCGTATATTTATTCGTCACAATCAAGTTACCCATATCATTGTTATCCACATGTGTTGTATAACCTTTAACTTTTGTTAATTCCTCGACTGTGTATTTTACTTGTTGACCTTTTGCTTTTTCATCTAATCCTGCCCACGTATGGGTCCAGTTATTAGATTCATTTAATGTTGCCGTTTTTCCTGTTGCTTTTCCATCTTGATATAACTCAACTTTAATTTCAGTTGGTCGTTTTCCGTCTTGGTTATTATTATCATCCCAATTTTTTGTTACTGTTGCCGATGTCTCTCCTGGTGTATACTTGTTCGTTATTGTTGTACCGTTGATGTCTGTTGTGTAGTCTTTTACGTGATCTTCGGTCACTGTATATTCTATTTTCTTTCCTTCATCATACTTCGGTAAGTCTTTAAATTCGTACTTCCAGTTTGTTTCAGATGTCACGTCTACCGTTTTTACTTTCTCTCCATTAGCCAATAAATTTATACTGACTTTTTCTGGTCTCTTACCATCTTGATTGTCTTTGTCGTCCCATACTTTTTCACCGTTAATTGATGTTGTTTCTGGCGTATATTTATTCGTCACAATCAAGTTGCCCATATCATTGTTATCCACATGTGTTGTATAACCTTTGACCTTTGTTAATTCCTCGACTGTGTATTTTACTTGTTGACCTTTTGCTTTTTCATCTAATCCTGTCCACGTATGGGTCCAGTTATTAGATTCATTTAATATTGCCGTTTTTCCTGTTGCTTTTCCATCTTGATATAACTCAACTTTAATTTCAGTTGGTCGTTTTCCGTCTTGGTTATTATTGTCATCCCAATTTTTTGTTACTGTTGCCGATGTCTCTCCTGGTGTATACTTGTTCGTTATTGTCGTACCGTTGATGTCTGTTGTGTAGTCTTTTACGTGATCTTCGGTCACTGTATATTCTATTTTCTTTCCTTCATCGTACTTCGGTAAGTCTTTAAATTCGTACTTCCAGTTTGTTTCAGATGTTACATCTACCGTTTCTACTTTCTCTCCGTTAGCCAATAAATTTACACTGACTTTTTCTGGTCTCTTACCATCTTGATTATCTTTGTCGTCCCATACTTTTTCACCGCTAATTGATGTTGTTTCTGGCGTATATTTATTCGTCACAATCAAGTTACCCATATCATTGTTATCCACATGTGTTGTATAGCCTTTAACTTTTGTTAATTCCTCGACTGTGTATTTTACTTGTTGACCTTTTGCTTTTTCATCTAATCCTGTCCACGTATGGCTCCAGTTATTAGATTCATTTAATGTTGCTGTTTTTCCTGTTGCTTTTCCATCTTGATATAACTCAACTTTGATTTCAGTTGATCGTTTTCCGTCTTGGTTATTATTGTCATCCCAATTTTTTGTTACTGTTGCCGATGTCTCTCCTGGTGTATACTTGTTCGTTATTGTTGTACCGTTGATGTCTGTTGTGTAGTCTTTTACGTGATCTTCGGTCACTGTATATTCTATTTTCTTTCCTTCATCATACTTCGGTAAGTCTTTAAATTCGTACTTCCAGTTTGTTTCAGATGTCACGTCTACCGTTTTTACTTTCTCTCCGTTAGCCAATAAATTCACACTGACTTTTTCTGGTCTCTTACCATCTTGATTATCTTTGTCGTCCCATACTTTTTCACCGCTAATTGATGTTGTTTCGATTGGTTTTTCAGTATTAGTAACCACTAAACCATTTTCTTTTTTAGTATATCCTTCTGGTGTTGTGTCTTCACCTTGAGCATTTACTTCTTTAACTAAATATTTAATAGTCTTGCCATTTTTGTCATTTTCTGGAAGATTAGACCATGTCACTTTTGTCGTTCCATCTTCTAATTTTTTAATCTCTGCTTTGTCTACTGGTGTTGTGTTTTGATTGTCATCTTGTTTGTACAACTTGAAATAAATCGTTGGTTTCACTTTTTGAGTGCCTTCCCAAACCTTTTGAGCAGATACATCTTTTGTTTTTTCTATCTCTTTTGCATTTTCAATAGTCGTAAAATATCCCTGATTATCTGTATCTTTCATAGTAAACGGATATTCTTTATCCTTATCAAATGTATACGGTGCTGGCGCCTCTATTTCTTTTAAAATATAGTCTCCACTAGGCAACGCTTTAATATTAGCAATACCGTTTGCATCTGTTATAATCTCAATTTCTTTTTGATTGTCCTTTACAACTGATCCATCTTTTTTAGAAAGTTTAAATTTTACATTAGCTATAGGAGCCTTGGTATCTTTATCCTGTTTTAAAACTTTTAATTCACCTTTTACAGTACCTTCAATACCGGCATTAGCATTAATATTATGCACAGTATGATTAAATGATTTCCCGTTCACTTCTTCCTTACCATGCTCTTGATACCAAGCTTGTGAATTATTAACAAACTCTTTTTGCTGTTCATTCGTAATTTTGGTTTTGTAGTTAATTGAAAAACTATTATATGACCCATAGCCTTGTGGAATTGTTACATCAATTGTGTTCTTCGTATTATCAACAGTTATTTTAGATCCTGGAAAGGCTTTTTCAAAATCACTAATTGCACTTTGTCCACTATAATAATTGCTATGTGTACCTGTCACATTAATGTTTAATGTGCTTAAATCTAACTGCTGTCCACCTTGAATCTGATCCTTTATAGTAATATCTTTCGATACATATCTTTTTTCATTATTAATATTTAAAAACCATCGTACATGTGTCGTATCTTCTGGCAGCATATCTCCCGTTTTATAATAGAAAACACTACTTGTTCCCGCTTCACTTTTATGAACCGTAACATTCGTTGATTTATTCCCAGATGTTATCGTAGCTACTTTGTCATCTGAAGTATTTGTTTGCGTTAAATTTCTTCCTTGTACTTCAAATTCTGCAAATCCCGAAACATCACTTAATTTTTCTACTTTATCATTGAATGTAATTGTTGCTCCGTCTGGTGTAATAACTGCTTGACCCACCTGTTCACCTTTAACAGTTAATGGTACTGTTTTACTATAACCCTCTATCTTTACTGTACCGCTTGTCGGCCATGCCACTTTAATCGTGTCACCATTTTGTATTTTTCCATTTTTATCGTCGAATGTCATTTTTACTGTCGTTTTACCACCATCTTCTATCTTAGTCGGTGATACAGTTAAATCTGTAACATTCGTTGATGAAATATCTCGTGCTGCCAATGCTTCATTTTTATTAAATAAAGGCGTGATGATATTTAATAACATTATAAAGACCATAAACTTCAACACGTTCTTGTTCATAAAAACCCCTCCTTATACTCTATGTCATATCCATAGGATACTAATGATAAATTATAAACTAATTTAGTTCATATTCAATGAAATTTATTAAAAATTCATTATTTTATTATGCAAAATATATACAGTATAACGAATACAAGTGCATGAAGTTAACTTGTATCAATTAATTTCTTAGTATATTAGTTCATCTTCAAAATCTTTTGAATTTAATAAACACCATCTATACCAGTTCTTCACCGATTCTCGAAAAATAATTATATTAATGATTTCGTTAATTTAATTTTATATTTAATTATTACTGTACATCTTTTGTAGTTAGCTTTATTCTTAAATTGAAATATGTATAAAACATAGAAAGAAGGACGTTTTAACATGGAAAACACGGTTAAATATCGTAAGTTTATAATCCCTATCGTTGTAGGTCTCCTTATTTGGGCACTTACACCTTTTAAACCGGATGCTGTGGATCCAACAGCATGGTATATGTTCGCAATATTCGTCGCGACAATCATTGCTTGTATTACACAACCGATGCCAATTGGGGCCGTCTCTATAATTGGATTTACAATCATGGTACTCGTTGGCATTGTTGACATGAAAACGGCTGTCGCTGGTTTTGGTAATAATAGCATTTGGTTAATTGCTATGGCATTTTTCATTTCGAGAGGATTTGTGAAAACAGGTCTTGGTAGACGTATCGCACTTCATTTCGTCAAATTATTTGGTAAAAAAACATTAGGCTTAGCATATTCTATCGTCGGTGTAGATTTAATTCTAGCGCCTGCTACACCAAGTAATACCGCGCGTGCTGGTGGAATCATGTTCCCAATTATCAAATCACTTTCTGAATCATTTGGTTCGAAACCGAAAGACGGATCAGCACGCAAAATGGGTGCATTTCTTGTTTTCACAGAATTCCAAGGTAATTTAATTACTGCAGCTATGTTTTTAACTGCAATGGCCGGTAACCCCCTTGCACAAAATTTAGCATCTAGCACATCTAATGTTCACATTACATGGATGAATTGGTTCCTAGCTGCTTTAGTTCCTGGACTTGTTTCCTTAATTGTTGTACCTTTTATTATTTATAAAATTTATCCACCAACTGTTAAAGAAACACCAAATGCTAAGAGTTGGGCTGAAAATGAATTAGCGACTATGGGTAAAATCGCTTTAGCTGAAAAATTTATGATTGGTATTTTTGTCATTGCTCTAACACTATGGATTGTCGGAAGTTTCATTCATATTGATGCAACTTTAACGGCCTTTATTGCGCTAGCATTGTTATTATTGACAGGTGTCTTAACATGGCAAGACATTTTAAACGAAACAGGTGCTTGGAACACATTAGTATGGTTCTCAGTATTAGTGTTAATGGCCGACCAATTAAACAAGCTTGGATTTATTCCTTGGTTAAGTAAATCCATTGCTACAAGTCTTGATGGCTTAAGCTGGCCTATAGTACTGGTCATTTTAATATTGTTCTACTTCTATTCACATTACTTATTTGCAAGTTCTACAGCACATATCAGTGCGATGTATGCAGCATTACTAGGCGTTGCCATCGCAGCCGGTGCACCACCATTATTCAGTGCATTAATGTTAGGTTTCTTCGGTAACCTATTAGCTTCAACAACACACTATAGTAGTGGTCCAGCGCCGATTCTATTCTCTTCAGGTTACGTGACTCAAAAACGTTGGTGGACAATGAACTTAATATTAGGTTTCGTCTACTTTATTATCTGGATTGGTTTAGGATCACTTTGGATGAAAGTAATTGGTATATTTTAAAATATTTAAATTAGCGCTCGAATCTCATTGATTTGGGCGCTTTTTAATTTGTATTTAAAATCAACCTTTGCTAAATCAAGACTCCCCGTTTATCCTTTAAATCATTGCGTGCTTCACTGAAAATTTGTATAAAGATTTAAGTCATTACGTAACATCACATAAAATACATTTCTATACTATTCCGTTTCATTGATCAACATTACGTATGCCATCATAAATCATGAAATAAAAAACACCTTCGTTTAAATTCATTTTAATTGCGAATTCAACGAAAGTGCCTTATTTCATATTTAATGTTTCAAATTTATACGTCTGTCACTGTTACTGCACACATACCTCAGTCTCACCTTATCATGACACAAAGGATATTGAAAACACGTATAATTATCTTTCCTCGTATTTTATAGGGTTTTTGCGACCGGATGTTTCTTCAATTTAATGTATTGAGAAAGACTATATAACACAATACCTGTCCAAATAAATATAAACGTAATTAATTGATCTATACTAAAAGGCTCTTTGAAAACAAATATGCCGAGTACAAACATTATTGTTGGTCCAACGTATTGAATAAATCCTATTAACGAAAGTGGAATACGTTTTGCCCCGGCTGAGAATAGGATTAGTGGTATTGCCGTAATAGCACCAGAAAATAACAACCAAAATGATGACATGTTCAATCCAAATGACATCTGATGTTGCTGCCATAAATAAATAACGTATATTAGTCCAGCAGGTGCGGTAACAATACATTCAATCGTAATACTGCTGATGGCATCAATATGTACTACTTTTTTCAATAATCCGTATGTACCAAAGGATAACGCTAATATAATAGAAACGATTGGGAATTCTCCAATCTTGAGCGTCATATATAATACACCGATGAATGCGAATAAAATGGCTAGCCATTCAAATTTATTGAATCTTTCTTTTAAAAAGATAAGTGCGAGCAAAATGCTAACAAGTGGATTTATATAATAACCTAAACTTGTTTGTAGGACGTGACCGTTCGTTACAGCCCAAATAAATGTACCCCAATTTAATGTAATGACATAGCCTGCTACAACAATTGCTAATAGCTGAATGGGCTTGCCTAACAATTGATTCATATCTCGTTGAAATGCATTGCGTTGTTTTTGTCCAACCGCGAGTATGAAAATCATGAATATTGCTGAAAATATAATACGAAAGGCTAAAATTTCAAATGCGCCTATTGCATCAACGAACTGCCAATATATAGGTAGTATGCCCCACAGAATGTATGCACTAAGTGCTAAAAATATACCTTTTTTATATTCTGTATTCACTTACATACCTCCTTACTCTCCCAAATTTTTAACATGTTACGCTCACTTGGTTATGCTAATATAACGATTTTACTAATAATATTTCGATAAAGATATCATTTTGTTTATATTTCCCACATTTATTCACCAACCACTAAACAATATTAATTTTATAAATAATTCTGTACAAATCAGGGTATATTGCCAGAAAGACTACCATACAACATAAAGGATGGATACAAATGACTTTACCTAAAATTGGAAAGCCTGCAACACGCGCGCTAAATTCACAAGGTATATACACATTAGAAGCAGTATCACAATATACGAAGTCATCTCTAATGGAGATGCATGGCGTTGGTCCTAAAGCTATATCAATATTGGAACAAGCTTTATTTCAGCACCAACTACATTTTAAAACGGAAGTTCAGTCATCATTACCTTTTAAGTTAACAGGAGATGTGTCATGCAATCATGCGCCTAAACGTCAACAAATGATAGATTTTATAGTTGCTACAGCAGCATTAGATATTGAATTATTACGTTCACTGGTTACAACAGAATTTATTTGGTCTGTGCCTGGACACTTTGACATTTATGGACCTCAAATTTTAATTCAAGAACTATCTAACTATTACAATCAGGTTGCTAGTCTCAATATCCATTCCAGCATCACACATGGGTGCTTAGGTTCCATGCATGGTATTGAAATATTAAAAACTGGTAAAGAGATTCATTTTGCTCATTTTTTTGAATTTGAAAATCATAAAAAGGATGCCAAGTTAAGCAAAGTGACATCTTACATTGTTGTTGGTTAATTTATCAAATTATATATATCGCAAAAAAATCTTTTGCGGTTACATGTATATTTTTATATAACAAATAATTTGGCATAACATTTTTGTTATATGAACACTTATTACTAGAGTGCCCATTGAACATACAGTATGATTAAATATCATGTTATGAAAGAAGGATATATTTTGACTGTTTTTAAAAATGAGCGCTTAAGCTGGTTACCATACATAGCTATTGTCATTTTGTTACACGTTATTGGGTTTAGTTTTTTATGGATTGCTGGAAAAGACCATCATATCTTATTTGGTATGGGGATTCTTGCATATACATTAGGTTTACGTCATGCATTTGATGCAGATCACATTGCTGCAATAGATAATACGGTTCGCAAATTATTACAGCAACGCAAAGATCCATCTGGTGTTGGTTTCTACTTTTCAATTGGACATTCATCTGTTGTATTTTTAATGGCTGTTTTTTTAGGGGTGTCTGTAAAATGGGCTAAAGATGAATTACCACATTTCCAAGATATTGGTGGAACGATTGGTACACTAGTTTCAGGTTTCTTTTTAGTGCTTATCGGTGTGTTGAATCTAATTATTTTAATCTCTTTAATTAACTTGTTCGCTAAATTACGTCGTGAACACATTGAAGAAGCTGAAGTCGATGTATTACTTGAATCTAGAGGATTTGTTTCTCGATTTGTAGGACCTTATTTCAAGTTAATCACGCGTAGTTGGCACGTATTGCCACTTGGCTTTTTATTTGGACTTGGTTTTGATACAGCTAGTGAAATTGCGTTACTCGCTCTTTCTTCAGGCGCATCACAACAAGCCATTTCATTTATCGGAATCTTATCTTTACCAATTTTATTCGCATCAGGTATGAGTTTATTGGATACATTAGATGGTGTTGTAATGAAGTATGCCTATAATTGGGCATTCTTCAATCCTATTCGCAAAATCTATTACAATATAACGATTACTGCGATATCAGTCATGGCAGCATTAGTGATTGGGATGATTGAATTGCTACAAATTCTTGCTGATAAGCTAGATTTACATGGTGCGTTTTGGGCATTCATTGGTTCGATCGAATTTGATTATTTAGGCTATATTTTAGTTGCATTATTTTTAATTACTTGGCTTATTTCAAGTTTAATTTGGAAGTTTGGTCGCATAGAACACAAATGGTCTAAATAAAGTAACTTGTCTTGCAACTACCTTTGTATTGTTGCATTTTTAGACACCCTGCACACTTCTTCCATTATGCTACGCTCTCAGTAGTCATCTTTAAATCGTTTCTTTTAGAGATGACTTCATTTTGAGAGCGTATTTTTCTATTTAAAATGTATTTATCCAAAATTCAATGCTTTCGAATTTAAAATTTCAGTATTTCTGTTTAAAATTTAATTATAATCTTTAATACAGGAGGCGCTATGCTTATGAATATTGCGAAGTTAGAGAATTATTTACAAATTGATTCATCTCGTTATAATCGACCGAGTATTGAAGCATTAAATTATTATGCAACACGTTTTATGTTAACTGTACCTTTTGAAAATATTGATGTTCAAAATAGTAAGCCGATATCTATAAATATCGATGCACTTTTTAATAAAATTGTTCATGATAAACGTGGTGGTTTTTGTTATGAGTTAAATACATTTTTCAAAGCCTATTTACAACAAAAAGGATTTAATCCTGAATTAATGTCAGCTACTATTCACACACCCGGTGGCGGTCGTAGTCTGAACGGTTCACATGCTTCACTTGTTGTTTCTATAAATGATGTATTCTATGTAACTGATGTTGGCTTTGGAGACTTACCTCTACATGCCATTCCTATTACTTCATCTGAGCATACACAACCAATTACTGATATCAGTGGTACATTCCGCGCTATTTTTAACAACGAAGACAAGGATATTTTCTATGTTCAAAAATTCGAAAATGATCATTGGCATACAAAATATGAAGCTGAATTCAAACCTAAACAAATAGAAGATTTTAATAGCAACATCGAATATAATCAAACGCATCCAGATTCAATATTTGTACAGCATTTATTAATTACAATGCCACAATCATTTGGCCGTGCTACAATGTCTGAAAATCATTTAACTTTAACAAGGAATGGTAGCTCAGAAAAATTTGATGTCACTAAAGATAACTATAAACATTTTTTAGAAAAATATTTTGGACTAAATGTAACTATTAATCGTATTGAAAAACAATAATAGTAAAATATAAAAATATGGGCGTATCTTACTTATTGTAGGTAGCGCCCCTTTTTTATGCTTCATAAACACAACAAAAAGGATATGACACAAACTTCATGTCACACCCTTCTTTTGAACCGCTTCATTTTACTTAAGCAAGTGCATCTACAACATAAATGACACCTACGAATACAAATGCAATAGCAATCATCGTCGAAATAAAGACGATACCCATTAATGGATTAAATAATAAAATGACACCGAAAACAATACCTAATAAATTAAAAATCACTGAAATTAGTTTTAAGCTACCACTACCCGTAAACGTAAATAATCCTGCAATAGAACTAAAAATGAACCAGAATGCAAACATGTAGATAAAAAATGCCGAGCTAGCGCCAACATTAAAAATGACAATAAGACCAAAGAGAATATCTACAATCCCCATAAACAGAATCCAATTTTGGTTACCACCTACTAAAGCTTTTGCTTTTCTACGGTAAATGATTTGAATCACACCGTTAATTAATACAAACAGTCCAATCAACCAGGTAATAGCATAAAAATTTTCAATTGGAAATGTAAAAATAACGACTGCCAACATTAATAATAATACACCCATTATTAAACTAGACCATTTAATACCTTGATTTCCTTTTTCCATAACAATCAATTCCTTTCAAATAAAGCCCTCTTTTAATTTTTACAAAAAATTTATTATACAATAATTAAATTCCCTTTTCTCAATTTACACAAACATCATCACTTAGAAAGCACCATTGCTTTTGTCTAATATGTACGATGAATCTGTATCCTCACTCAAAAATCTACTAAGTAGCGATAGCTTTCAACTCTGTAAGGTTCAAACATTGAATTGTAAGTTTAGATAAAGGCTACTACTCCAAACATTATTTAAAATGAAATTAAATACAAAAGGAGTGAGACTATGACAATATTATCAGTGCAACATGTTTCAAAAACATACGGTAAAAAGCACACATTTCAAGCACTTAAAGATATTAACTTTGACATACAAAAAGGCGAATTCGTTGCGATTATGGGGCCTTCTGGATCAGGTAAGACAACCTTATTAAATGTACTAAGTTCAATTGACCAAATTTCTAGCGGTAGCGTGATTGCTAACGGACAAGAGCTTAATAAACTTAATCAAAAAGCACTTGCCAAATTCCGTAAAGAATCATTAGGTTTCATCTTCCAAGATTACAGTATTCTGCCGACATTAACTGTTAAAGAAAACATTATGTTACCTTTATCTGTTCAAAAAATGTCGAAGGCAACAATGGAAGAAAATTACAAAGCGATCACGACAGCATTAGGTATTTATGACCTAGGAAATAAATACCCTAGCGAATTATCTGGTGGTCAACAACAAAGAACTGCAGCAGCGAGAGCATTTGTTCACAAACCACAAATCATATTTGCAGATGAGCCAACAGGCGCACTCGACTCGAAAAGTGCAAATGACTTATTACAACGTTTGGAAGAAATGAATAAATCGTTTGATACAACTATTGTCATGGTTACACATGATCCGGTTGCAGCAAGTTTTGCAGAACGTGTCATCATGCTAAAAGATGGCCAAATTCATACACAACTTTATCAGGAAGGACGTTCTAAACAGGCCTTTTATGAAGACATTGTACATCTTCAATCAGTATTAGGTGGTGTCTCAAATGACATTTAACCATATCGTTTTCAAAAACTTACGACAAAACTTAAAACATTATGCAATGTATTTATTTTCATTATTTTTTAGCATCGTCTTATATTTCAGTTTTACAACCTTACAGTTTACTAAAGGTGTAAATAATGACGACTCGATGGCCATCATTAAGAAAGGTGCTTTAGTCGGATCAATATTTTTATTTATCATTATTGTCATCTTTTTAATGTATGCCAATCATTTATTCGTGAAACGCCGTACACGTGAATTTGCGCTATTTCAGTTGATTGGTTTAACACGACAAAACATTTTGAAAATGTTAGCACTTGAACAAATGATTGTATTTTTAATCACAGGTGTTGTCGGTGTATTATGTGGCATTGCAGGTGCACAATTATTGCTTTCCATAGTATCTAAATTGATGTCGTTATCGATTAACTTATCGATACATTTCGAACCTATGGCCCTTGTTTTAACTATTTTCATGCTAATTATTGCGTATGTACTGATTTTATTTCAAAGTGCTTTATTTCTAAAAAGACGTAGTATCTTATCAATGATGAAAGATTCAATTAAAACTGATGCCACAACTGCTAAAGTAACGACTGCAGAGGTTATTTCAGGCGTATTAGGTATTGCTATGATTGCACTAGGCTATTATATGGCGACAGAAATGTTTGGTACGTTCAAAGCACTAACTATGGCTATGACATCACCGTTTATCATTTTATTTTTAACGGTTGTAGGCGCCTATTTATTCTTCAGAAGTTCCGTGTCACTTATTTTTAAAACATTGAAAAAATCAAAAAATGGACGCGTATCTATTACCGATGTTGTATTCACATCGTCTATTATGTACAGAATGAAGAAAAATGCGATGTCTTTAACTATCATTGCAATTATTTCTGCAGTTACAGTAACTGTATTGTGTTTTGCGGCATTATCTAAATCAAATACAGATCAAACCCTTACATCTATGGCACCAAATGAATTTAACGTGGTCGCTACTCAAGATGCTAAACAATTTGAAACTAAACTAAGCCAACAACAAATTACATTTTCTAAAAATGCTTACGAAACTATTAC
This sequence comes from Staphylococcus sp. MZ3, assembly GCF_018622755.1. Lineage (NCBI taxonomy): Bacteria > Bacillati > Bacillota > Bacilli > Caryophanales > Staphylococcaceae > Staphylococcus > Staphylococcus sp. MZ3. The sequence continues at coordinate 2,786,137 of NZ_CP076026.1, forward strand.
TGTAGATAATGTTAAAGATCAGGTTATTACTTTGGAAAATGGTAGTGATTCAGGTCGCACGAATTCAATATTAAGTGCAAATAACAAGGTAACAGGCAACAATGCCATCATTACAAATACAAAATCACTTCCTAACATTATTAATATCCATTTAAACAAAGATTTAGTAGTAAAAGGAACTAAGAATGAAACTTTCCGTGTTACACAAGAAGACAAAGGTAGGGTTTATCCTTTAAATCTAAGCTTCAACTCACCTGTCGTCGAAGTAAGTCCTGAAAAGTATCAGCAGTTGAAAACACAAAATAACGTTCATACTTTTTATGGATATGATATTAAACAAACATCACAAAAGGAAAAAGCTCAAGCAATTGCAAAACAGTTTGGAGACAAAGTCATCACTTATGATGAAATGAAAAAAGAGGTCGATGCTACTAACGGTATTCTAATATTTGTTACATCATTTTTAGGATTAGCATTTTTAGTAGCAGCTGGATGTATTATTTATATTAAACAAATGGATGAAACTGAGGATGAACTAAGTAACTTCAGAATATTAAAACGCATAGGCTTTACGCATACAGATATGCTTAAGGGATTATTATTAAAAATTACTTTCAACTTCGGTTTACCATTATTGATTGCTATATTACATGCAGTATTCGCCGCAATAGCATTTATGAAATTGATGGGTAATATTTCCTTCATGCCGGTTATTGTAGTAATTGTTGTATACACCCTCATTTACATTACTTTTGCTTTAATTGCTTTTGTACATTCAAACAAATTGATTAAGAAAACCATTTAACACTTACGATTAAAAGATGCTTCATTGAGATTTTGATTTTAAGCAATGCAGTATAACTATTAATTGATTTAAGAAAAGGAGAGATTGAATCATGAAATTTAGAGAATTAGTAAAACAATCATATGAGGATTTGAAAAATTTGACTGTAACTTGGTATAACGTCATTGCTTTAACAATACTTGTTATTGTATTAAGCTCATTCACAACACCAATAATAGGCATTCCAGCTGGTTTATTAGGTGGCGCCTATTATTTAAAACGTCGTGAAGAAAAAGGCAAATAAACACATTCCATCGGTATATAACATTGCTATGACCTTTCAAGTCAGATTTTAATATCAACAAGTAGCGTTTATCGCTGCTTGTTTTTTATGGATTGCTTATAAAATCGTTATGTTTAAACGATATGTCACTTTGAAAACTAGCAAACACCATAAAAGACTACAATTTTTTTATTTTTATAAACCCCTTTAAATCAACGTTTCTAAGGTTTTTAAAAATCTTTTTTAATTTATTTTCAAAAAACACTGTACATTATGCCAATATGAGCGTATAGTTGGTCTTACGTAATAAAAGCTCGTGAATTAAATTGTAGTGTATTTGTTTAGAATATCCTCTTTTTTAGTTATGAATTTGTTACAAATATTAAGTGCAAAAGCACACGGAGGTTTTCTATATGAATAACGGTACAGTAAAATGGTTTAACGCAGAAAAAGGTTTTGGTTTCATCGAACAAGAAAATGGCGGAGACGTATTCGTACATTTCTCAGGTATCGCTAGCGATGGCTACAAAACTTTAGAAGAAGGTCAAAAAGTTACTTTCGAAATCACTGAAGGTCAACGTGGAGACCAAGCAGTTAACGTACAAACTGTTTAATCTTACAAAATAAAACGACTCATTATAAATGAATCGCTTTGATTACCAACAAGGTTCTAAATCTTGTTGGTATTTTTTTATGCTATTTTGGATAATATGAGGCCATACCGCGATCATTTATAAAAACTTATTTGCCAGATACATACTAATCAAAGCTATAAGAATGATTGCACCAACAAATGCTATGAAAGAAAGTACACCTGTTTTTATATTTCTAGCTTTAGTCGTTTGTACTTCACTAGGATCTTTTCCATTCATAAAAGCAACAATTCGATCGTAGTTATCCATTTTATGCACTTTTTTAAAGTCTTCTATTTTCATAGCTGCATAATAACCTATTCCATAAATGACTATCACCGTTATACCCCAAGCCCAATTCCAATAAACAATTAAAGGTCCTGTTAAAATTGCAGCTAATGTCATGAAAATAAGCATCACATATGTCCATAAGTTAAGACTTCGTTGCGCTTTAATATCAGGTACAAATGGAATGGTCCCTTTTACTAAATCATCTAAAGTTACATTGAACAATTCGCACATCATTAATAAGTTATGTATGTCTGGTAAGCTTTTGTCATTTTCCCAATTAGAAATACTCTGCCTAGATACATATAACTTTTCAGCAAGATATTCTTGTGAATAACCATCTCGTTCCCTATATTTTTTAATTTGTTTACTCAGATTCAATTACATACGCCTCCAGTCAATTAGTACAATCATTACAATCAGACTATCAGATAAAGTTAAATCAAGTCACCTGTATGATTGACTAAATGTTTTGACATACGACAACATCAGGGTTCGAAGACTCCCTTAAGACAGACCTGTATGATTACGCGCTTGTAATTTTCTCAATGCCAACTTGAATTTCATTTATTAATGATGCAACTTTTCCATGCTATTCAATGCTTGCGAAGTTAGTCCTATTTAAGAGATTACGTTCACACTATTTACTATTCGATTTTCCAGCTTTCCAACTATGCTTTTCTAATCTTTTTTGTGCTATAAATTCTACTGCTTCAAAAATACATACTGCACTGATGAACCAGCTTAGGAAACCAACAACAATGCTAATCAACCACATGTGCGTCATATGTAACATCATCCATGTAACTAAAATACAAACTAATACCCCTGTCATACCAAACACTGCGCCACGACTTACATGCACAGCGACTTTATCACCATATTGCATACCTGTAATAAACATAGACACTAAAAATACTGCCGGAAACGTTGCAAATATACCGCCAAATTCTTTCCAAGGTAGTGTTACAGATACAATATAACTTAATAATACTGCAAATCCCCCCACAAAAAATTTCATTAATGTTAATTTCATGATGTTCTGCCTCCAAAAATTTATTACTTAATAACTGAATACAACTAATTATCACGCATTTTCCAAACTATAAATGTCTAATACTGAATATTGCAAGGGAAATAACAAACCAACAAACAACTGTGAATATTGCGCCTTTCCGATAACCTTTATGCTTAATGTAGAGAGATGTCAAAAATACAGTTAATATACAAGACAGAATACCCACAATTGCTCCAGTACTAAGATTCATCGACATCTCCACTAATTGCGTACCACGATGATCTAAAGCTAATGCGATAATAGCCGCAAGAAAGACTGCCGGCATAGTAGCTATAATACCTCCTAACTTACCACCTACCTTATCAGCAATAATTGAAGCTAATGCAACAGCGATACCACCAATGACAAAATGAAGAATTGCACTTCCAATTGAAAACATCTTCAACGTACCTTTCTATAATTAATTCAATACAAAACGTATCATTCACACAAAGTGTAAAACTTAAATTTTCTACTGTAAAGGCAACTCAAGCGATGTTCATAAAGCTTTCATGATACTTTCATAAACTAGCAATAAAGGGTTCAAATGAAAGTATATCCAGCTCAAATTATTGAAAATTACCATTAACTGTAATTTTCAAATCAACATATAAATATAAATTTTTATGTTTCACGTAAAACAAAAAAAAGACAAAGCTGTTATGATCTTAGCTTTGTCTTTTATGTGTTAGTCATCATGTATACGACATCCTACTACTAACGTTTATATATTCGAATTTTTATTTCATAATAATCTTCATGATCTTTGTCTTTATGCTCAACATGTAATCCTGTTTGTTGAATCGCTTGGATACTTTTGCCTACCTCATCTCGTGCTTGAGTGACATCTTGTGCAAAGCGAAGGTTTTGTGCTTTGACTTTTTCGGGCCCCGTTTTTTGGCGTACTCTATCTTCAGTCTGTTTCACATTTAGCTTTTGTGCAATGACTTGCTCAATCAACGCTTCTTGTTCGCTATCAGACAATGATAATACCGCTCTCGCATGGCGTTCAGTAATTTTACCTTCTCTTAAGCGAAGTAGTACTTTCGGCGCCAACTTCAATAAACGCAACTTATTTGCAATAAAGCTTTGACTTTTACCTAAACTTTTTGCCAATTCACTTTGCGTTGTATCACCAATTTCCAATAATTTCTTATAGGCTTCCGCTTCTTCAACAACAGACAAATTTTCTCTTTGAATATTCTCAATTAATGCCACAACAGCCGTCTCTTCATCATCCATATCACGAATAATAACGTCTGCTTGAGGTAAATTTAGTGATTGTATTGCTCTAAATCGGCGCTCTCCAGCAATAATTTCAAACATATCTTCTTCAATCGGTCTTACAACAATAGGTTGTAGTAAACCATGTTCATGTATTGATTCAGCAAGTTCTTTAATTTTATTTGGTTCAAACACCTGTCTTGGTTGATAACGGTTGGGAATGATACGTTCAATTTGAATGGATTCAACATTACTATTGCGATCTTCTTCAATATGTCCAATGATGTCATCTTTGTTTTTCAAACCAAATAATTTTGAAAAAGGTTTTTTCATTATCCATTCGCTCCTTTTATGTTAGTTGTAAAGGATTATGCATTATTTTTCAAGTAAAGGAGTCTTATTAGGCGTCCCTGGTTTTCTTGGATACTTTTTCGGCGTCTGTCTTTTTTTATCAATAATGAACATCTGGCGCTCTCCAGCATCTTCTGGCAATTCAAAGGTATGTGTTTCTGTAACATTACCACCTAACACACTAATTGCAAATTTTGCTTCTTCTAATTCTTCTTCACCTTTTGAAGATTTTAATGCAACAAACTGTCCACCTTTTTTAACTAGCGGTAAACACAATTCACTTAACACGGATAATCTAGCTACTGCTCTTGCAGTAACAACATCATAAGACTCCCTGTAGACACCCTTACCAAATGTTTCTGCTCTATCGTGTATAAAGCTGACATCCTGTAATTGTAATTCTGACGCTAAATGGTTTAAAAATTGAATACGCTTATTTAATGAATCAACAATCGTCACTTTTAACTGCGGAAACATTATTTTTAACGGAATACTTGGAAAACCAGCTCCAGCGCCTACATCACATATACTTATAGGCTGATTAAAATCAAAATAAAAACTAGGTGCAATGGAATCATAAAAATGTTTCAAATATACATCGTGTTCATCTGTAATACTTGTCAAATTCATCTTTTCATTCCATTCAACAAGTAAACGATAATATGTTTGAAACTGTTGTTTTTGAGTCTCAGTTAATTCAATATTATGTTCTTTTAATTGTTCTGCTAACCATTCTACAGTCATTAGTCACTCACCCTTTGGAGTTTACCTTGTTCTAAGTAAATCAATAATATAGATATGTCTGCTGGATTTACCCCTGATATTCTAGAAGCTTGTGCAATATTTAAAGGTTTTACTTCTGATAATTTTTCTCGCGCTTCAGTCGCCAAACTATCAATCTTACTATAATCTAAGTCTTCTGGAATTTTCTTCTCTTCCATACGCTTAACTTTCTCAACTTGTTGTAGTGATTTATTGATATAACCTTCATATTTTGTTTGTATTTCTACTTGTTCTTCAACATCTGCATTCAATTGATGTTCTTCTTCTAAAATTTCTAAAATTATATCGTAAGTCATTTCAGGTCTGCGTAATAAATCGATAGCTAAAATACCATCTTTTAAGCGAGAACCACCATGTTGTTCAATAATCGCTTGCGTATGTTCGTTTGGTTTAATACGAATATCTGATAAACGCTTAATTTCCGCATCAATTTGCTGACGTTTTTCATTAAAACGTGCATATCGTTCTTCAGAAATCATACCAAGTTCATATCCCATATCCGTCAATCTCAAATCAGCATTATCATGACGTAGTAACAAACGATATTCTGCACGTGATGTTAGTAAACGATAAGGTTCATTAGTACCTTTAGTTACAAGATCATCGATTAAGACACCAATATATGCATCTGAACGACTTAATATCTTTTCGCCTGTGTTTAACACTTTACCTGCAGCGTTAATACCTGCCATCAATCCTTGTCCTGCTGCTTCTTCATAACCAGATGTACCATTAATTTGACCTGCAGTATATAAGTTTTTAATCATTTTCGTTTCAAGTGTAGGCCATAACTGCGTTGGCACAATCGCATCATATTCAATTGCGTAGCCGGCACGCATCATATCTGCTTTTTCAAGACCTGGTATCGTCTCTAACATTTGACGTTGCACATGTTCAGGAAGACTTGTAGATAATCCTTGCACATATACTTCATTTGTATTACGACCTTCAGGCTCTAAGAAAAGTTGATGTCGCGGCTTATCATTAAATCGAACAAATTTATCTTCAATTGAAGGGCAATAACGTGGCCCGGTTCCTTTAATCATCCCTGAATACATTGCAGATAGATGTAAATTATCATCGATAACTTTGTGTGTTTCAGCATTAGTATACGTTAGCCAACATGGCAATTGATCTAATATATATTCTGTTGTTTCAAAGCTGAATGCACGACCTACATCGTCACCTGGTTGTATTTCAGTCTTCGAATAGTCAATTGTTTTTGAATTTACACGCGGTGGTGTACCTGTTTTAAAACGAACAATATCAAAGCCAAGTTCTCTTAAATTGTCTGATAATGTGATTGATGGTAATTGGTGATTTGGTCCACTTGAATACTTCATATTACCTAAAATGATTTCACCACGTAAAAATGTTCCCGTTGTAATAATTACTGCTTTAGATAAATACTCTGTACCAATATTTGTACGTACACCTTTAACTTCATTATCTTCTATAATAAGTTCGTCTACCATACCTTGCATTATATGCAAATTTTCTTCATCTTCAATCACGCGTTTCATTTCTTGTTGATAAAGTACTTTATCTGCTTGCGCTCTTAGTGCTCTTACAGCAGGTCCTTTACCTGTATTTAACATTCTCATTTGAATGTGTGTTTTATCGATTGTTTTTGCCATTTGTCCACCTAAAGCATCAATTTCACGAACAACGATGCCTTTAGCTGGTCCACCTACAGATGGGTTACATGGCATAAATGCAATATTATCTAAATTTATTGTTAGCATTAATGTTTTAGCACCACGTCTTGCAGATGCTAAACCTGCTTCTACACCTGCATGTCCCGCACCTATAACGATTACATCATATTCTTGAACCACAATATAAACCTCCTTATTTGATATCTTACTAGCCTTCTTAAGACGGTATTCCGTCTATTTCAATTACTATTTACCTAAGCAGAATTGACTGAATAACTGATCGATGAGTTCATCACTTGCAGTCTCACCAATAATTTCTCCTAATATTTCCCAAGTTCTAGTTAAATCAATTTGTACCATATCCATAGGCACACCAGATTCTGCTGCATCAATCGCATCTTGTATCGTTTGTCTTGCTTGTTTTAATAATGAAATATGTCTTGAATTAGAAACATAAGTCATATCTTGATTTTGTACTTCTCCACCAAAGAACAAATCTCGAATTTGTATTTCTAATTCATCAATACCTTCTTGTTTTAACATTGAAGTTTGAATTAATGGCGTATCACCTATCATATCTTTAACTTCATTAATATCTATGTTTTGCTCTAAATCCATTTTATTAACAATTACGATTACATCTTCATTTTTAACCACTTCATATAATGTGTAATCTTCTTGAGTCAATGCTTCGTTATTGTTTAATACAAATAAAATTAAGTCTGCTTGGCTAAGAGCCTTTCTAGAGCGTTCAACACCAATCTTCTCTACTATATCTTCTGTCTCGCGTATACCAGCAGTATCAACTAATCTTAATGGCACGCCACGAACATTGACGTACTCTTCTAAGACATCTCTTGTAGTACCTGCTACCTCAGTTACAATCGCTTTATTATCTTGTATTAAATTATTTAACATCGATGATTTACCTACGTTTGGTTTACCAACAATAACTGTAGATAAACCTTCACGCATAATTTTGCCCTGCGCACCGGTATCTAATAAACGATTAATTTCCTGTTTGATTTCTTTAGACTGCTCTAAAAGAAATTCAGTAGTCGCATCTTCAACATCATCGTATTCAGGATAATCAATATTCACTTCCACTTGAGCGAGTATCTCTAATATAGATTGACGTTGTTTTTTGATTAAGTCACTTAGACGACCTTCAATTTGATTCATCGCAACTTTAGAAGCTCTATCTGTCTTCGAGCGAATAAAGTCCATAACTGCTTCAGCTTGAGATAAATCAATACGACCATTTAAAAAGGCACGTTTTGTAAATTCACCTGGCTCAGCCATTCTAGCGCCATATGTCATAGTAAGTTCCAGCACTCTATTAATCGTTAAAATACCACCATGACAATTAATTTCTATAATATCTTCGCGTGTAAATGTTTTTGGCGCTCTTAACACAGACACCATAACTTCTTCAACCACTTCTTTAGATTCTGGATCAATAATATGACCGTAATTAATCGTATGTGATGGAACATCATTTAAAAGATGTTTTCCTTTATATAATTTGTCAGCAATTTCAACGGCTTGCGGTCCAGACAATCGAACAATTCCAATTGCCCCTTCACCCATTGGTGTTGAAATACTCGTAATTGTATCTAAATCCATATTGCTACTCGCCTCCTTCAACGATGTGAATACATTTTAAAGTAAGTTATTATAACCCTAAGGTAAGTCTTACGTTTGTCTGAGGTAAGACTTCGGGAGGTGTTGAGTGGTTAATGTTTACCTTCCCCTACCCTACCCTATCATTACTTAATTTTTTTATTAAAAACTTTGGCAATTTTAAGTACGTGCTCAAGACTATTCTGTATTTGTAAAGTCGTCATATCTTTAGCTGGCTGTCTTGCTATTACAATAATATCTTTGGCCAATATATGCGACTTATGTACTTTGAAATTTTCACGTATTGCTCTTTTAATCTTGTTTCTTAACACTGCATTACCTAGTTTTTTAGAAACACTAATACCTAAGCGAAAATGGTCTATTTCTTTATTATTACAAGTGTATACAACAAATTGTCTGTTGGCTACAGAATGACCTTTTTTATATATTCTCTGAAAATCTGCATTCTTTTTAATTCGGTAAGCTTTTTCCAATAACATCACTCGCTTATTTATCGTTTTTATTTGAAGCTATATTTAAACTTCTATTGAGCTTATAACATAAATTTCTATTTATTCTTAATTTAAACGAAAAAAAAGATCACTGATGAGTCAGTGATCTTATGCAGATAAAACTTTACGGCCTTTACGACGACGGCGCGCTAAAACTTTACGGCCATTTTTTGTGCTCATGCGTTTTCTGAAACCATGAACTTTACTATGTTTACGTTTATTTGGTTGATAAGTACGTTTTACCATGCAAAACACCTCCATCTTTATACAGTTATCTAATATACCAGATTATGCAGACTCTGATCACTTTAATAGATAAGATTTTGCGTTTCTTAGATTAAAATTCTCGTATTAGCTCATTGATTATCTAGTCATAATTCAAGCAACTACTACAATATAACAAAATCCTATTTATAACGCAAGTTCATTTTATACTACTGCTCAATTTTTTTACTTTTATCGATTAAAGATAGAAATACACGATGCGAGCAATCAAATTTCATAACATCACCATGAGTTTGGTCCGAAGCATGAGTGTTTACAATGTTTGAATACCTTATACAGTTCTTATACATACTTTATAAATTATTTCCCAAGCTGTTTTGATACACTCACTAACAGATATTCTATAGAAGGAAAAGTTATCCACTTATGCACATTTATAGTTTTCAGAATTGTGGATAATTAGAAATTACACACAAAGTTATACTATTTTTAGCAACATATTCACAGGTATTTGACATATAGAGAACTGAAAAAGTATAATTGTGTGGATAAGTCGTCCAACTCATGATTTTATAAGGATTTATTTATTGATATTTACATAAAAATACTGTGCATAACTAATAAGCAGGATAAAGTTATCCACCGATTGTTATTAACTTGTGGATAATTATTAACATGGTGTGTTTAGAAGTTATCCACGGCTGTTATTTTTGTGTATAACTTAAAAATTTAAGAAAGATGGAGTAAATTT